>OZ244932.1:0-2310000 GCA_965222205.1 Balneolaceae bacterium | reverse complement strand
TTTATCATTAATGATGGGAATTAATGGAGCTTTATTTCTTCAACCTATCGCAAATTATGCCAATGAATCTGTAAAAAAAGAAGTATATGATCGGGTAATAAATGCCAACAAAATGGGTGGATTGATGATTACTGAACCTGATTTTGGTTCAGAAGCATTGAAAATGCAAACCTCATATACTAAAAACCCCGAAACTGGATCATATCAGATAAAAGGGCTTAAGCATTGGGCAGGCCTGACTGGTATGGCAGATTATTGGTTGATGACTGCTCGTCAGAAGAACGCTGATGGAGAACTAGGTCGTGATATATCTTTCTTTATACATGACACCAGAAATGGCGGTATTAAAGTAGAAGAGTATTTCAATAATCTTGGTCTGTATATGCTTCCGTATGGAAAAAATATAGTAAATATTGAAGTTCCAAAAACTCATAAGCTTGAACCAAAAGGTACAGGAATCACCTTAATGCTGGACTTGCTTCACAGGAGCCGACTGCAATTTCCTGGTATGGGGATGGGCTTTTTGAAGCGAATGATGGAAGAAGCTGTAGATCATTGCAGAGAAAGATTTGTAGGAGGTCAAAGCCTTATAGATTATGATCAGGTTAAATCGAGAATCAACAAATTACAATCATACTTCACGGTTTGTTCAGCAATGTGCAGCTTTACAAGTATCAATGTTCCGCTAACTAAAAATACTTCCAGAATGGATGTGGAAGCGAATTCAATTAAATCTGTTGTTACAGATTATATGCAACGTGCATCTCAATCGCTGCTTCAACTTACCGGAGCTAAAGGATATCGACTGGATCATATCGCAGGGCGGTCAACAGTAGATAGTCGGCCATTTCAGATTTTTGAAGGCTCCAATGATATTCTTTATCAGCAGATTTCTGAGTCTGTACTTAAGATGATGCGCAAAGTTAAAAGCTCGAATCTATATGAATTCCTGAAGGATTATGATCTTACTGTTCGATCTTCAGATTATTTTAAGGAAATAACAAATTTTGAAATAGATCCAAAAATGCCTCAACGTAAACTCGTTGAGTTGGGAAGAGCAATTGGAAGAATGGTCTCCATGGAATTTACTTTGAATCTTGGAGATCAGGGATTTAATTCCGAGTTAATACAAAATGCTGTTCAAGTTCTTCAGGAAGAAATAAATTCTATTCTGAACTCATTTAACACCAGCCCTGTCCTTGAAGTTGTAGATACCTATCAGGAGGATAGCAACTGGTTCAGGCTTCTTACTGTTGATGCCGAATAGAAAACTGGTTGTTCTTTCAGGTTCAGGAATCAGCGCTGAAAGTGGTCTAGCTACTTTTCGGGATTCAGGAGGTCTTTGGGAAGGTTTTAATGTTCATGAAGTCGCTTCAGTAGAGGGTTGGTATGCAGACCGAAGTAAAGTACTCGAGTTCTATAACCTGAGGAGAAATCAAGCATCCAAAGCGGAACCTAATAAAGGACACTTTGCGTTAAAGAAACTCGAAGATTTTTTTGATGTAGTTGTAATCACGCAAAACGTAGATGATCTTCATGAGAAAGCAGGGTCGTCTAATATAATCCACCTTCATGGAGAACTGACCAAGGCAAGAAGTGAAGATAACCCTGACGAAGTAATCGAAATTGGATATCGGGAAATCAAATTGGGTGATAAGTCAGCAGATGGGTCTCAACTAAGACCGGATATCGTTTGGTTTGGGGAAATGGTGCCGATGATTGAGAAAGCAGCTTTGGAAGTTATGGAAGCAGAATTTTTATTAGTTGTTGGAACCTCACTTTCCGTTTATCCTGCTGCCGGACTTGTGAATTATGCTAAACCAGGCATCCCAAAATATATCGTAGATCCATCGAATCCGGAATTATTTAGTTACCAAGGTTGGACTCATATCAGAAAGACGGCAACTAAAGGGCTTCCCGAAATCGTAGAAATATTGAAAAATCAGATAAATTAATGACTAAGAAATTAAGCGAAGAAGAGAAAAGTGTACTTGAACAATTTATGATTCCCTTTTTCCATGCAGGAAAAAGACACCCTTTATTTCCCGGTCGAAATAGTGTTGAAGCCGAAGCCGGATTACTAGGAATTGCTACTGAAGAACTAGAAACCTTCAGAAAGAACTATGAAGAGAATGCCAAGCAAGCTGCACTTGAACTATTGAAAGAAGATGATATCATTGATATGCTTGATGGGCTGCCTTTTGATGGAGAAGAAACGATCGTTGCTTTAGGGGACTCTTCCACTGAAGACGCTCAGGGATGGTTTTCAATTCTTCGGCATTTGTTAGAAATTTCATTCGAAAATGCAGACTTTAATTTTGTTAACTCCGGAGTAGCTCACAATACGACTACGGATGCTTTAAAAAGACTGGATCGGGATGTTTTACTTCACGAACCTGATTGGGTATTTGTATCGCTTGGTACCTTCGACATACAGCGGTTAAACATAGCTCCCCAAAGGACATTAATACCACTTTCTGAGACTTGGGAAAACCTGAACACCATCCATGAGATTCTTGAAGTTCAAATCGAAAAGCCAACTGTGTGGGTTACGCCAACTCCGGTCATTTCAGAGCTATTATCAGAAAACGCTATTTATGAGTTTACAATTGATCCAGAAGACCTGGAGCAGGTTAGACAATTAGTATCGGGTAAGACAGGCGGAATTGTAGACCCAAAGGGCACAAGAATGGGTGAAGGTGAACCGAAAGCCTGGAACTATCTTACAGATGGACTTCATCCATCTTTGAGCGGTCATATTAATACAGTAAGAGAAGTGTTGAAGACGCTGGTCGAGATTCAGGCTAGAAGTTAACCCGAACATTCAGGAGTTCTACTCCGGGATTTATGGATTTACTGAATGTAGTTTGGTTTAGTTCGATTGAGCTAAACAACGTTGGATTCATAAATCCGAGAGAAGTACCATTATCAAAATTCATTCCCAACAAACCTGAAGCATTATCATTGGGTTGATAGATGCTGGCCACTGGAGAAGTGGTAGTGCTTGCGAGAAAGAAGGTATCAAAAACGCCAAATCCAAAGCCCACCCAGGCTCCAATTCCAGCCCCATACTGTAACCCATCAATAAGAGGTTCATTTGCAACCAACATAATTGAGGTTACAATGATTGAGCCTGCAGCAGCTCCGTAAAAAGTATCCAGAAGTACGATAATGGAACTGTTACTCCCATCATTAAACAATCCTGAAACAAGTATTTCTTTACCGCCACCCTGAACAATGTCATAGGCTCCCATCCCAATCCCATATAGTGTTCCAAGTCCTAGCCCAACCTGAAGAGGATAAAAGTCGTCACTATTTGTAACAGCCATGGTTGCACCCCCTAAAAGGACACCATTCATAGCTCCGTTCAGGGAATTACCAGCCAGCAGTTCAACAGTTTGAGCTTTTGTGTATGAAGATGAAGTTAAAGTGACAGTGAATAAGAAGAGTAGGCTAAGTAGAATATTCTTCATTGAAAGAGTAAGAGTTTCTGGTTCTGGTGAAGTTAAACAAATTTATGTGGCTTTCCCATGCACTAACCGGGATTATTTAAAGCCACCGGAATTATTTTCCCATTAATATAAGAGTGTGCATTTAAGCTGAAGTCAGCTATAAAGCCTGCCATTTCCTCAGGTTGAGTTGGTGCTTTGTATCCTGGAAAAGCTTCGTTCAACATTTCGGTTTGAACAGCACCAAGGCAAAGGCAGTTAACCGAGATCCCTTCTTCTGAGAACTCAGTACTAAGACATTCACTAAGAATTGTTAAAGCACCTTTTGAAGTGCTGTAAGCAGCAAGCCCGGGAAATTTAGCGCTTCCCTGAAATCCACCCATGCTTCCTATATTCACAATATGACTTCCACTATTTAACAGATTCTTAATCTCCTTTATCAAACGAACTGGAGCGAGAAAGTTCACCTGAAGCTGATGCATCCATTCATCCATATCTGTATCAATAAATGGCTTGTTGATTAAGGCACCCGCGTTATTGATCAGAATATCGATAGAGGGAGTAGTTCCGAGTTTTTCTGGTAATGCTTCTACTGATTTTTGGGATGTGAGATCGATTGCAATAGGAATAATTTCTCCTGAAGCAGGTTCTTTTGCCAGCTTTTCTAACTTTGATTCAGACCTTGCAAGGGCAAAAACCTGGTGGCCTTGTTGAGCGAAATGTAATGCGGTAGCGTAGCCAATTCCCTTACTGGCACCCGTAATAAGTATGTTTTTCATGCGTAGAAAATAAACAATGAACAAACGATCTAAAACAAGAAAGACAGAACTTTTGAGATTATAAAAAGCGCTTTATTAATCGTAATTTTATATCAAAAATATCGAAAATGAGTTCATCTCCCCAAAAAGAAATAGTACCTGCAAATATTAAGCAATTGAAGCCTTATGTTGCAGGTAAGACCATCGCAGAAGTTGTTGAAGCTTATCAACCTGATGAGATTTCTAAACTGGCATCTAATGAGAATCGGCTTGGGCATAGTGCGTCAGTAGATGAAGCAGTAACCGAAGCCCTGAAAGTAATTCATGATTACCCGGATCCACTTTCTAAGCAACTGAGAAGTGCTATTGCGAACAGAATTGGTGTTCAGCCGGAAAATCTGATTGTCGGTTCAGGATCAGAAAGCCTGCTTGGTATTTTATGCAAGACCTTTTTTCATAATAAGCAGAACATCATTACTGCTGATGTGACCTTTATTGGGATGTATGTACAGGCTCAGATTCGGGGGGTCAGAATTAAAAAAATCCCTGTGACAAAAGATTTCCGTTTTGACGTAAAAGCGATGGTCAATGCCATTGATGAGCATACCAGAATGTTGTACATAGCCAATCCCAATAACCCAACCGGCACCTACATCAATACCGAAGAATTTGAATGGCTGATGGAAAATGTGCCAAAAGATGTATTGGTGATTATGGATGAGGCGTATTACGAGTTTACTCATGATGTTGAAGATTATCCGGATGTACTAAGCTACAGTTTTGAGAATGTGATTATCCTCAGGACCTTTTCAAAGGGATATGGGTTAGCGGGGTTCAGAGTTGGATATGGAATCGGTCAAAAGGAGCTAATTGGCTATATGCTAAAAACCAAGCTTGCATTTGAGCCGGGTGGGTTAGGTCAGGCGGCAGCTTTGGCAGCTTATCAGGATGATGATTTTTTAGAGCAAAGCCGACAAACTGTTCAGATTGGGAAAAAAGAGCTGTACCAGTTTTTTGATAGGTATAATGTCAGATATGTCCCTTCAATATCTAACTTTGTAATGATGGTTTTTGAGACCGAAGATGAAGCTGTTTTCTTCACTCAAAAAATGCTGGAGGAGGGAGTGATTCTTAGAAGAATAAATGCTTTTGGGCTCCCGAATTGTGTACGTGTAACGATTGGTATCGGGAAGGAAATGGATCACTTTAAAAGAGCATTCAAAAAAGTTTTAGGTAAAGATTGAGTAGAATTCCTCGCACAGGGTTTAATTGAGAGATGAGCTAAGCGATAATCAAATAGAAAGTTAGAGGGGTTTTTGTGCGCGGAAAAATGCTTATGGGTAGCGCAGCAAAGCCTTAGCGCCAAAAAGTAAGTCTACCTCCAAAATGTTACATAATTTTTTTCTAACCTGACGACATGGTTATTGCTTCTTAGTTCTAATAACTTGTTTTAAAAGAATACGTTTTGAAGCTGGGAAACAAAATTATAGTCAGTTTTGTCTGCATAAGTATACTCATTGCGACTGTTGGAATTGTATCGCAATGGTACTCAAACTCTGTTCAAAATCAGTTAGTCTCAAATAATATAGAGACGACCAAGCTTGTTGAAATAACCGCTAATATCGAAAGAGGATTGTATCAAACACTCATCTATCTCAATGCAATTAAAGAAGCTGATACTAACATAGAGGGGCAAACCACAATTGATGAACCTACAGTAGCGTTGCTTACAAAACAGTTTCATCATCAACTTGCGGAAATAGATACTTCGATAAGTTTAATAAGAGCGTTTATTATGAATGGCGATATGATAGATGTTTCAGAAACTATTGGAGATTTAAAACGCCTTGAAGACCGCGTGTTGTTATACTCAGGCCTTTCTACCGACTGGCTTAATCTGCAAATGGAAGATACTGAGCAGGCTGAGATTTTATTTAACACCTCGATAAGCCCACATTTCAGAAACAGGGTTATTCCGGTAATTACACACCTCAGAGAGCACACTATTGAGAAACAAGCTGAGGAAAATGCGGCTCTTACCGAAAAACTGGATCAGGCAACGTACGTAATTGCCATTGTATCTATTGTTTGTGTGCTGCTAGCCATCTTAATCGCTTTTTATGTGTATCGATCCATTGCTGATCCACTTATTAAACTCAATGAAAGTGCAAAAAGACTGGGGGAAGGAGATTTAGATCAACAAACAGAGATTTCAAATAAGGATGAAATCGGGCAGCTTGCTTCATCCTTCAACGAGATGGCTTCAAACCTCAAAAAGAGAACCTTAGCCAGGGACTACCTGGATAGTATCATCGAATCTATTCAGGAAATTTTGATTGTTACCGATGAGGAAGGAAATATTGTAGGGATTAACCAGTCTGGCCTGGAAATGCTTCATTATACAAAGGAAGAAATTCTGGGGCTTCCTGTGAAAGATTTTTTCGATTTCAGTGCAATGGGGAGTGTGTACGAAAAGAAAAGTAAGAATGGAAATATATTCGAGTTCAGCTTACTAACTAGAAGAAAAAGAAGCATCCCCGTTTTGTTTTCAGAGTCGGAATTGATTAATGGCCACGGTAAGAAAGTAGGAAGTGTGTGCGTGGCTACCGATATAAGCGAAAGAAAGAAAGCAGACGAGCAGTTAAAAAAGTCTTTGAAAGAGAAAGAAGTGTTACTGTCAGAAATTCATCACAGGGTTAAAAATAATCTGGCTGTAATTTCGGGAATTCTTCAACTTCAGGTATTTGAAACAGACAACGAAGAGGTAAATAAAGCATTAACTGAAAGCCAGACTCGTATTCAATCAATGTCGCTGGTTCATGAGATGTTGTATCAAAGTGAAACCCTTGCTTTTATCGATTACAGAACCTACGTACATGATTTGATGCAGGCGATAAGCAGTATGCATATTAATGAATCGAAAGATATTGTATTTAAAACGGATATAGATAGTATTTCGTTAGATATAAACCAGGCAATTCCATGTTCTCTACTTCTAAACGAAATTATAGTAAACTCTTATAAACATGCTTTTAGCGATATAGAAAAGGGTGAGATTAAGGTAATAATGAAAGAGAAAGATGCTATAATCAATTTGACAGTAGAAGATAATGGTATTGGAGTAGAGGATGGTAACGTTGAAAGCGCCGGTTCATTGGGATCTACTCTTATTAAAACACTTACTGCTCAGCTTAATGGGAAATGTACAATAGGAAAAAGAGAAAATGGCATTGGAACAAAGACAACAGTTTCTTTTGCAAATGTACCCGAAAACTTAAATACTACCGGCTAAATATTTTTTCCTGAGAGGCTCGTCGAACTTTTCAATAGCGTAACGTAGCATGGTTCTGGGCATTTTTTTATAACGATCATCTTGCCGTAAGAAGGCTTCTTCCACTAATTGATCCTGACCACCTATTTCCCTCAACATCCAGCCCACGGCTTTATGAATGAGGTCGTGGTTGTCGTGAAGAAGAATTTTCGAAATAGCTAAGGCATCTTCAAAGTCATCATTTTTTATGAAGTAGTAACAGGTAATGATGGCGATTCTTCGTTCCCAGAGGTTGCCTGATTTTGCAAGATGGTACAAAAGATCACGTTCCCGGTTTTCAAGAAAACGAGCAAGTATAAACCGGCACGAACTATCAACTATATCCCAGTTATTTACATATTCGATATTTTTAAGATAAAACTCAGCTACTTCATCCACTACATCCTGATCTTTCTTCTCAATGCGGTACATAAGAAGCATAACCGCTGTAAGTCTACATTCATGGAATTCACTCCGAAGCAATATTTCAACCTCAGATAAGGGCATATCCTTAAACTTCTTAGCAACCTTTCTTTGATTAGGAACTGCAATGCCAAGAAATTTATCACCTCCTCCATATTCTCCGGGATTATTTTTAAAGAAACGGGTAAAGTGTTCTGCTTTCTCCGGATTTGCATATTCTTGTAATTCCCGGAATGCCAGTTCGTAAGTCATAGGTCAAAGGCAATTACTATAAAAATAGAGATAAACTGGCCGGCTATTACATACAAAATCCATGCAAATAAATTCGCAAAGAAGGCTTTGGTAATTCGCGAATACCATTTACCCTCGTGAAATTTGAACATTACATAAACGGGATAGATAAGTACCAGCAGGTAGTTCAGCAGAAAAATATATGGGGAAATGGTAACCCCCAAAATGATGAAGATGGTAAAGAAGATGTATTGAGCAACCACATAAAAACCCAGAGCTAAATATTCAACAAAAAAGAAGCCGGATTTTCTAAAAAAGAGTTTGTTGAACAATGCGAGAAAAAAAGCATAAAAAAGAAGCAGCAGATTAATGTTATTTCTAAAAAAATAAGAGCCTTTCGTCTGGGGACTATCCGGATTGGGTTGCTGAGTAACCCCCATAATTTCTCCCACGGCTTTTATTGGGTCGAAATCGATTATATTTTGAATGATAAGATAAATAGCCAGTACAAGAACGTAGTAGCGGATTGGGTGGGAATAGCTTTTTCTTCGCCCGTGAATGTATTCTCTGATCAGCGCTCCTGGGCGGGTAACTAATCCTGTAATTGTTCGGAAAAGTGGAGCATCGAAATCGAAATAATGTTCCAGTACATCCCGCGCAGATTCCCTGAACACGATTCGTCCGCTATTGGGCCGCTGTCCACAATTTGGACAGAAATTTCCTTCAAACTCAGTAGCGCAGTTGTTGCAGTTCATGACGGGAATATTAGGAATTAATATTTTAGTAGAAAGTCACTTTTTAGCTCTTCCCCAACTCAAAAAAGCAACTCCACCAATGATGATAAGCCCGCCTCCGAATTGAGTTAGTGTGAGCATCTCTCCAAGTAAAATAATGGACAGAGTAATGGTTGAGACAGGACCAATAGTTCCGATGATGGACACATTTGGTGCTCCTAAACGTTTGATTCCTTCATTAATCATAAAAGAAGGAATTACCGTAGCAAAAATTGCCATCCCTATGCTATACAAATAGACTTCCGTTTGATATCCAAAAAGGTTGGATTTTGTGGTAATAAAGTAGTGTATAAATACCAGAATGCAGGATATAATCATTGAATAGGTTGTTAACCGAATACTTCCAATTCCGGAAACCACTGCATAACTGATCACCATATAGCTGGCATAGAAAAAAGCGCTAAGTCCTATAAAAAAACTCCCAAGAAGTAGTTCTTCATCATTTCCGGTTAATATTCCACCTTCATCCGTAAAAATTATGATCATTCCGATATAAGTAAACAGGATGGAAAGAATCATTTTCAAAGAAATTTTCTTTCTAAGAAAAACAGCACTTAAAATAAGCACCATGGTAGGATAGGTGTACAAAATAAGGCGTTCCAGACTTGCAGTGATGTAGCTCAATCCTTTAAAATCGAAAAAACTGGAGAGGTAGTAGCCTGTGATTCCAATCGCGATAATTCCTACTCGCTCTTTTTTTGAAAGGCTCCGGGTACTCCACTGTTTCTTATGATATAACCACACTCCTACATAAAATGGAAGAGCAAACAACATTCTGAAAAGCAGAAGGCTTACTGAATCAATATCGTATTGATAGGCAAGCTTCACTAATACTGCTTTGGATGAGTACAGGATAAAACCGACAACGGTAATGATAACCCCGAATAATGTAGAACCTTGGATATGCTCTCCGCTATAAATTAAAAAAGCCTTCCGGTTCGGAAGGCTTTTAAAGATACGAATGAATTCAGTGAATTAATTCTCCCCAAAACAAGAGCACTCCAGCCCGGCTGCTTCCAGGGTAATGGCATGCCAGTCAAATTGATCACCGTAGCCATCACGTTCCCACCAGAACGGCAAGCGTTCTTTCATTTGGTTTCCAATTTCATTCAAAGTTGCGGCATCAAATAAACGACCGTTTACCATGGTATATCTTACCGAATTGGTATTATGTATATCTTCAAGAGGATTTCCATCCAGCACAATCAAATCGGCAAGTTTGCCCACTTCGAGGGAGCCGATATCATCGTCCAGTCCTAAGTATTGTGCACCATTTATTGTAGCAACACGAAGAGCTTCCATATTGGTCATTCCTCCCTGACTCATCATCCAGAGTTCCCAATGCGCCGCCAGTCCTTGTAGTTGACCGTGAGCACCAAGATTCACTTTAACACCGGCATCAGTAAGTAGTTTTGAAGACTCTGCTGTAAGAATGTGCCCATTATCATATTCCTCGTCTGGAATCATCGTTCTGTGCCGGGACCGTGCATCAATGACACTTCTTGGTGTAAAAAAAAGCAGCTTTTCATTTTCCCATACATTGTATTTTTGATAGAAATAATACTCGCCACTCATACTTCCATAATTAACTACATGGGTTGGCGTATATCCCGTTTCGCTGGCGCTCCAAAGCTCACGGACATCCTTATAAAGAGGAACTACAGGAATATTATGTTCAATTCCGGTATGTCCATCCAGAATCATGCTCATGTTATGGAAGAAGAAGGATCCACCTTCAGGAACAACCATCATCTCAAGTTCTTTCGCTGCTTTAATTACCTGTTGTCTCTGCTCTCTTCGGGGTTGATTGTAGCTTTTAACAGTAAATGCCCCAAAGGCTTTCGTTCTCTTAAGGGCGAATAACGCATCATCATAATTGTTGATAACAGCTTTAAAGTCACCATCTGCTCCATAAAGAATTATTCCGGTAGAGAATACTCTGGGTCCGATCATATTTCCTGCTTTAATGGCTTCAGAATGTGAAAAAACCATCTCAGAATTCGAAGAAGGATCATGTGCAGTTGTTACTCCGTAAGCCAGATTCGCAAAATACTCCCATTGTTGCTGTGGGCTAATGCCAAGCCTGAAATTCCCCAAGTGAGCATGGGCATCAACTATTCCCGGCATAATGGTTTTACCGGAAGCATCCACAACTTTAGCATTAGTTGGAACCTCAACATCAGAACCAATAGCGGTAATTCGGTTTCCTTCCACTACAATGGTGCCGTTTTCAATCACTTCATCCCCATTCATGGTTATGATACGTGCATTTGTAAAAGCGATGCTGCCTTCCGGAACATACGTTTCTAGCTCCAGACCAATATTAATTCCGGTTTTTGGAGGTTCGGGCAGACTGTCGGGTGCTCCTTCCACAAAAGTGAATGCGTCTTTCAGGTCGATTGTGAAGTATTCCTGACCAAGTGTCCAATGCAATTTTTGGCTGTCATTCGACCAATGCATGTGGTATCCACCTTCACTGGCTACTTCTCTTACGGGTATAGATTTTGTTGAAGGTGTAATTGCAATCGGTTTACCGGCATCGGTAAGTGGAGCCAGATAAACTTTATATAAGTTAGAGAATGCAATCCACTTGTTATCCGGACTGGGTACGAACTCGTGTCCATAACTTGAAGTGAAATGCGTTTTCTCATCTTCACCACTCAAATCCACACTTCGATATGATTTCTCGATAGCCCCAAATAAGTATCCGCCGGACTGATAAAAAATTCGATCTCCTGCGGCATTGAATCTTGGGAAGGCTCCCGTTTCAGTAATTTGAGTAGGTTCTCCACCTTCAACCGGAATGGTAAAAATTCCCGGGTTTAAGGTATAAGCGAAACCTTGCTGACCGTTTCCACTTTCTTTTCGGAATACGATGGTTTTGCCGTCAGGGGAAAAAGAAGGTTCTCTGTAAATCCCTTTTTTGGAGGTCAATTTAGTTGGTCTTTTGAATCTGTCTCGCGTCCTCAGGTTTACAATATTCAATGCACCCATGTTTTCATCACTCCAGGAAACGTAGGCCAGTAAACGGCCATCTGGTGAGAAAGCAGGCTCAAATTCAAAATCGGTTTCGCGGGTAAGTCGGATCGGATCTTTATCCGGCAATGTTTTCATCCAGATGTATCCTGCAGCACTGAAAGCGATTGTTTTTCCATCTGGAGATGTCACGGAATTTCGAATTGCCTTTGCAGTGAATGTTTCGGGTGCGACTTCCTGCTTATAACGCACGGCTTCAACAATTTCATGATTGGATTCTACCTCAAAAGGGATAATCTCAGAGTCGCCGGTTTCAATGTCAATTTTGTTGATTTTACCATTCGCCCAAATGATGATATGTTTACCTTCAGGAGTCCAGTTAAAGCCCGTGTACACACCAAAAATGGCCCATGCTTCCTGTTGATCTTTACTCAGATTTTCGAACACAGGCTTTTCCATACCTGATTCCATATCCCGTAAATACAATACTGATTTGGTTCTTACACGACGAACAAAGGCAAGGGTGTTTCCATCCGGAGAGATTTGAGGTCGGGCAGCACCACCGTTTCCACCTGTAACCGTTTCGATGTCGCCTTCTTCTCTATCATAACGACGAATCACATAAATCTGGCTGTTCGGGTCTTTGTTGTACTGGAAAAATCCTCCAGGATAATTGTCTTCACTGTAATAAATGTAACGGCCATCCGGAGAAACAGAAGGTTCCCCAATATCCTGTTGCGCGTTTTTCTTTTCTACGAGTTGAATTCCTGCTCCACCAGTTTTGTGGAACATCCAGATTTCCCCTGCACCAAGCGAGCGGCTGGATGAAAAGTGTTTTTTGGCGATGATGTATTCTCATCAGGCATCCAGGTAGAATTGTTAAGTAGCCGGAAATTCTCATCGGTAATCTGAGTTGCATTCGATCCATCCACATTCATAGTCCAGATGTTATCTCCACCACCTGCATCACTGGTAAAAGATATTTGTGATCCATCCGGGCTGAAACGAGGTTGAACCTCATAAGCGTGTCCGCCACGAAGAAGGTTTGCTTTTCCTCCGGAAATCGGCATAATGTAAATATCGCCGAGCAGATCGAAAACGATATGTTCGCCATCCGGACTAACATCCAGGTTTATCCAGGTTCCTTCATCGGTAGTGAACGACAGAGAGCTAGTTTCTCCAAGATCGGGATTGGTTACATCCCAGGAATCCTGAGCGTTGGTGAATGTGGTCATTAACAAAGAGATACAAAGAAATAGAATCAGTCTCATATATAGTATTGGTTAGTTTTATGGATAATACCATTTGAACAATTAATTATATACTCTTTGATGAGTTTTTTCAAAAACCCGTAGTTATTAGCTATTATTAACTGTTTTTACAAAAGGATTTATAGATATTAAGAACTTAGGTTTTTATCTATCGGAGTGGCTACAAAGAAATTACTTTTATTATTAGCATTTCTTTTTTGGGGATATGCGTTGGGGTATGGGCAGAAGTACAATATTAAAACGTATTCTGTTAATGAAGGACTACCTTCAAGTTTTGTATACGATGTACTTATTGATGAGACGGGTTACGTCTGGTTTGCAACAGCAAATGGTCTGGTACAATATGATGGCAAAAGATTTAAAAGCTATACCGATGAAAGTGGGTTTAAAGACGCTCTTATATATGATATTCATAAAGACATGGATGGAGACCTTTGGGTTTCTACTGAATTTGGTGGTATTGCAAAATTCCAAGGTGACTCTGCAATCTATATTCCTGAACTAGCTGCTCTAGATTCGGTACTCATCAATTTTATTGCAAATGGACCTGATGGTACGATTTGGTTCGGAAGTGATGAAATGGGAATCTTTGAATGGGATAAGGAAGGGGGGCTAAATCAAAAGATTACAAAAGAAACAGGGCTGCCAGATAATCAGATATGGGATTTTGTTTTCGATGAACAAGGCCGAGCCTGGATAGCTACATCATCCGGGGTAGCTTTGTTTGAACAAGATGGAGGTGTTACAAAGGTCTTTACCAATGAAAATGGGTTAGCCGGAGAACTCACTTACCAAGTGTATCTGGCAAGTGATGGGAAGAAATGGATTCCTACCAGCAATGGAGTCTCAGTAATAATGCCTGATAATAGCATCGAAAACATTACTGAAATTAATGGTCAGGAGCTGAACTATGTTTTCACTATCTCAGAGGGAGATGATGGGGTTATTTGGATCGGAACCGAAAGAAACGGACTGTATTGGTTTGATGGAGAGGAGTATACACACGTCACAAGAAATAATGGGTTAAGCAGCAATTACATATATCGGCTTATTAAAGATGAAGACGGTACTATATGGGTAGCTACTGATGGTAATGGGGTAAGTATTTTTAAAGATCGAAATTTCAGGATCTACGATGGAAGCTCCGGATTAGATGCCAATGCGGTATACAGCGCTTTAAAGCACTCTGATGGAACGCTTTGGTTTGGTACCGAAAATGGATTAAGCAGCTATAGAAATGGGTCATTTACTAGTTTTACACTGCCGGAACGATTTATTCCGGATGACGAAATTTGGGACATAGAAGAAATGCCCAATGGTAATCTCCTAATGCTTACCTACAATTATGATATTATTGAGTTTGATGGGAACAGGTTTTATCACCCCGAATTTTTTGAACCTTTATACCCTTATTACGTGAGTGATATTTTTGTGGATGACGACGGTAGTATTTGGTTCGCTGCTTCTCAGGCATTACTAAAATATAAAGACGGTAACCTGGTTGAGTTTGAACCGCCAGGAGATGAATATTGGAAGACAGAATTGTCTTCTATCACAAAAGACTCAAGAGGATATTTTTGGATTGGAACAGAGGCTGGGCTGGCACAATTCAACGGGGAAAGGTTCCAATATTTTGATGAACAAAACGGGCTTTTCGGAAATAGTATTTATGACGTAAAGGAAGACGATAAAGGACATCTATGGGTAGGCACTAACGAAGCAATAAATGTACTGTATGATTTTGATGATTCCGGATTCCCTCAGAGCGCTCTCAAGTTTGAAACACAAGATGCTTACCTCCAGGAAACCATTTTTTTTCAGTTCGATCAACATAACAACCTTTGGCAAGGTACTAACGGAGGCCTCAATTACTATGATTTATCTCTGTGGAGAGGGCACCGAATTGTTGAGCAACAGCACTTTGCTCTGAATGATTTTGGAAATGGAATCGAGTTTAATGGTTGGGCTTCTTTACTTGATGATGACGGAACGCTTTGGTTTGGTAGTAACTCTAAAGGCTTAATTAGTTTCTCTTTTACTGAAGGAGAAACTAAAATCAATCCTTCTGATCCTCCTGATATTTATTTACGAGAAATACTCGCTAATAATGATCCTATCTACAAGTCACTTGAAAACGGTGCGAATTCAGGTATTATAAAAATTGCCTACGATCAGAATAACATCAATTTTTTGTTTAACGCCATCGACTACAAAGATCCCAATAGAATATCATATCAATACAAATTGGAAGGTTTCGATGAAAAGTGGCAGATGGGGGATAATATTGAAGAGGTTCGCTACACCAATCTACCTTCCGGTAAGTATACCTTCTTAGCTAAGAGTAAATCTATCAAGTCTGGATGGAGTCCTTCCGTAGAGCTAGCATTTATCGAAATAGATATACCCTATTGGAAAAGAGCTTGGTTTCTATTGCTAGTTTTTGTCTCATTCATACTACTTATAGTTGTCTTAGTGCGTATTTATACAGAGAAAAAAGAGAAGAAAGACCTTAAGAAATTAGTTGATGAGCAGACCTATAACCTGCAATCGGCTTTGATTGAAAAGGAAGTGTTAATCAAAGAAATTCATCACCGGGTAAAGAATAACCTTGCGGTAGTCTCCGGTCTTCTGGAATTACAAAGCTGGAATATAGAAGAGGGATTAGCCAAAACTGCTATTCAGGAAAGCAAGATGCGAGTACTGGCGATGTCTAAGATTCATGAAAATCTGTATCAAAACGATGATTTAGCTAAGGTGAATTTCAAGAAGTTTCTGGAAGATTTGATTGCGAGTGTAGATCAGACGATGAAAAAACCTGGTCACGAAATTGATCTGGAACTTGATATTACAAATATCCCGATGAACGTGAACATCGGGATTCCCTTGGGTTTAATGGTGAATGAGATTCTTAGCAACGCTTACAAACATGCCTTCAATAATGCGAAAAAAGGTCATATTCAGATATCTTTTGAAAAGAACAAGGATGATTACAGACTGGAAATAAAAGATAATGGAATAGGTTCAGATGAAAACGTACTTGAGAAAAACTCTTCTTCTCTGGGTATTAGTTTAATCAAATCACTGGCTTCTCAGATCAATGGAGAAGTCTCGTTTTCTGGTAAAGACGGGGCGCAGTTCACGATTCTCTTTTCGAATCTAAAAGTCAGCTCTTAAACTTCTTAATAAAACTCTTAGTGAAATCACTAAGAGAAAGCTCTCCGCTAATCTCAGCCTTTTGCAGGAGTACATCCTCCAGATTATCCATTCCCTCCCAAAACAAACTTTTCATTTGTTTCATGGCTTCCGGATTACTCATCGAGAGTTGTTCAGCAAGTTCCCGAATGGCTTCCTCCAGATTACTTTCAGATTGAACTAATTCGTTATAAAGTCCTTTTTCAAAAGCCCATTCGGCTGATTTCCACTCTTTTGCATTGATGCTTAGAGAGGAGAATGCCGATACCCCAATTTTTCGTTGAACAACGGGTCCAATCACAAACGGGCCAATTCCAATACTCAATTCACTTAGTTTGATGGAAGCTTCTTTACTGGCAATGGCGTAATCAGATGCTGCTACTATACCTACTCCACCTCCAACGGTTTTTCCGTGTACTCTGGTAATGATGAATTTTGGACAGGTTTTTATCGCCATAATTACTTTTCCAAAACCTGAGAAAAACGCTCTACCTTCATCCAGAGTATTTATTGCAAGCAATTCGTCAAAGGAAGCTCCGGCACAAAAAGCACCATCTCCTGAACTTTTTAAAACGATCACAGTGATGCCGTTCTCGTTTCCCGCTTTTGTGATAGTTTCAGCGAGTTTGTGTAATAAACTCTTAGGCAACGAGTTACTTTTCGGGTGATAAAACTCAATTAAACCAATTTTGTCTGAAATGCTTAATGTTACTGATCCGTCCATACCCCAAAATAGACGAATTTTAATGCAAACGGAACCTCTTGTTTTAAATCTTTAACAGTATTGCCTTGCACCCGATTGATAAGGTGGTCATATTCATCCTTCCCAAAAAAGTAAATTTTATGAATACGAAAATATCCTTGTTTTTAATAGCTACGCTTATACTTTTTGTGCAAGCTCAGGCTCAAACCATTAATGAGTACACGATTTCCTTCGAGAATGCTGTTCACCATGAAGCCAAAGTAAAAGCTACCTTTTCTAATCTTGATTTGGCTCCTCTTGAAATCAGAATGAGCAGGACATCTCCCGGGCGGTATGCAATTCACAATTTTGCTAAGAATGTATATGGAGTCCAGGCTTTTGATTCTGATGGAAATGAACTTGAAATCACCCGACCGAACCCTCAACAGTGGGATGTTCACGGTCATAACGGAACCGTACATTTCGAATATATGCTTTATGCAAACCGTGGTGGAGGGACTTATTCTCAGGTTGATGAGACGCATGCGCACCTGAACATACCGGCTACCTTCGTTTTCCCCAGAGATTACCAACATCGTCCGGTGCATGTAACTTTTGATGTACGGGAAGACCTGAATTGGCAGGTGGCTACTCAGTTGAAGAGAATAGAAGGTGATATTTATTACGCTCCGGATGTTTATTACTTTTTGGACAGCCCAACCGAAATCGCAGATTTTCATCTCAGGGAGGAGATGGTAGATGGGCAGCTTATCCGTTTGGCTCTTCACACTCATGCCAGCGATCGCGAAGTGAATGAGTATTTTGGAAAGGTGATGGATGTCGTTCGTGTACAAAGAGATGTGTACGGGGAGCTCCCTGATTTCGATTATGGTGAGTACACCTTCCTTTCATGCTATATGCCGAATGCCAGCGGAGATGGAATGGAGCATCGAAACTCAACCTATGTAACAGGCTCCAAAGATATTGATGAACCTCTTGGTGAGTACAGAATGGGTACTATTTCACATGAATTCTTTCACGCCTGGAATGTAGAACGCATCAGACCTGCTTCACTGGAACCTTTCGATTTTGAGGAAGCAAATATGAGTGGCGAACTTTGGTTTGCAGAAGGTTTTACCAGCTATTATACGGGATTGATGCTGGCCCGTGCGGGAATCAGAACCCCCGAAGAATATGTGGAAGGTCTGGATGGTACACTCAATTATGTGATCAACTCACCCGGACGACAGTTTTTTAACCCTATAGAGATGAGCTACCGTGCTCCTTTTGTGGACGCTGCTACTTCTATCGATCCAACCAATAACAACAATATTTTTGTGTCTTACTACTCTTATGGAAGTGTACTTGGTTTGGCTTTAGATCTCTCGCTAAGATCGATGGATAATGAGTTGAATCTGGATGATTACATGAAATTGCTCTGGGAGGAATATGGAAAGACTGAGATTCCTTATACAATAAGAGACTTGGAAGCTGTTCTAGTAGAATATGCAGGAGAAGAATTCGCGACCCGGTTTTTTGAAGAACATATTTATAACAGCGCAATGCCGGACTATAGGACTTTGTTTAGAGAGTTCGGCGTCGATTTTGAACTTGAAAATCCGGGCAAAGCTAGCTTGGGAGGGACTATAAGAGAAAGGAATAGAGTATGGAAACTTACATCAAATGCGCTGATTGGAAGTCCGCTTTATGAAGCTGGAATTGAAGCCGAAGATGAGATTATTTCCATTGGCGGAACGCGACTTAGCTCTGTTGAGTCAGTAGATGAAATTCTGGACAGAAGGAGACCGGGGCAAACCGTAGAGATTGTTTATTCCAGATGGGGAGAAGAAAAAAGAGTTCGGGCTACTCTGGTTGAATCAAACCGCTTCAAAACTGAAATTGATAGGAGAGCCAGCAGGCAGGCCCGGGAGCGAAGAGCAAACTGGATTAACGGCGATAGTTGATAAAGTGAAAGTTGATGGTTGAATAAGTGCAGGTTTTGAGCTTTATTTGATGCTTTAACTTAACGGGGCATCATGCAATTTCGATTATTCTTTCTAACACTTATTCTTTCATCTGTCACCTTATCATTAAGTGCACAAAACTACCCTGAAGTTCTTCCTATGAAGGAGCGGGCGCAAGTCATTGATGATTTGTTGGCTGATAAAATTCAAAATATTTTGCCGGATATCATGCGAAGAGAAGGTATTGATATGTGGCTCATTATCTCACGGGAATACAACGAAGACCCTGTTATAAAAACGATGTTACCGGCAACTTGGCTGGCTGCCCGGCGCCGAACTATTCTGGTAGTTTATGATCGTGGAGATGACGAAGGCTTGGAAACTTTGGCAGTTGCCCGATACGATGTGGGAACCACCTTTAAAAAAGCGTGGAATAAAGAAGTTCAACCAGACCAATGGGCTCGACTTTTGGAAATAATTGAGGAACGTGATCCTGATAAAATTGGAATCAATATTTCAGAGACCTGGCAGCATGCCGATGGAATGGTGGTAACTGATCATGAAGAACTAAGACAGGGGATTGGTAAAAAATACTCCGATCGTTTGGTTTCGGCAGAGAAAGTAGCCGTTGGATGGCTGGAAACCCGGTCCCAAAAGGAAATGACGATCTATCCCCATATCGTAAGAATAGCTCATGAAATTATAGCTGAAGGATTTTCTGACAAAGTAATTCAGCCCGGAGTCACCACAACTGATGATGTAGTTTGGTGGTATCGTGAAAAGATCAGAGAACTTAAACTGATTACTTGGTTTCACCCCAGTGTTTCTATTCAACGGGCAGATCCCGAGTCCTTCGATCATTTGAGAACCTTTGATAGCCGACCGGCAAAAAACGTGATTTTACCGGGAGATCTTCTTCATGTCGATTTTGGGATCACTTATCTGAGATTAAATACCGATACGCAGCAGCATGCTTATGTTCTGAGACCAGGCGAAACAGAAGTTCCCGAGTACTTAAATAAAGCATTTGATAATGGAAACCGACTTCAGGATATATTTACCCGAAACTTTGAAGAAGGCAGGACCGGGAATGAAGTACTGAAAATGTCGAGAGAGCAGGCTATTGCAGAAGGAATTAAGCCCTCTATTTATACTCATCCGATTGGCTATCATGGTCACGCGGCCGGAACTACTCTTGGAATGTGGGATGCTCAGGGTGGCGTTCCTGGAGATGGAGATTACCCGCTTCACCTCAATACTGCCTATTCCATTGAGCTTAATGCAGCTACTTATATTGATGAATGGGGAAAAGAAATCCGGATTATGCTGGAAGAGGATGCTTTCTTTGATGAGTCTGGTGTTTGGTATATTGACGGTCGCCAGAAACAAATAATGACTATACCCCGGGTTCCCGCGAAACAATAACTGCATTTGATCGCTAAAACCCGCTCGGTTATCTTTGGTGTAATAATTTGAGTCAGGGTTATGCAAACAGTACGGGTTATTTGGTTAGCACTGGTATCTTTACTTCTGGTTGAGTTGGGGGTTGCTCAGCATGGTGATGGGGGAACTTCTATAGAAGAACTGGAAGCAGAATTAAGTGTCGCTTCCGGAGTAGAAGAAATAAAGCTTCTCCATCAACTTACATCAAAGCTGGCTTTTCAAAATGTATCTTCCGCACTCAATTACGCTGAGGAGGCTCTCGATTTATCGAAAGCCATTAGAAATGATAGCCTTACTGCTGAAAGCCACTATCAGCTGGCTAATGTAATCGCATTTACTGATAATAAAGGTATTGCTATCAGTAATTATCTGGATGCACTACTACTTTTTCAGGAAACGGAATCAATAAGAAGCCAGATAAAAGTACTGCAGGTTTTAGGTTCGGTATACTCTCAAATCTCAGAATATGAAAAAGCATCACAGCGGTTATTTGAAGCACTAGAGTTGTCAAGGGACATTGGAAATAAAAAGGGAGAAGTTTTTGCACTCACTAAACTCGGAATTGTTCAACAAAATCTGAACGATTATAGCATAGCTCAGCGATTTTTAGATGATGCTATTCATAAGGCGCAAGAGATTGATGATTGGGCTGGAGAATCACTGGCGTTGTCTGAAGCCGGTTTTTTAAAGGAAAGAAATGGAAATTTCGAAAAAGCCGCCGAGTACTATCAAAAGGCTATTGACCTATTTGAGGATAAGGGGTATCAACATGCGATTCCACAGCTTATGTTTAGTCAGGCCAGAGTATTAAAAGATGAAGAACGTTTAAATGAAGCTCTTGCTGTTGCTAATGAAGCGGTAAAGCTGGCGGATTCATTGGGGAATAAATTTTTAGCACTGCACAGTCTCGATGATGTAGCCAAAATCTATGAAGAACTTGGTGAGTTTGAGAAGGCTGTAGTAATCCTGGAAGAGGGAATCAAAGAAGCGGATGAATCAGGATATACCAACACAACTTTTTCCCTGCTCAATAAACTTGCTCATACCTATTTGGGGATGGATAATTTGAGGGAGGCAGAAAGCGCAGCTTCGAGGGGAGTAAACTTAGCCATAACTGGTAATGACTGGATAGTTGCTGAGAATAGCCTTGAGGTTTTAATCGAGGTTCAAAAACAACAAAATAAGTATCAGGCTGCAACTGAGAATCACGAGAGGTTACTTATGGTTCGGGATTCTATCTTCAATGAAGAAAGAGCAAAGAATATGCTCGAATTTGAAGCCCGATTCAGGGTCGGGGAAAAAGAGAAGGAGATTGCTACCCTTCAATTAGAAAATGAGCGCAGAGCATATATTCAAGCCTCATTGATTGGTGGTTTAGTTCTTCTGCTTTTGATTGGGTTTCTGATTGTGAGAAGTCAGCGGTTAAGAATTCAAAGAAGTAGTGCTGAACTTGAGGTCTCGAAGCTTAAAAGCCAGGAGCTGGAGCGTGACCTGGAATTTAAGAACAAACAGCTAACCTCCCAGAGTCTCAATATGGTCCAGAAGAATGAGATGATGGAGGAAATGAAAGAAAAAGTCGAGAGTTTAAAGAAGGAAGGATCGTCCAGAGAGCTTAACAGTCTTTCTCAGCTGTTGGATTACAGTGCCACCCTTGATGAGGATTGGAAACAGTTCCAAATGCATTTCGAGGAAGTCCACACTGGGTTTTATCACATCCTGAAAGATCGATATCCTGACCTTACCCCTAATGAAATGCGGCTTTCTGCTTTGGTGAAACTCAATCTGACCATTAAGGAAATGGCAGCTATTCTCGGGATTTCCCCTGACAGTGTTAAAACAGCACGTTATCGACTTCGAAAAAAATTGGATATCAATACTGAAGATAACCTTACCGAGTTCATGCTCCATCTGGAAAAGGAATCTCTGAAAGTCGGTTAAAGTAGAGTTTTTAAATAATTTTAGAACATCTTTTTTATCCTGCTCACCTGATGTTCACCTATTCCACAGTGCACTTGTATACCTATTGTTGACGTAAGGAGCCGTATCTCACTCGGTCTAACCTCGTAATTTTGTGCGCAACAGAAATGGAGCGTCAAGAAGACTATCAACAATTAATAAACACAAAAAAACAACAGACAGAATGAAACGAATAATAATGGGTGTGTTAATCACATTCATATCAACACAAGTAGAATTAGCTTTAGGTCAGCCTATGCAGGGTGACAATTTATTTGAAGGCCAGCATGCACCACTTTTTGAGGGCATGGGTGTCCATAACTTCGATATATCATCAACTGATGAACTCGTAAACATTTACTTCAACCAGGCAATTGCACTAACGTATGGTTTTAATCACTTAGAAGCTGCTCGTTCATACGAACAAGTGGCAATGCTAGAACTCAACTCAGCTATAGCATACTGGGGTCAGGCACTTGTTCTGGGACCTAATCTAAACGTAGCAATGGAACCATCTTCAGTAAAGCCAGCTTACGAAGCTATTCAAAAGGCAAAAAGCCTGAAGAAATATGCATCAGAAAAGGAAAGAGATTTGATTGATGCATTAGCCGAAAGGTATTCGGATGATGAAACATTATCAGATCGAACAACTCTGGATCACGCTTATGCAGATGCTATGAGAAAGCTGATAGCTAAATATCCGAATGATCCAAATGTAAGAACTCTATTAGCCGAAGCTTTGATGGTAATTCATGCGTGGGATTTTTGGCAATGGAATGGTCATCCAAAAGAATGGACTCCTGAAATTCTTGAAGTACTGGAAACAGGATTAAAAGACTATCCGAGACATACAGGCTTGATTCACTATTATATTCACGCGGTGGAAGCCTCAAAAACACCCGGAAGAGCATTAGAATATGCTAAAACCATGGAAGACCTGGTTCCAGGTTCAGGACATTTAGTTCATATGCCGAGCCATATTTATATCAGAACCGGTAAATATCAGGAAGGAGTTGAAGCTAACGAGCGAGCTATACTTGTAGATAATAACTATATCGCTCAATGCCGGCAGCAGGGAATATATCCATTGGCTTATGTGCCACATAACAGGCACTTTTTATGGGCAATGGCAACTCTTCAAGGGAATAGCAAAAAAGCGATAATGGCTGCTGAGCATATGGCAAGTCATATTAATGAAGAAAGTATGCGGATTCCTGGCTTGGGGACCCTTCAGCATTATTGGGTAACACCTCTCTATGCTTATGTAAAATTCGGAAAGTGGGATGAGATTCTAAATACCCCAAAACCCGCAGACGATTTAGTCTATCCATTAGGAGTTTGGCATTACGCACAGGGCATGGCAATGATAGCTCAAGAAAATATCGAAGCGGCAAGAAAAGAATTAAGTAAACTAAACAAGGTGCGCGAAGATATACGCCTTCAGGATGTTACAGTTTGGGAAATAAACAACGCCACCGATGTACTTACAATCGCATCATTAAGTCTTGAAGGAGAGATTTTTGCAGCATCCAGAAATTATGACAAAGCGATTTCCATTTTAAGAAAAGCAGCTTCACTGGAAGACAATCTGAATTATAACGAACCATCTGACTGGCATTCACCCGTTCGTCAAACACTTGGAGCGGTTCTCCTAAAAGCCGGAAAAGCTAAAGAAGCTGAAAAAGCATATAAAGAAGATTTGGAAACCTTTCCTGAAAACGGATGGTCGTTATATGGTCTCTATCAAAGTTATGTGAAGCAATCTAAGATAGAACAAGCCGAAGCAGTAAAGCATCGCTTTGAAGAAGCCTGGAAATGGGCAGATATTGATTTAGAAGAATCAAGAGTGTTGTAGTGCCTGGGATGAGTAAATAGTACTCCTAAGCAAGTCAGGAGAGATAAAAGCCAACCGCGGTGGAATTCTTCCATCGCGGTTTTTTAAAAACCCTTAAAAATGAAAAGAAACAAAAAGTATACTTTCAAGTTAATAGCACTGATAACAATCATATTTGGGTTAATTGTGTCATGCTCAGAATCTTCCGGGGTTAGCAATCCAGAAATTCCAGAAAATGGACAACCAGAGCCAGGTCTTGATGTTGTAACCCTTCCTGTCGTGGTGCACCTAATCCATTTAGGAGAGCAAATAGGTGAGGGAACTAATCTATCAGAAGCTAGGATTAAAAAGCAGATTGAAATCCTGAATGAAGATTTCAGAAAAAAAGAAAATACAAGGGGATATAATAATCATCAGGATGGAGCTGATACAAAGATTGAGTTTGAACTTGCAAAAAAAGATCCGGATAAAAAGTCATCTAACGGGATAAATCGAATAGCTCAAAATCCGGATAGTGTAGAAAGCATAGGTTATAATCAAAATTACTACGCTCAGTATGCTTACTGGAATCCAGAGAATTTTATCAATATCTGGGTAACTCCCTTACCTGAGGAAATGGAATGCCTGGTATTAGGGAGTTCTTCAGGACCTGAAACCGATTTACCAGGTACTAAGTATCTTAGCATTCCTGGACCAAACGATGCGGAAGGAATACTAATAAATTCAATTCATTTTGGTGAGTCAGATATAAATTGCCATGCTCGTTTTGGGCGTACTCTTACCCACGAAATGGGTCATTACCTGGGATTACTACATACATGGGGAAGTAAAGTATGTGAAACTAATGACTATATAGAAGATACCCCGGCTGTGGCAAGAGAAGTGTTTGGGAACAGTAAATTGTTGGGTTGTGCTGGTGATGAAGCCCAAATAGAAAACTATATGAATTACACTGATGATTCGGTAATGAATATGTTTACAAATGGTCAAGCAGCCAGAATGCATTATGTTCTGGAAAATCATGCTGGAAGAAATTCCTTGATATCCAGTTACGCACTGAGCAACCCAAATCAATCAAATTAAGACCATAATTATTTATCTCATTCGCTTTTCAGGCTCTTAACCGGGTTTTGAACTGACGCTTTTATCGTTTGATAACTGAGTACAGCCCATGCTAAAAGAATTGCGGCTACTCCGGATACAAGGAAAATAATTGGGTTTATCTCTACTCTGAAAACAAAATTCTGAAGCCAGTTTTCCATCAGATACCATGAAACGGGTATGGATATAATGATGGAAATCAGAACCAATTTTAGAGTGTCTTTAGAGAGCAGAAATACGATACGCGAAGAGGAAGCGCCCATCACTTTTCTTACGCCAATCTCTTTGGTGCGTTTTTCGATAGCAAAAGAAACCAGACCCAGTAATCCCAAAAGGGCAATAAAAATAGCAAGTCCGGTAAATATGGTTACTAATGAAGCCACACGTTGCTCAAATTCATATTGAGAGGCGAGTTGATCATCAAGAAAAGTAAAATCAAAAGGCAGCCCGCCCGATAGTTGAGTCCATTCATTTTCAATAGAGTTAATCAAAGCCATCAAATTAGATCCTTCGCTGGTTCGAACACTTAAGAATCTGTTATCTCCTTTCCATACTGTCGATTCATCATGAAAAATAGCAAGAGGCTGGATGTTGTAATGGAGCGAAGTAAGGTTAAAGTCGTTAACCACTCCTATTATTTCATACTGAGTGTCCAGACCACTGAATAAAATAGATTCGCCGAGAGGGAAGTCTGATTTATCAGTTGATCCCTCTGTCCAGTTCAGGTGATCGATAGCGGTCTCATTCAGAATTGCATAACGTTTATTTGCAGCCGACCCCTCTTCGAATTCACGTCCCTGTATTATCTCTAAATCAAAAGTTGAAATAAAATCTGAATCAACATTTAAGGAATTCAGCGGAACACTATTTCCATCGCCTCCATATACGGTAGCAAAATCTTCGTACCAGATTTGAGGGGGAACAGCATTGGTTTTGGTAACATTTATTACTCTGGAATCCTGCTCAATCAGTTGTTTAAAAGTTTCAATTTGATCATCAAGCTTCTCTACATTTTCAATAACCAGCACATTATCTTTATCGAAACCAAGGCTTTTATTTTGCAGAAAATTAAGCTGTTGATAGATAATTACACTGCATGAGATTAACATAATGGATATGGCAAACTGAAAAACAACCAGTGAATTTCTTAATCTATTGAATGAAAACTTGTTATTAGTAAGCGAAGAAATTTTTCCTTTAAAGGCTTCAATTGGATTGAATGAAGTAAGATACAGTGCCGGATAAACCCCAGCCAGTAAACCGGTAGCTAAAGTTAGGCTGATAATTTGTAGTAGATTTATACCTGTGAGAAGATCTGAAAAGGATAATTCCTTAGCAGCAATAATATTGAAAAAAGGCATGCAGAGATATACAATTCCAAGAGCCAGAAGCATTGAAATAGTACTGAAAAGAACAGATTCTGAAAGGAATTGACTAATCAAACTCCCTTTTTGGGACCCTAGTGTTTTTCGGATTCCAACCTCCTTAGCGCGATGTACCGACCTTGCAGATGACAGATTCATAAAGTTTATAGCTGCTAATAAAATGATCATTAAGGCTATACTGGCAAACACGTAGATGTAGAAATAATCACTTACTATACCAAACCGGTTCCCGGCTTGATTAATATTGAGATAAATTTCACTAAGAGGAGTAATAAATAGTTCATAGTTGTTTCCTGCGTCAGCTTCATCACCAAATAATGGGAATATATTTGCATTGGCATAATTCTGAGCTTTTGCGCTCACCTTATCCCTGAAAGCCATTATATCGGTGTTTTTGTCTAGTAGCAGGTAAGTGACAAAAACTGTCCAAACCCAGGTGGATTCTCTTTCTTTCACTCTTGGATTAGACGAAAGTGTGGTTAGTAGATCAAACGTGAAGTGAGAATTTGAAGGCATTTCATCTACAACTCCAGTCACCAGGTAATCTACTTCTTGTCCAGGATTGCCTACAGTTATTGTTTTGCCAAGGGCTGGTTCATCTTCTGGGAAATACCGGGATTTAGTTTGATCAGTAAGAATGATTGAGTAGGGGTTAACCATAGCGTTTTCCGGGTTACCCTCAACGAAATCCATTGAAAAAACCTCAAAGAATGTAGAGTCAGCAGCCAGAATCTGGTGTTCCTCAAAATAGCGAGTGTCATTTTTGGAGTTTTGGATTGTGATTAACTGATCCGGCAAGTTATTGATTCTAACAGTGGTTTCAATTTCTGGAAAATCGGCTTTTAAGGTTGATGCTACTCCAGGCCCGGTTGAAGAGAATACGCCGTCAAAATTATTCCAAATCAGGGTTTGATCTACACGGAAAATGCGATCGTACTTTTCATGGAAGGTATCATAGCTAAGTTCATTCTGAACAAAAAGAAAAATAACCATGCAACAGGCCATTCCAATAGCCAGACCTGAAATATTGATGAACGAATATCCAGGTTGTCGTTTTAGGTTTCTCAGAAAGACTTTAACAATATTTGGAAGCAATTCTGGAATCCACCAACTGGAAAACCATTTTGATTTAGGTTCATGAGTGGCGCTTGTAAATTTGTACTCCTCAATCGCTTCATCGAAACCTGATTCCATTTTTGCAACTGACTTCTCAAAAGCTTCTCTTGGATTCACTCCACGTGATACCAAAGCCTCAATTGAATCCCGGAGATGGTTTTCCAACTCTTCAATATCGCCGGGTTCCAAGTTCTGCTTTTGGAAAAGTTTCCTTTTCCATTTTGAAATATTCGTTTCCAGATTAAATGATTCCATTACTCACTTCTTAAGCTTTTAACAGGATTAGCGACTGATGCTTTGTAGGTTTGTATCCCAATAGTAATAACCATAGAGCCGAGAATAACGAGAGCTGCTAAACCGATTTCTACAATTCCCGGATTGATTTTATAAGCAAACTTCTCAAGCCATTTAGTAGCTCCAAACCAGGCAACCGGGATAGCAATCAAAAATCCTATTCCTACAAGGGCTAGAAAGTTTTTCGAAATAAGGTTAATTACCTGAAAATGACTAGCTCCAAGAATTTTATGAATACCGATAGCTTTTTGCATTTTTACAATCATGAATGAAGTAAGACCAAATAAACCGAGGCTGGAAATTAATATTGCCAGCAAGGATAGGAAGCTAAATAAAGACTGAAGTTTTGTATCTGTTTGGTGCATTTGAACAAGGCTTTCATCAATAAAAAAACCAAAAAAAGCTCCTTCGGGCGTAGTATTCTTCCACACTTCTTCAATCTCAGATATTGTTGTTGAAATATCTGCTGAAGACATGCGAAGGGTGATAAATGTTTTCCAGAAATCTCCAGCCGGATAGGAGAGTACAAGAGGGTCAACCTCTTCATAAAGAGAGGTCGTATGAAAATCCTCAACTACTCCTATAATTGTACCATTTGGGTTCGACTGTTCCCATGCAAGAATTTCTCCAACAGCCTCATTAGGATTATTCCAGCCTAACTCCTTTACGGCTTTTTCATTGATAATGAAGTTGGCACTGTCCTGAGCTATATCAGGATTAAAGTTCCGGCCTGCAACTAAATTCATCTCATAAGTTGGAAGGAAGTGTTCATCTGCTGGGTAATTTTGAAATAGCTTTATAGCGTCTTGTCCAGGAATCCAGAAGCCTCTGCTGTCGTAATTAATATCGTTAACCGGAACCCTTTTGGAGATAGTAATCCCCAGGACATCTGATCTGGATTCCATCCGGCTCATAAACTCTTCTTCATTGGGAGTATAAGGAACAACAAAGAGATGATCTTTATTAAAGCCAAGGTTTTTCTGCTGTACGAATGTCAGTTGTTTGTGCATTACAAGCGTGGAGATAATCAATACTACAGAAATCGAAAACTGTAAAACTACCAGACTTTTTCTCAGAAAGGCTCCTTTATTTCCACTTTGGATTTTTGTTTTTAGCACAGAAACTGGTTTAAAACGAGCCATGAATAACGAAGGGTAGGCCCCGGCTGCTACTCCTATTATTGCTAAAAGGCCAAAGAATCCCATTATAGCGGTCGGTCGCATCAAGTCTCCGAAATTTATGTGCAGTCCACCCAACTCATTGAAGAAAGGAAGTAGTACTTTTGCGAAAAGAATACCAATAATGCCTGCAATAATACTTAAGAGGATGGATTCCCCAAGAAACTGATTTACCAACTGGCTTTGCTGAGCTCCAATCACTTTTCGGACCCCAACTTCACGGGCTCGGGCCATTCCCCGGGCAGTTGCAAGGTTCACAAAATTCACACATCCAATGAGAAGAATAAATAAAGCCAGAGAAGAAAAGATATATACATAGCTTATGGTACCACCAGGCTTAAAGCCACCTTCAAACACGGAATATAGATGTACAGACTGAATTGGCTCTAAATGAACCTTTGTTTTAAATGGAGAATCCAGCCCATAGCCCGCTCTCTCATTATCAAAAGCACTCAATTTTTCTTCAAGTTGAGTTATTGGTGCATCATGAGTCAGATTAACATATAGCCAGATTGGTTTGTGCGATCCCCAGTTTTCTGTTTCCGTTATAATATCATGCATCGAAACCAGGAAGTCGAAATCCAAATGTGTATTAACCGGTAAGTCTTCAATTACACCTGTAACGGTAAGTTCAAGTTCGCCCTCGGGATATCCTGAATATTTTAGTGTTTCCCCAAGAGGGTTTGCATCACCAAAGTATTTATCAGCCATGCTTTCAGTAATCACAATTGTTCCCGGTTGCGCTAATGCTGTAGACGGATTACCGCTCAGGAATTCAAAGGTGAATAACTCAAAAACCTCAGGATCTGTAAAGTATAGTTTCTCTTCATTAAAGAAGTTGTTTTCATAACCAAGAACAGGCTGAAAAGACCTCCAGAAGCGAACAGATTGTTCTATTTCGGGAAATGTTGCTTCAATTCCCGGACCTAAAGGGACCTGGGTACGGGCTGAATAATATTCTTCGTCACTATTCTGACGGGTTTTAACTATACGATATACATCATCTGTATTTTCATGGTATTTGTCGTAAGAGAACTCCTGAATTACAAACAGCAATACAAGTATACAGCAGGAAATGGCAATGGAAAGTCCAAAAATATTGATAAAGGAGTAAACTGGGTTTCTCTTCAGATTTCTAAGGGCAATCTTTAGATAATTAGGTAAGAGTTGAAATAGAGCAGAGTTTTCATTCCAGTTGGGTTTATTCCTGAGTCTTTTGGAACGAGCTGACCCAAACTCTTTAGCAACTTCTTCAATATCATCGAGCAGTAATTCGCTGGCTTTCTGGAATGCTTTTTCTTCTGAATAGCCCGAATCTTTCAACCCGTCGATTTTATCGAGAAGGTGAGAGGTCATTTCTTCTACGTAGCCCGGTTCTATGCCCGGATGTTTAGCAAGTTCTTTTGACCATTTTTTTACTTCCTTATCTAAATCGAATGCCATGATTATTCCATTGAAAGTTTAGAGTTCGGATTCCACAGTTGAACCAATACGTTATGCACATTCATCCATTGAGCCTGTTCAGAAACGAGTGCTTCCCGTCCCGTTTTAGTAAGTCCGTAATACTTTCGTTTTCGTCCGTTTTCCTGTACTTCCCACCTGGACTGAATAAGTCCCTCCGAATTCAGGCGGTGTAGCACGGGGTATAGCATAGCCTCCGACCACTCCCATTTACCTCCTGAAAGCTCCAGAATATCCTGTAGGATTTGATATCCGTAACTATCACCTTTTGAAAGAATGGATAGAATTACTGGTTTTGATGATGCAGCTTTTAGTTCTCGTGAAATCATAGTTGAAAATATTTATACCTAATTCTTCTAGGTAATATGCAAAATGCTCTTACCTAAGTCAATTAGGTAAAGTTTCAAAAACGAGAATTTTTAATTTATTTTTTTTGCGAGAAGGGTAGGTCATCCTTGTAGAAGTTAGATAATTCGATCATAGAAATTACCTGACATCTACAATTCTGAACTCATTTCAGGACGAGGAATAGTGCTAAATCACCGGGCACTTATCCATTCCTGTTTTATACGCTTTTTCAAGGATATCCAATCCTTCATCAATCTGATCGGTGGTAATGGTAAGTGGTGGACGGAAACGTACCGTATTATCTCCGCACGCGAGGATCATTAATCCATTCTCTACACACTCTTTAATTACTGCATTTCTGGAATGAGTATCAGGAAGATCAATCGCACAGAATAAACCTTTTCCACGTGGGTTCGACATGTGTTCATATTTATCGGCAAATGCCTCCAAACGGGTTTGGAGATAGTTTCCAACAGTGGCAGCATTCTCTACCAGGTTGTCTTCTTCAATGATGTTCAGAATTCTACCAAAGCGAACCATATCTACTAGATTTCCTCCCCATGTAGAGTTGATTCTGGAAGAAACTTGAAAGCAATTGGTTTCAACTTCGTCAACTCTTGGTCCGGCTAAAATACCGCAAACTTGGGCTTTTTTACCAAAGGCAAGAACATCTGGTTGTACATAATGCTCATGTGCCCAGAATTTCCCGGTCATTCCCACCCCGGTTTGAACTTCATCATAAATGAGCAATGCTTCATATTTATCGGCTAGCTGACGAAGCGCTTCATGGAATTGAGGGCGGAAATGGCGATCACCACCTTCACCTTGAATAGGTTCGATGAGTATTCCTGCTATTTCATCCTTATGGATTTCAAAATATCGTTCTGCCTGGGCAATAGCGAGATGCTCTTGTTTCTTCACTTCAGCTATTCGATCCGGAGTTGAAGGGAATTCCATAGCGGGACTAATAACACGAGGCCAGTCAAATTTGGGGAAGTATTTTACTTTATCATGTACAGTATTAGTTACCGTAAGCGTGTATCCTGAACGTCCATGAAAAGCTTTTTCAAAGTGAAGTATTTTATGCCCTTTCTCTTCTCTGTAGCCTTTCTGGAAGTTTTTCTGAACTTTCCAGTCGAAGGCGACTTTCATTGCATTTTCAACGGCAAGAGCTCCTCCGGAGATAAAGAATGAATGCGGGAGATGATCGGGAACTGCAACTCTACTGAATGAGTCAACAAACTCGGCCAATTCCTCGGTATAAATATCAGAGTTAGAAGGTTTATTTATAGCAACACGACCAAGTTTAGCAACAAACTCTTCATCCTGAGCAATCTTAGGATGGTTCATTCCCAATGGATTGGAAGCGAAAAAAGTAAAAAAGTCTAGATATTTTTTATCATGTTTAGAATCGTATAAGTAAGCTCCCTGGCTTTTTTCAAGATCTAAAACGATATCATATCCATCAGTGAGTAGATGTTTGCTTAAAACGGACCGGACGTTCTCCGGAGAAATTGACTTAGTGTGTTGCATTCAGTGTAAAATCAGTTCAGAAATTTATTTCATTAAAGCTAGCAAATAAGGTAAATCAGCTCAATAGCGTTTAAACTGTATAGGGCTATTTCCGGGTAATTTGGATATACCTTTCAGAGCGAGTTTATAATTCTTTTGGAATAGAAGGGCTTTTCTAAGTAATGAAAAGCTTTTGCTTCTGATTAGGAATATGTCAAATCCTTTAGAGTGATTTTACTTTATTGGATGATGACCTTTAACAAACCTGATAAACCAATTGTCACTCAAATGATGCGATTGTTTTTCGGATAATAGCAGCACATTCCATCAGTTGTTCCTCAGTCATCACTAAAGGGGGTGCGAAACGTATAATGTTACCATGGGTAGGCTTCGCAAGAAGACCATTATCTTTCAAAGCGACACAAAAACGCCAGGCGGTATCGCTATCAGGTGTATCATTGATTAGAACCGCATTTAGTAAGCCCTTACCTCTGACTTTGACAAATAACTCAGATTCCTCAACCAGCTTCTCCATTTCCGAACGAAAGACTTGACCTAGTTTTCGTGCATTTTGTGCCAGATGTTCATCCTTGACTACTTCAAGCGCAGCCATAGCTACTTTGCTTGCCAATGGATTTCCTCCATAAGTAGAACCATGCTGACCAGGTTTGATAATACCCATAATATCCTTATCGGCAAGCACAGCCGAGACAGGATAAGAACCTCCGGAAAGAGCCTTGCCCAAAATCAGGATATCGGGTTTAACATAAGTAGACTGCTGTTCGCAATGTCCTTTACAATCACAATTTCCACAAACGGCAAGAAGTGAACCTGTTCTTGCGATACCTGTTTGTACTTCATCTGCAATAAATAAAGCATTAATTTTTTTGCATAAGGTCTTAGCTTCGCTAAGATACTGGTTGTCAGGAGTTACTACACCTGCCTCTCCCTGAATAGGCTCAACAAGAAAGCCAGCTACATTTGGTTGTGCTAGTGCTTTTTCTAATGCTTCTAAATCATTATAAGGAATAGTTATAAAGCCAGGGGTATAGGGACCATATTGATTTCGGGCATCAGGATCATTAGAGAATGAAATAACAGTGGTTGTACGCCCGTGAAAATTGCCCTCACACACAACTATTTGAGCAGTATTTTCAGGAATACCTTTTACCTCATAAGCCCATTTCCGGCATACTTTAATTGCAGTTTCAACAGCTTCAACTCCTGAATTCATCGGGAGAACTTTATCAAATCCAAAGTACTCAGTGATGTACTTTTCATATTCACCAAGTACACTATTATAAAATGCTCTTGAAGTCAGAGTGAGAGTAGAAGCTTGATCAGTAAGAGCTTTTGTTATTACAGGATGGCAATGCCCTTGATTTACAGCGGAATATGCAGATAGGAAATCGTAATACTTCTTCCCCTCAGGATCCCAAACGTACACACCTTCGCCTTTCGCAAGAACTACGGGTAATGGATGATAATTATGTGCACCGTATTCATTTTCGAGGGCAATTGCTTCTTTTGATGATATCATTCTTAGTTTACTCCTTATTAAAATTCCTCCAAAAATATGGAATGCAGAGAACAAGTAATTGTGAAAAAAACGAAAAGTTTAGGTTGATGTTGGGGTGATAAAAATTGTATCTTTCTTGTCCTAAAATCGCGGGGTGGAGCAGCTGGTAGCTCGTCGGGCTCATAACCCGAAGGTCGCAGGTTCGAATCCTGTCCCCGCCACTATTAAAAGCCCTCTTTTCGAGGGCTTTTTTATTTGGGGTACAACATAGGTACAACAAAACGTCTTTTTAACAGGTCTCACAATGGTGAGAAGGGGGTTCAGTTTTATTTTGTTTATCAGAGGGGTTAAAAAAAGAAGAGAAAGATTGTTTATCAGAATATCTACTCTGAATACGGATAGCATTTCCAATAGCGATTAACGCTACACCCACATCAGCAAATATAGCTTCCCACATGGTTGCTATTCCAAAAGCTGCAAGGATCATAACTAATACCTTAATCCCCAAGGCAAAGCTTATATTTTGCCATACTATACGGTGGGTAAACTTTGATATGTCTATGGCAAGTGGAATTTTAGAAGGCTGATCGGTTTGTATCACAACATCAGCGGTTTCTATTGTTGCATCAGAACCAATTCCTCCCATAGCAATACCAACGTCAGCTAATGTAATAACCGGTGCGTCATTAACCCCATCACCAATAAAGCCGACAATATTTCTCTCTCCAAGAGCTTTCTCAACATATCGGTATTTTTCATCAGGAAGCAATCCGCCGTGTGCTTCGTTGATTCCAAGTTTCTCTGCTACAAATGAAACGACTCTACTATTATCGCCCGATAACATAACCAGTCGCTCGAGACCTTTTTCTTTAAGCAGTGCAATAGTCTGATTGCTATCTTCTTTAATCTGGTCAGCGATATTAATGGTTCCAACATGTTTTCCATCAATTGCTATATGTACGTATGTATAAGGATCGGAATATTTTTCACCCTCTTGGATGGATATTTGATTGGCTTTCAATAAATCCAGATTCCCGATAAGTATTTCTTTGCCATCAATTTTTCCTTTTAGTCCTTTTCCTGAAATCTCTTGTTGCTCAGTCACATCGTACAAGGATTCATCACCATTAAATGCAATGATAGCTTTACCAATTGGATGAGTAGATTGCTTTTCTAATGATGCTGCATAAGCAATGAGTTCTGCTTCAGACAAACTGCTATGAGACTGTACATTTTGAACTTCAAATGAACCTTCAGTTAAGGTGCCAGTTTTATCCATGAAAAGTATATTCATCTTCCTTAGCTGATCCAGAAAATCCGATCCCTTTAACAAAATTCCATTACTTGATGCAGCCCCAATTCCACCAAAATATCCCAATGGAATTGAAATAACCAATCCACAAGGGCAAGACACAACTAAAAATATAAGTGCTCTGTAGAACCATTCTTGGAAGACATAGTCATTGACTACAAAGTAAGGTATGAATGTAAGAGCAACGGCAAGCCACACAACTATTGGTGTGTATATCTTGGCAAATTTAGTCATAAACCGCTGTGTCGGGGCTTTGCGCTTGGACGCTTCTTGAACCATTGTAAGAATGCCCGATAACTTAGTATCTTTAAATGCACTCGTAACTTTTATTCGCACAAGCTTGTCTTGATTGATTGAGCCTGCCCATATCTCTTCTCCGGCTCCTTTATTAATTGGTTTTGACTCTCCTGTTAGAGCAGCCGTATTAAATGAGCTACTCTCAGTTAGTAGTTCTCCATCAAGCGGAACTTTTTCTCCCGGACGAACTAAGATAATTTCACCGATTTCTACCTCAGAAGGATGTATCTGAACAGTTTCTCCCTCTCTCTCAACGGTGGCTATCTCTGGCTGTTGATCAATTAATCCCTTTATCGAGCTTCTTGCTTTATGAACAGCACCATGTTGTGCATATTCACCAATCGTGTAGAACAGCATAACAGCAACACCTTCAGCGTATTCACCAATTGCAAAGGCTCCAACTGTGGCAATTCCCATCAGAAAGAATTCACTAAAGAAGGTTCCGTTTTTAATGGAATTAAATGCCTTGCCCCAGACAGGGCCACCGACTGCCAAATAAGACACTCCATAAAGTAGTAGATATAAATATTTACTTCCCTCGAATGTGGTGAAATGTTCCACAAAGAGAGCACTAATCAAAGCAATAATACTTATAAAAGCTTCCTTGTATTTCCTTATAAGAGAAATCATGATTTGTTCTCTCTATCATGGAGCCATTCCCATGCACTATCTGCATTTTCAATCTCAAAAAATTTCATATTGTCTTTTGTCAGTGCACTTAGAAGACGAGTTCCCCATTTTTGCCATTTAGATTCTCCCACAATGACAATACGATCAAACTTGCCGATGAATTTGGCATCAAGTTTTAAATCTTTCCAAAATGAGTCCACATCCTTCCAGCCTTTAAATTTCTCTAAAATCATTAACAATTTAGGCTTTGAGTTCGAGCCAGTAAAATCCTTGAGCGCTGGTTCTAGCTTATCAAAGTCCTGCTTGTTCAAAGCACCAGATTCTTTAATGGCAAGAATGCCTCTCTCTTCGTGTGTCTCAATACTAATCATATTAGTTTACCTTATTGATCAATTTTGAATAATAATATGATAATTTTTGTCAGATTAATTGCAGATTTGTGTAAATCTCGTGCAGGATTTTGTCAGATTTTATCTATTGAAACTCTTTTATTCTCCTTGACCTCTTTAAAATGAGAGGGGGATAACCCGGTTTCCTTTTTGAATTGTCGTGAAAAATGCTGTTGGCTACTGTAACCCAATTCATAGGCAATTTCAGTTAAATTATGTTCTCCATATACGATGAGTTCTTTAGCCCGCTCGATCTTTTGCAGGATATAGTATCGCTCGATAGACTTTCCTTCCACATTAGAGAACAACCGACTCAAAAAATGGTAATCCTTATTCAGGTTTTTTGTCAGATACTGTGAAAGATTGCCTTTAAGCTCTTTATTGGTTCGAACCAACTGTATGATAATCTGTTTGATGCGCTCAACAGTTTTACTACCCTGATCGTTGATGATTTCAAAGCCATTTTTCTGAACCACTTTTACGAGCCTTTGATATTCTTTATCAGGAATTGGCTCAGTTAGTGTTAGCTCTCCTAGATCAATATGTTTAATTGCGAAATCAGCTTCTGTAATTTTCTTTTCCAAAATTTCAGTACAACAGGTACATACCATATTCTTTATGTGGAAGTGTTGTTGTTTCATTCTTCATGATTATGTTGTTCTTCAATCAGAGTAGAGATCTGATTATCCCACTCTATTTCTATCGTGCTATGGTTGAACTTATAAGGTTTAAGCAATTCACGAATTTCTTTTTTTGCATTTATCAATTCAGAAACTTGGTTCATTTCATGTACTTGTATATGGGCAGTGACCACATGCTTTTCCCCATCCAGTGACCACACATGCACATGATTAGTGCTTTCTACAAAAGGTAGATTCAGAAACTTTCTGTTCAATTCATCTATGTCAATATCATTAGGACTTCCCTGCAAAAAGACATATAAGGTTTCTTTTAGGCGCTTCAGGACATTCCACAATATATATGCTGTTATGAAGAGGGATAAAGCCGGATCGAGATAATGTATATCTTTAAAAAGCAAAACAATGGAAACTACCAGCACGGCAGCCCACCCCAAAACGTCTTCCATTAGATGCCATGATATTACCCGCTCATTTAGAGTTTTACCTTTACTTACTCTCCATGCAGCGTATCCATTTACAGTAACTCCAATGATAGCAAATAGTAACATACCTTGAGCATCAGTGTGTTGCGGATTTAGAATGCGTTCTACGGCCTCATTTATGACAAATATTGAGCCCCCAATAAGAACAAGGCTATTCACCAAGGCCCCTAATAACGAAAAACGAGTATATCCGAATGTGAAATTTGAATTAGCTCCTTCTCTCGACTTTCTGTCCAAATACCAGGACAAGCCCAGAGAAATACTATCACCAAGATCGTGTAAAGCATCGGAGATGATAGCCACACTGTTTACATATAATCCTCCAAAAAACTCAAGAATGGTGAACCCTATATTAAGGAAGAAGGCAATTTTAATATTGCCTTCTTGATTATGGTGATGATCATGTGCCATGAGATATGAATTTGAGTGTCACTAATTTATGTTACTTGCTTAATTGTAAGATTTTTATGGCTCCTCGAATCACAAAACTGAATACAATCGCTCCGATTATCAGATCTGGAAGCTTACTATCAAGCCAAAAAACCAGTACTCCGGCTAGTATCACTCCACCATTCACAATAATGTCATTAGAGGTAAAGATGGCACTGGCCTGCATGTGAGCTTCATCACTTTTGGTTTTATTAATCAGCCAGAGCGAAACCAGATTGCCAATGAGAGCCAGCACTGCTATGAAAATCATCCACTCAAACAGAGGTGTTTCACTTTCACTGAGAAATCTCCGAAATACTTCTGTGAAGCCCAACAATGCCAACCCCATTTGAAAATACCCACTAAATTTAGCTACTTTTTTCTTTCTTGAAACAGTACTGCCAATCGCAAACAGACTTAGTGCATATACGATGGAATCTGCAAGCATATCGAGTGAGTCTGCTATCAAACCCATAGAGTTTGATATCCATCCGGTAGTCATTTCCACAACAAAAAATCCAAAATTGATACCCAGAACCCACCACAATATTTTACGCTGTTTGGAATCGTCAGCAGCCAACGGCAATTCGACATCATCTTCTGAACCTAATAACTGGTCGCTAAGTTTAAGTTCACTTATGGCGTGATGGATCTCATCTACTTTTTCTGTATGATATACCTCCAGTTTGCGGTTGGGGATATCAAATGAAAGTTGCTTAACCTCATTGTAAGGTTCCAGCTTCATGCGGATCATTTGCTCCTCTGAAGGGCAATCCATTTTGCTAATGTGGAAGGTTGTTTTTTTCATTTCTGGAAAAGTTTTGAACTATGAAATTCTTGTGAGCGACTTTTGTGTCTTTATTCTATAAGCGTTCTCAATTTCTGTAACATAAATAATTCCATCCCCATGTTCCGGGGTTTGAGCTTTGCTACAGATTAATTCAATTGCTCTTTCCACTACTTCATTTTGACAAACCAGCTCCAATTTTATGATTGGGCTATCTGTAAAATGAAAGTCCAAAGATGGAGAGGCATCAGGTCTTCTATAGGTTCCAGTACCTTCACCTTTCGATAAGGTAACACTGTCGAACCCTTCTTTTTTTAAAGATTCTACCACTACTTCTACTCTGATTGGTTTTATAAATGCTTTTATTTCTTTCATAATGTTGATTTAAATCATTGAAATTAATCATCATCTCCAGTTTCGCTTTTCTTCATTTCGGAGATCAGGTAATAGGCGTTATTCCAAGCAACTTTTGAGTTTGGTGGTAAAACGCTCAATAGCTTCACTTCAACCCATCCGTCTTTCTCCAGACCTGTTTTTATCTCAACCGGAGTAAATTCCCATTCTGTTTCTCCATTTTCCTGATGCTCTTCGGCACTAAACATATACGTTTTACCTTCGTCTTCAATGATGGCACTCTCGGGTAATGCAAACACTTCTTTGTCTGTAGTATAAATGTTACCATTGATATACATTCCCGGAATTAAAAACCCTTCTTTCTGATCAATTTCAGCATGTATATGAACCGCTTTCGGGTTTTGTTCGAACCGCTTTCCCACGGAGTATATCTTACCTGTTAATCTTCCATCAGGGATAGATTGGACAGTAAAAGAAACTTTCTGACCCTTTTTAACCTGATACACATCTTTTTCAAAAATCATTAAATCAGCATGTATGTGTTCGTTATTAACGATCATAAGCAATTCTGTTTGTGGTTCAACATATTGCCCGATTTGAATGTTAACGTCTTCAATGTATCCGTTAATAGGACTAACAATGGGCACCGCCTCGTAAATATCGCCACTTTTGATTTTTTCAACGCTCAAACTCAGTTGTTTTAACTGCGCCTCATAACCTTTAACTTCTGCAACCGTTGCTTTGTACTCTGCTTCTATTTTTTGCAGTGCCTGACCTGAACCAACTTGTCCATCATACAATCTTTGTTGACGGGCAAGCTCTTTTTCCAAATACAGCATTTGCTCGTATGTACGCACGTATTGTGTTTGGATATTGGTAAGGTTAGGGTGAGCGGCGTAAGCCAGAACCTGATTTTTAGTAACTTTATCTCCTTCAATAACCTCAATGGAAGTAACATTAGCACCTAAAATTGCAGTCACGGTAGCTTCATGTTGTGGAGGAACTTCAAGCTGTCCATTTGCCTTTATGATACCCGAAAGATTACGAGTTGGGAGCGTATCAATATTCATTTCAAGACTATTGAATTTAAGCTCTGACAGATGAAGTACTTTAGACTCTTCAACTTCGGTTGAGGTAGATGCCTCTTGGTGGATTTCTTCTCCTTGTTCATCATGACTATCAGGCGAATTATCACACGCTGAGACAATAGATAATGAGAGGATTAATAGTAAAATATGGATTTTTTGTTTCGTCATAATATTTCCAATCTGATGTTTAATTTGAATTTCTTAAGTAGAACTCAAGTTGAAAGCGATGGTTGAGGTAATTACCAAGAGCATTCCAAGACTCAACCTCTATAGCGATTGCATCCCGCATATTTTGAAGGAACTTCACATAGTCAATCGCACCTTCCTTATATGCTGTCACGGCACCTTTTCGTTGTTCTTTAGCAAGCGGAAGAGCTTCTTTTTTGTAGTATTCCCATGTGCTTAACCATTTTTGGTATTGCTCTTGTGCCGACCTAAAATCAGCATTGAGCTTACGTTCTGCCTCAAACAAATTTTGTTCGGCAATATCTTGCTGTATTTTTGCGGATTGTGTCTGTCCTACCTCTGACCAAAATGTGAGAGGAATTTTGATTCCAATTTGATATTTATAGAATCCTGACTGTCCGGCGATTTCTTGACGACCGTACTCAGCATTAAGCTTTGGTAAATATTGACTTCTTTTTTCTTTCGTTACAGCTTCAGCAACGGACAACCGCTGTTCGTAGAGATCTATCACCGGATGATCTGATAACAAAAGCTCTGAGTAAACAAGGGGCTGATTAAAATCTTCAGGTAAATCTGTAACAGATGTTAGTTTTGTTTCACCGCTAAACCACCTATTAAATGTCTCAATTGCTGATAGGTAATCTCTGTAAGCTTGTTCTTTACGATTACGTATTCTGTTAGCTTGATTCAACGTTGCCAAATACTCAAGTTTTGAACTGGCTTGAGTTTCTAATCGTAAATCCGCCGCTTTTACAATATCCTTAAATTGCTCATCAAGTTTCTCAAGCACCTTGAAAATCTTATAGGACGTATAGACAGAAACCCAATCCTGACGCACAGCGAGCTCAATTTCAGCCTCAGACAGATCAAGTTTTCTTTCAGCAAGAATTGTTTTTTGAGACTGTAGGTTCAGCCTTGGAGCTAGACTAAATATATCAAACTCTTGTCTGATACCGATTTGAGTTTTAACGCCACTAGACCCATTACCGACTTCTTCTTCTCCTGTAAATAGTTCTGTATCTCCTAATTCCCATGCTGTTTTTTTAAGAGATTTCTGACTCTCTATTTCAAGCAATCCGACTTTTACAGTTGGATAGTCACTTAAAGCCCGTTCAACAGCTTGTTCTATTGATACGGCTTGTAGGGAACTGGGGTTAGGTTGAGCATAGGTTGGTGATGAGAGTGCCATCAATCCAATGATTAAACCTAAAGGAATAAAACCATTTATTGAGGGTGATTTAATACTTTCCTTCTTTTTCTTGCGCTCTTCAATCATGGAATAAAGCACTGGTAATACAACAAGTGTTAACAGTGTGGCACTAATAAGCCCTCCAATAACAACGGTAGCAAGAGGTCTTTGAACTTCAGCTCCCGCACTGGTTGAAAACGCCATAGGTGTAAAGCCCATAATAGCTGCGGTAGCCGTGAGCAATATTGGTCTTAGACGTTCTTTTGTTCCAATCATTATACGTTCTTTGATATCCATAACTTCCTCTTCTTCTTTAAGTGAATTAAAGCGGCTTATAAGAACCAATCCGTTTAAGACCGCAACGCCGAATAAGACAATAAAACCAACACCCGCTGATATACTGAAAGACATATCTCTCAAGGCGAGCAGGAATACACCCCCAATGGATGCTAATGGGATAGCCAGATAAATCATCACGGCTTGAGACACTGAATTCAGTGCAAAATAGAGCAGGATGAAAATCAAAAAGAGAGCTATAGGCACTACAATGCCAAGCCGATTTTTTGCCCTTTGCAGATTTTCGAATTCTCCACCATAAGTGATATAATATCCCGGCGGTAAGGAGAGTTCGGCATCAAGCCTGTCCTGAATTTCAGAAACCAAAGACTCAACATCACGTCCACGGGCATTTACACCAACATAGGTTCTACGGAACGTATTATCTCGAGATATCTGCATTGGCCCAGGCTGGTAACTTATATCAGCAACTTCTTTGATAGGAACCTGAGTGCCATTCTCAAGGTCGATGTATAGGTTTTGAAGATCTTCAATTCCAGTTCTAAATGTTTCATCAAAACGAACCACCAGATCGAAACGTTTTTCCCCTTCAAACACAACTCCGGCAACACCCCCGGCAAAAGCAGTACTAACGTATTCATTTAGTTTTTCAATAGTAAGACCGTATTGTGCTACTTTATCACGATTATACTGAACCGTCATCTGAGGCAGCCCGGATATTCTTTCGGGACTTACATCCCCAACTCCGGGAACCGTTTGAATGATCGAAGCCATTTCATTCACTTTTTGGGAAAGTATTTCTAAGTCTTCCCCATACAGTTTAACCGCAATATCCTCCCTCACGCCTTCCAATAGCTCATTAAACCGAAGTTCAACTGGTTGAGTAAATACAAGATTCACTCCTACGAGAGATTCATCAAGGGTAGCTTTGATTTTATCGATAAGCTCATCTTTAGAATCAGCCGAAACCCAACTGTCTTTGTCTTTATTTAGTATGATATACATATCTGCAATATCAAAGGGCATTGGGTCAGTAGGGATATCTGCAACACCAATACGAGCAGTAACGGTTTCTACTTCCGGGAACTCATTAAGAAGTTTTCGCTCAATTTTTTTGGATACTTCAATCGATTCTGTAAGCCCACTCCCTGGCCTTATCAGAGCTTGCATAGCAATATCACCTTCATCAAGTTGTGGAATGAACTCTCCCCCCATTCTCGTAAACGTAAAAATAGCAGCAGCAAAAAGGATCACCGCCAGCGCAATAACCAATGCTTTTCGATTCAGAGATTGTATAATTACCGGACGGTAAACTCTTTGGATATGTTCTATAATCTTATTGCTGAATCGGTCTAGCGCACCTTCAATTCTTACAAACCAATTTGATTTGTTATTTGATGGCCGCATAACTACTGCGGAGATCATAGGTACATAGGTAAGGCAGAGAATAATGGCACCGAGTACTGCAAATCCAAAGGTAAAGGCCATTGGGCGAAACATTTTTCCTTCCACTCCTTCAAGAAAAAGAATGGGAGTAAATACAATGAGAATAATTAATTGCCCAAAGAATGCGGCGTTCATCATTGTGCTGCTGGCTTTATAAGAGATTTCGTCCATCTGCACTTTATTGAACGTGGACTTTCCAGATTTTACCCTCTTTTGTATTTCATGAACTATACCTTCCACAATTATCACTGCACCATCTACGATGATACCAAAGTCGATGGCTCCAAGGCTCATAAGATTTGCCCAAACTCCGGTAGCCTTCATCAAAATAAATGCGAATAACAAAGATAAGGGAATCAAGGAAGCTGTTATTAATCCCCCTCTCAGGCTACCAAGCAGTAATACTAATACGAACACGACTATTAATGCGCCCTCGATCAGGTTTTTGGTAACCGTACTCGTAGTTCTCCCGATCAATTCACTTCGATCAACAATGGGTTCTATGTGTAATCCTTCAGGTAATGAGTTTTGTACCTCAGCAATACGATCACGAACCCTGTTCACGGTAGCATTTGGGTTTGAACCCTTCAGCATCATGATTATTCCACCGACCGCTTCTTCTCCATTTTGTGTAAAGGCTCCGTAGCGGGTTTGGGTTCCAAATTTAACTTCGGCGACAACATCATTAATTGTAATGGGCAAGCCTCCTTCATTTTTAACCACGATATTTCTAATGTCATCGAGTGTTCGTATTAGTCCTTCTCCACGAATAAAATTAGCCATACGATTTTTCTCAATGTATGCGCCGCCAGTATTTGTGTTATTCTCTGCAAGAGCTTCATACACTTCCGAAATCGTAATACCCATTGCATTGAGTTTCTCTGGATTGAGTGAGACTTCGTACTGCTTAATGCCTCCCCCAAATGAGTTTACCTCTACGACTCCTTCCAGCATCACCATTTGTCTTTTTATGATCCAGTCCTGAATGGTTCTGAGCTCGTTTGGGGTATATTCTGACTCATACTCCGGATCTACTATTATTGAATACTCATAGATTTGGCCCAATCCACTGGAAATAGGACCCATTTCGGGGCTTCCAAACTTATCGGGAATGGTTTCACCCAGTTCGTTTAGTTTTTCTTGTACAAGCTGACGGGGTAGATAGGTCCCCATATCATCTTCAAAAACGATGGTAACTACAGAAAGACCGAAACGGGAAATAGAGCGTATTTCAGTGACCCCCGGTAAGTTTCCCATTGCTAGTTCTACCGGATAAGTCACAAATTGCTCGATATCTTCGGTACCCAGATTTTCTGATACGGTAATTACCTGAACCTGATTATTCGTGATATCAGGTACAGAACCCAAGTTAATGGTCATCATGGAGTATGTTCCAACTCCAATTAAGGTTAAAATGAATAAGCCAATAATGAACTTATTCTTTATAGAAAAGGAAATTATTTTATCAATCATATCGAACCGTCATACTTCAGTAGTAATTTATTTTTAAGCCAGTTTTTAAAATGTTCTTGGGCAAACCAAGAGACTTTTAGGAAGGACGTTTCTATGTAGAAAAGACTAATCTTTTTGAGGAAGATTTCTCATGACTTTATAGAAACGAAATGTGGGTAGTGGGCTTAAATCAGAAGTACGATGGTCTGAAGGGCTTTGGTCTTATCATCTACAAAGTGAGGCTGTTGAGATGATATTCTTTGAGTGGTGTCCTCAACAGGGAGATATTCAAAGACTGAGTGACTGCCTACAAGTAGAGATTGGAGAACTTTATACTGACTGTAGCGTTGAGCATTAGTATCCTCAGAGCAAACAATCGCTATTTCAACATCATTTTGGCAACCATTTAATGGATGAGTTGGTGAAATATCGGTTTTAGAGGCATCTGTAATCTCAAAATTACGATCACATTTTTTAAAAATACCAATCGAATAATTTGATGTTGTCTCAATATTAACATCACCATTTTCCTCAAAACAATAAACTAAGCTATTAGCAAATCCATGAGCGGTAAGTGCATGCAAAGAAAGCACGCATACCAATAGCAGTGCCATTGGTTTTGTAAGCTTTTTAAATTTACGTGTCAGGTGTCTCAATTATCACTCATTTCATTTAAGCAATGCGATATTAACAACAAAATACAATAAAGTCTTGCACAATCTTGCTGAAAACTTGAACTATTCTGAATAAAAAAACTTCCCATCAGAATTTACTGATGACATATATAGCATCGAAAAATGGTGAAACGATGATGATACTATCATCAAATATAAATCTGATGTGCGTACTAATACGACATAATTAAGGATATAAAAACCTCCAAATCTATCAAAGGAGGTATTTATGTCAGAGAGAATAGATTTATTTAAAGTTACAGAAGTAGAGTTGGTTTACATCACGGAAGAGGCGAATAAAGAACGTCCCGTGGTAACCAGCCCCGATTTAGCCCATCAAATATTTAGGGAAAATTGGAGACAAGGTTCAATGGAATTGGTTGAGTCATTTTATGTGATGTTTCTTGATAACGCTAAAGGGGTAAGAGGAATTGCAGAGATATCAAAGGGTGGTTCTAATGCAACTATCGTAGAGCCCAAAATGGTATTCGCTTATGCTATTAAGGCAGTAGCCAGTAGTGTGCTTTTAGCTCATAATCACCCGTCAGGTAATCCAAAAGCAAGTACAGCAGATGTTCAACTAACTAAGAGGCTTAATGAGTGTGGCAAGTTATTGGGTATTCCCGTGAATGACCATTTAATACTTACACCAAACAGCTATACTTCAATGAGAAATCTAGGGTTGTTTTAAGATCATTCACGAAAGGTTATACAAGTTCAATTCGGTATCCCCAATCTTCCGCATTATCATTTGTGCAGACTGGGTGATCCCCCTCCGAATTTCAACCTTACCCTCATTATTATTTTTATAAACACGCAAATACGGGGTTGGATATGATCCGACCCCGTATTGCTTAAGCTGATAAAAATGTTTTTAGAATTAAGCGGCTCTAGCCACTCGGTTCATATCAGCGGTTATTTCATAAGTGTCGTTATAATCGACAATGCCCATTTGTCCTGAACTCGATTTAGCAGGGCGTTCCGGGTTAGGAACTACTTTTAGTTTTCCGTCCAAAGCATCAGCCCAACAGTACAGATTAAAAGATGTAGGGGTACGAATGCCACATTCCCATTTACTTACCAAGCGATCAGCTACGCCAATCTTATGGTTTAAATTTTCTTGGGTCATACCTTGTGTATGTCTAAGACGAACAAGGTCACCGACCACATCTTTTAAAAAATCCTGTCTGGATTTTGGCTTATAGACGATTTCTGGTTTATTCATAACTGCATCTCCTTTGTTTGAATAATTACCATCTATCGTTTTAAAGAGCTTATTGCTCTATCACTACGCACATCGTGTAAAAGGATTTGTACTCAATCTACATTGAGCGTTTGTAGCGATTGGCGGGATTATATATGTAAAATAAAGAAGCTGTCTATTAAAAAGCCCGTAAACACTAATGTTCAGGAGGTTAAGCAAGTATGCGGCTATTATTAACCATTGAAATTAAACGGACTTTTCTTTGTGCAATGCACAGCATAAAAATGATATTTATTGCAGAATTTTGTTCAAAATCGGGCTTAAAGACAGCGAATCCACTGGTTTTTGAGGGATTCGCCTACTCAAATGAATGTGTTCTGAATACCTGAAGAACTTACTATTGTTATTTTCATTATTCATACCTTACAATCACATCTAATAAGGTACTAAATCTATTATGGCTGAATTTGATCCCTCAACACTAGAAGAAAACCAGATGGTTGAACGCAAAGAGTCGTTCAATGAAAGAGGACTTAAAACTCTGTGTGCATTTCTTAATACAGATGGTGGCTCATTATATGTTCCAGTCAGAGATAATGGTGAAGTGCTTGAAACTCCACTTACAGACCAACAATTACAGAACGTAGCCAATCAGGTGATAGACGGATTAGGGGTTCAACCAAATATAATTAGCCACTCATGGAATGGTAGAGATTTCATTGAAATACAAGTTTCAAAAGCTCAAAATCCTATTGCATTAAAGGGTAGTTATTACATAAAAGTTGGAAATACGACCCATAGAATGAGCCAAGAACAGCTCAGGGCAAGAATGCTGAATAATGTTCCTTGGGACGCTCAGATCGCTGAGGGCAAAACGATTGAAGACTTGGATCAAGCTGAAATAAAGCGATTTGTACAATCAGGACAAGACCTTGGGAGGATAAGTTCTGAATTAGACCCGAACGCGCCAGAAACCATTCTAAGACGAACTAATTTATCCAATCAGGATGGGGTGACAAATGCGGCAATCTTACTATTTGGAAAAAATCCTCAAGCTTTATTTCAGTCTGCTAGAGTTAGGATTGGTGTTTTTGCTTCTGAAACAGAAGTACTAAATGATAAAATAGCCGAAGGACATTTATTTCAACAAGTTCGTCGAGCCGAAGAGATTTTTAAATCTCATATTAAGCACGGGTACAAAATTTCTGACGAAGAATTTACCCGAATAGAACAATGGGAATATCCTCTTCCTGCATTTAGAGAAGGTATAATGAATGCAGTTATCCATAGAGACTATCATCGGCATGGTGCTGAGGTTCAGGTTAAAATATTTCCAGATCATCTTAGCATTTTTAGCCCCGGAGGCTTACCAGATGGCTTGAGCGTTGATGAGCTTCTCGATACTCATCCCTCAGTAAAGCGTAATAATCTATTGGCAGATGTATTCTACCTTGCGGGACTTATTGAAACATTTGGTACTGGAATCTCCCGTATCCAAAAGCATTTAAGTGAAGAAGGTTTGCCCGATCCAGTTTTAGAAGATAAGGGACATTCATTTGTAATTACTTTTAAACAACCTAGTGCTTCCCAAAAATCGGAAGTCCCAATTAGTTTGAATACCCTTAGTATTCGTCAGTTAGAGATATTAAAATTAGCAGAAGACGGTCCTTTCCAAACTTCTGATTTGGAAGAGAACTTTTCTGATGTAACTCCTAGAACTCTTAGAAATGATCTTAAAGAGCTTGTTGATAGAAAGCACTTGGTTGCCACTGGAAAGACTAAAAAAAGGAAATACCGCTTGAATACTGATAAATAGGAATATGGAAGTTTCTGGAAATAATTCGGAAATCGACTTCCGAATTATTTCCGAATTATTTTTTAGTTAGTAGTCTAAATAGCAATACTCTTTAAACAATCATGCTTTTGTTCCAAAGTCGGACCATCTCCGTAGAGTGGTCGGTTGAATTTGTGCCCCATCAACTCAGCTTGCATACGATCATTAACATTTGATCTGGTCAAGCGATCCTGAAAACCATGTCTGAGAGAATACAAAGAGTAGCGTTCTGTGGGAGATAGGTCATGTCTGCGCAAATAGTTATTGACGAGGTTGGAAAGACTATCAGTTTTTCCTCTATATCTAGGAAACCCCTTGGGGAATTTCTTTAAAGCCTCAAGTGAACATCCTAAAACGGGTATGCGCCTTTCACTATAAGCTGTTTTAAGCTGATGAAGTGAGTTTTCTCTGATGATAATGTGAGGTATATCATGGTCTAGCATAATATCAGCTTCTTCCAAATTTGTAATCTCAGAAGGGCGTGCACCAGTATTGACCATTATAAGTACAACAGCTTTTGCCTGTTCATTCAAATCACCGTTTTTAATATTTCTCAGTAATTTATCTTTGATGAACTCTTTTTCAAATGGCTTTCTACTCTTCGTTTTTTTCTCGGTAAGAGTAATTTTCTTAAAGATTAGGTGATGATCGATCTTCAGACTTAAATGATCTGAAACAGTCTCTACAATGTTTTTTATGAATACAAGATACTTGTTTGCTGTATTGGCGGTTAGCCCTTCGTTTTGAATGCGACCGATCCACCAGTCTCTAAATTCAATCATGTCCTGACGTGTTAATTCTTGAATAGCCTTGTCGCCAATCAAAGCTATCAGATCTTTAAAGGCTTTCATTCTCGTATTGCGCCAATCTCGGATCTGCTTTTCTGATTTACTCATTACTCGATTTTTAGTTATCGACCAGAATATCTCAATGCACCTTGAAAGAGTAACTTCAGGTTTCTTTACTGTACCAAGGACAGCTTTAACTGCACTTGGATTGTTGTTCTTTGAATGGGCAACTGTAACTCTTTTCGTAATTTCTCGCATATCCCCAGAGACGATTTCATCTAAAGGTGTGTAGTTGAAGCCGATATGTTTTGCAAGATTAACGGCATCATTAAACCGTTCATCTGAATGAGTTCTTTTTGTCTTTAGAAGTGAATTCCAATACGCTTCAATTTCAGCATTAATCTTGGAAGCCTTTCGGATGGCGATTTTTTTACTATCAGTTTTTAACGAGACACGTACCAATTGTTTGTCTATCTGATCTCGAAGAGCTTCCGGCACTCTTCGATTGTAGTAATACCTGTCGCCTCTTTTTATCAAATGATTCATTTTTAAAACCTTTCATGTGTACCAAAATGTGTACCATTATGTGTACCACTTTTGATAATACACAACGCACCGTGTGTGTACAGATGAAAGAGAAAAATCTTTTATTTCAATGTGTTGAGAGAATTTTTGAGGAGAGTTTTGTGCGTAATTTTGGAGCGGGTGAAGAGAGTCGAATATGGAAAAACAGACAACTAAACCATTGAATTTAAACAGTTTTATTTTTGGTAAAATTTAATGTGTACCATTTTGTGTACCAAAATGTGTACCACTTTTTGAATTATTTTCTGCAACCCGAAGAGCGATGTCAACCATTCTGTTTTTCTCTTTTCTTGATTCGATTTCATTATGCACTCTTTCAAAAAGAGGCAAGTATTCATCACCATGTTCTTTAATAATACAAGCGAGTTTGTTGTAGCACTCATATAATTCTCTCATTGAGACATCTTCTTCTAAATCTAGTTCTCTACTTTTTCGGTTTTTTTGATAATAATTCTGGTTCATATCACACCTCCAAATAAAAAGAATATCTACTTTCTTGAAGTGTGGCTACGCACATGACCTTTAAGTTATCTGATAATTGGAAGCGAAAATAATAAGCTTAAGAAGTAAGCAATAACCTAAAGAGCTTAACTACTCCAAACTTTATCTATCCCTTTTCGGGTCGAGTTTTGTAAGGCTTTATATTCAGTCATTGTCATTCCTGTGACCTGCTTAAACTGACGAGAGAGATGCTGAAGGTTCTTGTAACCTAAATAAAAAGCAATCTGACTGAAATTTTTGTCGTCATAACTTATCATTTCAGTGGCTTTTTCAATTTTGAGATTGATAAAAAACCGTTCAATAGTTTGTCCCTGAATGGCTGAAAAGGTTTTAGAAACTTGAGAGTAGTTCTTGGCGATATGTTTACTCAAATAGCTCGATAAGCTCAAATCTTCATCAATTGCATCTTTAAGTAATTCCAGCAAGGCGTGTTTTGTATCTTCAATAAGCTGTTCTTGACGATTGCTAACCAATTCAAATTTCAGTTTTTTAAGCTCTGAGCCAATTTCTTCATAAGATGGTGCGCTTTCAGAAAATTTTACTTTCGCAGACCCTAATTCTACATTCAAAACTTCAAGCCCCATATTCTGGAGTTGCGATTCTACCATCATGCAACACCGTTCACACACCATATTCTTAATTTTCAACTCTAATATTTCCATATGTGACTTATTGTGTTCTATTTTTTTACATGCTGGGTTATCGAATTATGAGAATATTTTATCTAATTTTTTGCCCAATTCCGCTTAAGTGCCCATATATGAAAAATATTGCACCTTCTGTATTTATAAGCTTAGTCTATTAAATCACGTCATTACAATTGATAAATAAAAATGATATTTTGAATTAGTGAAACAAAAAAAGCACATATTATTGGGTTCAATAATCAGTAAATCGCTTGTTGTGATTTTTGGTATGCTATTTCTTTTTGGTTCTTCTGGATTGGCAGAGCAAATGTGTCAGGATATGATGACCAAAAGCCCTGTAACAGAGCATAGTGATATGCCCGACTGCCCAACAAAACAAGGCGATACAGAAAAGCCAGTGGATTCTGATAATCACTGTGATTCAGAATTACTATGTGACTGTTCACCTGATCTTATTTCAGTTAAAGACAACACAGTTATTGTCAATAAAACACAAGTTTCGCAACCAGATTTACTGGTCGTTGAGTTGCTGGAAACATCAGAAACTGAAGTTAATTATTATACTCAATCCCACCCTAAACTCTATTCGTCACCCCCTCTCTTTTTGACGAATGAGTCCTTTTTGATTTAGGAAACCCATCTAAAGCCTCACTTGAGGTCTACTCAATTCACGTTGCTATGCGGATTTCGGTCGTGCACTATTAGTAACGATTACTTCTATGCGCGCGAATTAATAATTCTAACCGCAAGAAAACCATATGAGCCTAAATCGAATAAATAGATGTTAAATAAAACGATAAGATTTTTTCTTGAGAATAAATTGGTTGCAGTATTGCTGCTAACCTTACTAGTCGGGTGGGGGTTATCAACAGCCCCGTTTGATTGGAATATCAATTCTATTCCAAGAGACCCTGTTCCTGTGGATGCTATCCCTGATCTTGGGGAAAACCAACAAATTGTCTTTACCGAATGGCCAGGGCGATCCCCGCAGGATGTGGAAGACCAGATCACATACCCTTTAACCACAGAGCTTCTTACCGTCCCTGGTATTAAAACCATCCGAAGCAGTTCGATGATTGGGACATCCAGTATCTATGTCATCTTTGAAGAGGATGTAGATTTTTATTGGAGTCGTTCTCGTATTCTGGAAAAACTGAATGCACTGCCTGCTGGAACACTGCCTTCCGATGCTCAACCAATGCTTGGCCCCGATGCTACGGGGTTAGGACAAATCTTTTGGTACACCCTGGAAGGACGAGATAAGGAGGGGAACCCAGCAGCAGGTTGGGACCCGCAAGAACTCAGAAGTATTCAGGACTTTTATGTCGGCTACGGCCTTTCAGGGGCAGAAGGCGTTGCCGAAGTTTCATCTATTGGTGGCTTTGTTCAAGAATATCAAATTGAGCTGAACCCAAATTCGATGCAGGTCTATGGTGTAAGTCTGCCTCAAGTGTTCAATGCCGTAAGAAAAAGTAACAGCGAGGTTGGGGCAAGAACGGTTGAACTCAATAATGCTGAATATCTCGTTCGTGGTTTAGGTTATATCAAAAACCTCGAAGATATTGAACAAGCCGTTGTTAAAGTCACCGATAATACTCCCATCAGAATTCAGGACATCGGTTTTGTCACACGAGGCCCGGGCTTAAGACGAGGTTTGCTGGATAAAGGTGGTGCAGAAGCAGTCGGTGGAGTTGTGGTAGCCCGGCAAGGGGCTAACCCGATGCAGGTGATTAATAACGTCAAGGAAAAGATCGAAGAGATATCGCCGGGATTACCGTCCAAAACGCTTGAAGATGGTACCGTCTCCAAAGTTGAAGTGGTGCCTTTTTATGACCGAGGTGAATTGATTCAAGAGACATTAGGAACACTCGAAGAAGCACTCACCTTACAAATCCTGATTACGATCATTGTTATTGTGGTCATGGTTCTTAATTTGAGAACCTCTTTCTTGATATCGGGGATGTTACCCATTGCGGTTCTCATGACATTTATAGCCATGCGCTATTTCAATGTGGATGCCAATATTGTTGCCCTTTCAGGTATCGCTATTGCGATTGGTACCATAGTCGATATGGGGGTTATTCTTTCCGAAAATATGCTCCGGCATATGGAAGAGATGGAGGATGATGAGTCGCTATTAGAGGTTATTTACAACGCAACCACGGAAGTTGCTTCTGCGGTGATTACCGCCGTTACAACGACGATTGTAAGTTTCCTTCCAGTCTTCACAATGGTCGCTTCCGAAGGAAAACTGTTTAAGCCACTCGCTTACACGAAAACTTTTGCACTGATTGCTTCCATTATTATTGCCATCACCCTCATACCGCCATTTGCACATTGGTTATTCTCCATCAAAATTGACAAACGAAAAGTGAAGCTTGGATGGAATGCATCCCTTATTATTCTTGGGCTATTCTCACTCTTTACAGTGACCCCATGGTTAGGCTTGGCATTGATCGGATTTGGTTTAATAAACGGCTATAGCCTGTTTATCTCAAAGGAACATCGCCATCGCTTAACGCTCCTCAATAACGCGCTTACAGTTGCTGTCGTTACGTGGCTGTTGACCAAATACTGGCTCCCATTTGGCCCAAGCGTTTCTATGACGGGGAATCTCATTTTTGTGGTTGGTCTTATCGTTGTGATTTTAACTTTTTTCTGGTTGGTGATTAGATACTACTCTCAACTTATCCGTTGGTGTTTGGAGCACAAAAAACTCTTCCTAGCTCTGCCAACCACCTTGGTCATTTTTGGTGTTGTCGCATGGCTTGGTTTTAACTCCACTTTTGGCTTTGTCGCTAAAGGGTTTGATAAAATAGGTGTTGATGTACGAACCACTTCTGTCTGGTCTTCCGCAACCCATACTTTCCCCGGGTTTGGTAAAGAGTTTATGCCAGCCCTTGATGAAGGTGCATTCCTGCTGATGCCAACCACACTTCCACATGCAGGCATTGAAGAGGTCAAAGATATTGTCCAGAAGCTCGATATGAGAGTAAGCTCCATTCCTGAGATAAAAATTGTAGTGGGAAAAAGTGGACGTACTAATTCTGCTCTTGATCCTGCTCCCATCTCCATGTTTGAAAATCTCATTCAATATAAATCGGAATATAAAACCGATGAAAATGGTCGCCGAGTTCGGTTTAAAGTCAATGATATAGGTGAATATGTCAGAAATGAAGCGGATGAACTCATTCCTGATCCAAGTGGTAAATATTTCCGTCAATGGCGTGATCATATTCAATCAACGGATGATATCTGGGAAGAGATTGTCAAAGCAACACGCATTCCGGGCACAACCTCTGCCCCTAAACTACAACCCATTCAAACGCGCCAAGTTATGTTGCAATCAGGTATGCGTGCGCCGATGGGCATAAAGGTCAAAGGCCCCGATCTTGAAACGATAGATCAATTTGCCTTACAACTCGAAGAACAGCTTAAAAGTGCTCCGGGTGTTAAAAGTGAATCTGTTTTTGCTGACCGTATCGTTGGAAAACCATATCTCGAAATCAACTGGAACAGGCAACAATTGGCTCGTTATGGGTTAAATATTCAAGATGTGCAGGAGTTCATCGCTGTAGGGATTGGCGGTATGCCTCTAACAACAACCGTGGAAGGACGAGAGCGTTATCCGGTACGGGTCAGGTTTGGGCGAGAATTTAGAGATGATCCCCAAAGGATTGCTGAAATGCTCGTGCCAACCAATACAGGGGCACAAGTCCCACTCGGTCAACTAGCCAGCATCGAATATCGCCAAGGTGCTCAATCCATCAAGAGTGAAGACACCTTTCTGGTCAGCTATGTCATCTTTGATAAAGTTGATGGAATAGCAGAAGTCGAAGTGGTTGAAGGGGTAAGACAATACCTCGAAAAACAGATTAGTGATGGTGAATTAAAAGTACCCGCATCAGTCAACTATGAGTTTGCCGGAAGCTACGAAAACCAGGTCAGAGCTGAGAAACGACTTTCCATTATTCTGCCGATAGCGCTGTTTTTGATTTTCCTCATCATGTACTTCCAGTTTAAATCCTCCGCCACCACGGGCATGATCTTTACCAGCATATTTGTGGCTTGGGCAGGAGGATTTATTCTCATTTGGCTATATGGACAGCCTTGGTTTATGGACTTTTCCATCTTCGGACAAAACATGCGAGAGCTGTTTCAAATGGGAACCGTCAATCTAAGTGTTGCTGTCTGGGTGGGTTTTATCGCTCTCTTCGGTATCGCTTCAGACGGAGGCGTGGTCATGGCAACTTACCTCGATCAGCTCTTTGATAAAAGAAAGCCAAAAACTATTGAAGAGGTACGAGAAGCTGTGATTGAAGCAAGCTCTCGAAGAATTCGCCCCACACTGATGACCACAGCCACTACCATTTTAGCTCTTATTCCTGTGCTAACCTCAACAGGACGAGGCGCAGACATAATGGTGCCTATGGCTATTCCAAGTGTCGGCGGGATGCTGTTTCAGGTCGTAACCCTATTTGTCGTTCCTGTGCTTTATGCCATCTGGAAAGAATTTCAACTGAAAAAGAGTCTGTCATTATGAGATATAAACGAATTACAACATCATTCATAACGTGTTTTGCTTTGGCAATAGTCATGCTATTCCCGCAAGCTACATTTGCACAATCACTGGATGATTACCTGATCCTGGCAGGCGAAAATAACCCTGCCTTAAAAGCCGAGTTTAAAAAATACCTAGTCTCTTTAGAGGAAGTACCACAAGTAACGGCGCTTCCTGATCCGGATTTATCATTCGGGTATTTCATCTCACCTATTGAAACCAGAGTGGGACCACAACAAAGCAGGATTGGGCTTAATCAAATGTTCCCGTGGTTCGGAACACTCTCTGCAAAAGGAGATGTGGCAACAGAGCAGGCAAAATCTCAATTTGAGGTGTTCGAAGAGGCAAGAAATAAGCTCTTTTTCCAAGTCAAACAACAATGGTATAAGCTTTACCTGCTTCATCAATCTATTGCTATTCTTGAAGAGAACATAGACATCCTACAAACCTTCGAAAACCTATCTCTGCAAAGATATGAAACAGGTCAGGTAAGCCAAGTCGATGTCTTGCGGGTGCAAATTGAAAAAGAAGACCTGCAAGTTCAATTAGAACTCCTGAAGGATCAACTCAAAACAGATGAGGCAATATTCAATGAGTTCCTCAACCGAGATAAAAATCTCAAGGTCGAAATTGCGGATACCTTAACTGTTTCACCATTTCTGGTAGATGAAGTAGGGCTTTCACAACAGATTTTATCAAGAAACCCAAAACTTAGCCAACTCGATTACCAAGCTGCGTCTGCACAACACGCGATTAATGTTGCTCAGAAAAGTGGTATGCCAAAATTTGGATTGGGCTTTGATTATATCTTTACCGATGAAAGAACAGATTTAAACCCTTCAGGCAATGGGGATGATGCCTTCGTAGTGAAGCTCGGGGTAAAAATACCCCTATGGAGAGGAAAGTATCGTGCTCAAGAAAAGCAGGCAGAACTTAACTACCGATCTATTCAAGACAGACAATTGGCTGTTGAAAACAGCCTTACAACCGATCTGGAAAAAGCTCTTCGTGATCTGCGGGATGCAGAGCGAAGAGACACCCTCTATAAAGACATTCAAGTTCGAAGAACACGCCAAGCCATAGATATTCTCTTGGAAGAATACACCTCTTCTTCAGCCGATTTTGAAGAGCTGTTAAGACTACAACAAAAACTATTGAAGTTTCAGCTTGCCCAAAAACAGGCTGTAGTCGATCAAAACATCGCTGTTGCCTATTTGGAGTATCTATCAGGTACCGACAACACAACCCCCGAACAAACGAATTTTAAAAACTAAGCAAGGTTAACATGAACAATAGATTTGATTTAAAAAGAGTCTCAAAAATATCCGGTTTAATACTAATCGGATTGAGCCTTGGCTGGTTGCTTTTTGGTGGAGCACCAGACCAGCCACAATCGTTAGATGAACATATTGAACAGGTTCATACCGATCAAGAAGGCAATGTCATCTATACCTGTAGTATGCACCCGAGCATCAGGGAGAACGAACCGGGGAATTGCCCCATCTGTGGTATGGAGCTTATTCCTGTCACTCAAGACGATACGGGCGAAGAGAGTCCTTATGAATTAACTATGTCCGAAGCAGCGACAAAACTTGCGGATGTTCAAACGACTAGAGTCATTAAAGAAGTAGCCGTCAGTACAAGCCGATTGCCGGGTAAAATCATGGTCGATGAAAGACGGCTTAAAACACTTCCAGCTCATGTGCCCGGACGTATCGAAGAACTCTATATCAATTTCACAGGCGAATACATAAATAAGGGAGACCGTGTTGCGTCCATCTATTCTCCCCAACTCGTCAGTGCCCAAAAAGAATTGCTAGAAGTGGCTAAAGATAAAGAGCGTAATCCCTCGCTTTACAATGCCGCTCGGAATAAGCTTCTCAACTGGGAAATTACCGAAGAGCAAATCAACCAGATTGAAAGCTCAAAAAAAGTAATGAATGAGATTGATATCGTCTCGAAAGTCGATGGTTATGTGATCAATAAAATGATCGAGATCGGCAGTCACGTGCAACAAGGGTCTACCATGTTTAAACTTGCTGATCTGTCAAAAGTCTGGATTATGTTTGATGCCTATGAGAGTGATGTCGCCAGTATAAATGTTGGAGACGAAGTTTTATTTACAGTAGAAGCATTGCCGGGCAAGAATTTCACTGCAAAGATTACATTTGTTGACCCAGTACTCAACCCACAATCAAGAACCGTTTCTGTGAGAGCGGAAGCTAACAATTCTGATCTCGCCCTTAAACCAAATATGCTGGCTCAGGGAGATATAAAATCAGATGTGAGAGACAGTGGTGAGCAAATCCTCGTTCCCAAATCAGCCGTACTCTGGACAGGTGAACGCTCTGTGGTCTACGTCAAAAAACCCAATACCGCTCAGCCTACATTTGAATTTAGGGAAGTGGTACTCGGTCAGCGTGTCGGCGACCAATACATCGTGAAATCAGGGGTTTCAGAAGGCGAAGAGGTGGTTACCAACGGAACCTTCAAAATTGATAGTGCAGCGCAACTGGCAGGCAAAGCTAGCATGATGAACAAAACACCAGACGGACGCCCAGTGAGAACAGGTCATGAAGGTCACACCATGGATGGTTCGGGATCATCCCAAAGTAAATCTCAGATGGATATGAGCAGTAAAGCTTCGTCAGATAGTCATTCTATGGATGCCCCGAAAGCTTTTATATCTCAGATTTCCAAGGTGGTTGATGACTATATCTATCTAAAAAATAACTTGGTTGGTGATAAAGAAGCACAAGTCTCATCCCAAGCACAGAGCATGCAAACGTCATTGAATAGTGTTGATATGAGCCTGTTGAGCCAAGAAGGACATATGATCTGGATGAGCCAGTTAGACTCTATAAAAACGGCTTTGAATCAGCTCATTGAAGCCCAAGATATTTCTCAACAAAGAGAAGGCTTTGAAAGCCTATCCAATATCATGTTACAGGTCGCAAAAACCTATCCCATAAAAGGGATCTATTTCCAACAATTTTGTCCGATGGCAAATGATGGAAAAGGGGCTTATTGGCTCAGTGAAAAAGAGACAATCCAAAACCCTTATTTCGGATCACAAATGATTTCATGTGGGGAAACCATAGAAAGAATTGAAAATCAATAACCAAGGAGAAACACAATGAAAACTCTACTTACACTCATAGTTGCAAGCCTCATAAGCATTCCTGCTTTTGCACAAGATCATAGCGGTCATTCTCATGACACACATCTACATACGCTTGTGAATGAATACTTCGGAATCAAAGACGCACTGGTTAGTGATGATTTTGAAAAATCAGTCAAGCACTTGACTGCATTTTCCTCCGAAGCCAGAAAAAATAATGACATGAATAACCATAGTGAACATGCATCAAAGCATGAAAAGCATCATAGCAAAATGCTTGAAGCACTGAACCAGGCTGAAGCAGCCACATCTATCTCACAATTACGAGATTCATTTGATGAAATAAGCGCTGAATTGCTCACAGCTGTTGAAAATCAGAACTATAACCAACAAACCATCTACGTCCAATCTTGCCCGATGGCGAATAACGGAGAAGGGGCGAAATGGTTGAGCGCTTCAAAAACTATTCAAAACCCCTATTACGGACAGTCTATGCTGGGTTGTGGAGAAATTATCAAAACCATTCAATAAATAGAGATAGAGACCAATGGAACACGAACATAATCACGACCATCATAACAACTCTAATGAGCATGAGTCGCATAGTGATATGAAGCATGAAGGACATGATCACCATGACCATCATGCGCATATGGCAAAGGATTTTATAAAGCGATTTTGGATTTCTCTGGCTTTAAGTCTGCCGATTATCGCTTTATCACCGATGATCCAAGGCTTTCTTGGATTGCGAGATACATTAGCATTCTCAGGCGACCTCTATGTCTCCTTTGTGCTATCCAGTCTGGTGTTCTTTTATGGTGGCTGGCCATTCCTGAAAGGCTTAGTGGATGAGCTAAAGAAAAAACAGCCCGGCATGATGACCCTCATCGCCATTGCCATCAGTGTTGCCTATCTGTATAGCACTCTGGTTGTATTTGCTGTTGAAGGAAAAATCTTCTTCTGGGAGCTGGTTACCCTGGTTGATATTATGCTCATCGGGCACTATATCGAGATGAAATCGGTGATGAGTGCCTCCAAAGCCTTAGAAGAGCTTGCCAAGTTGATGCCATCAGAAGCACATCTTCTTCAGGAAGATGGCTCTACCAAAGATGTTGCGTTGGAAGAACTTAAAAGTGGGGATCGGGTTCTCATTAAACCCGGTGAAAAAATTCCTGCTGACGGTATTGTTATAAAGGGGAATAGCTCCGTCAATGAATCCCTCATGACCGGGGAATCCAAACCCGTCTCCAAAAGTGATGGTGATGAAGTTATTGGCGGTTCACTAAATGGTGAAGGCTCACTGACGATTGAGATTAACCGCACCGGAAAAGATTCATTTCTCTCTCAAGTGATCGACCTGGTACGCCAAGCTCAAGACAGTAAATCCAGAACACAGGATTTGGCTAATAGAGCGGCTTTCTGGCTTACTATGATTGCTCTTGGGGCAGGTTTTCTCACTTTCTTTGTCTGGACAGCGCTAACCACCGAGGATTTTGTATTTGCCTTAGAGCGAACCGTAACCGTTATGGTCATTGCCTGTCCGCACGCCCTTGGACTAGCTGTGCCCTTAGTAGTGGCAGTATCAACCAATTTAGCAGCCGGTAACGGATTTTTAATCAGAAACCGTACTGCTTTTGAAGAAGCTCGAAACCTTGGAGCGGTTATTTTTGATAAGACCGGAACACTTACCAAAGGGGTATTTGAGGTCACCGATGTTATCAATTATTCAAGCGATTATAACGATGAGCAAATCTTACGATTAGCTGCATCACTCGAACAAAATTCCGAGCACCCCATTGCTCAAGGGATCATTAATGCGAGCGATGACCTGTCAGAGATTGAAGAATTTAATTCCATCACAGGGAAAGGCATTGAAGGAAAAGTTGAAGGGGTATCTATCAAGGTCGTAAGCCCTGGTTATTTGGAAGAACAAGGAATTGACCAACCCAACGATGAATATCAAACGCTCTCTTCACAAGGGAAAACAGTGGTATTTGTCATTGCTGAAGATAAGCTGATTGGCGCTATTGCCCTTGGAGATACTATCCGGGAAGACTCCAGAAAAGCAATAAAGCAACTCCATGACATGGGCATTCAATGCATTATGCTCACCGGTGATAATAAACAAACCGCAGCTTATGTAGCCAAAGAACTTGGCCTGGATGACTACTTCGCTGAAGTTCTGCCCAACGAAAAAGCGGACAAAATCAAAGAGGTTCAATCCCGTGGGTTAAAAGTTGCCATGACAGGTGATGGTGTGAATGATGCCCCGGCTCTTGCTCAGGCGGATGTAGGTATTGCCATTGGCGCAGGCTCAGATGTGGCTGTTGAGACAGGCGATATTATCCTCACACAAAGTAATCCCAAGGATGTCGCAGCACTTGTTGCCCTTGCCAAAGCGACCTACAAAAAAATGGTGCAAAATCTATGGTGGGCAACTGGATATAATGCGGTGGCTATTCCCCTGGCTGCCGGGGTTTTATACAGCTATGGCATCATTCTTAATCCTGCTCTTGGCGCAGGACTTATGTCCCTGAGTACTGTGATTGTCGCAGTTAATGCACGTTTATTAAAGTTAGATAAGTAGGAGTAAAAATGAATGAAATTATAGAACTTTATGGAGAGTCAACAAAAACAGCTTTTGGCTTTTTCTGGAAAGCTGGCTGGGCATTTGTTCTGGGATACTTTGTATCAGGCATGATTCAAGCCTTTGTCCCCAAAGGAAAAATGACCAAATATATGGGAGACGCTGATTTTAAGAGTATCTCACTCTCTACATTATTCGGTTCAGCATCCTCATCGTGTTCCTTTGCGGCTCTTGCAGCTGCACGCTCATTGGTTAAAAAAGGGGCGCATTTTGTGGCAGCAGTTGCATTCATGTTTGCCTCCACCAACCTGGTGATCGAGCTCGGAATTCTCATTATGATTTTTCTTGGATGGCAGTTTTTACTTGCCGAAATCATTGGTGGGTTAATTCTTATTGTGATCAGTAGCATCCTCATTAAGCTTACCTATCCAAAGAACTGGATTCATCAGGCTCGTGAAAAATTGAAAGATGAAGATCAGGCAATGTCTGATGATTTTAACTGGAAAGAGCGGATTACCAGTAAAAAAGGATGGCATTTGGTCGGACAAAAGTTTGTCAATGACTGGAAAATGGCGTGGGAAGATATCCTCATAGGCTTTACTATTGCAGGTTTTGTGGCCGTGCTCGTTCCAGAGAGTTTTTGGGCAAGCTTATTCTTAGTTGATGCAACAGGCATTCCTGACTGGCTGGTAACGCTTGAAAACGCACTTATAGCACCATTTGTAGCAGGAGCCACATTTATTGGCTCTATGGGAAATATCCCTTTAGCAACCGTCCTTAATGAAAACGGCGTTCTGTTTGCAGGAATTATGGGGTTCATCTATTCCGATCTGATGGTGCCACCATTGGTACATATCAATGCCAAATACTACGGTTGGAAAGTGGCACTCTACATTGCCGGAATTATGTTTGTCAGTATCGTTGCCACAGCTTTAATCCTTAATGCAGTCTTTGGTTTCTTTGGCATCATTCCAGAGTCAGCAAAAGTGGTTCAAGAGGTCACTCAGTTTAAAATTGATTATACCTTTTGGATGAACCTGGTCTTTCTCTTTATAACCGGCGGTATGATCTATCTCTACAAACAACATAAAAAAGAGCATGGTTCAGAAATGGATATGCAGATGGAAGGCGGTGGAAAGATCAAGAAAACCGCTGTAACCCTGTTCATACTCATCAATGTCATCGGGTTATCCATTTTTGCCTACTCAACATTTATTAACTGAAAAATAGAACTATGAATGAATTATTTGACTACGCACCAAACATTCACCCGATGGTTGTTCATTTTCCAATCGCCATACTCATACTGGCTATTGGATTGAACCTGGTCGCTTTTTTCCTCCCTCAAAACTGGTGGGATGAAAAAAAGACCACGCTTCTTTATTTACTAGGATCTATTTCAGCCATTGTTGCCTATTTCACGGGAAGATCTGCGGCTGATACTGTGTTCCTTCCAACAGAGGCACAATCTGTTCTCACAGATCATGCCGATTGGGCACTTTGGACGGTTCTGTTTTTTGGAATCTATTCAACTTTTCGCATTGCTTTGCATTGGTTTAAAAAGCTGGAAACGAAATCGATACAGGTTTTTGCATTTGTTCTCGCACTTCCCGGTTTTTTTTTCTTATTTGAGACAGGTGAGTATGGAGCAACCATGGTTTACGGTTATGGCGTTGGAACAGGGCAATACTTAGAAGCAGAAGAAGCGATAGCCCCATCTCAAGCTGAAAATGCTGACTTAGAATCCCTATTTATTGAAAAAGAAAATGGGGATTGGACATGGGATATGTCCGCTAATTCAGTTAGTGATCTGAATGAACATTTTCACTGGCTTGAAGGGAATATGGAACAGCTTAACCCCATGGTTTCAATAGCTGGTAATAAAACCTATCTCAGCTTCAATCTGACAGAGCATGTATCCAATTTCTTTGTAACCCATTCGGGATATAAAAATATTCAGGTTGATATCTATATAGATATGACGTCCTTTACCGGGGAGGTCAAAATTGCCCATCATATTCAAGATGCCCAAAACTACGATTTTGTCGCTCTCACTTCAGATGGAGAGATCTCACAAGGAAGAACCACAAATGATGAAGTCGAAGTTTTTGATGAAAGAGAGTTCGAGAGTGAAGGTATGAAATTTATTCGGGTAGTTAGTGATGGAACGCATTTTAGAGGCTACATCAATAAAGAAATGGTGGTTCATGGGCACGGAGATAAACCAGATGACGGAAGTATTGGCTTGAAAATAAATGGACATGGAACACTTTTGATCCAAAACATTGAATTATCACAACTCAAATAATTAATCCTTATGAAAACACTACTAACTTTAGTAACAGCCATCTTTGTTATGGCTGCTCCACAGCTACAGGCTCAAGATTTGAGCGACCAGGAATCAATTAAAACGGTGCTATCAAACTTTGAAAAAGCTATCGTTGAGAATGACTCTAAAATAGCATCATCTCTTCTTCACGAGGATGTAACCATCTTAGAAGGGAGGGGCAGCGAGACCAAAGAGGAATATTTATCTCATCACTTTCATTCTGATGGTAAATTCCTTAGCGCAATTGAACAAAACGAACTATCGCAAAAAATCAGTATTGAAGAGAATATAGCGTGGGTTTCAACAATTACATCAATGAAGGGAACGTACTCAGGTCGTGACATTGACCTGACCTCTTTGGAATTGGCAGTGCTAAAGAAAGAGAGTGGCAATTGGAGGATTGTTGCTCTTCACTGGTCATCCCGATAAACAGAACCTGTTTTGAAAGATCATATCAAAGAAATACGTCCAATCGTAATTTGGGCGTTTATTCTCAATACCATTTGGGAGTTTGGGCAGTGCCTATTCTTGTATGACATGTGGGACTGGTCATTCTGGAAGGCAACGTTCTGGATGTGGGCAGCCATTATTGGGGATGTGTTTATTGTTCTTGGGCTTTGGAAGATAACAGAGTTACTGTTTTTGTCTGTCAGTTTCGAGAAACTCAAACTAAGAGATTACCAATACCTCATCTTGATAAGCTTTATTGCCAGTATAGTCTTAGAATGGGGGGCAAAATTCCTTGAACTTTGGACATATTCAGAGTTAATGCCTGTTCTTACCATCTTTGACTACGAGGTTGGTTTATCTCCTATTATTCAAATTACAGTCTTACCTGCTTTATCTGTTTATCTCTCAAACATATATTATTCTGAGTAATGTTCTTTTTTGGCTTTTCTTAAAGCTGGAAGCAATTTTTATCAAAAATCAATTACCTTATCCAGCGCGTCGTCTGCTTCTTTATTGATGAAGTTTGCCTGGTAATTAATAGTAGTTTTCAAATCGGAATGGCGATAAAGCTTTTGGAGCATAAGCGGATGAATTTTCTCACCTGCAATGTTACCGAACGAGTGCCGAGAAATATGATTGGAAAGGTTCTTATCAATTTCGGCTTGCTTTGCAATCCGTTTCAGCCACTTATTCATTAGGCGGGCTGCATTTCTGGATTTACGAAAAAGATCTTCTTTATCGTTTGGCTTTGCTTCCTTCAAATAAGGAAAGATATAGTCATCATTAGATTGTCTGTCATCTGAGTATAGTTTAATAATGGCAAGTGCCTTCTCGGGTATCTTTAAAGAGACTGGTTTATCGTTCTTGCTCATCTGGTAATACAAACGGTCGTTCTTAATGTCTGACCATTTGATAGAGAGAACATCTGATATTCTGACCCCTGCAAAGTAGAAGGAGAAGAGCCAGATATTTTTTGTATGCCAAATCGAACTGTTTTTCTCAAATTCCATCTCTTCAATCGCTCCAATCTCTTTTTCGGTCAGACCAATCTTATTACCGGAGCCTAATTTGATGGTAATGTTCTCACCACCAAACGGATAGGCCTTGCTATCAATGATACCTTCCTTCATCGCTCTGTTATAAAGCGTTCTTATAAGCATCAGTTGATTGGTCGCTGTTCGCTTGCTGTGATTGAGTTGTGTCAGGCAGTAGAGTTTGTATTTCTCTAAGAACGACACTGTTATATCTTGAAAGGGAAGGTTCTTGTGCCTTAGGAAGCCTTCAATGTTATTCAAGATCGATTGATCTGATCTTGATACTGAAAATGTGCCTTTAGCTTCATACTCTTTAATACGCTGCTCTCCCAAATCAAAGAAAGTAATATCACTGTTTTTCTTACTGACACGGTTTTTGATCTGTTTAACAGAAACAGACTCACTTTTACTGTTAAGTTCCAGAACAGTGTCGTTTGCTTCAGATAGCTTTTTTAAGATCAGGTTATTGAGACGGGCAGAGTTTGGGTGAGACTTCTTTACTCTTTGAGTAGTCTCGTCCCAATACTTTTCTAATATGTATTGCCCTAAGAAGATATAGCGTGATTTACGGTTGTGCGTAATTCTTAATGCCAATGGGCACGTTTGATCTGATTTTTGCTTATTTTTGCGGAGTAGTACTTTTAGTGAAGCCATTTTCTAAGTGTTTTTGAGGACTGCACTTAGAAAATACGGATTCTTTTGTACAATGGGTACAACATAGGTACAACATTTGGCGGTTTTACTTGAATTATTGTGGTTTTAGATGAGTCGAATTAGTGCAATAAAGGGCGGTTTCGGCATATTTAAGACCATTTAGGTTCAAACTGGGTAGGGCTCATAACCCGAAGGTCGCAGGTTCGAATCCTGTCCCCGCCACAATTAAGCCGTCTCAGATATTCTGTGACGGCTTTTTTTATATTGAAGGTTATGTTTTTGGTATATATACTTTTTTCAAAGAAGCATGATAAAATCTATGTTGGATATACATCTGATTTAGAACGAAGGATTATTTCACATAATCACGAAAAGAATAAAGGCTGGACGAAGAATTACCAGCCATGGGAAATAGTTTATACAGAAGAATTTGATACTAAAGGGGACGCCTTACAAAGAGATAAAGAGCTCAAAAGTTCCAGAGGAAGAGCCTTTATTAGAAATCAAATACTAAATCAAAACAGATAATTGGGGCTCATATCCGTCAGCTGACGGACGCAGATTCTGCCGAAGGCATCCTTTCGGGGAATCCTGTCCCCGCCACTACTTAAAGCCGTCTCAGATATTCTGAGCGGCTTTTTTTATATCTTTTTTTAAACAAAAAAAAGGCTTCGGGGAAACCCGAAGCCTTTTCGTTTATACGAGTCTAATAAATAGATTAGAATCTGTTACCTCTTCCGGTAGCAATCGTTCTATTCAGGTTGTGCTGAATAGTAACTTGCTCATTTGCAGTGTCAACGGTATATACGTCAAATTCTGCAATTGGAGGTAGGTATGCCGGAATCGTAGCTGTACGATCTGAAGCTACGATGTTTGGGTTAATCAATGCCTCACGCTCTGCTACCGGCCAGCGGATGCCCAGATCAAACATTCTGCGTCCTTCCCCGAAGAAGATTTCCTGGCGCAGTAAGTACAGCATGGTTAGTGCTTCTTCGTTGGTCGCAAGTGCGGCTACATCTGCCGCTTCCACGGAAGTTGCAGAAATAGAAGGAGTTTGTAATGTTGTAGTACGATCAAGAACCAAACTATCAACAAAAGCATCCGAAGCACTTGCACGAACACTAAAAGAACTAGTGTCGGGGCGTTGTGCCACCGTACCTTCACCGTCACGACCTTCATTTGAATCATCGACAGTGGATGTGGCACGCGAATTTGCTAATGCAACAACATTGTCCATTGCCGTTCGAGCTCCCGGCAGATCTCCATCCGCAAGCTCTGCTTCAGCCAGAATCAGGTGTGCTTCCTCGATTTTAACTAATGGAATGTCCGAATCGGTTGTCCCATCAATATCGAAGAATTTAGGATCCAGGAAGTCCAGACGTGGAAGGGGCTGGAGGTCATCAAAGTTTCCACGATCATGCACTGCATTCTGGAATGTATTAGCAGGGCCATTTACAGCGTCAAACAGAATGTAACGCACGTAATCGCCTGAAGCATCGGCAGCAATAGCCGCATTCGCATCCGCAACGGCCGCTGACTGATTCCCCAGATTGTAGTTTGCCCGCGCCCGCGCCAGCAGGTAGCCTACGTTGTCAGAGTCAATGGCCAGTGCCGCAGTAAAGTCTGCAACGGCCGTATTGAAGTGCGTGGCTGGAGCTACTGCAGGAGCAATCGCATCGTCCGGAAGGGAGGTAAAAATTTCACCTGCCCAAACATTGGCGATTCCTTTGAAGAAGTGTGCTTCGGCTTCCAAAGCTGCACCTTGTGCATTCGGATCAATAGGTACCACTTCTTCTAGTACATATTCCGCTTGCTCTCTGAGAGCAGCGATACCAAACTGACAGTTACGGAAATCGGTATCGATATCCCGATAGGTTCCGCCATCTACGTTCTGGTTGAAGAAGGTTTGTACGTTTACGTAGTTATCAGTTGCAAGCTCCTGCGTGGTAATACAGTTGTTAGCCATAGTGGCCAACTGTTCCTGTAATCCGTTTACAAAAGCTGTTGCCGGATTAGGTAATTCCTTTGCTCCATCTAAGGACAGATTAGGATTTTCCACCCCGGTTCCATCGATCAGATCGCACGAGGCGAAGACCGCGAAAGCCAGAAATGTGGTTAAAATTATATTCTTTTTCATAATACTAAGTTCTTTGTGTTTGAAGATTGATGATGCACAGGATCAAAAGTCAATTTTGATGCTGCCGATGAATTGTCTTGGCTGGGACTCCGTTCCATACACGAAACCACCAACACCAACTTCAGTTCCACCACCTTGTGAACCAATACCTGCTCCTGAAACTTCAGGATCTACATTATTAGCTACAAAGTTTAATGGGTTAATCGCTAATGCGCCTACACTGATTTTTCTAACAATTCCGTCATACCATTCTGCAGGCAGATCATAATTCAGGGAAATCAATCGAACTTTAACATAGCTGGCATCTTCTACCCAAATACCTGCAAGATCAAAGAAGTTGTTTCCAGCACCTGCCGGGTATCTGTCATCTGGCACGCCACGGATAAACTTAAGTACCTCTGTGGTGTTCACTATGTTCGCACCTGATTGATAATCACCAGTAATATTAAGCGATAGTGCTTTGTAGTTGAAGTTCGCTCCGAACGAGCCAAAGAAATCAGGAATCGTGCTTCCTAAATCGGCATTTGGAATGACATCTACTAAGTTTCCGGCACCGTCAAACACCGGGCTGTTTCCACGAAAGTAGCCAATCGGCTTGCCTTCTTCCACCCAGGAACCTAAGAACGAGAATCCACCTACGTTAAACGGAGCACCACCGGAGGCAGTAACTTCATTTGTAAAGCTGTTAATGGAGGCTCTCAAAGAAAGGCTATAATCACGAGCTTGAAGAACCTGAACTCTGGAGGATAGTTCCCATCCTTTGTTTTCGATTTCTCCAACGTTTTGCAGGGAAGCTCCAAGACCCGTAGAAGGGGCATTATTTGAGTTAAACAGGGCGTCTTCGGTCGTGGTTTGATACACGGTAAATTCCACATTTGCACGGTTATTCCAGAATCCTAAGTCAATTCCAGCCTCATACGTTTTAGAACGCTCAGGCTTAAGTTCCGGATCACCAGCAGTACCGAACTCAATTGACTGACCATTTCGGAACGGATCGATATCGGCAAGCACTTGGTTGGAGAATGGCGTCGGGAAGTTGCCGGCCTCGCCATAGTTGGCGCGGATTTTAACGTTTGACAGAATATTCTGTGGAACCAACTCTTGGAAGAAACCTTCGGAGGAGAGCGAGTAGCTGAATCCAACCTTAGGGAATAGCTGAGGATCTACTTCCTCACCGAAGGCGGTGTTATCATCCACACGGGCTCCGAACTCCACGAAGTACTTATCCATGAAGCCAATGTTCTCCTGGAAGAAGAACCCATAGTTGGCTACGGTTCTTCTAAAATCAGTTACTGAAGTTTCTGATGCAGAATTCATTGTTTTTACTCCATCAGGAATCTCGCTACCTATAATATTTACCTGACGATCATCGGCCCGGAAGAGCTGACCACCCACTACGGTTACCGTAGAAATGTCTTCGAAATCTTTCTGATACTGTACACTCCCTTCAAGGGTAATTCCTAATTGATCACGCTCGAATAAAGTAATTTGACCTTGGTCAGAAGTCCCTGCAGGCTGCGTTCCTAATGCTATCAAATACGCATTCGTTTGGATCTGACGTTGACGGGAAGTACGGTTATCTACTCCAACCACCGCTTTGGCAGCCAGGCCTTCCATGATATTAAAGTTCAGGCTGTGTGAGGTCTGGAAGCGTTTGTTGTTTTCTGTGAAATCAACATTATTTTGAATATTTAGAATAAAGTCTTTACGTGCATCTAAACCAGCAGCGTCTAAAGCATCAATATCTCCAAATCTGGCACCTTCCAAACTACTGAAGGATCCAAAAGAGCTATTCGCGTTATTGTCACGTTGGAACTCAGCGCTTGAGAAGCCAAGAGATCCTGTATATGTAACTACATCATTAAGCTGAGCATTTACTGTGGTTCTTAGGTTATGACGTACTTGTCCTGTATTAGGTTTAAAACCATCGTCATCCAGCATGGAACCTCCAAAGGAGTAGGTAACATTGTCGTTACCGCCACTGGCTGAAAGCTTGTACTCCTGGTAGGTACCGGTTTCGTAGAGTATTTCAGCAGTATTATCGAAGAATAAAAAGTCTTCGGTTCCTTTCGTGACACCAATGTTCGACTCAAAGCTGAACTGGCTGGCTCCGCGAACCCCTTTCTTGGTGAAAATCTGTATCACTCCATTCGCCGCATCAGCCCCATACAGGGTCGTTGCTGCACCCCCCTTGATCACCTCGATACGCTCGATGTTTTCCAGTGGAATATCCGCAACAGCCGAACTTTGAGCTCCACCAGTTGCAATATCAGCAGAAGCACCGGTTGAATTATCCACGCGAACACCGTCTACATAGATAACCGGAGTGGTGGAAGTTAATGCCGAGTTAATACCTCTACCTCTAATTAAAGAAGCTGTACCCGGCTGGCCTGAGGAAAGGCGGATTTGAGAGTTAGGCAGGTTGGCCTGAAGCACCTGATCCAGGCGCTGAGCTGGAATAGCTTCCAGGTCTTTGGCCGAAATAACATCTACGGTGGTAGATAGTCGTTTCTTGTCAATGGCTTGTCCCTGACCGGTTACAATAATTTCTTCCAGACCCGCGATATCTTCTTCAAGATAAATGTCCAGATTGGTTTCACCGTCTACGGTTACCGTAAGATCTTGTCTTAAGTACCCAATATAAGTGACTCTGATATTGTAGGTACCGTTAGGAACGGCAGATACGGTGTAATCACCGTTGATATCTGTAGATGCTCCTTTTTCAAGTTCTACAATGTATACGTTTGCACCAGGTAATTCTTCGCCTGTTACATCGTCAGTAATCGTTCCCGTGATACTTCCAAACTGGGCGAACGCCAGGCTCGAAAATAAGACACAGAAAAGACCTGAGCTTAATAGCTTTTTAAACATAGATGACCTCTATATTAATTAATGTTTAATAGTGAACGGTAAAGAAAGGCATTTGGCAGGAAATAGGCAATATCTTTTGTTTAAATAAAAGAGCCCTCTTTTTGTAAAAAAACCTATAAATTGTCTCGTAAAATATTCCCAGTTAGCCACATTTGAATCTGTTGATACTGCACGCTATGATATTGTTGGGTCCTCATGAGTAAGTAATTATCAAAAGGGAAAAACTTATTCTTAATACGGGGGGTTCTGAAATAAAAATTTGTCTCGAATTCATTAAAATTATAAGAATAGGACCAGATAGTTTGATCAAGAGAGGAATTGATATACCAGGGAGGTCCAAAAAGAATGTATATCATTCCCATATCAGTTTTCCATCCTTCCTTAAAGCTTGCGAACTGTTTATTTGCTTCCTCTACCCGCTCATAATACAGAGAAATTACATTCTGAGCTTTTTTTGAATTTTTGACATTCTTAAGCCAAAATCGATCAATAGCTCTTTTTAGTTTCTTGCTATCTTTAATAGCCATGATTTCCTCATATTCTTTTTTGTCCATTAAGTAGTAAAGAGGGGCTGCGAGTTCTTCAGGGGTTTTAAGAGAAGGATAATTCAGGCTTTTTACACTAAAATCTCTTCCTTTAAATAATTCATTATCATCATCATCCGAATCAGATCTTACTTCAAAACGGTAATTTCCTCTGGGTAAATTGGGAAAAATAAATTCAATGGAAACACTTCCGGGCTGGTTTATAATTCTGCGGGAGGAACTAACCACTTCATACTTGTCATACAGAATTCCACGGTAAGCAATATGAGAGTTGTTATAGTTGGGCCAGCTCATAGGTCGGGATATGGTAGTATCTGAACGAAATTTAATGAGACGTGAGTCAATAGTGATTGGGCTTTCAGGTTTGTTATTAGTTACCTGAAAAACAAAACGAACGGAATCGGCTTGATTGGAAATATCATAAGTTGTGATTGGATCAAAGTTATTTCCATAGGTTTCATCTTTAGAGAAAATCTGGATATTAGTAATATGAGATACCTGATCGTTTGGATCCGGGATGTACGTTTCAGCTGTCCGAATCGTCTGTTTGTTATTGCTAAGATCAGTTACTGAAAAGTTGATTATATATTCACCGGGGTCTACATCATATATTTTTCGAACTAAATACTCTTCCTGACTTACTACCTTGTTTGAACTTTCTTCATCAATCGTAATGGGATAATTTTTAGCTTCGATAATATTTTCGGGATTTGTCTGATCCAGAATCTGAACTTCTACTACTATTTCTGAACGATAAATTTCTCCCACTTTCTTGAAAACAAGACTTGCATAAACAATCTCTCCTGTTACTGTTATTCGGGTGCTGTCCGTATATTCATCTACCGTTCCGGCAGTCACAAGTCGAACTTCAGGAAATCCAGGTCGGAATTGATATCCTCCGCTTCTGTCTACCTCATCTATATAAGAATTAGAACAACTTGCAAAAAGGCATAACGAAAGAAGCAGTAAAGGAACGCTAAGGGTTTGTTTAACTTTGTCTCTAATGTTTTCAGGCTTAACTAGCATATTTTTTCAAATAGAATATGTAATGGTCTTAAGGGTAAAAAATTAATAAAACAGTTACCATAGATAGTCATATTTAAACTATCTTTAATCGAATATATAGTAAGTAACGACACTCACAAGCACAAATTATAGGATTTATGATCACCCCACTTCGAAGAACGAAAATTGTTTGTACCATTGGCCCAAGCTGTAACACACAAGAGGGGATTACTAATCTTTTTTTACACGGGATGAATGTTGCCCGAATAAACTTCTCGCATGGTTCCCACGAAGTACATGCCCGTTCTATAGAATACATTCGAAAAACGGCGCGGGAAAACGATTACAGTATAGCCGTTTTAATGGATTTGCAAGGTCCGAAAATCAGAGTAGGGCAAATGAAAGGCGGTGGCCAGGAATTGAAAGACGGGAGCACAATAACCATCACAGGTAAAGAAGTTGAGGGGACAGAATCCATCATTCCTATTGACTATAAAAATCTGGCTAAAGAAGCCGAAGTTGGGAATAAAATTTTACTTGACGATGGATTGCTCGAATTCAAGATCACAGCAAAAAAAGGAGATGAACTTGAAGCAAAAGTTTTAGTAGGTGGAGTTCTCAAATCCCGGAAAGGAGTAAACCTCCCGAATGTAAAAATTTCAATCCCTGCATTAACTCAAAAAGATATTAAGGATCTTGAGTTTGGCTTAGCGAAGAATGTGGATTTTGTTGCACTATCATTTGTACGTACGGCAGCTGAAGTCCTTGATTTAAAGCGAAGAATTGCTGAGTCAGGATGTGAAGCGGGGGTTATATCTAAAATTGAGAAGCCCGAAGCTATAGAAAATATCGACGAAATTATTGAAGCCTCAGATGGAATTATGGTAGCAAGGGGTGATCTTGGGATTGAGATTGCTACAGAAGAAGTACCTTTCATTCAAAAAATGATTATCGAAAAATGCCGAACGCACGGAAAACCGGTAATTACCGCTACTCAAATGCTTGATTCCATGATTAACAATCCCCGACCAACCCGGGCAGAAAGCTCGGATGTTGCAAATGCAGTACTAGATGGAACTGACGCTGTGATGCTTTCTGGAGAAACAGCGGCAGGTAAATACCCAATGGAAGCGGTAAATGTTATGAACAGAATTTGCCGTAAAATTGAGGAACGTCGTCTTCAGCTATATAATAGTTTAGAGTACAGGAAACCCAACCTTAAAGAGAAGCAGATTATAGAATCTATCGCCTTTTCTTGCATTTCTATGGCTGATAACGTTGAGGCAAAAGTGATCAGTACAATTACTCATACTGGAAATACAGCCCGTAGAATTGCTAAATTTCGGCCAAAGGTTCCGATCTTTGCATTCACAGAATCACAAAAAGTCCGCCGCCAGTTAAATTTGGTTTGGGGAGTTCAATCTGTTCGAATGGATGAACTTTTTGATACTGATAAGAGTGTTAAAATGATGGAACACTATCTTGAGGACAGGGGCATGGTTAAAAAAGGAGATCGTATCACTATAGCAACCGGAATGCCCATAGCAAAACGTGGACAAACGAATATGATAAAAGTAAGTACGATCGAGTAATTTTGAACGTTGATATGCTGAATTTTCAAAACTAGCAGATGCGTAGAGTAATAGGTGTTTTTTTAGTAGTTCTAATCTTATCCGGGTGTAAAACCACGTTTAAGTCGAACTTTAAAAACTTCAATGCTTACTACAATACCTTCTACAATGCAAAGAAAAGCTTTAATCAAGGAGAAAACCGATCAGAAGAACAAGAGAGAAATTATAATACCCTTCTACCCATCCGAATACATGAGACTCCGATGGGGGCAGGATCGGGAGATTTCCAAGATGCCATAGATAAAGGCGCAGATATTCTTCGCAAATATGATGATACCAAATGGGTGGATGATGCCCTGGAAATAATCGGGAAATCATACTTTTATCGAAGAGAGTATTTTTCTGCTGATCAAAAATTTGACGAGCTTTACCTTTCTACTGAAAACCAAGTAATGAAGCAACGTGCCGTATATTGGAAGGGACGGGCGTTGCTGGAGCTTAAAGCTCACAATCAGGGAGTGCAGTATTTAACGGAAGAACTTTCTTTATATGACGGGAATTGGAAAGAGGGGCTTGAATTTCAGGTAAGAGCTGTATTGGCTCAGCATTATGTTGATAGAGAAAATTGGGTAAATGCATTGGATCAACTTGTAATTGCAGTTCCAAACCTCCCTAAAAAAGAATACAAAGAGCGTGGCTATTTTCTGATAGGGCAGCTTCATGAAATACTTGGGAATAATGAGGAGGCCTTTGAAGCTTACGATAAGGTCACAAAGAACTACACGAATTACGATATCCAGTTTGAGGCTCAAAAGAAAAAAGCCGAAGTAGCCCGCGCATTAGGTAACTCGGAGGAAGCATATAAAGTGTTTTCGAGTATGGTACGGGATGATAAAAACACCGAATTTATTTCTGAACTTAATTTTGAGCTGGGCAAAACGGAGCAGGATCGGGGTAACTTCGAAAAGGCAGAGGAAATTTATATTCGAATTCTGAGAGACCCGCGGATTAAACCTGGCGCAGTTACAAGAGCGAGAATTTATAATGGCTTAGCTGAGATTAACCGATTCGAATACAATGATTTTGAGCGAGCAGCCGCCTATTATGATTCAGCTTCCAGTGTGAACGCGAACGAGCAAGAACTGCCTGAAGACTTTAATGCTAAAGAGTTTGCCTCTTCTTTTGGTGATTACGCCCGGTTAAAAAATGAAATTCACTTGCAGGATAGCTTACTGTGGTTAGGGCAGTTGCCACAGGATGAATTTGATTCTGTGTTGGTTGTTCTTGAAAATCAAAAGAGAGAAGAAATAGCCCGCCTCCAACGAGAACAGGAAGAACGCAGGAATACTCTTATTAATGTTGATGCTTCTGGCAATCAAAATGACCAGCAACAGAATGCCGAGCGAAACGGGTTTTTAAGTCATAAGAATCCGGTAATGCTTGCAGAAGCTTCACAGCAGTTTAATGCCCTTTGGGCTGGCAGACCTTTGGTTGATAACTGGAGGGTTTCCTCATTAATCGTAAACGAGGTTCAGGCTCAGAACGAAGCAAGAGCAGAGAACACGGGAGTTAATACGGGAGAATCGGGCCAGATTTTTGTAAGTATTGATTTGAGCCGTGTTCCTTTCACAATAAAAGAACAAGATTCTGTTCGGCAAGATTTGGCTTCGTTAAACTATGAGCTAGCTAATCTGTTCTTTCTTTCACTAAACCTGCCTGACAGCGCCGAAATTTATTTCAATAAAATTTTAGAAGAGCGACCGAATAGCGAGGTGGTTCCGGTTTCATTGTATTCATTGTCGGAGTTATACACTATCCGGAATGAAAGTGTGAAAGCAGAAGAAACAGCGAGAGAATTGCTAAACAGATTCCCAAACTCTGTATATGCAGACCGGGTAATTGAAACTTATGGTTTTGAGAGACCGGAAGTGTTCGATGAAGTGGATGAGGACCCAAGATCGGAGTATTTTTCAATTGTAGAGGATGAAGCACTTAATGATACTTCAAAGGTTGAAATATTTTTCGAATTTGAAGAAAAACATCGCGGGTTGGAAATTGCCGGCCGAGCCTTGTTTGATGGCATACAAACGTACATCGCCCTTGCAAAAAAAGATTCAGGTTTTACAGAAGCTATTTCGGAATGGAACGAGTTTAATGAAGAGTGGGAAACAAGAGTTACATCTTTAGAAAATAAAAAAGATTCTGCGAGAATTGCTCTCGCCGATACCAATATCACTAATACCGATAGCCTCTATTACTCTGGTGTATTAGATTCTACATTAACGGAACCTGACTTTAAAGATGTGTTTCCCTACAGGGGAGTGTATTGGGACTCTACCCGTGCAAAAATCGATCTTTTTTTGAATAATTATGCAAACTCCGTGTATTCAGGTCAGGTTAGAACCCTGAAATCAGAGTTTGCTCTCCCTGTTGAACCGACTCCTGAAGAATCTGAGGAGGTAACTCCCGAGCTCAACCCTTCAACCGATTACATTAGTTGTGATGATATTGATCAAAACGTCTTTATCAGAGGAGGTACAGAAAGCTTTTTAGATGTAGTACAAATCCCATCAGGAATTCAGGAAAACGAGATCAGCTTTTTATTCTTCATTAATTTCAGAGGAATAATTGATGAATTTAAGCTCGCATCTGATACCCAAAATCAGGAATTGATCAACTCGTTTATAACAGCGATAGAAGAGCATGTTTCTTTTGATCCGGTTCTGGTTGAAGGAGAGGCTACTCCGGTTAGCTGCGAAGTAGTGTTTACTTTCAGAAATTAAATAGAGGCTATTTTTTTCTTGATCCTCTTAACAAGCGTGGGTCCTTCGTACACCAAACCAGTGTAAATCTGAAGTAGATCAGCACCGGCTTCGAGCTTCATCAAAGCAGATTCTTCACTATCAACCCCTCCAACTCCAATAATTGGTTTCTTTCCTTGTAGCATTTCACTTAACCAGCTAACAATCTGGGTACTTTTATCAGCAATTGCCCTTCCGCTTAGCCCTCCGTTTCCAATCTCTTTAAGCTGTACCTGAGAGGTGTTTAATCCATTCCTGCTTGACGAGGTATTAGTTGCAACATAGCCTGAAACACCATGAGATTCACAAATTTGAACGAGCTTTTCCAATGTAGCTTTGTCCGTATCAATGGAGAACTTTACGAGTGTTGGTTTTCGGTCTTTTTTGTTTATATCCAATCCTTTTAACAAAGCTTCCAGAGCATCCGGATCTTCAAAGGTTTTACCCTCTCCTGTATTAGGGCAGGAAATATTTACTGTCATATAATCTGCTACCGTATTGGCGAGCTCGTAACTAATCACATAGTCCTGAATGGCTGCATCTCCATGGATGGAAGCATCGTTGGTTTTGGCAATATTTACCCCAAGAGGAATGTTCAGTTTCAGGGATGAAAGCCGTCGAGTAACCGTATCAGCACCTTGATTATTAAGACCCATTCGGTTAATTAAAGAACGGTCAGCAGGAAGCCGGAATGCCCGGGGTTTAGGGTTCCCCTTAGAAGGTTGAGCGGTAATACTTCCTACCTCAACAAATCCAAATCCAAGTGCCTGCATGGCTAAAGGCGTTTCTCCATTTTTATCAAAACCTGCAGCAAGACCAACTGGATTTGGAAACTTTAAGCCAAAAAATTCACGGTGTAGTTTTCGGTTTTGATATCCATAGAGTCCTTTAGCTAAGCTCTGAAGAAAAGATGATGAACTCGTTTTTGAGGAAATTTTAACAGCCAATTCATGAGCTGATTCGGCATCTTTTTGAAAAAGAAATGGTTTTGCGAGTGACTTATACAGCATCCAAAGAAATTTAAAACAATGATACGGAAAAGCCTGATAAAAATTAGAGAGAAGCCGTATCATCACTGTCTGAATTCATGAAGAGCAAAAAAGAGCACATAGCGCATTTAATTCGGCATCTGAGTAAAGAAGGGCCTATGGTATTTCTTGAGTCGCAGAAAAAGGATCATCCTGCGAGCGAGGTGTCTTATCTGGCTGGAAAGCCTCAGAAATGGATAAAGAGCTTTGGAGATAAAGTCATAGTCTGGGACGGCAGGGAAGAGCGAGTTGAAAAGGGGAATCCTTGGGTAGCGCTAAAGAAGTTTATTGATGAATTTCAGGATTGGGTGTTCGGGTATCTTGGCTACGATTTAAAAAACGACGTGGAGAATCTGGAATCCCGGAATCCACCTGCTGCAACAGTTCCGGATATGTTTTTTATGATCCCGGGGCTGTTGATCGAGATTTCAAAAGAAAATGAAGTTCATAGTATAAAAGGGGATTTCCCTGCAAATATTGGTGGGAATAAGCTTAATTCTGACACTTCTGTCATCTCAAAGAGCAGAATTCAGAAAAGCGAATATCTGGACAAAATCAGGCGGGCTCAGGAATATATAACGGAAGGCGATTTTTACGAGGTAAATCTTTCTCATGCCTTAGTATTCGAATTTGAAGGGGAAGCATTTGAGCTTTACAATAAGATGAAAGCTTTTGGTCCAGTTCCATTCGCTTCATTTATTCAAATAGATGGAGTGAGTGTTTGTTGTTCTTCACCAGAGAGGTTTTTATCAAAAAAAGGGACTCGGGTATGGTCGCAGCCCATCAAAGGAACGTGGTCGAGAAACGGGAAATCTAATGACCGGAATGCAGAGCTTCTGCTTCAGTCTGAGAAAAACAGGGCAGAGAATTTGATGATTGTAGATTTGGTACGAAACGATTTAAGCAGGATTGCGGAAAAAGGTTCTGTTGCGGTTAAAAATTTATTCGAAATACAGAGCTTCGAAACGGTTCACCAAATGGTTTCTACCGTTGAGTGTGAAGTAAAAAAGAATGCTGATCCAATCGAAATCATACAGGCATGTTTTCCTATGGGTTCGATGACAGGCGCTCCAAAAATTTCCGCGATGAAAGCAATTGAAGAGCTGGAAAATTACAAGAGAGGGATCTACTCCGGAGCAATCGGTTACTTGACTCCTGAACAGGATTTCGATTTTAATGTAGTAATTCGTACAGCTATTATTGAAGGGAAGAAATTGGTTTACCCGGTAGGTGGTGCCATTACAAGCGACTCAGTTCCTGAGGAAGAATGGGAAGAGACACTTGTGAAAGCAAGAGCCTTAACCTCGGCTCTGCATTAATTTCTAAAAAAGTGAATGATAACGGACTCGCAAAAGTTAGAAGGTAAACTCACTGCATAAATTTGGCAATGAAAGATTTACACAAGAAGGTACGTACGCTTAAAGAATTAAAAGAAAGCAGTTGGCAATCTGTTTCGGTAAAGGATGAAATCCGAAAAAATCTGATCCGGAAAATAAAAAAGGGAGATCGAATTTTCGAAGGGATTCTTGGCTACGAAAAAACAGTATTGCCACAGATTCAGCACGCTATACTCTCCCGCCATGATATGATATTACTAGGATTAAGAGGTCAGGCAAAAACCAGGATTTTGCGCATGTTAACTCAGTTTTTAGACGAATACATGCCAATTGTTGCAGAATCAGAAATTAATGATGACCCTTTTAATCCACTATCCCGATTCGCAATAGATTTGATTGATGAAAAAGGTGATGAAACACCAATCGAGTGGGTTCATCGCTTAAATAGATATGGTGAAAAGCTGGCAACACCAGACACTACGGTTGCTGATTTAATTGGAGATATTGATCCGATTAAAGCCGCAACCCATAAACTGAATCTTGCTGACGAAAACGCGATTAATTTTGGGCTAATTCCCCGAACGAATCGCGGGATTTTTGTGATTAACGAACTACCCGATCTTCAACCAAGAATACAGGTTGCGCTACTCAATATTATGCAGGAAAGAGATATTCAGATTCGGGGATTTAATGTGCGAATTCCGCTTGATATTTCGATGGCTTTTTCAGCAAATCCAGAGGATTATACTAATCGCGGGAATATTATTACTCCGTTGAAGGATCGAATTGATGCTCAGATAATCACTCACTATCCAAAGGAATTAGAAACCGGAATTAGTATTACAAAGCAAGAGGCCTGGGACGAGCGACATCAGGATATTAAAGTTCATATTCCGGATGTATATAGGGAGGTGGTGGAACAAGCTGCTTTTGAGGCCAGAGATTCAGAATATGTTGATCAGAAGAGTGGGGTTTCAACACGGATGACCATTACCGCGATGGAGCAGATTATTTCTTCAGCTGAGCGCAGGGCGATTATTAATGGAGAGTCAGAAACTTCAGTTCGAATAGCCGATGTGTACCACGTAGTTCCCGCATTAACCGGTAAACTTGAGTTGGTGTACGAAGGGGAACAGGAGGGGGCGATAAGTGTAGCTAAACATATTGTAGGTCGCTCAATCAGTAAAGTGTTTAAGAGGCATTTCCCTGACCCACAAAGCAGATCTGAAGAAGAAAAAAGTAGTTATAAAGCGATTACAGATTGGTTTTCAAGCGGAAACGAAATCAATATCTCAGATACTTTGTCTAATAAAGACTACCAGAAGATTTTGAGAAAAGTTTCCGGTCTTAAAGAACTGGTAAAAAAGCAGATAAGTTCTTCTAATGACTTCGAACTTAATTCGTGGATGGACTTGGTTTTAGAGGCTCTTCATCAAAATTCAATGCTTAGTAAACAGGATTTAGATGATCAAACTTCATACTCTGATATGGTAGGTTCTATGTTTACATCATTCGGCGATCTGGGGGATTCAGATTTCAATGATTTTGAAGTATAAAAGGATTGAAATAGCCCTTAGATAATCTTATATTTGTAGCCTTTCCAAAAAACTGAAGGAAGCGAAGAAATTATGAAAAAAGGAATTCATCCAGATTACAAAGAAATTACAGTCGTTTTGAGTGACGGTTCTGAGATTCAGACTCGTAGCACACTTAAAACAAACGACGGTGTTTATAAGAGCGAGATTGATTCAACCAATCACCCTTTTTACACTCGAAAGTCTTTTACTGCTAAAGCGGGTCGTGTAGATCGTTTCAAGCGCATGTACGACAAAAAGAAGTAATTTTTTTTCTTACAAATTTTAAGAGGATGCATCAGAAATGGTGACATCCTTTTTTATTTTTAGCTATGCAAATAAAGAAATTTGAAGTCGGACCTTTTATGGAGAACACCTACCTGCTATCGAAAGAAGGGGCGGGTATTGTTGTTGATCCGGGTTTCTCGAACAAAAGTGAGTTTGAAAATTTCAGCTCTTACCTTTCTCAGGAAGCTATTGAATTAAAGGCTGTTGTACTTACTCATGCACACGTAGATCATGTTTTGGGACTTCAACGGCTGCTAAAGGATTTTGAGATTCCGGTATATTTAAATACCGAGGATCCTTTTTTATGGGAAAATTTTGGTAATCAGGCGACCATGTTTGGGTTGAATCAGGTTGGCTTTAGTTTCACTCCGGAGGCTTTACCACAAAGTGGAATTTTTGAAGTGGCTGGATTCACCTTCGAATGCTTATACACACCCGGTCATTCTCCGGATCATACTTCGCTTTATTTTGAGGAGGATAATTTAGTGATAGCCGGAGATGCTCTTTTCAGAGAAAGTATTGGGCGGACTGATTTGTACAGAGGAGATTTAACACTGCTTGAGCAATCTATCCGTGAGAAATTATACTTACTTCCTTCAGAAACGGTTGTTTATCCGGGCCATGGTCCCGAAACTACAATTGGTCATGAAAAGATGAATAACCCTTTTGTGAAAGCTTAATCTTTCTTCAATTTCGAAATCTCAGAATTGTACACTTCGGCTTTGTCTTCATTAATTGTGATAAGCCGTTCGTACATTTTGATTGCTTCACTTTTGTTGCCCTGAGTAACATGAATTTTTGCCAGCGTTTCCGAGATAATATCTTCCACTTCAGTTGAATCTTCACTTAGATCAGTTTCATCAACATCTTCATCTAAAGAGATTTGAATTCGCTGAGATTCTACAGCCTCCAACATCTCAATCAAGCGATCCAGATCAAGTATTGGCGAGGTACGCGAAGCTTGTTGTAGCTTTCTTTGCGAGCTGTATTGAGTAGTTGGAACTGAAGCTTCAAATAGTTCAGGGTGGACTAAAAAATAGTGCAAATGCTCCATTAAAGGACTTCCCGGGGCATAGGTTTTCGCAATAAGCGCTTCTTTTATTGCAGTCTTATTTTGATCCTGAAGATGATAAAACCATGCCAGAAGAAAATGTCCGACTGCATCGGGGTCCCGTTTTTTGATATGTCGATGAAGCTTTTTTGTGATTCCTTTCGGATCATCATCAAACTTTTCGATGTACGAGGAAAGAGATTTAGGAATATTGAACGGGAGTGTCTGCATAACTATCGGCAATAATACTGTGACTCGATATTACTTACAAAAGGAATTACCAACTACTTACCGCATCGTTGAACATATCGTTGGCTATTTGCTCAAGAGCCTCATCTGCAGCATCCTGCTCTCCGTTTATAGGGTCATCGGTTGGATCAAAAGTAAATGAACCGGTAAATGTTTTATTCCACAGTGCTTCATCATCAGATTGATATTGAAAACTTCCCCGTACACTAATTTGAATTTGATTCTGAGTGGCTTGTTCATCACCACCAATACTGAAGGGGCGATTGCTGTAGCTGGCGATTGATCCATCCAAAACCGCATCTGCATCACTTTCACTATTTGCAAGTTGCAGACGACTTTGATTAACAAACCGCTCGATCAGAGCCTGGTTCAGTCGATCACTTAAATCTCCAAACCCGCTGTTTGATTGATCCGGAAAGAATGGAATATAGATAGTATTAACCCCCTCAGGGATAGAAGTGCCGGTAAAACTATATCGTAAACAACCGCTTTGGAGGATTGTGGTTCCAAGAAGAAGTACTAAAAAAAGTCGTTTATGCCAACCCATATTGATCCAGTTTCCGATAAAGGGTTCGTTCGCTTATGCCCAACGTTTCGGAGGCTTTTCTTCGGTTCCCGTCAAATTTATCGAGTGCTTTTTTGATTAGGAATTGCTCGGTGTTTTCGATTGAAGGAATTTCATCATCCCCAAAAAACTTCATCAACTCTGATTCTTCAGGATCAATAAAGTCAGAATCATCATGCTCAGAATGTTGATTCGGGAGAGAACTCATTCCCAAAGAAGCCTGATTCCCAAGATCGATATTCAGGTTAGAAGGCAATTCAGTGTTAACGTCATCACGAATAGCGGGCGGTAATGCTTTAATTCCTTTATCAGAAAGTGATGAGTACAGGAAGTTTGCTAACATGCGTTTTACATCTCCAATGTCATTTCTGAGCTCAACTAAAGCACGATATACCAGCTCACGATCTCTGCGATCAAAAGCTGAATCCGATTCCCGGGCAGACTCAGAATTTGCAACTATTGGCAGGTTATCGGCAGAGCCTTCATGTTGCCTGCCCTTCAAGTATTTCTGAAGTTTCTCGACATCAATAAACTGAGACTTTTCAAGCACAACAAGCTGTTCAGCTACGTTTCTCAGTTCCCTGATGTTTCCCGGCCATCGATAAGAAATAAGTAATTCACGTGCTTCATCAGAAAATCCTTTAAATACAGAATCATATCGAGCTGAAAATTCCTGCACAAATTTTCTGAAAATCGGAATCACATCTTCTTGCCGCTCCCGAAGGGGAGGAAGGTGAATTTGTACGGTGTCTAACCGGTAATAAAGATCTTCTCTGAAAGACCCTTCTTTCACCATTTGCCAGAGATCGCGATTGGTTGCGGCGATTAAGCGCACATCCGTTTTTTGAACTTTACTGGAACCAACCCGGAAGAACTCTCCATTCTCAAGAACTCTAAGTAGCTTTACTTGCACATTTTTTGGAGTATCTCCGATTTCATCGAGGAAGATGGTTCCTCCATCGGCTTTTTCGAAATAGCCTTCCCGGGTGTCATTTGCACCAGTAAACGCTCCTTTTTCATGTCCAAAAAGCTCACTTTCAATAATCCCTTCCGGAATAGCTCCACAGTTTACAATAACGAGGTCATTACGTTTTCGCTCGCTGGTTCCATGAATAGCTCTTGCGGTAACATCTTTTCCTACACCGCTTTCCCCTTGCAGCAAAACGGTGATATCGGTTTTCGAAACCTGCATTATTTTATCTACTACCTGCCTGATAGCAGGAGAGGCGCCTAGCAGCCCAAATTGTTCCTGAAATACTTCGCGATCCATACTTATTCTATTACGTCTGTCATTCTGTCGTAAAGGTAACGAATCCCAGTGTGTTTATTAACTCTTTTCTTGAGTTAAATCAGCTATTTTATAAGCTCTGTAGCTTGTTCGATAGGAAGAGCCCGGGTCTCTTTAAAACTTGAAAGAACGAGATTCGAACGTGTTTTACTTACACCATTCCATGACTGAATAGTTGAAAGCAGCCGTTCAAATGACGAAGTGTTTTTAGTTCTCACTTTCAGAAGATGAGAGCCATCTCCCGTAATAGAATGGCATTCTAAAACTTCGGGTTCGCTGGAAATTCTTCGCACAAATTCAGAATAATGTTCCGATCCATCAACCTGTACAAAAAGGAAGGCAGTGATATCGAAGTTAAAATCCTTACTGTTTAAAATAGCGTGGTAGCCTTTAATAAGCCCACGTTCTTCAAGTTTCTTCATCCGTTCTGATACCGATGGAACCGAAAGGTTTACAAGCTCAGCAATTTTATTTCGCTGCGCTCTACCATTCTCTTGAAGGTGATTTAAAATAGCGATATCGATATCGTCTAAAAGATGTGTCATGTAAAATAGCTCGTTTTCCTAAAATTTCTTTGAGATAAATAGAATAGCCTAATTTATTTAGGTTTTAAGTTAGATAAGCCCCATCAAAAATAAAAGACAAAAGTTTGGGGTATCGCAAAAAAATATTAACGAAGTCATGATTAGGTCTTATCTTTAAGCTTTATTTCAAATTCAAAAAAGCGGTAGGAATGCTGGACATAAATTTCATCAGATCGAATAAAGAACTCGTGCAAAAAGCGATGCTGGATAAGGGAGAGAAAGACAACTCTATAGTTGAAGAAGTTTTGTCTAAAGATGAAGAATGGCGTTCACTAGCGCATAAAGCGGATGGTATTCGCAGCGAAAGTAATTCCAAAGCTAAGCAGATTGGGATGTTGATGGGACAGGGAAAGAAAGATGAAGCTCAGGCTATTATTGCAGAGACCTCATCCCTGAAAGAGCAAATAAAGGAGATAGAAGAAAAGGTAAAAGCTTTGCAGGATGAGCGGGAGACATTGCTCCTGAAGATTCCAAATGTGCCGCATGAGAGTGTACCTGTTGGCGCAACTGAAGATGATAATAAAGTATTTTCGACCTGGGGTGAACCCAATAATGACGAATGGAGAAAACCTCACTGGGAGTTAACCGAACGATATGGGTGGGTTGATTTCGAGCGGGGAGTGAAAGTAACCGGAGCAGGATTTCCTTTTTATGTAGGTCCTGTGGCTCAACTTCAGAGAGCATTGATCAATTATTTTATCAATGAAGCAGCCAACGCAGGGTATACTGAACTTCAGGCTCCTTATTTTGTGAATGAAGATTCAGCCCGTGGAACCGGTCAGATTCCTGATAAAGAAGATATGATGTATGTAGTTCCGCGAGATGAGTTTTTTGCGATTCCTACTGCAGAGGTTCCTGTTACAAATTTTCATAGAGATGAGATTGTTGCTGATCAGGATCTGCCAATTAAATATGTGTGCTACACGCCATGCTGGAGAAGAGAGGCCGGGTCTTATGGCAAAGATGTTCGTGGTTTAAATCGGCTTCATCAATTTGACAAGGTAGAGCTGGTTAAAATTGTAAAACCTGAAACTTCTTATGATGAACTTGAAAGCCTAAGAGAGCATGCAGAAAAACTTCTTCAGGCCCTTGAATTACCATATCGAACTTTACTGATGTGTACGGGAGATATGGGCTTTACTCAAAGTAAAAAGTACGACTTGGAAGTCTGGAGCCCGGGACAACAGCGTTGGTTGGAAGTAAGTTCTTGCTCAAACTTCGAGAGCTTCCAGGCGCGGCGTATGCAACTGCGTTATCGTAAGGAGGAGAAGAATACTGAAATGGTTCACACACTAAATGGTTCAGCACTGGCATTACCCAGAGTTGTTGCCGCAATATTGGAAGCATATCAGGAAGAGAATGCTAAAGTGAGAGTCCCTGAAGTATTGAAGCCATTTTTTGGAAGAGATTACCTTTAAATAGGGTTGTGCAGAAAAATCACTGGCTTTGAATTGAACCTGAGAATGGTTTATTTAAGTGAGAAAAATTTCAGGGGTTCTATGCGCATACTTACTTTTATTGTTCTTTTTTCAGTTATCTCACTTTCCGGTTTCTCTCAAAAGAGAGCAATGACAACCGATGACTATTTAGATATGGTGAGTTTGGGTTTAACAATGCTTTCACCTGATGGGGAATCAGTAATCTTTGGCAAGAGAACGTTGAACTGGGATGAAAATGAGTACGATACCAAGTACTACTATATCTCAGGCGAAGGGGGCGACAGCTATCAATATATTGGTGAAGAAGGGGGGAGCAGCCTGGAGTATTCTCCGGATGGAAAGTATATTTCAATGATAAGAAGAGTTAAAGAGGCTTCTCAGATTTTTTTACTTCCAACTACCGGCGGGGAAGCAATTCAGCTTACAAAACATGAGAACAGTGTTGGCAGCTACAAATGGTCGGATGATAGTAAGTCGATTTATTTTATAGCAAATGTTCCAAAAAGCAGTGAAGAGGAAAAGGAATATGAAGCAGGGTATGATCATTATTTTATGGATGAGGCACCTAATGGCCAGACTGAAGGAAACTGGAATCAACTCTGGAAATTTGATCTTGATACGAATGAAGAAACCCGGATTACAAAAGGGAAGCATATTTTAGGTGGATTCGACATCTCCCCAAACAATGATAAAGTTGTATATACTAAAAGATTTGAAAGGAGAAGAAATCAAGGGAATTTATCTGAGATTTACGTTCTGGATTTAAGTGATACCACTGAAATCAGGCTAACAGATAATAACGCTCCAGAGGGAGGACTTCACTGGCTGCCAGATAACGAACACATTTTGTTTACTGCTGATGATGACGAAGAATGGGAGCTGCGGCAATCCAAGATTTGGAGAATGAACACATCCTCAAAAGAACATGAACTTATATCGGGAGAGTTTAACGGCGATATACGCGGTATGTTTGTGAGTGATGACGGTGACGAAATATTTTTTAATGGTCTGGTCAAAACAAACTCAAATCTTTATTCATTGGATATTAATTCTGGGGCAGTTCGTCAGCTTACGGATATTAAAGGGATTTTATCAGCTCGTGATTTTGACAGCAACAGGCAAAAAGTCCTCTTTACAAGGGAAGATGCAGTTACTCCGCCAGATTTATTCATTGCCGATATTGATGATCTGGACAACCCGGTCAGACTTACCGATTTAAACCCTTTTATTCGTGATAGTATAGAACTGGCAGATTACAAAGTGATTCAGTGGAACAGCTCCGATGGTTTAGAAATTGAAGGAATTCAATACGCACCAACAGATATAAAAAATGATGGATCAGCTCCATTTCTGCTTCATATTCATGGTGGACCGGCAGGTGTTTTTACAAATAGTTTCAGTGCAAGGTATCATATATGGGCCGGATTGGGATATGTGCAACTTGCTCCAAATGTGAGGGGAAGTACTGCCTATGGCGACGCATTTTTAAGAGGAAATATGTATGATATTGGTGATGGTGATTACGAAGATTTGATGTCTGGGGTTGATAAACTTGTAGCAGAAAAGTTGGTTGACTCTGATAAGATGGCGGTGAGAGGATGGAGTTATGGAGGGATACTTGGAGGCACTGTAATTACAAAAACGGACCGTTTTAAAGCAGCATCACTAGGTGCAATGGTTTCGGACTGGACTTCTGAATATGGATTAGGCTTCAATTTTGATGTTAGTCTTTGGTATATCGGAGGCACCCCCTGGAGTAATCCAGAAGGATATCGTGAAAGGTCACCGGCTATGAACGCCCTTAATGTGACCACTCCAACGCTATTTCTTCATGGCCTGCGAGACAGAACGGATACTCCGATGCAGAGTCAGATCTTTTTTACTTTTTTGAAGGATATCGGGAAAGTGGATACCAGATATATTGCCTTTAAGCGCGAACCACATGGATTCAGGGAGCCACGAAACCGTCGTACCCGGGATATCGAAGAAATAAAATGGATTCAAAAATACACGCTTGGATTAGAATGGGAACCCTGGGAGCGCAATACTGGAAAGGAAAAATAGATTACTTTTTCTTAGCGAAATACCAGACCGCCCAAATTATTCCGCCGATTATTAAAGCGAGTCCAAAACCACCTAAAAAGGCATAAAGTAAATAGGGAATTACCAGACTTACCACAATTCCGGTAATGGCTTTAATAGGGGAAGCGGCAACCCCTGCGGCACCAAGAAACGACTTAAAAACCATGGCTAATCTCGACAACATAACAATCTCCTTTATTTAAACGGAATTGGGTACGGAAAGAATTTAGAAAAGATACATGGTCTGTTAATGCTTAATCGTTATTTGTGTTTCCAATTAACAAATAACGATTAACGAATCAGCTAAACCACAGCAAAAAACTCTTCTTCTTTGTAATTGAGAAGTATTTCCAGAATAGGATCCATGGTATCGTACTTCATCAATTCCAGACGAAGTTTCTTTCCATTACGGATTCCCTTCAAATACTGACCGTAGTGCTTTTTCATAATAATCACTCCGTACCGTTCTCCCTGGTGTTCCACAGAAAGGCGGAGTTGTTCAGCGCAAAGTTCGAGTTTCTCATCAAGTGTAGGTTCAGGTAGTAGCTCCCCCGTTTCCAGGTAATGACGTGATCTTTCAAAAATCCATGGGTTTCCAATAGCACCTCTCCCAATCATTACTCCATCCACCCCGGTTTCATTAAACATTTTTTTGGCGAGTTCAGGGGAAGTCACATCTCCATTTCCGATAATAGGGATTTCGAGTCCGGGTGTATTTTTAAGTTTTTTCAGCCATTCCCAACGGGCGTCTCCTTTGTATTTTTGAGAACGGGTGCGTGCATGAACCGTAAGAGCTTTCACACCAATACGTTGTAACATCAAGGCAACTTCCTGAATGCGGATGGTGTCGTCGTCCCAACCAAGTCTTGTTTTAACCGTTACCGGTTTGTTCTGAACAGCATCAACAACCGTTCCCGCCATACGCTCCATCATATCCATGTCTTTCAGGCAGGCAGCCCCGGCTCCTTTCTTGACCACTTTATAAACCGGGCATCCAAAATTGATATCAACCAAATCCGGATTGTTGCTTTCGGCTACCTTAGCAGCACCCTCCATAGCCTCTTCACGACCACCAAATATTTGTATTCCAAATGGTCGTTCACTCTCAGTGTAGCTCATCTTATGAAGTGCAATATCAGAGTCTCTGATTAACGCTTCAGAGCTAATGAATTCAGTAAAAACGATGTCAGCTCCTTTTCTGCGACAAATTTGACGAAATGGAGAGTCGGTGACATCCTCCATTGGAGCGAGGAAAAGCGGTTTTTCTGGAAGGGTAATGGTATCAATTTTCATAGTTCATAAAATATTTACAAAAGATACGGATTTTGAGGCGTTTGACGTAACCGAATTGGTTTCTGTGTACAACTTGAGTTAGTCATTTGATGGATTAACTACTATATTTTCAGTCCTTAAAATTAATTTCAAAAAGCAAAGATATGTCACTTGATATAGCGAAGATTGAAGAACTATTAGGCGATGAGGCCACGTATCTTCTTGACCATAAAAGCGAAACAATTAGCAAAGATCGTTTAAGTTTACCATCTGGTACTTTTGTGGATGATATTTGGTCTAACTCTGATCGCAATAACAGAGTTTTAGGAAATTTACAATGGATGTTTGAAGCAGGTCGATTAGGTGGAACCGGCTTCTTATCAATTTTGCCTGTAGATCAGGGAATTGAGCATTCAGCGGGAGCTTCGTTTGCCAAAAATCCTGATTATTTTGATCCCGAGAATATCGTGAACCTCGCTATTGAAGCAGGATGTAATGCGGTGGCATCAACTTTTGGAGCGCTGAGAGTAGTATCAAGAAAGTATGCTCATAAAATTCCTTTTGTAGTGAAGATCAATCACAACGAGCTTTTGACATATCCGAATACTTTTGATCAGATTATGTACGGTACTATCGATCAGGCGTATGATATGGGAGCAGCTGCCGTTGGAGCAACCATTTATTTCGGATCAGAAGAATCAAACCGACAAATCCAGGAAGTAGCACAAGCTTTTGCTTACGCTCATGAACTCGGATTAGCTACCATCCTATGGTGCTACACACGAAACAATGCGTTTAAAGTAGATGGTGTTGATTACCACTCTTCTGCTGATCTAACCGGACAGGCAAACCATATCGGAACCACTATTGGCGCGGATATTATTAAACAAAAGCAGCCAACCAATAACGGTGGTTACAAAGCATTAAATGCCGGTGATTCAAGTTATGGTAAACTGGACGAGCGCATTTATAGTGAGCTGACCTCTGATCATCCTATTGACTTAACCCGTTACCAGGTAGCAAATTGCTTTATGGGGCGTGCAGGATTGATTAACTCTGGTGGTGCATCCGGTTCTAATGACTTTGCTGATGCAGTGAAAACAGCTATCATAAACAAACGTGCTGGTGGAATGGGTCTTATTTCAGGTCGTAAAGCTTTCCAGCGCCCAATCGCAGAAGGAGTTAAGCTTCTGAATATGATTCAGGATGTGTACCTGAACGATAAAATTACTGTAGCGTAACTTTTTCGTAAAAAATTTGTAGCCACGTACATTCTTGTGCGTGGCTTTTTTTATACTTGTTCAAATAAAATCAATTGAGTACAGCCGGAACCAAAATAACACAGCCCCAAAATTTTATCTCGAAGAGATATCTGGTGATTTCTATATCACTAAGTGTTCTTACGATGGCAGGTGTTATCTGGTACACGTACACACCGGGAGTGTTAACCCATCTCGCGCCTAAACGTTTACCGGGTTTAGGAATAGCACTAGTGATTTCTTTCCTGAGAGTATGGTTTACTGCTGCAAAATTCAGGGTTCTTTCAGAAGGGGTGATAAGCTGGATGGGTGCGTTCAGGATTGTATTAACCTGGGATTTCACCTCTGCTGTTACACCTTCTACTATTGGCGGAGCTCCAATGGCAACATACGCAATGTCGAAAGAAGGGCTTAACCTTGGTGAATCTACAGCGATTATTTTGTACAGTGTGTTACTTGACCAAATATGGTTCGCAATTGCCATCCCGATCCTTTTAGTGACCGGGATTTTTTATGAGGTGGTCCCACCGGAAGTTGGGTTGGTTGGTGAAGCATCAATGATTTTGTTGTATGTAATTCTCTTGAGCTACGCAAGTATTCTGGCCTATGGTGTGCTTGTGAATCCTGCAGCTATAAAAAAAGTAGTAAAAGCAGTGTTCAAGCTTCCAATACTCAGGAAGTACAGCGAAAAGATTAATTCTGAAGCTGAGAACCTCGAAAGCTATGCACATCAGCTTCGCAAAAAGCCTATAAGTTTTCTATTAAAAGCTTTCTTTTTCTCTACAATGACCTGGCTGGCGCGAATCGCTCTGCCAACAATCATTATTTTGAGTTTATTACCCGCTCCGGAAATCCTTTCAACCTTAAGAAGCCTGGCTATGAATTTGGCTTTTCTGGTAGTGCCAACGCCTGGTGGTAGTGGAGGAGTGGAAGGCCTGTTTGTTCTTTTTCAGGGACCGTTGATTTCAAGGGAATCGTTTATTGGATTGGCTCTTTTTCTCTGGAGAGTAATCAGTTACTACATCACTATTGCCATTGGGATGGCAGCCACTACATGGTACATCAATCGACAAGTGGTTGAGATTACAAGTAAGGATTGATTGTGGCTAAATCCAAAACACAATTCGAGTGTAAAACCTGTGGGCATATTTCTCCCAAATGGCTGGGAAGTTGCCCTTCCTGCGGAGAATGGAACACGTTCGAAGAACGGGTTTCTTTATCCACAAAAGAAAAGGATCACAAAGCAAAAGTAGCGGGACTCGAGAATGCTGCTGCACCTCAAAAATTAGAGGATGTAGAGACCTCTGAGAAGTCCCGCTTCCTAAGTAATATTTCAGAGTTTGATCGTGTATTGGGAGGAGGATTTCTACCCGGAGCTTATATTCTGATTGGCGGAGAGCCCGGAATTGGGAAAAGCACACTCACTCTTCAAATTGCTAAATCAAATCCTAGCCTGAGCATTTTATACTGTGCCGGAGAGGAATCAGCCGGTCAGATTAAGCAGCGTGCGCAGCGGTTGGGAGTAAATTCTGAAAAACTTCTAGTCTACAATGAAACGCAGGTAGATAAAGTGATTGAAGAAGCTCAGAAAGTAAATCCGGACTTATTAATTGTAGATTCCATACAAACGGTATATCGGACTGAGCTCTCCAGTATGCCAGGAAGTATTCAACAGGTAAAAGAGTGCGCAGCCTTATTTCAACAACTGGCCAAAAAGAAGAATATTACTACGGTAGTTATTGGTCACGTTACTAAAGAAGGGGATATTGCAGGTCCAAGAGTACTCGAGCATATGGTGGACACTGTTCTCCAGTTTGAGGGAGATAAAAACTACACCTATCGATTGCTCCGAAGTTTAAAAAATCGTTTCGGACCGGCGCAGGAAGTGGGTGTTTTTCAAATGAATGAGACCGGATTGAGTGAAGTGACGAATCCTTCCGAACTGTTCATTTCTGATAAAACAGATGGAGTTAGTGGGAATGCGATTGTTTGCACGATGGAAGGTTCTCGCCCGCTTTTGATTGAAGTTCAGGCACTTGTTACACCAACTTCTTATGGGACACCTCAACGAACAGCGAATGGGTTTGACAGGAACAGGCTGGCCTTATTGTTAGCAGTATTGGAAAAAAGAGCAGGATTCAGTTTTGCTAATCAGGATGTATACCTGAATATCGCAGGGGGATTCCGATTGAACGATCCTGCGGGAGATTTAGGAGTTTGTTGTGCTCTGGTTTCCAGCCTTATTGATAAAGCAATTAATCAGCAAACAGCTTTCATTGGTGAGGTAGGACTTGGGGGAGAGGTAAGAACCGTTCCGCATATCGAACAGCGTAGGAAAGAAGCTGCCAAGCTTGGGTTCAGCAATTCGGTAGTTCCTTCCGGGAAGTCATCGGATGGTGTTAAGTATATTCGGGATGCCATAAAAAAGGCTCTTGGGTAGTTTTTAGAGGGACAGAGGGACAGAGGGACAGAGGGACAGAGGGACAAGCTTTTGTCTTTGTTTTTTCGAGCGAATTGAGAAATGCCGAAAGAAAATATCACTCTTTTTAGTGCTTTCATGATTCTGTGGCTAAACATACATGACAAAAAAAGCCATACTAAAAATAGCATGGCTTTATAAAATGTTGTGATAACAACAATAAACTATCTAGTAGTTTTCACGTTGACGGCGACGTTGTTCGCGAACGGCTTTTTTCATAGCCTCGCGTCGTTCAATAGAAGGTTTGGTGAACTGTTGTCGGTCTTTGTATTCGTTAAGAATACGAGATCGAGTTACCATCTTCTTGAAACGATTGATCGCTCGTTCAACACTTTCGTTGTCTTTAACTTCAACGCCTAGCATTGAGCCTCACTTCCTTTCATTTAGATTAATTCCCTTAATTGGGAACACCAAATATAAGGAATTTCTGATGGAACACGAATTTTTGATTTTGTTGACTATTCCTCCATTGAAGCCTGCCTGCACGTAACCATCCCTTTTAAAGTCTTGTACGGCATTCGGCAAAGGCAGGGAGGTGGATTGCGAAGCGTAGTGGAGCAAGTCGGAGGGTGTTGTGCGATTTGGGATTAGAATTCGCACAACATCCCTCAGAAAGTCCAAAGAACCCATTTGGACTTTCATCTCCCCTCAAGGGGAGATTTCTCAAGAACCCGGATTAACAACAAACTCCTCATCCATAAATTCAGGATATACTCCAAGGCCAAACAGAGCAAAATCATATTTAGCCGGATCATCCGGATCCAAACCCTTCAATTTCCCGGTAAGTTCCTGAACAGACTTCCAATCATTTTGCTTGCGGGAAAGTAGTCCGAGTCGGCGGGCCTGACGCGCAACATGAACATCTAATGGAATCTTCAACTCAGAAGCGGGCATGAAACTCCAGATTCCTAAATCCACCTCACTTTTGCGGATACACCATCGCAGAAACATGTACAAACGTTTGGCAGAACTGTTCTTTTCCGGATTTGAAATATGCTTTCGCGTACGCTGAGGAGTTTCGGGATGTAGCTCAAAAAACCTTTGATGAAAAACTGCGATCAATTCCCGGTTCTCTTCTTTTGACTGTTGATAGCAACTTGTCCAGAAGCCTTCAAAATCTCCGAATTTCTGAAGGATAGTCTGTAAGCTTTTTACCAGCCAATAAATATCAATGGGTTTGAAGGTTCGGTGTTTAAAAGTTTCTAAATCCGGTACATCCGATTCACTGAAATTCTGTACATACTCAGTTGGGTGGTAGTTCATTCGTTGCAGCAAATCATCCACTTTAGCAATTACAATATCTCTCCGTCCCCACGCCATAATCGCAGCAAAACAACCAGCAATCTCCCGATCTGTTTTGGACTCAAAAGCATGCATAAATTGGATGGGATCGGAGTCAATAAAAGAAGGGATTTCAATTTTCTGGACTAAAGAATCGAGGTAGGGTTTGAGGGCAAGGAGTTTCTTTTTGGGGAGGGTTTTGATTTCTGGCATATCCTAAAGATAGGAATTTCTTCTTATGATATATTGCTTCTCGTTCCCAAGCTCTGCTTGGGAACGCTGTCCGGAAGCTCCTGCTTCCGTTAGTAAATGAGAGGTAATGTATGTTGGAGTTTCCACAGATGCATTACGAAGAAGAACTTCGTAAAGAGATCAAATTTCTTAGTAGCTGTCATGCTGAACTTGATTCAGCATCTGTAGGGAGTAATTCGTTGATAAAGCAATAAATCAAATCAAAGTCCGGCGCACTACAGATCCCGGAACAAGTCCGGGATGACAACCATTGTTAGGTTATATTCTCAGAGATAAGTTTCTCTGTCAATTGCTTATTGGCTTTTGGGAAGGGATATTCTTCTAACTCAACAATTCCTACCCAGCGGATTTCCTGGCTGCTTTTCGGTTTGGGTTCTCCCGAGATAAGTTTGCAACTAAAGGCATGTAAGGTAATAGAGAAATGAGAATAGACGTGCTTCAGTTTCATGAATTCTTTGTAGGCGTGGACTTGAACTCCAAGCTCCTCTTTTAATTCCCTCTCCACGGTTTGCCGGATGGTTTCACCTTCTTCCTGCTTACCTCCGGGGAATTCCCATAAACCGCCAAGCATCACATTTTCGGGGCGCAGGGCAATGAGTACTTTGCCATCTTCTCTTTGTATAATTCCAACTCCAATATGCTTATGAGGCTTTTTCTTAGCAGGAGATTTGTAGGGAATGGAATCCATTTTTGCGGTTTTGGCAGCCACACAGCCAGGCTGAATCGGACAGTTCAAACAATCAGGTTTTGTAGGTTTACAAACAAGCGATCCAATCTCCATCAAGCCCTGATTAAACTCGGCAGGATATTCATGACTAATCAACTCGTTCACATGTTCCTGAACCTGTTTTACGGTACGGGTACTTCTTACATCTTCCTCAATTCCAAAGTATCGGGTAATCACACGAATCACATTTCCGTCTACAACGGCATTTGGCTTTCCAAAAGCTATACTCGTAATCGCTGCTGCGGTATACGGACCAATCCCTTTCAGTTTGATAATTTCATCATAGTCTTCCGGAAGTTTTCCCTCAAATTCTTCCACAATCATTTTGGAAGCAGCGTGCAGATTCCTTGCTCTGGAATAATATCCTAATCCTTCCCAGGCTTTAAGCACTTGTTGCTGGTCAGCATTGGCTAAATCGAAGACAGTCGGAAAGAGGGAAATAAACCGCTCAAAATATGGCCATGCCTGATCGACCCGTGTTTGCTGAAGCATGATTTCTGAAATCCAGATTTTGTAGGGATCTCCGGAATCACGCCAAGGCATTTCCCGTTTGTGTTCGCTGTACCAATCGAGGATGTTTTGGGAGAAATCGGAGTTAGTCATAATCAAAACCTAGCAAGGATCCTTCGGAGGTATCCTCACGATGACTTAAAAAAAGAAAGATCATTCCTGTCCTTCCCTCGAAATATCAATTACGGTAAGCGTGACATCCTGAGAGGTTGCCGCGCCCTGAGCATCGGTGGCTATTACCCGGAAAGTAGTTTCGCCAACCTGTCGCTCGGAAGGGGTCCAGGTAAAGCGACCGGTACGTTCATCAAGATTAGCTCCCTCCGGTAAATCAACTCCTAAGTATCGAATTAGTGATCCCTCTGGATTTTCCGGGTCAACGGCATTAAAAGTGATTTCGTAAGGATCATTCACTACAATAGAAGAATTTCGAACTGGGCTGAACCGTGGTGGAGCATTGAAAGTTCTCACATCCACCGAAAATCGCACGCTGTCTACTTCGCCTTTAGAGTTGGATGCGATAATCGTAAACCAGTTATATCCAACCTGATTCACAGTTGGTTGCCAGTACAAACCCTGCTTTTTGAGCGAAGCATTATTCACATTCGAACGGTAGGTGAATTCAACATCAACGGGTGGATAATTCCCTTCAAGTTCAACCCCCAGTAAAAGAGGTTTTGGATAGGTAAGGATTAAATTTTCGATGGTTTTAATCTTTAACTGAGCCGGATATTGAGGCTGATTCAATGAAGAAGGCTCAACAGCTTCTCCGATTTTGAGGGGGCTAAGTTTGTTAAAGATATTCAACCAAACCGTATAGCTGCTTTTGGTGATGTGATTCGTTGGAGAAGGTTCTGCTTTCCAGGGCTGGAATCGCTGTTCATTAGTAGAAATCCAGATTTTACCGGAAGCACCTCTTGCAAATACATGGTTTCTCCAGCTCACCAAATCGGTGACTGATTCTTCAATATTTCCAAGGTTTTTTCCTAGTCCATTCGCATTTACTTCAAAAATCTGTCCTGCTCTCGAAGCCGCCCATATCAAACCTTCATCCAGGAAAAGATGATGTAGTTGAGCTCCTAATTCTACGGTAGATTCGAGTCCAAATTCTCCTTCCTCAATTACAAAAACATGAATTCTGGAATCACTCGTAAGCACAAAAAGTTGGTTACTGATAATAGAGGATGCTACGTCCAGAACATTTGCCCGCCCAATGATATCATTTGCTACTAACTCTGCTTCAGAATCTACGGTTTCGGGAGTAGCTAACGAAAGCCTTCCCAGGCCTTCACTTCCGAGAGCGACATATAAATCGTTTTGAAGTCGGGCAACTCCCAAAGGCCGTGCAGGCAGAAGAGTAGAAGAGTAAACTCCAAGCACCGAAGTTGGTTCAAGCACAGTTAGTCTTCGGGCATCCCCATATAAATAAGCAAAGCGAATATCTGTATCGATCACATTGCCGCGGCGTTGCATCCCCGACGAAGTATAAAGCCATTGCAGGGAATCTTCATAAGTCCGAAAAACCGCCATCCCCTCCGTCTCAGAAAGCACATAAAGATGAGATGAGGAAGCTTCCATCGTTTTTACATTTGGGATATTCAGAACCCGGCTGTAATCCTGGATAATTTGATTTTGACCGAAAGCTTGTCCCAGGCTAAATAAGAAAGTAAAAAGTAAAGCGGTGCGTTTGATCATAGATTATTATAGCCAATTGTGTTTCTTGTACCAACGAATGGTTCGGGAAAGTCCTTCCTGGATTGTAACCTCAGGATTATAACCAAGTTCCTTTCTGGCTTTATCAGACGAACAAACCCATTCGAGCACCATCTCGTTTGCTTTTTCTTTATTTAGAACGGGGTACTTTCCGAATAATGATGCAGTGTTTTCAACCACGGAAGCTAACTTTTTTACCCAGTCTGATTTCAGTTTAACGGGAATTGCTTTCTTGCCCATAACTATAGAGGTAATCTTGCGAATTTGATTCCAGGAATACTCTTCATGAACTCCCCCTAAAAAGTAGGTATGAACACCCGGATCTGTTTTTTTGGCTGAAAGCATAATTCCATGTACTAAATCGCTCACATATACTAACGAAAGAGTAGGATGGTTCCCGTCTCCAACCATCGGGCATATTCCGGTATTAAAGGTTTTAAAGAAGGTGTAAATATCAGACTCTCGAGGCCCATAAACCGCGGGTGGACGAACAATCTTTATACTGTCAGATTTCCCTGCAATTTTGTGGATTATCGTCTCCATCTCCTTTTTAGATTCGCCATACATACTTACCGGATTCATTCGTGCTTTTTCTGTGAGCGGAATTCCTGAACTTGGTCCAACTCCTGCAAGAGAAGAGGTAATAACAATATTCTTGATTCCTTTTTTTTGAGCAATTCGAACAAGGTTTTCAGTAGCCTCTACATTGGCGCGGGTAAATGCTTTTTTTGATGGAGCCCGAAGCACAGCTGCATTATGAAAAATTATATCAATACCATCCAGGGCTTTACCTATGGCCTGAAGATCAAATAAATCTCCTTTAACTCTTGTAAAGTTTAATCCGGTAAGCCACTTGTCAGAAGTTCTTACTAAACATCGCACTTCAGTGTAGTTTGGATCCGCAATTAGAGCTTCCACCAGGTGACTTCCAACAAATCCGGTACCACCGGTTACAAAGACTTTCATAAATGCGTATATTTTCGGATTAAATTTTGCGAACCTAACCAGTTAGAAACTAAGGCCGGTTAATAGAGTAGAAGATACGAATCTGGATTTTGCTTTTAAACTTTTATGACAGAACTACGAGTTGCTCTTTTTACGGGTAATTACAATCACATCAGAGATGGCGTTTCTCTTACCCTAAACAAGTTGGTTCACTACCTTGAGAGTCAGGATATACCTGTATTGGTATTTGGGCCAAGTGTTAAAAATCCCGCTATCGATCATTGCGGGGAATTAGTGGTCACTCCTTCAATTCCAATGTTAGTGCCGGGGAGGGAGGAGTATCGTATTGCAACTCATTTTTCCCGTTCAGCAAAAAAAAGACTACAAGAGTTTAACCCGACTCTGATTCATATTGCCACACCTGATGGACTTGGTATCGGAGCATTGCGCTGGGCGAAGAAACATGAGATTCCTAAAGTAACTTCTTATCACACTCATTTTCTCAGCTACGCTGACTATTACGCGACGTATTTAAACCCAATCAAAAAACCATTCAAAATGTTGATGAAATGGTTTTATAAGCAGTTTGCTCATACCTATGTGCCTTCTCAATCAATGATTGATGAACTGCACAATGAAGGAATTCCTGGCACTATGAAAATCTGGGCACGGGGAATTGATACACACCGATTTGATCCATCCAAAAGAGATATAGAGTGGCGCAGAAGTGTAGGCTTTGATGACGATGATATTGTAGTCACTTTTGTATCCCGGCTTGTTTGGGAAAAAGAACTTCGCACTTATATAGACAGTGTAAACCGGATTCAGAAAAAATACCCAAAAGTTCGAGCTCTGATCGTAGGTGATGGACAAGCCAGAAAAGAAGCCGAACAGCTTTTACCAAACGGGCATTTTACAGGATTTGCTAAAGGTGAGGACTTAGCCCGGGCTTATGCCAGTGCGGATATTTTTCTCTTCCCATCGCACACCGAAACCTTTGGTAATGTTACTCTGGAAGCAATGTCGAGCGGACTACCCTGTATCGTGGCGGATGCTATTGGAAGTAAGTCGTTAGTTGATAGTGGAGTGAACGGTTTTTGGGCTAAAAAAGAAAATGTGGATGACTTCACGAAACAATTAGAGAAAGTAGTTTCAGATCACGACTTGAGGATTAAAATGGGAAAAACATCCCGTAAGATGGCGATGGAATACGAATGGGATTCAATTAATGCGGGATTGGTAAAAAATTATCGGGAAGTACTTAAGAATTCTAAGAAAGGATAGAATTGCGAATACTCTATATTTCACATCTTCATCCGCCAAAAAACGCACCTCTAAAAAGTATTGGTGGGATGCAGCGGGTTAGCATGCAGTTAGTGGAGGAGCTGGAGCAAAGAGACGATGTTGAAATAAAAACCATAATCCAGCATGCGCCATGGAAGGGGATTGAAATTAGAACGTCATTCTTTCTTGCCAGATTAGCCAGAAAGTTACCAGGCATTGTGGACGAGTTTAAGCCGGATGTAATTCTTTTCTCTTCAATGGTGACAGCAAGTCTGGCTAAAATCACCAGATCCAGAGTAGATGTTCCGATGGTAACTATTAATCACGGCCAGGATGTAAAAATGCCCATTGGTATTTATCAGAAGTTTGTTCCGAAAGTATTTGATGCTTTGGATGGAGTGATTTCGGTTTCCAGGGCCACCAGAGAGGAATGCATTAAGAGAGGAATGAATCCTGAGAAGGGAATTGCCCTTCCCAATGGGTTTGATATGTCTGATTTCAAAGAAGTACCCGAACGTGAAGAAGCCTTGAAGACACTCGAAAACACATTCTCAATCAGCTTATCCGGGAAACATGTTCTGCTTACCGTTGGCAGGCAGGTAAAGCGAAAAGGGCATGAGTGGTTTATAAAAGAGGTTCTTCCAAAAATTAATTCTGAAGTAGTTTATCTGGCGATCGGAGATGGACCTGAGCACGAAAACCTGATTAATACATGCTCAGATTTACCCTATAAAGACAAAATTTTGTTGGCTGGTAAACAACCTGATGAAGTGTTGAAGAAAGCCTATTCAGCTGCAGACTTGTTCGTCATGCCGAACGTACCGGTGTCTGGAGACATGGAAGGATTTGGAATTGTGTTGCTTGAAGCAAATCTCGCGTCAACCCCGGCAGTAGCTTCCGACCTGGAAGGAATTAAAGATGTTGTTGAGGATGGAATGAATGGGTATAAAATCCCAATTTATGAACCAGAACTATTTGCCCGGAAAATTGATGAGGTTCTTCGAAACGGAGCTCAGGAATTAGGGGAACAAAGCAGGAGCTATGTTGAGCAAAACTTTGCATGGAACAAGGTTGCTGAACGATATATTTCGTACCTTCGGCAGGTAGTAGAAAATTATGAAGGCAGTCACTAGCAAGTCTTAAAGCCATTCAATTTGAAAGGAATTCAATACTAGCTATATTGCAATGTTTATTTAGAAAATTTGGTAAGGATCAACCGTATGGGTGATAGTAAAAAAGCAGCTAAACAAGATATTTTTTTAAAAGCGTACAACTTTACGAAGGCTGATGAAGTTAAAGCAATGGGTTTATACCCATATTTCAAGCCATTGGAAGCTACTGATGGTACCATTGTAGAGATTGAGGGTCATGAGGTAATCATGGCAGGTTCGAATAACTATCTTGGGTTAACCAACGATCAGCGAACCATCAAAGCTGCTCAGGACGCCCTAACTAAATACGGCACCGGCTGTACAGGTTCACGTTACCTGAATGGGACTTTAGATATTCATTTAGAGCTTGAAGAAAAGCTTGCGAAATTTCTAGGGAAAGAATCCTGCGTACTTTTTAGTACCGGCTATCAAACGAATGAAGGATCTATTCAAACTATTGCTGCTCGTAATGACCTGATTTTCTCCGATCGAGACAATCATGCCTGTATAGTTGTTGGAACCTTGGTTTCTAATGCAAAAACTATTCGTTATCAGCATAACGATATGGGGCAACTTCGTAAGATGCTGGAAAAAGCAGATCCTGATGCGGGAAAGATTATTATTACCGATGGAGTATTCTCCATGTCGGGTACGCTTGCCAAAATTCCAGAGTTGGTTGCACTTGCCAAAGAGTTTGATGCTCGTCTTTATCTGGATGATGCCCATGCTGTGGGTGTTATTGGTGATGGTGGTCGCGGTTCTGCATCTGTATTTGGATTAACGGATCAGGTGGATCTGATTAGTGGGACATTCTCAAAATCTTTTGCATCCCTAGGAGGATTTTTAGTTGGTGAAAGACCCGTTATTGAATTTATCCGACACCACTCTCCTGCACATATCTTCAGTGCTTCGATGCCTCCGGCAAATGTCGCAACCGTATTAAAGGCATTGGAAATTTTACAGGAAGAGCCCTGGAGAGTGAAGAGGCTTGAAGAAATTTCACTTTATATGAGAACTGAGTTGAACAATCTTGGTTTCAATGTCTGGACCAGCGAATCACCTATTATCCCGGTAGTAATTGGTGATATGATGAAGTGTTTTCAGTTCTGGAAAGATTTGTTTGAAGAAGGAGTATACACTAATGCGGTAATTCCTCCGGCTGTTCCTCAGGGGCAGTCACTACTGCGAACCAGCTACATGGCAAGTCATACCGATGATCATTTAAACCAAATCCTTGAAGCTTTCCGAAAAATTGGACTTAAACACGGTTTAATTGACAATAATGGCCACTCCGCCGAATAAACCCGTTCTAATATGAGTACGAGCGGAGTTACTGTTGTTACCACCGATAATGAGAGAAAGAAATTCATAGAATTTCAATACGATCATTATAAAACAGACAGTCACTTTGTCCCACCGTTAAGAATGGATCAAAAGAAGCTCATCAGTACCGAGAAGAATCCATTCTTCAACAATGCAGAAATCATTTTATTTATAGCAGAACATAAAGGTGAAGTAGCCGGGCGTATTGCAGCGGTGGTTGATCATCGCTTTAATGAATATCACAATAGAAAAACCGGTCATTTTGGTTTTTTTGAATGTATTGATCACCAGCCAACCGCAGATTTACTTTTCAGAGTAGCCGAAGACTGGCTTCGGGATAAAGGCATGGAAGATGTGCTTGGCCCTACCAATCCGGGAATGATGGATATGTTGGGATTTTTGGTGGACGGATTCGATAAAGATCCTTACATCCTGATGCCATATACCAAACCCTATTACGAAAAACTGGTTACTTCGGCAGGCTATGAACAAGCAATGGATTTGTTAGCCTATATTATTGATAAGGACTCTGCTGATCTGGAACGAAGTAAAAGGGCCAAACAGATTGTTTTGAAAAGAAATCCGGGGTTAAAAATCCGGCCTTTAAATCTGAAAAAGATTTATGATGAGGTAGAAATAGTTCGTTCGATCTACAACGAAACCTGGAAAAATAACTGGGGTTTTCTTCCTCTTACAAAAGAAGAACTTGCAGCTACCGCAGACGATTTTAAGTTGATTCTGGATTCCGACCTTGCTCACATTGCAGAAATGGATGGAAAACCGGTAGCTTTTTCTATTGGTCTTCCGGATTTGAATATCATTCTTAAAAAAATGAACGGGAATTTATTTCCTTTTGGAATTTTTAAGTTGTTATTCGGACGTAGAAAAATCAAAAGATACCGTACAGCTTTGATGGGGGTGCTTCCGGAAGTTCGTGGAAGAGGAATTGATGCTCTTCTTCATCAGTCAGCAATTGAGAAGGCATTGCCAAGAGGGATTGATACTTCTGAATTGAGTTGGGTACTTGCCAGTAATCCGGATATGATCAGAACCGCTGAAAGACTGGGAGCTAGCCTCGACAAAACCTATCGAATGTATTCCAAGAAGCTCTGAATCTACTTCTCTTCCTGATTTTTAATAGTTTGAAAAATCACCCAATTTTCAAGATTTACTCTTACCTTACCAATAGAATTTTTTAGCCAAAAAGAGGATATAAATGAGCGATTATAGAATTGAAAAAGACTCAATGGGGGAGGTTAAAGTCCCCGCTGAAGCTTTATATGGAGCACAAACACAACGTGCGCATGATAATTTTCCAATAAGTGGAATACGATTCAGCAGAGAATTTATCCAGGCTTTAGGATATATAAAGAAATCAGCGGCGTTGACAAATAACAAGCTGGGTTTATTAGATGATGAAATAGCTGAAGCTATTAATCAGGCAGCTCAGGAAGTTGTAGATGGAAAACACGATAAAGAATTTGTAATCGATATTTTCCAAACCGGTTCCGGTACCTCAAGTAATATGAATACTAATGAGGTAATCAGTCATTTGGCGAATGAAATGAAATCAGGAACTGATGCAAATATTCATCCTAACGATCATGTGAATTTCGGTCAAAGCTCAAACGATGTAATCCCAACAGCAATCCGGATTTCAGCATTATTATCAGTTAAAAATGAATTGATTCCGGCGCTTAAACATCTCCATGATACGTTCATTGAAAAAGGAAAAGAGTTCGCTGATGTGGTAAAAACCGGTCGTACGCATTTGATGGACGCTATGCCAGTAACCATTGAGCAGGAATTCGGCGGATATGCCAGACAGCTTGAATTGGGAATTCAACGAGTAGAAGCTGCTCTAGATCGGGTGAAAGAATTACCTCAGGGCGGAACTGCAGTAGGAACGGGAATCAACACACATCCTGATTTTGGCAAATTATTTGCTGAGCGAGTATCTGAGCTTACGGGGGAGGATTTTGTAGAAGCTGAGAATCATTTCGAAGCCCAGGCAACAGTTGATGCTCCTGTAGAACTTAGCGGTCAGCTCAAAACCATAGCAGTAAGTTTGATGAAAATTGCCAATGATCTCAGATGGATGAACTCAGGACCTAATAGTGGAATCGGAGAAGTACAGTTGGTGGCACTTCAACCGGGATCATCTATCATGCCCGGAAAAGTAAATCCGGTAATTGAAGAATCGGTAGCCATGGTTTGCGCGCAGGTAATTGGGAATGATGCTGCGGTTACCGTTGGCGGGCAAATGGGTAATTTCGAACTCAATGTGATGTTGCCGGTTGTTGCCCACAACCTTCTCGAATCCATCAGAATTTTAGGAAATGCGGCTCGAAATCTGGCCGACCGATCTGTTTCACAACTCACAGTACGGAAAGATAATATTGCAGATATGGTTGGTCGCAACCCGATTTTAGTTACAGCGCTTAATCCAATCATTGGGTATGATCTTGCTGCTAAAATTGCAAAAAAGGCATATAAAGAGAACCGAGCACTCAAAGACGTTGCAAAAGAGATGACCGATTTATCGGAAGAAGAACTGGATCAGGCTCTCGACCCGATTAAGATGACTAAGGGTGGTTTTACAGAATAAGTAAAGCTTTAAAATTCTGTTTTATAGTGCCTTAAGTTAAAGTCGTTATTAGATTTAACGGTTTTATTACTTTAAAAAAACACGGATTTTCCGTATAATAAATGCCCTTTCTTTAGGGTAAGTCATTCATAAAAAAAGAAATAGTAATCATGGCCGAAGTCAAGGCACCAAATACCAGGAAAACCTTTACTGCCGCCCGGAAAAAAGAAATCCTGGCTGATTACCGCTTAGGCTGGGTCAGTCGGTATATGTCTTTGGTGGGTAGGAAAGAGGTGTTATCCGGTAAAGCCAAGTTCGGTATTTTTGGGGACGGCAAGGAAATCCCGCAAATAGCCATGGCCAAAGCATTTCGAAACGGGGATTTCAGGTCAGGATATTATCGTGATCAGACATTCATGCTGGCGATTGGCGAGCTCACTATAGAACAGTTTTTTGCTCAGCTTTACGCCCACCCCGATGAAAAAGCAGATCCGTTTTCTGCCGGTCGACAAATGAATTCTCATTTTGGTACCCGGTTGATTGATGAAGAAGGTAAATGGATTGATCAAACCAAAAATAAAAATACGGCTTCCGGAATTTCTCCAACAGCCGGGCAAATGGCTCGATTAGTTGGGTTAGCACAGGCTTCAAAAGTGTATCGGGAGAATAAAGCGCTCCAAAAGGGCGAATGGAAGAAATTCTCAAAAGGAGGAAATGAGGTTGCTTTTGGAACCATTGGTGACGCAAGTACTTCAGAAGGCGTATTCTGGGAAGCAATGAATGCCATTGGTGTGCTTCAGCTTCCCTTTGTAATGTCGGTTTGGGATGATGCATTTGGTATTTCTGTCCCAAAAAAGTATCAAACCACAAAAGAAAGTATCTCTAAAGCGCTGGCAGGATTTCAGCGAACCAAAGATGAACCCGGCTACGAGATTTTTAATGTGAAAGCCTGGGATTATCAGGAATTGATTTCAACATACAAAGAGGCTGTCGAGTTAGCACGAACAGAACATATTCCGGTTTTGGTGCATGTTGAGGAAGTAACTCAGCCTCAAGGCCACTCAACGTCGGGGTCGCACGAACGATACAAAAGTAAAGAGCGACTAGAATGGGAAGTAGAATACTGTTGTCTCCAGCAATTAAGAAAGTGGATTCTTGCTAAGAAAATAGCGCACGAGGCAGATCTCGATCAGATTGAAACGGAGGCGCTACAGGAAGTTTCCAAGGCGAAAGCAAAAGCCTGGGAAGCCTACATCACTCCAATGAAAGAAGAGAAAAAGTTTGTGAGTGACCGTATAGCAAAGTTACATAAAGCTACCGGAGATTCCAGATTAGAGGATTTGATTAAAAAGCTGAAAATCACTCCTAATGCTATTCGTAAAGATATTATTCCAGCCGCTAAAAAGGCGGTTCGGTACACCTTAAGTCAGGATCATTCGGCCAGAACAGAATTAATAAACTGGTTGAAAGAGAATGAGCCTGTTAATAAGGAACGGTATAATTCGCATTTATATAGCGAGACTTCTAAGTCTCCACTTAATGTTGAATATGTTCCACCAAAATATGCTGAAAAACCCGATATGGTGGATGGGCGAATTGTAATCAGGGACAATTTCGAGAAAATCTTTGAAACGCACCCTGAAGTACTGGCTTTTGGAGAAGATGTTGGCGCGTTGGGTGATGTAAATAAGGGGATGGAAGGACTTCAGGAAAAATTCGGGAAGCTTCGTGTTACCGATACCGGAATCCGTGAAGCTACTATTCTGGGGCAGGGAATTGGAATGGCGATGCGAGGACTCAGACCGATAGCAGAAATACAATATCTGGATTATTTGCTCTATTGTTTCTATGTATTAAGTGATGATTTAGCCACGCTGAGATATCGAACCAAAGGCGGACAGGCATCTCCGGTTATTATCAGAACCCGTGGTCATCGACTTGAAGGCATCTGGCACTCCGGTTCACCTATGGGTTTAATACTGAATGGAGCCAAAGGAGTGCACTTATGTGTTCCAAGAAACCTTACCGAATCAGCAGGTTTTTATAACACGTTGATGAAAGGGGACGACCCGGCTATCGTGGTTGAGCCATTGAACGCTTACCGGCTAAAAGAACCCCAACCAACAAATATAGGTGAGTTCACTACCCCGCTTGGCATTCCTGAAGTACTGAATGAAGGGAAAGATATGACGGTAGTTTCTTACGGTTCTACCTTAAACATTGTGACTTCCATTATCCCTGAACTGGAAGAAGCAGGTATCTCTGTTGAGGTGATTGATGTCCGCACATTAATGCCATTCGATATCAATTATAGCATTGTGGAGTCTGTAAAGAAAACTAATCGGTTGCTTGTGGTGGATGAAGATGTTCCTGGTGGAGCATCCGCATTTATTATGCAGCATGTGGTTCAGGAGCAAAAAGGATTTTACTATCTCGATTCAGAGCCGAGATGCCTAACTGCAAAAGCACACCGACCAGCTTATGCTTCCGATGGCGATTACTTCAGTAAGCCTAATGCCGAAGAGATCTTCGATGAAATCTACGACATCATGAGAGAATGTCGCCCGGATGATTTCCCTGAGATTTATTGATTATCATAGATGTTAGGCTTATCAACTTTATTCCATTTTTTTGAATCAGAAATTGAGAAAACATGGAATTCGTCTCCACTTTTAATGATAAAAGTATTTGGTGAAGTTGGAGAAAACCTAAGTTGATTGGTGACATATCCTGTTGAATAAACTACAGATTTCGATTCCAGATCAATTAAATAAAGGATATTTCTGGACCAAGCTAGAACGTATTTATCATCACTGCTTACTCCAATTAAATCTGTACTTAGTCCAAATACTCTTTCTTTTGATTCAACTTCATAAATATATCCGCTTTTGAAATGAGAGATATAAGAAAGTAATTTACCCGACCCAGAAAAGTTTATGTGGTTTGAGACTGAACCAAGTGAAATAGCTTGAAATGGGATTCCTGTTCCTGATGAATCCACCATTAAAAATTTTCCACCTTGATTAGCTGCTATTTTATCACCCTGAGGATTAACTGAAATACTTCGAAAGCTTCCGGTTCTACTGCTTCGAAGCATCAATTGTTCAGTTATACCATCATTAATATTATGTTTGTGAATATGTGAAAACCAGCTAATGGTATAAATATATTTGCCATTTGGAGTAAATTCCAGATCATAAACGTCAATATCATTAATCTCATCGATTATCTGATCATTTAAATAATCTATAATGATTAAAGAATTAGTTTCGTCTGAAGCAAAAGCTACTACACTATTTAGCTCATCAATATCTACATTAGATATTTCATAACCGGTACTAGACATTACTTCATATTCATAAATTTTTTGGCCAGAATTAATATCATAGATAAAAATCCTTCTGTTGCTGTTTATGTCGAAATTGTAACCGGAAGTAACTATCAAATTCCCGGAATCACTAAACCTGAAAAAACCAGCTCCTGAAACTGAAATAGTTCTTTCAGGAATTGGGTATTCAGAGAAGATAAAATTCAATTCATCAGAAGGGTTAGAACTTAAAGTTTTGATTCTGTACGAATAAGTGTTATTTGCTATAATATCCGTATCAGTATAAGTGAAAGTATTTTTGTCGAAGGTTCTATAATCTGAAAAAAAACTTCCATTCACTTTTCTCTGAAGAATAAAGCGATTCATAATTGCTTCAGAAGAATTGTCAATACTCCAACTTAAGCTAATAGCATTCTCAGTTGAATTGTTAACAAGAATGGAAGGTTTTGAAATTCTTAGTGTAGCCTTTTCCCCAAAAATACCTGACCCAGACTCCCCTTTAAAAGCTCTTATTCCATAAAAAACAGATTTCTCTTGTACATCTGAAAAATCATTGAAAGAGAAAGCATTTTCAAAAGGACTTAAAGTATCTATGAATGTGGTAGTATTTGCAGGTACTATTGCTATTACCTCAGGATCTTTACCTTGGTAATTTTTACTTCTTAGTATCTCAAAGCCTTCTTCAAAATCAGAGTTGTCTTCCCATGTAATTAGAACTTCCGTTTCATCGATAATATTAACATTTTTTATTTCGGGTAATACATCAAGAGGTTCATAAAAACTTACTCCACTATTGAAGATTTTTCCTTTTTCCAGTTCTTCCTGATTAATAAATGCTCGAGCTTCTAGAGAGTGGTATGAAAAATCTCTTTCAAATAAATAGGTAAAACTGGTGTCCGGAATAAATAGAGTATCTAAAGATTCGATATTCTCGTTTTCAGAATACTGCCTAACCACTACAATGAAAGGCCATTCAGAAGTGAAATCCCAAGTTAATGTAAGACCAGATGGAGTTGAAGAATAAAAGGATTCGGTAATAATCATTTCCCCAAAATCAATTTCAAATGCAATAGAATCCGAAACGTTTAATCCGGAATCAATCCTCCTAAATGATTTTAAAGAGTATCGGGTATCAGAAGTAATTTCTTTTGATTCATCGAGATATTCTAGCGTAGGATAATCAACGGTATCCAGGAGAAAAAAATTAGCTCCATCCAGAGATTTTTCTAGTATGTAGCCATCAGTGTAGTTTGTAGAGTCCTGCCAACTTAGAAGAACACTTTTATCTGATAAAAAGCGAAAATCAGGGGTTTGAGGAGGAGAAAGTTTAAATGTAGCTAACTCGGGGTCTTTGGGGTTATTACGGATAAACTCCGAAGAAGTAGGTCCTTTACAATTGAGAAGAAGTAGAAAAGAAATAATGAATAAGTAGTGCTCTCTCATTTTAGTTCTCTTGAAATTTTGATGCCGTAATAATTTAGGGCTTCAGAATTAAAATCCACATAAGGGTCGAAATTCCAAGGTTCAAAAAACCCTCGTTTTGGTTTTGTAAATAAACCATCGGCCACATTCATTAAATAAACAATGCCTACACCTAGAAGAGCAAGGTCTCTGCGATCGGCATACTTTTTGGAGTCTTTTAAATTTTTCTCTGCTAATACAGCATACTGAAATACCTCAACAGGATTTTCAGAGTTTTTATATAGGTCTCTATAAGTAAGAAAGTTTTCATCAGCTTCTAAAAAACGTTGATTCAAAATATATGCAGCCGTAGACACCGAAATAAAACTGGTCAAAAAAACCGCTCCTTTTAAGGGTCGTTCTTTATAAAACTGACTGGCTCCCGGGATGAATGAAAAGAGTTGTGCATTACGTTTTAAAGGTAATGTGGTAAGATTATATGTAAGTAACTTAGTGGGGATAACACTAAGATTTTTGCTAACTGAGCGTGGGCCATTTTTAACCTTCACATTTACTATTCCACCCTCTAAATGAGCCGCCGCCGCTGAAATCCCAGCTAATTGATCGTTAACAAAGATTTCAGCTCCTTCTTCACTGAAAACCATCAAATTCGAATCCCAAAAAAGGGTTGCATACGAACTTAGTATGGGATTATAAGAACTGGAATAAAGGGTAATTCTTTTATTGATAATTGAATCAGGAAAAATCTGAGAATTGAACAAGTAATCATTTTTGTAGGGACTGGCTAGTTTAAACAGATATTCACCAGGAGGCAGAAATATGGTATCAGGCTCTGTAATTCGGATCGCATTATCAAAATCATCTTCTACGATCAGAAAGTGATCATTAATATTGGATTGAATAATAATGCCACCTGTTCTGTTCTCTTGTGAGTATGCGAATGAAAAGTTGAGCAACAACAGGGGAATGAGTAAGCGATATTTCATACACCAAATAACTTACTTTTTATTTTCAAATCAACCCTCTAGCCTTAAGTTCCAGATATTTATTAATGGCATTTACCGAGAGTTCTTTGGGAGGAGTGAGGATGGTTTGAATACCATTTTGTTTGAGGGCTTTTACAATTTGTTTTTTTTCGTAATTGAATTTTTCAGCTATGGTTTTTGTGTAAATATCTTCCACAGTTTCAGGTTCGCTTTTCAACAATTCATCCAACTCTGTATTCTGGAAAAAGATAACTACAAGTAAGTGGTCTCTTGCAATGCGTTGCAGGTAGGGGAGCTGTCGCTTCATTGAAGAAACCGTTTCAAAATTGGTGTACAACATCACAAGGCTTCGCTGATTAATCTGCCGACGAAATGAGATTATAAGTCGTTCAAAGTCGGACTCAAGAAAATTAGTTTCTAATTTATAGAGTGCCTCCTGGATTTGTTGTATATGAGCCCGTCTGCGTTCGGGCTTTACAATTACTGAATCTTTGTGAGAGAAGGTGATAAGTCCGGCTTTATCTTCTTTGATCAACGAGATATTTGAAAGCACCAAGCTGGTATTAATGGCGTAGTCAAGCAAATGAAGTCCGTCAAAGGGTATTTTCATTACCCTGCCCATATCTATTACATTTATGATTTGTTGCGAACGTTCATCCTGAAATTGATTTACCATCAGGTTTTGGGAACGTGCGGTTGCTTTCCAGTTTATGGAACGGACATCATCACCTCGTACATATTCTTTAATCTGGTCAAATTCCATGGTATGGCCAATACGACGAATCTTTTTTACCCCTATATCAGTCAATCGGTTAGAAATAGCATACATTTCAAACTTTCTCATTTGGATAAAAGAAGGATATACAGGCACATTCTTGGGCTCTTCAAAAGCATACTTTCTTCGTACCAGACCTATTTGAGTAGATGCAAAAATGAGAACCTGACCGAATCCATATTCACCTCGTTCAGTCGGTCGTAGTTCATATTTTTTAACTATTGAGTCTCCCGAATCTATTTTAAAAGAGAATCTGAAATTACGTTGTTGAAACTGAGTTGGGGTTTCATCAATCAGTGTCAGGAAACTCGTAAATGCATAGGAGTTGGAGATGGATATCTGTATCGGATTTTCATCGCCATTTGAAAGCCTTTGAGTGTGAGCGCGGGATGCATTGATTCCGTCTACACGGTAAAGCATTAGTATATCCACTACAAACAGAGTGAGGACAAAAAAGAAGAGTAACTCTGCAACTGCCTCAAAAACAGGATAAAAATACCCCACAACAAATAAAATTGCAGTAAGCGAAAGAACCTGAAAGAATCGGTTACTCAGATATAATGATTTAAGAAATTTCTTTATCGTGGTACCTCCACTTTTTCAAGAATAACCTGAATAACCTGATCGGTGTTAATCCCTTCCATTTCTTTTTCAGGGGTTAATGTGATTCTGTGACGAAGCACATGTTTAATGATAGATTTAACGTCCTCGGGTGTGATGAAATCCCTTCCGCTAATTGCTGCCCAAGCCTGCGCAGCACGCATAACAAAAACAGAAGCTCTTGGTGAAGCTCCGATAGACAGAGAACTGCTGTTTCTTGTATTCTGAATAATTTCCGCAATGTATTTCATTAATGTTTCTTCTACATGAACCTGATTTACCAGGTCTCTTTGCGCTTTAATCTGATCCGAAGAAACCACTTTACTGAGCGAGGAAAGATCAATCTTATTATGTCGGTTGTAACTTCCGGCTATAATCTTTATCTCTTCTTCGAGTGATGGGTAGGGTACTTCTACTTTAAAAAGGAAACGGTCTAACTGGGCTTCAGGTAAGCGATAAGTACCTTCGTGTTCGATCGGGTTCTGAGTGGCGATAACCATAAACGGAGCGTCAAGAATATAGGTGTTACCATCTACCGTGATCTGCTTCTCCTCCATTACCTCAAATAAAGCAGCCTGTGTTTTAGCTGGTGACCTGTTGATTTCATCAATCAACACGATGTTTGAAAAAATAGGGCCTTTTTTGAAATCAAAGTCTGTTGTTTTCGGATTAAAAACTGAAGTTCCGATTACATCGGCTGGCATCAGATCAGGTGTGAACTGAATACGCGAATAACCGGAATCAATCACTTGTGCAAGTAATTTTGTGGTAAGTGTTTTCGCTACACCGGGAACCCCTTCAATTAAAACATGGCCATCGGCTAGAAGGGCAGTAATTAACAAATCTATCATTTGCTGCTGCCCAACAATCACTTTTGCAATTTCCGTGCGGATGGATTCTACCAGAGATTTGATACCACTTAAATCAATCCTTGATGAAAATTCAGGGGCATTTTCAGAAGTATCTTCGGCCGATTCATTTGGTTTTGTTTCTTCTTCCGGGTTTAATTCTTCGCTGCTCATCGTAAACTTTGTTTATAGAATCGATCGATTCTTTGTGTTATGGTTATTAATTCTTTTTTAGTTATGTCCTGTTTCTTTTGCAGGATTTCAACAAGATCGAATAAAGAGAATATGTCTTGTTCTTCTATTCCTGCTCGCTGTGACAGAGACCGGATAAATTTGGTTGAAATTTCTGAGGTATCCAGGTTAAGATTAGCTCTGATATATTCTAAGAAGTACTGTAACTTTTTTTCGAAAATAGCTTTATGTGTTCCTTCTTCCAGATATAAACTGCCAACAGTTCTTGCAAAAGCAATAGTAGTATTTTTAGGTCGGGTACGTAAAGGAATAATTCGTTGCTCCCTTTTTCCGCGGAAGAACATAAATAGTACAATAGCTGAAAGGCTCAGAAACCAGGCATATTTTAATGAGGAGTTCGCCAGGACATACCTCATTGGAGAGCGCTCTACTTCCCGGTAGGCTTTATAGTATTCGTCCCAGATTGTTGGGCGAACGGGTAAGTACGATAATGCCGTAAAAGCATACTGAGCAAGTTCAGGATTCCTAAGATAGAAGTTGGTAAATAATTCCGGGTTTGCATGAAAGAAGAATGCTCCATCTCCATGTTTCACCTTGATAAAATTTACTTCATTAAACTGGTTTGTTCCTAAGACGGTGGTTTTTGCGGTATCGACTTCGTTGAAATAGGATCTTTCGGAACCATTGAATTTCCATCCATTCTGAGAATACAAAGAAGGGTTTGAAAAATTATAAACTATTGAGTAACTGAACCTGTTCGAATCTAAGGGTGAGTAGAAATATTGGGTATTTAAATTGAGAGTGTCTGCAAGATAACCGTCGAAGTTTGAAGCAGCCATAAACACGTGATTTCCCTGATTTACCTCATTCATTAATAATTCTGTTTCCCAATAATCCAGGGCTAAAGAACCATCAATAAATATCCAGTTTCTTTTTTCACCATGTATAATGTTATCCTCTTCAAAAGCGGTTTCGTAGTAGTTTTCTTCAAGTGAAAGAAAAAGAGGATCGAGATTCAAAGCGCTCTTTTGTTCGGGGAATACGCTTTCCATTTCCTGATATAGTATATAAGTGCCGAATGGTATTTTGTCTTTATTAAGGTAGGTCTGGGTCCAGTCTATAGGCTTAGGTCCGAATATTTGGAATCCTACATACAAAAGGATCACGACTACAAGGAAACCGAAGTATAAATAGTCTTTCTTCATTGAGAACTCCTCAGTTTATCTTCAAATTGAAGATAAACATCAGAAGCTTTTTCAAATGATCTCTCATCAATTTCAAAGTCCCCATATTCCACATAGTCATAAATGGTGGTTAATCTGTTAAAAGGTAACTTTACTGGATGATTTCCTATTTCGCTAAGGTATTCGTGATTTGTTTTATCAGTAGCCCAGAGAATAAGTTCATTTTCGCTCAGTTTTTGCAGAGCTTTATGATATGTAAACCGAAGGGCATCGTGATAATTTTTCTGTTTTATAGCCTGGTCAATGAGTTCGTCAAGGTTAATTTGATCAATATGTTCTGTTCTTAAATTCAGGGATATTTTTTTGGAAGATTTTTTCCCTGAAAAAGCAGTGCCTAGATTTCCCTTTATTAACTGGTTTATGAGAAGTACAACAACTGAAATAAAAATAAGGGTGAAAATTATTCGGATTATTGAGCCACTAATTTGATTTTGATATGCTTTATCCACCAGATTAACCAACCAAAAAAGGATTTTTTCCCAAAAAGAAGAAGACTGAGCTACTTCAACATCGTAGTTAAAATCACTATCGTTAGCATAAGCTTGTAAAGCACCTTCATCAGGAGTGCGAACTTCTACTACAGAAGAATCCTGTGGAAGTGAAAGATTATAGGAATTCTGAGCAACAGATTGATTAGCTCCAAAGAAAAAAAATAATAAGATCAGGAATAAGGATTTCATGAAACCGATGAAGCATCTTTGGGTTTTATATCATCAATTTTTTTTATGATGGAAGTCCCTTCTTTTCTTTCTTTAAGATCAAAATAGAAAAATGTTAACCCCAATAGCATGAAGAGTTGCAGAAATGTAATCATGAAGTAGGGTGTCTGGAGGATGATTAGTTCTATAATATCATAAATACTGGAAGATATGACTCCGGTACTAAATAATAGTTCAAGTACTATATATTGGGGAATAAGGATCATAAAAGAAAAGGCAAATAAAGGGATTCCGAAAGCAAGTAATACAGCAAATGTATTCCACCATTGTTCTTTCGTATAGTTCCATGACCATTCTAATGCTTCGCTAGAACGGTTGTCCTCAAGAATACCCGTAATTTCTGCCAGGGCTAACTTCACTCCCACAATGAGCGCTCCAATTACAAAACCAATTAAGCTAAACCAGGTGGCAATATTTACTACTATAGAGATGCCTAAAATCCTCCAAAAATACTCATTAATTAAATCAAAGTAGTTCGCCATAGTAATCTCCTGCTCACCACTTTTTCTTAGATGAATATGACCGGTAACAATAATGATGAGAAAAGTAGTGGTGATCAGTCCAAAAGTATTAGATAAAAAACCTAAAGGAGAAGAAGGAGTTAAAGATGAGAGAAACCCTTCATCAGATGGGCCGGGATTGTTTATTTCACTTACTGTTGTAATAGTAGAATCTAATAATAAAACGGGCAGCACAAACACTGCAAAAGCAGTTAGAAATGAAGTACTGTTCTGTCTGAAATATTGAAATGAGTCGGTAAATATTTCAGAAAGGGTACGTCTTTTCTGAAAAGTAAAATCATAGCCCTGATAGTCTTTCATATACTAAGTCTGTCTATTTCGTTGGTTAAGTTCCCGCCTTCTTTTCGTTCCACGAGATTGAAATAATGAATCCCTAGGGCAATAAACTGAGCTGAAGTTGCGATTATCTGGAAAAAATACACTGATGCATAGAGTGTGCCAAATAACATAGGCAGGTCTTTCTGGAAGTCGGCCCCAAATACGAATGCGATAACTCCCCCTATTATAACTACCGGAATAGCTGCAAACAAAGACAAAAAGGAGAAGATGAAATTTATGACAATATAGATACCGAATGTAAACCACCAGTAATTTTCAGTAAGCTCCCACGATCTGGCAATTGCAGAGGAAGCATTCCCCCCTTCAACGAAATAAATAACCGGAAACAGGGATATTTTTGTGAAGAAAAATCCGATTAACGCGTAGAAGGTTATAAAAGCTATAAAATTTGACCAGATACTATCCAGACTTGAAATAATTCCGAAGAAAATGAAGAACCCAATCATCACAACAATTCCCATCAAAAAGCTGACCATTAAGATGGAAAAAGTTTTTCCAAACATGCCTTTAGTGAATTCAGAAAAAGTAGTGGGTACATCTCCGTTGTTCGTATGGTAAATGTGCTGGTAGGCTACCCCCATTAACATAAAAAGAGAGAAGAATATGAATAGCAAACCCAAAAAAAGACCAATACCGAGTCCAGCAAATTGTCCAGCCCCTGCTGAATCAGAGATACTGCCGATTGAGTAAGCAAAAGAACCTCCTAATAATACAATGCCGACTAATAAAGGACTTAAGACATAAATAGAGAACACCTTGCCAAGGGTCTTCCAATGAACCCGGATATAAGTAAATGTGTCTGTTATAATGTCCCCGAAGTCACGAATTTTATGAAGAGTAAATTCTTTGTTCATATTGTCTTTTTGTTAAGTTTAATCTTCCATGGAAGAAGTACATAAAAGTAGATAATAAAAGCAGCAGAAAGCCCAATAATAGTAAGGCTCATCCAGACTGGCATGTCGGTATATCGAGTTACAAAGGACTCCAGTGCGCCCGCCATGATAAATACCGGAATCAGTCCTATAACCATTTTAGCTCCCTCTTTAGCACTTTTTGCAAAAGACCTGCCCCGACTAAATGTTTTAGGGAAAAGCATACCATTTCCTAATACGATTCCCGCTGCTCCGGCAATAACAATAGCTGATAGTTCCAAGGTACCATGAATAAAAACAACAAGGAGAGCCTTGTTAAGTAAATTATATCCGCTGAAAAATTGAAAAAACGCTCCCACCATAATTCCGTTTTGGAAAAGAATAAAGCCGGTCCCCAGCGATGTAATAAGGCCTGCAACAAAAGCGATAAAAGAGACACGTATATTGTTGATTGTGATTTTAAAAAACATATCTGCTTTTTTTGAATCCTTATACACTGCTAAAGGATCTCCAGTTTCTATGTTACTCATTGTCATATTTACATAGGCATCTCCAATAATGATTCTTGCAAATGAAGCATCATTTGCCTGTGATAGCGCACCAATAAAAATGGAAACAGCAAAAATCAGGAACGCATACAAAAGTTCTTTTTGCTTAGATGCGTAAAGCTCGGGCAGTTCCCTGGTCCAAAAGGTAATCAACCTTCCATATTCCTCTTTTTTTGTTCTGTAAATAGAATCATGAACCTTAAGAGTAAGCTGATTTAGATATTGAACCGTTTTAGAATCGGGATAATGACTTTGTGCGTATGCAAGATCACTGGTTAGCTCCATATAAAGTTCGGCTAACTCGTCGGGATATTGTTTTTTTTTGGATAGGAGCAGGGCTTCAAACCTTCTCCACTTCTCCGAATTTTTTCTAAGAAATGCTACTTCTCGCACCTGATAGTTCTATATTTTTCTTTTTGGGGAAGTCAGACTAACTTCCCGCCTCTTTTAAGAATAGTACAGTATTCACAAATAAATCAAAAACATAAATGTCAGCCGGACTGGGAGTAGAAACAAATCAACATGTTCAGTTAAATTATGATCCCTCCAGTACCTTTGATCGCATATTAGCTTTTATAATAGATGGGATTCTAATTCTGATATATTCCTGGATGGTAAATTCAATTTGGGATTTTTTCACACCCAGTGAATTTGATTTTCAATCAAATTATTCCTGGTTACTATACGTATTTGTATTGCTTCCAACCATGTTCTATCACCTTATCATGGAAATTACATGGAAAGGCTACAGCGTAGGAAAAAAACTGGTTGGTATCAGAGTAACTAAAATTGATGGGAGCAGGCCAGAACTGGGAGACTACATTATCAGGTGGTTATTTCGGCTTATTGAAATTACTATGACTGCCGGATTAGTAGCTATACTCACTACATTATTAAATGGAAAAGGTCAACGATTAGGAGATATTTCTGCGGGAACTACGGTAGTAAAAGTAGGAAGGAGGATATCACTCAACCAAACAATCCTGGCTGAGCTTGATTTGGATTATAAACCAGTATTTAACCAGGTAATTGAACTCACAGACCAGGATGTTACAATTATAAGAGAGGTTCTAAGCGCACGTAAGAACTACGATGAAAGTGCATGGATAAAAATGATGGATCGTACCCGAAGGTTGATTGAGAAGAAAACAGGAGCGATAAATGAAGAACAAGAAACTCCTGACTATCTCCAAACGATCATAAAAGATTATAATGCACTACACGGCTCCATTTAAAAAAGCATATCCACAAATACAGCTACCCAGATCATTGGCAGGTATATAATAGAAGCGAACATCAGCTTGCGCGCGTTTAACCTCGAACGCTCCAGAGCAAAACGGATTCCATACACAAAAAAGATAGCCGCGAAAATAAGGCTTAGAATAAGAAAGACAATCCCAGAAATATTTAACGCAAAAACCGCGTAACTGATCGGGAAAAGCATCAGGGTACAAAGGATAGCGTAGAAAGCTGTTTTCTTGCCTTCAGTATCATTTTTTGGCAGCATTTTAAAACCTGCTCCAGAGTAATCGTCTTTGTACATCCATGCAATGGCCATTACGTGCGGAATCTGCCACAGAAATAAAATCCCAAAGAAAAGCCACATTCCGGGATCAGAAATATTTCCGGTTGCAGCCGCCCATCCACCTACGGGGGGAAGTGCTCCCGGGACTGCTCCAATCAAAATATTAAATGCAGAAACGCGCTTCATGGGAGTGTATGCTGCGAGATAAATGAGCGCAGTTGCAAAAGATACGATTCCGGCAACGGGATTTACCATCAACACTAAATAGGTGAGTCCGGTAAATAATAAAGTGAGCGAAAAAATAGCTCCTTGTTTAGCTGGTACACGCTGAGCAGGCAAGGGCCGTTGCTCCGTTCTTTTCATCAGTCCGTCAAGATTACGCTCCATAAACTGGTTATGAGCTCCTGTACCTGCAGCAATTAAATAGGTTCCTATAACGGCATGAATCATCGTAAGAAAGTCGATAGAACCTGCGCTACCTACCACAAAACCGACCAACATACTAATAAGAACCGCGAAAGTGATACCCGGCTTGGTTAGTTGGTAGTAGTCTGAAATGGTCTCGGCAAACGAACGTCCGATCAGGACTTTTTCTTCTTGTGAACTCATGAATTTCTTTGAATAGAAACGTATTTTTAAAGACTCCAAAGTTAACCAATTCATCACAATATTGGAACCCGTTTCCGCATGAAATTAAATGCCTACCAAAAAACCGCGATAACCACAGTAGCTGCAACTCTCTTTTTGATTTTAGTAGGAGGGCTGGTACGATCTACGGGGGCCGGAATGGGCTGCCCGGATTGGCCGAAATGTTTCGGACAATGGGTTCCCCCAACTGACGTCTCTGAGCTGTCTGATAATTACCAAACCGTTTTTCTGGAGCAGCGAATTGAAAAGAACCAAAAGATTGCGGGTTACCTGAACGCGCTGGGCTTTGAGGAACTGGCGGATAACATTGAGAACGACCCAAAGGTGAAGGTCCCTGAAGAGTTCAATGCCATTAAAACATGGACAGAGTATTTGAACCGATTGGTTGGAGCAATTATTGGATTGCTCGTTTTCGCTACTTTCATCACTTCTTTCAGATACTGGAAGTCGGATAAGTCGATTACCATCGTTTCAGGGATAGCTTTTTTTCTAACCGGATTTCAGGGATGGCTCGGTTCCATAGTTGTAAGCACGAACCTTTTACCGGGCACCATCACCGTTCACATGATACTCGCACTGGTTATCGTAAATGTACTTCTGTATGGTGCTTTTAAAGCGACCTCCGAATTTGTGAGCATCGAGATCGATTTAGGCCTGAGAAAGAAAATTTACCGGGTAACCATTGGCTTGTTAGTATTGACAACTATTCAACTCGTACTTGGTACTCAGGTACGGGAAGCCATCGATGCCATAAAACTCACCACAGAACGAGCAAATTGGGTCGATCAATCCGGAACTATTTTTCTGATACACAGAAGCTTTTCATGGTTGGTAGCAATAGCGGGTGCATACCTGTTTTACATTGTAAAAAGCAGGGGTGTAACGGGTGTGCTTTATAAACTGAGCTTCGCAAATATACTACTCATCCTCATACAGATTGGCGGGGGAGTCGTTCTGGAATTCTTTGAAATGCCACCAGCCTTTCAGGTAGTACATTTGGTAGGAATTGCGCTTATGGTGTGCGCTCAGTTTCTATTGATACTAATAGTCAGATTACGAACGGTATCTTAAAGCTTCTCAAGTAATTGATTGAGAAAAACTTTCATTTCCGTAAGATCTTTTCTCAAATCTGCTGATAGATCCTGATGTTCACCCGATTCAGAAGTATCTCCATTTAGAACTTTTCTAACGCCTTCGCTGGTAAATTTTTTCTCTTCCAGTAGTTCTTTGATCTTGAAAACGAGATTTACTTCTTCTTCTTTGTAAGCTCGGTTTCCGGCGCTGTTCTTTTTTGGACTGAGTTGGGAGTATGTCTTTTCCCAATTCCTCAACACATGAGGGGCAAGTCCTGTAAGTTTACTCACTTCTCCCATCGAGTAATACAATTTTTTCATAGCATCCAGAAAGTGTATTTTAGGCAACAATTTTAGTTCAGTTAAGAAAATCATTTCTAACCTTTTTTAAAAGAATCCATTTTGGCAGTTGAGGAAAAAAATTATCCGGTCGATATCAGTGTGGTTATTCCACTTTATAATGAAGAAGAATCACTCCCTGAACTGGAACAAGCTATTGAATCAGCATTAAAAGGCTCATTTACTTACGAAATAATATTTGTAGATGACGGTTCTTCAGACTCATCATGGGAAGTAGTAAAGAGTCTAGAAGCAAAAGGGGATTATATAAAAGGAATTTCATTTCGAAATAACTATGGCAAAAGCACCGCTCTGCAAGCTGGCTTTGAGAAAGCTAGAGGAGAGTATGTCATTACAATGGACGCAGACCTGCAGGACGACCCAAATGAAGTTCCTGAAATGGTACAGATGCTGAAAGACGGCTACGATCTGGTGAGCGGATGGAAGAAAGAGCGTCACGATCCCATCTCGAAAACAGTTCCTTCAAAATTCTTCAATTTTGTTACACGGATTTCGGCCGGAATAAAGCTTCATGACTTCAACTGCGGATTAAAAGCGTATAAAAGTGATGTAATCAAGAATATCTATTTATATGGCGAGCTTCATCGGTATGTGCCCATGCTGGCAAAGAGAGCAGGTTTTGGTAGAATAACCGAGAAAGTAGTGAAACATCATCCCAGAAAATATGGGAATACTAAATTCGGACTTTCACGCTTTATCAATGGATTTTTAGATTTAGTAACAATTCTGTTTGTTCAACGGTATTTGCAAAAACCCATGCATTTTTTTGGGTTGATCGGTGTGCTCCTGCTCATAGTTGGAGGAGCGATTAATATCTATATGGCTTTTCTTCGGCTGGTGATGGATACAGGGATTGGTAATCGTCCGCTACTTTTCTTAGGTATTTTATTAATGGTGCTGGGAGTTCAATTCTTTTCTACCGGACTTATCGGCGAGTTAATCAATAAAAATCATGTTGAGCATCAAAAGCCAAAGATTAAAGAGCAGGTTGGTTAATTGATTCTTTGGTACACACTGATTTCTATGGTATGAAATCCCCAGGGCAAATGGTCTTCAGCTCCAATAAATAAATCGGTGTAGCTTTCGATTTTCTTGTAGTTTGATTGCCGGTTTTGTAACCAGTTCTGCATTTCTGAATCAGGCACTTCTTTCCAGAGTAGAAAATCAGCGGGCGTAATTTCATTCTTTTCAGCTTCGGTGAGTTCGTGATAGTTTTGAATCTGATCTGAGACTTGGGGCATCTTCTCATGCAAAGCATATCTGGTTCTGTATGTCCCCATGTTTGAGATGACAGAGCTGTCTTCCGAAATGTTTTCACTTAACGCCTCATTGGCTTTCCATAAGTCAGACCAGCTGTTAAAGATGACTACGTACTGAAAAAGAAACATCAGTGCAGCTCCAACAATTACTGCTTTTTGAGCTCTTAACAATGATTCTTTAAAACTGAAGACGAGTAAAGGAGCCGAGAAAACAAGTCCAAACAGGATGTGCTTTTGGGCAGAAACAGGGTTTCCGGTTACAATGTGAAAAAAAGGCCAAAGGAGTAGTCCGCTCAGGAATAAAATGATCCACTTTTTTGAAAGGTCAATCTTAGCCCGGACATGAAGATAATTCAGGATGAAAGGAAGGAGAATGAAAATGCTTATTCCAAGCGAATAGAGACTGTTAAATCCAAGTCGTACGGAATTGACTGTATATGAATCATAAGAAACCGGAAACATAGAATTGAAGACCAACACATTATGGAAAATGACAATAGATCCGGAAACTCCACATAAAACAATTAGAGGAATAATCCATTTTCGTTCGTAAGTAAAGATCAGGAAGAGTATCAGAAAGGGGAAGAAAATGATAAAAGCATATTTAGCCAGAATTGCCAGCCCGGCAAATAAAGCAGCCATGAATACAAATCCGATCTTTTTTTTCGGAATAAGTACCACTGCTATCATAAAAAAGAGCAGTCCCGGGACATCGTATACGGCTATCTGGCTGAACGTCCAGAATGGAGCGAACAGAGCGATCATCAAAACCGATAATCTGGCATCTCTTTCATTTAAAAACCTCTTTGAGTGGAGATAGGTTAGGTACAGGATAGTTGTTCCAATCAAAACAGTTACTATTCTTAGGCTAATCAATGAAGTAAAAGAGTACACCCAGCCAGCGAATAAGCTCCAGATAAAGGGACTTCCATTATGCCAGGAGGAATAAGTGTCGGGCATGCCATTTAAGAGCTCTAACCCAGCCAAAATATAGATACCTTCATCTCCACCAGGCCCCTGTTTGAGAATAAACACCAAGCCTATGTTCACAACAAGGAAAGTTAAAAGGATAGTGCGGATTTCCGGAACCTTCATTTAGATTCAATTGCTTATTCTGTTTAGTGTGATGTTGTAAATATACTATGAGCAACTAACAGTTATGTATTTCTTTAAAAAAGAGGAGGGAGTACGAAATGTTTTATCTGAGCAATATCACTGATAAGAGCAAGGTTATTATGGGTGATTACCGAATTAGAAGAATTTTAAAATGCGACTTCTTTTCTGATAATGAATGGTACAATTCGTATTTTCTGTGCTCAAAAATTTGAAAATATCTCTACAAAGAAAGTTGTTAAATAATTGATGTATCGTACCTTCCCGTTATTAATATTCCTGCAGTTTATTTCTTTTTCATTATTCGCCCAGGATTCTGCCGATGTATACGAAGAGCCGGTACTATATCACGAATATTCGGAGTGCCTAAGAGAGATTTTTATTGCTGCCGACAGCATTAAGGCTGAAGGTTCAGAAGCAGCAGAAATAGATTATTTAAAAGAAAACAGACTTAAGTGTGAGCAGAGCAGCCCTGTTAGCAGAAGAATCTCGCTCCGGTATTTAGAATGGGGTGATACCGTTTACGATGACAAAGGCGTGAAAGAGGATGTTGATAAAAAAGAACTTTTTAAGGAAGGGTTGATGTGGGGGAAGAAAGCTGTAAAAGAAGACACCCTAAATCATTTAAATTATGAGAATCTTTCTATGGGATTTGCCGCTGTAATTTCTGTTTCCGGTTTAAAAGGAAAGGCAAAAATGGCAGATAGTGTCAGAATCTTTGCAGAAGAAGCGATAAGACTACATCCAGCCAACGACAGAGCGCATCATATTTTAGGAAGGTGGCATTATGAAGTCTCTAAACTAAGCTGGTTTACAAGAATGTTATCCCGTGTGATTTTTGGAGAATCTCCCAAAGGATCTTTTGACCGGGCAATCAACTATTTTGAACAGGCTATCGAATTAGACAATATTGCCGTTCACCGGTATTGGTTGGGTATGGCTTATTTGGAAAACGGGAATAAAGAAGAGGCCCTGGAGCAGTTTACCATTCTACAGACCCTGCCTTTGGTTCAGCATAATGATCAATACTTTAAAGATGAGGCAAAGAAACTAATTGAGAAGCACAGCTAGTACGTTAAATCACTGCCCATCATTCAATATGACTAAAGTTCTTGTTCTGTTTTTTTATTGATACCAGCAGTTAGTTTTGCTCAGGATAGCTTGCGAACAGGGGTTAAGTATGGGATTCTACCCGTGCTTTCCTTCAATTCAGATGACGGAGTTTTTATAGGAGGGGAAGTTAAACGATATGATTATCGTGGGGCAATGCCTTTCAAATCCTTTACTCGAGTTGCAGTTAATTATAAAACCGACGGGGCTTTTTCGGCGGGGATTTATCGGGATGAAGTAGATATTTTCGGTACTGATATCCGGGTTGGCTGGGATGCCTTTTCCACCCAGAATTTTAATAATTACTATCTAGGGAATACGGATGAAATCGAATTTGACCGTGATCGTTTTGATACCACAAGTTTCTATTCCTTCAAATCATTTCGTTTAAACGTAGGCGGTGCTACACGGTTTCCAATATCTAGAGAAGGTGGAACCAGTCGATTTGATTTTAAAACAGGTTTAAGGTTCGTATACGAAACTCCATGGGGAACCCCGGAAAGCAGATTTATTAACAGTCAAAATATCGAAGGTAGTGATGGAGCTTTTCTGACCTTGCTTGATATTGGGTTAGTGCTTGAGCGTAGAAATTCAGAGTTCAGGGCACAGCGTGGTTACCAGCTTAGTACGGGCTTTAAATATGCCCCTCCTGGAATAAGCACACATCATACCATGGAAAATTATTTTCTTGGATTGGGTTTCCTTCCTTTGACTCGGAAAATACCGATCACACTTGCTACAAGACTCTACTTTCAAAACACTATAGGCGAAACACCCTATTGGTTTACTCCTTTCCTGGGAGGTGGGACATCGCTAAGAGGGTATATGTATCGTCGGTTTACAAGTGATAATGCTTTATCATACACTATTGAAGTTCGATCATGGCTTTTCAAAATCCCGTTTAAGAATATTGAGTTGGGAGCTAATCTATTTATGGATGGAGGGAGAGCTTTTTCAAACGATAACTGGTCAGAAGCATTTACAAATCACAATATTACATTGGGATTCGGAGGAGTTATGGCTATCTTCACCCCCGATTATATTTTGAAGTACGACATCGGTTTTTCTGAAGATGGCATCGGCATATATTTAGGCACCGGGTACTCATTTTGACACATTTAGATTTATCAAGACGGAATAAAAGATCACAGACGCATTAGATGTTAAATACGCCTCTTCCTGAAATTATAGTAGGGCTTTATGCTCTATCAGCACTACTTATTACACTTTATTCAATCGGAGAATTTAACCTGGTTTATTATTTCCTCACACCAGGTAAAAAAAATAGATTCCATCCCAAAAGACCTGACTACAAAAAGGAAGAATTACCACATGTTACGGTACAGTTACCCATGTATAATGAAAAATATGTGGCAGAAGCACTTATCAATTCATGTGCGAATTTAGATTATCCTTCCGATAAATTAGAAATTCAGGTAGTAGATGACTCAACTGATGAGACGGTTGATATTGTGGATGAACGAGCTACCTATTGGAATAGCCAGGGTATTGATGTAAAAATAGTCCATAGAGAAAACAGGCAAGGATTTAAAGCTGGTGCTTTACGTGATGCTACTCCTTCAGCAAAGGGCGAGTTTATTGCAATTTTCGATGCTGATTTCCGTCCAAACCCAGACTTTCTTCTGAAAACCATTCCATATTTTCAGGATGAACAGATAGGTATAGTTCAAGGAAGATGGGGACACTTGAACAGGAATTATTCTACTCTGACGAAATCGCAGTCTATGTTCCTGGATATGTTCTTTGTGATTGAACAACAAGCCAGATCTCTTAGAAGCCTTTTCCTTAGATTTAATGGATCCGGAGGCGTATGGAGAAAATCTTGTATTGAAGATGCGGGCGGTTGGTCTGCCGATACTTTGTCGGAAGATTTAGATTTAGCATACCGAGCTCAGCTTAAAGACTGGAAAGTAATTTATGACACAGAAGTTGAAGCACCTGCAGAGATCCCAGTAACCATTCTGGATTTTAAAGCTCAGCAATATCGCTGGACCAAAGGAAAGGCGCAGGTAATAAGAAAGCTTTCCGGGCTAATCAGAAAGAAAAAGCTTCCTTTCTTCGAAAAGCTGCATATCTGGTTCGATCTGTATAACATTCTGGCAATTCCCGCGATCATGGTGCTGGCGGTTTTAAGTACTCCTCTGACATTTATTCTACTAGAGACCAAAGAGTTCAACACATTCCTGTCATTCTTTTCTTTTGCATTGATAAATATCATCGTAGCACCATGGTTTACATGGCTTACCTTGAGGAGATATAATGATGGAAAGTGGGGCACTTTTAAAGAGATTATGACCTCATTCTTTCCATTCACTTTTCTCTTGTTGGGGATGTCACTCTTTCAGTTCACATCGATGGTAGAAGGCTTTTTTAGTGATAACGCATATTTCCACAGAACATCGAAATATAACATCACAAAGAAATCAGATAGCTGGAAGGATAAAGTATATTCTCCCAAAGAGATTCCACTGCTTACCTACTTCGAAGGGTTATTTTGTTTGTACTTCATGTATGGCCTGTATGTAGATATTAAATACATGACCTTTGGCTTTTTACCCTTTCACCTGATTCTTACCATCGGTTTCGGATACGTATTTATCTCATCCTTTAGAAGAGCGTAATTAAAAAAGCCCGGACTCAATTCGAATCCGGGCTTTTTTAAATCGAAAAACCACGGCTTTACCTTATCTTTGGTTAATGCGTCTATGGGCTAGTCAGACTCATCATCATAGTGCTTATTAGTTTTGGTTATAAGAAACCAGTAACCAAAAGTGCAAATGATGAAAACCACAATTATGAAGTAAATGATACTGGCAGGCATTATATAAATGGGTGTTTGGTGCCGGATTTTGGTGAAATCATATGCTCGTCTAAAGCATATTACTACTATCAAACGAAAATAAAAAAGCCTTCAATAACATGGTTATCAAAGGCTTTTTATGTACCGCGTACGGGATTTGAACCCGTGCTACCGCCGTGAAAGGGCGGCGTCCTGGACCCCTAGACGAACGCGGCGTATTTATCAATAAAATGGGGAGCCTGATGGGAATCGAACCCACGGCCTCTAGTGCCACAAACTAGCGCTCTAACCGACTGAGCTACAGGCTCCATCTGAAACTTTACCAGAAGCAAAGCTAAAGTACCGCGTACGGGATTTGAACCCGTGCTACCGCCGTGAAAGGGCGGCGTCCTGGACCCCTAGACGAACGCGGCATTTAAAATCAATATGTCAAAATAACCAAATGGAGGCGACAGGCGGATTCGAACCGCCGTACGAGGTTTTGCAGACCTCTGCCTAGCCACTCGGCCATGTCGCCTTTAAGTTATAAGTACGTCCATCAGGACTCTACCAAAGACATCCCTTCGGGACAACCCTGAACTTGTACTTTGAAGGCAATTGCTCTATCCAGTTGAGCTATGCCCAATCCAGATTGCAGTATCTTCTAAACTAAGGTTGTACGCCCATCAGGACTCGAACCTGAAACCTATTGCTTAGAAGGCAATTGCTCTATCCAGTTGAGCTATGGGCGCTCAAGTTATTTTCAATATGTCAAAAAAAACAGGAATTCGGTGAAGAATTCCCTTCTTGTCGGGGAGACAGGATTTTCCCAAAGGGATGCCTTTGGCAGAACCTGCGACCCTTCGCATAGAAACTCCTTTCTCCTATTCTAGTCGGGGAGACAGGATTTGAACCTGCGACCCTCCGCTCCCAAAGCGGATGCGCTACCGGGCTGCGCCACTCCCCGTTTTCGAAAGACGAGAAAGATAAGGGTTTCTGCATTCCGTTACCAACTGAAATTCGTAAAAATCTTTAGAATTCTTAAACAATCTGGCTAGTCTTTTAGAACGGCAGAAACATAGTTGTCCCAACTTATTTTAGAGGCTGACTCACGTACATTTTCTCGTGGCAATGGATTATCTAGAAATCGGATCATTTGTTTTGCCATTGAGTCAATATCCTCGGGTTCAGCGAGATACCCGTTAAATCCATCTTTGATAGTCTCCGGGAAGTGGCCCACATTTGTAGCAAGAATTGGGAGCTCAAAATTATAGGTTAGAGATTCTACACCTGAAGGTGTAGCAGTCAGGTAATATAATACACTACAATCGGCTACCTGAAAATACTTGTGAACATCTTCATTAGGGACGAACTCATTTTTTACAACGATACTATCTTTAAGTTCAAGCTCATCTACCAGTTGGAGTGGACGATAATCTTGTTCACTTTCTTTATTTTTTAAAAATAGTTTCTGTGCTATTCCAAATAATCCTCTTTTGATTTTGGTAGATAATTTAGAAGTGTCAAGCGTTGCCCAAAATTCTTCCCCACAAATCAAAAAAGAAACATCGTCACGTTGTTCTGTTACCTTTTTAAATGCTCTCATTGCATTATGGAGTCCTTTGTATTTTCGAATAAATCCAAAGAAAAGAAATACATTTTTCTTTAACCCAAGTTCTTTCTTAAATGCTTCAACATCAAAATCAGGATCGGGTTGATACAAATCGTAAACTGGGTGAAAAAGCTTGATAACCGTAGTTGAATTATCTTTGGATCGAACTCCATCTTCATTTACTGAAAACACTCTATTTGGATAAAGAGCTTTCAATTCATTTACTGTTTTATATGCATGGGCTATGTATGTATCCGCATGCTGAATCCCTTTTTTGGTAAGCCTTTCATCTATTGTACTTCCTTCTTTCTGAGCCACGAAATGCAGATCAAAAATAATCTCAGCACTAGAATTTTTCTTCAGCCATTTGGCCATAGATCCCATTGGTAATCCCTGAATAGAAATAGCCCACTGAAAAATAACTTTATCAGGATTCAACGATTTGATGTATTTCGCAGTTTGCTTCCAACTAAGTGGATTATTGTAGTTGGTGATATACTTAACCTGAATTCGCGTTCCTTCCAGAAAGTCTGAGCTACTGGATTTATCTACAAATTCACGAGGAATGATAGATGGATACTGATTGGTCCAGGAAACGATATGGACTTCATTTTCCGGGTCTTTGTCCAGTGTTTTAGCTAACGAGGTGTTGTAATTTGAAATGCCACCCTTAAATTTAGGTCCTGGACCAAAGCATACAATTTTGGGCATATCAGGTGTATTTTTTAACGGCTACATCATATACACGACGCATTCCCTCTTCAAGTGACAGCTTAGGTTTCCACCCAAGTTTCTCATTCACGTAATCCATGTTTGCATAGCGCGAATGTACTCCAACCGGTTTATCCAGAAGTGGTTTGATATCGGGAGTATATCCAGCAAAAGAGGTGAATACCTGAATTAAATCGAGGAAAGAAGTAAGTTTTCCACTTCCGATATTTATTGCAGATCCATCTTTTATATGATTCATAGCAAGCAACGTGCAATCCATAACGTCTTCTATGTGAACGAAATCCCGGCCTTGTTTTCCGCTCCCCCAAACTTCAAACGGGTTCTCCTTGAGAGCAGCTCGCCGGGCAATAGCCGGAACCGGATAACTTAAGTCCTGATCTTCCCCATATCCCGAAAACGGACGAATGCAGGTTACCGAAACCCCATAATATTCGGCTGCAATAGAGGCAAGATATTCGCCTGTAAGCTTAGACCATCCATAGGTCATATCAGGCTGCCCCATGCGGGTAAAATCGATATCGCTTTCACTTAGTGCTATTGCATCAGATTCGGTTTGTAAATCAACAGGATACGCGGCACTCGAACTTGGGTAGAGTACCCGTTCTGGTTTTGTGAGGCATATCCATCGAAAGAAGAGGGCATCGATGGCCAGATCGAGAGCAACTTTCATTGGGTCACCATCAATAGTAGCACGACCTCCTACAATTGCCGCGAAATGAAAGACATCTTTGAAAGAGGAAACGTCAAGTTTATAGTTGGTTTTAAAATATTCAGGATCCTCAATAAGTCCTTCAAAAACCAGACGAATATCTTTTTCCAGGAATACCATTCGTTCATCTTTACCAAAATAGGTAACTCCGTTTTCTTCTCTTGAAGGAGTTCCCTCCGGAAGCCAGGTAGAAGGATGCGTTCCTACCGAGAGATCGTCAATGAATAGTATAATATCGTTTGTGGTGTTATAAATTCGTTTTACAAAATTCCGGCCCACAAAACCACAACCGCCAGTAATCAGATGATAATTCATAAAATTGTATTTCTGCTCTTCCAAATTCAGGATGACAATTACATTCCAAAGATAATGATTTTAGAGGGAGCACTTTTATCTAAAAATCCCGTTCTTTGAATACAAAATTTAAGGGAATCCACATTATGAAGCGAACATCTATTTTATTAATTCTGGCTGTATTTTCGGGAACACTGGCTGCCCAAAGTTTGAATATATCAAGCTCCCCATCACCTTTAGTTTCTTTGTTAGCCAAAGCCTCTTCTAACGGAGTTATTATTTCAGAAGCTAATGGTGAGGCATTAATCAGTGCAGCTTATAATGCTCCGGGCGGCGATCCTTCTCTGGAGACATACACGTTGCCCAATGGATCGTTCATTGTTCGGGAAAATATTGCCAATTTTCTGGTTTACGATTCCTTTGGCAGAGTTCAAAGGTCGATATCCAATAGTACTCAAAGTGAAGGTGGCGAGGCTATTTCTGAATTGGCAATGGACGCTTCAGGTAAGACAATCGTTCTATTCAACCCAAAAGTAATTCGCAACGGACAAACTGGATCCAGAGCAAAGGTAATTACAACAAGGAGTGTTCCAACGGATATATTTTATAGTGAAGACAGAGAACTTTCGGTTGTTGAAGTTTCACCAAATGGAGAGTTCATTGCCTTAGCTTCTGTAAAACCAGGTTCTGAAGATGAAATTCAACTGATGGATAAATTTGGAAACCACCTCAATACCATCTCATTTGATCAACCGGTGAAAGGTATCAACTTTTCAGAAAACGGTTTGTTCGTTACGATCTATTCAGGAGGAAGAGCTGCAGCCTATGAAATTCGTTCAGGGGAGCGTGTTGGAAGTACAAGCTTTAGAAATACTACGGTAATTTTTGCGGGATATGACCCAATCGACAAAACTATAATCGGTTTAACCGGAAAGGAAGGATCATCTATTTCTGATGTTCAACTTCATGCTGTAAATGTTTCAGCCCGAAAAATTGTGCGTGAGGATTTTAATGGGAATCTGACAATTCAAGGGCAGGTTTCGATGAGAAGAACAGGGTCAGGGAGTTATACTATTTCAGGTTTGGATAAGGAATTGAAATTAAGGGCAAGATTTTAATAAAAAAGCCCGACTGAAAGTGCCGGGCTTTTTACTTGTACTTATGTTCCTTAGTGCCTAAGCTTTTGCTTCTTCAGATTCGTCTTTCGTTTCCTCAGACTCTGTTTCAGAAGGTTTCTTTTTTTTCACCTTTTTTGGATCAGGCTTAGTCCACTCGAATTCAAGATCATCACGGGATTTATTCATTTTGATCTTGATGGACGAACCGACTTCCTGCTTGTGTTCAAGTAATTCTTCCGCAAGTGGATCTTCAATATACTTTTGAATCGCACGCTTCAACGGACGAGCACCATATTTCTGATCAAATCCACGATCGGAGATGAAGTCCTTCGCACCTTTAGTGATGTCAATTTCAAAACCAACTTCACGGATTCTGTCGAACAATTCTTCGCTGAGAATGTCGATAATCTGGAAGATGTCATCTTTTTCAAGAGGTTTGAAGGTGATTACATCATCAATACGATTCAGGAACTCAGGATTAAATACTTTTTTCAAAGCGTCCTGAATAGTGGTCTTCATTTTGGCATAATCAAACGCGGTTTCATCCGGTCCGCCAAAACCAATTCCTTTACCCATATTTCTAATGTCACGGGCACCAATATTGGAAGTCATGATGATGATCGTGTTTCGGAAATCAACACGACGGCCAAGACTGTCGGTGAGGATTCCATCATCCAGTACCTGCAACAAGATGTTGAATACATCCGGGTGAGCTTTCTCAATTTCATCAAGAAGGACAACGCTATAAGGTTTGCGGCGAACTTTTTCTGTAAGTACTCCACCTTCCTCATACCCAACATATCCCGGAGGAGCTCCGATCAGTCTGGACACAGAGAACTTCTCCATGTACTCACTCATATCAATCCGGATGAGAGTATCGTCTTTATCGAATAGATATTTAGCAAGTACTTTCGCCATTTCTGTTTTACCAACACCGGTTGGTCCTAAGAAAATAAAGGAGCCGATCGGGCGTGATGGATCTTTTAATCCGGCCCGTGTTCTTTGGATGGCTTTCGTAAGTTTTATAATGGCTTCGTCCTGACCAATCACTTTGCCTGAAAGACTTTCCTTCATTTTCAGAAGTTTAGCACCTTCATTCTGGCTGATTTTGTTCACAGGAACGCCACTCATCATGGCAATTACAGAAGCGACATCTTCTTCAACAACATCAAATACGATGCTTTCGGATTCTTTTTCCCATTCGCGCTGAGCAACTTCAAGGTCTTCGATTAATCGCTTTTCTTTATCACGAAGTCGTGCGGCTTCTTCAAAACGCTGTTTCTTAACCATCGAGTTTTTCTCTACGCTGGTCGTCTCAATTTCATCTTCGAGTTCGATAATATGCTTTGGAACGGTGATGTTCGCTAAGTGAACTCGTGCACCGGCTTCGTCCAGAGCATCAATGGCTTTATCTGGCAGGAAGTGATCGGTCACATATCGATCCGTAAGCTTTACACAGCTCTCAATGGCTTCTTCGGTATAGCTAACGCTATGATGTTTTTCGTACTTTCCTTTAATTTGATTTAGAATCTCAATGGTTTCCTCCGCTGTGGTAGGATCAACCATAATCTTCTGGAAACGACGTTCGAGCGCGCCATCTTTCTCAATAAATTGGCGGTACTCGTTCAATGTTGTTGCACCGATTGCCTGGATATCTCCCCGGGCGAGAGCTGGTTTCAACATATTGGAAGCATCAAGTGAGCCACTCGCTCCACCGGCACCAACAATGGTGTGAAGTTCATCAATAAAGAGAATTACATTATCCGTTTTTTCGAGCTCTGTCATAACCGCTTTCATGCGTTCTTCAAACTGACCACGATATTTGGTTCCTGCAACCAAAGCCGCAAGATCGAGAGCAATCACACGCTTATCGTAGAGAACACGCGAAACCTTTCTCTGTACAATTCGGGCTGCGAGTCCTTCTGCAATCGCAGTTTTACCAACACCAGGTTCTCCAATAAGAACCGGATTGTTCTTTTTACGCCGACTCAATACCTGAGCCACTCGTTCAATTTCTTTATCCCGCCCGATGATAGGATCTAATTTTCCTTCTTCGGCCATTTGAGTAAGATCGCGCCCGAAGTTATCGAGCACTGGAGTTTTCGATTTATCCATTCTTTTTTCTCTCGAACTTCCTGTTCCTGAAGATCCTTTGGGAGAAGATGAAGGTGTACTTGCCGATATGGAAGTAGCATCGTCAAATTCTTCCCGGGATTTTCCTGAAATAATTAAATCCAATTCTTCCCTGACAGCATCGTAAGAAACGCTGAATTGCTGTAGAATCTGGGCAGCGATGTTTTCATCATCTCTAAGTAGCGATAGGAGCAGATGCTCAGTGCCAATGGTATCGCTCTTATAGAGTTTTGCCTCCAGATAAGTGATCCGAAGTACTTTCTCAGCTTGCTTAGTTAATGGGATATTCCCAACAGTTACTGAGCCTCCGGTTCCTCTTACGGTGTCTTCAATTGTTTTCTTTAGTTTGAAAAGATCGCAATCCAAATTCTTTAAAATTCTAACTGCAACGCCATCTCCTAATCGAACAATGCCTAATATTAAATGTTCTGTTCCAATGTAGTCATGACCCAGGCGCAAAGCTTCTTCTCTGCTAAACTGGATAACGTCACGAACTTTACTTGAAAAATTACCCTCCATGTGATAAGTCCTCTTAAATAGTATGAAAATTCAATTCTTATAGGGCAAAAAACGAGCCAAACATGTATTTAGTTCATTCTTTGACGAATGTAGCGGAGCACTATTGTAAAAGCAAACTAAAAGGCGAGATAAAGATTAAAAAAGCGGGGTTCCTGTCATTTCTTCAGGCTGATCAAGTCCCATCAATTTTAAAAGGGTAGGGGCTACGTCCGCGAGAATACCCGGATGCATTTTTATCTCGTGCGGATGATTCACAATAATCGCGGGCACAGGGGCGGTGGTATGAGCAGTGTGAGGGCTACCGTCTTCCTTCACCATTTGGTCGGAGTTTCCGTGATCGGCGATGATGAGAGATCGGTATCCATGAGCGGAAGCCGTTTCTATAACTCTTTTCAATTGATAATCTACTGCTTCTACAGAAGCAATGGCCGCACCCATATCGCCTGTATGACCAACCATATCGGTATTTGCAAAATTGAGGATTACGAGGCTGTATTTTTCAGATACTAATTTTTCAACCAAGGCGTCACCAACTTCAGGCGCGCTCATTTCGGGTTGAAGATCATAAGTAGCTACTTTTGGGCTTGGAATAACTAACCGGTCTTCACCTTCATTTGGGGTTTCCTCTCCGCCATTAAAGAAATAAGTGACGTGAGGATATTTTTCAGTCTCGGCGATTCGGAATTGTTTAAGTCCTTTTTTGCTGATCCACTCACCTAAGGTATTTGTTAATACCTGCGGGGGATAGGCAACATGGGCAAACTCAAAAGTTGCATCATATGAGGTGAAAGTGATGTATGTGAGATTTAAATCTTTCTTCACTTCAAACTCATCAAAATTATCTTCGCATAAGGCTCTGGAAATTTCGCGGGCACGATCACCTCTTATATTATAGAAAATAACAGAGTCGTCTTTACAAATTCGTGATTCATCAGAATCATCCAGCAGAACAGGTTTAATAAATTCGTCAGTTATATTGTCTGAGTAGGTTAAGTCGAATGCTTCATCCGCAGAAGAAAAATATTCTCCTTTGCCATTTACTAAAAGATCGTAAGCAAGCTGAACACGTTCCCATCGGTTATCACGATCCATTGCATAATAACGTCCAACGATCGATGCTAATTTACCAACGCCGATCTTTTCCGCTTTTTTGTTAAAATCCTGAGCGTATCCTTTTCCTGACTGAGGAGCCGTATCTCTTCCATCAGTGAAAGCGTGCACATACACATTTTCAATCCCATGTTTTTTACAGAGCTTTAGCAGAGCGAAAAGATGTTGATTGTTGCTATGGACTCCGCCTTCAGAAAAAAGACCCATCAAGTGAATCTTATTTTTCTTTTTGGCTTGCTCTATTCCTCTGATAAGCTCTGCGTTCTCAAAAAATCCTCCATCCCGGATATCTTTATTAATTTTTGAAAGGGCCTGCCATACAATTCTTCCGGCACCAATATTAAGATGCCCGACTTCAGAGTTTCCAAATTGACCGTCGGGGAGTCCTACTTCTTCTCCACTGGCTAATAAATGGGAATGAGGGCAGGAGTTAATTAAAGAATCGTAGAAAGGTTTTTGCGCCTTATCAATGGCACTAACAGAAGGGTCGACAGCTATTCCGAACCCATCTAAAATTACAAGAAGAGCTTTAGATAGAGGTTCGGACATGATGCCTTAATTACAAATTGTTTACGTACTTAGTAAGCTGAGCTTTTTTTCTGGCTGCGGTGTTTTTGTGGATTACACCCTTAACACTCATTCTGTCGATAAAAGAAACAGCTTCTTTTAAAGCAGTTTCAGCTTGTGCTTTGTCAGAGGTTGTGAACACTTTTTTTACCAATGTTCTCATTCTTGAGCGTCTGTTTTTGTTGTGCTCATTTTTCTTGATGTTCTGACGTGTACGCTTAATTGCGGATTTATTACGTGCCATGAATTTTTAACAGTCGATTGTTCGTTTTTGTACAATTCTTTCGAAGACCACAAAATTAAGGCTTCCTTAAATCTTAAACAAGAAATGATTGAATAATTAAAGGAATAAGTTTAATTTAACTGTTCTGTTATGATAGTGGTAATTGATGGACCCGCAGGTTCGGGAAAAAGTTCAACAGCCAGGGCAGTAGCCCGGCGCTTACAAATTCAATTTTTGGATTCCGGAGCTTTGTACCGAGTAGCGACCTTAATATACCTAAAGGCAGAAAAGAATAAAGAATTGTTCTTTGAACTCCTGAAAGAAAACAAGATCTCATTTCACTTCCAAGAAGGGAGCTTCATTGTGTATTTAAATGATGCAAACGTATCAGATGAAATTCGCACCATGGAAGTCTCTCAACATGTTAGTGAAGTCGCAGCTATGCCTGATGTCCGGTCTTATGTAAACACCCTGATGCGTAAAGCAGTTGAAACGGGTGTGTATGTAGCAGACGGTCGTGATTTGGGTACCGCAGTTTTTCCTGATGCAACTTTGAAATTTTTTATGGTTGCTGATTTGAAAACGCGCGCTCAACGAAGGTTGGCTGAACTTCAAAAGAAAGGAAGTACAGCGTCACTAGAAGAAGTAATGAAAAACATTACAGAACGTGATGAGATCGATTCATCCAGAAGTGCTGATCCGTTAAAGAAAGCGGATGATGCCATAGAAATTGATACTTCTGCACTCAGTTTTGAGGAGCAGGTATCAATCATTTGTAATCAGATTAAACCCCTGATTGCTTCATAACTGAAACATTAACCTTATCCCATAATCGAAAGCCGGTTATGAGGTATCACTTTTAACAAATATTTATAATGTCAGAAGACGTAAAAAACGAACAAACCGAACAGGAAGAAGTGGCAACTCAAGAAGTTGTTGAAGAAACTACCGAAGAAACTGTTGAAGCCGAAGTTGCTGAAACTGAAGAATCCGAAACTCCTGAAGATACTGCAGAAGCAAACGAAGAAGAGACTGTAGCGGAAGAAAATGAAGATGCTGCCAATGAAGAAGCAGCTACCGAAGAAACACTAACTCATGTATTCAGTGGCGATCTTGAAGGCGAAGTTTACACTTACGACCAATTAGAAAGCCCATCTGACGAATATACTGCTGACGAATACAACGAGTTGATGGGTATGTATGAAAATACCCTGAATGAAATTGAAGAAAAGGAAATTGTAACCGGACGTGTTGTTTCTATTGATGAGAAATACGTTGTAATTGATATCGGATTCAAATCTGAAGGTATCATTGCGGTAAACGAATTTTCCTCATCTGTTCTGGAAAACATGGGGCCTGGCGATGAAGTGGATGTATTCCTTGATCGAGTTGAAGATAAAGAAGGCCAGCTTATTCTTTCCAGAAGAAAAGCAGACATCCTGCAAGCGTGGGAGAAAATCGAATCTGCTCACGAAACTCAGGAAGTAGTTGAAGGGCTTATCAAACGCAGAATTAAAGGTGGGATGGTTGTTGATCTCTTTGGTATTGATGCCTTCCTTCCCGGTTCGCAAATTGATGTGCGTCCTGTGCGTGACTTCGATGCTTATGTAAACAAGACTATGGAATTTGCCGTAGTTAAATTGAACATGGCTGCAGAAAACGTGGTTGTTTCTCACCGTGCGCTTATCGAGTCTGATCTTGAAGAGCAAAGAGAGCAAATTCTTGATACCATCGAAGCCGGTCAGGTTCTCGAAGGTGCAGTTAAAAATATCACAGACTTCGGTGTGTTCATCGATCTTGGTGGTGTTGACGGACTACTTCACATTACTGATCTGTCCTGGGGACGTGTTGACAATCCGAACGAAATCGTTCAACTGGATCAACGCCTGAACGTTGCCGTTATCGACTTTGATGAGCGCAGCAAACGCGTATCTCTTGGATTGAAGCAATTACAACCACACCCGTGGGAAAGTATTCAGGAAAAATATCCTGAAAGTATGAAAGTTCAGGGACGTGTTGTTTCTATTGCTGATTATGGTGCGTTTATCGAGCTTGAGAAAGGTGTTGAAGGATTGATTCACATTTCTGAAATGAGCTGGACTCAGCATATCAAACATCCGTCTCAATTAGTTGAGAAAGATGATGTAGTAGAATGTATTGTGTTGAATATCAACGAAGATGAGAAGAAAATCTCTCTTGGTGTTAAGCAACTTACTAAAGATCCGTGGGCTGATATCCTTGAAAGATTCCCAATCGGATCTAAGCACAAAGGTATTGTTCGCAACTTAACCAACTTTGGTGTATTTGTTGAGCTTGAGCCGGGTATCGATGGATTGATTCACGTATCCGACCTTAGCTGGGAAGACAAAGTGGAACATCCAAATGAAGTAGTTTCCAAAGATCAGGAAATCGATGTGGTTATTCTTGGTGTAGATTTCGACAACCGTCGTATTACCCTTGGTCACAAGCAGGTTCTTGAGAATCCATGGGAACAATACGCACGTGAATATGCTCCCGGTACTGAAGTGAAAGGTGAAGTAGTAAAAGTAACCGATCGTGGTGCTTTTGTTAAATTACCTCTTGGCGTGGAAGCATTCCTGAACCTGACTAAGGCCGTTGAGCCAGAGTTCAAAGAAGGACAGGAAGTAGAAGCATTCATCTTTAAGTTTGATGAAGCCGGCAAATCAATCGATTTAAGCCAGCTTGATTCGGACCAGAAGAAAGCCAAAACGGTTAAAAAGAAAGCGGACAAGAAAGCTAATATGGAAACAGGCGCGCCTACCTTGGGTGAGATGTCTGGCCTTGGTGCTTTGAAAGAAAAAATGGAAGCAGAAGAAAAAGCTGCAGCTGAAGAAGCTTCAAAGAAATCAGCTAAGAAAGCTGAAACCAAAAAAGAAGAGAAAGAAGAAGAAGCTTCTGACGAAGAAAAGTAAGCAACTACTTTTCTGAAAAGATTAAAGCCCCATGCTGAAAAGTATGGGGCTTTTTTATTTCAAGTAGAAAAAAACGGTTTTATTAACAGAGTCTTTTCGGCTTTTCACTTTTTTACCGGTCTCCCTGTTAAAAGCATACACTACATTGCGGGCAGAACTCAATTCTTTTTCATTGGCGTACTTAACCTGAATAGCGTCTCCACCCGATTTTAACTTCCCTAGTGCATCCAGAAGAGGGGCGTACTTTGAGCTTTTCTTTCTGGAACTCGAGATTTCATCCCGAGAAACCATTTTTATCTTCATAATAATATAGACTTAATTGATACCAGTTTTAGTACAATTAATGAAATTTTAGGTATGAAAAGCAATAAGAAAAAATTTTCTAAGGAACCTGAACACTGGACATGATTTTTTCTACAATATCTTCTGAGGAAATATCTTCTGCCTCAGCTTCAAACGTAGGTATAATTCTGTGCCGTAAAACATCCATAGCAATAGTGCGCACATCCTCAGGAGTAACATAAGCTCTGTGCTCCATAAAGGCCTGTGCACGAGCAGCTAAATTAAGGTTGATGGTTGCTCTTGGAGAGCCACCAAATCCAATTAAATCAACTAAATCATCCAGACCGTAATTCTTTGGTTTCCGGGTAGCAAACACAAGATCAACAATATATTTTTCTACTTTTTCATCCATATAAATTTCGTTCACAACCTTGCGGGCATCTAAGATTGTTTCCGGCTTAACAACGGGAGTAAGTTCTGTTTTTGGACCAGTTTTTGCCATTCTTCTCATGATCTCCATCTCTTCCGTCTCAGTTGGATAATCAATATTTAATTTTAGCATAAAGCGATCTACCTGTGCTTCGGGGAGGGGGTAAGTACCTTCCTGTTCAACCGGGTTTTGAGTGGCAAGAACCAGGAAAGGCTCGTCTAGTTTAAAGGTGTCTTCACCAATAGTAACTTGTTTTTCCTGCATAGCTTCCAGTAAAGCACTTTGCACTTTAGCCGGAGACCGGTTAATCTCATCAGCGAGAATAATATTCGCGAAAATAGGACCTTTCTTAACGAAGAAATCACCTTCTTTCTGATTATAAATAAGCGTACCAATTAAATCGGCTGGAAGAAGATCAGGTGTAAACTGAATTCTTTGAAAATCAGTACTGATCACTTGTGCTAGTGAAGAAACAGTTAATGTTTTAGCAAGTCCAGGAACTCCTTCAAGTAAAACGTGGCCATTCGTGAGCAAGCCCACCAACAACCGGTCGATCATATACGTTTGACCAATAATAACTTTGTTTAATTCACCCCGGATGTCTTCAATAAATGCGCTGTGCTTTTCAATTTTTTCTGCCAACGCGTTCATATCAATCGTTTGTTCACTCATTTTCTAAAAATCAATGTTATTATTTGAATGTGATATACTTAATTTCTGATTCTATTCAGAGACCTAAAATATAATACTTGGCAGTTTAACACATGGACATTTTACAATCTTTTTTACTGGGACTTATCCAGGGGCTTACAGAATTTCTACCTATTAGCAGTTCCGGTCATTTGGCCTTAGGTCGGTTCTTCCTTGGCGCGGATACTGAAGTCGGGATTACCTTTGAGGTAGTTGTTCATTTTGGTACGCTGTGCAGTATTGTTATTTACTACAAAAAAGAATTATACGACTTGATTAAAGCGGGTTTTAGTTTTCTTGGAGCGCCTGCGGCAAAAAAAGATGATCCCCAGGTTAAAGTTATACTTTTTATTCTTGTGAGTATGATCCCTGCCCTGATAGTCGGGTTTACCCTGAAAGATTATGTAGAAGAGATTTTCATGACTCCGGTTTTTGTATGCGGTATGTTGATTGTAACCGGATTCATTTTGTTTATGACCAAGTTTGCTAAAGATCCCCAAGGAGAAGTTACGCTTGGAAAGAGTTTCTTAATCGGTATTGCACAGGCATTTGCTATGATTCCCGGAATCAGCCGTTCAGGCTCAACTATTTCTACCGCGCTTTATTTGGGGATTAAGCGTGAGGACGCAGCCAATTTTTCTTTTTTGATGGTAATCCCGGTAATTGCAGGAGCAATGCTTTTGCAAATGGGTGAAGCGATTGAAACAGGAATAAACAGCTCAGAAATAATAAGTCTGGTAGTCGGTTTCTTTACCGCGTTTATTTCGGGGTATTATGCATTAAAGTATTTAATCATCATCCTCAAGAAAAAAGGATTTCATTACTTCGCTTATTACTGCTGGGTAGTTGGTGTTGCCGGCCTCGGTTACTTTTTGATTTAATTTTACTATGAAATACTTATCCATTCTTTTATCAGTATACCTGTTGAGTTCAATTAATATTTATGCTCAGCATCAGAATCATGCCTCCGAATATGTCGGTGAGGAGCATCGGGAGATCAAGAGTCTTTCGGAAGAAGATGTCGCACAATTAAAAGCAGGAAAAGGATGGGGATTGGCAAAGGCTGCAGAGTTAAATGGTGTTCCCGGACCCTCTCATATTTTAGAAATGGCTTCTGAAATCAATTTATCTCATGCTCAGCACGAACAAATTCAATCGATCTTTGATGAAATGCAGCATCAGGCTATTAGCTTGGGAGAGAAGTTTATATTAAAAGAAAAAGCATTGAATACTGCATTTGCAATGGGGGAAGTTAACCAGGAAAAGTTGAGGGAACTGACTTCTGAGATTGGACTTCTCAGAGGAGAGCTAACTTTTGTTCATCTTCAGGCTCATTTGAAATCGGCAGAAGTATTATCAGATGTACAAATCAAAAAGTACAATAGGTTGAGGGGGTATGATCAGATCAGTGATCCATGTGCGGAAGTTCCCGAAGGCCATAACCCGGAGATGTGGAAAAAGCACAATAACTGCGAAAACTGAAGAAATCTATTTATCGTCGTTTCACTTTCTCTGAATATGTAATTTAAAAAGCAATTTATACATTGCGCTCTATATTCCTAAACTAACTACCAGTATCATGCTTCAAAGAACAAGCATTTTTCTTATCTCAATAACACTTCTACTAGCTTGTGCTTCCTCGGAAAAATTACTTCAACGAGGTCAGTACGATAAAGCCATAGAAAAATCAGTAAAAAAGCTTCGAAAAGATCCCGGGAAGGAAAAAGAATTGTATGTATTGAAAGAAGCCTATACAAAAGCGAATAGTTTTGATATGGATCGGATAAGTTTTTTAGAAAAGGAAGAAAGATCCGAGAATTACATGGAGATATATACCCTGTATCAAAAGATGGATAACCGACAAAATCGGATAAAAACACTACCTACTTCTCTTATGCGAGAGTTTCAGATTATTGATTATGATGAGAAGCTTATTGGATCGAAAGAACAAGCCGCGGAAGTTTCCTATCAGCAGGGAGTGGATTATTTAGAACTAGGCGGTCGGGAAAATGCAAGACAAGCCTACTATGAATTTGAGAGAGTTCTGAGTTTATATGAAAACTATAAAGATACGGAGCAATTAATCGAACAAGCACAATATTTAGGGACTAATCAGGTGCTTTTTGTGATTGAGAATAATTCTGAATCAGTACTACCAGAGCGGTTTGATAGTGAATTGAGGAAGATTGGATTGTCTGAACTGAATGATCGCTGGATTCAATATAGTGTATATGAAGATGAATCAGTTGAGTATGATTACTTTATAGTATTAGATATTAAAGACATTATACTCTCACCCGAACGAGTTGACCGGGAAACCTTTCGAAATTCCAAAGAAGTTCAGGACGGCACCAAATATGTACTTGATGAGAATGGAAACGTAAAGAAAGATTCGTTGGGTAATGATATGCGGGAACCCAATATAATTACGGTCACTGCAGAAATAACTGAATCCCGCCAATGGAAAGAGGCAACAATAGGAGGTTCGATAGATTACGTTAACCTTGGAACAGATCAACTGGTGAAGACAGAAGATCTTTCAGTAACCTTCGTTTTCGAGCATTTTTCAGCCACCTTTTCCGGAGATGAAAGAGCACTGGAAGAGAAGTTTAAAGACATGATTGGCGTTGAACCAATCCCTTTTCCTGAAAGTGAATTTATGCTGATGGATGCTGCGAATTTACTTAAAGAAAAGGCTAAAGAGATCATTTTTAGTAAAAAGGACTTACTTAGGTCTACCGGGAATTGATCATTTATCGTATTTGATTTCGTACCCTTCGCCCCTCCAGCGAATCCTGGAATTAAAGAGCAGGCTAACAGGAAGCCAGACCATGGTAAGTGTACCGTAAAGCCATTGGATGGGGAGGTATCGGAATAAGTGTGTTTTCTTTAGTAAAATCCTTTTTTCTGCAAGAATGAATGCATCTCCAAGAAGCCGAATCGACACAATTGTAAGGGTCGCTTCAAAAGCGTAAAACCATCCGGTGATTTGAAAAAAGGAATAAGCTGTTAAATAACCGAAAGCCAAAATCAGAGGAATTCCATACTTCCAGCCGCCTTCAAATCCTCCGCCCAGCCACCTCCGTTGTTGACTCCATAAATGTTTTAGTGAAGGTACCGGATTTAGCAAGATGGTAGTTTCAGGAGTTACGTAGGATCTTAAATTATAGGGAGAAGATTCAACCATTCTGAACAAAGCAAGATCTTCAGCTACGTCGAATTCTACATTTTCGAGCCCTCCATGCTCGTCATAAATACTTCTCCTTATCCCCATATTCGGGCCAACACAAATAAAAGAAGCTCCCCATCCCGCCATCCCAAAGGCAAACGGAAGCGTATATCCCCAGCTAATCCGCTCAAAAATTCCGATCAGAGAAGATGGTTTTACACTTAGCATACCGCCAATCATTCCGGTATTCTTATCTACTCTTGAAAGCATGTGCCGAGCCCAAAGAGGAGGGACTTCTCCATCTGCATCTGTGATGAGAATCCATTCACTTTGTGAGTTTTTTATTCCCCAGGAAATTCCTCTGGCCTTCGCCTTTAGTCCTACTTCAGGAGCGTTTTCTGTACTTAAGGAAATAAAATGGGGATTTCGTTTTGCAGCACTTTCGATAATCGAACCGGTTTGGTCGGTACTCTTATCATCTACCAGAACGACTTGAAGTTTCTCTTTTGGAAAGTCTAGTTTTTCCAGTGAGGCTATGCACTTTGGCAGATCAATCTCTTCATTTTTCGCAGAAATAATTATCGAAACAGTGGGCAGATTTTCGTCTTCAGCACTGTAAGATTTTGGTAGCCTGAACATTCCTAAAGTTACCAAAACTAAAATTATATATAACCCACCGATAGAAAGAATGATGATATCAATCATTTAATACAACTAATGTTATGCCGTTGAACTTATCCTGACCAAAGATACTAAAACATATAACCGGTTGTGATATAAACTCCTGTTCCTTCTTCAGAAAACCCCACGTCTCCGCGAATGATAAAATCGGGGGTAAATAATGAAGCGGTTCCGGCAAAGCCAATGGTGTATTTCAGATCATTGGTTATCTGATCCAGTGAATTCCCGTTTGCAAAGGTTCTGCCTAAATCAAAGAAAAGAACGCCTCCCAGTTTGGTGTCTACCGATGGAAACTCAATAAGCCAGGTTCGCAATTCATTGTTTAGTATGACCACATTGTCATCAAGGAATCTTTTTGAAGGATATCCTCTGAGTGTTTCATCATCGCCCGCGTATGCAAGTTTCCAGTAGGGCGTTTCTCCGGAAGTATGTTTAGCGTAAAACCGGTTTGCAAGTGTTATATCTTTAACCAAATGAAAAGTGAAATAATGAAACATTTCATGTTTAAAGACGGCATTGTTAAAAGTAGCACCCCAGAGTTTATTTCCAATCTCGATGGTTGTTTCAAGGTATGAACCACTCGTAGGGTTAAATTCACTATCGCGGCCTTCCCAGATCAACCCTGAGCCAATCATAAATGTTCTTCCGCCATCAAAACCCAAAGGTCGTTCGGTGTTAATCAGTTGTTCAGGCGAGCTATCCCAGGGAGTTTCATAATCCAAATTGAGAATAGCCAGGGCATCCAGTTGTTGTTTCTTTTCATTGATGGATAAAGGAATTCTAAGGGTTGCATTTAACCCAATTGAGAAAGATTTAAACTGATAAAAGTCAGGCATCCCATCCGGAGGATCCCTTTCGATTGCCTGATAGTTTGCAATGCCATAGTAAGGGTCTTGAAAAAATCGGGATATGAACACATTCGTTTTAAGTCTCATGTTTGTTCCGAATGCGTAAGGCTTGTCGTAAAGCAAATCAACCGAGGCAAGACCTTTGGTAGAAAATATGGCAGACAAGGTAGTGTAAGAATAGAAAGGGCGGATATTATCTTTATAGTTATAAAAACTAGCGATTCCACCTCCTATAAATCCAAAGTCGCTGTTGAATGCTAAAGCTGGTAAGAAGGCAATTTGAGTAGAATCTGTTTGTTGGGATGATTGAGCCTTAACGGAAACCCGGATTACCAAAATAAATAAGAGAAGAGTTAGTGCTCTCTTAATCAAAAGAAGGAGATTTATTAAATGAACAAGAAGGTAACGAGTAAGTAAATTGGAACCAAGATACCCATAGACCAAATCAGGTAAGCACCAAAACTTGGCATTTTTACTCCGTTCTGCTCAGCAATAGATTTAACCATGAAGTTTGGCGCGTTACCGATATAACTAAGTGCACCGAAGAATACCGCACCGGATGAAATAGCGATCAACGTTTGATTCATCTCATTCATTAGTACCTGTGCATCACCACCTGCGGCATTAAAAAATACCAGATAGGTAGGAGCATTATCCAGAAAAGCAGAAAGCATTCCGGTTATCCAGAAGAACATATAGTTGATGGGATCACCGGAGGCATCAAAAACAGCATTGTTTACAAATTGTAATGCTCCTTCGCCATTATTTGCTGCTTTTAGCATAGCAATGGGCGCGATAATGGTGATGAAAATCCCGGCAAATAATTTTGCTACTTCCTGAATTGGAAACCAGTTGAAGCCATTTGCAGCACGGCTGGCTTTAGAGGTGATTACCCAACTAATCCATGTAATCAAAAGCAGAGCACCGTCCCGTATAAGGTTCTCAATATTAACATGAACATGATAGATGGTTAATTCTCCAACATGGACTAAGCCTGAGAACAGAACTGCGCCAACGATAGCAACAATCAATATAAGGTTTTGACTTCCTTCAATCCCAAGAGGCTCTGAACCATCATCAACAGGAGCGGTATTCGTTTCTTTATTGTATAGATGGCGATCCCAAAAGTAGTAGAGTATTAGCAGAATCACTGCTACAAAAGTCATCTCCCAAAACAAGTTGGTTGTTGTCCAGAAGAAGTCGACTCCCTGGAGAAAACCAAGAAATAGCGGTGGGTCGCCAAGTGGAGTAAGAGAACCACCCACATTAGCTACCAGAAAAATGAAGAAAATGACGATATGCTTTTTACTGCTGCGCCATTCATTGGCCCTGAGAATAGGACGAATAAGTAACATAGCTGCCCCGGTTGTTCCCATCCAGCTGGCCAGTATGGTACCGATCAACAAAATCCCGGTATTAACTTCAGGTGTTCCTTTTAAATATCCCTTTATTCTGATCCCCCCGGATACAGTAAAGAGTGCGAGGAGTAATACTATAAATGGAATGTATTCGAGTAAATAAGCATGCAGCACTTCATAAAGAGTTGCATCAAATCCAAAAGTGATGATTAGTGGAATTACAAGTAACAATCCCCAGGCAGCAGAAACTTTTCCAAAATTGTGATGCCACCAGTCTTCGGCAACGAGTGGAAAAATTGCAATGGAAAGCAGAATGCCTGCAAATGGCAATGCCCAAAGAAGACTCAAATCGCTTCCATCTATACCATGTGAACCGCCTGATTCAGCGGCAGAAGCTAATCCTGAGAGTAAGAAGACCAAAAACAGAGTGGCGAAAAATTTTACTTTTCGAAAAAATACACCTGTTGGTCTCAAATCAGCCTTATTATTTTGGTTCATCATCGCATGGAAAATAATAGAAGAAAACTCGTTTCAAAAAACAGATTTAAATATTCAGAAAAAAACTGTGTTAAATTATTGTAAACAGTTTTTCTGAATGATATAAATATTCAAATCGTTGTAAAGTACAAAAGGAGAATTATGGAACCATTACAAAAAGAAAAAATACAACAGGCATTAAACGATTTAAACGGCTGGACTCATAATGATGATCAACTCAGTAAGAAGTTCGAGTTTAGCGACTTTAAAGAAGCAATGAGTTTTATTGTGAGAGTAGGGTTCGAAGCTGAGGCTTTGGGTCATCATCCAAATTTGTACAACATATACAATCAGGTTACTATCGGCTTGCAAACCCATGATGCGGGAAATAAAGTAACCAGTAAAGATATCGAGCTTGCTAAGGCGATTGAGTCTATACTTTGATTAGAGACGGGGTAAAAAGTTCTGTATATCAAGTGTAGCAATAAGATTTAAAAACTCTTATCTTTTCAGTCTTCTGTTGTTTGGGCAAAGTGCCTGAATGACTGTTTTCAAATACGAAAACATCCATAGAAAACACATACTACTATGAGCAAAAATTTTTACGAATTAACGTATATCATAAATCCTGTTCTCGAAGAAGAACAATCTAAAGCCGCTGTTGAGACAATTAACAAGCTTATCACTGATAACGGTGGCGAAATTGATGAAGTTGAGGAGTGGGGTCTGCGTAAGTTTGCCTACGAAATCGACAAAAAAGGAAACGGTTACTATATAAATGCTTACTTCAGCGCTCCTGCTGAGGCAATTGCAGTTGTTGAGCGATTCATGCGAATTGAAGACGATTACATGCGTTACCTTACTTTAAAATTTGATGCAAAAATGCTTCGCCACAGAGAGCTGGTTAAAACTAACTCTGTGCCAAACATCTTCGCTGTTGAAGAAGAGGAAGCTGAAGAAGCAGAATCCTAAACTCATCACACTAAAGAAATTTTATTATGATTAAGAATCCATCACACCCGAAGAAAAGTATCCGAAAGGTAAAGCAGTGTAAGTTTACCAAAGCCGGACTTGAGTACATTGATTACAAAGACACTGAGACTCTGCAACGTTTCACTAACGACCAGGGAAAAATTCTTCCTCGTCGTGTAACAGGTACAAGTGCAAAGCACCAACGCCAGCTTACAACTGCAATCAAAAGAGCACGTTTTCTGGCCCTTATGCCATACGTTGCTGAGAACCTTCGATAAAAAAAGAAATTGAGACAATGAAAGTTATTCTAAAGGAAGACGTAGAAAAATTAGGACAAGCCGGAGAGCTTGTAGATGTAAAAGACGGATACGGTCGCAATTATCTGATTCCGCAGGCAAAAGCTGTACTGGCAACTAAAGGTGCAATCGCCGAGGTTGAGCTTATGCAAAAGCGCGCTGCTCTGAAAGCGGAACTTACCGTTCAGGAAGCGAAAGATCTTGCACGTTTGTTGGAAGCAACTTCAGTTACCATTCCTGTTACTACCGGAGAAGACGATAAAATTCACGGTACCGTAACAAATGTACAGGTTGCTGAAGCTCTTGAAGAAAGAGAAATTCTCGTAGACCGCAGAGACATCACCATTAATGAAGATGTGAAAACGCTTGGCGAATATACCGCTACCGTGAGTTTAATTGGGGATTTGAAGCCAACGATTAAAATCTGGGTAGTTAAAGCCGAATAATCTGAATGATCGGTTCGGATTAACGCTTATACAGTAGCTCTGATGTTATAGAAATGTTATTTCTATAAGTTTGATGTTCCTGAATGTTGGTTTATCATTCATTCAAAAAGTATTAATGAAGAATCGGTTCCAGATGAAATTATTTCAAAAGATTACAGTGGGAATCATCATAATGATGTTATTCCCACTTTTTGTTTACGGGCAAATACCCGATCCCGTAAAATTCAATGTTACAGAAGTACCTGAACAGGTACGAGCCGGAGAGGTGTTCACAATTTCTGTAGATGCTTCTATCGAGGGCGATTGGCACCTGTACTCCGTTTTAAATGATCCCGATGCAGGACCCTTCCCCACTGAGTTTTCAGCAAAGTCGCCTAACTTTGTTTTTGCAGGAGATGTAACTGAATCTGAAGCAGATATTGAATTCGATCCCAATTTTGAAGCCGAACTCGGATGGCACAGCTCGTTTGCAAGTTTCAGTATTCCGTTAGCAATTAAAACAGAATTATCAGGTCGTCAGAATCTGGATATCGAAGTATTTTATCAGGTGTGTGACGACCGGGTGTGCCTTCCTCCAAAAACTAAGTCTATTATTGCTGCTGTAGAAGTAGTAGGGGTATCAGACACTCCTTTCGAAGCAGCTATTGGTGGTATTGAAGAGCCTTCTTCCGGAGAAGAAGTTTCAGAATCGGGTTCTTCAGGTTTATCTAAAGATGGTGTGTTCTCCTTTATCTGGATTGCACTATTAGCCGGATTTGCAGCTTTACTTACTCCTTGTGTATTTCCAATGATTCCACTTACGGTTTCTTATTTTTCCAAACAGAATGGAGAAAGCAAGGGGGTAGGTCAGGCATTCTTATTCGGATTCGCAATTGTTGTCACCTTTACTGTAATCGGTGTAATTCTGGCAGCATTAGTGGGAGCGAATGGTGCGCAAAATTTTGCAGCAAGCCCATTCGTAAACGCTATGATTGCTATCGTTTTGATTGCTTTTGCACTTAGTTTATTGGGTATGTATGAGCTGCAACTGCCACATCAGCTAACAAACTACCTGAACAGAAAAAGCAACGAGAGTTCGGGTATTGCAGGGATAATTTTTATGGCGGTAACCATTAGTGCCGTTTCATTTTCTTGTACTGCTCCGTTTGTAGGGGCTGTATTCGCTGCGACAGCAACTGGCGGAGAATGGATTTATCCGATAATAGGGATGATTGGCTTCTCTGCTGCATTTGCAAGTCCTTTTGTACTGTTCGCGATGTTTCCGCAATGGCTGGAATCACTTCCCAAAAGCGGCTCCTGGATGAATGTGGTTAAAGTACTCCTGGGTTTCATAGAACTGGCTGCGGCCATTAAGTTTATTTCTAATGTAGATTTAGTTCTAGGGTGGGGATTAGTGAGTCGCCCATTCGCAATTGCAGCCTGGATCGCAATTTTCTTAGTGGCAGGATTATACGTACTCGGAGTATTCGTTTTGAAGCATGAAAAGAAACCGGAATATGTTACCACAGGTCGTTTATTGCTTGCATTGCCACTCCTTTTATTCAGCTTCTACCTGATGCCGGGTTTGATGGGCGCTTCACTAGGAATATGGGACTCCTGGCTACCTCCCAAAATGCAAACTGATGTAAGTGTGGTTGGAACCATAGCTGCCATGGGCGGAGGAGGGTCCGGTTCTTCAATGACCGATGATGGCTGGACAGAAGATTATCAAGCTGCACTTGATGAAGCGGAAGCAGAAGGTATTCCTGTGTTTATCGACTTTACTGGTTATACATGTACAAACTGTCGCGCAATGGAATCAAATGTATTCCCACTTGAAGAAGTTCGCGAGCGATTTGGCCAGATGAAGTTGGTTAAACTCTACACCGATGGCGGTTCTGATGCTCAGGCAAACCAGCAATTACAATTCAGGCTTACCGGAAATATAGCTCTGCCTACCTATGTGATTTTAGATCCGGGCGAAGAGCGTGTAATAGCTCAGGAGCTTGGGTTTATCAATGCTGAGAAATTTGTTTCGTTCCTGGATAAAGGGATTAACGCTTTCAACCAGAGGTAGCTTATTTATACTGTTACTGTAATACTTTAGAGACTGTCGTTGCGAGGAGCACAGAAAAGTTCTTTCTTGAAAGATATTTTTCGACGAGGCAATCTCTTACTTTTGGCATAGCCCATGAGATAATCATCAGTATAAACAGTAACGGTGAGCAGAACTCATTTCTTCATTTTTATATTTCTAACGGCAGGTTTAACGCTGCTTTCTGTTGGTGATGCTGATGCTCAAACTACCATCCAGTCAGAAACAATAATCACTCCCTTTTCTGTTGATTCAAGTTACTCTTTAGGTGACTGGGTTCTCCCTGAAACCATTCAGGTATTCATACAGGGTTCTCTGATCAATTCTACACGTTGGCGGTTTGATGAATCAGAAAGGCTTTGGTCAATCAAACCAGAATTCAGAAGCCGATATCAGTCTGTAGAGTTAGTCCGAATTGAATTTGAAGCGTACCCCTTCGCGATTAGAAGAGTATTTCAGAACCGGGAAATCCAAAATCTGGATTCATCATTCTATGATGTTGAAAATGATTCTTTAAGCCGGGAATTAATACAGGCTTCCTCTGAGTCAACTTTTAACGAATCTGATTTAGATCAACGAGGGAGTTTGAGTCGGGGTATCATTGTAGGAACCAATCAGGATTTTGCTTTGGAAAGCGGGCTCCAGTTCGAATTGAGTGGTCAACTAACTGATGATGTTTCAATAAATGCTTCTTTGACAGATAAAAGCATACCTATTCAACCCGATGGAACCACTCAAAATATCCGTGAATTTGATCGTGTTTTTATCCAGCTACAATCCCAAAACACCAGAGTAGAAATGGGAGATGTGGACATCAGTTTTGAGCAGAATACTTTTGCCAGGCTTAATAGGAGGCTTCAGGGAGCGGCGGGTTACACATCAACAAAATACGGCGATTATAATGCGGCGCTTTCGGTAGTTCGGGGGACCTTCAAATCTCTTTCTTTTGATGGACAGGACGGAGTTCAGGGGCCATATCGATTGTCGGGCAGAGATGGCGAAGAGTTTGTGATTATTCTGGCAGGAACGGAGCGGGTTTATATTAATGGCGAGCGTGTGGGGCGCGGGCAGGAAAATGAGTACATCATCGATTATGGACTGGGTGAAGTTTTTTTCACCAATAATCTTCTCATCAAAGATGAAACGAGGATTCTGATCGAATACGAATACATCGATCAGAATTTTAACCGGACCTTAGTTGCAGCTGAAGTCGGAGAGGAGTTTCTTGATGGAAGATTCAGGCTGGGAGCATCTTTAATCCGCCAGGCAGATGGAGATGAATTGCTTTCTCAGCAAACGCTCACCGAAAGTGATATTAACGTTCTTCGGGGAGTTGGAGACGATCTTGAAGCAGCAGTGGTGTCCGGTGAACGCATTGCGGATGGTGACGATGATAACAATGTTCGCTATGCCAAAGTGGATACTGTGTTTAACGGAGAGACGTATGAGATCTTTAAAAATATCCCTGGATCTTCAGAGTCTGTTTTTATAGTTCGTTTTTCAAAAGTAGAAGACGGCTCCGGAAGTTACCAGCGGATCGGAAGCTCAGTGAACGGATTGCTTTATGAATGGGTGGGTCCGAATCGAGGAGATTATGAGCCATTCCGAAGATTGCCTGCTCCCGAGCAGCAGCAGATGGTGGCGCTAAATTCTTCTTTCAATTTGTCTGATAACATTGAATTGTATGGTGAATGGGCAGCTAGTGGTTACGATCAAAACCGGTTTTCCACACTGGATGATGGAGACAATAATGATTTTTCTTATTTATCAGGAGTGAGGGTAAAGGAGCTGAATTCCGGAATTGGTACAATCTCGGCATCCGTTCAGCGGAGATATTCCGGAGAGCGATTCGAATATTTTGAACGAACCAAAGAAGTAGAGTTTGATCGGAAATGGAATATCAACCGGAATACTCAAACTCGCGAAGCTATCAATGAGGCAAGTCTTAAAGTTCAGCCTTCATTAAATACTACTATATCGGGAGAGTATGGCTTTCTTGATCAAAGTGATTTTACAGGTTATCGGCAAGGTACTCAGCTGCAAAGCAATGAAAAGGGTTTTCTCCTTAATTATACTCAGGATTGGGTTCGCTCTGAAGATGAACTGCTTAACCAGAAAGGAGAATGGTTTCGCCAAAAAGGATCGATTGGAAAAGAATTATTCCGGCAATGGACTCCCTATTTCGGTTTTGAACAGGAAAGGAGAGAAGAGCGCTCGTTGGAATCAGATTCATTATTAAACTCCTCGTTTATTTTTTACGAACTGGGGCCAGGAATACGGTTCATTTCTCCGGTTTTGGAAATTGATGCAAGCCTTTTATACCGAGCGGAAAAGCGAGTTATGGATAATGAATTCAGAGATCAGTCCAATGCCCTGGAACACCGGCTTACATTTAATTACCGACCTAATGACTACATAGGAACTCAAAATAAAATCGCCTTAAGATCAAAAGACTTTACACCGGAATTTGAAGAACAAGGGAATTCAAATAGAAGAGGGTTATTGATCCGATCCGTAACCGATTATGAAACAGAATCAGACTTATTAAATGGTCAGCTTTTTTATGAAGCCAATACAGAAAGGCGAGCACTTCTTCAGGAAGCTTATATAGAGGTTGGCCCCGAGTTGGGACAGTATCTCTGGATAGATTCTAATGAAGATGGAGTGCAACAGATCGATGAGTTTTTTCCGGAGCTGAGTCCTAATGAAGGCGTTTTTGTTCGTCAATTTTTACCTTCGGATGATCTTTTTCCGGTGATTGATCTGAAAGCACGTTTCCGAAATGAGATCAAACCATTGAAATTTTTAGGGAAAGATTCAGGAGTAACGCAAGTGCTCTCTAACATGCAATTACGTTCCAGAATTGATATTACTGAGAATTCAACTACCGAAGAGCTCCAGGATGTCTACCTGCTAAGGCTGAATACTTTTCGGAATGACTCATCCACCGTTCAAGGAAGGTTGTTATGGGAGAAAGAGCTGGATATTTTCCCAGCAATACTCAAAGGGGACGTACTTATTGGATATAACGAGAGTCACTCTTTAAATCAAAGGAGTACAGAGTCTGTGACATTATTCTCTTCTTTGTTCTTCTTAAACAGTTCGTATAAAATTGCTGAAAGAACGAGTATTTCAACCGATTTCACGAGCGGATTTAATAAATCAGAAAGCGATCAGCTTTCCAGCAGGAACTTCGATATTTCGTCAACCACTATTACTCCGGGAGTACAAACCACTATCAACCGATCCTGGCAAACTTCTTTTTCTATCTCCTATGCCTCAAAAGTTGACCGGTCGCCGATGGAGCGAGTGAATGCTCATATATTAAAGATCATAAATTCTCACCGGGCTTTTTTATGGAGAAAACTTCAGGCTAATGCCCGCTTAGAACTCCGTAACGTGGAAGTTGAGGGAAACTCTTCCTCCCTGGGTACTTTCGAACTCACAGAAGGTACTGGCTCTGGAACTAATGTGATCTGGTCGTTCACCGGATCGTATCGCGCGAGCGAACTAATTCGTTTAAGTTTTAATTATGACGGAAGAACCATTAAAAATCGGCCGGATATACATACCCTCAAACTGGTGGTAAGTGCCGTTTTTTAACAACAAGAGCCGTGTTCGCCTGAATTAAAAGCATTAGGTAAAACGCTTGTTTTGTTTACTGAAAGTTAACTTTTTGCCATTTTCCAGCTTTGACATTTATTTCAAAATGACCTATCCTTTCGCTTCACTAATCTTAGACACTAACAATTAAAAAATAATCGGAGTGAACATGACATCGTCGATTGCTCTATTTCTTTTACAAGCCCCTGCTCAAGAAGGCTTTTTCAATCTCATAGTAGAGAAATTTAATGAAGGTAACGATGGAGGATGGATGTGGCCAGTATTGATCACATTGATTCTTGGTCTTGCTATTTTCCTTGAAAGAATTATTACCCTTAACCTAGCCGACATCAATACTCGTAAGTTTATTGTAGATGTGCAGGAAGCATTGCAAGAAGGTGGTGTAGAAGCTGCTGAGCAACTTTGTGCTCAAACACGAGGTCCTGTTGCTTCTGTATTTCAGGCCGGTTTAATGCGTTCTCATGAAGGTATTGACGCCGCTGAAAAAGCTATTGCAGCTTATGGCTCTATCGAGATGAGTTTCCTTGAAAGAGGACTTGTATGGTTATCACTATTTATTGCAATTGCCCCACTATTCGGATTCCTCGGAACGGTAGTAGGTATGATTGCTGCATTCGATGATATTGAAGCTGCTGCTGATATCTCTCCAAGTATTGTGGCGGGTGGTATTAAAACAGCACTTCTTACAACAGCCGGTGGTCTTATTGCAGGTATTATCCTTCAAATCGGATACAACTACTGTGTATCTAAAATCGACCGCTTGATTGCTGAAATGGAAGAAAGCTCAATTACACTTATTGACTCAATCATTTTATTGCAGGAAGGTAAGCCGCTTGTTCCAGCTGTAGAAGCAGCAGATAACTCAGAAGAATAATCAATAACCTAAACAGGAGATAATATGATTGTTCAAATAGCCGTTATTGGAGCGATTGGTCTAATCGGGCTTGGTATTCTTACTATGATAATTTCTGGTATAAAGAGTGCTACCCAAGGAAAGCAGGATGTAAAGAGAATTCTGATTATGGCAATTCCATTTGTTGTATTTGCAATCTCATATTTTGCCGTACAAGGAACCGATGACCCTTATGCCACAGCTGGTGTTTTAACAATGGGAATCATGCTCGCAATCATGATTCTTGGAGTTTTATTTACCGGCCTGCGTGGTACATTTAAATTTTAAAGGAGCATACTTATGCTACTAAAGAAACGCCAAAGAGAAGGAGCTGAGATAAATGGGTCATCTATGGCCGATATCGCTTTCCTTCTTCTTATTTTCTTTCTTGTAACAACCACGATTAATGTGGATACAGGAATTGGAATGGTGCTTCCTCCGCCGTTAGACCCGGAAGTGGAACCACCCCCAATTCGTGAAAGAAACCTGATGAATATTCTTGTGAATGCTCAGGGATTAATCCTTATGGACGAGCAACCAGTTGCTATTGGGGAGGTGAAAGACAAGCTCATAGAGTTTATTGATAACCCAACCAATAATGACCAGCTTTCCATCTCACCCGAAGCGGCCATCGTTTCTCTAAAAACTCAACGCGAGACCCCTTATAACATCTACATTGATATGTTGGATGAGGTAATGTCTGCGTATAAGGATTTAAGAGATGCTGCTTCCCGTGCTAATTATGGTGTGGAATATGCTCAACTAAAGGAGAATAGCCCGCAGCAAGAGCAGATTAAGGATATGTATCCAAAGAAAATCTCAATCGCAGAACCGGATAATTAATTATGGCTAATTTTAAAAAGAAACAAGCCGGAACTAAGCAGGAAGTACCAACTTCAGCAATGCCTGATGTGGTGTTTATGTTGTTGTTCTTCTTTATGGTTACCACGGTTCTTCGCGAAGTTACGCTGAAAGTTAAGCTCGACTTAACCAGAGCAAATAACATCGAAAAGATTGAAGAAAAGCGATTGGTGTCTTATATCTATATCGGTCCGGAAAGACTACCGGGTAACCAATTAGGTGAAGATAAGGTGCAAATTGATGATGCAATTCAACCTGATATTGGAGCGATCCGAAATATCATGTATGATAAATTGCTCGAAGAACCACGATTAATCGTTTCACTTCGTGTAGACCAAAATTCTGAATTTGGTTTGTTGACGGATGTTCAAAAAGAACTTCAACAAGCCGGAACATTCAGGATTAATTATTCTACCAAGCGCGAAGACTAACCGTTCGGTTAAGAAAATTTGAACCAGCGCATCATTCATGCGCTGGTTTTTTTATATAAAGAAAAATATGTCAGACGAGTTTATCACCATACAAAGCATTGGGCGGAAAGGCCTGCTAAAAGAAATCTCAGAATTTAAGGGAGAATCAAAAAAAAATACGGTCAAGGGCTTAGGAGACGATGCCGCAGTGATTAAGGAAGAAGATGGTTCACTTTCACTGCTCACAACAGATACTTTTGTTGAAGGTGTGGACTTTGATCCTACCTACACTCCGTTTACTCACTTTGGATATAAAATCATATCAGCAAGTGTTAGTGATATTTATGCGATGAATGGGAACCCAACCTCAGCATTGGTAAATCTTGCTCTTCCTAACAGTATGTCAGTACAAATGGTAAAGGATTTATACCGGGGAATTGATAATGCTTGTAAAAAATACGGTATAGAGTTAGTTGGTGGAGATCTAACAGGAAACCACTCTAACGCAGTGATTTCGGTAAGTATTTATGGTAAAGCTGATAATGAATCTGTCACCTATCGAAAAGGTGCTAATATCGGCGATGCTATATGTGTTACCGGAGATGTTGGAGCAGCCATTGCAGGGCTCAGAATCCTGATGCGTGAGAAAAAGTTCTGGGAACAACATGGCGATGATGCCATCCAACCCGACTTGGAAGATTACAAATTTGTAGTGCAACGCCAGTTAATGCCCAAAGCAAGAAAAGATCTGATCGAGGCACTTTCCGCTCAGAAACTAGTTCCAACTTCTATGATTGATATCACACAAGGGGTGATTAACGAAGTAACCGGATTGTGTTCGGCGTCAGGATTGGGTGCGTATTTATATCAGGCTGCGTTACCAATTGCAATCGAAACGCGGCATGTTGCAGACGAAATGGAAGAAGATGTAGACAAATACGCTTTGTTCGGAGGAGAAGATTTAGAGCTTTTGTTTACCTTGAGTGAGAAACAGGTAGAACAGTTTATAGAACATTTTAAAGACTTTGCTGTTATTGGTAGGATGACACCACAAGAAGAAGGTTTACAAATGCAAACTGCCGAAGGAGATGTGCTCAACTTTGATGATTTGTCATAAGAAAACCAGTGGCACGTTTTTTGCCAATTGAATGTTGTAAGAGCGAGCTAGAGAAAAGAATGTTATTCGCTATATTTATAAGAATTTTAAGATAAAGTATTAATGGCCGATAAAAAGCCCACTCCAAAAAAACAGATTAAATCCCCTCTGGGTAACGGAAAAGGGAGTAACCCAAAGTTTCCAACCTGGGGATTTCTGGTGATTATTTTACTCCTGATCTTTGTTCAGATTATGTTTCTAAACCCGGAAGCAGGAAATGACATCAAATACAGTAAGTTTCTGAATGATGTAAAAAGCGGATATGTTGAAGAGATTATTATCAAAAATGGCGTAAATATTTACGGTAAATATAACGAAAAAGCCATTTCGGATGGAATCATCCAACGTCCTGTTCAGGATGATAACCCTCTCAATCTCTCGTCAGGAAATTCCGAAGAGTTTCGCGCTTTTATCACAACCATGTTACCCGGCGATGAAATCAGACCTATTCTGGATGAGCACAATGTAGAGTATGAAGTGCGCATTGAAGAAGAATGGTTTAGTGGTGTATTCATGTGGCTGATCATGATTGCGTTGGCTATTGGATTCTGGGTGTTCATTTTCAGAAGAATGAATCCGGGACAGCAGGTTCTTAATATCGGAAAAAACAAAGCCGCTCTTTACGATCAGCAAACCGATACGAAAATTACTTTTAAAGATGTAGCTGGACTTGAAGAGGCGAAAGAAGAAGTTAAAGAGATTGTAGATTTCCTACAGAAGCCAGGCAAATTCACAAACCTGGGTGGAAAAATTCCGAAAGGAGCTCTACTTGTTGGTGCTCCCGGTACAGGTAAAACGCTACTGGCCAAAGCGGTAGCGGGAGAAGCAGGAGTACCATTTTTCTCACTTTCAGGATCTGATTTTGTTGAAATGTTTGTTGGAGTTGGAGCAGCTCGTGTTCGCGACTTATTTAAAACTGCGAAAGAAAAAGCCCCTTGTATTGTATTTATTGATGAGATTGATGCTATAGGGCGCTCTCGAGGTAAAGGGCAAATGCCAGGCTCTAATGATGAGCGAGAGAATACGCTAAACTCTCTATTGGTTGAAATGGATGGATTCGCTACAGACTCAGGTGTAATCATTCTTGCAGCAACTAACCGTCCTGATGTACTGGATAACGCACTTTTACGACCTGGTAGATTCGATCGCCAAATCAGTATTGATAAGCCCGATATCAATGGAAGAGAGCAGATTTTTAAGGTTCACCTTAAGCCGCTTAAGCTTAACAAAGAAGTCGACCCTAAAAAACTATCGGCTCAGACTCCCGGATTTGCCGGAGCAGAAATTGCCAATGTATGTAATGAAGCTGCTCTAATTGCCGCCAGAAATAATAAGAAGTCGGTGGATATGGAAGATTTCCAAAGCGCCATTGACCGGGTGATTGGAGGACTGGAGAAGAAGAATAAGATTATCTCTCCGGAAGAAAAGAAAATTGTCGCCTATCACGAGGCGGGCCATGCGGTGGCAGGCTGGTTCCTGGAGCATGCTGATCCCTTAGTTAAAGTCTCAATTGTACCAAGAGGACTCGCTGCATTGGGCTATGCACAATATCTACCTAAGGAACAATTCCTGCATCAAACTGAGCAGCTGATGGATCAGATGTGTATGACATTAGGAGGTCGTGCCGCTGAGGAAATCATCTTTGGTAAAATATCTACTGGTGCATTAAGTGATTTGGAGCGCATCACGAAGATGGCCTATAGTATCGTTACGGTTTATGGGATGAATGATAAGATTGGAAACGTCTCCTTTTATGATTCAAAACAAAGCGATTATACATTTAATAAGCCATACTCTGATGCAACAGCCACCATCATTGACGAAGAAGTAAAAAAGATCATTGATGAGGCTTACCAGCGTACGCTTAAACTTTTGAAAGACAAGAAAAGTGAATTGGAGACACTTGCTAAAGAACTTTTGGAAAAAGAAATCCTTTTCCAAGCTGATCTTGAAAAACTGATTGGTAAAAGACCGTTTGATAAACAGACAACTTACGAAGCCTTCACAAACGGAGAAAAAAAAGAGGAAGAAGAAACAACTGAGGAAGCCGAAAAAGAAGAAGAGAAGGCAGAAAGTGAAGTCCAATCTGAAACAGATAAGGAAGAAGCTGAGGAACCAGAAAAAAGCTAAATAAGAGAGTCTGTTAACATTTATTTAATCTGCTGGTAACAGAAGCATAAAGCTCTGATAACAGAACAATAAACCAAGGGTAACAGTAAAGCAAAAAGCGTGTTGTAGTTTTGTATCGCAATGAATAAACGCGAACAAAATAAATCAGCACACTCGTGATCAAATTCAAAAAAGCACTTTTTCTTTGTGCCGCGCTTCTAATCTCATCTCATCTTTTTGCGCAGGACGGAAGAATTGTAGGAACAGTAGTTGATGCCGAAACCGGGGAAACCCTCATCGGAGTTAACGTGATTATTGAAGGTACAATCAAAGGTACTGCAACCGATATCGATGGAAATTATACCATAAGAAGAGTTGCACCCGGAAGTTATAGTTTGGTAGTTACCTACCTTTCTTATTCCTCTCAGACCATTACAGGTGTTATAGTTGGTGAAGGGGAAACAGTACGACTGGATATAGCCATGCAGCCGGAATCAGAATTTCTGGATGAGATTGTGGTTACAGCCGAGGCTGTTCAAAGCGGAGAAGCTGGATTACTGGCCACTCAGAAGAAGTCGGTTCCTGTACAGGATGGGATTTCCTCGGAGGAAATTTCGAGAACCGGGGATGGGAACGTAGGATCTGCTATGAAGAGGGTTTCGGGAGTTTCCGTAGTTGGAGGAAAGGATGTTTATGTGCGTGGTCTGGGTAACAGATATAGTAATGTGCAATTAAACGGAGCACCTGTCCCATCCACCAATCCGAATAAAAAAGAGGCACCTGTTGATATTCTTTCCAGTGGGATTGTAGATAATATTTTAGTTCAGAAAACCTACACTCCCGATCAATTTGGCGAGTTTTCCGGCGGATCGGTTAAGATTATTACCAAGGAATTCCCTGATTCTAAAAATCTTTCAATATCGTATTCCACAGAAGTAAATTCTATTTCTACATTTAATGATTATCTCGGTTATTCAGGTGGAGGAACAGACTATTTAGGTTTTGATGATGGTTCCAGATCCCTGCCAAGGGATGTTAAAGACAGTGATATAACATCAACTGTAGAAGCTGCTTCTATTGTAAGAGATTTAAATTCATCATGGACCTCCAAGAACATAACCTCCCTGCCAAGTCAGAAGATAAGTGTCAGTTACAGCAATCAATTGAATGAAGATAAAATGCCAATTGGGGTAGTGTCTAATTTCAGCTATAAATATGCTACAGAGGCCCAAGTAGACGAGACGTTACGATACATCAATAACTATAATGAGAATACCAATACTACCTTATTGGGATCGGATTATGTAAGGAATACAGGTACAGAATCAACAAGTTTAAGCACAATGGTGAATGTGTTTGTGAAACCTTCATCGGTTACAAAAATCGGGTTGAAGAACCTGTACTCCAACTCTTCAAGTAATAAGTTTTCTGAGATTGAAGGGAGTTACTACAATTTTGGGAACGATAACCGACAAACAGTTTTGGAATTTGATCGGAGAGCCATTTTTTCTTCTTCTTTAAATTTTGAAACCTATTTCAGTAACTTTCTTTCATCCAAACTGGAAGCGAACCTAACCTACTCCAAAGCGGTTAGAGATTTGCCGGATCGCAGAACTACACAATATGTGCGAACAGATGAAAACGATCTCGAAGTAATATTCCCGTTCCGAGGCAATACCCATTTTTTTTCTTTTCAGGATGACAACAACTATTCAGGAGGATTTGATTACGAGTTAAAGCCTTTCGATAAATTTGATGTTAAAGTGGGAGCGTTCGGCCTGTATAAAGACCGTTCTTTCGAATCATTTAAGCTTGTGTATCAGGATTTAGGAAATAATTTTCCGGAAGAAGATAAATCACTTTCCCCTGAGGAAATTTTCACTTCCGAAAACATCAGCGCCGAAAACCTTGATCTGATTGAAAGTTCAAGCTCAAGAGATTCTTACGATGGAGAGCAAGAGTTAGCTGCCGGATATTTTTCGTTTAACTGGTCTCCTTCAGAAAGATGGAATATTGTAACTGGTTTGCGTGTTGAAAACTCTGCTCAATACATTGATGGAGATGCACTTATCGATGAGCTGGATATTCTTCCTGCCTTCAACCTTACTTTCAGATCATCAGAAGCTACAAACCTGAAGGCAGCTTTTTCGATTACACTGGCGCGACCGGAATTTCGTGAACTTTCTAATTTCAACTTCCAGGATTTTGTAGGCGGAAGAACCGTTTATGGTAATCCCAATCTTGAAAGAACGAGAATCTTCAACTATGATTTGAGATGGGAAACCTATCCAAATACGGGAGAACTATTCGCGGTAAGTGCATTCTATAAAAAGTTTGAAAACCCAATCGAGCTGTTTTATCGAATCACTCAAAACAATGAAGTTCGATATGATAATGTAGATGAAGCACAGCTTTATGGTATCGAATTAGAGGGTAGAAAGAGTATCACAGATCAGTTAAAACTAAGCTCCAATCTTTCTTACATAATTTCAGAAGTAAACTACGCCGAAGGTGCATCAGTAGGTCGCCAGGCAAATGCTGAACGAGCAATGTTTGGACAGTCCCCCTACACTTTTAATGCAAATGCATTCTATGTATTACCAAAGATGGATGCAGAAGCTACAATTTCGTTTAACACTTTTGGGAAGCGAATTTCTGCTGTAGGAAATAACGAACAGCCTGATGACGAATTCGAACAACCCTTCAATAAGCTTGATGTTAGTTTTACCAAGAACTTAGGTAAAGCATCTGTATCAGCAAGCATAGAAAACATTTTAAATGACAATATCACCTACAAACAGGGTGATGTAATAACAAACCAATACGAGATCGGCACAACCTTTTCGGTGAGCTTCAATTTTTCATTTAACTAAACACCTAAATAAATCAACAACAACAATGAAATTTAATCTCAAATTACTATCACTATATACGCTTGCGCTCGCCATCGTCTTTACTTCATGCGATAACAGTACAGGTGGTGACGGTGATGGTGATATTCCCGAAATATATGCATCTCTGCCAGGTACTCTTATTGATGAAGATACAAACTGGGATACCGATCAAACGCTAACGGGTCAGTATTATGTTCTCCCGGGAGTTACTCTTACAATTGATGCTGGAGTTACCGTTAGCTTCACTTATCACAACAACAATATTGATGATGTTGGAGCAATTATCACACTTCCGGCCGATCCTGAGAATTTTGATACACCTCGTGCAAGTGGGAGATTGGTCGCAGAAGGTACTTCAAACAATCCAATCGTATTTACTTCCGGAAGAGACACAAAACAACCGGGTGACTGGGGTGGAATTGTACTTGCTGGAGAAGGGGTAAACAACATTGAGGGTGGAAAAGGAGAGGTTGAAGGTCTACCCGATGCCATCCAGTATGGTGGCACAAACAATGCGGATGACAGCGGTATACTTAAATATGTTCGAATCGAATATGTTGGATTCTCATTTGTAGAAGGTTCTGAGCTTAATGGACTGAGCATGTATTCTGTTGGTAGCGGAACAACTCTTGAATATATCCAGGTATACAAGTGTACTGATGATGGATTCGAATGGTTTGGCGGGGCAGTAAATGCTAAGTATCTGATTTCAGCATTCAATGACGATGATTCTTTTGATATGGATGAAGGCTGGAATGGTAAAGGGCAGTATTGGTTGGCAGTCCAAACTGCAGGGGCTGATAATGGTTTCGAGTCAGATGGAAGAAAAACGTTGGGATCAGGAAACGCAACCTCCCCTACACTTTATAATGTAACATTGGTTGGATTGAAGCAGGATGGATCAACCAAAGACGAAGAAGACAAAAACTATGGAATGCGTCTTAGAGAAGAGTTTGAAGGCGAACTTGAAAACTTCATCATTTCCGATTTTGATGATCTGAGTTTTAAAATTGAAGATGATACTCGTAGTAACTTTCCGCAAAGCCTGAGTATCGATAATACCATTGTCTGGAACAACAGTGGTTTCGCTAACGCAACCGACTCTACTGATTTCGGAGTGGTTACCTTAGATCAGGATCCGGAATACACTGATGCAGCTGCTTACGATTTTCGTCCTACAGCAACGGTTGCAGGTACAACTCCTCCAAACGATGGATTTTTTAATACTTCTGCAAATTTTGTAGGTGCTTTTGGAACTACAAACTGGGCAACTGGGGCTTGGGTTCGCTGGAACGACTAAGAAATATTGAACTATAAATTCCCACAAAGAAACGTCTCACTTCATTGTGAGGTGTGCTGATCACAAGCGGGGCTCCATGGACTTGGAGCTCCTCTTTTTTATTCCCATCGCTTGTTTATTCGTATGTATGAATAACAGTGCACTCTTAGTTTAGCTAAGAAAAATATCTTTTTGTTGTTTTGTGTTTTCGTGGCTAACATAAAGCAAAGAATTGGAACCGAAGCACAGTATTTTCGGTTTGGAGAAATCCAACTAAACAACCGATACCTTGATATTTGTAACCCGAAAAACACATTTTAACGCTGCACACCGTCTCAATAATCCGGATAAATCCGAGGAATGGAATCAGAAAACCTACGGGAAGTGTAACTATCCTAACTGGCATGGTCATAATTATGTGATTGAAGTAACCGTAGCAGGCGAGCCTGACCCTGAAACAGGATATGTGATTGATCTGGGAAGGCTTAAAAAAATTATCAAGGAGAGAATTACTGATCCCTGCGATCATAGAAACCTGAATCTTGATGTTCCTTTTTTAGAAGGCATTATTCCTACTTCCGAGAATCTGGTCAAAGCTTTTTACAGCGAATTGAAAGAGGATGTGGAAGCCGTTTCTTCAGTTGGGAGCGTGCTGTACTCGGTTAAACTGTTCGAGACCGAACGAAACATTGCCGAATATTGTCCTTATCGCTGGACTAAATAAATTATTTAATACTGATTTCTTCGATATGATTTCCAATCAAACCCGTAGGTTTTACGATCCTACATTTACTATTACTCCTGAATACAAAGAATCTCTGCCTGATTTGCAAAACGGACCTGCTTCACTAATTGAAGGAGCCAATGTTCCAATTCAGCAAGTAGGTATTTCCAACTTTAAGCTGCCGCTTCAATTAAAAAAACGGGATGGAAAACCGATTACACTGGAAGTATCTGTGGATGGCTATGTAAGTCTCGATGCCAATAAGAAAGGCATCAATATGAGTCGCATCATGAGGACGTTCTACAAATTCAAAGAACGTGTGTTTTCTTTGGATATGCTGGAAGAGGTACTCAAGGCTTACAAAACAGACCTGGAATCACAGGAAGCTTTTTTAAGGCTTTCATTTTCCTATCCAATGGTTCAGAAGAGCCTGCGTTCGGAGATGGAAGGGTACCAGTATTATGAGGTATCGATGGAAGGTCATCTGGATAATTACGACCAGTTTCATAAACATATGCACCTCAAATTTGTATACAGTAGTGCGTGCCCATGTTCTTACGAACTGGCAGAACATGCCCGGGAAGATCGTGGAGTAGCAGCCATCCCTCACAGCCAACGCAGTGAAGCTGATGTTACAGTAGCTCTACGGGATGAGTTTTTTGTAGAAGATTTAGTCCAGATTTGCAGAACAGCGCTAAAAACAGAAACCCAAGTAATGGTGAAACGGGAAGATGAGCAGGCGTTTGCTGAGCTTAACGGAGCCTATCAAAAGTTTGTGGAAGATGCAGCCCGGTTACTTTATGAGGAACTCGATACCTACAACAGCATCAGAGATTTTGTAGTTAGATGTGCACACCTTGAAAGTTTGCATAGCCATGATGCGGTAAGTCGTATTTGCAAAGGTTTGCCTAATGGATTGAGGTAGTTTTTAGGTCATCCTGAACTTGTTTCAGGATCTTGAGAAACCGATCGAAAGGTTCTACTTACAGATAGAAAAGTTAATTACGCTCCTTTTCATCAAGTCCTATCCACCCTTTTATAGAACCAGTTCTCAATGTGAATAACCTATTCAACGTTCTAATGCCGAGCTTATTAGGGACCGCAAACCGAGACCAGAAAAAATGGGTAAGCCCCGGACTAAAAGGGAGTAAGGATCGTAATCGTTCTTTTAATCAGCGACTCGTGAAAACGAAATCTGCATTATTTCTGGCGGGTTTTGGGTACTTTTGACCGCTCAAAAGTACCAGAAGATCAAGTCCCTTCAAGAAGATATTCATCAACACCCCTCGATGAGATAAAAGGCGTTGATCAGTGAAGAGTCTCGGGTTGGTTTCTTTGTTTATTTCAACCCCCGGGATAAATCTCGGGGCTAGGTATGTTAAACTCTTTCAGGGTAGGTTATCTGACTTCTACAGGACGATTTACCTATCGTTAAAGAGCATATAAAGATGTATTAAGAATCGAACTGAGGTCTATTGTAATTATTGTTCGGTAAAAACTATAGCAATCTTAGTTCGATCATGACTAAGTGCTATTCTTGAAATAGTTCCATTATCTTCGAATACTGAGACTGGGGCTGTAAATCCATGCCCCTCTTTCCATATCATTAAACTATTTCCTTGTCCGATTAAAAAAGTAGAAGTATCAACCCAGAACATATCTTCAGAATCTTCAGGGGTAACGGTTAACGACCGCATTTTTCTGGTTTCGGGATTGAAGGTTTTTACAATCCATTTCGCGGGATCATTCTTGTCGATAAAACTGACTTCGTTACGCTCAGGGACTTTATGAATAGATCTCCCTGGATTAGTTGCGATAACGGTTCTTGAATTCTCTTCGAGATCAAACTCAACAAAAGTAAAGGTATCTCCCAAGACAAAAGTGTAAAGGGTGTACTCATCAAGCCAGGCGTGATAACCGATCACTTCATCAGGTACAATCACCTCCGGTTGGCCTTCCACTAAAGGAAATTTCCAGAGTAGCTGCTCCCCATCGGGTTTCAACCAAACAGAGGAAAAATAATCGCTTTCAGGCATTACAGTAGGTGAGTATTTTCCACCTTCGGAGCTTGTAAGCCAAATGCTGTTATTCTGTTCGAAGTCAAAAAGCTGTATATCAGTAGATTCTCCCCGTTGTGAGGAAAATAATAAAGCAGGCATGTTTGGGATAAAAGAAGGCTGATTATCATACCCGGGATTATTAGAGATATTTTCCAGATTTGTTACAGAGAACCCACCTTCGGTAATCTCAAAATCACCAAGGTAAACTTCCGGGTTAGACTGAGCATGAGTATCTACCGTAATTAGTAGCAGTAGCGAAAAAGCCAGGTATTTCATCAAATTCAATTAGTTAGTCGTTTCATTCTTGAAAAGGGATAACCGCTGCATCCTGTTCTTGGTGTTTCACGGTTTACCGTATTTATTACTCTCGCTGAATCTAACGTAGGTTCGTTATAGGCACTCATACAAAATCCCCATTCGAATTCATTCATGTTTTCAAATTCCATCCAGTCGACACGTGAGTATAGCAGAGGATCATATATATTTGAAGAATCATTTTGTCCTACAAAAAACTGCTCTTCGAAATTCCACTCTTTAATATAAATTCTGGTATGATCTCCCATCGCAAAAAGGGAATCAGAGATGGAGTAAGTAATTCCATAATCATCCTCGAAAGTACCTGATAAATAATCAGGTACAGAAGTTATTTTATCCTGAGGAATCGAGCAGTTAAGCAAGGCAATAAAGAACAGCACTAAAGTTTTATTCATACCACAAGGTAGGAAATCAAGCGTAAAAAAATCCCTGCATATTTCTAGCAGGGAACAATTTAAAACGGAGTTTTACTTTCTGTTTCTTAATCATTTTAAAGAATGATCTGCAAAAAAGTGCATCGCTTTTCTTACGAACTTAGACAAACCGGGTTTATATTTATCATAAAACCCGGCAAAGCGGGGATCACTCACATACATATCCGCTAAGCCTTTATAGATTGATGCATTTGTTTTGTAGAAGCGCTCATTATTCGAATGATGTCTTTTTATAAGCGATTGCACTTTCTTAGAATCGATTGGAAAATCCATCACCAAAGCGAGTTCTTTAGCTACGCTTTCCTGTTCTGCTTTGACTTTTTTGAAATCCGCTTTACTCATCTTTTTGATTTTTTGATATGATTCAGCAACTAGTTCAGCATCATATTTCTCATCAATTTCTTTTTTCCATACAGTGATTTCTTCTTTTGAAAACCCCTCATATAATTCCTTATTGGTAACCATAGCGTTCTCCTCTTTTAGTTTTTTAATTGTTTTATCGATGGTTTTTAACAGTTCGTTCAGTCTTACTTTGCGCTTTTGGAGCTCTATTTTTTGAAACTGAAGTGTATTTTCAAGATCGAAATCGGGCTCATCCAGAATATGTCGAATCTTTTTTAGTGAGAACCCCAACTCTTTGAAAAACAGAATTTGTTGCAGGCGATACAACTCATTCTTACCATAATACCGATAACCAGAGCGTGCACGTTCGGCGGGTTTCAGCAGTCCTATTTTATCGTAGTGTTGCAGGGCACGAACCGTGACTCCTGAAATTTTGGCAACCAGGCTTACTGTGTATTTTTCCATCGTTTTTTTCCTAAAGTTAGGCCATTACATAAGGGGAGAGTCAAATAAAAAACTTAGACTCTTTTTTTTAATATTCTCAACGATTAACGAAACTATGAAAAACTCACTCTATATCATTTCTACTCTTGCACTAATGCTTACTTCTACCTGAATTGGCTGGGAAGGACGCACTCTATATTCCGATCTGGACAGAAAAGTAATTACAAAAGAAGTTATGATGTCTTGACATCTACTCCGTATCTTAAGGGTTCAATTTTAAAACAGGAATTTCTATATGCAATTGAGACGTACCCTACTTGCTTTTTTTCTCTTATCATTTTTTTCTACTTCGTATGCACAAACTCTGACCGACGTCTGGATTAATGAAATCCACTATGACAACTCTGGTTCAGACCAGGGAGAATTCATTGAGATTGTAGTTCATGCAAATATTAGTGACCTAAGCAGTATCAATGTAAATTTGTACAATGGGAATAATGGAACTGTATACAGCAGTTTTAGTGGTAACGAATTTGCTCAAGGTGACTCAGAAGGCAGCGTTACTTTTTATTATCTGGATTTGCCATCTAACGGAATTCAAAATGGAAGCCCTGACGGGTTGAGCCTGGATATAAGTGGTCAGCTAATTCAGTTTCTTTCTTACGAAGGAACACTAACTGCGAGTGATGGCCCCGCGCAAGGAGAAACGAGTGTGGACATCGGAGTTGAACAGACGGGAGCGTCGATCGGGAGTTCAGTCTCGTTAACAGGCGAAGGCTCAGGGTACGATGAATTCAGCTGGATTAATACAGAAAGTAACTCCAAGGGCTCTGTTAACTTTGAGCAAAGCATTTTAGCCACAGAGTCTGAAATAGATGAGCCAACCTTAAACGTGATTGTAGAAGGCGCTTTAGTAGATTCCGGAGCCACAATAACCTTCGAGAAAACGTTAACAGGTAACACTTCTGAAATACTTGTGGAACTAAGAAACACTGGAAATGATACGCTTAGGATAAATGAGATCGTATCTCCAACAGCGCCCTTTTTTGTATCAGAACTCCAGGATTCTGCACTGGCTTTTAATGAAAAGGCAACCTTGATTGTTTCATTCCTGCCACAAAACGAAGGGGTATTTAGCAGCGAAGGCGGACTTGAAATTCAATCTAACGCCGGAGTATTCAAAGCATCGTTAAGCGGAGAAGCTGTTGAGGCCGGAGGCATTATTCCGATTTCAACTGCGCGGGATTTACCTCAGGGTGCAACAGTTACCTTAACAGGTTGGGTAACTGTTGCCGAAGAATTCGAAGGACCGGTTTACTTTCAGGATGAGACTGGAGGGATCGCGTGGTTTAACTTTGGGTTGATGAGAGATGATCAGGATGGGTTTACGTTAGATGTTCAACGGGGAGATTCCATAGTTATCACCGGAGAATTGGGAAGCTTCAACGATCTCATTCAAATTGTTGGAGATGATGTCCAATATGAGTTCTTTCCCGATGGAAGCAGAGAAATTGAACCTTTGCCTGTCACCGTATCAGCGCTGAACTCTGGCAGTTATGAAGGGCAACTCGTTTCCATGAATGTAGATATTGACCATGAAGGAGTGTTTCAGTCCAGCGAATATGATATTACAGACGCAACCGGTTCCGGGGTTTTGTATATCAATGATGATACAGAAATAGTTGGAGCAACTGCTCCTGAAGGTGAAACAACAATTGTTGGGGTAGTTGGGATTTTTTCAGGTACCTATCAATTATTACCCCGTGATTTGGAAGATATAGACGCAGAAGCGATCGAAATTCCTGGCGAGGATATTTCCAAAGATGAAACATTCGAGATTGTAACCTGGAATATTGAGTGGTTCGGCTCTTCTGGAAATGGTCCGGAAGACGATGAAATCCAACTGATGAATGTAATCGAAGTAATTGACAGTATCGACGCGGATGTGTTTGCTTTACAAGAAATCGCAAATCAAACCATGTTCAATCGCCTGATTGATTCCTTAGAAACCTATGAAGGAGTATTGGCAGGTTTTTCTCAGTCACAGAAAACTGCTTATTTATATAAAACCAGTACTATTAATGTATTGAGTTCAGGCTTGTTGTCTTCAGGGCAGGACAGTTACGACTGGGCTAATGGCAGACTTCCATTTATTTTACAATTTGAGGCTTCTTTTGATGGAGAAGTGCGTGAGATATTTGCCTACAACATTCACGCAAAAGCGTTGGGAGATCAGGAGGACTATATGCGCCGAAGAGATGCATCCATTTCTTTGAAAAATTACCTGGACCAGAATCAGGAAACCAGCAATGTGATTGTGATTGGAGATTATAACGATGAGTTGGAAGCTTCTTCTGTAGGTGGGCAGGAATCACCGTACAAAAACTTTGTGGATGACGAGGAATACACCGTGCTTACTCAAAGTCTGGAAGAACGAGGATTTACTTCTTATAGCAGTTTTTCAATGATCGATCACATCACCATTTCTTCTGAATTAACTGATGAATATTTTGGAGGAACAGAGCGGGTAGAAAACCCTTCCTATATCGGTAGCTATCTGAGCCAGACTTCAGATCATTATCCGGTCTGGGTTCGTTTCCAGTGGGGAATGATTACTTCAAATGAGGAGCAAAATACTACGGTGAAAGGAATCCGGTTAGATCAGAATTATCCGAATCCATTCAACCCAAGTACAACTATTTCTTACACTCTGGATGCTACAACAAATGTAACTCTGGAAGTTTTTGACATGATGGGACGTAAAGTATCCACGTTAGTTCAAGGTCGGCAAACAGCAGGTGAACAAACTATCAATTTTGATGCTTCTGCTTTAGCAAGTGGAGTATATGTATATCGATTACTAGCGGGGGGACAAGTCCTCACCAAAAAGATGATTTTGTTGAAATAATTTCGGTATTAAAAGGCTGTCTTTCGACAGCCTTTTTTGTTTGAATATCAAAAATTGATAACAAGACCAATGGAAGGGAGTACATTTGCGGTATTGTTGAGGTTAACCTGAACAAGTTCCCGGGGTGTAATTACTTCTCCATCCTCAGTTCTGTTTAAACCATACTGCGGCACCTGAGGGTTTTCCTGAGCAAGTATATTTTGTATTTCCAGATATACATCAATGCTGAGTTTCGGTAAGCTCCATTTTTTATCCACCCGTACATCCAGTTGACTGTATGGATCCAGCCGGAGGTCTCCCAACCTGGAGAAATCAAGAACTTCAGCAGGGTAATTATTTAATGTCGCTTCTTGGTCAACAGGTACATAAGGGGTTCTTCCAAGATACCTATACCGGGCACTGACCTCCCAGTTACGTGGAAGCTTATACCCTCCAAGTAAAGAAATCAGGGTATTGTTGTCCCATAAAGATGGAAGGAATTCATCATTTAATCCGGAGAACTCACTTTTATAAAAAGTAAAAGCAGCAATTCCATATAAACTGCCATTAAATTTCTGTTGAAATAATAATTCAACTCCATAAGTTCTTCCTTCTCCGGTGCTTGAAATGGGCTCACTCCCTAATACTTCAAATCCACCGCCCTTGTTTGCCAGAGAAACACTATCCCTTAAACTTACTGGGTAATCGGAATACCATTTATAGAAGCCTTCTACCGTTATTCTGGATCGCTCAGTTAACAGATACTCAACTCCGGCAACTAAATGGTCACTTCTGATATACTTGCTGCTCTTATTAATGAACTCACCGGCGCTAACTTTAAACCCCAGTGTTGTATAGGTTGGAATTTTATAGTATCTGCCTAAAGAAGTATTAATTGTCCATTTTTTATCTTTAGTAAGTGCATAAGAAGCGGATAATCGTGGACTCAGAGTACGATATATTTCATTTCCTGAATCAGTGAATGTATTCCCATCCGCACGAAGGCCAAATGATAGGTTTAGCCGACCGGTTAAAAACTCCCCGGATGCCTGAGAATACAATCCATATCGAAAGAAATTAATTGATGAATTGAAGGTCAGATTATTTAAAAGATCAGTAGTACTGTTAGAGTAATCAGCATTTTGGAACACAATACCTGCATTATACGTCCAGTTATCGTTGAAGAATGACAAGTTGGTTCTCAGCTTTGTCTCAATTTCTCTGGAATCGTTCTTAAAATATAATCCTTCTTCATTTACATTATCTTCGTATCTGAAGAATCGATTATTGAACAAGTTATTACTTAGGGTAGTCTGCAATAGACCTCCCGAATTATTGAACCGTCTTTTCCAACTTATTCCCACTGTATTTGTCTCTTGTTCAATAATTGGAACCTGATCCTGAGTGGCCTGTTGTTCGGCATCAAACTCATCTAATTCATTTACTTCATAGGTATCAATTGAACCTAATCCGGTAATCAGAATCTCATTATTTTTATCAATTTTATGGTTCAGTTTATATTGATAATCCCAATAGTTAGGTAAGATCGGAAGACCAATAATCCCAAATAGAAACTGTAGGTAAGAACGGCGTACGGAAGCAATCAGGGTAGTATTACTTTCTTCTTTGCCTTGTTTAAAAAGAGGTCCTTCGACTGTTAAGGCCGATTCACTGGAACCTAATCTGAAGTTTCCCTGAAACTCTCTCGCATTACCATTTCTTTGATCGAACTGTAAGACTCCCGAAAGTACGTTGTCATATTTTGAGTCGAAAGAACTGGCGGTCAGGGTTACCCCCTCAAAAAATGAAACATTAAGTAAGCCAACCGGCCCACCCGCGCTTCCCTGAGTTGCAAAGTGGTTGATATTCGGAATTTCAATACCGTCGAGGTAGTAGACATTTTCATTAGGTGCACCTCCCCGGATAATCACATCGTTCCGAAATCCTCCAACAGAACCAGACACTCCCGGCAATGTCTGTACTACTTTTGCAATGTCATTATTACCCCCAGGATATGCAGCAATCTCCTCCTGATTTAACTTTTGAATAGAAAGAGGTGTAGTGTTTTCTTTTAGGAATGGATTAGGGGTAACCAAAACTTCATCCAACTCGGTATTTTCTTGCTCCAGTTCAAAGTTAATATCAATGTTACCTTCCGAACGAATTACAATATTAAACCGGGTAAGAGATTGATACCCAACGTAAGACGCGCGAATATTATAGGTTTTTGGTGGAATATTTCTGACCGTATATCGCCCATCTGCATTCGTTGCAGCTCCAATGGTTGTACCCTCAATAAGTACAGTAGCTCCGATCAGAGGTTCTCCGGATTTTGAGTCTGTAATAAGTCCGGATAGTGTTCCGGATTGGCTATAAATAGTACCTGATAACATCAGAATAACTATAATAGAAAAAAAGATTCTTAGCATAAATATTAAATCAGTGAGTTCTTTGAAAGACTAATCATTAGCTCAACAAAAGGGTTCCAATTTGTACTAAAAAAGCACTATTTGTTAAAAATCCTGTATCTTTGATTTATGAATATTCGTCTCGAACAACTGAACCCAACAATTGGGGATCTTTCCGGCAACCAGCAACTAATTTTGTATGCGGTAAAGAAGGCAGAAGAGGACAAGGTAGACCTACTTTTACTTCCTGAACTGGTTGTGTGTGGTTATCCTCCAATGGATTTGATGGAGCGCAAAGTATTCCGCGAAATATGCTATCAGGTTAACCGGGAAGTAATTCAGTCTACCGGAAAAACGGCGGTTATTTTTGGCTCGATTACTGAAAATCATACCGGAGTAGGTCGTGCTTGCTTCAATTCTGCGATCATTGCTCAGCACGGAAAGGAAATTGCCAGAGTCTATAAAGCACTACTTCCAACCTATGATGTGTTTGATGACCTCCGTTATTTCGAGCCTGGAACAGAATTTGAGTCAGTCATAATTAATGGAATTCCTTTTGGAATCACCGTTTGTGAAGATATCTGGTTCAATGACAATGAGATTCAGTATCACACGTATGCAACCAATCCCGCGGAGATTTTAACCGAAAAAGGGGCAAAAGCGATTATCAATATCTCGGCATCTCCATTTTCGAAGAATAAACCGGTTTCAAGGGTTGGAATGCTTCAGAAACATGCTCGTGAACTCGGGTTGCCTCTGTTTTATGTGAATCAGGTTGGGGCGAATACCGAACTAATTTTTGATGGTGATTCTTTGGCGCTCGATAAAACCGGATTTATCGTAACCCGTGATGAGCGTTTTCAATCTACTTTTGTGGATGTAGAATACAACCCGGAAGAACAGACACTTGATGCAGGCAAGTATGCCGACATTCAGCGAGCGATTCCAAATCAAACCAAAACGATGTTTGATGCTTTGGTGCTGGGTGTTCGGGATTACCTCAGAAAATCAAAGCTTGGAAACAAGGTGGTACTCGGACTGAGTGGTGGCATAGATTCAGCTTTGGTTTGTACGATTGCCGCAGAAGCTGTCGGAGCTGAAAACGTACTGGCAGTAACCATGCCGTCTGAGTTTTCAAGTGAAGGAAGTGTTAGTGATTCAGAAAAGCTAGCCCGGAACCTGGGAGTAGAGTTGAAAGAAATCCCGATTAAACCTGTATTTGATTCATACCTTCAACAGCTTGATCCTCTATTCAAAGACACTAAATTCAATGTAGCGGAGGAGAATCTGCAAAGCCGTACCCGGTGCGATATTCTCATGGCCATATCAAACAAGTTTGGGCATATACTTCTTAATACAGGCAATAAGTCTGAAACGGCCGTCGGTTATTGTACACTTTATGGTGATATGGCTGGTGGACTTGGTGTTATTTCTGATCTGTATAAAACGGAAGTATATGCAATGAGCAGATGGTTGAATGAGGAGTATTACAAAAAGGAAGTAATTCCGAATGCTATTATTACCAAAGAACCAAGTGCGGAATTACGTCCCGATCAAAAAGATTCTGATTCTTTGCCGGATTACGGAACTTTAGATACCATTTTGAAATACTACCTGGAAGATCAGTTGTCGAGAGAGGAAATCCTTACAAAAGGAATGGATGAAGAAACACTAGACCGTATACTTCATCTTGTTGACAGGAATGAGCACAAACGTTATCAGGCGGCACCCGGATTGAAGGTTTCTGCGAAAGCGTTTGGAGCAGGAAGGCGGTGGCCCATTGTGCAGCAGTGGACCGGGCAGGAGGCTAAATCCCCAAAAAGACAAAAATTAACAAACTGAGACAGAAATTAGGTTTGTAAATGCGTTTTTTGATGCAAGTACGTTACAGCTGCGTTTGTGCAGTTCAATTCCTAATTAAGGCTGATAATTATTACATTAATCTAAATTTAATCTACAGAAAAATATGATCAGGAAGATACTATGTACTGTTTTTGCCCTTAGCTTTACGGGCACAGTGTTAGTAACGGCGCAGGATTCAACTGCTTCAGTTAAAACTAAGGATATGCCCCTCCGACTATTGCCTTATGCAAACCCGATGCAGGGAGTAAGTCAGGATGAAACCATAACGGAAACACCCACGCTGGCTGAGCTGGATAGTTTTCAAAAAGATATTATAAGCCGTATTTCGGATGTATACAGAATGTATGTGATGGCACTTGATGCTCAGGTAGATCAGGACGCGATTTTAGCAGAAACCTACATCAACGATGCCGTTGAAGCTTCCCAGGAATTATTGGATGATTACCCTGAAATCAGATCGGATCGCCGTTTTGCGGAGTTATCCCGTGCTGTTGTTGGAGAGTACCGCCAGTTTTATGGAATTACAGATTCTGAAAACGAGCCTCAGGGTGAAATCTTTGCCATCCAGGAAGATTTTCTTGAAGACGAAAATTTATTGGATGAAGATTTTGTGTTTCCTAAAGATGCCGACATTCAGAAAACAGCAGTTCCTTTGATTCAAAACTCACAAGTAAACCGGCATTTGGTGTACTACACGCTTCGTCGCCCGGAAGTGATGGAAACCTGGAGAGAACGAGCTGAGATTTACAAACCCATGATGGATAAAATCTTTGCAGAAGAGGGTTTGCCACCGGAGCTGGTTTATCTTTCTTTTATTGAAAGTGGGATTAACCCTACAGCCCGCAGTTGGGCTGCTGCGGTAGGGATGTGGCAGTTTATTGCTGCTACCGGCCGTGTTTATGGGCTTGAGGTTAACTGGTGGATAGATGAACGACGTGATCCGGAAAAAGCTACACGCGCTGCTGCACGTCATCTCAAAGATCTTTATAATATTTGGGGCGACTGGCACCTGGCAATGGCGAACTACAATATCAGTCCAAGAGGGTTGAATCGTGCAATAAGGAGAGCAGGGGGAGTAAAAGATTATTGGGCTGCCTATCCATATTTACCTCGTGAAACAAGAGGATATGTTCCGGGCTTCATTGCTACAACAATGATTAACATGAGTCCTGAAGAATTCGGATTTAAAAAGAACTATGGTCAAAAACCTTATTCCTACGATTTGGTTGAAGTTGACGGAATGATGCCACTGGATGAGATGGCAAAAATTATCGGAATTACAACCGATGAGTTGAAATCGTATAACCCTGAACTATTACGATGGGCTACTCCTCCGGGAAATAAATATCCACTAAAAATTCCGACAGGCAAAAAAGCTGAGTTTCTGGCGGCTTATGATGACATCCCGAAAGAAAGTGCGAATCAGAGCATCACAATGCATACCGTTCGGAGTGGGGAATCAATTGGATTAATAGCCCGAAAGTATGGAACAACGGTAAGCGGTATTTATGCCAGCAATGAAAATCTGTCGAATGTGATTTACCCAGGACAAGTATTAGCGGTTCCTTTACCAGCAGGAAGTGCGTCTCAGATTTCTGCAAATCGACCTACTAATCAGCAGAGTGGAACTACAACCAGGAGCAGATCATCAAGCTCAAACGTGAGTATTCCGGCAAACTCAACCAAAATGACTTATAAAGTTAAAACCGGGGATACCATTGGTCATATTGCAGAATGGTACGACGTTCGTGCATGGAACATTAGAACATGGAACGGCATTGGTAACACAATTAGAGTTGGGCAAAGTATTACCGTGTATGTTCCAAACGCTCAGAAAAGTCATTATGAGCAAGTGGATGATTTATCATTCAGAGAAAAGCAGGACATAGAAAGTCGGCAGCGCAGAGGAGAAAATATTTTTCTTGCCTCAGCAACCAGCACTTCTAATGATGGAAGGGTTACCTACACTGTTAAAAATAACGACACATTAAGCGAGATTGCGGAATCATTTGGAGTATCCACTTCACAGCTGAGAAGACTCAATAATTTGAGCGGGTCAAGAATTTATGTAGGTCAGTCTCTAAAAATAAAATAGGTTCATTATGAGGAAGATTTTTTCAAAAGCAGGGTTGCTGATCCTGCTTGCAATTCTTGGAATTAGTACCGTAGCGTTCCAGGTAACCGATATATACTTCCTAATAAAGAAGAACTTCTCAATTTTTAGTAGAGCCTACGAAAATGTAGCTCTGGAATATGTTGATGAAGTTGACCCTGAAGTGCTCATGCGAAACGGGATGGAAGCTATGCTGGAAACTCTTGATCCCTACACGGTATTCTATAATGAATCACAAAATGAGCAGGCTGAGATTTTATCCCGAAGTAATTACGCGGGTGTAGGTATCGATGCCGGGTTCAGAGATGGAGAAGTAGTTGTAGTAGCTCCCACTGAAGGAGGTCCTGCCGATCAAAAAGGAGTGCGTGCCGGAGATGTAATTGTTGCTATTGATGGAGTATCCACAGAAGGTTTGCTCCCGGAAGAAGTCCAAAACCTTACTATGGGCGAAATCGGTTCTATATTAACACTTACCATCAACCGTTTTGGGCTTGATCAACCCATAGATTTCGAGCTTACCAGAGCCAGCATTGAGATTACTAATGTATCTCACACTACACACCTGGGTGAAAACTCAGAATTTGGATATATCCGTTTGGCTCAATTCGGCATGAACTCTGCTAATGAAATCCGAACAGCTATCGAGGACCTGTCTTCCGAAAATGCTTTAGAAGGATTAGTGTTGGATTTGCGGGATAATCCCGGCGGAATTCTTCAGGAAGCAGTTGCCATAGTAGATAAATTTGTTGAGCCGGGAATTACGGTGGTCGAAACCAGGGGTCGAATTCAGGAATACAATGCGGCCTATGAAACCCGAGAACCGGTGATGTTCGATAAACCCGTTATCATTCTGATGAATGGCGGGAGCGCTAGTGCATCAGAAGTAGTAGCGGGTGCTTTACAGGATTTAGATAGGGCAGTAATTTTAGGAGAAACCAGTTTTGGGAAAGGGCTTGTTCAAATTGTGAAACCGATGCCTTACAACACATCTATGAAGATCACAATTTCCCGCTATTATACTCCGAGTGGAAGAAGTATCCAGTCTTTGGCGTATACGCATCAAGCTCGCAATGCATCCATATCAAGGCAGGAAACAGCGAATAGAATATTCAAAACAAGAAACGGAAGAGATGTAAAAGAAGGAAGGGGAATTGAGCCCGATGTTCAATCAGGAACATCAATTCCCGGATTATTAGAGATCTCTCTTATTCAGGAAGGAGCTTACTTCGACTTTGCTACCCAATTTGAATCTCAAAACAGTTCTTTTGAATCAGAACAATTACCTGATCAGGTATTCGAAGATTTCAGGGCTTTTCTGGATGAATCAGGTTTCGATTATAAAACAGATTCGGAATTGCTACTGGAAGAATTGGAAGCCAAGCATCAGAGTGAAGAAGTAAAAGCAAATATCGAAGCTATTCGGGCAGTTATTCAGAAAGAAAAAGACCAGAATTTCGATGAAAGTGAGCAGGAAATAAGAAAAGCCTTATATCTGGAATTGATATCCAGGTATCAGGGGCAATCGCTTCAACGAGAAGCTTCACTAAAGTTTGATGCTCAGTTAGAGGAAGCCATTGACTTACTATCTAACTCTGGTCAGGTTTCTTCTATGTTGAATGGAAGGGGATGATGCTCCCTAAAGCTGATCTTCATATCCATACCACCTGTTCAGATGGCAGACTTAAACCAGAAGAAGCAGTGGAAATTGCGCATGAACGAAAACTCGCAGCTCTTGCAATCACCGATCATGACAGCTTTGAGGGCTATTTTCAGGCTATTGACAAAGCCAGTGAGTTAGGTATTGAGTTAGTACCCGGTGTCGAAATCACATGTTCATTCAAAAAAAGAGAAGCACACATTCTTGCTTACTATTTTGATGTTTCCACCCAATATTTTGCCGATTTCCTCAAATCGCAGCGGGTTGCAAGGAGAGATCGTATTAAAGGCATCATAAAAACCATTAATGAGAACGGCCTGGAAGTAACTTATGACGAAGTTTGGGCAGAGGCTAATGGAGCAAATATTGGTCGTCCTCATGTAGCGAAAGTGTTAGTAGAGAAGGGATATGCCCGAAACCACAATGACGCTTTTATTCGTTATTTGAGCTCAGAACGTCTTGGAGAAATTGAAAATACCTATCCTGATTACAAAGATGCCATCGAAATAGTCAGAAATATCGGAGGGGCAACGATTTTGGCTCATCCGGCAAAACATTATACCGGTGAAGAAATTACTGAATTTATTGAGGCGGGCATAGATGGATTGGAGTGTATTCATCCGAGTCATAATTTTGAGCTTCAAAAAAAATACACGAAAATTGTAGAGGATAATGCGTTGCTACTTACTGGCGGAAGTGACTATCATGGAGGTCGGGAAATGGCAGCCCGTCATTTAGGAGTAGTTTGTGTAGCTACAAAGCACGTAGAAAAAATGAGGCGGATGACGGATCAACGTAAACAAATTGTTGAACTCAAAAACTGATATGAGTATTAAAACTATAGAAGGAAGAATTCCTGAAGACGGAGCAAAAATCGCAATTGTAGTTTCAAGATGGAATTCCAACATCACCGAGAAAATGTTGAACGGAGCGCTCAAGGCTCTTAACGGAAATGGAATTTATAAAGAGGACATACTCGTGGTTAGGTGTCCCGGCTCATTCGAAATACCATTAACAGCACAACATATATTAGAAACCCAAGAAGTTGATGGAGTAATTGCTCTTGGTGTAGTGATTCGAGGAGGAACACCTCATTTCGAATATGTTTGTGACGCGGTAACTCAGGGAGTACTCAAGCTTAACCTAACTTACCAAAAACCAGTAGCTTTTGGGGTGCTCACAACCGATGACGTTAAACAAGCTATGGACAGAGCGGGAGAGAAAGGGAATAAAGGAGGAGAGGCTGCGTTAGCATTGCTCGAAATGATTGACATTAAGCGCAAGTTATCTGCTAAATAAGCATACTTTACCTTGATTAAGGAAGCATAAAGCTCTAATTTTGGGAGCTTGAAAATCAGCCAAAAAACCTCTTTTGAAAGAGCTTACGCTAACAAATACCACCCAAACCGATAAAGACAAGGAAATCCAGCTTTTTCTTAAAGAAAATGGGGAGATTCCTGAACATATCGCCATCATTATGGATGGCAATGGAAGATGGGCAAAGAGTAAAGGAAGCATTCGGCTTCACGGACACAAAGTTGGAGTAGATTCAGTTCGGGATATAACCGAGGCATGTGCTCAGCTGGGTGTTCAGTATCTGACTCTTTATGCGTTCTCTACCGAGAATTGGGGGAGACCTTCTGCTGAGGTTCGGGGTTTAATGAGGCTTTTGGTTTCATCACTTCGCAAAGAAGCAGATAACCTGCATGAGAATAATATTCAGTTGGTAACTATCGGGCAGATGGATCGGTTTCCACAGGACTGTCAGTTACAATTACAGGAAGCGATTGATTTGACAAAAGATAATACCCGGCTTCAGCTTTGTTTAGCGTTAAGCTACTCTGGTCGTTGGGATATTACTCAGGCTGTTAAAAAGATTGCCGGTCATGTTAAGAATGGCAGGTTAGATCCTGAGTTGATTAACGATCAAATGATCAGCGACCATCTTTCAACAGCAGATATACCAGATCCCGATTTGATAATCAGAACAAGTGGCGAGTACAGAATCAGTAATTTCCTGCTTTGGCAATTGGCTTATTCAGAATTATATATTACTCAACAATATTGGCCTGATTTTAGACGTAATGAACTTTATGAAGCAATAACTTCCTATCAAAAGCGGGACAGAAGGTTTGGAAAAATTGGATTGGCCAAAGACGAAAAGGGCGACTCTTCCCGTTTACTCAAAAAATGAAAAATTTATCATCCGCTAAATCACGCGTGTTTACATTGTCGAAACGAATTTTACTTACGCTTTTTGTATTACTTGGAACGGGCATTTTATTTGAGGGATCTAAAGCCCAGGATTTTGAAATCACCGACCCTACCCTGGAAATTCCTCAGGAGTATACCATATCAAATCTGGAGATTCGTGGAAATGAGTATACCCGTGAACAGTTTATTGTTAACGCAAGCTCCTTAAATCCCGGAACAACGATTACTTACCCCGGTGAAGATATTTCCGAGGCCATAAAAAGATTATATCGGGTTGGCTTATTTTCTGATATAAAAGTGTTTATTGCTGAGAAAACAACGTCAACAATCAGCCTGATTATTGAAGTAACTGAACAGCCCCGAATGCTTAGATATGAGATTGAGGGGGTGAAGAGAAGTGAACGAAGAGATTTAAAGGATGAGATACGCCTTTTAGCAGGTACTGCCATTACCGATGCTAATATCGCTCAGGCCAAAAAAACCATTGATAATTTCTACAGAGAAAAAGGACTTTGGTTCACAGAAGTTGAAACAAGTGTGAGGCCTTCGGATGTTGAAAATAGATCGATCCTTACCTTTAATGTAAAGAGAGGGAAGAAACTCGAAGTTAAAGATATTCAATTCAGGGGTGCAGAGTCATTTTCTGAAAAAAAACTTCGCAAGAAAATAAAACCGCTGAAAGAAGATGCCTGGTGGAAGTTTCTTGGTAAAAAGACGTTTAATGAAGAGGATTTTGAAGAGGGAAAAGAAAAGGTGCTCACCTTTTACAGAAATAATGGTTTTTCCGATGTGCGTGTTGTCTCTGACTCGGTATGGGTGTTCGATTATGGTGGCGACAAAAGAGGGATTAAAGTTCGAGTAAATATTGAAGAAGGCCCGCAGTACAAAATCCGAAATGTAACCTGGGATGGAAATACAGTTTATACCAATGAACAGCTTTCGTTATCGCTTGGTTTTGAAAAAGGGGATGTCTTCGACGAAACTAAATACGAAGAGAACCTTAATTTTAATAAAAGCTCTACAGATATAAACAGCCTTTACCAGAACATTGGATACTTATTCTTCCAGGTTATTCCAACTATTACCAAAGTTGGGGAGGATTCATTAGACCTGCATTTTGAATTATATGAAGATGAAATTGCGACCATCAGAAGGGTTACATTTTCAGGAAATACGAATACTCACGATGATGTAGTTCGAAGAACCTTAAGAACGATACCCGGTAATACGTATAGTAGAGAAGCTATTGTTCGATCAATCCGAGAATTAAGTACGCTGGGTTATTTCGATCCGCAGAACATCACTCCGGATATTATTCCAATACCTCAGAATAAAGAGGTTGATGTTGCTTTTGTGTTAGATGAATCTCAAAGTACAAGTAATTTTGAGTTTTCCGGTGGATACGGCGGGCGAACAATCGGTGCGATTATTTCGGCGCGGTTAAACTTCAATAATTTCTCACTACAAAGAGCTCTGGAAGGCGATTTTACTCCTTTTCCATCCGGCGATGGTCAAACGCTTTCATTGGGGGTTCAGGTAACAGGAACCGGCTATCAAAGTTATAGTTTTGGTTTCGTAGAGCCGTGGTTAAACGGTAAGCCAACTTCACTGGGCGTTAACGTATCTTACAACTTTATTCGATATCGTGGGTTTGATGAACGTAATCGATTATTCTCAGCAAGTGTTTCTCTGGGAAAACGACTTAAGTGGCCGGATGATTATTTCTCAACAAGAACTGTATTGGGCTATCAACTTTATGATGTGGCAGGGTCGGCAAGTTTTCTGGCAGCAGGGACTTCCAGTATTATTTCAATAAAGCAGGTAGTAGAAAGAAATTCTCTGGACAATTTTATTTCCCCAAACAGTGGGTCTAAGTTTACACTTTCCGGGGAGTTGGCACCACCGCTTCCGGGATTCTCTGAATTCTATAAAATCAAAACCAACTTCCAGTACCACGTACCTATTGTAGACAAATTGGTACTTACAAGTCAGGCTGATTATGGATTTATTGGATATCTGACTAAGGATAAGCAAAGTAATTTTCAGAAATTTCTGGTTGGTGGAACACAGCTTCAGCAACGGCAGAGTTTCTTGTATGATAACATTGACCTGAGAGGGTATCCCGGTGGAAATAATGGAAGTATTGCTCCATTTGAAGATGGGCGGCAAGTAGGTGGCCGTATCTATGCCAAGTACTCTATGGAGCTGCGATACCCTGCCGTTAGTACAGAACAATTGCAGCTGATCCCTTACGTTTTCTTTGATGCGGGTAATTCTTACGCAGAATTCTCAGATTTTGATCCATTCAACCTTAAGAGATCAATTGGTTTTGGTACCCGTTTGTTCTTACCGGTACTTGGGTTAGTCGATCTGAGTTATGGTTACAGATTGGATGGTATTGACGGCACTAACGTTGGCCCCGGTGAATGGGAATTCTTATTTAACATAGGAGCACCGTTCTAGTGAAAGAAGCAGCTTTTTTAATCACATTACTCCTTTTGGTTGGGATAGCAGGTGAGATTTCAGCTCAGGATCAGAAAATTGGCTATTTCGAATCTGAGGTAATTTTGGCTCAAATTCCTGAGTACAATGGGATAGAGCAACGTCTGCAGCTTTTAAGTGATGGCTGGCAGCAGGAGTTGGATGAATTGGAAGCTGAGATCGAAGCGCTCGAAGAAGACTATAAAGCGAAAGAGATTTTATATACAGAAGAAATCCGCCAGCAAAAAAGAAATGAGATTCGACAAAAGAAACAGGCTCGCGATACGTTTCTTAATCAGAAATTTGGCCCACAAGGAGAATACTTCCAAAATCAAAGGGATTTACTGGAACCTATTCAACGCCAAATATTTACAGCCTTAAGAGCTGTAGCACAAAAACAGGGATTTGATTTCGTTTTCGATCGCTCGGGAGATATTTATATGGTATATGCCCGGGGAGAATGGAATCTGAATGAAGCTATTTTACTGGAACTAGGAATAGAAGTAGAATAAGTAATTTAAATTAATAAGCGGTAATTTCCGCCAAAGAAAAAACAGACATGAAGAAGTATTACATCGCAGTTTTATTGGCTGCAATTGTTAGCATTTCTGCAAACGCGCAAATTAGCATCGGGTATATGAATCCTGCAGAGGTTTTAGCTCAGTTAGATGAGGTAGCAGCTGTGGAAGAAGAAATCCAGGCTCTTATTGAAAATCGCGATGCAGATTTGATTGCTAAATCAACACAATTACAGCAAGACCTTGCAACTTATGAAGAAGGAATGGCCGTTCTTTCCGCGGAAGCAAGAGCAACAAAAGAACAGGAACTGCTAGACAGAAATACCCAGCTTGAAGAAGAAAGAGAAAGCTATCTTAACGAAATACGACAGAAACGACTCCAAATGATGGCTCCGATTCTTGAAGAAATGGATGCTGCTATTAAAAGCGTAGCAACAGAAATGGGATTGGATCTGGTACTAAACGAAAGTACCTCTTATGGAGATGCAATAGTTTTTTACTCCGGTGAAGAACGGTTAAACATAACTTCACAAGTCCTTGCAATTTTAAAGGCAGAATAAAGTAATTGACAAACTTATGACCAAAAAAATGATACAACGTATACAAACACTTTTCATCACAGCACTTTTAGTTATTGGGGCCAGTACTGCTACCCAGGCACAAACTGAAGAATTAAAAATCGGGTATGTAAGTCCGCAGGCTATTCTTCAAAGCATGCCTGAAATGAAGGCAGTTCAACAACGTCTTCAGAATTTTACAGCACGAAAGCAGCAGGAATTAACTCAGAAAGAGCAAACGTTTCAGGCAGAGGTTGCAGCCTATCAACAAAAAGTAGGAGTTATCTCTTCAGAAGCTCAGGCACAGGAAGAACAACGACTGGGGCAACTCCAAAATGATTTAGTTCAGGCGCAGCAAACTGCTGAACAGGAGCTTCAGGCTAAAAGAACTGAACTACTTGGACCACTACTAGAGCAAATTGGGAATGCCATTGATACTGTTGCAGAAAGAATGGGACTTGGATATGTGCTTAATACAACCACAAGTACAGGAGATTTAGTTATTCTTTATGCATCAGATGATTTTCAGTCTAAATATGATATTACCCAGGCGGTAATGGACGAACTTGGTATGTTCTAAATCAACCTGAAGAATATTTGAAGCCTGCTCAGAGATGTGCAGGCTTTTTTTATTTCACGTTCTTTTTCCGGTTCTGGATATAATCTTCGAAGATATACCCTCCCAGCTCATCGAGCGAGGCAAAATAAGCTTTTCCTTTGTTTGCCTCTGTCATTTCTCTTACAAAGCTTTGGAGGTAGGGATCACTGGCTATCATAAAGGTAGTAATGTCGATTTTATCTCTGCGGCATTTTACAGCTTCATCAAGCACCTTATTTACAATTTTACGATCCAGTCCAAAACTATTTTTGTAAAGTTTCCCGTTTTCAAACATACAGGATGGTTTGCCATCTGTAATCATAAAGATTTGCTTATTCGCATATTTTCGGCGTTGCAAAATATGTCGCGCCACTTCGAGACCTTGCTTCGTATTCGTATGATAGGGACCAACTTTCAGGTAGGGAAGGTCTTCCACAGAAATCTGCCATGCTTCATTTCCAAAAGCAACGATATCAAGAGAGTCCTTGGCATAGTTCGTCATAATGAGCTCAGAAAGAGCCATAGCTACTTTTTTTGCCGGAGTGATGCGGTCTTCCCCATACAAAATCATGGAATGACTCAAATCAATTAAAAGCACAGTAGCTACAGAGGTATAATGATCGGTTTCATAAACCTGAAGGTCATCCTCCTGAAGTTCAAAGTTATCCAGCGAACTATGCCGAAGCATATTCAACATGGTATTTACACTATCAATCTGGCCAACATCATCATTTTTATTCCATCGTCTTGTTTCAGGCTGTCTCTCAAGTCCTCTTCCTGAATGTTGAGTTTTATGGCTTCCAAGACCACCTTTTTCAAGATTTTTGAAAACCTCTTCCAGAGATTTTTTGCGCAGACTTCGTTCTGCCTTTTTAGTCATACTCATCTGATTGTTTTCCGAGCCTTCATTCAGATAGCCTCTCTCTTTTAATTCGTTGATGAAATCTCCGATGGAATAGTCGCCTTCGAACTGGTCTGTGATGTTATATTCCTTATCAAGTTCAGTGAGCCATCTAAGTGATTGTGAAACATCACCGCTTGCAATGGTCAGGAGTTGTTGAAATAAGTCCCACAGTGTGTCGAATGAGTTCTTTCCCTGTTTCGGATTATAGCGCTCGTCCCATTCAAAATACTTAAAATTCATAGACTGGTAATTTCTAAAAAGAATAGAAGTTTTGGCGAAACAGTTCCATTCTAAAGAAATGAAATCCTATCTTTTTGGGATGAGCAGAACTAAGTTTGAACAACAACTTTGGAGCGAGGGCTTTCAACGGGTAATGGGGCTTGATGAGGTAGGTCGGGGTTGCCTTGCAGGGCCGGTAGTTGCGGCAGGAGTAATATTTAAACCCGGAACGGAGATAGAGGGAATAAGAGACAGTAAAACAATACCTGAACCTGAAAGGGAGCTGCTTGCGCAATTAATACAAGAAAAAGCACTTTACTGGACGGTTTTGGAGGGAAGTATTCAGCAAATTGAGAAGTTGAATATCCTATGGGCATCGTTGGAAACGATGCAAAAGTGCGCTGAAGCTAAAGGAGCTGATCCTGATTACTTACTCGTGGATGGAAACAGGTATGTTACATCTCTGGTCCCTTACACTTGTTTAGTAAAGGGAGATGATCGTTCGTTAAGTATAGGTGCGGCTTCTATCTTAGCCAAAGTGTATCGGGATAATCTGATGAAAAAACTATCAAAAAAATATCCCGAGTTTGGATGGGAGACGAATGTTGGTTATCCAACTCCTTATCATAAAAAGGCTTTAAAAGAGTATGGGTATACTAAGTATCACAGGTTGAGCTTTTCATTGGGAACAGAAAAAAAGTATAACGAAAGCTAACGGTAAATACTGAACTCCCGTTTGTGAAAATCCATATTCAGGCAAATCGCGAGCATAAAGGTGTTAGTCAGGAAAGCGGATCCGCCATAACTCACAAAAGGGAGTGGGATTCCAATTACGGGTAGTAAAGCAGTGGCGCTTCCAACATTAATAAAAAAGTGAATGAAGAAAACAGCAGCTACGCTTACAGTTACCAATTGAGCAAAAGGGTGTTTATGATTCCCAGCCATATTTAAGAGTCGTATGAATAGAAATCCAAAGGTGAAAATGACTAATCCGGCACCTATAAATCCAAATTCTTCTCCAATCACACAGAATACAAAGTCGGTCCATTGTTCCGGGAGAAATCGTAATTGAGTTTGGGTTCCTTCAAGAAATCCTTTCCCTGTTAAGCCGCCCGAACCGATGGCTGTTTTGGCCTGAATTACATTCCAACCAGCTCCGGTAGGGTCAAAAGAAGGGTTTGTAAATGCTGTAATTCTTGCAATTTGATGAGGTTGTAATACCTGACTCAATGCAAGTTGAACACCTACAACTGTGAGTATCCCGGAAATAAATGAAGTTATCGTTAACCAGGTACGTCTTTGAATGAAGAAAATTAATCCTGTTAGAATAAGAGCGGCGATAAGTCCGAATTGCCAGCCCAACACGGTAAGGTATAAGATAATAGCAGGGGACACTATAAAAAGTGACACCCCGTACGGTAAGCCTGACCAAAAAAGCATAACAGGTATCAGCGCAAAAAAGATGATGGCTGTTCCAAAATCATTCTGTGCAATAACTAAAGCCGTTGGTATTAAAATGATCAGCACAGAGATTAAAGCGTAGCGAATATTTTCAGCAGAGATATTTCGACGACTGGTGAGGTAATTAGCTACGGCAAGAATTGTGGCAATTTTCATAAACTCACTGCTCTGTACACCAAACGATCCTATCCTGAACCAGCTTTTTGCCCCATTTATTTCTGTTCCAAAGAGCAGCGTCAGGATCATAAGGATAATGCCTACAAAGTAGAAAACGAATGAAATCTGAAGCAGCGATCTTGGGGAAACAAACTGAACCCCTATCATTAGAATAATACTTATTACTACGAAGCCCAGTTGCTTATAAAAGTTGGATTGGATGTAGTTGGGCAAAAATTCGGAAACGGGTCCTTGCGTAGCACTATAAATGGCAGTTAGGCCTATTATGGTAAGCACAAGCCAGGCAAATGCGGTAGACCAGTTGAAATCACGTGCATTACTCATTCGGCTCCCCTTTGTGAGTTGTCTTCCTTAGGAACCCAATTCATTACATAGTTATATACGTTTTGTCTTTGAATCTCTTTATTTAGGTATTTTTCTACAACAAGTGAAGCTATTGGAGCTGCTGAAGTTGATGCAAATCCAGCATTCTCAAGAAAGACAGTAACCACGATTTCTGGAGCATCAAAAGGGGCGAATGAAGTAAACCATCCATGGCTGAAACCATGCGGGTTTTGTGCTGTTCCAGTCTTGCCTGCAATATCAATAAGGTTATTTTTTACATAAAACCGACCACTTCCCTCCTGAACCACTCGCCTCATTCCTGTTCTAACCAACTCCAGATATTCCGGCTTAACCCAACCAATCTTCTCATGCACTTTCGGAGTATTCAGAACTTCACTATTACTCTGTTGAATAGACTGAACGAGATGAGGCTTGATTCGGTAACCTCCGTTTGCAATGGTGCTGGTCATCTGTGCCACCTGTAGCGGAGATACTGAAATAACACCTTGCCCAATCCCAAGATTTATTAAGTCGCCTAATCCCCATTGTCGTTTGCCAAACCTTCTGTCCATATAAGCGCTGTCCGGGATGATACCGGTAGTTGAACTGGGTAGGTCGATGGAGGTTGGGACTCCGAGTCCAAAATCTTTTATCAGGTTACTCCATTTGTTTAAGTCGCCTTGAGTACTTATACGATCCATCAAAGCATAAAAGTAGGTGTTACTTGAGTATGCGATAGCTTTTTCGAGGTTATAATCTCCGAGTTCAGCAATGTCTCTGTATAAACGTCCTCTCCGGTAACCACCCGTATTTCGAACCACCGTTTCCGGCGTAATATATCCGAGGTGAAGTCCTATGATTCCCATCAAAGGTTTGAAGGTAGAACCGGGAGGCTGGCGACTTGAAATAGCACGGTTAAAAAGTGGCCGGGTTGAATCGGAATTTATTTCTACCCAATAATCACGATCAAGACGTCCGGCGAGACGTTCCACATCATAGTTAGGTGAACTAACTAACGATAAAATTTCTCCTGTGTGAGGGTTCATCGCGACTACAGCCCCGATCTTGCCCTCCATTAACTCTTCAACATACGCCTGTAACTCAGAATCAATAGTTGTGATTATATTAGCTCCCTGGGTTGGATTTCTCCCCGAACGCTCTCCTTCATAAATTCCTAAAGATTGCCCATATGCGTTTACTTTCAAAAATTCTACACCAAGATCTCCGCGGAGTGCATCTTCATAGATCATTTCAAGTCCGCTTTTTCCAATCTTATCACCTAACCGAAGATCGTCTGAGGATTCATAATCGTTTCGATCGGCTTCCCGTAAGTACCCAAAAATGTGAGAAGCTTTCATGTTAGTTGGATAATGACGCTTACTTTCAATTTGATGCCCGATTCCGGGGAGTTGCCAGATATTTTCCTGAATCAGCGAGAAAGTCTCAAAATCAACATCTGTTAGAAGAGGAGAGGTTCTGTACCAGGAATAGCGCTGAGCTTCATCAATTCGGATTGCAACCACGCTATCTTCAACCTGCAGTAACTCAGCTAGTAAAGGTATTTTATTTTCATCAAAATTTGAGGGAGTAACCGTAATCGAAAATATAGGTTCGTTATCCGTAATCAATACTCCATTCCGGTCATAAATCAATCCGCGGGCAGGGCTTACAAATTCCTGCCGGATTGAATTCTCTTCTCCTAAACTGGCGTAAGTTTCATATTGAATGATTTGGAGGTAAAAAACACGCCCAAATACAACGATGCACAATCCAATCATAATCACCTGCAGTGATCTGATAGACGTTCTTGTTCTGTTGGATTGGTTTTTATACACCGTTATTTAATTCTGAAGATGTAGATTAATACTCCTACAATAGAGGTATAGATTGCATTACCGATTACGAACCAAACCGGGTTGTAATTTGTAGCGTATGCTCCAAAGAAACTGATCAAACCTATAAAAATTATATTATGAAGTAATGCCGCTAAAAAGATGTACAAAAGTATTTGCCATAGCAAAGACTGAACTTCTGACCTTCGTTTAATAAAGTTGTAGCTCAAAAAGACCAATAGTGTTTTAGAAAACATATACATCCCCCAAAAATCAAAAAAAGCATCCTGTAACAAGCCTAAAAATGCAGCGATAAACAATAGTTGAGGGCGACTGTATCGTGATACTAACCAAAGTACATAAAAGGTAATGGGGTCAGCAGTAATTCCTAAAATAGGCAGGTGCTGGAAAAACAGCACTTGTGCTACCACAAAAATCAATCCCAATCCTATGTCTTTAATCAAGCCACTGTTCATCGGAATAGCTCATTGTAGCCTTCGTTGAGGTTTTCTATTGCTGAATCAGGTTCAAAAGTAATTACAAACCCTTCAGCTACATTAAAGAGCGAAGTAAAAGGGTGAAGAAAGATACGTTGGGTATCTTTCCCGGGTTCTTCTTCTGTTCGGATTACTTTACCGATTGGAATGCCTGCCGGAAATTCATTTCCAAATCCCGAGGTCTCTATCACAAAACCCGAATCAATACCGACTGTTTTTGGCACAAAATCCATTACAAGCTCAGACATGTTTTCCCCTGACCAGCTTACTATTCCGGTTGAACGCGTTTCCAATACACGGGCGCTTACCCTGAAAAGATTATTGTAATAGGGCATTACCTGAGAATAATATCCACTTGTAAGTACAACTTTTCCAATCAAACCATCTGAGGTAATTACGGGCATTCCCTTTGTAATTCCTTCTCTGAATCCCGCATCGATTGTGAAACTGTTATTCAATCCGGTTAATTCTTTGCTTACAAATGTGATCGGCTTTAAACCATATTCACTTTGATCTTTGAACTCCAGTAGACTTCTAAGGTCTTTATTTTCCAGCTCAATAGCTCGTAGTCGACTTAATTCATCCTGTAAAAGAATATTCTGGCGCTGTAGGTAGGTATTCGTATTCAGTGCTTGCCGGTATACCCTGATGTTCGAAAGAGGTTCTTCAAGCAAGCTGACAATGGTAATGGAAAATTGACGGAGGTTATTAATTCCATCCTGATGACGATTTACAGCAATAGAGAGTGCACAAACAAGAAGAAGGGCAGTTACTATGTAATCGGTAGCATTCTCAACTTTAAAAACTCTAAATCGCATTCAAAATCAATCCATTAGGAATCAATTACGGGTCGGTAGTATTCTAAATTCTCTAAAATTGCTCCTGTACCACGTACAACAGCTGTTAACGGATCTTCAGCAATATGAACCGGAAGATCTGTAGTTTCCATAATTAACTTGTCGAGATTTTTAAGCAAGGCTCCACCGCCGGTAAGCATAATCCCTCTGTCAAGAATATCAGCGGAGAGCTCGGGAGGTGTTTGCTCCAGCGATTTTGTAATCGACTCAACAATAGTATTTACAGATTCTGCCATCGCTTCACGGGCATCTTTAGAAGTGATATGGCGGGTTCTGGGAACACCATTTACAAGATCACGCCCCTTGGTAATCATTTCAAGTTCCTCATCCAGAGGAGCTGCAGATCCGATTTCGCACTTAATTTTTTCGGCAGTTCGTTCACCAATCAATAAGTTGTGATTTCTTCTAAAATAGTTGATGATATCATCGTTTAATTCATCACCACCTAAACGAACCGATTGTGCGTACACAATACCTGAGAGAGCAATAACAGCAATCTCAGTTGTTCCACCGCCAATATCCACAATCATATTTCCAACCGGCTCGTGAACATCGAGCCCTATTCCAATCGCGGCAGCCATAGGTTCATCAACCAAATGCACTTCCTTAGCACCAGCATGTTCTGCACTGTCGCGTACTGCCCGTCGTTCAACTTCGGTAATACCACTAGGTACACAAATCACCATTTGGCGGGTCTGCGCATACCACTTCATCTTCACTTTTTTGATCATCCCACGGATCATCTGTTCAGCAACTTCAAAATCTGCAATAACACCATCACGAAGAGGTCGGACTGTTCTAATTTTTCGGTGTGTTTTCTCATGCATCAGCCGTGCTTCATGTCCGGTAGCTACGGGAGTATTCTGTTGATTGAGAGCTACAATTGATGGCTCATTTAAAACTATACCTTCTCCGCGAGAGTAAATCAAAGTGTTTGCCGTCCCTAAATCGATAGCAATATCGGTGTAAAGAAAATCGAAAAGTCCCTTTTTTGGGGGTTTCTTTGCTGATTTAGGAGATGGGATTCCAAACCTGTCGGACATTTTAACTAGTTAGTAGGTTGATATTAGTGCTGATGAAATTTCGGATGGAAAATACAATATTGACACCCTTTTTGCGAATGATTAAATACACAATAAATTAGACGAAAAATTAGTGTTTAAAATGACGTTTTCCTGTAAAAATCATCGTCATGTTATGTTCATTTGCTTTCGCAATTACTTCTTCATCCCGAATACTTCCTCCGGGTTGAATAACCGCAGTCACACCCGCCTCGGCGGCAGCTTCCACGCCATCCGAAAATGGGAAAAAAGCATCAGAAGCAATGGCAGATCCTTCAAGAGTTAACCCTTCTTTTTTAGCTTTTGCTACGGCAATCTCAGAGGAGTCTACACGGCTGGTTTGCCCCGATCCGATTCCCAATGTTCTGCCACCCTTTGCGTATACAATAGCATTCGATTTCACGTGTCGAACAACTTTCCATGAAAACAATAAATCTTGCATTTCAGCTTCTGATGGTTTTCTTGTTGTTACCACCTTAAACTCAGATTCATCGAAAGGTTCCGTATCAGAGTCTTGTTTCAGAAGTCCACCGAAAATAGAACGGAAAGTAGTCGCAGAACCAGCATTCGCTGTTTCTTTAATTCTGATTAGCCTGCGGTTCTTTTTTTGAATGAGTAATTCTTCTGCTTCTCCTGAGAACGAAGGAGCTATTATAATTTCGGTAAAAATTTTATCTATTGATTGAGCGGTTTCCACATCCAGTTCCTGATTTACTACAACAATTCCTCCAAAAGGGGATACCGTATCAGTACTGAATGCTTTTTCATAGGCCTCATTCAAAGACTCACCTATGCCTACTCCACAAGGAATGGTATGCTTGATGATAGCGCACGCCGGGTTACCTGTTTCGAAATCAGAGATAATGTTCAGAGCCGCATCCACATCCAGATAATTATTATAACTCAATTGTTTGCCATGGAAACAGTTAATAGCATCCTGCTGATTTCCATACACAGCAGCTTTCTGATGTGGGTTTTCTCCATATCGCAATTCCTGGGAAAGAGGAAGAGAGATGTTAAACTGGGCAGCAGGTTCGTCATCTACGATGCTATTAAAGTAATTCGAAATCGCGGAGTCGTAGTCAGCGGTATGGGCGAATGCGTCTTTGGCCAGCTTCTTTCTCGTTTCAAAACTGATACCCTCTGCTGATTTAATTTCCGAAATGAAATCATCGTATTGTGCCGGAGATGATAGAATGCATACATGCGCAAAGTTTTTAGCGGAGGCACGAATCATAGTAGGCCCACCAATATCGATAAATTCTGTAGCCTCAGCTGAAGTGATACTAGGCTTTGCAACGGTTTCTTTAAATGGATAAAGGTTCACCACAACTAACTCAATGGGTTCAATTCCAAGCTTTTTGAGTTCTTCATTATCAGGTGGATGACTAGTCCTTCCTAAAATCCCGCCATGAATATTTGGGTGTAATGTTTTTACTCTTCCATCAAGGCATTCAGGAAAACTGGTTACTTCGGAGGCATCTTTTACTTCAATACCAGCCTCTGCAATGGTTTTGGCGGTGCCCCCTGTTGAGATTATTTCTACACCTGCTTTATCAAGTGCAGTAGCCAAATCAATCAATTTTGATTTATCTGATACAGACAGCAATGCTCGCTTTATTGTGAGGGGAGTATTAGGTAGAGAAGAGAGAGGTTTTAAAGCCATTGTTAATCAAAAGTTTTTAAATAGTCTGAAATTACTAATGGATAAGTTCTGTGTTCCTGTTCAAGGACACGGGAGGCAAGTTCTTCCGGGGTATCACCATCAAGAACAGGTACGTTGACCTGATCGAGTATGGGTCCCTCATCATATTTTTCCGAAACCAGATGAATGGTGCATCCCGAAACTTTATCACCCGACTCAAGAACCGCTTTATGAACATTCAATCCATAGAAACCTTTTCCTCCATATTTTGGAAGAAGGGATGGATGGATGTTTAAAATCCGGTTTTGGTAAGCCTGAATTACGTTTGAAGGAATCTTTTTGAGAAAACCAGCTAAGACAATCAGGTCAGCATCCCATTCAAAAAGCTGTTCCAGCAAAATATTAGAATACTCTTCGAACGAAGGGTAATCTTTCTCAGATAAAATTGCTGTTGGAATTGAATGATCTGCAGCCCGCTCCAATGCTTTAATCCCTTTTTTGTTTGATATAAGTCCGGTAATACGGGCATGTATTTTGCCAGCCTGAATAGCATCAATAATAGATTGAAAGTTTGAGCCTGATCCAGAGGCAAAAACAACAATATTCTTCAAAAGAGCCTGATCTTTAAGTGTTGATGAAGTGCCCGTCAAAGATAGGAAAACTTTCGATGTAACGGCAGCCGTAGTTTTAAGTAATTTGAGGTGGAGAAGGCTGCGGCGGGGGTGCTTCGATACGGAATACTTGGTAATTATTGAAACTCCAAGATACCTGATTAATGGTAATCTTAATTACAGTTGCGATAGGAATAGCAATAAGCATTCCAAGAATCCCCGCTATTTCCGCTCCAATCAGGATGATGAATAAAATGGCTACGGGATGCATATCTGCAGATCGGGAGAACAAAAAAGGCTGAAATACCAGATTGTCTAACATCTGCACCACAAAGATTGCAAGCATACACACCAAAACAAGAGAGAAATCTCCAGTTTCGATAATAGAGATAATAATGGAAAGGAGATAGCCGATGATTGGTCCGAAATAAGGAATGGTATTAGCAATACCAACCGAAATACCAACCGAAAGCGAATTATCAAGTCCGGCTATACTTAGCGTAGACCATGAGGTAAATGCCACCAAAATACTTTGCAACAGTACGCTTCTAAAGTAAAGGCCAAGTCTTTTTTCAATTTTATCAATAAGAGTTAGAATTGTTTCAAAGTATTTATTCGGTACCAGTCGAAGTATATCTCTTCTGATTTTGGTGCCATCTTTTAGAAAGAAAAAAACTACAAACGGAACAATCAAAATTGCCCAAAAAATATTAGTGAACACTCCCAGAGCATCGCTTAGAATAGAAGAGAGTCTCCCAAGGTCAAATAACTCGCTTAGAATATTGGAAACATTTTCTTCGAGCAGACCTACCGGGATAAATTGAAAATCTTCAGTTAATTTGGCTTCAATCTGACTGGCAATTCTCTGGATGTTTTCGATGGTCAGATTATTAGTCAGCTCAAGCATCTCAGCAACAAAAATTGGAATCACATTTGTTGATACGTAAACGATTAGTAGAATTACTGCGGAAAGACTTAGTGTAATACCAAGAGTACGGTTTAAGCCCATACGCTGCAGTCGGTTTACTAAAGGGTCGAGGATATAACTCAGGATCAAAGCTACGACAAGATATATAACAAGAATAAACAGGTTGTACAGAATGAGCCCAACCAGAGCCAAAGCCATTGCTCCAATCGCGAAACGTACAATCCGTTCAAGTGTGATGTTTTTCAAGATGTTTAGCTACTAAATCAATAAATTGTTATTGCTTCAACTAATGAAACAACATAATGAAAAAAGCAGTTATTTTTTTAATCATATTATTGTCTTTTCTAACTCTTGAACTGCTTGGTCAGGTTCAAAATAAATGGTTATCAGCAGGCTCTTTTCATAATTACTATGCTAGTATTGGTTCTGAAATAGAAGGTGGTTTCATTCCTGCTCAACAAGGTGGATGGCAATGGCCTGCAATATACAAAGCTCAAGACGCTCAGGCTTCAAAAGCACTTTGGTTAGGAGTAAAGAATTTTACAGATAGCTCCGGCACTGAATATGAAAGAAGAGTAGTTCATGTCGGGCCTCGGGTTACTGGAATTGGCGAATTTTTTCCTGTTAATATGGAAATGGTAAGTAAATTTGAACCTCCACGAGTTTTTGTAGATGGAGAAGTATCTTTTGATAAATTTCTGACTAATGATAAGGTCGATCCAACTCTGGTTGCGGATCGGGAGATCAGAACCCTTATGAATACACTACTCGGTATAACGGTAAAAAGAACAATTAAACAGTTCAGTCAGCAATACCATGATAACTACCATATCATAGAATATACATTTATCAATACCGGTAATACTGATTCAGATGAAGAAATAGAATTATCAGGACAGAATATTGAAGGTCTTATCCCTTACTTCAAGAACCAAATGGCTCCTGTTAAAGCTACAAGACATACCATTGGCAATGCAACTGGATGGGGTATTAATACTATGAATGATCAGCGAGGGGATGGATGGAAAGCTGAGGAACAAGAAAAGTTCAGAGCTCAATTTGCATGGCATGGAAAACACCCACAATTCTTCGAATATGACAATATTGGAGGTCCTATTTTTGAACCCAGCCCAATAGGGGGTTATTTAGCTCCCGATGATACTACAGGTCGTTTAGGTGCCTATCATTTCGTTGGTACGGTCACTCTTCATGCGCCGGTTTCTTCTACGGATAATACAGATGATCCTAACCAGCCGTTTACTATGGCTTATGAATATAACGACAACCCACTTTCATTTAATAATAGTGCTTTTAATCCCGAAAAGATGCAAGCTGAATATGAGATGATGAGTCGCGGTAGAGTAACTCCAAGACATGCCTACGTAGTTGAACCGAATGGATATGATGGCTTCGTAAATCCTTCAGGAGATCCATCATTAGGAAATGTTGGAGGATATGCGTACACCTATGGTTATGGCCCTTATGATCTTGCATTCGGAGACAGTATAAAAATAGTAATAGCAGAGGGTTCTTCAGGTATTTCAAGGGAGCTTGCTGCAGAAGCCGGAGCTGATTTTAAAAAAGGAATAATCTCAGCTGAAGAGAAAAATATTGTGGTATTTCAAGGTAGAGACTCTTTATTCCAGACATTCGAAAGAGCGATTGAAAACTATAAATCTGGTTATAAAATACCATCACCTCCAAATCCAACATCAACATTTGAGGTTAGTTCCACAGATTCAGGAATTGTACTTAGTTGGCAATACGATGAAGGCTTAGTTGATGAAATTGCAGGTTTTGAAATTTACAGAGCTTCAGAAAATGTAGACAGCGAATATAAACTTCTTTATAAAGCTGATAAGAACGAACGAATGGTAGTAGATGGTGGTGCATCATCTAGGGAAAATTACCCTGGAAGTTTTTTCCATGACAGTCCTTTGCGTGGAACAGAATATTATTACTACGTTTTAGCTATTGGAAATGAAAACACTGATACAACTGGAAATACTCCAATTGGAAATCGTTTAGTAAGTAATAGGTATTACACCCAAACCTATGATTATTCAGTTACTCTACAGCCTGTTAGTAATGAAAGGGAGTCAAATGGACCAAATGAAATTAAATTGTTTCAAAATTACCCTAACCCTTTTAATCCATCTACAACAATATCCTTCTTTATCAACCGACCAAGCGAAATAAAACTTAATGTCTATAATTTAACAGGGCAAAAAATGGCTACAATATTCGAAGGGACAAAATCCATAGGTTTTCATGATCTACAATGGAATGCGGAAAGCTTAAGCAGCGGTATTTATTATTACCGATTAGAATTAGAAAGGGGAAATTCAATAACTAAAAAACTTATTCTTTTGAAATAAGATTTAACAGTTCATCAAAATGATTAAAGATCATATTCGAATCGTAGCCCTTTCGCAACAAGAAATCGAACATTTTCTTTTTTCTTTTTGAGATATCAACTCTTTCGAATTTTCTTTGATTTTTTAAGATCAGATCGTTGATTGCTTTGACTCTTTCATCAATGCTGATTTCCTGAAGTGCATTACCGATTTCTTTTTCTGAAAGCCCTTTCCTGAAAAGCTCAGATCTGATTTTATTCGGACCCCACTTATTAAATTCGAACTTGTCGTGAGCAAATTTAGAAGCAAAAGATGCATTATTGATATACTTCTTTTCAGTCAGATCAACCAGCACTTCTTCAATAGCATCGGAAGGGAATCCTTTTTTCCGGGCTTTATCTCTTAGTTCATTTTTCGCATGATCACGTCTGCCCAGTAATCGAATGCAATATTCCTTGACGGCCCAGGCATCTTCTTTTTTGAGAATCCTTTGCAGTAAAGATGGGGTAAGAAGGGAGCCTTTCTTAAGGTTAAATCGGGTAAGCGTTGAGTCAGAAACTCCGACCAAAAACTGGTTCTCAACAAACAGAGAGTATCGAAAAGTATTTTTTTTCTGAACTTTAATTTCAGAAATAGAAGAGGGAAGTAGCTTAGCTACTCCCTCATCATATCTTTTTTTATCATGCTTCTGCAACAGCAGCTTCTTTTTCTTCTGCTTTCTCCTCTGCCTCATCCTGCGGAACGATACCTCTCAGACGATCCCGGACCATTTTCTCAATCTTGTCGCAAAGCTCTGAATCCTCTTCAAGGAATTGCATAGCGGCATCAGCGCCCTGACCAATAGGTTCGCCATCGTATCTGAACCAGCTTCCGCGTTTTTGGATAATGTCGTAGTCAACAGCTAAATCCAGTACTTCAGCAATTCTCGAGATACCTTTTCCATACATGATGTTAAACTCAACCACTTTGAAAGGAGGAGCTACTTTATTCTTGGCGACCTTCACTTTAGTTCTGTTTCCGATTACTTCATCGCCTTTTTTAAGTGCTCCGATTCGTCGAATATCCAAACGTACTGAAGAGTAGAATTTAAGTGCGCGTCCACCCGTAGTGGTTTCAGGATTTCCGAACATTACTCCAATCTTCTCACGTACCTGGTTAATGAAAATACATGAGGTTGCTGTTTTATTTACAATACCTGTGATTTTTCTCAGTGCCTGAGACATAAGGCGAGCCTGAAGACCCATATGAGAATCACCCATCTCACCTTCAATTTCTGCACGGGGTACAAGAGCAGCAACTGAATCGACTACAATAACATCAAGAGCTCCGGAACGAATCAGGGTTTCAGTGATTTCAAGTGCTTGTTCACCACTATCAGGCTGGGAAACCAATAATTCTTCGGTGTTGATACCAAGTGCCCGGGCATATCGAGGATCAAAGGCGTGCTCTGCATCGATAAAGGCTGCATATCCACCATTCTTTTGTGCCTGAGCAATTACCTGAAGTGCGAGTGTGGTTTTACCACTGGCTTCAGGACCATAAATCTCTGTGATTCTTCCCCTGGGAACTCCCTGCACGCCGAGTGCATAATCAACCATAATGGAACCGGTAGAAATTACTTCCACATCTTGGTGAGCGTCATCGCCCAGCTTCATGATGGTTCCTTTTCCGTGTTGTTTTTCGATTTGACCTACTGCTATATCGAGTGCTTTTAATTTATTTTCGTCAGCCATGATTATTACCGTGTTATTAAAATTTATTTCCCAAAAGTTAAGCAGGGAGGGTGTCAACCTGTGTCACTCTAAAATCCAAAAAGAATATATGTTCGATATATGTAAATGCAAAATGATTTTTTTGAAATTCCAAATATCAAATCACAAAACTCAAACAAAGTTTAAAATTCATATATCAAGCACTTTTAATCAAAATTGAGGAAAGAATCTTAAGAAGTTGACTAGATTCATCAATGAGTCTTTCTCTTTCTTTTACAAGATTTGAATCCTTGATGTCTAATAACCTTAACCAATATCTACTTTCCTTAGCCTCTTTTCCGGCTATTCTGATTCTCATTTTGAAGTCTCGTTTTCCAAGAGCTTCATTTGCTTCAATATAATTTGCGCCAACCGATCCAGAAGATCGAATTAATTGTCTCGAGTCTTCATTATTACAAAGACTTTTTGGAATTTCCTTAATGAAAGTCCTGACATCTTTAGCAAAACTCAGAGTTCTATCTTCAAGGTCATAGATTGGCATTTGTTTGAAATTTGTTCTTTTGGCTTTTGAGATTAACACCTATGTGTTATATATGTAAGACCAAATAGAAACTAATTCCTTACAAAATATTTTTTATCGACCGATTTAACTCCTCAATTACTGCTTCAATCTGCCTTTCAGTTATATAAGGAGCAGGACCTAATCTAAGAATCTCATTTCGGGCATCGGTAAAAATTCTACGGGAAAGTAAGTCTGCACGAATTTCTCTGGCTTTTGGGGATGTGAGGGATAGAAAGCCTCCGTTTCTGGAAAGGGGCTCATTGTGTGTTAAACGGATCACCTCAGAGTCAAAGTCTTTCTCAACAAACAGAGAGCGAAGTAATCCTACCTGCGATTCATACTGTTTTCGAAGAACCTCAGGAGTCAAACCTTGTTCCTGAAAAAATTCTACCACTTTAGCGGCTCTAAATTGAGAAGATGGGTCGTAGGTAGCGCTGGCAAAACGCTGATCCGATTTATCATATTGAACCGGTTCATTTGTTCTGGGGTGCTCCAAAGTACTGAAAGCAGCAAACCAACCTGTTACAACAGGACGTAATTCACAGTCTTTTGGAAAACGGAGAAAGCAATTTGCTTCTCCCCACTGAAGGTATTTATAGCCTCCAATCAGAATGAAACAATCTTCCAAACCCTCTTCACGAATAGATAGCGGGACAACATTGGTGCCATGGTAGTCATCAATGATTACGGGTATTCCCTGAATCCTAGCTGCGGCAGCAATATCAGAAAGGTGAGTGTTTACCAGGCTGGTCTGGAAATATACTCGGGATAACATAATGGCTGAAGTGTTTACATCAATCTCTTTGATAACTCTCTGTGCAAAGTTATCATCGGGATTAGTCGGGATACTTACAACTTCAAGCCCTTCTTCTTGTAATCGACGAAGCTGTCTATCCATGGAATGGAATTCTCCGTCCGTAGTGATGAACTTAGGCTTGTTCTTAAGATCAAAACTACTGAGTAAACTCACCATCAAAAAGTGAGTGCTTTCCTCCCGGCAGTATAACCCATCAGGATCGTCGTAATAATCACGAAGATAATTCCGTAGGATTTCAGTTTTCTCGAAAGATTTTTCCCACTTTGTATCTACATCACAGGCACAAACATCGAAATACTCGGTTTGACCTTCCCGGGCAACATCCGGCCATGCTTGATGCGAATGTCCGGTAAACAAAAGCCGATTGGCTACATCAAAATGAGAATAATGGGGGATAAGGCGTTCTGCTAGCTGGTTAATTTCTGACATTTAATTTTAGAGCTTTAATCATTTTGTACAGAAATCAAAATAGAACAGCTATCGTTCTAAGTCACTTTATTTATTCCACCGGAGTTGCTTTATCGTGTATAGTCACTTTATAAATCAAAAATGCGATATAGATGGAGATAGTTAGGAATGCTATTGAGGCAATAATGTTGAGCACAGGGCTAAAGTTTTGTTCTAACGACAACTTATTTAAATAACCAAACCCAAAAATGATTAGCACAGCGTAAGCCATTAAAATTATGAAGCCAAAAAATGAGGTTTTCTTGTCGACTTCAATAGTATCACTGGGGTCGTAAATTATTACGTATCGGTGTGCAAGATCGATTTTAGTGGCCCCGACTACAGTTATGGCCATTATCAATAGCAAAACACCAATAACTAAAACGCTGGGCATATCAGCCATAATTTTATCATAGTTAAAGAGGAATGCCCATGCAGAAAAAATTAAGACGATTAGAAAGAGAGAGAAGTAAATATAAAAGGGAGGTTTATGTTCAGTCATCCCGAACTTGTTAGTTTTGAATGTAAGTTCAGTACCACAATTGATACATTTGGTCACCCCTTTTTGAGCTTCTTTTATTTTTTCTTTGGTTATAGCAAATGAGCTTTTCAATGTACTTGGGGTTTCCCCACATTTTGGACACTTCATATTCCATCCTTATTAGTTAAGCCTTTATTTAATTGGGCTTAAACTAAAAAAATGATGATAAAATTCAAGCTGAAAGAACTTAAAACTCCGATCTGATGGCCCAAAGGTCAGGGAAAATGGCGTGGTCGGTGGTTGTTTTAAGGTACTTAACTCCCGGGGAACCACCAGTACCTTTTTTTCTGCCTATCGTTCTTTCTACCATTTTTACATGGCGATACCTCCATTCCTGAAGGCCTTCATCAAAATCTACAAACAACTCACAAACCAAAGCTAGTTCCGGCTCGGTTTGCATTACCTTAATTAATGTGTTCTGGATCTCTTCTGAAGGATTGAACATCAATCCCGCTTCATTTTCTCTTTTGGGTTGTACAGAGAATCCTTTTTTAGTGAGATACATTCCGAAGCTTTCCCAAAGAGTTCGCTCCTCCATTCTGGATTTCAATGTTTCTATGTGCTTCGGAATATCTTTATGTGCTTCTATCATCAAAGGGAGTCTTAACCCACACAAAATTTCCACCTCTCTAAATTGTAGAGATTGAAAACCACTGGATTGCCCCAGAAAAGCCCGGAAGCTGTTGAACTCCAAAGGGGTCATCGTTTCCAGGATATCAACCTGAGAAACGAGCGTCTTCATAATGGTTAGAATCCGGCGCAGTGTTTTTACAGAATTCCAGGTGTTTCCGGTTTCCAGTTCTTTCCGAAGTTTTCCGAACTCATGCAAAATCTGCTTAAACCAAAGTTCGTACGTCTGATGGATAATGATGAACAGCATCTCATCATGCTCTTCAGGGTTAGATTTCAGTTGTTGAAGCTCAACGAGCTCATCTATTTTAAGATAATTTGTATAGGTTAGCTTCATTCACGCTCAAATCAATGTTAATTTTTTTCTATGCATCACTTCTAGTAAACATAATATGCATAATCTGAAAAGAAAATAGAGGCTACAAATGCTTTGAAGAAGGGTATTTTCAAGGATTAAAACTTTGCAGTATAAAAGAATAATTTTTTAAAAAAAAATTTTAAGAAGCTATTCCTGAAAAAAGCTACTAATGCCAGAAAAAATGAATTTTTTTTAAAAAAATCGCTTTTTGTGTTCCAATCTATTTTAAAATTTTATACTATAGCATTCACATTCAACCACAGCTATCTGTATGACTGAGTTGTTAATTTTTATTCGACAACAAAAGCCCTAAAATATGGTCGTTAAAAAGCTACTATTTGTCTTCTTTTCTTTACTACTTTCTAATTCAATACTTGCCCAAACGGGAAAGATAACTGGTTTCGTAACGGATAGTAACGGAGAGCCACTTCCGGGGGTAACGGTTATTATACAGGGTACTACCCAAGGTAATGCATCAGAATTAGATGGGTATTATCAAATTCTAAATGTTAAAGCTGGTACCTATACACTTAGGGCTTCATATATTGGTTTTGCAACAGTAGTAATCGAAAATGTAGAGGTAAATATTAATTTAACTACCGAAGTTGATATTACCTTGGAAGAACAAACCATAGAAGGAGAAGAAATTGTTGTTATTGCAGAACAGCCGGTAGTTCAAAAAGATGTTGCATCTAGTCAGGCCAATATTAGCAAAGAAAGTTTAGACGCCCTCCCTATTGCAAGTGTTTCAGATGCTGTTGGATTACAAGCTGGTATTTTAAATGGTTTGGAGGTGAGAGGCAGTGGCAGTGATGAAATATCATTTAATTTAAATGGATTTGCTCTCAGGTCAGAAAGGAACAATTCGCCATTTACAGGTATCAGTATTACTTCTATTGAAAATGTACAAGTTCAAACCGGTGGGTTTAATGCTGAATATGGTGATTTAAGATCTGGTCTCATTAATGTTACAAGTAAGGAAGGCGATAGAGACAGATATTCACTTGCTGGATTGATTCGGATAACTCCCCCACAAGCAAAAAATGTTGGTCAATCAATTAACGATCCCAATTCATATTGGCTACGCCCGTATTTAGATGATGATGTCGCATGGACAGGTACTAATAATGGGGTTTGGGATGAGTATACTCAGGAAGAATACCCAGCTTTTCAGGGTTGGAATGCATTTTCACATTCTACGTTAGCGGATGATGATCCAACTAATGATTTGACTCCGGAAGCGGCTCAGCAAGCTTTTTTATGGCAACATAGAAAGGATTTTGCAATTCAAAACCCTGATTATGAGATTGACCTCACTCTCGGAGGTCCTGTTCCATATATTAGTAAGCAATTGGGTGATTTACGCTTTTCAACTTCGTTTAGAGAAACACAAACTATGTACTTGGTGCCTTTATCAAGAGATAGATACAAGCAGACAACCTTTCAAACTAAGCTGACAAGTAATGTCGCATCAGGGATGAAACTGTCTATTGATGGACTCTATAGTAGAGAAACAGGTACATCTGCAAGCCAGGTTGGAAACCCAGGTTTCTTTGTTTCACCATCAGGGATTTCAGGTAGTATGGATAACGTTAGTTTTATTGAGTCAAGACTCTTCTCTTCAGATTATTGGGCACCTTCTGAACAAACTACGTTTAACTTAGGAGCACAATTCACACATTCTCTTTCAAACACTACCTTCTACGAGGTTAAAATAAATAACTACATTTCAACTAACAGCACGAACCCTAGTTCCTTAAGGGATACTTCTGATGTGGTATCATTCGGGGGAGTAAACTTTGATGAAGGTCCTTTTGGGTTTTTTGATGAGACTTCTTTCGGTTTAGCTTCGGGTATGAGAATGGGAGTAGGAATGAGTACTGCAAGAGATAGTAGTGAGGTATCTGTAATCAGTGCTAGTTTTAAAATTACAAGTCAGATTGATCGGGTAAACGAAGTAAAAGCTGGATTCGAATTCATTCGAACAAATAGCAAAGTAAATTATGGGTCTTTTGATAAGGTCTTACCTTCAGGAAGAACAAGATCAGTTTGGAATACAACTCCTGTAAGAATGGCTGCATTTGTTCAGGATAAGTTGGAATTCAATGGTATGATTGCAAACATAGGTTTGCGATTGACTTATTCTGATCCAAATATTAGTTGGTACGACTACAATGAATTTACCGATTTGTTTAGTACAGGCAATGCTGCGGCGTTAGACACTGCCTCGACTTCGGATGTAAAAGCTCAGGTTGTTTTACAACCCCGATTGGGAGTTTCTTTCCCAATTACAGAACTGAGTAAATTCTTTTTTAATTATGGGCATCAGGTTCAGCTACCTGATCCTGAAAATCTATACCTTACCCGTATAGAACCATTTTCGAATACTGTCGTTCGTGTAGCTTCTCCTGAAAATAAATTACCCAAAACAGTAAGTTATGAACTAGGTTATGAGCATAATATACTCACAAACTATTTAGTTCGAATAAGTGGATATTATAAAGATCTTTCAAACCAACCTATTCAGGTAGAGTACATAAGTCGGAATGGGAGTGATAGTTATACGGTAAGTCGTGCATTCTCTTACGAAGATATTAGAGGAGCAGAATTTACTCTAAGAAAACAAAGAGGACGTTTTTTCTGGGGAGAAATAAATTATACTTACAGTATCTCTTCAAGAGGTTTCTTTGGGACTTTAGAGAATTATGAAAACCCTGTTCTGCAGCGAGAATATGAAAGAGGGACAAATGATAATGATATCCTTAGACCAGTACCTCGGCCATTTGCAAGGCTTCAGTTATATTTTCAGTCACCTGTAGATTTTGGCCCGGAGCTATTAGGAGGCAAGCCACTAGCGAATTGGCAAATAGTACCTCTAATTACATGGCGAGCTGGTTCAAGAATTACATACACGGGAGGAGGTTCAATATCTGGGATAGTAAATAATTTACAATTAAGGGATTTCTGGGGTTCAAGTCTAAGGCTTACTAAAGATGTGAATTTAAGTAATGGTAGTTCTGTTAAATTCTTTGCTGACGTTTCGAACTTGTTTAATAGAAGAAATTTCAATCCGTTTAATTCAGGATCTGTTACAGGTAATGACTATCTCGATTATATGGCTTCACTGCATTTACCAAGTGATAAATTAGAGGAGATCGGACTTTTAAATCAAAGAGTCCCTGGAGATGACAGGCCTGGTGACTACAGACCTTCAGATGTAGCTTATGTACCTATTGAAGTTTCGTTAAGTTTACCAAACCAGGGTAATACTAGAGCTCTTTATTACAACACTTCTGAAGCTAAATATTATCAATGGGATGGAAGTGCTTTTGTAGATGCAGAAAAAAAGTTTGTAGATCGGGTTCTTGATGAAAAAGCATATATAAATATGCCCGATCAAAGGTACTTTAATTTCTTAGATCCTAGAACAATTAGATTAGGCGTAAGATTTTCATTTTAAGGATGATTAAACAATATGTTATATAAATATTCAAAAAAGCTTGGCGTAATTCTGTTTCTTCTTTTTACTTCACAGCAAGTAGAAGCTCAAGTTGAAAACAGATGGTTATCGGCAGGTTCTTTCCATAATTTTTATTCAAATTTAGGTTCAGAAATTGAAGAAGGTTTCATTAATGAACAGCAGGGAGGGTGGCAATGGCCTGCCATTTACAGAGGGCAGGATGCCCAAGCCATGAAAGCATTATGGCTGGGAGCAGTTAACTTTACTGATGAACAGCAAACATGGGACTTTAGAGTAATACACGTTGGCCCCAGAGTAACTGGCCTAGGAGAATTTTATCCTGTCTCAATGGAAACAATCAATAAATTCCCCCCTCCTGAGGTTACTGTAGACGGTTTGGTTTCATTTAGTAAAGACGTAGAAAATGATAGTGTTGACCCTAATATGAAGGCAGATAGAAAAATTGTAACGGTTGTAAATACATTATTAGGAGTTACCGTACAAAGAACTGCAATGCAATTCAGTCAGCAATACCATGATAATTACCATATTATTGAATATATATTTACAAATACAGGAAACACAGATAGTGACCCTGAAATAGAATTCCCCAACAGAACAGTTGAAGGTTTTGTGCCTTATTTCTTGAATAGGATGGCTCCTGTAAAAGCCTCCAGACATACCATTGGAAATGGAACAGGATGGGGTATAAATACGATGAACGACAGGAGAGGAGATGGTTTAAGACCGGAGGAAACAGAAAATTTCAGGGCACAGTTTGCCTGGCATGGCTATTTCCCTCCATTTGCTGGTCCTAATTATGATAATATAGGTGCGCCAATTTATGAACCGGCCGCATCAACAGTTCAGGATGGTTATTTAACGGCTGATGATACAACAGGAAGACTTGAGGCGTATCATTTTGTAGGTACCGTTACTTTACACGCAGATGCTTCAGCTTCTATCGATAGCGATGATCCTAATCAGCCTTTTACAATGACTGAAGAACATAATGATGATCGGCTTTATTCAAATAATAGCCCCTTTGATGCCAATAAAATGGCAGCAGAGTATAATATGATTACCAGAGGAAGGACATCACCAAGGCATGCTTACCGAGTAGAACCATCCGGATATAATGGGTTTATTAATCCCCCAAATGATCAAGACCCAAGTCTTGGAGACGGTGGTGGTTATGCTTATACCTATGGATATGGGCCTTATAATTTGGCGCCTGGAGAAAGTGTGCGTATTGTTATTGCGGAAGCCTCAGCTGGTATAAACAGGGATATAGCTGAAGGTGTGGGAAGACAGTTCAAAGAAATTGTAGAATCCGGTGGAGATCAGTATCAGGATATTACCTATGAGGTTAATGGTGAGTCTTTAAGCATGCCCAAAAACGAATGGGTATTTTCGAGCAGGGATTCGCTATTTCAGACTTTTGAACGAGCCATCGCTAATTTTGACTCTGATTATAATATCCCCGAGGCTCCACTGCCACCTAGCATTTTTTCAGTTAGCTCAGCCGGAGATGGAATCAATTTAGATTGGGAATTTGATGGTAACGAAGGTGATATTCAGGGCTTTAGAATCTACCGTGCATCCGGTCGTGTAGACAGTACATATCGATTATTAGCAGAAGTACCCGCTTCCGATCGATTTTTTAGTGATGGAGAAGCAGGGAGGATTGAAGATCCTTCTATCTACCAATTAAATTTACCTGTAAGAGGCCGGGATTATTATTACTACATAGTTAGTGTTGGGAATCAAAATAATGATAATACAGGCTTAACACCTACAGGATCAAATCTGGTTAGCAATCGGTATTTTTCTCAATCTTTTGATCCTGCTCGATTATTAAGAGCCGCTGGTGAGGCTATGGAAGAGATTAGGGTTGTTCCCAATCCATATAACCCAAATATTGAACGATCTTTATTACTTGATCAGGATGGAAGGGATAGAATAGCTTTTTATGAAATCCCCGGGATTTGTACGATTCAAATTTTTACAGAGATCGGTGAGCTTGTTAAAACTATTGAGCATGATAATGGAAGTGGGGATGAATTTTGGGATTTAAAAACTGATTTCAGACAGCGTGTGGTTAGCGGCATTTACATTGCCAGAATCATAAATAAAGATCCAAATGACGATGATTTTGGACGTGTAGCAATAAGAAAAATTGTAATTATTTTATAGGCAATACAGTGAGAATTAGCAAATTAATTTTATTTGGGCTTGCTTTACTTCTTACATCTTCTCAGGTGTACGGTCAAAAGAAGAGGGCTCAAACAAGCATGAAATTCTTAAGCGTATCTCCTTCTGCGAGGGCATCAGGACTCTCAGATGCAGTCACCTCTATAGAGATGGGAGCTTACAGCGCGTTCTATAATCCTGCTACTATGACTAATATTGACTCGAAATTTTCTGCTACCGCCGGAGCAGTGCAATGGATTACGGATATCAATCACAATTCTGCTTCGTTTATTTTCCAACCATTAGAGGGTAAGCTGGGGATATTCGGATTGAATGTTATTTCTGTAGACTATGGGGATATAATCGCAACAGTTGTTGATGAAAGCGCAGGGAATGATAAAGGCTATTTGGACATAGGTATGGTTAATCCTACTGCATTTGCTTTTGGATTTTCTTATGCAAATGCTATTACTGATCAGTTTTCCGTAGGGGCGAATTTTCGATTCGCCAAACAAGATTTGGGTTCTGTTGTTACTGGAACCAATGGCGCTGGGGGATATGTAAATGAATCATACTCAGCATCTACTGGAGTACTGGATTTTGGTGTCTTATATAAGACAGGTTTTGAGAGTTTAAATTTTGCTATGGCATTAAGAAATTTTTCACCTGAAGTATCTTTTGATGATGAAAATTCTGAACTCCCGCTTACTTTTAAAATCGGTATTTCAATGGATGTTTTTGATCTTACTGAATTAAAGGATCACTCTTTACTGGTTAGTATTGACGCAAACCGCCCAAGAGATTTTGATGAGCAATTACTCTTTGGTTTAGAATATTCTTTTATTGACCGTTTCATTGTAAGAGGTGGATATGGATTTCCAAAAGACGAAGAAGAGCTTGCTTTTGGTTTTGGGATAAAACAGCCAATAGGAGGAATCGATTTTGAGGTTGATTATTCTTATACACAGTTTGGCGTATTTGGGGAAGTTAACAGAATTAGTGTTCAACTAGGATTTTAAAATCTTTATTCAAGTAATGATAGTTAAAAATAATTTCTTACCTGCTTATTTCGTAATAGTAATCTTACTTCTTAGTAGTTGTGAAGAAGGAAATAGTATTTATGATCCTGGTTATGAACCATCGAGACCTAATCCTGAAATCACAAATATCTCTCCCGAGGTCGGCTATTTAGCAGGAGTGGATTCAGTCATTGTAACAGGTAGAAATTTTTCTATTGATCCTGATAGTCTAACAATTAATTTTGGGGGTTCGGCGGGTGTAATTAAAGAGGCATCGAAAACACGTTTAGTTGTTCGGCCCGGGACTATTTGGGGAGATGATTTAAATGTAAGGGTTTCTTTAAGAGGTGCTGAATTCTTTAGTAATTCTTATTCATACGACCTTGCCCAACCTTTTGGGACATATCCTGGTCTTGCTTCCACCGACGCACCAAGTACTCCTGTAGCAGTTGATGATGAAAACAATATATACTCGCTTATAAATTCAAATGGTATTATCAGGTATACGAAAATTGCACCCGATGGAACTAAAGAAATAGATGATGTTAAATTTCCTGGTGAGCCAAGACCTGATCCTGAAGATAGTCGACCTTACCCAACAGACAGTACAATGAGATTCACATCTTATTCGGACATAGAAGTTGGACCGGGAGGTGTACTGTTGATGTCTCAGCAAAACATCCGTGCGATCTTCCAAAAAACGTTTGGGGATGGTATTCGCGAAAGTGTATGGGCCGCATCATCAATAAGTGCATTTAAGATTAGGGATATGGTTTTTGATAATAATGGATATCTTTGGGTGGTAGGTAGAGATAGTGATCAAATTCATAGGTTTACCGCAGCAAGTCCTGGAGGGTCAGAAGTTAGGTTTCCGTTTGCAGGCACGCTTTCATCAGTGGCTTTTTATAGTGCAACAAATGAATTATATGTAGGTGGCGAAATTGCTGGAGGTCAACAAGTTTGGAAATTCACTATTGATGGAAGTGGCAATATTGGTACAGGAGAATTGTATTTTGACTATGCTGAATACTATGCTGGTACAGTTACTTCAATGGTTTTTGCTTCTAATGGCGAACTGTTAATAACTACCGGAACACAGATAGATGGTGTAGATAAACCCAGTATCGTAAGGGTGTTTCCCGATGGAAGTCATCAGGAATTATATGAAGGAATGACAAAACCGGGAGCTTATGGTATAACCTGGCGGGATGATAATCTTGCAGTAGTAACCATAAGTGGTGATGAAACGAGTATTAACTTTCTGGATATGTATGATCGAACAAGATCAGGTATATTCGGATTTTAATTATAACTAAGAATAAATAACTGATAATCAATAAATATGATATACAGATACAAAAAAGGAGAACACATGAAAATCAATAAATTTATAGCTCTATTGGGTCTTTTGCTTATACCAGCTATGGCAAGCGCTCAATGGGTTCATGATGATACATTTGCACCAGTAGGTACAGATGCTTTTGCTGAAGTACATGGTGTAGCTGTTGATGGTGAAGGTAAAATTTGGATTCAACCTTTTGGCGCTACAGAAACCATTATAACTGCACGTGATTTAGGAGATGATGGAATACCGGATACATTAAGTACAAGAGCAATTTATGTATATAATGCAGACGGAACTACTGCCAGTTTTTCCCCACTAAAAATCATTACTTATGCAGATGGGACAACACCAGCAGATACACTTGGTCGTGTATGGACAGGTGATGCTTATGAAGGTTATTCCGGACGTGGTATAACCGCTGATGCAAATGGGGATATCATTATTTCTGCATTTGATAGACTTTACAAAGTTGATCATACAACAGGAGGAGGTATTGCTAAAGCAGATGTTTCTGGTGATCCATGTGCGATTACTGAAGCAACTACAGATGCTGCAAATAATATTTATGTTGGTGCAGTTTGTGCTGCTGATCAACCAATTTGGAAATTTGACTCAAACCTGGAAAACCCAGAAGAGCTCTTTACTATAACGGGTAGCTTTTCCAGAGATTTACAGGTTTCAAATGATGGAACTGTAATATGGTGGGCAGGATATACTCTAGGTTCAGTATTAAAGTATACAAGACCAGATGAGTTTAGTGGATTTAGCGCTACTCCTGATACTGTTCTAAGAGGAATTAGATCAGAAGTATTCGATCTACATCCAGTATCTAATTATCTTTGGGTTGGTTCTGGCTCATTAAACGATGTGCCGAGTGCACCTTACCAACCACAAACCTGGTACGCATTTGATCCAGCTGATCTTGGAACAGAAAACGAAGCCCCTATTGATAGCATTAATTGGGTTGCTGGTGCAGACATTGCCGGAGGATTCGATAATGCACGCCCTCGTGGATTAGATTTTTCAGCTGATGGTAAAACCGCATACATTAGTGTATTTAGTGGTATAGATACTGATGTTGATGTCCAGAAATTCACTACAGAGCAAGTATTTACCTCTAATGAAAATGAAAGAGTAAGTGGTGTTCCTGAAGGATTTAGATTAGATCAAAACTATCCGAACCCATTCAACCCATCTACAAACATCCAGTTTGCAATTAATGAGCCAGGTCAGGTTACTCTAAAGGTTTATGACCTTATGGGACGTGAAGTAGCTTCTCTTGTAAACTCACGATTGAGTGCAGGTGAGCATACTGTTACTTTTGAGGCTTCTAATTTGTCATCAGGAGTTTATATGTACGTACTACAAACGAGCAATGTTCGTTTAACCAACAGAATGACATTGATTAAATAATCAGGCATTCATTTATTGTTTTGGAAAAAGGCAGCTCCGAGCTGCCTTTTTTCTTCATTCTATAAATATTCTCTTTTATGTGGCTTAAAAAAGTTGTGTTTTTGTTAATTATTAGTGTTCTGGCTCTCAACGTACAGGCACAAGACACTCCTCCTCCTAAACAAGAATTTCGCGCAACCTGGATGGCAACTGTAATTAACCTGGATTGGCCTGCGTCAGGAGCACTTCAAGTACGTTTTCAAAAACAAAGTCTTACTGACCGACTAGACGATATGAAAGAAGCAGGTATTAATGCTCTTTTCTTTCAAATCAGAACTGAAGCAGACGCTTTATATGATTCTGATATTGAACCTTGGTCAAAATATCTGACTGGTCAGGAAGGTAAAGCCCCGGATCCATACTGGGATCCACTGGAATTTGTTATTAAAGAAGCACACAAACGTGGTATGGAATTACATGCCTGGTTAAACCCATACAGAGCCATGAGGTCTATCCCAGGTGATTTCACTCAAAAAGTATTATCTGAAAATGATGTAGAAGACGAAAGTTTAGCTCCATTCCTTAAAAGATATTATGATGAAGGTTCAAGTTTTAAAATGAAAGGAACGTCCGAACGTGACACCCAACATGTTGCAAATAAACACCCGGAGTGGTTGTTAGTACTAAATGATGCAATAGCCATTTTGGATCCTGGATTACCCGAAGTAATAGACTATAATATTCGAGTAGTTATGGATGTTGTTAATCGATACGATGTTGATGGTATTCATTTCGATGATTATTTCTACCCATATCCACCTAATCAGATGTCAAGTAATAGTAATGATACCTTAGATGATAATACTTTTGAACTTTATCCAAGAGGTTTTGACAACAAAGCAGATTGGAGAAGGAATAATGTCGATATTTTTGTGGAAGCTCTCCATGATTCAATTCAACAAGTGAAACCTTGGGTAAAATTTGGTATTAGCCCTTTTGGAATATGGAAAGATGGAGTACCATCCGGTATAAGTGGCATGAACGCTTATAGTGTCATATTTGGTGATGCGCTTGCCTGGCTTGAAGCTCAAACTATTGATTATATAACCCCTCAACTTTATTGGCCGTTTAGTCGTTTTGGAACAGGTCAGGACTATGGCAAACTAGCAGATTGGTGGGCTGATCAGGCCGATTTAAATGATAGGCACACTTATCCAGGGCATGGTTTATACAGAGCAAGTAGTAGAACTTTTTCAGGAGAATTATTCGGTGAAAATGAAATTACAAGACAAGTACGACACAACAGGAATAATGAAAAAATAACTGGAAGTGTATTCTTCAGGTCGAGTAATATCACAACATATAGTTCAAAAGGTTTTGCAGATTCACTAAAAAATAATTTTTATAAATACCCAGCTTTACAGCCTGTAATGAGTTGGAAAGATACTACAACACCTTCAACACCAGAAAATCTTATTGTAAATAGAGATATAGAAACTGAGTATATATTCAATTTAAGTTGGGACAGACCTTCAGATGAAATCATTGCAAAGACGAATGCTTCTAGTCCTGTGGATACTCTGATAAAATATGCCATCTATCGGGTAGACTCTGATACTGATCCTGATGAGGTTTCAGCCATTGAGAATGTTGCTAATTTGGTGGCAATAACTGGTGAAACTGCTTACACAGATATAGCTCCACCATCAGAAAATAGTCATTGGTACTTTGTAACATCAGTAAACAGGAATAATATTGAAAGTGAACCTACTTCATCTGTTGAAGGAGGAATTGTAGTTTCCAATGAAGAAGAGTGGGGGAAAGTTCAGGATTTTACACTTTCGCAAAATTATCCGAATCCGTTTAATCCTAATACTGAAATAATTTTTAATCTACCGGAATCTGGTATTACTTCACTTAAAGTATATGATATGCTGGGCAGGGAAGTAGCTACCCTAATTGATCATAATTTGAGCTCGGGCATTCATTCGGTAACGTTCGATGCATCAAACTTCGCTTCAGGTATATATTTGTATCGGTTAATTAGTAATGGGCGTGAGATGATCAGGAAAATGACATTACTCAAATAATTGAATTCCATAAAAAGGTTTATACTTTCAGTTTTTCTCACTTTAGTTACGGTATCTAATATTTGGGCTCAGGCTTCTTACGATACCGTTTCAGTTAATCAGTTTAAGAAAGGATTAACTCACTATAAAATTGTTGAAGGTGAAATACCCTGGGCAATTCATGTGCTTGAGGTTGATTTGAGCCTGGATCTTTACAGGTTAAAAACAAAAAAGGCCAACAACAGACTTAAAGGTCTTTCACGCACATCTGATATTACAACTCAATATTTTGATCTCGAAGGAATAGTTTACGCTACTATAAATGGAGATTTCTACGAGCGTTTTGGAGTTCCAACTAATGCGCAAATTTCTGATGGTCTTCTTCTTCAAAAACCTAAAACCTGGAAATTATTTGATGAATATAACGGAGAACTATTTGGAGTGACTCAGAACGGTGATTTTTTTATCGATTCAACTAAATATGGTGGATTTATTGTAATAGAGGGAGATACTATCACTATAGATAGAATTAACAGTTTACCTAATGAAGGCGAACTGGCTGTTTATAATCATTTTTATGGAGATTCAACAGATATTGATTCGGCTTCTATTAAGTTTGAGTTAGTTCCAATTGGAGGGAGACTTGTTAACAAAAGTTACAGAACAACAGTTAGAAGAAAATGGGCTATTGACGAAAAAGAATTACTGCATAGACAAGGAGAAATTTATTCTTTTCGTGGAAAATTACCGAAAAGTTTAAACTCTATATTTTGGGGCGATACCGTAATAGTGCATCATAAACTAGAGGGGTTGCCTTCCGGGATAATTGAGCTAATAGGTGGAAGCAAAAGATTTATAAAAGAAGGAAAAGTCTCAGGAAATTGGCCTGAAAGACATCCCAGATCTGCAATTGGTTATAATAGTGATCAAACTAAATTTTATATGGTTGTAGTTGATGGAAGGCAGGAAAGTAGTGCAGGGATGACATTAACTGAATTGGGCGAGTTTATGAGAAGTTTTGGAGTGTATAATGCACTAAATCTTGATGGGGGAGGCTCATCAACACTATGGGTTAGGAACAAAGTAGTTAATTCACCTTCTGATAACACGGGGGAAAGAGTAGTTTCAAATATCCTTATGATAGTTCCTAAGGAAGAATAAGCCTCTAAACTTTAATAATGATGTTTTTCCTTTTCATCCACCGGGCTAATAACCAGAATAATACAATCCATACAATAGCATAAAGAATAGAAGCATTAATCGGAGAATTCATCTGATTGAAAATATTATTAAACAACCAGGTTTTTAAAGCTATCGATTCACCATTTATATCGAATCTTATCAGAATTACTAATCTTCCAATTATTCCACTTAAAAAGAACACAGTAATAGCATTAAGGCCGAATGCAACACCCCAATCAGTATATTTTTGCTGTTCTTTTACATCGATAAACCAGTAACACAGTGCAAAAATGCACATAGCCTGACCTCCGGTAAATAAGGTATATGAACTGGTCCAGATATTCTTATTAATTGGAAATATCCAACTCCAGCAATATCCAATAATAATTAAAATAAACCCCCATTTAAAGAACTCCAGTGTTCGCGACTCTTCTGAGGGATGATCAGCTACTAACATTTTTCCAGTCCAAACACCAATCAGAGTACTTCCAATTGCCGGGATTGTACTTAGTAATCCTTCCGGGTCCCATGTTTCTTTCCACATATGTGAGCCAAGAACTAATTGATCAATAAAGGCAGCCAAGTTGGAATCAGGATTATCAATGGCTCCTGCTCCAAACCCAGGAACAGGGATCAACTCCATTAAAGCCCAATACCCAATCAAGAGAGAACCAAGGGTAATTATTTGAGTTCTTGGTTTAGTGTATAAAAACAAAATTGCACCAATAGCATAACAAATTGCAATACGTTGTAGCACACCAGGAATTCTGATATCAATAAGGTTTGAGTGTATTCCAAATTCAGGACTAAAAGTGAGATAGGGGAATGCAGCCAGAGCTAATCCAAGCCCAAAAATTTTTAATGCTCTTATTAAAGTTTTATTTAAAAGAACCTTCTCTGTTGCACCTTTAGCTTTAGCTTTTGTAAATGCTAAAACAATAGATACTCCAACTATAAATAGGAAAAAGGGGAAAATAAGATCAGTAGGAGTCCATCCGTGCCATTCTGCATGCTTTAGCGGGCCATAAATATGAGACCAGGAACCGGGATTGTTAACCAGAATCATAGCTGCAACTGTTGCACCTCTGAAAAAGTCTAGGGAGACGAGTCTTTTGCCGGAAGAAATACCACTAATTGATGTCATAAGCTGCATGTTAATTTCCTGAATGTAATTAAAAATATATCCAAATTGGTAATGAAATAAGGCTTTGGGTATCTTTAAAAAAACTCAAAAAATTCTATGAATTTACTGGTAGCAGACAGCGGCTCAACAAAAACAGAATGGGTACTTTTAAATGAAAAAGGAGAGAAACAGTTTTTCTTAAGTGATGGACTAAATCCTTATTTCAGGACTTTTGGACAGTTATCCGAAGCAATTCGTGAAGGAGTAAAAAAAGATCTTAAGGATATCATAATCGACCGCATTTACTTTTATGGTTCCGGAAGTGGAAATGAATCCAGGAAAGCTATTTTGGGGAATGCAATCCGTGAGAATTTCGGAGAAGCCAACATCAATATTGAAAGTGATTTGTTAGGAGCAGCTATTGCCTGCTTCGGACGTGAAAAAGGAATAGCTTGTATTTTAGGAACAGGTTCAAATTCTTGTGTATATAATAGAGGGAAAATAGAAAAAGGAATTCCTTCATTAGGATTTGTATTAGGAGATGAAGGTAGTGGAGGCTATTTCGGTAAGCGTATTCTTAACGGCTATTATTACAAAACAATGCCCGTTGACTTGAGACAAGCTATAGAAGAAACACGCGATATGACCTTAGAAGGTATTTTACACAAAGTGTATGAGGAACCTCAGGCTAATAGATTTGTAGCTTCATTTTCGAAGATTTTGGGTACTTATAAAGATCACCCTTACATACAACAAATGGTACGTAAAGGGTTTGAAGCTTTTGCCGATAAACAACTTGCTTACTTTGAAGAGGCTAAGAGTCTAAATATTGGTTTTGTAGGCTCTATTGCTTCAGTTTATGAAGATATATTGAGTGACGTGCTAAGAGAAAGGGGTATGCACTTATCAAGAATTATCAGAAAACCCTTAGAAAGATTGGTTGAGTTTCATCTGGATTCACTTCAGAGGAATTAATTTATCCAGGCACTTTTTAAGGATAGAATTCTTCTTACAGATTCATCAATCCTTTCTTCTGAAACTTGTCCTCTTTCTGTGAGCTTTTCGATTGTAGAAATGGCATCGTCCAAATAAATGGGGGTTTTGAGGAGGTTATTACCAAAGCAAAACATATCCAATCCAGCATCGAGCCCTAGTTTTAGTGATTCTTCCAAACTATAATGATCGGAAATTGCTCTCATTTGCATGTCATCGGAAATCACAACTCCTTCATAACGAATCTTTTTTCTAAGGAAATCTTTGATTGTCTTTGATGAAAGGGTAGCGGGAAGTTTATCATCAAAATTACGATTAAAGATGTGGGAGGTCATGATAACCGGGCATAAACCCTTTTGAATTAGTTCGATGTATGGTTTTAGCTCATCTTCTTTCCATGTTTCAGTAACATCTACAAAACCTGCATGAGTATCTCCTTTAGCACTTCCATGTCCCGGGAAATGTTTACAGGATGTAAGTATTCCTTTTTTATGATGTCCGGTTATATATGGTTCTGAATGTTTGATTACCTGTTCTGAAGATTCCCCAAAACAACGACCCCGTTTAGCAATTATGGAGCTTTCCTTTTCTATAGCAAGATCAACACAAGGAGCAAAGTTGATATTAATTCCGGCTTCAGAAAGTATTGAAGCTATATGTATTCCTTCATCTAAGGTTATTTTGAGGTCATCAATTTCACCAAGCATTTGATGAGATTTTGTTTCGGGGAAACCATATTCAGGTTTCAGCCGGTTAATTAAACCCCCTTCCTGATCTACTCCGATTAGTAATGGTATTTCAGATGCTTTTTGCAGGTTGGTTGTTAATGCCTTTACCTGATCAGGAGATTTTATGTTATGCACAGGTTTATGATGCACCATATCTTTATCAAAAAGAATAACACCGCCCGGTTTGAATTTGGCGATCATTTCCCAAACTTCGGAATCTTGCGAGCAATCATTTCCATGGAAACCTATGATGAAGAGTTGGGCAATTTTTTCACGTAAACTGAGGTCATAAATGTCATAATTTTTAAGTGGCATAAGTACCTTAAATTCCTTTTTATGATTACTTACAAATGATTAGAATCAGAAAGTTTAAATTCCAGTTTCAATCAATAATCTAACAAAATACCTGATGAGAAAAAGAGTGGGAATCATAATTTTAATGATAGTTCTTGCAGTACCTATGGGAGCTTGTGCCCAGAATAACGGTAGTAAGACTATAAAAACGGGCATTGATGTATTGGTTGAAAATGACTTTATGTCACTGAAAGGCAAAAGAGTAGGACTTATCACAAATGCCACAGGTTTAAATGCTTCACTTGAGCCGACGATAGATATTTTACATGAAGCTGCTGAGGTGGAATTGGTAGCTTTATACGGTCCCGAACATGGGGCAAGGGGAGAGATTGCAGCTGGTGATAAGGTAGCTGACTATGTTGATGAAGTAACCGGAGTGCCTGTATATTCACTCTATGGAACTACCAGAAAACCAACAAAAGAAATGCTAGAAAATGTTGAGGTTCTTGTTTACGATATTCAGGATATAGGAGTTCGGTCATACACGTATATAAGTACAATGGGATTGGCTATGGAAGCCGCAGCTGAGCACGGAATTGAATTCATGGTACTCGACCGTCCAAATCCCTTAGGCGGGAATAAGATTGAAGGAAACATAGCTGAGGAGGGTTACTTTTCATTTGTAAGCCAATACCCTATCCCTTATGTATATGGATTAACACCGGGAGAAGTTGCTAAAATGATAAACGAAGAAGGTTGGCTAGGTGAAGGAAAGAAAGTATCCCTTTCTGTGGTTGAGATGGAAGGGTGGAACCGTGCAATGACATTCGAAGAAACCGGATTGCATTGGGTACCTACTTCCCCGCATATTCCAAATGCGAACTCTGCCTATTTTTACGTTGCTACAGGAATAATGGGGGAACTTGGTGTGTTTTCTGAAGGAGTTGGATATACTTTGCCATTTCAGCTTTTTGGAGCAGAATGGATTGAGGAAAGGGTACTTGCAGAAAAAATGAATGCGTTAGGAATTCCGGGTGTAGACTTCAGGCCCGTGGTTTATAAACCGTTTTATGGACGTGATGCAGGTAAAACTCTACATGGAGTTCAGATTCATTTTTCCGATTATACGAAAGCAGAATTGATGCTTCTCCAATATTATTTTATGCAAATACACAGAGAATTATTTCCGGAAATTGATGTTTTCAAAGAAGGAGAAAACAGATGGTCTATGTTTGATAAAGTTTCAGGATCTGACGAAGTAAGAAAAAGGTTTATCAAATCTTATAAAGTGGATGATATTCGGAACTTCCTGAATAAGGACGTGGAATCATTCAGAGAAAAATCACAACAATATTATCTTTATAATTAATTTCACATGAGAATAATCGGGGTACTTGTTCTAAGCTTTTTTGTATTTAGTTCAGTTCTATCAGCACAGGGAACTAACAACAATGCTGATTCATTGTATATGAATATTGTAATTCCTGAAGAGGATACAGTTATGTATTCTTTTTCAAGCTATAGAATAGCTGCTAATACTCATCCAGAAGCTCAAGCTTATGTGAATGGGGAGAAGGTTAAGGTTTATTCAAGCGGTGCTTTTGTAGATATGATAGATCATGAGAGTGATACAACACGGATCGAGTTTATGGTTGAAATGGATGGGGAAACTCTATCAAAAACTATGTATCTGATTCGACCGGAGGAAGAGGAATCTGGTTTTCAGGACAAAATGATCTCTGAATATATGGTACTACCAGAAGGTGATGTATGGCTTGAAAACGGAGAGGTGTTGACCGTTCAGTTTCAGGGGAAATCAGGAGAAGAAGCTTTTTTTAGTATTAAAGGAGTTACTGACAATATAAAAATGGAAGAAGTACCTGAGGAGCTTGTTGATGGTAAAAAGGGAGTTTATCGGGGGACTTATATTGCTAAACCAAATGATTTTGCTACAGATAGAAAAATCACGTTTAAAATTAAGAAAGGCTTATTCGGATACCACAAAAGAGAAACAACTGCGAGAGTTAGTTTCTTAAAAACTCCAATAGTTGGTGAAGTTGTTGCAGATAAAGCATACTTGAACGTTGGTTTAGGCAGGGATCGATTAGGAGGCGCAAAGTACGGTTATATTGAAAAAGGAGTAAATCTAAATATTGTGGGGAAGCAGGAGAATTCTTACAAAGTAAGATTATCTGAAAGTCTGGATGCCTGGATTCCAATTGGTTTTGTTAGGCTTTTGGATCGTAATATTGAGCAGACTTCATCACTTACAGGAAATATCAGAATTTCGGGTCATTCGGATTCTGATTTAATACGTGTCTCACTTTCTGAAAAACTTCCTTATATAACTTACCAGGAGTTAAATCCAAACAAGATCATCGTAGATATATTTGGAGCAACTTCAAATACTAACTGGAAGATTAAGCATCTTACTTCAAGTGGAATTAAAAATGTAGATTGGAAACAAATTGAGAATGATCGATTTCGACTAATTATCGAACTTGAACACACCCAGAATTGGGGATATGAGATTAGTTACGGTTGGGGATCTATACTTGATATAAGCATCAGAAGACCACCTTTAGTAACGGATATTAGCAATCCTCTTTCTGGAAGAGTAATTGCAGTTGATGCTGGTCATGGTGGATCAAATAATGGGTCATTAGGAGCTGCAGGGTATCAGGAAAAGGATGTAACCCTTCAGATTTCTGAAATACTGAAATCTCAATTGGAAGATGCAGGGGCAACAGTGGTTATGACAAGAACCGACGACAGCTCGGTGTTTATGTCTGAGCGTTGGGATATTATTTTAGATAGTAAGGCCGATTTGCTGGTTAGTATTCATACTAACTCGATTGGATATGGGAATGATCCTCTTAGGATTAAAGGAACAGGTTCATTTTACAAACATCTGGCTTTTAAGCCACTTGCAGAAATAATGTATGACCGAATGATTGGATTGGGTTTTGAAGATTATGGTCTTGTGGGGAATTTTAATTTCACACTTAGTCAACCCATTGAGTTTCCAAATGTATTAGTTGAAACCGCATTTATGTCAAACCCTGAGGAAGAAATATTATTAACAGACAGTGAATTTCAAGCTAAAATGGCAGAGGAAATAGTAAATGGATTGGAGCAGTTTTATCTAGAGCACGGGTTTCTGGAGACGATATCAGATCAGCCAGATAAATAAAAAGCGCATTATGCGCTTTTTATTAGGAAATAAATTTTACTTAAGTAGTGTCATTTTTTTTGATATGATACCTGAGTCAGTAATTAAACGATAGATATAAATACCACTCGCAAGCGCTGATGCATCGAAATCAATAGTATGATACCCTTGCTTTTTAAAGCCATCAAAAAGAGTGGCTACTTCTCTGCCAAGCATATCATAAATCTTCAAACTTACCTCACCATTTTGAGGTAATCCAAAACTTATGTTGGTAGAAGGGTTGAAAGGGTTTGGATAGTTTTGTGATAGATTAACTTTAGTAGGGATATCAGATACCAATTTTTCTTCATTAAAAGTAGGTAAACCCAACTCAACCGCTCTAAGATCATCGAATAGAATAAAACCTGTAGAAGGCTGTCCATCAACATAAGTAAGTTGGTAACTGTCGAGGTAAGCATTTCCGTTTACTGTGCCGTTTCCATTTACCCAAGGCACGACTTCGTCGTTCGCCATATCCCACGAAATCAACTTCCAACCTAGCCAATTAACAGTATGCCATTCGCTAGCCTCTAATTCATTATTACTATCTCGCACAACAAATCGAAATTGATTTCCATTACCGTCTCCAAACACATAGGACTGTAAAATTTTTGTATTACTAAATTTTGGAGTTGGTACACCTCCTCTGTATTCCCTTATCATATGCTCAGTATCGGATGTCCGCCAGCCATAATTAATTCGAAGAGATTGGGTGCTCTCAGTTAAAAGGTTTACAATTTCTGTTTCAACCTCTAAGCTGGTTTCTTCTGCCACTATACCTGTAGTACTTCCAGATTGCGAAGGTTCCCACCAAGCACTTAAGCCCCCATCAAAACTATCTACTATTGTTACGTTCAGAAAATCTTGATTCCCGGTTGGGAATGTTCTAAGGATACTAGATCCAAGACTGTTTCCGGATGTATCACTTATAGCACCTGAAAACTCTAACTTATAATTTGTACTAGGTTTAAGGCGCTCTGAGGGGAAAAAATTTAAAACACTTCTATCTTCAACAGTGTAATATTCTATTGTTCCGGGAACAGTATAGCTTCCGTCTCTTACTTCAATGGTAGATTCATCAATCTTAGTACGGTCTAAGTGTTCGCTGAAAGTTGCACTAACTATAGGCCAAAGCTCATTTAATTTGGTATTCGTTGGATATAAACCAGAGACCTCAGGGCTAATAATATCTGCTTGACCAGTTTCAATATTCAGAAGAAAAGAATCACCTCCAATACCATCATTATTTCCATCAAGTTGATGCATATACGTAGACTGATCAATAGCGGTAGAATCAATTTTTAAAATATAATTACTTAAGAACTCGAGCTCATTTGTTATTATTTCAAGTCTTGAATCTGAAGCCCAAACCAATCGAATACTATCTGAAGGAGTAATCGAAAGTGCATCTTCAACGGTACTTCTCAGCATTTTTCTGCTAAACTGGATTACTAGATTTTCACCTGGGTTAACGAGTAACGGTGAAGTAACCTCGAGACCAGTAATGTAAGGAGGGATGGCTGATACCAAAGAAGCATCATGAAAGGTAAAATCATCATTTAAAATATCGATGGAAGCGGTGTCTGAATAAAAACCTTCTGCGCTTACAATCACTTGCTGGTTTCCGTTAGTAAGATTCTCTAAATAGTAGAAACCATTTTTTAGCTCTTCCGGATCTGAGGAGTACTCATTGAATAAAGATGCAAACGTATCGGTTATATATTCTTTGCCATTTATTGAAATAGTGGCTCCATTTACTGCACTTCCATCGTCAGCATCAGTGATTCTACCAGTTGCTATTCCAACCACTGGTCGGTCTGTTGCCCCGAAATAATCTATTATAGTCCAGAAAGCAGCCTGAGCTTCCAATCTTTTGTATTCAGCATTTAAATTTCTTTGTTGTTGAAATGGATTGGTATGGAAGCCCCCCTCACTGAGAACCGAAGCCATATTTGTAGTTCTATTTACAAACAAATATGGGAATTGATTTGCATGATTTTCGGGAAATCCTTGATAAAAAGTTCTATCGGCATAATTTCCAATGGTAGGGATTCTCATTGCGGCAGTAAGTTCTACAATTAGTGAATCTCCAAATACTTTCCCGCCACTTGGAGTTTTTTCAACAGTTTGCCCATTTTTGCGCCAGCCACCATGTAACATCAATGTATTATTAGTGGATGATGCTCCCGCATTACTGTGGATAGAGTAATAAAAATCTGCCCCTGTAGCATTAGCCAGATCATCTCTTTGGCTCAGTGGAACTTGTTGTTGATCGGTAGTTCTGGCTATATATACAGTGTCAATATCGGTTTGAGTGAGCAACATTTCGCGCAGCGCTAAGCCTATACGAAGTACCTTTTCTGCCTCAGAATAGCCATAAAGACCTTGATTTTCAGTTTCGCTATGTCCTGGATCTAAAAATATGGAAGCTCCTTCCAGCCCAGTTACCTCTTGTGCTTTTACTGACACTGAAAAACTAACTAGTACAAGACTTAGCACGGAATAAAGGGCTAATACCTTAACTGAGTATTCTAATGATCTGAATTTCATGATTTATTCTCTCTTAATTTACTGCTGAATAGTGAGTACATAAATGGCGCCCTCTTCAGGTACATCAAATGCAATTTTTGAACCTTCTGGTGACCAATCTGGATTTTGGGCAATTAAATCTGTGTTTTCAGTAAGGTTAATTTTGACGTTGCCGTCAATGCTAAAAGCAAAAATGTCTCCTTTTGTAATATTATAACCATTGTCTTCACTTATTGAGGCAACAAGATAACGACTGTCGGGTGACCACGAAGGACGATTAGCTTTACCAAGGTCTACAAGGTTAGATCCATCCACATTCATTACATAAAGATTACCTCCATATACTTCGAATGCTAGTTTTTGCCCATCAGGTGAGACCTCAAGGTTTAAGTATTGTGCATCCTCAAATGGGGAGATATTTTCAGTAGAGTTTGTTGGGATCATACCTTTTGCAATCGTATTACTTTTTAAAACATAAAAAGCCTGACTTGGTCTATTTTTAAATCGCTGTTGCACCTCCATTCCTGAATCAAAAGCTTCAACTTTATCATTTTCAATTAATACAACTTGTTCCCCAAACTGTGCCCATTTTGGCAGAGCGTCCATTTTTGGTCGAGAATCTGAGATTTGATTTGGAGCAGTACCATTCGCATAAAAAATAGTAATCGCATGATTACGGCGACGATTTTCTGTAGTATTTAAACGGGTTAAAATCGCTTGTGAATCATTGGACCAACTTAATCCGAAACCAGCATCTGCATCAGTAAGTTGACGTAAATTAGAACCATTAGCATCTGCAAGCCAGATACCAATATATCTATCAGCAGTAACAGCAATGGTGTTACCATCAGGAGACCAAACTGGCGCCTGAAAATTAATCCCATTTTCTTGTAGCAGAATTTCGGGTTCTCCAACCGGCACTGGTTGAGCGCTTACAAGTAGGGGGAGTAGTGTCAGGTAAATAAAGAAAAATAAAAGCGGAAAAATCTTAGAATACATAATCTATTATTTGAGAGTCATTTGGTATAGTCTGTAAAGTAAAAAACATCAACTAAGGGTAACAAAGTAAAAACGAATATTTTGTTCTATTTGATATACGTCAAATGGAACTATTCAGAACCTTCCTTTTCTTCAGGTTTCTTTTTTCCAAAATCAGCTTCAATTTTCACAAATGGTGTTATTATAAAAATGGGAATAGAAGAAATTAGAACCCAAATGAAAAACTGTTCATAGCCAACGGATTCCTGAATAAAGCCGCTAACTGCTCCTGATAGTGACATACCTAACGCCATTAATGCGGTTCCAAAGGCATAGTGAGCGGTCTTATATGAGCCTCGGGCAATGTAGATTAGATACATGAGAAACGCAGCAAATCCAAAACCATATCCAAATTTTTCAATTGCTACAAGAGAGCTAATCACAAGATAAGATTCAGGTTGTGTATTAGCCAAATACCAATATGCAGCGTTTGGTAGATTCATAATAACAATCATTGGCCATAACCATACTTTCAAACCATGTTTTGATATCACAATTCCTCCAAGAATACCTCCTATTGTTAAAGCGATAAGCCCGAAGGTTCCATTGATAAGTCCTACGTCTGTGACTGTGAGTCCTAATCCACCTGCTTCTCTTGCATCCAAAAGAAAAGGAGCAGCTAGTTTAACAAGCTGTCCTTCACCAAGTCGGTAGAGTAAAACAAATAGTATTGCTAATATAATCTGGTCTTTTTTGAAAAAATCTATGAATGTTTTCCAAACAGCTTGGAATGGTGATTCACCTTCATTTTTTACAGGGAAGTCACCTGCTGGCTGAGGTAACATCACTTTATGATAAAAAGACATCAGAAACATCAGGATTGCTACAATTCCTAATATTGATATCCATGAGAATGTTGAGCTCCCTGTCTGGGTCGCAATGATACCTGCAAGTACTACAAAAAGACCTTCACCACTAATCATCGCGAGTCGGAAAAAAGTGGATCTAATTCCTACAAAAAATGATTGTTTGTCATCACTTAAAGCCAGCATATAAAACCCATCTGCGGCAATATCATGGGTAGAAGAGCAGAACGACGCAATAAACAGGAAAAATAGGGAAGCTTCAAAAAAGTAGGGAGTACCCAAGGTAATGGCCGCACCTGCAAAGGAAACTGCAATAAAGCCTTGCATCAAGTAGGTCCACCATCTTTTAGTTTTATAGATATCTATAAAGGGACTCCATGCCGGCTTAAAAGCCCAAGGCAAGGAAAGAAGACTGGTGTAAAAAGCGATCTCAGAATTTGAAATACCAAGGTCTTTGTACATTATAACAGATACTGTTACGATAAGTACATAAGGAATCCCCTGAGTATAGTACAGAGTTGGAATCCAAGACCAAGGATTTTTTTTGAATTCGGATAAGAACGTCATAGGCTGGAACCCTAAGTATATATTATTTAATTAACGTCACTTTTTGAGTTTGACTAAAAGTATTAGAAAGGGTTTGGAAATCAATTTTAACAAAATAAATACCACTGGACATGTTTTCTGCATTCCAGGTAAACTGATAACTTCCCTGGCTTTGTTTACCATCAAACAAAGTTTGTATAAGTTGACCATTTATATTGAATACCTCAACTTTTACATTACCACTGGACGGAACCTGATAAGTAATGTTCGTAGTTGGGTTAAAAGGGTTGGGATAGGCAGGGTTTAAAACAAATTGAGATATCTCATCAGTATTTTCTGTGCTTGTTATCTGCTCCTCAATACCTACAAACCTGATTGCGTCTGCTACCACATAATTATTAACATCTCCGCCGGTATTTGAAATAACAACCGAATCCGAGTTGGTTCCGGAAAATCGGAATTCACCCAATTTAACCCACTGAGAATTGTCAGTACTTTGATCAGCATAAATGGTATCAGTGCCTTCCTCATGAAAAACAATATATGCCGCTTTTTTACTTCTGTTTGATGAAGATACCCACCAACCATATAACTCATACAAATTTGATTCAGGTAAATCTGGGTTAAAAGCGACTTTTTTAGAACCATCGCCACCTAACGTAATAAGAGAAGGTGTATCACCATAAAAGCCTGCATTCGCTGATACTATCCAACCTTCACTCACATCTACACTTGATTCGTCTCCTGTATCGAGTATCTGCTCATAACCTACTGCCGGAATTGAGGGAATAGAGTCGGAAGGAACTATGGCTAAAAAAGTAGCAACACGGCGTTGTAATGTACTTCCACTTGGACGGTTAACTAAAGAATCTCCTATAACCATTTGGCTTGAGCCACCACCATCAAGATTTATGGCTTCAGTTGCACCAAGACCGATCATAATATCAGCTAATTCAGTCAGGCTTACACCTAATGATACTGATCCCTGTCTTCCATCCACAACCATTAAAATAGCTTTACCTTCAGAGGTATATCCCACTGCAGTTCTTGGATCAGAGTTACTAAGTCCAACTCCGGAACCCCAAAAAATTTCTTCATCATAAGTAACCATAGAAGTATCTCCCTTAACTAACACAGGGCCGCCACCTACTCCTAAGTATGCATCCGAATATTGTTCTCCTGACTCTTTTACAGGAGCGGGTAAAGGATCATCATCATCAAAACCATAATCCATTGGCGAGTTAAATCTATACAGGTTGTCAATTCCACCACCAAAGTGATAAATCCAATCTACCGCCATGCTACGATCTTTTTTTATCCCAAACATGCTTCGTATGATTGGATAAGATTTAGAATTTCTTGTTAAAGCTGTAACATTTTGAGCTAAAACCTGACCTGGTTGAATGAGTGAGGAATAACTTGTCCCACCACCAAAATAACCTCCATTTATCGCCGCATATACATTTTTGTGCGCTGCAAAGTTAGATATCGACTCGGTACCATCTTCAGCTAGATAAGGCACTAAAGCGATGTCAGTATTTGTCATATCAACTTCAAAATACCAGCCTTTAAATGCTGGACTTGCTCTTATGCCTTCATAGAATCGCACTCCATCAGGAAGATCTACAGTTTCTGTTTTCTCAGTCCAGGTAATTTCCTGAGCAGAAAGAGCAGGAGTGATTAAAATTAAGCTTAAAAAAAGAAGAGCTAGTATAAGTTTTTTCATAGTGCAAGAAGTTTTCTGATAGATAGCCGTATGAATACTTTAAATCAAGAAGTATAACGTTCATAAATGGACATAAAATGTAAAAAGTCCGAAGTTGTAATACTATCAATCGCATTCATTTAGAAAATATTATTAAAATAAATAGCAAACCTTAAAGGCACTTTTGAAGACGAAATAACTCATGACATTTCATCTCAAAATTGGGATGTGAAGATTGGGTGAAAGATTTTGATGCCATGAAAGCTGTTAGAATTGATGCTGTGATTCTTATTAGAGCCGGGTATAAACAACATACCGTTTTCGAATCATCTGCATTTAAAAAATAATGAACACTTTTCCTGTTTATGAGGATTTACTGGACTTATTTCTTGAGCAGGCCGAGCGTGTTTGGCGTAGTTTTTACCAATACAAAATATAGTATTGATTGAGAGGTTAAGTCCGGGGATAATCAGATTCTTCATAGTTCGAAGATATAAAAAAAGCTCTGCACAACATGTGCAGAGCTTTTACATAGATAATAAAATCTTAGCTTGCAGGGTCTACATTAACAAACTTTCTACCACCGGTAGAAGTAGTAAATGCAACGTGACCATCAGCAGTAGAGAACAGGGTATCATCTCCACCTCTTTTCACGTTGTTACCCGGATGAAACTTAGTTCCTCTCTGGCGAACAATAATTCCACCAGCGCGAACAAATTCACCGCCAAATCTTTTTACACCAAGTCGCTTACTTTCTGAATCACGACCGTTTCTTGTTGAACCCTGACCTTTTTTATGTGCCATTGATTATACCTTAATTTTAGCTTAGCGCTTCTATTAATTCGGCTTTTTTCATACTTGAATAGCCGGTAATTTCTTGTTCTTTAGCCATTTTTTTAAGTTCTGCAACAGTGTGAGAACTCAAATCAGAAGTTACTGCTTTAGGAGCCGCCTCTTCAGTTTTGGCTTCAGCTTTTTTAGGAGCTGCTTTTTTCTTTTTGCCACCGAGTGTAATTCCCTCAATTTGAATCTGAGACATTACTTGTCTGTGACCATTTAACTTTTGATATCCTTTCCGGCGTTTCTTTTTGAAAACAAGAACTTTATCAGACTTAACAGTATCCAGAAGGGTAGCTGATACCTCAGCACCTTCAACTACGGGAGTTCCTACTTTAACGCCACTTTCATCTTTTACAAGAAGCACTCGGTCAAAAGACAGGCTGTCACCCTCAACGTTTTGCTTATCTACAAACAAAACATCTTTTTCTGCTACTTTGTATTGATGTCCGCCAATTTCTACTATCGCGTACATAATATTTTTAAATTTCTTTCTTTTTGCGATTTTATCAGAGCTTTCAAAGATAAGGGAATACCTATTTAAATAAAAGAGATTTCAAATAAAACTTTAGATTAACGCAGCAATATTCGTTCAGGAATATCAATTTATGGGATACTCTTTTGATACATGGACCTCACTATTCTTACTTGCTTCTGCACAGGGAGTATTTCTGGCAATAATTCTACTGACCAGCAAAAATCAGTCAAAAATAATTCTGGGAATAATCAGCGTTTTCTTTTCAATAACCCTAGTGGAATATGTTTTTTTCTGGACCGGTTATAGATATGTTTTTCCACATCTAAACAGAATAAGTGATCCATATTTTTTTCTTTTCGGGCCTTTGATCTATTACTACTCACGTTCCCAAATTGAATCAATTAATGTTAGATCATACCGGAACTGGATTCATCTCCTGCCATTTACTCTGCTATTTATAATAATCCTGCCCTACTACTTTCTTGGTGGAGATGAAAAAATTCAAATATCAATGACAGGATTCAAAACAACAGGGTTTCTCCGTTATTTTTTTATTGCAAAGCCATGGTTACAGGCAGTATCTATGATCTGCTATTTGGGGTGGAGCTGGAGATTTATAGTGAAAAATAATCTGGGTAGTAATAAGAAACTTCGGATGGTTCTGTATTTATTTTCTGGTTTTGTTATTGCGTTCACTTCCTATTATATAATGATTTACACAGCTGGTTATCTAAGAAACTATGACTATGCGATCTCGGTAGCTATGACTTTGTTTATTTATGCAATAGGATACCTAGGCTATAAGAACGAATTTGATAAAGAGAAAAAGAGCGTCTCAAAAAAGTATCAGAATTCAGCTTTGAGCATTAAAGAAATGAAGGCTATTTCTAATAGCCTTATAGAAAAAATGGATAGCGAGCAGCTATATCTGCAACGGGATTTAAACTTAGAAAAACTGGCTGAATCTGTTAACACCTCTAAGCATAACTTGTCTCAGGTATTAAATAATGAAGTCGGTAAAAAATTCTCTGATTTTATTAATGAGTACCGGATAAAAGAGGCTAAGAATTTAATTTTAAATAGAAGCGAAGAGCTAAGTATAAGTGGAATTGCTCGTGAAGCTGGCTTTAATAACAAAACTTCTTTTAATACTGCCTTTAAAAAATTTACAGGGCTAACACCTTCACAGTATTTAAAGAAAAACTCGAAGTAATCCGTTAAATCCGATTAATCCTTTCACCTTCTTTTTTCTGGATTCGTTGATAGTGAATATTATTTACAAAACGTAATTCAATATCATAAAAATGAAATTTCAGCTAGTATCAATTCTATTAGTGCTCCTTTTATCAACGCCAAACTTTGCTCAACAAGCTCAGCAAAGTCGATGCAAAACACAGTCGGAGTATCGCCAGTTTGATTTCTGGATAGGGGAATGGGAAGTTAGAAACCCAAACGATGTAGTAGTTGGAAATAGCAAAATTGAATTAACAGTTGGAGACTGTGTAATTCTCGAAAACTGGACGGGAGGATCCGGTTATACTGGAAAGAGTTTTAATTACTATAGTGTACTAGACCAGAAATGGCACCAAAAATGGATTGGGAGTGGGGGAATTCCCATCGAGTTTTCCGGCAACTATGATGCAGAAAATAAAGCCATGAAATATACTGGAGAAGGAATTGGTCGTGGTGGAGTTGAATTAGACTATAAACTCACTTTCTACCACCTCACTGATGATCATATTCGTCAGCACTGGGAGCAATCTTCAGATGGCGGTGAAACCTGGACAACTATTTTCGACGGGCACTATCGCCGTAAATGATCAGGCTACTTTAGAAGCTGCCCGTTGAAAGCCCTGCCGGTTTACATGACCAATGTACTTACCGATGATTTTGACTTCTTCAAACACATCCGGGGAGACGGTGATGTCATCATAATCTTTATTGGCGGCTTCCAGGCGCAAGCCGTTATCGTCCCAAAACACTTTTTTGAGAGTAGTTTCACCGTTGTAAAGAACCGCACCGATTTCACCATTCTGAAGCTTCGTATCCATCAGTAGTACAAAATCACCGTCATAGATATTAGCGTCTTTCATACTGAATCCGGAAACGCGGAGTGCAAATAGTTTATCGAGGTTCGGGAAGAGGGTAGACATGGTAATACTACCTAAATCAGCTTCAACGGCTTCCTGTAAATATCCGGCGGCAATAAGACCACGGACTGGGATGCCTTCTTCTTCAGAATCATCACCAAGCATGCTTTTCTTATCAGATGGCAAATCATACTCTTCATCATTTTTTTTGACGAGATATCCTTTTTTAAGTAAAGCCTGGATATTTTGTGTAACACTATTTGGTGAACGATACCCGAAATGATCGGCGATTTCACGATAAGTGGGCCATACATCGTATTCTTTTTTATAGTCTACTATAAAGGAAAAAAATTCCTGTTGTTTTCGGGTTAAATGTGCATTATCCATAGTGATATTTACTTAATGTGTGAAACATGTGTAATAAAAGGAGTTTTTGAATGAAGGTCAATAAAAAATGTGTGCAATACATGTATATGTTTTTCTTGTTTGGTTTTATGATGGCAGGATGTACCAGAACATCACCCGAACAAACACAACTACTGCTGGAAGAATACCCGGAATTATATCAAGCCGTTTTTGAAAGAGATGCGCAGGCAATTCTTGAATTAACGAATTCTGATTCGCAAGGGTTAAGAACACAGGCTTGGAAATCTCTGATCAGTACAGAAATGGAAAACATCGGTCAGCTTATTGATCTCGTTCTTGATACAAATACTGAGGAAGCTTGGGCTTCGCTATGGTATAAGGAACTCACGGAAGAGCAAGTAGCTCGTTTGGAGCAACTTTGGGAAAGCAACCCGGAATTAAGGAAGGGATTAGCGTCTGTACTTGGCTTTCATGGAAATGATGAGACGTTAGATATCCTGCTGAATACTCCTGAAGCTTTAGATTATGAAGAAAGGTTAGAAACAGCGCTGGCTATAGGCCGACTTTCCGTGGCTGCTGAACTTACTTCGGATGAGGAACTAGTGATTCTTAACAAATCTCTGGAAAGCACTAATAGCGAACTGATTCAGGCCTATTTATATGGTTTCTATCGCGCACGAAAGGAGCTTGATACCGGCACTGTTGAAGCTCTCAAAGATAGTCTGGAAAATTTTTACCCTGATACCCCTGCCGGAGAGCAAGTGATTAGCAGAATTTTGATGGTAAATGATAATGTAGATGCTGCTCTTTTCCGGTTTGAGTTGGACGAATTCGAAACCATGGATGTTCAGTTAGCCATTGAGCTTGCACAAGGAATTTCACAATATGAAATGACCAGACATTCGTTGGTAGTCTTGAACGCTATGCTCGATCATGTGAATCATAATGTAACATTAGAGGCATTGAGAGCAATTGGTAATCGACTGGATGACCTAGGCCCTGAATTGGACCGGGCTGTACTAAACAAAATTGGGTTAATACGTGGAATTCAAGCTTCGTTACGGCTAGAGGCATTGAACTCCATCACAAACCCGACGAAATATAAAGATCTGGTATATGAGCTTGGCAAAGAGAATGCCTATACAAACCCGATCAGGTACGATGTACTTCAAAAGATTCTTTCTGATGATGAGTTTCTCGATCAGCTGAAATCAGATGCAGAATCAGAAAAAAGATTAGATCGGTTTTTTGCACTTCAGGAACTTTCAAGTTGGTGGGGTGGACTTGAGGAAGATGCAAAATCAGACAGCTTAGCTAATCAGGTTCGAGCTATTGTGATTGAAAATATGAGCATAGCCGACCGTTCTATGATTTACATGATGAGTTCTTTGTTCAGGGATGAACAACTTATCTCTGATTCAGAGTTTTCATTATTTGAAAGTATGTTATCCAGATTTGCCCTTCCCGCTGATGTTGAAGTGTATCAGGTAATTTCATCAGTGTTAAAAGAACGTTTTGAAGATGAAGCTCAACCTCTCATTGATTCACTTGCGGCAGTTGGAAATGGTGCACTCAATCAGACTTTATTAAACCAGGGTTGGGAAATTCCTGAACAAGAAGCACCACAAACGGAATTCAGAGTGCCAGACTGGAAAAAACTGACCCGACTTGGTGCTTATCCAATTCTTGTGATAGAGACCAATAAAGGGGATTTCAGTATCCTGTTTGATATGCTGAACGCACCAGCAACTATCTCAGGGATGCAAAGTCTGATAAGCGAAAAAGCGTATGAGCGAATCCCTTTCCATCGTGTAGTACCGAATTTTGTAATTCAGGGTGGGGATATTGAGACACAGGATGGCTTTGGTGGTCCTGATTATGTACTTCCTACCGAAGCGAGTCCGAAGCACTATCAAAGAGCTGTTGTAGGTATAGCAAGCGCGGGAACAGATACAGAGGGCAGCCAGTTTTTTGTGATGAACCAATGGCACCCACATTTAAATGGACGTTATACTATAATTGGCGAAGTGATTGAAGGAATGGAAGTAGTCGACCGGATTATCAGGGGAGACTATATAGAAAAAATGTATTGGGAGTTATGATTCTTTTAACTTCAGGATATCAGCTTCTATTTGTTTGATTATTTCTTTTGAATCATCGATAGAAATACGTTTTGGATTCCCAAAACGTATGGACGAATTGAAAGGTACAATGATGGTATTTCCCTTTGGTAAGTTCTTCCCCATTCCACTTAAAAAAGCTGGGATGTAAGGTACCTCAGGTTTTTTGCATAAAACCAGTCCAACTCCTCTTTTAAAAGGTTGTAGTTCTTCAGGATTTCCTCTTGTTCCTTCTGGAAAAAGAATTAGTGAATTTCCTTTTTCTAATTCAGAAATCATTTTGGGGATGGGAGCTTCATCAGGATTATTTTTCATATTCTTCCTGTCAATAAGAAGTGCATTGATGAAGTATGAGCTAAGCCAATTAGATAGTTTCGTTTTTCCAAAATAATCTCCAGCAGCAACAGGTTTTACTTTATGAATTATTGTTGAAGGGAGGGAAGCCAATAAAGTAATAGTATCAAGATGGCTGTTATGATTAGCTAATATTATAAACTGTGGCTCATTCTTCAGGATTTCTCGGTTGTCGAATTTTACTCCAACAATCAGTTTTAAAAACCATCTGCAAAGAAAACTATATAAAAAGATTAGAATAAATCTCTGCATGATTAATAAGCAAGAAAGTAAACCATATGGAAAAATACAGGTGCAGTATAAGCCAGGGAATCGATCCGGTCTAATACTCCACCATGTCCAGGTATTGCTGAAGAAGTATCCTTAACTCCGATATCTCTCTTAACACTCGACATGACAATATCTCCGGAAAAGCCAGAAAATGATATTAAGAAACTTATAAATGCGGCTTCAAAACCTGATAGTGGCGTTAAAAACTTCAGGAAGTAACCAATAATTGTAGTGGCAATTAATCCCCCAAGAAATCCTTCCCAGGTTTTATTTGGGCTAACAGAAGGTATAACTTTTCGCTTTCCAAAGAGCTTACCAAAAGTGAATTGGAGTACGTCGTTTATTTCAGTTAGGAAAACTAAGAACAAAAGTAACCCTCTTCCCCCTGCATCAAACCCGGGAATTGCAGGAAGTGATAGAAAATATGCCATATGACTTAAACCAAATACGGTAAGCATAATTACCCAGTGCAGGGAAGCCATTGATTTTATTATACCCTCTGTTTCACCTCTTAATACAAGCCTTAGAGGTAGCAATAAAAACATTACCACAGGAATAAAAATAATGAAAGCTCCATACCATTGTATATAGGCCAGGTAATACTGAATGGGAATAGCCAGGTAGGCCCATAAAACTGCATATCGATCAGAGTCTCTGAATTCTAAAATGGAATATAATTCTCTGAAAGCTATAAATGATAGAAAAGCGATAGCAAAGTAAGAAATGGTATTGCTGAACATTGTAGCTATCAGAAAAATAATAGCCATTGCCCACCAAGACCTTGTTCTGGCTTTTAGTTCAGTCAGGTTAGCATTGGGTTTTATTTTTCCAACAACAAAGAAAAGGAGTGAAGCAAAAGCCAGAATTCCAAATATCAGAAGTACAACAATTAGAAGATCATTGTTTTGGATGTAGTCTAATCTAAAATATTTACTCATAGCTATTTAGAGCGGCTGATAATCGGTTATAAGTACTTAGAATAAGTAAGAGATTGATTATAATAAAAATATAGAAAGCATATTCCCTGATATTAATTTGGAAAAATAAAAGTATCCCGATAATACTAATCAAAAAGGCACGGTCACTTTTACCCATTGGGCCATCATATCTTCTTTCAGAACCAATAGCTTTGCCAAGCAATCCTGCAAATTCATTAACAATACTCAAACACAAAAATACAGCTACAATATACGTTTCCTCACTGAAAAATTTTAAAAGAGGGATGTAGATGAAAAGGTCGGAAATCACATCTCCAGCTTCATTAAGAACTTCACCCAGTTTAGATTGTTGATTATAGGAACGAGCCATCATTCCATCAAGAGCATTCAAGGCCATTCGTAGTAATAAACCAATTGGAAGGGCTAAAAAAAGCCAGCGATTAATATCTGAGAACCAAAAACTTAACCCAATCAATAGTGATAATAAAATGGCTGAAACAGTAATCTGATTAGCTGTAATACCCATTCTGTACAAAAGCTCTAAAACAGGTTTTAAAAGTTTTTGAAAAGCTGGTTTTATTTTATAAATAGAAATCATCTTCAAATTAAAAGAATCTGCTGTTTCGTATTTGTAAATTCTGAAACCTAATTTAACACTAACTCATAGTATGAAAAAAACTTGTCTAACTATTCTGTCTTTTTTTCTAACCACAGCTTTATATGCCCAAAAACAAGTTCCAGAAGCTACCGAGCTGTATGTTGATTTAGCCAAAGTAACTCCAGGTGAAGGAACCAAAGCGCCTTCCGATGCCATTATTTTATTCAATGGTTCAGACCTTTCTATGTGGCAGAGTCGGCAAACAAGGCTGGGAGCAAGCATGGTGGTTATGAAAGACGTAATCCCAACATTAAAGGCTGATGGAAACGGAGAATCAGCTCCTTGGTTGGTTGAGGGTGATGAAATGATTGTGGAACCTGGTACGGGCTTTATCGAAACAAGGCAAGGGTTTAGCGATGTTCAGCTTCATATAGAATGGCTGGCTCCTCCGGCTGAAAACAGAAGCGGACAGATGTACAGTAACAGTGGAGTCTTTTTTATGGGGATGTACGAAGTTCAGATATTGAACTCGTATGAAAATCCAACCTATAATAATGGTCAGGCAAGTTCGGTTTACAAACAGCATATCCCTTTGGTGAACGCATCAAAACCAGTGGGAGAGTGGCAGGAGTATGATATTATTTTTATGGCTCCTAAGTTTTCCGATAAAGGCACGCTCGTTTCTCCTGCAAAGCTCACCGTATTTCACAATGGAGTATTAGTCCAGAATAATGTGGAGTTACTTGGACCAACCTGCTATATCGGAACGCCTTATTACGTGTCACATGAATCAAAACTTCCATTAGCATTACAGGATCATGGCGACCCTATGCGATTTCGGAATATCTGGATTCGGGAGCTTTAGAGGTTACTTAAAATCCAGTCTTTGAATATCTGTTGGAAGTAATTGGAGTAAGGTTCATTAGCAGCCTCAGAATCACTAACACATTTCGTTGTGAGTCTGAAATCATGATTGGCTCCGGGGATGATCTGGAGATTAAAATTCTCAGGTATAGAGTGATCAAAGGTCTCATTTAAAGCTCCGATAGCCCAACCCGGATATACGTAATAATCGTTTTCAGCAAACACAAATAGAGAGGGGATGTCCAATTCTAAAAGATGTGGAGCTGGATCAAAATCACTGATTTCCCGAAGCTGCCTCCAGGCTTTAGTTACGGGGAACCACGTTACCCAATTGATATCGGAAAGTGCTTTTTTACTTGCCTTATCGAAGGCTTCATTATCAGGGTCTCCTTCACATAAATAACGGCTGTAATAATCATTTGTAAGCTGAAGCTTGGTAGTAAAAGTAGGGGCTGCCAGAGAAGCAATCAGTCTGATATCGTTTCTGTATCGGTCTCCCATAATCTGAGCGACCCAACCTCCCTGACTATGCCCAATCACACCAATTCGGTTCGAGTCGATACGTCCCTGTGTTTTCAGAAAGTCGATGGCAGCTTTGGCATCTGCAGCACGTTCATACAAATTGGTTCGCTGCCATTTACCGTCCGATTTCCCAACACCGCGCTTATCAAAATACAGAATAGCTATTCCTTCTTGGAGAAACAGGTTCTCGATATTTTCTCTCACAAAATCCTGATATAAAGACCGGTGAGAAGAATTTGCTCCGGACCCAACCAAAAAAACGAGAACTGGAGCATGACTGGAAGTATCCGGGAGTACAAGTTCGCCATGAAGGGTAAATCGCCCATTATCAAAAGTGATGTTGGTACGGGTTACATCCTGCGCAAAAGCGCTTCCCATAGAAATAGAAAAAAAGAACAGTAAGAATGCAGAAAAACTCAGAAAAAGATTCTTATGTGTATTCATGTGCTGATAATTTCAAATTCAACCGATCGTTAGTACGGTTGATCCCCAAAAGTAGTTTAAGCCTTTAACGTATATTTTTTTCAATAGTAATAAACGATGAAAGAACTTAAAAACAATTGAGCCAAGTTATCGAAAAAAAACTGAATTACATTAAAAAAGGTATGAGCTATTACACTCACACCTGTTGGGTACTTGTACTATTATGTGGTCATTGCTCAATAAAAGGGTTTGAAAATTTCTCATCTTCAATAAGTTCATAATCGGTAAGTGTTTTCATAAACGCGACAAGAGCCGCTTTTTCCTGATCGCTCAAATTCATTCGTACCGGTCTGCCGTTTCGTTGTAAACGGTTATCTAGTGTGGGGCTGTCCTGAACACCCGAATTATAATGTTCAACTACATCTTCAAGCGTTTCGAAGCGACCATCATGCATATAAGGGGCAGTGAGTTCGATATTTCTCAAAGAACCGGTTTTGAATTTTCCATTATCCTGATTTCTACCTGCGACTTCGCCCAGACCTAAATCAGTAAGTATTTCATCTAAACCATTATTTCGAGCTTCATCTCCAACAAACATATCAGAGGTGTGACAGGAGGAGCATTCTGTCTCTCTGGAAAAAAAGAGGCGTTTTCCAAGATTTTCTAATTCTGAGAAGTTAGGGAAGTCGTCATCAGGTCGGTTTACCTGAACGCGACCTTCATCATACTTTGATTGATAAGACACGATAGATCGAACGAATTGAGAAAGCGCCAAGGCAATTCGATCTGAGGTTACTTCTTCATTTCCATATACTCTTTCAAACAGAATAGGGTAATAAGGTTGTTCTTCTACTTTTATAACTAACTCGGTTAGAGTAAGCCCCATCTCAACTTCATCCTGAATGGGCATTAGCACTTGCTCTTCCAAAGATTCTGCACGTTCATCCCAGAAAAAAAGGCCATTCTCGTAAAACCGTGAATTCGAGAGTCCCATCGAGTTCCGCCCGGTTAATCCGCCATCAAAACCTTCACTAAACACCTCAGGATCAGAGAAACCCGCTTCTTGTAAATGGCAAGAAGCACAGGAAATGGTATTGTTTGCCGAAAGATTTGAATCATAGAAAAGAACCCGACCCAGAGTAGCACCCCAATCGGTAACGGGATTATTATTTGGAGTATTATCCTGCTCTGTATTTGGACCAAGGTTGAAAAAAGCAGGCAGTTCCGGATCGGCGTAGTTATCTGCTTGGTCGGGTATAGTTAAAAATTGATCCAGAACTGCTGCTTCTTCAATTTCTTCTAACTCTTCAGAATCTGTACCCGGAAGTTCCTCACAGGAAGGAGCAAAAAAAGCGATGATTAAAATAAAGCCAAATAGTTTGTTCATTGGAGGCCCGATAATTAGTGTCTCAGCTCTATTACACCCGGAACTCAGAATACCCCTAGTCGCTTTTTAAAAAAAATTAAAGAAGGGCAGAAACCTGAGATTTAAGAATGGAGAGAAGTTTGGTTTCGAACCAGGGATTCTTTTTTAGCCAGATATTATTTCGTGGAGAAGGATGAGGCATGGGTAAATAATCGGGCAGATACTCCTCATAATTTCTTACCGTTTCGGTGAGCGTTTTCTTTTTACGATCATTCAGATAATAAGATTGAGCGTAGGCTCCGAACAGCAAAGTCAATTTAATATCCGGCATAGAATCCAGAAGTGGTTTATGCCAAAGAGGTGCACATTCGGGACGCGGCGGCAGGTCTCCGGTTTTACCCCTACCCGGATAGCAAAACCCCATGGGTACTAAAGCAATTATGGACTCATCATAGAACGTTTTTTTATCAATGCCCATCCATTCTCTGAGGCGATCTCCACTGGGATCGTCCCATGGAATTCCTGTTTCATGAACTTTTGAACCCGGAGCCTGACCAATGATCAATATTTTTGCAGCTTCCGAAGCTGCTAATACTGGTCTTGGTCCAAGAGGAAGGAATTTTTCACAAACGGTACAGTTTTTTATTTCCTGGAGTAGAGTTTTCAAAGAAAATGATTTTATTTAATAAACATGTAAAAGAAAAAAGCATAAAATGGTGCAAAATACTTTTTATGTAAATCAAAGTTATTTACAGTAACAAATTACAAGTAGTTCTCTATATTGAGATTTCAGGAATATTATATTAAAAAAGAGGTAAGCAGTTTTGCTTATGAAGCAATTTGTACTGTTATTTTTACTTTCTAGTTTTACAATTAAGCCGGTTTTAGTTTCAGCTCAGAATTTTATCATCTCACCCGAATCAGGTTTTTATGATGATTCTACAGTAGTAACAGTTGATTTTAATTCCGACAGTCTTCTTATTTTCTATACTCTCGATGGCTCAGTTCCGGATACCTCTGATCTTTCTTATGAACATCAACTAACATTAAAAAATACCAAAACACTTCGTATTGTAGGGTTTAGTAAAGATTATCAGGATACAACATATCTTAACAGGTCCTATTTTGTCAACGAGGATACTGAGCTACCCGTTTTTTCACTTATCACTGATCCGGTGAATTTATTTTCAAACGAGACCGGAATTTACGTTGAAGGAACTAATGGGATTCCAGGATATTGTCGAAGTACTCCCAAAAATTGGAATCAGGATTGGGAAAGACCCGCTTACTTTGAGTTTTATGAAAAAGATAGAAGTAAAGGATTTAAGATTCATGCAGGAATTAAAATAGGAGGAGGTTGTACTCGGTTATATGACCAAAAATCACTGGATATTTATTTTAGAAGCGAATATGGAGCGAGTAAATTGGAATATTCACTATTCAAAGATAAACCATATAGAGTATTTGACAGGCTAGCTTTGAGAAGCGGTGGACAGGATTGGTACCGGGCACTGATTAGAAATTCCGTAGCTCAATCAATTGTAAAAGATCGAATGGATCTTGGTTATCAGGCATTTAAACCCGTTGTTGTATTTATAAACGGTGAATATTGGGGAATTCATATGCTCAGAGAGAGACAAAATGAAGATTTCATTGAGTCAAATTATGGATATGATGAAAATGAGTTAGATATACTTAAAGAAGGTAGTGCAAGTGTGAAAGAAGGGACCTCAGAGCACTATGATACCTTGCTTACTTATATAGAGCAAAATGATATATCTGAACAGATTCATTATGACTGGGTATCGAACCAAATGGATATCGATCAGTATATTGATTATTACGTTGCCCAGATTTATATGGCTAATGGAGACTGGCCTGCCAATAACATCATTTTCTGGAGACCGCAACAACCGGATGGTAAATGGAAATGGTTAATGTATGATGTTGATATGTCGATGGGGAGCCATTCAAGAGGAGTATCCAGTACTAATATTCTGAAAAAACTTACAACTACTACAGATACCCCCTATGAAAGTACTCCAACATCTACGTTCTTATTTCGAAATTTGATTAAGAATCAGAGTTTTGTGAACAAATTTGTACAAAGGTACAGCATGCACATGCACACTACTTTTCAGCCTGATCGGATGCAAATGTATGTGGATAGCGTAGCTTCACTCATTGAATCGGAAATACCTGCACATGGAGATCGTTGGGAGAAATCCATGCGTCTTGGATTTAGAATGAGTTGGGGAAAACATCTGGATATTATATCGCAATTTATCAACCAAAGACCAGTTATGGCACGCTCCTATTTAATGGATTTTTTCGACTTGGTTCGTTTGCATAGTGTTGAAACCAGAGTACAGCCCGAAGGTGCAGGTGATGTGTTTATTACTGGAGTTCAGTCAAATGAATTAGAGTATGGGTTGATTTATCAAACAGTACCGGCTGAGTTGAAGGCTGTACCTAGACCCGGATACAGTTTTGTTGGCTGGAGTGGAGATGCATCAGGGTCTGAAAGCGAAAAGGAAATCAGTGTAACAGAAAACTCAGTAATTACTGCTCATTTTGCCAGGAATGAAATCACCAGCTCGGGAGTAGTGATTAACGAAATTAATTACCGTTCATCAGACACTTTTAATCCCGAAGACTGGATAGAATTCTATAATAACTCTGTTGAAACGGTGAATATGTCGGGCTGGTATTTTTCTGACTCAGATGACACCCACCGATTTGCATTCAAAGAAGGCACGACATTAGAACCGGATTCTTATTTAGTTCTAACACGAGACAGTAGTTTATTTAGCGAGCGGTTTCCTGATGTACAAAATAAAACCGGAGACATGGATTTTGGATTATCCGGAGATGGCGAATTAATCAGACTTTTTGATGAATCAGGAAATATCATTGATGAACTAACTTACAACGATAAATCACCCTGGCCAATTGAGGCAGATGGATTAGGAGCAACTCTCTCGCTTTCTAATCCTGGTTTTGATAATTCAAAAGGAGAAAACTGGGCTGCATCGTCTGGAAATGGAACCCCGGGCGAAATGAATACCGGAGTTTTTGTATCTAACGAAATCGAACCTAAAAAAAATGAACTTCCTACAGAAATATCGTTGAGCCAGAATTATCCTAACCCTTTCAATCCTGAGACGGTTATCGAGTTTAACCTAAATCGATCTACCTTTGTAAAGTTGAATATATTTGACCTTCAGGGTAGAAGGGTGGAATCCATTGTTAATGAATCGAGGTCTGCCGGAGTTCACAGAGTAAGCTGGAATGCTGCTGGATATTCTTCCGGAGTTTATTTTTACCGCCTGGAAGCGGGTGGAGTCTCGCTTACCCGAAAACTAACCCTTGTAAAATAATCTAAACCCTTAAGAACCTTCATTCCTGAGACTATCCGGATAGATAATCGGACGAAGTTCGGCAAACCAGTCTATCAGGAGTTCGCGTTGCTCCCAGGTTAAGCGAGCATCTCCATGTGACCACGTATAAGAGGGAAGGGGCATTTCTTCAGTTTCAACGTATTCAATACCTTCTTCCAGTTTGTGATCGGCTCTCCGAGGATTATATTCTCCAAAGGTAGAAAAGTTCAATTCATCACGCCCATGATCAATGTGGTCTTCAATCCACCAGGCTAAAGGTTGAGTGTATGTATACCATGGATATTTAGTCTCGTAGGAGTGACAGTCATAGCAGGCGGTTTTTAGAATCTCAGCTACTTCTTCGGTTGGTGGATACATATTCATGAAATCCTGAGATGTATCATACTCCGGATTCGTTTTATCAATCTGAAAGAATTGTAGGATTAGAAGAATAGCAGCGAGTCCGAGGAGTATTTTTTTAAGCATCATAAAATTTTTGCTTTGATTGGGTTAACAGAATATATCTGATTGAGTCCAAAAACTAAATGAAGTAATAGTTATTGAGAGATACTTTTCAGAATCTCAAAGTGAACTGATCTTGAATCCCATCTCTTGAGTACTTTCCTGGCTTCTTCAGGTATATGAGCTATTTCGAAATCTTCACCAGTAAAGGTCTTTATACTTTCCAGAGAATCAAAATACATAATAGTTTTGAACTCTACTTCGGTATCTAAATTTCGACGGAGCACTTCAATTTTTTGAAATCCCGAAATATTCATTTGCTGAATCCCAGGAATGACACTGTTTGTCAACACCTCATAATATTCAGAAGCATTATCAAGTGTTGTCCATCCATTCCAGATTCGGGCAATCATTACCCGTTACCTAAAGGCGTAAAAGACTGAATCCCGGTTATCTCTCTTCCCAAAATTAATCCATGAATGTCGTAAGTACCTTCGTAGGTATTTACGGATTCCAGATTCATAACATGATGAATGATTCGGTAGTCGCCAACAATTCCGTTTCCGCCATGCATGTCGCGAGCGATTCTGGAAATCTCCAACGCCTTACCACAGTTGTTCCGTTTAGCGAGAGAAGTCATGGAAGGATGATCCCGGCCTTCGTCTTTGAGTTTTCCTAAACGCAGAGCCAGCATTTGCATCGCGGTGATATCGGTGAGCATATTAGCCAGTTTTGTTTGAATCAGCTGGTTAGCTGCTAACGGTTTTCCAAACTGCTTTCGATCAAGCACATACTGTCGTGATTTCTGGTAGCAAAATTCAGCGGCTCCAATAGTTCCCCATGCGATTCCATAACGAGCACTATTCAGACACATGAACGGTCCTTTTAATCCTTTTATATCAGGGAAAACATTCTCATCAGGGATAAATACATCATCAAAAACGAGTTCGCCGGTTTCGGATGCACGCAGGCTCATTTTGTACTTAGTGTGAGGAGCAGAGAAGCCTTTCATTCCTTTCTCAACCAGAAATCCCCGAATAACACCTTCGTCATCTTTGTTTTCTTTCGCCTTTGCCCAGACTATCGCAACATCGGCAATTGGGGAATTTGTGATCCACATTTTGGCACCATTCATTTTCCAGCCGCCATCAACTTTCAGGGCAGTGGTTACCATTGAACCAGGATCTGAGCCGTGATCGGGTTCCGTCAACCCAAAACAACCAATCATTTCTCCTGAAGCCAGTTTCGGAATAAACCGATGCTTTTGTTCTTCGGTTCCGAAAATTGAAATAGGATACATCACCAAAGAAGACTGCACACTCATAAACGAGCGATAGCCCGAATCAACCCGCTCTACTTCCCGAGCTACTAATCCGTACGCGGTATAGCTTGCTCCTGCGCCACCATATTCTTCAGGAATATTGATTCCTAGTAAGCCCATTTCGCCCATTTCTTTGGCGATATCCTGATCAAAATATTCTTCTGTGTTTCCTTTAAGAGCGCGGGGTTCCAGGTTAGCCTGAGCGTAATCCCGTGCAGTTTCCATGATCAGGCGATCTTCTTCATTCAGTTCTGATTCAAAAAGAAGGGCGTCGTCGATGTTGAATAAGTTTTTGGACATGAAATGTGTGTTCTTGAATTAATTTTTTTTGAATGGTACGGAAAGTGTAATTCTTTTAGTAGTTGAAAATTATAAATGTTAAATGCTCAATGTTAAATTCGATACCTATTTATCATTGAGCATTAAGAATTCAACATTTAAGAAAGGGTCTTCTTCAGTTCTCTGGCAATTACCAGTCGTTGAACCTCTGAAGTTCCTTCACCAATCGTCATCAATTTCGAATCCCGGAGGAATCGTTCTACGTGGTATTCTTTAGTGTAACCATATCCGCCATGAATCTGAACGGCTTCAAGAGCGGCCTTGACTGATAATTCAGAAGAAAAAAGCTTTGCCATGGAAGCTTCTGTAGTGTAAGGCTTCCCTTGATCTTTCAAGGTTGCTGCTCTCCACACTAACAAACGAGCAGCATCAATTTCTGTAGCCATATCAACTAATTTTCCTTCCATATATTGGAAGTTGCCAATAGCCGTTCCAAACTGCTTACGTTCCATTGAATATTTGAGTGATTCTTCGAAAGCTCCCCGGGCTATCCCAACAGAAAGGGCAGCAATTCCAACACGGCCACCATCCAGTACTTTCATGGTGTCGATGAATCCCATTCCTTCTTCACCAAGAAGATTTTCAACTGGTACTTTTACATTTTCGAAAATTACTTCCGTGGTATCAGAAGAATTCATCCCCAGTTTATGGATTCCAGGACCAGATTTTACTCCTTCCCAGCCACCCTCTACTATAAACGCGCTAATTCCTTTAGTTCCTTTCTCAGCATCAGTTTTAGCTAAAACCACATACGTATCTCCAACAGATCCCTGCGTTATGAAAATCTTTGAGCCATTTAAAATCCAGTGATTTCCATCTTTTATGGCGGTAGTTTTCATGCCTGAAGCATCACTTCCCGAGCCGGGTTCAGTTAGGCACCAGGCTCCTAGTTTTTCTCCGGAACAGAGTTCGGGCATATACTTTAATTTCTGATCATGATTTCCGGCAATTGCAATATGACCCGTTCCAAGAGAAGTATGTGAGGCAACCGTTAATGCAAGAGAGGCATCCCATCGAGCGATTTCTTCGATAGCAAGACAGAAACTGAGTGTATCAAAACCTGCGCCTCCGTATTGTTCCGGATGATATATTCCCAGCATACCCATTTCTCCAAGCTGCTTTACAATATCCATCGGGAATTCTTTGCTGTTATCCCGTTCCATCACAGTTGTTGCTACATGGCGTTCTACAAAATCTTTCACACTGTCACGGATCATTTTCTGATCTTCGTTTAGTTCAAAGGAGATACTTTTCTGAGTAATTACGTCCATATTTTTATTTCAAAATTATTAAAAAGTTGAAAAGGCGTTGAGGCACAAAGGCACAGAGATCGACACTTTGTGCCTTTGCCCTTTATACCTCTGTTATCCAAAATTCCAGTTTACACCACGACCAATTTCAGGATCGGGATAGTTCCAGTCCACTGCTCCCTGGTCGCAGGCGTACATGCAGGTTCCGCATTCAATGCAATCCTCTACCTGAAAATGGACTTTGTTGTGCTCGTCCATTGTGTAGCAGTTCGCCGGGCAAACCCAGGTAGTGCATTTGTGAGGACATCCTGAGTTGCAGATGTCGGTATTAACGATAATGTGAGGTTTAATTTCTGATTTAGCTTGATTTCGGTAGCTAACAAGTCCTAGACGTTCAGTGAGTTTGAGTAATTTCATAAGTGGTTAATTTAAATGTCAAGCATTCAGCTGTTAGCGATTAGCTTTTAGTTTCCATTTCCAAACTAAAAGCTAAAGGCTGATAGCTAAAAGCTCACAATGACTTCCTCGCCTTAAATCCTAATTTTAGTAATTCCCACAGAGAAGCGTGACGTTTGATCGCTCCTAACAGCATCTTCTCAGATTTAGGAGTTGGTTCATTCTTTATAGTGAAGAACTGGCGACCAAAATCACAGACCAAATTGGGCACTTTATTTTGCATGGTATCGGTATGCAGAAGGTGTACCGCATCCTGGAAATTGTTGATGTCTTTCATCACATAGCTGTTATCCAGAGCAGCCCGGTATTCTTTAAGTGTAGCAGAAGTGAAATCATTCTTCTCTTTCGCTTTAATAATAGTTTCTGCTGCAAGAATTCCGGAACGCATCGCATAATCCATTCCCTGAATAGCTTTTCCTGCATTCATGAGTAAGTTAGCTGCTTCACCTGCAATCAGGATTCCATCTTTGTATAGTTCTTTTGGCATAGCTCTGGAGTCGCCTGATGAAACTACGTGGGCAGAGTATTCTACAATTTCGCCACCTTTGATTGCGTCGGCTACTGTAGGATGTGTTTTGAAGTGATTCAATAAGTCATGTGGACTTCGTTTCTTCTCCCGCATGTCTTTGATTCCAACCACCAATCCAAGTGAAATGGTATCACGGTTCGTATATAGAAAACCGCCGCCTTCAACACCATCGGTAGCCCAGCCAACGAACTCGTTACTCATCCCACTTAAGCCATTCAGCTGAAAGCGATCTTCCAGTACGTTCTGGTCGAAACGGATAATTTCCTTGATTCCGGTAAGCATGTGATCGGCCGGAACGTAGCTATCCTGAAGTCCAACCTGGCGGGTAAGTAAATTGTTAACTCCTTCGGCGATGATAACAGAATCAGCATGGAATTCATCTTCTCCGGTTTTGATTCCAACAGCCTTATCATTCTCCATCAACACTTCATCTACTTTAATGTTGGTGGCAATAAAGGAATCCATTGCATAATCGCTGGCATCGATGGCTTCCTGAACTTTCCCCGAAAGCCAGTTATCGAATTTAGAACGGAGAACAACTACTCCGGAATAAGGAGCGTCATTAAAGTGTTTGGATTTGAAGTCGAGAGAAAAGGAGGATTGCTCGTCCATGAAGGTGAGTCGGCGATGATTTATGAATCGCTCCCATCCACCATCTTCTTCTTCCCAGTAATCAGGAACGAGTTTAGCGAGATCACTTCCCCACAAAACGCCACCAGAAACATTCTTAGATCCTGCAAATTCTCCTCGTTCGATGAGCAGAAACTTCATATTATTCCGGGCAAGAGTCATTGCTGCTGCAAGACCTGCAACACCACCGCCAATAACTATACAATCAAATTTGTCTTCCATTTTCTAGCTTTGAGTTGTGAGCCGTGAGGAGTGAGATGAGGAGATTCTCAAAACTCAAATCTCATAGCTCAAAACTATTATCCTCTGATCTTCTTCAATTCATCAATAAAAGGAGGGAGTACTTTATACAAGTCTCCTACAATTCCATAATCCGCTACTTCAAAAATCGGGGCATCCGGGTCTTTATTGATAGCTACAATCACTTTACTATTTGCCATTCCTGCAACGTGTTGAATTGCTCCTGAAATCCCAACTGCTATATATAATTGCGGAGAAACTACTTTTCCGGTTTGCCCAATTTGAAGGCTTGGGTCATACACTCCCGCTTCCGTAAGCGCTCGTGAAGCACCAATTCCGGCATTTAATACCGAAGCCAACTCAGAAATCAGATTCTTAGCTTCTTCATCTTTCACTCCACGCCCCGCAGCAACAATTGAGTCTGCTTCATTTAAGTCAATAGTATCTCCGGTAGCAGAAATAATTTCTCTTAGTTTAGCTTTCAAGTCGCTTTCATCCATTGAAAAGTCAATGTTAGAAACTTCTGCCGTAATGGGAGATTCGACCAAATCATAAGAACCGGAACGAACAGAAACTAATATGGTATCGCCTGTAACTTCCACATTTCCCATTATTTTAGCGGCCATTACTGGTCGTTTTGCAGAAACACCATTCGCTGTTACGTCAAAGGAAGATACATCGGCAACTACACCAGCGTTTTGGTTAGCAGCCAGGGCTCCGAGAATGTCTTTTGTTCCTTCTGTGGAAGCGAACGCAACTACATTAGGCTTAGCCAGCTCTATCACTTTAGATAAAGCGGAAAGCAGCGGAGTGTTCCTATGCTGAATAAAGATCGGGTCTTCGACTACATAAATTTTGGAAGCGCCGTATTGTTGTACTGAATCCGTAAATGATGAAGCGTCTGCATCGATAATTACGGCTTCACAATCCAATCCGTTTGCATCTGCAATAGCTTTACTTCTTGATAAAACCTCAAGTGATGATCTTTTAATTTTGCCATCCGATATGGCGATATATGTAAGTATTGAACTCATTTGAAATGTTAAATTCTTAGTTTTAAATGCTAAAGGTAAATTTTAGTCGATTTAACATTTAGCATTATACATTTAAAATTATAGTGCGTTTGCCTCGGTATCTAACAATTGTGCTACTTCACGGGCGATTTCATCCGCTTCACCTTCAAATTTCTTTCCGGCCTTCCGGGCTGGTTTGTGCTCATAAGAAGTAACTTTAGATGAAGGAGATAATTCATCCTCAGAAAGACCAAGTGAAGAAAGCTCCACAGTATCAATGGGCTTTCGCTTTGAGGCCATAATCCCTTTCAAATTCGGGATACGTGGTTCGTTCATATCGTTGGAACAAGTTACCGCACATGGAGTAGGGAGCCCGATCATTTCCTGCCCGGAATCGCCCTGACGTTTCACAATCAAATTTCCATCCTCAATTTCTAAGCCAACCGCGTTTGTGGCATAAGGGAGATCAAGTATCTGAGCAACCATGCTTCCGGTTAATCCGGAGTCGGTATCCTGAGATTGTTTCCCTAGCGAGAGGATATCGTATTCTTTGCCTTTGAAGAAAGCTGAAAGAATTGCTGAATAGCTTCCAGAATCAAACCCTTCATCGCCACTTGTAGTGATGTGAGTACCTTTGTCGGCACCCATGGCGAGTGCTTTTCTTATCGTTTCTGAAGCTTTGGCCGGACCGATACAAACTACTTCAACTTCGCCGCCATGTTGTTCTTTAAGCACCAGGGCTTCTTCAACAGCGGAAGCGTCGTAGGCATTGAGTACCATCCGGTCTGCATCCATTATTAATTCCCCGTCTTTAATTTGAAATGGTGCTGCTACATCCGGCACCATTTTAATACATACATAAAATTTCATTCGTTGGGTATTTTCGTCTTGATGTTTATTCTTGTGGAACCGCTTTTCTGGAGCAAATAATATACAAAAATGGTTCCGAAATAATTAAGGTGAAAGTAATTTTATCTAGTTTTTAATTAGAAAGTAAATGAATGGCTCATATGATGATTAAACTTCTTGAATACAATTTTTAGGAGCAAATTTTATGGGTTTGTTATTCGCTGGATCTGCTGCAGGACCTCCACCAAACTTTAAAGCTTTATAAACAATCCAGGCTCTGAGGGAGGTCATTCCATCTTCTTTACAGTGATTCTGAAGTAAGCGATCAGCAATATCCCTGTATTTATCAGCACTAAGATGTTCTTCCCTCATAAGTTGATATAGAGCATCATGAATTAAAGATCCTCGCATGAAGTTTTTTGTGTCTATCGTTGGACCTGACGGTCCATCCCATGCATAACCTCTTTTAATAAAAATCATCCCTTCTTTATTCAAGTCTATATATTCTGTAGTGATGTTATTCTCCGGGTAAACAGAGATATTGATTTCGTAATCGGCTGTAATTTGATATTTATACCCAGATTTGAATTTAATACATTTCATCCCTGCCTCACTTTTTTATTACATTTAGTTTCAAGGAAATAGCAAAATAAATCCTTTAAAAACAATCACTCAGTTTTGTAACTGATCGTATTCAGTTAAATGTCCCTGATCGGTTTCTCTTAAGATATTGTATGCTTCCAGCTGAACTCTACTATCCGCATCCAAAAAAATGGAAGTAATCTCCCGGGACTTGGTATCGAAGAAAAGGTCGTACAGAAAATTACTGGTAGATCGTCGTTTTGCAGCCTGAATTTCTGTGAGCACATTAATCACCTCTTGACGAGCCTGTTGTGGGTTTTGGGTAAATGTATCCAGCCCAAGCCGGTGATAGGTATAAAATGCATTTCTCAGTTGTTCGTAATTATTACTCAATAAATCGGAAACCAGCACAAAGCGGTTACGTTGGTTATTACTGTTGCGAGTCCAGCCAATACTTTCTTCATTTTGTGCGAGGTCGACTACATTCTGGGCTTTGTCGAAATATTCGGTACCGCCCAAGGGAGAAAAGCTGTCGAAATCGTAACCCAGTAACAGATACATATAATAGTCAATAAAGCCCGTCAGGCTCTCGAACTGAAGCTCATCGTGGATAAGGCTTTTTCCTTCCGGATAAGAAAACTGCCATGCCTGGTCTCCAAGTATCATAGTGGTTGTTTCCGTCATCGTATTATAAATAGGACGTCGGGCAGAAAGTACGGTCTCAGCCGAAAAATTGAAATTCTGGTCACCACTGGTAAGCACAATGTTGATCTGGCAATTAATTTGTTCTTGCTCTGTAAACTCAATTTCAGTCCAGCGATACTCGTTAATATAATTTTCCAGTTCCGGTCTAAGGCTTTCTTTCACGTATTCAAATGAGGTGCCTTCCAGGTTGGTATCATCTATAACCACTTCGCAGTTAAATTCCTGAGCTATGGAAATTACCGGCAGCATTAGTAATATTACTAAACCATGAAATTTCAACGATAAGACTTTCTTTATTGGTGCCAGATATATCATATTATAGCGAACAAACTTAAGCCAATGATACGAATACGTTTCATTCGATATAAAATTTCTTTTCTCTTCCTTTTTTTGGGAATATCGACGGCCTCGTATAGTCAAAACTCAATGGGTGCGCGGGCATTAAGTTTAGGTCAGGCTACATCTGCACTAATAGAGGATGAGTGGTCATTGTTTTCAAATCCGGCTTTATTGAACTCAGAATCTGTTTCTTTAGGTTTCTATGGGCTGCGAAACTATGGTTTTGCGGAAATCACCGACATGGCCGCTTTTGGAAGCACTTCAACTCCCTTTGGAATTGGAGCAGTTGGTTTTCATCGATATGGCGACAACTTATTCAGCGAAACACGAGTCCAGCTCGGATATAAGAATGAGTGGGAGCAACTTCATTTCGGTCTGGCTCTGAATTATAATCACATTTCGTTTGGGGGTCCTTATGGATCAGGTGGAGCATTCGGGTTGGATGTGGGCATTGCTACACAGGTGATGGATCAGCTTTGGCTTGGAGCAAAAGCTACTAATTTGAACCAGCCTTCGTATCAATTTTCCGGAACAGATGAAGACCTTCAACGGGAACTGAGCATTGGTTTCAGCTACTCACTGGAAGAGACAGCGCTATTTGTGATGGATGTGGTAAAGGATGTTCGGTTTCCGGTGTCATATCGCGGAGGACTGGAAGTCAATATTGTCGATGAGTTAAAAGGAAGGATTGGTATTACTACAGAGCCGCTTACTTACTCATTTGGTCTGGGTTATGGGAACGAACTCTGGGGAATCAATCTCGCGGTTCAACATCATCACTTACTGGGACTTAGTCCCGGATTCGATTTGTTATTCAAATTCTGAGTATGAAAAGGTTTCAGGTAATATCTTTATTACTTTTAATCGGGATGTTGCCAATCTCTCTGTTCGGGCAGGATACATCCAAAGTTGAGGTTGAACGACAGTTAGAGCAAGCATTTGAAGAGCTTGATACTGAGGAATCGGGTTTAACCGGAGAGCAACTTACACAGTTTTTGGAAGATCTGGCTGCCAATCCCATCAACCTTAATTCAGCGGGAGTAAGCGAGTTACTTCAGGTTCCGGGCTTCAATTTGCTGATAGCCCGTGCTGTGATAGACTACCGGAAGACAAAGCCTTTTGAATCGATAAGTGAGATCCAGGAAGTACGGGGAGTAGGCTTGGCTACTTTTCAGCGAATGCGCCCTTACATCACTATAGGTGGATTAAACGAACGTATTCGCAACTTTTATACGAGTCCGGGCTACTGGCTTTCCGGAAATAAGTTTGAAGTGATCTCGCGGTACCAACAAAATCTGGAAGATCAGGAGGGCTTCATCAGACCAGATTCTTTGGGAGGGTATGTTGGAAGTCCGGTGAAATATTACCAGCGACTGAGGATGCAAAGTGACCATTTATCTATCAATTTAACTCAGGAAAAAGACGCCGGAGAGCAACTTACAGGAATTTCAGACTTCGACTATACTTCCTGGCATCTGGCCCTCACAGAAAATGGAAATTTAAAGGGCCTTGTGATAGGCGATTATAGTCTCAGTTTTGGGCAAGGTTTAGTAATCTGGACTGGAGGTGCATTCGGGAAGGGACGGGAAGTAACCGGAACGATCAGTAAAAACGAGAGAGGTCTACGGCCTTATGGCTCAGCTCAGGAAACAGATTTCTTCAGAGGAGTTGCCGCAACTTATGGTGATCAGATTGAATTCACGGCATTTTATTCAGGCAGACCTAGAACAGCATCAGTTATTGAAGGAGACACTACAAGGTTTCCATCTTCAAGCGGGTTTCACAGAACTCAATCTGAATTAGAACGAAGAAACAATATAGATCAGCATACATTTGGCGGGAGAATCAAAGCAGACACTCCAATTGGGTTGATTGGGGTAACAGGCTACTCCACAGAATTCAGTTCCTATATAGCAACCGGAACATCCCTTAGTGACTTATACAAATTTGAAGGAAGAAAGAACTCTGTATTTGGAATAGATTATCGTGGATTGGTAGGTAGTTCATTAGTATTTGCAGAAATCGCCCGAAGTGAAAACGGCGGAGTTGGCGGGGTAGCAGGTGTTGAAGCTCCGGTAGGGTTTAGTACCGACCTGGCATTACTGTATCGAAATTACCAGAAAGACTTCCAATCATTTATGGGTACAGGTTTTGGAGAAACATCCGGAGACCCGAATAATGAGTCTGGCTTTTATGTAGGAATTTCTCATCGTCTTCCAAACGGATATTCCATAAGTGGATACGTAGATCAGTACCGTTTTGAAGCTCCCCGATCAGGAACAACACAATCAACAGAAGGATATGATGTTTTAGGATTGATTGAAGGAAATATCACTAACAATTTGGACGCTTATATCCTGATTAGAAATGAAATCAAAGACGATGAGTATGTAATCGAGACGGGTTCCGGAAGAGAACAACGAATCCTTGGAAAAGAAAAAAGGGCGAGTGTTCGGTTACAAACAGAATATCAGTTAAATAGAAAAATAAGGCTTCGGTCGAGAGGAGAGTTAGTTCGATATCAAAGTCCGGGAGAGAACTGGGAAACCGGATTTTTAATTTACCAGGATGTGCGGCTTCAGCTCTCACAAAAACTCCAGCTTGATGCTAGAGTAACTCTTTTTGATACGGATAGTTTCGATACAAGAGTGTATCAGTTTGAAAATGATTTGTTGTATGTACTTTCGAATGTTGCTCTGAGTGGTAGAGGGCAGAGGGTGTATGGAGTACTAAAATATGAAGCATCAGAGTGGTTGGAATTCTGGCTTAAATATTCAGTTACTACTATCGAAGATGTACAATCACTAAGTAGTGGTCTGGGAGAAATAGAGGGGAATAAACGCAGCTTTCTTGGGTTGCAGGGAAGGGTAAGGTTTTAAATTTTTTTTGAAGATTCGAATTCTACTAATATCCAGAATATTAATTTTGTATAATTTTTTTACATACAAATTTGATGATTTCTTTATTAAGCATATTTTAGTGAGTTAATAGGGTATAATATTTTATCACATCTAAAAATATAGAAGTTTGAAAATTAGTTGGGTGCTATTATTAGTATTGATTTTAGGAAGTTTTATCTCTCCCGAAGCTTACGGGCAGACTATTGATCAGGAACTAGCCAGAAGAGGTTTGACATTTGAGCAGGCTCAAAGATTAGCCAGGCAATCAGGAGTTGATCCGAATAATCCAGACGAATTAGCGAGATTTGCCAGAAATAATGGGGTACCGGAAGCTCAGATTCAACAATACCTTATTCAATTAAGACAGTTACAGAACCCAGATACTTCAGTATCAGATGCTAATGTCACCGACTTAACAGGTCAGTCAGTTACTTCAGATCAGATTCAGGAATCTGAAGAACCCATGAATATTCCTCAGGAAGGTCCCAGACCCAGTACTCCCGAAAAAAGTGGTTTACCCTACTTTGGATATCAAATTTTTGCTGATACTCCTGATGCCTTTAAACCAGGTACAAATGGGCCAGTTGATGAAGGGTATGTTATCGGTCCGGACGATGAGTTGAGGCTTACAATCTGGGGAGCTACTGAATTTCAATACGATATGTCAGTAGATGCGGAAGGAAGATCGTTCATTCCTAATATTGGGTTAGTAACACTTGCAGGTCAGAGTCTGAAAACTTTAAGAGAATCTTTAAAAGTTACGCTATCAAAAAGCTATTCCGGTTTGGTTAAAGACCCACCTACCATTTTTATGGATCTTACGGTAACAAGGTTTAAACCAATTAGGGTGTTTGTATTAGGGGAAGTTAAAAACCCTGGAGGGTACACATTCACAAGTAATGCATCCATTTTTAATGTGCTTTATGGTGTTGGTGGTCCAACCGTGGATGGATCATTGAGAGATATAAGGATTATACGAGATGGAAAAGAAATTGCCTCAGTAGATTTATATGATTTATTACTCAGAGGAATTGATCCAACTTCAGTTCCTTTATTAAATAATGATCGCATATTTATACCTCCAAGAAAGAGCGAAGTTTCTATTACAGGCCCGGTTCGAAGACCCGCAATTTTTGAACTAAAGCAAGGTGAAGGAGTTAAGGAAATAATTGAATTTGCAGGTGGTTTAAAGCCAGAGGCATATTCGGATAGGTTTCAGATTCGAAGAATTATTCCCTTCGAAGAAAGAAATGACCCTAGTGATGCAAGAGAAGTTTTAGATAATTCACTGAGAGAAATAATTTCTGGAAACGAAGAGTTTTACCTTCAGGATGGAGATAAGGTCACAATCTTTAGCATTACTGATGTATTGGACAATATCGTAAGGATAGAAGGAGCAGTGGATCAACCTGGAGTGTATCAGCTATCCGATACACTAAGAACAATCAGAGATTTAGTTCTTGCGGCAGATAGTTTAACAGGAGATGCATTTCTTCAAAAAGCTGAGATCATCAGAACTAATGAAGACTCTACTCAAACGTTTATTTCTTTAGATCTTAGATCTGTAATGAATGATGATCCATCCCAAAATCTCGTACTTCGGAAACGTGATCGATTTAAGATTTATTCTAGATTAGAAATTGAGCAAAATTCGACCGTTTCAATTAATGGTGCAGTTCGTAATCCGACCGAATATCGTTGGCGTGATAGTTTGAGGGTATTCGATGTTTTATTCAAGTCAGGCGGTTTGTTTGATCCGGAATATCGAAAAAGGGTTTTATTAACTCGTGCCGATTTGGTAAGGAGAAACGAAGATGGAAGAACTACAAATATCATAAGCTTCAATCTGGAAGAAGCATTGAATGAGGAAGGGTTTGGGTTAGAAATCATGCAACCCTTTGACCAGATTAAGGTGTATGAGAATACAGTTCAGCTTATCACAGATAAATATGTGGTCATATCCGGCGCAGTGAAATCACCTGGTCGTTACAACTTCAATGAGAATATGACTCTTGAAGATTTAATTATGAACGCAATGGGATTCAGTGAAGATGCATATCTGGGTGAGGTTGAAATAACAAGAACTGAAAGACCCGAATCACAATCAGAAAAAGCAAAAAAACTCACTTTTGAATTACTTGAGGATGAGTCTGAGAAATATGTGTTCTACTCAAATGATATATTTTGGGATTTGTTAGACCGAGCAGAACAATTCGAACTGCAACACAGGGATCGGGTTTATATTCGACCCAATCCATTATTCAATAATCAGGAAACGGTGACTATTTCCGGAGAAGTAAGGTTTCCGGGTACATATACCCTACTGAGTGAAAATGAAAAACTATCCAACTTCATTAATAGAGCAGGGGGGTTAACTTTAGAAGGTTATGCTAAAGGAGCAAGGCTAGTAAGAGATAGTCTCAATGTAGTAATGGAATTAGATAAGATAATTAATGGTAACCAAAGAGCTGATGTGCTTGTACAAGGAGGGGACTCAATTTATGTTCCAAAAGATCCAAATGTGGTTCTGGTTACCGGAAATGTAGGTTTAGATGGTTTTATCAAGCACGAACCCGGCGCTAAAATAGAGTATTATTTAGATCGCGCAGGGGGGCTCCAGGCTAATAGCTATAAGTATGTTCAGCTTACTCAGGCAAATGGAGCAACTTATCGTGTTAGACGAAAAGGACTCTTTAAGCAAAATCCAGAAGTAGAGGATGGGGCGGTGATACGAGTGATCTATGAAGAACCAAAACCTTCATCAGAAAAGCCAAGTTTCAGAGAAATTTTCAGCGAGACAATAAGTATTTTATCAGCTACTTTAACTATAATTGTATTAGTTGATCGTCTTTGATTTGTAGTTCTGTAACGGTTTGTTCCTTGAAAGGCTAATCCAAAGGTATACTCAAAACTAATCACTATATTCAGCCAAATTTAAAACACTCTTTATGACGATAGAAGGCTGGTCTGTAGTTGGTGTAATAGTTGGATGTTTGGTCCTGCTCATCACCACAAACCTTTCCGTAGACATGGTGCTACTTGCTGGATTAGCTATTCTACTGATTTCAGGAATTGTTGCTCCGGAAGCAGCTCTTTCTGGCTTTTCTAATGAAGGTATGCTAACTGTAGGCGCATTATATGTTGTAGCTGCTGGACTCAAGGAAACGGGCGCCATCCGATATATCACACAAAAAGTGATGGGAGATACAAAAACGGTTCGTGGTGCTCAAACTCGTATTATGATGCCAGTAATGGTGATGAGTGCTTTCCTTAATAATACACCTATTGTTGCTTCTTTTATTCCAGCGCTTGAGCATTGGAGTAAGCGAACCAGAATTCCTGTTTCGAAGATACTCATTCCGCTAAGTTATGCGGCAATATTGGGAGGAACGTGTACGCTAATAGGCACGAGTACAAACCTCATACTAAATGGACTACTGATTGAAGAAGGAAGCACAAGAGCATTAGGTTTATTTGAACCTGCCTGGATTGGTATTCCATGCGCAATAGCAGGATTCATATACCTTTTTCTATTTGGTGATAAGCTCCTTCCATCCAGAGGAGAAGCTTTCGAAAGTTTCAAAGACCCCAGAGAATATACTATCGAGATGATGGTTCCTGAAGGGAGTCCATTAGCCAGACAAACTATTCAGAATGCTGGTTTAAGACAGTTGCCGGGCTTATTCTTAGTGGAAATATATCGGGATAATGCGGTACTGCCTGCAGTAGGACCTGATCAAAGATTAAGAGAAGGAGATCGCTTAATTTTTGCCGGTATTGTTGATTCTATCGTAGATTTGCAGAGTACTCAGGGGCTTGTTCCAGCAACAAATCAGGTATTTAAACTCGATACTCCAAAAACAGACCGTATTTTGGTTGAAGCAGTTGTTTCGAATTCAAACCCATTAAAAGGAAGAACTATTAAAGAAGGTAAATTTAGAGACCGCTATAATGCGGTAGTTCTTGCTGTTTCCCGGAGTGGAGAACGAGTAAAAGAAAAAATTGGAGATATCACACTAAAAACCGGTGATACTCTTTTACTGGAAACCCGAAAACCATTTCAAAGACGCTACAGAAATTCCAACGATTTTTATTTAATTAGTCCTATTGAAGATGTGCAATCTACGAATTATGAGAAATCCGGAATAGCATTATCTATACTTTTTGGGATGGTTTTATTAGCTGGATTTGGAATGCTTTCTATGCTTCAAGCAGCATTTCTCGCTGGAGCAGTAATGATTTTAACTAAAGCAATACGCTATTCTGCAGGGATTGAGACGATAGATTGGCGGGTACTTATTGCTATCGCATCTTCACTAGGAATCGGGAGCGCTTTAGCTTCAACAGGAGTAGCTGAATATTTGGCGATAAATATGCTTTTTTATGCAAGCTCTAATCCAGTCACCGCTTTAATAATAACTTATTTCATAACCTGGATACTTACAGAATTGATAACTAACAACGCAGCGGCTGTGTTGGTTTTCCCAATAGCGCTTTCAATAGCTCAATCAATAGGAGTGGATTTTATCCCTTTTGCCATCGTTATCATTATGGCTGCTTCAGCAAGTTTTTCAACCCCGGTCGGTTATCAAACAAATCTCATGATTTACGGTCCGGGCAGTTACAGGTATACTGATTATATCAAAATAGGGCTTCCACTAAATTTGATCGTGGCCGCATTAACCGTATTTTTAGTTCCTAAAATTTGGAGTTTTTGATAAATATTTTTCATGCTGAATAAGATCATTGAGTTAGCAAAAAGGGCAGGGGATGAGATTCTTGAATTTTATAATAAAGAAATAGAAGTGAGTCAAAAAGAAGATAGCTCTCCACTCACGAAAGCAGATATGGCAGCCCATCATGTTATTGTTGATGGTTTAAAAGAGTTAACCCCTGAAATCCCAATAATTTCTGAAGAATCGGGGGTTCCCGATTATAGTGTAAGAAAGAGTTGGAATAAATTATGGTTGGTAGATCCATTAGACGGTACAAAAGAATTCATAAAAAAAAATGGAGAATTCACTGTAAATATTGCTTTGATTGAAAATGGTAAACCAACACTTGGTGTTGTATATGTACCCGTAAAAGGAATTACCTACTACGGAGAAAAAGAAAGTGGTTCTTTCAAACAGCTTAAGGATAATAGTTTCATCAAGCTTGAAACTCCAGAATTTAAAAAGACCGGCAGAGCTCGTATTGTGGTAAGTAGATCACATGGAGATGGCACAACTGTAGAAAAATTGGAAAGGATTGGTATCACTGTAATAGAAGAAGTGCCTTCAGGGAGTTCAATTAAGTTTTGTTTAGTAGCCGAAGGAAAGGCAGATATTTATCCCCGACTTGGTCCAACAATGGAATGGGATACAGCAGCAGCAGATGCAGTATATCGCTATTCTACTGCCTCGGGCGAAAAATACTCTCCTTTAATCTACAACAAAGAAAACCTATTAAATCCTTATTTTGTGATAGGAAGCAACGAATTTATAGACGCAGAAGCCTTATAAAATGACAGCATTAAAATCTCATTCTCATTTAAAACAACTCGAAGATGAGGGAATCTATATTATGAGGGAGGTAGCGGCGCAGTTCGATCGCCCGGTACTACTTTTTTCAGGTGGAAAGGATTCCATTGTTATGTTCCATTTGGCTTTAAAAGCATTTTATCCGGGGAAGGTTCCTTTTCCATTGATGCATGTTGATACCGGGCATAATTTTCCAGAGACCATTGAATTTAGAGACCGCCTTGTTGAGAAATATGGAGTAGAGTTAATCATAGGATCGGTGCAAGATTCAATTGATGAAGGCCGTGTTGAAGAAGAGACAGGACCTGATGCATCAAGAAATGCTCTCCAAACAGTTACATTACTTGATACTTTGAAAAAACATCAAATTGATGCGGCATTAGGAGGGGGGAGAAGAGATGAAGAAAAAGCTCGTGCTAAAGAACGTTTTTTCTCTCATCGCGATGTATTCGGCCAATGGGATCCTAAAAACCAACGACCCGAGCTTTGGAATCTATTCAATGGAAGGAAAAAGCCGGGGGAGAATTTCCGGGTGTTTCCTATTAGCAATTGGACAGAAATGGATGTTTGGCAATATATCGCACAGGAAGAAATTGATATTCCATCCATTTATTTTGCCCATGAACGTAAGGTTTTTAATCGTCGTGGAGTTTGGTTAGCGGATACTGAATTCGTTAATAAAATGGATGAAGAAGAGATTGAAACCAGAACGGTTCGTTTCAGAACTATTGGAGACGCTACCTGTACTGGGGCAGTAGAATCAGGAGCTTCCAGTTTAGAGGATATTATTCAGGAAGTGGCTTCAGCCAGAGAGACTGAACGTGGAACCCGTCATGATGACAAAAGAAGCGAAACTGCAATGGAAGACCGCAAGAAACAGGGGTACTTCTAGTTTTGAGTGCTTAGTTATGAGTTTATAGTGTAAGGAGTTCCTTTAGAATAGGTCTTACTTATAAACAAAAACTAAGTTAAATACTATGAAAAATGAAGGTCCGATTTATAAAAAGAGTTTTGAATTTGCGTTAATGGTTATTGAATTACATCAAAAACTTAATGAAATAAAACTATTTGATATATCCAGACAGATAATAAGGTCAGGTACTTCAGTAGGTGCAAATGTAAATGAAGCTGGCGCTGCAATTTCGAAGAAAGATTTTATTCATAAGATGAGTATTGCATCTAAAGAAGCTCGGGAATCATTGTTCTGGTTAAGGTTAATAGACGAAAGTAATTCTATTAATATTAATATTAGTAAAGAATACGAAAAGTGCTTAGAGCTTGTAAAGCTACTCACCTCTATCGTGAAAACAAGCCAACTAAACACTAATAATTAATCACTAAGAACTATTATGAGTTCAAATAAAGTTCAAATAAAAACTAAGGATTACGAAGAGAATAAGTACCTCGACATGGACTTGCTCAGGTTTACAACAGCAGGAAGTGTGGATGATGGGAAAAGTACACTAATTGGCCGCTTACTTTATGACTCAAAATCCATTTTTGAAGATCAGATGGAAGCCATCGAAAAAACCAGTAAGAGTAGCGGGGAAGAAGAAGTTAATCTGGCTCTTTTGACTGATGGTCTTCAGGCAGAAAGAGAGCAAAAGATTACGATCGATGTTGCTTACCGATACTTTGCTACCCCAAAAAGAAAGTTCATTATAGCGGATACTCCGGGACATACACAGTACACCCGAAATATGGTCACGGGTGCTTCAACTGCCGATTTAGCAATTATTTTGGTAGATGCCTCCAAAGGACTTCTAACTCAATCTCGGAGACATGCATTTATTTCATCACTTTTAAGAATTCCACATTTAGTGGTAGCTGTAAATAAAATGGATCTTGTAGATTATGATGAAAAGGTATTCGATGATATTGTAGATGATTTTCATGAGTTTGCGCATAAACTTGATGTAAACGACATCACTTTTATTCCTATCTCCGCCTTAAAAGGAGATAATGTAGTAGATAAAAGCGAAAACACGCATTGGTATAAAGGATCTACTTTACTCCATCACCTTGAGAGTGTAAAAGTAGATGCGGGAGAAAATGTAGTCGACTTCAGGCTTCCGGTTCAATATGTAATTCGTCCTAATAGAACGTTTCGAGGGTTTTCTGGGCAGGTAGCATCAGGTCGAATTCGCCCCGGAGATGAAGTAAAAGTGTTACCCTCAGGTCTTACCACAAAAGTAAAAGAAATTGTGACCCGGGACGGAAATCTCGAAACAGCTTTTGCAGGTGATTCAATCACCCTTACCATGGAAGATGAAATCGATATCAGCCGTGGTGATATGATCGTTCGTAAGAATAATGTTCCTACAGTACGGAATGATTTTGAAGCATATCTTTGCTGGATGAATGAAAAAGCAATGGGGCTCAGTAAGCAATATATATTACAGCATACAAGCCGAACGGTACAGGTATTTGTTGAAGATCTGCTCTATCGAATCAATGTAGATACACTAAGTAGAGAAGATGCAAAGAATTTAGAGCTGAATGAGATAGGTCGTGTTAAACTGAAAACAAGTCAGCCCTTATTCTTTGATCCCTATCAGATTAACCAACGAACAGGTAGTTTTATAATTATTGACCCCGCTTCAAATGTAACGGTAGGCGCGGGTATGATTAGAGCTGGTTCCACAGTATCTAAAGATGAGCCCCCTCAAAACTCATTACTCAAAACTCAACACTCTCCAAACGTAGTATGGGAACCCTGGAATATTCCAAGATTAGAGCGTGAAAAAAGAAACGGACATAAGGCCAAAGTACTTTGGTTTACCGGAATTTCTGGAGCAGGAAAAAGTACAATAGCAAAAGAACTGGAACGAAAGCTTTGGGATGAAGGAAGGCAGACCGTTTTGCTTGATGGTGATCAGGTTCGACATGGATTGAATGGTGATTTGGGCTTTAGCCCGAAAGACAGGGGAGAAAATATCCGAAGAGTTGGGGAAGTGGCTCGATTATTCTTCGAGCATGGTAATATTGTTCTGTGCACATTTGTATCACCATATATCAAAGATCGGGAAGCAGTCAAAGATATGCTACCTGAAGATACAGACTTCATCGAAATTCATGTGACCTGCAGCTCAGATACTGCTAAACAAAGAGATCCAAAAGGGTTGTATAAAAAAGCCGAAAAAGGTGAAATATCTGGGTTAACAGGTTACGATGTAGAGCATGAGGCACCGGAAAAGCCATCATTAACTATCAATACAGATGACATAACTGTGAAAGAAGCAGTAGAAAGAATTATGGATAGTTTTGAATTATAAAAACCTAAGCAAAAGTGGTTTCCTTACGCTAAGTAATTCCTTATCATAAAAGCTTAACCATTAAGAGCTGACCGTGAGTACAGACGAACAAAATAACGACAAAAATAGCAAGAAGAAGAAACGCTCTGAAGAAGATTTTCCAATTCAGGAATATCGCTTAGTGCCTGCTGGTCAGACTTATGGAGACTACGAAAAAGATGAAATTGACCTCATCGAACTAGTTAAAACTATTTGGGACAATCGTAAAGTAATTTATAGGTTTTTAGCAGTTGGAATAGTGTTGGGAGTGATGGTGGCACTGCTTAGCCCAAAAGAATACGTCAGTAATGCCACTCTCATGCCAGAGTATAGCACCGAAAGTCAGGGTGGCGCTTCCAGTTTATTACAGCAATATGGAGGATTAATTGGATTAAGTGGAGGAGGAACCTATAATTCAGCCAGTAATGCGATTCGGGTAGATTTATATCCAAAAATTGTACAAAGTTTGAGTTTCCAGGATAAGCTGGCCCGTGAGGAGTTTTATTTTCCGGATTATGACACTACGGCTTCTTTTTATGAGTATTATCTAGAAATTCAGTCTCCGGGTGCACTTGGGTATATCAAAAAATTTACTATTGGTTTACCAGGTACGATCATTGGCGCATTTCAGGACATTGAGACAGTTGCGAGTGCTGGCATCACTAAAGAAACAGAGATTGTTGAATTGAGCAAGGTGGAGATGGCAGTAATTGAAAGTCTTCGTTCCCGAATCACGGCCATTCTGGATGACGAATCAGGAGTGGTAACAGTTAGAGCTCAGATGGGTGACCCCAAATTAGCTGCATATGTAACAAAATACGCAATTGAGGAGCTAACTGTTTACTTGACAGAATATCGTACAGAAAAAGTTCTTAGAGATTTAGAATTTATAGAAGAACAATTAGCTAAAGCAGAAAACCGTTTTCAAAAAGCACAACTTGCACTTGCGGAATTCAGAGATAGCAACCAAGGTAATTTAACAGCAAAAGCTCGCACTGAAGAACAACGATTAAATTCTGAATATGATCTAGCTTTTAATCTATATAATTCTCTTACACAACAGTATGAAGAGGCAAAATTAAAAGTGCAGGAAGAAACTCCTGTATTTAAAGTCTTGCAACCGGTACAAGTTCCGGTGAATGATGAGACGAGTGGAGCCATGATCCTCATTGTATTTGTGATGCTAAGCGGAATCGCTTCTATCGGTTGGATTTTCATCCGTCAATTTTTGGAATCCAATCCTTTCGGTTCCAAGTCATAACTAGTCTTATAAAAGATTGTTCCAAAGAGAATATTGAAAAGCCAAAATTTGCACAATGATTTTAAAGATTTTTAGGATTAGCAAAGATAAAAAAATTATCCCTAAGGTGCTTTCAGTACATGTATAAGTTAAATAAAAAAACATTTATTCTTATAGCCGAAAAACTGTAAATGAACCAATTCGAAAACCTGTTTAGTAAAATAGAAGAGAAAACCTATACCATCGGCATAGTTGGACTAGGATATGTCGGCCTTCCCCTTATGTGGACCTTCCATCAGCAAGGCATGCCAGTGATTGGGTATGATATAGACATTGAAAAAGTAGAAAATCTTAAAAATGGTGTTCCTTACATTAAACACTTGGGATCCAAAATGATGGAAGCACTTGCTAAGTCAGATATAGCGGATGCCACCACCGATTTCTCCCGCCTTGATGAAGCTGATGCGATTTTGTTATGCGTGCCAACCCCTTTAAACCAGCATCGTGAGCCGGATATGAGTTATGTGGAGCATACTACTGAAACCATTTCAAAACACCTGCGCAAGGGGCAACTTGTTATCCTCGAATCTACTACCTGGCCAGGGACCACCGAGGAGTTGATGATCCCAATCCTGGAAAAAAACTCCGGACTGAAAGCGTGCAAAGATTTTTACGTAGCCTATAGCCCCGAGCGCGAAGACCCGGGCAACCCGGATTTCAATACCGCTAAGATCCCTAAAGTAGTGGGGGGACATGGAGAGGAAGCCCTGAAATTAGCATTAGCCGTGTACGATACCGCGATTGTGCAGACCGTACCCGTTTCGGACTGCAAAACAGCCGAGGCAGTGAAGCTGACAGAGAACATCTTCCGCTCGGTGAATATAGCTCTGGTGAATGAGTTGAAGGTGGTGTACGAGGCTATGAATATTGATGTGCACGAAGTGATCGAAGCTGCGGCTACCAAGCCCTTTGGTTTTATGAAATTTACGCCCGGTCCCGGATTGGGTGGACACTGTATTCCTATAGATCCTTTTTATCTAACCTGGAAAGCTAGGGAGTTTGAAAGAAACACCCGTTTCATTGAGCTTGCAGGTGAGATAAACACCGATATGCCACGTTATGTGGTAGATCGCACTATTCTTGCCTTAAACAGACATAAAAAAGCCATGAATGGTAGCAAGGTGTTGGTTATAGGTCTAGCTTACAAACCAGATGTAGATGACATGCGAGAGTCTCCGACCTTTAAGATTTTTGAACTGCTAAAAAAAAACGGAGCGGAAGTTTCTTATTATGATCCTTATCTTCCTGTGATTCCTGATAATCGGGACCATGCTGAGTGGGCGGGGACAAGGTCTGTTGATTGGAGCAAAAAGACGATCTCACTCTATGATGTGGTGATCATTTCTACGGATCATTCCAATATTGATTTTGCTGTACTAGCTGAGTGGAGTGAGTGTGTTGTGGATACAAGGAATGTGATGCAAGGAATTGAGACTAATGGCGATAATCATATTATTAAAGCATAAAAGACATTTATAATGCAAGTATTTATTTTCGGTGCAGCACGAACAAAAAGCGCTTTAGCTACATCAGATTCACAGTTAGTTTTAGAGAAGCTAATTAGGGGACAGCGAGTACTTGATTGGACTCTTCACGGTCTTGATAAAGCTGGCATAAAAAGTGAACAAATATCGTTTGTTGGTGGATATCAAGTCGAACAAATTATTCAAGAATATCCTAATCTGCACTATGTGATTAATCCTAAATGGGAAGAAACTCATGTTGTAGGTTCATTGCGTTATGCAATGGAGAACTGGAAAGGTGGAGACGTCTTACTCTTATATGCGGATACCGTATTTAGACCAAAGGTATTTTCAGATCTTCTACAATCTGATATGCCAATAACAGTAGGGGTTGACTCAAATTGGAAGGAACGGCTAGTAAGTTCTCAGCTTCAATTAAATGCTGAAAAAGTGACTATAAAAAAAAACTGTGTTGAAAAAGTAGGGAGAAATTCTATTTTACCAAATGAGGCTGATGCGCAGTTTTCTGGTTTAACGTTTCTAAAGAAAGAAGTACTTGAAAAACTAAATAGTGAGTTGTTAGACTATCAAACTAAGGATCAAAAAATCAGTGATAAAGATAGTTTAACAGACCTTTTATGGTTCATTAAAGATGAGTTGAAAGTGAAAATTTCAACGTTTAACCATAATGGTTTATGGGCTGAACTTGATTCAAATAATGATTTATCAAGATTTGTATTTGGCACAAAAGCAGAGACACTCGAGCGAATTCAACCTTTTGTAAAGAAGTCTGTTATTACTGATCAGCTGCATTTTCCAATACAGGAATGGGAAGAAGATTCAGAAAAGATATTGAAAAATGTGCAAGATCAATTTAAAGGTAAAAGTTTAATTGTCAGAAGTAGTTCTTTAGAAGAAGATTCATGGGATTCTTCACAAGCAGGCGCATTTCTTAGTATTGCTGATGTAAATTCAAATAATAGAAGTGAACTTAAAAATTCAATTGAAGATGTAATTAGTGGTTTCAGAGAAAATGGTTCAGGTGAATATAATCCAGCTAATCAGGTACTCATTCAGCCTTTTATTAAAGATGTAGCAATGAGTGGAGTTGCCTTTTCAAAACATCTTGAAAATGGAACTCCTTACTACTTAGTGAATTATGATGATAAGTCAAAGAGAACGGATACTGTAACTTCGGGTTCAAGTTCAGATTCTAAGTCTATAACAGTTTATAAAAAAGCACGATCGAAGCCAGCTGATAAGAGAATTATAAAGGTATTAGATGCACTGGAAGAACTTGAGACAATAACTGGCTATTCGTCACTTGATGTTGAGTTTGTATTAACAGAAAGTGATACGCTCTATATTGTTCAGGTGCGACCTATTACAACTCATACTGGTTTAGGTGAAGCAGTAGATTTTCACCGTAGAATAGATGAAGCAAAATCTAAGATTTCAAATAGGCTAAGAAATTATCCGCATGTATTTGGAAATACAACAGTATTGGCAGATATGCCCGACTGGAATCCAGCAGAGATGATCGGAGTGAGGCCTAATCCATTAGCGGTTTCGTTATATCAATATTTAATAACTGATTCTGCGTGGAGAATAGCCAGGGGAAAAATGGGATATCATAATCCTGTACCTGAAAAACTATTATTCTGTATTGGAGGACATCCATATATAGATGTAAGAAACAGCTTTAATAACTTAATACCAGCCGGAATAAATGAAGAACTGTCAGACAAATTAGTTAATCACTACATAGACCGTTTAAAGAAAAACCCTCATTTTCATGATAAAGTTGAGTTCGATATAGTAATTACTTGCTTCACACCTGATTTTGATAATCATACAAAGCGATTAATTAGTGCAGGATTTGATAATAAAGAGATAGAAAAGCTGAAAGAGGCTCTCAAAACCCTAACTGAAACAGCAATTATTGGTGAAGAAAATTCTGTTCAGAATCTGATCAAGCAAACAGAAAAGTTGAATCCTCGCCGAGAAAAACTTCTGGAGCAGGATTATAAAAATGAAGATATTCCAAATCTGGTTCAGGTTCTTTTAGATGACTGCATTGAATTCGGAACTATTCCATTTTCAATTTTGGCTCGCTATGGATTTATTGCATCCTCTATGCTTCGTGGATTTGTTAGCAAGGGAATCATTACTGAAAAACAAAAAGATGATTTTTTAAATTCTGTTGAAACAGTAGCCGGAGAGCTTGTAGAAGATATGAATAAGGTGCTCACTGGAAACAAGGATCAGAAATCATTTTTAAAGCAATACGGACATCTACGTCCCGGAAGTTACGACATCACATCTTACAGTTACAGTGAAAAGCCGGAATACTATTTTCCAACAGGTTCCGCAAATAACACGGCAAGTGTCACCAGTTCTGATACATCTACATCCTTTGAGTTTGATGATGAAACATTAGGGAAAATTGAAGAGCAGATCGCCCAAATGGGACTAAATACAAGAGTAGATCAGCTTTTGAGATTTATTAGAGAAGCTACCGCCGGAAGAGAATATGCAAAATTTCAGTTCACCAAAAACCTTGATGAGGTTTTAGGTTTAATTGTTGAATGGGGTAAAGAATATGGTTTCGAAAGAGAAGATCTTTCTCATCTTTTTATAGAAGATATTCTTCATTTGAATAAATTTACTGTAGCAAGAGAGCCTCTACTATATGTAAAACAGAAGATTCAGGAAGGAAAAAACTGGCATCAGGAATCGAATAAAATCGAAACTCCACAACTTATCACATCTCCTGATGATTTAGACGTAATTGAACATAATGTAGCAGAACCTAATTACGTTACTTCTAAAACAGTTACTTCTCAAGTATGTAAGCTTACTGGTATAACTGATAAAGCAGAACTTGAAGGAAAAATTGTTTTGACTGAGGGTGCTGATCCTGGTTATGATTGGATATTCCTTCACCCAATAAAAGGGCTGATAACTAAATATGGGGGAGCTGCATCCCACATGACGATACGATGTGCTGAATTTGGCCTTCCCGCAGCCATAGGATGTGGAGAGGAATGGTACAATCGACTAAAAGATGCAAATAATATTGAGCTGAATTGTGTCAACAAACAAATCAAGATTTTGGGATGAAGAGACTTGGCATCACACAAAGAGTTGTTTTTGCTGAACGAATAAAAGAACGAAGAGATGTTCTTGATCAACGCTGGTACGACTTTGCTGATGCTTTAGGGGCAATATTGATTCCGATTCCGAATAATCTAAAAGATCCTGCCCGGTATGTTGAGGAGTTAGAAATTGATGGATTGATTTTTTCGGGAGGAAACAATATTGGTATAAAAAGTCAAGATTTAGTAAAAGGTAAAAGTATTGAAGAAGATGATATTGCTTATGAAAGAGATAAAACTGAGTTAGCTTTGCTGAAATGGGCTATTTCCAAGGAGAAACCCTTAGTTGGAGTTTGTCGAGGACTTCAATTTATAAACGTCTATTTTGGAGGGCTTTTATCAAAAGTCGATCCTGATATACATGTGGCAAAAACTCACGCAGTTAAATTTAAAGAATGGGTTGATATCTACAGCCAAAATGCACAGGTCAATTCTTATCATAATTTTGGCCTGACTATTTCTGACCTTGCCGAAGACTTTTCACCTACAGCACTTTATCTGAACGAGGTTGAAGGCTTATCACATAAAACTTTTAATATAAAAGCCATTATGTGGCATCCCGAACGATATACAAAGATCAGGACTGAGGATATTAATTTCTTCAAGAGGTCATTGTGTCTAAACTCAAAATAAAAAGTCTTTCAGGTCTGTTATTTTTTAATCTTGTATGTGCTACAGGAGTATATTCACAAAATAATTACCCGACAAATGAAAGTCTTAATCAAAAAGTATATTGGGGTGACTTGCATACTCATTCTGGATTATCCTTTGATTCAGAATGTTCAATAGAACAGCTATACCAATTTGCTAAAAATGAAAGTGACTTAGATTTTATCGTTGTATCAGATCATGATAGTTATTCTTCAGTAAGCGACTGGGAAGAGTCAAAACTAAGGGCAAATACTAGCAATGAACCGGGTAATTTTATTTCCTTTGTTGGATATGAGTGGACGGCATATGGTGGCGAAACTGGTGGTCATAGGGTAGTAATATATCCGGATGATGAGGGGAGGAGATTTAATTTCCAATCTTCTTTTTCTGACAAAATTGAAAAAATCACATCATTGGTATTAGCAGAAGGAGGAATTATGATCGTGGCTCATCCGGACGGTAATAATTTCCATGCTAATTTAGACTTAGTAAGAAATGATGTGCAGATAGGTATAGAATTTGTAGGTCTTAATTCAAACAGATTTGAATACTTTGGGAACCCAAATCCACATCCTTTACAGATTAAAGGTAATTCAGTAAGAGATGCTTTATTAAAAGGCCATACCTTCGGTGCAATAGGTAGTAGTGATTCACATGATTGCAGGCCTGGTCAGGGAGGAGTTACTGCTGTAATATCTGATTCATTAACAAGAAAAAATCTTTTTGAAGCTATTAAAAATAGAAGGGTCTATGCTACGACAGGAGCTAAAATTATGTTGAATTTTAGTACAGAAGAATTGAATATGGGCAACGCTGAGTTTTACTCAACGGATCAGCTTCCACTTACTCCACCTGAGTTTAAAATTATGGTGAAAGGCTCTGATGAATTAAGTAGAATTCAGATTATTAAAAACTCAGAAATTATTTATGAAACAACAGGCAACGGATCAGATAGCTTATCTATTTTTTATGAAGATATTAACTGGATTGAAAAAGACACTTATTATTATTTAAAAGTTATTCAAAAAGATGGTGAATTGGCTTGGTCTTCTCCGATTTTTTTTAAAAGTGAAGAGAACTATTTGAGTCTTTACCAAGAGAAAAATAAATATTTTATCTCTTCATCTTACAATAGCCCTGCCAAAGAGTTAAATATTGAAATTTATCTGCAAGAGGATACCTATATTGAAATAATCGTTTATGATATATTGGGAAAAAAAGTTAAAGAAGTTGTTTCTGGATTTTACTCGAATGGCTACCATATTATTCGATCTCAGTTAACTAATATTTCTTCAGGTATCTATTTGATACAGATGAAAGGCAAATCTTTATTAGCAACTTCGAAAGTTATAATTTTGAAATAAAAGTAAATATGAATAATACAACTGCAATAATATTAGCTGCTGGCCAAGGAACAAGATTAAGACCTATAACGGATGAAATTCCGAAATGCATGGTAGAAGTGAATAGCAAACCCATGTTAAATTGGCAACTTGACACTCTGCAATCTGTTGGTATCGAAAATATCATTGTCGTTACGGGTTATAAGGAGAGTAAAATAAATGATTCAAGAATAAAGAAAGTGTTCAATGAGGATTATGCTTCTACAAACATGATATATAGTCTTTTCTGTGCAGAAGAGTATATAAAAGGTAACGTAATTATCACATATGGCGATATTATCTATTCTAAAGAGGTCTTGAAGAAGCTCATTGAAGATGAAAGGGATATTGTTATAGCTTCAGATGAAGACTGGCAAGAATATTGGGAATCCAGATGTGATGACCCACTATCTGATGCAGAAACTTTCAAGAAGGGTGAAAATGAAACCGTTCAATCTTTAGGTAAAAAAGCAAAGAATGTTGATGAAATTGAAGGCCAGTTTATTGGAATGATAAAACTTTCTCCAAAAGGAGTAGAAAGAATCAAAAAGGAATATCATAGCTGTAAGGATGATGATGAATGCAGTAGTAACGCCTGGGGAAGTGGCCGAGATTTAAAAAATGCGTATATGACTGACCTGATGAATCTTTTTGCAAAAAATGGAGAACTGTTTTTTAATTCTATACATCGTGGGTGGTTTGAAGTTGATGACCCTGAAGATCTTGATGTAGCTGAAAAAAATGTGTCTTTTTAATCCTGAGGTATTTTAATGAATAATTTAATGAGACATATAATTATTCTGGTATTCAGGTTTCTTAATCACATAGTTCCAAAAAAAAAGAATCTCTATGTATTCATAAGTGACCCTGATTTTAAGGATAATCCTAAAGCACTATATGATTGGGTAACTGAAAATGTTGACTCGGTTGAAGGATACGATTTAAAATGGCTGATCAGAGATAAAAGTTACTACCAAAAATTTCAAAGCAAAAAATATTTCGTCTATTCTAAATCTTTAAAAGGTGCATGGACATATTTTAGAGCCAAAGTTGTAATTACTTCACATAACCAATTAGCACCTTTTTCAAGTTCTGATAAGCAAATATTTGTAAGCCTGGGGCATGGAATATATTTTAAAACTATGGGGTATATGAAGCCCCGTACTCATCTTAATACAAGGGATCGCAAGAAGAGACTTTCTACAATGGAGTATAATAGAAAGTCAATAAATTTAATGGCAGCAACATCTGGAACTTGTAAAACCATGCTAGCCTCATGTTATCATCTTGAAGGTGATAAAGTGAAAATTACTGGTTTACCCCGAATGGACGATCTTTTTAAACCGAACCACAGTCAAGTAAGAGACAAATGGTTTCCTGAGGTTTCATATAAAAAGCTATTTATTTTTATGCCAACTCATAGAAAAAATGAGGAAGGAAACCTTAAAGAAGGGGAATCAATGATAGAAGCATTCTTAAATGATGACCTGTCTGAATTTAATGCAATGCTTGAAAGTCAAAATGCAGCTTTCCTTATAAAACTACATCCTTTTGAGTTTAACCTAATACCAAAGTTATCTGAAAAAATAGTAAATAAGAGGGTTAATATTGTACAGGCCGATCAGATGGAGGATTTATCACTGTATAGTTTATTAGGCTCTACTGATTGTTTAATTACAGACTACTCATCTGTTTACTTTGAATATTTGGCTCTAAATAAACCCATTATATTTGTTAATGCCGATTTAGAAAAATATGAAAACTCCCGCCCAATGTTACTTACTCCTTATAAAGAATGGACTCCTGGACCATTTGTGAAAAGTTTAAGTGAACTCACTGAAGAAATAGAAAATATTTCTAAAGAGAATGATAGTCATCAAGCTTTTAGGGAGAGAATTAAAAATATTTTGTTAGCATACTCTGATGCTAATTCTAGTAAAAGAGTATGGGATGAAATACAAAGTAAGATCCACAGATAGCATTCTAAAAACAGGGAAAATTGCTTATACGTCATAGCGCATCTTATTTATTAGCTAGGGGGGTACCCGGTCTAATAACATTCTTATCTATTGCCATTTATACCAGATTACTCACTACGGAGGAGTATGGATATTATGCCTTAGTAATGGCGGGAGTAGGGTTACTAAACATGATATTGTTTCAGTGGATAAGGCTCTCCGTTGTTCGTTTTTTGCCAAAGTATATTTCTAATCCTGGTGGTTTTAAATCGACCATATTGTTTGGATATTTAGTTGTTAGCTCTATTTCCGTAGGAATTTGTTTGATATTGTTCCTAGTTAATTGGCAGGATCCTATATGGTACAAATTGATTCCTGTGGGAGTTGCTTTATTGATGATACAGGGATGGTTTGAAATAAATCTTGAATTTCCAAGAGCAAGGTTAAAACCCATGAAATATGGGTTAATGTCAGGTTTAAAAGCTACTTTGGGTTTGCTTCTGGGTGTTGTATTCATACTATTTATCGGATTAGGGGCCATTGCTCCATTGGCAGGCATTCTGATTGCAATGCTAGTATCATCTTTGGTTTTTGGTTATAACGAATGGAAGAAAATTAAACCAAAAATTGATAAGGAAATATTTCCGGAAATTCTAAAATATGCAATTCCATTAACTGCAACATTTGCTCTTAGTTACATTAATAGTACCGCAGATAGGTTATTAATAGCCGGCATGATCGATGAGTCTGCCGCTGGAATTTACTCTGCTGGGTATGATATAACACGCCAAACTATTACTCTGCTAATGGTGGTAATTAGTTTAGCAGCAAATCCACTTGCTATTAAAGCTCTGGAGGAAAGGGGCGAAAATGCTGCTAAGAAGCAGGTAGCTGAAAATGCCACATTACTTTTTGCTGTATCTTTACCTGCAGCAATACTGTTTATTATTTTGGCACCTAATATCAGTAATATTTTTATGGGAAGTGACTTTCGTGAAGGAAGTATTTTGATCTTGCCAATAATCTCAGTCGTTGCATTATTTGCAGGAATGAAAGCTTATTATTTTGATATGGCCTTTCATTTATCAAAAAAGACAAGCAAACAGATCTGGATTGTTGGGGTTTCTTCAGCCATTAATTTAATTTTAAATATTGTATTGATTCCACAATTTGGAATACTTGGTTCTGCTTACGCAACACTTATATCCTATATAGTTGGTATAGTTCTCAGTATTTGGGTTGGAAACAAGGTTTTTAAGCTTCCTGTTCCTTACATGGAGTTTCTGAAAATTGGATTTTCTGGCGCTGTATTTGCCGGAATCATGTGGCTCTTTTCGGAACCTGCACAAGTTTATTCTTTACTATATTTAATTCCATTATATATGATTGTTTATGGTTTACTCTTATTGCTATTAAATACGGGTAATAGCCAAATAATTGTATTTAATTACTTAAAGAATATAAGATCTAATGAATGATAGAATTGCTGTACTAATTCCAACTATGGCTGGCGGTGGTGCTGAGCGGGTATTTTTAAACCTAATAAAAGGCTTTGTTAGAGAGGGGGTTAATGTAGACCTGCTATTATTGGATAAGGAAGGGTCCTATGTAAATGAAATCCCAAATGAAGTAAGAATTATTGAGTTGGAAGGGGGCAGGGTAATAAAGATGGTGCCAAGCCTGATTCGCTATTTGAAAAGTGCAAAGCCAATGTCCTTATTGGTAGCAATGAATTATGTTAATGTAATTGCCATTATTGCAAAGTTTATTGCCAGATCAGAAACTAAAGTGGTAATCACCGAACATAATAACCGGTCTATTGCCGCTTCAAATAACAGAGGTCCTATTAGTTCAATAACAAAGCTATTGATGAAGATTTTCTATCCATATGCAGATGAGATTGTTGCGGTTTCAAATGGTGTGGCGGATGATTTAGTGGATTATGCTTCAATTGCCAGAGCTAAAATAACTACTATATATAATCCTGTTATTACTGATGAACTAATTGAAAAATCTAAAGAATCGGTAGACCATGAGTGGTTTAATAGTAATGTACCAGTAGTAATTGGGGTAGGACGTTTAAATAAACAAAAAGGATTTGATGTATTAATTAAAGCATTTGAACTTGTACGTAAAGAAATTAAAGCAAAATTAATAATCTTTGGTGAAGGAGAACAGAGACATGAACTTCAAAACTTGATAAAAAATAAAAATCTTGGAGAGGATATTTTACTTTATGGGTTTGTGAGCAATCCATATAAGTATATGAGAAACGCAAACCTTTATGTTTTATCTTCAAATTTTGAAGGGTTACCTACAGTATTAATTGAAGCATTGGCTTGTGATACGCCTGTTATTTCAACCGATTGCCCTAGTGGTCCACAAGAAATTCTTGCAGGAGGAAAATTCGGAACCATTGTTGAGGTTGGAAACAGTGAAGAATTAGCGAACGCAATAGTTGGGCATTTAAGATCTGATATGGACCTGACTAAAAGTGATGAGCATCAAAAAAAATTCAAGTCAAGTTTTGTTACAAAGGAATATCTCAAGTTATTGATTAACTAATGGGACACTCAAATTATATACAATGGGTAATTATTGGAGGAATTTTAGTTTCTATACTTAGTTTTTACTTGGTGTATTTGCGGATTTCAAAAAGAAGAAGTATAGATCTCATTGACTGGTTTAATATTTTTGCAGGTACGTTTCTTGGCGGGGCTGTTTCTTTTGTAGTCTGGGGTACATATTCAGGATTGAATGAAGGGTTTTGGTTTCAAATAATATCTCAGAAGTCACATTTACTTTGGATATATGTTTTAGTCGCAACAATATTTGTAGTATCGCTATTTGTGGGAGCAAAAATTGCTGATTCAAAAAGATGGTCAACAAAATCTAAAAGAAATCACTTTTCTACACCAAAAGCTTATCATAGAGTCCATCAGTTAGCATGGTTTTTTTTAGTATTAGGATTCTTTTCTTATTGGTTATATGCGAGGGCCTATGGTGGCTTTTTGGGGTTATTGGAAGCATCTACTCTTATAAGATCAGGTATATTTGAAAGTCTGCCATATAATCCATTTTCCTTTTTAATTAGATTCGGAGGATTTCTTTTCTTCTCCTCATTCTTGTTTTATGGGCTGTTAAAGTTGGGTTTTAAAAAAGAAAGACAAAAAATAATAAGAATCGGTTTTTTTCTATCGTTTATCTTATCAATATATGTTTTGTATTCCTGGTTGGGACGAATTGGCTTCATTGTATATTTACTGACTTTTCCACTAGCTCATTTACTTATTAAGTACAAGAATAGAACTGCTGTAATTTTAAAGTCTTTTAAGTTCCTTCCGCTGTTTATTGTTTTGGTTATTTTAATAACAAAGCTAATGGATAGAGGTCACTTTGGGGAAGAAGTTTTAAGTTTATTTGTAGCTGAATTATCTTTTCCGCTTGCTTCTTTCTTGGTTGCATTGGATTTTGATGTTATAAGGTGGTTCAAAGATATACTACAAATTCCATTTTACATTTTGCCTCAGTCAATATGGAACATCCTATTAGGATTTGATACTGCCTCTCATGTAAACACGGAACTAATTATGGGCGCAAAAAAAGGTGAAGCCGGGGTTACAGGAGCAATACCAGTTGATATTTTGACGCTATCAATAGTCCAAATTGGGGTTCCAGGTGTAGTGTTATTGGGTTTAGCTATTCCACCAGTATTAAAGAGCATTTCCAATTATATAATCTATGAAATCCCCCACAAGATAAATTTTGTTATATATGCATATTTAATTTTAAACGTTGCTTTGTTGTCAGTTTTATATGGAGATCCATCTAATATTATCGTGCGTAATTTTCACATAATAATTGGAGTAATATCGCTGCATTTCTTTTTAAGGTATAGAATTAAGTGGAAGATGGAATGAACAGAAAGTTACTTTTAGTCACTACCGGGTTAGATTTTGGTGGTGCAGAAATGCAATTGGTACAACTAGCAAAAAAATTTAAGGAGAGAGATTGGAAGGTAAATGTTGTGTCTATGTTACCTCCAAAAGCATTTGATGTAGAGCTTACTAAAAGTGACATAGCTGTTGAATCGTTAGATATGAAAAGAAAAATACCAGATCCAAGAGCTCTGTTTAAGCTCGTTAGGATTATTAACGAATTTAACCCCTCTGTAATGCATGGGCATATGGTACACGCTAATATTTTATCAAGGCTAGCCAATATCTTTACAAACGTACCTGTTGTAATTAGCACTGCTCATAGTATCGATGAAGGAGGGAAATTTCGGGAGTTTCTTTACAGAATAACGGATGTTTTTTGTGATTTGACTACACAAGTAAGTGAAGCTGGGGTAAATAGATATGTTAGAGTTAAAGCTGTTCCACAGGGTAAGATTAAATTTATTCCAAATGGCATAGATGTTAAGCATTTCAAAAAGAAAAAATTATCAGCTAACCAGAAACTATTTGCTGTAGAAAGTGATGAATTTAAATGGCTGGCTGTTGGTCGATTAGATACTCCGAAAGATTATAAGAATATGTTTCAGGCTCTTAAAATAGCTGATAGGCAAAGAGAGTGTCACTTATATATTGTAGGTCAAGGTCCTTTAGAAAAAGATTTGAAACGGTATATTCAACATTATGATCTTATATCTAAGGTGACATTTTTAGGCATAAGAAATGATATTCCTGATCTGCTTAATCAAGTGGACGGTTTTTTAATGTCATCAGAGTGGGAAGGAACACCCATGGTATTGTTGGAGGCATCGGCATGTTCTTTGCCAATAGTTGCAACAAAAGTAGGAGGGATTCCAGATGCTGTGGTAGATGAAAAGTCTGGTTTTTTAGTTGCCCCTAAAAATTCGAATGATTTGGGAAATAAAATGATAAAAATGATGGATTTGCCAAAATTAAACAGAAAAAAAATGGGTGAGTATGGAAGGAAGCATATATTAAATAATTATGCTCTGGAATCAGTTGTTGACAAATGGGAAAAATTATACACTAAAATATATCTTACGAAATAAATAATAATGCAAAAAAATAAATTCGTTTTTATATCTCCATTTACTCAAACAATTGTCGCATTTCGGGGAGAGCTAATATCAAAACTTATAGAAAATGGGCATCAAGTTTATGTTCTTTCTCCAGATTACACCACTGAAAACAAAGAAGACGTAAAAAGACTTGGTGCAATCCCTGTTGACTATACCTTAGACCGAACTGGAATGAATCCTGTTTCAGATACTAAGACTATTTATTTACTTCATAAAAAGCTCAAACAGCTAAACCCGGATACGATATTTTGCTATAATCCAAAACCGGTTATCTATGGTTTAATTGCTTCATCTTTTTTGAGTATAAAAAATCGCTTTGCCTTAATAGAGGGGCTGGGATTTGCATTTACTGAAAGTGGAAGCTTCTCGATAAAGAGAATAATTGCCAGGTTTATTATGAAACGATTATATAAAACCGCATTGAGTAAAGCAGATAAAGTATTTTTCCTAAATGATGATGATGAAAAGGAATTTAAAGAGTATGGCTTAATTCAATCTGGAAAATCAAAAGTAATTGGAGGTATTGGTGTAAACTTGAATGAGTGGGAAAAAGCACATACACATACAGAACCTATAACTTTTACCCTGGCAGCAAGGTTACTAAAAGAGAAAGGAATTATTGAATATGTTGAAGCTGCAAAACTCATAAAAGAAAAATATCCGGAGGTGAAATTTCTTTTACTAGGTGCTGTTGATGATAATCCAAGTGCTGTTTCAATGAATCAGCTTCAGCAATGGAAAAATGAATCAATAATTGAGTGCCCAGGTAGAGTTTCAAATATTAAGGATTATTACAAAAATACCAGTGTGTATGTGTTACCCTCTTACAGAGAAGGAGTTCCAAGGAGTACACAGGAAGCTATGGCTATAGGAAGAGCGGTAATTACAACAGACGTGCCCGGTTGCAGGGAAACCGTCATTGATGGTGTAAATGGATTTATGGTTCCTCCTCGAGATGTAAAATCTTTAGCAGAGTCGATGGAAAAATTTATTACTAATCCAGACTTGATTAAATCAATGGGTGAAAGTAGTAGGAAGCTGGCGGAAGAAAAGTTTGATGTTAATGTAGTAAACAAGATTTTAACAGATTCCATGTTTTGAATAAAATAATTGGTTTAAATGAAATGGAAGATAAAGTGGTTAAAGAAAGAGTTTTATTAATTACCAATGGAAATCTATTTGCTCGTATAATTTTAGACAAATTCTTGAAAAATTACAGTGGATGTATTTTGCAAGTAATTATCGTGAATGGAGATTATTATGGCAATAAAGGAATGAAGGCGTTCTTTAACTATTTTGTTAAAACAACACCCATTTATTTTATTTATAAGGCATGGACACTAGTTTTAATAAAGCTATTGAAGTTAACAGATTCAGATATTAATTCGTCTGTAGAAGGAATTTGTAGAGAAAAAAATATCCAATTTAGAACTGAGCCGAATATTAATTCAGAATCTCTTTTTGCAGATATGAAAAATTTGAAACCAACCAGTATTGTATCTGTCAGTTGCCCACAACTTATTAAAGAAAAATGGCTGGAACTCGTAAATCATAAAGCGATTAACATTCATAGTTCATTACTGCCAAAGTATGCTGGGTTGGCTCCATATTATTGGGTTCTAGTAAATAATGAATCAAAAACGGGCACAACCGTCCACTATATGGTAAAAGGTTTTGATAAAGGCAATATCTTAGCTCAAGAAAAAGCTAACATTGATAATAGGACTTCCAGCTTCTCTCTTTTTTTGCATTTAAGTGAAATTGGAGGAGAGATATTGATTCAGGGCTTTAAAAAAATGATTTGTGGGGAAGTAGGAAAATTTCAAGATAAATCTATTCAAACTTATTACTCTAATCCAACTTTTAGGTCTTACCTTAAGCTTAAATCAAATGGATTTAGTTTGTTTAAATTAGGTGATTTAAAGAAGATCAAAAATAAATTAAATAGAATATCATAATTGGTAGATTGAAAAGAATATTTGATTTTATAATTTCAATTGCAGCTTTGATTTTATTGCTCCCAGTATTAATTATTATTGGAATCCTGATAAAATTGTTAAGCAATGGGCCTGTTTTTTTTATCCAAGAAAGAGTTGGGCAAAGTGGTGAAACATTCAGGCTTATAAAATTTAGAACAATGAGTACAGTTTCAAAAAAGAAAAGTAATTTTGATGCAGGAGATACTCAGCGAATAACCAGAATTGGTAAAATCTTAAGAAAAACAAAACTAGATGAGTTACCACAGTTAATAAACATAATTAAAGGGGAAATGTCATTTGTAGGTCCGCGCCCTGAGGTGGAAGAATGGACGAAAATTTATCCAGAAAAATGGAAAATTGTACATAGAGTAAGACCGGGTATAACAGATTATGCATCTATTCGATTTAGAAACGAGCAGGAAATTTTAGAAATGTCAGAAAATCCGGTTCAAACATACAAGGAAAAAATACTACCTCAGAAATTAGAATTGAATATCAAATATATTCAGAACAGAAATTTTTTGAGTGACATAAGGATCATTTTTTTAACAATTTACACAGTAATATTTAAATGAAAAAGAAACTAAAGATACCATTTGCAAAAGTTGTTGTTGGCGAAAGTGAGAGAAGATATTTGCAAGAAGTTTTAGACAGTGGATGGTTAACGACTGCAAGTAAAACCTTAGAGTTTGAGAAAAGGTTTTCGGAAAAAGTTGATGCAAAGTATGCTTGTGCCGTAAATTCTTGTACAGCTGCACTGCATTTAGGATTAGATGCATTGGGAGTTAAACCTGGGGATAAAGTTTTTGTGCCAAGTATGACATTTACGGCATCAGCAGAAGTGATAAGATATTTAAGTGCCGACCCCGTAGTATTAGATACTGAATACAGAACCAACCTCATTTCTCCTGAAATACTAAAAAAAGCTATCAGTAAACATCCAGATGTGAAATACTTAGTAATAGTCCATTTTGGAGGGCAACCTGCACAAATGCACGAGATTAAGGAACTATGTAAGCGCCATGGAATAAAGATATTAGAAGATGCAGCCCATGCATTTCCTGCTCATATAGATGGAAAAATGGTAGGTTCTTTTGGTGATATAACTTGCTTTAGTTTTTATGCGAATAAAACTATCACGACAGGTGAGGGAGGAATGTTGGTGACAGATGACGAGGAGATTTATAGAAGAGTAAAAATGATGCGATTACACGGTATAAGTAGAGATGTTTGGGATAGATTTACTTCGGATAAACCTTCATGGGATTATGATGTTTTGGAAGCTGGGTATAAGTATAATATGCCTGATGTAAATGCTGCAATTGGATTGGGGCAATTAGAAAAAGCAGAAGAATTCAGATCCGAACGTCAAAAAGTTATTGAGTTCTATATTAAAAACTTATCTGACATTAATTCTATTGATTTACCAATATCACATGTGAAAAATGAAGAACACGCGTGGCACCTCTTCCCGATTATTTTGAATAAAAAAGCCAAAATTAGTAGAAACAAGTTTATTGAAAGCATGGCAGAGAGTGGTATAGGTACTTCTGTACACTATAGACCGTTGCATCAGCTCACATACTATCGTACCAATTACGATTTAAACGCAAAAAATTACCCAAATGCTGAAAAAACTTGGCAGGGCACTGTTAGCTTACCTGTTTTTCCATACATGAGTGAAGAACAATTGAAATATATATGCACTACTATAAAAGATATTCTAAGTGAAAACTAAAGACCTGCTTTTGGACAAAATTCCAAGCCCGATCGCTTTGGTAACTCATGCATCTGTAAACTGTTTTTAGAGAAACACCTAGTTATACAATTGAATTATCAGAATGTTCATTTGAGAATGGTTTGTGTTTGCCAAGCGGTAGTAACTTTTAAGTAGTGATCGATCAAGAATTATTCATTGTATATTAAAATCAACAAAGTAGCCAATTTTCATACTTTTTAGATTATAGATACATTGCCTATATTTGTAAGCTTGCATTATTCTAAGCAGTAAAAAATTATGAAAAAATACATTGTAGAATATAAGAACCTTTTTAAGGGGCTGGCTGATATAGGGATGTGGTCAATAATGACTCTTATCGCTTTTATGTTGCGATTGGATGGAGACTTATCAGGATATACGATACCAGCATTTCAACTAGCTTCGATACTTTTAGTAGCTAAAGCTTTACTAGTTTGGTATATGGGTTCTTATAGACAATCTTGGAGGAATACAACATATAGCGACCTTTTTCAGATTTTTATGATGGTGACTGTACTTAGCGTGCCTTATTTTGCTACGGTTGTAGTTGGAAGAAGTTTTTTAGATATACCAGTTTCAGTTCCGATAATTGAATACTTTTTTGCCATTCTGGGGCTTTCAAGTTTAAGAGCATTAACTCGATTTGTAATCAAGTATAGAATACCAATAATACATGGTAATAAAGAGTTTAAAAGAGTGTTGATTGCAGGTGCAGGCGAAAGTGGAACTATGGTTGCAAAGGAGATGCTCAAGAATAAAGAAGCAAAAATGCAGCCAGTAGCTTTTGTAGATGACGACCTTTCAAAGAGAAAGCAAAAGTTTATGGGTATTCCTGTTTTAGGAACTGTTTATGACCTTCCTGGTTTAGTTCGTCGGCTAAGAACAGATGAAATAGTAATTGCTATGCCCTCGGAATCCGGTGATGCAATACGAAGGGTGGTTGAAAAGGCCAGGATGACCGATGCAAGCTACAAAATTATTCCAGGAATTTATGATTTGTTAAGTGGTAAAGTTTCAATCAGTCAATTGAGAAATGTGGATGTAGAGGACCTTCTTAGAAGGAAGCCGGTCAAACTGGACACTAAAGAAATCAAGAGTTACATTAAAGATCGCAGGGTACTTGTAACTGGAGCAGGTGGATCTATTGGATCAGAGATAGTGAGGCAAATTTCCAGGTTTAGCCCTTCACATGTAATTTTGCTGGGAAGAGGAGAAAATAGTATTCACAATCTGGTACGGGAAATCAATAATGAAATTCCAGGCTTAGATTATTGCATACGAATCGCGGATGTAAGGGATTACAAATCATTAGAGCGAATATTTAATGAGGATAAGCCTGAAGTTGTATTCCATGCAGCTGCTCATAAGCACGTACCATTAATGGAAGAAAATCCATCTCAGGCTATTTTAAATAATGTACTTGGCACTCGTAATCTGGTAAATTTATCGGTGAATCATAGAATCTCACATTTTGTGAATATTTCAACTGATAAAGCGGTGAATCCTACCTCAGTGATGGGAGCCAGCAAACGAATTTCTGAATATATTGTTGAATGGGGTGCATCACAGGTAGAGAACAATGAAATATTTGTATCTGTACGTTTTGGTAATGTATTAGGAAGCAGAGGAAGTGTGATCCCAATTTTTAAAGATCAAATCCAAAAAGGCGGCCCCGTAACTGTAACGCATCCGGATATGGTCCGCTATTTTATGACTATTCCTGAAGCATCTCAATTAGTATTACAGGCAGCGGCATTGGATTTCAATGGAGCTGTGTATGTGTTAGATATGGGTGAGCCTGTAAATATTGAACAAATGGCTCGTGATCTGATCAAATTAAGTGGACTTGAACCAGATAAGGATATAAAAGTGAAGCACTCAGGAGTTAGACCCGGCGAAAAATTATTTGAGGAGTTATTAACTGCTGAGGAAGGTACAGATATGACCCAACATGAGAAGATATTTATGGCAAGGAAAACAGGAGTAGTTGAAGATTTAGGATATAAGTTAGATAAGCTAATTAATACAGCTATGACAGGAGATCAGGAATCAATCCGAAGGGAAATATTTCAGATGGTTCCAACTTACAGCGGTTACAAAAAAGAGAAAGAAGCGCTGGCTGACTAACAAATATACTTTAGCCCCTTATAAAAAGTTGGCTAACAGGGATTGTTATTCATTATTAATCTAGGTTTTTAACGTCTACTTTCACGAGATGATAGATAATAAAAGTATTATCATTTGGAAGTTTTTATACCTTTCTTCACAAAACTATAGCAAAAAAATAATTGGGAATACTTATGAGAGTCACTGTTGTTGGAACAGGCTATGTAGGATTATCACTGGCTGTACTGCTATCTCAACATAATAAGGTCATTGCGCTCGATATTGTTGAGGAAAAAATCGATTTGATTAATAACAGAAAATCTCCAATCACAGACTCAGAGATAGAAAACTTCTTTTCTGAGAAGAGATTAGATTTAAATGCAACACTGAATAAGAAAGAAGCTTATGAGGATGCAGACTTTGTCATAATTGCAACTCCTACCAACTACGATCCTGCGACAAACAAATTTGATACAAGCTCAGTTGAGGCAGTAATTAAAGATGTTTTGGATATTAATCCAGAAGCAATAATGGTAATTAAATCTACCATCCCAGTGGGGTTTATAGAGAAAGCAAAAGAAAAGTTCGGATGTGAGAACCTAATTTTCTCTCCCGAATTTCTCAGGGAAGGGAAGGCACTTTATGATAATCTTTATCCATCCAGAATAGTAGTAGGAGAACGCTCTGAAAGAGCTCAGATTTTTGCAGATCTTTTGATAGAAGGTGCTGAAAAACCCAAAGATGAGATCCCGGTTCTCTTTACAGATTCAACAGAAGCTGAAGCAATTAAACTTTTTTCGAATACCTACTTAGCTATGAGAGTCGCTTACTTTAATGAACTCGACTCTTATTGCGAATCGCACGGTTTAAGTGCTGTACAGGTAATTAATGGAGTCGGGTTAGACCCGAGAATCGGAGACCACTATAACAACCCATCTTTTGGATATGGTGGATATTGTTTGCCGAAGGACACTAAGCAGCTGCTGGCAAACTTTCAGGATGTCCCAAACAATCTGATCCAGGCTATTGTGGATGCCAACAGAACCAGAAAAGATTTTATTGCTAATCAAATACTTAAAGAAGATCCAAAAGTTGTTGGAATTTTTCGGTTAGTTATGAAGCAGGGATCAGATAATTTCAGAGCTAGTGCGATCCAGGGAATTATGAAGCGGATAAAAGCGAAGGGGATTGAAGTAGTAGTTTTTGAGCCTTACCTAAAAGAAGACGAATTCTACCATTCCAAAGTGATTAAAGATTTAGATGAATTCAAAAAAATATCAGATGTGATTGTAGCCAATAGAATGGTGGATGAGATAGAAGACGTAGAAGAAAAAGTATATACCAGAGACTTATTTGGGAAAGATTGAGTGAAGCATAGCTTCGTAGTTTTAAGTGTTGAGTGCTTAGTTTTGATTTAAACTTTACTTTCCAGGTTTAAGCCTAGAGAAGCTGAATATTTGCATAATTGATTCTGCTCTTTTTTTTGTTTTTTATATGACTTTTCAGAGTTATTAGTTGTTCATATCTTTACATTTAACTCAACACTCAACACTCAACACTCAAAAAAGTGGATAAATTAAGATTTTCAGTTATTGGTTTCGGGCGTATAGGTAAGCGGCACGCTAAGATTATTCATGAGTATGAACCAACGGAATTGATATCAGTTACAGATACTGATCCCAATCAGTTTACAGAGATAAAAGATTTGAGCCTTGATGTGTATAAATACTCGTCAATTGATGAGTTTATTACAAGAGATAACCATCAATCAGATATTGTTTGTATAGCTACTCCAAATGGGCATCATACAGATTATGCAATACGATTGTTAGAAGCGGGCTATCATGTTTTGATAGAAAAACCAATGGGGATTTCTAAGGAAGAATGCTTAAGAGTTATCGGAGCTCAGGAAGCATCCAATAAAAGGGTTTTTGTGGTTAAGCAGAATCGTTATAGCCCCCCTTCAGTATGGATGAAAGAAATGGTTGATAAAAAGACTATTGGAAAGGTTCTTATGGTTCAGGTAAATTGCTATTGGAATCGGGATGAACGGTATTATGGAAGTAGTAATTGGAAGGGTACTCTGGATCAGGACGGAGGCGCTTTATTTACTCAGTTCAGTCATTTTGTAGATCTTATGTATTGGGTTTTCGGTGATATCAGAGATCCTAAGTCCATCCTAAAGAATTTCACCCATCCTGAACTTAAGGATTTTGATGATTCAGGATTTGCTCAGTTTGAATTTGAAAAAGGTGGAATTGGATCTATCAACTATTCTACCTCTTGCTGGGACAAAAATATGGAAAGTAGTATTACAGTTGTTGGAACCAAGGGAAGTTTTAAAGTTGGAGGGCAATACATGAATGAGGTTGAATACTGTCACATTAAGGATTATGAAATGCCAAAGCTTCCTGAAACGAATCCACCGAATGATTATGGTCCATATAAAGGCAGTGCAGCCAATCACCATTATGTATTCGAAAATATTGTCGAAACTTTTGCCGGTCGTTCCAAGCCGACTGCTTCTTCTTTTGAAGGGATGAAAGTGGTTAGTATTATTGAACAAATTTACAAAGCAGCAGGGTTTAGATAATGCCAGAAATATTTATAGATCCTACTGCTATTATTGAAGAAGGGGCTAAAATTGGTTCTGGTACTAAGGTTTGGCACTGGGTTCACATAATGGGAAATGCTACTATTGGTAGTAATTGTGTGCTTGGTCAGAATGTATTCGTTGGAAAGGCTACACTAGGAAATAATGTTCGTGTTCAAAATAATGTTTCTATCTACGATGAAGTAACATTAGAAGATGATGTTTTTTGCGGACCAAGCATGGTTTTTACCAATGTAATTAACCCAAGAAGTCAAGTTAATAGAAAGGATGAATATCTTAAAACAGTAGTAAGAAAAGGAGTTTCTATTGGGGCAAATGCAACGATTGTATGTGGGAATGATATTGGAGAATATGCGTTTATCGGGGCTGGGTCTGTAATCACTAAACCGGTTAAAGCATTTTCATTGGTTGTCGGGAATCCGGGTAAACAAATTGGTTGGGTTTCAAGGGCAGGTAAGAGATTGATTTTTGATGAAGAAGGAATTGCAATTTGCCCGGAAACTAAAGAAGAGTATAAATTGGAAGATAACTCAGTTTACCTTATTTGATATGAGTATACCGTTACTTGATCTTAAAGCTCAATATGAATCTATAAAACCGGAAATTAAGAGAGCTGTAGCCGATGTAATGGAATCTCAGCATTTCATAATGGGCAGTTTTGTAAAGAAATTTGAAGAAGAGGTTGGGAGTTATTGTAACTCAGAGTATTCTTATGGATGTGCATCTGGTTCCGATGCATTACTTCTCGCACTTATGGCGATTGATTTACAGCCAGGAGATTATGTTATCACCTCACCGTTTACTTTTTTTGCTACCGCAGGGGCCATTGCCAGGTTAGGCGGAATACCAATATTTATTGATATAGAACCGGATAGTTTTAACTTAGACCCGTTAAAAGTCCGGGTGTTTTTAAAAGGAAAAGATGATTTGTCAAAGAGGATAAATCCTGAACCTGAGAAAATAAAAGCGATTATACCGGTTCATTTATATGGTCAGATGGCTGATATGGATCCCATTATGGAATTGGCAAAAGAGTTTAATTTAAAAGTGATCGAAGATGCTGCTCAGTCTATAGGATCTAAGTATAAAGATACATCAAGTGGGGCGATTGGAGACTTCGGTTGCTTTAGTTTTTTCCCTAGTAAGAATCTGGGCGCTTACGGTGATGCAGGTTTAATCACAGTAAAAGATGAAGAATTTGCTGAAAAGATTAATATCCTTAGGCTTCATGGAGCCAAGCCTAAGTATCATCACAAATATGTAGGTATTAATAGTCGGCTGGATGCAATTCAAGCTGCAATACTATCTGTAAAATTGAAGTATTTGGAGCAATGGTCTTCAGCAAGGAAGAGTATTGCAGATTATTATAATCAGCTCTTTTTGAGCTCAGGAATTGCATCTAAAGATTTGTCAAATGGAAGTACAATTGTTCTGCCGAATGAAACAACTGGAAATGAGAAAAATGGCGGAAGACATATTTATCACCAATACACAATTCGGGTTAAACAAAGGGATAAATTACACAAATGGCTTAAAGAAAGGGGCATTGGCACATCGGTTTATTATCCTGTTCCTCTTCATATTCAGGAATGTTTTTCTGAATTGAACTATTTACCTGAAGATTGTGCAGTTTCTATGGTAGCATCAAAAGAGGCAATCTCTTTACCGATCTATCCTGAATTAAATCAAGATCAGATTGAGTATGTTGTGAGCTCAATTTGTGATTTTTATAACAGTTGAAGTTTTATTGACTGTTTCTTATCTGAAAAATCGTATTTGTCACTATTGCAGCGAGTGAAACAATTGTAGAATATAGCGTTATTCGTTCAGCAGTAGAAAGAGGTGCTTTTTCTTCTTTGGGAGGAATTATTAAAATCGAACCAGGCTTAACTTTTGGATATTTTTTAATAAATAGAAATCTTTTTGCCCGATCAACATCCCCATTTGCATAAACAATATAAGCTCTTTTCTTATTTGCCAAGTCAGTATAGCCCCCAGCTGAATTCACATAATGCTTAAATTTATTTTCATCATTATACCTAACATTTACAGGATAGAGCACCTCTCCTCTTACTTGAACTGTTTCCAATTTTTTGGGAATGTTGATCACATCTCCCTCAAGCAATAGAATATTTGAACTTGAGTTAGGGTTTTGGAGTGCTTCTTTAAGATTAATACCAACCTTAGATAGTGACTCAGTCTGTTCTGCCTCTTCAGTTAATGAATCAGCAAGGTTCAGTTCAAGTTCTTGTTGATTAATTTCAAATTCCCTTTCAAGAGAAGCTCCTTCAACAAAAGCATAGTCACTTACTCCACCACTTTTATCAATTAAATCAGCTAACCTGAAATCTCTTGTGTCCAAAGTGTATGCTCCGGGATAAAGAACTTCTCCCTTAATAGTAACTATTTTTTGAGTTTCATACGTAGGAGACTTACGAACAAACACCTGATCGAATGGCATCAAAATGATTTCATCTAGCTGAGAATGGTAATTTAGACCGTCCTCAATATTTACAGGTATTATCTCAGATATTACATTTTTTATTGACCCAGATTGGTCATCTCTTATTCTTCGGGCAATCTCAATATTATAAGGAGCAGCATCTTCTGTGAATCCATTCGCTTCAAGAATTAAATCTTTTAAAGTAATGTTTTCAACATACTCATAGGTATCGGGTGAAATTACAGAACCGCTTATATTTATAGTTCGCTCTTCTCTTAGGTCAAAAATAGATGATACTTTGATTCTATCATCCTTTACCAAGTCAATATCATTTTCTTCAGGGTTGTTCAACAATTCACTTAGATTTACAGCAATTGCTTCAATAGAGTAATCAGGTCTCGTTCGGTATATAATTGCCCTTTCTAAATAAGCATCACCCAATGGTCCTTCTGCATTCTTAATTAGTGTTGAAAGAGTTGGATTATTGTCTAATTGATAATCACCGGGACGAAAAACAGCTCCTTCTATCTGAACTCTGTTTTCAAATCGGTCTAAAATTTTTCCAATGGTAATGTAATCTCCATTCTTTAGAACGGTATTTTGGTTTTCAGGATAAAAAATATCAATAATACTCTTTTCAGTAGCCGTATTTCGCTCTAAAGTTAAACGCTTAGTGTACGCTTTTTCGTTAAATCCTCCAGAAAAGCGTAAAAGATCCTTAAAAGTTTCCCCATCTTTAATTTCAAAAAAACCGGTTCGCTTAGTTTCTCCAACAACAGTAATTCTGTTTAAATAGGGATCAATTTTTATGATATCCTGATCCTGTAATGTGATATTACTTTCGATGTCTCCTGATACTAAAAAATCATATAAATCTATTTCCTCAAAAACCTGCCCATTTCTTATGAGCTTTATAGAGCGATATGTCCCATCATCATTAGGTCCACCGGCAGCATAGAGAGCATTAAAGACAGAGGAAAAAGACGTTAATGTAAATGTGCCAGGAGTATTTACCTCACCAATTATACTTACCTGAATGCTTCTTACATTTCCTAAAGTTATTTGAGCATACGTATTTTTGTTATTTCCCCGTAATCCAGAATAAATGCTTGATAACTTATCAATTAAACGATTTGAAGCTTCTTCGATACTCAAACCATTAACAAATATGGGTCCAAGATTTGGTATAGTAATAGATCCTTCAGGGGATATTGTAAGCTGATAAGTATTCTCTGCTGCACCCCATATATCAATAATTAATTCATCCCCAGAGCCTAGGACATATTTTTTCGGAGTTGGTACATTTAATGATGGTTCAAATGTAATTCGATTATTTGTGAAAATATCAGCTCCAAAAACCTGAGACTTAGTTTGTTCCAGAAATAGTGCTAATGTATCAACTGGTTGCTTTTGATTACTTTCTACCGGTGTGGTTAATGACCTTAACCGGGTTCGATCTGTTCTATTATTTTGATCATCTGTCCGTAAAGACTGAATTTGTGAAAGTCTGGATTTAAGTTTATTTATTTCCGAAGGACTCATACCCCTGGCACGAGCAATAACTTCTACTTCAGAGACAGTTAATCCCTGAGCTTCCATGCGTTGGAAAAGTTGAGTAATTTGTTGATCAGATAAATCATCCGATTTCAAATTATAAAAATCAATTCCGGCAATATCCTGAGCGGAAATTAGAACTGGAATAAGAACAATTATAAAGAATAATAATATTTTGAGAATACTAACTTGACCTCTTAATGAGACGATTTTCATGAATTACTACAGATTAAATTTTTATAGGCTAAGAAGTTAAGAAACTATTAATTAAAGCACTAAATGAACTCCGCAATAATAAAATTTATTGTAAAAGCTTTTGCTGTATTTATTCTTTGGTACATCATCTATGAATTATGGCTATTGCCAGAAGGAAATTTAGACAAATGGCTTGCTTTGAATATAGTTGCAGTAAGCAATGGTTTAATTGAGTTTATAGGATATGAGACATGGTCAGTACATCGCATAATAGGTATAGGTGAGAATGCAGGAATTGAATTAGTTGATGGTTGTACCGGAATTTCTGCAATTGGTCTATTTTTGGGATTTATTCTCGCTTATCCGGGAGAATGGAAAAGCCGAATAAGTTTTTCTTTACTGGGAATTGGAGTGATTTATGTTGTAAATATTCTGAGAATTGTAATGTTGGTAGTAACTCAGGAAGAATGGGTTGAGTTTTTTGATTTTACCCACGACTATTCAACAACAACTATTTTTTATATAGTTATTTTCGTTATGTGGATGACTTGGGTCAAATTTAGTGATGGAAATTTTTCAACATCTAAAAGCGCAAAGAATGCTCAAGCTGCTTAAAATGGGGGTTTTAATAATTACTTTTGTACTTATCTATTTTTTTGGAATTCGGGAAATTAGGGGCGTAATTCTTGACTTACATCAAGGAACAATACTTCCAGAAGAGTATGGTGAGATCCAGAATGGGTTATTTTTCACAGAATTATCTTCTGTCTCTTTTTCTTTTTATAAAAAGGCAAAAGTAATCCACAAGTTTTGGGTTTATAAAATTCCTTTTGGGCTTTACTTTCTTCTTGGTTGTATCGGTTTAATTATTTTATATGCGGGTAGTAAGCCTTACTACTATCTGATCGGAATCCAGATTATAGGAGGGATGATTTCTTTTTTATTCTTACTTCTAGCAATAAATATTTCTTATCATTTTATAGTTATTCCTGATCTTATTTCTAGATATTTAACACCTCTCTGTTCTTTGGGATTAGTAGCTTTAACTTATGTTCAACAGAGAGAAAGCCTGAAAAAATGAGCAAGAAATTCAAAGAGCATCAAAATAAGTTGAAGAAAATAATTGGGTTCGTCAAGTCGTTAAAAGATAATTTAGATAACGAACTGGAGTTATTAAATACCGATCAAGTTTGGATATTAGGAGCAGGTAAAGCTTCTGTTTCCATCGCTCAAAATTTGATAAAGGCAAAAAAGAAGCAGATCGTAGATGGTATCATTATTTCAAATCGAGAGGAAGCAGCTCTTAAAGAGGTGCAGATATTCAAAGGCTCTCATCCTTACCCTGATGAAAACTCAGTTTCTGCTTCTTACGAACTATTGCAATTAGCAAAAAAGATACCTGTAGGGGAAACGGTAGTATTCTGTTTATCGGGTGGAGCTTCTTCAATGCTTTGTATTCCTCCGGTTGGAATTGAAATTGATGAATTAGCTGAGACATACAAACTGTTACTAAATTGTGGAGCCCCCATCAAAGAAATGAATATCGTTAGAAAGCATTTGTGTATGCTTAAAGGAGGGCAGTTGGCCCAGGCGCTTCATCATACAAATTTGATTACATTAATAGAATCTGATGTCCCTGGCGATGATTCCGAAACAATTGGGAGCGCTCCAACTATTTGCGATTCTTCCACCTTTGAAGATGCTTATCAGGTGCTGAAGCGTTATCAGATTTGGAACTCGATTTCGCATTCGATACGGAGTCACATTATGAAAGGGGTGAGTGGTGATATTCCTGATACTCCAAAACCGGGAATTAATGACCACCCCAATCATGTAATAAAAGTCATTTCAAAAGCTTCTTCATTCGCAAACGCTGTTGCTGATAAATTGGAAGAGGAAGGTTTTAATACGTGGGTTGCTGAACAGGCTTATAATGAGGATGTTCGAAAGGTAGCAAAGATGATGTGCAGTAAAGCAATTTCTGTGTTGAGCATGAATGAACCTGTTGAAAAACCTGCTGCGCTCATTTTTTATGGAGAAAGTACAGTGAATGTGAAAGGAGAAGGAAAAGGAGGGAGAAATCAGGAGCTGGCTCTGATTTCTGCAATTTCAATCGAAGGTCAACATTCTATTTCAATGCTTAGTATTGGTACGGATGGTGTTGACGGACCCACGGATGCTGCCGGGGCTATTATTGATTCGAAGACCACATTAAATGCGCGAAAAAGGAAAATCAGTCCTGAAGAACACCTTCAAAATAATGATTCCTATCACTTTCATGAACAAATGGACACCCTAATAAAAACAGGACCAACAGGAAAGAACCTGATGGATTTACAAGTTGTAATCATTGAGTAGTTGAGTGAAGGGTTTTATGGACTTATCTTTAGAATTAACTTGCAACAAGAAACCTGAAACAAGTTCCGAATGATCTGGGAAGAACCACTTTTTCTTTGGCTTTTACTACTGTTGCCTGCTTTAATTATTGGTTTATGGCTCAAGAATAAATCCATAAAAAAAGTACAGGAAAAATATTTTGATAAGTCTGTCTTCGAAGGGTTAAGAAAAGGCTATTGGTCGACAGGGGCGGTACTAAAAACAGTGTTATTTATTTCCGGATTGGTGTTTGTACTAGTTGCTTTAGCGGGACCAAAAATTGGAACAGAAGTACGGGAAGTAAAAAGACGTGGAATCGATATGTTGATTGCCTTAGACCTTTCTGCGAGTATGAATGCTGAGGATGTTCGCCCAAGCCGACTGGAAAAAGCAAAGTTCGAAATCAATAGATTAATAGAGCGTTTAAAAGGAGACAGAGTTGGGTTGGTCGTTTTTACAGGGGAAGCGTATCTCCAAAGCCCAATGACCCTTGACTATTCTGCTCTCCGTTTATTTTTGGAGATCGTTGATACTGAACAGATGCCAAGCTCAGCTACAGATTTTAAATCAGCAATGGAAACAGCATTGGCGGCTTTCCAATCATTAGAAGAGAATGCTACTGAAGCAGCCAAAGTGCTACTTATCATATCGGATGGGGAAGATCATGGGCAATCTTATGATGAAGCTCTGGCAGATTTAACTCAAAACTCAATTGCTGTATATACATTGGGTATCGGAACGACTGAGGGAACTACCATCCCGCTCTATGAGCAGCAGAGTGGTCAGTTAATTGGATACAAAAGAGATAGGGAAGGGAAAGTTGTAACGACAAGTTTACAGAGAGATGCACTTCGACAAATCGCTTCTAAAGCAAATGGAAATTACTATGAAATTGAGCGGGGGAACGATGGCATTGATGCTTTTCTGGCTAGAGTAGATGAACTTGAAAAAGGAGAATTTTCGAGCCAGGAATATGCCGATTTCAAAAATCAGTACCAATGGATGGCAGCGTTGGGACTTCTTTGCTTTGTTTGCTCAGTTATGATCCCCGGTTATAAAAAGAAGAACTAATTATACATGATTAAACTATTCATTACAGATCTGGATGGATGTGTAACTGACCCATTTATAACTCCCGACTGGGAAGCCTATACCAAGCTTAGGGAGTTAAATTTAGCGAGCAAAAACGATGACACTATTCCACCGTTAAGCATTTGTACTGGTAGACCCATGCCGTATGCAGAAGCTCAAGCTCAGATTTTAGGAATTCGAATTCCTTTTGTTTTCGAAAGCGGGGGAGGTATGTATGATGTGGAGAAAAACAAAATTACATGGACTCCAGACCTGGATGAAGAAGCAAAAGCACAGGTTCAGCAAATTAAAGCGTGGACTCAAAAGAATATCATTAAGAAATACGATTCAGCTATTTCGGAATTTGCAAAGTTCACTGATATCGGAATCATTCATCAGGATACACCAACTATTAATGAGATGGCTGAGAAGTGTGAAGAGTATATTTCGGCTAATTATGAACGGTTCGAAGTTCATAAGACCATAGTTTCAGTGAATATCATTCTCAGAAAGGCTAACAAAGGGGAAGGAATAAAGATGCTGGCGAATCATTTCGAGTTAAAACCGGAAGAACTTGCCTATATCGGCGATTCAAGCGGAGACGTGCCCGGATTGAAGATTGTAGGGATGCCTTTCGCTCCATCAAATGCGGCTCAGGTTGCTAAAGAAGTGGCTGAGGTTACTAAAGAAAGAGCTACCAAAGGAGTAGTTAAGGCTTACCAAAAAATTATAGAGAGAAACAGAGCCTAACTACTAAATCTCTCGTTCCCGGAGTAATTTCAGGAGCTCAAAATAGCGCTCAATCAATCGCTGGTAATCTGCCGAATACTTGGTGAAATTTGGGTCGTTTAAGCGATTACGGATTTGTTTCTCCAGTTCTTCAAGTGTTAGCTCGGGAGTCGTAGATTGCCTGGTATCCTCACCGGTAGTACCTTCACGTTTTTCTTCCTCATCACGTTCCTGTAACGCTTGTTCAGCTTCGAGCATCCTTGAAAGAATGTTTTGCTGGCGTTCAATCAAGGTTGGATCTACAGCTCCACCACGGAGGTCGTTGATGGTATCTTCCATTTCCTCGATCATGCGTTCAATTTCGCTACCCAATTTATCGCCACCTTCAAGTCCACCATTTCTTTGAAGCTCCTGAAGTTGCTGCCTGATCGCATTCTGTTGCCGTGAAAGTTGGTTAAGGCGATCCATTTGATCCTGTGTGAGTCGTTCACCCTGCATGTCGTTAATCAGGTCCTGCATCTGTTGATTAAGCTGCTGCTGATTCTCACCCATCTGTTGCATTTGCTCCATCATCTGCTGCATGCTCATTCCACCACCACCGCCGCCACCGCTGGAAGAGTTCTGGAGTTGTTCCAACAGATTAGCAATCATAAAGGCTATTTCATTGATTCCACCCATCGCCTGGCGCGTAGCAACAGAGGCTCGGTTTTGATTCCGTTCAGCCATCTGCTCCAGTGAATTAGTCAACAGGCGTTCAACTTCTTCTTTCTTTTCGTTTATCTGATTCGAGAACTGTGGAATGTCTTTAGACAGGGCGAACAGTGAATCGGATAACGAGATGAATATATCTTCCACATTCTTTTGCTCTCTGGCATATTCAATATAAGCCTGACTCCGGTTTTCTGTAGAACTTGCGTATTCAACCAGGTCTTCCTGTTCCACAGAAAGGTTCAGTAACGAATACAGAATATATTGTAACCCAGCTATATTCACATTCATCTGCTGTTGTTGCATTTGTTCCATTGTATTCCGGGTCATTTCAGCTAATTTTTGAAAACTCTCTTTTAGGTTTTTCTGCTTCTGTTCACCTTGCTGATTTTGTTGTTGTGACTTATCTCCGGATTGATTCTCAGAATTATCTTGCTCACTATTTTCGTTTTCACCGGACTCTGAGTTTTGCTGAGCCCCTTCTTTTTGAAGTTCTTCCAGCATCTTCTCCAACTCTTGCTGAATTTCCTCTAATTCTTTTTGAGACATTTCCTGATAAGCGCTAACAGGTTCTTCTGTCTTGCTGGTAGTATTTTCAGAGAGTTCTTCTATCTGTTTTTTAAGCTGCTCGGTTTGCTCTAGGGTCGATTTGCGTTGTTCTTCCTGAACCTGAGCATCACCAGTTTGGCTTTCCATCTCTTCTTCCTGCCGGGCCAAATCATCATAAGCCTCAGCAAGCTTTTCGAGATCAGAATTCAGTTTTAATTGTTTGAATAACTCAAGTGTTCGCTCCAGGCGCTGTTTGTACAATTCTTCGTTAAACTCAGCATCCTGAAGTGCATCTCTGAGCTGTTCAGGGCTCATCTCACTCATTTGCTCCTGAAGCTTTTGAAGGGCTTCTCTAAAAGCAGGATCGTCAATCTCTTCCATCAATTCCTGAAGCTCCTGATACGCTTTCATTGTTTCTTCAGAAAGCATACTGTTTTCACTCAGCTCTTCTTTAATCTCTTCGAATTTTTCATTCAATTCTTCGATTCGCTCTTCAATTTCCTCTTGCTGGTTCTGTACCTCCTGAAGCTGACGTTGCTGTTCGAAGTTAGTCTCAGGATTTTCTTTCAACTGCTCTTTGAACGTATCATATTGTTCCGACATCTCGTCAAAAGCCTCTGAGATATCTTCAAGACCAGTTTCCACTTCATCTTCCTGTTCGCCTAAATCATCGAAATAGTCAATCAAAGATGGAACAGCAAGACTAATTAGTTCTGACCGGGAAGTTTTGTATCCCTGATATCCATCGTTGTCAGAAACTTCAATCCAAAAAAGGAGTTCATCTTTTGGTTTTAGTTCCAGATCAGATACGTCCCATGAAAAGGATTGAAGTACTCCGTTACCCGGTCGTTCCAATTTGAGAGAACCAGTTACAGGTTCTTCAACAAATGCTTTCCTGAGCTCGTAGTTCAGCGAGGATGAGGTAAGAGCAAAATCATCTGAAGGGCGAAATAGAATGTCGATTGAAGATGGATCTACTGCTTCAAAAGAATCCGAAGGCTGAAGAAGTTCAACATAAGGATATTCATCCTGAACAGGTTCGATAGTGATCTGAAACGGATTCTGATTTCTCAATCCACTTTCATCAACTAGTGTAAAAGAAAGTGTATCAGGTTCTGTAAGTTCATAAGAGAAATTAAAAGTGAAAGAATCATCTGTTTGAAGATTAACCTGCTCTTCATTTTTTAACACCGAAAACTCATCAAGGGATTTATTTGTTACTCCGGAGATACTGATTTGAGATCCCTGATAACCCTGCACCAAAGAAAAGGGGTATCGAAGTAGGGTAGAGTCGAGACGAGTATATTCCGGTGGGGTGATAACCACAGCAAGCTCAGAAAACCTCGGACGAAGTTGAACGTTGGCATTATAAGTTGGGCTTTTATAGCCATCCATCTCGATGTAATACTCCAGGTTGTTATTTAAATCGAAAGGGAGGGAAGAGTAGTTTGATCCTGAAGCATCCATATTTCTGGATCGGAATTCATCTTCAACCGCAGTTTTAACCATTAAGGTGACTTTTTTGGGCATAGCTCCTTGAAACGTAGCGGAAGCTGTAAAAGGGGTTCCCTGTTCCTGTGTGATGTTCCCGGGACTTACTTCGAAAGTAAATGGATTGGGCTTTTCATACTCAGCCCAAAACTGAGCTAAACGTGATGATGACGACTGAAATCCGAATCCAGTGATCAATAAAATAATCAGTGAAGCAAGACTGATGTTTCGCTTTAATCTAAGTTGGTTTGTGATTCTTGAATTTTTAAGAAATGAATTCAGACTCTGATCAAGTGCTTTTGGGTTAACCTGTTCCAGGTTTTTAAAAATGGCGGCTTCAACAAGCTTGGGATTAGCATTCGAAGATTTCTCTAAATCTAAAGCATAAGAAAGCTCTTTAAGATTAGATGAACGGGCGAATGATCGGTAAAATTCAATGAAAGAGGTTTGTTTTACCGATTGTAATCCCACCCAGATGCTTATTCCGGTTACTCCAATAAGTAAACTCAGTAAAGTGGTTTTAACAGAAGGTGTCAGGTAGAAAATTTCTTCTATGAAAATCAAAGCGGTGATCCATATAATAAAGAGGATCACACCACCAAATAGAGCATTTTGTTGCTCTTTTCTTTGGAGAGAAGAGTGGAGTCCGAGTAATTTCCCCCGGAGTTGGTCTGAAGTATGTGTGGAGTTTTTGTTGGCCATAAGTATAAAGTACAAATAAACAGCTTTGCCTAATCAAAAACTATAAATGTTGGTTAAAATTGCAGGCTAAAGATCAGAAAGTGAGAAAGTATCTTTCACAAAATATCTTCCATTTTCGCTTCCAACAGTTATGATTTCCTTCTCCAAGTCATGCTCCAAATACAAATACCAGTTCTGCTCCACAGCCTGATCAAGAAAGGCTTTTTTTTCGTTGAGAGTTTCGATGGGACGCATATCATAACCCATTACCCAGGGAAGGGGAAGATGGACGTGAGTTGGGAGCAAATCAGCTACAAAGATGATTGTTTTACCGTCTGCTTCAATCTTAGGGAGCTGTTGACCTAAAGTGTGGCCGTTTGCAACGAGCGTACTTAAACCAGGTTCGAACTCAGCATAATCATCCACCAGATTAACATTTGACGAATTTTTCAAAGGCTCGATATTCTCCTTAAGAAAGCTGGCTTGCTCCCGGGCATTGGGGTTTGTAGCAGTTTCCCAGTGTCTCTTGTTGATATGATAGATACCATTAGGGAAAGTGTAGTCAAGTTCTCCGCTATCATTAAAAAAAGAAGTTCCTCCGCAATGATCGAAATGAAGGTGAGTGAAAATGATATCTGTGATATCTTCAAATGTATACCCATGAGCTTTTAAAGATCCTGCCAGCGTTTTCTCAGAGAAATCGATCTGATAAATATCCATCATTTTCTCATTGAACTTGGTGCCCACTCCGTTATCAATTAAATACACTTTTCCGGTTCGATTGGATCTGATAAGCAGGCAGCGCATCGTCATTGCAATACGATTCTTTTCATCGGACTCAATTCCGCGAGACCATAAGGTTTTGGGAACTACCCCGAACATTGCTCCACCGTCTAACTTAATATCTCCTGTTTCGATGGTGTAGAGTTCAAAATCTCCGAGGGTGGTTTTAGTTAAACTCAATCAGGCTCCTTTTTTGATGAGAAGTTCTAAATTCCGAGTGCCAAATTCCAACGTCATTTCAAACAAAAAAAGCCTCACACTTAACAGAGCATGAGGCTTTGAATTTAGTTGGTTATCTCTTTTAGAAAGAAGGAACTACATCCTGTCTGTACATGGTATCCAATAGGGTTACGGTTACCATCAGAATGAAGAAAACGAGTGCTCCGATGAGAAGCAGGGAGTTAAATTTAACATCCCAGTACAATCCCATAAAGAAGGCAGCCACCAGGTATGCCTTACCAAAGGCGATAACCAGTGCTGAAATAACGTCAAATGGGGCAGGGATCGGTATGGAAGAAACCACTACCGTTAAAATAGTAAGTACAAATAATGCTCCGCCAATTAACCAGAGTTGTTTAGCAGTTGCAACGTGATGTTCGTGATTGTGTTCGCTCATTTTCAAAAACCTCTCATTCAATTAAGTAAAGTAGTGGGAATAGGAAAATCCAGATCAAGTCAACCAAGTGCCAGTACAGACCTGTAATTTCAACCGGGGTGTAGTATTCGCTGTTGAAGTGACCTTTACCTGCACGAATGTATAGCCAGATCATTAAACCGATACCAACCAACACGTGTAAACCGTGCACTCCGGTCATCATATAATAAATACCAAAGAAGATATTTGCCTTTGGATGGCTTAACTCTGCTAATACTTCCGGAGTTGGGTTCCACCACATTCCAGGTGCGATACCAAGATGCAATTTGTGCTCGTACTCGAAATACTTAATCACCATGAACACACAAGCAAGTGCAATGGTAATCAGCAGGTTAATTCGGAGTCCGCGAATCTGATTCTTTTGTGCAGATCGGATGGCCATTGCCACCGTTAAACTACTACCAATAAGAACTATAGTGTTTACGCCTCCCCATACCTTATTAAGTTCTAGAGCTGCTTGTGTAAATAGCTCCGGGTACCAGGCTCTGAATACGATGTACGCACAGAAAAGCCCGCCGAAAAAGAGGATTTCGTTCACCAGAAATACCCACATTCCCATTTTTGCTGACTCAAACTGTTGGTCTGAATCTACAAAATGGTGCTGAACATGAGCCGGGTGAGATGCTGAATTATTCGCCATTTATAGTGTCGGTTTTTAAGTTAGTTAAGCTTTTTCTGTTTCTTCAGTTTCAACTTCGTGATGTTCACCATGACCGTTGTGCTCAACTGCCAGCCCAAGCTGGAATTCTTCCATCGGCTTGTGGTAGTCGTATGGACCATTAATCACAACCGGAGTATGAGCAAAGTTGTGGAAATCCGGAGGTGAAGTTGATTGCCATTCCAACGCACGGCTTTTCCACGGATTTGAAGGTGCTTTTTCTCCATTGATAAGAGACATCACCAAGTAGTATAAGATGAGTAGGAAAGCAACTCCTAAAATATAGGATCCAATGGTAGAAGTTTGGTGGAATGGCTGGAATTGATCAATATAGTTGTAATAACGTCTCGGCATTCCCTGTGCTCCCATAATAAACTGAGGCAGGAAAGTCATATTGAAACCAATGAACACCAGTACAGCTGCAATTTTACCCTGAACTTCGTTGTACATCTTACCAGTCATTTTCGGCCACCAGTAATGGAGACCCGCTAAGAGTGCAATTAATGTACCTCCCATCATCACATAGTGGAAGTGGGCAACAACGTAATAGGTATCGTGTAAGTGAATATCTACAGAAAGAGCACCAAGCATAATTCCTGTAAATCCACCAATGGAGAACAGGAACAGAAAGATGAAAACATACAACATCGGTGTCTTCATATCGATGGAACCTTTGTATAAGGTCGCTATCCAGTTGAAAATCTTAATACCGGTTGGAATACCCACGAGGAAAGTCAGGAATGAAAATACGGTAGTTGCCACAGCAGACTGACCAGAGGTAAACATGTGGTGACCCCAAACAAGAAATCCAATGAATGCAATTGCTAAGGATGAAAGCGCAATCGCCCAGTAACCGAATACAGTTTTTTTGGAAAAGGTTGAAATCACTTCAGAGATAATCCCAAATCCCGGTACAATCATAATATATACAGCAGGGTGGGAGTAGAACCAGAAGAAATGTTGATAAAGAACAGGATCTCCGCCTTTAGCAGGATCAAAAATTCCGATGTCCATAATATTCTCCATAGAAAGAAGAAGAATTGTGATCGCTAATACCGGAGTGGCTAATACCTGAATAATAGAAGTAGCATATAATGCCCAGATATTAAGAGGAAGTTTATCCCAGGTGATGCCCGGGGCTCTCAACTTATGGATAGTTGTGATAAAGTTGGTTCCCGTTAAAATAGAGGAGAAGCCAAGAATGAATACCCCAAGGGTAACCCAAATCACACCAAGTGAATTAGTATCTGAACTGTATGGAGTGTAAAAGGTCCAGCCGGTATCAAAGCCATTATTCGCCAGAGATATAAAGGTGAAAATAGCTCCAATTACATAGATGTAAAGACTCGCAAGGTTAAGGCGAGGGAAGGCAACATCCTTTGCACCAAGCTGCATCGGTAATACAAAGTTTCCCAGAGCGGCAGGGATACTTGGTATCAACACAAAGAATACCATCATTGCCCCGTGTAGAGTAAACAGTTGATTGTAAGTGTCTGCTTCAATAAAAGTTTTAGCCGGAGTCCAAAGCTCAGTTCGAAGAGCAATTGCCAGAAAACCTGCTAATGCAAAGAAGAAAGCCACAGCGGCTAAGTACATGAGACCAATTTTCTTATGGTCTACCGTAGTCATCCATGCCCAAACCCCTTTTTCATCGGTTAGATAAGTATTGGTAGGATTTTCCGAAGGCTTAAACCTCTTTACTTGTAGTGTAGTCATATTATTCGTTTCAGCTGCAGCCATATCACTCAAGTGTTTTTAGATATTCAATAATATTCGTGATTTCATCATCGCTTAAAATTCCTTCATAAGGAGGCATGATGTTTTCGTATCCGTTTACAATTTTAGCGCCCGGATTGAGAATCGATTCTCTGATATAATTTTCATCAGCTTGCACGGTGCTTCCATCAGCAAGCTGCTCATCACGACCAAATAATCCCTGGAAGGTAGGGGCTAGTCCTGCTGAGCCGTCTACAGAATGACAAGTTTGACATCCTTGTTGCATAACCAAAGCTTCACCTTGTTCAACAGGAGTTCCTGAAGGACCTCCGCCATTAAGTTCTAACCAGGTTTCAAAATCTTCCGGCTCATGAACAATGATTGTAGCTAACATATCGGAGTGGCTTGTTCCGCAATACTCTGTGCAGAAAACAACTGACTCACCAACCTCTTCAGCCTGGAACCATACATACGTATATCTGCCAGGAACAGCATCATGCTTTACTCTGTAATCAGGTACAAAGAACGAGTGGAGTACGTCTCTTGATTGCAGAACTATTTTAACCGGTCTTCCTTTAGGTACGTGAATTTCATTTAAAGTCTGAGCTCCATTCTCGTAATTAACCGCCCAGTTCCATTTGAAGCCGGTTACTTGAATTTCGTAGGCATCATCAGGTACAGCTTTGAGATTAAGCCAGCCTGAATATCCCCAGCCAAAGATGACGAGAGTAATTAGTAGAGGAATTACAGACCAGGTTATTTCCAGTGTATTATTATGCGTAATTACCGGAGTATGGTCATTATCGGACTTTCGCTTGTATTTAAAAGCGAAGTAAATAAGTGCGATTGTAATACCTACAAGAAATATTAAACTCACCTCATTAATGAAGTGAAAAAGCCCGTCGGTTGGATCTGCCGTAAGCGGAGATTTGTTTTCCGGGAGCATAAAATCGAATAGTCTGCCCATTATTGGTAGTCGATGTTAGAAGTTACTTTTTTACCTTTTTCGCGGAGCCAAAAAAGGCTCAGGAAGATACCAAGAATTATTAGTGTAGCCAAGCCACCAATCTTCATAATATTGATTGCAATGGGTACATAACTGTTGGAATTTGGATCATATTGATAGCAGTACATTAATACTTTATCGAGGCTAGAGCCGATTTGTCCATCCACCGATTCGTAGAGCGCATTGCGTACATCAAACTCATTGTATTGAATGCCATAGAGATAGCGGGTGATTTTTCCTTCGGGACTCAACATGATGATTGCAGCACTGTGTGCATATTCTCCTGTTCCCTCTACTTCATTATATTGAAAACCTACGGCACTAATTATTTTATCAATTTCTTTTTTTTCTCCTGTGAGGAAATACCATCCGGTATCCGGAATATCTTTGTTTAATTTTGAAACGAACTTAGATCGGTATTCGGCCACGAGTTCGTAGGTTTCTTCCGGATCAATACTGAAAGAAATAATCTGGTAATCATCTCCGGGAGTCCATGCTAACTGATCCGCAACATTCAGAACTCCATCAATCACTAACCCACACAACATGGGGCATTCCAGATACATAGGATTTAAGATTACGGGCTTGCCTTCCTCAAGTAATGAACCAATGGTTACACTGTCTCCTTGAGAGGTAGCAAAGATGGCATCAAGAGGGATATACTCTCCCAACTGTTCATCTATGCCGACGCCTTGCAGTGCCTCCGGCTGTCCTTGGTTTAGCTGTGCAACAGCATTAAAGGGGAGAAAAAGCACTGCAAGCAAATAAATTGAATACAGCGCAATGCGTTTCATATAAAAATTAATCAACGGCTACTTTATTAATAGCCTCATCTATGGGTATGTGGTAAACACCATCTTCCAGATCAACAACACCAAAAGAATTGAGTTGTTCAGTTTGATCTGCTTCCAGTTTGGTGATTTCCAAATAAGTACTGGACTCGGAAGCATTTCTCAATGCGTTTGTAAAACTGAATTGAGCAAAAAACATTAATGCAACAACAAATACTATAACAGTAACAATTCCAAGACCGGACCAGAAGTATAACTTTCCATAGTCCATGGAATCGTCATTTACACCATGACTAACAGCTCCTGCAAAAGAAGCGTCTTCCGTTTCAAGAGTTACTTCTTCTCCAACTTCTTTTGAAATACGTGTTTTTGAAAGTTCAATGTGATCAGCAGACATAGCTATCAATCAATTATTGGTGATAAGTTTTTTCTAAGCATTCATCCAGTTTTGGATCATTCTCGGGAATCATGCTGTTTTGTTTAAATCGGTTAAAGAATAACCAGAAGAATATCCCACCTAATCCAATAAAGGTTGAGAAATCCATCCAGCTGAAACTAAAGCCATGTGCATCTCCAGTGTATAAAGCTGGTTTTACGATCCAGTGTAATTCTAGAAAATGAATGGTAACCACTACAATCGCTACAAAAGCCAGTACGGATCGTTTGTGCTTCTGTTCTCTGTTCAACAATACAAGGAAAGGGAGTACAAATCTGAAAAGGAGCAAGCCATAGGCGATGTATTCATATCCACCTTCAAGTCTGTGGTAAAACCAAAGCGTTTCTTCAGGAAGGTTTGCGTAGTAAATAAGTAAGAACTGACTGAATGCGATGTACGCATAAAATATTGTGAATGCGAATAGCCATGCGCCGAGATCATAAATATGAGATTGACCGATGGTGTTCTTGAGGTATCCGTTTCTTTGAAGGAAGAATACCATCAAAATCATAATTGCCCAGAAGCTCTGGAAGCTGATAGCAAAGAAGTAAACACCAAACATAGTAGAGAACCAGTGTGGGTCAAGCGACATCAACCAATCGAAACTTGCAAAAGCGATGGATAAAGCAAAGATCGGGATTGCTGGTGCACTGACTTTTCTCATTAGAGAAGTAATGCCCCAGTCTCCTGTTTTTTCCAGTTCAACAGAAGCCTTATATAATTTGTGCCCGACATAGCCCCAGATCGCGAAGTAAATTACTTGTCTGATAATGAAAAAGGGGATATTCAGGTAAGCTTCTTTACCGGCAACGATATAATCAAAATTTGGAGAGTTTGGATCGAAGAGAGTGGGATCAGTCCAGTGATGGTACAAAATTGTCATTCCACCTAAAATGGGTAAAAAAGCAATTGACCACCATTTCAAGTTAGATCCAAAGGTTTCCGGTATTCGACGAATAACCACACCCCATTTAGATTTAGTAATATGATGAAACATTACCATAAAGACAGACGCGAGTGCAATTCCTGTAAAGAATACGAAGCTTACTAAATAAGAGAATAAAAATTGATCAGTATTCAGAAATGCTCCAATAGCACTGAGGACCAGGCCAATCACTCCAACGATAAGTAAAACCCTTGGGATTTTACTGTCTGTTGAAAATTGTAAAGAATCGGTTATTGTAGGCTTATGACTCATTTTTTGTGTGTTTAAGCAACCTCTTAGTTATCGCTCAGCGTTTTAATGTATTCTACCAAAGATTGAAGGTCGGCTTCTGAAAGTGATCCGTAAGCATTTGCCATCAATGGATCAAATCCTTCAGTAATTTTGGCATATGGATTTACGATGGATTCAATTATATAAGCATCATCTTTTGTTACCGTAATTGTTTCACCATCCTCAGTAACAACTTGTCCTTCACTACCATACAAGTTTAACCAGGTTGGGCCGATTACAACAGAACCGTCAAGGGAGTGACAAGTTTGGCAAGCCCATTGGGTACTAACTTCTTTACCTCGTTCGGCAGTAGCTACAACCTCACCCTGACTTGCTGTTCTTGCTTCCTGAAGTTCAGTTAGTCGCTGCTGTTCAGCTTCGAATTCAGCTTTTAATTCATCCAAATTGATATCGAACTCTGAAATTTCATCTTCAGTAGTATTTTGGCTTGCCTGAAGTGCTCTGATGTAGCCAACAATAGCCCATCGGTCTTCTACTTTAATCTGATGAGCATATGAAGGCATATTTCTCACCCCGTTATATATAGCTGAGTATAATTCACCATCCGGAGCTTCCCGCAATCGATCCTGGTGGAAAGTAGGAGCAGGAACGTACCCATAACCGCCAGTCATGATTATTCCCTGTCCGTTTCCGGTGATGCTATGGCAAGGTGTACAGTAAATTTCATACCGTTCTTTCCCTCTGTAAAGGAAAGACTGGGTAAATTCGACAGGAGCTTCAGCAACCCAATCGCCATTTTCATCTATACCTTCGTAATAAGCCAGGTCAGCTTTTCTAAACCCACGAGCAACTGTTCCTTCAACCGGTTGCCGCATAGAACGACCGTCTTCGAAGAAATTATTCTCTTCCTGAGCCTCTAAACGGGGCTGCTGATCCATATTCATATTAGGATGAATTGGAGGCTTTTCTGAAATAGTGCCTCTACATCCAACCAATACAGCGCCGAGTGTAAAGATACCGACGATTCTTTTAATTCCGTTTGCGTTCATGAAAGATGATATTCCGTGATTACTCTTAGTCATATACTTCCTCAATATGAGTAGCGCCCGCTTCTTCGAATAACTGGCGAACCAAATCTTCCTGAAACTTGCTGTCAGCTGCTTCAATACAAACAAAGAAGCCATCATCAGTTGCTTTTTTGAAGCGCTCAACATTAAAAAGAGGGTTATTCAATCTTGGAAGTCCATTTAAGAAAAACATTCCGAAAACTGCACCAAATGCAGATAAAAGTACTGTTAACTCAAAAGTGACAGGTACCCATGCCGGGGCATTAAAAAATGGCTTACCACTAATATTCATGGGATAATCAATTACCGACATAAAATACATCATGGCTAAAGCTCCGGTAAATCCAAGAATTCCATGCCCTAGTACAATCCATCCTAGTTTTGACTTAGGAAGATTCATTGCTTTATCTATTCCATGTATCGGGAATGGAGCGTAGGTGTCAAACTTATCGTAGCCAGCTTCTACCACTTTTTCAGAGGCGTCTATAAGTGCTTTGGGGTTCTTGAACTCAGCCAGGATACCGTATAATTCCACGTTTTTATCTTTTGAGGTACTCATATTCTTTAAACCGTCTCTGATTGAGGTTTAGGAATTTCCACTTCATGTGGATGATATTCATGGGTTTCCTCATCATAATTATGAGGGTCAGCCTGTGGCATAACCGCCTTGATTTCCGCAATCGCAATCATTGGGAGGAAGCGCAGGAAGGCAAGGAATAATGTGAAGAAAATTCCGAAGGTTCCTACATAAGTTAGAACATCCCAGATGGTAGGAGAGAAGTAATCCCATGATGAAGGCAGATAATCGTTGGCAAGTGAAGTTACAGTAATTACAAATCGCTCGAACCACATACCAATGTTAACCACAATTGAAATGAAGAATGTAAAATTCACATTTCGTCTTAATTTCTTTGACCAAAATACTTGCGGGGAAATCACATTACAAAGCATCATTATCCAATATGCCCATGCATAAGGTCCGGTTGCACGTAGCATAAAAATAGCTTTCTCGTACTCAACGCCACTATACCAGGCGATGAAAAATTCCATCATATAAGCAAAACCTACCATCGAACCGGTTACCAGAATAATAATATTCATCTTCTCCATATGGTCGTCGGTCATGATGTCTTCCATACCGTAGATCTTACGGCAAATAATCATGAGTGTAAGTACCATTGCAAAACCGGAGAATACTGCACCGGCAACGAAGTAAGGAGGGAATATGGTGGTGTGCCATCCTGGAATCATAGAAACGGCAAAGTCAAAAGATACAATCGTGTGTACAGAAAGCACCAGTGGAGTCGCCAGTCCGGCGAGGATCATGTATGCTTTTTCATAGTTCCACCAGTTACGACCACTTCCGGTCCAGCCAAGGGCCCCAATTCCATAAGCAATTTTTCTAACCTTGTCTTTTGCCTTATCACGAAGCGTTGCAAGGTCAGGAACCAGTCCAACATACCAGAACAGTAAGGAAACAGTGAAATAGGTTGAAACTGCAAATACATCCCATAGTAGAGGAGAGTTGAAGTTTGGCCACATTGCCATTTGGTTTGGAATCGGAAAGACCCAATAAATCACCCAGATTCGACCAACGTGGATTCCAGGAAACATCAACGCACAAATTACGGCGAAAATGGTCATGGCTTCAGCAAAACGGTTAATGGCGGTACGCCAATCCTGCCTGAAGAGGAATAAAATCGCTGAAATCAGGGTTCCGGCATGCCCAATACCAACCCACCATACAAAGTTAATAATCGCCCAACCCCAGCCTACCGGGTTCATTAATCCCCAAATACCGGTTCCTTCCCAAATCAGGTATGCGACGGCGATCAGGAAAATGCCAAGAAAAGCATTTGCAAGCAGCATGGCTGCATACCATGGTTTCGGAGTAGGTCTTAAGTTTACATCAGTAACCAGTTTAGTAATGCTGGAAAAGCTGTGATTGCCTTTTACGAGCGCTGGTTCAGGTATGTATTCGTATTTACTCATTAGTGGGCAGGTTCCATTTTAGTTTCGTCTACCAATGCCGGATTCGGGTTGGTCAATTTTGCTACATAAGAAGTACGAGGACGAACGTTGAGTTCTTCAAGCATCAAATAATTGCGTTCGTTGCGCTTAATTTTAGAAACTTCGCTGTTCTCATCTACTAAATCACCGAAATAAATGGCATCAGCAGGGCACGCTTGTTGACATGCAGTAACTACAGAGCCGTCAGCGGGTCTTGGAGAGCCGGTTTCAATCTTCGCATTGATTTTAGCACGGTTCACACGTTGTACACAATAGGTACATTTTTCCATAACCCCACGGAAACGCACGGTAACCTCGGGGTTCATCGCCATTTGGATGATATCCGGATCTTCACCGGTTGTTAAATATTCTTTCGGATAATTGAAGAAATTGAATCGTCGGACTTTAAACGGACAGTTGTTAGCACAGTACCGGGTACCAATACAACGGTTGTACGTCATCTGGTTCATGCCATCCGGGCTGTGCGTAGTAGCTGCTACCGGACAAACCTGCTCGCAAGGTGCTAATTCACAATGCATACATGGAACAGGTTGGTGAACTGCTTGAGGTTCGTTTTCGTCACCAACATAGTAACGATCATTTCTGATCCAGTGCATTTCGCGACCACGACCAACTTCACGCTTCCCAATTACAGGGATGTTATTCTCACTTTGGCAGGCAATTACACACACTCCGCAACCAAAACAGGAGTTTAGATCAATCGCCATACCCCACTGAGGTTCGCTATCCGGATAGGTCTGTTCATTAAACAATGAAATTGGCTGATCTTCACCCATTTCAGCAGCTTCCTTCATTCCGGGAACTGCATACTTATGAACAGATTTGAATGTTGCGTATTTAGGATGCTCTTTATAATAGCTTAGGGATGCCTGGCGGTACATATCCCGACCCTCCAGACTATGATGATCCTGAACACAGGAAATACTATATGTTCCGTTTGCTTTAGAAATGCTTCCGCTTGTAAATAACATTCCGTTTGTTCTGCGAAGAGGGTATACATCCACACCTCCTGCAGTTACGGTTTTATCAAAAAGTTGGGCTGTGTCAGAGTCAACGTCAGCTACACGTCCGATACCGGATCGGCCATATCCAACATTCAGGGTAATAGAATCATCAGCATGTCCGGGTTGAATCCAGGCTGCGATTTCTACCGGAGTACCATTTACGGCAATATTAACAAGATCTTCATTTTCTACACCGAGTTGAGCAGCAGTAGCAGGACTCATTAGCGCAACATTATCCCAGGTAATCTTGGTCATTGGATCAGGAAGCTCTTGCAACCAGCCAAGATTAGCAAAACGACCATCATAAACTGAAGCATCCGGCCGGATTACAATTTCCAATCCTTCTACAGCTGAAGTTTGAGCAGGGGAAACAGAACGAAGTCTTACATTTGCTCTGGTGAATCCGTCTCTGATATCAATTCCATCGTGAAGGATATCTTTCCAGCGATTTTCGAAATTATTAGAGTAATATCCTCTGAAAGTGTTTTGAACTAAATCATATCCCGAAGTGCGCTCTTCGTAGACAATCGCGTTCAGGAATTCAATTTCACTTAATGAGTCGTGCAAAGGCTGAATTTGTGGCTGAATCACAGAACGTGCGCCACCAAAAGAATAACCGTCGCCCCATGTTTCAAGAAAATGAGAACGGCTTATGTGCCAGCTTGCAATTTTCGAACTCTCATCACGATAAGTTCCGAGATGAATTACTTCATCAACATTGCCGATAGCAGTTGCAAAATCAAGATCAGCTGGAGCAGTTAAAGCCGGATTAGTACCCATCATTACAACAGCATCAATATTTCCAGCCTTCATCTCAGTCACAACATCAGCAAAAGACTGTTTGTTATTCTGGTCATCAAACGATGGAACTTCTAAATAATTAACGGTGCTGCCGACATTGTTTAGCGCCACATTTATGGCAGCAACAACTGCATGAGCATTCGCTGAATGTGAAAATCCTATTGAAACAGCAGTTCTTCCAGCATGGGAAGCAAGATCATCTGCCATTGCTGTTAAGAAATCATTTCCGGTAAACTGATTGTTCACACCGGAGAAGGTATTTAATCCATTTATACGACTTGAAAGCGCACCTGCGAGGGCATTTGCAAATGCTTCAACTTCACTTGCTTTAACCCGAAGTCGGTTATCAGCAAAAGAACCGGTTAACGTAAATCCATTTTCAACCGAGTAGATACGGTTCATGCTGTCGCTGGTGCTGGTCACTTTCCGCCTGCCAGTAACCTGCTTGGCATATTCTACATTATTAGGATGTGTGGCTGCAAGGAAGTCATCATCCAGAGAAACTACTATATCTGCATTAGTATAGTCATAATGTGTTCTGAGTCGACTACCAAAAGCAATTCGGTTTCCTTCTATACTATTATCTTCTCCGAATGGCTCGTAAGTAACCCAGGAGGCATTGTTAAACTTGCGAAGTGCACCCTCTTTAAGTGCTTGAAAAGTAGGGGAGGAGTTAGCTTCAGAAATGAAAGCCACTCGCTTGTTTTGATCAGCGAAAAATTCCTGAGCAAAGACAACAAAATCGTTTGTAGAAGCTTTATCACCATTTCTTAGCGGAGATTTTGAACGATCAGGATCGTACATCTCCAACATAGTTGCCTGATGGTAGGCATTAGTATTACCCCAACTTCCCGGATGAAGATCATTTCCATCTACTTTGGTTGGTCGCCCTTCATGATTTTCAACAATCAATCCTGTCAGGTTTCCCTGAAAAGGCATTGCAGTTGCATAAAATAATGGAACTCCCGGCACAACATTTTCAGGTTGTCGGGAATAAGGCAGAATTTTTTGAACAGGGCGCCGACATGCGGCAAATCCTGCGAGCGCTATAGAAGCTCCCATCACCCGGAGGAATCCCTTTCGTGACACCCCGTCGGTTAATTCAGTAGCATTCTCAGGGAACTCGCGCTCTACAAAGTTTTGATATTCTTTATTCTGAGCTAATTCGTTTAAGCTTTTCCAGTAGGTATTCTGTGTTACTTCGCTCATCTGGTGATGTATAGGTTCAAAATCCTTCGTTATTAATAATGGCAGCCCTGGCAGTATTGCGGAGGACTTACATTATTTTTCTTAACTAATTCGCTTCCAAGTAAAATCTGGTCTTCCACCTCATAGCCCATCGTAGTTACTTCTTCAACAGGACGTAAAAATTTCTCTGGCTCACGGTGACAATCCAGACACCAGCTCATACTTAATGGTTCTGTCTGATAAACAACTTCCATCTTGTCAATCCGACCATGACAGCTTTCACAGCCAACTCCAACATTAACGTGTGCAGCATGGTTGAAATAAGCATAGTCAGCCAGATTGTGAACCCGAACCCATTCAACCGCTTTTCCTGTTTCCCAGCTTTCACGGATAGGTTCAAGCTTTTCGCTATCTGTTAACACCTGATTGTGGCAGTTCATACAAGTTTGAGTAGGAGGGATGTTTGCCTGCTTCGACTCAAACACAGAAGTATGACAATACTGGCAATCGAGGCCAAGCTTGTCTACGTGTATTTTGTGAGAGTAAGGAACGGGTTGAGTTGGAGCGTATCCAACATCAGTATATTCAGGGGAGAAAAAGTACCAAATCCCAAGGATCACTACATTAGCAGTGACGATCAATCCGATAAGTATTTTGCGGGGAACTTGATTTGTCCACTTCGGGAAAATCTGCGCCATAAAAAATTGCTGATAAAGTTTGTGGATCCGAGTTGCTAACTCTAATTAAGAAGCCGGGCAAAACTATCGAATTTTTTATTCGAATTGTACTTAAAGATGCTTCGGATTCTTATTTAAATTCGTTCTAAATAAATTTCGGAAAATCCACCTTAGTTTTAGTTAGTTTTTTCGGAATCGAAGATAAGAACATTTCACTAAAAATCTTGGTTACTATCTCATATTAACTGAATTGTGCCCGAACTTTACCGTAACTTTAAGGCATGCAAGCAACCAGAAAAGATTAGAATTTTTAAAATGACAGACGACTTAAATTTACCGGATAGCATTAAGGCTTTTGAACAAGTAAATACAAAGCGTGCAATTATCTTAATAATAGGGGTAAGTGTGGCAGCGCTCCTGTTTCTGATTTGGCTGATTTATTTTAAATCCCCGGCAACATCAGAAATTCCCTGGGTAAAAAACCTTTCAATTTTGAACGCGACTTTTAATTCGTTCAGCACAATGTTTTTGTTGCTTGGATTTCGGGAAATAAAGCGACGGAATTTCTCCAAACATATGAACTATATGATAAGCGCCTTCATAACTTCCTCGTTATTTCTGGTTAGCTATGTCATTTATCATAATTTTGTAGGTGACACACCATTTGAAGGAGAAGGTTTTATCCGTCCCATTTATTTCTTTATTCTTATTTCCCACATCATACTTTCAGCTTTTGTAGTTCCACTGGTTCTTACCAGTTTCTTCTTTGCTTTTTCCGGTAAATTTGAAACTCATCGAAAAGTATCGAAGTGGACCTTTCCCATCTGGCTGTATGTCTCTGTAACCGGGGTATTGGTTTTTATTCTGTTAAAAAGTTTTGGGTGATATGATGAAACAAATTTGCACTCTCTTATTCTTGATTTCCTTATCACCGTTTGTAAATGCACAGTTTTTCCAGAACCAGCAGGAGTTTACACGGCAGGATACTTTGCGCGGTTCCATAACTCCGGAAAGAGCCTGGTGGGATGTCACCTATTATCATTTAGATGTTACCGTTGATCTGGAAGACAGTACTATTTTTGGCACTAATCTTGTTAAATATCGTGTGGATTCCTCTACTACGAATCGAATGCAGATTGATTTACAGCCTCCAATGGAAATAATGAAAGTCACTCAAGCAGGAAAGACTCTAGAAGTTGAGAAAGAGGGCAATGCCTGGTTTATCATTCTGATTGATGATCAGGAAGTTGGGGAAGTAAAAGAGCTTGAAGTTGAGTTTGGAGGAAAACCATTAGTGGCTGCCCGACCACCCTGGGATGGAGGCCTTACCTGGACAAGAGACCAGAATGGGAATCCATTTATTGCCAATGCCAATCAGAAAATCGGTGCAAGTATCTGGTGGCCGAATAAAGATCATCCCTATGATGAAGTGGACAGCATGCTAATCAGCGTGACCATTCCGGAAGATTTGATCGATGTTTCCAATGGTCGTCTAAGAAGTGTTGAAGAAAACGGGGATGGTACTAAAACCTGGAACTGGTTTGTCTCCAATCCTATCAACAGCTATGGGGTAAATATTAATATCGGAGACTATGTTAATTTCAAGGAAATATATGAAGGAGAGAAGGGCGAATTGGATATGGACTACTGGGTGCTTTCTTATAATAAAGAAAAAGCCATAGCTCAGTTCGCAGATGCTCCCCGAACTATGGAAGCTTTAGAATACTGGTTTGGTCCCTATCCGTTTTATGAAGACAGTTATAAACTAGTGGAAGCACCTTATTTGGGGATGGAACATCAAAGTTCAGTGACCTATGGTAACCGATATGAAAATGGCTATTTGGGAACCGATTTAAGTGCGTCCGGATGGGGACTGAAGTTTGACTTCATCATAGTACATGAAACCGGGCACGAGTGGTTCGCCAATAACATCACCTATGCCGATATCGCGGATATGTGGATTCATGAGAGTTTCACACATTACTCGGAGTATTTATTTTTGGAATATCACTTTAGTAAAAAAGCAGCGAGTGAATATCAGAAGGGAGTTCGACTACGAATAAGTAATGACATTCCTATCATCGGGAATTACGGAGTGCATAGTGAGGGCTCAGGCGATATGTATTATAAGGGAGGAAATATGCTCCATCTAATCCGTCAGATTTTTGATAATGATACACTCTGGAGGGAAACCCTTCGTGGACTAAACGAAGAATTCTATCACCAAACTGTTTCTACTCAGCAAGTAGAAAACTATATAAGCGATAAACTTGGCAGAGATTTAACCCCGGTTTTTGATCAGTACTTGAGAGATGTACGAATTCCTATCCTCGAGTACAGCTTCAAAGAAGGAAATCTACTCTACCGATGGGGAAATGCTGTTCCCGGATTTAACGCTCCGGTTGATGTCTTAATAGATGAAAAAGAAGTCCGATTAACTCCAACTACTTCCTGGCAAGGAATGGAGTCCTTTGGTAAAGAACTTACTGTTGATCCCGATTTCTATGTTGGAAGTATGAATGTGTTGGGGAATTGAAAGGTATACAGTTAGATCTCTGAAAAAATTACATCAAAAACGGTAGCCTGATCATTATACAATTCAGTCTTTTTGCCAGGTACATTAGATGATAATATATCGTCAGGAATTGATATGTAGCCAGCATCCTCAAAAAATGCTCTTAGTTTTTCAACAGCAGGGAAAGTTTTATATGTAAACTTTGGCTCATTAGACCATGTATTCAGTTTTATAAAACCAAATAAGTATTTCGTACCTAGACTTCTCAACCAGTAATAATCTCCAAGTGAGCTAATCAATATTTCAATTTTATAAGGTGTTTTCTTTTGTTGCTCATTAAAAGGTAGTTGGTCAGCATGAGAGATAAATTCACCAAATTTGTTTAAATAAAAATACAATTGGTTAGACGCTCCATAGTTCATATCAGTTCCATGTTCGATTGGAGTACTAAATTCTTTTTCTGCCCGTTCTTTCAACTTTTCTACTTTTTTAAAAAAAGCATCAGAATAATCCCTTTCTCCATAGCAATCTCTAAGTATAGATTCTTTTATTTGTTTAGACATGATTTATCAACTTTATAATCAAATATTACAAAACTAATTTCATTTAAGGAGGACTTTCTCCCCCTGGGGGGAGACAGATTTCAAACTTGTTTGAAATCAGAGGGAGGACCGTAGTGGCAACTAAATTCATAGCCTATCCTTCCTCTCCCTGAATCGCTCAAATTCGCGATTCTGTCCCTCCCCCGAGGAGGGACAATTATAAACCTACCAACTAAGTTTAACCCCGCCATTCACCACAAAACCATCAACCGGCGCATAAATATCCCGGAATTGTGGATCATCAATACTTCCGGTGTAAATGGTATCAAAAGCAGTTTGACGAGTATCGAGGAAGTTCTCGAAATTCAGAAATACGGAGAGTTGTTCCAGGATTTTCTTTTCCGTCATTAAACCGGTAATCCAGTACGATTCTCCTGTAGAACCATCACCCAGTTTTTGCGGGCTGAAATAATAAGCCTCCAAGCCAATCCAGAAATCACCATGTTTTTCATACATCAGTACGTTATTCAGCCGATGCTCCGCAACTAGTGGAAATTGGGTAACCTGTCCGTTGTAATGCTGTTGTACATTCGCGTGAGTATAGCCGACAAAAAGCTTCAGATCTTTATAGCTCCATTTCAAATTTACTTCCACTCCTTTGGTATCTACAAACCCATTAGGCTGGGTATATTCAAAATTTGAGCCGGAGGGCGTTAGAACCAGTGGATCATCAATGCGTGTGTAAAAGAATAACACATTACTGGAGAGGATGAGCTCTCTGGTGATCGGAAACCGGTAATTGATATCAAAATTAGCGCCTGTTGAACGTTCTTCTTCCAAATTATTGGTATCAAGAGGAAGAATGTTTCTAAACTGAATGCGCTCTGCATCTTCGGTAAAAACGGTAGGAGTTTTGTAGCCTAGCCCTCCTCCTAAACGGAAAGTGAGTTGTTCACTTGGTTCAGCCAGCAGTGAAATTCGGGGAAGAGGAAACAGTCCGTACTCATTATGAATATCCAATCGAAAACCTGTTTCAAGGGTAAATAATGAATTGAGTGGGGTAGTATTTTGAGCAAACATTCCGAATGTCAAGTCCGAGAAATCCAACGGGTTCCCATTTGCACCTTCGGATTGATCAAAGGTATCGGTCCAAAGATTTAAACCTAAAATCCATTCTGCATTTTCATTCAGAACACTAAGATTAGCTTCACTGAACGAAGAGAGCTGAGTTCCCGAGAACAGATAATCCGGTATTTCAACCGATCGATTGTACCAGCTAGCGCTATTTTTTAACGTGAAGGAAGTGCTTGAGTTGAACGCGTGTTCTAGCTGAAACTGGCTTGAAATCCGGTCGGTTTCATTTTCTTCAAAGTAAGGATCAGTTACATTTTCACCCTCAATGAAAGCTATATTTCCACCGAGTCTTTCTTCTTTAACAAAGTTCATCCCAACGTTTATAGTAGTTTCTTCGAAATAGAAGAATAGTTTTGGATTTAGCGTAAGGCGCTCAAATTTGGGAATTGCTGTAAGACCGATATCAGCGGGGTCGTAGGCGGTTCCTTTATTGTAAGATCCGAAGACAGTAACACCTCTGTTCTCATTTCTTGCAGAAACAAAAGAACTGACATCCAGTCCTAATGCCGAAGTCCCATTTACCATCACACTAAACTCTGGGGTATATTCAGGTGTTTTTGTAATAAGGTTCACCAACCCAGATATAGCCCCTCCGCCATAAAGCGTAGAAGTAGCTCCTTTGATTACCTCAACCTGCTTTAAATCTAATGGAGCGATTTGCATCAAGCTTAATCCACCGGAAAAGCCGGAATACAGAGGGAGACCGTCTCGCAATAGTTGGGTGTACTTTCCATCCAGTCCCTGAATTCTAATGCTCGAATTATAGCTGGTAGCCGATGTTTGTTGAGTTTGAATTCCCGTACTTTCATTCAGCAGCATGCGGATATCCCCCGGCTTCATATTTCCTTTCTCCGTGAGTTCTTCTCCTGCTATAAATTCTATCCTGGTTGGACTGTCTTGTATCGTCCTGCTACTACGGGTTGAATTCACCACTACTTCCTCCAGTTCCTCATGACCATGATGAAGTTCGAACACCTGGTTTTGAAGTCCCTCAGAAAGAGGGAATAACAACGTCGTTTTCAAGGTTTCAAACCCAACATAACTGATGGTGATTTCAAATTCACCGTTTGGGATATTTCCAATTTCTACAAATCCTTCTGCATTGGTAGATCCCCCTGTTTCCAGATCAGGAAAATAAACAGTAACCCCAATCAAGGGCTCTTCCGATTCATGATCAACTATATAGGCTGTAAAGCTGTTTTGGGCGTAGATAGATAGAGAAAAAAAGAGAAGAAAAAGTACTGCTGAAGAAGATTTTAGCATCGCTTAACTTGAATAGTTTTTTTATAAAGATAAGGACTCAGTATTCAAATAGTCCAATCAAGGAGTAGAGGAATTCCTTTCTGTAAAAAACTTTTGATAATAGAAAGGAACTAAGTGAGACTTCGGTCCTCCTCAATAGTAAATGCATAAACGTATCCCGTAGGTTCATTGGATCTTTCTACTTCACTTACTGCATACAGGTTTTTTTGATCGGGAGAGAGTGCCAGAGAAGAAGGAATAAAATAGATTTTATAAGGAAGCATTTTGAGCGGTGAGCGATTAAGATATGCTCTTAACACTAAAAATCTAAGTGGGAAGATTCAATATTGGGCTCAGCACCCAAGCGGCGTTCAGTTTGTTTGAGGCTATAGGAAGTCCGCTCGAAAGCCTTTGTTAGCTGAGTTCCTTCTGTTCGAATTCATATATGCTATCTATCAAGTTTTTAATGGTTTCAAACGATTTAGGAATGTTTTGTTTGACTTCGGATTCTGAGCTTTTATATAATTCAATTGCTGTAAGTAAATTAGGATTAGCTCTCCATTCTTTCTGTGTTAAAAGAAAGTTTATCGCTTCCATTGTATTTGTTGGCCAATAACCGGTTAAAGCCCAAACTAAATTTCTTAGAATATGAGAACTTAATCTTGAGGGATCAGTATTTTTAGGATTATTTTTTATACGCTTCTGAAAAAACTTAAGTCCCTGCCGATCGTCTATAAGAAGTTGCCATCTATATTGCTTTGAGATTGGTTTGGTTGGAATATTGAGATATTCTACTACTGGTTGTTGATCAACTGTGTAAAGTGGCATAAAATACCTGAAAATTGAGAATCCTAACAGTTTATTATCTAAATAAAAGCTTGATCCAACTGGAAAACATTCTATATCGATTTCAATTTTGCTCTTGTCTCTATATGGATAAAAAACTTGTGTACCAGGACCCCACGTGATTTTTGTATCAAGGACTCTTAATGAATCAGATAGTCTTTCTTGTATATCTTTAATGTTTCTAATTTTGTGGTCATCATAAATTATAATGAGATCAACATCAGCATCTGTTGAGCCTGACTTAATTTTTTTATCTAGTCCTATTGCTGATTTAGCAATTGAACCAAATAGACCTACAAAAATTATTCCCGGAGTTGTTTCTGCCCAATCAACTACTCTAGATATTATTGCTTGTCCACGCTGAATTTGTGAGTTAACTGGTTGATTTGCCTTATACTCTTTTAATGAAGTGTGTGGTTTAAAATGGCCTGAATCAGTTATTTGTTCAAAATATTTCAACAATGTCCGATATATTCTCATACTCCTAGAATGTAAAGCAAAATTCACATTTACATTTTGAAGATGAAGCCTATCCAAACCGACTAATACTTCATATTTTTTATTTTTAGGAGAATGGTATAGTAATAGGTTTAGACGAGGTAAAAGTGCTTTTGCAATGCGAGGAAGAAGTAAAGGATACGAGGATAAAGTATAAAAATGAATAGTAATATTATCTGACAAACGTTTAAATAGTAAGCTCAGCCATAGATTTTCATCTTTAATTGAATCAAGCAATAATATTCTATGAAACGTAAGTTCGTTATTCGAAATATTACTTAATTCTTTTATTGCAAAATCTGAATCTGGGTTCCGATCAACAGGGAATATATGAGTTGCATGTATTACGCCGCCATTTTTAGAAGCTAAATCATATATTTGTTCAGCTTTTTTCTTTGCTCCATCTTCGTCATTATAAATCCAAGGTATTGATTCCCACATTATCCATCCCGTTGTTACAACAAACATAATTACTGCAATTACTATAAGAATAGAAGCAAAGGGGATTGATTCAGCGAAAATGATTGACAGCCCTGCGAGCAAAAAACTTAATGCAGAGCCAAAAATCTTGATTTTTATTTGTTCATTCATGGATAAGAATTATAAGTAAGCTAACGACCCTGCATTTTAGCAGCGAGTCTGTTTTCATTAATTAACTAAATTAAAGAGTTAGCGACAAGAGTAAATAGGTTGTCATACTGTCCGTCAGCTGACAGATCAGCATCTGTAGTGAGTGATTCTTTGGTTTAGCATTGAATCAAGATCAACGATCTTACCTTCACAGATTCTGAAACTTCCGAAGGAATGCCGCCGGAAAATAAGAGATAAAAAGAGTTATTCCGCCTCAGCCACAAACCTCGTCATCGAATGTTCTACGAGCCGGAGTGATTGTAAGCATGCATTCCCATTTTTACTATGAAACTCCATTCCTCCAGCCATGAAATACCAGGCAAAGGGCTACCTTGTATATAAACTGGAATTTTGCAATGGCGCAATTTCCTGGGAAGGTTAAAAACGTTAGCCCAATCCCAGACATAAACAAGGAAGGACTTCAGTCCTGTGAATAAGCTCTCCGTGTTAGGGATGTGTTGATGATTGAGGAATAGAGAACAGCGATTGAAAAGTGAAGAATGGTTTAGGCCGATGAAAGATAAAAACTTACCGCATTTAGAGAACTTGACGATAATCTTTAGAATAACTTTCTAGCAAAACAATTGATTCTATTCCTGAATCTCTGTAAAAATTTCATTGACATCATGAATGGCTTCACTGGTCCCGACAAAAACCACATGATCGTCAGCCTTTATCTCTGTTTTACCTCTTGGAACAACGAAATTTTTATCTCTGATAAGGGCAGCCACCACACATTGTTCAGGAATATTAATCTCTTCAATAACGTGACCAACCACCTTCGCTTTTGCCGGAACTTTCATATCTATAAGACTGGCTACGCCGTTCTCAATTTCGAACAGATCTGCCACACCGGGACGGTCCAGATAATTTTCAACCATAGATGCTGTCGCAAGTGGAGCGCTGATGCAAACTATGCCATTGTCTTCTAACAGAGAGATGTAGGAGGGGTCGCGGGCAATGGCTATAACCCGTTTAACACCCAGGCGTTTGGCTTGAAGTGCCATTATTGAGTTACGTTCATCATCATTGGTTGCCGCTATAGCCACATCCATTTTTTTCGGTTCTACCTGTTCCAGTAACTCTTGCTTGGTACCGTCTCCATTAAAAACAGGCACATTGAATCGTTTACCTAGTCGCTCGCTTTGTTCTTTATCTTTTTCAATAAAAGTGATTTGATACTCGGACGACCGAAAAACCATGCGGAATTCATCCTGTTTCATGAGGCGGTCTGCAATATTCCCTCCCAGATTTCCGCCGCCAATAATTAATACGTTCATACGTGGCCTCCAATAAGATTGAATTTTAATTTTTATTCGCTGTACATACTCCGGTAAATTTTCCAAAACCTTGCGGTTATTCGGTTGCAGAATATATAACAATCCTCCGACCAGAGTCAGTCCCATTCCTAGTATTAAGCTTTCTGGATCAAGCATTGGTACAAAAAACCAACAAGAGACAATGCCCAGCAAGGGAACAAGCGGGTAAAGGAAAATTTTATAGGGTCGTCTGAGGTTAGGCATACGCTTATGAAGCGCAATAACAGTATAGTTCACGATACCGATAGCGATCAAATAACCAAAACTACTGGCGGAAGCTAAAACCCGAACCACACCTGAAGCACCAAGTATTGCAACCAGACCGGCACAAACGAAGAGTGCGATATGCGGTGTTTTAAATTTGCTGTGCAAGCGTGCGAAGATAGCAGGAAAGTGACCGTCACGCCCCAAGGCAAATAGCACGCGGGAGCTGGCACCAAGGGTTACGCTAAAAGCCGATAAACTTGCCATGATTGTAGCAACGATACCAGCCCAGCGGCCCCAGTTTCCAAATAGGAAATCGGCAATATAAATAAACGGTGTGTTGGTTTTGGCCAGTTCAGTATAGTTAACTACTCCCATCATAACCCACAATAAAAGAACATAGATAACAATCCCGACTCCAAGCGTGATCAATATTGCCCTGGGGATATTTTTGGCCGGATCAACAATCTCTTCAGCGGCAACAGTAATCAGGTCAAAACCAACATACGAGATATAAATCAACCCCATAGTTGGAATAAGTGGTCCCCATCCCATTGGCGCAATCGGATCCAGATTAGCGGGTTCAACATAAAAAGCTCCAAGTACTCCAACACCCACCAGAACCACCAGTTCCACAATGTTCATAACCGTAATCACCATAAGGGCTTCTGCCTGACCGCGAAGGTTAGTAAGGGTGAAGAAAAGAGTTGTAATCAAAACAATCAGCAATACACTCAGGTCAGGAAAGAAGTAATTATTGATCGTGAAGGCGAAAATGACCACATACAATGAACAAGCCAGTGTATTTCCAATCCAAAAAAACCATCCCGTTAGAAAAGCAACCGGCCTGGGAAGGGTTCGGCTGGTAAAGGAATACCCACCGCCGGCAATAGGGAGGGCGGCTCCGAGTTCGCTATAACTGAGAGCAGTGAAAAGGGTAAGTAACCCCATAGCCAGATAGGCAATGATACCCAGTGGGCCTGCTGATTCGGCAACAATACTGGGCAATGCAAATATACCCGGACCCATCATAGCCCCGATACCTATCATCACGGCCATGAATAAACCGATATTTCGCTTAAATCCAGATTGTTCTGCCATAATCCAGACTAAAATACTTCTATTTTAAGAATATCTCCTAATCTTGAAGAACAACTTTACCCCCCGAGTTTAATCAGCTCTGCCTGCGGTAGGCAGGGCAGGCTGTTGGCAGGTTCGTTGCCATAACCCTGAAAGGGTTCAACATACATAGCCCTGGAATTAACGTAAAAAAGAAACCAATGGATAAAGAACGCTGAAGTTCCGGAAGATTTACACTCACTTTCTTTCAGCCACAAACCTCGTCATCGAATGTTCCACCGGATGAAGAGTTTGCAGGTAGACGAAGATAGCGCCTAAGTCTTCTTCGCTCATTTTGCTGTAGAAACGCCAGGGCATTTCGGTTTGAAAAGTTCCGGGCTCAACCAAATCCTGATTTATAGCTTTTGTGGAATCCTGAAATTGTTTGAAACGGGCAATAAACATTTCTTCAGTCCATGAACCTATACCGGTTGTTTCGTGTGGAGTAATATTAGCCGAGTAAACCTTTCCACCCGGGACATGAAATTCCATTCCTCCCGCCAAGTCCATACCAGGCAATGGAGCGCCCTGTGCATCAATTGGTGTGTGGCAATCGGCACAACTTCCTGCAATGGTCAAATACTTACCATAAGCTACCCGATCACTGACATCAGGTCGTTCGGTAAATTCCGGTTCCTGTGGAATAGTATTGATAATAAAGTTCATCGGGAACGCTGAGGATGATTCAGGGACATCATGTTCAATGGGCTCGAGTGTCCTCAGGTACGCGATGATGTCATAAATATCTTCTTTATCTACTCTGCGATAATTCGTGTAGGGCATAATTGGGAACAGGGCATCATCATTTTTATTTACTCCAGTAGTAATAGCTCTGAATATTTCCCCATCTGTCCAGTCTCCCAAGTGATAAGGTGTCAGATTTTTAGCATAATAATCGCCTGGAAATCCATGTTCCAGACCGTACAAATTCCCACCTTTGCCAAGCGTGGATTGATCTATTTCAACTGAGAATTTGGAGTAATCTTTATCTGAGTGACAATCCATACAGACGTACACATTTTTAGCAAGAAACTCTCCACGTGCGATACGTTCGTCTGTTAACTCTATGGTTAAGTCTGGTGCTGGTTCTACATTGGGTAAAGCGGTTGATACATAGATGAGTGTTCCGCCAAGGAAGAGAATAACAACCCCAATCAATCCCCCGAGGATTTTTAGTATTAATTTCATAACCCGAAAATTTAAGTGAATGGGGCAATGTACCTTAACCCGATTTTAGCCCCGGTTTTGGGTTAATTTGTATAATTTGAAGGTAAATGTCTAGGGGAGAGGGGGTTATAAAAAAAGAGTCATTCTGAGCGAAAGCGAAGAATCTGCACAGTTAAAGAGCCATGCAGATCCTTCGGAAGTATCCTCAGGACGACTTGTTATTTGAATTTTGAAGATTGGATTTTACGTCAGTTACTGTACCAGTCTTTTAGTCTTATCTCAGTGTCAATTCCGGCTACACCCATAATGGTTTTGAATTTCTGAATATCCTGTCCACGGTGATGGTAGGGATACATCACATCCGGTTGGAATTCCACAACAGCACTGGCTGCCTGGTAGATATCCATAGTATAAGGCAGGTTCATACACACAAAAGCGATATCGATATTTTCCAGTACTCGCATCTCAGGGACATCTTCAGTATCACCGGATAGGTAGACACGCGTTCCACCGAAATCTATCACGTAGCCATTACCGCGACCTTTTTTATGGCGGGATGATTCATCGTCCGGCAGATTATACATGGCTACTCCGGTTACATTCATGCCCATTACTTCTTTGGTTTCTCCATTGGCCAGAATTACTAATTGACCATCATATTTGCCATCCATTGCATCAGCCACCGCTTGCGGAACTACAAAGATCGTGTTCTCCGTATCCAACCCAGACAGTGTTTCGGGGTTATGATGATCTCCATGAATATCTGTTATGAAGATTACGTTCGGGGTATCGAAATCAGCGAATTTTTCTGCTCCGCCAAAAGGATCCACAAAGATCGTTTTGCCATCAAAAGTAAAAGCAACGGTTCCGTGGTTAATAGGGTGGACGGTTAATTCGCCCATTTCTGTATCGAAAGAATCGGGAGCATTGGAAAGCTGGGCAAGTGAAGGTATGGTTAGAAAAAAGAGAAGTAAAAGTAATGAGAGTACGTTTTTCATTGCATTAGTTTGGTTTGTTATGCTGAGTTAACCATCTGATGAGGAACATCATTCAAAAATTATTACTTATTAAGTTGCCTTTTTTTACTCTTTGCTGCACCTTCGTGCTTCATTCATAAATCACAGGGTAAGGTGAGAGACGTGAACAAAGAAGAAAAAGGGCATAACCGAAGTTGGTTACAAAGGGTAGCGGAACAAAGCTGGGAACCGGAATTACTAATCTCCGGTCTGGCTATTTATGCAACCATTCAGATTCCTGCGTACGTGTTGGAATTCTATCAATACTACCGATATAACCTTCAGCTGGATACAGGCTTTATTGATGAATTGATGCCGATGCTGGTTGTTGGGGTAATGCTTACTGCACTAAAAGTGCTTAGTTTTGCATTCATCTTCCACTTCATTGTCCGGGCGTTTTGGGTAGGTTTAGTTGGGTTACGATCTGTATTTAGTGATGGTATTCAATATGATAAGCTTGAATACAGTGAGCTCTATCGATCGGAAATGAAAAAGAGGCTGGGAAACCAAGACTCGTTTTTGTTGGCTACTGATCGCCTGGCCAGTGTAATCTTCTCAATCGCTTTTCTATTTGTGCTTTATATGTTCGGGGTTGGTTTTTTATATGCAGTATTCTTTCTACTCATGAACGGGGTTAAACTGCTCGTTTCAGAGGAGGTATTTGACCTTTACTCAAGCATAATTTTGATAAGTACCGCTGTAATTTTGATAGGTGTATCTATCTTATCCTTGGTTCTGAACATGAAGAAATATAGAGAACAGGAGAAGTTTGCTAGGTATCACTTTAATCTTAGTTGGTATGCGAGTTTGATATTCTATCCTTTTATTTATAAACCCATTCAGTTCTTAATATTGAGCTTTGCTTCGAACATCCCGAAAAAGAAAAACCAGATATATGGGATGATTTTCTTCGCTGTATTTATGGCGATTTTTATGAGTTCTACTTTTGAATTAATGAATGTAAATCTGGTTCAGGCTCGTGATTTTTATTCAAGCAGATCAAGTGAATCTAGTGTTATACCGAAGAATTATGAGTCTGAGTTTACTGGTCAGTTTTTCGAAAAAGCATCCATTAGTTCACCTTATTTAAAGAAGGGAGAGTATTTTTCTTTGTTTATTCCTTACAACAAAATGCTTGATCGAAAACTTGGGAAATACTGTGAAGAAGCAGCGCCCGCTGATTCTCTAAATCGATACGAGAAGCGTAAAATCACCAATAAGCAAAATATTGATTGTGCGAACAACTTTTTTTCGGTTACAATAAACAAGGAAGATACCTTGGAATCTGATTTTCTTTTTTATAACCATCACAGAACAGGTCAGGCTGGCTTTCGAAGTACGTATATGCTTTCTGATACACTTAATACAGGAAGATATGAACTGGGTGTATACAGACCCATAATCGATAAAGCTGATGCGGAAAGAGATTCATTGGGCAGACTACTTTCTTATGAAGAGGAAATACCTTTTTGGATTCAGTAGCCAGGTTCTCTGAGAGAATTCTTAACTTGGGGTATGCAGAAAGAACTACAACTCAGAGTTTTACCGGAGATAGCCGGTCGGTCTGAACAGCTTCGGAATTTTATTTCCAGTCAGGAGGGGATCCCGGAAACCGATATCCGGCACATCGAAATTATTAAGCGATCTATTGATGCCCGGCAGAAGCAGGTGATCATCAACCTGAAAGTAAAGGTATTTGTAAACGAAGACTTTGTTGAAGAACCTATCACTTTACCTGACTATCCGGATGTTTCCAGTGCGGAGGAAGTGATTATTGTTGGGGCAGGTCCGGCCGGATTGTTTGCTGCGCTCCGATTGATTGAATTAGGAAAAAGGCCGGTTATTTTAGAAAGAGGGAAGGATGTACGGGCGAGGATCAAAGATCTGAAGGGAATCAATGTAGATCACATCGTAAACGAAGATTCCAACTACTGTTACGGAGAAGGTGGAGCCGGAACCTATTCCGATGGAAAGCTTTATACCCGGTCAAAAAAACGAGGGGATGTCAACCGGATTCTGGAATTATTAGTTGGATTTGGAGCAGTGCGTAATATTCTGGTTGAGGCTCATCCCCATATCGGAACGAATAAACTACCGGGAATCATCGCTAAGATTCGGGAATGTATCAAAGCAAATGGTGGGGAAATTCATTTTAACACAAGAGTGACTGATTTTTTGATTTCGGGAGATGCTATAAAAGGGGTGAGATCTAAAAATGGAGAAACGTTTAAAGCCGATAATGTAATTCTCGCAACGGGACATTCTGCTCGTGATATCTTTGAGTTGCTTCACCAAAAAGGCATTGAAATTGAATTAAAGCCCCTGGCAATTGGTGTCCGTGTGGAGCATTCCCAACAGCTGATCGATCAGATTCAATATAGTTGCGAAGATCGGGGAGAGTTTTTACCTCCATCACCATACAATATTGTAAAGCAAGTTGATGGGCGTGGAGTATATTCCTTTTGTATGTGTCCGGGTGGAGTGATTGCTCCCTGTGCCACCAGTCCGTGCGAGATAGTAACGAACGGATGGTCGTCTTCGCGAAGAGCCCGATCCACAGCAAATTCCGGAATTGTAGTGGAGTTGAGGGAAGAGGATTTTAAGCCTTTTGCAAACCATGGACCTCTGGCAGCGATGGAGTTTCAAAAAGCGATAGAACAAAAGGCGTGGGAAACGGGAGGGAAATCCCAAACTGCTCCGGCTCAACGATTGGTGGATTTTGTTGAAGACAAGATTTCCATGGATTTGCCGGATACTTCTTATGCTCCGGGAATTACCTCAGCAGATCTTAAAGAGGTTCTGCCTGATTTCATCCATCAATCGCTCAAAAACGGCTTCAAAGCTTTTGATACATCGATGAAAGGATATCTGACGAACGAGGCGGTAGTTCATGCCCCGGAAACCAGAACTTCATCACCGGTTCGAATTCCCAGAGATCGAAAAACATTGGAACATATCCGAATAAAAGGCTTATTTCCTTGTGGCGAAGGTGCCGGTTACGCCGGAGGTATTATCTCGGCGGCCATAGATGGAGAGAAAGTGGCGAATGCAGTTTTAAACATATAATAATCATACTTATGAAATACGGATTACAAGGTAATTTTACCGCAAAAGCAGGAAAGGGAGACGAACTGGTTGCCATCCTTGCAGAAGCAGCTGAGTTGATGAAAGGTGCTAAGGGTTGTCACATATATGTAGTTGGCCAGCAAGCCCAAAATGCAGATGTCATTTGTGTATCGGAGGTCTGGGACTCTAAAGAAGATCATGATAATTCATTAAATATTCCGGGAGTAAGAGAATTGATAGGGAAAGCGATGCCCATTATTGATGGAAAACCTGAATCTTTTGAGGTAAATATTATGGGCGGGGCTGGATTAAGTTGAGTATCACGATTCAGTAAAATAATGCTTAATGAATGAAGAGAGTCATACTACTTATTGGGTTTTTACTTATTTCATCACATTTGAAAGCGCAATTCTACATCGGCGGTGATTTCGGAGCGATTAGTTATGATATTTCAGACGAGTATATAGCGCCGCATCACTATGAGAATATTACAGCGAGTATTTTGAATCCGGCTTTGTTTTATCTGGGAGAGACAAACTTGTTCTTTGCTCGGTTTGGCAAAAAAGTAACCAGACTGGATTTGGCTCGGGATGAAGGGTATCTGGCTACAAACTATCTGGAAATTGAAAATTATGAGCTGGAGATAGAATACTTTCATAAACTAATCGAATTTTCTTCAGCTTTTGATGGATTTCTTGGGATAGCTCACAATGGTCACTTCACTTACATAAACCGAATATTCAGATCACCTGCTTTTGGTAACGAAACCGAATCTCATGAAATGGGAGCAATCGCTTTTTCTGTGAATGGGTTATTTCGGTATCAACAGGGGGGAAATTCAATTCATTATAAAGTAGGTGTGAATGTTTTTAGTATCGGTTCAAGGCCGGAAGTTCAGAGAAATAATATTGATCTCAGAGTTTTTTCATGGGACGAATATGCCCGTGTTCATCAGAGCCTGGCTGGCTATTTAAAAATCTCAGACCGTTTTTTATTAAAGCCCGAATACCAGCTGAAGTATTATACTTTCAAAGAACCAGAACGATTCAAAATGCTGAAACAAAGCTTTTTAGTGGGAGTATTTGTTCGGTTATGATGCATAAAATCTTCATTATAATTGTATTGGGAACTACACTTTCTTGTGAAGGCATTTTCTTTGAAGATCCTCTGGATGTTTCTGATCCGTTGGTTACGTACGATGGATTTTATAATCAAGTAGACCGTTATTTTTCTTTCTTTGAATACCTTTCAGTAGATTTTGATTCTGCATATTCTGCAAACCGGAGGATCCTGGAGAATAACCCAAGTGAGCAACAACTCATTGACGCATTAGATGAAATGATACAAGTATTGCAAGACGGCCATACGGATGTTTTCGTGGGTAGAAGTCCGGTTAGCTATACTGGCTGGTACGACCAATATCCTCTGAATCAACTTCTGAATATCAGCAGATATTTCCACTCCTACACCCTGGTAAACGAAGCATTGGAGTTTGGAAGAATTTCGGGAGGTAATATCGGTTATATCAAGATCAGCACCTTTTCAGGAAATATAGCGACTTCAAACTATGAGCAAATTGACTTTATTCTGGAACAACTCTCCGGAATGGATGGGATTGTGATTGATGTCCGGTCTAACGGAGGAGGAAATTCAAACAACGCGGATTTGATAACTTCCCGGTTTAATGATGAATCACGACTAGCATTCCGAGCCCGGAGAAGAATCGGACCTGACAGGAATGACTTTGGGAACTGGATTGATGTAAATACAGAAGTATACTCAGGGGATCGGTTTTTAAACCCCGTTGTAGTTCTTTCTAATCGAAAGAGTTTCAGTTCTACCGAATGGTTCATTTCGGGGATGCGGACTATTCCTCATGTTACTATTATGGGAGATACAACCGGAGGGGGAAGTGGGAACCCGTTATTCAGAGAACTTCCGAATGGATGGTCGATGCGGGTATCGAACACCCAAAAACAGTTGCCGGAAGGGTATGACTTCCAATACAGAGGCATTTCACCTGATATCCCTGTTTGGATTGCCGAAAGTGATTCCATAAATGGAATTGATACGATTTTAGAAAGAGCTATAGAACTACTAAACGAGTAATATGAAAATCACAAAAGCAACACTTCAAGACCTGACCGAACTCAATGAACTCTTTGATGCATACCGGGTTTTCTATGAACAAAAATCTGATAAAAAAGCGAGTAAAGACTTTTTGAAAGCCCGGATAGAACAGGACGAATCGGTTATTTTTATCTCAAGAGATGCAGCAGGTATAGCGACCGGCTTCACACAGTTATATCCTATATTCTCCTCTACGCGAATGGAGAGACTCTGGCTGTTAAACGATTTGTACGTAGACAAACGATACAGAGGTCAGGGCTATTCGAAAGCGTTAATCGAAGCAGCTAAAGAACTGTGCATTAAAACCGGCGCAGTAGGAATGACGCTGGAAACCGCAAAAGATAATCACGTAGGAAACCAACTTTATCCTGCTACAGGCTGGACATTAGATACCGACCATAATTTTTACTATTGGGAAGTCGATTGAGTTTAAGGATTACACTTTTGGAACCCTTTTTCTCAGGCTCGCACCAACAATGGGCGGAAGGGTTGCAGCAACATTCCTCTCATCAAATTGAAATTTTAAGTCTACCGGGGCGACACTGGAAATGGAGAATGCATGGCGGAGCGGTATCTTTGGCAAAGCAGTTTAATGAATTGAATGAGGAACCGGATTTAATCCTGTCTACCTCCATGCTGGATTTGACTACTTTTCTGGCCCTGACAAGAGCTAAATCTGCAGGTATTCCAACGGCCATCTATTTCCATGAAAATCAAATTACCTACCCATGGTCGCCACAGGACCGTGATGTGAAGAAGAAGCGGGATAATCACTATGGGTTTATCAATTATACTTCGGCTCTGGTAGCAGATAAAGTATTTTTTAATTCGGAATATCATAAAAGCTCATTTTTAGGAGCTCTTCCTAACTTTCTGAAACAATTTCCGGATAAACGAGGGCATGAGAATATTGAGTTCATCAAAAAGAAAAGCGAGATACTTCATTTAGGAATGGATTTAAATCGGTTTGACGAGTTTCAGGAATCAGAAAAGGAGAAGAATTCAGATCCAGTTATACTGTGGAATCATCGTTGGGAATATGACAAGCGTCCAAAAATCTTTTTTAAGCAGCTTTTTCGTTTGAAGGAGCTTGGAATAAATTTCAAGCTTGTTGTTTTAGGAGAGCAGAATGATGTAAACCCATCGATTTTTGATGAAGCCAGAGAAAAGCTCACAGATGAGATTCTGCACTGGGGTTATACCGAAGATTTCGAAACGTATGCGCGTTGGCTATGGAGATCAGATATTCTGCCTGTTACTTCTAATCAGGACTTTTTTGGTGGGAGTGTGGTTGAGGCGATGTATTGCAATTGTCATCCTATTTTGCCTAATCGATTGGCATATCCGGGGCATTTTCCTGAGAAAATCCGGCGCGAATATTTGTACGAGGAAGGAGAGCTGGGAATACGGCTCGAAACCGCTATTGAGCATTTTATGAATCTACGTCAAGTAGATTACCAATCACTTGTTAAAAAATACGATTGGGGAGAGGTGATTGGGAAGTATGATGAGATGCTGAGGAAGATATGAATAGTCAATATTCAACAAGCACCAAAGGTATCCCTTCGGGAGAATAATCAATGAAGAAGTATTGGCTTTGGGTGTTAATTGCTCTTGTTTCCACGTCTTTGGTTCTGGGATTCTTTGGAAGACTGAATTGGGTTTTGGATGTGTTTTCTCACTTCAGAGTTTATTACTTCGTTGCGTTCTTAATTATCGGGATAATTGCTTTAATGCTTAAGAAATGGAGAGAGATGGGCATTTCTTTTGCACTGAGTCTTGTTCTGTTCCTGACTTTTGCTGATTTATTTATACCATTGGAAAAAGCCCAACCTTCAGAAGGATTGAAGATTGTTTCGATAAATCTGCTTTCTTCAAACGTGAATTATCAGGATGTGTTAAAGTTCATTAGCTCAAACGATTTCGATGTTGTCTTTTTTCAGGAGCTGAATTCAAAATGGAAGAATGAGCTTGAAGCAATTGGGGATGAATTTATACTTAAGGAAATGTTTCCAAGAGAAGATAATTTTGGGATTGGAGTATACAGCAAAATCAATGGAGCCTATGTTCAGGAAGTAGATTTTAGCACTGTAAATATTCCTTCGCTAATTCTTACAGTTCAGCATATTGGGAGGGAAATAAAAATTATAAATACGCATCCGCTGCCGCCTGTTGGGGATTCTTATTTCTTAGCAAGAAATGATCAATTCGAAACTTTGAATAGAATTATTGCAAACATGAATCAGGAAATTGTTCTGATTGGGGATCTTAACTCAACCCGTTTTTCTCCAAACTTTAATCTTCTTATGAGGAACGGAAAACTTAGAGATTCCAGAAAAGGTTTCGGGCTTCTTCCAACATGGCATGCTCAGTTTCCTTTAATCTCGGTAACGTTAGATCATGCTTTTATTACAGATGGAATTGAAGTAAGTCACCGAAGCGTTGGGCCAGACATTGGCTCTGATCATTTACCTGTTTTTGTTGAGGTTGGATGGAAGTAATAACCAATGAAGAAGTATCTTTAATTGAACATTGAACATTGAACATTGAACATTGAACATTGAACATTGAACATTGAACATTGAACATTGAACATTGAACATTGAACATTCCATTATCCAAAAACTTCAACCCAAAGTGCTTCAACCTGATCTCTCGCCCATTGATGTCTGCGCAAAAAATGCAGACTCGATTTAACGGAAGGATCATTTTTAAAGCAGTTGATATCAACATGTACACTCAGCTGCTCCCAACCGTAATACTCAACTAGATCTTCCACGATTTGCTTGAGTTTGATGCCATGGAGAGGGTTATTAGGTTGAGAATTCATTTCAAGCCTCAATCACGTAATAAGCACAGGTGCTCACAAAGTTTCTGAAAATCGGAATAGAGGAAAAAAGTCTGAATTGAGGTCTGGGCTTCAGGTTGAATTTATACTTGTAAATTGGATTGATCAGGAATAGTTGCCTTCGAAGCTGGCTGTAATCTTCCTGTTTAAAAATACGCTCGAACCGTTCGACTGAAATGCCTGTTTCTTTGATCTCAGCAACATTTTCGATTTTTCGTTCTGATTCCCCAAAAAGCTTTAAAACACCTTTGTACATACTCATTGGAAGAAGATGAAAGTAGGGAAGGTTTGCCAGAAATTTATTAGTACAAACTTGTTGGTGGCCCCCGAAAGGCATCTGCCAGGGTGGGAAACCAAAGAAAACTTTGCCGTTCGGGGTCAGAAAATCCTTCAGCTTACCAATAAATAACTCTTGATTATGGATATGCTCAATAACGTCTTTCAGAATTACCAGATCGAATTTATGGCCAATATCTTTTTTGATATCGATGTCAAAAATATCTTTTGCGATGAATCTGACTTTTCCACTTTGCACATCTTCTTTAAGAAATTGCTCAGCCAGTTTAACTCTTCCTTCCATCAATTCAATTCCAACACATTCGTGTCCACGTTCAAGGAAAGCTTTTAATACACCTGCTTCAGCACACCCGATTTCCAGTACTTTAAAATCAGGTGTTAACTCAAAGGTTTGTTCCAGAAACGGAATAATGAATTCTTTAGCGGTACGATATTGATACTTAAAATAGGTGGATTTATCGGAGTGGAAATCGAACATACGTGAAGTTACCCTTCAGCGATTTCTTTGAGCTTAGGGAGTGCTACTTTCCAACCTTTTTGGGTTTCAATATATCTTTCGAGCCCATTTTCTACGTATTTGTATCCCTTTTGAGTGATTGTAAGATCTGTTTCAGTATCTGATACAGGGTCTAGCTCGTAAATCACCACAATGTAGTTCTCCAGGGTGTCTTCAATATTTGAATTGGCAGGAAAAAGAGTGTGTTCGAGGTATTTATGGGGTTCTGAGCGTATTACTTCACCTTTAACTACGGTAACTTCCTTGTCACCCTGCTTAACAAAAAAGTTGCTCTTACTCCCTGGTTTCCAGTCACTTTCGCAACGGGCACCAAACATATATTCTTCGATTTTATCGGGATTAGTTAATGCATCCCATACGTTTTCAACTGAAGTTGAAATAGTTGTTTTTAACTCAATTCTGTTTTCCATTCGCGAATATTATCTTATTTCTTTTACTCTTCCAATTTGTCCGTCTGTTAAACGAACTTTAATACCATGAGGGTGAGAGGGGGAATTAGTCAAAATATCTTTAACTGTACCATACGTTAAGGTTCCCGATTTCTGATCTTTTTTTAAAACAATGGCCACTTCCTTACCAGGCGTAATGTTACTTCTAATGGTTCCTGTCATTAATCAATAATAGTATGTTTTTTTTCAACGGCTTTCAATGACTCAGAAATTACTAAGGAAAGTACATCAATATCTATGTCTGATAATCTCTTTATGTAAAAACAAGATTTACCTGTTTTATGCGGGCCTATTTTTTCAAGCAGTTCTTTATGCTTTTTAAAACCATCCATAATGTAAAGTGTAATAGCCTGTTTTCGGTTCGAGAATCCCGTGGTTATCATAATACCTTCACGCCCGCTCTCATACTTATATTTATAAGTTCCAAAGCCAACAATTGAAGAGCCCCACATAAGTGCTTTTTTGCCTGTTATTTGCTTCATTAAGTCATGAATTGCCCAACAATCTTCTCTCCTTTTGGGATTTTCAATAGCATTAAGGTATTCCGAAACGCTTAGTCCGGTTGGTACGGTTTTATTCTGAGACATTGATTTCGGTGTATACTTTTACTTCCTTAAATAAATATAAAAGTAGATAATAATTTTATACCGGGATAAATAAAAGCGATTATCCATTTAGGATAAAAACTTTAAAAATATGGTTGCAAAAACAAATTCATTCAAGCATCTGAGCATCGCGCTGGCAGTAGCGGTTGTTTCGAGTATATTTGTGCTAATCGTGTATCAGATGAATTATGAAAAACTTATCGAAACCCGGGAAATAAATGTAAATCAGGCCGGAGAGTTTATTAGCGAGAAATTCTCAGAAGAAGTATTTAAGAGTGTGAGAGCTTTGGAGAATGTAAAAGGCAGACTGGAACAAACCAATGGAGCCTATTTTGAACATTGGGAATATGATGCTCAACTAATGAGAAGGCAGTTGGGTGCTTTTCAATTTGTAGAGTGGATTGACTCAAATATGGTTATTCAAAGAATAAATCCATACGAAGGAAATGAAAACGCGATAGGGTTGGATATAGGTGGAATTGAATACAGAGTTGCAGACTGGCTTAGAGCTGCAAGAGATTCAACAATTAATTTTACAGAATGGGTGCAACTGGTACAGGGATCAAATGCTTTTTTAGTAGACGCTCCTGTGTATTACGATGGTGCATTTCAAGGGACCATTACTGCAGGTATGGATTTCACCTCTATTTTTGATGAAATACTTGCAGAACACGAAGAATATCATGTAAGAATTATCGACGAGTTCGGGACAGAGTTTTATACTGAAGGGGACACAACTCACCTATCAAATTTTGAAGACTATGTATTCCAAACCCGGATTAGCTTGTTCAATGATGATGAGTTCTGGACTTTTAAGCTTCAACCCAATGTTTCCATAGTTGAACAAAGTGTGTTTAAAAGAATGGGGATTGCACTCTGGTTGGGATTGCTACTTAGCTTGCTATTAGCCATAGCTACCTACTTTATTCAGGAATCAAGAAGTGCAAACAAGAAACTTGGCAAACTGAATGAGATTCTAAATGATGAGAAAAAGAAGGCGGAAGATTCTTCAAAAGCTAAAAGTGAATTTTTGGCGAATATGAGTCACGAAATCCGGACTCCACTCAGTGCAATTATGGGATTGATTGAGATTCTTAAACATGAGGATGATCAGAAGGAAGTAAAAAAATACGTGGATATGCTCGAAATATCTTCGAATAACATCATTACCCTCGTTGGAGATATTCTTGACATAAATAAGATCGAATCAGGGAGTTTGGAACTGGCACTGGTAGATTTCAACCTGAAAGAAGAGTTGGAAACTAATGCAAGACAGCAAGAGCTGATTTTTAAAGAAAAGGGGTTATATCTTAATGCCGATTTTTCGAATCTTGATAATGTGAATGTTACAGGAGACCCTGGGAAATTAAAACAGGTGATAGGCAATCTTATAAGGAACGCGTATAAATTTACAGAGCAAGGTGGGCTTGAAATTGTTTGTACAAGCAAGAAGGTGAATAACCATCTACGGGTAAACATCAAACTTACAGATACAGGCATCGGAATTGCTAAAGATAAGCAGCAATTTATTTTCGAGCGATTTACCCAAATCGATTCAGGATTAAACCGGTCGTTTGAAGGATCAGGTCTTGGATTATCCATTACTCAGCAAATACTCCAATTAATGGGAGGAAGGATTTCTCTTGAAAGCGAGGAAGGAAAGGGAGCAACATTTGAAATAGAGGTAAACCTTCCTATTGCACAGGCTCAGGAAGAAGAAAAAAAAGAAGAGTCTGAAACTCCATCTGTCATTGATTTTTCCTCTTATTCGGCTCTTATCGTGGACGACAAAGAGCTAAATCAGTTGGTGCTTGAAAAAGTATTGGAGCGATACAAAGTAAAAGTAGACCGGGCCGAAAATGGCGAGGTAGCGGTTAGTAAAGCTGCAGCTAACAAATACGATATCATTTTTATGGATATCCAAATGCCGAAAATGGATGGTTTTGAAGCTACAAAAGAAATTAAATCGCTCGGAATTACTACTCCAATAATTACAGTAACAGGAAATGTAACTCAGGAAGCGATGGCGAAAGCAAAAGAATTGGGTATGAAGGAATTTATAACAAAGCCCTATTCCAGCTTGAAAATATATTCGGTACTCAAAACCTACTTGAAAAAAGTTTCCTGATTTGAAAAACATACTTTCTAAATACTTTGGTCCAAGTACCCTTGTTACTGCAGCTTTTATTGGACCGGGAACAGTAACAGTTTGTACTTTGGCAGGAGTGAGATCCGGTTACATGCTACTTTGGGCTATTCTCTTTTCAGTGATTGCGACCATTGTACTTCAGGAAATGACGGCAAGACTTGGACTGGTAACCCAAAAAGGGTTTGGAGAAGCAATCCGGAAAGAACTTACTCAGCCAGTCGCCAGGTTTTTAGGAATTGTTTTAGTGCTCGGGGCGATTGTTTTTGGGAATGCCGCTTACGAAGGTGGAAATATTTCCGGAGCCGTACTTGGTTTCGAAGAACTTTTCTTTGATTTAGGAACCCATATCAATGGGATACATATTTCCGTATCGCCCCTTATAATTGGAGCAATTGCATTCATTTTATTATTTACTGGCAGCTCAAAAATTATAGAACGCTTTTTGATTGGTCTGGTACTAATCATGAGTTTGGTTTTTCTGACAACGGCTTTTGTTACAGGACCCGATTTAGCGGAAATTGTACGCGGCCTTTTAGTTCCTTCTGCCTCCTCAGAACAAATGTTAACAGTGATAGCTTTAATTGGAACTACTGTAGTGCCTTACAATTTATTTTTACACGCTTCTATCGTTCAGAAAAAATATAAAAATGTCGATCAGCTTAGTGATCTGAGAAAAGAGAATGCTACAGCGGTTATTTTAGGTGGAATTATTTCGATGAGCATTGTAATAACCAGCGCCACAACACTTTTTGGAGACAGAACAATAAACAGCGCAGCAGATATGGCTATTCAGTTAGAGCCCTTGCTGGGAAGTTGGGCCGGCTATTTTTTGGGATTGGGACTTTTCGCAGCTGGCATTTCTTCTGCCATCACGGCCCCACTGGCAGCTGCATATGCGGCTAAAGGAGTTTTGGGATGGGAAGAAGATCTTCGGTCGAAGCGCTTTAAAGCTGTTTGGGTGGGTATTCTGTTTATTGGAGTGCTCTTTTCTATGTTTGGAATAAACCCGGTTCAGGTGATTCAGTTTGCCCAGGTTGCTAATGGGATACTATTGCCTCTGGTAGCCATATTCCTGCTATATCTGGTGAATAAAAAATCATTATTAGGAGATTATATCAATTCGGCCACACAAAATGCATTTGGATTGGTTGTGATTCTGGTAGCCATCCTTATCAGTTTTCGAAGCTTAAACTCTGTATTCAAATTCCTATGATACAAAAGAGTATTGATCTTAATTGTGATCTGGGTGAGTGGAAAATAAAAGATGGAGCAATGCTGGATGAAGCTATCATGCCGTTTATTTCTTCATGTAATATCGCTTGTGGCGGACATATTGGGAATGAAGAATCAATTAGAGTAACCATCAGGTTAGCACAAAAATATGGCGTTGAGGCGGGTGCCCATCCAGGATATCCTGATCCCGATAACTTTGGACGAAAAGTGATGGATATAGAGCCCGATCAGCTAAAAAACAGCATTATCGAGCAAATTAATACTTTCAAAAAATGTCTGGATGAAGCCGGAACTAAGCTTCATCACGTTAAGCCTCATGGGGCCCTGTACAATCAGGCTGTAACAGATAAGGCCACTGCGGAAACTGTCATATCTGCAATTAAACGAGTGTCCCCGGGAATTAAAGTGTATTTGCCGGAAGGTTCTGTTTCGTCTGTAGTGGCAAAAGAAGAGGGTTTAGAGGTTATACACGAAGTATTCGCAGATCGGGTGTATGAAGATGATCTAAGCCTTCGTTCACGCTCTTATCATGATGCTGTTTTACATGATGAAGCAGATGTAATAGAGCAATTGCGGTACATGATTACTGAAGGAAAAGTGTTGACGCACTCGAGAATAATAAAACCAATCAAAGCAGAGACTATTTGCTTACACAGCGATACACCCGGAGCCATTACTTTGGCACAAACTATAAATACTTTTTTACGAAAAAATGGATTTACCATCATTGCATCGTAATGGTCAAAACTGGATTTCTAAAGTGCTTGGAGAGTGTGCGCTATTATTAGAGCCTGAAAAAAGAGAGTTGGAATCCATTCATAAACTGGCCTCAGAAATTGAAAATAGCGGTTTAGAAGGCATTACTGATGTACTACCCGCATACTCCTCACTTGCAGTTATTTTTGACGGAAATAAATGGGATCATTATTCATTGATTGAAGCAATTGAGAATCTACCAGAAGGGGAGTCATCGGTGAAAGTTGTACAAAATATGATTGAAATCCCGGTTTGTTATGAACTCGGCATGGATTGGCAAGATGTAATCGGGCATACCGGATTAAAAAAAGAAGAAATCATAGAACTCCACAGTTCAAAAACATATTCGATTGCCATGATCGGGTTTATTCCCGGATTTATATTTCTGGACGGCCTGGATGATAAACTCTCGGTGCCACGAAAACTGACTCCAAGAACGGAAATTCCGGGTGGATCGATTGGAATAGGAGGGAGTCAAACCGGCGTTTATTCATTGGAGAGCCCGGGCGGCTGGAACATTATTGGAAGGAGTCCGAAATCTTTTTTCGATAGCTCAAAGAACCCACCAATTACATTAAAAGCTGGTGATTCCGTATTGTTTATTCCTATTTCGGAAAAGGAGTTTCATCGTGGGTAGGTTAACAGTAAATGATGGAGGATTGTTTACAACGATTCAGGATTCAGGAAGGCCCGGATATAGAAAATTTGGTGTGCCGGTATCGGGTGCAATGGATAGCAAATCTTTTAGGCTGGCTAATTGGTTAGTGGGAAATCCCGAAAATTATCCCATTCTGGAATGCACGATGAGAGGTGGAAAGTATAGATTTATGGATGAAGCCATTATTGCGATCACAGGCGCGTTAATGAATCCAAAGATCGACGGAAAAGAGATTGATCAGAATCAATCATTAAAAGTAAATGAAGGCGAAGAACTCGAACTGGGCTTTTCAGTCAGGGGATGCCGAAGCTATATAGCAATTAAAGGATTGTTAGTTACTAAAAAAGCGATGGATTCCTATTCCACTTATACTGTTGGGAAATTTGGCGGCTTCTACGGACGTACATTAAAGCCAGGTGACCTAATCGAATGGGATAAAACGAAACTCGACGACCTAATCCAAAAAGCTCCGGATGATCAAATCACGTATTTCTCTTCTAAAGCGAAAGTTAGGGTAATGAAGGGGGTAGATTGGAATTGGTTATCTAAAGAGTTACAGAACAGATTTTCAGGCACTCAGTTCGAAGTAAGCAATACCAGTAACCGGATGGGAATCAGATTGGAAGGGCATTCGCTAAAAGTACCCGAATGCGAAATGATTTCCGGACCCGTTCTTCCGGGAATAATTCAGTTACCGCCAAATGGAAATCCAATCATCTTAATGCAAGACGGACAAACTATTGGAGGGTATCCCAGAATCGCCAAAGTGCTGGATGAAGATCTTTGGCGATTGGGACAAGTTAAGCCGGGGGATACAGTGAGTTTTTCTTTTACCTGAGTGTAATACCTTCCATATTTTCTATTTTGGCTTTTAAACCCCATCCTCCAAAATTTTCTCCTACAACAAATACTACTTCGTTTGATCCTTCTTTAAGGGGTAAGTACACACTATCGAACCAGCCTATAGTTCCCAGATACCGGTAATCCCGTGATCTGAAATCATTTCTTCCCGAATAAACAGGTTTGCCATTTACATACACCCAAACGAAATCACTATAACCGAAGTCAAGTCGCTTGAAGGTATCTGATTCAGATTCAACGTTCAGTTTTGTGAGTACGGTAGTTTTTCCTTCCCCGCTTTGTACAAATTTTGCAAGATTGATAGTGCCTGATTCTTCAGCTTGTTGTTTAGTCCATCTTAATCTTCTTGTATTTACAGATAGTTTATCCTGAAAGTCTGCATTTGGAACGATATCTGTGACATACCATTCTTTTATAAGCCCTTTTGGGGTTTCTCCGGGAGTTGATTCTCGTTCGGCAAGCTGAGGATCAGACTTTGAGTATTTAAGATCTGAGAAATAGGCAACCTGATTAGCACTCAATCTTATTCCTCCTGCAACCGGATCTCTTTTAAGATCAGTCACTTTTATAATTGGAGTTTCCACGTCGTTGAAATAAATATCTGCCTGATTATCTAATATTTCTATTCTAATTCTGTGCCAGATATCGGGTGTCAGTTCAACCGTTGCGCTGTATCCTTCACCATGATATAGTTGCCAGCCGGAATAGGAGTTAAAAACAGGAGTATATTGAGTGGCATCAGGATTCCCTGATTGATGAGGTCGTATATAAAAATTTTCACCATTATCAGCATCCAGCGCCCGGAATAAGATACCAGTAAAGAAGAAATCCGAATAAGGAAAATTTATATTGAATTCAATTATACCATTTTTTAGTTGGATATTTTTGGTTGAGATTGAAGCGCCTTCCAGTTTCACACTTCGCTTTCCTATATAATTTTCTACAATCGGCGAATCTCCCAGTTCCCAATGTTCGGAATTAAAAGGAACAGAGTTAAAATCCTGTCCAAATAGTTTAATGTTCGAAATAAAGATCAGAGTGAAACTCAATAAAAAAAGTTTTTTCATAGTCGATGATTTATTTTGGTTATAATTCCCAATAGTGCCAAAATCGTATTAATCACCAAAATCAAGAAGCGGTCAATTTTAGTTCATTTACCGTTTTTAATGTATGAGACTTAACTTTTTACTCTCATCAGAGTACATTTCATCATGGATGAGAAAGAATCAGAACTACTAGAACTCTGCAAAAAAGAGATAGAAAAGAAATATCACTTTGGGAATGGTAATGGGCGTGTTAAACAGCGTGATTTTGAATATTTGATTGACCTGATCGAAGAGACTTCAGGGACTAAATTAAGCATATCAACCTTGAAGAGAATCTGGAGACAGGGTGAAGAACAAAATCCACATCCAGGCACATTAAATGCATTGGTTTCTATTCTTGGTTATAAAGACTGGCTTGAATTCAGACTTAAGAATACACCTTCAAATGCTTCAAATCGGATTGATAGAAAAGCTACCGGTTTTGTAAATAGAAAATTCGCTGCAGTTTTTTTGGTGATTATAATTCTAAGTACAATTTCAGTTCTGTATATAAATGCAAGCAATTCTGAATTTCCGGATCCGGATAACATTTTGTTTACAGGAAGTAAGACAGTGTTAAAAGGGGTGCCTAATACAGTTATCTTCAATTTTGATGTAAGTGAAATCGAAGCAGATAGCTTTTTCATTCAACAAGATTGGAATCCAAATCATCGGGACCGGATTGATCCACAAAACAATTTCTTTTCAAGCATATACTATGTTCCCGGTTACCATAAAGCAAAATTGGTGGCTAATGAGTTTTTTCTGAAAACAATACCGGTACATATTCAAACTGATGGATGGATGACAGCTGCTTTTTATAATTATGATGACCCACCGGTTTACATTAAAGAGGACAAAAATCAAGACGGAATCTTAACGGCAGATAAAAATGATATTCTGGATAGCAATTTAGATACCGAGCAATTTAGTGAACTCAGGTTTATTAATATCAGGCAGTATGCCGGGGTAAACGGACATAATTTTAAGGTTGAAACCCGTTTTCGTTACAGCGAATTTTTATTTGATCCATGTCCTGATATTCGGTTAACAATCCACACCGAAGCCCATATTTATTTTGTGCCATTAACGTTAAAAGGCTGTGAGAGTAATCTCGCGATTAAAATCGGGGAAGTATATCAAGAAGGCAGAGATAATGATTTATCAGCTTTTGGAACTGATATTTTTAACTGGCAGGATCTACAGTTGGTTGTTGAAGATAAAACCGGGAAAGTATTTCTGAATGGAAGCGAAATATACGAGACTACTTTTCAGCAAGACTTCGGTAAGATCGTTGGTCTGGATTTTCGCACATCTGGCCTAAGCGAAGTGGATTACATTCGGATGAAAGATATAGAAGGGAACCTTGTATTTGAAGATTCTTTTTAATTCAGAGAAAGCTTTTTGGATGCTCTTTTGATTTTTATTCCGCCATTAGTAGTCATAGCTCGAACCAGACTTCCGCCATTACCTAGCGAAACTGAAAGCTCTCTGCCAAACCGTCCACTAATTGTAACAGGGAAATCAAAATCCATCGATCCGTTTACGGTTCCAGTTTCAAGTTGGGCGTTGTAATCCTCAGGTATATAAAAAACTATTCCCCCATTTGTGGTTTCAACGTCAAATTTTTCTCCAATCCACTCACTTCCAGAGAGCTCAATTTTAATGCCCCCGTTAGTTGTTTCTCCGGTTACCTTTCCACTTAAGTTTGATAGTCTTAACCCTCCGTTCAACGTTTCAAAACCAATATCTCCTCCCACATTTTTGATGGAAATCCCTCCATTAAAAGCAACCAGATCGAGATCAATTTGTTTTGGGACATAAATTCGATAGTCTACAGAAACCGCTTCTTTTCTTCCAAGTTTTGGTACATCAGCTTCTATTGTTGAATTTGTTTTTATTGATACGTTATTAACTATTTCCTTTGCTTCATCTTCGTTTCGGGAATAGACAGAAACTTTAGCTGTGATTAAAATTTCATCTCGGTCCCAGCTTTTTATGCTAATTCCGCCATTTTTCTTTCCATCAACAGAGAGGGAGCGTCTTGAATCCAGCCGGATTTCTCTGACCTCACAATGTTTTTCTTTTGAGCCATTATAGTTTGTCCTGTTTCTTTCCAGACACCAATCACTACCGGAGATAATTTTACTATTCTGAGCAAATGGGATGGATATGAAAATTAATACAAAGAAAAGAGGAAGCAGTAGATATTTCATAAGTGTTTTTATTAATCAGACCCAAAAGTACACGTATGAAAAGTATTTTCGTTGCACTATTCTAGTAATACCATTTTTTTATTAATGAGCCGAATGGGGATTTCATGTTGAGGAAATATATTCCACTTGCCTGGTTTTGAGCATTCCAAATCAGAGAATGAGTGCCTAACGATTTTTGTTCGTTTAAATAGTATCAATCAAACACCCACTTAGATCATAAAACTTGGGTAAGATGTATGAGATTTCAGCAACCTCATATTTTATGTTGCTAGATGGATTAAACGGATTCGGATTGTTTTACTGAAGTGAAAAATAGAGTAGTACATCTGACTTTATATACTCATTTGAAACCTGAGTTAGGGCTCCGCTTTCAATAATTTGAAGCTGAGAAGTATATTAAAAAAGCCCTCAATTAGAGGGCTTTAGAATCTTTTTTAGTTACCACCATCACGATTAATGGATCTGGGTTCGGGCCAGGTTCGTTGCTCACCAGTTCTGGGATTTACAGGTAGCTCAGATTTTTCGCGGGATACTTTCTCCGGATCTTCGCTTGCCATATAGGCCATTATCGCAGTGAGAATGGCGTTATTCCGAACATCATCGAATACTATTTTATCATAAGTATCGCGATTGGTGTGCCAGGTATATGTGCCATAATCCCAGCTCAAAGAGCTTAAAGAAAAAGCCGGAGCACCTCTGGATACAAAACTTGCGTAATCAGAACCGCCACTAGCAGGGATACCTGGGAATGTAGTTTCAATTTCGTTTTTGTATTCCCGGGGTACAGCATCAAGCCATCGATTGATATATTTGTAAGCGTGAAGGAATCCCTGTCCGGAGATGCGCACGACTCTTCCGGTTCCATTATCCTGATTAAACAGCGCCTGAAGACCTGCAACAATTTCGGGATTATCCTGAGCGAATGCACCGGAACCATTAAGTCCTTGTTCTTCACTTCCCCAAAGTCCCACAATTATAGTTCTTTTCGGGTTTGGGTATACTTCTTTAAGGATTCGGGCCGCTTCCATCATGGTGATAGTTCCGGTTCCGTTATCGGTAGCTCCGGTCCCGCCATCCCATGAATCGAAATGAGCAGACAGGATTATGTATTCTTCTGGTTTCTCGCTTCCGGGGATAGTAGCAATAGTATTGAATGTTCCCACAGTACCTAAATCTTTTGATTCTGCGACCAGTTTTACTTTAGGCTTATTGCCATATTCCGCAAGTCTCCAAAGTAACCCATAATCTTCAAGTGAAATATCTACCATCGGAATATCTTCGGTTCGGGTGCCGAATATTTTATTAACACCAAACCCCCTAGACCATCGTGATTGAAAGATTGCCGCAGCTCCTGCTTTTTCTATTTCAGCAATTATAGTTCGACCATTAAAGCCGCTTTTTCCAATATTCTCATTCCATGTCTGTGTTTGAGCTCTACGTTCTTCCACCATTTTGGTGTAAGACTCTTCGGTTGCATATTCTTCCCAATTATAATTGGGTCTTCCGGTTGGCTGAGGCATAGACACAAGTACAATTTTACCTTTTACGGATGGAAGCCAGGAATCAAAAGCTGCTTTATTTTCCCACGTTGGTAAATGGACCACTTCGGCAGTTACGCCGCCACGTTTAGTGGATGGGCTCCATGCCATTTGCATTCCTTCAAGTGTAACTACTCGGGGCTCAATCAAATCGATATGAGTGATTCCGCGCTGCCATCCCTGCCATTTTCCCCACTCTTGGTTTTCAGCTGAAATTCCCCATTCTTCAAATGTTTCTACGGCCCATTCATGAGCATTATCCATTTGCGGAGTTCCTACTAAACGAGGTCCGATTACATCTAAAAGTTCGTGAGCAAGCACTTCAAGATGAGAGTTAGTGTTCGCTTCGTTTACAATCTCCTGAACTACATCATTGGTACTTTGAGCAGTTGCAGCGAATGTGAAACTTATACTTAGAATTAATAGCGTTAGTTTTTTCAAGGTATTTAAAATTAGTTAATCAGTTCGATTACTAATATATAACCCATGATCGTAAATCAGGTATCTGATTACGAATTTTAACTAAACAATTAACGCCTGATAATCGGTAACTACTTTAACAGCAACATCTTATTAGTTTGTACAAAACTTCCTGATTTCAACTGATAAAAGTACATACCTGATGGCGCATTTTGGGCATTCCAGGTCACCGAATGAGTACCTGCTGCCAGTGTTCCGTCAACAAGGGTAGCTACTTTTTGCCCCAGTGAGTTAAATACCGAGAGAGAAACAGTAGCAGAAGCTGGTATCTGAAACTCGATATTTGTACTGGGATTGAAAGGATTCGGGTAATTCTGGCTTAATAAATATCTGGAAGGGTTTAAATCCGGTTCTCCTTCACTATTGGTAACCAGAGCCTGTCCATAGACTACTTTATTCCAAACTCCATGTTGACCATTGCTTTCATCATCTGAGAACATAGTTGCATAGGTGCCTGGGCCTGTAATAATAAAGCTAACATTCTGGTTGCCGGTTCCGTTATCAAGCCGGAGAGGTACAGAGTTTACATCCTGATCTACCGTGGGGACATCAAACTCGTAGACCACATGAAGAATTTGTCCCTGATTAACAGATAGATTCCAGTCTTTGACATTGAATCGCTGCCAACCTGAACCAATCGCATCAAATCCTACTGATGTAGAAGCTAGTTCTTCACCCGGCTGTCCATTACTATCGCCATGGACAGAAATATTTAACGTTCCGGTGCCTTTTACTTCGATAGGTTGATTATCAGCCCCAACTCCGCTTACAACAAATAATTCTAACGCGTAAATAATGCCGTTTAGTGGAGCAGTATACTTATTGGAAAATCCAAGACGTCCAACCTGTTCTCCGTTATAATACGGCAAAGACCAGTAAAATTTTGGAGTGGAACTAAAGGTGCTATCAGATTTTAGTGCAAATGTTTGTTCGCCCGAAGAAGTAATCATAAAAGAAAGGGGAGTAGTACTGATTGACTCATTTGGGCTTGCCTGAGTATTTACAAGAACAATGAATGAGTTGTCATACTCTTCACCACTCTGAGTATTAAAAGTGACCCCATTGGCAAGTTCAGAAACCGTTTTTTCCGATCCTATTTGGTTGATGAGCCTGGCTTCACCTTTATCTCCGGTCCATGAAACGGTCACACTCAGATCACTGGCCTGACCGAGACTGATATAAGAAATTCCGCCTTGTTGTACTTTTACTTCTTTGTCGGTGAATGTTGAACCTGCATTGTCTATATCGGAGCTTTTTAAGTTTGAAAGAAAGGGGTGCTCAAAGCCATAAGCCGGATTTCCTGCATTTACCCGGTCATTGATGAGATTTGCAATCGCCCAGTCAACCAGAATATCTTCGAATGTTAGCCCGGTATTTAAATCTACTAACACATCATTTATGCCGGTAGCACCTGCAGCAGCAGATCGTGTAAGTCGCCCTGAATTCTGGAAGCCCAGTCGGTCCCATAAGTAACTGTTGAACGAGGCAGCTCTTCCATAATCGGGTAATGTGTTCCCCCCTCGGTTCCATCTGAAAATCGGGACATTCGAAGCTTCAAGGTAATCACCAATACTGTAATGGGGGAAATAACCGGAAAGAAGTGCCGCAAAATTGGATTGTCCTTCATTAATGAAGGTGTATTCGCTTTTGTTCAGGCGGTCATTATAATTAAAGTGAATGAGATGCTGATATTCGTGAGCAAGAGTATTTAATGGGTTTAACGGATCGATTTCTTCACCATCAAAAATTCCCGGGTAAGAATCAATATAAAGAATGTCTCTTTGATTGCTCTTATAACCGGCAGGTAATTCCAGTTCTGAATACTGATCTACAGAGTAGAAGAACCCTGCGGTGTACCCACTATTGCCTTCTTCTGTCCAGCCATCTCTGATATCGGTGATTAAAAAATCTACGAGTCCGTCTCCATCCACATCAGGAGCATCTCCTAAAATTTCGTTAGAAAGCTCAATAATTCCCTTCGAAGGATCGAATGAGTTTGGGGCGGAAATGTCTTCCAGGTACTTAAAGATACTGTCAGCTACAGCCTCATTAAGATGACCATTATTCATTTCGTCGACTTCAAACCAAATTTGTGTAGCTGTACCTTTTCGCATTAACTCGAAGCTTCTGGATTCGAATTGGTTGTTTACAAAATTGCTTACCCAAAAGCTCTTTACATCACCAACATTATCAGTAACCACTTTTCCTTTTGCGGGTTCTAAAGGAGTAAGAGTTTTTAGAAATTCCTGTGCGTTGAGTTTATCAGATACATGAATTGGTATTGATTTAACTCTTTCTTTTTGAGCCTGTTCTTTAACAGGTTTTGTTTGTGATAAAACCGGGAAAGAGAATGCCGCTAAAGTGAATATCAAAAATATCTTTTTCATGTTATTCCGTTATAATCGTGTAGTAGTGAACCTGGAAATAAGTAAGTGAGCCCTTTTCAATTACATTTCCATAAAGGGTGGCGTTAGAGCCGCTTATATCAGGATAGGTTTTATTAATAAATGTTTCATCTCCCATCAATTTATAAGAAAGTGTGTCCGAAACGAAAATTGTAGGAATTGCGAAAGGCTCGTTCCCGGAGTAATTAAGAGCACCTGATATCTGAGTTAGTTCGGTAGTATCAACGTTTTCAGACAGTTCTTTGGTGATAATATTTTCCTGATCAGATATTGTAGCAGGAGGTTCTGTGTTACTTTTAGAAGATGAACATCCCCAAAAAAATAGAATAGATACGAGAGCGATAAAGTATTGTTTTTTCAAAGAAGGTCTGGCTTATTGAATAAATTGAACTTCCAAAATACATATTTGATCAATAAAACATCGTGCGTAATAAACAAAGTTACAAAACTGTTATTGCCCAGGATTGATTAATTGGATACTCATCTTTCAGAGATGAAATTCATAAATCGGTAGTTTGTTATCTGTAAAATATCTTTATTGAGAATAATCTTAACTAACTGAAAAAACGTGGCTAAAAAAGTAATCCAAAAGCCTCTATTCTGGGTTTTAATAGTATCTCTGTTTATTGCACATACAAGTTGTGTTTACATTTTCAGGGAAGATAAGATTGAGACGAATATAAGCTCTACTATGGTGGAGAGCCCCGTTAAAGCACATCTGAAAGACGGAACGACTGCTTTGTTTAGCGAAGGTGCGCTCTTTACACCAACACAAATTATAGGAGATGGGGTACTCTATTCCATCGATCTGGAATATGGAAGTTCAATTAGTGAGTTAGAAAGAGAAGAGGTCGCCGCTTACGAAGTATTTTCTAATCAAATTGATTATGGTAGGTCTGTTGGTACATCAGTGGCGACATCGTTATTTGCAACCGCACTTACCCCTTTGCTTTTAGTTGCAATTTTCGGGTCATGCCCTACCATTTATTCTGATACTGGTTCAGGAGAAGTGCTGGAGGCTGAACTTTTTTCAAACAGTATTGCTCCGATTTTAGAAGCCAGAGATGTTACATCATTAAAAGCTAAGCCGATAAATAACCTGCTTCAACTTAAGGTGAAAAATGAAGCACTTGAAACGCATTATATTAACCATTTAGAGTTGATAGAAGTACTACATGAACCCGGGAGAGAGATAATCCCAACTAATTATGGAATCCCTTTAAGTACCGGGAACCACCTTGACCCGGTTCATGCATACAATTCTCTGGGTGAAGATGTAACTGATTTTGTATCAGTAAAAGATGGTAAGTCTTATGAATACGAAATTTCAACAGATATTGAAGAGTTACAATGGGATCATATTGATCTAACATTTCCGCCTACTAATACAGAAAGCGGAGCACTCATGTTAAGGCTTAGGAATAGCCTTTATACAACAATTTTACTGTATGACTTCTTATTAGCTGATCAGGGAATTAACGCACTTGATTGGATAGGTAAAGATTTAAGTACGGTAACAGAAGCGGTGGCATTGGGTGACTTACTCTATACCTATATGGGAATAAGGATTGAGAAATTTAATGGCATTGAATATGAAGAAATCGGAAGAATATCTAATACAGGACCAATTGAATGGAAGGATATTGCAGTACCAATAGAAACCATGGCGAATGACTCAGTTAGACTCCGGCTAAAATTTATGGCGGATTCATGGAGGATTGATCAGATTAAGTTTGCTGCCCAGGTGAGTGAGCCCGAGGTGAATTATTTACCTGTTTATGATATTCATGATGGAAAAGGTGCTGATGATAAGGAATCACGTAATTCGTTAGCGCAAGATGATGAGATATATTTCGTCACCTATCCGGGAGAACATGTTAATCTATCTTTTCAAACTAATAAAGTGCCCGATGATATGGAGGTAAGTTATTTATTGGCAGGGCAGGGCTTTTACATTGAATGGATACGAAATAGTTGGGTAGAAGGGAAAGAATCCTCAGGCTCATTAACCTATTCTTCTGAAATGATGGCCAAAGCACAGCAAAAATGGCAGTTAGAAAAGAAGGAATTTGAGAAGCAATTTTTCAATTCAAAAATACCTGTAGAATGAAATCAGTCAGCTGCATTTTACTTATATGTTTAGCTTTTTTAAGCTGTACGTTCGGCGGTAAATTAGCAAAATCGTATGTGGCCAATAACCCAGGTGGAGATAATTTGAAGCTCACACTTACACAAGGAAGAATACTTGAAGGAGAGTTTTTGACATATCAGGATTCCTCCATATTCTTTTTATCTAAAGCGAATCTTGTAAAAGAAAGGGAGGAGGCATTTGGGATTATTAAGATCCCATTAAATATAGTCCAATCCGGTTATTTACTACATGCTGATAAACATGTGATTCAGGAGGGAGAATTTACTGATGAAGCAGTTAATCTGAATTTTTACAGTCGCTACCCTCAGGGGGTTAATGATGAAATACTTGTCAATCTTCTGGAAGCCTACAATCAGGAAACATTACATACTCTGATTAATGACCGCTAAGAAAATAAAACAACTTCTCATTCTATTGTTTATTGGAAGCTCGGGCTCTTTTAATTTGTTTGCTCAATCGGCAAATAGTGAAGTTTTAGCAACTGTTGAGCAGATAAAGGAAGCAACGGAGGCTTTTAAAGATCAAAAGAAAGCCCAGGCCGCCGGATATCGTAAATTTGGTCCCGATATGCCCAACATGGGGGTGCATTGGATAAATGTTGGGCTTGCTGTAACACGGGAAGTTGATTTTACAAGGCCATCCACATTGACCTATCTAACTATTGACGGAAAACCTCAATTAACCGGAGTAGCCTATACATATCCTCTAAAACCAAATGAGGTTCCTCCTCAACTACCGCATGAGAGTATGAGTTGGCATTATCATTCCGGGGATTTAAAAGAAGAGGCTTATGGTTTACATCAGCATCATATGCATGGAGGTAAAGAGAATCAAACCCGATTAGCAATGCTCCATGCATGGGTTTGGGTAGAGAATCCTGAGGGGTATTTTGTGGCGGATAACTGGGCACTTTCGTACCAGAGGCTGGGGCTTACTCCTCCTCAGGAATTAAATCCGCAATCTGCGAAAGCTCTATTTCTCATAGATGGAGGAGTAGATTATTTCTTAGAGTTCATTTCTCTTTCGTTAAAGGAAAAGCAAAACAATAAGGAAGAGCTGAAATCAATTATAATTCAACACGCAAAAAAAGTAGATCAAAAGGTGCTGAAGCTTAAAGAAAATCAAGGTCATGTTTCTATCGAAAATCAGGAGGAATTAAAGCTGATTTGGATTGAGATGTGGAAAGAAATCGAATCCATAGTTGGGGATGCGGATTGGCATTTGATTGAGCAATACTTAGATGTATCTAAACATCATCATTAAGCAATATCAATTCAGAGCGTTTTATAAGAATATCTGGATTGATTTCATCTGAGTGAAGAGACAGATTGTTAGTCTATTTAGCCAGCGCTACATTAAGGATAGATTGACAATCTGCGATTTTGAATACCTTTCCACATTTTATGCCAACTCGATTCATAACTAAGAAGGGACTTCAGCCTTTAGAATACTTTGGGTAGGTTAACTGACCTCCGGAAGTGCTACAAAAAACTGAAGAACTGATTAATCTATCCCCCAAAGTTTATTCATTTCTTCCAGCTTAAGTCCTTTGGTTTCGGGAACCATTTTAAATATGAAGAATACCGATATCAGGGCGAAGAAAGCATAAATGCCATAAGCGCCAGAAAGCCCGATTCCTGTTAGTAAGATTGGGAATGTCATAGTGATTGCAAAATTGGCGATCCACTGCGACAATCCGCTTACAGCAAGACCTGAACCTCGAAGTTGGTTCGGAAACATTTCACCAAGATACACCCACATAACCGGTCCCCAGGAGCCGTTAAAAAATGCCACATAAGCATTAGCAGCTACCAGAGCCAATACACCCATTGCGCCGGATAGTTGAAGGTCTCCGTTAGCATCCAGGGTGGCGGTAAAAAAGATTGCGCACATTATTGTGAGTGTGATGACCATACCGATTGATCCTCCCCAAAGCAGAGGTTTTCTCCCCAGTTTATCGATAAGAGCCATCGAAATTAAGACGGCACCAATACTTACAGCGCCTGAAATCACATTAATTAAGAGAGCATCTCCTTCAGAAAATCCAACCGATTGCCATAGTACCGCTCCATAATAGAATACTACGTTTATACCTACTAATTGCTGAAAGACAGCTAATCCTACTCCCACCCAAACGATAGGACGAACTTTTTTTGTAATGGAATCAATCAGATCAGAAAGTTTGGGTTTCTCATGCTTCCCAAGTGATTCATTAATTTCTTCAAGCTTAATTTTAGCATCTTCTTCGCCAAAGAGCTTGGTAAGAACTTCCATGGCTTTTGGCTGATTGTTAGATACCGCGAAGAACCGGGGACTTTCAGGAATGAATAAAAGAGCGAAAAAGAAAACTATGGCAGGAATCAATTCCATCCAAAACATCCACCTCCAGGCTTCATATCCCAGCCAGAATTCAGACAGCGCGGACCCGGCAAAATCAGCCAGAAAATAATTACTTATGAAAGCAACAAAAAGCCCGGTGATAATAGCTACCTGCTGGATAGAAGATAACCTGCCTCTTAGATGAGCGGGAGCGATTTCAGAAATATAGGCGGGAGACATTACACTGGCAGCACCTACGGCCAGGCCTCCAATCACTCTGAAGAAAATGAACGGGAGAGAAGCACTAGCTGCACCAGAACCCCATGCGGAGATGATAAAAAATACTGCAGCTCCAATCAGCAGGGTTCGTCGGCCAAATTTGTCGGCGAGTCTTCCTGCAAAAAAAGCCCCAACCGCACAACCCAGAAGCATAGAAGCGACATTGAACCCCGTAGCAACGCTATCGGAATTGAACGCTTCCTGAAGCCCGTCTACGGTTCCGTTAATCACCCCGCTATCAAAGCCAAAGAGCAACCCACCCAAGGTTGCAACCATGGTGATTAAAGTAATGTAGAGATTGTTCTGTTTATCTTGATTTGCCATCGCCATTTGTGGTTGTTTAAAAAGCGATGGAACATAAAAAACGGCTTCCTTATTTACTATTGATAAAATTTCTCACGGAAACCAGAATTAAAGGTTCTCCAAAACCTCAACCAACCTGTCCCATGATTTATCTCTGGCCATTTTGTTTGGATGGTCAACTTCCAGCTCAGGATTGTCTCCACTTCTCATAAACGCGTGTCCCGCTCCTTCATAAATTTCATAGTGATAAGGATTTTCGAACTTAGCCATTGCTGTTTCAGAAAATTCGATAGTAGCATTCACACGGTTATCATTCCCTCCATAAAATCCATAAACAGGAACTTCAATGGGTTCATAGGAAGTTTCTTCCTGTGGCCCGGTTCCATAAAACACGAGTGCTGCTTCAATTCCATCGCCCGCATTGGTTGCAAAGCGGAAGGTTTGAGAACCACCCCAGCAGAAACCGGCTACAGCTACTTTTCCATTTCCGGCATCAATATCATGAGCATAAGAAAGGATGTGTTTTAAATCTTCGGTTACAAAATCAGGATCGAGTCCGTAAATCGCTGAACGAGCTTCATCAGAGGTGGGGAAATCTGAGGTCTTTTCAAAACCGTCCACGGTATTTGATATTAAGTCTGGCGCTACAGCGATGAACCCTTTCCCTGCAAGCTGATCAGCGAAGCTACGCGCCCAATCGTTTAGTCCACGGTTTTCATGGATTACTATAACTACTGTAGCATTTTCGGAAACTTCCGGGTAAGCAACAAAAGTATGGAGCGTACGCCCATTCGATTCAATTTCAACCCATTCGTGATGGCGGGGCGAATTTTCTAATTGTTGAATGGCATAATCCTGTGCAAAAGTTTGTGTGTTTAAAAGTACCAGGGAGATAAGTAGGAGTTTCATAATGCGAAGATGTAATTAAATGATTGCTCAATTTAACAAAAGTCATCAGAATTAAAATTCCTTCTGCAATACATGTATATTCCCGGCTCACTCAAACGAAGAAGTATGCAGATTCAGTTACATCATCAGAATGATGCCGTTCATCTGAAAGCACAGAATGAAGATGGACATGAAGTTCAACTAGATGGCTCGGAAAAGATTGGTGGCGAAAACCTGGGCTTTCGTCCCATGCAAATGCTGTTGGTTGCTCTGGGATCATGTGCTTCTATGGATGTACTTTCCATTCTCCAAAAACAGAAGCAGGTCATCGATAGTTATTCCGTTTATGTTGATGGGGAAAGAGAACCCGATGCTATCCCTTCCTTATTTACAGATATCCATGTACGGTTCGAATTTCAGGGACCGATCGATGAAAAGAAAGTTAAAAGAGCCATTGAGCTTTCGATGGGTACTTATTGTTCGGTTACTAAAACGCTTGAAAAAACTGCAAATATTACCTCCTCATTTATTTTAAATGGACATGAAGAACAAAGAGTTTGAAACCAAAGCTATCCGGCATCAAATAGAGCGAACCCAACAAAGAGAGCACTCAGTGCCAATTTTTGCAACTTCAAGTTATATGTTTGAAGATGCTGAGCATGCGAGAGCTTTATTCGCCAAAGAAACCGAAGGAAATGTATACTCACGATATTCGAATCCCAATAATGACGAATTCGTTGATAAGCTTTGTCTGCTGGAAGGGGCTGAAGCAGGTATTTCCACAGCTTCCGGAATGGCAGCTATGTTTGTAAGCATTGCTTCTTTTTTAAATCAGGGAGATCATATTGTCGCGTGCCGGTCGGTATTTGGTTCAACTCATCAGATTTTAACTCAATTACTCCCACGGTGGGGTATCACACACAGCTATGTGGATATACATGATACCGAAGGGTGGGAAAAAGCCATCACGCCAAAAACAAAAATGTTCTTTTTCGAAACGCCATCAAATCCGGCGCTTGATTTAATTGATATCGAAAAGATTTCCGCTATTGCCAAAGCGCATAATATTCTGGTGAATGTAGACAATTGCTTTGCTACGCCGTACCTGCAGAACCCTATTAACTGGGGCGCTGATATTGTGACTCATTCGGCAACCAAATTCATTGACGGGCAGGGAAGAATGATGGGTGGTGCAATTCTGGGAAGAAACGAACTCATCGAGGAAGTGATGTTTATAAGCAGACATACCGGACCTGCCATGTCGCCCTTCAATGGCTGGGTACTTTCAAAAAGTCTGGAAACTCTGGCGGTAAGAATGGATAGACATTGTTCGAACGCGCTTGAATTAGCAACGTTTTTAAGTGATCACGATCAGGTGAAACTGGTAAAATATCCGTACCTGAAATCCCATCCTCAGAATGAACTGGCTAAGAAACAGATGAGACAAGGAGGAGGAATTGTCACATTTGAAGTAAAAGGGGGGTTAGAACAGGGAAGAACATTCCTAGATGCATTGAAGATGCTGTCTCTTTCTGCAAATCTTGGAGATACGCGCAGCATTGCCACTCATCCGGCATCAACTACTCATTCAAAGCTATCAGAGGAAGAACGGGAAACGGTGGGAATCTCACCTGGATTGGTACGAATCTCAACGGGTCTGGAAAACGTCAAAGACATAATTGAAGATATTGATCAGGCTTTGATGAAAGCTCCAAATTAATCTACTAACTCTGTATCTACGCGCGTAGGGGTGTCCCTACCCGAAACGATACCATGCCCTGCTTTTGCAATCGCTTTGATCGTATTGGTGAGATGAGGGATGTTTATGGTCTCAAAATGATCACTAACCTCGTGATAGTCTTTATCTACATCAATTGGGGTAGTGCTGATGGTATGGGCAGGAACTCCAAGCCGTGCAAGCGTTGCATTATCTGAACGATAGAATAGATTTTGCTGGGGATAAGGATCCGGGTAAAACTCATAAATAGTTCCTTCTGCACTTTTAGAAAGTAATTCCCCGAAATTTGATCGCTCGTATCCGGTGATCCATGCTGTATTTGGTCCTGACACTGCCGGTTTTCCAATCATCTCAATATTGAACATTGCAACTATTTCATCCGGATTCAGTTGCTTTGAGAAGTAGGTAGATCCATAGCCTCCCATTTCTTCTGCAGTAAAGGTCACAAACAGAAGCGTTCTTTCCGGTGTCCCTAAGCTTGTAAAGTATTTTGCCAATTCGATAACAGCAGTAACACCGGAAGCATTATCATTAGCTCCGTTAGCGATTGAATCTCCCTCAACCGGAGTTCGAATACCAATGTGATCGTGATGAGCAGAGAAAAGTACAAACTCATCTTTTCTTTTCCCTTCAATTACTCCAACAACATTCGCCAATTCTTTTCGATCAATTTCCGGAGTTATCTGAACCGAGAACGAAGAAGCGGGATTAGCAATTACAAATACGGTGTTGGCATTTTCTTCGCCCTCAATAATACGGTTAGGGCGTGAAAAATATGTCTGATAACGGCCAAAAATATCTGAAAAAGAAGGATCAACGAAAACCAGATAGTTTTGATCAGAGGATGAGTATTCCTGAAATTTTTGTCTGAAGTTATCTCCTGAAGAAATCACAGAAGTTTCGATTGATTCTTCATCCCAATCAATATTCTCACCATTTAAAAGTGCAAAATAATCAGACTCAGAGATTTTACTTCCATTAATACTTAGAGCAGCATTACTAATCGAAACTTCTGTTAAAGAAAAAGCCTGCTTAAAATCACTTAGCCCGGGAAATGTGCTCAACCCGGCTTGGTCGAATTTTTCAGCTATGAAATCCTCGGCTTTTTTCACATCGGGAGTAAGTGCCTGCCGACCTCTCATCTCATCAGAACTGAGTGTTTTCAGAATTTCTGATACGCTTTCTTCGGTAGGTTCGTAAGGTGTAGTACAGTGACTTTGCAGGAAGCCAAAAGAAAGAATTATCACCAACAAGTGATTTAGTTTTCGGGAAGAGCGCATGATGTGAGTTAGTGTTCTGAATTAATTTTGAAAAGAAAAATACTTATCTAAATAACCAATTGAAGTAAACGATTGTAAGCGGGTGTTAAAAATCTGTAAACCATTTTTTAAGAATAGTTCGGACTGATTCAACAGTAATTGGTTTAGAAATGAAATCATCCATGCCCGCTTCCAGGCAGCGTTCTTTATCTCCCGGTAAGGCATTAGCTGTCATAGCAATAATGGTAGGAATAGCTGGCAATTCATCTGAAGCAGAATGAATCGCTCTCGTAGAGTCGAGTCCATCCATTACAGGCATTTCCATGTCCATAAAAACAAGATCGTACACTTTGTTTTTAACCATTTCCAGAGCAAGTTCGCCGTCATTTGCTATATCTGCATCAAGACCTATTTTTTCAAGGATCTTAGTAGCTACTTTCTGATTTATCACGTTATCCTCAACCAAAAGAATGGACAAATCTTTCTCAAAAAGTCCCTTGTTCTTATTTTCTGAAGTCTTTTCGATGTTGCCATTCTCTTTCTTTTGGAACATGCGTTCCAGATTTCTAAGCAATTTAGTCTGCTTTACAGGTTTGGTTAAATACAGGTTAAACATAGTTCTTTGTTCATCATTCTCTAATTCGTGGATTGAACTTAAAAGTACCAGCGGAAAATTTTGTTTGTCCCATTGAGTCCTGATTCTCTCCGCAACCTCAATACCATCAAACTCTGGCATCTGCATATCCAGTATTCCAAAGTCGTAGGTTGACAACTGTTCCATTTTTTGAAGGAAGTCGGAAGAATCATTGAATGTGGTGACCTTCATTTTAGCTTTTTCCAGCTGTTCTTTTAGGATGGAAAGATTCGTTGTATTATCGTCAAGGATAAAAAGATGTTTTCCTTTAAGCGTTTTATAGGGAGGCGTAGAATGTTTACTTTTACTGGCTAATACTTGAATAGTAAAGGTAAAGGTACTTCCTTCATTCGGCACGCTATCAACTGAAATGTTACCGCCCATAAATTCAATTAGTCGTTTGCTGATGACCAGTCCAAGACCGGTTCCTCCATATTTCCGGGTTGAACTTGCATCTACCTGAGTGAAACTCTGAAATAACCGACTCATCCGGTCGTCCGGAATACCAATGCCGGTATCACTTACTTTAAATTCAAGAGTGATTTGATCAGATTTTTTTCCTGATACTCCTACTTTGATCAGAACTTCGCCTGCCTCGGTAAATTTAAGGGCATTGGAAGTAAGGTTGATCAGAATTTGTTGCAGTCGGGTGGAATCTCCCACAATGTATTCGGGGACATTATTTTCAAGCTGGTAAATTAATTCAAGCTCTTTGTTAGAGTTAGTTGAGAAAGTGAGATCAACAACGTTCTCAATTACTTCTTTCAGGTTGAATTCGCTCTCTTCAAGCTCGAGTTTACCGGATTCAATCTTGGAGTAATCCAGAATATTATTGATGATACTTAATAAACTTTCGCCACTTGTTTTAATAGTTCGGGAAAATTCTTTCTGTTTTTCGTTCAATTCACTATCTGAAAGCAACCCTGATAAACCAATTACTGCATTCAGAGGAGTTCTAATCTCATGACTCATGGTAGAAAGAAACTGTGATTTAGCCCGGGAGGATTCTTCAGCCTGGATCTTCGCTACTTTCAATGATTCGGCAAAGCGGAAAGAAAGAATTAACGATTGAAAGAAGAAGAAACTTAAATATCCAACAAAATTAAGCAGCAGCATTTCCTCAAAGAATCCGAAATACACCATTATTTGGAAGAGGAAAACAATAAAAACAATTCCGGTACTTGCGAGTGCAAAACCAGCTCCAATACTTTTATTTATAGCTGCTTTCGTATACACATAAAACGCATAGAGGATGTAGGCGATCAGAACAACAAAGTAAGGTGTTATCAAGTGCGTGAAAATTGTGGGTGATAAAACCAAAGAAATCCCTAAAAAGAGAAGAGATACTCCGGAGAAAAAGTAGATCAGGTTCTTTGAAGTTTCTTTGGGGTAAAGATTCAGAGTATAAATGCCAAAGAGATATCCTGATAGAAAAAGAGTAATGTATTCCAGTTTCAGTGTGGCGATCCAGGGTATCTCCTGAATCAAAAAATGGAGAGGGTAGGAGCCAAATCCAATAATCCGATAGCTATAAACAATGCAAAAGAGCGAGAAGAACAGAATGGCATTTTCATGGCGTCCAAACAGGTATAACCCAAAGAAAAACAAGCCTCCCATTAGTAACGCGCCAGTTAACACAAAGGAGTAACCATACTCGATATATCTTGCATCAAAGAGTGTTTCTGCTTTCCCGATTTTTAAAGGCAGATACGCTCCACCTTTTTGATGATCGAAATTTGCCACCTGAAGTACCAATTCCAACGTATCGGATTGAATTTCGCCCAGCGCTACAGTTCTGGGGAGCCAGTATGGAGTGTAAGCTTCTCTGGTATAGGCGGGAGTTCCATTTCTTGATATTTCCTCCCCATTAAGAAAAAGTAGGTATGAAGAGTAGAAATCCGGTATTTCTAGTGCCAGTGGAGGATAGTTATCCGGGAGATATATCTCTGCACGGTATGTAGCTACGCCTTTGGAATCGAGCGAGTCAACAGCGTTCCAGAGTTTGGTAAATGGATGAAAATGGAAGCTTTGATCAGCGTCTGTTTCATCCGGAGTTAAAAGTAGATCCCAGTAAAAAGTCCATTCGCCACTCAATGGAACTACTTCACTTTCCTCAAAATTATGGGCACGTAAATCTATAGTCCCATTCTGTACCTCGATTTGTGCATAGGCTGTAGTTTGAATAGAAGCCGACATCACAAAAAGGATACATGCGAACTCAAGAAGTTGCTTAAACGATATTATATTTTTTAAACTGACCAAACCACGATAATAACCGACAAGCTAATCAAATCATACATTTATCGGGAACCATTTTATAAGTGCGGTTTCAGTGGTGTGTAATGTGATGGGCTTTGAGATGAAATCCTGCATTCCGGCTTCGAAACAGCGGTTCCTATCTTCTGAAGTTGCGTTAGCGGTCATTGCAATAATAATCGGTGAAGAGGCTAAGTCCCCCAGTTCCCGGATCTTCCGGGTAGCTTCTATCCCATCCATTTCAGGCATTTCCATATCCATAAACACCAAATCATAGCTCTTTTGTTGAACTTTTTCCACTGCCTCAAAACCATTGTTCGCAATATCGGCAGCAAAGCCGAGGCGTTCCAAAACTTTAAGAATCACTTTTTGATTTATGAGGTTGTCTTCTACCACTAGAATAGAAATATCTTTATTGGGTAATAAAGGTTCGGAGGAATTTAGCTTTTGATCGAGCTCATCCACCTTAGATTCAGGCACAGGCTTGGATGTGATTGTGAAATAAAAGGTTGTGCCGGAACCTTCTTTACTTTGAACCCAGATTCGGCCACCCATTCCCTCAATTAATCGTTTACTGATTGCGAGCCCAAGTCCTGTTCCTCCGTATCTTCGGTTTCTTTCGGCTTCAATTTGTGAGAAACGATCGAACAGCAGGCTCATCTTATCTTCCGGAATTCCGATTCCGGTATCTTTAACAATAAAAAGTATTTGTCCTTTTTCTGAGATAGATTCTGTGGTAGTTACCTGAACCGATATTTCGCCTTCATCGGTGAACTTGATTGCGTTTCCAATAAGGTTTATCAGGATTTGACGAAGCCGGGTTCCATCTACTTCGATATAATTGGAGAGAGAATCATCGAATCTAAAGCTGAGTTTTATTTTTTTAGGATCGGCTAAAGATCCCAACATTTTTATGGTATCGGCAAGAAGAGTAGGGATGTGAACAGCTGTGTATTCGAATTCAACATCAGAAGACTCGATTTTAGTGAAATCGAGAATATTATTGATGATACTGAGCAGATTCTCACCACTCCGTTTAATGGTTCGCGCGAACTGTGTTTTCTCTTTCTCTGATTTACTGTCGAGCAATAATTCTGAGAATCCAATAACAGCATTGAGTGGAGTACGTAGTTCATGCCCCATGGTAGACAGGAAATGTGTTTTAGCTATCGAAGCAGTTTCTGCTTGTTCTTTGGCTACATTCAATGTGTGAGAAAAACGATTGGAAAGAGTGAGAGACTGAAGGAAAAAGAACGCAATATAGCCTGTGAAATTAACAAACAGGTTTTCTTCCACGAGTACAAAATATTCAAGCAAGTCGCAGATAAATACAATGAAAACGACTACAAGACTTGCAACAGCAAAATTGGAACCAACACGATTGTTAATACGGGCTTTTATGAGCGCATACGAAGAGTAAAGTATATATGTGGCGAGTAGAACGAAAAAAGAGTTAATGAGGTATGTGAAATAGAATGGGGGTAACAACAGAGCTGCAATACTGAACCCCAAAAGCACATAACTGAAGCCGTTCATCACATATTTGGAAACCTCTTCCGGATAAAGATGTTTGATAAAAACCCCAAAAAGAGCTGCAGATAAATACAAAGAGATATACTCAAGCTTGATCGTAAGAATCCAGGGTAAGTCTGGCAATAGAAAATGAAGAGGGTATAATTCCGTGCCAACAATACGATAGCTGTACACAAAGCAGAAAAGCGCAAAGTAGAGAATCGTTTTTTCATGTTTACCGAAAGAATACAATCCTATAAAAAACAATGCACCCATTATAAGGCTGCCAGTAAGAATAAAAGTATAACCAAGCTCTATTTCACGGGTTCTTTGCAGTTGTTCTTCCTCGCCGATTAAAATGGGGAGACGTATTCCACCTTTGCTGTGATCAAAGTTTGAAATATGAAGTGTTATATCTATTTCGTTTGATTCAAACTGGTTCTGAGGGATAGTCTTGGGGAGCCATTTCGGAGTATATTTTTCTTCGGTAGTGCCAACAGTTCCATTACTGGCGATTAAATCTTCATTAATAAATAACTGATAGGCCGAATACATATCAGGAATTGTAAGGGCAAGATTGGGATAATCCTGAGGGAGTATAATCTTCATCTTATAGGTGGCGTACCCAAAAGAACCTAGCTCGGGATCGTTGTTCCAGAGGTGAGGAAATGGAACTAATTCGGGCATTTTACGAATTGGTGTGCCCGGTTCAATCAAATCTTTCCAAAAAAACTGCCATTCTCCGTTTAGTTTTACCGGCTCAGAATCAGCAAGGTTGTATTTAGAGAGATCTAAAATTCCTCTTTGAACTACAGGCTGAGCGTTGCTCTCGATACAAATTAATGAGAGTGCAAAAAAACTGATTAAGACCCGAAAGTACTTATTGAGTGTATTCAAGGGGAAGATTTTGACATATTTGATATACCCAATGTATAGAAAAAAGAACAAAAAAAGCCACGTTTCAGGCGTGGCTTAATGTTTTGATTACATCAATTAAGTAGTGGCTGGCGACCATTTAAATTCGGGGTCTCCGAACTTTTTTAGTGTACGGTAATGAGATACTACTGCTTCGCTAAATGTCTCGTGACAGTTGTATGGAATACCAAACTCTTTTGCTGTTTCCTCTACAATCGGACTGATATTAGGGTAGTGAATACTACATACCTTAGGGAATAGGTGATGCTCAATCTGGTAGTTTAACCCGCCAATGTACCACGAGAGAACTTTGTTTCTGCGCGCAAAGTTATTAGTGGTCAGCATTTCATGAATTACCCAATGATTCTCGATCATATTGTCTTCATTTGGAATTGGATGCGTAGTGGACTCAACTACGTGGGCTAACTGAAAGATTATCCCAAGAATCAGACCGGCAACTAAATGAAGAGTTCCAAACCCAATAAGCCACTGCCACCAGACGATATCCAGGAATAAAAGAGGGAACACAATCATCACAGTATAATAAATCACCTTTGTAACAATAAGCTTAATCCATTCTTTGGTAGGGTGATTCTTATTTTCGTAAGGTCCGAGTGGAGACTTGAAGAAGTACCAATAATCTTTAACGAATACCCAGAAGAAAGTGGCAAAGCTGTATGCAGGGAATGCCAGTACATGCTGCAAACGATGAACAGGCTTATATTCGGTATGTGGAGAGAGCCGTATAAACTCGGCTACTTCGAGGTCTTCATCATGACCATGAATATTTGTATAGGTATGATGAATAATATTGTGAGTAATTTTCCAAATGTACCCGTTTGCTCCAACCAGATCGAAGAAAATTCCCAGAAAGTTGTTTACTGTACTGTTAGAAGAATAAGCCCCATGAAGAGCATCATGGGTAATTGAGAACCCAATTCCAGCCATTCCGATTCCCATTACTGCGCAAAGAAGCCACATTTGAGGCAGCGAAAAAAGGCCAGTCATTATTAAAGCATACGCACCCCAATAAGTTGCTAAGATCACAATAGTTTTGATGACCATTGCAGCGTTGGCGTGTCTTGAGAGATTGTTCTTCTCAAAGTATTCATTCACCCTTTTTTTAACAGCCTTACTGAACTCTTTATCAATTTTATTATTGAACGTAACGAGAGATGGCATATCAACGTTTTTTTAAATTTAATAATCTATCAAAAATACGAATTTAACATCGATTTTGCACGGTAAACCTAATTGAAAGTGTATCCATTCAGATTTACTTGTTCATAAGTTAATACAAGTAACTCAAATTGTGATCATATCTAAAATCACGGCTATTTGAGATTATTTTCAGTGAATTTTTTACGGTTTTTGGAGTAACGCATTTGAAGCAATTCTACAGCAAGGGCAAAACCCATTGGCAGATAGATGTATGCCTTTGGTACTTCTTTGTGAAAACCTTCCATAAAAATGGTGATCCCGATACTAATCAGGAATGAGAGCGCTAGAATTTTTAGTGCCGGGTTTTCCAGAATGAATTCACCGATTGGCTTCGCGAAAATTAAAATTCCTACAAATGAAAGAATTACCGCAGTAACTATTACCCAAACCTCATCGGTAAGTCCAATCGCGGTGATTACTGAATCAACAGAGAATACGATATCAAGTAAAACAATTTGAGTGATTACAGATCGGAATGTATTTTTTTTAGTCGCTTCTGCTTCATCAATAAGTTCATCTTTTAACTCTACGGTATGATGGATTTCTTTCACAGCTTTGTAGATCAAAAATAATCCACCGATCACAAGGATTAAATCCCGTACAGAAAAGTGCCAGAGTACGGGGTTTGTTAATTCGGTGAGTTGTAGTAGTAGAAATAGAAGCAGAATCCGGGCAACCATCGCCAAAGCAAGACCAATGATTCGTGCTTTTTGCTGCTGCTCTTTTTTAAGTCTGCTTACAAAAATAGAGATAACAAGTATGTTATCTACCCCGAGTACAAGTTCCAAGCCGATTAGAAGTGCAAGTATTCCAAGAATATCAGCCATTGGTTTTTTTATTTAGGATTTGATCGATTACGTTCATATTGGCAAGTGCGTCATCAAGCGAGATTGGTACAGGGGTGTTATCTAAAATCGCTTTCGAAAAAGCATCGCCTTGCAGGATGTATTGGTCACAGGTTTCAAAGAAGATAGTCTCCTTTTCGCCACTTTTATGAAGGTGCAGTTTCCGGGCAGTTTCATTTGCTGCATTAAATGGGATATTCAGTTCCATGTAGCCTTTCGTACCATAGATAGTAGCGGATTGTCTATGGTCTAGTTGGGTTGAACACAAGAAATTAGCAACTCCGTCTTCAAACTCCAGTATTCCTGAAACCAATCGGTCAGTATTGAATATTGGATCGTAATCAACAAAGGATCGAACATTTACAGGCTCGCTTTCAAACAGAAACCGAGATAGGTTTATACAATAACAACCTATGTCAAGCAATCCTCCGCCTCCGATATCAGCTTTGTTACGCACGTTATTTGGGTCGGTATTGTAATAAGTAAATACCGAGCTAATGCAATGAATGTCTCCGATATCTCCGCTGTTAATGATCTCTTTCACTTTTTCCCATTGGGGGTGAAAACGGTACATGAAAGCTTCCATCACTTTTAAATGAGGATGCTTTTTAGTTACATCAATAAGTGCTTGAGCTTCCTTCGCAGTAATAGAAATTGGTTTCTCACAAAGAACATGTTTTCCTGCTTCCAGTGCTTTTATAGTCCAGGGTACATGCAAATGATTTGGAAGAGGATTGTAGATTGCTTCAATCTCAGGATCGGCAAGTAGTTGTACATAGGAACCGAAAAATTTTGGGATTTCTAACTGCTGAGCAACGTTTCGGGCGTTTTCGATGTTTCGGGATGAGATTGCTGCTATTTCGCAGAACTGACTTTTCTGCATGGAAGGAATCACATTATTAACTCCTATGTTTGCAGTACTTAAAACACCCCATTTTACTTTTCTTTTATCTGGCATGATAACTGAAATTATGCATGGATTTTAAGTTAATGGTAAGCAATAGACTAAGGATTAAAAAATTTGTGTTTGGTATGTTCAGAAGAGAAAGTATTTATTATTATGAGCTGTGGGTAGGGTAAACCGGATTAAAGGAGAAGGCCCTTAAAATTATGATTGTAAGAAAATTCTGTATGCTGGTACTGATGTTAGCCATGTTGTGGACTAATGGTTACCCACAATTAAATGAAATCGGAAAGTTTGAGCTTGACACCTGGCGAGACCGAAAAGTTGTAGTTCCATTCGATCTCATCAACAACCTTATGGTTATACCTCTCTCAATAAATGGCTCTGATACCCTTCATTTCATCTTAGATACAGGAGTTTCTTCTACACTAATTACTGAATTGAGTGAAGAAGATGTGATTACATTAAACTATGTGAGAACAGTTAAAATTAGCGGTTTAGGTGAGGGCGAATCAACAGAGGCTTTTTATTCTCCCGGAAATAGTATCGAAATAGGCAAGGCAGTAGGATTGGAACAGGATGTTTTAATTATGAAAGAAGATATCTTTCACCTTTCCAGTTTACTTGGCAAAAAGGTAAATGGCTTGATTGGATACAGCCTATTCAAAGATTTTATTGTAGAACTCGATTACCGTGAAGAACGTGTTATTCTGCACGAGCACCACAAATATGGTAATAAGTATAAATCTAAAAGTGAAAGCGATAAATGGATTACAGTACCGATTAGTCTGTTCAGGCAAAAACCGTATGTGGATGTAAATTTGGCTCAGAAAGATGGGACTAGCTTAGAAGTAAAATTACTGCTTGACTCCGGTGCCAGTCATGGAATGGCTTTGTATCACTCAGCTAATGAGGATATACATCTGCCAGAAAAGAGGATAAGATCTTTTTTAGGAAGTGGTATAAGTGGAGAAATCCATGGATACCTGGGAAGGATTGATACCCTCTCGATTGATAAATACAAGCTGATGGATATAGTTGCATCATATCCTGATGAAGAAGGCATTCGACGGGCTTTGAATTATAGCGAGAGAGATGGAAGTATTGGAGCCGAAGTATTACGGAGGTTCAAAGTTTTCATCAACTACAGAGAGGGGACGATGATAATGAAGCCTTCGCGGTTTTTCAGAGAGGATTTTTCTTACAACATAGCGGGTATGGAAATTGCCACCCCTTATCCAAACGTCCCGGTTTATTCGGTAACGCATGTAAGAGATAGTTCAGCTGCCCATAAAGCTGATATCAGAAAGGGAGACATCCTTGTAGAAATCAACAGGAAAGGAAGCCAGTATTACGAGCTTAACGAAATTAACAAGTTGTTCGAAGAAGAGGGAAGACTGCTTAGATTAGAAATACTAAGAGGTGAAGAAATTATTCGAAAGGAATTAATTCTTGAAAGTGAACTCGATATGTAAATTATTCTTTGAGCACCCAGAAATCGACCCTGTTCAGCGCCACATAAGGCACTGCAACAATTCCTTTGTTCGGATCAATAGCGATATCGGCCGGACGCCCGGGAAGTTTAATGAATAACTCATCTTTTCCATCTATCATTAAATGCAGGCTGGAATCAAACTGAGTGGAAGTAATCAAACCGCCATCAAAGAACTCGATTCCATCATAATTATCGCTTCCTGCTGCAGTTCCATATACCGAAAGCATGTCGGTCTCAACGTTATACTGATATATTTCAGGTCCGTCGTTCCAAGGAGCAAATACCAGGTTTCCATCTGGTAATTTTGCAATTCCATTAGGCATGATGGGGAGATCTTCTTTCACCAATTCTGCTTCAAAATTTCTAATCCGGTACAGCTTTCGTTCTCCGGTATCAGTTACATATAAGTCACCATCCTTCCCGACAATATCATTGATGAAGCCGGTTTCAAACTCACCGAAATCCACAAAACCTAAATGGTCTCCATTTTTTTTGTTGAAGTAGTGAACTCCGGAATGATCAGCAACCCAGAGTGTATCTCCAGTGATGTACATTCCCCGACCGGCATCAAAAGGAAATTCTTCTGTTCCCGTCATAAATTTCAATTCTTCAATAATACCCTCAGAAGATACTTTAGAAACATATCCGTTTGCATCTCCGGATGTAGATCCCACAAAGCAGGAAACAAAATATACGTCTAATTCTTCATCATAGCGGACTGCTTCAGGCCCCTCAAAACCTTCTACAGAAAAGGCAACGGTGTTAAAATTCTGACCACGTTTCCAGTCTTTTGTTTCCGTTTTTTCTGATGACATACAGGAAGCCAAAATCAGCGTTAGAGAAAGTAGCGTGATCGAAGTTTTAAAGAAAGAATGGGTCATTTCAAAAAGGATGAATGGTTTACAGGATGATTAATCTGTGTAAATTTCATTGATTAAACCGGCAAGTCTGACACCAGCCTGAAGTAATCTCATCTCAACGGTATCAAAATTAAGAAATGAATACTCATATCCAAGCCGACCATTTTCAGGATATTCATACACCTGACTTAGTAATGCCTGAGACTCATACGCCCAATCCAAAACGGTGGTAGATTGCCATTCGGAAATGGTTTCCTCATTCAGCTGATCATCAATAAAGTCGGCTAGTTCAGTAAAGCTGAGTTGCTTTCCGTCAATCATTTCAGAGTCCCACACACGGTGTAAGTTTGAATTTCCTCCGAACCATTGTACGCGGACATCATTCCCGCCCCGATCAGTTCCGTTCCCAACATGAAGCGGCTGGTGTAAATCCCCAACCAAATGCACAAGTACTTTCAGGTTGATAGTTTCCTGCTCAGCGGATAACTCACCAGATTTCAGTTCAGTTACCATCTTTTCGATTGCCCAGATAATATCACCTTCTTCAGGGGTCCCGGCTTCTTCATAGGTTTTTCCTTCCGGAATAGTACAGTAATGCCACGGACTCATATAGCGGAAACTCCGGTCTGATCGTACTTCATCCATCCAGGTGCTTACCTCGGCCAAAGAATTCCCGTTAAGTACACGATGTACTTCTCCTTTAGCATTATCCGATAATAATTGAGTGGCAATGTGTCCGGTAGTTCTGTGACCAATTTGCCCCCATCTGCGAGCCTCTTCATCAAGGTTATTGAAAGGAAGGAGAAGAACGGTTATTAAAAGTGCGATTTTCATGGATATAAATGTGTTTAATATTCAGGGAATGCTAGCCATTCCTTGAAAAAAATCATAATACGAATTTGTAAAGGTTTGCTTAACGGGTGAGCTCCTCTAAAACGTCTTTCAGATTCAACGGTTTTGTAAACATTTCTATCGAGCCATCAGGTTTTCTTGGCCATTTACTTTCAGGCCGATCCCAGTATAACTCTATTCCGTTTTCATCAGGATCATCCAGATAAAGAGCTTCAGAAACGCCGTGATCCGAGGCTCCGGTTAACGGGTAATTTGCTTCAAGCAAACGTTGCAGAATTTGTGCCAGATCTTTTCGGGTAGGGTAAAGAATTGCGGTATGAAACAGTCCGGCGCTTCTTTTTGGGGCAGGAGGTGCTCCCAGGCTATTCCAGGTGTTTAATCCAATATGGTGATGATAGCCACCGGCAGAGATGAAAGCGGCCTGATCTCCGTACATGCTTACTAGTTCAAATCCCAACAAACCGCGATAGAAGTTGAGGGAGCGCTGAAGATCGGATACTTTTAAATGCACATGTCCGATGCGGGTTTGAGCCGGTACTTTGTAGTCGTTTTCCATTGGAATTATTTTCTGCAAACAGTAAGGTTTTGGTACGAATGATTCAATCATCAATAAAAAACTTATCTTTGAATTCGATCTAACACCGAGCTCATTAAGGCACGCAAACCAAATCCAGAAAAAATGGGCAAGCCCCGGGCTAAGAGGGAGTCAGGATCGTAATCGTTTTTTTGATCAGCGACTCGTGAAAACGAAACCTGCATTATTTCTGGCGGGTTTTGGGTACTTTCGACCGCTCAAAAGTACCAACAGATCAAGTCCCTTCAATAAAGGTTCATCAACACCCCTCGATGAGATATAAAGCGTTGATCTGTGAAGAGCCTCGGGGTTGGGTTCTTTATTCATTTCAACCCTTGGGATGAATCCCGGGGCTATTGATCTTAAACCTTTTCAGGTTAGGGCATCGAATCTGTGCTGTCTATGGATAGCAGGTTGTCGGCTGGCTTGATAATTTTAACATGTATGATACTTAGAAAATAGAATCACCAAATAGGAAGTTCCTTTATTTCAATATCAAAAAAGGAAAGTTTTTCAGAGAACTTATCAAGGTTGATCGATTTGAAATCTATTCTCAAGACGTGATCACAGTCTTCTATATCCAGATTCCAATCTTGTATCCCAGGAATTTTCTCGAGAACATAAACAAGGCGTGCGGCTTTCAGATCGTTATCAACGTTTGTGCTGAAAACCAGGCATTGTATTTCGGTTTCAAGTCGTGTTGGGTTCATGATTACTGATACTTCGGTTGATAAGTGAGTTGGACAAAACCATTGTCAAATTTAGTGGAATCGAGAAGTTCAAGGTTGAGATTGCTATTCATCTTATCAAAAAGAGGGATTCCCTGACCTAAAATGACAGGGATTTTTGTAATGATAAGTTGATCAATCAAACCAGCACTTAGGAATCTCTGAATCGTAGTACCTCCATCAATGTAAAAGCTTTTGTATCCAAATTTTTTGGTTGCCTGATTAAGAACTTCAGAAGGGCTGCCATTCATCAGATGGATTTTTCCTTCTAACTCTTTAGCAATAATCAATGAGTTTGAACTTAGAGTAATAACCGGCTTTTCATAAGGCCAGTCTCCAAAAGTCAGTACCTTTTCGAAGGTTTTTCTCCCCATGATAAGTGCATCAATGGAACTTATAAATCTGGAATAGCCAAAATCCTCTCCTTCAATAGTGAAGGAGGGATCATGCAGCCATTCTACATCGCCATCCGGTTTCGCGATAAAACCATCCAGACTTGTAGCAATATAGACGGAACAGCTAATTTTCATTAGCGCTCCCAGAATAGAGGAGGTTCCTCGTCGAGGGCTCTCAGATACACATATCCTTGTCCCCGGTGATGTACTTCGTTATCGATCAGGTAGAAAAGATGCCACCACATCATTCCTTCATACTGACCGTAAAGGGTTTCTTCCTCACGCAGTCTTTCGGCAGTAACTTCCTTCCAGTATTTGTTGATCTGATCGGTAGACCAATCCCAGAGGGTAAGCACATCCTCTTTTGTTTTAGGTTCTATATTCAAATCACCGGTTTCCATTTCTTTGAAAGTAATCCATTCACCGGGATTTGCAAATCCATGAGCAGGAGGCGCTCCCATCAAAAGCAATTCGTTGGCGATTTCCCCGAATGTTCGCATACCTCCAATCGAGAAGGTAAAGAGCTTGTCTTCGGGAAAAGCTTCAATCACTTTACGGGTTAGTCGGCGATGCCCTTGCCAATGCTCAAGTAGTTCAGCGGTAGTAATGGTTTCCATAAATAATTTGGTTCGTTAAAGTGTTGGGAACCAAGGTAGAAGCCAGAACTGACAACCCTATGTCAGAGAGACTTGGACTTTTTCACGTCCGACATTAGAATGGTGAGCGGATAAGGTGAATTCAAAACTCTCACGTCCCGAAGGGTAATAAATCCGCTCAGGGTGGAAACCATCAAAATTTCTACAGATTTCAGAAGACCTTCGGATTTATTAAGAGTGAGTTTTGATGAACCCGCGAAGCATTCGTAGTCGGGAGTTTTTGCTACTTTTGTCGGCACAAAAGTAGGTTGAATATTTTTCCTATAAACAAGTTCATCGCAGGCTCAATTTCTCGTCAATATTTCAGATGTCAATTTTCTGAACTCGAATCCAAAAGTATTTAACTATTCCTTATTAAATAAGAACCATAATGCTCCGCTATCTCCTCTGAAAGCTCTATTAGTCTCTCTTTCATTTTATCCGATTTAAGTACTCTGACACTGGTACCCAATGAAATAAGCCAATGGGCGGTGTAGTTGATAGAAGGAGTGAGGAAAGTCATCTCAACACCATCTTCGGTAATGTTTTCCCAGGCCCAGCCGTGCCAGTATTTCTGATCGCCAATCATACGGGCTAATTTTTTATCCACAAGAATGGTGACTTCCTTCAAATCCTTTTCTGCATGCAATTTACGATCGTAAAAATCTTTGAGTGAGCGTCCGGCAGAAGAATCTATGATGTTCCCGGTTGTTTTATAAGACTCAAAACGATCCAGGCGGAATGTGCGATAATCTTCTCTCAATCTGCACCAGCCGGCGAGATACCAGTTTCTGCCCATCACCAATAAACCAAAAGGCTCAATGTCACGACTGGTGACTTCATCTCCATACTGACGTTTATACTCCACTGCAATAAGTTGCTTTTTGAAGATCGCGTTTTGAAGAAATGAGAAAATACGATCCTGAGGCTGTGGGGCTTCAACTTCAAAGTGATAATAGTTTCTGATATGCTCATCCATCGTCTCGAAATACTCTTTTTCATCAATCGGTAGTGTTGAGCGGATTTTATCTAAGGCGGAATGATAAGATTTTCCAAGTTCCGAATTACTCCAGCGCTGCATCAGGCGTTCTGCAGCCAGTAAGGCCATCGCCTCTTTCTTATCAAACATAACAGGAGGAAGATGATAACCCCGAAGAATGAAATATCCTTTACCCGGTTCATTCCCGATAGGTACTCCGGCCTCTTCCAATGCACGTAAATCACGATAAGCGGTTCGTTCACTGATGGAATACCGTTCCGACAATTCTTCAATTGGAACAAACTTTCTCCCCTGAAGAAAAATAATAATAGCGGTAAGTCGGTCGATACGGTTCAAAGTTTCTCTTTTTCTTTTAGGCTAAGAGATTTGAAGCAATGATTCAATGGGGAATAGAAAAAGGATTTAATTGCAAAGGGTTATATGAAAAGCTTGTTATAGTCCTTCTTCATTTCTCACTTTTACCCAAACTCTAAGAATATTTGTTTCTCCTTCAATGTCATCATTATCTATATCTATTAGGTCACTAATGTCTATATAGTTTGGCTTTTTGAGCCATTCGGATAAGAACAATTTTGGAGAATCAACAATTTGATACTCAGCTTTAAAAGGTAGTTCGTCTTTACTTCCACATATTGCATTAAATCGAAGTTGAAAGGATTGTTCATCATGCCATGCATAAAATATATTTAATGAAATATTATTCTCGAAGATAGTATCTGCTGCTTTACTAAGAAATTGTGCCCAATCTAATTGGTTGTAAGAAAAATCCGGTACTGAATTATGGCTAATAAACCATGGAATAGGAATACCCTCTTCCTCTAATTCTGATATCCAGTGAGTAAGATCCATTTATATATTTTAGCTAGTTTTTGGGCTTTAAAAAAACACAAAATACCGATAATAATTGAGGTAACCGTATTAATCAGATAGCCACAAACTATATGAATGAAAAAAATCTCCTCTTGAGGGAGACGAAAGTTCAAACAGGTACTTTGAACTTTTCGAGGGGTGTTTCGGGATGAGTTGCCTTGACTAACACCCTCCGCCTTCTGTTCTATTCGAACAGAACCCACCTCCCTTAAGGGAGGACTTGACAGTCTTAAAAAAGTATTTCACTATCTAAGTTTAAGTGCTGAATTCAGTTCAGCATCTGTGTAAGCCTTAATACTATGAACCACGGATTTATTGTATTACGCTGATTTCACAGATGTTTAAAATTGGCGAAATCCGAAAATCAGCTTAATCAGAGGTTCAAAGACCACAGATTCCGGGTCAAGCCCGGAATGACGACCCGGTAGATCAATAATTCTAAATCTTCATTTTCTAAACATTCACGAAGTTGTCATGCTGAACTATGCCGAAGGCACTCCTTCGGAGGATTCAGCATCTGTAGGGATTGTGTCGTTGATCTGATAAAGAGCTAAATCAACGGGTAAATTTTTCACAGATCCCGGGTCAAGTCCGGGATGACAGCGAAACCGATTATAAGTTTACCATTTTGTGCCTTTGTGCCTTTGTGCCTTTGTGCCTTTGTGCTTCAAACATCACTCCAAAAAATTCTCTCCAATCTCCGGAATAACAACTTTGGTATCAGTAATAGCTTCCAGTACTTCTTTGAATTCATTTGGATCAGCATCAATCGGAGGCCAGGTTCCGTAGTGCACAGGAACGGCTATTTCCGGATCAATCATCTCAACGGCATAGGCAGCTTCTTCTGGCCCCATCGTAAAGTGATCGCCAATTGGGGCAAGTACTACATGCGGATCATAAAGCTGACCATATAATTCCAGATCGGCAAAAATATTGGTATCGCCCATGTGATAAATGCAGATGTCATCTTCAAAGGAAAGGACCAATCCGGCAGGATCACCCGCATATTGACCGTTATATGAAGAACTATGATTAGCAGAAACCATTGTCACCGAAAAATCATCAAAATGAACGGTTCCGCCTTTATTAAATCCAATGCCCTGATCTTCCGGAAGACCGTCTTTAGTTAGCAATCCGATGAGTTCTACGATTCCTGCAACTTTCGCTCCGGTATTCTTCGCTATTTCGATGGTATCACCAACATGATCATCATGTCCATGAGTAAGAAGAATGAAATCTGCTTCGCTTACCTCTTTATGTTCGCCGGGGGTAGTGGGATTGTCTTTCAAAAAAGGATCGATATAGATTACATGTCCTTTTGGGCTGATAATTTTTGTGGATGAATGACCAAGCCAGAACGCTTTTACGTTTGTTTCCATTTGATTGAGTTGAAAAGTGTTTTGTTCTTATTTATAAATATAATGTAGTTAAAGATCACTTAGTTCCGACTGAATTAGTGTCGCTAATCTGCTATCTTAAAATAAATGATTAACTATGGGCTTTTTAGATTCAATATTTGGCGGTGATGCTCCCCAGGAGCAAGGTTTTTGGAATCAACTCTCTGAAGCGGGGAATGTGGATGAAGTCTTTGTTGCGTCAAATAATACACCACAGATTATTTTGAAGCACAGCAATAGTTGCGGAACCAGTTATTTCGCTAAGAAGAATCTGGAGTCGATAAAGAAAGAAGATTTTAAAGATTCTGAACTTCACCTGATTGATGTAATTCGAAGCAGGTCCATATCAAATTATCTGGCAGATAAAGCAGGAGTGAGGCATGAATCACCACAAGTGTTTGTAATTAAAAACGGGGAAATAACCTGGCACGCCTCTCATGGCATGGTTACAGCGGATAATGTACTGGCTGCAATTGCTTAACTTATTTTCTAGTCATCCCTGCCTGTCCGCCGTAAGTGTACTTTGGAAGGCGGGCGAAGGCAGGGATCTGGATTTAAATAAAAAAAGCTATCTATGGCAAGGGCTTATCCCAATAAAAGAATCCAGAATTAGATTGGCTAAATGAGATCTTTCACATGATCAAGATTCCCGCCTACGCGGGAATGACCTGTAAAGGAAGGAAGAATTATTATCCCCTCGGATGAAATTCCTTATGCGTTTGATGAAGCAAGGACCGATCAACGTGAGTGTAAATTTCGGTTGTTAGGATGGAGGCATGTCCCAGCATTTCCTGAACGGCTCTCAAATCGGCTCCACCTTCCAGTAAATGCGTAGCAAAGGAATGGCGGAATATATGCGGATATACTTTCTTTTTGATATCTGCTTCTTTGGCTGCTTTTTGAACAATATTCCAGATACTCATTCGGGTTAAAGCCCCGCCACGTTGATTAAGGAACACTTTGTTTTTGGCTTTCTCTGCTTTATCAGGCTTAAAAAAAAGTGGCCGGGCTCGCTCGATATAATGCTCCAAGGCCTCCTGAGCTATTTCACCTACAGGCACCAGTCGCTCTTTACTTCCCTTACCTATCACGCGGATAAAACCAATCTCAAAGAATAAACGATCAGTTTCAAGATCGGTGAGCTCGCTAACTCTCATCCCGGTTCCATATAAACATTCCAGGATAGCTTTGTCCCGAATCCCGGCAGGTTTTTCGATATCCGGAGTATTAAGCATTGCCTCTATTTCCACGGGGTCTAATATTTCCGGCAACTTCTTTGCTTTCTTAGGGAGTTCGATCAATTCAGCAGGATTGGCAGCCGTTATTCCTTCCACAACGGCAAATTCATGAAAGCCGCGGATACTTGAGATGTTTCTGGCTAATGACCCTGCGGAAAGCAATTCGTGGTCAATCAGGTAGTTTAGAAAATCTTCGATGTGAGATAGCGTGACCCCGGCTAAATCGGAAATCTTTTTTTCGACCAACAGAAATTGAAGGTAGCGGTTCAGGTCATTCTCGTAGGAAACGATAGAGTTTTTGGCGAGGCCTTTTTCAAGCTTAATGAATTGAAGGTATAAATCCAGTTCCTGTTTAAATTTCACAGCTACTGTTGTTGAGATTCCTCTTCCTGCGATTCCTGATTCTCAGAAGAATTTTCAGCTGCTTCTTCTGCTTTTTCTTTATTTCTTGAAGCTTCCTTTTCTGCTTCTTCTTTTTCTCTTTTTTGATCTTCAGGATATTCAATCCTGCTGTGATATACACCAACAAGGATATTCAAAAAAGACTCTTTGATAACTTGTAAATCACGGAAGGTTAGCGGGCAATGACTTAGTTGACCTTCTGAAACACGATCATCTACCATTCGGTTAACGAGGGTTTCCAGTTTACCGTAGGTTGGGTTTTTCATAGCCCGGGAAGCCGCTTCAATTCCATCTGCTAATAGTAAAATACCGGTTTCTTTGGTGGATGGGAGAGGTCCCTCGTATTTGAATTGTTCTTCGTCCAGAATTTCCTTCAGATTGTCATCATTCTTTGCCTTTTCGAAAAAGTAACGGATAGTGGAAGTACCGTGATGTGTTTCAATAAAGTGGATAAGCATGCTAGGAAGCTTGTGTTCTTCCGCCATTTTTACCCCTTCGCTTACATGTGCTTTTATCACCATAGCGCTCATCTGCGGCTTAAGCTTATCATGCTCGTTTACTCCACTTGATTGGTTTTCGACAAAGTAATCAGGTTTAATCATCTTCCCGATGTCGTGATACAACGCCCCGACTCTGCTTAGTAGGGAATTGGCCCCAATCGCGGAAGCAGCGGCCTCAGAAAGATTGGCAACCTGTAAACTATGATGAAAAGTGCCCGGTGCTTTGTTCATAAGCTCCTTAAGCAGTGGCTGATTCGTATCACCCAATTCGAGCAGGGTGAAATCGGTAGTAACGCCAAATAACTTTTCAAAAAGAAGAATAACCGGGTAGGTAAACAAAATGAATACTGAATTAATAGCAATGAACATCAGGTTGTTCAGTACTACGTCCCATCCATCCATTCTGGCCAGGCTAAAAGCACCCATTGTAATTACATAAGTCAGAAATACTATACCGGGAGTAGTAAAGAAAAATTGGGAGCGGTCTTTCACATCTCTCACGGAGAAAACCCCCATGGAACAAGCAGCGATGGTTGTAATAGTAAACTCGAAATTGTACCCGTGTACTAATCCTATTAAAGATGCGAGCGTGACGGAAGCGATGATCCCGACTCGTGAATCAAAGATAATGGTTAAAATGATGGGAGCTATCGCAACCGGAATGATGTATGGATGGGCGACATCAAGCGTAACTATAACAGCTGTCGCAATACTAATCAAACTGAGTGTTAAGAAAACCAGGAAGAACAATCCATTATGTCCGCTGATTTTTCGACGGTATAAATACAGATACATAAAGAAGACCATCGAAATAACAATGACAAGAATTACTCCACCTCCAAAACGTAGCCAACGCTCCAAATCAGAAGCATTTAACGACCTGGCTTCATCAAGGCTGGCAAGTATGTTGGCGGTTTCGTTATTCACAATATCACCACGACGGATAATTACTTGTCCCTGGGCCATAGCTCCTTTTGTTTCAGAAATATTTGAAATGGCTTCATCTAACCGTGCCTGCCTGCGTTCCTCGCTGATTTTGTAATTTGGTGCGATTACTTTGTTGTAAAGTTCTATCCCAAGCCTGGACAAATCTTCGGAGAGCATTCTGCTCAGTTGAAACTGAGCATACTCATTCGCACCTCTCAAGTCTCTAACCCTGGCAATATCCACAGACTGCTCTGTACTTTGCGAAGGATTTAATATGGTGATCTGATCGGCATCAATATTGGCTTTATTAACATTAATGATTCCCTGATTGAGGAGTTCATCAATCACATTTTCGAGGCTTTGTTTTACTATAATGCCACTAAACCGGTTGTCAGGTAAATTCCTGCTTTTTACCTGGTGATAACTTAAGAGCAGGGTATTAAGTGAAAAATCAGTGAGACCGATGTTAGACTGTTCATACTCACGGCTGAACCTCAGGCTGTCATCAAGTACGGTTGTGCTATTATCATCTTTAGCTGTTTGCCAATCATTATAAGTTTCGAGGACGGGTTGCAGAGTTCTGTACAGGGAGTCGAGTCGGGTTTGGATTGCAATAGGGGCTCCTTCATCTACAACAAAAATAGGGGAGAGTTGCTCTTGAATAGATTCACGTTCCGCAGCTATTTCTTCGGCTGTTTTTTTGAGCGCGAAAGTGTACGGCGCAGTTAAATCTTCTGCTCTCCAGGGTTGACCAACCGTATAGTTAAAGGTTGACCGAACAGAAGTTCTAGGAAGGGAGAAAACAGAGATAAGTATGAAACACAGAAAAATGAATGCCCGCAGGTAAGGATTCCTCCTGAGAGAATACGCTTCCTTCTCTTTTTTCATTTTCTCACCGAGCAGAGGAGTTATTTCCTTCTTCTTCCTGCCCAGACCAATTTTTTCAAGTAAACCCATGAGGTACAGCCGTTTTAAATTTGGCTACAAGTTTACCAACACGGTTCAAATTTACAAATCTAATATTGTGTAAAAATGGGGGTAAGTAAATTAAATCAGGCAGAGATAGTTTTCATTTCTAAAAGAGAAATTTTCTTCTCGTAATAGGCTTTCCCGACCACTACTGCATCAATATTGTCAGATTTCAGGTTTTGTAAATCTTCAAGGGAAGAAACTCCTCCCGAAGCAATCAGCCTAAGGCTGGGAAATTTTGATTTTAACCCGATATAAAGGTCTAGGTTTGGTCCCGAAAGCGTTCCATCTTTTGAAATATCGGTACATAATATTTCCTGAAGTCCATAATCAATCATTCTGGTAACAAATGAATCAACCGATTCTGAAGCAGTTTCTAACCAGCCTCCGTAAGCGATCTTACCATCTTTAAGATCCATTCCCAGAATAGTATGCTCAGGATATTTTTTCAGTAGCTGGAACCAATCCGGTTCATTCGTTACAGCCATAGAACTACAGATTACCTTCGAAAGCCCTTGCTTCAGTAGATATTCGGCATCTTTAAATGTTCTTATTCCACCACCGGTTTGTACCGAAATACCAAGTTCTTTAATTACCTGTTTAATATGCGGAAGGTTTACAAAATATCCTTCTTTCGCGCCATTTAAATCAACAATATGAATGTGAGAAAAGCCTGCTTTTTTGAATTCCTGAGCTTGTTGCAGCGGTGATTCATTATAAACGGTAACCTCCTTATATGAACCCTTATGAAGGCGAACACACTGCCCGTTAAGCAAGTCTATGGCTGGTATAACTTTCATGAATAGTTTTCTTCTTGATCTTAATTTTGATAAACGTAATCCAGAAAATTGTTCAGGATTTTAGCACCTGCTGCACCTGATTTTTCGGGATGAAACTGAACACCGAAGTAATTGTCTTTTGCAACTACCGCAATAAATGGGTTGATGTAATCACAACGGGCAACGGCATATTTGTTATCAGGAGCGTAGTAGCTATGCACGAAATACAAAAATTCATTGGAATCAATTCCCTTAAGCAGGGGATGATCGTTACTTTTTGAAAATGTATTCCAACCCATGTGTGGCACTTTGGCTTTGCTTTCATCAAACTTAACCAGCGAGCCGGGTATTACTCCAAGTCCAGCTGTGTCTCCCTCACTTGATGATTCGAATAGTAACTGCATACCAACACAGATACCAAGAACGGGTTTTTTAGTATTCTTCAGCCATTCATCAATACCGTTTTCTTTCAGGGATTCCATTGCCGACCAGGCGTGACCGACTCCCGGGAAAATCACGCCATCAGCAGAGTCCAGCTGTTCGGGAGTTTCTGCAAGAAAGTAATCGGCACCCAGCCTGTTCAATGCATTTGAGACGGATGCGATATTCCCCGCTTTATATTTGATAAGTGCGATCATAGGCTTGTTGATAAATATTTTAAGCTGCTGGTATTGGTCAACCTCATCCAACTTCCCCCTTTTGAAGGGGATGACAGAAGGGATCAAATAGTACCCTGGAATTCATTTATAAAGCTCCTTTCGAACTTGGAACCTGGTTTTTTATTCGGGGGTTTTTCTCAACGGCAGTTTTCAATACCCGGGCAAAGCCTTTAAAAATAGCTTCAATTTTGTGGTGATCGTTTTCTCCTGTGAATTCAATATGCAGAGTTGCCTTCAGGTTCATCGCAAGGCTATAGAAAAAATGTTTAATCATTTCTGTGGGCACATCACCAACATATTCCCGGTTAAATTCACCTTCAAAAACAAGGAAAGCCCGGCCGGAAAGATCCATTGCCACTGTTGCCCGGGCTTCATCCATGGGCAGCACAAAAGCATATCGTTCGATTCCTTTTTTATCCCCTAAAGCTTGCGTAATGGCTTCACCCAAAGCAATAGCAACATCTTCAATGGTGTGATGCTCGTCAACCTCAAGATCGCCATCACAAGTTAAATCCAGATCGACCAGCCCGTGACGTGAAATTTGCTCCAGCATGTGATCAAAGAAATTCAATCCCGTTTTGATGGTTGATTTACCTGTTCCATCCAGATTCAAAAATATCCGGATATCTGTCTCATTGGTTTTCCGTTCGATAGAAGCGGTTCTCTGTAGCCCCTTTTTGTAGGATTCGGAGAGCTCGCCCAAATCATAGCCCGAAGCGATTACATTTTCTCCAAGCCAGAATTCGAATTTCCCCTCACTTTTATCGAATTCGATTATGGCTTCTGCTTTATCGTAAGAAAAATCATCCAGCAATCCCTCATGGTTGAGTAGACGAAGCTGCTGTTTGCTCAGAGAGCTAGTGTCCATTGAAATAGAGTACCCGTCATCTTTAAGATCATAAAGATATCTGGTAGCTCCTTGTTCGAGCACTTTTTTATGCTCTCCGGTGATTAGATTTGTAGCTTCAATCCAGAGATTCATAATAATTGAAATTGAAAAAGTTATTTATTTGTGATGTTTGAACAGAAGGATATTGATATCCTGTCGGAAACGTCAATGTAAAAAGATCTGTTATGAAAATTTTAATTTGGGTACTCAGACTGGCAGCCGCAGCCATCATGCTCCAAACCTTATTTTTTAAATTTACCGGAGCTCCCGAGAGCATATACATCTTTGAGCAAGTTGGTATGGAACCTTTTGGAAGATATGCATCCGGCGTGGCAGAATTAATTGCTTCAATTTTGTTATTAATTCCGCGAACTACCTGGGTTGGCGCTGTAATAGGGCTTGGGGTAATTTCCGGAGCTATTATGAGCCACTTAACGGTGCTTGGTATAGAGGTACAAGGCGATGGAGGAACTCTTTTTGTGATGGCTATCGTAGTATTTGTAAGCTGTGCAGCTTTACTATTTCTCCACAGAACAGATATTCCAGTTATCGGGGATAAGTTTTTCAAGTCAGACTAATCTCCCAGTACTTTTTGAAGTACTTCAAAAAAACGATCATTTTCATGTGGTGTTCCAATTGTTAACCTAAGGCAGTTCTCGCAATGCGGTTCGTTACCCCGGTAACGAATCACCACCCCTTGTTCAGCCATTTTTTTATACACGGAAAGTGCATCCTGAGTTCTGAAAATCAAAAAATTCGAATCGGTCGGAAAAACTTTTTCTATTTCAGGGATCAATTCAAGCCTTTTAATAACTTTTTCCCGCTCAGTTTTAATTTGCGCTACCTTTCCTTTCATCGCATTTATATAACTGAAACCTCTCAAAGCAGCTTTTGAGGTAAGTTTATTCACATTGTAAGGTGCCTTCACCTTCATCATAAAATCAATAATCTCAGGATCAGCTAAAGCGATTCCCAATCGTATGCCCGCCAAACCAAAAGCTTTCGACATGGTTTGAAGAATTACTAAGTTGTTTGCGTCCTGAACTTTCTTCGCAAAACTGGCTTGTTCACTAAAGTCGATATAGGCTTCATCAAGAACTACAATCCCATCAAAGCTATCAACAATAGATATAATATCTTCAGCATTAAGGCTATTGCCAGTTGGATTATTCGGAGAACACAGGATGATCATCTTGGTATTCTCTGTTACTGCTGCAAGCGTTTCCTCAACCCGAAGTTGAAAATCTTCTGAAAGTAAAACTTCATCTACTACTATATTGTTGATGGCAGCCGAGACTTTGTACATACCATAAGTGGGAGGGGGAATTAAAACCCGGTCTTTTCCCGGTTCGCAGAAAATTCTGAATAAAAGATCGATTGCTTCATCGCTGCCAACACCTACAAATACGTTTTGTGTGTTGACCTCCCTAAACTCAGCAATTTTTGTCCGAAGTTCTTCCTGATAGGGCATAGGGTATCGATTGAGCTCCAAATTGTCTTCAAAAGGAGCCCCCAGGGAATTTTCATTTGCATCAAGTAGTATTCCGGAATTGAAGTCATCTCTGGCACTGCGGTATGGTTTTAAGTCCAGGATGTTAGGCCTGACTAGTGATGGTATGTTGATTTGTTTGCTCATTCTAAATCCTTCAATCTTATGCTCACTGCATTTTTATGAGCCTGAAGACCTTCAAGATCAGCGAGCGTTTCTACAGTTGGGCCAATGTTCTTAATTCCTTCTTCCGTCAATGTTTGCATGGTGATGGACTTCTGAAAGGAAGCTAAATTTACTCCGCTGTACATTCGAGCATAACCATAGGTTGGAAGGGTGTGATTAGTTCCAGAAGCATAATCACCAACACTTTCGGGAGTAAATTGACCAAAGAATACCGATCCGGCATTTACGATTCTTTTCTGATAATCTTCTGCATTGCGAACATTAACAATTAAGTGCTCCGGCGCATAATTATTTGAAAATTCAAAGGCTTCATCTATTGAATTCACCAATAAGGAAAAACTATTTTTCAGTGCTTTTGCTGCCAGTTCTTTTCTCGGGAGTTGATTGAGCTGGTCTTCTAACTCTTTCTCCAGAGCGGATAAATTAAAATCAGAAGTTGCAACCAAAACTACCTGACTATCCGCGCCATGCTCTGCCTGAGAAAGTAAATCAGCAGCTACATAAGAAGGATTCGCGTCACAGTCTGCAATCACCAATACTTCTGAAGGACCGGCAGGCATATCAATGCTGATTTGTGCCTCGCTGTTTTGCAGGATCATCTTTGCAGCGGTAACGAACTGATTACCGGGTCCGAAGATCTTGTCTACTTTAGGAACCGACTCTGTTCCGAATGCCATTGCTGCAACAGCCTGAGCACCACCGGCCAGAAGAATAGTATCGATATTGGCTTTTTGAGCGATGTAAATAATTTCCGGAGCAACGCTTCCATCAGATTGTGGGGGAGTGGCCAGTACCACTGTCGAACAACCAGCGATCATAGCCGGTACACAGAGCATCATAGCTGTAGAAGGTAAAACCGCGGTGCCGCCAGGTACATATAATCCAACTCTCTCAATCGCACGGGTTACTTTTCTGCATATAACTCCATCCATCGTTACCACTTCAAGAGGAGCAGCCTTTTGAGCTTTATGGAATGTGGAAATATTCTCGAAAGCAGTGTCTATCGCGTTTTTAACTTCCACAGAAAGAGAAACTGTACTTTCTTTCGGGTTGATGGTTACAGCGTCCAAATCTGCCCCCTCAAACTTCTTAGTAAGGGTTTGAATCGCTGTATCGCCTTCTTGTTCTACTCGTTTAAGGATGGGCTCGACGACCTCAAAAACGGAAGTAAAGTCCATTTTCGGGCGTTGAGTTAGCTTGCTAACTTCAGATTCTGTAAGTGATGAATACTGATATGCTTTCATGATATTGAAATTTTGAGCTTATAGAATCATGCTTTCAATGGGGAGCATCACAATATCAGAAGCGCCGGCTTCTTTAAGCTCTTCCATCACTTCCCAGAATTTATTAATCGGGATTACCGTTTGAATTGCCACCATATCGGATTCAGCCAAGGGTACTACCGTAGGGCTTTTCATAGATGGAATAATCTTACTTATAGAGTCTACTTTATCCAGTGGGGCATTCATCATGATATACCTGCTCTTCTTTGCCTGCTGATACCCATCAATCCTAACCAAAAACTTTTCTATAAGCTGCTGTTTGCCCGGCGAAAGTTCTTTATTGGTTTGAATGAGTTTTGTTTCAGACTCCAGAATTGTAAATAATTCTTCCAGCCCATTCGCCCGAAGTGTACCACCGGTAGAAACCAGATCTGAAATAGCATCGGCTACCTCAAGTTGAGGAGTGATTTCAACAGCTCCGGAAATTTCAACAATGTTTATTTCAACTCCCTGATCTTTGAAGAACTTGTTTGTTAAATAAGGGTAACTGGTGGCAATAGTTTTCCCTTTGAAATCAGTCACTTCCTGCAAGTCGCCATCTTTTGAAGCAGCAATAGAAAGCCTGCAGTTTCCATAATTGAGACCTCTCAGAACGGTAACATTGGCATTTTTCTCAAACACTTCGTTTGCTCCTACAAATCCAAGGTCACAAATTCCATCCTGTACATATTCGGGGATATCATCATCGCGTAACAATAAAAGTTCAACATCAAAATTGCGGGTTTTTACCATTAGGTTTCGTTTATAATTATCAAACTCAACACCAATGCCGTGGAGCAAATCAATGGTTTTATCGGTAAGGCGGCCGCTTTTTTGAATAGCAATGCGTAAAGAGGTCGAAGAATCTTTCGTTCGGTTCATGTAATCAGTAAGTAAAAAGAATTAGTAAGAAGTGTTAAAAAAGGGTTGAAAAACAGAGGGTACAACTATTAGTGTACGTGACGGTGTCCATGATGGAAACCATAATGAGAATGATGGGCGGTATGTAGTCGGTAGTTTTTCACGAGGCAAATATAGGGATTAGATTATTTATGAGGAAACCATTTTTAAAATATTTCAAATTCGTAAACTTAAGGGAACGTCAAAGCGTTCGAATTACCTTAATTAAAGGTACTCAAAACTTAATATTCAGTTTTACTAAAAATAAGTACAATGACTACAATTGCCCAGTTAACTTTTATTCCTCTTGCTACCCACAATCCCACAGAAAAAGTACAGGAATTAATCGAGCATCTTGCTCAATATGATGTAAAAATTGAAATCGGGTATCTTTCAACAACTATAATTGGAGATACTAACATCGTTTTTAAATTGATTCGTGAAGTGTATGAGAGCATGTCTTTAGAAAGAGAACGATTCAGATTTCACATTGAGTTACTCAGCCCTGAGAAATAATTTTCTGAGCATTATTTAAATTTAGAACAATTTAATGTAATACAAGTAACCGAGTTCACTCTTCTAAGCAACTTTCAGATCGGGCTTATACCAGAGAATGATAATTGATTCATATGCATGAGGTAACTCATGAAGGTTAAGCTGAGTGGCTGGATTATTTTACTAGGTGTAGTTTTAAACGTATATACGTTTTTAGAGGTATGGGGTCAAAGTCAACAGTATCCGCCTTCATTTATAGATAATAGTTTTATTTACCAGAACTGGACTACCAAAGATGGTTTGCCGGTCAATTCTATTTCTTCTGTCACTCAGACCGGGGATGGTTATATCTGGCTGGGAACTGCTGATGGGCTTGTCCGTTTTGATGGATTGAGTTTTAAAACATACAAAACAGATGAATATTCGGGACTCAGATATAACCGAATCAGAGGTATTGCTAGCTATCAAAACAAGCTATTGATTCTTAATAATAACTCGGAGCTCATTCTTTTCGATGGAAAGCAATTTGAGCAAATTCTGCTTTCAGATTCCTTGGGAAGCATTACATTTACTGCAGTTATCCAGGAAGATTCCGGAGAAATCTATTTACCGGCAAGTTCTAAAGAGATTTTTACGATCTCAGACAGCAGAATTATTAGAACAAATGGGATTAAAAGCGAGTCACTGAAGAAGAGAAAAAGAAGAGACTTTAGTTGGGATGCTTATCAAGAAGTTTTGTATAAGCAGGGTGAACGGGTGCTGGATTTGGGAAATCAGATAAATGAGGTTTTACAAGACCATGAAGGAACTTTCTGGGTTGCGACCTACAGTAAAGGCTTGTACAAAGTTAAACGTAATTTTTTCAAAACTTTTAGTGTAGAAGAAGGACTGCCGAACAGAAATATATATCCGATAACCACTTCTCAGGATGGAAGAATCTGGATTGGAACTTACGGCGGAGGTATTGCGCAATTAAACGGAACAGAAGTTACGAAAGGTTTTCTGTTTGAAGGACTTTCTTCGAACCTATTTGTTCAAAGTATCCTTCCCAGAAAAAATGGAGAACTTTTAGTCGCGCTACTTAATGGCGCTATTTACAGGTATTCAGGCGATCGGATATTTATTAAATATCCTTCCCCGCCAGAAAACACAGTATTCTGTTTATACGAGGATGCTGATAAACGAGTATGGGCTGGAACTTCCTCCGGGTTGTACTATCTGGAAAACGAAAAATGGGAAATTGTTGATATTCCCGCTGTTTCAAATTCCAGCATAAAAACAATAAAAGAGGCTCCGGATGGCTCTTTTTGGATAGGTACGAATGGTCAGGGGCTCATTCATCTTAATGGGGTTTCTGTAAAGCTTTACGCAAAGAATTCAGGCCTATCCAGTAATATGATTCGAAGTATCTGGATTGATGAAAACCCGATGAGCAAAGAATATAAAGTTTGGATTGGGACAGAAGAAAGCGGATTAAATATACTTTCCTCAAAAACACCCGCGGCTGTTCCGTTCAACATAGCTTCTTTAAATACAAGCCAGGGATTGTTTGATAAGGTGATTCATAAGATTATTCCCGACGAATTCGGCAGAGTTTGGATGAGCTCGAATCAAGGAGTTTTTTGGGTATTTAAACATGATGTGGAGCAGTATGTAAAAGGAAATATTAACCAGATTACCTCCAGTGGATTTACCGAAGTGGACGGACTTAGAAATAGAGAAGCAAATGGGGGAATTCAACCCGCTGGGGCAGTAGACTCTGATGGAGGTATCTGGTTTCCTACTCAGGATGGTGTGGTAAAGGTCGATCCAAAATTAATAGCCAGAAACATGGAAATTCCGCCTGTTCATATTGAAAATGTGAAATCCAGAGAAAGAGAGATCTATGCCAAGCCCGAATCAATAGAACTAGGTTTGGGAGACAGAGATGTAGAGATTCAATTTTCCGTATTGAGCTTTGTTTCACCAGAAAAAAATACATTAAGGTTCCGCCTCTTTGGTTTTGATGAGGATTGGATTTCTGCATCAGAAAAGCGAAGTGTTCGCTATACCAATCTCCCCCCCGGAAATTACAGGTTTAAGGTAATCGGGAGTAATAATGATGGGGTTTGGAATCAGCAGGGAGCAGTTGTTTCTATTAAAATCCCACCCTATTTCTATGAAGCAACCTGGTTTTATGGGTTAATAGCAGGGCTTTTTGCCGTTCAGATTATTTTGATCTTTTTAGTAACCCGAAGTCGGTTCGAAAAAAATATATCAGAAAAAAATAAGGAGATAGAATCGGCAAAACGGGAAATAGTTGAACTTGAGGCTCGCCTCGGGGATCATAAATCAATTAAAGAGTCGCTTCTTTTTAATCTGAATAAAGACCTGAAAACCCCTGTTTTGTCACTCATAGAACATGCAGAATTAGAAAGAGAGCCATTAAAAAAAGTAGTAGACCGCGAAACCTTTAAAATGCTTTCCTATATAGATCAACTTCTTTTGCTTACAGAAATTGAGATGGATGGCATACAGGTACATTCCAAACCGGAAGAATTAGTAGAAGTTTTGAAAAGAAGCATTTCTCTACACAAGAATGACGCGCCTGAAGATGATCCGGTGATAGAACTAACGACCAATTCTGATCAGGTGATTATTCATCTGGATATAAAACTGGTACTCATCATTTTCAGAAATCTGATAAATCGGATAGTTAATCACGACGGTGTAACAAAATTGAGAATTCAAATTGTAGAAGAGAGCTCGATCTGTACCGTTAAGATTTCAGACGACGCAAAAGCGATATCGCATAAAGAACTTCACTCGATATTCGATTTGTTCAAGAGTAAAGTGGCAAGCAGGCAAATGCAAAGTAGCCTGGGTATAGAACTCCCTTTGGCAGCTAAGCTAGTTGAGTTACACAATGCCTCTATTGTAGTACATGCAGTGCCGGATACCGGGAATACTTTCTCAATAATTTTCCGAAAGGGAAATCGACATTTTCATAACCCGGAACGGGTAGAAGAAAAAGAAAATTAATTTTTTTGTAAGGAGTAGTATTCTCATCGGTCATACCTTCAAAAAGAAGGGGAAAATGAATCGATACTATATTTATATTTTAAGTAATGCATCCGGGATGCTTTATGTTGGCCTCACTACGGATTTAGACAGAATTGTAAAAAAGCATCGTGCTAAAAGGATGAATAGTTTTAAAGCTAACTTCGCATTCGAAAAATTAGTCTATGTGGAAGAGACTTCAGATATTTATCATGCTATTAACAGAGAGGTAGAGCTGAAGGGTTTTACCCGTTATAAAAAGCAGGATCTTATCTCGCTTACAAACCCCGGCTGGCAGTGTATGGGCAATTATTGGATGAAAGAGACTGCTTGAAGGTTGAAAAACCTTGTTTCAGGTCAAAACATAAGTTTTAGTAGCTCACACCTTCTTCGTATCTTTGCGCTCTTAAAGAAGAGACGCACTGAATACATTTCATGAATAACATTCGCAATTTTTGCATTATTGCTCACATTGACCATGGTAAATCTACCCTGGCAGATCGACTTTTACAGACTACCGGCACCATTTCTGAACGGGATATGCAGGAACAGATGCTCGATGATATGGATCTTGAGCGCGAACGTGGAATCACCATTAAAAGTCATGCCATTAAGCTAGACTACAAGCGGCCGAGCGGTGAAGTATTTAATTTTAATTTGATTGACACCCCGGGACATGTTGATTTTGCTTATGAAGTATCTCGTGCCCTGAAAGCCTGTGAAGGTGCAATTTTAGTCGTAGATGCCACTCAGGGTATTGAAGCTCAAACCATTTCGAATTTATATCAGGCGATTGAGCAGAATCTTGAAATCATCCCGGTATTGAATAAAATTGATCTTCCCAGTTCAGATACTGAAGGAGTAGGTCAGCAAATAATCGACCTTATTGGTTGCGAAAGAGATGAGATTTTAACCGTATCGGGAAAAACAGGAGAAGGAGTCCCTGCTTTATTAGAAGCTATTTGTGAGCGGGTCCCTGGTCCAAAACAGGAAGTTGATAAACCATTGAGGGCACTGATTTTTGATTCCGTATTTAACACATATCGTGGCTCAGTAGCTTACGTACGAGTAGTTGAAGGAGTGTTGAGAAAGGGAGAACTTTTCAAGTTCATGGCAAACAAAGAGGAGTACAATGCAGAAGACATTGGCTATCTGAAGATGGAATATCAGCCAACAAAAGAGCTTAGAGCAGGTGAAGTTGGCTATGTAATTGGAAGTGTGAAATCACTTCAGGATGTACGTGTTGGAGATACGATTACTACCGTTAAGAATGCTGCAACAACCCCCATTCCGGGGTATCAGGAAGCAAAACCGATGGTTTTCAGTGGGATTTATCCAACCCAGTCAGAAGATTTTGAAGATTTAAGAAGTGCGCTGGAAAAGCTTCAGTTAAATGATGCTTCATTGTCTTACGAACCTGAGACTTCAAAAGCACTGGGGTTTGGGTTTCGGGCAGGTTTTCTCGGGCTTCTCCACATGGAAATTGTACAAGAGCGACTGGATAGAGAATTCGATATTGACATCATCACCACAGTACCCAATGTTCAGTATGAGGTAAAGCTGGAAGATGGCGGTACTACAGATGTAGACAACCCAAGCCAGATGCCTGAAGTAGGTGAGATAGATGCTATTTTCGAGCCTTACATCAAAGCGAGTATTATTACTCCGGCAGATTTTATTGGCCCGATAATGAAACTCTGCCAGGAGCGACGTGGCGTTTACATCAACCAGATATTTATGCAGAATAACCGGGTCGAAATCACCTATGAACTCCCGATGGCGGAAGTGGTTTTTGATTTTTATGATAAGTTGAAATCAGGCACCCGCGGATACGCTTCTCTGGATTATGAATTTATTGAATACCGAAAAGGGAATTTGGTGCGTTTAGATATTTTGTTGAACGGGGAACCGGTGGATGCACTTTCGAGTATCACCCACCGTGACAAAGCTTATTATCAAGGACGTAAAATATGTGCGAAGCTGAAAGAGCTTATCCCGAGACAGCAATATGAGGTAGCAGTACAGGCGGCAATCGGAAGCAGAATTATAGCTCGTGATTCTATCAGAGCACTTCGAAAAGATGTGACCGCTAAATGTTACGGAGGAGATATTTCCAGAAAACGGAAGCTTCTCGAGAAACAAAAAGAAGGTAAAAAACGAATGAAACAAGTTGGTTCAGTTGAGATTCCACAGGAAGCATTTTTAGCTGTACTATCTATGGACGAGGACGATCGATAATTATGAGAGATTCAAAAAAACAACTCTTTTTCTTTTTTGTGTTGATGGTGTTACTTACTTCATCAGCTTACGCTCAATTTGAGGAACCCAACATCAAAAAAGTAGAAATTGAAGACGCGGAAGCTTTTCAGGAACGCTTCGCTGATATCAAATGGACTGGAGAAGGGTTTAATTACAATAGCCTGGATCGTATTCCGGCAATCGAAATTCGTGCACGTCTCGAAGGAGTTTTCGGTAAGCCTACCAAAACTATCGAAGACATTGTTGAAGATGGAAAACTTAGAGCGGGTAAGGCAATCCAATTTGAATATTGGTTTATTATAGATGGAGAAATCCCCATGATGGTGCTCGATCTGGATGGTCCCTTTGCTGATGGCTTGGTGTACGTAGGGGCGAGTCGCTATATCGATTTAATGCCCCAGGTCAAAAGAACATTAACGCGACTTGTAACAGAAGAGGAGCCAAAGGAGTATACCGATTATTTTTACTCTCCGGAGCGTTATCAATGGTACAAAGTTACATACGCTGACGGATTATATAAGAAGGAAGAAATTGATTTACCTTCACACATAAGATTAAATTAACTCACTTAAAATTTGGAAGAACAAAAGGCACCGGAATCAGAAGAGCAATCAAAGCTCCCATTCTGGAAAAGAAAAAAGAAGGACAAAGCCGAAGAAGAAAAAGAGGCGAAATCGTGGCTTAGAGAATGGATTGATGCATTGGTTTTTGCGTTTATAGCGGCGGCAATTCTCAGGTCTCTTATTTTCGGATCATACAAAATTCCAACTGGTTCAATGGAGCAGGATTTACTCATTGGGGATTTTCTGATAGTTTCTAATCTTACTTACGGCGCACGAACACCAATGGCAATTTGTATTCCTTTTACTCAGGTATGTTTACCTGGAGTGAAATTACCCTGGACCCGACTTCCCGGCTTCAGGGATATTGAACGAAATGATATCATTGTGTTCAATATTCCATGGGAAGTGAAACCGATATCTCAAAAAACGAATTATATAAAACGTGCAGTCGGTGTTGCAGGTGATACGCTCGAACTAAGCGATAAAGTTCTTTATGTGAATGGAGAAGAAGAAGCATATCATGAGGGTGTTCAACGATTTTATACTCTTGAACTTAATCAAGGGGTCAGGTTAAGCAATGCAAAAATGGAATCAGTCGGAGCCGGCACTATTGGTGGTGAGGGAATGTATGTACGCCAGGTAAACGCTAACACTTACCGGGTTAATATGACTTCTGAGGTAGCTGACGTAGTACAATCCTGGCCGGAAGTAGATTCTCTGTATTATTTTATGTTTGAAGACTCTGAGCCGATATATCAATACATTCAGAGCTCGGGTAATTTTTCTAAAGCTTTCCGTAATCACGATCACTTTTCAGAAATCGTAGTTCCATTTGAAGGGCAGGAAATCCAGCTAAACAATAACAACTGGTTTGTTTATCAAGATCTCATTGAGCGTTATGAAAACAATTCTGTAGAACGGGATGGAAATGACTTCATCATAAATGGTGAGCGGACTAATACCTACACAGTAAAACAGGATTATTACTTTGCGATGGGAGACAACCGGGATAACAGCGAGGACAGTCGTTTCTGGGGATTTGTGCCCAAGGATCACATCATCGGTAAAGCTTTTATTGTGTGGATGTCACTGGACGGATTCGTACCACGATTCAACAGAGTCTTTCACATTATTGATTAGGGGAATTAGGAATAGTTGAATTAGGAATAAGGTTTGTAATTTAACATCAAACCTTATTCCTAATTCTGTATTCAAGTATTCCTAATTCTTAGCAATCGTTTATCCGGAGTTTAAATGCTTCTGGTTTTTTTCTCTTTTGCTCCAGCAATATTTCAGATGTAAAAATTTTCCTAAATCTTTTGATATACTTTTTAAATGAAAAAACAACTACCTGCATTTTTACTCTTTCTGTGGCTGTTAACATCGTCGGTATCAGCTCAAAGTATTTCAGAATCAATCACTGATGGAAATATTCGGTTAGTCACTTGGAACATCGAACATTTGGCAGACAATAATGGGGAAGGATGTGTTGCAAGAGATGAAGCTGATTATGCAAAGCTCAGAAGTTTCGCTGCAACAATGGATGCAGATGTGGTTGCCTTGCAAGAGGTGGAATCGGTAAAGGCAGTAGCTCGAGTTTTTCCGCAAAACGAGTGGGATATTGTTCTATCAAATCGCCCAAATAGTGGATCTTACGAATGTCGGGGGAGTGGTCGCCCTTCAACGCAGCAAAAAGTTGCTTTTGCGATACGCAAAGGAGTTGAATTTGAAAACGTGGGTGGTTTTGATGAACTGGCAATTGGAAATCCAGGTCTTCGATATGGTTTGATTATAAAGCTGACGGGAACTCCTGAGCCCATCGAAGTAATGAACGTTCATCTTAAAAGCGGGTGCTTTGTAAATGATTATTCCACTTCAGATCGTGATGCCTGTGAGACATTTGAAGAGCAGGTTCCTGTCCTCGATAAATGGGTAGAACGTAAAGTAAGAGAAGAAACAGCCTTTGTGATTCTTGGAGACTTCAATCACCGAATCACCACACCGGACAATCGTTTTTGGGAAGACCTTGAAGATATGAAAGGCAATCAGATCAGTATTAAAAGCAGCATGAATAATATCAGAGGGTGTCATCCAAGATATCCCGAACCTATTGATCATATTCTTACCGGACCGAAAAGCTCGAAGTATTACATCGAGGGCAGTGAAAAGGTGTATTACTTCGGTATGACACCGGAAACTATGACCGAAGATGATATGCTTAGCGACCATTGTCCAATCGCTGTTGATCTTTCCTTATCACCTTCTTATCCCATAAGCTCAGCAGTATTATGGACTCAAAATAGTGCAGAATACCGTCTAATAACTTCCTACCTGTATCAGGAAGCAGAAAAGAATATTGATCGCTTCTCTACTAATGACGAACCCTGGGTAGTAATTATGGATGTAGACGAAACCCTGCTTGATAACAGCGAATACAATCGAAGAAGAGATCAATCAGGGCTCGGATATACTTCGGAAAGCTGGGCGGATTGGGTAAAAGAAGAAGCCGCAGATGAGATACCCGGAGCAAAAAAATTTGTTACGAAAGTATTGGAATCTGGTGGTCATATTGCCTTAATCACCAATCGAAATCGTTCCTTAGATCAGTATACCTGGAATAATTTACAAGCTCTTGGTTTCCCGCTTACACGAGATAATACATGCATCCTTGGAAGATCGGAAGAGGATATTCAATCAGTAGATGGAAAAGAATTCATCAATGATAAAGACCTGCGTCGTACCCATATTTCAAATGGAAATGCCACTGCTTGCTGGGAAAAAGCCCCATCAGCTAAGAGCGGTTGGAACCGAAATCTGAGTATTGTGATGCAGATTGGAGACAACATCAAAGATTTTGCAAATACGACTCAGGAAAATGTTGATCTAAATGAATTTCTAAAACGTCAAGGCAAAGACATTCTGATCTTACCTAATGCGATGTATGGCTCTTGGGATTAGCAACAAGTAAGTCGAATTTCCCACATAATTGATAAAAGAGATTAGGAATAGCTCAATTAGGAATAAGGTTTGTCTCTTTTAAAAACCTTATTCCTAATTCTATATTCAAATATTCCTAATTTTTAGCAATGGTTTTCCCTCTGGGAGTTCCTTCCCTAATCGCAAGCTGGCCACATCCCGCGTCGATATCATCTCCGCGACTTCTGCGAACCGTAGCTCTGATATCATGTTTGATAAGTGCTTTTAGGAAAGCATCCAGTCGTTCTTCTCTTGCTCGTTGTAATTCCACACCAGCTACATTGTTGTACATAATGATATTTACTTTGCTGGGTGCCCATTTAACGATTCGTGCTAAATTTCTGGCATCGTCATAAGTGTCATTAAATCCATCAAAGAGTAGGTATTCATACGTTAGTGGACGTTCTGTTTTTCGATGATAATAACGAACGGCTTCCTCAAGGTTTTCCAGGTTCATTGAGCTATTGATAGGCATGATTTTATCCCGCTTTTCATCGCTGGGTGCATGAAGTGAGATTGCCAGGTTGAATGGCTCTTCGTCATCAGCCAGTTGCTTTATCTGTTTTGTAAGACCAACCGTTGACACTGTGATTCGCTTTGGAGAAAGCTCGATACTTAGTGAATCAGTAATTATAGAAGCCGAATTAACCACCGCTTTGTAATTGTGAAGAGGTTCACCCATTCCCATATATACTATGTTGGTAATTTTCTTGTCGTACTTTTCTTCAGTCAGGGAATTGATAAACTGTATCTGATCAACTACCTCGCCATGACTCAGATTTCTGAAGAACCCCATTTTTCCGGTAGCACAAAATGAACAACCGAACACACATCCAACCTGAGAAGAAACACAAACAGTAAGTCGTTTGGGAACACCATCCGGGTAGAAATCCGGAATCATGACTGCCTCAACTTTATAATCCTTGTCTTCATCATTCAGCTTGAACAGAAACTTGATGGTTCCGTCTTTAGATTCCTGTTGATTAGCGACAGTTATCCTGTTAATGGTAGCTACTTCTTCAAGTTTAGCTCTTAAATCTTTAGAGAGATTAGTCATCTCCTCAAAAGAAGAAGCTCCCTTTTGATACAGCCATTGAAAGATTTGATCAGCTCGAAAACGGGGTAACCCCAAGTCTTTACAGAAAGCCAAAAGTTCTTCTTTTGTGAGAGATTTTAAGTCGGTTTTTTGAGGGGTTGAATCGCTTTTCATAACGTGAAAAATACAGCTTATTTAACAGATTTGTAGCTTAATTGAGATAGTATTTCTATTATGCCTAAGTCATAATAGAAATTATATCATACTCAGAATGAAATTAATTAAGATTCTTTTAGCGTTCTTATTTCTTGTCCCGTACCTACTAAAAGCCCAGGAACCAGATGTTATAGAGCATTCTCTTGAACTTTTTAAAAAGGAATACCCAGAAGGTTTCGAAAACTTGTATGTCCCTGCATTGAGATATGCAGGAGATATTAATGGAGATGGACTTGCTGATTTTAGATTATCATCTAGTTCTTTAGACCTTGATACGGATGATTTATATGATTATAAATTCGAATATAAAATATACTACGGTTCAACAGAACCTATAACGGATTATGATACTGAGATCAGTTTTGATATAGGAAATAAATCCAGTTTACCAGGTTATACTCCAGTTGGAGATTTAAACGGAGATGGCTGCGATGATCACAGAATAATGTCAAACCAATTTTTCTTCGATCTGTCTTGCGGTAATTTTACAGATACCTTATCGGTAGATTTTAATATAAATTTTTCAACAAGGTATTCAACTACAGAAATTGATGTGAATGACGATGGATTTGAAGATATTATTCTTTACCACAGTGATCAGGGAGGAGATCGGTCTTTTAATTTTGGTATTTTCTATGGGGCAGAAAATCCGGATTCAATTTTATATAAGGAGTTCGAGTTACCGTTTAAGTTAAACGAAGAAGATCAGGAGGACAGATTTTATAGAGAAGCGTCAATAACAGCAGGAGATATTGACAATGATGGGGATATAGAGCTGATTGTTTTTGGATATAATAGCTTTTCAGAGAGTGATTTCACAGAGTATAATCCTGGAGATATTTTAATTCTGGAAAAATCTGATTCACTGGGTTATGAGGTGGTATTCTCATATAATTTACCTTATAAAGAAATGAGAGAGAGTAGCAGGATTTATTTAGGAGACTATAAGCAAGGTGGATTGAAGGAGATTTTAATTCTGGAGAGCTTTGAAACAAAAGTCTTGGTGGAGTTAGCGAAAACAGATGCAGGGTTCGAAGTTGTTGAAGAAGTGAACCTTAACGAAGAGGGGGAAGGTCTTAGTTTTATATATCCAATTGGAGACTATGATCAGGATGGAACATATGATTTTGCTAGCTTTGGATTGGGAACTAATAAGGCAGGTGTTTTATTCGGGACATCAGAACTAGGGGTTTATAATGAAACCGAGCTTAATTTGAACAATAGGTTTATTAGTATAAATAACTGGAACAGAGATTATTTTGAAAATACCCCGAACGGATATTTAGGGGATATAAATTCAGATGGATTTCCTGATTTCCTGATGAGCAGTACAGAACTTTTAGAAGGGGAAGATTCTCCAGATATCGATAATGTGTTAGGTGAAGGAGTATTATTTCAATATGGAAATTCTGAGCGAGATGGAACTCAAAGACACGAACTTTTCTTCCCTACACTAGCTAGGCAAGAAGCACTTTCCACGTTCAATGCCGGTGATTTTAATAATGATGGAATCGAAGACTATGGGGTACTTTTTAAGACCTCAATTACCAGTGAAAAAAAATCAAGAATTGAACTCTTTTTTGGGCAACAGGGTAAAACAAACTGGGAGTTAGCGGGTTTAGTTTTAGCTATAGATGATGGATTTGAGCCCAGTTACCCTGCAGTAGGAGATTTTAATGGTGATGGGGTGAGTGATATTGTTGTGAATTATCAAAACTCAGAAAGCGGGGTTCACTTTTACTGGGGAGGATCTGAACCTAATAATGAATCTGATCAATATATAAGCTCATTGGCTATTGCTGGTTTTGAATCTTTCGAATACGATTATACAGGGTTTTCAATACTTGGAAATCTGAAAGATATTAATGGGGATGGAATTGATGATCTAGGACTAACCGGGCTTTATTATGCATCGGATGGTGATAGAATGAACTCTACCTATATTCTATTTGGAGGAGATAAAATTTCTGCAACTCCAGATATTGAATTAGAGGGTACTGTTGACAACCTTATGGGCCTCGGAGATATAGATCAGGACGGGAAGAATGAATTTTTAACATCAGATATACAGAATGATAATGTCATTATTTATGAAGGTTTCAACAGTTCAGATGGGGAAATTTTTAGTAAAACTCCTGATTATGTTATCTCAGAGAATGTATTAGACTTTACCATAGATGTGCGAGGAATGGGTTTTAATTCCGAGGTTGGAGATTTTAATGGTGATGGAATTAATGATGTAGTGGTTGTTCCTTGGGTAAGTCAAGATGGTTCAAGAGTAAATAGTGGGCGAGGTATTTATGAATATAATGGGGGAACTATGTTATTCATATTTTACGGGGGAGATGACTTTGATACTAATCCTGATCAGGAAATTAGAATTCCAATTTCTAATCTTAGATCCATAAATGGTATAAATCTGACAAAAAATGAAACGGAGTTTGTAAGCAAGTTCACTGGAGAAATCAATAAAATCCCAAGTTTTGATGGAGATAGCATTGATGAAATTTTTGTAGGAACTTCAACATCCGACTTTCTTACAAATGCTTTAATTCTATCAGGTGATTCACTTAAAAATGAAAGTATGCTAAAAGCCAATAATCTTAACTTAGGTTTGGGGAGTGAACTAGGTGGAGATTTTGGTTGGACTTATACAAACGTAAAATCAGCTATTGGGGATTTCAACGCTGACGGTAAGCTTGATTTTATTTTGCCTCAATCTGGCGATCTTAACTTTCCCGAAGATCCCGTTTTCGTATATAGTTTGGGAGTTATAGAAACATCTGTCGAAGAAAACGATGCTCAACCTACCCGTTTCACTCTTTCCCAGAACTACCCAAACCCGTTTAATCCATCTACTCAGATCAATTATTCTTTGGTTAATTCCGGTCAGGTTTCTCTAAGGATTTATGACATTACAGGTAGGCTTATTACTACTTTGGTAGATGGAACTCAAACATCAGGTATTCATGCTATTCAGTTTGATGCATCAAATTTATCAAGCGGTGTTTATTTTTACAGGCTAGAATCTGAAAGTGGAGTTCTAACCAAAAAAATGACTTTAATAAAATAACGTTTTACAAATATGCCTTAGCCGCAGCTAATAATACATCACCATTAATACGCTGCTTATAGTCAGGATTTACATACTGGAATTTAACAATGCCTTTCTGGTCAATAATAAAGACCGCCGGAGCTGGAAGAATATGATGATCATATCCCGAGCTCTCCTCAAGATCAATTCCTACTGATTTATACCTTGTTACTGTTTTATCATCTACACGGTATGCAATTCCGAACGCCTTCATTACATCAGCCGGGCTGTCGGATAATAAAGTATAAGTGAGTTCGACATCAGAGAGAGTTTCTTTTAAAACTTCCGGGCGATCCACACTTACGGCAAGAATCTGGTAGCCCATTTCTACAATTTGATCTTCAATTTGTTGAAGCTCGGCCATGTGTCGGCTGCAATAAGGACACCAGCCACCTCTATAAAACATGAGCACTGTAGGTTTCTCTGCTACTATAGTTTTTAAGGGAATAGTTTCTCCCTCAATATTTTTGAGGGATACATCCGGGATTGTAGAATTCACTAAGATGGGATTTACCTCTGTTGGGGCATCAGGAACGGTTTGAGAAAACGTTACAGAGACCATGAGGGAAGACAAAAGAAGGCTGAAAAGAAACGATGACCAGATTTTCATAAATAGAATTTGATTGATGGTAATTTATTAAGATAACCAATCATCAATTAAGCTTCGTTCGAATAGGAGAGATGTTATAAAAAAGTGAGAATTGAATCAGTTTTGACACCGATTCAATTAAATATTACTAAACGGAGATAGCTAATCGATCCAGAATGGCTATCCACCCATTCGTGTGATTAGTTTTCATTTCTTTATTTGGCATAAAATCGTGAACAAGTTTTACTTCAACACCACCGTCAACGTCAGTTAGTGTAATAGTTACCACTGTGTCTGATACAGACTGAGAATTCCAGGTAAAACAATCTTCTCGTTTGCGATTACTTCGGTGTATTCCCCATGATGGCTGTATGTTTCTTCCTCACCATGCATATCTATTTTATAAGTACCTCCGGTTTCAACGTTTGCATCCACGGTGGCGCTCCAGCCATCAGGACCTGCAAAGAACCACTTTTCCATAATGTTATTATCGGTTAATGCTTTGAATACAGCAGCTTTGTCGGCATCAATTACTTTTGAAACTTCAAGGGCGTGTTCGTTAGGTCGGTTCATTATTTAATCCTCTTTCGATTGTTCTATAAATTGTTGAAGCTCAGTTAAACGTGCTTCCCAGAACTTTTTGTATTCTTTAATCAAAGCTTCCACCTCGGTTAAAGGGGTATAGTTCATTTTACAAGTGATGGATCTACCTTCTTTTGTCTTGGTAATCAGATTCGCTTTTTCCAGCACTTTTAAATGCTTGGATACAGCGGCTAAAGACATCTCGTAAGGCGCAGCTATTTCATTTACTGTTTGTTCTTTTTCGGCTAACGATAGTAAAATAGAACGTCGGGTAGAATCTGATAAAGCGTAAAGGGTAGAATCAAGCATAGTTATTTAACTGATTGGTTAAATTTAAGTATTGTTTCACAAACATTCAACCGAATGGTTAAATATTAATTTCAATACTATTAATTTTTGGAACAAGTTTAGCCTTGGGGACCTCAGAATAGTAATATTAATTGAAAAAAATTATTTATGGATGTACAGGAAGCGTATAAATTAGTAACTGAAAAACTTGAACTATGGCTTAACACCGCAATTGAAATGCTACCAAATCTGGCCATAGCATTAATTGTAGTAAGTTTGTTCTATGTGATCTCAAAAATAGTTAAAAAGTATGCAGGTAAATTACTCCTTAAAACTACGAGCAATAAAACCATTGTTGGGCTGGCACAAACAATAATTGGGGTATCCATTTTAGCTGCTGGTACATTTGTAGCCCTTGGTATTTTAAATCTTGATGGAACTGTTACAAGTCTGCTGGCTGGTGCTGGAATAATTGGTTTAGCCCTTGGTTTTGCCTTTCAGGATATAGCAGCAAACTTCATTTCAGGAATTTTACTTTCAATAAGGCACCCATTCGGAATAGGGGATATCATTGAGACTAATGATTATTACGGGACAGTTCAAAAGTTGAATCTTAGAAATACGATGATTCAAACTCCTCAGGGTCAAATTGCTTACATACCCAATAAAGAGATTTATGAAAACCCATTTACGAATTTTACTAAAACCAACGAACGTAGAATAGATGTACAATGCGGAGTTTCGTATGGTGACGATCTTGAAAAGGTGGAGGATGTAGCAATCGAAGCGATTAACTCAGTGAAAGAAAAATCAGATAAGGGTGTTGAATTTTATTTCGAAGAATTTGGGGGCAGCTCGATTAATTTTGTGGTCAGATTTTGGGTAGATTTTAAAGCAAACCCTGACTTTTGGGTAGCCAGAAGTAAAGCAATTGTGGCAATTAAGAAAGCGTTCGATGAGAATGATATTATGATTCCATTTCCCATCAGAACACTGGATTTTGGAATCAGAGGTGGAGAAAAACTAGATACCATGCTTAGTGAAAGCTATGCTAACTAAGTAAATTAAAGCCTTGGATTAATCACGTTATTATAGATCGAACCGAAAGTAAACTCTAAGCCGATGCTGCCTCCGAAATTATAGGATGTAGCTTGGTTTCTGAGGTTCAGGAGCACATCTTCATCCGATGAATCTCCTGCAGGAAGGGATAGCTGATCGTTGATGAGAGAATATCGACCGGAAATGAATACGGAGAGCCCTCTGAAAATCCGCATGTTAATTTCAGCATCGAATCGTAGGTTGTTCTTTGAGAAATCATGCAGATAAGTTTCGACTCTGATACCTCCTTCTATCCCCCCCCAAGGTTGGGTGAATTCCGTATTAATATTTAATTCCTGTTGAAATAATAGCTCTTCAGTTTCACCAAAAATGGTGATTTCCGTGTAATTAAGAGAAGCCATGGTAATGCCATATCGAAAAGTCACTTCCCTTCGGGTAAACTCACTATATGGGAATAAACTATATTCGATAGTAGGGGCGATTCCAAACCTGAAATCAATATTATCCTGAGTAGAAGAACGAACAGATGTATAGAAACCGGCTGACCAATGAGGGCCAAGGCTTTTTGCTACTAATCCAAATAAGTTCTGGCTTTCTACCGTAAAAACCTCAGTAACTTCTACATCAGCAGTATCACCAGGTGCAATTTCTTGTTCTTCGGTAGTTACAAATGTTCTTCGGTTATAATTATGCCGATACCTGAAATCGGTTTTCCAGTTTTCTGTAATTCTCCGGGCTCTGGTATATCCGTTTAGGTTTAAAAATTTTCTACTTTCCTCGCCACTGAAATTTGTATTACCTCCTACTTCAAATAACCACTTATTCCAGGGATCATTATCCGGAGCTTCAGTCGGTTCAACAATTAAATTCTGATCAAAGGATACAGATAACCGGCTGAAAATATTGGTATCTACCAAATAACCAACCAGCCCTAATTTGATATGGCTGACAAGTTTATTTCGTCTTTCTTCTTCAGTATCTGATTCCGGAGAAACAAAAGTGAGTATTTCCTGCTGATCGTCTAGCTCTCCCTGTCCTATAAATTCAATAGTAAATTCTCTTCCGCCACTTCCGGTAAACTGCCTTACAATGAATATATGTACTTCCGCATCCGACTGATCTCTTACGAAAGAGACAAATTCAATCTCTGTTTGAATAAAACGTTCATCGCATCCCCTGCAATCTAAAAATACAGCGATAGTTTCATTCGAGGATTGACTAAATATGGGGAGGGAAATCGTTACAAAGAATAAAAGAAGAGGGAATAGTTTTTTATACAAAGTGCCGCGGTAGATTTATTTTTTTACAGAAAAGCAAAATTACCGTTTTTTAGTTCTATTGGTTTGTAAAAAAATATTTACATCAACACCTGAAAGGCGCTCATTCCCAGAATGGCAACAGTAACCCAAAAGCCAATTTTATGTGGTTCACATTTTTGAAGTGATTCGGGGATTAACTCAGCAAATACCATCCAGATCATTGCGCCGGCTGCAAGTCCAAGCCCGAGAGGAAGATATTCCCGGAAAGTATCCACAAAAAGAAAAGCAGGAATAGCCATTAAAGGTTGCGGAAGGCTCGAAAAAATACTCCAGCCAACGGCTTTAATGGGAGAAGTTCCTTTTGGAATCATTACCAGGCTAATGGCGAGTCCTTCGGGGATATTATGAACAGCAATGGCGATGGCAATAAAAATTCCGAATTCCAATGTGTTTGCAAAAGAGACCCCAACGCTAACTCCTTCCGCAAAGGAATGAACTGTCATAATCCCTAGAAAAAGAAGCATTTTTTTACTTCCTGCACCCACTAAGTCTTTTACTTCGATATCAAAACTTCGGTTCATCCATTTATCAGCAAGGATTACAAATACCACTCCCGAAACCATACCGATGAGTGTCATTATCTCATCTTCACGGTATCCTTCAAAAATAAGGTTGTAGCTAGCTGAAAGCATGAGTCCTGCCGCAATCGCATTGGCTTTGCCCAGAAAGGAATCCGAAATCTTTTTAATAAAGAAGAAAGGAATAGCGCCTATTCCGGTTGCTAAAGCGGTAATTAGCGCGTAAATAAAGACTTTGAAGACGGTTGATTCCAGGAATTCCATAGCAGCGGTGTTTGAAGGAAGATAGGAGGGTGGGGTTCTATTTACTACCCGATCGGGAAATTTAGAACCGGATTAAATAACCAAATTATTACCCCAAATTTTGATCGTAAATGGCTATACTTGAGCACATGTTAATCTTAAAATTATAAGCCTTGACTGACGACCGCCGATTTGCACGACCGCGTAAAAAACTGGTAGAAGAACTACGCGAAAAAGGAATTCAGGATGAAAAAGTGCTCATGGCAATTGGAAAAATCCCAAGGCATACCTTGATTGATACCGCTCTGCATTCCAAGGCATATAATGATACGGCTCTTCCAATCGGAATGGGGCAGACCATCTCCCAACCTTACACGGTTGCCCGGCAAACGGAGCTTCTCGAGATTCAACCCGGAAATAAAATTCTTGAAATCGGAACAGGATCCAGCTATCAATGCATGGTGCTTTGCGAGATGGGAGCTACGGTGTACAGTGTAGAACGCCACAATGAACTCTACCATCGGGCAAAACAGGCGCTTCAGGCTCGGGGATATAAGGCGATGCTAAAGGCAGGGGATGGCACGTTGGGTTGGTCTACGTATGCGCCTTATGATGGAATTGTTGTAACAGCAGGAGCACCTGTAGTTCCTCAGGATTTAATCAATCAACTAACTATCGGCGGGAGATTGGTTATTCCGGTAGGAGATGATAAAAAACAGATGATGCTAAAAATCACTCGTGTTTCAGAAACAGAATATGAGCAGGAAGAACTCGCTAATTTTAAATTTGTGCCATTAATTGGCGAAAAGGGATGGGATAACTGAGTTGGCTGACGATTTAAATCCACAGGAAAACAAAGACCTGACTACTGTAAAAGAAGCTCCATTTTTAGCAATAAAAGGTTTTTTGATGGGCTCGGCAGATATTGTTCCCGGAGTGAGTGGCGGGACGATGGCCTTGATTCTGGGCATTTATGAGCGATTGCTAAACGCTATCAAAAGCGTTGATGGTTCTTTTTTCAGGAACCTGATCAGTTTTAAATGGAAAGCAGCTTTTAGCAAGATTCACCTCTTCTTTCTCGGAGTTCTTTTTTTTGGGATTTTCAGTGCCGCGGCTTTTTTTACTAAAGTAGTTCCGCTTCAGGTATATATGTTTACCCACCCCGAGATTGTATATGGACTCTTTTTCGGATTGATTGTGGGTTCCATTTATATTCTTATCAAAACTCTGGAAAGGTTTTCATTCAAAGAGGTAATTTCTTTGGTAGCTGGTATCGCTTTTGGGCTTTGGATTGTAAGCCTGGTTCCCGCCGATACTCCTGATCATCCCGCGTTTGTGTTTCTTACAGGAGTGATTGCAATCAGTGCAATGATTTTACCCGGTATTTCCGGTTCGTACCTCTTACTGATCATGCGGAAATACGATTTCCTGCTTACTAATATCAGTATGCTTGGCACCGAAGATACGATGACTGCTATTATCAATATTTTGCCCTTCACCTTAGGCTCTCTTTTTGGAATCGCGCTATTCTCACGATTTCTTTCCTGGTTGCTTGGGAAATTTCATTCCCAAACCATTTCAGTGTTGATTGGTTTTCTGATTGGCTCCCTTTTTGTGATTTGGCCCTATCAACATCGGGAATTTGTTGAGCAGGTTAGAGAAGTGAAAGAGGTGAGTGTTACTGATGAAAGAGTGATCATGCTTCGGAATAGCCCCACCGAAAACCTGCCGGAGTTTGAACGTTTAGGAGAAGAAACGGCATCGGGTACCATCAAAATAGAGACCATAAAAAAGAAGCTCATTCATACTGAGCCTTATATCCCTGGAGGTATTGGCTCTACCGGAGAAGAAAGCCCAAATGTTTGGGGCGGAGTCATCGGGATGGTTCTTGGGCTTGGTTTGGTGGGTGGGCTGGACCGGTTGAGAGAAACCAAGGGGTAATTCCTTCATCAATCCTTCATTAAATTTTTGCACTATAATAGTGTAGAGATTAACAAAACATGGAGGTCGTCATGAAAGTGAATCATATACTTGTACCAACTGATTTTTCTGAGCAATCAGAAGTAGCTATTAAAATGGCCGGCGAGTTTGTCGATCTGTATGGCTGCACGGTCGACCTGATCCATATTATTCCGATGGTGAAATACTTTAGTGAAAGTATGGAACCCCTCGGTCTACCACTCTCTTTAGAAAAACATCTTTACCCAAAATCCCAGGAGATTTCACACGAAAAGCTGGAGCAATTGGCAAAGAAATATATAAAGAAAGAATACCGTGGTAAGTTGATTTCAGAAATTGATCGAAAGCCATCAGAGGCAATAACAAAGTTTGCAAGTAGCGGTGATTATGATCTAATATTGATGTCAGCCCGTGGCGAACATAATTCCATTCACTTGATGGGTGGTACTACAGAGAAAGTAATTCGTTATAGTAAGATTCCGGTTCTTTCTGTAAATGAAGGAATAGAAATCGAAAATCTGAATAAAATCATGGTTCCGATTGACTTCTCAGAATCTTCTTTTTTTGCTGTAGTACCTGCTTTTGAATTAGCAAAAGAAATTGATGCAAAGATTGAGCTGGTTAATGTCGTTGAATTGTATTCCGCAGGAAGTGATATGATTCCATACGTTCCAACTTCCATAGATGAGCAACCGGTATACGAAGCCATGATAACTAACCTTACCGATTATCTGCTAAATCATCCACAGTATGATCTATATCTTAAGCGTACAGGAATTCCTTTTGAAGATGTGCTGGTATCAACTGAAGAACCCCATTCAATTTCTATTGATGTAAGAAGCACCATCATTAAGGGGATTACAGCTTATCACGAGATAGCTGATTACGCCAATGAACATGCGGATTTGGTAGTAATGACAACGCATGGAAGAACAGGGCTGTCCAGAGTATTCCTGGGTTCAACTACCGAGCATGTTTCCAGATTGATTGAAAAGCCGTTGTTGATAGTTCGACCTCAGTTTTATGAGGAAGAAGTGGATGGTGGAGAAGAATAGCTTCTAAAACCAGCAAATGAATCGGTTGGGGAGGATGCCATCCGCACATACCGGACAAAATACTTCAAAACGATTGTGCTGCATACATGTACCTTTTCTCGTTCTCGTTCTCGTTCTCGTTCTCGTTCTCGTTCTCGTTCTCGGTCGAGACAGATTGATACGCTTGTGGGCTGATGAGAGAGTGGAAAGTGGCGGACTCAAGTCTGTGAATCACCGCACTCTCTTGCCGAAGGCATCCCTGTAGGAGAAATTTACGAACTAATTTCTTTCTCTCTCTAAGGTAGACCTATTTAAGCTTTCCTCTTAATCTTTGTACCTTAGCTACTCAATCAAAAAAAACATCTATTGAGTTTCAAAACCAAGAAAAGTTTAGGTCAGCATTTTCTTACTGATAATAATATTATCGCGAAGATTCTGAAATTAGTTAGAGCTGTTGAGGGAGATCGGATCATTGAGATTGGTCCGGGAACCGGCGCTTTGACGAAATGGCTCGTTCAGCAACATAAAGATATCCATGCCATAGAAGTAGATCAGCGGGCAGTAGAAGTGTTAGAGCAAAATCTTGAAGGACTCACCATCCATAAGAAAGATGTATTGAAAGTAGATTGGGAAGAGTTTATTTCTGAATCAGGGGATACACATATAATCGGTAATCTGCCATATTATATCACCAGCCCTATTTTATTCAGCCTGCTTGAATCACGTCAATATTTCAAAGAGGCAATACTGATGATGCAGAAAGAAGTTGCTCAACGGTTGGTTGCAAGTCCATCCACCAAAGACTATGGAATTCTAAGTGTGCAAACTCAGCTCATGAGCACTCCTGAATTATTATTTGATGTCTCGCCTAATTCATTCAGTCCACCGCCTAAAGTGATGAGTTCTGTCATCCGCCTTACATTCGACAGACCCTCTTTAAACTGTTCTGACAAAACCCTTAAAAGTGTGGTGCGAACTGCTTTTAACCAAAGAAGGAAAAAACTTAGTAATTCTCTTAAACCGGTTCTCGGTGACTTCCGCCCGGAAGGATACAACTACGACGAGAGAGCAGAAGATTGGGTGCCTGCCATTTATGCAGACTTGGCGGAGCAATTAGAAAAGTCTCGCAGTCAGGAATGATTTGGTACGGTACTTGCTTTAAACAAATCGAAATGATGGGCGATGCCCGAAAAATTGTAAACACTAACTAACAAAAAGAAAAGGAGTCATACACATGGCTAGCATTAAACCTTTAGGCGACCGCGTACTTGTTAAAGCGGACGTAGCTGAAGAAGTTACCAGTTCTGGATTATATATCCCTGATACAGCAAAAGAAAAACCACAACAAGGAACTATCGTTGCTGTAGGACCAGGAAAAGTTGAAAACGGGAACAAAATTGAAATGACTGTAAAAGAAGGCGATAAAGTTCTTTACGGTAAATACGCTGGTACAGAAGTAACTCTCGACGGAGAAGAGTTCTTAATTATGCGTGAATCTGATGTTGTAGGCATTCTTGCTTAACCAGATCCCTTCAAAAAAATTAAATCAAAAACTTAAAAATAGAAGATAAAAACTATGTCAAAGTTAGTTCATTATGATATGGAAGCACGTGACGCTCTCAAGCGCGGTGTTGATAAACTTGCCGATGCTGTAAAAGTGACTTTAGGGCCTCGCGGTAGAAACGTTGTAATCGAGAAATCATTTGGGGCACCTAACGTAACCAAAGATGGTGTTACGGTTGCAAAAGAAATCGAATTAGCAGATAAAGTAGAAAACATGGGCGCTCAGATGGTTAAGGAAGTAGCTTCCAGAACCAGTGATAATGCCGGTGATGGTACTACAACTGCAACCGTTCTTGCTCAGGCTATTGTTAGCCAGGGACTGAAAAATGTAACTGCCGGTGCAAATCCAATGGATCTTAAAAGAGGAATCGACAAAGCTGTAGATGCTATCGTTGATTCATTGAAAGAACTCAGCAAAGAGATCGATGACCGAAATGAAATCGCTCAGGTCGGTACTATTTCAGCAAATAACGACGAGTTCATTGGTAACTTGATTGCTGATGCGATGGAGAAAGTTGGAAAAGACGGTGTTATCACTGTTGAGGAAGCCAAAGGAACCGATACCTTTCTTGAGACTGTAGAAGGTATGCAGTTTGACCGTGGTTACCTTTCACCTTACTTCGTAACCGATTCCGAAAAAATGATCGCTGAAATGGAAGACCCATATATCCTGATCTTCGACAAGAAGATCAGCAACATGAAAGATCTTCTTCCAATCCTTGAGAAAGTAGTTCAGTCAGGTAAGCCGCTTTTGATTATCGCTGAAGATATCGAAGGCGAAGCATTAGCTACTTTAGTGGTTAACAAACTTCGTGGATCACTTAAGATCGCAGCTGTTAAAGCTCCTGGTTTTGGTGACCGTAGAAAAGCAATGTTGGAAGACATCGCAATTCTTACCGGCGGTACTGTGATCTCTGAAGAGCGAGGATACAAACTCGAAAACGCTACACTTGACTTCTTAGGTCAGGCTGCCCGTGTAACTATCGACAAAGACAACACAACCGTTGTTGATGGTTCTGGAAAAGAAGATGATATCAAAGCTCGTGTAAATCAGATTAAATCTCAGATTGAGACTACAACTTCTGATTATGATCGCGAGAAATTACAGGAGCGCCTTGCTAAGCTAAGCGGTGGTGTTGCTGTACTATACATCGGTGCTGCTTCTGAAGTAGAAATGAAAGAGAAGAAAGCTCGTGTGGAAGATGCACTTCACGCAACCCGTGCTGCGGTTGAAGAAGGAATTGTTCCAGGTGGAGGTGTTGCACTTCTTAGAACACTTGCTGCACTAGACGGTGTAAAAGCAGAAAATCCTGATGAAAAAGTAGGATTTAATATCGTTCGAAGAGCGGTTGAAGCCCCACTTCGTACTATTGCAAACAATGCAGGTGTTGAAGGTGCAATCGTAATTCAGAAAGTACTTGACGGAAAAGGTGCTTTTGGATATAACGCGCGTACCGAAGTGTATGAAGACCTAATCAAAGCTGGTGTAATTGATCCGACTAAAGTAACCAGAAACGCACTTCAAAATGCGGCATCTGTTGCTGGACTATTGCTAACCACCGAAGCTGTTATTTCTGAAAAGCCGGAAGAAGATAAAGGCGGATCAGGAATGCCAGACATGGGTGGAATGGGAGGAATGGGAGGCGGAATGCCAGGAATGATGTAAGATCATTCCCCATAAATCCTTAGAGATTTACGCCCTCGTTCATTCAGTTGAGCGAGGGTTTTTTTGTTAAAAAATGGGGCTCCACTTGATTGTGGGAGATAATTTATTAGATTAATGAAAGTTTTTGAGTTTGATGTTTCCCGGGGTACTCATATCAAATTCACTTAGATAGTTTTCAATCATAAATATGATAGATGATATGAAACTAAAAATTACATCCTCTCTGAATTTAATTTGGCTTGTTTTACTATGTAGTAATCCTGCTGTAAATGCTCAAAATATGGATCATAGGTACTTGGGGGGTGAAGGGAACGGGTTTGACATAGGATTTTATGAGGTGCTTACAGGAATAGAAACCACCTTAGATGTACCAGAACAAGTTCAATTATTCCAGAATTATCCGAATCCATTTAATCCAAACACAACAATTTCATTTGCGCTAAATGAGCCGGGGAAAGTAGAGTTGGTAGTTTATGATTTACTTGGAAGAAAAATACAAGAATTGATAAATGACAATTACTCCTCAGGCATTTACAAAATAAGTTTTAGCGCGAACACACTTTCTACCGGGGTATATGTTTATCAGCTTAAAACAGGTAACACAATCATTACTAAAAAACTGACTTTAATAAAGTAAAACTTTTTTACTGGATAAAAGTTTAGTTCGGGGGACTACATGAAATTTAGAATAGACAGAATCCTTTTTCTTTTAACCACTTTGATTCTTTTATCGAATCCCATTTTAGCTAACGATGTTACCATTAGTGGAATCGAAATTGTAAAGATCGAAGACAATTTCGCAAAGGTGAAATTTTCTATTTCATGGGACAACAGTTGGCGGGAAACTGGAAACAGTGCTAACTGGGATGCTGTATGGATTTTTCTAAAAGTATCAAAGGATAATGCTGATGGGTATTCTCACTTATACCCGGAATATCAGGGACACACTTTCCCTTCAACAGCTGAAATTGTTCCTGGTTTAATTGATGTCTCTAAAGAATACGATTCTGAAGAAAACCCTGTTGTTGGAGTTTTTATCCAAAGAAGCCAAACCAATACTGGAAGTGGAGATGTTTCTTTTTCTGATGTGGAACTACTCGTTGATTTGGGGAACAACAATCTGGTAGACATGGATTTTGAGATAAGCATCCACGCGGTAGAAATGATATATGTTCCGGGTGGAGATTTTTATGCGGGGAGTTCAGGTGAAGAAGAGGGGCGGTTCATTGCTGGTGGAACAACCGACGAACCATTTCATATAACCTCGGGCTGGGACAAAGCCATTTCGAATGAAACAGGAGGTATTTGGGGAAGTTCAACAGAAGGAACAGGTAAAATTGGGGGTGTGGGTGAATTGGATAGCAAATATCCAACAGGGGTGGATGCATTCTACATTATGAAATACGAGGTTTCTCAGGATCAATACACTGCTTTTCTTAATGGTTTAAGTTACACTGGGCAGAACTCCAGAACGGCTTCTGTACCCGACTCCGAAACCGGAACACAAGCGATGACAGACTCTGTTAATACGAATCGAAATGGTATAACTATAAGTTCACCTGGAGAGGATTCAGGAATTCCGGCAGTGTATGAAACTTCAAGTCCATTCTTAGCAGCAAATCATTTAAGTTGGACTGATGGTGCTGCTTATCTCGATTGGTCAGGCTTACGACCAATCACAGAACTCGAATTCGAAAAAGCAGCAAAAGAACCAACTGATCAAACTTCTAATCAATTTGTCTGGGGCACAGAAAATATTGCTTCAATCGGTTATGCAGTAACAAATTTGGGTATGACCAGTGAATCCGTAACAAATGCAGCAGAAGATGGAACAACCGGAAATGCACTGTACGAATCAACTTCAGAAGGAATAGAAGGTCCCGTGCGGGTCGGTATATTTGCTAATGGTTCTTCTTCCCGGGCACAATCAGGCGCTGGATTTTGGGGCGTTATGGAATTGAGCGGAAATCTCCGTGAACAAGTGGTCAATATTTCAACTACTGAAGGACGACAGTTTACCGGGTTACATGGTTCTGGCGAGATTTCTGAAACCGGGGATGCAGATGTATTGAATTGGCCGGGTTCAGACGGGGTTGGGGCAGGAACCAGGGGAGGTGGGTTTTCTGATGCAGTCACAATTCTTAGAACTGCCGACCGAACCTTTTCTTCAGAAGCTATAGAGACCAGGCTTGCAAATACAGGAATGAGAGGAGGAAGAAGTGTTTCCATTAGTGGCAAAGCAACACTTAGCTTTATTATTATTGATGATGACAGCACAAGAAAAGAAACCGACAGTACCGTTGTTCAGAGTGATCCATCTGGGATAGATTGCCGAAGAATAGGTTTGGAAACTACAGGAATTTGCTCTGCTGAGTTTGAGCCTGGTACCGATGTGTCTTTAATTTTCTCTTCCAATATCGATGACGTTGAATTTCAAGTAGATAACGGAGAATTAGTTTCGGTAGAAGTTCCATTAGGCGTTAAATTAACTGAATCAGTATCTGTAGAAGGAAGAGTGTTGAATGGTAATGATCCCGTTGAATTAACGATGGAAATTTGGGGCAATGGATTTGAAGAATATGTTGGTTCTGTTAACTCAATTCCTGAAGGTATTAATTGCTCTAGCAATACAATGGGAGGGGCTATTGATGTTTTTCCGCAATGTGTGTTGGCTGTCCCAAGAAATACCGTTGTTACTCTTGAAGGAGAAGTCGCTGAATTGTATAAGTTTGAGGCCTACTTCAATAAGGATGCAGAATTATTAGGGAATGAAATAAGTACCTCTTTTACCCTGGAAGCAAATACACAGGTGAATGCTTTTTTTAGGTCTACGGAAATATTTCCACTAATTACGGACTGGAGACCTATTGAGTTAAATGGACCAGCAACTCCAATAACAGGTGATATCGATGATACCGATTCTTATTTGGTTGGGGGTTATATAATGCTTGGACCTTCAGGTCGTTTTGAGAACAGAACAATGCTATACAGGAATGATGATTTATCAAGGATAGTTGCTTTACCAGAAGTAATAACGGGAAGAGATGTTCATGGGATTTCAATTAATCAGGAAACTGAAGTTATCTCAGTTGCCAGTCAAATGGGTTTATACGAATGTTCACTTGATCCGGATACTGAGTGTCAATTTGTTCCATTAAATTCAGAAAATCCGGATGAGATCATAAATATCAAAGATGTAATTCATTCACCAGAAGGAAGAATACTACTTCAGGCAGGTGATCAGTTTAACGTTTGGAGAGAAAATGAAACCGGTTGGGAATCTGAAGAAGTACCCTTTAGCACTTCCGGATTTACAAATGGAAGGCTATTCTATAGTGATGATGATCATGTGATAATTCAGGGAAGTCGTGCTCTTCTGGATTTTAATGGTGATGATTGGTCGTTTATAAATATTGCAAATATAAACTTATCAGGTATAGTTGGTACAAACTCAGACAATTTGTTTATGCCATTTTCTCTTGGTGGAGTTGTTGGCGTATACAAGTGGGATGGTAATACTCCACAAATAGTTTACAGATCAGATACTGATCCGGAAGTAGGTTTTTCAAATGAAAACCCAAGCATAATGATGGCGGAAACCACTGACGGTTCTGACACAATTTGTGGTTCCGAAGGCGATAAGTTTGTAATAGCACTTACGGGAGCGGCCCTTGATACCGACGAAGAAAATAACGGCTTTATAGGAATTTCTTGTGACAATGGAGATACATGGAATGCTACTGAAACGGAATTTCGAAGTATTTTATCGGAACTTCGCCACACTGCCTCTGATGGATTCAATGTAACATTGACTTCTCCGGTTGTAAAAGAGGTTGAAGAAGGGGCCGGAAGTGAAATAACCGAACAAAAAGGAACAGTCACTGATGAATATTCCTCGGTAGGCGGAGGTGGAGAACTTATTAGGTTTTTCGAATACGTGATTGATGGAATTCCAGGTAGTGGAGAAGTAGGGGAAATCGCCTATGAAGAAGGAGATGAAGAACAAGCTGAGAAAGCAATTAATACGGCTCGTAATTCAGATAATATGCTTGACAACCAAACGGAGCATACATCAGCAGGAACATTATTTGGTACCACCATCAATGGAATTTCAATTCAATATTCTGATACAGAAAGTGCTGCTCAAATACCAATCAACGATCTGAATGGAGACCCTCACCAACTTTCAGAGGTTTTTCCGGTTTCAGGAAAAGAAGCTTATGCTGTAACAGATTCTCCTATACGCTTTCACGGGTCAAATTTAATAGCCGGTTTAATTCTTCAATTTAAAGACAGCGTTTGGTCAGAAATGCCCAACCCGGCGAAAGATTCCGAAACATTGCTATACGCTATAGAAGGAAGTGGTCCTGAGGATATTTATGCCGTAGGAGAAATGGGTACCATATTGCATTATGATGGAATGAACTGGGATACCATTGACGCAGGTCTTTATGGAACAGAAGAACTCACTACTATTTGGAGCGGTGGAGAAAGTTTAGTGCTTATTGGAGGACATAGAAGTAATGTGCCAGTACTATTACATTATAATGGATCAATCTGGACAGATTTTGAGATACCATCCTCAATCGATTTGGACGTTGACCCGATTACGGATATTTGGGGAACAGGATTCGGCAATATTTGGATAGTTGCAGAAAACGGGCACCTAGCAAATTGGAATGGGAGCAGCTGGACAGAATACACTAATGTACTTGATGACCTGGAAGTTGAATTTTATCCGGAAGCATTACGTTTGGCAGGCAATGGTCCAAATGATGTGTATTTGCTGGCTCCACCAAATTCATTTGGAGATAAAAGCACTGTTTTTCACTTCGATGGTGAAAATTGGGCTTCTATCTACGAGGCAGATGATCCAGACTTATTTCTTTGGGATATTGCAGCAGGATCTGATGGTAAAATCTTTGTATCAGGCACGCTCGCAACAATCCTGGAAGGAATAAGGGAGTAAACAGGTTCTCTTAATAACTCATCAATCTATGGGACTAAACCCAAAATATTTTCGAGGTTTTAATTCACTTAAAACAAAAGTTTCCTCTTTACGCTTCAGGGAAAGTTAATGTATCTTCAGGTAAGACTATTCAGATACCATGAAGCCAACTACTCAATACACAAAAAGCGGTCGTATAAACATAGCCTATCAGATTTTTGGAGAAGGTCCTGTTGATATTGTGTACATCCCGGGCTGGGTTTCAAATATTGACCTGATGTGGGAGTGCCCGGAGTTGGTGGATTTCTTTCAGGAGCTGGGGAAAATCGCCAGAGTTATTCTATTTGATAAGCGGGGAACAGGACTTTCCGACCGCCTTGTGGATTTATCAACTCTGGAAGAGCGAATGGACGATATCAGAGCGGTAATGGATGCTGTTGGTTCTGAAAAAGCTGTGTTATTTGGTCATTCTGAAGGAGGTTCGGTATCAGCTTTATTTGCTGCTACTTATCCAAACCGGACAAGTGCTTTGATCACTTTTGGTATTTTTGCCAAGCGAAGATATTCTCCGAACTATCCCTGGGCACCTACCGATGAAGAGCGCCAAAAGGTGTACGATATGATTGAATCCAGTTGGGGAGGAGGTGACATGAAACTAGAATCTTTGGCACCTTCAAAAGCAGACGATCCCGTCTTTATGGAATGGTTGGCCAACTACTTCCGGTCAGGGGCGAGCCCAAGTGCGGCACTGGTTCTTACCAAAATGAATACCCAGGTTGATATCATTGATATTCTGAGCTCTATTAAAGTTCCAACCCTTATCATGCAGCGCACCAACGATATTGATGTAAAAATTGAAGAAGGGCGCTTCATCGCAGAACGAATTGAGGGGGCGAAATTTGTAGAATTTTCTGGAAATGATCATTTGTTTTGGGCGGGCAATACTCAGGAAATTCTTGACGAAATGAAAGATTTCCTTTCTACCATGAAACCTATTCAAAGCTATAAAGAACAGCTACTCACAATAGTCAAAGGAAACATTGATTCTTTCGGATTGGTGGATTCAAACCTTAAAGGTCTGATTGGACAGTATATTGGGCAGAATCGGGGAAAGATTGTTGAATTTACTGATGATTCCTTCATAGCTGCTTTCGAAGGTCCCAGTAGAGCTGTTCATTCGGGAATTGGATTACTGGAAGCTGCATCGAAACTTGGGGTACATTTAAGTATCGCCGTTTATATCAAAGAATCTTCTATCGAAACTATGGCTGGTAGTAACGATAGGATAAGTACTTATTTCCATAAGATGTTAGAAAGCGCCGAATCCAACAGTGTAATTATTACAGAAACTGTAAAGAATTTATTGTCGGGATCGGGCCTAGGTTTTACCAAATACATGCCTGATAAAGAAACCATCCCCGGAATCTCTTCTCTTTACACCGCAAAAGAAGAAGCTTCCGGTGATACAAATCAAAGTGATACATTACTGGGCGGGCTTCCCCTCAAAGGATCTCTCCTTGAAAGAGTGCTGCAAAGTATTGATAAACATCTGTCAGATGAATCCTATAGTGTAGAAATGTTAAGCCGTGATGTAGGAATTAGTGAACGACAGCTTCAACGTAAACTAAAGCAGACCACGAATAAAACTCCCAATCAACTTATTACATCAGTGAGATTGCATCGGGCGAAAGAGTTGATCATAATGGGTAAAAGCAATATATCGGAAGCCTGTTATCAAACCGGATTTTCCAGCCCCTCTTATTTTTCTAAGTGCTTTAAGCAAGAATTCGGAAAGACTCCTTCAGCATTTCAGGAAACACATACCTAAAGAACATTGTCGGATTTGTTATAGTCTGTCGGGTTCTTGTTGTCGGAAATAGATAAGTTTTTACCGTTTTATTGCTAACTCAATCTGTAGCAAACGCGCTATTATGGTATAAAGAGAGAAGTGCTCAGATCGGTAATTCTTTCTAAAAGCACTATTTATCGAAAACCAAAAAAAGCGTTTAAAACAATGAAGAATCTAAATCTATTGATGTTGGTTTCCCTGATTACTGCTGGGTTAGCATGTTCAGACAATACTGAAAACCTGATAACCGGTCCCGATGATGGCGGTGATGAGCCTGCTGGAGAAGTAAGTTATTCAAGTGACGTTCAACCGATTTTTAATGGGAGTTGTACCAGTTGTCATGGTTCGAGTGGCAATGTTAGTCTATCCTCGTACTCGGCATTAATAAACAGCGTAGGTAATAATTATGGGAGTAATCTCGTAGTGGCCGGAAATGCAGCTGGAAGTGGGTTAGTAGATAAAATTGAACCCAATCCTGATCATGGTTCCAGAATGCCGGTAGGAGGCTCACTTACAAATTCAGAAATACAAACCATTCGTACCTGGATCAACGAAGGTGCTAAAAACAACTAAGGAATATCATGAAAAAAGTATTATTCACAATTTTAAGTCTCGCTTTTAGCATTAGCGCTTATTCACAAAGCTATTTCACAGATTCAGGTACAGCAGTGTTTCATTCAAAAGTGCCTTTGCATACATTTTCCGGGTCATCACAAAACCTAACCGGACTTATTGATCTTGAAAACGGTACCGTAGATTTCTACATCGATTTGGAAACGCTGGATACTGGAAATGGAAAGCGGGATAAAGATATGCGCTTAACGCTGGAAACTGAGAAATACCCATTTGCAGAGTTTTTTGGTACGATAACTTCTGACTTTGATCCTACTTTGCAAGAAGCCCAGGATGTTGTTGTCGAAGGTGTGTTCAAAATTCATGGGAAGGAGCAAAATATTCAAGTGAATGGACAGCTTACCCCTGATGGAGATACAATAACCCTGAAAGCCGGATGGATTTTATTACTCGAAGACTACGAAATTGAACCACCTAAACTACTTTTTATCAAGGTAGATCAGGAGCAGGAGATAGAGCTTAATGCAACGTTGACCATAAAGGAAGATTCATGAAAAAATATGCAGCTTTCTTATTGGTTGGATTTCTGATATCAGAATCTGCATTCGGGCAAATGGAACGGCGACGAACCGTAACCGATGAGCCGGTTGAAGTCTTTTTAACGATGTCTTTAATTTCAATGTCAACCAGTTCCAATCTCCAGAAAAACAACATGAATAGCACCATTATGCATAATTTCGGTTTGGTAAGTACAGGTGTTAAGGAGTTCTGGGGATTAGACCAGGGAGCTGCCGTTCGCCTCGGGATTGATTACGGAATAACGGATAAGTTATCAGTAGGGATAGGCAGAACAAGCAGAGAAGATAATGTGGATTTGAGATTTAAGTATACCATAGTCAATCAGGTGAGATCAGATAAGATTCCCGTAGAGGTATCATTAAAAGGTGATTTGGGGATTAATACACAGTCAGAACGAAGGTTCGATTACACATTCCAGGAACGCCTGAATATGTTTGGCTCTATCACGGTAGCAAGGAAATTCAGTGATTCATTTAGTTTCCAAGTCGCTCCTATTGTTTCTCACTTTAATACCGTTGTAATTGAAACCGTAGATCAAAATCCTGAACACACTCATTATGGTCTTGGACTTGGGGGTGAATATAGGGTTAGTTTAAAGCATTCCTTTTCATTTGAATACTTTGCAGTATTTGGCGATCGAAACGACGGAACTTTTAACCCAATGGCCATCTCCTGGCAAATCGATACCGGCGGACATGTATTCCAGATGTTTATAATGAATGGAAATTGGTTTACTGAGCAGCATTTAATTGCCAGAACAACAGACGATTTCTTTGCCAGAGATTTCAGAATCGGATTTAATGTAAACCGGGTATTTGGGCTATAGTTTATAAAAAGCGATAGCTTCGGCAAATATTCAACAGGATATCACCACCATAATTTCCCGGTAGGATCTTGTTTCAGAGATTGAAGTACTTTCATATAATTAGCACGTTCGAAAGCTGCTGGCTCTGCTGTATGCACATGACTCATACTTCCCCTGAACTCATCGATTGAATTACATTCATAGTCTTCCATCCAGCGTTTCAATTCAGTAAGAATTTCGGGGATCCGATCTATTCCGTTTAGTAGTAGCTCAGAGGCTACCATAGTAATATTTGCTCCGGCGAGCAATCCTTTAACCATATCCGTTCCGTTATGAATACCGGTAGTAATGGCAATGTCTGCCTCTATTTTTTTATAAAGAATGGCTGCCCAACGGAGAGGAAGACGGAGCTCACTTGAATTACTTAGAATAAGGTGAGGGACCACTTCCATTGCTCTTATATCAAAATCAGGTTGGTAGAACCGATTGAACATCACCAACCCTTTTGCACCTTTTTGAATCATCCGTTTAGCCATATTGGGGATAGATGAAAAAGAGGCTCCAAACTTAACGGCTACAGGAATATCTACCGCTTCACAAACACTCCCGATCACCTCCAGATAATTAGCTTCAACTTCAGCGCCTGATAGCTCAGGATCAGTCGGGATATAGTAGATATTTAATTCCAGAGCATCTGCTCCGGCTTCTTCAATAAGTTTTGCAAAGTTAATCCAGCCACCATTTGAAACACCGTTGAGGCTTCCGATTATGGGGATCGAAGTTGATTTCTTCGCTTCTGCTATATGTTCGAGATAAGAGTCAGGACCAACTTCATATTCATCCAGGTCAGGGAAATAACTAAGGGCTTCCCCAAAACTTTCAGTACCATGAGACAAAAAGTGATCGAGTTCCATGCTACTTCCTGTAATTTGTTCTTCAAACAAGGAATGCATCACAATAGCCCCCGCTCCGGCATCAGCCATTCGTTTCAGGCTATCCATATTTTTAGAAAGAGGAGATGCCGATGGAACCAAAGGGTTTTTTAATTCAAGTCCGAGATAATGTGTTGAAAAATCCATGACTTCTCCTATTCAGATTCAGTTGTTGGTTTTATTGGCTTAGTGGCCAGTTCTTCGAGAGATTTCCAATGCTCATTAACCCATTTTTGAGCTTCCTCAAGAAACTCTCTTGATTTCCGGGGATTTGTTTTAGTAAGCAATTTATACCGTTGTTCGTTATAGATATAATCTCTCAACGGTAATTTTGGTGGTTTGGAATCCAACTGAAGAGGATTTTTATCTTGTTCCCTGACTCTTGGGTCATATCTATAAATAGGCCAATGTCCTGTTGCTGTTGCAAGCTTCTGTTGATCCATCCCCTTCGACATATTGATCCCATGTGCAATACAATGACTATAGGCAATAACGATGGAAGGACCTTCATAGGATTCAGCTTCTTTGAATGCTTTAATCACCTGATTTTCATTTGCTCCCATTGCAACCTGAGCTACATACACATAACCATAATTCATCATAATGCGCCCAAGGTCTTTTTTAGGAGTAGGTTTTCCTCCGGCAGCAAATTTAGCGATGGCACCAAGTCCGGTGGCTTTAGAAGCCTGACCACCAGTATTGGAATACACTTCAGTGTCCATTACCAGTACATTTACATTTTCTCCGGAGGCAAGTACATGATCGAGCCCTCCGAAACCTATATCATAAGCCCAACCATCCCCGCCAATAATCCAAACGGATTTCCTGATAAGCGCGTCTGCAAATTCTTCCAGTCGGCGGCTTCGGGCAGTTGCTTTCCCTGAGAGCCGTTTCAATAATTCACCGACTCTTTTTTGCTGCTCCTGAATTCCCTGTTCTGTACTTTGGTCAGCTTCAATTAATGCCTCTGCAAGTGTCTCAGGAATTTCTTTTCCTTTCATCTGCTTGAGCAGGTTCCAGGCAGTTTCCGCTTTTTTATTTGCAGCCAATCTCATTCCTAAACCAAACTCGGCGTTATCTTCAAATAAAGAGTTATTCCAGGCAGGACCTTTTCCTTCTTTGTCGGTACACCAGGGAGTAGTAGGGAGGTTTCCTCCGTAAATACTTGAACATCCGGTGGCGTTTGCAACGATCATACGATTGCCAAACAAACGGGTAAGAAGACTCAGATAAGGAGTTTCGCCACACCCGGCGCAGGCTCCCGAAAACTCGAAATAAGGATCGAGGAGCTGTGTTTCTTTGATTTTATTGAAGTCAATCTCAGGATGGTCTTTGATTTTAACAGAAGGAAGATCCACAAAGAAGTCCCAATTTTTGCGCTCATTTTTCTGAACCGGAAGCTTGGATTCCATGTTCAGGGCTTTGCGACTTACATTGCTCTTATCTTTCACGGGACATACCTCAACACAAATAGAACAACCCGTACAATCATCTACCGAAACCTGTAGCGTATATTGCTGATCAGGTAATTCCTTAAAGCGAGCTTTTGTGTATTTGAAATCCTTAGGTGCGGCTTCCAAAACGGCAGGTTCAACTACTTTGGCTCTGATTACTGAGTGAGGGCAAGCTACCACACATTTTCCACATTGGATACAGATATCAGGATCCCAGATAGGAACATCCATTGCAATATCACGTTTTTCCCATTTTGTGGTTCCTGAAGGGTAAGTGCCATCACAGGGAAGAGCGCTTACAGGTAAATCATCTCCCTGACCATTTATAATTTCAGCGATTACTTTCTGTACAAATTCAGGAGATTCTTTAGGGGGTTTAGTTCCGATTGAGATCCGTGATTTAGCTTCATCAGAAATAGCTACTTCATGCAGATTTTCCAATGACATATCTACAGCATGAAAGTTCATGCTCACAACTGTTTTACCTCTTTTGCCATAGGTTTTCTCGATATACTCTTTAATCTTATCTATGGCTTGTTTTTTAGGAAGTACACCTGAAATAGCAAAGAAACAGGTTTGCATTACTGTATTAATCCGAATTCCTAAACCCGCTTTTTTAGCTACTTCATAAGCATCGATGACAAACAGTTTCAGGTTCTTTTCATGGATTTGCTGTTGAACCATTTTTGGAAGTTTCTTCCAAACCTGATCTGCCGGGAAAGGCGCATTCAATAATACGGTTGCACCTTCAGCAGCCATAACGAGAGTGTCATAGCGCTGGAGGAACCCAAATTGATGAACTCCAACGAAATTAGCATTCTTGATTAGATATGGTCGTTTTACATTTCCTTTTCCAAAACGAAGGTGAGATATAGTTTTGGCTCCGGATTTTTTAGAATCATAGACAAAATATCCCTGTGCATTCAGGTCGGTTTCTTCACCAATTATTTTGATGGAGTTTTTATTCGCCCCTACAGTACCATCTGAGCCCAGGCCCCAAAATACGGCACGGGTAGTTTCTTCATCTTCAATGTCAAACTCGGGGTCAAAATTGAGAGATGTGTTGGTTATATCATCATTAATCCCAATGGTAAAATGGTTTTTTGGAGTATCAGCATCTAGCTCCTCAAAAACAGCTTTTACCATAGCCGGAGTAAACTCCTTGGAAGAAAGCCCATAGCGACCACCTGTGATTTTCGGAATTCTGATGAACTTTGGACTTTCTGAAGACTGATCTTCAATCAATGCTGAGATTACATCCTGATACAGAGGTTCACCAAGTGCCCCGGGTTCTTTGGTTCGATCCAAAACGGCAATAGAACGAACTGTTCCCGGAAGTTTTTCAATCATATGCTGAACAGAGAACGGTCTGAAAAGACGTACTTTCAATACACCAACTTTTTCTCCCTGTTTGGAAAGATGCTCAACGGTTTGAGAAACAGTATCGGCTCCCGATCCCATGATGATAATGACTCTTTCTGCATCTGGTGGCCCTACAAAATCAAATAAATGATAGCTGCGACCTGTAAGTTTCTCGAATTCACGCATCAAGCTTTGAACATAGCCGGGAGTGCTGTCATAAAAAGTATTAGTTGTTTCACGCGCCTGGAAGAAAACATCCGGATTTTGCGCTGTACCTCGTATAAACGGATTATTTGGGTTCATTCCCCGATCCCGGTGCGCCTTTACCATTTCAGGATCAATCATTTTCTTAATTACTGAATCGGGTAACACCTCAATTTTCGCTATTTCATGAGATGTTCTGAATCCATCAAAAATATGAAGGAAAGGAATTCGCGTAGAAAGAGTAGCAGCCTGAGAAATCAGAGAGAAATCCATCACTTCCTGAACATTATTCGCAAAAAGCATTCCCCAACCTGCAGAACGCACCGCCATTACATCGGTATGATCTCCAAAAATTGAAAGTGCCTGTGTTGCAAGAGACCGGGCGGCAATATGGAATACGGTAGGTGTAAGTTCTCCTGCAATCTTATACATGTTAGGAAGCATCAGTAATAATCCCTGACTTGCTGTAAAAGTGGTAGTCAATGAACCAGATTGTAATGAGCCATGAACTGTACCTGCTGCTCCACCCTCACTTTGCATTTCAATAATTTTAGGTACATTTTCCCAGATATTTTTTTGTCGTTTTACCGCCCATGCATCGGCCCATTCGCCCATAGGGGAAGCAGGGGTAATAGGATAAATTGCAATTACTTCGTTCGTTTTAAAGGCAACATGTGCAGCAGCTTCATTGCCATCCATTGTTCGAATTATCCTTTCCATAACGCTCCTCTATTAATTCATACTATAGAACACAGTAATTACGCAATATGAAATTTGAATGAATTTTTTTTGAAACCTTGGAATACTTCGGTCATGTTCTCCCAACCTTAGTTGAACTACTGCAAAATTATCCGAATCCATTCAATACAAGTACGACGATTGCTTATGGAGTCCTACGAACAGGGGAGGGGTACACAGAAGGGGTTTGACCTGCTTGGAAGAAAGGTAGCCACACTGCTGAATGGGGAACGCAGAACTCCCGGGTGATATAGGGTAAACTTTAACTCGAATAAACTTACTTACGGTTCTTCTTCAAAGCTAGAGTTGGCTCAGGAACATAATGACCTAAGCCACCGGCACGTGAATCATTAAAGGTAGTTGGAACATCTTCATTATCCATACGCTCTGCCCAGGTAATTTCCGCTTTTCCGTCATCCCTTCGTTCCATTGTAATGCAATCTTGAACCGGACAAACCAGTGAGCAAAGATTACATCCTACACAGTTGTCATCAATGATATATGGAGTTCGGTTTCCCGGATCTCCCGAAAGTCCAATGGCCTGATGAGCTCCATCTTCACAGGCAATGTAGCATAGTTCACAGCCGATACACTTTTCATCATCTATAGTGGCAACGACTTTATAATTTAAATTTAGATCCTTCCATTCCTTCACATTTGGTAAAGCTTTTCCAACAAAATCATCAATTGTATTGTATCCTTTATCATTCATAAACTGAAGAACCCCGGCTTCGATTTCACGAACAATTCCAAAGCCATAATGCATCACGGATGTGCAAACCTGAACGGAAGAAGCTCCGAGCAGAATATATTCCACAACATCTCGCCAAGTTTCAATTCCTCCGATTCCGCTGATTGGAGTCCCTTTTATTTCGAGATGACTGGCAAGTTCACGAACCATATTTAATGCAATCGGTTTTACGGCAGGACCACAATATCCACCGTTACTTCCCGCACCACCAACATCAGGGTAGGGAGCATAGTTGTCTAAATTTATACCTACAATACTTTTAAAGGTATTTACTAGAGAAATAGCATCCGTTCCACCCTGTACCGAAGCGAGTCCGGGATCAGTGATGTGGGAAATATTTGGAGAAAGTTTGGTGATAACTGGAACAGTTGCAACTTCCATTACCCATTCCACTATTGTCTTTAAAACATCAGGTTCTTGCCCAACAGCTGAACCCATTCCACGTTCACACATTCCATGTGGACATCCGAAGTTAAGTTCTAATCCATCAGCTCCGGCATTTTCACAATCTTTTATGATTTGGTGCCATTCTGCTTTGCTTTCAACCATTAGAGAAGCAATTACCGCATGATCAGGAAAGTGCTTTTTAACTTCTTCTATCTCTTTGAGGTTATCAGCAAGGGGACGATCAGAAATTAATTCAATATTGTTAAAGCCTACCATTCGCGACCCTCGATAATCGGTAGAGCCATATCTGCTTGATACATTTACGACAGGAACACCAAGTGTTTTCCATACTGCGCCACCCCATCCTGCTTCGAAAGCTTTCATAATTTGATAGCCCGAATTTGTAGGGGGAGCCGAAGCAAGCCAAAAAGGGTTTGGAGCTTTTATTCCAGCAAAATTGATAGATAGGTCAGCCATGAGATTTAAAGATTAGATTATGAATTTTGCGAGTTAAGCCATGCTTCTATTCCATGAGCGGCAGCTTTCCCATCATGAGCACCATTTACTACTTCGGCTCCGCCATTTACAGAATCCCCACCAGCAAAGAAGAAGGGGTTAGTAGTTTGGAAAGTTTTCTCATTAACAACTACTCTGTTTCCCGAATCTAAATTCAACCCTTCAATCAAGCTAAAGAATGGAACCATTTTAGCTTGTCCTGTAGCTTTGATAACAAGATCACATTCCAAAATAAATTCGCTACCAGCTATATGTTCAAGTTTCCCATTTTTCTGTTCAGTTCTGATAAATTCAACGCCTTCTGCTTTATCTGTTCCAACCACACGGATGGGCTGAACATTGAACAAACCTTTCGCTCCGGCACTTACCGCAAGATCATATTCAAAGGAGTATCCACCCATTTGTTCTTTAGACCTGCGATAAGCTAAAATTACAGATTCTGAACCCATTCGGGCTGTTTCTGAAGCAGCATCCATAGCAGTATTGCCACCGCCAAGAACTATTACCCGATCCGGAACCTTCACTTCGTGTTGCTTCATACGAAGCTCTTCTACAAATTCAACGGCTCCTTCAACGTTTTTAAGATTAATGCCAGGTATATCTAATTTTGCAGTAGGTCCCAAGCCAACTCCTAAAAAGATGGCATCATAATTCTCTTGAAGTTCTTCGATCTGCTCTTTCGTAGAGATTGGTGAATTATAGTGGATGGTATATCCTAAACTATTTTCCAAGTACTCCATTTCAGCGAGTACTTCTTCGTTGGTTATTTTATAAGGAGCAGTTCCATATAAAGTTAACCCGGAAGGTTTTTCTTTGGCTTCAAAAAGTTCCACTTCATACCCTAATGTTCTTAGCTCACAGGCACAGGAAATTCCTGCCGGGCCTGCTCCGATAATGGCTACTTTTCTTCCATTCGATGCTCCCGGTTTAAACAGTGTTTTCCCGGAACTAATTACATTTTCCGTTGCATAGGTTTGGAGTCGACCAATATCAATGGGTTTAACATCCTGATGATTATACACACACGCGCCTTCACAAAGCACTTTAGTAGGACAAACTTTTCCACAAGCATTTCCAAACCAGTTTTGATCAAATATGGTTTTTGCAGCTCCTATTGTATTATCCGAACTAATTTGTTTAATGAATAATGGAATATCAATATCCGTTGGGCAGGCAGTAATACAAGGGGCATCATAACAAAATAAGCACCGCGAGCTTTCAAGGAAAGCCTCTGTATCATTCATTAAGGGCTTTTTTTGAGCAAAGTTCAGATGAAAATCTTCTTCGCTTTCAGGTCGTTTATAATCGGCCATAGTTGAACACCAAGAGGTTGTTGTTAGAGTTCGGTTAGTTTTCCATACGTCTCTGGTCTGCGATCTCTGAAAAACTGCCACGTTGAACGGACTTCATCTATCATATCCAGATCGAACTCTGATATTAAAAGCTCATCATCATATTCTGAGGCTTCATCAATAATCTGACCTCGTGGGTCAACATGGTAAGAGGTTCCATAAAAACGTCCGAGATTCCAGGGTTTTTCTTCCCCAACCCGATTAATACATCCCATGAAATACCCATTCGCAGCAGCATGTGCTGGTTGCTCTAACTTCCACAAATATTGTGACAAGCCCGAGACAGTTGCTGAAGGATTATATACAATTTCAGCGCCATTTAAGCCAAGGCAACGAGCTCCGTCTGGAAAATGACGATCATAGCAAATATACACACCTACTTTAGCGTATTTGGTTTGAAAAACTGGGTAGCCAAGGTTTCCGGGCTTAAAAAAGAACTTTTCCCAGAATCCGGTAGTGTGAGGAATATGGTTTTTACGGTATTTTCCGAGATAGCTACCATCAGCATCAATCACAGCAGCCGTATTATAAAATACGCCCGCTTGTTCTTTTTCATAAACGGGAACAATCATCACCATCTCGTATTTCTTGGCATATTCTTGCATACGCTCAATAGTTGGTCCCGGAACCGTTTCAGCAGATGCGTACCAATCTTTATCCTGGCCTGGACAGAAATAGGGAGTATTGAAGATTTCTTGCATACAAAGGATTTGAACACCTTTTTTACCTGCTTCTTCAATGTAGGGAATGTGTTTTTCTTCCATTGCTTTCATAATTTCCTGAATGGAGCCTTCGCCTTCTGTCATTGGCAGGCTAACTTGAATTAATCCAGATTTTACTATTCTTGGCATTGTTCTATCCTATTTATTTAGTTCTGATTCTCTTTAGAGGATTTTTGTTGTTTTTCCGCGGGCAATAAATTTTCCACTTCCCGGTTTCAGCAGGCATTCACCTTTTTCGATAGCAATTTCTCCTCTTCTCAACACGGTTTCTGTTTTACCAGTAACATTCCAGCCTTCGTAGCTAGAGTAATCCACGTTCATATGATGCGATTTCACTGATATCGTGTGCTTGATATTGGGGTTGAATACTACTACATCAGCATCTGCACCTACAGAAAGTGAGCCTTTACGAGGATGCATCCCAAAGATTTTTGCAGGATTTGTCGCAGTTACTTCTACAAATTTACTGAGGGAGATTTTACCTTTATGTACACCTTCTGAAAAGATTAATTCCATGCGATGTTCAATAGCAGGGTGTCCATTGGGTATTTTTGAGAAATCATCTTTCCCCATCAATTTTTGATCCCAATTGAATGGGCAATGGTCTGTTCCAATCACATTTACCAATCCTTGGTTTAATCCAGACCAAAGAGCAACCTGATCTTTCTTTTCACGAATTGGTGGACTCATTACCCACTTTGCACTTTCAAAACCGTTGTCATACACGGAAGCATCAACCAGTAAATATTGAGGACAAGTTTCCACAAAAAGATGTTGATTCCTTAATGTTGCTCGCCGAACGGCATTCAGTGCTCCTTCACATGTCATATGAACAATATATCCAGTACAGCCCGTGTATTCGAGCATGTCGATGAATCGAGCTGAAGCTTCTGCTTCGGTTACTTCTGGCTGTGATAAATAATGATATAAGGGAGAAAGCTTTCCTTCTGATCTGTGTTTTGCAATTAGCGAATCAATCATGTCTCCATTGGTGGCATGTACTGTTACTAAGCCACCATGTTTTTCAACCACTTTCATGAGCTGAACCATTTGACCGTCATCGATCATCAATGCTCCCTTATAAGCCATAAAAGTTTTAAAAGAGGTAATTCCTTCTTTCTCTATCATCTCAACTATTTCTTTGGCAACCTCGTCATTAAAATCAGTTACAGCCATGTGATAAGAATAATCTCCAATAGCTTTTCCTTCTGATTTTCCCTGCCAGGTAGTTAGCGCATTTCGCAAAGAATCGCCCTGTGTTTGTAGGATAAAATCTATAACTGTAGTTGTTCCACCGAACAAAGCGGCTCTGGTTCCTGTCTCATAATCATCGCTCGAATACGTACCCATAAATGGCATGTCTAAGTGAACATGAGGATCAATCCCACCGGGAAGAACTAATCTATCAGAGGCATCGATTACTTTGTCTGCTTTATAATTAAGGTTTTCACCAATAGCAGAAATGTTTTCGTTTTCGATATACAAATCTGCAATGAAATCTTCAGATGCATTAACCAGGCGTCCGTTTTTAATTAGTACCGACATATCATTAAGAATTAAATGTTAACAGTAACAGGTTTCGGCTCGATAGTTTTTTCTTTCATTAGGAAGTAATAAAGTCCAAACGACAAGAAAAACCCTGTAAACCAGGATAGTGAATAGAGAAAGCTTAATGCTTCGACCCAATAACCAACTAAAGCAAGTCCCGTTCCCGCAGCAAAAGCAATCATGGCGGAAGAGTTGAATCCACTTCCGTTGTAAGAATAAAGTCCTTTTTCTTTATACAACTCAGCTGTATAGATGTGTTTTTTTCTAACTGCAAAATAATCGGCGAGCATGATTCCTAAAACAGGTCCGAGCAATCCACTTATGAAAATCAAAAGACTACTTATGTCATCTAACCATAGCCACGGACAAATTACAATTCCTATAATTCCGGTAATCAGGCCTCCGGTCCTAAAGCTTATTTTCTTAGGAAAGAGGTTCGAAAATGCGTTTGCGGGAGCAATTACATTTGCAGCGATATTGGTACTTAGTGTAGCAATAAGCATAAAAATTTGAGAGATGATGACTACGACAGGTGAATCAAACATAGAAAGTAAAGTAACGGGGTCCCATGGTGCGTCTTCACCAATTAGAATAGAATCAAAATTGATAATTGCTGCGCAGGTGACAAAAATTCCAACAAAGGAATACAAAATCATGGTTCCGGGTAGACCGATAAATTGTCCGGCTACTTGTGAAGTCTGTGTTTTAGCAAAGCGAGTGATATCGGCAATACTTAGAGACATTGTTGCCCAAAAGCCAACCATTGCAGTAAGCCAGAGTATGTAAACCCAAATCCTTTCAACTACGGCAGTATCTCCAGCATCAGAAAGGCTCAGTGTTACTTCACTAGAAAGTAAAGGCGTGTCCTCATTGAGTTTTCTAAATACAACACTCAACGTTTTATCACCATCCCTGACTTCCTGAGCTGTTGCTAATTCAGTGATATTTGTTCGGAGGTTTGATGCTAAGGGCGACCAGTTTTGATCAATAAGTGAATTTTCAGAACTAGTGATTAATTGGTATTCATCTGCTTTAAAAGCTGAGCCGTTTTTTTCGGTAAGAGGATCGAGAATTAAATATAATTGCCCTCCATTTTCTTCAAGTTGAGCAGTAGGATGTTGGAGTTGTTTGCTTTGATCTAAAACAATTGTAAAACCATCGGCTTTGTTAATTCCCCAACCAATAAGAAAAAGACCAATTAATAAGAGAATAGGAGCTGAAAATTGCTCAAGCCATTTAATGCTTTCCGTTCCTTGCCACACAAAGTAGATATTGGTAAACCAAAAGAGAATAAAGGAAGCAAATTTACCTATTGAAAAACCAGCAGCGGAATCGCCTCCTGTAAGTGCGATAAAAATGGCGTAAATAGCTAATCCACCAATCCAGGTTTGAACTCCGAACCATCCACATGCAACAATAGCTCTAAGTATGGAAGCAAAATGAATACCTTTTGTACCAAATGATGCCCGACCCAGAACAGGAAAAGGAATTCCATATTTCACACCTGCATGACCATTCAGAACCATTGGAATAGTGATAATCAAATTGGCCAGGCTGATGATAATCAAAGCTTCAAACCAGCTTAATCCAGCCCTGATCATATAAGAAGCCATTAAATAAGTAGGAATACAAACTGCCATACCAACCCAAATAGAGGCTAAATGCAAGGTGCTCCACGTTCTTTTAGATTCGGGAACTGGTGCTAGTTCGTCGCTGTATAAGTTAGATGAAGAAACGTCTTCCTCTAAAGCAATGATTTCAGTTTTTAGTAAATCGCTCATTTATAATATTCGTCTGCGATAGAGATTGCTTTCGATACAATCTCAAGTCCTTCATCAATTTGATCGGTTGCAATACAAAGGGGAGGAGCTATAAAAATCCAATTCCATCGTACAAAAGTGAACATTCCTAATTCTCGAATTTTAGATGCCATCCGTAAGGTTGCTTCCATTTCATGAGGTTTTGCATTCCAAGGAGTAACGGGTTCTTTAGTTTCCCGGTTTTTTACTAATTCAATACAGCCAAGAAGCCCCGTATTTCTAAAATCACCAATAGATGGATGCTTTTCTTTAAGCTTTTCAACTTCATTTTCTATGTAAGAACCCATAATTGCTGCATTTTCTACCATGTTCTCTTCTTGTAGAACCTGAATATTCTCAACAGCCGCAGCACAAGAAACAGCATGTGCAGAATAGGTGAGTCCAATTACCAAAGGGTTATTATTAAAATGTTTAGCAATGGTATCGGTAAGAACAACAGCTCCTAAAGGCAGATAACCTGAAGTAAGACCTTTAGCCATGCACATTAAATCGGGAGTTACCCCGGAATGATCAATGCCAAACATTTTACCCGTTCTTCCAAAACCGCTCATGGTTTCATCATCTATAAGAAGAATTCCATACGAATCGGCTATTTCACGAAGTCTCTTCCAGTAGTTAGGAGGATATTTAATACATCCCGAAGAACCCGATTCACCTTCAATCAAAATGGCAGCAATACTGTCCGGGTTTTCATATTTGATGATATTTTCAATGTTCCGGACAGCCATTTCCCCGCATTCTTCTATGGATGATGAATTCCATGGACATCGATAGAAATAGGGGTTTTCTACATGAACAAAGTTCGGAACGGCTTGGCTATCAATTGGAAACTTTCTTGGATCTCCTCCGGCAGAGATGGCTCCATAGGTAGCTCCATGATATGAGCGGTAATGAGAAATGATTTTATGTCGGCCAGTATACATTCGGGCCACTTTAATCGCATTTTCTACAGCTTCTGCACCACCAAGAGTAAAGAAAGATTTAGTAAGTTTACCAGGAGTAATTTCTGCAATCTTTTTCCCAAGTTTACCACGTATTTCGGTAGCCATGCCAGGATATACATAACTCAATTCGCTCATCTGTTTAGCAACAGCTTCGGCAATACGAGGATTTCCATGCCCAATATTTACATTCATTAGTTGAGATGAGAAATCGAGATAGCGTTTATCAGCTCGATCATACACATAAACTCCGCTGGCTCTTTTAGCATTAATAGGGTTGAGTCCACCTTGTTTTGCCCATGAAAATAAAGTGTAATCTAAATTATTTTGTACGATTTGATCCATGTTTATTTAACTGCTTAAACTTTCAAAATTATTAACTCATCCAGTTTGTTCGAGCTTCGGGATTCCACTTCACCGAAGTTTTCTTGTTTTGAGTCCAGAATTCAATAGAACTTTTTCCTGTAATATCGCAGACACCAAATTTAGAATCATTCCATCCACCAAACGGAAATGGTTCACGAGGAACTGGAACTCCAATATTTACTCCGACCATACCTGCACTAGCTTTATCTATTACTTGCCTGGCAAGCCCACCATTTTGTGTGAAAACCGCAGCAGCATTTCCATAGCCAGAACTATTTTCAATGGTAAGAGCTTCATCCAAATCTTTGGCACGGATAATAGAAATAACAGGTCCAAATACTTCTTCTTTTGCAATAGCCATATCAGGAGTAACATGGTCAACTATCGTAGCACCAACATAGAAACCGCCATCTTTTCCTTCAACGGTTGCATTTCTTCCATCAACAAGTACCTTGGCGCCTGCTTTTTCGGCTTCATCGATATACTTTTCAATGCGCTCTTTAGCTTCTTTAGAAATTACAGAACCTAGCGTATCACCAGGTATAATTTTTTGGGCCTCGGAAATCATTCGGTCTACTATATGATCTACCTTATCAACTCCAACCATAACGGCTGCTGCCATACATCGTTGCCCTGCGCATCCAGACATAGAAGCAACTACATTATTAGCAGTCATTTCCGGATTAGCATCGGGAAGTACAATTAAATGATTTTTAGCTCCTCCAAGAGCAACGCATCTTTTTAAAGTAGAAGTAGCTCTTTTATATACAATTTTAGCCACTTTTGTTGACCCTACGAATGAAACAGCTTTGATACCAGGATGATCACAAATAGCTTCAACAATTTCTTTTCCTCCATGTACTATGTTGAAAACACCATCCGGAAGTCCGGCTTCTTTTAAAAGTTCAGCCATTCTTACAGCACTTAATGGAACTACTTCAGATGGTTTAAGAATCATACAATTTCCTAAAACAATGGCATTTGGAACTGTCCAATGAGGAACCATATTTGGAAAGTTAAATGGAGAAATGGAAGCAACTACACCAAGAGGCCTTCTTTCAATACGGCATTCAACGCCTTTGCTTACTTCTTGCACCTCATTTGTTAAAATTTGGGGCATAGAAACTGCAAATTCGCATAACTCAATACTTTTTTCTACTTCAGCCTTTGCTTCTGAATAGATTTTGCCATTTTCAAGAGTAACAAGCTTCGTTAACTCTTCAATATTGGCTTCTAGTAACTGTCTGTAACGAAAAAAGATTTGTACTCTTTCTTTAAGCGTCTTAGACGACCAAGCTGGGTAGGCATTTTCTGCTGCTCTAACAGCTTTATCGAGGTGATCAGAACCAGACATTGGTACAGAAGAAATTATGGCTCCATCTACCGGGCTAATAACATCTATTGCTTTTGTAGGGTTAGACTCGAAATCTCCATTTATGAAATTTTTTACTGTAGGAAGAGGTGTTGTTGCTGTGCTCATAGATTACGCCTGCATATTTGATCAGTATTGGAAAGTAAAAGTTGCACAAACAGTTAAAGATATGAGCAACAACACACAATAATAGATTGTAAGCAAAAACAAAAGACTTAATGTGGATAATTTGTTGATAAGTCAATTCTGAACTAAACGTTTACTTAAGTTCAATTGATGAAGGTCTTACTTTATTAACAGCTATTGGTGAAGAGTATGGGGCTTAAGGCTTCGGGATAAGAGAGGAAGAAGCCAAAAAATGGATCTGATTAAATAGGTTCCTTCTTAGGTTATGGAATAAGACTCTTGCATTAAACTCTGAAGTTTTTTTGAAACCTTGTAATACTTAGATCGTCTATATACTTTGAGTTCAAAGTATAAATAACTCAAAGTATATATTATGATCTCTAAATCATTGGTAGCGGCATCTTCTAAACCTTTAATTCTCACTATCCTTAGTTGGGGAGAAAATTATGGCTATGAAATTATCCAGAAAGTAGGAGAACTCTCAGGCGGAGTACTTGATTGGTCGGACGGTATGCTTTATCCGGTTCTCTATAAACTTGAAAAAGATGGTTTAGCACAGTCTAGGTGGGAAGTACAGGAAGGGGCACGTCCTCGTAAGTATTATTCCATCACTAAAAAGGGAAGAGAAGAATTAGCTCGGGAAAAAGCGCAATGGATAAACGTGAATGATGTATTACAAACCGTGTGGAATATGAAACCCTCAGTCTCTTAAAAAAAGTAGTTAATTATGGCATCTCTGGAAAAAAAAGTATCAGAATGGAAACGCAATCTTCGTAAGAATCCATCTTTTGAGGAAAGTGATATTATTGAAATGGAATCTCATTTATATAACCTCATAGACAAATTTAAAGAAGAGGGCTTAAATGAATCAGAAGCTTTCAAAAAGTCAGTTCAGAAATTCGGAGAATTAGATAAGGTTGGAGAGGATGTATTTAAAGTTCGTACCACAAAAGTTATTCCCAAACCTTCCTGGCAGGAGTCTACCTGGATGCCTTCCTTACTCCAGAACTATTTCAAGACTCTCGGCCGAAATATTACCAGAAATAAGTTTTATACCTCACTGAATCTTATTGGATTAACAATCGGTATCGCGACCTGTCTTTTAATCATATTGTTTATTAATGATGAATTAAGTTACGACCGGTTCCACGAAAAAGGAGATCGAATATATAGATTAACGGTAAAGTATGAGACAGGAAATCAAACTCACTGGGCAGCAATTGGGCCACCAGTGGTTAATGCGGTAAAAGATGCTATCCCGGAAGTAGAACAAGGAGTCAGGTTATTCCCGGTTGGGGGAAATTTTAACATTTTTAAATTTGAGAATGAAAAGTTTAAAGTTTCCAACGGCGTTTATACAGACTCTACATTTTTTGAAGTATTCACATATCCTCTTAAACATGGAAATCCCGAAACCGCGCTAATTGAACCCAGAAGTGTGGTTTTATCCGAGGAAATGGCTGAGATCTTTTTTGGGGATGAGAATCCAATAGGGCAAACAGTTTTCATAGAAGACTGGGATAATTTTCAGATAACAGTAACTGGCGTTTTAGAAAAGATGCCGAGAAACACCCATTTCCCTTTCAAATACTTGTTATCAATGAGCACGTTCATGGATATTACCTCAGGACCAAACTGGAACCCTGAGAATTCTATAACCTGGGCAGGCATGTATGAGTATATACTAGTGAAGGAGGGAAATACTGCAGAGGAAGTGGTACAAAAACTTCCTGATTTTCTGGATAACTTCTTTGCGAGAATTGCTCCACCGGATCGTAAGCCTTCAGAATTGGCTACAATGCATCTGCAGCCTCTTTTTGATATTCATCTTACCTCTGATCTGGAAAAAGAATATCAGGCTAATAGTGATATGAGATATGTATACATTTTTTCGGTAATTGCTGTTTTCGTATTACTAATTGCATGCGCAAATTTTATTAATCTAACCACTGCAAGAGCTAGTAACAGAATGCGTGAAATTGGGATTCGTAAAACCCTTGGGGCAGGCAGGAAACAATTAGCCTTCCAGTTTTTAGGAGAATCTGTTTTACTGAGTTTGATATCTCTTATACTCGCTTATGGTCTTACTATTTTCCTCTTACCGTATTTGAACGAGATAACAGAAAAGTCATTTTCTCTGGAGTTTCTGCTAAATCCAAAATTGATACTCAGCTTTGTTGGAATAACACTTTTTTCTGGATTGATTTCAGGGGTTTACCCATCCATATATATGTCCGGTTTTTCTCCGGTCAAGGTGTTAAAAGGAGTCACTCCCAATAGCACTAATAATGCTTTTTTAAGAAAAGGGTTGGTTGTATTCCAGTTCGCCATTTCTATGTTTTTAATTATTGGAACCATGGTGGTTTATAATCAGCTTAACTTTCTCAGAACAGAACAAATGGGTTTTGACAAAGAGGGAGTGATAAACATCCCCGTTTTCGGAGAGTTTGAAGATATAGTTCGCGAAAACCCTGAAACCATTAAACAGGAGTTTTTGAGAAACCCTGATATAATGAGTGTATCTATTTCGGGTGATCATCCAGGGAAAAGATTCAGCGTTGAAAGTGTGAGGTTAGATGGTCAGACTGAAGATGAAGAAGTGTCTGTTCGTATTGCTGATGAAGGAATTGATCATGATTATGTTCCCGCCATGGGAATAAGCCTCACGGCCGGCCGTAATTTTTCTAAAATAGCCCCAACCGATACAAATGCATGGATTATAAACGAAGCAGCAGTAGAAAGACTGGGACTTGAAAACCCGGTGGGAAAAATGCTTCATTGGGGAGGTTATTCAGGGCCAATAGTGGGAGTGTCGGAGAACTTCCATTATATGTCGATGCATAGTGAAGTTGAACCGTTGGTAATGCCTCTAACACCAATATATGGCGATTATTTATTTGTAAGAACAACAGCAGGTAAAGCGGGAGAAGTACTCAGTTATCTTGAGAGTAAGATAAGCGAACTGGCACCTTCTAATTTATTCGAATATAGTTTTCTGAGTGATGAATTCGATAAACTATATCGCTCGGAAGATCAAATGAGCAGCGTGTTCTGGTATTTTTCTTTGGTTGCTATTCTTATTGCCTTTCTGGGGTTATTTGGTCTTTCTACTTTTATCATCAATCAGCGGACTAAAGAAATTGGGGTAAGGAAAATACTGGGAGCTTCAATTCAAAATATTATGATGTTAGTTTCTACCAGCTTTTTAAAACTGATTGTTATCTCATTTTGTATTGCGGCTCCGGTTGTATACTTCGTGATGAGTGAATGGCTGAGTTCTTTCGCATATAAAACGGATATGGGTGTTTGGATTTTTATACTAGCAGGTGTATCTATTCTTATTATTTCATTATTGACGATTGGAATACAGGCAATGAGATCGGCTGTTTCTAAACCAGTGGATGCATTGAGGAGTGAATAAATTATTCTTTTGAGTGCCGGGCATAATTCACGTCCAGCACATCAAGGTGTTTAAAAGAAATTTGAAGCCGGTTTAAGAAATCGTTCCAATCCTTTTGAACGAAAGGAGACCAAAGTACTTCAGATAATGCAATAGCTCTCGGGAATGCCATATATTCAACTTTCGCTCCGGTGTGCATGTACTCGGTCCAGACATTTCCCTGAGAACCGATTACGTATTTTGATTCTTCTTCGCTTAATTCTTCGGGTACAGGCTCATATTCGTAGACATCTTTAAGCGTGGTCAGGCCTCCAATAGAGATAGGTTCTTCTTCAGTGGGTTCCGCCTGGAAATGATCGAAGTAGTTGGTAGCATTGGGGGTCATAATTACATCGTGACCCATTTTGGCAGCTTCAATTGCCCTCGTTTTCCCTCTCCAGCTCCAACTCATTATAGTTGCCTGCGGGGCTAGTCCGCCTTCCATAATCTCATCCCAACCGATGATCTGTCTTCCTTTTGAATTTAAATAACGCTCAATTCTGCCTACAAAATAACTTTGAAGTTCGTGCTCATCTTTTAGCCCTTCTCGTTTAATTACCGCTTGTGCAATTTCGCTTTCTTCCCATTGCTTTTTAGGAGCTTCATCTCCACCAATGTGGATATATTCACTGGGAAAAAGTTCGATGACTTCATCTAATACATCTTCCAGAAATTCAAAAGTTTCTTCCTTGGGACAATAGATATCTTCAAAAATCCCCCAGGTTGTAGCTACTTCCACTTCTTTATCAAAGCAACCCAACTCCGGATATGATGCTAATGCTGCACTTGAATGCCCTGGAAGTTCTATTTCCGGAATAACAGTAATGTGTCTTTCGCTGGCATAAGCCACGATTTCTTTGATTTCTTCCTGAGTGTAAAATCCGCCGTATCGAATTCCATCGTATTTGCCAGTGCCATAATTTCCGATCAGAGTTGAATCGCGCCATCCACCAACTTCAGTTAATTTCGGATACTTTTTGATTTCAATACGCCAACCCTGGTCTTCGGTTAAATGCCAATGGAATCGGTTGAATTTATACATTGCTAACAGGTCAATGTATTTCTTGATGAATTGAACAGGGAAGAAGTGTCTGGCTACATCCAGATGCATACCACGATATTCGAACCGGGGGTGGTCATTAATTTCAACTACAGGAACTTTCCATACAGTGTTTTTGGGAACTAAAGATGGATCGGTGTGTTCTATTTCAGCTGGGAGAAGCTGGCGCAGGCTTTGAATTCCATAGAAAATGCCTGTTTTGGTACGGGATGAAATTTCAACTCCTGATTTTGTGACGCTTAGGCGGTAAGCTTCTTCATCGGCATTCATAAAACCGGAATCAAGTTTGAGAAATATGAAATTTGAGTCGCCCGGAGTTTCAGAACTCTCCACAGAATACCCTTTCCAATTGGTTACAAATAATAGATGATTCAGAAATTCTGCTTCTTGCCGGAGCTCTTCTGCGGAAACGTAGATTTTGAGTTTCTCATTTAGAATAAACCCACCATCGCTTTGCGAAATAGCTACAGGCTGCGGAATAATAGAAATGTTCTGATAGGCGGAAAGAGGAGACAGGATGAGTAACGCAAACCCGAGTGTTAAAGAAAGATTTTTCATTAGTTTTTTTGATGTGGAATCTAAATGAAAATGATTTACATAAAAAATTCATAGAGACTGTTTTTAATTTTCGTAGAAACTTCACTTGGAAGCCAAAAAATCCGCATCTTTGGTGCTAATCTAAGGACAGCTATTTTATGATCGTAACCATTGCACTATTCATCGCCGGGCTTGTCGCTCTCATTGCCGGGGCAGAATTATTTCTTAAAGCGGTAGATCATTTTGGTCTCAAATGGGGTATTTCACCTTTGATTATGGGACTCACCGTGGTAGCCTTTGCTACTGGTGCTCCGGAGCTTGCTATCAGCATAAAAGCTGCTGCAAGCGGAAGCGCCGACCTCGTACTTGGGAATATCATAGGAAGTAATGTGGCAAATATTCTTTTAATTCTGGGGATTACATCACTTATCGCTCCCATCAATATTACCCGGAGAATCATCAAAATTGATGTACCTATCGTTATTGTTGTAAGTATTGTTCTTATGATTCTGTCTTTTGACGGAAAGCTTACCACCATTGATGGGGTGATATTGTTGGCAGGTTTTATCGCTTATTCCATCTATACCTATATCCATATCCAAAGAAGTAAAGAGGAGGAAACGGAGCAGATTTTTGAATATGAAAAAACGATGGATGAGCTTGCTAAAGGAAATTGGTTTTATATCAAAAACGGAGGGATGCTGCTGATTGGATTGGTTATGATTGTGTTGGGCTCAAACTGGATGGTGGAAAGTGCTGTGGAGATTGCTACGATACTTGGGCTTTCTGAACTGGTAATCGGGCTTACCATTGTTTCAATCGGGACCTCTTTGCCGGAAGTGGCTACTTCTCTCTCTGCAGCAAGAAAGGGAAATGCCGACATTGCAGTAGCGAATGTGTTGGGGAGTAATCTCTATAATGTGCTTCTTACCTTAGGACTGACTCTTATCATTGCGCCCAATGTACTGGATGTTTCAGCAAAAGCAATCAGTCTGGATCTACCGTTTATGGTTGCTGTAAGTATTGCGTGTATCCCGATTTTCATAGCCGGTTTTAATCTTACAAGGATGGATGGCTTCATTTTTCTGTTTTACTATTTAAGCTATCTTACTTATCTGGTATTAGATGCAGTTTCATCAACCTTTGTACCAACCATAGAACTGGCCATGTTATGGATAATTGTGCCCGCTACGGTGTTTTATATGATTTGGAGAATCTATCTTTACCGAAAGCAGATTATTTCCAGCATGTCTTAATTTCAGTGGGAACGTTTTAAGAAACCTTTACAGTTCTATTCTCAATATACCGCTATCGTATTGTCGTGCAAAGCATTCACTCACATATAACAAGTTTAATAAGGCAGAGAAACAGAAAGGTTTCTGTATTCACTTTGCCTTTGGTATTAACTTGTCCTCAACATCATTTTGAGGAACGGTTGTACTAACTCTGGTCAACCACATTCAGTCAATCGATTGACGAAAACTATTTTAAAACTAAACTAACTATGGCAAAGCAAACTTCTAACAAACCTTTGTCGCCTGCGATGGAGTTTATCCAGGCGGAGTCTTTTTCGGGCATACTATTAATGTTCTCAGCAGTACTGGCACTAATTGTTGCAAATTCACCATTAGCTGATTGGTACGTACAACTGTTCCAGTTAAAATTGACTGTGGGCCTCGAAGGGGCAAACATCTCTAAACCACTTATTCTATGGATCAACGATGGTCTGATGGCCATTTTCTTTCTATTGATTGGCTTAGAGATTAAGAGGGAAATCAAATTCGGAGAGCTTTCAACCATTCAAAAATCGTTATTGCCTGTAATTGCAGCCTTTGGTGGTGCAATTATTCCCGGAGCTATTTTCTTCGGATTTAACGTAGGAACCGAATACCTGGATGGCTGGGCGATCGCGATCGCAACTGATATTGCCTTTGCAATTGGAGTGTTAGCACTTCTGGGAAGCAGAGTTCCGGTGTGGGCAAAAGTATTTTTAACGGCTGTAGCTGTGGTAGATGACCTTATTGCAGTCTTGGTAATTGCACTGTTCTATACAAGTAAAATCTCCGTAATGGCATTGGGAGTCGCTGCAGTTACGCTTGTAATCCTCATTGTGATGAATTTCTCCAATATCCGAAATATGTTGCTCTACTTATTCTTCGGATTGATTCTTTGGGTTGCTGTACTGAAATCAGGTGTTCATGCAACAATTGCCGGTGTATTGCTTGGGTTCTTAATTCCGGCAACATCCCACAAGAAAAAAAGCGTGTTGATGGATAACATCGAAGAGGGTGTAAATATGTTTAGGGAGGCACAGACATCAGAAGGCAAAGAAGACAGCCAAACCGCTATGCATTATATTGAAGACAATGTGGAAAAGCTGGAAAGTCCTCTGCATAAACTCGAGCACAAACTCCATCCCTGGGTAGCGTACTTTATCATGCCGGTATTCGCATTTGCTAATGCAGGAGTGGCACTTTCTGCCGAACAAACGGCAGCGGCCTTTTCATCTACCTTAACACTTGGGATTCTGTTTGGCCTTTTCCTCGGAAAACAAATTGGGATTATGGGTGCAGTATGGATTTCCAGTAAGCTGGGGATCGTTACGCTTCCGGATTCGAAACAAGTGTGGACGATCTTCTATGGTATTGCCTGCTTAACGGGAATTGGATTCACGATGTCACTCTTTATAGGTGGACTTGCTTTCACAGATCCACAGTTTATTGAGTATTCAAAAGTAGGAATCTTTGTAGGTTCACTGTTAAGTGGTCTGTTGGGATACTTTTTCCTGAAAGTGAAACTGAAACCGCAGGAGAGTTAATAATCTGTAGGTAAAATACACCCTAATAACTTACTCACGCTCCGATGCTTCGCGTCGGAGCGTTTTTTTGTCTCATCAAAAAAAGCTCAGTAAACTGAGATTAATTGATGTATAATTTTAGCCTTTCATCTTTGATTATTATTGATTTAATTTTGGTATAGTTACCAATAATATGTCAAGCTTATGAGAGGGTTAATTTTAATCTTTCTTTCCTTTTGTCTTGTTTTGTTTGGATGCAAAGACGACCCGGTTAACGAAAATGATAAGGTAGAGAATAATGCTGCCTTTATTCTTGCCAAATCAGAAGTCCTATCAAAGCGGGTTGTACGAGCCGTTTATATTTCTAAAGCAGGAAAAGCAATGGTTGCTTTAAAAGAAGCAGTTGCAATCGAAATAGCCGACGGATTATTCAGAGTCTATTATTCCGACAATAATGATGAAATTACATTAATTAAGGAATTTAATGATAAGTTTTATGCGATCAATACCCGTAATCAGGTTTTAAGTTCTACAGATGGGCTTAAATGGACTATTGAAATGAGGGCGGATAGTACTCTTTTTAACTTTGTAGTATTGTCATCTGGAGATATAATAGCGGGTTCTCATCACGGGGTTTTTTATAAAAAGAATAATGCTGACGTATTATTCAGCGAGTTTTTGAGAACTGAATCCAATTTTTTTGGAGACAAAATAGAGTTTCTTATTGAGAGTAATTCTGGGTCTATTTTTTCAGGTTCGCATGATGGTATTCATAAATCTACTGATGGAGGACAAAGCTGGACTAAAGTTACCAGCTCAATTTCAAAAGATTATGATTATATCACTTCACTAATAATTACTCCTCAGAATAATATAATCGCAGGGACTGATGATTTTTTTTATACCAGCTCTGACGAAGGGAATAGCTGGAGTACCATTGAGGCAGAGAATTTATATCCAAACACTTTTTTTTATAATCAGAAGGGAATGGATTACTTTAATAATTCATATAACATGTGGGCATCTAAAAGTGATGAATTTGATTTTAAATCGTTCTCTCTAAGCCGGCTGTTAATTGATAATTCGTTACCTGAAAGAGGTTTGGTGGAAAGCTTTTATATAAGAGGAGACAAGATAATAATCGATGGCCATCTTGAAGTTTTTGTTGGTAAAAAGAATGAAAATTCAGATTTCTGGAAACAATTTTAACCTTTCTCTTTAGCCCGTTTTTCTTTCTCTTCCAGTATCCAGTTTACGTACAAGAATTCAAGGGCAGAGCTTTCATATCCTTTCCAGTTTTGAATGATGTTCTGAAACTCATCTTCATTGGTTGAATTCGGATCTTCCCCATAACTCCAGATGATCCACCTGCGCAGACCTTTTTCTTCTCCTTTTTTGATGTTGCTTGGGAATACGGCGTCGGTTCGTCCCCTCATCATCATTAAATCCTGAGCGGCGGTTGGACCAATACCCTTGATATTTGTTAATGTATTGTAGCAAGTAACCGGATCACACTTCGAAATAAAATCCATATCTGTGTTTCCCCCAACGATATTATTAGCTAATTCAACCAAATATTGTCCTTTTCGGAGGGTAGGGCCTAGTTTTCGGATATTGGCAGGATCAGCTTTCATCAACTGATGGGCTCTTGGCCAGGCCGCTAGCGTTCCTCCTTTATATTCCAACGCAGTTCCATAGGCTTCCCGGATCGCGAACATCATTTTCTTTGCGGTAGGCTTATGATTCATCTGCATTTCCACAATCCGGTTTTGGATATCTTCAAACAGATTAGCCCGGGTCATTCTCTTTAGCCCGTAAAGGGATGAAATCTTACTTCCTAACACAGGATCATTCCCGGCTTGATCATATAGAGGACGAATATCCATATCGGTACCGAAAATCTTAGCTAAGCTTTTATTGGCTTCTGCAATCTCTTCTTTTGAAAGTGATTCTTTTGCTTCGATATTGAACTCGGGCGCATCCGGATCACCATTAAAAAATACCGTAACAATTACATCCCGATCGCCAACCGGAATAGGTCGGGTGAATCCTTCTTCAAAAATAGTTTCAGGGTTATGCTCGTGATCGAAATAGGATTGAACATCCAGGCAAAGAAACCAGTCGTGGGGAGGGATAGATTTTAACGTCCAGCTAGACATGAATTAGGAATATTTGAATAATTAGAATTAGGAATATTGTAGCAACAGATACAAAGTATTCCTAATTCCCATATTCTTAATTTTACGTATTCACTAATTCTACTTTATCAGTACTTTTACTAAACGGATTCCAATTCACTGCTTTAATCCTAGACATGGCTGCATCCGCACTAATGTATACAACCGGAATAAACACAAGAGTAATTAAAGTTGAAGCTGTCAATCCTCCTATTACAACGCGAGCAAGTGAAGCTTGTATTTCTGCTCCAGCACCAAGACCAAATGAAAGAGGGAGGAGTCCAAGAATAGTAGTAAGCGTAGTCATGAGTATTGGTCGTAAGCGAAGCTTTCCAGCCTCAACTACCGCTTCTGATACTTTTAGGCCTTTTTCCCGGCGCATCAGGTTGATGTAATCCACTAGTACAATCGCGTTATTTACTACGATACCAATCAACATAATTATCCCCATAAGACTTTGGATATTCAGCGTTGTTCCTGTAATCAATAAGGTTGGGACTACACCTATCGTTGCTAAAGGAACTGCAAACATTACTACTAAGGGGTCCAGGAAGCGCTCAAACTGTCCGGCCATCACCATGTAAATGAGAATTAAAGCCAGTAGAATCGATAGTCTGAAATCTGCTGCTGCTTTTTGTTGTTCTTCATATTCGCCTGAGAAAACAATGCTGTACCCATCGGGAAGAGTTAGATTTGCAAGCTCGGATCTTACCTGATCAACGGCATCACCTAATGCTATACCAGGTTCGAGATTAGCTGAAATATTAGTAACACGTTGACCATTTATACGATTGATACCTGTAGGTCCTCGTCCAACTTCTTTCTCAATTACTGAGGAAACAGGAAGTACACGTCCATCAGGGGTTCGGATTGATATATTGTCCAGATCAAGCGCACTTAAACGATCTTCAGGGCGTAATCGCACGATAATAGGATATTCGTCGCCACCATCACGATAAGCTCCGGCTTGGCTACCCCCAATATTTGTCTGAATTACATTGGCTACTTCATTAACAGAAAGCCCAAGGTCAGCAATCTTCTCACGGTCGAAACGAATACGTTGTTCAGGTCGACCTTCACTTCTTCCTACACGGGCTCCAACGATACCCGGCATGGATTCCATCTTTAATTTTATTTGCTGGGCTAATTCGTAGGATTTTTCAATATCGTAACCACGTAGCTGGAGTTGAACAGCTTCGTTGCCGTCACCACCTCCAAAAACACGTCTCAATATCCATAAGCCTGATTGAGCACTTACTCTTATTTCGGCACCTGGAATTTTTCCCTCAACTGCTTTCCGAATATCATTAGCAATTTCAGAAGTTTTCCGGGATCGTTCTGAAGCGGGCACCATTGCAATTTCCACTTCAGCTCTTCCATCGCGTACTTCTGTGGTGAAGTTTTTGACATCTTCCATAGGAAGATTTGCAATTACAATAGCTTCAAGTTCTTTTAAATACAGATTCTGAATGGCAATATTAGTTCCATCTGCCATTTCCAGATCGATATCAATCTCATCTGCATCTGTCTGAGGTGCAAGTTCAACAGGAATAACCGGAACGAGTAAAAAGCTTCCTACAACTAAGATAGTAGTTATTCCAAACACCGTGTAGCGATGCTTCAAAGCACTTCTCAGTAGTATAGAATACCGTCGCTCCAATACAGCAAAGAACCTTTTAAACCAACCATTTTTCTTTTTTTTGTCATTTGGCTTTACAGTCAGGAACTTACTGGAAAGCATCGGGACCAAAGTTAAAGCCACTAAAAGCGAACATAAGAGTGCAAAAACAACTACAAGCGCCAACTGCTGAAAAAGTAATCCCGAAACAGTCTGCATAAAGATTACAGGAAGGAAGATTACAATAGTAGTTAAGGTTGAAGCAACAATTGCTCCAGCAACCTGCTTGGTTCCAATTAAAGCACTGGTTTCAAGATCTTCGCCTTCTTCTTCGCGCATTCGAATGATATTTTCCAACACAACAATTGCGTTGTCAACAATCAGACCAACACCTAGTGCCAGTCCACCAAAGCTCATTTGGTTAAGAGTAAGGTCACTGAAATACAATAGCCCAAATGTTGCAATAATGGAGATCGGTATCGAAATTGCAATAATAAAAGTGGAGGAGCCATTTCTGAAGAATACGTACAGAACAAATACTGCAAGCAAAGCTCCCCAAAAGGCTGAATTTTGTACGTTATCGATAGAATCCTGGATAAACGTACTTTGATCTACCGTTACAAATAGTTCAAGATCATTACGTTCCGCATTTACACGCTCCACTTCTTTTCGGATATCTTCTGCAACAGCAACGGTATTTGCACCGGTTTGCTTTCTGATACCAAATCGTACCATTGGCTTTTTATCGATGGTTACTAATCGATCGAGATCTTCATAGCCAAATGAAACTTCAGCTACATCTCTTACCCGAATTGGCTTTCCATCAATGGTGGTAATAACCGTATTAGCGATCTCATCAATACTCTCGTATTCACCAAGCGTTCTTATGTACAGACGGGAAGTTCCTTCATTTACATTTCCACCAGGAGCATTGGTATTTTCGCGTGCAATAGCTTGCTGAACTTGCTGAGTAGAGAGGCCACTTGCTATCAAACGATCCCGCTTAATATCTACTTTTATTTCCCTATTGATTCCTCCCCAAATATCAATGGAGCCAACACCATTAATTTGTTCAAATCGTTTTGTGATTTCGCGATCCAGTAGAAGGGTAAGATCCGCTAAGTTTTTATCAGAATTCGCACCAACTATTACAATGGGAAAATTATTAGGATCAAATTTCCAGATTCTTGGAGGATCAGCCTCCAAAGGTAGACTTCCACGAACACGATCAAGAGCAGCTCGTACATCATTTGCGGCTGCATCGATATTTACACCTTGAGCAAATTCTAACGTAACGCGGCTGTTTCCTTCATTGGAGCTGGAACGAACACGCTCTACACCTGGAACACCTGCTACTGCATTTTCAATGCGTTCGGTGATAATGTTCTCGATCTCTTCAGGACCAACATTATCATAATTTGTAGAAATAGTTAATTGTGGATACTCAATAGGTGGAAGTAAATCAACAGGGAGGTATCTGAATCCCATCACACCAAGTGTGATGATGATCAGAAAGAGCATCGAAGTTGCAATAGGACGTTTTATCGAGGTTTCTGTAATAGCCATGGTAATCTCCCTAGAGTGTTGATGCTTTAGATCGACCTGATTCCCGTAAAGCGTCTTTCAACAAATCTTCTCGTTGAAGTTGTTGCAAGCCGATCACTTTTTCCCAGCTTACCGTCCTTATGCGGGCTTGTTCACGTCCTTCTCCTAACAAATCCTGTCCAAGAGTAACGACCCATTGGCCACTTTCAAGTCCTCCGACTCCAAGTTCCATTCTGCCCTGAGCGAGCACATCTATCAACTTAAACTGTACAGGAGTTGGTTCAGTAAGCATAGCAGGATTACCATTGTTATCTGAATTTTCAACCGGTTGTATCTCAGAGCCCATTGAGGAGGCTATGAAAACACCTTGCGCTCCTGAGGTTGGATCAGTATAAATAGCGCTTACGGGGATAAGTGTAGCTTTTTCACTTTCGCCAAATAAAACATCCACAGGAACGAACATCCCTGGTTTTAACCAACCATTTACATTTTCAACATCGATTTCTGCTTCTGTACTTCTGGTTACTTCATTTAGAAAAGGAGAAATTCGGGAAAGCTTAGCTTCTATGACCCGATCATTGCCTTCATAATCTTCAACCATGATTCGTGCGGTTTGACCAATCGAAATCTTGTTTAACATACTTTCAGTAAGCACGATTTCAACTCTTAGTTTCGAAAGATCACCAATCATAAAAAGCTGAGTGTTTTGAGAAACCTGCATTCCTATCTGGGCATTACGTTGTCCTATTGTGCCGGAGATAGGAGCTTTTATGGTAGTTCTTGAAAGTTGTTCTTTTCGCTCTTCAACTAATGACTCAGATTGTGCGAGCTGCGCTTCAACCAATTCAACGTCTGCTTCTGCAGAGATAAGTTCAGCTTCCAATTGCTCTATTTCAGCAGCACTACTGAGGTCTCTGTCAGCAAGTTGCTTAAGCCTGTTGTAGCGCGATTTAAGTTCTGAAAGGCTTGCTTCTGCTTGCTTTAAGCGTGCTTTATTGATATTGAGTCCGGCTTCTGCCTGTACTAATTGTTGGCGGTATTGTTCAGCATCTAACTGAACCAGAGGTTGTCCTTTTTTAACATACTGACCATTTTCTACGAATACTTGTTCTACTTTAGCAGAAATTTGTGGATAAAGCGGGACCTGATTTTCTGAGCGGACATTTCCACTGAATCTCTCAACGAGTGGAAGTGATCCGTATCTCGCCTGAACCGCTTCTACAGATGGAATTACTGAGCTATTTCCCCTTGAGCGTTGGTTTTCTTCCTCACTGGAAGAACAAGCCAACAAAACGGTTAAGAGAAGTATTACAAAGCCTTTATATATTTTCATTTAATTGAATCGAAGCTTATTTATAGTTGGTTAGGTTACAGAACTTATTTATTGAGTACAGCAATCCATTGGAGTTGTTAAATACTATAAAAGCTTTACCGTGTTTAGTTTGAAGACATCCCTGAGGCCAAGAACAACCTGTTGAGTATTTAAAGAGTATTTTTAGGGGATTCAGTAAAAAGGAGGGTTCTTAAATTAAGTTTAATCAGGAAATATAAAAGAAGGGTTCTTTCCCTGACGCTCTCTCTCTTCAACTATCTTTTCTTCATACATTCTCTCAACGTCTTTCAAAGTATCTGCATCACTTGGAGACAAATCCCATCGTATCGCTTTAAATCTCGGAAACCGAAGGGTGTATTTAGCTTTGGTTCGTTTGTTCACTTGTATGTCTTCAAACTCAAGTTCAATAACTAACTGTGGTTTTAGCAGAAGGGTAGGACCAAAGCGCTCTAGTGTGATCGTCTTAATTAGTGCATTCATTTTTTTGAGCTCTTCATCCGAATATCCCCCATAGGCTTTTCCGATCGGGATGAATTCTTCTTCATAACGATCATCTTCTTTTACCGAAATTCCCAGAGTAAAATCAGAATAGGTTCCGCCACGTTTTCCACTTCCGGCATGGGCATAAAGCATCACGGTATCCAGAGAGCCACTCGGTTTTTTAACCTTCAGCCACGATTTCCGGCGCTGACCGTATTCATACATTGAATCCTTTCGCTTCAGCATCAATCCTTCATTTCCATGAGCCAGAGCACGTTCGAATAGTTCTTCCACATCATCTTCGGTACTCAATTCCATTTGTGAGGTGACGGGGATGTTAAACCGTGAAGCCAATTTCTCCAGGTTCCTCCTGCGATCAATTAATGAGTCATCGAATAACGGAGCTCCATCAAGAAATAGAAGATCATAAGCGATAAAAAGAACGGGATACTCAGATAAAAGCTTCTCACTTGGTTGCTTAACTCCCATCCGTTTTTGTAAAAGCTGAAAAGGGAGGATGGTGTCGTCTTTGAATACACAAATCTCTCCATCAAATACCGTATCGGGCAAATCCTGTCCTGAAAAGAACTCAATGATTTCGGGAAATGAAGCAGTTATATCATTCAAATCTCTGGAGAATAATTCGACCTTACCCTTTGAAATATGAGCCTGGCAGCGCATACCGTCAAATTTTTCCTCGGCAATATATTCCGATAAATCACTTACTGCTCTGCTTTCAATGGGAGATGCAAGCATGAATGAAATAGGACTAAACATGTTAAAAGTAGCTTCACTTAGCCGATCATTCTTTGCTAGGAGGGCAGTTTTACCGATGCTTCCGGTAATCATCCTGGCATAGCGAACACTTTCCAAATCTTTATCGAAAGTTTTGGCTATTGCACTCTCCACACTTTTAGTTTCGAAACCTATTCTCAAGGAACCCTGACCTAAAATCCGAATAAAGTATTTTACTTCGAGTGGAGTCATCTTTTTCCATGCATCCAGCACTAACTGCTGTTTGGCATCCCGTTTAGAGGTAATGTAAAGCGATTCAAAAGTATCGTTCACTTCTTGAAGACTCAAATTCTCAGCTTTCCACTTTGCTCTGGCTTCAGGGATGTTTTCCAAAAAGCGTTGAATGGTTTCAGAAGAACTTCCTGTTGCCGTTCGGCTTGGTTTGAAGACTAATTCATAATCAATTTCACAGAATTCTGCTGCAAGAGTAGCGATAGTACGATGTCCAACCGAAGCCTTTTTACCCGAAACTGAAGAAAAAGCTCCTTCACTCAAATATTGAGTCGCCAGCTCTACATCTCGGTCAGATTCCAATACAGAAAAATAATCCGCACACAACTTAATCTTCGCATTATTCCCACGAGTAGTCGAAATCTTCTGAGCTAGTTGAGCGAGGGTGTGGAAGGTATTTTGATTTTCCTTATTCATTTTAATTAAGAATATGCGAATTAGGAATAGTCCTTCGAGAAGCAAGTATTTGCCTGGAGATAACAATCTGGGGAGTAAATAAATAATCTTCTATTCTCATATTCCTAATTCCTAATTAATCTGAATCCGTAGCCTCTACATCAAGAAACTGGCTTGAAATTCCTTTGTTAGAAAGATAATGCTGAACGACCTTAGGATTCGGAGTATGAGTAATCCAGACTTTCTTGGGTTGAATCCTTTCACAAAGATCAATCAACTCGAAGAAATCCAGGTGATCGGAAATAGGGATAAGTTCATCCACGGTGAGCTGTGTTTGACGAGACTCATTGGCAGCCCAACCTGAGCAGTAAGCTATCCGTTTCTTTTTCACATTGGATGCAAAACCGGTACCTAAAGCCGAACTTGGGCAGATCAGAATTTTTCCTTCACAAGTTTCACGATGGTAAGTTTCATATTCTCCTAAGGAGAATCCAAACTCTTCGTAGACACCACAGAGCTTAAAACCGGCGCCATGAATTTGCATTGGATGACCGAGTTCTTTTAAGATATACATCAACTCTTGGGCTTTTCCCAAATTATAGGCAGTAAATATGGGAGTATATCCTTGTTTTAAAGATGTTGCTGCAAAGTCACGTATTTGAGCTGACAATTCTTCTTCTGGTTTCCATTTGTAAATAGGTAAACTGAAAGTCGCTTCCGTAATAAACTGATCAATAGGTTTTTCAGGGAGTTGAAAACCTTCGGTAGCAGGAGAGGGAGGAGTGCGGTAATCGCCGGTATATAAAACCGATCCAAGATCACTTTCCACAAAAGTCATTGCTGAGCCGAGAATATGTCCGGCCGGGTAAAAAGTAATGCGGGCATTTTCTGTTTCTAATGTCTCTCCGAACTTCATTTCAATAACCTCTCCACCAAAACCACGGAGTTTCATAAATCTTGTCGTTGGGGGAGTAGCATACACCGTAAGCTTTCGGTTTCGCGGCATGTGATCGGCATGGGCATGAGATACAAAATAGTGTTCTGCTTTAGAACCACTATAATCCAACCCGATCTTTAATTCCGGTAGAAGTATTCCGTGATGTCCTGCTTTTTTGATTTTTATCATGTGTATCTATAAGTCATTCTGAGGAAGTAGTCTTAGGATGACGATTCAAAACTAATAATCAATTTTCAACCTGGAACATTCAATGTTCAATTTTAGCGTTGCCCATTCCTCGTTGGATATTGAATGTTGAAGGAAGATGGGGAAGGGGACTGACAACGTTGTGTCATGGCTTAGAAATAAATTTTCTAAACGGATTTAATATAAATGAATGTAAATTAATTCATTATGTTTAACGACTTTAAAGTTTATTCTAAAAAATAAATCGACTATGAATATTGAAAGCGTTCTAAGTAAGATTAGAAATTTTGAAGACCTGGTTATTGATTCAGGTTTCAAAAGAGACATAAATGATTTTAGCCAATCCATTACCCAGTCTCAAAATCAAAATTTAGTATTCTTGAAGGGGCTATCCAAACAGATTAAAGATGAGTTAGAACGGTTTGAGGTTAATTCTCTTCATTCTGATTTGGAAAAAGTTTTAAGGAAAGAAGGAGCTTTTTCACCATCAAAATTTCTTTCTGAATTAAATGACTTAGATAATAATACTGAGATTGAAGCTCAACAATACTATAAAGGCTTTAATGCGATTTTAAATAGATTAAAAAAGAGAATTGATTTAAATGAGAAAGAAATTTCCGAGGTTAAAGAAGTTTTTCAGAAATATGTTACACCTCAAGAAAATTTTGAAGCCGAAGAAGGTCAAGCACTCATTTCCTTGATCTTTTCTGACCTTAAATCAACTAAAAATCTTAAAGAGTTTTCAAAAGTTCTTAATAGATGGAATAAAACTTTATTGATGTATCATACATTGTTAAAATCAAAAGCTCCTAAAGAAATTTCAATATATGAAGTTCAAAATGGATCTATAGATGTAATTATTAATATTGATCTTGATATTGCTGTTGATTTAGCAGAAGTATTTAAAACTGGTCTGAAGGTTTATAGTGCTTATTTGCTGTATAAATCAAAAACAGCAAAGGAAATAATCTCTTCATACCTCGGGAATAAAAAGCTAATTGATGGAGAAAAGAATCGACAAAAGCTAATGCTGAATAATGTTCATGAATCAATGAAGAATAAAGTTTTAGAACAGCATAAGGATAGAAAAGAAAATGACAATAATATTTTATCTGAATCAATTCCTAAGAAGGCAGAACAGGTTGCTGAAGTAATAGCAGATCATATTGTGAAAGGAAATGAGGTAAAACTATTAACAGAAATTATTATTGAAAATGAAAATGCTGAAGAAAAAATTGATGTAGCTAAGGAAATACAAATTGAGGCAGCAAAAGTTAGAAAATTATCCAAAGAAATTGACGAAGAAGATAAAAAATTACTTTTAGAGAGATATAGTATTAAAGATGACGATTAATTTTTAACTAACTTAACCTAGCGTAAACTTCAGCTTCAACCTCGTTCCGTAGCTCCGCTGCGGAATGCATTCTGGAAGCTCCTGCTTCCCAATCTAGCGCAAGCGTCCGCTTATGCAACAAATAGCTAATAGTTTAGATTGATAAAAGAAAGTCCGAGTAGAAGCTTGAGCTAGTTCAGGGCAAAAGAACCCGCTAAAATTATTGATTCTCTAGTTCCTTCCGTCTTAATTGATTACTATGGTATTCCTGAATAATTGGGGTACAATGATTAAAAGCAATTAAGAATATGAAAGAAGGAATGATTACGGTAACAGTAGCTTATCCAAAGAATGAGAGCAGTACTTTTAATAAAGAATATTATAACAACACTCATATACCGCTGGTAGTTGAAAGAATAGGGTCTGCGTTAAAGGGAACTATGGTAGAGTTCGGATTAGGCAGTGCTGCACCAGGCTCAGAAGCTCCATTCGCTGCAATAGCTACCATGTATTTTAATACGGTAGAAGACTTTCAATTGAATTTTGGTCCACATGCAGAAGAAATTCTTGGAGATATTCCAAATTTCACCAATGTAGAACCAACCATCCAAATAAGTGAAATAGCCAAAATAGCTGCCAGATAATTCGCTAAGGTGATTATCATTTAGTTCAACTGATCTGGAAGTCAAAGGTGTTGATCTATTTCAAAAAAAGAAAGTAGGGCAACACTTTTCTTGGTTAAGAATTAAAGTCTGAAACATAGATCATCCATTTCGTATTTGATACTCGAATTAAAACACAAGAGAATAAGGATGAAAGTATTAATAGTTGGTGCGACAGGAGCTACTGGAAGATTACTGGTGGAACAACTTCTTGAAGAAGGGCACACCGTAAAGGCTTTAGTTCGATCAAAAGAGAAGCTTAAAGCATTGGAAGAGAGGTATGAAAATCTTGTGCAAATCCAAGGTACTGCCCTCGAGATAGAATCCGAAGAGTTGGCTACCCTCTTAGAAGATTGCGAAGCGGTGTGTTCCTGTTTTAGGACATAATCTAACCTGGAAAGGAATTTTTGGAAAACCAAGACGTCTGGTAACAGATTCTGTTCGGAAATTATGCGAAGCTATAATCTCAAATCAACCTAAAGAACCGGTACGATTTGTATTAATGAATACCAATGGGAACACAAATCGGGATTTGGAAGAAAATTACTCTTTGAAAGAAAGAATGATTATTTCAATACTAAGAGTAGTACTTCCACCTCATGTTGATAACGAAGAGGCTGCCGATTACCTAAGAACTACTATTGGTAAAGATCATGAATACATAGGTTGGGTTGCTGTACGCCCTGATAACCTGATTGATGAAGAAGTTGTAAGTGATTATGAGCTCAATCCATCACCGATAAGAGGAGTACTCTTTGATTCAGGTCAAACTAGCAGAATTAATGTAGCTAACTTTATGGCTCGATTGACTTATGATTCCGGTTTGTTTGAGCAATGGAAAGGACAGATGCCAGTGATTAACAATATTTAAGGCTAGGACTCCCCCAGATCTCCTAAGTCTGTGACTTAGAGAGATGCAGTTTCGCAAGTCTTTGACTAGCATTTAGGTTTAAGACTTTTAGCTAAATCTATCATTTAAACTCATTCTTTAACTCCTTTGGAACGCATTCTTGAAGCGTACGCCTATATTTCGAACAATTCTAATTCATCATTCCTTCACATTTTTTAGCAACTATATAGTGTGCCAATAAAACGGAGGTAATATGAAAGTGTTAGTAGTAGGTGGAAATTTTGCAGGCTCAACAGCTGCTTTAGAAATCAAAAGAAAATTAGGTAAAGAGGTTGAGGTCACTTTGATTGACCGTAATCCCAACTTCATCTACATCCCATCGCTAATCTGGGTTCCAATTGGAAGGAGGGAGGTAGAAGAGATATCCATTCCAAGAGAAAAAGTACTTACAAAAAAAGGAGTAAAGTTTGTTCAGGATACGGCAATAAAAGTAGACACCGAAGCTCAGGTTGTATATGCCGAACATGGAGAATACAGCTATGATCATTTAATAATAGCAACAGGACCAAAAGTACAACTCGACGCAGTTCCGGGACTAAAAGAACATAACATGTATATCGGAACTCCTGTTGGTGCTATGAAAACCAGAGAGAAACTGGAAAAGTTTAAAGAAAATCCCGGCCCGATTGTTATCGGAGCAACTCAGGGGGCAGGATGTATGGGAGCCGCCTATGAGTTTCTTTTTAATCTCGAAAAATGGCTTCGTGATCAAAAAATCCGAAAAAAAGTAGACTTGCACTGGATAACACCAGAGCCCTACTTAGGTCACTTTGGAATTGATGGAATGCCATTGGGTGAAGCGATGCTCAAAAAGTTCATGGATATGTTCCATATCACTTACCATACTTCTGTTGGGGTAGAAAAAGTGACTGGTGAGGAAGTTTTTCTAAGTGACGGAACTGTAATTGAATCACGCTTCAAAATGTTGATGCCTCCGTTTACGGGAGTAGATTTCATTAAAAAATCTCCGGAACTTCATTGTGGAGATAATCAGTTTATCCCAACCCTACCTTCATATCAACATGAGGAATTGGAGAATGTTTGGGCTGCAGGTTTAGCAGTGAATGTTGTTCCTCCGTTTGAACAAGGTGAAGTTCCTTTCAGTGTGCCAAAAACGGGTTATCCAAGTGATGTAACTGGAAAGATTGTTGCACATAATGTTATTAATGCAATACAAGGTATAGAAGAAAGGGAAGAAAAAGCCTGGGGTAAAATTGCCGGACTTTGCGTAATGGATGCAGGAGAAAAAGAAGTAATTATTGTAAGTAACTCTCTTTTCAAACCACGGAAATTCGCGATCATGGTTCCTAATGTAATTTTCGATTTCTTTAAAGTGTTTCTGGAAAAATATTTCCTTTGGAAATTGAGAAGAGGAATTTCTTACCTACCCTAACGAACGACGATGGCAATGAGTAGAAGAGGAGTTATGTAATTCTAAAGATGTTCTTAACTCCTTTGCTCAGGTTTAGGAAGTAACTAAAAAAGACTTACTTCTATTCAGTGTTCCTACTCAACAACAAGCTCTTCTTTTTGTGACTTAAGATGGTCGGGGATAGAATCTTTGATTGTCGAGCCAAGGGCAGCAATTAAGTTCTTTTTCAGAAATTCACGACTGTAAACCAACCGGATTTTACGTGTGGGAACCGGATCGTTGAATTCTTTTATCACGCCATTAGCGCATCGGGTATCATGGTCCTGCATAGAAAGGTAAGGCATTAATGTAACTCCGAAATCCTGCTCAACCAATCTTTTTAAAGTCTCAAGATTCCCGCTTTCGAAGTTGATTTTGCCCGTATTTACTTTCTCGTTGGTCTTTTTACAGAGCTTGATGGCCTGATCCCTGAAGCAATGACCTTCATTTAACAGCCAAAGGTTTTCTTTGTAAAGATCATCAAGATCAAGTTTATCTTTACCTGCGAATTTGTGCATGCTGGATACATATCCCAGAAAAGGCTCCAGAAAAAGCTCTTCATCAAAAAAATGCTGCTCTGTTGGTGTAGCAATAATTCCTACATCCAGATGATCGGCATTCAGGTTTTCGAGTACCTCAGAAGTGAGCATTTCCTGAAAATTAAGTTCCACTTTTGGGTAAGTTTCCGAAAACTTCCGAAGAAAAAGAGGAACGAGATATGGGGCAACAGTGGGTATAATTCCCACCTTGAACGATCCATGAAGCTCATCATCACTTAAAGAAGCCATGTCTTCAATGTGTTTCGCGTCATGGAGAATCACTTTTGCTTTCTCAATAATTTTTTTACCTATGCTCGTGGGAATTACCGGAGTTTTGGAGCGATCGAAGATTAAAACACCCAACTCATCCTCAAGCTTTTGTATTTGCATGCTGAGTGTTGGTTGGGTGATGTATATTTTCTGTGCAGCAGTAGCAAAGTGCCGGTACTTATCTACGGCAACAATGTAAGAGAGCTGGGTTAAGGTCATTTACAATAGGTTTGATTACGAATTCTCTTTTTTCAGTGAGTCATAATACTCAAGAATTCTGAAAGCATCTGATTCGCTTTTTCCTTTAATCTTATTTTCTTTGGCAAAGTCTTTGAGTTGACTCTCGAAGTTACCAAGATCTTTAACAAGGTTTTTGAGTCTCAGGCGGGTCTTTTTAAAGTCTCCATCCTTATTTACAATATAAAAAGTTTCTTTCTTTTTGTATTGAGCAGTAACCCGATTTGAAACCGGATCCCGGAAATTTCCACGGTCAAAATCTACTGAGTGATGCGCTAACATTTTAGTTTCGCCATTATATATAACTCTTAAAAACGAACTGTTGGTTATATCATTATCAGGACTTGAAAAACCAATAACGAAAAAATCTTCTGGTTGATTATAATCATCATAAATCTCAATACCTTTAATAATTGCAGGGTTGAAAATTTTGTAGCTATCATCCTCTCTAAACAAAAGAAGGTTTTCTTCCAGGTTTAAAACCAAGTCGAGTATCTCTGTTTTTTTACCATTCGGTAAGTAAACTTTCCCTTTTTTGATTTCATCACCATAATAAGGTGTGCCTTTTACATCTGTAGAATTAAGGCTTTGCATCAGGTTCGATGAACTAAATGTAACTCCTGACGCAGCATCCATAGCTGAGTACTGGGCATTAATTGTAATTGATGAGAGCAATAAGACACAGAATGTTAATACAATAGATTTCTTCATGACATATTATTTGAATTATAAATTAACCCACCTGCTACAATGTAAGTGATAAACTATAAATGATAAAATGGTTATTTGATTGAACAGTAATACAAAAACCTTAAGCATTCAAAATCATTTTCCACCCCACTCTTTTAGAAACTTCTGGACATATTCTACCGTAAATTGATGCCTCTCTAAAGCCAGTTCTTTTCCTGTTTTAGTATTCATTCGATCTTTCAGGAGAAATAATTTTTCATAAAAGTGATTGATCGTATGTCCATCATCTTTTTTGTATTCATCGAAAGAGGTATGCATTGTAGGCTTTTGATTCGGGTTGTATAACTCCCGATTTTTATATCCGCCATAAGAAAAGGCTCTCGCAATACCGATAGCTCCAATCGCATCCAGTCGGTCGGCATCCTGTACTATTTCCCCCTCAATTGTTTGCATATGGGTTTCAACGTTGGCACCTTTAAAAGAAACCCCGTTGATTATCTGGCAAACATGATCAGCAGTGACTTCATCAATATGTAATGAAAAAAGCCAATCTCTGGCTACTTTAGCGCCAATGGTTTCATCACCACCATGGAACTTATGATCGGCAATATCATGAAGCAAAGCTGCGAGTTCCACAATAAAGATATCTGCATGTTCTTTCTTAGCAATTTGTAAAGCTGTGTTTCTCACCCTGTAAATATGCCACCAGTCATGCCCGGTGTCGCCTTCCTGGCGACCTTTTACAAACTCTTCTGTTTTTTTAATGATTTCTTTTTTCAGAAGTTCAGGCATGTGCAAAGATCTTCAATTACATCTTTCTTAAGCTTAGCAACGCGGTCTAAGGATGCTCGTATGGTTTCTTCGGTAACCTTGCCTTCGGCTATTAAATTCTGAATAATATCAATGGCTTTTTGAGCAATATCTTTCTCATACACAAGATTATTCCCGAACATAAGGATATCTACTCCTGCATTAAGAGACTGCTCAATCGCAGTTTCAAGACCATATTCTGATCGTATGGCTTCCATCTGCATATCATCCGAAAACACAACACCTTCAAAACCTAAAGAGTCTCTCAGGAGTCCGTTAATTGTGGGTGGAGAAAGAGTTGCAGGCCAGTCCCGATCGATGTTAGCATTATAGATGTGTGCGGTCATAACCGCATTGATGTTTTTCTCCTCGAAAAGAATCTTATAAGGAAGTAACTCGTCAGGGCTCCAGGTGTCAGTAACATCCGTAACACCAAGGTGAGAATCAGAAGTAGAGCTACCAAGTCCGGGAAAATGCTTTAATACCGTTAAAATTCCCTCCACATCAAACTCATCGATTACATATCCTGCGTGTTCAGCAACTTTAAGTGGATCGGAAGAGTAACTTCGTTCGTATTTGGCAATAACCGGGTTTTGAGGGTTCGTATTTACATCTAACACAGGGGCAAAGTTTGTATTAACACCAACTACCATAAACTCCTGCGCCGTTTTACGTGCATAAAATCGGGTTGAGTCTTCGCTGTCAATTTCACCCAGATATTGAGCGGAAACGGTTTTTGGAAAGCCTAAGCTGGGTTTAAGTCGTGCAACTTGCCCGCCTTCCTGATCAATGGAAATAATAGGAGGGGTAGATGAATAAGCGACCAATGAACTCGCCAGTTTAAGCAGCTGATCGTCTGACTCTATGTTCCTCCCATAACTCTTACTTTCTACATCGTAATCGAATAGCACAACTCCACCAATATTCAACTCTTTGATGTCTTTAGTGATATCACTTTCGGGATTAATCTCAGTTCCTCTGAATCCTATTACCAGCAATTGACCCAGTTCACGATCGGTAAATGCGGTGTCTTGTTGTTTATCTTCAGCAGGCTTTGCAGAACATGAAAGAACGATAGCTGTGCAAAGGACAATGTAAATTTTTTTCATTAAGCAGGCAGTCTATTGATTGTATTCTGTAATTAAACTATCGAGAACTTCGGTGAAATTAAAGGAGGGACGAATATCATTATAACGAACTATGTTACCATCCGGATCAACTAAAATATAAAACGGAATTCCTCCTCCTTTATAGGCTTTAAACGTTTTCTGATCCATCCCGTCTCCACCATACAACTGTGGCCAGGGATTTTCGAACCGGGTGATATCCTGAATCCAGACAAGGCTATCTACTTCGGTTGAAATCCCCAATATTTCAAAATCATCCCGAGAATAATCTGAGTAGATCTCTCGCATGTGTGGGAATTCTACGAGACAAGGCTGACACCATCCTGCCCAGAAATCCAGCAATACAAATTTACCTGCATATTCATCCAATGTATGAACTTCGCCACTTCGGTCAGCTAACTGAAATGGAATTGCAGGTTCTCCGGGTGATACCGATTTGATTTCATTATAAAAATAGGTGAGGAAATCGGTGTACTCATTAAACTCCTCATATTCCTCAAGATAATTAAAATAGGTGGGCTCGAAGATAGAAATGGGTTGTTCTCCAATACGCTCGGCCACGATAAACATTTCAGCGTATGCTTTGGCATCCCGGTCTTCGATTACTTCTATAACTTGCATTCTTTTTTCATTCAGTTCTTCATAGGCAACATGCTTGATGTCATATTCAGCTAATGAAGTCCCGTAAGCATTCATTACACTATCGTAGATTCCAAAAGTACGGGAATAGTAGTGGCTGAAATCCCGAATTCCGGCCCGCTGCGCTTCCAATGAATTCAGAGTAAAGAACTCATTTTGAAGTGCCTGATCTACTACTTTTTGTCGCTCAGCATCTACATCATAATCAGAGATAAACCGATTGGAATATTCAACGGCACGAAGTCTTAAAACTAAATCTTCACCAACTACTTTTTGGTATAATGGTTCAACAGGTGTTCCTTTAAAGTGTTTTTCAGCACTTTCCAATTTCTTCTCAGAATAAGCTAAAGCGGAGTTTCTTTGCCCCACTTTAAATTTATCCATCTCTGCGGTAATCACTGCATCAAGACCTTCTGTCTCTTCAAGAAATTTTTGATAGGCCAAATTGTAATTTATGTCGTAACCTGTAATCTGTACTCCATTCGGGAAATCAGATCGTACAATTTCGAAATTAAGATTAAGTCCGGGTTCTGTATAAAAGGGGTATACATAATCTTGTAGTACTAACCAGAGAATTCCAGGTTTTTCTATATCCAGTTCTGCTTTGAACTGCTCATTATCGATTGAGAAAGGAGTTCTTTCTTTGGGTGAGTATTTATAATGAAGTGGAGGGGTTTCTATATAAAATTCTGTGTCGCCCAAATAATCAATTGTTCCTGAGATAGTAGTAAACGTATGATTTTTACAACTGAGGAAAAAAAGAATGCTTAAACTTAATAATAGCGGTTGAAGTGCTTTTTTGTTCATATAAATGGTTTAACAGGGACTACCTGTTTATGGTGATTATTAAAATATATTTATGTTTGTGATAAATGCTCAGTCTATTCCTCTTTTTACTGAATAAATAATGAAAATTAATTTCGTAACAGAATGTAACAAATTGATAACATCTATCTCTTTTCAATTGATAGGGTATCAAAGAGAAAGTATTGAACAAAAAAAGACGGTATTTTTTGCTTCAACTAAGATCGATTCCAGTTATCGAAATTGAATAAATAGTAACAATTTCACAGATCAGAATATGATTGAAAGCAATTTAAAAAAAGACCTGGAGTATAAAATTGATTTATATATCAATGGAAAACTGAACCAGGAAGAGATAGACGGGCTTTGGGCCGAACTTATTCAGGACGGCTATTATTTAGATTACACCAAAAGTGTGGCAAACTTGAAAGCTGTAATCGAATCTAAGCGTAATACTAAAAAATCTGCTCCTGTATACAGGTTGCGTAAGGTTATTAATTATGGAGCTGCAGCAGCAATCGCTATTATTATTGGAGTGGTAAGTGTATTTAATTACACCTCAACAACTACCACTGGTGAATTAACTCCTCTTGAGCAGCTCGATTTGGATAATATTCGTGGTCCGGAAGATAATCCGGCTGCAAATTCCAATCAGGTTATTAAAGACGCAATAGAACTTGCCAATAACGGGAATTTCGAAGATGCTATTACTTTAATTCAAACAGCATTGGTTGATACGGATACCCCCGAGTTAGTAGCCGAAATGTCTCTTACTTTAGGTTCTATTCAGTATAATTATGGAGAATACGAAGCAGCAGTGCTGAGTTTTGAGCGTATTGTTTCTCAAGCTACGGTTGATATCCAAATTTTGGAAAAAGGGTACTGGTATCTCGCCAATACTTATTTGCAACTTGATCGTTTGCTTGATGCTGAAGCCGCATTCCAAAAAACTCTGGATATGGATGGTCAGTACAGTAGAATTGCAAAAACTAATTTAGAAGCGCTTAAAAGTGTGAGGTAGTTACACTTCTCTCTCTAATCTTATACCCCGAAACAAGGATTATCAATATTAGAAAAGGATACAAGAAGCCAGCTTTCGCTGGCTTTTCTGTTAATGGAGATGTGTTTCCTATCAACATATAAGCTCCCCAATAATACGGGTTAGCGTTACCGGTTTTTAATAAGCTGAGTTTAGCACTTCTCATTGCTTCCCACTTTGGAGTACCATTATCAATAGATTTATAAAATTTTATGGCAAATTCAGAAGCAGTCTTATCATTAACCGACCATAGATTCAGAGCCAGACTTTTAGCTCCCGCATAACGAAGCGCACGGCTGATCCCCATTATTCCACTACCTTGTAAATACCCCCCGGAACCGGAACTACATGAATTGAGCATTATTAACTCATTATTCATTTTCGCGTCAAAAAGTTCATAAGCATAGAGGGAGGATAATTCCTGAGAGGTATTATTGTTCAAATAAATCGTAGAAAATAAAGGATCTTGTTCAGAAACCTCGCTATGTGTGGCAACATGAACTACTCTGGAATTAGCGGCACCTTCCAAAAACGAGGACTTAGTTGCCTCAGCTTCCAAAAATATGTTCTTTTGATCAAAACTCTTCAGGCTGGAAGTAATGTTTTTCACTTCTTCTGTTGCAAAAGGAAGAGAGGGTAGGTTATGATTAGTAAAGTTACTGAAATCAGACAGTGCATAGGCAGAAAAATCAAATTGAGCGTCAGTTAAGACATCTCTTGAGTTATTTACTAATTCATTAATTGATGTGAAGTAATGGAGATCAAGCTTCTCTATAAGGTATTCAGTTGAGCCATAACTAATAGGAGAGCGAGGCTGTTCAGTAGGTAAAATACCTAAAGGAAGTCGGTATAAATAGTTGTCAGGGATAACAGTAACGGATGTGATATCAGAACCAATTCGAGAATTCAGGTTTAATACTTTATATACATCAAAGAGTAAATTTAAATCTGTCTTAGCTGAAGCTAACTGGTTAGCGGCGTTTTCAAAAAGCTGTTTTGTAGAGGTATCGAAAGAAATTACTTCAACATTAAGTTGGTCTCTTGTAATATAACTGGCATATAGTTGATCACCGATTTCGGTATAATGAATGATCATTTTTCCTTGAGGTAATCTTTTCTGTACGGACCAAACTGAAACAGAATTCAAAGAAATATTCGTGCGTATTTTATTAAGTATTTCCTCTCTTTGAGCAGAAAGTTGATCAATTTCATTTTTTAACTCGAATCGTTCATCGGATGATTCCGCACTTAGCAATTCAGTTCTTAAATTAACAATCTGATCATTGAGTAACTGATCCTGTGCAAGGTCTTCTTCTGATAAGCGTTGAGCTCTTAGAATAGGACTGTTATATAATGCAACGTCATTAATAGTTTTAAGTTCATCCAGTAGCTGAATCGCTTTATTATAATCACCAAGCTCAATTAGCATGTCCAGAATAGCATTGAAAGCATTAATAAATTCTGATTCAATTGACCAATAGCCTGTTTGTGAGTTAATACTAGTCCTGGCTCTGTCAGTAATTTGTTCAATTACCGGAATGAAATTGGTGTAAGCTTTCCTGGGTTGACCTTGTTTGTGAATTAATTGAGAAGAAACGGTATGATATTTTACTGATAACTCGAAGTCCAAATCATCCTGAGGGTAGATCTTTATCTCTTCCAGAATGCTTTCTGCTTTCTCAATCTCATTATTTAATAATGCAATTTCCATTAAACCGATTAGCGATTCCAGATAGTTTGGGGTGTTGGAATATTGAATAGAAAGCTGTCTCAACTCCTCGAACTTGGTGGTGGCCTCATTAAATTTGCCAATTGAGACTAAAATTTCAGCTTCTTCTTTTAAAGCACCTACAAAGTCTATAAAGTCAGTTGTTGGGTCAAACTCTTTCTGAGCTATACTCAGTTCTTTGAGTGCTTTCTCGGCATCTTTATATATTTCCCAGAAAAAAGTTCCTGAAAAGGAATGAATGGCAGCAAGTTCATACTTGTCATTATTATCTTGAGCTATTATCTCAGCTCTTTCCAGGTAGTTAAGTGCGGTTTCCGCATCTTTAATAGATGTATAATATAGAAACAGGTTTCTAAGAATAATCAACCGGCTTTTATAGGAATCAGCTTCCTCTGCTTCATCGAGTGCATTTAATTGATAGGTAAGATATTTATTCTTTTCACCTAACCTGAGGTAGCAAATGCTGAGATTATTAAAAAGCTGGGATTTATCAATGGTTGAAGAGCTGTCATAATAGATTGATTCAAATACATCTCTAGCTTCAGCAAATTTACCCAAGGAATATAGATTTACCCCTTTTGTTAATGTTGCTTCATCAGTTAAGTTCCTTGATTCCAAAAAGGAAGCAAGTGGAATCAATTGATTTCTTAATACTTTGAGAGACTCGTCATATCTTCCGATTGTAAACAATGCATAGGTAATAGCATTTAAGAATCTGATTTTAATAGTCGAGTGAGGAAAAAAATTATCGGCTAAAACCGAAGGTAATAACCTTCTGACAGTGTTATATCTATTTAAATCGAAAGCGAGGTTTACGAGGTTAGCTCTTTTCAAACTGGTGATGATTTCAGATTCAGAAGAGCTATTATCTTCAGACCAGTTGTCGGCAATAATATTGAGTGTGTTTAAGTCAAAAAATAACCTAACCTGCCTACTGTAAAGTATTGAATAGAATATAAAATCTTGTTCTTTAACAGGGATTTTGTCAATTGACAAAAAGGAACTATTTGGATCAAGAATTGAATCAAAAAAGCTGAGTTGGAGTTTATTTAGCTCATTATTGAATTTAAGTTTAAAAGCTGTTACAAATTCTTTTTTAGCTTCCAATTTATTTTCATGGAGTAAATAAAAAACTCCAAGCCCAAATAACCCTTCTTCAAGAGCTACTAATTTTACTCTTTCCAGTCTATTGGAATCACGTTGAATTTCTGATTCTCCACATCGAATTTGGGAGAAGTAATTTTTTACTTTTTTGGCATCCGAATTAATAATAATGCGGATTACAGAATTGTTTACGTGACAAGAAGACTGGTATAATTCGTTTAACGCCCAGTAATATTCAGATAGTTCTTTTTCTTCGTTAATCTTTTCAAGATAAAAGATCGCCTGATCAACGGTTTCACTTTCAAAACTAGTTTGAAATAATGAAAAACTTAGTAGAATGCTCAAAAGTAAATTCATGCATGAATGTAATACAACTTTTGAAGCCAATCATAATTTCACTTTAAATTTGAGATTAAATTTTTGGTTTGTTAAGGATCGGCTTAGGATCATTTCCTCCGGAGAATATCGCGTCATCGGTAACAGTGATGGTGGTGGTTTCGGGTTGAACTGCTTCAGTAGTAGCTTGAGATTGTTGAGCTGGAGCGCAAGCGAAAGAAACAGCAACGAGAGTAAGTAAAGCGAATAGAGACTTAAGTGATTTCATGAGATATAGATAATTTTGAATTAAGGTTGAGTGAGTGTGAGTTAAATTTTTGGTTTGTTAAGGATCGGCTTAGGATCATTTCCTCCGGAGAATACCGCGTCATCGGTAACAGTGATGGTGGTTTCGGGTTGAACTGCTTCAGTAGTAGCCTGAGATTGTTGAGCTGGAGCGCAAGCGAAAGAAACAGCAACGAGAGTAAGTAAAGCGAATAGAGACTTAAGTGATTTCATGAGATATAGATAATTTTGAATTAAGGTTGAGTGAGTGTGAGTTAAATTTTTGGTTTGTTAAGGATCGGCTTAGGATCATTTCCACCGGAGAATATCGCGTCATCGGTAACAGTGATGGTGGTGGTTTCGGGTTGAACTGCTTCAGTAGTAGCCTGAGATTGTTGAGCTGGAGCGCAAGCGAAAGAAACAGCAACGAGAGTAAGTAAAGCGAATAGAGACTTAAGTGATTTCATGAGATATTGATAATTTTGAATTAAGGTTGAGTGAGTGTGAGTTAAATTTTTGGTTTGTTAAGGATCGGCTTAGGATCATTTCCTCCGGAGAATACCGCGTCATCGGTAACAGTGATGGTGGTTTCGGGTTGAACTGCTTCAGTAGTAGCCTGAGATTGTTGAGCTGGAGCGCAAGCGAAAGAAACAGCAACGAGAGTAAGTAAAGCGAATAGAGACTTAAGTGATTTCATAGTAAATGTATATTTAGTTATAAGTTAAAATTATAGTCTAGTTAAAGAGTATCTTATATATGTTTTGTTACAAAAAACTCAATTCCTAGTATGATTTTAAAATTTATATTTATAGTTAAGTGTAAGAGTATTTTTTACCTCTTTTGTTACAAATAAAACCTAACCGAAAAGAGACTAACCTGTCAAATTTTTATTAAAAATTTTTAATGTTTCTCTAAAAAAGGGCGATTATACTTCATATAAATGTTTTTTAGTAGCTCACTTAATTTTATATTCACCAAAAAACAGGCTCTCAATTGGTTTAGATTCGGAGTAGTTCATAATTAAAAAATCAGTCTTTTCTTTTGACAAAAAACAGAGTTGATTATTCAGAGTTAGTTGATGCTTTACAACAAGGGGATGAGTCCAAATCAGGGGATTTAATAAATGAAATTATGCCCCGGCTTGAAGATTATCTTGTTGTGGTAATGAGTGCGGAACGGAATGCAGCAAAAGAATGTGTTCAACAAGCATTTCTGGACGTTTTTGAGCAGATCAGAAAAGATAATATAAAAGAGAGTAAATATATTTTTAGCTATCTCATTAAATCATGCAGGCATGAGTACCTAAGATATTCGAAAAGAGAGCATAAGTTTAAGTATGAAGAAGAGGCTCTTAATGTACTTTATGAACCTGAAAAACAGTTTCAGAACCTATTGGATAAGGAGAGACAAAGGCTTCTCGAAGAATGTCTAAATGAGTTAAAAGATAAGTCAAAACGGTTTATTGAATACTTTATAGATAAGCCAGATGCCACTACAGAGGAGGCTACCGAAGAATTCGATCTTACAAGTGCAAATGTCCGAACCCGGAAATCGAGGATATTAAGCAGGCTTCATCACTGCTATAAGCGTAAGTCGAACGAATAGTTAGAAAGCCAGACTGAACCCCATAGGGTTAAAAGTTAATTCTAGTCCTGAAAGAGCAATTCTTTTTGTTTGCTGATGATGAATAAGGTAGAGTAGAGTATCAAAAACGAGGAGAAACCCTCCCTGAAGTACAATCGATTTTCCGTACCCGAGAACCCTGGAAGATTGCCTGGAAATGCCCCGGTTCCAGAGAGCTGTACCGATGCCGATATAGGCCAGATCTAATCCTGCATTAATGAGAAGAATACGATCAAAATTTTCTATTTCTTCGAACACTTCATTTGCCCCGATAGAAAGGCCGGTATTCATCACTCCAAAAAAACCGAAAGCAGCTATACCTAAATTGATTGTATTCCAGGCTGCATTCATTTGGTAGAAATATTTCACATCATTTTTATAGTAAACTGTACCCGCTAATCCCGAAATAATATTTAATGTTGCCCAGCTTCCAAGTACAATCATTCCCGATTTTTTTATTGAAAGTGAGCGCTCATAGATTTTTTGAGCTTCAAAATCGGTAATTTGTGCGTGTAACAAATTTGAGCCTGCTAATAAAATTATACCAAAAAGGAGCCAAAATTTTAATTCTTTCAAAGTGTAACAATTTTTGATTATGCTCATGAAATTTTGATTATTTGATCTTCAATTAAGCCAAATACATGTTCATCAATAGTGGGTTTGATGATGTGAGTTCCAGTTAAATTTCCAAAGGCGGGTAATAAAGCACCTAATTTACCGAAGTAGAAACAAGGGATTCTTTTAGCTTGCCGACCCCTGCCGATCATTCTAACTGATGGATGAACATGACCTGAAATCGGATATAGCCCCGAAGTGTTTTTATTTGTGGATTCATCGTGTATTAATAAGAATGGTTCGGACTCAATTTCTTCCGAACAAATTAACCCAAGACTCTCATATTCTTCAGGGGAGTGAAAGTCATGATTACCGATTACAAGATGCATTTCGATATGCCGATAGTTATCTCTCCAGCTTCTAAATGTTTCCCATTCAGTATTTTTAGCACTGTGAAACAGATCTCCAAGAAATAGTATTCGTTTCGGGGAGTATTTGGCAATTAATGTATTTAGACGAGATAAATTCCTTTCATTCACAGTACCCGGGATGGCAATTCCTGATTTCCGAAAATGACCAGCTTTCCCAAGATGTAAATCGGAAAGGAGTAATGCGTCCAGTTGAATCCAATAGACAGCTTTTAACGCTGAAAGAATCAGGTTCTGACCCCTGAACTCGATTTCAATTTCGTTTATTTGAGTCATTTCACATGTTTTTCTAATTGTAACTGCATCTTTTTAATACGATCGATCAGTTTTTCTGAACTTAGTTTCTCACGCAATCTGTCAACCATAATGGGGAATGCATAAGGGGTGAATCTTTTGGTATGATTCAGTACAATTTCCTGACTTTGGACTTTCATCAGCGCTTTTCTAAGCCGGATTTCATCCAGTTGAAAGAACATGACCTCATCGAACGCTTGTCTGATAAGTAAATGATCTGGTTCATATTCTGAAAATACATCAAAGAGTAAACTGGTATTCATCCTTAAGTGTCTGGATTTACGTTGTTCACCTGGGAATCCGTGGAATACCAGACCCGCTACCTGACTAATTCCCCAGAATCTACGCTTCGCCATTTCGGAATTGTTCAGACTGGACTGGATATCTTCAACAAGATTAACCGGAGATAACACATCATTTTCCAGGGCTTCCTCAATAGGGATATCCTGATCAGAAAGCAATTCAAAACCATAGTCGTTCATGGCAATAGAAAAAGTGATGGGAGTCATTTTTGAGATTCGTTGTGCCAGTAATGCCGACATCCCTTCGTGAACATAACGTCCTTCAAATGGGAAAAAGAAGACGTGACAACCTTCCTTTGAAGTACTTTTCTCGATCAGAAATTGGTTTTCTCCGGGAAGAATAGACCAGTCTTTCTGAATGTCGAGGATTGGGGAAATAGTATCTAATTCAACAATGCCCGTATCCCCGGAAATAGCCTTCTGCATGGTCATTCGAAGGATTTTGGACATATTGGATGAGAGCGACATTCGTCCCCCCATATAGCTTGGTACTCTTGATTTAGAGCCCTTGGCTCGTCTAACAAATGCAGAATTTTCTTTGATTTGAATCAATTCCAGGTTTCTACCGGCAAACCAGAATTTATCACCGATATTCAGGCTGCTGATAAAAGTTTCCTCTATCGAACCCAGCGATCCGCCACTCAGATATTTAACCCGCATCATACTGTCACTGGAAATGGTCCCAATACTCATTCTATGCCGTCTGGCAATCTTACGATCGATCACTTTGTATACTCCATCCTCATCAATAATTGCTTTCGAATACTCCGGATATTTTCCGAGTGATTTTCCTCCGGTTGTGATAAAAGTCAGAGCCCAATCCCATTCTTTGTTGGAAAGATACTGATAAGCAAAAGTGCTTCTTAGTTCGGGAAGAATCTCATCGGGTATAAATCCATCTGAAACCGCAAGTGTAACTAAATATTGAACTAGCACATCCATGGGTTTTAAAATCGGCTCCCGGCTCTCCATTTCGGTATTAGAGATGGCTCCCTTTAATGCAGCAGCTTCAATGAGTTCAAGGGCGTGAGTTGGAACGAAGTAGATGGTGCTTGTAGCTCCCGGTTGGTGTCCACTTCGTCCAGCTCGCTGCATGAATCGCGCGACTCCTTTAGGGCTTCCAATCTGGATCACGGTATCCACAGGACTGAAATCCACTCCTAAATCTAAACTGGAAGTGCAAACCACAGCTTTAAGAATTCCTTCATGAAGTGAATCTTCTACCCAATCTCTTACGCTTCTATCCAACGAACCATGGTGAATTGCAATGGTTCCTGCCAGATCAGGACGAGCGTCCAAAATCCGTTGAAACCATACTTCAGCCTGGCCGCGTGTATTGGTAAAAATCAAAGTCGAAGTATGGTCGTCTATAATTGGAAGGATTTTATGAAGAAGGTTCAATCCAAGATGTCCATACCAGGGGAAATTGTCGATCTCGTCGGGTAGCACAGAACGGATCTGAATATCTTTTTCAATACTGGCTTTGATAATGGTTGAGTTCTCAGAGTTATGATCTGTTCCGAGTAATACTTCCAGAGCTTCTTCAAGATTTCCGATTGTAGCAGATATTCCCCAGACAGAGAGGGCGGGTCTTAAAGCTTTTAGCCTTGAAAGTCCGAGCTCAACCTGAATACCTCTTTTTGATCCAAGTAACTCATGCCATTCGTCAATAATAATAGCATCCAGATTTTTGAAATGTCGCCCGTAGTTTTTCTGGGCCATCAGGATATGGATGCTTTCGGGAGTAGTGATCAAAACCTCCGGCATTCTTTTGTTTTGCTTTTGTTTTACAGATTGAGAAACATCCCCGGTTCTTCGTCCTACTTTCCAGGGAATTTCCATTTCATCTAATGAATGCTGAAGTGCACTTTCTATATCCTTAGCCAGTGCACGAAGAGGGGTAATCCAAAGGACTTTTAACCCATTATTGGTTTTGGAATTGTAATCTCCGGGATGTTCGTCAATCCACTTTATCACGTTAGGCATCCATAGGGCAAAAGTTTTCCCACTACCTGTGGGAGCATTTAATAATCCTTTTTTGCCTTTAAGAAATGCTTCCCAAACCTCAGACTGAAAAGGGAAGATCTCCCAGTTATGGGAGGCAAACCAGTCGTAAATACGTTGTTTTCCCTTTGTCAAGATGTTAAAATCCAAAAAATCGTTTAAAGAGTAATGTTGAGAAGATATTAAACGTTCAGGTTTAAATTACATATGTGTCCATTTAACCCATTATTTTAATGGCATATTGAAGCGAAAAATAGTGCAACAATTATAGATTGTTTTACTCTTATTTAAGAGGATCTGATCCATTAATTATTTCTAAACCGGAGCTTACCATGAACAAAACTACCCCCCCCTTCAAAAAGATTAGTATAGCTGTCTGTTTAATTGCAATCGTCACTCTACTTTTTAGCACCGGAGTTTACTCTCAGAGTAAAGAGATACAGAAAAGCGATCCTGTATTCGTTCAATCCAACCCATTGTTTACCAAAACGGTGGTGCATCGACTCTCCTCACAAAGTTCGGAGCGTATAACAACATTGACCAATTCCAGAAAAACAAAACAAGTAGATATTGTCCGTTTACCGTATCAGATATGGAAGACCGAAGAGCTGACTTTCTTCGTAGATCAAAAGACCGGACAACTGACATTTGACAATACCGGTACCGGTTTAGTTGTACGAAAGAAGTCACTGGAAATTCTCTCAGAAGATGAAATAGCCTGGACTGGTATTATTTATGTGAGCACCACCAGGGAAGAGGCAGGCGATATTACCTTGATCCTGCATAAGGAGCGTGGATTTACCGGCAGCATTGATCTGGAAGGTAATTTTTATGAAATCCAGCCCCTTGGAGCATCCGGTTTACATACGGTTCGTTCGGTTGATACTGAATATCAAAGAGAACTCTACAAAGGAAATGATGTCCTTGTCAAGAAAACCTCACAGCGGAAACAGTTCGTTCCCGAAGGAACCAGTTATACTCAACCGATTATAGCAGAACAATCAGGAACCCGCTGCAGCCCCGAATACCAGCGGCTGCTGGTACTGTTTACTGCCAATGCCGCCCAGGGCAGGGATATAAACGGTATTATTTCTCTAGCTATACAGGAAGCGAATGAAGCCTACACCAACAGCCAGGTAACCAATTTAAAGATAGCTCTGGCCCACAGCCAGCAGATCAATTTCACGGAATCAAATGATATTGAACGTGATTTATTAGATTTGCGAAATGATGTGCAAGTACAGAATCTGCGTAATCAACACAATGCAGATGCCGTGTTGCTGCTTACCGACGGCAATTACGGATCGGCCGGAGGGATAGCCTCGGAAATACTAGCAACAACAAACTCTGCTCATGCCATCGTTCAAGCCGAGTTCTCGGGGGGGGCGGACTATGTGTTTGCCCACGAACTGGGGCATTTGCAAGGAGCGCAACATCATCCTGACGATCCTGTAGATGTTAACGGGCCATTTAGTTACGGCTTTGGGCATCGTTTCAGTTACAAGGCATCTATTTTTGTACCGAGGAGATACCGTTCCACCATAATGGCTTACCCATGCCGGCCTCAGTCACAAGATTTTTTCTGTGACCGGGTATATTATGGCCGAAAACATTTCTCTAACCCAAATGTAGAATACAGAGGAAGTGATACCGGAATACAAGGACAGCGGGAAAATTGGCTGGTACTGAAGAATACCGCTGCTACGATCGCTGATCTCAGAGATGCGAATGAGCTTCAGGCTTCCGTTCGTATAACCTCTTCCAATTCGGTTACAGGCCAGTTTTCCTTCGCGTCTGATATTTGTGGCGGTCAGACCAGCCCAACGTATCAATGGCAGGTTAGTTATGACGATCCCTTTACTTATGGCCCTGTTGTTGGTACCGGCAGCACTTTTTCGCGCACATTTCCTCCCGGAAATCACTATATAAGACTTACCGCAAGGGCGGCAGGAGGAGTTCAGGTTTCAGAAGCTTTCAAGAGTATTATCGTTGACGATGACGATTGCCAGCAGGATGAGCCTTGTGAATTCTTGTCCGGTTCTCTGGCAAAAATGAATCAATCTGCCGAAGAGCCTGAACGGCCGGCTAAGCGTTTTGCCTTACATGCCGCTTATCCCAACCCCTTTAATCCATCCACAAATATTACATTCACCCTGCCGGAAGAACAATCCGTACGGCTGGCTGTGTACAATCTGTCAGGCAGAGAAGTAGCGGTTTTAACGAACAGCAGACTCCCAAAAGGAGCTCATACTTACACTTTTGATGCCTCAGATTTATCCGGCGGGATGTACTTTGTCCGGTTGCAGAGCGGTTCAATGGTCGAGTCCCGAAAAATAACCTTAATCAAATAAGCATCATTATGAATTATGCAGTATATCTTTTGACATGGTTCTTTTTTTTGATTTCCGGCTGTGGTATTACCGAAAAGGAAGCCCCGCCTGAATTTGAAAGTTATTTCCGGGCGGAAATCAACGGAGATGCCTGGAGTGGGGACGCCCCGAGAGCCGGGTTCACCTATATCGAGCAGGACACCTTGTTCCAGGTGTTTGCTTCAAGGTATGATACTCTTTTGTTTCCGTATCGAGACAAGCTTTCTATAGGAGTTTATCTAGAAAAGAAAAAAAATGAATACTCGGTAATTTTAGAATCTAATAAACATAATAAAATGACAGGAGCACTGTACAGTGAGTTAGACGGAGACGCGGTGATCGCCTGGTATTATCCGGAGCAAGCCTCGGTTAATTCATTTACGGTAGAATTTGGGACCGATGAAGAGGGCCGGGAGTTTGCCAAAGGTACCTTTGCCATGAAGGTGGTGGTGGATCCCAATTACGACAAACCCAACAATAACCAATACCGCCAGCGGCCTGATACGGTACTGATTACAAATGGAACCTACAAAGTATTACTGGAAAGGTAATAAGTCTTCATTCCATTCAGGATAAACATTTAAAGATTTTTTAGAACAAAGAAGGCACAGAGTCTTTCTGAGAGCTCCCTCAAAATAAACTTTTAGGGGATTGATCATATAATTGACTTGATTCTCCGCTTAAAAAACGTCAACATAAGCGGATCAGATAACCTAACCAATTTCTTGAAAAATGTGGCTGAATATAAAATCATTCAATGAATACAACGAAACGTTTAATGAAAGTGAGGAAAATCGTTTAGACTTCTGGGAGCACGAAGCCGGGACTTTTTACTGGCGAAAAAGATGGGATGAAGTTCAGTCCGGCGGTTTTGAAACAGCCGATATAAAATGGTTTGAAGGTGGAAAGTTAAACATAACTGAAAACGCATTAGATCGCCACCTGAATACGATTGGGAACAAAACAGCTTTTATTTTTGAGCCCAATCACCCGGATTCGTTTCGTCGAACCATTACTTTCAAACAGCTACATGAAGATGTTTGTCGGTTCAGTAATGTGTTGAACAGCAAAGGAATTAGAAAAGGAGATCGGGTGTGTATTTATATGGCTATGACACCGGAGTTGGTTATTGCTGCCTTAGCTTGTGCAAGAATTGGAGCGGTTCATTCGATCGTGTTTGCTGGTTTTTCTGCTCAATCACTTAGCGATCGTATCAATGATTGTGATGCCAAAATGCTTATCACTAACGATGGGTTGAGAAGAGGTGACAAACATGTTCCGCTTAAGGATATTTCTGATGAAGCGTTGAAGACAAGCCCGTCTGTGAAAAGTGTGATTGTTTGTCAGCGTACCAACCGAGACATTGAATGGGTGGAAGGTCGTGATGAGTGGTGGCATAATCTGATTCGCAATGCATCCAAAGAGCATGAGGCTGTTGAGATGGATGCAGAAGACCCATTGTTCATTTTATATACTTCGGGGTCAACCGGTAAGCCTAAAGGGGTAGTTCATACCTGTGGTGGATATATGGTATACACGAGTTATTCGTTCAGCAATGTATTCCAGGTTGGGGCGGATGATGTTTATTGGTGTACGGCAGATGCGGGCTGGATTACCGGACACAGTTATATTATTTACGGTCCATTGTTTACCGGAACTACCGGAATTATTTTTGAAGGTACTCCAACCTATCCGGATGCCGGACGTTTCTGGGAAGTAGTAGAGAAGTACAAAGTCACCCATTTTTATACCGCTCCCACCGCCATTCGAGCGTTAATGAGTTATGATCTTGACTTTGTGAAGAAATACGATTTGAGCTCACTAAAGGTGCTGGGGTCTGTTGGTGAACCTATAAATGAAGAAGCGTGGCATTGGTATCATACCCATATAGGCGGAGGACGGTGTTCTATTGTTGATACCTGGTGGCAAACTGAGACCGGAGGGATTATGATTTCTCCTTTAGCTGGAATTACCCCTACCAAGCCCGGATTCGCCACACTTCCATTACCAGGCATTTTTCCTGTTTTAATGGATGAAAATGGCAATGAAATTGAAGGTAATGGCGTGGAAGGAAATCTGTGTATCAAGCACCCATGGCCATCTGTTGCAAGGACGGTTTATGGAGATCATGAGAGGTATAAGCAGACCTATCTTTCAACTTATAAAGGTTATTATTTTACAGGGGATGGTTGCCGTAGAGATGAAGACGGCTATTACCGAATTACCGGTCGTGTAGATGATGTGTTGAATGTCTCCGGTCACCGTTTGGGAACCGCAGAAATTGAAAACGCGCTGGATGAACACAATCGGGTAGTAGAAACTGCGGTGGTTGGTTATCCTCATGATATTAAAGGTCAGGGTGTATACGCGTTTATGATATGTGATGGGAATATCAAAGATACTGATGCCTTTAAGAAAGAATTACTTGATCTGGTTGTTAAAATAATTGGCCCAATTGCTAAGCCGGATAAAATTCAGATCGTACCCGGACTCCCGAAAACACGTTCCGGAAAAATAATGCGTCGTATTCTCCGAAAAGTGGCGGCGAATGACCTGGAAAATGTTGGGGATACTTCAACACTACTTGATCCAGGTGTAGTGGAAGATATTAAGAATGGAAAAGCGATTTAGTTTTTCAGGTGTGGTTCGCAGGACTGAAGTCCCTGCTTGTATATGTCCTTGCTGGAATTGTATTTGGGTATCGTGACCATAGATCAGGATAGATCATAATCAAGCAAGAGGTTTTTCCCGCAGGGATGCCGTGCAAACCCTGCAGACGATAAAGGGAATATTGATTCCCAAATTTGCTAGATCCAAGTGTAGTGGAAGCTATTAAAAATGGAAAGGTGATTTAAAATCCTTCAAAAGTCCCATTTTCAACATACCAATAACCAGTTATATCCTGATCATCAGAATCCCAGGATTTAAGGTCAAAAGATTGATTACCGGTTTCAGATCCTTGTATTTTGAACACTTTCAGAGCTCTCATTTGATTGTACCAATGTAGAGGTTCGTTTTCTGAAATGATTTCAGGATTTGATATGCTACCATCAATGAAGTATACGTGGTTCGTGCCAAAAACCGTGGCAATTCCATTTTCATCAATGCAAACAGCTGTTCTTTCATCCACACCAATTCCCCTCGCAGGTCTGTTCAAATCATTAATAATTCGAGCGATAAATGTAGTGTGCCTTCCTTGTCGGTCTCTTTGAGAATAATGGGTATCAGTTATCGTATTGATCAAATATTCATTTTCAATGAAGTCGTTTCCTTGAATGCTGATTAGTGAGTCAAAAGGATTTTCTAAGGCTTCATCTGAGTAAATGGTGCCTTTCGCGGCGTCAAAATAAAATTCACCCATAATTGCTGCACCGGCACTTGTACCCCCAATTGGTACTTTTTTATCATTTAGCAGATAATTGATTGCTTCTTCAAGGGGGGTATCTTTCCAAAATGAAACATAATCATATTGGTTTCCTCCGGCGATAAAGAGGGCCTCTGCATCCCGCACTTTTCTTACAACACCTGCATCAGAAGCGTCAGATCTGGAATCAATTAAAAGTGTTTCAACTGAATTGATATCGCCTAAACCGAAGATATAATCGTTATAGGCATCAGTTCCTTTTGCTCTAATTACCACAAAATCTCCTCCACCTGAGTTATTTATCATCCATAAGATGGCCTCATCAACATCTCTTGAACCTCCCATAATAACAGTACCAGCCTTAGAAATAGTTTGCACATCTGTTGAATCACCTACTAAACCTAATGAAATACCTGGCACGGGAGGTGATTCTGTGAAGTCATTCTCAGAACAAACAGCACCCAATATTATAGTTAATAAGATGAGTTTTGAATAAATCATAAGCCAAGAAGATACCCAACCGGAAGAAAAAGGAGGCTGGCTATTAGGAGTATTAACCGAAAACGGGTTTTGGGCATCATACGGTTAAAAAAAAGTCCGTAGGTATAAGGATGCTTAATCAGCCAATCGTAATAATGGTTGCGGTGGGGAGAACCCAACGCCATAGTTACATGTCCATGGATGATGGTAATCATAAATGGGACAGCAAATATAAAAGCTCCGAAATATCGCAGAATTTCCATCATTCCCAGAAGTTTAGCTGCGTAATAATAAGGCCAGGCAAAGAGCACGATCATTGGTACGCTTAGCACCCAATTAATTAGACTGATTCGAACAAAATTGGAATGGGAGAGTTCTGACATTTAAAATTATTATTTAAAAAATAATCAATGAAGAATGTTTTTTTGTTATTTCGACCAGAGGGAGGAATCTAAAGAATTTACTTAAAACAAATTGTGCAGATCCTTCGGTAGTATCCTCAGGATGACCAAAGACATTATATCTGTGAAGCAATGAGCATTTCAATTTCACGGTAGGGGATATCAAACATTTCGCTTATGGATTTCTTCGTGATATGCTTTTTATAAGCGTATGTGCCATTTCTGAGAGCAACATTATCCCACAAGCATTCTTTCACACCGCCCGCATCCCCAATAGCAAGCACATAGGGTACAAGTACATTGTTCAGCGCGTACGTAGCGGTACGAGCTACGTTTGCAGGGATATTCGGGACACAATAATGGGTGACATCATGCACCGAGAAAATCGGATTTGAATGAGTAGTTGCCCGGCTGGTAGCTACACACCCACCCTGATCGATAACCGTATCAACGATCACACTTCCTGTTTTCATATTAGCCACCATTTCTTCGGTCACCCAGCAAGGAGAACGTTCGCCTTCTGCCATCGCAGCACCAATAATCACATCAGCAAACTTCAGTGCATTACTCAAATACTGTTGATTAGCTACAGCGGTAATGATTCGGCGATCTAACGCATTTTCGAGTCTGCGAAGCGCAGTTAGGTCGTTATCCATCACGAAAACCTGAGCGCCGTATCCTAGCGCTGTTCGGGCTGCGTATTCACCTGTAATTCCCGCACCCAGAATTACCACGGTAGCAGGAGGAACTCCGGAAATACCACCTAACATAATACCCTGACCATTGCTTCGGCTTTCCATATAGTGAGCTGCAATCTGAACAGCAATGGAACCGGTGATTTCGTGCATCATTCGAACAATAGGGAATTCTTTGTCAGCTCCCCGAATGAATTCATAGCCAATTCCGGTAACGCTCTTACGGTTTAGCGCTTCAAAATATTCCTGAGTTTGACTTCCCAGGTGAAGAGCTGAGACGATAGTGTGATTTGCTTCCAAAAGCTCAAATTCTTGCGAAGAAAGAGGAGCTACTTTCAAAATCAGTTCTGATTTTTTGAATAGATCATCTACACTTAATGCGATCTCAGCCCCTGCTTCGGCATAATCCCGATCTGAAAACTTGGCTTCTTCTCCGGCTCCTTTTTCAACGAAGACTTGATGTCCGTTGGCCCGAAGCACTGAGACTCCGCCAGGAGTTAATGAAACCCTTTTCTCATCAATAGAATTTTCTTTTGGGATACCAATTTTTAACGATACCTCACTTGTATTGCGAATAAGGTGCTTTTCAAGCGTTTTTATCCCTAATTGTTCTGTGTCAAGTGGGTTGATATCCATAAATGTTGATTAGGACTAATTTTTGGAAGATATAAAATAGCTATGAGTTTTGAGTAGTGAGGTTTGAGTTTTCTTTATTTTGCCCTCAGTTAGCGGCGTTGCATGCAACGCATGTACTGGATTAAAAAAATAATCACTAATTTTACCCAATTATTGATAGAAACCCTTCTTCATCCAAAATTTGGATTCCAAGATTCTGAGCTTTTGTGAGTTTACTACCTGCTGACTCCCCAGCTAATACGTAATCCGTTTTTTTGCTTACTGAGGATGAAGTTTTACCTCCATGTTTTTCAATCAATTCAGAAGCATCTTTTCTGGATAGTGTTGGAAGAGTACCGGTAAGCACGATAGTTTTCCCTTCGAGTGTGTTGGATGCCAGTTCTTCTTCTTCCATTTCGAATTGAAGGTTGTAAGAGATTAATCGTTCTACCAGTTTTGAATAGGTTTCATGTTGGAAGAATTCAACCACAGATTCTGCTATTCTTGGTCCGATTGAGTCAACCGCGAGCAATTCTTCTTCAGAAGCTGATCGCAATGAATCTATTGTTTTAAATGCTTTAGCAAGATCTTTAGCTACAGTTTTCCCTACAAAACGAATCCCCAGAGCATACAATACCCGTTCGAATGGTTGTTCTTTGCTCTTGTTTATTCCGTCAATAAGATTTTGGGCACTTTTCTCTGCCATTCGTTCTAACGGAATAATTTGTTCGACTTTTAACTCATACAAATCAGCGTAATTCGAAATCAGACCTTCAGTTACTAATTGATCTACGACCGATTCTCCCAATCCTTCTATATCCAAAGCATCACGGGAAGCAAAGTGCTCAATTTTGATGCGAACCTGAGGAGGACATTCGGGATTCACACATCTCCATGCTACTTCACCTTCATATTTGATGAGTTCGGCATCACAGGCAGGACATTTTTTCGGAAAGTTGAATTCATTATTTCTTCCCTCGCGGTCAGGGTTCACTACGCTGATTACCTGAGGGATAATTTCACCGGCTTTTTCAACAACTACGGTATCACCAATGCGAATGTCTTTGCGGTGAATTTCTTCCTCATTATGTAGAGAAGCCCGTTTTACAGTAGTTCCGGCAAGCAGAACGGGTTCCAATTCAGCGACAGGGGTGATGGTTCCTAAACGACCAACCTGAAGAGTGATATCATTGATTACGGAGGTAGCCTGCTCCGCTTCAAATTTGTAAGCTATAGCCCAACGCGGAAACTTTGAAGTACTGCCCAACTGCTCCCTCAGATGCGTTTGATTGATTTTGATCACAACTCCATCTGTTTCGTAGGGAAGAGTATGCCGGAGCTCATCAAATTCTGCGATAGTTGCATGTACTTCATCGATATTCTTGCAAACTCTTGGGTATTGATTTCCGGGCAGACCAAACTCATCAATAAATTTAACTTTCTGAGCCTGTGTAACGGAACCGTCTTTTTCATCAAACAATAAATCAAAGGCAAAAAAGCGAATAGGGCGTTGAGCTACTGCCCTTGGATCCTGCATTTTCAAAGACCCCGCTGTTGAGTTCCTTGGATTTGCGAACACAGCCAATCCTTCTTCTTCCCTTTTTTGATTCATCCTGGCAAAAGCCTCACGCTCCATATATGCCTCCCCCCGAACCTCAACCACATCAGGGAAATCACCCGTTAGTCTTAAGGGGATATCACGAACAGTTTTTACATTTCTCGTTATGTCATCACCCTGTTGACCATTTCCTCGGGTTGCTCCAAGTACCAATTCTCCATTTTCGTATCGGAGCCGGAGAGATGCTCCATCAAATTTCAATTCTACGAGATAATCGTAGTCGGCGTGCCCAAGTATACGTTGGACCCGGCCATCAAAATCGTTGAGTTCCTGCTCATTGTAGGTATTATCAAGGCTGAGAAGTGGAACCGTATGTTGAACAGTTTCAAATTCTGAAGAAGCTTCACCGCCAACACGTTTTGTGGGGGAGTCGTCTGTAGCAAGGTCGAATTCGTTTTCAAGAGCCTCCAGTTCCTTGAGCTTTTCATCAAAGTCTTTGTCGCTCATGAAAGGCTGAGCGTCCTGATAATAAGCGTCATTCGCATTCTTAAGTAGTTCTTTTAGTTCCTGAACTCTTTTTTGTGCGTCTGATTTAGTCATCCCCAAAACTATAAATCGTATTAATAATTGATACGGTACACTAAACTGTCGGGAGGTCCTTCCTCATAAGGAAAAGAAGCCGGCGCGGGATTAAAATAACCAGAGGAATCAAGGATAGATCTTGTAATAACTACGGATTCCGTCTCAGGGTCGTAATACTGTCGGTGATTTTCGATCACATGGCCGTTAAATAAGAGAAGCATTCGGGAATATTGACCACGTACCAACAGGGAATCATTAAAATCGAAATTATAAGCTTCTCCCTGTTCCATCCAGAAAGGATTGGTTCTCCCGTTTAAGTCGCTGGTAACCCGCACAGGTTCAAGTTTGTCGAAAATGGCATACACAGCCAAGGTAAGTGTATCAATTTGAGTATTGAGGTTCGACGATGGTAAAGCTGGAACCTGGTTAACAACTTCGGTAGTACCTTGATCAGGCGCTTGAAGTGGTGGTGCTGTATTCAAAGTGTCCACTTCAGTGGTGACATCAGGGAGAGTCGGGAAATTGTTCTCAACCGGTTCAGTAACTTCAGTTGTTCCGGTTTCAAAAAAGCCAAAAATTTCTTCTCTGAAGAAAAAGCCGGTAGCAAGTAATGCGAGCACAAAAATGATAATTACAAGAAGAACCCAACCCTTTGATCCAGAATCCTGTAGCGAGAATTTCTTTCCTAAATCTGCCCAATTAACGTTTTCAATGGTAGGTTTGGGCTTTGAGGGAGCTTTTTCTATATCAGGTGGGGTGACGTTTTTTAAATCAAAGGGCTCGTTTTCATCAGGTTCTGGTGGGGTTACTTCTTCGTTTTCCGCCAGTAGGTCGTGGTCGTAGATGCCTGCTTCAACAGCATCAAGCGCTTTTACAACGTCATCGTCATTTAAATGTAAAGCTCTGGCATAACTACGCACAAAACTTCTAATGTAGGTTTGATTATGCTCGGTAGATTCAAAAATGGAATCATTCTCAATGCTTTTGAGGGTGAGCATTGGAATTTTAATAGAACTTTGAATCTCTTCTAATGAGAGTCCAAGTTCTTTACGAATACTGGCTAAGTCTTTCCCGAGAGACATGCGCAAAAATTTTAATTACTGCTTTGTATTTCTGCCAGCAAACTAAGTAATTAAAGTGGACTGCAAAAGCAAGCTTTTCGTTTTAAATAATTCAAAATGTTAACAAGTATTAAAACGATAAAACGAGGATTTTTGGAAGTGCTATTTCCAAAAGTATGCACTGTTTGTGGTCTTTCTCTGTCTGATACTGAGCAGTTTATATGCTCTCATTGCATCAAAAACAAATTCGAGGTGGCTAATTCTGAGGGAAAACGAGTTTGCAGTGATACGCTGTTACCCGAAAGAGTAGTGCTACAACACGCACTGTGGAACTTCGATAAAGGAGGTTTCCTTCAGGATTTATTGCATGCACTTAAATACCACCGGTTAACGGGAGTAGGAGAAGATCTGGGTGTAGCACTTGGAAAAAGTTTGAAGCGCAACCCATATTTCATAGTTGAAGATGAATGTGTGTTAGTACCAGTTCCGCTTCACCCCAAAAAGAGAAGAATGAGAGGATATAACCAGGCAGTGTTTATCGCGAAGGGTATTGAGAAATCAACCTCGCTTTCGTTGTGCAAAAAACAGGATGTAATCCGCATAAAAAACACAAAAACTCAAACCGGTTTCTCTTTGGAGAAAAGGCGAGAGAACATTAACCAGGCTTTTATGGTGAAGAACCCATCTGCCTTTAAAAATAAGATATGCATAGTGGTAGACGATGTATTTACTACCGGGGCAACTGCATTCGAACTGGCTGATACGCTGCTGGAAGCCGGAGCAAGTAAAATTATGATAGCAACAGTAGCACAAGCCTGAATCATTGCAGGAATAAGGATATATTTGGTATATGAGTGCACGAAAAGTTGGCGAGTTTAAATGGCAGATGATGGAGCTATCAGATGGGATAACCACTTCCAATGGTAATTGGTATCACATTACTAGCGAGCAGATTGAGAAATATACTCCGGGTCTGTTAAAAAAATATCCCATAGAGCGTATCATCAAAGAGGCAGATGCATGGGTAAAAAGTGCAGATGGACTCTCTTTACTTTTGTTTTTTTTACTTGTCTACATTTCTGTTACTCCCTGGATTGCAGCACTCGCTTCAATTGCCTTTTTTCTGATCTGGTATTTTAATACGAGTGCTTTTCTTTTTTTGGCAGCCAGCCCGGTTATCAAACTTATTACGACTGATGGGTTTGCATACGTGGCTTCCTGTGTGTTATTGATGGGAATTGCGTTCAACGAGTTTATCTCAGCTTACGGTATTTCTGTAGATTTTAGTGCACTCTGGTTTGGACTAATTTTATTCTTTCTCTTCAAAGTAGGGCTACTGAGGTTACTGATCCGACTCATTCAAAGTAGAGGCTCAGGCTCAGACATCGAAATCCAGGACCGTGTTTTAAATATGCTTCTTATCCGGTATGGGATGAAAAGTGGCATACTAACCGGTAAAATAAGTGAAATGCAGGATCGGTTGATTGATATTGCAAACTACCATAAGACCAGGAAGAAGTAATTTTGAAGCACGTATTTTTTATTCGTCACGGAGAGACGGACAATAATAAATTTCATCGGTTGCAGGGAAGAGGGGTAGATGCTTCTATTAATGAAGCTGGAAGAGAACAGGCAAACGCAATAGCCGAAGCGTTGAAGGATTATCCCATCGAAAAAGTAGTTGTAAGCAGCCTTATCCGAACACTCGAAACCGCTACTCCTTTAATAAAACAATCTGACGCGTTAGTGGAACACTATGAGGAACTCGATGAAATGAGTTTTGGGGATTTTGAGGGATGCTATTTCAAAGAAGTTAAAGCTCAAATACATGAAGTGAACGAGCAGTGGATGGAAGGAAATGTTGAAGTTGAAATCCCTGGGGGAGAGTCTCCGCAACAAGTTTTTGATCGGGCAGGCTCCAAGATAATTGAAGTGCTTGAGAATGCTGAAGAAGACCATATTGTGTTCTTACTTCATGGCAGACTGATTCGAATTCTGTTGTCGGAATTCCTGGGAAAGGGATTAAAGAATATGCATTTGATTAAACATCAAAATGGTTCAATAAACCATTTATTATGGAATGGTTCGGGCTTTGAAGCCGTTGAGCTAAACAAAATTGATCATCTTTCTTACGTAGAAGTAAACGAATAAAATTCGGGTCTCAGCATCTGAGAAATCGTATCTTTAAAAGATATGTTTAAATGAACAATTTTTTCTTGACGTTACAGACAATCAGGGTTTTGGTATGAGTGAAAAAGTTAGATCTATGTTCGCGGATATTGCGGAGGATTACGATCGGGTTAATACCGTACTTTCCTTTGGGGTACATCACGCCTGGAGAAATAAAGCCATCGAACAAAGCGGAGCTAAGCCGGGAGATCATGTACTCGATTGTGCTACAGGTACAGGTGATTTGGCCATTGAGTTTAAAAAAGCGGTTGGTAAAACAGGGTATGTGTTAGGTACCGATTTTTGCGCTCCTATGATTGAACCTGCACCCGATAAAGCCGCAAAAAAGGGATTGGAAATCGATTTTGAAGTAGCTGACGCTATGAATCTCCCTTATGAAGATGACCGCTTTGATATAGCGAGTATCGCCTTTGGAATAAGAAATGTTGACGATCCCATCCTTGCTCTAAAAGAGATGGCCAGAGTGGTTAAGCCCGGCGGAAGAGTTGTAGTGTTAGAATTTGGCCAACCTAAAGGATTGATTAAATACCCGTATAATTTATACAGCCAGTTTATTATGCCAACGGTTGGCGGGCTTTTAACCGGAAACCGGGAAGCTTACACATACCTGCCTCGAACAAGTGCTACATTTCCGGCAGGTAAAAAATTCATCAAACTGATGGAGCAGGCTAAATGCTTTAAAGATGAATGGAGCGTAAGATTGACGGGTGGAATTGCTTATGTATATGTGGGAGTAGTTGAATAATTGTATATTCCTGCCCAAAATTAAACTAATCAAGTACATGAATATAGAAGATATTAAGAAGATCATTCCTCACCGCTATCCATTTTTATTGGTTGATCGTGTTTTGGAAATGGGTGACGAAAACATCAAGGCCATCAAAAATGTAACAGCTAATGAAGAGTTTTTTAATGGTCACTTTCCGGGGCAACCAATCATGCCGGGAGTACTTCAGGTTGAAGCATTGGCTCAGGCTGGAGCAATCATGTTGATGACTAAAAAAGCAGATCCTGAAACTCAATTGATGGTATTTACCGGGATTAATAAATGTAAGTTCAGAAAACAGGTCGTTCCGGGAGATCAGCTGCAGCTGGAGGTGGAACTTGGTTCTATGAGACGAAATTTCGTAACAATGGTTGGTAAAGCTACTGTGGATGGAGAAGTGGCATGCGAATTAGAAGCCTCAGCAGCGATTGTTCCTAAAGAAGGCTAGATGAGTACCCAAACCGGATCAAATCGCCCAGCTAAAATCACTACACAAACTGTGGTAGAAATGAAGCAAAATGGAGAAAAAATCTCCATGCTTACGGCCTACGATTATACCATGGCTCAAATTATTGATCAAGCCGGTGTAGATATTATTCTAGTGGGAGATTCGGCCAGTAATGTGATGGCAGGTTTTGAAACAACGGTTCCTATCACCTTAGAAAACATGATTTATCACACTTCTTGTGTGGTTCGGGGCGTTGATCGGGCATTAGTAATTGCTGATTTACCTTTTATGAGTTATCAGGTAACACCAAAAGAAGCTTTGATTTCTGCCGGGCGGATGATGAAAGAAGCTGGGGCACATGCCGTTAAGATGGAAGGCGGCAAATCCATTATTAACACGGTTAAGAAAATTGTGGACGCTGGAATTCCCGTAATGGGACATCTGGGTTTAACTCCACAAAGCATTTACAAATTTGGAACCTATAAAGTCCGGGCTAAAGAAGAGCAGGAAGCTGAAGCATTAATTGAAGACGCAAAATTACTTGAAGAAGCAGGGTGCTTTTCAATTGTGTTGGAAAAAATTCCTGCAGTTCTTGCTGAAAAAGTTTCTAATGAACTTTCAATTCCTACCATCGGAATAGGAGCGGGAGTCCACTGCGATGGACAGGTGTTGGTAATTCACGATATGTTGGGGATGAATAAAGATTTTAGTCCGAGGTTCCTTCGTCGTTATGCTGACATACATTCGGTAATGACGGATGCGGTTCAAAGCTATATTAAAGACGTAAAAAGTAAAGATTTTCCAAATTCAGAGGAGCAATACAGCGGTTAATGAATGATTCACAAAAACCCCTAATTCTTGTAAGTAATGATGACGGAATTTATTCGAATGGAATTAAAGCCCTTGCCGAAGTAGCCTCAGAATTTGGTGATGTCATCATTGTGGCTCCTGATCGCCAGCAAAGCGCGGTTGGTCATGCTATTACTATTGAAACACCTTTACGGGCACAAAAGCTCAAAATAGCTGATCGTTTTGAAGGGTATGCTATTAATGGAACTCCAGCCGATTGCGTAAAACTTGCTCATGACAAATTACTGGATGTAAAACCTGATTTAGTTTTAAGCGGAATCAATCATGGGAGCAATGCAGGAATTAATATTCTCTACTCAGGTACCGTAAGCGCCGCTACAGAAGGAACGGTTTTAGGCTATCCCTCCATTGCAGTTAGCTGTACAGATTATGATAACGAAGCTGATCTTACCGGAAGTCAGGAGGCAGCACGAAAAGTTACAGAGCTTGTTCTGGATAGAGGCCTTCCTAAAGGGGTTACAATGAATGTAAATGCGCCTTCTGGTCCAATTAAAGGAATTAAGTGGGCACGAATGGCAGACAGTAGATATGTGGAAGAGTACGAAGGACGTGAAGATCCATTCAATCGTCCCTACTATTGGCTCACTGGTAAATTTGAACTTTTGGATGATGGAAATGATGCCGACATCCATATTCTGAATGAAGGCTTTGCTGCTGTTACTCCCATCCAGTACGATCTTACCGACTACGACTTACTCAGGAAATTAGGAGAAGAAGATTTTTAGATTAATCTGGTTGAGCTTCAAGTTTGGTTTCTCTATTAACACGTTTTTTTGAATGTTGTCTAAGTTTGAAGGCTATGTTCGTGGTCAATAGATTTCGCTAATCAACAGTTACAAGTCCATTTAAAAACCCTTCAATATCCTTCTCATAGATATCAAAGAAACCGGAACCAGTATAAGTGATTAGTTGAGTTGTACCATTTGAATTGGAAAAATAATAGCCAAAGTAGGCAATTTCTAACCCGGAAATAGTTCCCTCTAGTTTTAGCATAAGAATATCTAGACCATTTACTTTTCTATATTCTTCTTTTGTAATTCGTATATCCGAAGAAGCTGCTTTTGCATTTTCGAGAGCGATAACTTTTAGATTTTCTAATGGTATTTCTAGCCTTTCAGATATCATTAAAGCATATAGATCTTCGTTTTTCAATTCAAAATTGTATTCCTGGTCTTCATTAGAAGTGGCTTTACGAAAAGTCCATTTTTTTGGATCAATATAAATACCTGTATTAGTGATAGAACTTTTAACCAAAAAACTTTGGCTGTCATCTTTAAAAAATTCGATTTCATTAATTGGAATCTCAGTTTCAAAATTCAAACTATCGACTACATACCTCCAAGTTCCATCATCATAAAGATATACCTCATTACCTGTATCTGTAATGGCCATTAATTGAGCTGAGAGGGGATTACTAAGTAGAATAGCAAAAAATGGAATAAGTACTTTTTTCATTAGAACACTATTGTTGATTAAAATTCGAATCTAAGCCATTTGTAAATAATTAAAACCCCATCTCAGCTAATCTCTTTAAAGAGCCAATCCAGAAGTCGTAATAGCGTGGTTTAGCTTCCTTTCCGACCTGAACGTTAATCTGATTCATATGAGAAAGTGCAATTGTACCAAGGTGAGTTCCCCATTTGGCGCTATCCACAGAAACGAAAGAATCATTGATATTCTCGTGGGTAAAGATTTGGGTATTCTGGAACAAAAACACAGGATTTAAAGAGTAATTAGTGCCTTTTCCAACAGCGGCGCTGTAAGAGAAGTAGGGGAAGCTCTCGAGGTCAGGATTCTTAGTGTTGAACTCCCCCTGAATATATCCCCGACAAAGTTGTTCTACGGAACTTAAAACCTCACTTTTTTCTCTGGGATACACACTATCTCCAAACCAATCAACCACATCACTGAGTCGTTCGGTAATAACTTCCGGTGTTTTAAGAATCAGATCAGCGAGATAGGTCCCACGATGAGGAGTTGCTACCGTTGTAAGCGAAGCGACTCTATGCTCGATTTCCAGATGAGAAAGTGCGTGACGCATATCCAACCCGCCCATACTGTGAGCGATTACATTTACTTTTTCATACCCGTGCTCATCACACACCTGATTGATAAGGCGAACCCAATTTCTAGCTCTCGTTTCTATGGACGCATAAGGAACTACGTTGGGAGCAAAAGCGGGAACTCCATGTTCTCTCATTAACATACATGGGTCGTGAAGAGGCGATGGTTTTACCAATGAGCCAATCGCCCCAAATCCATGACAAAGAAAAATGGGATATTTAGTATGAAGTACTTCGGGCTGTGGAAATTCCTGGAGTTTAAACCGTTTGAGTAGCGCGTTAACTTCGGCCATAATTATTCCTCATTCAGAATAGAGTTATCGGTGATTAATCGAATAGTTCTGAAAATAGTACCTTCATGCTCAATGTAGATATTCATATCCCGTTCGGGAAAAATCACACGGGTTGGAGAGGTAAAACCCATCGGATAGAGCCGCTCATGTAAATCCAGATGAAAAGAAGTTTTAGAAAAAGTGGAAGGCACCCGAACCCGGTATACTTTTCGGGAGAAACTGGAATCTATCTCTACATCATAAACTCTGATCTGATTTCTTAGAAGGTCTGCTTCATCAATTGAAAGCTGAATCAGTGAGTCTAATTCCGTACCGGTAGTAATTTTATTCGGAACGAATGAAGGGGTATAAGCAATGATAATTCCACTCAGAACACATGCTAATAGTAATAGAGCCGAAATGATTTTCTTAGGAGATTTCATTCAGAGATGTTACTCAGAATCGAATATGAATTTCAACACTCTTTCTGCTACTTCCTGCTTTGTGCCCTTGAATTCTGTCTCAGAATCTTTTCCAAGTAAATGAACGTGATTAGTGTCTGCTTCAAAACCGGTTTCTTCACTCGAAAGAGAATTAGCGACAATCCAGTCTGCATTTTTTTTCTTAAGCTTAGCTGCTGCGTTATCAACCAGGTTTTCTGTCTCCATGGCAAAACCAATCAATGTTTGATAATCCGGTTTGCGAGTGCCTAACCATGAGAGGATATCGGTAGTATTTTTCAGGTTGATGGAACTCTTTCCATCGCTCTTTTTTACTTTGTGATCGAAGGTGTCAATTGGAGTGAAATCGGACACAGCAGCAGCCATAACAATGACATCAGCATCTGCTTTTTGTTGTACAGCTCTAAATAAATCTTCGGCACTTACAATGTTCTGAGTAATGGCTCCCTCGGGTGTTTCCAAGTGAACTGGTCCGTGTATTAAAATCACTTCTGCCCCTAACCGCTGAGCGGCTGAAGCCATAGCAAAGCCCATTTTTCCTGAACTTGGGTTGGAGATGAACCGGACAGGGTCGATAAATTCCCGGGTTGGACCAGCCGTTACAACTACTTTCTTACCTTCTAATGGTCCTTTAACAGATCCAATAATTTCACTGGCTTTCTCGAGGATGGACTCCATTTCAGGCAGTCTGCCTTTTCCTTCAAGTCCACTGGCGAGGAAACCGGATTCCGGCTCAAGAATATGATATCCGAACTCCTGGACTTTCTCTAAGTTTTCGGAGACAGAAGGGGACTCGTACATCTCACCATCCATGGTAGGGCAGATCAATATTGGTGATCGTGCTGCAAGAACGGTAGCTGTGAGCATATTATCAGATATTCCGTTCGCAATTTTAGCCAGGGTGTTTCCGGTACAAGGGGCTATCACAAATAAATCGGCCCATTCCCCCCAGTTTATGTGTCTGGTCCATTCGTTAGCGTTTTCCTGTTCTTCGGGGAAGATTTCGATGGCTACATCGTGGCCGGAAAGGGAGGCGAAGGTCTCTAAACCAACAAAGCGGGTTGCTGAAGGAGTCATAGTGACTCGAACTTCGGCTCCCGCTTTTTGAAACTCTCTGAGTAAAAAAACAGCTTTGTAGGCTGCAATTCCTCCGGTTACACCCAGAATGATGCGTTTACCGGAGAGCATAAATTATTCTACTTCTGGTCGACGGTAATAAATAGTGTCATCTTCCATCTCAGATACAGAACGCTGTACTGCATGTGGAAGTTTCTCAAAAGCTTTTGAGATTTGCTCTTGCTCTTCGTTGAAAGAGAACTCATCGTCATCATCAAAACCTTCGAAGTATTGAAGTTTCTCGTCCAGTTCCAATTTCTCTTGTGCAGCAAGTTGGCGAGCTCTTTTCGCCATAATTACCAGCAACTCATATTTGTTACCAGTTACTTCTTTCAGTTTTTCAATGTCAAGGGTACGAATCGGCATAATTTCTGATTAAATAAGATTGATAAATTTCGATACTGCGTGCTTAACCTGAGCATACGCGGTGTCCAAATCATCATTAATAATTACCTGATCAAATTGATCAGCGTATTCAAGTTCTTCGCTTGCGCGTTCAAGTCTGAGGCCTAACGAATATTCGTTTTCGGTGCCACGGGCTTCCAAACGCCGTTTTAACACTTTAAGTGATGGTGGCTGAATAAACAAACTAAGGCAATCTTCACCATAGATTTGTTTTACATTTACTGCTCCTTTCACATCGATGTCAAGCAGAATATAATAGCCTGTTTTTAGCTTCTTATCAACTTCTGATCGCAACGTTCCATATCGGGTTCCGCTGTAGAATTCTTCCCATTCAAGGAAGTCATTCGCGTCAATTCTTTCCTGGAATTCTTCCTTACTTAAAAAGTGATAATGAACTCCATCTTCCTCGCCTTCACGTGGGGATCGTGTAGTAGCAGATACCGAAAACTTCAACTGTTCAAAATCTTCGAATAGCATCTTCGCGAGAGTTGATTTCCCACTTCCACTAGGAGCTGCTAATATGATAAGTTTACCTTTTTCCATTGTTTTGAGTTTTGAGGGGTGAGTCGTGAAGGAATCCTCAAACTCACTCCTCATAACTAATTATTCCACGTTTTGTACTTGTTCGCGGATTTGCTCCAGCATTTCTTTGGCCTTTACCACATGATGAGCAATGCCCGAATCATTCGCTTTGGAACCAATCGTATTTAATTCCCGGTTAATTTCCTGTGTTAAGAAATTCAATCTCCTTCCGGCAGGCTCAGGTTGCTCTATTGCTTCAATAAAAAACTTTAAATGGGCCCGAAGTCTTACCGTCTCTTCTGTTATATCCATTTTATCAGCCATAATCACTACTTCCATCTCCAGGCGATCTTCATCGATATTTTCGTCATCTATGAGTTGTTTGATACGCTCACGAAGCTTTTTCCTGACTTCTTCGCTGCGACCTTCAGTAATTTGCATGATTTCGTCCAGAGCGCCGTCAATGGCATTGATTCTGTCAATGAGATCATTTTTAAGCTGATTTCCTTCCTGCGTACGCATTTCCATCAAATTGGAAAGCCCGTTTTCAAGTGCTTTTTTAACCAGAGTCCATTTTCTTTCAAGCGTTTCTTCGTCTTCTTCGGGAGTAATAAATACATCACTAAAACTGGTGATATTTTTAATATTTAGCGGAGTTTCAATCCCGGTAGTTTCCCGAAGTTGATTTAACAATTTAGCATAAGCCTTGGCTTTCTTTTCATCAACCTGGATAGAAGGTTCACCCGAATCTTGCTCAGAAATGTAGACGGTAATGTTCAATTTACCACGGCTGACTAATTTTTGAACAACTTCTTTAATCGCCAGTTCTTTATTCTGAAGTCGTTGTGGCAACCGAGTGGTAATATCCAGATATCGGCTGTTAAGTGATTTAAGTTCGACTGTGGCGTTGAGCCCGTTATCAGCGGCCTCACCTCGCCCAAAGCCCGTCATTGAGATAATCATAGATGATTTTTTATGCTAGAGATGAAATAAGTCGTATGAAAAAGAAGGTACAAAAGTGTAGGATGCTAAAAAAACAAAGTCGTTGGCTTGATGAAGCTTTTTAGTATCTTTTGCGCCATTGGAAAAATTTATGAACATACTCGGAATATCAGCTTTTTATCACGATTCGGCAGCTTGTTTATTACAAAATGGGGAGCTTGTAGCAGCAGCCCAGGAAGAACGATTTACTCGCAAAAAACATGATGAAGGTTTTCCGGTGCATGCGACTACCTATTGCCTGGAACATGCCGGACTTTCCATTGATGAACTGGATGCCATCGTTTTCTATGACAAACCTTTTTTGAAATTCGAGCGCCTTCTGGAAACCTATCTTTCTTTCGCTCCGAAAGGAATCCGGTCGTTCATTACGGCAATTCCTGTCTGGCTTAAAGAAAAAATGTTTTTGAAAAGACTTATCTATGAAGAACTTGGCAAAGTAGGTGAGTACAATAAAGAGGAAGTTAACTTACTTTTTCCTGAGCATCACTTAAGTCATGCGGCCAGTGCTTTTTATCCATCCAAATTTGAAGAAGCAGCTATTCTTACTATCGATGGGGTCGGAGAGTGGGCTACGGCTTCCATTTGTCATGGCAAAGGCAAGGACATCACTATTCTAAAAGAACTTCAATTCCCTCATTCACTTGGGTTGTTGTATTCCGCATTTACCTATTTTTTGGGGTTTAAAGTGAATTCAGGGGAATACAAACTCATGGGCTTGGCTCCCTACGGTAATCCTGATTCAAAATTGTTAGAGGAATACATCACAAAAATAAAAGAAGAATTGGTGGACATTCGGGATGATGGCTCAATCTGGCTTAATCAGGAGTATTTTAGCTATGCCACCGGACTGAGAATGGTAAACGATAAAAAATGGGAATCGTTATTTGGGTTTCCGAAACGGGAGGGAGAAGGGGAACTTCAGCAACATGAAGCTGATTTGGCCCTTGCCATCCAGAAGGTGACGGAAGAAATTGTAGTGAAAATGGCGGCACACGCTAAAGAGTTAACCGGTGCTAAAGCAATTTGCATGGCAGGTGGAGTGGCTCTTAACTGTGTGGCGAATGGCAAGCTTCAGAACGAGGATATTTTTGAAGAAGTGTACATCCAACCCGCTGCAGGTGATGCCGGTGGAGCAGTAGGCGCGGCCTTTGCTGCATTACACATTTACTTCGGAGAAGAAAGAAATCCTCAATCTCCCGATTCTATGCAAGGAGCGTACCTCGGACCAGAGTTTTATCCCATTGATGTAGAACGAGCGCTCCGAAAATTTAAGCCGAAGTATAACCGGTTCGCAGAAAAAGAACTTTACCCAAAAGTGGCAGAAATTCTTAATGATGGAAATGTAGTAGGCTGGTTTCAGGGTAGGATGGAGTTTGGTCCGCGTGCGCTGGGTGGAAGAAGCATCATTGCCGATCCAAGAAGAACGGATATGCAGAAAAAGCTGAATTTGAAGATTAAATACCGGGAGTCATTCCGACCATTTGCGCCATCAGTACTAGCCGAAGAGGTTTCGACTTATTTTGAAATGGAATCTGACTCTCCTTACATGCTGCTGGTACAGCCGGTAAAAAATGAGCTTCGGGAAAAGCTTCCTGAAAGATATAATGCAATGCCATTGCGTGAGAAACTGGCGGTAAAACGATCAGAGTTCCCGGCAATTACTCACATTGATTTTTCGGCGCGAATTCAAACCGTTCACAAAGAAACCAATCCAGAGTACTGGAAACTGGTTTCAGCTTTTAAAGAACGAACTGGATGTGGCATGGTGGTGAATACAAGTTTCAATGTTCGGGGAGAACCAATTGTGTGTACTCCTGAAGATGCTTATAGATGTTTTATGAACACAGAGATGGATTATCTGGTAATAGGTGAGTATGTTTTTGCTAAGTCTGATCAACCTGATTGGGATAAGAGAATTATTTTTGAGAAGGATTAGCGAATAGTGGCAAAGGCACTAAGCACAAAGTAATTCAAACTAATGTTGTCATGCTGAACTTGTTTCAGCATCTGTTAAGAAGGAAAACTTAATTTAATATGGATCTACTAAAAGACTTATGGGGTTTTATGAAAGAGCGAAAGAAATTCTGGCTGGCCCCGGTAATTGTGATATTATTATTACTTGGATTTTTAATTGTGATCGGGGGCGGATCTTCCATCGCACCATTCATTTACACGCTGTTCTGATATGATGCCCATACGGAACATAGCCTTCGTTCGGAGTGATTCGGAGACTCCGAAAACCCAACTCGTAATCGTAGTTGGGTTGCTGGTGATTGCTGCTATTCTGGATAATGAAACGATTGCCTATGTCTCGCTATTTATTGGATTGATTTGTCTGGTGATTCCTCCTGTCGGGTATTGGATTGTTTGGGGATGGTATAAGCTGGCGCTGATCTTAAGCCGGGTGATGAATCCACTGGTTCTTGGGATCGTCTATTTTTTCTTCATCTCTCCGATTGCCATCCTGTTCCGGTTATTTGGAAACGATCCCATGCGCCTGAAAGATAATAAGGGCAGCATCTACGAAATCAGAGAAAAAACCTACACAAAAGAAGATTTAGAGAAACCTTGGTAGCGCCATTCGCTATTTAGCGAATGGAATTAAAAATTATGAATTCAAAATGTTGGATTAGATAATGAAACTAATGATCCTTTTTTTATTCGTAATTAGCACTAACAATTTTGTATTTGCGCAAAAGAATGAGTTTTCAAGTTTGCCTGGAAAAGTTCAAGATCTAATTAACGAAGAGTATTCAGGATTTAATTTTTCAAGTAAACTTTTAGAGAGTACTTTTAAAATTCCTGATGATATTTATAAAGACTATTTTGATTCAACAAGAGTTTCTCCTTACTTCTTGCAAGGTGACTTTAATGGGGATGGGAAAGCGGATTATTTAGTAAACCTTTTTAAGGTTGAAGATCTAGGAAAGAACAATTCAATTTATTCTAAAGGTATCAGTCTAAAGGCTGTAATTATTTACTCTAAAGAGTCGGAATATTTGATTTATTCTGAATCATTACCTTGGTCATCTGGAATTTTAGACACAGAAAAACCAACTTCTAGGCATGTATTTGGAATAATTTCACCGGGCGAATACAAAGTAAGACCGTATTATAATGATGGAGTAAGTGTAATTAAGATTTCACACCCTTCAATAGGGATAATAAATGGTGAAGGAATGTCAATCATTTATTGGGTAGATGGAAAATTTACTACTTCGCTAGTTTATTCAGGTATTTAAGAATCCAGCAATCTTCTATGATAATTAATCTGTCCTAAGTGGTAGGAGAGGTGGCTGTAAAGGTGAAGTAAGAACCATTCGGTTTTAACTGTACCACCATAAATTTCAATGGGATAGTCTTTCTTTACATCTTCGTCTGTCATTCCTGCCAGTGTATTCTTTACAGATACAATGGCTGCATCAAGATCATCCAGTAACTCCCGGCGCGTTACTTTCCCACTAAATTCAAACTCGCGGTTGCGCACATAATCGGTTCCGCCTAGAACAGCTCCTAAGAAATGCTGCAAATTTCCGAAAGGTGCAGACTCAAATTTCCGCCACAATTGGTAATTCCATCCGCTGTCTTCCAGATGGCTTCCTCAGAAGAATAGGCTTCAATTTCGGTTTTAATTTTTTGGATGTCTCGTTCGAATAATTCTGATAGGGTTTTCGATAGCATAAATAAGGGGTTTGGTTGTGCTGAATGTAGTAAACCAGTTTTTCTTTGTGAAATCTTAGTTGAATTTTTCTAAGTATAAGGAGTCTTCTTCCTGAATTGAGACTTCATCATTCTTTACGCCCTCATGCCTCACTCAGAGATTCAACTCCGAATGAGTATCTGAATTAACATACAATGTAAGCCGGTTCTTTACTTTTAACCTGCTAGTAAATTGGAAGGGGGGGGAAGGGGCGTTCCTTTCCGGACAAACCTATTAGCTTAATTCGTTAACAAGAAGATGCTATTCTGTAACAGAAACTGAATATATATTTCCATCTATAGAAGTAGCCTTAGCCTGAATAATCCCTTCAGTTTCATGTTTCCATTTCAAGTCGCTGTTGACAGCATTAATTGCATAAAAAGTTCCATCCTCATTCCCAATGAAAATGGTTTCCTGATAAACGAGGGGAGAAGCCAATATTTTTGAGTCAGTTTCAAAAGTCCATTGAATATCAAGAGTTTGGGTTTCACTAAGAGTCGGACCAGTTAAAATTAAAAAAATTAGTAATTTGTATATGCCTATCTACTTTTGAATTAATGTTGTAGTAAGTGATTCTACAGGAGATGAAATTATATCTGCATTCCGATTAGAAATCCGTGTAAAGAACAGGGTTGATCCATCAGGAGAGAGGGCCGGAGCATATTCCCAGGCTTCAGTATTTATTGTACCATTAGTATCTACAGATTCAGGTTTAACCCAGTTACCATCAATAAAGTGGGAAACAAAAATATCAGAATTACCTACGGCACCGTGTCCGCCACTCATAAAAAGCATGGAGTTTCCTTCGTTATAAAGATGCACTTCTCCATCTACAGTTTCGGTACTCATCGATAACTTCTTTGGAGTTTCAGATTCCGAAGAGGCCATATAGATATCGACAGAGTACATCCCGGAACCGGACCGATCTGAGTGAAAATACACGCGGTCTCCTATTCCAAATCCTCCACTATCTATACCTTTCCTGCTAAAGTTTCCTCCTAAATGTACTGGTTCGCCCCAGTTTCCATTATCATATTCTACATACCAGATATCATTATTGATTTGTACTTCGTTTGAATTTGGTTTAGGCCGAACTGAACCGAAATATAGTCTTGAGGTAGTGGCGTCGAATGTTGGATATTCGCTATCCCAGCTTTCAGAAAAAGAAGCCACAATTGGTTCTGTCCATGTGTCACCGTCTCTTTGAGTTAGCATCAGTTTTTTTGCACCATCAGACCTGGTAAAACAAACAAGATCATTTGTAATAAAAGCGACTCCATATTCATTAGCATCCGTATTAATTGTTTCAAGTAGGTTTTGAGCGCATAGTGCTTCTGAAGTCAAAAGAAGAAAAAGAGTAATCGATAGTAATTTCATAAAAGTTATTTTTTTAAGGATTTAATTTCTATTCCCAAAAACCATACCAAGTAGTATATTCAGAGATGATTTCTAAGCTAGGGCAGCTTTAAAGAAATAAAGTGTTCGAATAGATACGGTGAGTGTTCGCTTTCGGACGTATATACATTCAAAAAAAAAATAGATTGATTAAAACTGACCTTCTTACCCGTCAATTATATTCCTCCGATGCCTCTATGTATGAGGAGTTACCGGAAGGGGTGGCCTTCCCGAAATCAGTTAAGGACATTCAGGAGCTGGTTAAAAAAGTCAATAAAAAAGGAGCATCCATAACGGCCAGAAGTGCGGGTACAAGTCTGGCGGGGCAGGCAACGGGAGAAGGCATTGTCATAGATGTTTCACGATTTATGACTGAAATTCAAGGCATTGATGCCGTTAAAAAATCCGTAAAAGTTCAACCTGGTGTTATTCGGGATTCATTGAATAGGAAGGCATCAGAATTTGGACTTCTATTTGGTCCTGATACATCTACAACTAACCGATGTATGATCGGGGGGATGATTGGGAATAATTCGGCAGGCTCCTTTTCAATCAAACACAAAACCACCAGAGAGCATGTTAAGGAGATGGAGGTCGTACTCAGTGATGGCTCAACAGCTCATTTCGGACCCCTGAGTACAGAACAGCTCACAGAGAAAAAACATCTTCAGAACCTGGAAGGGCATATTTATCGATCTATGGTAACTCTGCTGGAAACCAACAGAGATAAAATCATTAACAATTACCCCCATCCTGAAATCATTCGGAGGAATACCGGATATGCACTTGATCGTTTACTTGAAATGGAGCCATTTACTAAAGGAGGGAGACCATTCAATGTGTGTGAGTTACTATGTGGAAGTGAGGGAACGCTTGCAATTACTACATCTGCTACATTAAATCTGGTTCCGATGGCAAAGCATCAGGTATTGGTTATCCCTCAGTTCGAAACTTTGAGAGAAGCTATGCTGGCTACCAACGAAGCGGTTGAGCTGAATCCCTCTGCGGTAGAACTGGTTGATGATATCATTCTGAATGCTACTAAAGGCAATTTGGAGCAAAATAAAAACCGGTTTTTTCTGGATGGTGAGCCAAAGTACATACTGATCATTCAATTTGAAGGGGATAAAGAGGAAGAGCTGATTCAGAAAGCTTCGATGCTCATCAATAGGCTTAAAGAAAAGGCTCTTGGAAATGCTTATCCGCTAGTTACAGAAAAAAAATTAATGAACCGGGTTTGGGAACTCCGTAAAGCGGGGCTTGGACTATTAATGGGGTTGGGTAAGGAATCAAGAACGCCTGCATTTTGTGAAGATACTTCTGTTCGCGTGCAAGATTTACCGGAATATATGGAAGACTTCGGCCAGATTTTGAAGAAGCATGGAACAGAATGCGTCTTTTATGCACACGCTTCGGTTGGAGAATTACATCTTCGTCCGGTAATTGATACTACAACAGATCAAGGTATTGAAACTATGAAGCAGATGGCGGATGAGATTGCTTCATTAGTAAGAAAATACCGGGGGTCACTTTCCGGTGAACATGGAGATGGCCGGGCAAGAGCGCCCTATATTGCTAACGTTCTGGGAGAAGAAATGATCCCTGTTCTCCAACAGGTTAAAGAAATATGGGATCCGAACTATCTGTTCAATCCCGGGAAAATTGTTCTTCCGAAACCCATCGAAACCGACCTGAGGTTTTCACCTTCGTATATAAAGCCTGAGGTTGATACAGTTTTTAAATTCAGGAAAGTAGGAAGTTTTGGGAATGCTACTGAATTGTGCAATGGAGCAGGGGTGTGCAGGAAATTAGCTGAAAGTGGCGGCACTATGTGTCCTTCTTATATGGCTACCAAAGAGGAGAAAGATTCCACGCGGGGGAGGGCAAATGTATTCAGACAGGTATTTTCCGGAGCAAACCCGAAGGCGTTTGAGTCGGAAGAACTTAAAGAAGCTCTTGATCTTTGTTTGAGTTGCAAGGCTTGTAAAAGTGAATGCCCTGCTAATGTGGATATGGCCAAAATGAAGGCTGAGTTTATGAATGGCTGGCATCAGCGAAAAGGAACATCAAGAAGCGAACGTTTTTTTGTAAACGCGGCATCCGGATACAAACTGGCATCGAAGTTTCCATCTTTAGCCAATGCTTTGATGAAAACCAAAACGGCTAAAAAAGTATTGGAAACATGGGCAAGAGTCGACTCCAGAAGAGATTTACCTGCGTTTGCAAGACAGACATTTAAAGGTTGGTTCAGAAACCATTCAGCAAAAAAAGAAGGAGATACGGTTATTCTCTTTGTGGATTTGTTTACGAACTACTTTGAACCAGATCTCGGAAAATCCGCTGTTCTGATTTTAGAAAAAATGGGCTTTCAGGTTCTGGTGGCTGAGAATATGGAATCAGGTCGCCCACAACTTTCTAAGGGGTTTCTGAATGAGGCTAAACTTATTGCGGAACAAACGATTAAGGAACTGTCTCCTTATGCAGAAGAAGAGATTCCAATTATAGGATTAGAACCATCTGAAATACTAACACTCAGAGATGAGTTTTCGGATCTGTGTCACGAAAACCTACTTCCGAAAGCTCTGGTTCTTGCAGAGAACTCATTTACGTTTGAAGAATTTATAACGAAACATTCAGACCGAATTCCATCACCTAAAACAGAAAAAGAAGTTGTGCTTCATGGTCACTGCCATACCAAAGCTCTGATTGGAAATAACGCTACGATCGAAGCTTTGGAAGCGGCAGGGTATACTGTAAAAACTCTTGAAACGGGCTGTTGCGGAATGGCCGGTAGCTTTGGATATGAGAAAGATCACTATGAGGTCTCGATGGAAATCGGGGAGTTAGCTCTTTTCCCGGAATTAAGAAACAAAGAATCTGAAGACTTGATCTGTGCTCCCGGATTCAGTTGTCGGCATCAGATCAAAGATGGCACCCAAAACAAAGCATATCATCCTGCAGAATTAATTGCTAAAGCTTTACTGAAAGAATAGGATCCATTACCAAAACTTAGCGTCAGTATTAACCGGATCTTCAAATTCGTGGGGCTCCAGTTTTATTTGACTTATAATCATATCCAGAGCCAGACCCGCTTCGGGGATAGGTAGAAACATCCAGTTGTGAATCATGCCTTTGAACTCACGGTAATTAAAAACCATTGGTTCCGATTCAGCACGGACTTTTAGTTTTCTACAATCCGGGAGGAAGATTTCTTTCGATCCAACAAAAACAGAAATCGTAGGGAGACGCTTTATTGAACCATAAATCGGGCTTACCAGGAAATGAGTGTTTTCCAGAGGCCCTGTATATCTGATACCAAGTTCCTGAAGTACTTTTCGATTCAGAGTTGGGTCAATCGATTCAAAATTATCAATTTGAGGATTTGATAAGGTGATATCGAGCCAGGGTGAGAGCAGAACAAGCTGTGAAGGTTGTTTAATTTTCTTATCGACCAATAGCTCAGCCAAAGCAAGGCTCATTCCTCCTCCTGAAGAATCTCCTATCAGAATAATTTCTTCTGCATCATACTTCTCCAGCAATTTTTGATATACCGGAATTAAAAAATCGAATACACCTTTTGCTGAATTTGTAAGTGAAAGAGGGTAGTCAGGTGCCCAAACCTCAAAACCCGTGCGTTCAACTATTTTTGAGATGAATTTCCAGTGAGAAGCCTGAAATCCTTTCGAATATCCTCCTCCATGCAGATATAGCACCACTTTTTCCTGAACATTCTGTTTAGGTTTGATACTCCAAACTCTATTCGAAGCCTCTTCAAAAGAATGAATCTCAAAAAGAGCATGCATTTTTTTAGGAGGATGGGGTGCATTTGAAGGCTTAGTCCACCAATCTATAGTCAATTTTTTTTTATAACCTGTCATTTTTAGATACAGGAGCAATATTTTGCTTAATACACTTGGGGAATTCATTAGATCTGTTTGAGGATAGTTTTTTGATCATCTTCAGAAATGATTAATAATAGTTAAGAATTCCTTTTAAATGTAATTACTGGTTAACTCTGCTTTATTAGTGCCTGATTGTACATATCTTTAAACCAATGTATAAAAACAACGTTCAGACTGTGAACTGGTTTGAACCAATTTCAAAAATACCATCTATGAAAAAACTACTAGCAGGGCTTCTGATATTAAATGTTTTCTATGCCTGTTCTCCAAAGTCAGGAGATGCGTTAACCGAAAATGAGTCACCCGCCCACCTAACTCCGATATTTACCAGCCTTAACCTGGCAGATGTAGTCAACGACCGTGTTTGGGTCGAAGTTGACCCCGGGATGTTCTCTGAAGATACCATTACTTATCGCCTTCCCCGTGTTGTGCAAGGAACCTATGATATAAGTGATTTCGGGAGTTTTACTGAAGAATTTGTTGCTTATGATTATACCGGAAATACGATAGAGGTCGTCAGGGAAGATGCGAACACTTGGTTGATTCCACGTGCAGGTACCCTGGACAAAATCGGGTATTATGTTAACGATACTTTTGATATAGAACGTACCGATACACCAACCCCTTTTTCCCCATCGGGTACAAATATTGAAGCAGAAAATTTCGTACTCAATCTACATGGATTCATCGGGTATTTCGAAGAGCTGGATGACAGTGAGTACTCAATCAAAGTTACTGCGCCAGCTGAATTCGAAAAATCATCCGCGCTTCCAGTAACAAGTACTACTACAAGCGAAGACGGTTTGACGGTTACCGACACTTATTTTGCTGAACGTTACTTTGACGTAACAGATAACCCAATGATGTACGGTGAGCTGGAAATTGAGGAGTTTCAGGTAGGAGACATCAAAATTGTATTAAGCGTGTATTCACCAACTATGGCGCATTCTGCTGCAGAAATCAAGGAAACTGTTTTTACCATGATGGAAGCACAAAAGGAATATCTGGGTGACATGAACAGTACAAAACGTTATGATATTTTCTTATATCTCCCAACTAATAACGAAGGTGAAGCAACAGGATTTGGAGCTCTTGAGCACCATACTTCAACTATAGTTGTTCTTCCGGAATGGTTGACTAAAGAACAGTTAGATGAATCAATGATTGATGTGGTTTCTCATGAGTTCTTTCATATCGTAACACCACTTTCTGTTCACTCCGAAGATGTGCATTACTTCGATTATAATGATCCAACCTTTTCAAAACATCTTTGGATGTATGAGGGAGTAACGGAATACTTCGCGAGTCACTTTCAGGTGTATGAAGATCTTCAGGACCGAAATACTTTTTATGAGAAAATGGTCGACAAAATTGAAATGGCCAATAGCTTAAACGATACGCTTAGTTTTACCTTCATGAGTGAAAATGTATTAGACTATTCTGATTCGGAATACATTAATGTGTACATGAAAGGGGCTTTAATAGGTATGTGTATTGATATTTTGATGCGTGATGAAAGCAATGGAGAAAGAAGCATGCTTTCACTTATGAAAGAACTTTCTGAAAAATATGGAATCGACCAACCATTTGAAGACGACGAATTATTTGATGAGATCACTGATATGACTTATCCATCAATAGGTGAATTCCTGACTACGTATGTATCAGGAAACACTCCAATTAACTATGCTCAATTTTTTAAGAAAGTAGGGCTAAAGTTAGAAGAAGAAGCGGTCCCCTCTACTTTTTTCTTTATCGATCAACAAACCCCGTATATCGATGCCCGTTCAACCGGAGAGCTGTATTTCAGGAATGTAACCTTGAATTCTTCTCATATAGCATTGGGAATTGAGCCGGGTGATGAAATCAAATCAGTAAATGGTGTAGAGTACAACTTAGAAAACGCTCAGCCATTGATTGCTGGTTCTTTCGGTTGGACCCCTGAAACCGAATTATCTTTTGTACTTGTTCGCAATGGAGAAGAGATTGAGTTATCGGGAGTAATGGGAACCCCTATGTTAATGACACAAAAGCTTATTGAAGATGTGGATGCAACAGAAGAACAAATTCAACTCAGGAATTACTGGCTCGAAAAGTAACGAAATAGTAACCGATAAACTTATTTAACCCGACTCATTAATGTGTCGGGTTTTTTGTTTACAAATTGTTGCAACAAAGAAGTATAGTCTTTTCTTAATTCAAGGAACCAAATTACATGACAATGAAGAAAATTATCCTAAGTTTATTCCTCCTGATAATAACAGTAATTCAAATTAACGCACAAGTGCCCGAACGGGAAGTTCAGGCTGTAATTGAAACCTTATTTGATGGGATGAGGGCAGGAGATAGTGCGATGGTAGCTTCTGCTTTTACCAGAGATGCAATTATGCAAACAGTAGCAAAAAATCAATCTGGCGAAACCGTTGTTCATAAAGGGAGTCTTAATCAGTTTCTGAACTCCGTTGGTACCCCCCATGAACAAGTTTGGGATGAGAAGATAGGAGGTTACGAGATTAAGATTGATGGTGAGCTTGCTACCGCCTGGACACCGTATCAATTTTATCTTGGCGATAATTTTTCACACTGCGGTGTTAATTCATTTCAATTGGCAAAGCTGGATGGTGAATGGAAGATTATTTATATAATTGATACCAGAAGAAGAACTAGTTGTATTGAGTAATCCTCAAACTAAAAGACATAAAAAAAGGCTTCAACGTTTAAATTGAAGCCTTTTCAAAAACATTACAAGGAATTAGCCTGCGTTCTTTTTCGCTTGAATTTCAAGACGAATTTCCTGAGCTAATTTTTTAAGATCCTGTAGCCCTTTTCTTGCTCTTGTACCCGCAGCTTTGTTTCCTTTATCGTAAAATTTTTCCATTTCACCTGATACGCTTTCTACCAGTGATTGTAGTTCGCTTACTCTACTCATTATATAACTCCGTTATGTTTTTGTTTAAGTAAATTTCTTATTTAGAAACTGCGTTGAAGCTATCGAATCGCGGCATTTGAGTCAAATTAAAAAGTGCTTTTTTAGTTAAATAATTGAAGTTTTCTTCACTTTTCACCTCTTTTTCAGGAATTAAAGCAAATACTGCTGACTTTCTTCATCCAAAAAGAGGAGATATCTCTTAATAAGTTATTTTTTCAAAGCTTTGGAAGTGAAGCTTAATGGGAGCAAATCAACTGAGTTATGTTCAGAGAAAGTATTATCTGCGTGATGTAGTCGGATTTTATTAAATGGAAGATGCTCGAAAATAACCTGCCGGCATGCCCCACACGGACTGCTTACGTCTCCATATTTTGTATGAACTGCCAGTTTGGTGAAGGCAGAAACCCCAGATGATATTGCTTTTGCGAGTGCTACACGCTCTGCACAAAGCCCCAAGCTCCAATCACTCACTTCAACATTTACCCCTTCAAAGTATCCGGATTGGCAGTACAACAAACAAGAAACAGGGAAGTCTGAATGAGTAGTAATTGCCTTATCCAGAAGCTTCTTTAATACGCTTTTTTCTTCAGGTTTACTTTCAACCAGAAGTTTTGAGACTTCAATATCTGAGATATCGGATACGGTTTTGACTGAAAGATTAAACTCTTTTCTCCAATACGTAAGCTGAACGTAATCTTCATCCTGTACGTATAGAATTTCAGGATTTTCTCCCTCACTCAAGCAGATGCAACATGCAGCTTGAATTGCCGAGATCGTTAGGGGAAAGGATACATTTTCGATTCTTACCCCAGCATAACATCCACCTTTCGAGCCTTTTATAATGCAAGCTCGGGGAGAGGTAGAGTAAGGTACGTAAGAATGTCTATTTAATTCGGTCCAATTCATCAGGGTTTAATAAACGCAGAAAATGCTGCATCGGCAACAGCTGCTCGTATTCTGCTAATCCGTCTTCCATAAGAACGATTAGGGAAGGTGCGGTTTGTTAGAAGGATTACCGCCATATTTTTCTCGCGGTCAATCCACATGCTTGTTCCTGTAAATCCGAGGTGACCAAAAGTATCAGTACTGGAAAGCTGCCCGGCCGTGGTAAAGCCTTCCGGAGATTTACGATCAAACCCTAACCCGCGACCACTCAAATCGGACTGTTGAGTTGTGAATTCTTCGATGATATCCGGTGATAAGTATCTCTTTCCTGCGTAAATACCACCATTAAGTAGCATGGTACTGTATTTAGCTAAATCATCTGCTGTAGCAAAAAGTCCGGCATGACCTGCTACACCATCCATAAAATAAGCCCTTTCATCATGTACATTGGCCTGAACTAAGTCTCTCATATATACCGTATCAATTTCAGTAGGAGGGATACGATTTACATACCAACGACTTACGTTTCTGGGGTTAAAGTAAGCACTATACATCCCCATGGGGTAATAAAATTCTTTTCTCATGTATCCATCAATTCTCTGACCAGCTACCACAGAAACTATTTCAGCAAGCAAGATCATCCCTAAATCGCTGTACACATAATCGGTTCCGGTCTCGTATGTAAGGGGCTCATTTTTGACGGCTCTGATTATGCTCGCACGGTCTTTCAGAGAATCAACATACACACGGAAAGGCGGAAGACCTGATTGATGTAGCAGCATATCCCGTATAGTGATGTGCTTTTTTTCATCGGTATCAAATTCTGGAATAAAGTTCCGTATTTCATCGTCAAGCGCCAGTTTATTTTCATCAACCAATTTCATCACTGCCGTAGTTGTAGACACCACTTTGGTGATGGAAGCAAGATCATACACATCTGAATCTTTAACCTGTTTTAGCTTGTCATAATCGTGGTAGCCAACTTCTTTGCGATAGACCATCACCCCGTCTTTTATTACTGCAGCTACTGCTCCCGGAAATACAGAATCCCGAACGGCATCTCTTAGGATATCATCAATTTCATACAACTGCTTTGAAACTAAATCAACTTCCTCGGGTTTTCCATATCGAAGGGCGGTGTGCTTCATTTCAATTCCATCCCCGATATTGTACATGCCTGGTATTTGAATGGGTAATTTTCCGGATATCTCACTTGCACCAAACAGGGCTGGACCAGCATTTTGCATTTGCAAAGTGGTATTTGCCCATGCCATGATGTGCGCATCGGTATCAGACAGCTCGGTTACCAGATATGGATTGCCAAACATCACTAAAACAGTTGGTTTGTCAACTCTAGTTAGCTTTTTGAGAAATGCTGATTGCTGACGAGATAGTTGTATCGACTCTCTGAAACGGAGGCTTATATACGACCCGATAATGATCAAATCAGCATCACGTGCTTTTTGGAGGATTTTCCTTTCATCTTCAGCATCTGACCGGGTGTCATGAACCTCAAAGGTTACATCAGGGTGATAATCACGAATTGATCGTGCAAATCTTCCGCCCGTATTTCCATAATCGTCATCAGAAATGGAAACCAACAAGACCTTTTTGTGAACTGTGGGGTCAATAGGTAGGATATCTCCATCATTTTTTAATAAAGTGATGGATTCCCGGGCGATATTATTGGCTACCGATTGATGGAAATTTGTATTTATTCGAGTATCCAGGTGGGCAATGTCAATCTGATTTGATTTATCGAAAAGTCCGTTTTCTTCTTTCCATTGAATAATTTTCTGATAGGACTGATCTATTCTTTCTTCCGTTATTTCTCCTCGTTCTACAGCAGCTACAACTTCATTAATGGCAGTATAAATATCAGGGCTCATGAGCATAATATCAGCGCCAGCATTTAGCGCTTGGACAACCACTCTTCCCGGAGAGAATTTCGAGGAGATTCCCTGCATTTCGAGACCGTCGGTTACTATCACGCCTTCAAAATTGAGGGAGTCTTTAAGGATTCTTCCAAGAATTGACTCGTCGAGCGTTCCCGGCAATTCTGAATAATCACTAATTTGAGGGAAGGAAATATGAGCGCTCATGATACTTGAAATCCCCCCATCAATCGCTGCCCGGAAAGGGATTAACTCAACAGAGTCTAGCCTGCTATAATCGTGAGCTAAAACAGGGAGTTCGTTATGGGAATCAGTATCGGTATCTCCATGCCCTGGAAAGTGTTTTGCCGTTGATATAACTCCTTCACTTTGTACTCCCTGTATGAAAGCAAGCCCATATTCCGAAACCATTTTTGGATCTCCGGAAAAGGCCCGAACATTAATCGCCGGGTTATCAGGATTGTTGCTAATATCTAAAACAGGGGCGAAAATTTGGTGTACTCCTAACGCCTTTGCTTCGATAGCGGTGACTTTGCCCATCATAAAAGCGTTATGTTTATCACCCGAAGCTGCGACCCCCATAGCGGGGGTAAATCGCGTGGTTCCCGAAATCCTCATGGCTGCTCCGTATTCCATATCCTGTGTAATCCAAAGAGGAATTTGGCTTAGTTTTTGAAGTTTATTGGTAAGCACTGCCTGACCGTAAATGTCACCTCGCATAAAAATGATTCCACCAATATGATCCTGAGTAATGAGATCCGAGATTTCCTTAAAACGATGGCTATCCTGATTCAGGTACCTTCCTTCAACAGGAACAAAAAAGAGTTGCCCGATTTTTTCGCGAAGTGTAGCATTTACTACCAGAGAATCGACGAATGATTCATTTGGGGGAGAGATAAGTTCTGAAGTAAATTTTTCAGCGTGATTTTCAGAGCCTGAGAAACTTATTAAAGCAAATAAGAGGAAGCCAAGTATCTGTAGTTTTTTCATAAAAGAGCAATCGTCTGTCCGATGAAAGAATTAAGGTAATTGAATGTACATCTACAAACCTAATCTACCAATCTATATAGGATAAAATTTGAAATCTTTAATGGGTTGGGATTTAGAGGTTGGAGGTTAAGATCTCCAGTTTTGATGTAATTTTGTCAACATCTTACCAACGGTATTTACTTTTACTGTAAGTGATTTTGATTGATCATCTGAAATATAGCCACATTCCAAACTAAACTTTATCCATGTTTCGGTTTCGGCGGCTGACCCTAAGGAGTAAACCAAATGCCTTTTGAACTCATTTTCATATCGTCTCTTAGCTCACCCTTCAGTAATATTTGCGCTCACCGATCTAGAAGAACACACAATTTGAGATGTTAAAGAATAGACTTCTTTTTTTGGAAAGTTTCTGGTCAATTCAAAAATTTCCATTGCTAATTCAAAGGAAAGACGATACACCTCTAAATCTTTGTAACTTTTAATCATACTTGTCAGATAACCTTAAATCAAAGTAACAAAAAAATTACAATGTGCACTAAAGCCTTAAAAAACAAACTCGAACATCCAACTTCCAGCCTCTAATCAACCGGTACTAATCGCATACTCCTTAAGTCAGCTTGTTCAAAGAAAGAACTATCCTGATAAAAAGTCCGGTACTGATTATTCAGCCAAAGTTCAGTCTGATCTCCGAAATGAGAAGAAAGGGGATTCCCGGATTGTCCGGTTGGGAGAACAGAACGTGTTTTGCTCAAATCAGATAAATCGACAATACGACGAACAGAAGGCCCAAGCGTCATTTCGAAGGGTTTGTCCCAGCTGTATTGCCCGTTATTGATACTCATTCCATGTCCTTTTACAGGGTAAGGTCCTTTACTGAGTACATTATCAACAATCATTTTTAATGCAGCAGGAGAGGAAGGGTCTTCGGCAGCCTGACTAAACAATGGAGGCTTAAATGAAATGGTATGTAGTTGTTCCCAGCGCCATTCGAAGGGTTCACTTCCAAGAGAATCACTTAAAAAGAAAATGGCATCCTGCATACTCTTAAGGATAATATCCTCACGGTTTTCAACTTCCGAAGTAGTTACATCATCAAAAAAAGAACTGCTATCACGAACCAATTCAGACATGGTTCGAACCGGGATGAGTTCATGTATCACAAAGTTCTCATAGGCATTTTCGCCAAATTCATCTTTCAGTGTATTTTTAGTAAAGTTGATGAAGAAAGCATCAAAAATAGAAGCGGCAGTAGAATTTTCATCATAATTGAAATCCCAGTTTTCCAGGTAGGAAACCGGCAGGGAAAAGTCGTATACATTTTGATTTTGAATGACATCCAAAATAATTGGAGTCATAGAAGCCGCGAAAGAAGAATAAGAATCTGTTTGTATGGCTGCAAAATCCTCGCGATTTAAGGTCTGTTTCGCATTCAGCCGTTCAATTATTCGTTCAATTCTTGATGGTGGTTCCCAAAAAGTGGCGATATAATGAGGATAATTTTCTGTGGCTAACTTATTGTTGGCATTTGCAATCCATCCTTTTTCAGGATTAATCACATGTGGCATTTCCTCCCTGGGAATGAACCCCTGCCAATCATCTTCCGGAACCCATCCTCTTCTTAAAGACACTTTATTACCGGTCCTGATAGGGAGTTGAGCGGTTGAATACATCGCGATATTACCTTCTGTATCTCCATACATGAAGTTCATCCCGGGAACACCGTAGTGTGTCAGAGCATCTTTAAAGCCCTGAAAATCTTCAGCCCAATTCATTTGATACATAGTCCGGAATTCATTTGAAAGCTCATGTCCGGTCCATTTCATACTGATAACATGCCCATCAACCAACTCTTGATTTGGATATATATCTGAAATCACTGGTCCGTGTTTGGTATATCGAATTTCGATGGCTTGCTCATCTCCATCTTTTACTTTTATGATTTCTTTCACCTTATCAAAAGATTCAAAAGCAACCTCTCCTGCGAAGGTGGAGTCGACCACATATCTTCCACGATCTTCAGGATCAACCTTTTCGAGGAAGAAATCAGTGTCATCAGCCATAACACTTGTGAACGACCAAGCCATATTCTCGTTTTGACCAAGTACGATTCCGGGGATGCCTGCCAAAGTCGCACCAGATACATTTCTACCATTTAAGTTGAGGTGTACTTCGTACCACTTTCCGGGCATATCCAACCCAAGATGGGGATCTCCTGCAAGCATTGGGTAACCGGTATTTGTTTTTGAAGCATCTACTACCCAGGCATTACTTCCTACATGAGTGCCTTCTATTTCCAGGAGTTTTCTTCGTTCAACCTCCTGTTGGAGCATGGGCATTAATGCCGTGGTTGTTAGCCCTATAGATTCTACATCATCCAAAGATGTAGGAAGGTCATCGCCCCAGGTAAGTTGTAATTCTTTAAATTGATCAGCGGGTAGAGATGACTTGAGGTAATTATACATTACTTCGCTCCACCAGCTCATATTGAGTTCCCAGGCCATAAGCCGGGTTATAGCAAGGGTTCGGGTTGGATTCCATTCAATAGGTTCAATTCCCGTAAGTGCAAACTGAACTGGAAGACGATTGCTGTTTTTCTCGATGTAGGCATTTACTCCATCTGAGTAGGATTGCAAAATCGCCTTTTCCTGATCGTTCAAAACCTCGCGTTCGAGTCGTTCTGCCATTCGCCAAAAACCAAGAGTACGCTGATACTCATCAAATGGGAGGAGTTCCTCTCCAAAAAACTCGGCAAAACGTCCTTCAGCTGCGATCTGGCTGAGCGTCATCTGCCAGAGGCGATCCTGAGCGTGCACATACCCGAACGCATAGTATAAATCCTGTTCATTGGTTGCATAAATATGTGGAACACCAAACTCATCCCAGTGGATATCTACTTCTTGCTGAAGCCCGGGAAGTTCATGTTTTGCTTCATAGTTGGGCAGAGGCTTGTAAAAAGTCCAGTAAAAAGCGAGTCCGGCAAAACCAAGTGCCATTATAAAGAAGAAAAGTAGAAGTTTTAGGAATGTATTCATACTCTTTTGAGAAGAATTAAAATGCTTTAGTTAGAATAGGAACAAAGATACAAAGGCACAAAGAAAAGGATGTATCTTTGTTCCTGATATATCTGAAAAACTTGATGCCTTTAATTTGAAAAGCGCTTCCAAAAACAGGTATCTTTAGCTCAAATAAAAATTAAAAGAAATCATCAGGAATTAGAATGGAGATTAAAAGTGTAGCCGTAATCGGTGGCGGAACAATGGGAAATGGAATTGCACATGTTTTTGCAATGAACCGAATTCCTGTAAACCTAATCGAAACTAAACAGGAGTTTGCAGACCGGGCGATGGCAACCATCGAAAAGAATCTGGATCGAATGGTCGCTAAAGAGAAGATCGATTCAGAAGCGAAAGTGGCCACATTAGGAAGCATTTCTGTATTTCTGGATATTAAAAAGGGAGTTAAAGGAGTAGACTTAGTTATTGAGGCAGTTCCGGAAAATTTAGAGATCAAAACTTCGGTCTGGAAGGCAGTGGATGAAGCTGCTGCTGATCATACAATTTTTGCAAGTAACACCTCATCAATCTCTATAACCAAGTTAGCAGGGCTGACCAATCGCTCTGACAAATTTATCGGGATGCATTTCTTTAACCCGGTACCGGTAATGAAACTGGTTGAAATTGTAAAAGGGCTGGATACCTCCGAAGAAACCTATCAAGTGGTAGAAGAAACTTCAAAGTTACTGGCAAAAGTGCCTGTTCCGGTAAACGACATGCCCGGCTTTGTGAGTAATCGTGTACTCATGCCTATGATTAATGAAGCCATCTTCGCGGTATATGAAGGAGTTGCAACTCCGGAACATGTGGATGAGGTGATGAAGCTTGGAATGGCACATCCAATGGGACCGCTTCGCCTTGCTGACTTCATTGGTCTTGATGTGTGCCTGGATATTCTGAATGTACTTTATGAAGGCTTCAAAGATCCGAAATACCGTCCATGTCCGCTATTGATTAAAATGGTAGATGCAAGAAAGTTGGGTAACAAAACCGGAGAAGGCTTCTTTTCTTATCATTAAGAAATTAGTAAGAAACCTGATTTTAATTGATTTTATAAGCTAATACATCTTTCTTCTTAGAAAGGGTAAACGATACTTTCTTATGTGTTAAGTGGTTCGATTCTCTTACCAAATTTTAATAACGGATGAGTATGAAAAGACTACTACTATCAATTGGGGCGTGTTTGTTATTCATGGGGTTCATAAAAGCTCAAACTCCGGCACCGGGGGATATTATCATTACAGAGTTTATGGCGAATCCTGCAGCAGTTGCAGATGGAAGTGGAGAGTATATTGAACTCTTTAATAAAAGATCAGTTTCTTTTGATCTGGAGGGGTTTATTCTGAAAGATGATGATTCAGATTCTCACACTATAACAGGTTCGTTAGTTATTGCGCCTGAAAGCTTTTTAGTTCTGGCAATAAATGACGATGCTGGAACGAACGGTGACTTTACTGCAGACTATGAATACACTGGGTTTTCACTAACGAATGGTGGAGATGAAATTGTTTTAACAACTGCTTCGGGTACTCAAATTGCACGTGTTAGCTGGACTTCAGGTTCTTTTGGTGCTTCTGGTATTGCGGAAGAACTTGATGCCTTAAGTGATGTTAATAGTTCCGGAGAAGCAGAATCTTCAAATTATAGTAATGCAACAGCTACATATGGGGATGGTGACAACGGTTCACCAGGCTCTGCTGGTAATACAGACTTGACTGAGACACCAACTATTCGTTTTGCAGCAAGTTCTGCTACTTCAGATGAAACAGCCGGAACAGTGAATATTGGTGTTATTTTGGAAGATGCAGATGGTAATTCCGTAGACGTTGATGTGACTTACAACGAAGGAAAAAGTTCGACTGAACCCAGCGATTTTTCAAACGTAAACACGGTATCGCTTTCTTTCTCAACAGCTGCTTCTGGCGATGAAACAAAAAATGCTTCTTTTACCATTACCAGTGATACTGATTACGAAGGTGCTGAATTTGGATTCTTCGAATTGTCCAACCTTTCAACTAGTGGAGCTACAGTTTTCAATCCCGGAGGAGATTCAACATATACTTTAAACATCACGGATGATGATACACCAAATGTTGTGATTAATGAAGTAAATATGGATCCATTTGATGATGCAGATGGAGATGGTGATAGCGAAGAGACATTACATGATGAATTCGTAGAAATTGTAAATAATGAATCCATAAATATTGATATTTCTAATTGGGATCTAACCGAGGTGGGAGGGACCATCCATACTTTTGCGTCTGGAACCATTTTAAAGGCAAAAAGTGCTATGGTAATCTTTGATAACGATGCCACGCCAAGCGGGAGCTTTGGGGGGTCTGTAGTGATTGCTGCAGATAATAGTACGAACCTCAATAATAGTGGAGATACAGTAACTTTAAGAGATTCGGATGATAACATAATTAATTCGGTTTCTTGGTCTAGTAATCCAAACAATCAATCGAGAACGAGAGATCCTGACGGGACTGGTGATTTTGATACTAATCACAATAGCGCAACAAGCTCTGTAGGTTCAATTTCACCTGGTACCAAAGTAGATGGCAGTGTATTTACCACTGATATTGTAGTTGAAGGAACCACAGGCTGGAGACTTCTTTCTGTCCCAATGGAAAACTATGATATCACCGAAATCTCAGATGATACACCGATTCAAGGGATCACTGGCGGGGATGATGCTTCAGCAGCGGCAAATATATTTTACTATGATGATTCAGGAGCATGGGAGGAGCCAGCAACCATTACTACACAATATCCAGAAGGGTATGGTCTCGCTCTATATTTCTATAATAATGATGATAACAGCAGTTTACATTTGCCTGTAACTCTTGATGTTTCCGGTTCAGAACCTTCATCTGATGTTAATTCAGTCTCTCTAAGCTCTACAGCTACTGATGGTTCGTATTATACATTAATGGGCAATCCTTTTGCTTCAAATTATAGTTTAAATTCAATTACAGCAGATGATGGAGATGGAATTCAAAATAATGTTCATTTCTGGGATAATTCAGCGGGCTCTTATGAAGCGGTCGACCGAACTACTCCTTCAGTAGTAAGTTCCTGGCAAGGGTTTTGGATTGAAGTTTTGAATGATGGTAGTGAAACAACAGCAGTTAGTTTTCCAACTTCAGGGAAAACGTTTGCAGCAATAACTGATTTTCACTTCTCAAAGCAAGCCGCAAATAAGGGAGACATCTCCTTCTCTTTAGAATCTGATAATTCTTTTGATAAGGCACTAAGGCTTTCATTCAGGAATGACGCTACATTTGAAATGGATAGAGCTGACGCCTCTAAGCTAACGCCACTTATTCCGGAATACGCTACTATGGCATTCAAATCCAATGACAGGCTGAAGTCCGTTGAGTCACTTCCATATAATCTTACTGAAGAAGTTAAGCTCAATCTGGAAGAGCAGCTTGTAGGTGTAAGTGGTGAGTTCACTCTGGATTGGAAAGGCTTAGAAACAATTCCATCTGACTGGAAAATGACTTTCCATGATTACGAAACCGGGGCTAATGTAGATATGCATTTAGAAAATAAATATGTGTTCGAAGCCTCTGCTCCAGTTGCTGAAAAGGTAACTCCACTTTCGATATTAATAGGTCCGGCTGCGATCGCGCAAAAGTCAAAATCTACAGGTGCTCGTTTTGGAATCACGATTACTCCGAACCATACTTCCGTTGGTAATGAAACAGGGGAGGAGCCTGCGAAATTTAATCTTGAACAGAATTATCCCAATCCGTTTAATCCTAGTACAACTATAAATTATAGCATCCAAAACTCCGGTAATGTTCAGATTTTGGTCTATAATTTAATGGGACAAAAAGTGGTTGAATTAGTTAACGAGACGAAATCAGCGGGAAGTTATAACGTAACCTGGAATGCATCTGGCGTTGCCAGTGGAATGTATTACTACCGTCTGGAAGCCAATGGGCAAACATTGACTAGAAAAATGACCCTAATCAAATAGCAATGAGTCTTGAGGGTTGAGGAATGAGCTAAAAGCTCTCCTCAAAACTCACTCCTCATAACTCAAAACTACTAAATTATGAAAGCACGAATTTTATTTACACTTACAGCATTAGGGTTACTCATTACAGAGATGGCGATGGCGCAACCCCCTTTACCCGCTTCTCCTTCACAGGCTCCAATTGATGGTGGTCTTGGATTACTAGCTGCAGCAGGTGGCGCGTATGCTATCAAAAAACTTCGTGATAAGAAGAAAAAAGAAGATAATATCGACCTCTAGCTATTTATCTGTAACAATTTCTCTTTCATAGCAACAGAGGCCATCTCTGCCAAAGACATTCCTTTTTAAGCTTAGCTTTTAAATTTAAAAATTCGAAGACTGCCAAGATAAAGGCGGTCTTTTTTGTTGCTTTAAATCCTGAATCCTTTCCATTACTTTCTGCTGTGATTTCCCTTCAACATATCTCCAAATCATACTCCGGCAAAAGAGTTTTAAACGAAGTTTCGATTGAAATTGAGAAGGGAGCTACACTCTCTTTAATCGGGCCGAGCGGATGCGGGAAATCTACTTTGATAAGAATTATAATGGGTTTGATTGAAGCTGAACAAGGGAGGATAGAGATTTCGGGTAATACTCTTTCGGCCGATAACACCTTATCAATTCGAAGAAAGATTGGCTATGTAATTCAAAAAGGAGGCTTATTTCCTCATCTTACAGGTAGGGAGAATTGTAAGCTTGCCGCGGAGTACCTGAAATGGGATCAGGATAAAATTGAACACAGAATTACCGAGCTTACATCACTTACAAAGATCGATTCGGGTATGCTCGACCGGTTCCCTAAACAACTATCAGGTGGGCAGCAACAACGGATAAGCCTGATCAGGGCATTGATGCTCGACCCGGAAATCTTGCTGTTGGATGAACCCCTTGGTTCTATTGATCCTCTGGTACGGTATGAACTTCAAAACGATTTAAAAGAGATATTCAAGAACCTGAATAAAACAGTTCTTTTAGTTACGCACGATTTAGGTGAAGCAGCCTTTCTTGGAGATCGAATTGTACTGATGAATGAGGGGGAAATAGTACAGCAGGGAACAATTCAAAACCTAAGTGAAAATCCTGCTAATGAGTTTGTAACCCGGTTTATTCAGGCTCAACGAAATCCGTTGGAGAATGCTCCATGAAAAAAATCGCTAAGCAAATAGAACCTCTGCTCAATCCTCTCCATGATAAGGAGGGGAGGATCTGGAAAGTTCAGAAAATTTGGAAACAGATCAGGGGAGGTCGGGTTTTCGGAGTTTATTTATTTCTGATGATCAATGTTTACCCTTCAAACGCCCAGGAACCGGTCAAAGTAGGGAGTAAACTTTTTACTGAATCTGTTATTCTTGGAGAAATAGCCGTTCAACTACTTGAAAGTGAGGGTATAGAAGTAGAATATTTTGAACAATTGGGAGGCACAAGGATTCTTTGGAATGCCCTGCTTGAAGGAGAAATAGACATCTATCCGGATTATACCGGAACGCTGATTCAGGAAATCCTGCGATCGGATGAAATTGATAGCTGGCAGGAATTGAATGAGAAGCTTAAAGAATTCGGAGTTCGTATTACCAGACCCTTGGGATTCAATAATACTTATGCACTCGGAATTCTTCAAAGTAAAGCTGAGGAGTTAAATATTAATTCGATCAGCGATTTCGCTAAGCATCGGGAATTGAAACTAGGGTTCAGTAACGAATTTCTGGATCGGGCTGATGGCTGGATTGGTCTAAAAGCAGCCTACCAATTACCTCACCGAAGCATCACGGGACTTGATCACGATTTAGCCTATCGGGGACTGGAAGCTGAGAATATCGATGTAATAGATTTGTATTCCACCGATGCTGAGATCGAATATTATAATCTGAAAGTGCTGGAAGACGATCGATCCTTTTTCCCGGACTATCAGGCTGTATATGTGTACAGAACAGATTTAGCTAAAAAGTTAGAGGGCGGTTTTTTGATCGCTTCCTTATCAGGAAAAATCTCAGAATCAGAGATGGTAGCAATGAATGCAGCAGTAAAATTGGAAGGAGTTAGCGACGAAATTGTGGCTGCTGAATTCCTCCAACAAGAGTTTGGATTGAAAACTGAGATTGCTGAAATAACAATCTGGGACAGGCTTTGGAAAAACACACTCGGACATTTATATCTGGTAAGCATCTCACTGGGTTTGGCAATTGTTGTGGCAATACCCTTGGGGATAATCGCGGTTAAAGTCGCTTCAATTGAAAACCTTGTGATTGGGACAGTCGGCGTTTTGCAAACTATTCCCTCTCTGGCGTTACTGGTATTTATGATTCCACTTTTGGGGATTGGGGCTGTTCCGGCAATGGCAGCACTCTTTCTTTACAGCCTGCTTCCTATTGTCAGGAATACGCATTCCGGAATAAAGAATATTCCGAGCCCCGTGATGGAATCAGCTTATGCGCTGGGACTTCCAAACTTGGTCATCCTTCAAAAGATTGAGTTCCCATTAGCGCTTCCAGGAATTCTGGCGGGTATTAAAACCTCTGCGGTAATAAACGTAGGCACGGCAACATTGGGTGCTTTGATTGGAGCAGGAGGTTACGGTCAGCCGATATTAACTGGAATTCGTCTGGATGATACTTCTCTGATTTTGGAAGGAGCTATTCCAGCGGCAGTACTTGCGTTATTGGTGCAGGGAGTGTTCGATCTAATTGAGAAACGCTACGTCAAATATTAGGTCAAACCCGAAAATCAGATAGTAAAATTTAGTATCATTTGCCATGAGCAAAACGAGGAAAACCATTGTATCCACCTTCGCAACACTAGCCGTGTTGTATGTGGGAGTGTGCATATATTTCTACAGTATTCAGAATGTAATTCTTTTCAACCCTACCAAGCTGGAAGAAGGTCATGTGTTTAATTATGAATTCAATTTTGAAGAGCGCTGGTTTGATATTGAAGAAGGAGTTCGCATCCATTCCATTTACGCTAAAACTGATTCTTCTAAAGGTTTGGTGATTTACTTTCACGGCAATGGAGGGAGTGCTGATACCAGTCCCGAGAAATTTGAACTTTTTTTGGAAAACGGATATGATGTGCTTTATCCCGATTACCGTGAGTACGGACTAAGTACAGGAAAACTTCATAATGAAGACGATTTAGTTGGTGATATGAAAGTGATCTATCAGGAGATGATGGAAGAGTATGATGAAGACAATATCATCGTATTAGGATATTCATTGGGTTCAGGAGTGGCTGCCTTGGTTGCTGCAGAAAATGATCCGCGGGAGTTGATAATCTGGACACCCTATTACAGCATGGTGGATATGAAAAATGCAGCTTATCCATTTCTTCCTTCTTTTTTGGTTCGATACCCACTTCGTACCGATCTTGCACTACCTGAAATTGACGAGCCGATCACCATTTTTTATGCCGGTGAAGATACCCGGTTACCTGTAGAACGAGCAATTAAACTGAACAAATTTCTGGATAGGAATGATGAATACATCATGTTAGAAGGACAGGGACACAATGGGGTTTTCCATAATCGACAGCTTCAGCAAAAAATGAAAGAAATTTTAGCAGGGAATTAATGTGGAAGTAGTATATATAATAGCAGGACTTTTAGTTGGCGGGTTAGCTGGATTTTTTATAGCTCATTTCAAATCGAAATCGGAAAGCTCCAGGCTGGAAGAGCGAAACGCTAATCTTGAAAAACAGACGGAAGAAGCAGAATCGAAGCTGAATCAGATCACCAAAGAAAAAGAAGCGGAAATTGAGCAGCAGAGGGATCGGGCGAATGACCTGGATAAGCAATTGGCTGAATTAAATGCTGATTACCGGAACCTGAAGCAAAAGCTGGACGAGCAGAAAGAAGAACTTACCGGAATGCAGGAGCAGTTGAAGGTTCAATTCGAAAATTTGGCGAATAAAATCCTGGATGAAAAGGCAGAGAAATTTACCAAACAAAACCGCGAGAACCTGGATCAGTTGTTGAATCCTCTGGGATTGAAGCTCGAGGAATTCAAGAAGAAAGTGGAGGAGACGTATGACGACGAAAATCGTCAACGAGCGACATTAAAAGAGCAGATCAAACAGATGGCAGATCTTAATCAAAAGATGAGCGAGGATGCCAAAAACTTAACGAAAGCTCTTAAAGGAGATAGCAAAGCACAAGGGAATTGGGGAGAAGTAATTCTCGAAAGAATTCTTGAGCGTTCAGGTTTAAGTAAAGGCCGTGAGTACGAGGTTCAACAAAGTGCTACCACCGAAGAAGGTCGCAGGCTGCAACCCGATGTGGTTGTTCATCTTCCCGATGAGAAGTATCTGATCATTGATTCAAAGGTTTCACTTACTGCCTACGAACGGTTTGCATCCAGTGAGGATGATACAGAGGCCGGAGCAGCCATCAAACAGCATGTGGCATCATTAAGAGCACATGTAAAAGGATTGAGCGCGAAGAATTACCAACAGATTCATGGGGATCGAAGCCCGGATTTTGTGCTCTTATTTGTGCCAATTGAACCTGCATTTGGAATCGCATTGCAGTCTGATCCAAATCTATATTATGAAGCTTTCGATCGTAATATCGTGATTGTGAGTCCATCTACATTACTTGCTACACTTGCAACTATAGACAGCGTTTGGAAACAGGAATATCAGAATAAAAATGCTCTAGAGATTGCAGAACGTGGAGGGGCACTCTATGATAAATTCGCCCTTTTTGTGGAAAGCCTGGATGAAGTTGGAAAACGAATTGAACAGACTAAGAAGAGCTATGATGAAGCCAAATCCCGTTTATCGATAGGGGCAGGTAATGTAGTTCGTCAAGTTGAGATGTTAAAAGAACTGGGAGCAAAAGCTTCAAAGAAACTGCCTGATTCGTTTTCGGGAAATGAGAACTAACATGGGTATGTCATCCCTTTAGAAGTTACATAACCCTGAAGGGATTTAACACAAATAACCCCGGGATAAATCCCGGGGTTATGAATATTCAACTTTGCTGGAGTTGAGGGTCGGAATAAATGCAGTCATAAAACTCGTCTACAGCCAGGCAGGTTCTATGACATCTACAAGAATGACTAGTAGTTCGAATACCGGTTCAATGAATAACGAGCAACAATCTCTTAACTATCACTTCGTAAACTTTGTACGGGATCAGCAAGAGCACTTTTGATCGATTGCCAGCTTACAGTGAAAATAGTGATCAATAAAGCAATTCCTCCGGCTATCAGGAAAAGGGAATAATCCGCTGAAATACGATATGCAAATTGTTCCAGCCAGTTTTCAACTGCCCACCAGGCAATGGGGAATGATAACCCAATTGCAATCATCACTAAAAACATGAAATCTTTGGAAACGGTGAAGGTTAAAGAGGAGACAGAAGCTCCAAGGACTTTTCGGATTCCTATCTCTTTGGTTTTTTGTTGAGCAGCGAAAGTTGCAAGTCCATACAAACCAAGACAAGCAATGAATATGGCTAAGAAACTAAAAGTGAGAAGAATATTTCCAGTACGTTCGAAGTTGGAGTATTGAGCGTTGAAAGACTCATCCAGGAATGAATAATCAAAGGCTTTATCAGGGAATAAGTTTTCCCAGGAAGCCTGAACCTGGTTCAAAGCAGTGGGTATGTCCCCAGTATTAAGTCGAATGGTAATCGTAGAAAGTAACTGATCAATGATGTTTAGCACTAAAGGTTCAGTTTCCTGATCAGCAGATTTAAAATTGAAGTCCTTAAATACTCCTATGATTTCAGCTGTAAAACCGCCCGCCCCGGATTCTAAAATATTTCCTAATGCCTCTTCAGGTGTTGACCAGCCAAATGATTCTACTGCTGCCTCGTTGATGATAAAAGTACTGTAGAGATCACTTCCCCGATCAGCAGAAAAATCACGACCTGCTATTATTTCAAGTCCGTATGTTTCATCAAAGTCATAATCCACAAAAAGATGATACATAGATTGAGTCATATCATTCTCTTCCCGATCAATACGAATGGCAAAGTTAGAAACCCCCTGTCCGGGTACGGAGGAGGACAGGGTTACATGTTCAACAGCCGAAAGCCTCTGAAACTCATTTTTGACACGGTCATGCATTTCTTCAAGCTCAAACCCTCCCCGAATAGGAATGATCAGCATTTGTTCGGTTTCAAAGCCGAGTTCTTTGTTCATCATGTGTTGTAGTTGTTTGAATACGGTAAGCGTACCAATAATTAAAACTACCGAAATAGAAAACTGCCCAACCACCATCACTTTTCTGAGTACGACACCTCTACTGTATTTACCTCCACTTCTAAACATTCCCATTGGGTTAAATGAGGAAAGCACCAGTGCTGGATAAAACCCTGCCAGTAGACCCACAAATAAAGAAAGTCCAATAATTCCCAGGCCTATTTGTGGGCTAAGCAGAATAGATTGACTGAAACTAACTCCTACAAGTTGATTGTACCACGGAAGGGTAACTACAAATATGATAAGGGCTATAAGTGATGAAAGTGTACTGAGAAGTAAAGCCTCACCCATATGTTGTTGGATTAAGGAAAAACGATTTGCTCCCATTACCTTTCTCATGCCTACTTCCTTAGCTCGTTTTTCAGCTCTTGCAGTAGACAAATTTACAAAATTGAGAACAGCAATAATCAGAATCATAAAGCCGATAATGCTAAAAATGTAAACAGTAGTTATGCTTCCCGTTGGTTTGGCTTCATAGCTATAATCCGAGTGTAAATGAATTTCGTTGATGGGCTGCAGATTGTATGTATAATCCTGCTTTTGTGCTTCAAGATCCATAGGTACATATTCGTAGGCTAATCTGGCAATACCATCTGCAAAAGCTTGTACGTCAGTATCCCGGAGCAATTTTACGTATGTGGTAAACATGGTTGAATGCCAGTTATCGATAGCGCCCCAATCTCCTAAAGATGCCCAGGAAATAAGCATGTTGAAGTCGTGATGAGTATTTCCAGGAACGTCTTCCATTACTCCGGTTATTTCGTATTCAGAATCATTAATGGTTAAAATCTGACCAACTGCTGGAGTATCCCCAAAGTATTTGGATGCTGTTTTTGATGAAACCACCACCGTATTTGGATTAACAAGAGCTGAAGAAGCATCACCTTCGATCATATCTACTGTAAAGAATTCAAAAAAAGATGCCTCAGCGTTGTATACATTTTCTTCGTAGAAGTTTTGATTGGTGGAAGTTTTTACGAGACGTGTAGAGCGCTTCCAAAGTCTTAATGTTTTTTCTACGGCAGGGAAATCTTCTTCAAGTGTAGGGGCTACAATACCGGCTACATTACTGAACTTTCTTGTATTTCCTTCACTACTTATTTCCATTGGGATACGATAGATGTGCTCGTAGTCGTCCTGCCAGGTATCATAGCTAAGTTCGTATTGAACAAACAAAGCAATCATAAGAAAGGAGACCAGCCCGATGGCAAGACCTCCAATATTTAAAAAGCTTGTAGAAGCCTGACGTTTTAAGTTTCGGAATGCGACCTTCAGGTAATGATTAAACATAACAAATTGTGCTTGTTGGGGAGAATTTTTGGGTGATTTTCGGGATAAAGCATTAAGCCTTACTGAGGTGATTGCTTCCCAAATTAATTTCAGACTAGCTCTGGTTTTTCCTTCAGACTCAAATCTCTTTTGATACATTTCTTCCAGATCTCCGCTTACTTCTTCATAGAGAAAATCAGGACAGGTATAGTTGAGAAGCCGGAATCCAAATTTCTTTAAAGCGTCTTCTTTCATGATTCTAGTTTTGAAATTGAGGGATCAGATTCCAGAAATGAGTCCGTAATTGCCGGGCTTCCCGTAAGGCATCAAAACCGAGATTTGTAGGCCTGAAGTACCGTTTTCGCCGACCGCCACGCTCAGCAGTTGCTCCACCCATTTCAGATTTGAGGAATCCTTTTTCCTCCAGCCTATGAAGGGTAGTATGGATAGAACTGATATTGAGTGACCTTCCCGATTGAATCTCAATTTCATCTTTAATGATTACCGCGTAGGCTTCATCAGATATAGAGGCAGTTGCAAGTAGTACTAATTCTTCTAAAGCTCCTAGATCAGTTCCTTTCATAATCAGATATTTCATTCATAATTGTAAAACTAATTATAAACGGAATACTCTGATAAAGCAAAAAGGTTACAAGTGAGGGAAAATAAACCCGACTAACGACTAACGACTAACGAATTCATAACATAAAACCCTTTCAATACTGGCAAATTCATTCCTATCGATTCAACCAGATCACTTTTCATTTCTGAATAACTGATTTCCTTTGATACTGAAAACCCATTTTGATTGAGTAGTTCGATAAATTCACTTCTATTTAATGGGAGTTTCAAAGATTCACCCACTAAACTCACTCCGCTTGTAAAAGAAAAACGGTGGAACCAGTTGAGTTCATCTAAAGAAAAGAAGGTGGTAAGTAGTTGATTATCACTGTTCAGTAATTTTATGTCTTTCAGAATTTCTTTACTTGTATCCAGCGGGAGATAATCAAAAAAGCCTTCTCCTATAAAAAGTGTTTTTTTTGATGGATCAAATACTTCAATTTCGCTAAGACTTTGAGCAAGTGATTTCTTTACAAAATCTACCGATTTGAAATGGAGATAGTCGTTTTGATATCCTTTCGAATCAATGAATTTCTTCTTTTCGTTGATCATAAATTCCATATCTAATTCAAAAGAAGGAATTTCTTTTGAGGAAGTATACGCTCCAAGGTGATCAAACCCGGCACCCATACTAACAACCTGTTCGATCCCATTTTCAATAGCTTCATTTACAAGTCTAGTCATATAGTATTTCCTGCAAATGATATGCATCAAATCTCCGGGTAAAAGGAGCTCCTCAGACCAGATAAAGAATTTTCGAAGCAGGGGAGAATTCAGTGAGTTTTGATACCAACTCAAATGACTGGGAAGAAAACCGACCATACTCTTATAGAAATCAAGTATAAAAGGGTCGAACTTTTTTGCGAGCTCAGTGAATTTGGTAAGCCCATAAAACTTCACAACGATGTAAGCAGCCGTATGGGAAATTTTAGGCATAGCGATTCAAGATAAATTTTTCTGTCATATCGAACGGGTGTGAGATATCTAAAGAATTTGGTGAAGTAACAAGATCCGCTAGATTTCTCGTTTCACTCGAAATGACAAAGGAAGCAATAAACTCAAATCTCATTACTCAAACCTCGCACCTACTCTCAATAATCAAACAAATCCCAGGGTTGCTGTTTAGGAGGTTTTACCTCGAATTTCATGATTTTGTCGAGTGTTGGATGTTTAAAACTCAGCTTCATAGCCCTTAGAGCCATATTTTTCCCGGGAACGGTGTTTTCTTCTGCGTATTTATAATCCCCGAAAATCGGATGACCAATTTTCTCCAACTGAACTCTGATTTGGTGCGGTCGACCCGTTTCAAGATCGACTTCTACAATACTATAATCCCTACTTTGCTTAACAGTCTTGAAACTGAGGCGTGCTTCTTTAGCTTTTCCTTTCTTCGAGTTATAAGCTCTGACAGAATTAGATCTTCTGTCTTTTTCCAGGAAATGTTTGAGGTCGGCCTCCATAGGAGTCATGCCATTTACCAGCGCCCAGTAGGTTTTGTCCATTTTATTTTTACGAATTTCCTCAGATAATCGGGAAGCAGCTTTCGAGGTTTTCGCCAACACCATCAGTCCGGAAACAGGTCGATCCAAACGGTGGACCAATCCGAGCCAAACATCTCCGGGTTTCTTATATTTTTTCTTGATGTATTGTTTACAAAGTCTCAAAACATCAGGATCACTGGTATGATCTTCCTGAGACAGAACTCCTGCGGGTTTATCAATCACCAATAAGTGATTGTCTTCATAAATAATAGGGATGTCAGGCTTAGTCCGGGTAGTTCTCTTTTTCATAAGTGGAAAGATACCGACTTATGAGCTGCTTAGATAGTTTAAGTTTCTTCTCTTGCTTTTCATACCTTTTCAAAGTTCCTTCTTTCAAATAAAAAATATTATGAACGACCCAAATTATTTCGAAAACGGCAAATTAAAATCTGAAGTGTATGAGGAAGAGTTGGCAAAACTTCAGGCAGAACTATTAAAGCTTCAATACTGGATTAAAGAAAAAGGACTTAAAGTCTGTGTGGTTTTTGAAGGACGTGATGCTGCCGGAAAAGGCGGTGTGATCAAAAGAATCATAGAGCCTTTAAATCCAAGGACTGTAAGAATAGTTGCATTGCCTAAACCAACGGATAAAGAACGGAATCAATGGTATTTTCAGCGTTATGTAGAGCAATTACCTGCTTCAGGGGAAATGGTATTGTTTGATCGCAGCTGGTACAACAGGGCTGGGGTAGAAAAAGTGATGGGCTTTTGTACGAATGAGGAATACAAGGAGTTTTTAAGAACTTGCCCTCAGTTTGAAGAAATGATCCAGCGGTCCGGGGTTATTCTTATTAAATACTGGTTTTCGATTTCTGATAAAGAACAGAAGAAACGATTTTTAGCCAGGAATGAAGACCCCATGAAACGCTGGAAATTAAGTCCGATGGATATTGAGTCACGTACCCGCTGGGTAGATTATTCCAAAGCTAAAGATGAGATGTTTCGACACACCGATACAGAAACATCTCCCTGGTATGTAGTAAATGCCGATATCAAAAAACATGCGCGGTTAAATTGTATCAGCCACTTACTCGAGCAAATTAAGTACGAAGATTTAACTCCGGATCCCATTGAGTTTCCAAAAATCAGCAAGCACACGGGTTACAAACGACCACCTATCGAAAGTATGAATTGGGTACCTGCCAAATATGGCGAAAATCCGGTGGATGATGAAAGAAGCTAAGGAATGTCGAATATAGATGAACGATTTAAGAGTTCTTTTCAAAGGTCATCCTGATCCGTCGGCTGACGGAGAAGGATCTGCACAAAAGTAGTATATGGCTCCAATTTTGATGTTGATTATTTAGTTCGCTTATCAGAAAGAGGTAAATGTAGGTTATCTCTAAGATTCAGCGATTGTTTTATGAAAAAAGAAAGAATCAAAAACCTTAAAAAAACCTGGCCCACAAAAGCGGCGATGGAACAGATTTATGAAAAGAATCTATGGGGAGGTGAAGCCAATACATTCTATTCCGGATTTGGTTCACACCTGCCGGAGCTGGTGACTCCCTATTTAGAAGTTGTTTCTTCATTTTTATCCTCTTTTAAAGAATCGCTAACCGTATGTGATCTAGGCTGCGGGGATTTTAACATAGGAAAAGAGCTGGTCAAATATTCGGGTAGGTACATCGCTGTTGATATTGCAGAGAATCTTATTCGGCGAAATAGAGAAAAATTCAAAAATGCAGATGTAGAATTCCTGTCCCTCGATATTGCTGAAGATAAATTGCCAGAGGGAGATTGTGCTATTCTTAGAAATGTACTTCAGCATTTATCTAATAAAGAAGTTAAGAGTATTATAGAGAAGCTTGGAGGCTATAAATATGTGATTCTGACCGAGCATCTTCCTGAAGGAGAGTTCACCTCAAATAAAGATATTATTTCGGGACAGGGAATCAGGCTAAAAAAACAAAGTGGAATCGATCTGCTAGAACCGCCTTTCAATTTCGAGGTTAAAGAAGAAAAAGAGTTGCTGTCTATACCATTGGATGAAGGGAAAGGAGTAATAGTGACGATGCTTTATACGGTTTATTAACTCATTTTTTCTATGACCTTATAAACCCATTCTCTGTCATCCTGAATATAGTTCAGCATATGCTTGTTTCAGGATCTTATGATTGGGTTTTCAGGTTTTGATCTACCTCTTCTACTTTTGTGCCGACAAAAGTAGCAAAAGCTCCCGGCTGCGAAATGCTCAGGGCTCGCTTGCCTGATGATCTTCAAAATAGCAATGGTCCATGATCTCAAGAGGCTGTGAATGTGTATCATCCGGTGTGCTATTTTGATTCCGATGATCTGCCGCAGCTATCCACCCTTCTCATTTCTAATGCCGGACTATTTAAGGTCCCCTTAACTAAGTCCAGAAAAAATGGGCAAGCCCAGAACTAAGAGGGAGTAAGGATCGTGATCTTTCCAGTGAACAGCGCTTCGTGAAAACGAGATCTGCATTATTTCTGGCGACTTTTGCGCACCTTTTGGTCGCTCAAAAGGTGCATAACCCGGTAGTTTACCTCTGTACTTTTACCTTGATGTAAAAGTAACAAAAAGATCAAGGCTGTTGAATTCTTGACGGGTTCACGATGCTTTCGCTGAATAATTCCAAAGATCTACATTCTTTTCGGGAATTTTAGACACTTGAGCCTGTGTGGAATTATTCATCCTTCGGATTCGTTTCAATCATCTGGTCACTATTTCCGTCAATAATTCTAATGCCGATTTCCTAAGAATCTTTATTAACGATCCTGAAAGGATCAAATACGCTTAGCCCCGGGATTTGTCTCGGGGTGAAAAGGTTGAAAAAAGAAAATCCGAGGTTTAAATCGTGAAGGAGAGGAAATAAGCCGAAGGATTGGGGGATTAACCTTGAAAATGAAGCTGAAGCTTCCATGTAGCGTTCCGCAGCAGAGCTACGGAACGAGGTTATAATAGCCACGGGATTTATCTTGAGTCGATTTTACAGAATAAAGCCACTACCCCGTTTTATCAACCCATGTTAAACTGGTTCTGAGAATAGCAATAATTGCCATTAGCTCTACCACTAAAAAGAAAATATCATCCATATCGGTAGGTGGTGAAAAGAAAAAGCTACTTGAAAATAAAACACAGGCAATCACCTGGACATAGCGATTTAACTTTCGCGGTATGCAGTGAGAAAAAAGAACTAAAGAAATTGGGATTTCAACCAAAAAAGCCCCAAAAAGCATTATTCCATCCGTAATTTCAGTCCCATTATATACACCGGTAAGTAGCATCTCAAGATGAGATTTCATGGTCATTTGATGTATATCTCTGAAAATTATATTCAGTAAGATAAATAGCCAAAGCATTGATAGTTTTAATCTGGTATCTATTTTTTCCATTTCATTCCAATTATTAAAGTTCATTTAAAAATTAGAATCCTCAGGTTTTTAAAACCTAACCAGAAGGTTCAACTAATTGACTGAGAAGCTCATTCTATACATAGAGGGAGATTGACCAAACTTATCTTTAAAAGCCCTTGAGAGATGTTCAGGAGACTCAAAACCACATTCATATCCAATTTGGGCAATTGAATCATCAGAAATGCGTAACAATTCTTCTACCTTTTCAAGGCGTTTCAGTAGTATGAATTTTCCAGGAGAAGATTTATATACTTCAAAAAATCGACGCTTAAAAGTAGAGAGGCTACAGTTTGTAATCATAGCAAGCTGTTCTATACTTGCAGGGGTGAAGAGATAGGCATCTATCAATTCTTTAAAAGAGAAAACACGCTCTGAAAACAGACTTCTGACTATTTGAAGAACAGATTCTGAATTCCGGGATTGTAGAAGGAGCAGTATGATCTCTTTAAGTTTTAGCTTCAAAATATTATCTGTAACGGCTTCTTTGCTTTTGAAAAGATTGGTAATACCATCAAAATAATTGATAATTAACTGATCAGCCGCTTCCTGAACCAAATACTCAGTGACTGGAGTTGACAGCTCCTGCCAGAGTTCAGGTTTATCCCCATCGAAAACAAGATCAAGCAAGTGCTGATTAAAATGGACAATAATAGTGTCTATACTTCCTTTAGGATGAGTTGAAATCATCCTTCCGGCAGTGAGTCCGCACGTTGAGAGGATAACTGTACCTGGTGATGCAATAATATTTTTTTGGGGAACCAGAGTATGACCATCACCATCCTCTATGTAAAGGTAACAAGCGTCTGAAGGTAGATTAAGGGATTCTTTCAGTGGATTTTCAATACTTATTTTTGTGAAAACCGGAGAATCATTCAGTAGTATTTGATCTTTATATTTAATCATATAATTAGATGTTGATATACCTCTTAATTCTTTCTAAATCCTCAGCCTTCGTCTTCAAACTCACCCCAACTAGTAGAACTACATTCACTATCAACCCATAAATACCTTCATGCATAGGCACAGGCTTGAATTCCGGGTTATAGAGGAAGAGAAGGGTGACTAAAATACCACCAATCAATCCCGCTAAAGCCCCTTTTCCTGTGGCTCTAGGCCAATAAAACATTGCAAATACTAGAGGAAACATCTGAGCGATTCCTCCATAAGCTCCGAGAAGGAGAGAGACAATATCCGTTTCAGAAAACACCGCGAAGTAATAAGCGATTAAACTTATAACCACTACCGCAATGCGAATCAAGAGTCGTTCATGATCTCCCGATTTCAGCCATTGATTAACAGCCGGGATTTTTGTCAAGCCATCCCGGACTCCAACTGATGCAGCTGCATGCACAATCGCATCTCCGGAGCTCATCGAAGCGGCAAGTGTTCCGGCGCAAACCAGTCCAATTAATACAACCGGTAGATCCATTTGAAGTAGCACGTGAGGCAAAATAGAATCAGCAGGAGTAACTCCGGGAAAAGCCAGAACCGCCGAAAATCCTATGATTAAAATCGGAATCAGGAATACCTGAAAGGTTGGATAAAGGACCACAGTGAGTTTGATCGTTCGATCACTCTTCGCGGCAAATGCTTTCATAAAAAAATGCGGCCACATCGAGAAACCGATGGCTGAAACGATTACGGCAGAACTGAACCCCCACCAATCCCAGGCTTCGCCGCCGGAAGTGAGTCCTGGTGCAGTAAGCGCTTGTTTAAACTCCGAATTAATGAGCTGCTCGAACATAGGACCGATTCCCCCATACATTTTCTCGGGAAGATAAATCCCTAGAAACCAGGCAATCACCAACATAAAAATTCCCTGAAAGGTGTTGGTCCATCCAACGCCCATAACACCGCTATAAAACACGTAGATTAGTACTACAAAGTACGCAATACCGGCGCCCATCCAGGTTGGAATAGCTCCCTCGCTAATTGTATTCAGGACCAATCCAGCCCCTTTCATCTGAAGAGTGAGGTAAGGAATAAGAACCACTACCGTAAGAATGGCGAGGAGCCCGGATAGCAGTTTAGAGTTATACCGGTCTTCCAGTAATTCAGCTTGTGTAACAAAACCATACTTTTCTCCGAGCGCCCTGGCTTTGGGACCAAAAAAGTAGAAGGGAACCATTCCCATTGCACCATACGCAATGATGTACAAAGCTGCTGCTCCACGGGAATAAGCCCAACCGGGACCTCCCAGAAAAGCGAAAGAGGAAAAAATAGATGCTCCCAACACAAAATAAAGAATCAACACATTCATGGAGCGGTCACCAGCCACATAGCCGGTGGTACTGTGACTTACTTTAAGGCCGGGCACAATTCCCATTACTAATGTAATGAGCAGATAGATTCCACATATTCCGAGAATAATGATCCAGCTTTCCAAATCAGGAATCCTCCAAAGTATCTTTTCGGAAGAAAATCAGCAAGGAGGTAAAAGAACAAAGCAGGATAAATATCACCCACACAAAAGAAAGTGGAAATCCAAGGATTTGAGGGGTAGGCGAAGAGAATATTGGATATACTGGCCAGATCAGACAAATCTGTAACACGAACAAAACCGCAACCAGAGTTAACGCTCTTTTTTTTCTTTTTGGGGATGCAGTCGAGAAGACTAATCCCTTAGGGATATTTTTTTCCATCGAAATTTTATTTCGAAGAATGTACAGGATGGATGGTTTATATCAAATTCAGAATCCAAAAGTTGTCATCCTGAACTTGATTCAGAATTTTGAGAATGATTCTGAAACTAATGATTAGATCGAAACCAAGATCGTGAGGCCATTTTCCGAAAATCATTCAACTTAAGATGAAAAGGACACGCTCCAAGTCTAAGACCACAACCACATGGACAAGGTTTTTTATTAGCGATTCTTTTTTTCATTCCTAATAAAGTTATAGCTTGTTTAATCTGTTGCTGTTTTTCTAATCCAAGAAGCTCAGAGTAATCATCTATAATTCCTTGAACCCCATGAGCCAGTTCTCCTAAGATAAAGTCCCCACCGTTTTTCCTTTTATAAGAAACTGCATAGAGATAAGGTATGAGGCACCTGTTTGTGAAGCCAGTTAGACTTTGATCTGTATACATTTTTTGAATAAGTCTTAGTGGCGACCCAAGACAAAGTGTTCTATCTGAATTTACATGAAATTCGGCCTTGGTAGGGATTTTACCAACTGTTTCTTTAACTAAAGGAATAGCTTTTGGGAACTCACTTGGAATAATTATTTCAAGCTCGTATTCATCCTGTATCTCATTTTCTCCAAGTATACTCGCTTTAAAACTGAATTTACCACATAATTTAAATCCTCTAATTGTTGGAGGAGCGGTAGACATTCCAGGATAATCGAATAAAAACTGGTGCAACCCTTTAACTGTATCTGGCCTCATTTTACGATTTCCAAGGATTGGGTGTATCCTTTTTATTTATTGAATGAGATTTAGGTGAAACAATATTAGAGGCTACAGCTGATAAACCAAGACTCTTACGTAGTTTTGATTCATTCATGTTGAGAGAGAACTTATTTTTACCATGTTCCACTAGAAATTTTGTATCAGTTGTTGATGTCATATGTGCAAAATCGATCTTAGCTTGCATAAGCCAAGAATTGAAAGTTTCCTCTAACATGAGGTGCTTACAATCTTCCCTATACCAGCGGTCTGCAAAATCCTCATCTGGGTCAATTGGGTTAGGAATGCGTGGTTTTGCAGGGTTGACGAAGCTATCCATTTTATTGAGAATATTTTGAAGTGCTTCATCAATATTAATTTCGCCATTGTATGCTTTTGCTGCTAATGTTGTAATGATAATAGAAATTGGTTTAGAATCAGGATTGTCCTTACTCCAACTATCTCTATGTCGCTTCAAAAGTTGTATTACCCTTTGAAGAGAGCTTTTCCTTTTAAATAATGGAACTCTATCTACCTGTGCTTTTTCCATAAAAACTCTAGGTTGCTGTGTAACCATTCTCGATTCAAACCATTCGGAATAACCTTCAGGGTTACTAATTTTCCAGTCGTTACTAATTATTGGATAATCGTGATGCCGATCATCTGTAATAGATACTGTTGTTTGGGAAGTAACATTAGCCAGTTGTTCACTCATGCCCTTATTTTGAAGAGAATCGAATATTAGGTTTCTTTTATTTTCATCTTCTGGAATGCAGGGTACAATATCCATGTGAAAACTAAGGTCATCTTTATATTCTAATCTCCAACAGCGGTGCTTTTCTTCTAGTTCATTATGGATTCCACGAGCTTTCCTGTATGCCTCCAGTTCTTTTTGAATTAACTCCTTAAGATCTTTCTGGGTATGAGTTCTTTTTGTGATACCTACTCTTAGCTTGCAAGCTAAATCAAGATCATATTCTTCGGTATTATCAAGTGGGCGAATTGCTGTTCCTAACCGAAATGAACCTTGGGAAAATATGTGAGGATTATTTTCTGCAACTAATGATTCATCTCGGTCAAACCAATTACCAAGATCTTCATATCTTTTTTGAGCATTTTCATATGCTGATTCTGGAAGATCCAGTTCTTCGATTAGCTCTTTAAGTATGGTTCGTTTATTTTCATTTGTAATCATTGGCTTTTTCCTGAGTTTAAAAATTCTAAGATTGACGCAGATTCATGTGTAAATTTCAAATCTGCTTTTGTTATGAGTTCGTCCATAATTGACACATCGTCCAGAGGCAATTGGAAGTCAGTCTCGAAATCAATTCTCTTGATATGCTTTTCTGGTAGCATTAGTTTTAAATAATTATGCGCGCTTTGACTTTGAAGAGAAAGGATGAAGCTTATAAAGTCTTTATTCCTCCAACCGTTTAACAACCCCCATTTCTGTTTGTTGTTAACATCATAGATAGTTTTGGAATGTCCGGTGCCGATAGATAAAACTCTGATATCATTAAAACTTACTTCAAGTCGTTTATTTGCATCTATAACTGCTACCAGTGAAGGATTATTTGCCCATAATCCCCCATCAGCAAGTAGATATTCATTTACCTTGTGAGGATTGAAATAGCTTGGAGCTGAGCATGATGCTAGGACTGCGTCTTTAACTAGAACTTTATTGTCTCGAGTAAAATCCTTTGAGTATGCTGACTTAAAAACATGAACGCATCCATTACCGATATCAGTGGCGGGTAGGATAAGAGGTTTGTTGATATCTTCAAGCCGTGTGTCCTGAAATACATCAAGAAGCACAGATTCCAAGTGCTGAGTATCATAGATACTATCAAACATGGGTTGTATCAAACTTTTAGATTTTTTGTGGGGCCAGAAAAAATCTTTCTTCTGAAAAATCTTTGATCCATGTAGCCTATATAAATTCTGGATGTCATTAGTAGAAGTATTAGCAGCAATTCCAGCAGCAATTATTGAACCTGTACTAGTACCAGTAATCATGTCAAAGGTATCGTTAAGATTAATTTGTAATTTTTCTTCGATACATTTGAGAATATGTGCAGGGTAGATTCCCCGAATCCCTCCACCATCAATACTCAGTATTTTGAATACTTTGCTCATATTTGCGATTACTTCTTGTCTTTGGGTGGATGAGGGTCATTCCCATAACTATTACCTGCTCGAATTTTACCATCTCTACCATGGATTTTGGTATCAGACTTTTGATTTCTAGCTATATCCTGTGCAATTTGAATTGCATCTTTCTGAGTTTTTGTCACTTTGGTAGCTTTACTATTTCCACCACCCTTAACTGCCCATCCATCTGGATGCTCGACAACGTGTTGATTTTTTCCTTTTGACATAATTAACATTGTTTCGTTTTTGTTATACGCTTGACCTATATAACGAAACTGCTCAGAATAACCGTCAACTAGGTTTTTTACAAGCTATAACAATTACCGTGCCAATATTATATGTACGTAGTATGTGTTAGGTTGACAGAGTCAATAGCACAGTTGTATTGAGCCGCTGACTATGTGTCACACCCTTAATTCGATTCAGTATGATCACGCGTTTTTTTATCTTCAAACTATGAGCGAAGAGAACCAAGGAATCGATCTTTCAGAAAAAGTAGCCAATCTGCCTTTATCACCCGGAGTATATATCTACAGAGATAAATCCGGGAGTGTATTGTATGTGGGAAAAGCCAAGAAACTGAGAAATCGTGTCCGTTCTTATTTTCAGGATTCCCGCCCAACGGATGGTAGAATTAAAACCATGGTTTCTAAAATTGATGACCTGGAAGTCGTGGTTACAGATTCCGAAGCTGAGGCACTGATTTTGGAGAATAATTTCATCAAGCAGTATCAGCCACGGTACAACATTATGTACCGGGACGATAAATCGTATCCCTATATCTGCGTGACTCAGGACTCCAAGCCAAGAGTGTATCCCACCAGAACGATCATTAAAGATGGAAGCAAGTATTACGGTCCCTACGATAGTGTAACCAATATGAAGCGGATGCTCGAAACCATACGTAAAGCTTTTGATTTGTGTACGTGTGCAGTAAGCATCAAAAATATTGATAAGACCCGGGGAGTCCCTAAATGGCATTCCTGTTTTGATGATTACCTGGAGAACTGTTCAGGCGATTGGGAAGATGAGCGCTACCAGGAAACCATCAAAAAAGTTGAGCGATTACTAAATGGTCATTCCGAAGCTTTGATTCGTGATATCAAAGAAGAGATGCAGATTGCTTCTGATGCACTGGCTTTCGAAGAAGCGGCAAAACTGCGTGACAGCCTGGTTGCTGTGGAGCGCTACAGCCAGAAAATGAAGATGGTGGATGAGAAGAAAGTAGACCGGGATGTATTTGGAATGAGTATAGCAGAAGATATTGGTGAAGCTTGTGGCGTATTGTTTAAAGTTCGGGAAGGAAAGCTTATTGGGAAATTCCATCGCTTCCTAAAAAATATAGAAGGACTTGAAGTGGGAGATTTGTTACAGTCTTTTGTTGAAGACTATTATACCGGTCAATACACGGCAGCCATTCCCGATGAGGTGTATCTGAGTCAACCAATTACCGATGATGAACCGCTGGTTGATTATTTATATCAGGAAAGAGGAAAGAAAGTACCGGTACATGTTCCACAGATAGGCGAAAAGGCACAACTCATTAAAATGACAAATGCGAATGCGCGCCTTCATCTAAATGAGCGACGCCTTGAAAAAGAAAAAGCTGAGCGGGATCGGATTCCTCATGCTGTTAAGGAATTAAAGGAGCACCTTAAACTTCAGCGACTCCCAAGAAGAATCGAATGTTTTGATAATTCCAATCTGCAAGGTTCAGATCCGGTAGCATCCATGGTTTGTTTTGTAGATGCTAAGCCTCGGAAAAGTGAATACAAAAGATTTCATATCAAAACCGTAGAAGGACCTGATGATTTTGCATCCATGAAGGAAATTCTCACCCGAAGATATTCTGCCGTTATGAAAGATGGCCTTCAAATACCCGACTTGATAGTTGTTGATGGAGGCAAAGGACAACTTAGTTCTGCGGTAGAAGCCTTGAAAGAAATAGGATTTTATGGAGAGTGTGAAATCATAGGCTTAGCTAAACGACTGGAAGAGGTTTTTGTGCCCAATCGGTCCGAAGCCTACATGATCCCCAAAAAATCTACGGCGCTAAAGTTATTACAACAAGCAAGAGATGAGGCTCACCGATTTGCGATCACCTTCCATCGCCAAAAAAGAGCCAAACGAACTTTTGTTACCGAACTTACCGAAATAGAAGGGGTAGGAGCTAAGACTTCCCAAAAATTACTCAAAGAACTTGGCTCAGTAAAAGAAATCAAGAAAGCCAGTAAAGAGAGGCTGGTTGAGTTGGCAGGAAACAAATTGGGTGAAAAAATCTACAACCACTTTAGGTGATTGTTCGTCTTAAAGTGTAATAGAATGTGAGTGCCTCACATCAACATGTGATTTGTACCCTGAGCATGGTATTGTAAAATAGACCCAAGCCAAAAAGCTTTGCTCTTCGTACTAACTATTAAAGCAAAAGATTTGAGGTGTAACTGTTCTTTGTTAAAGATTGTTTAGTCGGATTTTTTGAAACACCGATTCAGTTATCTTGAACAAAGAGCCTAACCCAAATTAAGGGTGAATATTATGGAACTATATAAAAGACATACAGGCAAAAAATCATACTCTGATCTTAAAGACAGAGAATTAGTAAAATTTTTTAGAAAAAAAGCTGATGAGAGCGCTTTTAATGAGCTCATGAATCGTCACCAGGCTAAGATTTACTCGTACATATATAGTATGGTGAACAACCCTGAAACCGCCAATGATATCTTTCAGACTACCTTCACAAAAGTGATCACAAAGATGGATGACACTTATAATGAACAAGGTAAATGGATTGCATGGGTGATGCGAATTGCTCATAATGCAACAATTGATCATATTAGAAAACAAAAACGATTTACTGACGTTAACTCGTGGTACAGCGACGAAGACTCCAAAACGGATTATTTCGATCGACTCGAAGACGAAAGTGTTGTTGATGCTGATGATCAAATGGTTGACAAAGAAATGAAATCCAGTTTGATGAATCACATCTCGAAATTACCTGAGGAACAGAGATCCGTTGTACTTTTAAGGCATTATTACGAAATGCCCTTTAAAGAAATCGCAGAATTAACTAACGTGTCAATCAACACGGCTCTTGGCCGAATGAGATATGCGTTAATCAATCTTCGAAAGTATTTTGAAGAAGAAAGACAACTAGAGTTAAAGCATGCAAAAAAGTGAAGATGTTTGTATTCGGTATCTGATGAAGGAAATGGATCCTTCTGAAGAAATTGAATTTGAACGTGAAATGATGACCGACGAAAATCTTTTGATTGAAGTCGAAAGTCTTAGAAAAACATACCAAAAACTCGGGAAGCTCCCGCACTGGGAGCCACCTCCCGATCTATCAGCTAAGATTGCTACCGATGCGGTACAAGCGCAGCAAGAACTAATTAAGCGCTCTAACCGCTGGACATTCATAATGTCCCGAACGGTAGCCGCAGCAGCAGTTGCAATCTTAATCATTTCAACCACCATCTATTTTTCCAACGGAGAAGCTTATATACAAACTGATACAATCCCGAACACAACAAACTTAACAACTGAAACCGTAGCCCCATGGGTCGATCGTAGTAATACGATTCATTTTGCAGGAACATCGCTTCAGCAAAACAATCCTCAGCCGCTTCAGTTGGAAAGGGATCAAAGTTTCTCCAGGCTCAAGCTCATAAACGCAGAGACTGGATTCGCTCCTCCAACACGAAAGATAGTGTTGACAAGTTCATCCCGATAAATTGAAGGCAACCAATAGGTTGCCTTTTTAATGTGGATAACTTTAAGTAAATGTGTTAATAAGTTTTTTTGTAACCGAGATAGGCTCGCTTTATATTGAAATTTAGTCGAAAAACGTTCATTTCATAAAGCAGGATATTATTTAATGGGTAAAGTTATTGCCATTGCCAATCAGAAGGGTGGAGTCGGAAAAACAACCACGGCAATTAACCTGGCAGCCAGCCTTGCAGCCATCGAACACCCAACTCTGGTTATCGATATTGATCCCCAAAGTAATACAACAAGTGGTTTAGGAATAGATTCCAAAACGGTGACTAATTCCATTTATGAAGTGATGATTGGCAGCACGGATGTAAATGATGCTATTCGACAGACTGAACTCGATTTTTTAGATTTAGTACCTGCTCATATTAACCTGGTTGGCGCTGAAATCGAAATGATTGATCGGGAGGAACGAGAGAGAATTTTAAAGAAAGCAATAGCTGACCTGCGCGAGCGATACGATTTCATTATAATTGATTGTCCGCCTTCTCTCGGACTTTTAACCATCAACGCACTTACAGCATCTGATTCGATTGTGATACCGGTTCAATGTGAATATTTCGCTCTGGAAGGATTAGGACAGCTGTTAAATACAATCAAAATCGTGAGACAACACTTAAATCCTGAACTGGATATTGAAGGTGTTTTACTAACTATGTACGATACCCGTACCCGACTATCAAATCAGGTAGCTGAAGAAGTTAAACGCTATTTCGATGATCGGGTATTTAAATCAGTAATCGCCCGAAACGTGCGTCTTGCTGAGGCGCCCAGCTTTGGAAAGCCCGCCTTGCTCTATGATTCTACAAGTGTGGGATCAAAAAATTATCTGGCATTGGCGCGAGAAATAATCAAGAAAAATAGAAAGATGTTCAAAAACAGTCCGGTACTTTCTTAACTAAAGAATTATGGCGAGTAAAAAAGTACTTGGTAGAGGTTTAGGCGCATTTTTCCCTGAATATGAATCGGAAGAGAATCCTTCATCTCCCGATGGAAATACGAAAAGGGAATCCAAAAAAGGGGTAGAGAAGAATATTATCGCTCCTGAAGAACGCGTAAACATTGTTCTGAATGTGCCGGTTGAGCATATCCGAGCCAACCCTCATCAACCGAGAAAAGAGTTTGATGAAGAACGGTTAGAAGAACTCGCCGATTCTTTAAAAAAGCATGGACTCATCCAGCCGATTACCGTTCGTTATATCGGTGAAAAACGATTTGAGCTTATTAGTGGAGAACGTAGGCTGAGAGCTGCAAAATTGGGAGGTTTGGGGGAGATCCCCGCGTACATCCGTGAAGCAGACGACGAGCAAAGCATGGCTTTCGCGTTGATTGAAAACATTCAGCGTGAGGAACTGAATCCTCTTGAAGTAGCTATGGGATATAAGCGTTTGTTAGAGGAATTCGATTACACACAAGCAGAAGTAGCAAACCGGGTTGGTAAAAACAGAACAACTGTAACCAATATGCTACGTTTGTTAAATCTTCCCGATTTCATCCAGGCAGCCTTGGTTTCAGGTAAAATAAGTACAGGACATGCACGGGCTTTAATAACTATCGAGGATGTTGCAGTTCAGCAAAAGCTTCTGAATAAAATCATTAAACTGGGATGGTCAGTCAGACAGGTAGAGGATGCGGTTCGTGAGTTAGGAAGTGCCAAATCAAATAAGAAGTCATCCAGACCGGAAGCGAAGAATCCATTTTACGATGAAATTTCTGCTCGTTTGAGACGTACTTTCAGTACAAAGGTAAACATCAAGCCTAAAGCTAAGGGTGGTGAAATTAAGATCGAATATTATTCGGAAGAAGACCTTGAACGAATTCTGTCCATTTTTGACTCTATTTAAATTATTTCTGTTAGTTCTTCTGCTTTCGGTTCCCGGCAATAGTTTTGCCCAGAGTTTTTCTTCCAAAACCACTTTTCTTCCCTCAACAATTTCGATAAAAACCGAAGCAGAGAATCATATTTATCCTGACCCCAAACTGGTGTTAAGGCGTTCACTTATAATTCCCGGATGGGGACAAGTAACCAATAAACAAGTTTGGAAAGTACCCATTGTTTATGGGTTGATTGGAGGGCTGACGTACTACAGTGTATACTTAACCAGGCAATATCACGATTACAGAGCAGCATATTATAATTCTTTTGAATCGAACACTGATTTCAGGTTTGGTTCAACTCCCGCCTTTTTGGAAAATGCAGGAGCTGAAAGCTTACGGTCTAACCGGAACTTTTTGCGCAACAGAAGGGATTTTATCTATGTGACAATTGGTTTGGCTTATTTATTAAATGCCATTGACGCGTACGTTTTTGCACATTTACGATCTTTTGATGTATCTGATGACTTATCAATGAAAACCGGAATTAAGCCGAATTTGATTACTAATTCAGCTTTGACTCAGGGTCCGGTAGTCACTTTTACATTTTCCTTAACAAAAAAATAGCTATGAACAACAAACCAAACAACGGACTTCCAATCCCCAATAATTACAGAGGCGAAGCTTCAGGCGATTTATGGAGTGTATTTAAAATAATGGGGGAGTTTGTGGAAGGATATGACAAGCTTTTCAAAATTGGTCCATGTGTTACTATTTTTGGATCCGCCAGAACCAAGCCTGATCAAAAATATTATAAACTGGCATCTGAATTCGCCTCCCTTTTAACTGAAAAAGGATTTGGTGTGATTTCGGGAGGAGGTCCCGGTATTATGGAGGCCGCAAATAAAGGAGCTACTGAAAGTAACGGAAAATCGGTAGGGGTAGGCATAGAACTTCCACACGAACAAGGCATCAATGAATTTGTAGATCCGAGGTATGCAATCAACTTTAATTATTTTTTTGTTAGAAAAGTGATGTTCGTAAAATACTCTCAGGCTTTGGTGGTATTTCCAGGTGGATTTGGAACCCTGGATGAGTTATTTGAAAGCCTGACCCTTGTTCAAACCAATAAAATCACCAAAATTCCTATAGTGTTATTTGGAAGTGAGTACTGGAAAGGGCTTGTAGACTGGGTAAATACAACAATGAAAACCTGGGGAACAATCTCTGAGGATGATACTGATCTTTTTATAGTTACAGATAGTTGCAGGGAGGGAGTCGAACATATTTGCGATTTCTACGAGCAACAGGAACCCATGCCTAATTTTCATTTTTAGAAATGAAAAGATGCGTATAGCATAAACTGACTACAAAACAATAATTTTAAATTTAAATGAGTTTAAGATTTTAAATAAAAGAGCATTTTTTATTAAATTGCTTACTTGTTCGAAACGAATTAAATAAATAAAGACATGAAGGATTTGAAGAGAATATTTTTAGTATTTGTATTTGCAATAGCTTCTGTGGCAGTACAGGCACAGGATGGTAATACTGAAGCCATAAATACTTACAATGAAGCATTAGAATTGGCGCAAGCTAAAGACTATGATGCGGCCATAAGTAAGTACAGAGAAGCAATCACTATTGCCGAAGGACTTGGTGCAGATGGAGAGGATATTAAAACACGCTCCGAAAATGCAATCCCAAAAATGTATTTTTCCAAAGCAATTGACGCCTATAATACATTTAAAAGTTCGCCATCTATCCCGAATTTAGATGCTGCAATCGCTCAGTTTAGTGAAGCAAGAACAGTTGGTGCAGACTCGGGGGATGATCAGGTGCGTGACAGAGCACGTGGAGTATTGGCTCAGCTTCATTACCAGAAAGGAACCATGCTATTTAAGCGTGAAAACTTTACTGAAGCCGAAGAAGCTCTTAATAATGCGATTCAGGTTAATCCTAATTACGCGAAAGCCTATTATCAAAAAGGATTGGTTCATAAGAAAACCAGCCCAAATGATTTGGACGGTATTATGAATTGGTTCGACCGTGCAATTTCTGTAGGAGAGGAGGTAAACGATGGTGCTGTTGTTCGTTCAGCTACTAACTCTGCGCATGCTGAGTTACTTTTCCGAGGGGCAAAATTAATTGAGCAAGGTCAGAATACTCGTGCAATTGAGCTACTACAATTGTCTTTAGAGTATGATAACACCTCTGCAGATTCTTATTACCGTTTAGCTGAGGCTTCAAATAAGTTGGGCAACAGAGACAATGCAATTCGCTATGCAAATCAGGCTCTCAGCCACGAATCTGGCGGTAATACTGATAAAGCAAAAATTTATTTTGAGCTTGGATTAGCTCATCAGGCGAAAGGAAATAAAGGCGGTGCTTGTGATGCTTTGAATAGTGCATCTTACGGTTCATTTAAAGCTCCTGCTGAACACAAGATGGAGTTTGAACTTAAGTGCGAAAGCGCCAGATAATATTTCAGATTATAATTTCAAGCCTTCACTTTGCAGTGAAGGCTTTTTTTATGCGCTTTATTCTTATGAAAAATGAGCCATAGTACTTTTTAAAAATCACTATCTTTTCTTACTAAAACTAACTTACAAGCAATCTTTTCAAATGGCCTCTTCTCAATTAGATCAACTTTGTGCGAACACAATCAGAACCCTTTCAATGGATGGGGTTCAAAAAGCGAACTCTGGACATCCGGGAATGCCGATGGGAATGGCAGATGTCGCTTATGTGCTATGGACAAAATATCTAAAGCATAATCCCAAAAACCCGAATTGGGCAGATCGGGATCGTTTTATTCTATCCGCGGGTCATGGATCAATGTTGATTTACAGTCTGCTCCATTTAACAGGTTATGATTTGACAATGGAGGACCTTAAAAACTTTCGTCAAGTTGGAAGTAAAACTCCAGGACATCCTGAATTTGGATACACACCCGGAGTAGAAATGACTACTGGGCCTTTAGGCCAGGGATTTGCAACCGGAATAGGTATGGCAATGGCGGAGAGTCATCTGGCGGCAAAATTTAATAAAGATGGGCATACCATTGTTGATCACTATACTTATGCTATTGTAAGTGATGGGGATTTGATGGAAGGAGTATCGCATGAAGCTGCTTCAATGGCGGGGCACATGAAGCTCGGTAAGCTGATCTACCTGTACGATTCAAATATGATTTCGATTGAAGGATCAACTGAGCTGGCTTTTACAGAAGATGTTAAGAAGAGATTCGAGGCCTACGGCTGGCATGTAACTAAAATTGATGGGCATAATCACTCGGAAATTGCTTCTGCAATTGAAGAGTCTAAATTGGTTACTGATAAGCCATCATTGGTGATTTGTGATACTAAAATCGGATTTGGTTCACCCAACAAAGAAGGAAAAGAATCATCACACGGTTCACCACTTGGGGATGATGAAATAGTTCTTACCAAACAGGTATATGGTTTCGATCCGGAGAAGAAATTTTATATTCCTGATGAAGCCTTGGAAGTATTCAGAGGCGAGGTTGCTAAAGGAGCAGCTACAGAAGCTGAATGGGATACTAAATTTGAAGCGTATGCATCTTCTTATTCAGAGGACGCTGTTTCATTCACAAAATGGATGAACAGGGATATCTCTTCTGATCTTGAGGCGGCTCTCCCCAAATTTGAAGAAACAGAAAAAGGACCTGCAACTAGAGCTTCATCCGGAAAAGTTATTAATGCTTTAAAAGAGGTAGTTCCCAATTTATTAGGGGGTTCAGCCGACCTGGGGCCATCTACTAAAACCGATATTGATGGCGAAGGGGAATACGGAGCTGAAACACCAGACGGGAGAACTATCCACTTTGGAGTACGTGAGTTTGGAATGGCCGCCGCCGTAAATGGGATGGCTTTGCATGGAGGAGTAATTCCTTTTGGTGCAACCTTCTTTGTTTTTACCGATTATTTGCGCCCGGCGCTTCGACTTGCTGCACTAATGAAAGCGCCATCAATTTTTGTGATGACCCACGATAGTATTGGACTGGGTGAAGATGGTCCTACTCACCAACCCGTTGAGCATCTAGCAAGTATTCGTGCGATGCCAAATGTTACCGTCCTGCGCCCTGGCGATGCAAACGAGGTTGCCTATGCATGGAAAGTGGCTATCGAAAATGCCTCAGGTCCAACAGTACTGGTTTTAACTCGTCAGGGGATGCCAACTTATGAGAGAACGCAGGGAAACCCGGCTTCACTAGTGGAAAAAGGAGCGTATATCTTTGCAGATTCCGATAAAGAAATTCCAGATGTTATTTTAATTGGAACTGGCTCAGAACTTCATCTTGCAGTAAATGCTAGAAAAGATTTAAAAGCTAAAGGAATCGACGCAAGAGTGGTAAGTATGCCCAGTTGGGATCTTTTTGAAAAGCAGAGTGCAGAGTATAAAGAAAGCGTACTTCCTAAGGCAGTAACAAATCGGGTATCGATTGAAGCTGGCTCAACTTTTGGGTGGGAGCGCTATGTTGGTTCAGAAGGGAAATCCATTGGTTTAAATACTTTTGGGGAATCAGGGCCAGCTAAGGAACTCTACACCCATTTCGGAATCACAACTGCTAGCATAGTTGAAGCAGCAAGCTAATACTCATTAAGAAAAAAAGAGCTGATTTTAACTAATCAGCTCTTTTATGCATTTCATAATAATGCTGTAATTCTTGTTCTTTTTTTGCAACATACCTTGTGAAGGTTAACCCTCCTATTTAAATAGTTTGACAACATCATCTCTTGAAAAAGAGTTTTTAGCAAAGCTGAATGACTCTCAGGGAATCGTGCATAAAGTGTGCAGGTTGTACTGTGATGAGGAAGAGGCACGTAAAGATCTCTTTCAGGAGATACTGATCCATCTATGGAAATCATATCCATCGTTTAAGGGAGATGCTAAGTTTTCAACCTGGATGTACCGGGTTGCTTTTAATGTGGCTATCCAAAATCTGAGGAAAGAAAAGAAGAAAAAGGAAGATACCGTACTACCTGAGCGTTTTGATCAGTTTTCAAATGAACCTGAAGATGAGGAATTAGCTGAGGAAAAGAAAATACTTCAAACAGCGATAGCCCAGTTAAATGAAATTGAGAAGGCTATTGTGATGCTGTATCTGGAAGAGCGTGATAATGAAGATATTGCTGATATTATCGGGATTTCACAGAATAATGTGCGTGTAAAAATGACCAGAATTCGGAACAAGTTAAAAGATTTGGTGGAGGCATAATATGGATCTCGATCAACTGAAAAATGTATGGCAGAAAACCTCCGGAGAAATGGGAGAGGGGTACTTTATTAGTGAAGAAAGCATGCATGAGCTTATTCAGAAAAAATCGAACACAACCATCGCTAAAGTAAAAAGGAAAATGAAGCAAAAGATGCTTTATGCGGGCACTGTTTCAATTCTTATGCTGATTTTCTCTACTTTTTCTTTTACCCGGGAAGAAGCGCTTTTTGATAACATAACTAATATTGAAGCAGGTATTTTTTACCTGATATTTGGAATTGTGATCGCGTTTATTTCAATTTTTAATGCCTTCAGTTATCGAAAGATTGAACGGATTTTAAAGTACGAATCTGATCTGAAAACCTCGGTTTCGAATGTAATTAAAGTGTTGAAAAGTGCTATGAATGCAAAGATATACTCGGATACCTTTGTGCTTCCATTTACAGTGATTGTGCTTACAATAGCTGCTTATATTCGTGGAATCGGAGCTTTTACGAATCCAAAAATAATCCTTTTTGCTTTGTTAGTCTCTATTGGATTTGGCATCCTTTCTTATTTCATATCAAAAAGAGGTCAATGCAGCAGATATGAGCGGCAGCTGGATTCACTTGAGGGATCTTTGAAAGAACTTCAATAAATCAACTAAGTTTATACCGTTTGTAATTCCTGCTTTTTTTCTTCAACAAACTCTATAAACCAAGCCAAAAAGGAGTATAATGGATAACGAAAAAAGAAAGAAGTACGACAGGGCCTGTTATATTGGAATGATCTTAATCATTGTTGGCTATGTTTCTTTTTCGAATCATGATCGGATTGGAGATGTAGTTATTTTGACCGGTACCTTAACTATTTTCATCAGTAAGTGGTTTAAGTGGAAGGAGATGAATTTAAACGAAGGTCAATCAAAAACATATTCTTCGTGATCTCCGGTCCTATTGAGAAATACAGGAATTCGTTCAGATAAAATTCATAAGCGAAGTTTCTAATAACCTGAATTAAGAATCGGAAGAATATTAAGGAGGAAGTAGTGAAAAGTACTTTTTCACACCATTTAGCTAACTTGCTTAGCTTCTTCAATCAAGCTAGGAGAACTGGCTGATTCCGGACGATGAATACATGTAAAGGTAACATCATCGGCCGGTTCAACGGTACCAATGAACGCTTCTAGCGAAGACTGTATTTTCTGAACCACTGTTTTGGCGTGTAAGGAGCCATAAATTTCCATCAGTGACTCGATGCGTTCTTCGCCATATTCTTCACCTCGTTCATTGCGCGCTTCACTCAATCCATCAGTATAAAGAAGTACAGAGTCACCCGGTTTGAAGTGAAATCGTTTTACTTCCAAATGCTGATCAAGCATCGTAGTTGAAGTCATTCCCAAGGCAAAACCATTGGCGTTTAAGTTGAAGGTAGCGTCCCTTTCACGACTGTAATAGATGGGAATGTTATGACCGGCACGTACGTATTCAAACTCTTCTTTATCATTTGGAAAGTAAGCGACACAGCCTGTAACAAAGGTTTTGTCTTTGCTGTTACTTTTCACAAAATCGTTGAGTTGAAGAAACAAATCTTTTGGCGAAGGCTGTTCCTTATGGATGAGTAGATTCACCAAAGCCTGCATACGCACCATGTACAAAGCGGCGCTTAAACCTTTACCTGATACATCAGCAATAACTACATAGGTGCCTTTTTCAGTATCAATTACATCCAGATAATCACCACCGACCTCTTTAGCGGTATGCGCAAATGAGTACACTTCAAGATTGTCTTTGTTCAAAGAAGTTCCGGGAAGGAGGCTTAACTGGATATCCCTTGCCAGATCAATTTCCTTTTGCACATCCGACTTTTCCAGTAATTCAACTAACAGCAAAAGAAACATAGATGAAAAGGCGACTGGAAGCATTAATCCTGAGAAGAATAAAAACTCTGATAACCCAAAAAAGTTTAGGAGGTAATATCCTAAAAAACTAGCCGAACCCACACCAAACGCAAGGCGGCGTGTAGGATTAAGGCGCTGAGTCAAATCAGAAAACAAACGCATGAACTTAACATGCCCAGGTAACTGCTGTCCTTGTTGCCTTTCAATATCAGCTACGGCTTCTTTGTAGAGTAACTTAAGTCGATCGGTATCTGCGGTAAGTTCCTTGGAAATTCGTTCCCGGCTCATACCGGAAACATATTCCTGGTAGAATTTTTTGGTTCCGTAACCCGATTGTGCTTCGTTTTTTAAACTCAAAAGTGTACTGACTCAGTTTATTGATTGGGGCTGTGTTCGTAATAATAGGCAAAAAGTTATAAAGATTGAGGATTGAGTTTCTAGTTTCTGGTTACAAGTTCCAAGATTAACCTTTCTTAAAACCTGCAACTTGTAACTTGAAACCAATCAACTCAGTTTATATCATGGAAATCAGTTAGCTTCGCATCACTAATATTAAGTTTGAAAAAAATTCATGTCCAAAAAACTTCTTTTTCTTCTTGATGGAATGGCACTTGCGTATCGTGCCCATTTCGCATTTATAAAAGCAAATCTAACGAACAGTAAAGGAATTCCTACCGGACCTGTATTGGGATTTGCGAATACGCTTGAGAAGATGTTGGAGGAAGAAAAACCAACTCATATTGCTGTAGCATGGGATACTCATGCCCCAACCTTCCGGCATGAAAAAGATGAAAGTTACAAAGCAAAACGTCCTCCACAACCAGAAGAACTTACAATCGGAATCCCGATAATTAAAGAAATGCTGGATGCCTGGGGCATCAAAAATATTGAGCAGGATGGATATGAGGCGGATGACATTATCGGAACCATTGCCTCAGGAGCGAATGCGGATGATGTAGATGTGTTGCTGGTGACCCCCGACAAAGATTTCATGCAACTAGTGCACGATCATATCAAAATGATGAAGCCCAATAATAAAGATGGTGGATTTGACATTGTTGACCGGGAAGGAGTGATGGAATATTTCGGAGTATATCCCGAAAAGGTGATTGATGTGCTCGCCATTCTTGGAGATACTGCAGATAACATTCCCGGAGTGCCAGGCATTGGAAAAAAGGGAGCTCCGAAGCTAATTGATGAGTTTGGGTCATTAGAAGAATGTATCGCTCAGGCAGATACTATTTCAGCAAAACGTCAGCGGGAAAATTTGCAAGAGTTTGCGGATCAGGCGATGCACGCCAAGTTTATGGTAACCATCAAAACGGATGTTCCTGATACGGTAGAATGGGAAGAACTGGAATGGGGAGGCTTTGACAGGAAGGAACTCGGACTCTTTTTCAAAAAGATGGAATTTCGAACACTCACGAAGAAGTATTTGGAGCAAGATGGTCCTGTTGCAGAAAAATCCGGTGATCAGGTTGATTTGTTTGGATCTATTGAAGAGCCGGAAGAACTGCAAAAACTGGATGAAGAAAACAACGAATATGAATTAGTGAAGTCGTTGGATAGAGTAAAAGAATTGGCGGATGAACTAGTGAAGGGTGAGGTTCTTTGCTTTGATACGGAAACAGATGCTCCTGATCCGATTTCAGCAAACCTTGTAGGACTTTCTTTTTGTACCAAGCCAGGATCAGGGTGTTATATCCCTGTAAACGTAGAAGGTGGATTGAATGAAAAAAAGGTTCTGGATATTCTTAAGCCTGTTTTTGGAAACAAAGACTCTATTAAAATAGCGCATAACTATAAGTTTGATTACACAATGTTATTCAGGCATGGTGTTAAGATCGAAGGTAAACCTTTCGATACGATGGTGGCAGCCTATCTGGTGGATGCGAGTCAGAAAATTAAAATGGATGAACTTTCGAAGAAGTATCTGGGATATGAGCCCGTGCCAATTCAGGCATTGATTGGGAAAGGGAAAGCGCAAAAGTCGATGGCGGATTTAACTCCTGAAGAAGTCTATCTATATGCCTGCGAAGATGCCGATGTGACACTTCAGTTATATCAAATTCTGAGCAAGAAGCTAAAAGAAGACGAGCTCGAAGAAATAGCAAACACGGTTGATTTCCCTTTAATGGAAGTACTCGGTGATATCGAATACTACGGCATTAAGCTGGACGTAGGTATGCTCAAAGGGTTTTCGGAAGATTTGGAAACCGATATCAAAGCATTGGAGAAAGAGATCTATGAGAAAGCGGGGGAGGAGTTCAATATAAACTCTCCGTCTCAACTGGGGGATATTCTGTTTGATAAGCTCGGACTTCCAGCCGGAAAGAAAACCAAAACCGGCAAGTATTCAACCAATGAATCTGTACTCACCAAACTGGCGGTGAAGTATGAAATCCCTAGTTTAATTCTGGAATATCGGTCTTTGGCTAAGCTCAAATCCACTTATGTGGATGCATTGCCCTCCATGATCAATCCCGATACCGGACGCGTACACACCGATTTCAATCAAAGTGTGGCAGCTACAGGGCGATTGGCCTCTTCGAACCCCAATCTTCAGAATATTCCAATTCGCACTAAACGAGGACGGGAAATCCGTAAAGCTTTTATTGCTGAGGAAGGATTTAAAATTATGTCAGCGGATTACTCGCAGGTAGAACTTCGGGTGATTGCCCACATTGCAAAAGATGAAGCGATGATTGAAGCCTTCAAAAATGGAGAGGATATCCATGCAAGAACCGCTAAAGAGATTTTTCATCTGGACTCGTTAGATGATGTGACTCAGGATCACCGGCGCAAAGCTAAAGAAGTGAACTTTGGGATTCCTTATGGATTGAGTGCATACGGACTTGCAACCAATCTGGGTATTGAAAACAGCGAGGGGAAGGAGATGATAGAGGAATATTTCAATCGTTTCCCAAATATTCAGGAGTACATTGATAAAACCACCGCCTTTGCAAAGGAGAATGGCTATGTAAAAACGTTGCTAGGTCGCCGGCGCTATATTCCCGATATCAATTCAGGGAACTGGAATGCACGTGGATTTGCTGAGCGTGTGGCTATCAATATGCCGATTCAGGGAACAGCCGCTGATGTCATTAAACTGGCAATGATCAACATCCACGACTATTTGGAAAATAACAATCTGAAAAGCCGGATGCTGCTCCAGGTTCACGATGAATTGATTTTCGAAATCCGCGAAAGCGAACTGGATACCGTTCCAGCTAAGATCACCGAATTGATGGAAAGCGCAATGGAAATGGATGTCCCACTAAGCGTGGAAGCCGGAATTGCCGATAATTGGTTAGAGGCACATTGATTCCTATTGAGATTTCATCCTGAACTTAGCCGAAGGCATTCTTCGGAAGTTTTAAGATCTTTGTGAGGTTTAGAGACGTGAATAAGCAAGAAACCAAATCAAAATTCGATCTTAAGATGCTGAAATGATTTCAGCATGACGATGGGGTTGTTTTATAGTTAGTTGTCTTACAATCCTCCCTCTGATTTTCCATTTGCGGAAAATCTGTCTCCCTCCAAAGGGAGACAGTCGAAGCCTTAACTTGGAATTTGGCTAGTTAAAAAGTGAGGCCTCAAAAGTGTCCCTCTTCGGAGAGGGACAGATTCATTCGCTTACGAATGGATCAGGGAGAGGATGATCTGAGAAAAACTTTGTAAGGAATCCCTCTCATCCCGGTCTAACTAAGAAAAGACCAAACCATGGAAGTAGATAAATCCAACAACTTCGGCTACAATAAAAAGCTCAAAACTCTTGCATCAAAAAACAGAAAGAAAGCAACCAAAGCAGAAGCATGCTTATGGAAATATGCTTTATCCAAAAATCAAACGGGATACACTTTTAAAAGACAGCGTCCTGTTTTGAATTATATAGCTGACTTCATGTGTCAGGAGTTAAAACTAATTATTGAAGTAGATGGGAGTTCGCATAATCAATTAGATGTAAGATTCAGAGACTTAAAAAGACAAATGGAGTTAGAAGACTTTGGTTTTACTGTTATAAGGTTTGCTGATGAAAAGGTGCTGGAGAATATGGATGATGTTAGGAGAGAGGTTTTGAAGGCGATTGTTGAACTAGAAGCTCGTGAGTCCTCCCTCTGATTTTGCACAGGTTCTTGCTCGAATCAGAATTAGAACAACTCCTCAAACCTCATGCCTCATTTCTCACAACTTTTTTTTGTAACCTTTCCCAAACTCTTCAGTGTACATGAGCGAGAACGCTAAACGGGATTAGAAGTAATATTGGATTCTACGACAGACAAGGCTTTAATGATGAAAGTGAAGGACGGAGACCTGGATAAACTGGGGCTGCTCTTCGAGCGATATAATCGTCCATTATTCAGTTTTTTCTATCGTAAAACTTTTGAGTCTCAACTTAGCGAAGATCTTGTTCAATCGGTGTTCGAGCGTATGCTCAAATATCGAACCACGTACTCCGGCACAGGATCGTTCACCACCTGGATGTTCAGCATCGCGCGCAATGCCCACATCGACCACTATCGTAAAGAGAAGCGGCGAAGGGAGGACGAAATTCTTGACGAAGAGCGAATCCCGGGTGAAGTTCCGGCCGGATATGCGGAAATGGATGAACGAAATCGAAAGAAAATTTTATTGGAAAAAGCTATTGAACAACTGGATGAAGATAAAAAGGAAGTAGTATTGCTAAGTCGTTTCGAAGGGCTTAGATATGCTGAAATAGCAGAGATACAGGGCGTAACAGAAAGCGCTGTAAAAGTGCGGATGTTCAGGGCAATGAAAGAACTAAAACAGATTGTAACCACGCTAAGTGAGGAATACAGCCATGAGTGAAAAAAATCAACAACTAATCGCCGATTATCTGCAAGGTACGCTTGACGATGAAGGTAAAAAACAAGTCGAGGAGTTGATCGCAAGAGGTGACATCGACTTTATCGATTTCCGGGCCGTGGAGCAACTGCATGACGAGTTGGACATGATTCAGGTACCAGAGCCCTCTAAGGAACTGAATAGCCGTTTTTACTCCATGTTAGAGGAAGAAAAAGGAAATACCCGAATGTCCATTCGGGAAGCTATCCGTGAAAGACTGAGCGAGTTCTTGAATCAGGTAACAATGCCGCGTGTGGCATACGCTTTTGTTCTTTTGATTGTTGGAGGATTTGTTGGCAATCATATAGGTGGTAATGAATCGGAAATCCAGGAATTGACCTCTGAAATGCAAACCATGCGGGAAATGATGATGGTAAGTATGCTGGAGGGACCAAGTACCACCGATCGTTTGAAGGCAGTCAACATAAGCACTCAGCTGCCTTCTGTTGATCAAAAAGCTATTCGCGCTCTTCTTTTTACACTCAATAATGATGAAAGTATCAATGTGAGAGTTCAAACCATTGAGGCGTTAACCCGCTGGGGTAATGACCCAATGGTTCGCGAAGGCTTTGTTAAATCGATTGCGAATCAGGATGACGATATCGTAATCGTTACCCTGGCTGATGCTATGGTTGAACTTGGGGTTAAAAACTCTGCGAATGAATTTCAACGCCTGATCAATGAAAAAGACCTTGCAGGCGCTACCAAACAGAAAGTTGAAAACACAATTGCGGTATTATTATGAAACAAATATTAATCACTTTAATAGCACTTTTCCTGGTTTCAAATACAGGATTCAGCCAGACTGTGAACATTGATATTAACGACCAAATCAATCACGCTGTGGCAATCGAAATGCCTATGGATATAAACTTCGATTTTGACTTCGAACATAATTTCGGTTTTGAAATGCCCGAATTCGAGTTCAATTTCGAAATGCCTGAATTCGATTTCCAGGAATTGAATTACCTCAAAGGTTATCAAGACGGGTTTTGGTACGATGATCAGGGAAGAAATACAGATCCGTACAGAAAAGAGATCAGTATGCTTGTTAGTTCTGATGAATTCGACGACGATACTGAAATAGTTATCAAGAATATTAATGGAGATGTAAAAGTAACCGGTTATTCAGAAGATGATATTCTAATTGAAGCATCCAAAGAACTTTGGAAGAAGCGAGGCAATATATCAGAAGAGGAAGCCTCTGAGTATGAATTAAAAACCCATTTATATGAAGGGAAACTCTACGTTTATGTAGATTCTCCAAATGCCCATGTGGAATTCCGAAAAGGAAGATTAGACTACCACTGGCATTGGGATGATAACGACCGAAATCGAATTCGGGCCCATTATGATCTTGAAATCAAGCTTCCTAAAAACCTCGCCGTTTCAGCTTCTACAGTAAACAGTGGGGATGTAGAGGTAGAAAAAATGGATAACAAGGTTAAAGCGAATAATGTAAATGGTTCGGTAACCGTAAAAGACGTACAGGGCTATACTACTGCCAATACGGTTAATGGAGATATAGAGGTATGGTATACCCGCAGCCCTAAAGAAGACACTGATTTCCAGACTGTTAATGGAACTATAGAAATTTATTCTCCGGAAGATTTATCAGCCGTTGTAACTATGGAAAGTTTACACGGTGAATTATACACAGATTTTGAGCATGTAAAACGCCTCCCTAACCGATTGAACAAGGAACAGCAAGGAGACGGCTATCGCTATAAAATCAATAATACATCTCCCATTCAATTTGGTAACGGAGACATAGAAATGGGATTCAAATTGGTTAATGGCGATGTCTACATCCGCACAAGAAAATCATAATACAAATAGAAGAATCATGAAAAGAGTAAAATCAATTATCTACTTATTGGGCATATTGGCAATTACATCCGGAATCGTTTTAGGTCAGGATGATCTGCGGGTACCATTAACGAATCCGGGCAGTCCTGGTAAACTAAATTTAAATGCTGTTTTTGCTGATGATATTATCATTAAAGCACATGATGGCAATGATGTAATAGTCGTTTTTGATGGAGAAGATGATGATGACAAAAACGGTTACAGCAGAAACGGACTACGCAGAATTTCTACTAATGGTGTAGGCCTGGAAATCACAGAAGACAATAATACAGTTCGCATAAAAACGGCCCCTAATTCACACGATCTGGATCTGGAAGTTTGGGTGCCCAAAAACTTCTCAATGAATGTTCAGGTAACTCACGGTGATCTTTCCATTGAAGGAGTTATAGGCGAACATGAAGTCCGGGCTACGAATGGCGATGTTGAAATGATGCGGGTTGGTGGATCTGTAGTAGTAAACAGCGTGAACGGAGATATCGAAGTTTCCATGGTTTCAGTAACGCCAAATACTCCGATGTCTTTTACAGGGCTTAATGGCGATATAGAAATTTCATTTCCGGCAGACACCAAGTTTACCGGGAAAATGAAAACCGACTATGGAGATGTTTTTACGAATTTCGATATAAATATTGACCGGTCTTCCAGTGCTTCCGAAATATCAAGTGGAGACGGAAAGTATACCGTAACCGTAAATAAATGGATTACCGGAACAGTAAATGGCGGAGGTCCTGAGTTTTTGTTCAAGACACTGCATGGCGATATAGAAATAAGTAAAAACTAGTAAATCAGAGAAACGCTAAGCGATTCTCCCCGTCAACCTTATTAGAACAAATAATTGCTAATCCGGCAGAATGTTATCATTTGAATAGCACTTTGCCGGGTTCAAGGCCAGACCACATACATTATGAAAAAAATGCTACCCCTGCTCATAGTATGTTTTTTAATCGGATCGAAAGCAGATGCGCAAAATCGGGCTCCTTCTAAAACACTCATCAGCAAAACATCAACAACTGTACTTAACTCAAAAACAGATTATAGGTATGGAAGTGAAGATTCCCCAACGATGGACGCGATCAGGATTTCAGGGGATGAAATCACCCTGGATGGATTTCTGAAGGAAGCTATTTGGCAAACCGCTCCGGTGGCAACAGGATTTACACAGCGATTTCCTGATGATGGGGGGAATCCCACTCAAAAAACAGAAATTCAGATTTTGTATACTGATAAGTATGTGTATGTAGGGGTTATGGCGCATGAGTCTTCTATCGATTCGACAACAAGCCCGTTGTTTCGAAGAGATGGGAATTTCTCAAGCGACTGGGTGTACATCAGTTTTGACAGTTATAACGATAAACGAACGGCGTTTACTTTTGCGGTAAACCCAAGGGGAGTACAGAAAGATATTCTGTATTTTGATGATACCAGCGAAGATGTGCTTTGGGATGCTGTATGGGAAGCAAGATCTCAAATGCAATCTAATGGCTGGTCGGTTGAAATGAAGATTCCGTTATCGCAACTACGATTCAGTTCCAGCGATGCTACTCAAAGCTGGGGAGTTAATTTCCAGAGGAGAATAGCCAGGAACAACGAGTCTAACTATTGGGCTCCCACACCTCAGACTGAGGCAGGAGTAGTATCAAAATTTGGTCGCTTAAATGGCATCACAAATCTGGAAGAGCCAAGCCGGCTTGAGATCACACCGTATGCGTCATCTTCATTAACAAGAGAAGCGGACGGGGATTCAAACAATCCATATTACGAAGAAAATGCCGTTACCTTTGGGGTAGGAGGAGATGTTAAATACGGGCTCACCTCAGATTTAACATTAACAGCAACTATCAATCCTGATTTTGGACAGGTTGAAGCCGATCCTGCAACCATCAATCTCTCGCAATTTGAAATATTCTTTAGTGAGCGAAGACCTTTCTTTTTGGAAGGAAATGATATCTTCCGCTTTGGAAGTACCAGAACCTATAATACCGCCGGGAATCCTAGCACATTTTACTCCAGAAGAATAGGGAGATCTCCTCAGGGTTCTTTAAGTGAGTACAACAGCTTCAACGGAAACAATGTCTATAATCCTGATAGTGTGAGTTCCAGGTATCAGGATTTACCGAACCAAACCAGCATTGCAGCAGCAGCGAAAATAAGTGGTAAAACAAAGTCTGGTTGGTCTATAGGAGTGTTAAACGCGTATACTCTTGAGGAAATGGGGTCATTTACTGTAGATCAGGGAAGTGTACTAGGCGAGACTTCAGGAAAATATACGATTGAACCAGCGACTAATTACTTCGTCGGAAGAGTTAAAAAAGATATAAATGAAGGAAATACCGTAGCCGGAGGATTTCTAAGCGCAGTGAATAGAAGTATTGATGGCACTTATTTCGAAAGCTATTTAAGAGAATCAGCCTATGTAACCGGTGCTGATTTTGAGCATAACTGGAATGACAGAGAGTACGTTATGAGTGGTGCATTTTCAGTAAGCCAGATAAACGGCTCAGCAGAAACTATCGAAAATGCGCAACGAGCCCCTCAACGGTATTATCAACGAGTAGATTCCGACGAATTGAGCGTTGACCCTAATAAAACAAGCTTAGAAGGTTTTGCTACGGAATTAAGCTTAAGGAAATCATCCGGAGATCACTTTACCGGCTCAATAACATATTCGGAAGTAAGTCCGGGATATGAGACTAATGATTTAGGATTTCAGAACCGGGCTGATTACAGAGGCTTGGCTTTTGCATTTCAATATCAGGAGACTGATCCTAAAAAACTTCAATCCTGGGAGTTGTGGAGTTATCATTTGCATGGATGGAATTATGATGGAGACAGAATCTGGCATAATTACAACCTTGGAGGATTTGCCAGATTCCAGAATCAGTGGTATTTAAATGCTAATATTAACTTTTCAATGTCACGCCCTAATGACCGCCTAACCCGGGGTGGGCCAATAATGCAATTTAATGGCGATTATAATTTTAACTTCAATATCGGGACCGACCAGTCTAAAGATTTATCCTTCACCACGGGACAATTCCACAGAAGAGATATAAGTAAAGAGTATGATGACTATTACTGGGCTAATGTATCCTATCGCCCAACTACCTTTATTCAATTTACTGCAGGTCCTCAAATTGGATTCGAGCTGGATGAAGATCAATTCGTAACACGTACATCCTACAATTCCGGCGACCCTGATCCGGATGTGACCTTCGGAAACAGATATATTTTTGCAGATTTCAGAAGTACCAACCTATCCATTCCAATTCGGTTAAACTGGACTTTCAGTACCTCTATGAGCCTTGAAACGTATGTCAGACCATTTATTTTTTCAGGGAGATATTCAAACCTGAAGCAGTTTACTAATCCCGGTGGATTCGGATTTAATTCATTCACGGAGGATCAACTCAGCATTAACACAGACTGTACCGATGACTCAGGAAATACCATAGGATCATGCTATGAAGTAGATGTGGACGAGGACGGAAATCGGGAGTTTTATTTTTCAGAGGGTAGAGCAAGTGATTTTACCAGCCGGGCACTACAGGGAAACGCGGTTTTTCGATGGGAGTATAAACCCGGTTCCACCTTTTTTCTGGTATGGCAGCAGCAACGCAGAGGGGGAATAGGAAATGGTAATTTCGATTTCTTTCGGGATTTGGCCGACATCTTTGAACCTGAACCAACCAACGTATTTTTGGTGAAATTCAGCTACTGGTTTGGGAGCTAAGTACTTATAAATTTATTGCTAAGGGACGGAAACATCCCTTTTTTTATTTGTAACAATAGCGGAGTATCATCCTCTTACTTTTCAGTACGGGCATATTTCCCAAAAAAGGGGCTCACAGAAAAAAAGAATACAGCTACAGGAATACGGATGAAGAACACGTTACGTGTTTTAATTGTCGCGGTTACTGTTACATTCGCTTTATCAAATGATGTAAGAGCACAATCGGTTTCGGCAAAACCTACGATAGAGGCACAAAGAGTATCAATGGATAATTTAATCCAGATTGATGGTGTGCTCAGCGAAAATGACTGGCAATCAGCAGCGGTCGCTAAAGATTTTGTACAAAACTTCCCGGTTGACGGAGGGAAACCAAGCCAAAGGACTGAAATCCGGGTACTTTACTCAGATAAATACCTGTATGTTGGAGCGTTTAATTATGATACTGCTCCGGATTCTATTACCTCTACACTGTTCAGGCGGGATGGGGATGAATTGAGCGATTGGATATTTGTAAGTATTGATAGTTACAACGATAACCGCACAGCTTTTACGTTTGGAGTCAATCCCAAGGGAGTTCAAAAGGATATCATGTTCTTTAATGATGTTCAGGAAGATATTCTCTGGGATGCGGTTTGGGAAGCCGAAACTTCCATCAATTCAGAAGGGTGGGTCGCTGAATTCAGGATCCCACTTTCTCAGCTTCGTTTTACCTCCTCCCGAAATGAGCAAACCTGGGGAATCAATTTTGAACGCCAAATTGCCAGATACGATGAGTTCAACTACTGGGCACGAATTCCAAGAGAGGAAAATGGCGAAGTCTCTTTTTTTGGTGATTTAGAAGGAATCAAAGACTTATCCCGACCTCTTCGGTTAGAAATAGTGCCTTACGTTTCGGGTGAACTAAAGCGGGAGCCTGATCTCAACAATGGTAATCCTTTTTATGAGCAAAATGAATTTACGGCGAAAGCTGGTGGAGATTTCAAATATGGAATTACTTCAGAGTTCACTCTTACCGGAACAATAAATCCCGATTTTGGTCAGGTTGAAGCTGATCCGGCGACCATCAATCTTACTGTTTTTGAAGACTTCTTTGTAGAGCAACGCCCGTTTTTTCTTGAGGGAAGCGACATTTTTGCCTTTGGAAGTACGACCTCACAAAACACATTCAGTTCACACACCAATTTCTATAGTCGGCGCATTGGAAAAGATCCGTTTGGCCAAACTTCTCAGGCTGGCATCAATTCAACCTTTGAGGATCGCCCATCAGAAACAACTATTGCAGGAGCGGCAAAAGTAAGTGGCAAAACGGAAGGAGGATTATCACTGGGTATTCTCAACGCCTATACTTTGGAAGAGAAATCCGAGTTTATTTTTTCGGGGAACAACTCAGAAGACTCGTATCCGATTGAACCAGCTACAAACTATTTAGCAACCAGAGTTCGTCAGGATTTGAAAGATGGAGATGCTCAGGTAGGTGGTTTTATTAGCGCAGTAAACCGATCTATGAATGGTTCTTACCTTGAGAATTATTTACATGAATCAGCATATCAGATTGGGGCAGATGGCCAGTATTTCTGGGCAAACCGAAATTGGGGAGCGGGAGGAGTACTTTCTTTTAGCCAGGTAAACGGAACAGAGAATTCTATCATTAATACCCAAACTACTTCGGCAAGATATTATAACAGGGTAGATTCAGATTATTTAACTATAGATTCTACCAAAACGAATTTAAATGGTTATTTCGGCGAGTTTAGTATTGGAAAATATAGTGGCGCAGGGTTGAGATATTCCTTCACCTATTCAGAAATGAGTCCTGGTTACGAAGTGAATGATATTGGTTTTCTTGAACGGGCAGATTACAGAGCGCCCCACCTGTATGCAGAATACCTAAACGTTAGCTCAGATATTTTCCGGTTCTACTTGTTATGGGCTTATGGAGGATACGCCTGGAATTTTGATGGCGATATGATCATGAATTTCTATTCTTCGGGAGCCTATTTTCAATTGAATAATCTCTGGACAATTCTTGGAACAGCAGGATTTACAGGGCAATTCTATGACGATCGGAGTTCAAGGGGAGGGGCCGTTCTGAAAAGACCGAGAGACTGGAGCAGCTCTCTTGAAATTACATCAAACTCCACGAAAAACTTTTATGCCTCGTTGGGAGGTTCCTATCGAAGGGATACTTCCGGAGAATTTAGTTCGAGTATTTATACTAACATGTATTACCGTCCTGCAAGTTTTATTCAGCTGAGTATTTCTCCCACGTTATTTATTGAGAAATCAACCAACGAAAAACCAGAGTTTTTTGATGGATTTGAAAGTGATACGTATGGTACACTTTTCTCTGAGGCTGATTTGGATATTTTCTATACTGAATTCCGCCTCAACTGGACGTTTTCTTCAAAATTGAGTCTTCAGACTTATGCCCGCCCATTAATCTATTCGGCAGATTTCTATAATTTTAAGTACTTCAATCAAAGTAAAACCTATAATTTCACTCCATTGAGTGATATCTCTGATCAATCCACCGTGGATAATTTCAATTCCGCTTTCGACTTTGATTTCAGAACCATTCAGGGTAATGCTGTTTTACGATACGAATACAGACCCGGCTCAACCATCTTTTTAGTATGGCAGCAAGAGAGAGAGAACCTTGGCTTTGGCAGCAGTCGTTTTACGCCAATAGAAAGCTCCGTTGACATTTTTACAGACGATCCCATCAATATTTTCCTCATTAAATTCAGTTATTGGTTCGGTAGTTAAATTGGCACAGGAATTGCAATAATTCTGTCGTCAGTTCATTATCTTCTGGCATCAAAAGAACTTTTAAAATATTACTAAAATGTATACTCAATTAACTGCAGACCAGGTAAAAACCTTACAAACATCATTTATTAATAAAGTGTATGCATGGATGTGCCTTGCACTCACGGTCACCGGTTTTGTAGCACTTAGAACAGTAACCTCAGAATCGTTATTGAATCTAATTTTCGGCACTCAATTCGGGCTAATAGGCTTAATTATTGTTGAGTTAGGTATCGTTTTCTGGATGGTTTCTAACATCGATCGTATGTCCTCAAACATGGCAATAGGTCTTTTCTTGTTGTATTCGGCTTTAAATGGATTAACCCTTTCAGTTCTGTTGCTTGTTTATACCAGCGCTTCTGTTGCTACCACATTCTTTATAACTGCGGGTACATTTGGCGTGATGAGTGCGTATGGTTATTTCACCAAAAAAGATCTTACATCCTGGGGTAATTTATTATTCATGGCTTTAATTGGGCTGATCATAGCCAGTTTTGTAAATATCTTCTGGCATAATTCCGGTTTATACTGGATTGTAACTTATGCAGGTGTATTAATATTTGTTGGGTTAACCGCCTATGACACCCAGAAAATCAAGCAGATGAGCCTTGAAATGGACGCTGAAAGTGAGGAGGGAAGAAAAGGCGCTATTATGGGAGCACTCAGACTTTACCTCGATTTTATTAACATGTTCATCTTCTTACTAAGAATATTTGGGCAGCGTAGATAATGCTTCCCATAAGTAATTTAATCCCAATCTATTCAGGTTGGGATTTTTTTTGTATCAATTTTCCGGGTTAATCAATAATGATATGCGATCAATTTCCTTCTGTATTAAATCACTTCGGTTCCATGGAACAAAATGATTCATTTCCGGAACTACCACCATATTTACCGGGGCATTAACTAACATTCTCTTAGCGAAATCAGCATTCTCTTTAGGTACCAGCATATCTTTTCCTCCTTGTATAACCGATACGGGCTGCGTGATTTTCTTCCAATCCGATTTCATTTCTTCCAGTTCGTTCTTTAAAGCCAGGATTTCCTCATTTGTTGAATAAAGTAAGCCGGGAAGAATCCAGGACAAGACTTTATAGTGAACCGGAATTTGATACCACTTGGTTTTTTCGAGTTCAGGATCTACAGAACCTGCAACTATAACTAATGCATCTGTGTACTGAGGAGAGTCAATAGCCATGCGCGCGATTACAGGCCCTCCATAAGAATGTCCCACCAGAATAGCAGAAGTTTGCTCTCTCTCGAGTACTTCATTTATCACTTTGGCCTGCTGTTCCAGAGATCGCTCCGGGATACCATTACCACTTTTCCCAAACCCGGGCCGATCTACTGTAATTAACCGATACTTTTTCAGAGCGGTAGAATCTGCAAGAAAATAGAGGAAGTTATCCCATGAACCGGGTGAGCCATGTACGAATAAAATGGCTTGTTTTGCAGTATCTCCAATAGCCACATAATGCATATCTCTACCCTCATAAGTGAATGAGTGATACTCAGGAGAATAGTCTAGCCCTTCAAAAGCAGCATTTACTTGTTCCTGGCTTACAGAAAAATCCACAGTTTGAATAAAAATGATAATCCCAATTAACCCCAGAAGTGCAAGGGAAATTAGCCATTTTAATATTCTCAGAAAGTATTTCATCAGGTTTTAAACTTAACAAGTATCAGAACTAAGTAAGTAAAGAAAAAGTGCCAGACAATTAAATCTGAATCAAAAAAAAATAGCAAAAAAAGTAACATAGAAGTTCTTATTGTTGCTCATGTTCAGAAAAAAGAGAAGTACCACCTACACTATTGAGATAGAAGGAATTGAGATTGAGGTAACCAGGAAGCCTATTAAAAATCTTTATGTTCGGGTGAAAAGAAGAAATGGAATGGTTAAGGTTTCATGTCCGACAAGAGTTTCAGAAAGGCATTTAATCCGGTTTATAGTTTCCAGAATAAGCTGGATCAAAGACCAAAAAGAAAAAGTGAATCGTATAAATGCCAAACCCAAGCTCGATTATGTTTCGGGAGAAAAGCACTCGTTTCTGGGAAGAGAATATTTGCTGGAAGTGAAAAAGGGTGCTCCTAAGTCTGGCGTATTTCTTGAGGGTGATTCTTTGGTGATGGGGATTAGAGGAAAAGACACTCTGGACAAGAGAGTTCGACTATTGGAGAATTGGTATAGGGCTCGACTAAAAGAAATGATACAAAACCTTATTCATCATTATGAACCCATTATGGATGTAAAAGTTCAGGAATTTGGGGTTAAGAAAATGAAAACGCGATGGGGAACGTGTAATATCAAGGATCAACGGATTTGGTTAAACCTTGAGCTGGCAAAGAAAAGCTTTGACTGTCTTGAGATGGTTGTTGTTCACGAAATGGTTCATTTACTGGAGCGTTTGCACAATAAAAGGTTCTATTCTCTGATGGATAAATTCATGCCAGACTGGAGTAAGGCGAATACAGAACTAAACTCTTTTATCGATTGATTTAACAGGTAAAAACAAAGAGAGAAAAGTTGAACCCAACTTGGAATAGGGGTATCATTAATATTCTATTTTAAGTTGATCAATGAGCAATATACAAACTGAAAAACCGGGATTTTGGGACCGAGTTGGCATTGGGCTTTCAGGAATCTGTGCTCTCCATTGTCTTCTTGTACCTGTAATCGTTTCCCTCATTCCTCTATGGCCTGCCTTCGAGGAATTGCACGGATACACTCACTTATTCTTCTTTTTAGCAATAGCTCCAACGGTCATTCTCTCACTTCGTCGCAAACACGAATCGTTGGCTGCAACTGTTTTTTTGATTTCAGGCGTGGCAATCATTTTTCTGGCGTGGTTTTTTAATGATACGCTCGGAGAATATGGGGAAGCTGGGGTTACATTAATTGGCAGTCTGTTGCTTATTCGGGGGCATTGGTTGAACTATCAAATAAAAAGAAATCCGGTTCAGGCTTAGATTACCGATAACGTTTCATCCAAATTAAGAGTAGAAGACTGAAGTTTTCTGAAGATGATTGATGCTACTTCAAAAGCACATCCCCAACTAACAGTAACTCCGGCACCGCCATGACCATAATTATGGATGATCAACCGCTCAAAAGCTTCTTCGGCTTCTAGTTTAAGCCCCGCTTCTTTATTCCCCATAAAACGATAGCCTGCATAAGCCAGTTTATTAGGGTATGCATATACATCAATGCCAAACGTATGTTTAATGATATCGTGGTTTATGGAAAGTATTTGTTCGGGAATAATCACACCATCTATTTCAACAGAAGGGTCGGTGACTTCTTCGCCAATCCACTCATCATGCTCAGATAATGTGCCGGTTAACCTGCTTCCACCCAAAACAAGCCGGTTTTCCCTCGAATAACAATACACATCTAACATGGTACCATTCTCTGTATGGTAATGATCAAAGCCAGGTACAAAATTGTAAGAGACTGTTTTTCCAGATTTGTTTTTTAATTTCGGCACATCATTAATATGCAAAATATGCCCTTTAGAAATAACGGGGTTGAATTTCTCACCTGCGAGCTCCGGGCCTCCAAACTCTGTGCAGTTAATAATTATTTCAGAATCCAGAAGCTGGAGTTCTTTTCTGCTCAATTCTTTTATTGTGATTTTGCCACCCGCTACCTGATATGCATAAATGAGGTTTGGGAAATAGATGGCCCAATCAGCAAAAAAACAATCAGATTTAAAACCGAAAACAGCAGGAATAGATGGATGAGTTGGGGCATTTCGAAGTGAAGCCTTATCCAGTAACTCAAAATTATGCATCAACGGGGCGTATCCGGGCACTTCTTCTTTATGGGTAAAGAGTTCATAGTGCAAATGTTTCCCAAGACCTTTAAAATCTTCAGAAAAAAGCTTCTCAAAAAAAAAGAGACTGTTTCTGAACAAAGTATTTAAATCGGGATGTTCAATCGAATGTGGAATTACTGAAGCTGCCGGAAAACTACTTACTAACTTAGGGTCTTCGGGTTTAGAAGGGAGCAAAGGATCTTTTGAAATGACTTCCGTTTCAAAGCCAAGTTTCTGTAAAAGTAATGCGCAGGAAATTCCTGAAACTCCGCCCCCGATAATAGTTATTTTTCTTTTAATGAGTGTCAATCCAGTTCTTTTTTGAGTCTAAACCTAATTAAAAAGGGACTTGTTCTTACAGCACATATTATGAAAATATATTAATGATTATGAGTGGTTATTAACAGAGGGAGTTGGATAAAATTCTTATCTTATTACGTTCTAAAAAACTCAGGCTTGCAAACAAAATTGAGGAAACCTCAACCCTTTTTTTTGATACTCATTTTCATTGCGCTTTCGTGCGAAGCACTAGAGGTAGCTGATTTTGCCGAATACCCGGTTAAGATTGAAGCCAAAGAACAGGGCGAGCTTGGAGAATTGAATGCCCGGTATCAAGCTGAAAATGATAATCACATTTGCTCTACCCTTAATGAATTTGGTTATACCGGTTTTAGCAGGGTTTTATTTCCAGATGATTTAAATCCATGTTTATCGAGAGAGATTGTTAGAGTAGAGCTGAATGATGCAGACACGCTGATTGATTTGGCAAAAGAATCTCTTCTAAAGAATGAGGAATTTACTTTGGTTTCTGATACCAGTGACCTGCAAATAGAAGAGGTAGTTCCTCTATATGGATGTACTATATGCGAGGGACCTGATATAAACAGCGTGCCAATCGAATATAAAATCACTTTTGGAGAACAAAAGTTTGGAAACTCAAAAGTTCGAAACTCCAGCATTACTGTCTTTGTTGATTCCATTGGAGTGAACAGGATTTGGGGGAACTGGTTCCCTGAATTTACAAGTCCGGGGTTAATTAATATTGGTTATCTGGAAGCGCAAACAATGCTGATTGGCTGGGAAATAAATATGGAGCCGTATACAGGAGAGAATGTCATTTTTACTATTAATTCAGAGCACTTAGAGAGTAATCCGGTTTTTGAATTTTATCCATATATGAATGAAGACGCTTTAGAGTTAAGAAAAACATGGAATGTTGAGATTTTGTACCCTCTAGAATCATTCAAGGGATGGAATGCAAACGTAGATGTATTTGATGGGCTTTTGTTAGCCATCGAACCAATAGAATCAGCGCAAGAATTTTAAACAGAACTGGGAAAGTTGTCCTTAAAATTAAAAGCCAAGTAACAAATGAGATTTGAAACTCTCATTAGCAATGGTGAAAAAGGATAATCAGATTAATTAGAAAAAAAGAAGTACTACATTGACAGAATTACTGGGAAAGAAAACGGTTTTAATTGTAGAAGATGATATGATCATCTCGTTAGTTATCGAAAATATGGTTAAAGAGCTTGGGCATGAAGTAGTTGGGAAAGCCAACTCCGGTCAGGAAGCGATCGACCTCGCTCTCGAAAATAAACCGGACTTAGTCTTAATGGATATTCGGCTAAAGGGAGAAATGGATGGCATTGAAGCAGTAAAAATAATCAAAGAGAAAATTTCGACTTCAGTCATCTATCTTACCGGAAATTCCGATCGCTTAAATTATGATCGGGCTAAAGCCACCGAATGCGTGGATCTTATCACAAAGCCTTTCACCATAAGTGATCTTACAAAGTCTTTTGATTTAGTTTAAAAATAGAAGCTTTTTGTGCATCTTTGAACTCATTATTGCGTAACCTTCCTGCAAATTAAGGGCAAATTATGAGTACGAAATTTAGAAATTTAAAAAACGATCTAAAGGATTTAGAGAATGAAACGGAAGATTCTGATCTGGGTATGTCTTCCAAATCCTCTTCAGGCAGTTCAAAGACAGCTAACTACATACTTGTAATAGCATTTGTTGCAACATTGGTCTTTTATGCCGGAAACAGGGTGAGTAATTTCTTTTCTGATTTTGAAAATCCCATAAGTGAGGTTGTCCAGTCTTTTAATGAATACGATGCAGATTTATTAGCGGGAATGGGAGAATGGATGGATGAACTGGGGTATGGAGTTATGACCAACGAAGAACTTACTGCATTACGGGATGAAGGCGTTACTGCTACTGAAACACAGCGCCTGCATGATATTGGCTACACGGATGTTACTCTTGAACAATTGGTAGAATTACAGGACGCGGATGTAAGTGCGACCTACGCCAGTATGATGAAAGAACTTGGGTATGAATTTACCATCGATGAATTAATTGAAACCCGCAGAAGTGGAGTAACAGCTAATTTTACAAGCAGGATGATGGATTTAGGGTACACTTTTGAAGAACTAACAAAAGAAAACCTGATGCGAATGAGAAGTATTAACGTGAGTGATCGGTTAGCAGAACGTTTAATTGAGCAAAGAGGGGAGAGACCTACCATTGATGAATTGGTTAGATATCGGATAAGTAATCAGTAAGATTATTATTTGGAACATGTAGTTAATTACCCTGTTTAATTGATTGAATAACAACAATCAGAATAACATGAAGAATTTAACTACACTATTTACTTTTCTATTAATAGCAGCTTTTACAACAAGTACATCCGCTCAGGATTTTATTTTGAAGGATAAATCTGGTATTGGTCCCCGGATTGGATATTACAAAGCTCCTGATGCCGAAGATGGTACCATGTTTATTGGTGGACAGGCAAGATTCAGGGGTAAAGTTGTGGGATTTGAGCTGGCAGCCGAATATCGTGGAGAACAAACGTACGATGTTACAGGTGGAGAAATCAGCCTGAGACAAATTCCGGTAACTACTTCTTTACTTCTATTTGTTCCTATCGCGCCGAATTTCCAACCTTACGGGTTAGCTGGGTTAGGAGCTTATTACAACATCTACGAATACGATGGTACGTTTTCTAATAGTACCGAGGCAGAAGTTAACTTAGGTTATCACTTAGGGTTTGGTCTGGATTTACCATTAACTGATAAGGCAGCACTTAATGCCGATTACAGATATTTGTTTCTGGATGGAAGCAATGACGATTTAGGGGATAAAGAGTACAGCGGAAATGTAGTTACTGCCGGACTTACCTTTTATTTCTAAATAAGTTTTGACTACTTAATTTATTCATACTTCTTATTTAAAATCCCAGTCATTACATTGACTGGGATTTTTTTATGCACCTAATTATCCAGACCTATGCCAGAAATAATCTTACCCGAAGTTGAACTCAATATTCATTCACCCAAAAATCCAACTGAAGCCACTGTGGTTGAAAACTATATTTGTACCGCAGAAAGCAGCCCTAATATTGTTCGGCACATGACCTTTGATATTTCGGGTACAGATCTGGAAGGCAAATTTAAAGTTGGGCAATCTATTGGTGTTTTACCTCCAGGAGAAACTGAAAAAGGCAGACCTCATAAACTAAGATTGTATTCCGTTTCATCTCCATCAAAAGGAGAAGGTGGTAAAAAGCATTTGGTATCAACTACTGTTAAACGAGCAAACGAGGAAGTGGATGGGACTTTCTATTTAGGAGTGTGTTCCAATTATCTCTGTAATCTTAAGCCCGGAGATAAGCTGAAAGTAACAGGGCCAAGTGGGCGAAGATATTTGCTGCCCGAAAATGTAGACGATTTCAACTATGTGTTCTTTGCCACAGGAACCGGGATTGCACCCTTTCGAGGAATGATTATTGAGCTCTTCGAATCTGGCTTTAAAGGAGATGTTGCACTTGTGTTTGGCTGCCCATATAGAACCGATGTACTCTATCCAAAGTTCTTTAACGAAATGGCTGAAAAGCATGATAATTTCCATTATATCAAAATGATTTCCAGGGAAGACCGGCGTGCTGATGGAAGTAAATACTATGTGCAAACTGCTATCGATGATCAGGAAGAAATTCTGAGCCCAATTCTCGGTAAAGACAATACACTCATTTATCTCTGTGGAATGAAGGGAATGGAATCAGGAATCTATCACAATCTCGCTAAGAAAGGATTTATGGAATACCTGCGACTAAAAGGTCAGCCGGAATCTGAAGATCCGAACGAGTGGAGCTGGGAAGAAGTAAAAACAATGATAAAACCTTCAGCAAGAACCTTCGAAGAGGTTTACTAATAGTTGATATCCCACTAAAGCATAAAGATCAAAGATCAGTGTTTTCGAGTTTTAGTGGCACTTTACTTCCCAAACCCAGTCACTCCACCCGAAACAATAAAGCGCATGAAGTCTGCTGGCTCTGCTTTAACAGGTGTAACAGCATCTCTTGGTACGATGTACAGGTTTCCCGAGAAATTATAGGAATGTGGACAGTATACGGCTACCTCATTTTCAAGCTCCAAATTGGAAAGTGTTTCCTGAGTAATGAAGCCAAAACGGATCATTCCCATTTCACCAAATTGAACCCGGACGGGTTTAGTAAACTTCTTTTTATCACCTACAAAAGCTTCCGTCAGATCTCTTAGCGAAGTATAAATAATGCTTACAAGAGGCGTTTTGGAGAATAGATTCTCAAATAAATGAACGATTGGTTTGGTAAATGCGCGGGTAAATACAAAACCAACTAATGAGATGATGATAAATCCGGAAAGTATTCCTAGCCCAGGAATATTCCATTCAAACCATCCAAAAAACAGGTTATTGAAAATACTATTCACCCAATTGATAGTTATGCTCACCAGGTAAATGGTAGCCCCCAAAGGGAATACAATTAACATCCCTCTTAAAAAGTAATTTAAAATTGTTTTCATCAGATTAGTTGTTTTGTGTGATAACTTTCAGCTGTTCAATTAGTTCCATGAGTTAGAGTAGGAAATTTTCTATCTTCCCACCCTCAAAAATTTAAATTTTTACAGCATAAATTAATGTCCGTTAAGACATCTTCCCAAATTAGAAACGAATTTCTGGAATTCTTCTCAGAGAAGGAACATGCCATTGTTGAAAGTGCGCCTGTTGTTCCAAAAGATGATCCCACGCTTTTGTTCACAAATGCCGGAATGAATCAATTCAAGCCTATTTTTTTGGGTGAAGAGAACGCTTTGCAACATGAGGGCAAAACATGGAGTCGTGCGGCTGATACACAGAAATGTATCCGGGTGAGCGGGAAACATAACGACCTTGAGGAGGTAGGGCACGATACCTATCATCACACCTTGTTCGAGATGTTGGGTAATTGGTCGTTTGGAGATTATTTCAAAAAGGAAGCCATTGCCTGGGCCTGGGAGCTTTTGGTGGACAAGTGGGGAATGGACCCGGATCGCTTGTACGCCACCGTTTTTGGTGGAGATAAAGAGGACGGCCTCCCTGTAGACGATGAAGCGATCGAGCTTTGGAAAAGTGAGACATCCATTGCTCATGATCATATCCTGAAGTTCGACAAGAAAGACAATTTCTGGGAAATGGGAGATACCGGTCCTTGTGGTCCATGTTCTGAATTGCATATTGATTTACGATCAGCAGAGGAGCGAAAAAAGCAGGATGGCGCTGAACTTGTAAATATGGATGACCCCAGAGTTATTGAAATCTGGAACCTTGTTTTCATTCAGTTCAACAGACAGGTAGGCGGAGCACTTAAAACACTTCCTGCTAAGCATGTGGATACGGGAATGGGGTTCGAACGTGTGTGTGCGGTATTACAGGGAAAACTCTCGAATTACGATTCCGATGTTTTCACTCCGTTGCTTGAAGAGATTTCGAAACTGACGGGAATTAAGTATGGAGCTGATGAAGCGAAAGACATTGCTATGCGTGTTATCGCTGATCACATCCGGGCTGTAGTTTTTTCGATTGCAGATGGAGCCTCACCGGGAAATGATGGACGCGGTTATGTAATCCGGCGCATTCAACGTCGTGCGATTCGTTATGGCTGGGACAAGCTTGGATTCAAAGAACCATTTATGTACAAGTTGGTGGATGTGCTCGCAGACCAGTTTAAAGATGTTTTCCCGGAGATTGTAGCTCAGCAAGAATATATCACCAATGTAGTCCGTGCCGAAGAAAAGAGCTTCTTAAAAACGCTCGGGCAAGGCATTGATATCTTCAATGAAATGATTGATGGCAAGAATAAGCTTTCAGGAGAAGATGCATTCAAACTGCACGATACTTATGGTTTTCCGATCGATTTAACCCAGTTAATGGCTCGTGAACAAAATGTGGAAGTGGATGTAGAAGGCTTCACTAAAAACATGCAGGAGCAGAAAGACCGGGCTCGTGCAGCCGGGAAATTTGGAGTCGATCAAAGCTCAATCAATGAGTGGGTAACTATTAACAAAGCTCAGGATTTCGAATTTGTTGGCTATGATGATTTTGAGTCAGAAGTAAACATAACAGCTTACCGAAAAGAAGGAGAACGTTTTGCTCTCCAACTCTCTAAAACTCCATTTTATGCTGAGAGTGGTGGTCAGGTTGCTGATACAGGGATGCTCAGCAATGGTGATGAGTTTATCCATATAGTTGATGTACAAAAGGCTCAGGGGAATTATATCCACTACACCGAAAAACTTCCGGATAGTTTAGAAGGTATCTGGACGGCAATTATCGATGTGCACCGCCGCTTCGAAATACAGAAGCATCATTCGGCAACACATCTTGCTCATGCAGCACTTCGTGATGTTCTAGGTGAACATGTAGCTCAGAAAGGATCTTTAGTAAATGAGCATCACCTTCGATTCGATTTCTCTCACTATGAGGCTATGACACCAGAACAACTGGATGAAGTGGAAGCACAGGTGAATGAGAAGATTCAGGAGAATATCCCGCTAATTGAAGAACGAAATGTTCCCATTGAGGAAGCCCGTGGAAAAGGAGCTATGATGCTTTTTGGGGAGAAATATGGCAATTTTGTTCGTGTAATTACTTTTGATGAAGACTATTCCGTGGAATTATGTGGTGGAACTCACGTGGGAGCCACGGGCGAAATTGGATATTTTCGATTTGTGCACGAAAGCTCAGTGGCTGCAGGAATCCGAAGAATTGAAGCAGTTACCGGAAAAGCAGCAGATAAACTTATTCGGGATGAAAAACATACTGTTCAAAACATTAAATCTGCCTTTGGTCAGACTGATGATCTGGTGGCAAGCATTCAAAAGCTTCAGGATGAAAAGAAAGCTTTAGAGAAAGAACTGGAAAAGCTCAATCTTCAGAACACCGGAGCTAAGCTCGATGAACTGTTAAAGAGTTCAGAAAACATAGATGGTTCCATTTCCTTAGTGAAGGGCGAAATCTCCGGCGCTGATATGGGAGTGCTTAAACAACTCGGGTATGATGCCCTTCAGAAATCACCTGAAAACACAGTTACTGTGCTTGGATCAAGAGATGAAGCAGAAGGGAAGGTATTCCTGATGGTGGCGGTTACTGAAGACCTCATTAAAGAAAAAGGAGTAAAAGCCGGTGCTTTAGTTGGTCAATTAGGGCGATTAGTTGGCGGTGGAGGTGGTGGACAACCTAATCTTGCAACAGCAGGAGGACGAAATCCCGAAAAACTTGGAGAAGCATTGGAAAAGGTGAATGATATTGTGCTGGAAAGCATTAACTGAATCAGATAAATCCAATCACGAAAACTTCCAAAAAAATAGATATATTTTGAGCCCTTTTGAAGGGTCACCGATAAGAATAAACTAACTATGGCGAATAAGAAAAAAGACGATATCGTTTTTGCCCCCCGTGGCATAGGCGAAGAAAGCGACGGAGTGGTACAAAAAGGGGTGGATTTACCCCCGGCTACCAAAAAGAAACATAAAGCATTGGGACTTTCAGAAGATGATCTGAAAGCCATGTATGAGCAAATGTATCTGCAACGTCGCTTCGAAGAACGATCGATGCAACAGTATCAGAAGGGGAAATTCGGTGGATTTCTGCATTTATATATTGGTCAGGAAGCTATTTCTACAGGTACGGTATTCGCTTTTGATGACAATGATGATATTATTACCGGATATCGGGATCACGGCTGGGGATTATGTCGTGGTATAACTCCGAACGAAGGAATGGCAGAGCTTTTTGGTAAGGCCACAGGCTGTTCGAAAGGGAAAGGAGGTTCCATGCACTTCGCCAAAGCAGAAAACCATTTCTGGGGCGGATATGGAATTGTAGGTGGACATATTCCTATTGGGGCAGGACTCGCTTTTGGAAACAAATACAAAAGAACGGGTAACATTTCAGCTACTTTTTTTGGGGATGGAGCCGTAGATCAGGGAGCTTTGCATGAAACGATGAATATGGCCCAGCTTTGGAAGCTCCCCGTTATCTTTGTAGTCGAAAACAATGGATATTCCATGGGTACTGCGGCTAAACGTCATACCGTAGCCGAAATCGTTGATCGTGCCAAGGGATATGGCATGAAGAGTGCGGTAATCAACGGAATGGATGTATTTTCTGTGTATGAGAAAATGAAAGAAATCGCGGATGATGTTCGGGATAATTCAGAGCCCTATTTTGTGGAGATTCGGACGTATCGCTACCGCGGACACTCAATGTCAGATCCACAGAAATACAGAACCAAAGACGAATTAGAAGAATACCAGAAGATTGATCCCATCCTTAAGTTAAAGGATTACATTCTGTCTAATAAAGTGGCGGATGAAGATTTCTTCAGTGAAGCGGAAGACCGAATCGATCAGGAAGTGCTTGATGCTGTTGAATTTGCGGATGAATCCCCATTCCCGGAAGAGTCGGAAATGTACGACGATATGTTTGTTGAGGACGATCCTTATTTCCACGTTTAATTTTAAGAGACTAACTACTAATAATGGCTGAATTACAATTTAGAGAAGCAATTAAACACGCAATTGATGAAGAAATGGGACGTGACGAATCCGTTTTCGTCATGGGTGAAGAAGTGGCCGAATATAATGGCGCATACAAAGTTACCGAAGGTCTTCTGGATAAATATGGGTTCAAACGAGTTATCGATACTCCGATTTCTGAGCTTGGATTTGCCGGAATTGGAGTAGGTGCTGCCATGCAGGGTCTTCGTCCAATTATTGAGTTTATGACCTTCAACTTTGCAGTACTTGCAGCAGATCAGATTATAAATCACGCGACCAAAGTAAAGTATATGACCGGTGGCCAGGCTGATTGCCCCATCGTGTTCCGTGGGCCAAATGCTTCAGCAGGTCAATTGGGAGCAACTCACTCTGTGGCTTATGACTCTATGTATGCTCATTTTCCTGGACTTAAAGTGATCTATGTGTCTGAGCCAGATGACGCGAAAGGATTGATGAAATCAGCTATTCGGGATGATAATCCGGTGATTTTCATGGAATCTGAGCAAATGTATGGATTGAAAGGCGAGGTTTCTGATGAAGAAGATTATATCATCCCGATTGGGAAAGGAAAAATAAAGCGCGAAGGCAGCGATGTAACGATTGTTGCTCATGGTAAGATGTACCATGTTGCGGTTCAGGCTGCTAATCAGCTTGCTAAAGACGGCGTGGAAGTAGAGATTATTGATCCCCGAACCGTTAAACCATTGGATCTGCCCTTAATTATTGAATCTATCAAGAAAACCAACCGATGTGTTGTGGTAGATGAAGCGCATCCGTTTGCAGGATTTGCAGCTGAAATCGGATTTTTGATTCAACGTGAGGCATTTGATTATCTGGATGCTCCGGTACAAAGGGTTTGCCTTCCGGATGTGAACGCCCCATTTTCGAAAAAGCTTTTTGATGCCTGGTTCCCAAGTCCAAAACAGGTTATCGATGCTGTCAATCAGGTTACATACAGAACTTAAAATCACTCAAATTCATTAATTATGGCTATTAAGATCGAAATGCCCAAGCTAAGCGATACCATGGAAGAAGGGGTAATCGCGAAATGGAATGTAAAAGAAGGGGACACTGTAGAGGCTGGAGATATCATTGCTGAAGTTGAAACCGATAAGGCTACGATGGATGTAGAAGTATTTGATGCAGGTACTATCCTCAAGATTGTTCCGGGAGAAGGCGATGCAGTCCCTTTAGGTGGATTAATTGCAGTAGTTGGAGAAGAGGGAGAAGATATTTCAGACTTGCTTGAAGGGGGCGAAAGTTCATCTTCTGCATCAGAAGAAAAAGAAGAAGTTAAAAAGGATGCAGAATCTGAATCTACTAAAGAAGAAGCGTCCGCACCTACTGCAAGTTCGTCTTCTGATAATGGAAGAGTGAAAGCGTCTCCACTGGCGAAAAAGATTGCGGAAGATAAAGGAATTGACCTCTCAGGAGTGAGTGGTTCAGGACCAGAAGGGCGCATAATTAAAAAAGATGTAGAAGATTTCAAAGGCTCAGGTGGATTAACCAAGCCAGCCGCAAGCCCAACTCCAGCTCCTTCTTTCGAAAGTCTGGAAAGCAAAGAAGTGAAAGTGTCTCAGATGAGAAAAGCGATTGCCCGAAGATTGTCTGAAAGTAAGTTTACTAATCCACACTTTTACGAAACTATCGACATCGACATGAAAGCCGCTTTTGAAGCACGAAAAGCAATGAACGAGGCTAACGATGTTAAAATAAGCTTTAACGATATTGTAGTGAAAGCCTGTGCAGTTGCTTTAACACGTCATCAGGCAATTAACAGTTCCTGGCACGATGATGTAATCATGCAGCATGGTGATGTAAACGTTGCCGTAGCTGTTGCAATTGATGAAGGACTTATGACTCCTGTGATCAATCACGCAGATAAAAAAGGATTGTCTCAAATTTCAGCAGAAACAAGAGAGTTAGCGGGACTTGCCCGGGATCGTAAACTCCAACCAGACCAGATGGAAGGAAGCACCTTTACCATTAGTAATCTGGGGATGTTTGGGATAGAAGAATTTACAGCGATCATCAACCCACCCAACGCTTGTATTCTGGCAGTTGGAGCAATTCGTGATGTGCCGGTAGTTGAGAATGGAGAAATTGTAGCCGGAAAGAGAATGAAAGTGACTTTATCCAGTGATCACAGAGTGGTTGATGGCGCTAAAGCTGCCCAATTCCTTAATACCGTTCGAAATCTGATTGAGAATCCATTATCGATGCTTCTCTGATCCAGAGGAAAAGAAAGAATTCTTTTAAGGCTTCCTGGGGAAAACCAGGAAGCCTTTTTTTTGCTACAGATATTCTAAATAGTAAATAACAGGATCAAGGTTAAGGCTGCTTTGCTGTGCTCTGCTAAATAGCTGAGTTGCTTCGTCCCAATCTATAATCCGGTTAGTTACCAGGTAGTACATTCCCTCATTATTCTGGCTCACGGTAACTGGAATTCCGAGGGAAGAGATAATCTGTTGTGCTGACGTCTGAGCTTCATTTTGATTGTTAAAAGAAGCAAGCTGTAACTGGTATACAAAATTGTATTCTTTAGAAGATCCTTCGGTATGCCGGATAAAAATTCTTTCTGTAACTCCGGAGTTTTTAAAAGATTGCAATTGCCCTAACACTGTTTCCCTGCTGTTATATGGTCCGGCTACTACCAAATATGTTGAACCTTTGCGATTCATGTAGGTTTGGATCCCATATTTCTCCAGCACGTCGATGGTATAGTTTAGCGCATTCTCCTCGTTTCGGAAGGCACCAAATTGAATTTGATAGGTTAACGTTTTAGGCGCCGCCGATGGTGTTTGGTAGCATTGATGTACGAGACCAACAGTGGGGTCATCGAGGGAGGTAGCGACCATATTCTGAACAAACAAAGCATTGGATAAGGAGCCTAGTCTGTTAGATCGTACAGAGTAGAGAGAATTATTATAGGATACTTCAAACCCATATCCGCTTTTATTTTCTGAGTTTTCTGCTACCTGGAAACCGGTAGATAGAGATTGAAAACTTCCGGTCTGTACTATAAATCCACATTGAGTATTTTGGTCAAACACAGAAGGAATAAAAGGCAATTCATCCTCATTTTTAGGTTCAGCTTCAGGAGAAGGTGGATTAACTTCATTCGTTATCTCTTCTTCATTAGACGCTTCCTGAGAGGTATTAGTAACTGGTGGCGTGGTTTGCTGCTGGTTTGATGAGCTAATTTGAGAAATTTCCTGTGCTAATTGTTCTGCCGTTGAAGCCGGTTGGTTTTGTTCTATTACAGGCGTTTCCGTATTAACCGGAGGATTATCTCTTACCGCAAGTGCTTCCTGTGTAGCCTGCCGCTGAAGTCCTTCTGTGGTATAGTAAAGTCTTAATACAACTCTTCTGTTCTTCTCTTTAGTTGCTGCGAATGGATTTCCGAAAGAATCGAATTGAATGAGAGGGCGTGAATCTGCAAAACCAGATGCTTCCAGTCTGTTTTCATCGATACCCATTCTATTGAAATATTTGACGACATTGGAAGCACGAGCCGTGGATAACTCCCAATTTGATGGATAGACATCTGATGAGATGGGAACATTATCGGTATGTCCTTCTACATCAATACTAAAATCATTATAGGATGTCTGTTGAAATGCCCGGAGTACATGGTTAAGTAAATCCAGCCCTGCACCCTGCATGGTCGCGCTTCCGGATGGATAAAAATCATCGCTTCTGAATCGGATTCGAATATCATTCAGATCCCGGATAAGCTCGAGGCGACCTTGCTCAATTTGTGGCTGAAGCAGTGTTTCCAATTCTTCCTGAATCTCTTCAACCGGAGTAGTGATGAATTCTGTTCGGTCTGAATTTTCCCCGAATAAGGTGGAAAGTGATGAGAATTCAGTTTTAGCAATTTGAGAAACGGAGAGGAGTATGATTAAAAAACCCAGAATAATGGTGATAATATCAAGGTAACTAACCTGCCAACTTTCGTCATCTTCTGATTCGAATTCTTGTTCAGGGAACATCGAATTTTGATTGATATTTATTGGCTTACGGTCCACTGGTAAATAGCATCAAAGTTTATAGCTTCCACGACGCATGTGCGCCTGAAGGCGATCGTAAATCTGCAAAGATGTTTTCTGTTCCTCAATCAGAATAATTCCTTCCAGAATCAATTTCTCTCTGAAATATTGAAGAGATGCAATATTATTCATTTTCTTGGCCATAGGGGTGAAAATAAAATTCCCAATCAAAATGCCATAAAGCGTGGTCATAAGTGCAGCACCAAGACCAGTTAATAGCGATTCAACTTCGCTAAAGCCAGAAAGAATCACGATTAATCCAAAAAGAGTACCTAACATCCCGAATACGGGAGAAGTACGTCCCATACTTGCAATAATCTGATTGATTTGCTGCTGACGAGTGTAGTTTTCTGTGATATTTATCTCACCAAGTTCTCGCAATTCTTCTGTGCTGTAGTTTGTATCAAGAACAGAGAAAAGATAGCCTTCAAAGCGATCGTTATAAGTTCGGCTAAGTTCAGATACGGCCTGAATTTTATCGGCATTTATCATTTTTTGCCATTCCAGAATGTCATCAATATCACGTTCCAGCATATCATCATTAATAGTGCTCTGCGAAAACAGTTTTGTGCTATCTCTCAGTGCCTGTACTACTTTACCAAAAGGGTAGCTGATGAATACACTAGCTGAAATACCACCAAAAACAATTGCTAAACTAGGAAGGTTAAGAAAATCATACGCAGGTGGGATCAGGTTATACTCGGTAAAACCCATTACCAATAACGCTCCCCATCCTAATACAACAAGAGAAACCAGAAAACTAAGTATGTTTAAAATCGAGGTTCTCAAATCTAAAACGCCTTTTGAAAGTTCTCATCAAGAAGCCCGTTCAGCTGTAATTGCTGAACAACATAGGGTAGAGGCGGGATCGGAATTTCGGGATCCAACTCAAGAGCTTGTCTCCAGTTGGCAATAAAATTTTGATTTTGTCCAAGCCCAAGGTAGATACTTCCCTTAAGTGCCAGTACATCTGCAGTTTCTTTAATATTTGCTGCCCGGTTAATCAAAACAAGTGCATTCTGATAATCTCCGGCAAAAAAACGTTGCTGAGCCAGTATGTAGAAATTTATAAGACCGTTGGCATCAGCACGATATTGATCGGTGAGCTCCTCTTTATAAAGTTCTTGAAGCTTTTCCAAACGCTGTTCTTCAGCTGTGAGGGTGTCTTCAGTAGTTGTGTCCGGGGTATCATTCTGAACTTCCGCTACCTGCTCATCAGGTTCTTGTGTTGGACTTGTAACAGTAACAGATGGAGCACAACCAACAAACATCAGAAGCATAAATATGCTCATAAGTCCTGAAAGCGATATATATTTTGATTTTCTGATACTCTATTGTTCTTTTTTAGACTCTTTAACAGTGTTACGAATAGATTCCATCATCTTTGCTTTTGCATAAGTGGTATCCTTTTTCGTTTCGCCATTCATCTCACTCAATTCCAGTCTTATCAGGCGTTGCTCTCTTCGAGGGCGAACAGAAAGAATTTTATCAATCAGTTTTTGATCAAGACCAATAATGGCATCAAGCAGGGTAGAAGTATTGATATCTTTTAGTGCGTCTTTGATGATGTCGTCTGTTAAGCTGATAACCTGATCCACAGTGATGAACTGACGTTGAACAATCTCGCCTACCACAGAATTAGTAGCCTTAAGTTGGTCTATGTAATTTTGTTGTTCATTCAGAGGGAGCTTATCAAGAACAGGGAGTATGTTTTCGGCTCCAAGACGTTGTTCTTTTTCCTCATCAATCAGGTCCATTGCTTTATCAAACAAACGGGCCGAAATTTCACTTTGAAGCTTGTAAGGAATTGTATTGATGGTCGTCATTTTGAGCATAATATTCGTGCTCTTGGTTTTATCAAGGCGATCTAATATCCGCGCAGCTTTATCTTCAGGAAGATAATCCAGGATTAATGCCCCGGTCTGATATCCTTCATCTTCCAGGAGATGTACCATTTGCCGTTCGTTGATATGATCTAAAAACTTGAACAGAGTGATATGACCGTTCTTTTTTGAGCTGAGTGAATTCTTATTTCCTGAACGTAAGACCGAATTAAACTCCCGGATAACTGTATTTTTATATTCGGAAGCCATAGGTTGGAGTTCGCCAGTGGCTTCAACAATAGCTTCGTAATTTTCGCTCTGGAGGTCATTTTTAACAGCTCTTAGTAAATTCTTATCAACACTGGTAATTACCTCTGCAGCTTTAATAACTCCTTCTTCAGGGCTATCTGAAATCCAAAACTCAAACAAGAGAGCAATTTCCTGAGGCTTAGTAAAAAAGCTCTCTATTAACTCATCTACCTCCAAAGAAGGGTCTCTTTTTGAGTCCCCATCAACGGAGATACGTTCTACAGATCTTGGACTATAGTCGCTTATGTTAATATCATGCTTTATACTTTCTCTTTGTTGAAGCGGCGAAACCCTGTTGTTATTAGTTTTATTATTGAAATAATGGCTGAACAACATGATAAGCCCAAAGAGAAACAAGAGTACAAAGCCCGGAATATATTGCCGGAATGAAGCTACCAGATTAAAATCCTCAGGTTCAGTTTGAACAATCCGGACGGGATCATCATCTCCAAATTTCGGAATTGGGATTTGAGAGATGTTAATTACATCACCGCGTGCCTCATCAATTTTAGCAGCAATTCCTGTTAGCAGCCGCATAAATTGAATTTCTTCGGCATTAAAAGAGGTATCAGCGTAAATGCTGATGTTGACATCAATCAGGCGTAGTGTCCGAATCGTATTTTGATTTACCACCGTTTCCGGAGCTTCACCAATCCCGGTCGGTTCCCTTAAATTTTCTTGTGGAAGGAAGGGAAGGCCGGGCATATTAACGGGATCAGGTTGGTTTCGAACAACAGCATTTGAAGTTGTTTCAACCGTTTCATCAACAAATTCTGCATTAATACCGGTATTTACGAAGAATTTTTTACGATCAAAGTAGTTGGCGAGGAGCAGGTAAACCTGAGCATCATAGCTTTGTTCTAATGAAGAAACTTTAAGATCTAATGACTGTGAGTTCTCTGGGCTAACGGCATTTTGGGAGAATACTGGAGAAGCAAAAGTAGAGTATAAAGTGATTAGAACGATCAGACAGATATAGAAACGGCATATAGAAAGCATATCAGACTTCCTCTTAGCTAAGAAGCTCAATTCAATATTTCTAAGATTAACCGAATGCATTTTATTCAGAAGAACTAACCGTTACTCTTTGATCTAAAGCTTCGAGCGTAGGTATATATATGTCAGGGTCGAACCGCAGAGCCATTCTCCAACTGGCTACTGCGCCAGTCCGGTCTCCCTGAAAATATTGAATACTGCCTTTTAAAGCGTATCCTTGTGCCGTCTCGAAGGTTTTTAATGACTCATTAATATAGCTAAATGCGCTCTCAAAGTCCTTTTCATAGAAGGCATTTTGCGTTAGAATAATCAAACGTAAAGCTTTTTCAACATTTGTAACAAGTTGTTGTTCCAGAAGAATAACTTCAGGCGAGTTCGTGATTTCTATTGGTACATCTGCTAAGGTAATAGGAGCTTCTGTGGCAACCGAATCTTCCTGAGCTTCTTCGAAATCTTTTGGTAATAGCGTGAAGTTTATACCCTCTAGAAAATCGCCTTCCGGAATAGCTTCTATCTCAAGTTCAATTTTTTCAGGGGATGATTTCGAGTTTAAAATATCGAGCTGACTTTGATCAACAACAATCTCGTAATTACCCGGGGGCAACTCATACTCGTAAAAACTTCCATCAGAATAGGTTCTGATTTCTTTAACAAAATCCTTCTCCGTTGAGCTTAGAACCAACTTAAGACCACCGATACCTTTCTGTCCACCATTTTCATATTGCCGGATTACTTCTCCTTCGATAATTCCGGACATGTAAAACGGAATTTCAATTTTTTTGAATGAGTTTGGATCGGTAATTATTGAAAACTTCTCTAATTCCGGCACAAGCATCGGATTTCTTATAGAGCCTTTATTCATTTCCAGATTATATCGGAAGTAAGGCTGCATTTGAGTATAGTAAAAAACACCATCTTTTTGTGTCGAGGATGTACCACTACGACCAACCCTTATCGTACCCTCATTTATTGGATCATCCCCCTCATCAAAGGTATTGTTATTATTATTGTCTACAAACAGTTTTATGGCCGTACCGGCTCTTCCAACCTGATCTCTGCTTGTAAAGAGGAAGTTATTGTAATTAGAGTCATATCCCACCGATCCTCTGAAATTTTGCGTAGCATTATAGTTATCTCCAAGCATGGTAAATGTGGAGTTCGACCGTACTTTCCCAAAATCAAGTACAAAATTAAACCGAATAGAATTGAAGTCGGATTGGAAGTTTCTGCCTACCGTAAGTTGTAGTCTTCCTTTTGATGTTATACTTCGTGAGTATAGGAGTTCAAATACTTCCGCACTTTTTTCTTTGGGATCATATCGGAACTGGCTTCGCAAAAGAGTTCCTCGTAAAAATCTTGGTACATTGGGTGTTCTGGGAATATTATAGGTAACAGCAGCTTCCAGGGCTGAATTATTTTCAAAATTAAAAACCCGGAATGAGTCATTTAATCGTTCTGTGTATCCAAATCTAAAGTTTAGTTTTTTCAACCTGGCATTTATGTCCATACGGAATGTTGAAAAGCTAATATCATCTCTGAATCTTGAAAAAATGGATGTCCGTAAACTCAGAGGTAATTTCCCAATTGAAATTGGGAAAAAAACATTTGCCAATACTTGTTGATCATTACTCGAACTATTATAAATAAGTGTATTATCAATAAAGCTGATGTAATCAATATTAATACTAGCAGAGCTGGCGTATACTGCATTTAGTGCAGATCTGTAATACCCACCGGTTACCCCTTCTAAGGTGAGGATATAGTTTGATAATATTCTTGAGGAGATAGTACCAGTTACAGCAGAATTATCTTCTACGTTTCCGGCACCTTCAAAATATTCATATCCAACTTTTGCAGTTAACCATTTTGTTAATCCCAATGATGAATTGGCATTAAAAACATTAGTTCTTTTGGTAGTTCCAAATACAGGGTTATCCAGTATACCCGCATTAATGTTGTAATTGAGTACCCCCTGAGGTAAAAAAGTGAATGGTACCTGTACTCTTGATGACTGTTCAACCGTTTGTCCGGTTGGCCCAAAAATCTTGATGTCCAGCTGAGATGATCCATAATATAATGGGGTAAGAAAACGGTAGTTTCCTGCATCATCAGCTGTCTGGAAATCAACCAGAGAATTATTCAGATAAAGCTCAACTTCAGATAAAGGGAAAGTATTACCCTGAATGGCAAATTCATCAAAAAAACGACGAGGTTCGTTAGGCTGATTTGTAAGTCTGATACCAGTGTAGGGAGCATTTACAACACCATTAAGATTTGTTTGCCCGGCGGTAATTGTTGATATAGCAGGAGAGTTTCTTATGACATATCTCCATCGCAGAGAATTCGTTTCTATGAAAGATTCGTCTTTATTATAGTTCCCAAAAATAGTTCCTTCGATGTCTCCTCCGGCTAATTGAAGACCTAAAGCAGTACTTGCACTGTAATTGGTTCTTTCCTGATTGGTAGAAGAAGACAGGCTGTAGTCTACAAAACCACCATCCAATAAGCTGAACGTCCGGTTTTTTTCGAGTGGGAAATATTCAATTCCTGTTCGATTTTGATTTGCTAAATTCCGGCGTTGATTCCGTATAGTTCTTTCGACAATGGGGAGTTCTTTTTGGGTATCGAGAGTAAGAGCCAGGTTGTTGAAATCAACTTCAAAATTAAGACCAAATACTTCATTAAATATTCTAGCAGGGATATAATTATCCAAATCTTTAATCAGAAACTCTTCTTTAGTTAAAGAGTATCTTTTATCACCAAAACGAATAGTCTGATTAGTGAGATCAATAGCGTATGGGGTTTGTGCAACTCCAAAACGACCTGATGTATTAATTCCCTCAATTTTAGTTTCTATCTGAAACTTAGAGAATATATCATTTACGGGTAGATAGAATTCATCATTCTTGTAGTAAGAAATAATGACCGTACTAATTACTCCGCGGTGCCGGAAAGAGAGGTATACTTCAAAATCTTCATCAACATTATTTTGAGCGTTTACAATAGTAGAACTAAATAAACAACATAAAATAATGACCAGTGAATGAATTAATTTTGATGTATACCAATGTGTCACCTGATAGAGAATGGTACGGTTTGCGTTGAAGTAGGCATTTGAACCAGCCTGCTTTTATCAATATCATTCCGGTCACTTTCGAAAGTAACCTTTACCTGGTAATTCCCAGGTTGAAGATCTTGTACATTAAGCTGTTGCTTAAAAATTCCATCAAAATAAATAGAGGTGGAAACAAAATCACTCAAAACACGCCGTCCTTGTGCATTAAGTACTTCTGTAGTAATGGTGCCCAAAAAGGGAGAATTGCCTGTTCTCAAAAGATCAACAAGTACGTTAAGGGTGTTCCCATCATTCTCGGTGTTTGTGTCAATTCCAACTATATTAATACCGGTTGTAACATTCCCTTTCTTATAAAAGAGTCCGGTAACCTGCTCAACCCGGATACCAACCCTTGCTGTAACAGCATCATCAGATTGAATTTCGAGAGGAGGTGTTTCCGGTGAGGAAGTAGTTCTGATGCGAGACCAATACGTTCCATCCTGCAACTCATTAGTTCCAGAAACTCTTAAACGAACGGTCTGTCTTTGACCTGGTGCAAGAGTGAAATTTCGTGGGAATGCCCGAACTTTATTGGCAATGGAAAACTGTTCTTCGCGAGCGGTATCGTTTTGAACAATTCCCCTTGTTCCTGTTTCATCGGATTGAGAATAAGCAAAAAAGAAATCGATAGAGATTTCCTGAGCTTCATTAGATCCATTAATTACCATATAAGATCCAAATTGAGCATTATCATCAATAAACAAATTGGTAGGTGAAATGGTAACTTGTGCAAATGTTACTCCTTGAAAAAGCAAAAGAAGTAGTGCAGTAAGAGTAATAGGCGAGATGATTTTTTTCATTTTTCCAGTATTGTTAGAACCTGTTTTATAAAATAGCTAAAAAGTGCTAAAGTTTTATATAAGATTATATTTGAAGAAAATCCCTGTCCTTTCTGATAAAAAAAAAGTCTCATCACCGAAGTAATGAGACCTTTTAAAATCTATGTTCTTATTAGTTATAAGAAACTGTAAAGGTGATTGGTGATCCACTACCAGTAGAAGTATTATAAGTACCAGTTCCTGAAGTAGCAGCAAGCTCTCCACCAACATCAATAGTGATGTCACCAGCAGTTAAAGTAACTGTAGTACCAGCCGGAGTTGCTAATTCTGATGCGCCATTCCAAACTGAAGGAGTAAAGGTAGTTGGGTCAGAACCATTATCAAGAGTTGCATTAGTCCATGATACGTCAATGCTTGCACCAGAAGTACCTTGAATTTGGATAGAACCTGCAGAAGCACCTGTACCTAAGTTAGCTTCAGTAGCATCGTCGTTAGCATTAGCATCAATAATAGAAACTTCAGCTGTTTGAATGGTTCCAAGAGCAACAGCAGTTGGAGTAAGAACTAGTGCAGCTTCAACAGTTGCAGATACAGCAACGTCAGCCATGTCTTGTGCGAATACGCCATTGCTTAAAAAAGCGGCAACAGCAAAAATTGTAAGAGTTTTTAGAGTTTTCATGATCGTGTAATTGATTGTGTAGGTTTGCTTAATTTCTGTTGTAAACTTATCCATTAGTTTTAGTGAGTACAAGTTAGAGTCTCTTAATTAAGAACGTCTAAGAAAACATATAAATCGTAGTTTTTGAATGTCTCAGAGTAGATATTGAACATTAAGAAAAGGGTGGTTTTTATTAAGAATTCCCTAATCATACTGTACAACCAAGGTTAATTCAGAAAAATACTCACCAGTAGGTACTTCTCCGACTTCAATAGTTCCAAATACGTACACGTATAGCTCTTGCCAAACGGTGCCTGGATTTGGGATCTCTTCATTATTATAGATAGGTAAGTAAACTAAATCCTCAGTTAGCCCAATAGAACGGTTTGCATTATTATCTCCGGTATTGTTATAAGCTATATTCAGATTAATTGGTATCTCATCATTTAAAAAAGGGCTAGTGTGTACTAATGCATCCGTTGTATTCATTGATAAAAAAATACTCTGAGTATAGAGTGCACGAATACTGAATACTCCCATATTTAAGTCTCCTAGTCCAATGAATTTTTCTCCGGAATTTATAACCAACTCACCAAAATTCAGATTTTGTTCAACTTTAGCGGTTATTTCAGGTTCAATCCGAATTTGGAGATTTATAAACTGAGCGTTTAGTTCCTCTACATTAGAAAAAGAAAGACTGAAAACAATTAATATGATTATGCTGTACTTAGTCATAGGACACCATCACTGAAATATCAGTTAGGGAAGTATAAGACCCCGCATCATACGTACCTGCAGAAAGACTACCATAAATATATACATAAGCAGTTTCTTCAAACAGTGCTGGGTTATATCCTTCGTACACAGGAGTAGGAGGAGGCCCCGGAGGTGCATTCCCCCGGTACTTTATCGGAAACTGAGCACTGGCAGTATTTGATAGCACATTCATAATCACGGCCTGATTACTATTTTCCATTCCTTTATTTGCATAAGCAGCAGATAGGGTAAATGGTACTCTGCAATTATCTGTTACGCAGCCAGGTTCATCGTCTTTAATTATATAATCGGGAGCAGTTATTTGTACAAAAACATCCAGATATTTTACCCCTGTAATACTCACAATGATTGTCTCGAAATCATCAAGTTCTATATCTAAATCATCTACATCACCAGAAATCAGCTGACCGAATTGGAGAGTGGTTCCGTTAGTTGTGTTTACCGTCATGGTATAAGAGCTGCTGAACGTCCCGAAGTCTATCTCTTGGGCACTTGAGAAAGTAAAACCGGTCAGTAAGACCAATCCGGTTAATAATATTTGAAGCAGCTTAGGCATTATATCAGATATAGTCTATTTCGATGGTGAAGTCCCCTTCATAACTGCCAGGAGTTGCATTCTCAATATTTACCCGGCCACCTACCCAGATATGATACTCACCGTCTTCATTAAAAATGATACTGCGGTTTTCGTTTTCAATTAGCACAGAGCTGGATTGATCTTCGGTATCATTTCCTGAAAGCTCGTATTGAAAAGTTAAAAAACCTTCGTCCTCAACGTTAGTAAGGTTTCGGACTTGCTGGAAATCGAGCCGAAATTCAGCACCAGGTGTTCCAATAGCAATCATGTATCCGGCGTTCACATCATTTATAGGATTAACATAAATCTCCAGTTGACCAGGCTGTACATTTCCAAAAGTCATAGAATTAACAGTTATCAACTGGATTGACTGAACAACTTCAGCAGATATATTAACGAGCGCAGTTACACTTGGTCTTGGGTCGTTCTCCTGAGCTGATAATGAAGTTGAAGAAAAGAAAACCGAGCAAATAAAAAGTAAGGATGCTAACTGCTTCATAAGATTGATTACGTAATCTTTTAGTCTAAAGATTGCATATACAACACTATTTAGCCAGTTAATGTTTCTTAATTAACAGATTGTAATTAAGAAGTTTCGGCTACCAGGCGAAAGCATTAAAGTAAAGGGCATCCAACTCTACTTCACCTTGCCGAAGTAGGAGCTGACGTTCAAGGTCTTCGGTTAACTTGCGGTAGTTTACCGTCATTTCGAAATTATAAACCAAGGTTTGATTTCGAAACCTGGAAGGGAAATTGATAGTCACACTGTATACACTATCGATAGGTTCTGTATCAGTAAGGAAATAGGGGCGAGCTGTATTTATAGGTTGAAGGCTGCCCACTAATTTTAATTGATCTCTGCCCGGTACAAAAATACTGTCCTCTAGCTGAGGTTTGAGATTAACATTAAAAGTAACCTCTTGGCGGGCAAAAGCATCAGTAGCGAAGACAAGTACAACCAGTAGTACTAAAAAACCAGATAATAATTTCATTTTTTCACGACTTAATTTCCTGAGACATCTGCAACTTCATCTTTCCAGTACACAATTGAGAATACGCTCTCTCTTGGGAAGTGAGGAGGGATGCTTCCTTTTAAACGCCCATCATACTGGTAGTTTTTTGAATATCCGGATACAATACTGCTTCCTGAAAATGTTCCAACTGGACCTCTGTTTTTTTGAATCAAACCACCTAGTAGATTAAGGGTGCCTCTGGGGCTATAAGAGCTATAACTTTCAACATAGAAGGAAGTATTAAGTGCCATAATTGAAGCGTGAATATTCAAATCCTGAGATCCCGAGGCAGAATGCGCGTTAACATCAACACGAACATTATCTTCACTAACTATACCTAACATATCAGTAGAAGTAGAATCGGCAAGAGGATCTGTGAAATAGGTAATATCCCCATCTATTTCTATCAGAGACTCAGAATGAAGTGTTATCTGCCCTTTAACCACACCTTCAACATCAATGCGACCAGTTGTAGAAATTACCCCGTTAATCGTACTTAAATCATATGTAGTTACAGGGCCCCAACTGCCGTTATATTCCTGTATATCAACATATCCAACTCCACCATTTTCATAAAAAACCACATCTAGTTGATTCGTAAATGTTAATCCACCCGATGCTGCGGCGGCGGTCAATTTGGAAATCTCATAGCTACTTGGTGAGCTTTTATCGGGAGCGTTAAAATTTTCGCCTCCAAAAAAATTAGGGGTTGCTCCATTTGTTGAGTGAGCAATCCAGCTGTTTGGACTTGTTATCAATCCATAAAATGATGGCGCACCTGACATTCTGAAAGTTCCATTCGTATGGATTGGCCCATAAATATTATCGCTACCCATAAACCAGATATTGCTACCGGAAGAGCTAAGTTCTGAATCGGTCATGTATGAATACTTCGAGTACGAATCCCTTTGCATGAGAACTTCAGTAGTAACTTCAATATTGTCATAAGTACTGGTACTGATGAGTAAGAGTTTGTATTCATCCCAGGTCCCTACATTGTTATTCGGAGGGATGTAAGAACTGCTGCTTGTGTAACTTTTTAGGGTTCCACTCAGGCCATTTTGTATGAGCTTTGCTTGTAACTCATCAGGTTCAAGTTCTTCGACGACATCTTCAACCTCCTGAAGTACACCTCCTAACAGACCTTTTACAACAGTTTTCAGATTATCATTAGATCTGGTAACCATTGAGCCGGCATTCATCACCTCAGTAAGGGTTAAACTGTCTGACCAGCTATTATCAGCTTTCATATGCTCAATTGCATTATCAATAAGACTTTTAGCAATATTTCTTGCCTGTTGTTCTTCAAAATAAGCAGTAGTAACCTCGGGTAAGGTTTGCATACGTTCCTGATTCTGAACTTGCATAAATCCGGTTATGATGGTTAACCCACCGACTAAAAATAAAAGGCTCTTTCCCATAATAACTCCTCTTTAATATGGTAAATTTATATTGTTTGGCACGAAAATGCGTTTCCAGACATTTCGTGGATAAAATTCTTCACTTTCATTACCTACCGTGTAAGGATCACTTGATTCTGCCATAATCTGAACTTCAATCTTTTTTACTGAATTCTTATCGTTTGTAGCAGTACCATCAGCGGTATAATATTTGATTTTGAAAAGCGTAACCGGAAACTTTATAGTACCATAAGTATTAGCTGTAATGGGACCAACCCGTTTAAGATAGTAGTCATTAGGGTTTTTTGACGAAGTAACCGGATCGGATGTATCTAAATACCAACGGATGTTCGTGGCACCGTAGTTATCATTATCGTAGGCATCGGCTTGAAATAGAATATCATCACCTTGTATAGTGGTGAAAGGAATGGCAATACCAGTATTGTAGCCTATGCGGTTAAAATCATTAGAAATTACAGTAACCACATCATCCAGATAATCCTGACTAAGGGTACTTAACATAAATTCCTGAGAGCCTGTCATCAGTTGCTGGTTAAACGCCAACATTGAAACCATAAAGATTCCTCCGATAACAAACGTAGTAATTATTCCAACATTCATAACTGCTCCTTAATATGAATATGACTTAACATAATCTAAAGTAATAAAAACTTCAGGGGTTACATTTTCGTTTAAAACACTAACTGTAACCTGATATCTCTTTTGGCTTCCGTCATCTCCAATAAGTTCAGAAGAAGCATGAACTACAAAATCATCGCTGTATTGATCACTGGAACCGTAGGTGTGAGTTTCAGTAACCGGATAATTTTGATATACGTAAGATCCATCATCAGGATCAAGTTCGGTGTCGTCATAAATCCATTGCACTTTATCTAGCTCATCCTGAGCTACAGCAATAGCTCTATATTCTACTTCGGTTCTATAAATATTGGTTCGCGAAGAATTAAAATTTCTTGCTGTATTCATAGACAACATCGAAAAGATGATCATCGCAACCGAGAGATAGATTATTTCAACATAACTTGCCATAAAAGTGATTTTTAGTATTTAATATAGGCATACGTAAAAAATACCCTAATTAGATTGGTTTAATAAAAAATATTCTTCAAGTAGATGATTTAATTGGATTTTACACCATTTTCCCAACTAACTCATCATTAAAATTTTTCAAGAGATGGCTTGGCCTTATGCATCTTTCTTATTTAGAAGAGGAGGTATAATCCAAATAATTACAGTTTTTGTATAACTATAATTTATTTGATAAGCGTAAAACGTTTAATAAAAACACCTTTATCGGTTACCAATCTATAAAAATAAATACCACTTGCCAGTGTTCCAGCATCGAATCGGATATCATATCTTCCCGGACTCAAAGTGCTATTTACAAGAGTTTGAACTTTTCTTCCCAGAATGTCATAAATCGCCAATTCCACATTTGAAGCCTCATTCAAACCAAACGGAATAGTAGTGGAAGGGTTAAACGGGTTTGGGTAATTTTGATCGAGAAAGATTTCTCTTGGCACGTTCGCTTCAATTTCTTCAGTAGTAATTAGAATAGAAAACCGTGTATCCAGGCTTTCTTTAGAAACCAATCTTTTTTGGTAAGAAGGATTGGCAATTTTGGCTTTGGTTTTGGTAGAATGAAAGAAAGTATGTTCCGGGTAGAGGAGTAAATTTATTTCCTCTCCGGATTCATTGTCAACAAGCAATACCAGCCAGTCTTCGGGTAAGTTTTCTTCATTTATAAATCGCAGTTTATAGTCTGAGGAAATTGACAGGCCATTTTTATAACCCTTTATTTCTAAAGGAATAATAAGTCGATTTGTTAAAGCTTCGGGTAGATTATTTATTGAAAGCGGGGTTCCATCTGAAAGCAAGGAATTCAATTCCAGTCTGTTTTCGGTTAATGGAAGTAGCGTATATCCATCTGAAATATCTTTTAATTTTGATCCTGTATCTGTAAAAATGAAACTGGTTTTTTTCTGTAGTCCTTCAGCGTTTACCTCAAGTTCAAAGGATGGAAACTCTTCTATTATTTGCTCTTTTCTTAAAAAAGCTCCACCTGTAGTTTTGGCATCAGTAGTAACTTTAAGTTCCGGGCTGGCCGAGTTCGCTTTTATCCAGAATCCTTGAAATGGCGCTATTAAACCGCTACCCAACGTGCCGGTGGTTCCATTCCATGTCAGGTACTCACCATTTCCTCCGTTTGCAGCCGGGTCCCAAACATAAATTGTAGCGTCTATATTTGTTTTTGTCCAGTTTGATGCATCGTCCCAATCAATGGTAGCCCCAAATGGGTTTCCAACCAAGTTCCAGCCTGTATCGGCTAATGCTGTATACGTAACATTAAAATCAACTTCGCCCAAAGTGCCGTTAAACTCCTGGCCACCTACATCCAGGGTATCCGGAAGAGGCTCGTTATACCTTGAATCAGCCGCGATATCATCAAAAAAGAATACGAACATACCCTGCCCGGCTGTGAGCGATTGAGCAGAACTTGTCGGAGCTCTGTATCTCTGGTTATCAGTACCTTCAAAGCTCTCCAAATAGGTTAACACATTAGGTTGAAGTGTATCCCCCGGGCTTGAAGAAATATCGTAAAATGCACCTGAGTATCCCTGAGTCAGAACTCCATCCAGAAAGTCGCCGAAAGTAGAAGATACCGGAGAAGAAAGAATTCGCCATCCTCTCGATCCGGTAATTGCACGTTGGAACCTTAGCGTACCCGTTCCATATCGAATGCCTTCAACAACCAGGTTTTTACCATTTGGGATAAACAGTTCGCCCGAGGACATGATTAAGCTGTCACTAATGATAAGGTTCTCTTCAATCGTAACACCTGAGGCATTATCAATTTGTAAATAGGTATAAGAATGAGGATTTGTAATAGCCTGTGCCGTTGACCCATTGAGGATTACTGTACCTACATTAATTGTTGAAACATTTAAAACATCACCTCCAACGGTCAAACTATCGGCATTACTTCCTAATACACTACCCCCGGAGACATCACCGGTAATAGTGAAGTTTATACTACCAGAGATAGTTAGAGAAGCTCCTGTTTCCATAGTTATTGAAGCAACACTTGCTCCAGCTACGTCAATTACTGGCTGTTCATTACCGATTGCAGGAGTAGCGGGAATGAATACAGCGTCGCCAGTACCGGGTACTGTTCCAGCGCTCCAGTTGCCGTTATCTTCCCAATTGGATGCATCACTAGCAGAACCTAATTGACTATCCCAAATGTGTGTAAAAGCAGCATACTCTACATTTACATCGTCCGTAATCGAAGCTGCATTTACTGTTCCGGTTATATTATCAGTACCAAGTGTTGTAGAAGAGGTAAGAGTGGCGGAATAAGTTCCATTAGTATTATCAGTAACTCCACCCAGAGAACCTAAGGCTGTTGGAGTGATGGTGAGTGCAATAGCATCACCACCGGTAGTAATATCGTTTCCATATACATCTTTCAAATCAACAGTTATTGTTGAAGTACTAATACCATCATTCAACAGTACTGTTGGAGAAGCCGTGATTATTGAAGTTGTTTCTGACGCTGCTCCGGCGCTTACGGTAAAACTGTTGCTGGTTCCAAATTCAGGTCCGGAAGAATTTGTAGCCGTAATAGTACAATTACCTACGCTTGTAATACTTACCGTAGTAGATGCCAATACCCCAGAATTAAAGTTGGCTGAGGTTCCTTGTCCCGTTCCCATTGTACAGCTTGAAGAAATAACTACCGTTCCATTAAAAGTAGTTACAGTAGTACTGGTCCCATCTACTGCAGTTATAATGATGTTAAAACTTTGTCCGGCTGTTTTGGCACTGATATTTCCTGAAGGCACTCTCTCTACTAAGAATTGTGTAAGGGTTCCTGCATTTACTATTTCGAACGAAGAACTGGTATCCGGACTTAAACCGGTACTGGTTGCGACCAATTCTTTTGTTCCAATATCATCAATGGTAAGGGTGTCAAACTCCGCGATACCCAAAGCATTCGTTGAAATAGGGGTAGTTTGATCTAGTGTTCCTGTACTTCCTGTTGCCAGTGCTATAGATATGTCAACTCCGGATTGTTCAATACTATTTCCATATTGATCTACCAGTTGGACTCTTACCGGAGGCGTTATAGCACTATCTACATTAGTCGTAGTAGGTTGTTGGGTGAAGATCAGACTGTCATTTGCACCCGGAATCATCGTAATGGTTCCATAATTGGTAGCACCTCCCTGACCTGTTGTTCCCGCATTTGTGATATTGCCCGTATTTGGGATAGTACCCGTTGTCGGACGAATTTGCAACCCAGTAAATTCTAATTGTCCAGGATTTGTAGATGAAGCAATATCTACATCAAAAACCAAGGCGGTACTTGAACTACTTCCTGCGTCGTAAGAAGCATCCAATTCTGTAGATCCTCCGAAAGCGGGAGATTCGGTAACTCCAATACTTGCTCCGGTATTCCATTCGTATCCCGAAGGTGCCGATAAAATAAATGTACCTGATGCTGTGTACTCCCCAATAAAACCTTCCTGAACAAATGGACCCGTTAACGAAGTGTATGTTGTATTCGCATCATCCGCGGAGATGGCTTCGCCTCCAGTTGCTGGTGTAATTTTTCGGATTGCCTGATCATATTTATCAGCCAGATAATCTTCAATACTTTCACGCTCTGTCTGAGTAATGCTTCGGCTGTAATATATAAACTCAGCGATTTCACCATCCCAGCTGTTATTTCCCGTATCCTTACCACCCTTTCCAAGTAGAGCAGTTGTAGCGGTTGTTAAAGTTCCAGATGGAGGAGGATCTGCAGCAGAACTTGGGTTATTCAGAATTCCATCAACATAAAGATCATATGCAGTACCACTTTCCCACTGTAAGCTTATAATTTGGGCATTTGTGGTTTGGATATCAGAAAAACTTTCCAGCTGGTTATCAGGGTCATTCCCTAATATTCCTGTTTTTACTACATCATTAAAGGAACCGCCTCCGTTTGCTCCCGAAGCATCGTATCTAATAGTTAAAATTTCATCGGCTCCAGATGGGGTGTCAGCTATAAATAGTCCTTTATCAGTATTAGTAACATCAGATTTGTATACAACAAACAAACTAAACTCAGTGTTACTATTGATATAATTTGTATGACCATCGCTGTCAAGAAAGTGGTCTCCATTGCCAGAAAAACTAACAGATGGCCCGCTATTAAGAGATGCAGAACTTGCCACAAAAGTGGGTGCGGTTCCAGAACCGGCAGTACCAGTGTAATCGTTTCCGTTACCACTTTGATCAGCCCAGGTTGTGATAGCTACCCCATCGCCTTCAGAGATACCTGCATCTGCCCGTAACCATACTTCCAGATCTGGAATAGTTTCTACGGGGCTAACGTCTATTATGCGTTTAAGGGAATCACTTTTCAGAGCTCCATCACTTACAATAAAGCTAACCACCCGTTCTGGGCCGGATGCAATCGTCGCAAAATTTTTATAGTCAATCGAACGAAGCGCAGCCTGGTAGTCGCTTAGTAAGTTGTTTCCGACTAGTTTTAACCTTCCTGTAGAAGTATCATAAGTTCCTGTTATCCCAAAGAGGGTAGAGTAAATGAGTGAGTCTTCAGCAGTTTTGAAGTTCTCTGAGATTACAACGATAGCACTATCTAAACGAGTATCATCAGGATCTGAGACTACAATAGTATTTGTGATCTGAACAGCAGCATCGGGATAGGCTAAATTTGTAGATTCAATGGAACTTAATACAGGTTTAGAATTGGCAGCAGTTACATTGATGTCTCTGGTTTGTGTATTGCTGTTGTTGTCTCCGTCATTAACTACAAAAGAAATTGTCCGATCAAGTTCAACGGGATCAGAGCTGTTATTTTCATAAGTGACAGCCCGTAGTGCAGCTTGGTAATTCGCTTTAGTGTCTGAACCAGTCAGAGTTAATATTCCTGTTCCTGATGCAAAACTTCCGGTAATAGTTCCTGTATCAGTAAAATCAAGAAAGCCTTCTCCAAGAAAATAGTTGTTACTAATGGAAATGGTTGCACTTTCCATATCAGTGTCATCAAAATCTTCCAATGTAATCGCAGAAGTAATTGCTATGGCTCCATCGCCCTCATCATAAGTCAGATCTCCAACTTCAATATCTGCAAGGACAGGGGTTATATCAGGATTAGTAACATTTACGTTTCTACTAACGGTATTACTAACGTCATCCCAGTCATAAATTTCAAACTCAACAGTTCGGGTACTTGCTGTAGGGTTAGCTGTTGAGTTTCTGTAATCAACAGACCTAAGAGCTGTTTGGTAATTGGCTTTAGTATCATTTCCGGTTAGTAGCAGTTCCCCTGTAATTTCGTTGTAAGAACCTGTAATGCTACCAGTGTCTACAAAAATTAGTGAGTCTTCTCCGGTTACAAAATTGGTAGTTATTGAAACCTTTGCGCTGTCCATGTTCAAGTGGGCATCTGAATCGGTTACAGTAATCGTATTGGTAATCTGAGTATCAGAATCGCCTTCTGTAAAATCAATATTGGTTCCTTCAATAGCAGCTAAAACAGGAGGCGTATTCCCCCATTTATCTTCAAAATAGGAATTTAAACTAGCAATTTGACCACCATTAAGTACTGTATTCCAAGTGGCAATTTCAGCGATTTGGCCATTAAAATTTCCATTCTCGTTAGCAAGGGTAACTGGGTTTTTTGTATTTGCATCATTTCCACCTAATCCTGAATTACCGGTTGCTGCTGGCATATCTCCAGCATCAGTAAAAGAGCTGAAAGTTCCATTATTGACTTGAGCTGTCCATAAATTCGAATCGTGATAAGCGATTACAGTATACGATGTATTAGCTTCGACAGCGCCCAGATTTATCGATTTATGTCGTACCGCATTTGAACCGCCCCAATTTGCATCACCACGACTGTATGCCTGAGCGTATAAAACTCCGTCTTCTAGTGTAAAGTTGTAGCCCAGAGTACCCGAACTTTGCTCATAAATAACCTGAAAGCCTGAGATATCACTTCCTGTTCTAAAAACTAGAGCAAATGATTTTTCACTAAAAACACTGTTATTGATTAGAGTTTCCGCTCCTTTAATAAGCTCATCAGCAGCTCCATCAAAAACTATTGACCCTCGTTCTCCAAAGCCATCTGTGTCATATGTAGCATCATTACCGGTGGAAAAATCAAAGTTGTTGGTTGTGTTTAAATCAGCCCAGGTAGTAATAGCGGCATCATCAGCAGTATTAGCTATTCCATCATCATCTACATCCTGAGCATCCAAATGGAAAACATTGTTTGAGATATCAGTGGTTAAATCTGTGAGAGTAGAAATTATGTCAATATTTCTGGTAACAGTATTGGTAGCATCTGCCCCGTCAAATCCTGTAATAGAAACAGTACGGGTTAGTTGACTGGGAGAAACCAATTCATTACTGCTGAAAGTTATACTTCGAAGAGCTGTTTGGTAATTGGCCAGCGAAGCAGTGCCTGTAAGAGTAAGAGTTCCGGTGCCTGCTACGTAGCTTCCGGTAATTCCTAACTGATCAACGAAATTTAATTGATCATCCGGGTTATCCAGGTTTTCTGTAATTTGAACAGTAGCACTTGTTAGTTCAGTAATAGTTGGATGAGAATCTACTGTAAGTGCCGTAGTGATAAATACAGCAGAACCACCCGCCGTATAAAGCTGCGTACTGGTTTCGATGTTACTCAGCCCGGGAACATCAGCCAGTTCTTCAATAAAGGTGGATGGATTTAATTGATTCTTGTATTCTGTAATGATCCAATCAGCTGAGCGGTCGGTATTAGAAATGCGCACTTCATCCATGATTCCATCAACTGCATCAGCACTTCTGGAGATATATAAAGGATCGTTATTAGCAATAAATGCAGCCGTATTTGTATTGGATGCTACTATAGTTCCATTCTGGTAAATAGACATACCGGAAGAACTTTGAACGTAGTTTAAATATACCCATGTTGCATTGCTCAATGGATTTGCAGCACTGGTTGTTAATGTATTCGCTCCGTTTTTTCTAAACCGGGTTCTAATACCATTTCTGGTTGCAGCTTCATAAGAGAGATTAATACCTTTAGATACAAAATCCGGGGTTTCGGCACTTTCCTGATTGAACCAAAATGATATGGTAACGTTACCGGTAATATCAATGCTAGCATCATCAGCAACCTGTATAAAATCCGCATCAGCTCTTTCAAAATCCCTGGCATCTCCGATTTGCCCAGCTACCGTTGCGACTCCCCCGGTACCATTCTCTGTACCATCGTTTCCATTGGAAGTCCCGTCAGATTCGGTAGCGCCACCATCCATATGCATAACCAACTGGTAGTTTGAATCCCAGGTAGAAGTAGTACTTTGGTCAGTTGTAATTCCAGAATCTCCGTAATAGATGAAGAATTGAGTATCTATGGAAGTACTTAATGTTGGAAAGCGTACCCAGAATACGATTTCTCCGGTACCTGAATTGTATGATTCCAGTTCGAAATCAAGCGCGGTTGTACCATCAGCTGCTGAGAAAGCAATATCAAACCCGTTGGAGTTATTAGTACCAACGGTGGGACTAGCATTAAAGGCAAAATCTGAGTCTGTAATGCTGATAAGAACTGGAAAATCAGTAAGATTACTACTTCCGCTTACACTATCACTTTCAATTATAAATTTCTTCCTGTTTTCAAAAGAACCCAATTGAGCAAAGGCCAAATCAGATACTCCGATTAGAAGTAGAAAGACAAAAACGATATGTATTTTATACCTGCTATACATCAGTTGAACACACTAATAGCGTAATAAAACAAAATACGATTAGAATTGATGTATTCCTTTGTAATTAACCTATTCTAACTAATCTTAAGCAGGGCCTATTTGATAAGTGTAAATCTTTTAGTCATTACCTTAGTATCGGTAACCAATCGGTAGAAATATACGCCACTAGCCATTGGGCCAGCATCAAAGCGGATGTTATATCTGCCGGGATTCATGGAGCTGTTTACAAGAGTCTGTACTTTTCTACCCAAAATATCATAAACGACCAATTCTACATTTGAAGTTTCATTCAAACCAAACGGAATAGTGGTAGAAGGGTTGAATGGGTTTGGATAGTTTTGATCCAGAAATATTTCTTCCGGTACATCTCGTTCAATCTGTTCTGTACTTACTTTTAGAGTGAACCTTGTACCTCTGTTTTTTGATTTCTTTCTTATAGAATAATTTGGAGTAAGTGGGTTGTTGGATCTGGAAACCTTTGCTCTGGTACTATGATTAAATGTATATGAAAGTTCTTCGAGCAGATTTACTTCAGTACCTGTATCGTTATCTATTAATGTGATAATCCAGTCTTCAGGAACGGTTCTAAGTTGATCCCAAACAACGGTATACTCCCCTGAAACCGGCGCACCATCCTCATAGGCATCAATATGCAATGGTATAAATTGCCGCGATTTGAAATCTTTAGGAAGGCTGTTTATCGCAAGTTCAGTTCCATTTTCAAGTAAACTGTGGAATTCTATGTGTGAGAATGAAAGAGGAAGTAGTCGGTAAGCATCATAATTGTCTTTGCCTTCGGTACCGTTTTCAGAGAACATTATATTCGTTCTCTTTGAGCGACCCTCCTCTGATGTTACGGCTAATCCTATTTGTACTACTTCAAGTTGATTTTTCTCTGCAATTGCAGAGCTGCTGTCTGAAGCAGTACTGGCAGCCTCTTTTCGAAGGAAACCACCTCCTGTAGTTTTTGCATCCAGATTTACTTTTAGCACAGGAGATACATCGTTCGCTTTTACCCAAAAGCCCTGGAACGGAGCTATGAGACCACCGGTAGGCAAGGTGCCAGTTAACCCATTCCAGGTTAAATATTCACCTTCTCCTCCATTTGAAGCGGGATCCCAGATGTAAATAGTGGATTCTACATTCGTTTTTGTCCAGTTTGGAGTATCATCCCAATCGATAGTAGCAAGGAATGGATTCCCTATCAGATTCCAGCCTGAATCGGCAGAAGCCGTGTAGGTGATCCCAAAGTCTACTTCCGTTCCGTCTCCCTCAAACTCTCTACCTACTACATCTAAGGTGTCAGGAAGTGGATCGTTATATCTGGAGTCGGAGGCAATGTTTCCAAAAGAATACAAGAACACACCGGTTCCAACAGGTACTTTCCCGTTTGAAGCGAGTGTTCCATCACTGTAGGAATCGGGACTTCTGTATCGCTGGTTGTCTGTTCCATCATAAGATTCTATATAAGTAAGCACATTGGGCTGTAAAGTATCTCCGGGACTGGTTGAAATATCATAAAAGGCTCCGGAAAATCCCTGAGTAAGAACACCATCCAGAAACTCAGTAAAAGTAGTGTCGATGGGGGAGGAAAGAATTCGCCAGCCCTGAGTGCCAGTTATCTTTCTTTGCATGCGGATGTTCCCATTTACATACTCTTTGGCATTTGCAATCAGATTTGTTCCCGAAGGCATAAACAGAGTACCATTAATGAGCTTTAAGGAGTCAGAAACGGTTAAACTGGAAAAGAAATCAGCCCCGTTTGAATTATCAAGTTCCAGGAATACATAATCGTTGGGCGAAGTTACGTCCTGATTTAAAGTTCCATCCAATCTTACATAACCTACCGTCATATCTAATATTGCCAGGTTTCCACCTACTGAAACGGAGTCGGTATTACTACCCAGCACTTCACCATCACCGGAGAGTTCGCCGGTAACAATTAATTCCACTCCTCCCGAAACAGTTACTGAGGCTCCGGATTCTATAGAAAGTTGTGAAACGGTAGTGTTTGTTGTACTGATTACCGGCTGCTCATTTCCAACTGCCGGGTTTGCTGGAATTAAAACTTTATCAGCTGGTACAGGGACTGAACCTGAGCTCCAGTTAGTCGCCAAATCCCAGTTTCGTGCATTTGCCACCGACCCAACAGAAGATTGCCAGAGATTATTAAAGGCTGCAAACTCAACCTGAGCATTATCGGTTATTGCTGCAGCGTTTAGTGTTCCGGTTATGGTTGCATTTCCAGCAACAACGGAGGAGGTTAATGTTGCTGTATAGGTGCCATTTCCATTATCTGTTACTGAACCCAGAGTACCATCAGTAGTACTGAGTACGATTGTCTCGCCCCCAGCGGTTCGGTTATTTCCTTCAGAATCTTTGAGTTGAACAGTTACTGTTGAGGTTGAGAATCCATCGTTAAGTATTACCGAAGGGCTCACTGAAATGGTTGTGGTTGCTGTAGAAGCTGCTCCAGGAGTAACCGAAAAGGTATTACTTGTTCCGGTTTCAGACCCGGCTGAATTTGTTGCAGTAAGTGAACAGGTGCCAAGGCTTGAAATAGATACTGTTTTTGAGGATAAAACTCCTCCCACAAAGTTAACAGTAGTACCTCCGCCGGTTCCAATTGTACAATTTGAAGTAAGGTTTGCCGTACCAGTAAATGTATCTACAGTATCTTGTGCACCATCTCTGGCCACAATAGTAATATTGAAAGATTGACCAGCTAATTTATCTGCAATATTGCCGGAGGGGACTCTTTGAACTGTAAATTGAGTTAATTGACCAAGAATTACTATATCAAACTCACTACTGGTCGTGTCAGTTAGTCCTGAGCTTGAAGCTGTAAGTGAATAGGTCCCGACATCATCAACAGTTAAATCGTTAAACTCAGCAATTCCAAATAAGTTCGTTTGTTGAGAAGTGGTGCCCCCGAATACACCAGAGCCGGATACCTGATTCAAAGCAACATCGATATCAACTCTGCTTTCTTCTACAGGATTTCCAAATTGATCAATAAGTTGAACCCTGACGGTTGGGGAAATCGCGGAACTTACATTTGAAGTGGTCGGTTGTTGCGCGAATTCCATTTCTATTTGAGTACCCGCAACCATAGTTAACGTTCCGTAGCTGGTTGAACCTCCTAATCCCGTTGTACCCGTATTAGTGATATTGCCGGTATTAGGCAGCGTACCTGTTGTTGGCTGAACCCGAAGATTTCCAAAAGTTAGCTCTCCGGGATTGGTCGTTGAAACTGCAGAAATTGTAAAGGTGATTTGGCTTGCTGTAATACTTGTAAAGGTTGCGTTAAGGAGGGTTGTTCCCCCAAAAGCAGCGGTACTGCTTACTGTAGGAGTTGACCCGGTATCCCACTGAAAGCCAGCTGGCGCATTAAATACAAAAGTACCGCCATTAGTAAATTCTCCGGCAAAACTTTCCTGAACGCGGGGACCTGTTAACGTTGTGAAAGCAGGAGAAGGGGCGATACTGGCATCATCAGCAGAAATTGCTTCTCCGCCTGTAGCAGCCGTTAATGAACGTATTGCAATTCCGTACTTAGTAGATAGGTAATCTTCAATATTCTCCTGATCCGAAATAGAAATCTCATCGCCATATAGAATTACTTCGGCAATCAAACCATCCCAACTGCTACTGGCATCCTGTTCACCTTGTCCAATTATCGCTGTAGTTACAGCGGTAAGTACACCGGTAGGAATATTCTGGAAGAAAGTAGGATTACTAAGTACACCATCTACATAAAGCTCATAGTTTTCTTCCGACTTCCACTTCAACATTACAATTTGTCCGGATGTGGTTTGAGCGTCTTCAAAACTTTCCTGAGCAAATGCGACAGGAAGATCCCGCATCCCGGTTTTTATTACGTTATCTCCACTTCCGTTGTCTCCGGTATCATCATATCTAATGGTAAAAACATCATCGGTTCCGCTTGGGGTAGTGGTGGTCCAAAAGCCACGATCAGTATTTATTACATCCGATTCGATTACGAAGAAAATAGTAAGCTCGTCCAGACCATTCAGATAGTTTTCGGCATCAGTATCTTCTAAACGAACACCGCTTGCCCCACTAAATTCAATAGCATTTTGTGAGTTGATGGTACCTACGCTTTCCGAAAATATTGGTGCTGTACCAGTAGCTGTAAAATGTCTTGTATTTCCACTCTGATCTTCCCATCGCCCAACATTACTTCCATTAGTACTTGGTGTTGATCCCCCGGTGGTAGTAAAGGTGCCAGCATCTCCTTTTAACCAAAACAGTAAGTTGGAAACTGATTTTGGAATACTGAATGAAATAGTTCGTGTTGGAATATTACTGTCAGCTTCTCCGTCGTTAGCAGTAACCGACACCGTCCTTGGAATATCTTCAGGAGTGCTTGTTGTACTCGCATATCGTACAGTTCTTATAGCGGACTGGAAGTCTGCCTTAGATGCGGGCCCCGTGAGTGTAAGTGTGCCTGTCCCGTCATTCCATAAAGAAGTTATCCCAAAAAGAGACTGAAAAACTAATGTATCCTGAGCAGCATCATAATTTGCGCCGATATCAAAAATGACCGTTTCGATGTTTACATCATCGGGGTCGGTCAGGGTGATAGTTTCTGAGATTTCAACGGAATCTCCAACCGGATAAAAAATACTTGAGCTTTCTACTGAGGAAAGGGTGGGGGCAGTGTTTAAACTGGAAACTGAAATAGGACGGGTTATTCCAGTTGCACTGCTGTCGATTCCATCAAATACTCTGAACTCAATAGTACGGTCTAACCCTGTAACAGGATCTGAACTTATATTTTCATAGGTAACAGATCGCAGTGCAGTTTGATAATTTGCCAGGGTAGTGGTTCCGGAAAGCGTTAAAACTCCTGTAAGGCTGTTAAAATCCCCAATTATCCCATTCGCATCTGTATAATTAAAGATGTCTTCCCCGAGAAAGTAATTGTTAATAAATGAGACCGTTGCGCCCTGCAAGTTTGCATCATCATTATCAGAAACTGTTAAGTCTGAAGTAATTTGAACAGGACTGTCATTTTCGGTAAAGCTAATGGTAGAGACATCCGTTATTGTAAGGATGGGAGTATCATTTGAAGGTATTATGTCGATCTCTCGAGTGGAAACATTGCTGGAGTCATCCCAATCATAGACTATGTAGCTGATTTCACGAGCGGTGGTAGAGGGGCTGATTAACTCTGTATTTTGATAAGTAACGTTTCGTAATGCAGTTTGATAATTAGCAACGGTTGTAGTTCCCGTAAGTGTGAGTATACCGGTGCCTGAATCATAGTTGCCCGTAATGCCCAATGCAGTTGCATAAGAGAGTACATCCTCAGAGCTCTCAAGTCCTGCCGATATATATACTTTCGCACTATCCAGGTTAGTATCGTCTTCGTCGTTTACCACGATGGAAGATGTAATTGAAGTTGCCGGGTCTCCCTCACTATAAGAGAGAGATGAAACCTCGATTCCGGAAAGTACGGAAGGGGTATTGAACCATTTTTCGCTGAGGAAACCATAAATGTTGGTAAAATCTGTATTGGATAAGGCAGAATTCCAGGAAATAAATTCACCGATGATACCATCGAAATTATTGGTGCCAGCAGGATTATTCGCGGTAGTTACCGGGTCTCTTGTTCCATCTTCTTCTCCAATTACTGCGTCACCACTATGCGCTCTTTGGAAGTCGACATTGGTAAGGGTAGTAATTGTACCGCCATTAACGTTAGCTTCCCAAACTTTATCGATCAGAGCGCCAGCGGTGGCATCATGATTAACGATTACGATATAAGAAGTGTTAGGTGAAACGGTTCCCAGATTAATTGACTTATATTGGTCTCCACCGCCCCACTCGGCATTATTCCAAACAAAGGCGTATAAAGCTCCATCTTTAATACTGATCTGGTAGCCCCGTGTCCCACCGCCTTGCTCGTACATTATTTGCAAACCAGCAGTAGATGATCCTGTTCTAAAAGCTATTGCAAATGATTTTTCAGTATAAGTACCAGTATTATTAATGGTGTTATCAGGCACATCATATTTATCATCGGCTCCATCGAATAATATTCCGCCTCTATCACCCAAATACCCGGAATCGAGATTTGGCTCATCACTTGCAGGGGTTGTTGTTCCTGTCAGATCCGCTACGCTGCCTCCAACATCGTCAGAGCGATCTCCCCACGAAGAAAGAGTACCATTGGCAGGTTGATTGGTTCCACTGTTTCCGTCACCATCGGCATCCTGAGCATCAAAATGAAAAACGGTATTACTTTTGTAAGTAGCCAGCTCAGTAATATCATCAGGAAATTCAATATCCCTGCTTTCAGTGGTACTGTTTTCTGTTCCGTCATTAATGGTGAAACTAACCGTACGGGTGTTCATGTCCGGGGAAAGAGCTTCGTTTTCGTAGGTAATAGATCGTAAAGCAACTTCGTAGGTAGCCAGGCTGGCACTTCCGGTGAGTGTCATCGTTCCGGTTCCTTCTGTCCAGGCACCGGTTATTCCATTCTGATCTATAAACCGGAGTGTGTCTTCGGTTGAAAGGTAATTGGATGTGATTTGTACAACAGCACTGCTAAGATTCATGTCATCCAAATCACCAATATCAATAGAGGAGCTAACAACTTTTTCTCCATTTCCGGCAAAGTAAATAATTGCTTCTGATTCAATATTAGTGATAGTAGGAGCAATATTTACCTTAACAACATTGATGTTTCTGGTTTCGATATTACTATCATCGTCTCCATCGTTTACACTAATGCTTATAGTTCGAACCGATTCTGAAGGGGCGGGGTCTGTATTTTCGTAGGTAATACTTCTCAGCGCTGCCTGGTAATTTGCTATACTTGATGTACCCGTTAAGGTGAGGATACCAGTCCCGGCGGCATACGAGCCAGTAATTCCGTTGGCATCAACAAAAGCGAGGACATCTTCTGAAGAGTCAAAATTGGAAGTGATGGAAATTGTAGCGCCCTCAATGTTGGTATCATCACCATCAAATAAAGTAATTGCTGATGTGATTGTAGTAGGAGAATCCCCGGAATTGTACGTGATTGTACCTGCCTCTATATCATCTAATACCGGCTCTGAATTTAATTGTGTAAAGAAAGCTCCCGGATTGAATTGGTTATTATATTCTGTTGCAATCCAGTCACCAGATCGGGTTATATTTGAAATTCGAACCTCATCTACGTCCCCCAGATAATCATAGGTAGTTGTAGAAATAGTTAAATCATCATCGCTTACATTAAATGATTCAATAGAATTATCAGAGGCTACTTCACCACCGTTTGTATAAATTTTTCTATCGCCATTAGAAGCTCTGGTAAAGGAGATATAAGACCAGACGTTATTAGTTAACTGGCCGGTTGGGCTTGTAAGAGCATCGTTATTGATCTGGAACTGAAGACGTCCATTCCCATCTACCCATACAGAATATCCGTTTAGATAATTACCTTTTGTAATGATATCAGGACCATTTCCTAAGTTGGCGATTCTGGTCCAAAGCGAGATAGTTATGTTACCACTGATATCTAATGGTGAAACTCCATTATCCACTATAGTTATCAAGTCATTATTGCTGTTAAAATCTCTTGCTAATCCCATCTGTCCTGTTGTAGAAACCGTTCCTGAATTCGTTCCGTTAGTTCCATTTCCGGAGGCGTCAAGAAAATCTCCGTTCAGATGAAGCACCATTTTGTAGTTAGAATCCCAAACATTGCTACTGGATTGATCGGTGGTGATACTTGGATTCCCGAAATACACATAAAATTCTGTATCAACAGTTGCAGAAAGAGTAGGAAAACGAACCCAGAATTCTAATGCTCCTGTAGCGGGATTGTATGACTCACGTTGATGGCTTAAAATAGTGGTACCGTTTGCGGCAGTAAAAGTAATATCATCACCTTGAGCATCCTGTACAAAGCCACCATTGCCAGTTGTTCTCAAATCATTTAATGCAAAGCTGACCAGAACAGGGAAATTAGTTAAATCAGAAGAACCGGAAACCTGAGATGCGTTAACCTGGCCTTTCAATCGGTTCGTGTATCCTGATAACTGAGCCATAGCGATTTCCGTACCTATCAAAAAGAAGAATAGGAATACTAAAAACTGAAAAAAATACTTTTTTTGTGCGTCTGGAATCATCAGAATTGTTATCTGAGTGCAATACTTTAAGGTAATGAAACAAACTTAAGAGGGGATTTAAATTAGTTGATTCTAACCAGTTTTAGAAAGGTTTAATTATTCCTAATGAGCTTAAAGAATCACTTTATAAGAGTCATTTTTTTTGTGATAGCTTCGTCTCTTGTAACTATTCTGTAAATATAAACTCCCGAAGATTGACGAGAAGCATCCCAGGTATAAGTATGCAGACCAGCCTTTAATTCACCATCTGCAAGAGTAACAACTTCTCTGCCCAGTAAGTCATAAATTTTAACAGAAACCCTGCTTTGAATCGGCAAAGAAAACTCGATATTAGTAGTGGGGTTGAATGGGTTTGGGTAATTTTGCTTTAGCTCTAAATTGGCCGGCAGATTATTTACTTCTGCATCAAACCCCGGTTCTATTGTTATATGGAAACGATCGGCATCGGGAGCTGCTTTAGTGGTAATTTTTGCTTGTTTATCCCGATCTGCATTCGGTGCTGAACGGTCATTAGATCCATAAAACGTGAATGGTACTATCGAACCTCCATTCACTCTTACCTCCTTATTTTCACGGGTGTCAACAAGGTAAATTTTCCATCCATTGGGGATATGTTCAAAGTTGTTAAACTGGAAATTAAGTGGTTTTTGAACGGACAGACCTCGCTCGAACGCATCAACCTGAAGAGGGATCTTGATTGGAATTCCGAAATACCGGGGCAGGTTATTTATCGAAAGTTTGTCTTCTAGTTCATTAATAGAACTAAGCTCGATATAGGTAGATATTCCTGCTTGAGGAGCCAGTCGATAGCCGTCTAAATGATCTTTTCCGATTTTTGCAGATTCACTAAACATAAAATGGGTAGATGTTTCATTTTCATCATCTGCCAGTGTTATCGAAAAAGAGGGTACATCATCAGTTGACACTCTTTCGGTAGATAGCTTGCCGACAAAGGAGCCATTCGTTGTTTTTGCAGTTTCTTTTACTGTAAGCGAAGGAGAAGCAGCATCAGCTTTCACCCAAAATCCCTGAAACGGTGCAATAAGACCATCTCCCAAATCTCCAACAACACCATTCCAGGTTTTATACTCACTGGTAGCATAATCCCACATATAGATGGTTGCGTCAATGTTTGTTTTAGTCCAGTTTGCAGAGTTATCCCAATCTATAGTAGCAGCATAAGGATTTCCAATAAGATTCCATCCCGAATCCGCTTCTGTGGTATAGGTTACACCGAAATCGATATCACCTTCATTTTCCTGACCTTGCACTTCCAGTGTTATTGGGAATGAGTTATTATACTTTGAATCTGCTTCAATACTTCCAAAAAGGAAGGTATATAGTCCACGACCTTGCGTTAGAATTTCCGAAGCATTTGAAGGTGCTCTCCAACGCTGATTATCAGTTCCCGGATAGGATTCATCGTAATAAAGTACATTTGGTTGGAGACTGTCAGAAGGAGAATTTCCTAGCGTTGATCCACTATAGCCCTGAGTGATAATCCCATCCAAAAAGTCATCGTAATCAGAATCCAGGGGGGAGGAGAGTAACCGCCATCCAAGAGAACCGGTGATTGTCTGCCTCATAATCAAATCCCCTGAACCGATCGATTTGGTATTTGCAATAAGATTATTGCCTGATTCTATAATTAGAGAACCAGAGGTAAGCGAAAGTGTACCAGAAACCTCGATATCTTTATCTAAACTAACATTTGTACTATTATTTATTGTAAGGTTTGCTACGTTTGAAGGGAGCCCTGTACCAGCATTCTGGGCGGAGCTACCATTATAGGCGTAGCTTCCTGAAGTACCAAAAACCCGAGTAGTTGTTTGAATATTTCCAGTATTTCCTGAATTAGAGATACCATCTGGAGAACCGATTATCAGGGTTCCTGTGGTAACTTCGAAAGTACCCAGACCAGTAATCTTTTTTGTATCGGTTTCTAAGCCACCTCCTGATCCAACCCTTAGCTTAGCTCCTGATTTAATCTCAATCGACGTTTGATTTACAATTGAGCTATTATTTGCAATAGTAACTATGTCAGAATCACCAATAATAATCACTGCATTATTTGTATTTCCTGGATTACTCGATGCCGCGGAACCTGTGTGCCCTGTTCTTGACCAGGTGCTATTGGTTGACCAGTTTCCATTTTGGCGGCTATAAAATGTGATAGTGCCAATTTTTATAAACCTTTTTGTATGGTTGTCAGATAATTCTCCTCCGTCTGTACTCTCGAGATTATTCATTACTACCCGGTATTCTACATCTTCCAGTATATTACCAATAACCAAACTAACGGTTTTACTATCTCCGGCAGTATTGAGACTGGCGCTGGTTATTGATATCGAAACCCCATTACTAACCCGTTGAATACTATAGTTAGCAGTATTTTCAGCAAAAGATTCTGTCATGGCCTTGTTAAACACTATAGTTAATGATGTAGTAGTAGGTGCATTTGCACTGATAGCGAAAGGAGCAGGACTTTGGACATTATCAGCCCCTTCTCCACCTATTTCTCCCTCCACATCCAGTTTATCATCATCCTGAACTTCTACTTCTCCATCCTCGTCTACAATCAAATCGCCTTCAATGGTAACAGTATTTCCAGTTCCTCCATCAGTATTGAAAGTAGCTCCGGAATCAACCTGAACATTATAGAATGTAATATCACTTCCTGAAGTTACTGTTTGGGTTGAATCACCACTAAAAACCACAGTAGAAGAATCAGAATTAAAGTTACTGCTATTTTGAACTGTAAAATCACCTTCCAATGTAATCGTAGCATTACCTGCATTTACTGTTCCACCTGATGTAAAAGAAGCATCACCACCTACATCTAAACTGCCTTCGTTCAAATCAATGGTACCTCCGCTATTTAGGGAGGCATTTCCTCCAATATTAATTGAGCCGGAATCAACCGAGAGATTACCATTACTTGAAAAACTGGCGTTCCCGGTAACATTAACAGTAGCGTTTTCAACATTGAAATATCCGCCACTACTTACAGTAACATCGGATGCAATATTTACGGTACCGGAGCCAAAGTTCACAGTACCGTTATTACTTATTGATGTGTTGTCGCTAAGATTGATGATCCCGGAACCTAAATTTATTACACCACCGCTTCTAATGGTCATTGTACCATTAAAAGTTGTAGTACCGTCGTCACCATTATACGTGCCATTTACAAGTGCATCACCATTAATGATGATAGTTCCATTCTCTGTATTGAACGTGTCGCTATTTGAAACATCAAAATCTCCATTCACAATTATGGTTCCATTTCCGGCATTAAAAGAACCAATAATTTCCACATCTACATCTTCTGAAGCGGTACCTGCAGTAAAACTCCCATTTGTAATATTGATTTCTGAAGTCGCAGAATTGACATCGAAATTATTTTGCCCGGATGAGGTGGCAGTCATTTCAACATGACCATTAATTATATTTAACTTCCCGGAACCGTTGATTACCAGATCGTCTGTAATTGTTAATGTAGCATTATTTCGAATCTTAAGTTGATCTCCGGGGTTTGAATACCACTGATTGATTGTAACCGAGCGAATGGTAACATTAGTAGAAATTACAGGGCTGGGAGTGGTGTTACCACGCATAGAAACCGTTTGAGTAGAAGAGGGAACTCCAGCAGGGCTCCAGTTTCCAGCTGTATGCCATGATGAATCAATAGCTCCTGTCCATATCTTATCCTGAGCGTTCAATAAATATGAATACGAAAAAAAAGCGATTAGTAAAAAAGAGAGCTTTTTCATAGGGGTAAAGTACGGAAATAGTGTCGAAAATGATGTTTAAAGCCTGTTTATGAGCAAGTTATAACAATCATTAGATTGCTATAATTCAGATGAAAACTTGTAAGAATGGGCAAAAAGAAAATTTTATTTTGCATTGAATAAAGCTAGTTTTTAAAAGTTAGTACGTAGGAAAAAATAATTCAGATTGCATGAAAGGAATTGTGTTAGCAGGTGGAACAGGATCCAGGTTGTACCCACTTACAAAGGTGACAAATAAACATTTGTTACCTGTCGGGGATAAGCCAATGATTTATCATCCCATCGAAAAAATGATAGAAGTGGGAATTGAAGAAATTCTGATTGTGACAGGAACTGATCACATGGGAGATGTAGTAACTTTGCTGGGTTCGGGGAAAGATTTTGGATGCAAGTTTACTTACAAAGTGCAAGATGAAGCCGGAGGGATTGCCCAGGCTCTTGGATTAGCAGAAAATTTTGCAGGTGATGAGCCGGTTTTGGTGATTCTTGGAGATAATATTTTTAAACAATCGTTAGAGAAGTCCATTTCGAATTATCCGGGAAAAGGAGCTCAGATTCTGATCCAGGAAGTGCACGATCCGCAGCGATATGGAGTAGCAGAACTTGATGGAGATCGTGTAATCTCAATAGAAGAGAAACCTGAAAATCCAAAATCAAATTATGCAGTTACTGGAATCTATTTTTACGATTCAAAAGTATTCGAATGCATAAAGACGCTCAAACCATCAGGAAGAGGGGAGTTAGAAATAACCGATGTAAATAACTTTTACATAAATCAGGGTGAGATGGTAAGTTCAGTTCTGGAAGGATGGTGGACGGATGCAGGTACTCCCGAATCGTATAAGCATGCCAATAAATTAGTTTTGGGAGAATAATGAAGCTTCTGATTACAGGAGCCGGAGGGCAACTAGGTAAGGAGTGGGTTCAGTTTTGTGAACTCAACAGGATCAAATTCCAGGCATTTAGTTCAGCAGAATTAGATGTCACAAGTGAGCGAACACTAATTAAGTTAGTTGAAGAGGTTAACCCAACAGCTTTGATAAATTGTGCCGCTTACACAAAAGTTGATAAGGCAGAAGATGAACCTGAAAAAGCAGAATTGGTGAACTCTATCGCCCTTGATGGGTTAATCAATGTTTGTAAAAAACTTGATATAAAACTAGTTCACTACTCTACCGATTATGTGTTTTCTGGCTCAGAAGAAGACCACGTTAATGTTCCAGAAGGTTATCCCGAAGATTATCCAACAGCTCCAATTAATATTTACGGGGAAACCAAAAGAAATGGGGAGCAGAAAATCGTAGAGTCGGGATGTGATTATTTGTTGATCAGAGTTTCGTGGTTATGTGGCCAGTTTGGGAATAATTTTGTTAAAACTATGCTACGATTGGGAGAAGACCGGGATAGACTTACTGTTGTAAATGATCAATTTGGAAGTCCTACTTTCTCAGATCAGGTAGTGGGGCAGACTTTTGAGTTAATCCGTCAGGGTAAATCTGGTATTTTCCATTTAAGCTCAAAAGGAATTACGACGTGGTTTGAATTTGCTCAAGAGATTTTCAAGCATAGAAAGCTTAAAATTAATGTAGAACCTGTGAGCTCATCTCAATTTAAAACAAAAGCTGCACGCCCTCACTTTTCTAAGCTAAGCACCCGAAAAATCAGTACCATTGAGGGCATTAAAATCCTGAGTTGGCAGGAAGGGCTGAAAAAATTACTCAACTCGTTGTAAATAATGAATATTACAGAGGCTAGAATACCAGGAATTAAAATTTTAGAGCCTAATGTCTTTGAAGACGATAGAGGTTATTTTCTGGAATCATTCAGAGAAGACATTCTCAGGCAAAATGGTATAAAGAAAACGTTTGTACAGGATAATATTTCAAAGTCATTCCGGGACACGATTCGTGGGTTACATTATCAAAAAGAAAGACCTCAGGCTAAGCTGGTGCAATGTATTAAAGGAACGATACTTGACGTTGCTGTAGATGTGCGAAAAAATTCTCAAACATTTGGGAATTATGTTGGGGTTAAACTATCCGGTAAAAATCACAGATTACTATATATACCTGAGGGATTTGCACATGGTTTTTCAGTGCTCTCCGATGAGGCTATCGTTCACTACAAATGTTCAGATTTTTATGATAAGAATTCAGAGCGAGGAATTCGTTGGGATGATCCTTTGATCCGAATTAATTGGGATGTCTCTAAACCTATTCTTTCTGAGAAAGATCGAAAACAACCCCTTTTCTCTTCACTAAAAGACGAAGATATCTTTACATGAAAATTATTGTAACAGGCGGAGCTGGTTTTATTGGCTCAAACCTAATCTTATATTTATTTAAAAAATATCCTAATTGGCAGATTTACAATCTCGATAAACTTACCTATGCATCTGATAGAAGTGTTTTAGATCCACTAAAGGATTCTGAGCGCTACCATTTCAAAAAAGTTGATTTGATTGATAGAGAGTCAGTTCAGAGTATAGTAAAAAGTTACAAACCCGACGGTGTTTTTCACCTTGCCGCGGAGTCTCATGTAGATAATTCCATTTCAGGACCTGAGCCATTTATCCAATCGAATGTGGTTGGGACTTTCAACATTCTGGAAGAATGCCGTCAGCTTTGGAAAGGGGATGAAAAAAACTGGAAGACTAACCGCTTTCTGCATGTTTCTACAGATGAAGTATACGGAGAACTTGAAGATGACGGGCTCTTTACTGAAACCACTCCTTATGCACCAAATTCGCCTTATTCTGCTTCTAAAGCTGCTAGTGATATGATCGTTCGGGCTTATTACCAAACCTATGGGATGAATTTGGTTACTACCAATTGTTCAAACAATTACGGTCCACATCAGCATGATGAAAAACTTATCCCGGTTGTAATTAGGAAGGCTTTGGGACATGACCCTATCCCTGTGTATGGTAAAGGACAGAATGTACGTGATTGGCTATTTGTTCGAGATCATTGCAGCGCACTTGAAACTGCTTTTCTTAAAGGTAAAGCGGGTGAGACCTATAATGTTGGAGGAAATAATGAGTGGAAAAACCTGGAATTGGTTCACAAAATCTGTGATATCCTGAACCAAAAAGTAGGGAAAGGTCCTGAAGGTGATTATAAAAAACTCATCACTTTTGTAACCGACCGGCTTGGACATGATTTTAGGTATGCGATTGATGCCTCGAAAATGAAAAGAGAATTGGATTGGGAGCCTTCCGTAGATTTTGATGGAATGCTGGAGGAAACCATTTTGTGGTATGTAGAGAAATATAAATCTTCTTAGACATTGTCATTTCGAAGGAGTTCATCGACTGAGAAACCCAAAGTTCAGTTTTACAGGGATCTTTAGATATCTCGCTTCGCTCGATATGACAACGACGAAAATTATTAATTGATAATTGAATTACCATGAGCGATAGAAAATACTGGCTTTGCAAATCAGAACCTGATAATTATAGCATCGATGATTTAGAAAGAGATGGAGAAACTCCCTGGGATGGAGTTCGAAATTATGCAGCCAGAAACTCAATGAGAGATGATATGCAGGTAGGTGATGGCGTATTCTTTTATCACTCGAATCAAAAACCACCTGCAATTGTTGGGGTGATGGAAGTTTCCAGCGAGCCTTATCCTGATGCTCTGCAATTTGACCCGGATTCAAAATATTTCGATGAGAAAAGTACTGAAAGTGACCCCCGGTGGGTAAATGTGGATATGAAATTTGTTGAGAAATTTGAAAAGCCCGTAGATCGGGATGCTTTAAAAGTAGAAAAATCCCTTGAAGATATGGAGCTTTTCAGGTTAGGCAGAGTTTCCATCACACCTGTTCGAAAAGAAGAGTGGGATACCATTATGGAAATGGCAAAGAGTTAATTTGAAAAGCGGGAGTTCAACGTATTTTCTTCTTTTATTTAATTAACTAAGATGTATTGAGGCTAAAACTTCAGGTTGATAAGTTCTGTAAGGTTATTGGTCAAGGCAAAGTGTTTAAAAACCTGCACTTTCAATGCAGGATTATTATTTACCAGGGAAGATTACCCAAGTCTACATTTCCACCGGTTATGATGATTCCGACTTTCTTTCCTTTTACATCTATTTTGTTTTCAAAAACAGCAGCAACCGGTACGGCACAAGAAGGTTCTATAATAATATTCATTCGTTCCCAGATATAGCGCATTGCTTCCTTGATTGAAGATTCGCTCACAGTAACAATATCATCCACATGAGTTTTAATGATGGAAAAGGGGAGCTCACCAAGTGAGGTTCGGAGCCCATCGGCAATCGTATTCGTACTGTAAGCCGGAATCAGCTTCCCGGCTTTAAACGATTTTAAAGCATCATCAGCTTGTTCCGGTTCAGTACCAATTACCTGTATTTCGGGTTTTACTGATTTCGCTGCAAGTGCTGTTCCGCTGAGAAGCCCGCCTCCGCCAACAGGGGTGAGGATTATATCCAAATCAGGATTAGTTTCCAGTAACTCAAGTGCAGAAGTTCCCTGGCCAGCTATAATTCGTGGATCGTTATACGGATGGATAATCGCTGCTCCGGTTTTGGCTACAACTTCATTAAGTGTGCTTTCGCGACTCTCTAAATTTGATTCACAAAACGTAATTTCTGCTCCGTATCCTTTTACAGCTTCAACTTTTACCTTAGGAGCGTTATCAGGCATTACCACAAAAGCAGGTATTCCTTTTATCTTTGCGGCAAGCGCGAGGGCTTGTGCATGGTTTCCTGAGGAATGTGTTGAAACTCCTTTTTGGGCATCTTCATCACTTAAAGTAAGTACCGCATTACAAGCACCACGGAATTTAAAAGCCCCCACCTTTTGAAAGTTCTCGCATTTAAAAAAGATATCAGAACCCGTTCGTTTATTAACATGTTCACTCCTCAGAACAGGGGTAAACCGAGCGTAAGGTTTAATAACTTCATGCGCTTTTTTGATGTCGGTAAGAGAAGGAATAGATAGTAGATTACTCATAAAAATATCGTTTATCCAAAGTAAGGAGAATAGGGGATTCTATCTTGATAAATGTCTTACAGTAAATTAAAAACTAAAATATTACTAACCTTGAAGGCACCCGTTCTCTCTCTTATCATCTTTTTCCTTTGTTGGATTGATATTCATGCACAGGATCAAATCGAATTAGTTAAAACTCCAACACCTATTATTTTGGATGGTATAATTGACGAAGAAATCTGGGAAGTAATAGCTCCTTTTTATATTACTCAGTATGAACCTGTATACCAAGGTGAGTTAAGCGAGAAAACTGATATAAGGGTTACTTATGATGATGAATATCTGTACGTAGCAGGTAGAATGCATACCAATGATGCATCAACCATTGCCTCAAACAGTTTGTACCGTGACAGATATAGCGGAGATGATGTATTTGCAATTATTTTAGATCCTTTTAACGATAATCAAAACGCATTAAGGTTTTTTACCAACCCGGCAGGAGTGAGATTCGATCAATCTATCTCGAATGATGCTAATTCTATTGCGGGTTCGAACCCGGTAAATTCCAGCTGGAATACCTTTTGGGATGTGGCAACCACGCAAAACGAAGAGGGATGGTTTGCGGAAATGAGGATTCCATTTTCAAGTATTGGGTTTCAAAGTTCAGACGGGGTAGCAGAAATGGGAATTATAGTATACAGGTGGATTGCGTATCACAACGAACGGCATATATATCCTTCAATACCTCCGAATTGGGATCGCGGAGAAATTAAACCATCTCAGGCTCAGGATGTAGTTCTCAAAGGCGTAGATGTTAAAAAACCGATCTACTTTACCCCTTATGGCCTTGCAGGTTTTTCTCGTTTAAGTGAGTTGAGCTCCGATTCAAGCCAATACATATTTGATGATGAAGGAAAGTTAGAAGCCGGCTTTGATTTAAAGTATAATGTCACCTCAAATCTCACCTTAGATGTGACTGTAAACACAGATTTTGCACAGGTAGAGGCCGATGATCAACAACTCAATTTGACCCGGTTTTCACTGCAATTTCCTGAGAAGAGACAATTTTTCCAGCAAAGGTCCGGCCTTTTTGATTTCAATTTTGGAAATACGAGGGTGTTTTACAGCCGAAGGATAGGGCTTGATAATTCAGGGAATCCGGTTCGGATACTTGGAGGCGCACGGCTTACAGGTCGTATTAATGATCTAGATATTGGGTTTATTAATCTTCAAACCGCTAAAAGTAACAACCTGGAGTCTGAGAACTTCAATGTATTAAGGCTAAAAAAGAATGTATTAAATCAAAATTCTTATATGGGAGGTATTTTTACAAGCCGGTTGGGAGTAGATGGAAGTAGTAATATAGCTATGGGGCTCGACGCCGATTTAAACATTTTTGGGGATGATTTTATTGAAATGAGAGTCAGCCAAACCATTGATAATCAGGATTCTCAGTCAGAGAAATTTAGCCTGGAAGACAATAGTATATTCAGAATTACCTGGCAACGAAGAGCTTCTATTGGATTATTTTACAGGTTTTTTATAAATCGTTCGGGTTCACAATTCGAACCCGGTATCGGATTTTATAGAACAAATAACACTTCGGACTATTTTTATAGATTAGGTTATGGATGGATCGGCAAAGAAAATTCAATATACCGGCAGCACTCTGTGAATATTGCGAGTTTCAATATTTTTCAGAATGAAACTTTTGATTTGAGAAGCAGATTCATCTCTCTGGAATGGAATACCGATTTTAAAACAGTTGGTTCTGTTGAAGTTCAAGGGAGGTTCAATCAGGAATACTTACTTCCGAATGAAGATTTCCGTGTACTTGGGCAGATATTTATTCCTGTAGATAATTATGATTTTTTTGAATCCAGAATTAGTTACCGATCTCCAAACAGTAGAAAATTTCAAACAGACTTAGGTGCAGAATTCGGTTCCTTTTTTGACGGAACCCGAACTCAGCTAACAGTAGAACCAAGATTGATTGTAAATACACATTTTGAATTTGGTGGTAGCTACACACTCACAAGCCTTTCGTTTCCTGAGATGGCAAGAAGAGATGTTAAGGACTTTACCGCTCATTTAGGTCAACTAAGGGCTCAATATGCGTTAAACAAAAGATTATCAACCAGTGCATTTATACAGTACAGTAACGTGGCAGAATTAATTGGGGCAAATATCAGGTTCAGGTATAACTTTAGTGAAGGAAGAGACATCTGGATAGTAATCAATGAACAGGTTAATACTGAAAGGGATCAACTCAACAGAGGATTACCCGACTTACCTGATCTTCAAAGCAGATCAATTCTTATCAAATACAATCATACATTTACATTTTAACGGCAAAAATGTTGTTTAAGCTTCATGCACGCTTATTAACTGTAAAATTTAGAAAAACAAAAGATTTGAGTGGACAAAGTAAAGACCAAGTCCTTATCTAATCAAGAAAATAATAGATCACAGTATTGAAATTTATTTACGTTAGCTTATTTTTTGTGGCACTAGCCTCAATAAATTTACAAGCTCAGGAAGAAGTAATAACAAGGTTAACTTCACCAATTATCCTTGATGGAATAATAGACGAGCCCGCCTGGGATCAAATAAACGCATTACCCGTAGTGCAGTATGAGCCCACTTTTAAAGGGCAAATGAACGAAGAAACCCGTATTAAAGTCGCCTACGATGAGAATTTTATCTATGTAGCCGGGCAAATGTATACCAAAGATGTAAGCACCATTGCTATAAATTCTTTGTATAGAGATCGTTACAGCAGCGATGATGTTCTTGCTATCGTAATCGACGGCTTTAATGATAATCAAAACGCTACCTGGTTTTTTACTAATCCAGCTGGCGTACGCTTCGATGTTGCTCTTGCAAACGATGCTGATTTTAGTGGGGGGAAAAACTCGTTCAACCCAAGCTATAACACTTTTTGGGATGTGGCAACGACACAAACAGAGGAAGGATGGTTCGCGGAAATGCGCATTCCTTTTTCAAGCATCGGGATATTCGTTGAAGATGAAGTCGCCGAGATTGGATTTATAACCTACCGCTGGATTTCGAATATTAACGAGCGACATATCTTTCCGGCAATTCCTCCAAACTGGAATCTTGGGAATGCAAAACCATCTCAGGCGTATGATGTTCGTCTTGAAGGAGTACAGTCTAAAAACCCGGTGTATGTAACTCCTTACGGACTGGGTGGCTATTCTTCCTTTTCCGGCTTGAATTCGGATTCCAGTGCTTACCGCTTTGACGACGATCCTAAAGCTGAACTAGGCTTCGATCTGAAATATAATGTTACTAATAATCTTACCCTCGATGTAACCGTAAACACCGATTTTGCCCAGGTTGAAGCGGATGATCAGCAGCTCAATTTATCCCGCTTTTCGCTATTCTTTCCGGAGAAAAGACAGTTTTTTCAACAGCGTTCGGGGCTGTTCGACTATACTTTTGGAAGAGACCGAGTGTTTTACAGCCGCAGGATTGGTCTTGACGGAGATGGAAACCCAGTCAGAATTTTAGGAGGAGGACGTGTTACCGGTAGGGTTGGAGGGATGGACATAGGCGTGTTAAATATGCAAACCGCTGACACCGATAATCTTGCCTCGGAAAACTTTGGAGTGGTCAGGCTCCGGCAGCAAGTAGTAAACGAGCGTTCCTTTGTTGGTGGGATTTTCACCAGTAGAGCCGGTTCCGATGGTTCATCCAATCTGGTATATGGTTTGGACGGGGACATCAACATACATAAGGACAATTTCTTTGAATTCAGAACCGCTCGATCGGTGGATAGTGATTTGCCGGGCTCCGCTCAAAGCGATCTTAGAGAAACGGGAGCACTTCGTCTTTCTCTAAGGAATCAAACAAGTACAGGACTTCTATATGAGTTTATGTTCAGTCGGTTTGGGGACGACTATAACCCGGAGCTTGGTTTTGTAAGAGTGGGAGGGATAACCCAGAAATGGACAAGAGTTGGTTATGGTTGGCTAGCAAAAGAAGAGTCTGTGTTTCAAAGAAATCAATTGAGGTTATCCTATTTTGGACGCTTTTACAATGAAGGACATAGTCTTTTCTCTTTCGATGAAAATCTTCAGGATCGTTCTGCAAGTGCTAGCTGGAATGCAAGATTCAAGCAATATGGTGGAATGAATGTTCAGATTAGATTTGGTAAAGAGACTATTCTGCCAGGAGATGGCTTTGATTTAGTTGGCAAGATTCTCATTCCTTCAGATGTATATTCCGATCACAGGTTTCAGGTTAATTATGAGTTTTCAGAGGCGTGGAAAATTGGAGGTGGAATAAATGCTTCTTTTGGCACTTTATACGATGGAGAGATTCAGGAACTAAACCTGAATCCCCGCTTTTTTGCTTCTTCAAAACTAGAACTTGGAGGGAGCTACCGGATCACTAAATTACAATTCCCGGATCGTACGGGCAGACAAGAAACAGATTTTACTTCGCATTTGGGGCAGTTCAGAAGCCAGTACACCTTCAACAAGAAAGCGTCTGTAAATATGTTTGTGCAATACAGTAATGTGAGTGAATTGATTGGCGCTAATGTCCGTTTCAGATATAACTTTAGTGAAGGCAGAGACTTGTGGTTTGTATTTAACGAGCAATCCTATTCAAATCGTGACCCCTTAGAACCAGGTTTGCCAAGACTACCATATTTGCAAAGCAGATCTATTCTACTCAAGTACACTCACACCTTTATTTTTTAATTAATTACTTGATGGTATCTTCAAGTCCGGTTTGGATTGATTTCCACCAATAGCCAAAAATAGCCTTGTCTTTGGGGCGGGGATAATCAATCTCCGCTACTTTCATATTTTCGCCTATATTAGCAGATCGCATTACAAAGGTATTGGCTATTAAGCTTCTGAGACGGGTTTTAAAATTCGTGTTGGTAGCGTCATTCTCATCTAATGCTGTTATTTTAAGATCTTCATATTCCAGCCACATCTTCCCACGTGCATAAGCATCGGTTAGAGTAAGATCGATCAATAAGCTGTGAATATATCCACGATCCACTCTTGTGAAGGCTGTATTTACCAGCATCCCATTTAATATTGTTCCATCCATTTCTTCAAGTGATGCTTTAAGAGTATGCGTTTCATCCTTGTCATGTATCGCATAAGCAAGATCTAAATTCAAAATACTGGCATCCATGAAACGGGTAGTTGCATCAAGTCTGAGTGAGTCTTTGCCATACTCAGGATGTTCGGCTGTATAAAATCCGGTGATAGTGGCATCAAGATCATTGAATGAAATAAAGCCGGGATTTTCTGAACCAGGGAGGTGCTCACCATATTTTATGGTAGAATTTTTAACCTGAATTTTATCAATTCCCAGTGAAAACCCGAGTAATTTTGTGACATCATTCAGAAGTGGCTTATAACGTATAGTAGATCCGGGGGACATGTGCTTATCGTGAAATACTTCCAGGTTAGCATCCTCAATAATGATATCCGAAAGACCAAAGAAGGGAATAAACAAAGAGTCAAGGTTCAGGTTTTCTACCTGAACACTTTTTACAGTAAGATCAAATCGGTCGAGTTGCTGCCCCTTGAACTTTGCGAAGTCATATTTGGGAACAATAGGGGTAAAAGCAATACCTTCAATACGTGCAGCTTTACTTTCTTTATTGAAGGCGAAATCATCAACAGTGAAATGATAAAACTCTTCTTCAAGGTTCCAAAAAAGATCAGAGCCTGAAAACGATAGATCCTGAAGATAAGGTACATAAGCTCCTTGCAGAATAGTATTCAGGTTTACTTCTTTGGCACTTAAATCGAAAGAATCCAGAGAAAATACTTCGTTTCCATCTCTTTCTACAATTCTGCCTTTCCCACCTTTGATAAATACATCGAAGGTAGAAAGTGTGATGTTTGAGGTGTTCGAAGCAGGTGACTCAGGCTCAGGTTTAGCAGAAGAAATTCTTCTCGCATAGAGTTCTGCATTCGGCTCAATAACTGAAACTGATCGAAACTTTGGGAAGCGTTGCGAAATTAATGTAAACCATTGGATTCCATCAATTAAAATAGAAGAGGCACTGATATCTTTTATTTCAAGAGAATCTTCGGTAGCAGTTACATGGATACTATCGGCAGAAATTTCTCTACTCCAAAGTGAAATGTTGATAGATGCTAATTCAAGTTTATACTGTTCGTTACTTTGTTCATAGAACTCGCCAACCAATGCATTCTGTAATCTTTCTTCAAGTACATTGGGTAATATTAAGCTTGCTCCAATTATCAGAAGGATAAGTACAGCTACAATGGATAAGAAAATCTTAGAAGCTTTTTTCATTTCAAAAGAAAGGATTAAAACAGGAGAACGTAAAGCGTATCTGAAATTTATTTACTCCATTTTACGGGATTTTTTGTTAGCCTTCTCCAAACTAAACTAACTCTTTTATGAAACGACTATCACTGCTTGTAATCGCACTACTATTTACTTTCCCGTTAACAGCTCAAATTCAGGAAGCTATCGACAGATTTCAGTTTGATCCCGGAATCAGTTATGATGCTTCCATCCCATCTCCGGCTGAGTTTTTGGGTTATGAACTTGGAGAGGAATACACCTTCCATCATCAAGTAATGGCGTATTTTGAAACTCTGGCTGAACTTTCAGATAAAGTTACTTTTCACGAGTATGCCCGGACCTATGAAAATCGTTCGGTGAATTACGCGATCATTACTTCGGAGCAGAATCACGCTAATCTGGAGGGTATTCAGGCTCAAAATCTGAAAATTGCCAACGATCCCGGTTCGGTAAGAGTAGGGGAAGAACCTGTAGTGGTGTGGATGAGTTATAATGTGCATGGTAACGAGCCATCCAGTAGTGAAGCTGCCATGCAAACCGCCTATCGTTTAGTTGCTGCAACTGATGCAGAAACACAAAACTGGCTCGAAAACTCAGTGATTATCATAGATCCGATGATTAATCCGGATGGTCGGGATCGGTACGTGTATTGGTATAAATCGAGCAGAGCAAATGTTTTGAACACTAATTACGAAGATCTGGAACACGATGAAATCTGGCCTGGCGGCCGTACCAACCATTATTGGTTTGATTTAAATCGCGACTGGGTTTGGCTGGTTCACCCTGAATCAAGAGGCAGAATTTCTGTATATCAGGAATGGATGCCACAAGTGCATATTGATTTTCACGAGCAAGGGTTTAACAATAACTACTTCACCATGCCAGGTACCACTCCGAGAAATCATGAGCTTCCAGAGGCATACGAAGGCTGGGCAGATGCATTTGGGCGTGGAGCTATCGAAGAATTTGACAAGGCACAGGTTAACTTCGAAACCCGCGAACGGTTCGATTTTTTCTATCCTGGATATGGCTCATCCTACCCGAGTATAATGGGCGGAATAGGAATGCTTGCTGAGCAAGGCGGACATAGTATGGGAGGCAGAGCTGTAGAAACAAATGATGGGTATGTTCTTACACTGAGACAACGTGTTTTCGATCATTACAAAAACGGAGTTTCCATTGTTAAAACATCCGTAGAGAACAGGGAAGACTTGGTAGAATATTTTCAGGCAGCAAGAGCACAGGGGACTCAAAAAGGTAATACTAAAGCATACATTCTCCCTAATAACTCTGATGATTACACCTACGATGTTGTGAACCTGATGCTGAGACATAATGTACAGGTGGAACAGGCTGTGGAGGATTTTACTGTCCGGAATGCGTTTAACTATTGGGATGGGGGTTCTTCATCAAGAAGTTTTGAAGAAGGAGATTTCATTATAAAAACCGACCAACCGGCGCATTTATTTATCAACACCATTATGAGGAGACAACTCGAAATTAAAGATTCTGTGATGTACGATATGAGTACCTGGTCGGCACCTCAGGCTTATAATCTGGACGCGGTCTGGACAACATCAGATGTAGGAGTGAATACTTCGATGATCGAAGAAGAAATTACTCATCCGAATGGTGTGATAAATAACAACGCAAGCTATGCATATGTGGTTGACTGGGACCAGCGTCATGCCCCAAAAGCTTTGGCTAAACTCTGGGAACATAAATATAAGGTTCGCTCTTCCCTTAAAGGGTTTACCAAAGATGGAACCAGTTACTCACGGGGAAGCTTGGTGATTCTGCTTGGAAGAAACAAGCATAAAGAAGATTCCATCCATGAAGATATGCGAACCATTGCTGAGGCTACGGAAGTAGAGATCACAGGTTTTAACACCGGACGAATGGACGAAGGGAGTGATTTAGGCTCTCCAAGTATGGCACCGCTTGAAGAGCCCAAAGTTGGGCTGATGATGGATTCAGGTTTCAGTTCATATACTGCCGGACAGATATGGTTTTTGTTTGATCAGTGGACTGAGTTTGGAATCTCCCGAATACGTTCAGATAGAGTCGGTGGCAATCTCAATCTGAACGAATATGATGTCATTATTTTGCCTGGTGGTTTCGGGTTAAACAGTATTTTCAGTGAAAACACCCGCGAACAGTTAGAAGCCTGGGTTAGAGGTGGCGGGACTTTGATTGGAACAGAATCGAGTGCTTCATGGCTCACAGATGGTCAATCTGGATTGAGCTCAGCTAAACTCTTTGACGAAGATGAGGAAGAGGATGAAGATGGTGATGAAGTTGATCCGGCTGCATACACACGCTATGCAGATTTAGAGGATTCTTCGGGTTTGAGAAGAATTCCGGGCTCTTCCTTTAAAGCGATGATCGATAATACACACCCATTAGCTTTCGGAATGCCAGAACGATTGTATTCACTTAAATTCAGAACGGATGCTTTGATGCCGGACCCATCTTTTAATACAGTCGGTTATTATGTTAAGGGTGATGTATTAGCCTCAGGCTACGCATCCGCGGAAAACAAAGCAGACGCTGAAGGGATGGCTTTTGCAGCCGTAGATGAAATGGGGCAGGGCAGAGTAGTATTTCTGTTTGATAACACCCAATATCGTATGTTTTGGGTTGGCCCTGCCAGGCTAATGCAGAACGCGGTAATGATACTACCAGGTTTTTAATATTAATATTTAAGGGAAAATTATGAAGTCACTGATGTACACAACCATTGCTTGTTTAATACTAAGCATATCAGTTTTTGCTCAGAATGAGGGTTTAATGCCCCGAAACCCATCCATAAGCCCAAATGGAGAAATGATCTCTTTCTCCTATCAGGGGGATATCTGGACGGCTGGAATTAATGGAATGAACAGTAAACGACTAACTGTGCATGAAGGGTATGAAACTGCTCCAAAATGGAGTAGAGACGGTTCTGAAATTGCTTTTTCAGGGAACCGTTTTGGAAACAATGATATCTTTACGATAAACTCCGATGGAGGAGAGTCCGAAAGACTTACTTACCACTCTTCCAATGATTTAATTACAGACTGGGCTCCCGACAATACATTGCTGTTCGAAACATTTAGAACATTCAGGCAAGTAGAAAGAGACGCTGAAATTTATCATATCCATTCTGATGGGGGAACACCAAGCAGACACTTAGATTCATTCGGTAACTACGCAAATGTTTCTCCAAACGGAAGGTTTATTGCACATACAAGAGGGAATTGCAGAATATCGAGAGAGGCGTATGATGGACCTGCAGACCGGGACGTTTGGATCTATGATACAGAGACAGATGAATATTTTGAGCTAACTGATAACTCCATCAATGATTTTATGCCGGTTTGGGGAAATCAAAACACTTTGTATTTCATAAGTGCCCGGTCAGGTCGGTATAATATCTATAAATATCAGATTGATGCGGATGGAAAAACCGTTGGTGAACCGGAAATGCTTACAAACTTTAGTGATGAGGGTGTAAGAGCAATGGATGTGAGTGCTGATAATTCTACAATTGTGTTCGAACGAGGAGTAGATTTATATAGCATTAATACAGATGGCGGGGAGCTAACTAAGATTGAATTAGACCTTAAAGCAGATACTAAATTTGATGAAATCGAGAGCATTACTTACTCGAATAATGTTTCTGATTTCGATCTTTCTCCAAATGGAGAGTTCCTGGCTATGACAATCCGCGGAGAAATTTTTGTAAAGGAAAATGATAGCAAAAAAAATAAAACAGCTAATATTTCTGCTCATCAGTACAGAGATAGAAATGTTTCCTGGTTGAATGATTCAACGGTGATTTTCAGCTCAGACAGAAATGGTCAATATGATCTTTATTTGGGAAAATCAGCTGACCCGAAAAAGTCTGACCTTGTAAAATCATTGAAGCACGAAGTAAAAAGGCTAACTAATTCTCAGGAAGATGAGATGGATTTCATCATATCTCCGGATGGGAATAAAATCGCGTACGTAATAGGGAGAGGAAAGCTGGTTACTGCTGATATTAACGAGAATGGAGAGTTCGATAACGAAAAAACATTACTCGATGGCTGGGATACGCCACGGGGAATTTCATGGAGCCCGGATAGTAAATGGCTCGCCTATTCTTTGTCAGACCTGAACTTTGACAGCGAAGTATTTATACATGCTGCTGATAACAGCAGGGAGCCAGTAAATGTCAGTATGCATCCTAAGGGGGATTTTTCCCCTGTTTGGAGTAAAGACGGAAGTAAGCTCGGTTTTATTTCAGGAAGGAATAACGGAGATAATGACATCTGGTTTGTGTGGCTGACTAAAGAAGATTATGAGAAAACAAGTCTGGATCACGAGGAAGGTTATTATTTCGAAACATCGGACGATGGTGACGATGAAACCGTAAAAATTGACTTCGAAAATATTCATAACCGGGTTTATCAATTAACCTTTTTACCAGGAAATGAAAATAATTTAGTGATCTCAGAAGATGGAGAAACCTTCTACTTCACCAGTTCCGATCCTGATGTAAGAGGCTCCGACATTTACAGTATTAAATTTGACCGCTCTGACTTAACTCAGGTAACATCAGGTGGGCAAAATATATTTGGTCTGGCTCTTACTAAAGACGGTAAATCGCTCATTGGTTTTAAACAAGGCAGAGTTACCCTTGTAGATCCATCTTCCGGAAAACTTACAAACCAACCGTTTTCAGCGGAAATGGAAGTGGATATATTAACCGAGCGGGATCAGATTTTTGAAGAGATGTGGAGAGAATTGGACAAAGGCTTCTACGATCCTGAATTTCATGGACAGGATTGGAACGCTTTGAAGGATAAATACAAGCCGTGGGCTTTATCCGCTTCTACCCGGCAAGACTTCGTATTCATGGCAAACTGGATGTTAGGACAGCTCAATGCCAGCCACATGGGCTTACGCGGCGGGGATAACCCCGAAGATACCCAAACAGAACGAACAGGCTTACTGGGTATTGAAGTAACAATGGTTGAGGATGGTGTAAAAATTACCCGAGTCGTTCCGGGATCACCCGCTGATAGAGAACAAAGCAAATTATTGGTTGGAGATGTTATTACTCATGTAAACGGAACTGAAATAAGTAATGACATCAATTTTTATTCTACGCTGAAGAACAAAGCTTCTGAGCAGGTATTGCTAACTGTAAAACCGGAACGAGGAAATTCAAAAGAGATCGTCATCCAACCAACGAATTCATTGAGCACTACTCTGTACGAAGAGTATGTGGCTTCAAGAAAAGAACTGGTAGATAAATATTCGGACGGGAAACTTGGATATATTCATATTCGGGCAATGAACTTTTCCAGTTTTGAGCGATTTGAACGAGAGCTGAAGGCTTCAGGATATGGCAAAGAAGGAATTGTAATTGATGTACGCTGGAATGGTGGGGGAAGCACTACCGATTTATTAATGGCGGTTCTGAATGTTACCCAACATGCTTATACCGTTCCTCGTGGTGCTACTGAGAGTCTCGATAATCATAAAGATTTCGAAGATTATTACCCGTTATCAAGACTTCCGCTTTCTGCCTGGTTAAAACCATCTATCGCTCTGTGTAACGAAACCTCTTATTCCAATGCAGAGATATTCTCTCATGCTTTCAAGAATATAGGAATTGGAAAGCTGGTTGGAATGCCGACATTCGGTGCTGTGATTTCTACCGGAGGTGCAGGTTTAATTGATGGCTCTTTTGTAAGAATGCCTTTCCGTGGCTGGTATGTGAAGAGTACCGGAGAGAATATGGAGCACGGCCCGGCAGTTCCGGATATCTTAGTACAAAATACTCCGGATGGAAAAGCTAATGGAGAAGACCTTCAGCTTAAGAGAGCAGTTGAAGAATTGCTTAAAGACATCTGATTAAGATTATTCTAAGAAAGTAAAAGCCTATCATTTAAAAGATGATGGGTTTTTTTTGTTAAGCTCACTACTATTGAATAGGAGATAAGTTTTTTATAAAGCTTAAACCTGGTAATGATGCTCCGCGTCGTTACGCTCCAACGCAGAGCATTGGAGCGAGGGTAAATTATAGATTGATTCACTAAATTTTGAATCAAAATCAATGGGAATGAGTAATAGAAGAGACATTTAATATGAAGCCTACCGCAGAGCTAAGTATCTTAAAGGTAGTATACAATACTGTTAAGTTAGTTTTAGGTTTTGATTCAATAACCAATCAAAAGAATACCTTTCAAAGGTAAAGTTAATCTACTACTGATGTAAAGAGTCTCAAGAAAAGTATGAACTTTGCTAAAATCATCTGCTCCACGATAATCATTTCTAACAGCTATAACTAGATATTCTACTTCAAACATCATGCAAGCTTGAAATATATCTTTAAGAAATTGATTGTTATCTACTGCTCTCCCAGCTTCAATTTCAATAACAATCTTTCGGTCTTTGCTTAGCGCATCCGCATTGAAGCTTTTGTCAATTTGATTATTTAAACCAAAAAGAACAGGAACCGGAATTTTTTCATTTTTAGCCTTACCAGTTTCAACATTAAAACCAATATTTTCTAAATCATTTCTCAAAATACCAAGAACATCATTACTATTAAGAGTGTGCTTATCTGAACTGATCAGATGAAAGGATTTTTCGAAACAGTTAATCACTTCTGAAATCTCTGAAGTAATTCCATGTGATCTAGGAAAAAATTGATACTTAATCACAAGAACACCTTCGACTCAAGTATTTCGTATTCGATCTCATCAAGCCAATTCTTAAGAGATTCTGTCTTAATTTTAAATTTTTCAGTCAAACCAATCGAAACTTTATCGTAAAATAAGCCTTCCAATATATTTAAATTAGTTCTAACTTCATTAATTTTATCAAGTGTTTCTATTAACTCACTTTTCATATTATACTTTGTTGATTTTCAAGGTATTAAATTCTATTAAATTTCCTCAAATTCAAAGAGCACTTTATTCCTTAACCGAATCCTTCTGTTGTTCTTCTTTACGCATTCGGTTTCTTCGTTTGTTGAGGTAGGGGATGAAGAACATATAGATCCCAGTTATCCAAAGAATGGTGACTATGATTCCCGTGGGCAGGAAAATCCACAATTTGGCAGATTCGTGAAACCAGGAGCCATCATGAATCATTTCGATAATATCGGAACGGCGGTATTCAGCCTGCAGTACTTCGCCGGTTTGGGTATCAATCTGGATTTCCCAGTGATTGATGGCTCGTACTTTCACCATGCCTTTGTCAGGGCGTACATCTAAACGATCTATATCTTCCCAGGAAGAAATTTCCGCTTCGGTAATGGTTTTGGCAGAAGCTAAAATCTCATCAAACGAAATAGAGGGGATAGTTGAAACCCCTTCCCGGGATTCGGGCTGAATCCAGGCTACATCTTTTTTAAGTTGCAGGAATAATCCTGAAATTAATACTATAAGAAAGGGGATCGCAATTAATATGGATCCCCATCGATGAATTTTACGTGAATCCCTTCGGGAGTGCCAGCTCATGAATAGTCTTTTGTTTTCTTAGAATCTGTATCTGAAGCCTAGAGAGCTATCGAAGGTAAAGGCTGCAGGATCAGTCACTGTAATAAATGGACCGATATCCATATAAACCTCTATTGGAGAATTGTCTATCATATACTCGATTCCAAAAGGGACCCGCAAAGAAACAACGGCATCCTGATTTTCAGCAAATCGAAAAGACACACCTGCTCCTATATAAGGCGATAGATCGCCAGAACCGATATTGATGTTTTCATTATCACGGTAAGAGAGATAATTAACTTCAAACCGTGAAGAGCTAAATCCATCCGTGACGAAAAGCCCTAATGCTCCCGTAACGGCTGAAGATTCATTAATGGGTACTTTATAAGAGATGCCAACTGGTGATATCAGCTCGCCTCCAAGTCCAACACCATCCTGGGCGAAGGATTCTGAGGATGTTAACATAAAAACAGCAGATAGCATTACTATGAGAAATCTAGTTTTCATAATGTTTGATTGGTTAGGTTTGGGTTTAATAATCAAGTCCGGGTTGGGTAACAGTAAAACCTTCTTCTTGCTTTTTAGCGTTTACCATTTCTTCCACATCCTTTAATAATTGTTTAGCATCAAATACAATTCCATCTTTAATGGTATAAACAACACCGCCGTGCCTGCCAACATTATTTTGCGCATCTACAAGAATCGCTCCCGTACCGTACAATACTTTTAAGTTTGCCATAGGATTGGCATCCACAATCACCATATCAGCGAGTTTACCCACCTCGATGGTACCTAGTTGATCATCAACTCCTAAAACTTCAGCTCCTTTAAGTGATGCAGACTGAAAGATCTCAAGAGGGTGGAAACCAGCTTCACGCATCATCTCCATTTCCTGAATGTAAGCGAAACCATACAATTTATAGATATAACCGGCATCAGATCCCAATGTCACACGCCCGCCTTTGTTTTTGAATTCATTGATAAACTGCATCCAGATTCGGAAATTTTCTTTCCAGACGATTTCCTGTTCTGTTCCCCAGTCCAGCCAATAAGAACCATGTGAGATTCGGCTAGGAGCGTAGAATCTCCATAAAGATGGAAGAGTGTATTTCTCATGCCATTCAGCCCGGCGTTGGGTCATCAGGTCACGGCTGGCCTCGTAAATAGTCATAGTAGGGTTTATGGTGAAGTCCAGTTCTACCATTTCATCCATTACTGCATTCCATTTCTCTGAGCCGGGCTTTGCAGCTTGTTCCCAAAGTTTTCCGGCTTCTTCAAAACGATGCTGCTCATTGTTGTAATTGTAATCGAGTGGGTAATCCTGGATGATTTTATCCTCAAACAAAGCTTCGGGAAGCCCATACCAGTGGGTCATACTGGTGAGTCCGAGTCGGGCGGAGGTAAGCGCGTTATTATAAACTACCCGTGTCTGGGCGTGATGTGTCATGGTTCCGAGACCAAGCTTATTGGCTTCATCAATAGTGGCAGCATACACTTCCGGTGATGCACCGAAAAGCTTTATTCCGTCAGCTCCTTCTTTATGGATCATCTGCACCCATTTACGAGCGTCTTCAGCATTGGTGATTGGTCCGTCGTTACCCTGACCAAAGCCTATCCACGCTGAAATTCTCGGAGCGGTAATTTCATTTTCAGCACTTAATTCTCTGTGTTTCAGCGTCCAGTTCATCCCATTAAAAGAACCGGGTTCTCTGATGGAAGTTATTCCATGAGCCAGCCAGAGTTTGTACACATATTCAGGGGTAGTTCCTTGAGCACCACCACCAGTGTGTGCATGCATATCAAAAAAACCAGGCAGGAGGTACATCCCTGAAGCGTCAATTACTTTGTCATTGGGTCTGGCTTCAGGTCTGCGGTTTTCATTGATGGGGAGTCCCGGATAACCAACAGTTCTGATACTTGCAATTCGATTTCCTTCCACTACAATATCCACTGGGCCGGTGGCGGGAGATCCTGTCCCGTCAATTAAATGAACACCCCGGATGATAAGCCGCTCGAAAGGACCTTCACCTTCAGCACGAGGCGGTGCATCCGTCATTTGAGCAAGTGAAAGGGTAGAAACGGAGATCGAAACGATCAGGAGTAGTAGCTTTTTCATAAGTTGATTTTTGTGACTGGCTGAAAGTATAAAATGATGAGTTAATCCACCGTAAATAGTTATAAAAGTAAAGCCCCTTCGTGTTTAAGAAGCCATTCTTTTCGATGAAGTCCACCTGCATATCCTACAAGTTTGTTATCTGAACCAATAACGCGGTGGCAAGGAATTACGACTGCAATCGGGTTTTTGCCATTAGCGTTTCCCACAGCCTGCGAAAAGTTTCTATCCCCTATTTTCTTTGCAATAGATCCGTAGGAAGTGGTTGATCCGAATGGGATAGTGGTAAGTTCATTCCAAACCTGATGTTCAAAATTCGTTCCATCTTGCTGTATAACTAAATCAAACTTATTTCTGGTGCCCTCAAAATATTCTCTAAGTTGAGTTCGGGCAGATTCAGTATGAATGTCCGGATCTTCAGGTCCGTCGGTGTCCTGAAATTTTATTTCTGTAATTCCATCTCCATTGGAGAGAATTCTCAGATAACCGATGGGTGTTTCTAGATAGCTTTGGTAAGTCAAAGTAGGATTAATTTTGTTTATTTGAGAATATCAACCACACCGGTTTTATCAAAATTAAATGATGAGGATTCAAAGAAAGGTAATGTGGCACCTACATTGGCTGAACCGGATAGTTTATACTCAAAAGGATCATCACTTGTTAATGCGTTGTAGGCAGCCATTCCAAGATTAGCAAAGCTGAAAGAAGCAGGGATTTTAATGGTTTCGGCCTCGTTCTCCCCGATTTCAATCCTGTCAATAACCTCTCCTGAGATCGCACTTAATCCATCTATGTCTACATTATAATCCATTTGATTAAGTATCATTCCAAACCTATTCGGGTTGGCTACGTTCAACTCCACTTCAATATCGGCTTTGGTAAAGGAGATGTCTTTTACAGAAAAACTCGATACGGAGATGGTTGGAGCTTTAACTACGGGGAAAGCCCCACTTTTTTCGATGGGTATCTCAATCAATCCAAGCACGGGAACATTGATCTCTAGATTTGCGAGAAATGCGTAGGCACTTTCAGTTTTACTATTTATAGAGGTAAAAGTCTCGTACAACTCTTTAAAGGTAAAGACTACGGGAACCGAAATATTGTTTTGTCCCTTTGCAGGAATAGTAGTTTCTAAGGGTTGAGAACCTTTCACAAAGGAATTGTTCTCAATTTGTAGATCATAATTGTATGATGAAAGTGTAACGGCTACCGGATTTGGGTTATCAACCTGTAGGTCAAACGTTAGTTCAATGTCTTGGAGTGAAAGTCCTGATACTCTGAAATCATCCACAGAAATGGTCGGTTTCTGAGCATTAGCAAGCTCTTTTAACTCAGAGCAGCTCACCAATAGAAATAAGATTAATAATAAAGAGAAGGGGTTTTTATATGATTTCATGGACTCTCTCAAAGATTAGTTTTTAGTGAATGAATCTACCTATAAAAAAAATTTAAAAAAAAATGTAACAACTGGATTCCGGCGTACTCTTTAGCATAGCTAAAAAGGATCTGTATTACCTACAGAAGTTAGTCAACTAGTCACTCCTTAAGCTAAAAAGCTAAAGCCCTGGATTGAACCCCGGGGCTTTTTTTATTAAAAATATATCCGGTATAACAAACTAACATTTCTGCCCGGCTCTGGTCTTAAATCTTTAATTTTTGATAGGTGATTAAAATGAGTTTCATCGAAGAAGTTATTCAGATTTAAGGCAAGAGTATGTAACAAATTACCGGAATTGAATCGGTATTGAGCAAATGTATCTACCAGAGTATAACCATCGGTAGTTGTTTCAAACTCCCCGGTTCTATCCTGAGCTGCTGCTATGCGAATCCTTGAGCCGATCTCGAAGTTATTATTTACATACTTGAGAGATCCTTTCATTTTTAATGGAGGAACCTGAGGTAATGGACGGGTCCCTTTATTCCCGTTTTGATCAGTAGTGTCCTGCGAACCAATTGTAAAACTGGCTGATAAATCAGCAACTAGTTGTTTTGCAAACTGTATTTCACCGTAAAACTCAAATCCATAGAGCTCAGCTTCGGTACCTACAAATTGGTAATTAAGCAAATCGGCACGTTGAATATTTGGCTTACCGGTATTTTGTGCATAGATATAGTTGTCGAAGCCATTATGAAATACAGCGGCATTGGCATTAATTCGGGAAGATTGATATCCAATGAATATTTCTTTTGCCCACGCCCGTTCAGGAGAAAGATCAGGGTTTCCTATTTCGAAAGAGTAGGAGGCAAGGTGAGGACCTTCCGAATACAATTCCTCAAGAGATGGAGCCCGAAACGATCGGAGTATTGTTCCACCAAAGGAAAAACCTTTTCCTAAATTATAAATGGCAGTAACTGAGCCGGACAGCGCAGCGAAGGTCCGGTCTTTGTAAAAAGTGGAATCAATTCCTCCGGTTTGTGCACCAATGGGATAGAATAAGTCACGCGAAGAAGTGTTGTTGTGTACTACATCAAAGCGTAAACCACCCTCAACATGGAGGTCTCCAAAATCGGCTTCTTCAATTATATAGGCCCCGGTTTTAACACTATTAGATGGTGGGGTTCCAGCACCATCTACCGAGTAATCTTCAAGTTCAGTCGAGATTCCAAACGTTCCACTATTGATAAAGCCAAATTTATTATGTTTGCCTCGTAAGTCGAAGTTGGTTGTAATTAAATCGAACTCGGTACCTACAACTCTTCGTCCGGAATTTGTTACTCCCTCGATTTCTTTGTGATTGTATGTTTTGAAAGATGCATCCATTTCCAGAACGTTAATAAACTCGCCTTTAATCAGTATTTCGGAGCGGGCATCATACTGATATTTACGAAGTTCTATATCCACTCCATCGGGATGCCCGTTTGGGTCAGGTGGAATTCCATAGTTACTGAAATAAACGCTACCTGATACACCTGCATAGCCCCTTGGTTGAACCCAGCTTATTCCAAGGGCATCATTAGTTGTTTCGTAATATGTATTTCCGATTTTGCCTTCCGGGGTCTGGGTATCGAGTGCATATCTCCCATTTAAATCTGCCTGAATGGCAAAAGATTGAACTGGTACTGAAAGGTTAAGCGCTCCTGATACTCCTGAATTAACGCTTTGTCCATTTAAAGAAAGGGAACCGGTTAAATCAGAAGGGAGTGTTGTTCTGATCTGGTTCTTAACTACGTTGATAACACCGCCGATAGCATTTGCTCCATAAGCTAAAGCTGCAGGGCCACGTGCAACTTCAATTTCAGAAGCTGAAACAGGATCTATGGTAACAGCGTGATCGGAGGACTGAGAAGAAACGTCTCCAGAATTTATTCCGTCCTGAAGAATCATTACTCGTTCGCCTCCTAATCCCCGAATAACGGGTCTTCCAGGTGCCGCACCATTAGAGCGTTCGTCAAATCCCGGAAGCTTTGCTAACGTCTCAGACAACGTAGCGCCAAGATTTCTTCTTAAGTCTGAGCCAAACACTTTTTTTGAAGCATGCTCCAGCCCGGCTCCTGAAAGTTCTTCAGATTCTCCAATGATCTCTATTGCCTCAGAACTGAGTACAGACGGATTTAAGTTGATAGTCAGATTTAGATTAGCATCACTAAGCTCAATTTCTCTGGATTGAGTACGATACCCAATACGATGACTGGTAAGCGTGTACGTTCCTTTTGGGACGTTTTTTAGTTCAAACTCACCATCGATATTTGAGACAGCGGTTCTGTTTAATTCTTCCAGATGGACATAGGCGAAAGAAACAGGTTCATGATAATCTGCATCGAAAATGATTCCGGTTATAGAAAATGAAGAACTCTGCCCATACAATTGGATTGAACCCAAAAGCAGGAGCAGAGTTATAATAAGACCAAATGATTTGAAGGTCTTCACTTAGTTTCCGGATGCTTGCACAGGCAGAGATTGAGACACAAACTCCGAAGCCCCCTCATGCAACATAGTAATTGTAATAGAGCTACTTCCTGTATCTGTTGCTGTTAGATCAAATGAAAAAGGAGCAGAATCAGAATTTACATTAGATACACTAACTGCAATTCCTGAAGAAACTACTTCTATGGAGTGCTCTTCTACATCGGGCGTGAATTCGTCTCCATCTTCAGATAGGAAAACTACGGTAAACGATGAGATGTTTTGCAGGGTAAGATTAATAGAGCCTGTAACACCTGTTACATTTTGTTCTACTACAGTTTGGCCGCTTTGCTTAACTCTTAAACCAACGGGTTCCTCTTCATGATCGTGATCTTCACCTGAGGTAGAATTATCGCAATTTAGAAGTGAAACGGATAGAATAAGTATAAGCAAAAGATTGAATGGGTATAAAGTTCCTTGAGTCTTCATGGTACTATAAGATTATTTGTGATTAATTTTTTTGAAAAGTGAAAAAACTAAACCACAAAGGGGGGAGCTCGAAGACTTATAAAAGTATTGTATTCGTTCGCTAAAAAGTCATTTTCATAGAAAAAGAGACATTCAGCTTCAGGCAATAAAATAGTTAATGATGCAGAAGCAGAAATTACCGATGATGATATTAGCGTACATGATGGACAGAAGAATTCTTCATTCTGAACAAAGTGCTGCTCATCTGTATGTTGGAGACACTCCATGCTTTCGCTATGGTAATGAGTCAACGACCCAAACAAGCCTGTTACAACAAGCAAAGAAAGGGAGATGAAAAGATATTTAAACTTTACGTTCAATTTAATATGAATATGATTCTTCTGTGATCTCTTAAACCAATTAATTGATTATTATATTCCCAAATTATTGGGTAAAAGTAAAAAGCATTTAAATAGTATTACAAATGGCTGAATTGTTCGAATCATTGAAGATCTGGTTTTTGGGATTGGGAGAAAATTATGGAGTCAATCCAATCATCTTTGGGTCTATTTATGTAGGTGCTATCCCATTTTTTACCCTTTCAGTTGGATGGATAGTAAAGAACTATCGAAAGAACAAATCTATTGTGTTACCTGCAATAAGTGCAGGATTCTTTTTTGTCTCAGCTTATTTATATCTGATTATAGCTGGAAAGAATGTTCCTTTCTGGGTGTATCTTTTCATAATAGCATTAGTTGTAGGTGGGGGTATTTCGACCTATAAAAAAATTCAGGGTAAAATTGACGCGGTAGATACCAAAGAGGAGTGATGGAGTTTCTGCAAAACCTTTGGCAAAGTATTACAGAACTTGGAGTGACGCACAACGTTGACCCGATTCTTTTCGCAATACTCTATTTTGGTAGTATTCCGCCGTATATGGGTTCAATGGTGTGGGCGGTTCGGAATCATCGCAAGCAAAAAGGAATTGCACTGCCTGTTATAAGCACACTATTCTTCTTTATTCTGCCGGCACTTTATGTAGCTATTTTCGGTAGAGATGTAGCCTGGTGGGTCTATGCAATTATAGTATTCATGGTAGTCTACGGGTCATATTCAGTAATAATTAAACTCAAGAGCAAGTTCGAAGAGTCAACACCCGGGAAATAGAACACCGGCACTACATCGTTTCTTCATATTGGGTCTGCAAATTAAGGGCGAAAAAATAACTCGACTCTTAAACCATATCTTTTAAATGATTTGAGAGCCAGCTAAATCAAATAGAGGTTTAATTATGGCTGATTCAAAATTTGTATACCGCTTCGGTTCTATCACAGATGGCAACAGAAACATGAAAGAGTTAATTGGAGGAAAAGGGGCTAACCTCGCTGAAATGTGTAATATCGGCATTCCTGTTCCTCCTGGTTTTACGATCTCAACTGAAGCTTGCAAGCACACCATAGATCATGGTCTTGAGTGGCCAGACGGTCTTGAAAATCAAATCAAAGAAGGTGTTTTTCACATAGAAAATGAAATGAGTTCTAAATTCGGGGATAAGGATAATCCCTTATTAGTTTCTGTTCGTTCAGGTGCAGCAGTTTCTATGCCCGGGATGATGGATACCATACTAAATCTCGGGATCAACGATCACGTAGTGGAAGCACTTATTAAAAAAACAGGGAATGAGCGTTTTGTGTACGACAGCTATCGTCGTTTTATTGACATGTTTGGGGATGTAGTGATGGGAGTAAGCCATGAATATTTTGAAGATGCCATGGAACATCTAAAGGAAGAAGTTGGGGTGAAAAACGATACCAATCTGAATACTTCGCACCTGAAGGATTTAGTTGATCGATACAAAGCTATTTATCGTAAACACACCGGACACATGTTCCCTGAAGACCCAATGGAACAACTTAAGTTTGCAGTAAATGCAGTATTTAAATCATGGAATAGCAGTCGTGCAATAAAGTATCGTGAAGTAAGTCATATTTCCGGATTAGTTGGCACAGGTGTTAATGTGCAAGCAATGGTATTTGGAAACATGAGCGAAAAAAGTGCTACGGGGGTATGTTTTACACGGAATCCTTCTACAGGACAAAATGAGCTGTATGGCGAATATCTGCTTAATGCTCAGGGTGAAGATGTTGTAGCAGGTATCCGTACTCCAAAGCCGATTCGCCTTATGAAGAAAGCGATGCCCAATGTTTATGAAGAATTGATTAGCTATACAAATAAGCTCGAAGCGCACTATAAAAATATGCAGGATATCGAGTTCACCATTCAGGAAGGAAAACTCTTTATTCTTCAAACACGAAACGGAAAAAGAACAGGGTCCGCAGCTGTAAAGATAGCTGTCGACTTGGTAAACCAGGGTGTGATCACCAAAGAAGAAGCCATTAGCAGTTTAGTAGATCCTGAACATATCGAGCAACTTCTTCACCCTCAGTTCTCAACTGTGGATGTGCTCGAAAAAGAGGTAGTGGGCAAAGGATTACCAGCTTCACCGGGCGCAGCAGTCGGGAAAGTAGTATTCAGCTCAAAAGAAGCAGAAAAAGCCGTTGATAATGGCGAAATGGTAATTCTGGTTCGCATCGAAACCAGCCCGGAGGATGTTGGAGGAATGTCTTCGGCAGAAGGAATTCTTACCTCACGTGGAGGAATGACCAGTCATGCCGCTGTAGTTGCACGAGGATGGGGAAAACCATGTGTAGCAGGCTGTAGTGATATAGTTATAAACTATAAAGCTAAAACCTTTACTAATGGCGAAATTACCATTCACGAAGGAGATTGGATTTCCATTGATGGAACCCGGGGTTTGGTAATGGAAGGTCAGCGCGAGATGTTTCCGCCGGTTTTAAGTGAAGAATATGAAACTTTCATGCGCTGGGTATCAGCTTTTGAAAGTATGGATGTTCGGGCAAATGCTGAAACACCGGAAGATGCCGAACTGGCCCGCAACCTTGGAGCAAAAGGAATCGGCCTGGCAAGAACCGAGCACATGTTCTTCAAAGATGATCGGGTAACTGCCGTTCGAAGAATGATTGTGGCTGAAAGTGAAGCCGAAAGAAGAAGTGCTATTCTTCAGCTTCTGCCATATCAAAAAGAGGATTTTAAAGGCATCTTTAAAACCATGAATGGTCTGCCGGTAACGGTGAGATTGCTTGATCCGCCGCTTCATGAATTTCTCCCTCATACTAAAGAAGAAATCAAAGAAGTTGCAGCTCAACTTGGTATTAGTAAAGATCAGTTGAAAAGAAAAGTAACTGCTCTTAAAGAATTCAACCCAATGTTAGGTCACAGAGGTTGCAGGCTGGGAATTACTCATCCTGAAATTACAGAAATGCAGACCCGGGCTATTATGGAAGCGGCTCTGGAGTTAAAAGAAGATGGAATTAATGCCATACCGGAGATTATGGTGCCCTTAGTGGGTTCGGTTAGGGAATATATCAATCAACGAAGAGTGATTGAACAAACTGCCGAAGAGGTGTTTGATGAATTTGATGATCGCATCAAATTCAAAATCGGAACTATGATTGAAGTGCCCAGAGCTGCTTTAGTAGCTAACGAAATAGCAGGTGAGGCTGAGTTTTTCTCATTTGGTACCAACGATTTAACACAAATGGCTCTTGGTTATAGTCGTGATGATGCCGCCAAGTTCATTCCCCATTATCTTGAAGAAGGAATCCTTAAAGAAGATCCTTTTCAGACGTTAGATATAAAAGGGGTTGGTCAATTGGTGCAAATGGGTTCGGAACTAGGTCGTGCCAGTAATCCGGAACTTAAAATCGGAATTTGTGGAGAACACGGTGGTGATCCCGCAAGCATAGATTTTTGTTATTCGCTCGGGATGAACTACGTGTCTTGTTCGCCCTATAGAGTACCTATCGCTCACTTAGCAATTGCCCAGGCGGCGATAAAATCGGGAAAGACTACCAGACAATCTGAGTTAGTCTGATAGTTCGATTTTACAGAAACGTTAAGCTTCGGAGTTTGGTAGTATGATTCAACAGGTTATCTTTTGAATTGTACTACTAACCCGGAGCTTTTTTTATGTCTGAATTTGAATTTGATAGTATTGTAATAGGTGGAGGAGCGGCTGGATTAACTGCCTCTGGTATTTCGGCGAATGTTGGAGCCAAAACCATGATGATCGAACGTCATCGGCTGGGGGGTGATTGTACATGGACAGGTTGTGTACCCAGCAAAGTGCTGCTTAAAGCTGGAAAAGTTGCCCGGAACATTCGCGAAGCCGGAAAATTCGGGTTGATTGATAACGAACCGGAAATCAATTTCTCAAAGGTGATTGAGCATGTTCATAACATTCGCCAGGAAGTGTATGAAGAAGCTGACGATCCAAAGATATATGAAGATCAGCACATAGAAGTAGTTTTCGGTGAAGCCAGATTTATCGACCAACATAACATAGAAATTGACCTGGAAGAAGGAAGGAAGCGAACTGTCAGCTCAAAATACTTTTTTATCGCAACGGGAGCCCGGGCGGCTGTTCCTGCAATCAAAGGGCTCGATAAGGTTGATTACCTGACGAACGAAACGTTATTTGAGATAGCAGATTTACCGGAAGAGTTATTGATTATTGGAGGTGGTCCAATCGGGATTGAAATGAGTCAGGCTTTTTCCAATCTGGGCTCTAAAGTTACAGTTATTGATATGGCGGATCGGATTATGCAAAACGATGACGAAGAGCTGGTAGAAATACTTATGTCCGAGCTACAAAGTCAGGGAGTAAATTTTGAGATGAATACCTCCATCAAAGTAGTTAGCAAAAAGGGGAGTAAAATCTCAATTGAAGTGGAACAAGAGGGAGTTGTAAAAAAGATAAGTGGGACACATCTGTTGATGGCTACCGGAAGAATCCCGAATACAGAGCAGCTCGATCTTGAGAAAGCAGGTGTTCGTTCAGATAAAAAAGGGATACGTGTTAATGATTCATGCCAGACCAATGTGAGCCATATTTATGCCATAGGAGATGTAAACGGAAGGTATCAATTCACGCATATGAGCGAACATACTGCAAAGGTGGCAACTACAAGAGCTTTACTCAAAATCCCTATGAAAATTGATGAAAAACACGTTCCCTGGGTTACTTTTACTGATCCTGAGCTTGCTCATGTCGGTCAAACAGAAGAGCAACTGAACAAGGATGAAACAAGCTTCGAAGTCTATCGATTTCCATACTCAAAAATAGACCGGGCACTCACCGATAATGAACCTGTTGGGTTGATTAAACTTTTTGCTAATAAACTTACCGGAAAATTATATGGAGCAACTGTGGTTGGAGCTCATGCTGGCGAGATAATATCAGAATACGCTGTCGCGATGAAAAATGGAGTGAGTTTAAGAAATCTGGCCGATACCATTCATCCATATCCAAGTTGGGGGTTAGGAGCCAGACGTGCTGCTGATCAATGGTATATCAAAAATCAGAGCGAGTGGTCTGTTAAGTTGATTAAAAAAATATTCGGCTATAAAGGGGAGATACCTGATTTCAGTGATCCCGATCGAATAGTTTAGTCAATACATTAGTAACTTAGCGTATCAAAAATGAGTGTTAGGAGCTGGAGAGAAAGAGCCTTTGTATCTCTTAAATGAGGCTAAAACGAACAATCAAACATCTAACTCTATAAATCAATATTCTGTTTTAGTGACAACGAAAATTTTCTTTTTTACTACGGTAATTGTACTTCTGATGTCAAATCTGCTTTTTGGGCAGGTTGTTGATATTGAGCGACAAAGGATAGATTCAGAGAATAATGGTTTATCTGGTTCATTGAACCTTTCCGGTAGTTATCTTGATAATGATCAAGTGATTTACAGCTTCAATGTGTTAAGTAATCTGCAATATCGGAAAGATGAACATCTGTTCCTGTTGATAGGCGACTATAAGATTTCCCGCTCTTTAAATACGGATTTTCAGGATGCTGCCTTTCTTCATTTAAGATATAATCGTCCGGTACGTAAAGGAGTAACACTGGAAGCATTTACTCAGATTCAGGATGATAAAATATCACTTCTGAAATATCGGTTTCTCTCCGGTGTTGGGGCCAGATTACAATTAATTAATGATCAATCGTTGTTGGTTAATTTTGGAGTTATTCCAATGTATGAATTCGAGGAATTGCTGGATGATGCTTCTACTATTCACAGAGATCTAAGGATCAGCCAGTATTTAAATATCGTACTTAATATATCGGAAACGGCTGATTTCTATACCACCACCTATTATCAACCTATCTATAATCTTTGGGAAGATTATAGGTTACACAATGAATCCAGACTCGTGGTTCTTTTATCTGAAAAAATGAATCTTAATATAACGAACACATATTCATGGGATGCTAATCCACCTGTCGGAGCTCCAAAAAAGAGAATAAATCTGAAAGTAGGACTCGGACTGGATTTTTAAGGAAACAATTTAAAGCCCAAACCTGGTGAGAGTTCTGATTATTTCTCAAAATGTTGTCTTATAAGCCAATACTTCAAACATTGACTGAGGAGTATTGTTGGTTGTTACTTTTTCATTAGGGCGGGGAATATCAATGGCAAGTGTATTGCTTTCTACTCCATAGTGATCCGTAATATTTCTTTTTATCCTTAGAGTAGTTTGCTTACCATATGTAAAGCATCCATCAATTCGAATTATACCTTCATTTAGCTCGGTATCTTCGATAGGCATTGTCCAGAACCCAGCGTTACCATCAGGAAAGAATTCCCAATCCACACGAGTAACAGACCCGTCTTTTAATCCAGCAGGAGCTTCAAATTTCGTATCAATCCGGATGAGTTTATCATAAACCTGACATTCCTGATCAGGAAAATCATAATCGATAGAAAAAAGAAGAAGGGCGCAGTCACCCGAATTAGTATTCTCTTGACAAGTGGGTTTGCTTTGTAAGGTTTGTTCATTTTGAAAAGTAGAATCTCCTTCAATTGAAACAGGTGAAGTTTGACACGCTAATAACGCCAAACAAGGGATTAATATGTAGTATAGCTTAGTCATGATTATAACATGACTAAAATATTAATTAAAATTAACATTAAAAAATTTTAATATATAAATCATCCCCATAAAATAGCCCACACAGTGCTAACTGATGGGCTTTAAGTAACTTAAAAGAGTATTAGAATTTACCTGACTACCTATTTTTCCTTAATAATCTTATCTTGTTAGCTATGGAATCCGATATATATTAAGCAAGCCGGCCCACCATGAATTTAAGGATCGGGAAAAAAACGGATAGAATTACATCGGCAATACTTATGAAATCTTTAGGGATTTTTTTATCTGTACTGTTAGAATAGGTGGGGTGAAGTACTGAATTAAATTTATGCTCAGCGGAGGGTAACTTTGTTGATGTTATATTTTTTCAGGATTACCCCAGTTAGAAGATATAAGCAGAGTATTAGTTTTAATAATCAGGTTTTAATGATCATTACTGGTTTGAATTTCATTAAGCTTTGAAAGAGCACGTTCCTTTAAATTATTAAACTGGTCTTCGGGAATATGTCCGGTCGTGAATTGCATATACAGCCAGACTATATAGGTTGCCATTACATCTTCATAGCAGTAATGCTCAATCAAGTCCAACTCATTGCGTTTAAACATTTCATAGACCTGATTACCTTCTCCAGTTTGCTTGAATGGTATGCCGATAAGCTGTCCAAGATGTTTGAGTTTAGGCCAGGAGCTGGCTCCATAATTACTGAATTCATCAACAAGATCTACGTTATGGCGACTATATCGGTAACGGATATCGTAATCACTCATACGAACCGGCATCTGGAGTCCGTGCTTCATAGCCCGATAAGTTAATACGGGTATATCGAAGCCTTTACCGTTGTGATGGATGAGTCCAAAGTCTTTATAAGTGCCAATGGCCTCGAAAATTTTCTCCAATCCTTCTTTTTCATCAGCTCCATTCCAGCCAATTTTTTGTCTAGGCTGACCGGTATTTTCAATCCACAATCCAACCCAGGAAACCATTCGGTGGTACATCGGTGGTAAAAAGCCAGACTTATTTCGAGCCAGTTCTTCGCTGGCATTTTCAAGTAATAATTCTTCATCCGATTCCTGATCATTTAAAACCGTTCGAATGAAATCGATATCGGGAATAGTTTCTAAGTCGAAGATGAAATACATGGAGGCGTTTATTTTCTGAAAGGAATGAATTCAAAATTTAAAATTCAAAATTAAAAATGAGGTACCGTCAAACCATTTTTTAGTTTTGAATTTATAATTCTTGATTGCTAGTCAATTCGCCCGCTAAATTAGTTTGATAAAGCTTCTTGATCACACCCGAATCTTCATAATTTCCCAGTAACCACATCATTTTAGTCAAAGCGGCTTCCAGAGTCATATCTCCGCCGGAGATGGCTCCAACTTCCAGCGCCTTTCTTCCAGCCGGATATTTCGTTAAATCAACCGCATCGTAGTCAGCTTGCGAGACAAATACTACAATCACATCATGCTCCCGGCACTTCTCCAGAAATGGGAGGAGACTGAATTCTCCTTTCATTGGGAAATTTCCACTACCGAATGACCGAACGATAATTGCTTTTAGTTTTGAGAGATCAAGCTTCATCAGAAACTCCGTATTCAGAGAAGGGAAAACCGTGAGAACTACCAATGAGTTGTCAAAGTTAGCTTGAACATCCAGCGGAGAGGAAGGAGCAGGGCGATTGGAGTTCATCTCAATCTTTAATCCTATTTCAGCAATAAACGGATAATTTGGAGACCCAAAAGCATCAAAATCTCCAATACTGAGTTTGGTTGCACGATTTCCGCGATATACATGATCATTGAAACAAATGGCAACTTCCCGTAAATCAGTAGTCGCCATCTCTACCGAATTGATCAGGTTACGTCGAGCATCACTGCGGATACTGCTCAGCGGAACCTGGCTTCCGGTGAGAATCACAGGTTTAGCAAGATTCAGTAACGCAAAAGACAGGGCAGAAGCCGTGTAAGCCATCGTATCAGTACCATGCAGGATTACAAAGCCGTCAAATCTCTCATAATTTGATTTAATACATTGGGAGAGTTCCTGCCAGTGGCTGGTGTTCAGATCAGAACTATCTTCAAAGAAAAGTGGATGTGTATGAATTTCTGCTAGCTCGCTAAGCTCAGTCACCCGGTCCACCAGTGTACCCGACCACGCTTTCGGATTGAGCTCAACGCCTTCACCTTTTGCGCTCATTGCAATAGTTCCACCAGTTTGGATTAGGAGGATTTTTTTCATCTTGATTCTTTCCGCCAGTAGGTTAAATTATTTCTTCACATTCACTTCACGAATGTTCCGCATGTTCATTGACAAATCAAAGCGTAGATTTTAACATTGACTTTTTGTTGATGCTTTTGAAATAAGTTAAGTGACTTTCTCCATTAAGGTTGTCACCCTGAACTTGTTTCAGGGTCTGTTGTGCGTTGATCACGCTAATATCCAAAATATTAAAACAACGCTTCACAGGTGCAGAAACAAGTTCAGTATGACAAATTTAGAGGTATAGAAAGATCAAAATCATCTCTGCAAAATAGCAATCAAAAAACGGAGTTCACCATGAAAGTATATAATCCCACCAGAGTTAGAAATGTTGTGTTGTTGGGGCATTCCGGCTCCGGTAAAACAACCCTCGCCGAAACTATGTTGTTTGAAGCCGGAGCGATAAACAGAAGGGGATCTATAGAAGAAAAAAATACGGTATCAGATTACCATGAATTAGAGAAAGAAAAAGAGAAGTCGATTTTCTCATCATTCATGAATTTAGATTGGAGAGGACACAAAATTAATCTGATAGATACCCCGGGAACCTCTGATTATATCGGGGAAGTTGTTGGCGCATTGAGAGTTGCAGATACTGCAATTTTCACTTTAAATGCTGAAAATGGGGTAGAGGTTGCTACTGATTCACTTTGGAAGTACACACAAAAGTACAACGTGCCTTCCATGTTTGTGGTGAATAAGCTGGATAACGAACGCTCTGATTTTTGGAAAGCTGTGGAGGAATCGAAAGAGCATTTTGGAAGGGAAGTTACAGTGGTGCAGTATCCGTTTAGTGAAGGGGGAGACTTTCACGCCATTATTGATGTACTCAGAATGACGATGTACGAATTCCCGGAGGGAGGAGGTAAACCAGATAAACTACCAATCCCAGATTCTCAAAAAGAACGGGCGGCTCAACTCCATCAGGAATTAGTGGAGGTGATTGCTGAGAATGACGAAACACTCATGGATATTTATTTCGAACATGGAGAATTGGATGAAGAGCAAATGCAGAATGGGCTTCATCTTTCTTTGGTAAAGGGAAATATCTATCCACTATTCTGTGCCTGTGCTTCAAGGAATATGGGAACCGGTCGTATCATGGGCTTTATTGATGATGTAGCTCCGAATCCACTGGAAGCTAATCCTCCAAAGACCGAAGATGGAGAGGAGTTTTCCCTCGATCCTGATGGTAAGGAGGTAATGTTTCTCTTTAAAACTCATTCTGAGTCTCATGTAGGAGATTTGATCTACTTTAAAGTTTACGGAGGGTCGGTTCTCCCGGGAATGGATCTGGTGAATGAAAGCAATTCCAACTCTGTGCGTCTTGGGAACCTTTATGTAACTGAGGGACATAAACGTATTGAAGTGCCAGAAGTTAACACCGGGGACATTGCTGCTGTAGTTAAGTTAAAAGACAGTGAAGTTAATGATACGCTCCATGAAAAAGGGCATGCCGTAAAACTCGATCCAATACATTTCCCATCAACTACGATTCGAACGGCGGTTAAACTTACCAAAGAAGGGGACGAGGATAAACTTGGTAATGCATTACATCAAATCCACCGGGAAGATCCTTCAGCAGTAATTGAACACAGCCAGGAGCTAAAACAAATCCTGATTCATGGTCAGGGCGAAGAACACCTGGGCACGATTGAACACATGCTTACAAACAGGTTTAATCTGGATGTTGAATTTGTGACTCCAAGAATTCCTTATCGGGAAACGATTACAAGTTCAGTGAAAACTCAATACAAGCATAAAAAGCAATCCGGTGGAGCGGGACAATATGCTGAGGTTCATCTATTGATTGAACCTTTTGAAGAAGGAATGCCCGATCCCTCAGACATAAAAGTACGAAAAGTAGAAGAGCATGAACTGCCCTGGGGAGGTAAGCTCGTATTCCAGAATTGTATTGTAGGTGGTGTGATTGATAACCGTTTTATGCCGGCAATTTTGAAAGGAATTATGGAGAAAATGGAAAGTGGGCCTATGAGTGGTTGTCGTTCCCGTGATATTCGTGTTTCGGTGTTTGATGGATCAATGCATTCTGTTGATTCCAACGAAGCGGCTTTTAAAACAGCGGCTCGAATGGCTTTCAGAGATGGCTTTATGAAGGCAAATCCAAAGCTGATGGAACCAGTGTATCAAATTGAGGTAACGGTACCCTCAGAATTCATGGGAGATGTGATGAGTGATCTTGGAACCCGCCGTGGACAAATTCAAGGAATGGAAGCGGAAGGAGCACTTCAAAAAATCAAAGCTCATGTACCTTTGGAGGAACTGGATCACTATTCAACCCGCTTGAAATCTATGACGCAAGGCAGCGCAACTTACACACGGGAATTTGCTCACTATGCTCCTGTTCCATTCGATGTTCAGGAACGTGTGGTGAAAGAAAACCTGGAGCCTGAAGAAGGGTGAGGATTGAGTTAAGAATAGAGAATTACGATTGAACAAGTAAGACTGGACTTTGCAAGCAGGTCATCGCGAGGAGCTTTTGATTTTTAATCATGTCCGGAAAGAAATCGACTAAGCAATCTTATGGAATAGGTTCGGGAGCGTTGATTGGGTAAACAAAATGACGGGGGATGTCAGTCCTGACTAGATGGAATTTGGTATGTATTCATCTAGATTTACTTCACTGGAAGCAGAGCTTCCGGTTAGCATTCCGAAGCTGGAGCTTCGGAACGAGTAGAATCTCATGGTATAAGCTTGGAGGTGTTGATTAGGAGATCACGTCGTCGAGGTTTATCGAAATTATAGATCAGTTCACCAGCTCCTCGTGATGACCGAAAAGATTATTATTTTTGCTATGATGGAAAAATCACTTTGTGTATATATACTTACAAATAAGAATCATACGGTTCTCTATACAGGTGTAACAAGTGATTTACTCAATAGAGTAATCCAACATAAGAGCAAACACTTTAAGGGGTTTACTTCAAGATATAATGTTGATAAGCTAGTTTACTATGAAGAGGTTGGCGATCCTGAATTTGCCATAAAAAGAGAGAAACAAGTAAAGGCAGGTTCAAGACAGAAAAAGATCGATTTAATTAATTCCATTAATCCCGAGTGGAAAGATTTGTTTGAGGATATTATTCCACATTAAATATAAAACCGGTCATTGCGAGGAGCTATGATTTTAAATTGGGTCCGGAAAGAGATCGACGAAGCAATCTCATGGTATAAGCTTGGAGGTGTTGATTAGGAGATCACGTCGTCGAGGTTTATCGAAATTATAGATCAGTTCACCGGCTCCTCGTGACGACCGTTCTGCTAAATTCGGGTAAGCAACACCAGAAACAAAATCACAGATATTACTGCGAATACCGTTCGGATAGAATTCCAACGATTCCACCGGTCTTCGAATGCACTTCGGGCAGATTCAAGCTCGTCATTATTTAAAGCCTTTGTCTGAACTTTCTGCAATGTATTATTCAAAGGTACATTAATGGTCGCCGTTGGGAGTTGAACTCCCAGAAAATAGATCGTAGAGGAAGTGATTAGAAGTAAAAAATCAATTCCTGCCAGACTTTGAACCCCAAGAATAAGAGAAGCAATAACAACTAACACAGACCCAACCCAAACCAACATAAACAGAGGCTGATTATTCTGAATAATCGCATCCATTTTTTGAAAAGCCCGGATGAACTCTCCATCATTCAGGTTTTTAATACCGGGCATAATTACTACCGAAAAACCAAATATCAGTCCGGCAGTTAAACCACAAAGAAGGGTAGAGATGATGAGTGAGATAGTAAGTATTTCCATGATTGTTAATCTATAAGCTCACCAAAAGCTATATCGTAGCCGTCCAAATCCTGGATACCAAATTCCAGACAACCGTGATCTTTTACTGACAAATGATAATCGATGATGGCTCCTGATGCTTTTAGCTCTTCGTACATCTTTTTGGCATCATCAACCCAGAAATACACATTCCACATATTGTGAACTACTTTCCAGTTTGGAATAATATCCGTTTCATTTTCGGCCCGACTGAGCATAAGATGAAAATTCCCGCGTTGCAGGATACAAAATCCAGGTGGTTCGCCCCAGAAGCGTTCGTAGGTAAACCCTACTTTATCCCGATAGTAATTAGCTGAAGCTTCTACATCTTTAACTAAAAGAATAGGAGCACTGCCAGTGATTTTTGCTTTTTCCATGTGTTGAAGTAACAGAATTAATTCTAAACCGGAAAGTTAGAAATGGCACAGGATTGATGCTTTTTCTACTTCCTACGGTCATTGCGAGGAGTATCGAATTTTATTTAGGATTAGTACACATTCGACGAAGCAATCTCAGGATTAAGTTTGGGAACTTTGTTGATGAGATCACGTCGTCGAGATTTATCGAAATCATAGTTCAATTTATGAGCTCCTCGTGATGACCGGATTAACCAAATGACGGAGGATGTCAGTCTGACTAAACGTAATTTGGGATGTATTGAGGCAGATTTACTTCACTGGAAGCAGAGCTTCCGGTTAGCATTCCGAAGCTGGAGCTTCGGAACGAGGTGAAGCCCGCAAAGATGTTTGTACCAAAGGTATGCCGATGGCAGACGCCGGTAGCGTCAGCTAGATCTCCTAACCGACCATGCCATAAGTAGGGGAAGACGGCGTTCGGCCTTCATAAATATCACAAGTACGTAACAGCTATGGTGGGGAAACTATGTGCCCTTGACATTATCCTTTTTAAAGATGTTATAAACAACTTTTTAGCTAAAGATCATTAACAATTGAGGTTCTTTTCTTGTTGTATTCTTCTTCTGAAATCAATCCTTTACCCCTTAATTCATTAAGCTGAATTAGTTTTTCCTCTGCGCTACTCGATTTAGTTGGTTTAATGTTCTGTGAAGAGAACTTTAAAACAAACCCACTAAAAAAAGATGATGAAATAACGATTAAATGAACAACGGTTAGAAAAGAAAAAAATATGCTTGAAAGAATAATCTCACCTAGTGACTCTCCTAACTCTGCGATCCACATAATTAAGCAGCTAATCAAAAACGCCAAGAATAGAAATCTTTTGAATGATGCATCAATTACATAATAAAATAAGCCTTTCAGGTTGTCATCATCTTGAATTCGATCCAAACTCAAATAGTAAATACCTGCAATTGCAGCAAATAAAAAAGCGAAGAACACTTCCTCACCAGATGTAATTGATAAAACACTGCTATTTGAGCCTCTTGTACCAAGTCCCCATGATGATTCAGTAAATACATTAATTAAACCCAGTACTCCTAAAATCCCAGCAAAAGAGCCGATAAAATTATTTCCGATAGTTATCAATCGAATATATTTGAGTTTAGCTTCCATTTTTAACTAAGTTTTCTGTTGTTGTTTAAAACGCTTGTTAGTAAGCCGATTACTATGTCCAGTTTCTGAAATCATACCACCATTTTGCAAGTTTCTTGCTTCCTATGAATAAAAGTAATCCGAGAATCAATTGAATAAAACCTCCAAAAATTATTGTTAGAGTTCGATACTCTTGCATGTCTGGATTATCAGGATACATCACATTCATGTTAACTATTGAGGCAATACTATTGAACAGACTTTGAATAGACCAATAGATTATTAGTAAACCAATTGAAGAAAATAGAACAGCCGATAACTTCTCATAATTATCAATTTGAAAGTCTTGTTCTTCTGAATTCGGCATCATGAAAACTGCTATACGTTCAGACCAAAAAAATAAAGATCCAGATAGAATTAAGTAGAACCCAATAACTAGAAATGTCTGCCAGCTATCTGATAGGTCGAAGTATTCATCAACAATAATTGAAGGGATAATCTCCAGATAAGTTAATGCTCGAAGAAGAACAAATAGTGCAAGAAATCGAACTCCAAGAATTGTTAGATTTTTCATGAATATATTTTAAGTCTTACCAACATAATATTAACCAACCAAGAATCGGTAAAATTTTTGAGTAAAGCCAATTAAATCAGTGTGTTTAACGGTGGCTCGGGTTTAATAAAAACAATCATAAATCAGAACTAATCTACCCTCAACCAGTTGTCTTGTCGTACCAGATCGGGGCGGGTTCCATAAGGATCAATACTTACATATTGGGGAAGGGTATCAACCCGGAAAGTAAGCGTTTGTGTTCCGTCGCTAATCTTCTTTGGTTCTAGTTGTATGATCTGCTCTCTGGATGCTCTGGAAGGATGAGTGGTAAACAAGCCCACAGGAACGGGTTCGTTCATGGAAACCGGAGACACTATTCCATCCACCGACTCAAATTTAGTCGCATCAATGGTCATAGTTATTTCATAGCTGCCATCGGCGAGTTCGGTATAGTCCACCTCTTCAACAGAAAGATCATAGGTAATGATTTTTTTAAACCAGTCATCAATGAGTGAATGATGTTCGTCTGGAGTTACCGCATACAGTTCGTCCAAAAATTCGGGAGAAGTCACCGTCGCATCGATCTCGTTTTTATGTCTTTGCACCAGAGTTTTTAAAATCTGGTTTAATGTTTCTTCGCCAATGAGTTCTTTTAGTGATACCATCACCATATAGCTTTTGCCATACAGCATATAGCGTTCTCCCTGTTCCAGATACAGAGGTTGTTCAGGAGTTGAGGCGTAGGAACGACCATTAAAATAGGCGCGATTGGCCGTTTCACTCAGCTGGAAAAGAGATGCCATTCCGTAGTGCTTTTCCATAACTACAGCTTCGGTGTATTTGGCGAAGCCTTCCACAAAAATAGCTCCTCCACTTACGTTTTGTGTGCTGAGCATGTGTCCCCACCATTGGTGTGCGACTTCGTGAATGGTTCGCTTTGCAACCAGACTGAAGTCCTCAGGATCTCGTTCATCCACCAGATACAGATTGTCTTCCACCATACTGATCATTCCTGAAGCGGCATACCCTCCAAATCCCCAGAAAGAAGGAATTTCAGCTATTCGCAGGTGATCAAGGTGATAATCTCCAAATTCCTGTTGGGCATAATCCAGCGTATGTTTCATGCTGTTCATGATGGTGGAATTATTGAAGTCATGTTTTGAATGGAAATAATGTTCCAGAGTTATTCCGGCATATTCTTCTTGCTCAACTTCATACGCTCCGGAATGATAACTGATGGCAGGAGCCACAGGATTTTGGGATTTAAACCGATAATAATTCCGGTTGTTTTCAGTCCATTCTTCTTCAAGACGGCCAACGGTGATCCCTGTTTGAGATGCAGGAACTGATAGTATCGTTTCGAAATCAACCCGCCCAAAACCGGATTCCATGACATCAAAGTCTGCTGCTGAAGGTTGTTCAAATGATGTTCTTGGAAGACCGCGTTTATTTCGTTCGGTATTATTTCGAATTTCCCGGCTTTGAGTATACCCAAGGTATGGACTGAAGTCCCGAAGGTTTACTAAGCTTCCATTATTTACTAAGTCATTTCCTGATCTAAGACCTGTGTGACTTCCATCTGCCGAAAACTCAAGTCTGACGGTATCTCCGGGTTGAATTGGTGCGTCGAATTGAAATTCGAAGATCCCATGTATAGCATCTGAGTTTACCAAAGTGGCACGTTCGAGTTTAATGTTGGTGATTGGATTCCTCCCGATAATTAATGCCCGGTTTACAAGGGTATCACTTTTATTCATAAGTGTGTAAATGGCATCAACGGTATAGCTTCTTTCATCAGGATAAAGTGCTACATCCGTAAAAATTGAAATCGGGTACAACCAGTTCACTTCATCATAGTGCTTGTATTTTTTCTCGTAGTCCGCCTGGCGGTCGAGGAATTCACTTGATGAAAGATATTCAACCTCGATGTTGGTTTTGTAAAAGATCATCCCTGAAGTACTGAGAAAAGCCAATCCCAGAACAGTAAGAACTACTAGCTTTTTGAGTGACCAGTTTCTGAATACTTGCTTTGAATGAATTCGAAAGCTTTCAATAATACCTCTTCGCCAGGCATGAAGGGCGATAACAGATAGAATGAATCCTAACAAAAGCCAATGTAGAGAGAAGAGGTAGAAACCGGAAGCATTATTACTTAATCCGGACATGTCAGAGAAAGTAACTGTTGGCATTGATCCGATTCTAAGAAGCGGATGTTCAATGCCCAGCGTACCCGATAAAGAAGTTGCAAAGGTTACAACGATCAATCCGGTTATTGCCATTCCAAGATATTTACCCGGAGAAAGCGATTGAACAAACAGAGCAACAAGAATATAGAAAGCGAGTGGAGCGCCGTGAAAATAATATAGCGATGCATAGGTGCTCATGCTGAATATGGGATAGTCCAATAGTATCTGGAAAATCATAGCGATCACTATTTCAAGTGTGACAAACAACAGCGGAATGCACATCAACACCGAAACTTTAGACCAAAAGAAAGAGGCGTTGGAAGCAGGTGTAGCATCGAGGATAAGGTGTATATTTTCACTTCGTTCTTTCCAGCCCCATTCTCCGCTAAAGAAGATGATTAACAACACACCGAAAATGAAAATAGCCGTACTGTTTAAGTCTGCAAGTAGGGCAGTCACTGGATACAAACTTTCAGAATAACTGCCACCATCAACCATCCTTGAGTAAAATTCTGAACTCATCACAAACACGATAAAAACCATTATCGCCTGAAAAGGCAGACTTTTGAACAGCTGCTTAATTCCTATTCTACTTTGAGAAAAGAAAGCATACCAAAAGGTCTTTTGAGTAAAGGGAGAAATATCCAACGGCTGGTAGTTGCTCTCTGTAGCAACATCCTTTAATGGTAGTTTTTCTGATGAAGCTTTTTGCTTTTTCCGTTGCAAGACTCGGAATGAAAACAAACGATAAGTAGCTACAAGAATAACGATTGTTATTCCGATCCAGAGTAAACGATTGTACAGGAAATTCCCGGAAAGGGATACTAACACGCTGTTTTTCTGAATGGGAGTGAGGTACTGGCTTTGCTCCATGAAGGCCGAAATACCAAAAGGATCGCCCAGCGAAGCAATTGTCATGTTACCGGTGTGACTTGGGGTTGAACCTGCCAACATCGGAGAGTCGAAATAAAAGGAACACACAAAGTATAATACATAGACCAAAAGCGCAGATGCATATACCGACATCCTGTTTTTAGTTAGGAGTCCCACGGAAAAAATGAAGCTCGAGCAGATAAATACATTAGGAAGAACGAAAACCAACCAGTTCCAGAAATAGTGAAACAGGTTGAATGGAGCCATGCGATCGGGGTCAAGGTTCATGATTTGACTTCCGGTAATCATACCAATTATCAGCGGACTTACTGCAAGCAGACTGAAGATGAAAACCCCGGAAAACCGGCTTACGAAAAACTGATATTTCTGAACGCCGGTACTGAATATAATTTCCTGCATACGATGAGTACTGTCGCGTAACACGCCGTTGATTACAAAAAACATGATGGCGAAAACTGCTCCCAGAGTAAAAATGGAGGTAAAATAGCTAATCTGATAAGGTGCATTGAAATTGACCTGATCGGGAGCGAAAGCTTGTCCGCCAACCTGAAGTCCGGATATGAAGAATAGAAGCATAGCAGCCGGAAGTGCCCACAGCTTTCTCTGATAAATAAGTTCGAATTTTAATAGCGCGGTAATCATGATACACCCACCGTTTGTTGTTCTGAGTTTGAAACCACAGAGAAATAGAAATCCTCGAGTGTTGGAGCGACAGATTCGAAATCACTTCCGGGAGAGTGTTCTGCTATTACATGAATTTGAGTATTTCCGGCTGTGAGTCGGGTGGAAATAACACGATGAGCATCCCGGTATCTGGCTAGTTCATCAGCTGGAATCGTCTTTCTCCAGATTTGACCTTCCAGTGTGCTCACAAGCTCTGAGGGATTTCCCTGAACTACCAGCGAACCTTTATCAAGAACCGCCATATTGGAACATAAGTTGTAGATATCAGCCACTATATGAGTGGATAGAATCACAATTACATTTTCACCGATTTTACTAAGCAGATTCAGGAACCGATGTCGTTCTTCCGGGTCTAGTCCGGCTGTGGGTTCATCCACAATAATGATTTGAGGATTCCCAAGCAGTGCCTGGGCGATACCAAATCGTTGTCTCATTCCACCTGAATATGTATGAACATGCTTCTTCCGGTGATCATACAAATTAGTTTGATGCAGAAGCTGTTCAACCTGTCGGCTTCGTTCTTTTTTATCTGTGATCCCTTTCAGAACGGCAATGTGGTGTAGCAATTCAAGTGCGGAAACTTTGGGATAGACACCGAATTCCTGGGGCAAATATCCTAGCCCTTTGCGTACCACATCAGGATTGTCTTGAATGTCTGCTCCGTTGAACAGAATTTTACCGGAAGACGGAGATTGCAGAGTAGCGATAGTTCTCATAAGGGAGGATTTACCCGCGCCATTAGCTCCCAGTAGTCCATACATTCCATTGCTGATTTCTAGTGATACTTCGTTCAACGCCTGAACTCCGTTGGGATAGATTTTGGAAATATTTTGAATGTCTAGTATGTGCATAATCACCCATTAAATGTTGAATTTTGGCAAAACTACGGGGTGTAAACTCCTTTGTTTGGGAGCATGGACAGACAGCAATTTTTTTGATATCGACAGCATGAAAATCTGGTTGAACACGGTTCATGTAAAAAAAGAATGGGCTCATGCTAAAAAAGAAACTGTTCGTCATGAAGCAGAGTATCAGTGCCGGATTTCACCTATTTTTGGTCATGAAAAACATCTTTCAGAAATATCAGGCCTTTGTAATCGGACCGGTTATTACTTTTGTGTTGATTCTGTTTATGCAGTATATCGACCTGATCAGGGTTACTCCGGGTGCCTGGATCAGTAATGCACTGGGCTTTCTTTTTTACGCGTATTTTATTTCGCTGGCCATTCACCGCTACCTGAAAAGTGGGGGAAGTGTCCTAAAGGTAGGCTCTGGTTTTGTGGTGTTGGTAATAGTGATTTTCAGTATCGGATATTTTACCCGTCATCTTCAGGATAATCCGTTGATGATTTTACTGTTGATTTCATTCTGGCTGATGCTGTTCTATTTCATTCTCCCGGATTTCTTTCAAAAGTATCGGGTCCTGATTTTCGGGCTTTATGGTGGTTCAGCTTTGTTCTTTTTATATGCCCGATTATTCTCAGGTAGTTTCGAGCTTTATGAAACCAGCTATAAAGTCTGGGCTTTAAGTTTGTTTGTGCTCCCAATTCCCATACTTATAATGCTTTGGTTTTACGAACAATGGAAATGGTTCAGAACCTTGAAAGCCGAAAAAGCGGAAGCTGAATTAGCATTGTTGAGGAGTCAGGTTAATCCACATTTCTTTTTTAATACGCTGAATAATCTGTATTCACTGACTGTCCATAAATCGGAACAGGCACCAGAGGTAATTCTTAAACTTTCGGATATGATGCGCTACACCATCTATGAAGGGAAGAAAGATAAAGTCAGTCTGAAAGAAGAGATCGAATATCTTCAAGGATATATCGACTTGCATAAAATACGATACCAGAAAGAGGTTGATATCCGATTCGAAACTCCTGAAGAAACTGACTTACAGGTAGCACCTTTGCTTTTTATTGTGCCTTTGGAGAACGCCTTAAAACATGGAGTGGAGTCATTGAGAGAGGGAGCATTTATCCATGCTTCAATCAAAACAAATGCTCTAAACAAGAAACTGGTTTTTGAAATCAGTAACAATTTTGAAAAAAAGGAATTGGAGGCTGAAAAAGGGATTGGACTGGAAAATCTGCGTCAGCGTTTAGAACTGTTGTATCCCGACTGTCATCAACTGGATATTGTGAGAGAAGAAGGCGTATTTACGGTAACTCTTCAGCTTGATATGCTATGATCAGATGTATAATTGTAGATGACGAGCCTTTGGCTCACGACCTTGTAATCACCTTTTGCAAGCGATTGCCACATCTGGAAGTCGTTGCTCAATGCTATGATGCACTGGAAGCTCTGGAATGGCTCAATTCAAACAAAGCTGATCTCATTTTTTTGGATTTAAACATGCCCAGACTTAAGGGATTTGAATTCCTGCGTACACTTCAGGATCCACCTAAGGTGATTGTTACCACTGCCTATAAAGAATACGCGCTGGAAGGTTATGAACTTGCAATAGAAGATTATCTGGTTAAACCATTCAGTTTCGAGCGATTTCTGAAGGCGGTAAACAAAGCCATCAGGAGTACTTCCCCAGATGCTTCGAAACAGGAAAGCAGGAAGGAAAATCAACAAGCGGCATCCCGCTTTTTTGTAAAGGGAGAGAAGGAATATCATCAGGTAAATACAGTGGATATTCTGTATGTAGAAGCCAGAGGGAATTACGCCTCAATGTTTATGAAAGAAGAAGAAATACTGGTTCATGAAAAGATATCCGCTCTGGAAGAACTGCTACCCGGTCCGGGCTTTATTCGTGTACATCGCTCATACATTGTCTCCGTAGATAAAATTACTTCGATTAAAGGCGACATTATTGCTGTCGGTAAACATGAAGTTCCAATTGGTCAGACCTACAGTAAAATCGTTCGTGATGCACTATTAAGTAGAGGGTGATCATCAATATTTTCAGAATTGGACGAAGGAATCTCGTGGGACAGACTTTGCAACGTTAGCCAGGTAGATCAATAAGATAACAGTCGGGGCGTATGGCGATCCGCCAATACAGAATAACTGAAGTAGGTGCTTGATGATGTTCCGGCAAGATTTCCATGCCCGTGCATAAACAAGAAAGGATTTCAATCCTGGCTTAGTAAGAATATTGAATAAGTTAATTGAGAATACTCATTTCTTACTTTTTTTCTTTTCTTCTTCTGTCAGGTTTAAAAGTGTATCACTATCTATGTAAAGAAGTTCAGCAGTTTCGATCAATTTTTTCGTAATGCCAGTAACATTATCGCTATCATTTGCAAGAGATGTTGCCATGACACTGGATATCTTTTTTTCTCTAATCAATTTGTCGAGTGTACCATCTATCAATACGTCACTTTTCTTTGCTTTTTCTTTAAGTGCATCAAGTCTGTTTGAATGTACTTCAGGGCTCTCATCTTTTCGGGTTAGATAAATTTCCCGCAAAACCTTCGAAACTTTTCGTCTCAGCTTATCATATTCTTTTCGAATATGTTTGTTATCAGAAAGCATGTATTGATTTACATTTTTACGCAAGCCACGGATGTTTTTTATGGTCTCTACTATATTGCGGTTGGCTAATTTTATTCGTGTAAATGCTTCCGCAGATTCGGGGGTTAAGGAGAATTTACTCTGGGCTAAAGTAGCATATTTAATTATTTTACTGTAAATAATTTTGACTTTATTATAGTATAATTCTTCAATATCAACCTCCAGTTCCTCCGTAGAATTTTTGACTACTCTTTTTAGTTTCTCATCACTCTTTATATCAGTTCTGTGTAAGTTCAGGCCGTGAGAAACAATCTCGAAAGTTGCTTTTTCAAACAATCTTTTACTTTCATCAAGAAGAGCTTTAATGGCTGTTTGAGGATAAGCTAATACACTTTCGTTCAGATATACGGGATGCTCAATTTCTTCTTCATCTTTTTCTTTTTCTATAAAGAGCTTGTTCAAAAATCTGACTAAGATCTTTATAAAAGGCATCATTACCAATACACCTATTAAATTGAAAACCGTATGGAATACAGCTAATTTGAGGGTGTAATTATCAGGAGTGATACCTGCTGAATTTGAAACAAAATTTACAAACTGCCCCAGTTGATTAATAAAAAGGAGGGCTATAAGGCCGGTTATCATCTTGAATATAAAATGTGCCGCGGCAAGTCGCTTTCCTGAAGCATTAGAAGTAAGTGCAGCCAATATTGCGGTAATGGTAGTGCCGATGTTTGCTCCAATTGCAAGAGCCAATGAATTATCGTAGGTGATTTGCCCTACAGCCAGTGCTGTGAGAATTAACGCTATGGCTGCACTACTGGATTGTAAAATAAGGGTAACCAGAACCCCAATAAAAGTATATACAATAAGACCCCAAAATCCGGGCAACGCGTAATCGGCTAAATTTATACTGTCTTGATAAATATCAAAGCCTTGTTTCATAAAGTGAATACCGAGGAAAAAGAAACCCAGTCCAGCCAGGATATAACCAATCCCTTTTAGGTTTTTTGATTTTTGAAGCACAAAGAGAATTCCAAAAGCAAGCATGGGCATTGCCAAACCCGATACTTTTACTTTCAAACCAAAAATTGCCACAAGCCAGGCAGTAGCTGTGGTTCCTATATTCGCCCCGAAAATGATCCCTATTCCCGCGTAGAGTTCAATCAAGCCTGCACTAAGAAATGAAATTGTAATTACGCTAATCAAAGAACTGGATTGTAAAACCGCTGTAACAATGAATCCCAGCCCCAAATTTTTATATAGTTTATCAGTCGCTCGCTTCAATAGCTTTTGAAGAGGACCTTCTACGAAAGTATTAAAGCCTTTTTCCAACATAATCATACCAAAAAGAAGTATAGCCACACCCGCAGCTACATCTTTAATGGTGGGGTTAACAAAAAAAGCCCAGCCTACTAATAATAGAACGACAGGAAAAAATATTTTTTTAATCATTAGTGAATTTCAAGGGAATATGGGAGGGTAGTCTACCGCAAAAAGCCTGTATCCCGATTATTTGTTGTACCTCTAACCTGAAGCTAGACAGCGTAAGTTTCTTGTTACGATTTGTCAAAATGTAATTAAGGTTTATGATCCCGAAGAATTCTTAACAAGATATGCTGAGCGAGGTCATTTGGTGAACTGATCATTTTCCAGGAAAATCTGACCAAATTTTATTTCTCAGTCAAGAAGAAAATTGTTGAGTTTGACCAGAGCATTTTAGTGAGCCAACAAGCAGCCAGTATTTCAGCCAGTTCCAGAAACTGCTGATAATTTGAAAGAATACATTATGTCTCTGATTTCATTTTTACAATAGCTGTATAGCGACGGAGATAGGTCTGTAAAGATGTTTGGACGCCGGTAGCGTCAGCTAAGATCTCCTAACCGACCATGCCATTAGTAGGGAAAGACGGCGTTCTGCCTTCTTGAATATCACGAGTACGTAACAGCTACGGTGGGGAAACTATGTGCCCTTGACAATGTCCTTTTTAAAGATGTTAGGTTACTGTCATTTTAGTAATCCCACCATGTGAACCAAACATCTTTGATTTCATCGTCGTCAGTAAAAATGAAGAAAATAATAGTACCACCTATTTGCTCAAGCATATAATGTGGATTTTTTTGTACTTCCTTTTCATTGTTATAATATGGATAGTAAACGGTGTAAGCTGTTAATGTCTTACCAGTGGGGTACTCAAATAATAAAAATTCAGTTTTGGAAGTATCTGATTGAAGAGTACTTAGAGCTTTCATAGATTGATCATGTAGTACTTCTGAATTATTATTTTGCCATCTATCTACTTTATCAAAAACTTCTGATGAACTATTTAATAGATAGTTATAAAGATCAAGTTTGCCATCACTATTACTTGTAGGGTATACAAGAGAATCATAATCAATATTATAAACTTCACAACTCCATTTCATCATTAGGTTTTGATCTTTGATTAACTCATCAAACATATTAAAATCTGATGGTACAAGAGGCTCTGTAATAATTCTGAAGTTTACACTTTTGATTCTTAAAGAGTCATCGACGCGATTAAAACAAGTGTTTCTATCGTAGTTATCAGATAAATAGTGCATTTCTACATACTCAAGCGCTTTCTGATATCGAGTTTCTAATCTTTCTTGAGAAACTAGAACTGTGTCCTTTAAAAGCCATGAACCAGCAAGTCTTTCAACTTTCTGTTCATTTGTATCAGAACAGCTGTTAATAAAGAGCAAAAGAGACAGTACTGTTAAATATTTCAAAATATGATCTAAGGTAACCTAACGCCCCGGCAGGCGGCGAGTCTGGTTTTGTTATTAAAGTTTCGAACCCTAATCGAGTCCACGTTGAACGCTTGTTATACTCCGCTCAAGGGGTATTCAAGAAGCTCAATATCCGGTAAAAATTTATAATGCTTCTGATTTTTACTAATCAGTTTTGCTTCCACAATTAAAGAAGTAGCGGCAATCAACATATCGTTAATTTCTACTCCGTGACTTGACCTGAATTTCTTCATCAATTCAAATGCTTTTTTGGAAATAGATTCAGTAACAAATTCTACATGGACATCAGAAAGTAATTCATTCACTCTTTTTAAATCTTTCTTGCTTCGACAACCAGAATACAATTCCATGGCTGTAATTACACTGACACTGAGTAAGAATTTATCTTCAAGATTGGCCATTGTTCGAATTGCGTCAGATCTATCAAGGCTAAAGTCAATGAGAATGTCTGTGTCAATAATTACAAGTTGAGCCATAAAATTGATTAGTCAAAAAAGCGGCTTTTCCTAAGTTCCCGAATCCATTTTGTACTGTCCTGCATGTCTTCCCGATCTTTCCATATTCCCCGAAATGAACTTTTCAAAATGGACTTCTTCTTGGATGAATTAGGCTTTTCTGATTGTTGAAGATACTTTTTAGATAGAAATTCGACAAAATCCGCCGCTTCTTGTTGCGCTTCAGATGGAAGTTTCTTGAGTTGTTTTATGAGTTCTTTTTCAGACATGCTTGAATGTAATTAATCTCAATCACTTTTAAAACGAACGAATAGGGAAAGGAGTATAACGACTCCGGCGTTTAAGCCTGCCTATGCCAGAGCCTTTCTACCATAAATGAAATAATGTGTTTACGGCTTCGCGCAGGCAGGCGGCGAGTCTGGTTTTTATTATTATAGTTCCGAATCCTCCAGCAGGCGGATCCGTTTGAAAAGCTAGTTATAAGCCATTTTGAGTAGTTATTGAGTAAGGATAATATAGAATATTCTCTTTTGGAATTGGATCAAAATTACAACCAATAATATTTTTGGGCTTTTCTTTGAAAGTAAATTCTTGATCAATACAGTTCTTGAGATTCCAACTATTTCCATTGTAACCAACACTCATTTCTCCTTTAGTGAGAATGTATTTGCTTCCTGAAAGGGGGGTAAACTTAGATCTTTTTCCAAGTAACACCCAGTTATAATCTGTGGAAGGAGAAGAACGAATAATGATCGTTAAGTAATCCTTTGTCTCCGGATTTTGAACATGAAAAACCATTTTACTATTTAAATCCCATACCCAAACAGTACCAATGACTAAAAATAAAGTGATAACTATAACAAGAGCTGTAATTTTGATAATCTTGGATATCATGGCTTATAACGACCCAACATTTAAGTGGCGGGCCTGGGGTTTAAAATTAAGGATCCGAACCGCGTCCGAAACCGCTTTAAATAATTGTTAGAAAATGACTTATCTTATCCATAGGAGAAAGCCTAAATTTAACAAGCAAACTACAATACCAGTATAACTGATCTTTTTATTTAACTTTTTCCGAATACTAATTATTCCAAATAAAATGCCCAGAACTTGACTCATAATTAGTAGTTCATATGGAATTATTGGAATGGCTTCAATATTAATTAAACCGTTAAATTTTTGAGCTTCGATAGATACACTTTTTGCCTGGTTTGACCAATCGGCTATGGAGTATACTCCGAAAACTCCAATTAATAGTGAAATATAGCCTGTGTATTTCATTATAGAAAAGTTTGCTAACATACTATTATCCGAACAAGAATCTGTAATTTTTTTCTTTAACACAAAATAAATCATGGACTTTTGAGGAATATTTGGTTCTGATAAAATCCAGCTTCAATCCAGATTAAAATTTACCTGCCAGTAGCCAACATCCATCCACTTATCAAACTTAAAACCCATTTTTGGAAAGTGGGCGACTTGTTTCATTCCGAATTTTTCGTGCAGGGCGATGCTGGCTTCATTGGGTAATCCGATAACCGCAATAATGACTTTAATCCCTTTTCTCCTGAGTCGTTCAAAGAGTTCAGTATACAGCTTGGTTCCCCATCCTTTGGCAGTGATTGCAGGAGAGAGGTAGACCGAAACCTCACACGTTTGTTTATAGCCTTCCCTTGGATTCCATGCAGATGAATACGCATAGCCTATGATTTCACCCTCTTCCTCTGCCACTAACCAGAAATGCCCCGAGCTCAGCACTTGTTCTATCTTTTCTTCAAAAAATGCGGCATCCGATTGCTCATACTGCATAGTAGCATAAGAATGTTCTACATAATGATTGTAGATCGAAGTAATTGCAGGCGCATCGGAAAGGGTAGCCTCTCTAATCATACTTGCTTAAAGTTCACGTATCCTGATATTCCTGAACGCCACATAATCCCCATGATCCTGCAGGCTGATATGTCCGGTAGTGGACTTACCCCAGTCTGGGAAGTCGCGGGAGAATTTGCTGTTAGCGTAGGCTTCTTCCCATTCAGGACTCCCTTCCACAAATTCAAGAACTTTCTCGCCATTCAGCCAGTGTTCAACCCGACCGTTGTCGTACACTAATCGTACTTTATTCCATTGTCCGGCAGGATTCAGTTTCTTTTTCTCCGGATTTGGGACAAACATATCGTAGCTGGAGGCGGCCATTCGAATGGGTTCGGTTTCTGTTGCTGAGAATTCATCATCGAGTACCTGGTACTCAGGAGCAGTTTCGTAATCCTGACCATATTTCGGGTCTTCAACCACATGGTACATGATTCCGCTGTTTCCACCTTCACTCATTTTGTATTCCAATTCTAGTTCAAAATTCCCGAATTGTTCCACGGTCATAATTGATTTTCCGAAACCGGTATTTTTTTCACGGGTATTGCCTTCTCTGGAAACGATGATCGCTCCGTCTTCAATCTGCCATTTGGGATTGATCGTGTCGGAGTTATATTCTTTCCAGCCGTCAAAGCTTTCGCCATCGAAGAGTGAAATCCATTCGGTTTCTGGAGGGGCAGAGGTTTCTTTTTGAGCTTGGGAGCAAGAAATCAATAAAAAAGTGAAAAGAGTGAGAAGTATTTTTTTCATACTGGTATTTTATTTAGGAGAGTAAGGGAAAGGAAACACTGTTTCAATAATAAGAATTAAGTAATTTGAGGAATGGGATTCACGATAAAAGAAATAAACGAAAACCGGTATCAACTACTTGAGGAAAAGAACATCTGGAGAAGCGATTGTCCGGTTGATTATTCAAAGTTAAGAATTGTAGAGGTCCAATTCGTGAATTTTGATAATGAGACCACTCAAGGGGAGCTGATTGTTCTGGATGAGGTCGCTGAATCAGTGACAAAGATTTTTCAAGAGCTATTGGAGTTGAAATTCCCAATCGAAAAGATGATCCCGATGGAAGAATTTGGTGGAGATGATGTATTGTCGATGAAAGCCAATAATTCATCCGCATTCAACGGAAGGAAGGTGGCGAGAACAAATCGGTGGAGTAGTCATGCTTACGGCTGTGCTATTGACATCAATCCCATACAGAATCCGTATTTGTTGCTGAATGAGAATAAAGAGCTGATTGAGGTGATTCCTCCTGATGGAGAAAAATATCTGGATCGATCCAAACAAAGAAAGGGTATGATTGAAGAGGTGGTGCCTATTTTCGTGAAGTACGGATTTAGCGATTGGGGAGGAAGCTGGGAGGCCAAACCGGATTATCACCATTTTCAACTTCCCTGGGGGAAGATTGAAAAGCTAAGTTAGTTTTCTTTAGACTCAGTGATGAACTGAACAAACCGTCTCGGTAGTATAAAAGGTCGTTCTTTTGGGATTGAATCCCATTTTGGCTGAGGTACAAGAGTTGCTTTTTCTGGTCGAAGCTCAGGGTTCCATTGAAACCCATCCAGCCTTCGTTCAATTAATCCTTCGTATTCCGGGAGGAAGAAACCACGGTTTTGACCCATTTTTGCCTGGGCGAGTTCTCCGTTTCGAAAGTATAAAATGGTTTTAGGGGATGTGCTTTCCATAGCTCCGTCGGGTTCACCGGCATCGTTTTTGGTATGGTATAGAACTACGCTGTTCGGGTACATCAGAATTTCGGAAACAGAGCCACTGTCGAAATAGGCAAACAGAGAATCTCCTTTGAGTTGATGAAGCCTGCCAGTTGTGGAATCTTCCTGCACAGCAAGGGCTCCGACATAAGAACGTAGTTCCTGTACTTCGCTACTGTCCATCTGAACAGAGATAAAAGGTCCTGAAAGCTGGATGTTTTTGTGCCATGCAAGAGGTGTTCCATCTAATTCGAATAGTTCTGTATCACTGTCATAAAAAAGAGAGTCGGAAAGAGAGGAAAAATTAATAGACCAAACAGATACTTCCCCAAAGCCGCTTATCGTCGAAACAGAATCATTTTCAATCATCAGCAGCTCATTAGCGTAGATATGCGTTGTGTCAGACGAAGTGGAATCTTCTTCAATATTTCGCAGGTATCCGTTTCCATTAACGTATCTGCGGCCGAGTGAGTCGGCTTCCAGGTAATCGCCGGTTAGTAGTCCGTTGTTGGTACTATCTATCACAAACACATTGCTATACAACTGCAAATATTCCCGCTCTCGGTTGATGAATAAACTGTCCCCTTCGGCATACTGCGCGGAGTCAGAAATCTGGACCTGGTTTCTGAAAATGGCACTATCCTGATTTTGGAAATAGGTTCCGGTTAAAGCTTTGAGGACTCCTTGATCGTCTTCTAAGCGTATTCCATCTACAAAATAAGCGACTTTAGTAGCAAAGTTATAATCCACTTTGTTACCGAAAAGAGTTGTGCTGTCCTGTTTGATAATTACTCGTCCGCGCAGTTTACTTAAATCCTGATTGGTGTAATAATACAGTGTGTCTGTCCAGATATTTTCGGTAGAAGTATCAATCTGGATATTGCCGAAGGCTCTTAGTTCATTTTTATTCAGGAATTGCCAGGCACTATCGCACACCATGGTAACATCGCCAAGGCTCATCGTGGCATTATAGATTTTTCGGATGCTTTCTCCTTCTATAGTGGTCATTTGTGCGGAGTCAAATCGTTGAAGGGTAACGATATTCTGAGCTAAGGCATCCTTCGGGAAAATAGCTGAGAGAATAAGAATGGAAATACTATGTTTGATGAGTTTACTCAATCAATGACCACCTGACCGCCGCCTTCGTTTAAGGTATAGTTTGTAAGATCAGTGTCCCCATAAAATCCATTGGCAGCAATGCTATCAGGAGGGGAAATGAAGATGACAAATTCGGGAGTACTTACCTGATCTATTTTTCGCTCCCATTTCAGATATTTGGAACTCAGTTTTCGTCCATCTTCGGTAATCACGCGCACTTCCCCAAACATTTCGAATTGGGCATCATCAGGTTTATAAAGAGCACTGTCACAGGTAACGGTACTTTTGAGTTGTCCGTTTTCTTTAAAAATTTTGATAAGCACCGGGCCACTAATTCTGGTTTCGTGTAAATCAGTTTGTTTGATAGTGAACGCGTAATCACCTTTTAAATTGAGGATTCGTATTCCATCTTCAATGATATTCATATTTACATCCCAGCTTTCTGTAGTGCTAAGGATTGAATCAGCCAGGGCTTCTTTAATTTGCTGATTGTCGTACTCAGAGAGGTTCGAGCAAGATAAGACGAAAAGAGAAAAAATAAGTCCGGGTATAAGGCTAAATCGTACCAAAATAACGGTCTCCCGCATCACCAAGTCCAGGCACGATGTAGGCATTCTCGTTTAGTTTTTCGTCGATGGCCGCTGTTATTATCGGCACATCGGGGTGATCTTGTTGTAGCCTTTCAATACCTTCAGGGGCAGCAATCAAACACACAAACTTGATATTGGTAGCTCCGTTTTCTTTCAGGAATTTGATTGCATGGCTACCACTTCCACCTGTTGCGAGCATCGGATCAACTACCAGGTTGTAGGCATCCTTAATTCCCACAGGTAAGTTGTCGTAGTAATTTACCGGTTGATGAGTTTCTTCATCCCTGTAAACACCTACATGACCAACTTTGGCGTCTGGCATAAAGTTTATAATTCCATCAACAAGACTTAAACCAGCTCTGAGTATTGGAATCACAACAACTTCCGGACCAGGAACATAGCCTTTTGTTTTCTGGATTGGTGTTTCGATTACAGTTTCTTTCAGAGGTAAATCCGAGAGGGAGTGATAAGCAAGTATCACTCCTATATTAGACATTGCACGACGGAATACCGCCGTGCTTGTATTTTTATCTCTTAGAAAGGTGAGATACCGATCAATGATGGGATGCTTTATTTCGAGGACATTCTCCATATCAATTATCAGATTCAAGCTCCTTCATTTTTGCAAAGTAGGTTTTACTGGCCGTTGCTACTACACCGGAAAGAGCAAACAAGGCAATAATATTAGGGAAGGTCATCAAACCAAGTGCGATATCACCGATTGCCCAGACCGTTTCCAGAGCCAGTACCGCACCGATAAAGTGCATGACCAGGTACACCATTTTATAGTAGATAATGGATTTATCACCAGCCAGATATTGAATGGAACGATCTCCATAATAACTCCAGCTTATGGCGGTGGAAACCCCGAACAAAATCACACAAATCGTTACGATGTACTTCCCACCACCAAAGAGTGGGGCGAGTCCTTTCTCGAAGGCGATTGCGGTTAGAGGAGCTCCATTTTCCACGATGCTGGAATGAAGCATTGCAATTTCAGATCCATCGGCACCGGTGATTACAACCCCACCGTCGTCGAGTTTTTGCATTGTTCCCTCAAAAGTTTCGGTGCGGGCTTCATCTACATAAAAAACGCCCATCTCGTGATCGTTTCGAATAAGACTACCATTGGTTGGCAGTCCATCCTCAAACATGATCTTGTTTCCGGAATCAACTACAATTTCTGTTTCCAGTGCATTTGAGGTAAAAGGCAGGTCGTGTTTCTGATCCCATACTCCGGTACTTACAATTACAAGCCCTGTCATGGTACAAACAACAAGTGTATCAATGAATGGTTCAAGTAAAGCTACCACACCCTCACGAACAGGTTCTTTAGTTTTTGCTGCACCGTGGGCAATAGGAGCCGATCCCTGGCCGGCTTCGTTAGAGAATAATCCACGTTTGATCCCCCAAACTAATGTTGTGAGGAAAAGTCCTGAACCTACCCCAAAAGCACCTGCTTTAGGAGTGAAAGCATATTCTAAAATGGTTCCAAAAGCCGGAATTACTTTCTCGTAATTAAGAAGAAGAATAATCAAAGCTCCAAGTACATAAATGATAGCCATAACGGGCATCAGGCTGGCTGTTACTTTTCCAATTCTTTTGATTCCCCCAATTATCACAACTCCAACTAAAGAAGCAGTAACTAAACCTGTAATCCATCCGGGAACAAGAAAGGTGCTTTTAAGCGTGTCAGCAACGGTATTTGCCTGAACGGCATTTCCTGTTAAAAAGGAACAGATTACCGCCATGGCAGCAAAGAAAACGGCAAGCCATTTCCAGTTTTCGCCTAAGCCTTTTTCGATATAATACATGGGACCGCCGGAAACAGAGCCATCTTCATTTTGAATACGATATTTAACAGCAAGAGTACATTCTGTGTATTTAATAGCCATCCCAAAAAAGGCTGTAATCCACATCCAGAAAAGTGCACCCGGCCCGCCATAGTGAATTGCAATTGCCACACCTGCAATGTTACCAATTCCGACAGTTGCAGAAAGGGCAGTGGTTAGTGCCTGAAAATGGTTTACATCACCCACAGCATCGGGATGATCGTATTTACCCATTACCGAAAGAATACCATGCTTAAATCTTCTAACCTGTACAAACCCTAAGCGTAGCGTAATAAAAATTCCAAAGCTCAAAAGGACAGCTACCATAAAGGGGAAATAGGTGGGAGTACTCCATACTAAGTCATTCAGGGTACCAACAATATTCTCAAACGTTTCCATGCACTAGATTTTTAATTTTGATTTTGAAGGGCGCAAAGTAAAAAACATTTTGCAAACATTATGCTCAGATTACATTTGGATTTTGTTTTTCTTGGACATTGAAAATGAACGATTTCGTTTTTTTATTATGTTGCAAAGTGGAATACAGATTGTAAGGAGTTAATAAATACCTAAAAATATGACTAAAGCAGATATAGTAGATGTAATATCATCCTCAGTAGGGCTAACAAAAGTAGAAACAGAAGCTGTAGTAAACGGTTTTATGGAAACCGTAATTGATGCAATGAAGCGCGGAGAAACTATTGAGTTAAGAGGATTCGGGAGTTTTAAAGTGGTGAAAAGAGCACAACGAGTTGCCAGGAATCCAAAAACGAATGTTGAAGTGATTGTTCCTGAGCAGTATGCACCTGTTCTCAAGATGTCTAAAGATTTTAAGGAAGCTGTTAATGAGGCAATGTCGGTTTAAATTTGATTTAGAAAACCTTCGAAAAGTTCTTATTTTTATCAACTGTTCGAACAAAAACAAAATAATCTAAGATCTTAGGTGATTATTTATGCCAAGTGGTAAAAAAAGAAAACGCGCAAAAATAGCTAAGCACAAGCGCAAGAAGCGTCTGAGAAAAAACAGGCACAAGAAGAAAAAGTAATTTTCAGGCTCCGATATTCGGAGCCTTTTTTGTTTTAAGCAGCTACTGTTTCTTTCAGCACATCATCGCATCTGTGGATGACCCGGCTGGCTCGTAACAGGAGTTCCTGCATACGTCTGCTAACCAGACTATTTATTTCAATAATGGTAGTTGGAGCAGAAAGGTCGTATTCGAAATAGGAGATTAAATTAATTGCAGACAGGTATTTACCGTTTTCATCTCCCTCGATTTCAATATGCCAGCGTGTGATGACATTTTCGTCTTTAAGAAGGGTATTTATGTCCTTACTGATGGCTTCCATCCATTTACTGGCTTGTTCGATCCTGTAATTTCCTTCTTTACCCGGAGCTTCAGGCTGGCATACATCAATATCAAAAAGCCAGGCCATCTCGATATCAATAGTGGGGCTTACCGGTGTTTTCGAAAGGCGTTCAATTTTTAAAAACGGATGCTCTTCCATTCCTTTTAATTGTCTTGCTACAGTAGTTTCCCTGAAACTATCCCAATCAAAATTGATGGAAAGGGATTTCATGAAGTCCGATGTTTTTTCTAAATCGATAATAAGTTCCAAGCCAATGGCATTTATCTTATTATCTTCCCAGGTTTTAAATTTCCGGCTATTTATTCCCCGTTTATCCAGTTGAGTATCAACGGTGTTAACAATAGACTTAAAAATCGGATAGTGCATAGTTAGTGTTTATAACTTTCACACTTATATAAAAGCAATGAATTATTACGAGTTAATATATTTAAAGAGCGAGCTTAAAAACAAATTGTTGAAAGGTGTGATAGAGCAGGCTATTACACCTTACAAGAATTTACTGGAGCTTTATATAGCTGGTGAGAGAGAAAGTTTCAGATTAATTTTCAGTTCTTCGCCAGGGAATATGGCTTTGTTTCTGGATACCTATCGACCAGGTAAAAAGGCTAATAAGTTATTGTTTTTTGAGAGTATTTATAATGCTAAAATCACAGATATTCATTTAGCGGATAAAGACAGGCTCATTTCCCTGGTATTTGAAAATGGTGGTAAACTTCTTTTTAAGCTTTTCAGCAATAAGGCAAATGCATTACTGATTAATAATGGTTTGATATCAGAAACGTTCAAAGATTTTGATGAAACCGGTAAACCCGAACCTTCTCCAAAAAAACAGGAACTCTTCAAAAATATTCCTGAGCATCAGAACTCTAAATCATTAATACTGGCTGCTAATCCGTTATTTCCAAGAGCTGAGCTGGGTGATTTAATTGAGTTGAATGACTTAAACAATAAAACTAAGGAAGAGGTAGTTCAGTTCGCAAAGAATGTAACCGAACAAATAGCCGAAGCTCCTGTGTTCAGGAAGCTAGATTCAGGAGTAGTTACACTAATTAATGAAGAGTCCCTTCCTTTGAATACTCAGCAAGAATTCAAATCTGTAAATGATTTAATCGCTTATCGGTTTAAAAATTATGCTCATCATCAAAGACTCTCCCAGCAGAAAGGGGTATTTTCAAAAGCAATTAAACGGGATATAAAGCGATTGAATTCATCACTCCGGAATTTATCCAAGGCAGATAAAGGGATTGAAAAGGCTGAGATCTATGAGAAATATGGTCATTTGCTTATGGCGAATGCACATCTCGAAAAACCGGAAACGAGTGCGCTAACGGTTTCTGATTTATACGATGAAGGGAAAGAAATCCAGATTAAAGTAGATAAAGAACTTACCGTAGTAGAGAACGCAGAGCACTATTATAACCGCTCATCCAGTGCGTTGAGATCTTATGAAGAAGCAGAAAAAAGAACTCCAAAATTAGAAGAACGCCAAAACCGGCTCCGAAAAATGGAGCAGGAACTTCAGGAAATTTCTCATCTAAGAGACTTGGACGACTGGAAGAAAAAGCATCAAAAAGAAATCGATACCCTTGGAATCGGAAAATCAAAAAAGCAGGAAAGCACACTTCCGTTTCATACACTGGAGCTTAACGGCTATCAGCTCTGGATTGGCAAGAATGCAAAAAGCAACGATAAGCTCGTTCAGCTTTCACATAAAGAAGATGTATGGATGCACGCGCGTGGAGTGCCGGGTTCTCATTTGGTGGTGCGAATGGAAAACAACAAGGAGATGCCTTCAAAAGAAACCATTGCAAGAGCAGCATCTTTCGCGGCTTATAATTCCAAGGCAAAGGGAGCTAAGTTGGTTCCTGTGATTTTCACTAAAAGAAAATATGTTCGAAAACCTAAAGGAGCAGCTCCCGGAGCCGTTGTGGTTCAAAAAGAAGAAGTAGAATTGGTAAAACCCGAAAAGCCTGAACTATGAATGAATATCGTTTAAAAAAGTATGATGGGAGTATTTATTTAACGGGCTTTATGGCGTCAGGTAAAAGCGCAATAGGTCGTGAAATCGCAAAAAACCTGGAAATGCCATTTGTTGATCTTGATTCGGTTATTCAACGAGGGGAAGGAAAATCAATTAAAGAGATATTTGAAGAAGAAGGCGAACCATATTTCCGGGAAAAGGAGTGGCAGTATTTATTGGAGCTAACCAGAGAGTTTAAAGGGGTAGTTGCTTTAGGAGGAGGAGCGCTCCATAATCAACGGGTGGTAGATCACTTAAAAGTGCATGGGATACTGGTATTTGTTAAAGCTCCGATGGATGTAATTGTTGAACGGGTAATGAGAAATACGAAACGACCTATTGCGCTGAATGCTGAGGGTAAAATAAAATCTCGTGAAACTCTGTTTACAGAGCTTAAAGCCTTATATTCATCACGGATAGAATATTATGATCAAGCACAGGTTACATTAGAAAGCGATGGCGATGAGCCAAAAGAAGGACAGGCTCTGAAATTGATAGAAAAGTTAACAAGATATGTCTGAATCTATACCCGTAAAAACAACATTTACCGATTCTTACACAATTACCGTTGGTGAAAACCTGATGGGTGATGTAGCTGAACGTCTAGCTTCTCGTTTCAATAAATCTAAGCTTTTTATGATTATTGATGAGAAGGTATATCGATATCATAGCTCTTATATAGAATCTGAGTTTGAAAAGAAATTCTCAAGAATTACCAAGTATGTAGTGCCAAGTGGTGAGAATAATAAAAGCACGGAGCAGTTTTCAAGTATTGTGGACTTTATCCTTAAGAACGGTGTTGAACGATCCACTCCGTTGCTGGCTGTTGGTGGAGGAGTGGTAGGAGATCTTGCCGGATTTGTTGCAGCATCGGTTTTGAGAGGTATCCCGCTTATTCACTTACCAACTACACTTCTGGCAATGGTTGATAGTTCGATCGGAGGAAAGACCGGAGTTAATCATGAAGTTGGTAAGAACCTGATTGGTGCGTTCTATCAACCTAAAGCAGTATTCGCTGATGTCAGTTTTTTGAAATCTCTTCCCACAGAAGAATGGGTTAATGGAATGAGTGAAATACTTAAGTATGCCATGATTGAAGCTCCTGATCTCTTCACCAGACTGAAAGAGTTAACTAAGAACAACGAATTTGCATCACCAAAAGAATGGATTCCGGTGATAAAACAAAGTGCCGGTATAAAAGTAGATATCGTTAACAAAGATGTTAAAGAATCTGGTGTAAGAGAGTTTCTGAATTTTGGACATACTTTTGCACATGTAATAGAGCATAAGGGAGATTATAAATATTATTCGCATGGTCAGTCAGTTTTTGCAGGAATGTTTGGCGCAATTAAGGCATCAAACCAAAGCGGAGTTTCTATAGAAGCGACCGATTTAGAGTACTTCAAGCCATTGTATAACCTGAACCTTGAGAAGATTGGAACCGATACTGAAGAGTTAACCCGGCTTATGTTGAGAGACAAGAAAGTGAAGGATCAAACGATCCGTCTTATTTTACTGGAAGAAGTGGGCAAGCCAGTGGTAAAGTCGTTCAAAGACACCAGAGTGGTTGAAGAGAGTTGGAATTACCTTATTTCGGAATTTACCTAACTCATGGCTATACGCTGGTTACATAAAACCTGGTCCGTTTTCTGGACATATCTTGGTATTACCATTGCGGTAATCTGTACCGTCGGATTGATTGGTTTTGGGATTTTACAGCTACCTGTATCAAAAAATTATATCGTTTCTGAAATTGAAAAACGGTTTAATACACAGCATCAGGGAGTGCTTAAGTTTGGAGAATTTTCAGGGACACTTCCTATAAGTTTCGAGTTTAGGAATGTGGCATTATATCCCGATTCCAGCCTTACTAACCCGATTTTTGAAACAGATACGATCGCTGCTACACTCGATTTCTGGGCGTTATTCAGAAACCGTTTTGTTATAAACAGCCTGAATATCAATTCTCCTACACTATTACTTGAGAAAGATTCGTCCCGGTCTCTACTCAATGCGATTAGAAAAAGAGAAGTACCTGAGTCTGATACTACCGAAATAATCCGGGAAGCAGCAAATCCATTTGTGGAAATCCTTGCTCCATCTGTTGTTCTGTCGAACGGAACGGTCGTGATGAAGGGAATACTACCAAATCTTCCAAACGGCTTGGATAGTTTGACCTTCGAAGATTTGAACATCAATATGTTTTTAGATTACAATGAGGAAGGTCGTTTCGTAGATATTGATCAGCTGGGCATGAAGATTCCTGAGTTAGATGCAGAGAATATAAGTTTGTATGGCCAGGTTTTTAGTGATGATCAGTTTTTGGAACTCAATGCATTTAACATCAATTTTGGTAATTCGATACTTCGTTTTGGTGTGGAGGCTGACGGGGTGGATATTTTTCAAGGTGATATTCTTAGCCAGTTAAATACATCTGATCTTACGCTGGAAATAAATGAGTTCAGGCTGGTGCCATCATTAATAGAAAGATTTTTTAAAGAGTATCCTTACCCGGAGAAAAACCTTTCTTTGAGTTTGACCGCAGAAGGAAGTGTGGATTCTTTATGGATTGATGAATTTCTTTTAGGCTTTGGAGAAAGCAGTTTTGAAGGATTCGGTTATGTTAAAAATCCTTCGCAACCTCAGGCACTGTATTTCGATTCTGAGATTCATGATATCTACCTCGATTCTACCGACATCAACAACGTGTTCAAAAACATCACTGCTCAACAACTCAATGCAATAAAAACATCGAGTTTTGATATCAAAACATCCGGGAGCGCGCAAAATCTGAACAGCTTGGTAGAAATGTCGGGAGCCAGAGGGAGTGCTTTATTCGAAAGTACACTTCTTTTTAACGACGAGCTTTCTTTTAATGCTTTAGCGACACTGGACAGTGTTAACCTAGGAGAACTCTTTACCGATCAAATTGTGCAGTCAGACATATCCGGCACCATCAATGTGGAAACCTCGAGCCTTAAAAAGATTAAACAATCGGTTGGAGAAGCCAGTTTTGATTTCCGGAATGGATCTATAAACGGAGTAAACTACGACAGCCTATCGATAACCGGGAACTGGGATTCAGGCATAGTTTCGCCTTCTTTTGCATTACAATCTCCCGAAACAGAAGTGAGAGGAATGGGAACCATTCAGTTAACCGATTCTATTCCTTCTATCGAGTTTACCGGAAACGCGAAAAATCTCAACCTGAAAGCGTTGACTCAGTCTGAAGCAATGGCAGAAGCTTTTCTTGATTTAGATTACGAAATGTTTTTAAGTGGTTCGAATCGTGAAAACATCTACGGTCAGGTTAGTTTAGATATTCCTTTTTCAGTAGTAAATGGCGATACGCTACCCTTGCATCAGATTTATGCGGATTTCAATGAACCCGGCTTAAACACACGAATACTAAGAATTACTTCTACCGCATTTGATCTGGATGTAAATGGTCAATTTGACCCGAATGATATACTAGAACTTGCTCCGTTCTGGGTAAACTATTTCGAGAATAGAATACAAGAAGAAATACTCTTAACAGGCATACAGAGAAACGAAATACTACAGCCTCAGGTCACAGATCAAAATTTTAGTGCAGGTATATCATTAAAGAATTTGGATTTAGTGAAAGCCTATTTCCCGACGATACCCGCGTTAAGTTCGCAAGCTGAAATCAATTCAAACTTTAATGTTAACAGCGAGAGGTTACTTTTCAACGCTTCGGTAACGGATCCTGAGTTCAGTTATAAAAATTCAAAAGCCGATTCTTTAGTATTTCAGATAACCGGTAGTTTTAGAAAACGGGAAAAAATCAAAGACTTCAGTAGTTTAAGGGCTCAGATTCAGTCTTCAGGTATAGAAACAGAGTTTATATCAGCAAGTAGTTTCAATATGTCACTGGATATGGAGGAAGATTCGGTCTTATTCTCTCAACGTTTAACCGAAATTGCAGATGAAGCCTTGTTGGAGCTCACCGGCGAGATTGCGCTAAAGGATTCCAGTCTGGATCTAACTGTACGTGATTTTGAATTAGGTAGTGAAGTATACAAGTGGCAAAACGAAGGCATCCCGTTTGTAAGCTATCAGCCCGGAAATAAACTTACATTTCAGGACTTTACTTTTTCTAATCTTGAAGAATTTTTAAGTGTAGATGGCACCTTCAGTAATCTTCCTTCCGATTCTGTTAACTATGTAATCCGAAGTGTTGATTTATCTCGAATTTCAACGCTAATTAATGGACGGATTGACTTTTCAGGTGAACTGGATGGAAGATTTACAACCCGTTCTTTAACACGAATACCTACTATCCAGGGGGAACTTAATGTTTTTGAATTAGGTCTGGATGAAAACGTAGTGGGTGATGTAAACATAAACAGTGTATTTAACAGTGAATTAAATCGGTTCGATACTAATATTTCCATCAATACAGATTCCACTAAATATCCGGAGTACTTTGTGCGAAATGCCCGGCTTGGACAGGATATTGAACTAAATGGATACGTTTTAGCCCCGGAGAATGGAGAGTTTCCTGATAAGGACTCACTCTTTAGTTTCGATCTGGAATTTGATAATGTGGATTTATGGGTTATACCGTTTATCGCCCCCAAAGTATTTGCTGAGATGTCAGGAAAGGCATCAGGAAGTGGTTACGTATGGGGAAACCTGGATACGTATGATTTCAATGTAGATTATGCTGTGGGGATGGATGACGCAGTGTATATGAAGCCCAGATTCCTGGATACGTTTTATTATGGTCAAGGTATGTTGAATTTTTCCAGGGAAAACGGGCTTGATTTCCAGGACTTATTTATTATTGATCCTTCAGGTGGTTCTGCAATTTTGAGTGGAACGTACAATTTGAATGACTTCCAGCAAATACACCTTATCGACCTTGAGCTTCAAATGGATGAATTCCAATTCCTCAATAGCTCTTTAGATCCCACAGCACCCTTTTTTGGAGATGCCTATGGAACCAGCACTATCCGGATGACAGGAACAAATCTTAACCCGGTTCTTTCAACAGCCACTCCGGTTTATATATCAGACTTTTCCAATATTGGAATTCCACTTCTGGAAGAAACGGAGTTTGATGAGGATAATAAGTTTATTCGGTTCGTGGATGATTTTTCTGTTGCTCAAAAAAGGAGTTCAGGTACTGCAAACTTAGAAACTGAGTTTACACCTACTGAGGGAGAAGACCCATTTGACCGGACTTTCATCGAGCGTTTTACCCTTGATCTCCAATTTGTAGCCAATCAACCCATGACGGTTCGACTGATTTTCGATCCCATTACGGGAGACATGATTACAGCAAACGGAACTGGTAGGCTGAGGATTCAACTTCAGGATGAAGAACTTAGTATGTTTGGTCAGTTCGATATTTCCGGGGGGAACTACAACTTTGTTAGTGGTGATATTTTTACCCGAAGATTTGAGATTTCACCGGGGGGAACAATTATCTGGGAAGGTTCTCCTACTGATGCGCGCCTCGATCTGGAAGCAGTATATGAAGCACGACCTGATATCAATACCCTTACCCGGGCCAGAGCAGACATAGATCAGGAAACTTCTCAGCGGGTTCCGGTTCAATTGGTACTAAATATCGAAGGATCTCTTAACAGTATTGAAAATAATTTCTTTTTCAGGCTTCCAAATACCTTTGAATCGCGCCAGAATACTACACTTTCAACCCAAATCAATTCTTTAAACCGAAATGAAGACGAAAAGTTAATTCAGGCTACCAGTTTTCTTTTAATGGGTGATTTCATTCCGTCAACATCGTCAACTTCAAGTACAACAAACTCCTTCACGGATAATTTTTCAGGAAGTGGCGCTGTATTGAATCCGTTGCTCTCAAGTCAGGTTATAAGCCCTTTATTATCTAATCAGATTAATTCTTTATTGAGAAGTGACATTGGTAGTTTAGATATCGATTTTAACCTTAATACCTATAACAATGTAGACCTGGCAGTAGCACTTCGGCTTTATAACGACCGTATTATTTTAAGCAGAGAAGGACAAATTACCGGGGCACAGTCTAATATTGGAGATATCGGAGCCACCTACCGAATCAATCAAACATTATCAGTTACGGCGTTTCATCGTCAGGATCCAACATTCAGTAATTTTGGAGGGGTTGAAGATGGTCAGCAAGGTCAGGATATTAATGGAGTAGGGCTTGAAGCCGAAGTAAGTTTTAATAGTTGGAATGAATTTTTTAGAAAATTAGCTAATCCTTTTAGAAAGCTTTTTGGGACAAAAGATAAAGAAGAGGAAGAATCAGAAGAACAATCAGAAAATCAGAATCCCCCATCGAAATAAGGAATGAATGAGTAGAAATCAGAGGCTAAGCACACTGGAAGAAATAGTACTGGATTTAGTAAAAAACAGCCCTGAATCAAATCTGTCGAAAGAGACGATTAAAAGTGTATTACAATTAAGCAGCAAAAAAGAGGTAAAGCGTCTCGATAAGGCTATAAATAGTCTGTCGAGTAAGCAATTGGTAACCCGGCAGGGGAAGAGTATTCAAATGAAAAAGAAAGGTTCATCAAAATCTAAAGATGATGGGCTGATTGAAGGCACTATCCAAATTACACAAACAGGAATGGGTTTTGTGTTGGTTGAAGGCATGGATGAAGATATTAAAATCCATCGCCGGGATGTTGGAACGGCTCTTCAGGGAGACACAGTAAGAGTAAAATTAACACATGGCAACAATAGGTCTGGCCAACCAAAAGGCAGAGTAGTTGAGATTGCTAAGCGAGGGAAAGATTTTTACGTAGGAACACTTAAACGAACCGGTACCAAAACCTATATCATTGAGCCGGACACAAAGTCTGCTCATACCGATTTTTATGTGTTACCCGAAAACCTGCACCGTGCTCAAAAGGACGATAAAGTAATTTTCACTCTCGAAAAATGGGTACATCAACAAGCGTTGCCGGAAGCTAAAATCACTTCAATACTTGGAAAATCGGGAAGTAACGACGCGAATATTCTCTCCATTTTGGCTGAAAATGAACTAGTTGCTGAGTTTCCTCCCGAAGTAGAACGTTTTGCCAAAACTATTCCTGATCAGATACCTGAAGAGGAAATTGCGAGGAGGAGAGATCTTAGAAATGAAAACGTTTTTACCATTGACCCTGCTGATGCCAAAGATTTCGATGACGCACTTAGTATCTCTTTTAACGAAAAAGGGAATTACTACCTGGGTGTGCACATCGCGGATGTCACAAACTACGTGAAGCCTGAAACTCCACTCGATACCGAAGCTTTTGAGCGTGGAACCAGCATTTATTTGGTAGATAGAGTGATACCTATGCTTCCTGAACGTTTAAGTAATGGAGTATGCAGTCTTCGCCCTAATGAAGATAAGCTAACCTATAGCTGCTTCATGGAAATCGATAAGGATGGAAATCTGGTGGATTATTCAGTTGAGGAAACCGCAATCCACTCTAAACAACGATTTACTTATGAGCAGGCTCAGGAAATTCTGGATGGGAAAAATCACAAATATAAAAAGGAAGTTCACCTCGCGGGAAAACTAGCAAAAACTCTGATGGAAAAACGATTCAGAGAAGGCGCTATTGATTTTGACAGCCCCGAACCTCGTTTTGTATTAGATGAGCATGGCAAGCCAATTAAAGTAATCCTTAAAAAAAGAATCTTCGCGCACCGCTTGATTGAGGAATGCATGTTAATGGCAAATAAAACAGTAGCTATTCATATTGATAAACTCAGGGAATCATCAGGAAAAAGAAAAAGCAAGAACCTGTATCCGTTCTTTTACAGGGTACATGATAAACCGGATGACAAAAAACTGGCGGCAGTAGCTGATCAGGTTAAGCCGATTGGAGTCAATTTTGAACTCGGAAATAAGGTGTCTCCGAAAACAATAAATAAGCTCCTGAATGATGTAAAAGGCACCAGTGTTGAAACTATCGTAAACGAGCTAACCCTGAGAGCAATGGCCAAAGCAGAGTACAGTCCTAATAATATCGGGCACTTTGGGCTTGGGTTTCAACATTATGCACACTTTACCAGTCCGATCCGCCGTTACCCTGATGTTATTGTCCATCGATTGCTTAAAGGATATGCTTCCGGATCTGTCGCTTATAATTTCGACACCCTAAGCAAAAACGGACAGCATTGTAGTGAACGTGAACGTGTAGCTGTTGATGCTGAACGTGATTCTATTAAATTAAAGCAGGTGGAGTTTTTAAGTAACAAGATTGGCGAAACCTTTGATGGGGTGATCAGCGGGGTCACCGAAAGAGGTATTTTTGTTAATCTAAAAGAGATACATTGCGAAGGCATGATTAGAGTAAGCGACATGAAAGGCGATTATTACAACTACGATCAACGAAGCCATAGTTTAATTGGCAGATCCAGTAAGAAAACCTTTCAATTAGGGGATGATATTCGTATCCGTGTAGATAGTGTGAATCATCAAAAGCGACAAATTGACTTCGTTCCGGCATAAACCACAATTAGTATTGTTATGAGAGTAAAAATAATAGCTGTTTTCTTCTTGTCATTATGTGTTGGGCTTCCAACCCTTAACGCCCAGTATTTTTCATTTGGTAAGAACCGTGTTCAGTATCAGGATTTTGAATGGAGATTTATCCAGTCAAAACATTTTGATATCTATTACTACGGTGAAAAGAATTATGAATTAGCTGAGTTTGCAGCACAAAGCCTTGAATCGGCTTACAAACAGCTTCAGAATGACTTCAACCATGAAATAGTAGATCGTATTCCACTTATTGTTTACGATTCTCACAATGATTTTTCCCAAACGAATGTGGTAGCTCTCCCCACAAGTGCAGAAGGTATTGGCGGAGTGACTGATAAAGCCAAAAACCGAATGACTGTTCCTTTTGCAGGAGATTACAACGATTTCAGGAGAACACTCCATCACGAGCTTGTACATGCCGTTTTCAACGATATGTTTTATGGGGGATCAATCCAGTCCATTCTCAGAAACAATATTCAACTTGTTTTCCCACTTTGGTTTGAGGAAGGTTTGGCAGAGTATACTGCCCTGGGTTGGGATACTAATACCGATATGTTTATCCGTGATGCGGTTATAAATGGATATCTTCCTCCAATAAGATATTTAAGCGGATATTACTCGTATCGGGGAGGACAATCAGTATGGAATTTTATTGTGGAAGAATACGGTCGCGAAAAAATTGCAGAAATCCTTAATCGAATTAAAACCAGTCGCAGTATAGAATATGGATTCTCAGACGCGCTTGGATTAACCGTTGAAGAACTATCGGAACGCTGGGAACAACACCTGAAAGAACGTTATTTCCCAGAAGTAGCCCAGCGTGAAAATGCCAAAAGCATTGCCACTCTGATGACAAAACGTGGCGATTATGGTAGTTATAATACAAGTCCCGCTATTTCTCCTCAGGGCGATAAGATTGCATTCATTACCAATAAAAGAGGCTATTTTGATATCATCGTAATTGATGCATTGAATGGAAGGAGATTAAAGACATTGGTTCGTGGAGAAGATAATCCTGACTTCGAAGAGCTGAATATCTTAAACCCTAATCTTACCTGGTCTCCGGATGGGCAATACATTGCGTTATCTACAAAAACAAAAGGAAACGATGATATAGCAATTGTTAATTATCGAACCGGAAAGACAGAGAAAATCAAATTTAAAAACCTTGATGCAATCGAATCAGTGGCATGGTCTCCGGATGGAACTAAACTGGCTTTTGATGGAAATATCGGTCCATTTCAGGATATTTTTGTATACAATTTACAGACTGAAGAATTAACTAATGTAACGAGCGATTTCTTTTCTGATAAGCAACCGGTTTGGTCGAGCGACTCAAAGTCGATTTATTTTGCTTCCGACAGAGGGTCTAAGACAGAACTTGATACTTATAAACTGGATTATCGTCTCTTAAGTGATTTCAGTTTCTATCAGACAGATATTTATAAAGTGGAGTTTGGAGCAAGTAATGCCGAACGTATAACTGCTACTGATGAATGGACTGAAAATCAACCAGATGTTACCAGAACGGGTAGACTTGTATTCAATTCTGATGAAAATGGAATCCAGAATATCTATGAGTATGAGTTTGAAAATCAAAATGCAGTTCCCTTAACCGACCTCCAGGCAGGTGTATCTCAGTTTTCAATTAGTGCTGATGGCAGCAGAATTGCACTTAGCTCAATAAATGAAGGATATCTGGATATCTTTTTGTTGAAAACTCCTTTCTCAAGGAAAAAAACTGAGCCTCTTGAAAAGAACTACTGGGCGCAGCGAAGAGCAACGGAGAGCCAAAGTGAAAGAGTTCCTGCTACATTGTACGCTCAGGAGATGTATAAAGAAGGAGTGTTTACCGGAGCGGAAAGAACACAAATAGAAAAAGAAGCTGAAGAAGCTCAGATGACGGAAGAAGAACGAAACAGTACTTTTGAGCAAAGTGGTGAGATCGACTTTAGAAATTACGTATTCTCGGAAGAGGTTATTCAGGATACCACACTAACGTTAGTGGATGAATTTATTTTCGAGTTAGAAGATAATGTTACCGATGATGGAAGATATCTGCCACACGAATACCGTCTTACTTTTAGCACAGACATCGCCTACAGCCCATCAATTTCAGCATCAACCTATGGTACTTATGCGCTCACTCAGTTTTTGATCAGTGATTTATTAGGTGATCACCAATTGGCAATGGGTACTAACTTCCAGACCGATTTAAGAAACAGCGATTATTCCATTCAATACGGATACCTTAAAAACCGAACAAATCTGTTTTTCTCGTATTTCCATTCTTCGCGTCAGTATCAAACCTTATATGGGGAATTGTTGCGATTCAGAACATTCGGAGCTGCATTTAATGCCCAGTATCCAATCGATAAGTTCAGGAGGATTGATTTCGGAGCTTCCTGGATTGGCCTTGTGAGAGATTATGACAGTGTATTTAACCCTTTGTCAATCTTTTTTGGATTACCTGGACAAGAAACTGAGTCTCAGAATTTAAACAGTTCATTTCTTTATCCTCAGCTCTCTTACACGAAAGATGCCACATTACCGGGGTTCATCACACCTAGAGGAGGAACAAGGTATTCAGTTAGTCTTTCAGGGAGTCCGGCGCTCGGAAACGATTCCCCACTGTTCGCATCGGTATTGGGTGATTTCCGCCACTATATTAATTTGGGTACAAATTATTCTCTGGCGTTTCGAGGATCAGGAGGGGCTTCTTTTGGAAAAGACTCCCAGACATACTTCATGGGCGGTATGCAAGGCTGGATAAATCAGCGTTGGTCTGATAACGGCATTCCATTAGACAGACTAGCAGATACATTCTTTACGCTGCCGGCAGTGCCATTAAGAGGATATGAATACAATGCTATCTATGGTAACAAATTTGCTCTCATAAATACGGAGTTCAGGTTCCCGTTATTTGCAGCAATTGTACCTGGAGCAATCCCAATTCTACCTCTGTATAATATTACAGGAGCTTTCTTTGTGGATGTGGGAACTGCATGGGGATTTGATATCACCCAGACATTTCAAAACCGGTTAGGGCAACCAGTTATTATTAACGAAAACCCTAAAGAATTGGATTTCCGGTTAGGAGAAGAAGTTGTAACCTATTACGATCTAACAACAAGCTCCAGAGTAGACGAACCAGTTCCCGGAAACGAAACCATTCAGTTTAACTCAATTGATGGTGATATTCTTGCGGGGGCAGGATTTGGGCTAAGAACCATCGTGTTCGGTCTTCCACTTCGTTACGATATGGCATGGTCTTATGGTAGAGGAGGGTTTAACCCCGGAGCGGTTCATTACTTTTCAATCGGAATTGATTTTTAATATCGGGCATTTACCTGCTTGGTACTCAATAATCGATCGTACTGATATTGGGGATCACGGTAATACACAAACCCTATGTATTCCTGATCCCTTTTTGTTAACGAATCGCTCAGTCTCAGGGCGTTGATATTGCCATTCTCAAGAGTCACATATTTGTACGAATATCTTCCTTCTTTAATCAAAGAAGAGGTTTGATGTACATTTAAATCGGGGTTGAATTGCAATTCATCTCTCTCGGAAATAGTCCACTGATTGAAATCCCCCAACAAATACACACGTTCTGAGTTGTTTAACCTGTTCCCGGTGTTTAAACGAAAAATCACTTCAGTATATCGGGCCGAGGGTTTATTTTTTGGTAACCCTGATTCAGAGTTGAATTGTGGTTTTGGGTCAGCTAAAAAATTCAGAAAATCATCTTTTAAAGTAACTCTCTGTGGGGTTTTAGCAGGCTCAAAATTAAATATCTGCGGGTTTTGAAGACTCAATTGAGTAAGATCCAAAGCGCTGAATTCAAAATTAGCAGCGAATGAATTCTCCCGCGAAAGGTGGAATTCAGTTAAACCGTCATCAGTAAAGCTGATTTGTCCCGCATTTCTTGATTGTCTCCAAAACCTGTTTTGTATAAACGCATAGGACAAATCAAATCGTGGGAATTCCACAAATTCAGGATAAGAATACCTTCCAAAAAGCTGATCTATAGCACTTCCATCATCACCCTGATTAAAGAGCGTTTCTGAACGAATTTGTAATTCACCCTCGGCTTCTGTTACAAAAAAAGGAAGACTAAACAACTCCGTTCCTGATTGATAATCAAACACATGAAGCAGGTAATGACCACTCACAGAGAAATTTAAGTCCCGGTTTGGGAACTCTAATTTATAATGAAAATAATCAGGCTTATACTGTTGATTTGGAGTTCCTCCACGAACAAAAAGTTCATTTATACCATCAAATATCCATGGCTCGGGCAAGCCACTTTCTTGCCAGTTTTTATTGTGATGAGAGAAGCTGATTCGGTACTGTCCTGATACTGAAGCCAGTTCATCGAACTCCAGAACCAATTGCTGTCCTGATTCTAATTCTATAATAGGCAGATTACCCTCGAACCCTTTACGGTATAGTTGAACACTTTTGATAGATTGGGGTGCACTCAATTGACCCGGGACAAGCAATAAACTGGATTCTATTTTTGTGGAAGAGGATTGTTTTGTAATTACACCTTCACCCGAGGCACAGGAGAGCAAGAGAATTGCAAATGTAAGAACTGAGTATTTTTTAAAGATCGATGGTACCTGTAAATACAAAATGAGCCGGTCCGGATAAGATTAAATGGGTATATATGTTTTTGCTTTCATCAAACTGAAATGAAACGCTTAGTGTTCCACCCTTAACGGTTATGGGGTACTCAAAGTCTTTACCGGTGGGCTCCTCAATATAATGAGCAGCAATTGCTGAAGCTAAGGCTCCGGTTCCACAAGCAAGAGTCAATCCTTCCACTCCACGCTCAAAGGTTTGAAGATAAATAGTGTCCTCGTCCAGACAGGCAAAGTTTACGTTGGTTCCCGGAGGATTAAGCAGTGCATGATTACGAATAAAACTTCCTTCAGCAATCAAGTCTTCTTCATCTTCGAGTCGGTCTAACTCTTTAAAACTTACAATGTGTTCTGTCCCGGTGTAAACCTGCAGGTATTTCTTTTTGTTAATCTGAAGCTTCTTGGGTGCTAAAACATCCGGAAAGTTAATACTTACCTGATGTTCTATTTTATCCACTTTTGCCTCGTAGATGGCATCGTTAACGTTGAATGTGTGCTTATTTCCAAATCCGTGATGAGCTGCAAATAGTGCAAGACATCTCCCGCCATTTCCACACATTCCTGCATCAGAGCCATCTGCATTTCGGTAAATCATGGTATAATCTACATCTTCAGTTTGAGCAGATTCAAGTACCAAGACTCCATCAGCTCCTACACCAAATTTACGATCACAAAGATTTGGTGTCAGGGAAATGATCTCATCCTCAGATAAACCAGTTTCTCTGTTATCGATAACCACAAAGTCGTTACCGGCACCTTCCATTTTATGAAAATTGAGCTTACTCATTCAGTAAAAGCAGGTAAGTGTTTCCAGTTTTCCTTTTTCGGGATATAGGTATTTAATCCCCTCATCAAGGTTGAAAATCTAAGCGCCAGAACGGTAAATATAAGTTTTGGAGAAACATTCTGGCGAAGCATTGGCCGGGTAGCATCAATTTCTGTAATCATTTCTTCCAATCGGGCATTGGCCAAAGCTCCAACAAACTTTTTAATGGATTCTACCTGATCAATATTAATGATCAGCTGTGCATTTTTTGTTTCCCGGTACACCATCAAATCCCGTACATACATTTCCATGAGATCTGTGAGGGATATGAGACCTTCAATATTCATTGAACTTTGCCAGTCTTGCACAATTCTTGATAAACCCCGTGCATCCTGACTGTACGAAAGCCGAAGAAAGTTCACCATTGTCTCGCGATCTTCTTTCAGCCTGGAAATATCGAAGAAGCGGGTCATCGCGTAATTACCTCCTGAAACTCTTGCCAGATATGAGGCGTTTTCCTCACTTAAGCCATCTACGTTGATCAATCCGTTTTCAACTTCTTTAGGAGAAAGTGCACCAAGAGCAATATGCTGGCAACGTGATGTAATAGTGGGAAGGAGGTTCTCATAGCTCTCGGTTGTAAGAATGAACATCAATCGATCCGAAGGCTCTTCCAGCAGTTTCAGAAAAGCATTGGCGGTTTCTTTCCGCATAGTTTCAACCTGAGTCATAATGATAACTACCCGATTTCCTTCATTGGGCCGGAGACGTGCTACAGGTCGAATTTCTTCACGAAAGTAATCTACAGGATAGAAGGCCTGCAGGTTTTTTGAAGATGCGTCCTTATTAAGTGAAGGGCGCTGAGCAAAACCTATAACTTCATAAGGATCTTCCGCCAGCAACTCCAACCGGGAACGTACTTCTTCCATGTTAGCGGAAGTTGGCTTTGGAATGAATACATGAATATCAGGATGTGAAAACCAGGAAGATTTTTTACTTGAAACGTACTCTCTAAGATTGCTCAAATGATCAATTCCATTGATTGCCTCAGCAAAACCAAGTGCAAACGCTGTTTTTCCAACGCCTGAAGGGCCGGAAATTAGATACGCATGCCCAATCCGCTCAGAAGCCAGCATTCGTTGTATTTGCTCCTTCGCACGATCTTGTCCAATAAGTCTTCTGTTACCGAAATCAATTTTCATATAAGACGAATGACGAGAGACTAAGGTTGTTGCTATCAATAATAGCCTCCATCAGTTTCATTAACCTAGTTTTAATTTGTTAAATAGTTTTTAAAAGCGAGTAGTTTTACAGATAATAGTTCTGCTTGTTTATACAATTTGATATGAGAATCTTTTGAAATGTACGACCTTTTCTTCATCAAAATAAGACATGCAACTACTTCCATTAATGATCTATGAGCATAGCTGACAAATCTGGCTTGTTCCGGATTGTTTTGACCGATAGAACCTTCAGCAATATTAAGGGAGATTGAGGTTACTGGTCTTCGAATTTGAGAACTCAGATTGAATTTTTCTGACTCTGGCAGCTCGGTTATAAGAGAATAAACCTCATCAGAAAGGTCAATAGACAATTTCCAGACCTCTAAATTTTCAAATTTAAAGGCATATTTGAATAATGAATTAACTATGGTCATAGGTCTGTCATCTTTATTCTTACTTACTCTTCCCAAATGAAATCAAAAAGGATGATTCCGGCAGTGATGGTAACACCAACAAAACCGACCAGGGCTGCCAGATCATTACCGAAACCCTGCACACTTCCATCTATAAAAGCAGATTTAGTAACCCTTGTGAGTAACAAGATTAAAGGTACAAAAAGCGGGATGGAAAGAACGGAAAAAACGGCTCCTTTTCGATCAGCCTGAGAGACGATAGCGGCCGTCATCGTTGAAACGGATGAAAGCCCGAGAGTACCAAGAACTAACATCACCAAAAAAGACTCCCATGAAACGATACTCAAATCCATCAAAAAAGAGTACAACAGAAAAGTTGTAGCATTGATGAATAACGTAAATATTGAATTGTAGAAAAGCTTACCGACATACACCGTAGATCCTTTTGCATAAATCCGAAGCAGATCGAATGTGTTTTTATCCGTTTCGGAAATAAAACTTCTACCCAAAGCAGAAAGAGCAGCAAAGAGAATTACTATCCAGGCTAAACCACTTTTTGGCGTAGGGTCGAGTTGCTGCGCCCGAAGTGTAAACAATATTAAAAGCAGGGAAGCAACCACAAACGCCAGTACCATATTGATGGCAAAACGAGTACGGAATTCTATGCGAGCATCTTTTCGAAAAACAGCAATTGTAGTTTGAAGCCAATCCATAGGGCAAGTTTACGGATTTTAGTACTGTTGTGCTTAGGGCAAAATAGGTATCTGGAAATGATTTTTTATAAAAGCTCTTTCAAAGAAATTAAGCTGCGCTGTTATGAAGCAAGTTTATCAAACAGGAAATCAATCAAATTTAACTTTGATTGATACCATCTTCGCTGCCTATATTCGAAGGACACATACAGAGCATTGTCTCGTTAACCGAATTCCCTTTAACTCCATGAATTTATTCACTCTTCTTGATGAACAAAACGTGATTCCTAATCTTCAGGCAAGGAACAAGAAGGATGTAATAAATACAATGGTTGACGCACTGTCTTCAAAATTTGATGAGGATACTCTGGAAGCGATTCGGAAAGGAGTTTTTGAACGTGAAAATGTAATGAGTACCGGTGTAGGGAAGGGGCTTGCAATTCCACATTGTAAAACCAAAGTAGTAGTAGAAAATTACGCTGTTTTTGCTAAGCTGAGTGAGCCTTTAGACTTCAATTCGATTGATGATGAACCCGTTGAAATTATTTTTTTACTGGTCGGGCCTGATTCTAAGCACAGCCATCACATAAAACTACTAAGCCGGATTTCCAGATTGATGAATAGTGCTTCATTCAAAGAAAAAATTCTATCATCTGAAACAGAAGAGGTAATTCTTGAAGCATTCAGGGAAGAGGAAGAAAAATACTTTGTCCATTAATCTATGAAATTCATTATTCGCAACGTGTGTGTATTCGCTTTCCTTTTCGTTGCGGTTAGTGGCTTTGCCCAAGATTTAAATTCCATTATATCATCGGCTTCAAATCAGGAAGCGTTGTGGTCAGTCACAGTCAGAGATTCAGCCGGAAATATCCTGGAAAGTTATAATCAGGAAAAACTGATTATTCCTGCATCCAATCAGAAATTATTTACAACAGCTGCAGTTTTGGATGGATTAGGTAGTGATTTCAGTTATACCACCAATATTTATGGGGACGGAGTTCTTGTTGATTCAGTTTGGGAAGGGAATCTGATTATAAAAGGAGTAGGTGATCCAAGTATCAGTGGGTTTATGTATGGAGATAACAGATATCATGTGTTTGGAAAACTCCTAAAGCAGTTGAAAGAGTTTGGGATATATGAAATAAATGGGAGTCTGATTGCAGATGTAAGCTATTTTGATCAACAAATTTACCCTAAAGGATGGGATTGGGATGATCTAAGTTTTTATTACGGTGTTGAAATAGCTCCACTTTCGTTTAATAATAATGCCGTTGACCTGGTTGTAATAGCCGATGGAGAGGTGGGCGATAAACCAACGATTAGCTGGTTCCCTGAAAATACTTCTTTTGCTAATTTCATTAACTATCAAACGATCACTCCTGAAGGAACTAAGTACGACGAGTTTTATAGACGAGATTTAGGAAATAACCGGATTGTATTGGGAAGTAAGCTTCCAAAGGGATATATCGAAAAAGAGTCGTTGTCTATCTCAGGAGCGGCAATGTTTTTTCTGCAATCATTCAGGCATTTTTTAAATCAGAGTGGAATAAAAACTCCGGGGTCTTATATGGTTCAGAATCCAAACCCTGATATTCAAAACTTGGGTATCATTGCTTCTCATAGTTCAGAGCCTCTTTCATCACTTGTGGAGTGGGCGAATAAGGAAAGCGATAACTTCTACACAGAGATGTTCCTGAAAACACTGGACGCGGAAAAATCTAATCAACAAGGTTCTTTCGACTATGGAATCAAAGAAGTTCGAAATTTCCTGGGCAGAATGGAGATCGACACTACATATGTGGTTATGAAAGATGGCTCAGGAATGGCTTCAGGAAATTTTACTAAAACTTCCATTCTTTCAGAGTTTTTGGTGAAGATGAAGCATCATCCTGAATTTGAAGCTTTTTACAGAAGTATGTCGGTTGCGGGTATTGATGGCACTATTGCTCACCGAATGAAACGGACTTCCCTTTATAGAAATTTCAAAGGAAAATCCGGGTATGTGGGAGGGGTTCGAACTCTTAGTGGTTACTTTAAAACCGCATCCGGAGAGCAGTTGATTGTGAGTATGGCGGCTAATAATTTTATTGGAAAAGTTCGTCCTATTGATGCTGTTCACGAACAGATTTTAGCCTATCTGTATGCTAAATATTGATTAGTTTAAGGGATGCCTCATAAAACCCCACATATTCTTGTTACCGATGATGAACGGGCAATCCGGAACACATTGAAGGAGATCCTGGAATTTGAAGACTATCGGGTAAGTGCTGCTGAAAGTGGACAGGAAGCTCTTGATTTGGTGGCTAAAGAGTCCGTCGATCTGATGTTTCTGGATATAAAAATGCAAGGCTTAGATGGACTGGAAACTTTAAAAAAACTTCGGGAAAATGGATATGAGTTTCCTGTAATTATGATTTCGGGACACGGGACTATAGAGATTGCAGTAGAAGCAACTAAGATTGGAGCTTATGATTTCCTCGAAAAGCCACCTGATCTGAATCGCTTGCTACTTACCGTCAGAAACGCGTTATCGGTGCAAACCTTGACCAAAGAAGTCAATCAGATCAAAAAGAAACTTCCTAAGGTTCAGGAAATTATTGGAGAGAGCAAAGCCATCTCAAGGATAAAATCTATGATTGATAAAGTGGCTCCAACGCAATCCAGGGTTCTTATAACCGGAGAAAATGGTACGGGGAAAGAGTTGGTGGCAACATGGATTCACGAGAAAAGCTCCAGGAGTTCTGGTCCATTTGTTGAAGTAAACTGCGCTGCAATTCCATCTGAGTTAATTGAAAGCGAGCTTTTTGGTCATGAAAAAGGAGCTTTTACCGGGGCTAATGAACGCCGGGTTGGCAAGTTCGAGCAGGCAGACGGCGGTTCGCTTTTTCTTGATGAAATAGGGGATATGCCGTTGGATGCACAGGCAAAAGTCCTCAGAGCGCTTCAGGAAAATAAAATTACACGAGTTGGAGGTAATGAGAGCATTTCAGTTGATGTGAGAATTCTGGCCGCTACCAATAAAAATCTCGAAGAAGAAATCAAAGAAGGGAATTTCAGAGAAGATTTGTTTCACCGCATTAGCGTTATTCCAATTCATGTGCCTCCGCTACGTGAACGCAAAGAAGATATTCCATTGATAGCGGAAGCTTGTCTGGAAAAACTTAAGGGGGGGGATATTAGTTTTTCGGCAGTCAGCTTTTCTGAAGATGGATTGAAAGCATTGGCAAACCGGGAGTGGTCCGGGAACGTTCGGGAACTTCAGAATGCAGTAGAACGACTTGGAATCCTTTCCCCAACAGATGAAATAAATAAAGATGCAGTTGAAGCTGTCCTTAAATCAAAAAAAACGGATTCGAAAGATCTTCAAAGTTTAGCCGAAGGAACAGACGACTTTCAGGATTTTAAAGAAGCAGCGGAACGCTTATTTTTAGTACAGCAGCTGGAGAAACATGACTGGAACATCTCTCAGACTGCCGAAGCTGTTGGAATACAACGGAGCCACATCTACAATAAAATGAAAAAATATAATATCGAGCGATAGTATGAGTGCAGAAATCATAGATGGGAAAAAAGTAGCTGAATTAATGCGCCAAAGAGTTCGCACTGACGTTGATCAATGGATTTCGAAGGGAAACCGTCCTCCTTTTTTACAGGTAGTATTGGTCGGAGACGACCCGGCTTCAGTTGTGTATACAGGCACAAAAACTAAAGCATGTAAGGATGTAGGAATCAAAACGGACACGATGGTGCTTCAGGACACTATTTCAGCGAAAGAATTGAAGGGAATCATTCGGGAATTAAATGAAGATGATTCAGTAGATGGAATTCTGGTTCAAATGCCGTTGCCGTCTCATCTTTCTCAGTATGATGTGATTGAAAGCATTGATTATCGTAAAGATGTGGATGGCTTTCATCCAATGAATGTTGGTCGTTTATCTATCGATCAGCCTTGTTTCAAAAGTTGCACACCAGCCGGGGTTATGGAACTATTTAAACACTACTCAATACCGGTTAAATCGAAACATGCGGTAGTGGTTGGAGCAAGTAACATAGTTGGATCTCCGATGGCAGTTATGTTGTCAAGAGAAAACTCTTCTGGGAAAGCTACGACTACTATTTGCCATAAATTCACACGTGATCTTACTCAACACACCATCAACGCAGATATTTTAATCGTAGCTGCAGGCCAGCCTGATCTTATAAAAGGTGAAATGGTAAAAGAAGGGGTAGTGGTGATTGATGTGGGAATTAACCGTATTGCTGATGAAACCTCAGAAAAAGGCTATAAATTAGTTGGGGACGCAGACTTCGAATCTGTTAAAAAGAAAGCTAGTTGGATAACTCCTGTCCCAGGTGGAGTTGGACCCATGACTGTTGCCATGCTGATGAAAAATACTCTGCTGGCTGCTAAGAAAAGTATTTATCCAGAGTAAAAGTAATCGATTATTTCAACTGACTTATTCGCCCTCTAAGCATATCTTTAGTGCGATTATTCTCGGCCAAACTAATAGCTTTTTCATAGGCATTTATAGCTTTATCTATTTCTTTTGCAGCCTCAAAAATTTCAGCCACAGAATAGTGCGATCTCCAGTTTTCCGACCAGGTATCAATGAGCTCAGAAGCCAGGTTCAACCCTTTTTCTCTTTGATCATTTACAATGTATAATTTCCCAGCTGTCCCCACGGTCTGAAGATTTCGTTCTCTTCTCAGTGCTTGCTCTGCCCATTCCAGACCTTTATCCATTCTATACTCATTGTTAAGAGTATAATTAGCACCCTGTACCCATCCTTGCCAGCCGAAAGCAGGAAGCGTTTTAAACTGATTCTCTATATTTCTAAACGTCACTTCCATTGGAACTTCTACCGTAAATGGAATTTTTCGATATGCCCATTTAAGCGACATTTCTACAGAAGTAGGGGTGTAATCACTAAAAGAAAATTTCATCCACTCATATTTACTGTCCATTATCTCTGCAGGTACAGAAATTCGTAGAGCGTCTTCACTTTCATCATAAAAATAGCTACCCCAAGCCTCACTGAAATGCGAAAATATAATTGTCCATTCGGTTTCTCCGGGGATTGTATGAAGTCCATAAGAACCTGCTTTTAACTCATTTCCATTGATATAGACATCGTCTGAAATAGTAAAAACCGTATTTTTGTTAGCTCCGGTTCTCCAGACTTCATTGTATGGGACTAATTCGCCCCAAATTTCTCTTCCTTTTATTCCAACGGAGCTATATTCAAAACTAATCTCTGTTAAACCAATTGTTATGCTACGTTCCTCATACGGGCTTGCCTGAGGCAGGGTAAGTGAAACCGGTAGTTGAGCAAAAGTGAGTTGGGAGATGAAGGTGAAACTTATTACAAGTGAAAGTAATTTTAACATTGCGGTCGGGTTTTTTAGTGCACAGCTCGAACATAATGCAACAAAGTGCTTTTATAAACCTAAAACTTGTAAACAATGAGAGTAGACTTCAGGAACTCTCTACAAATGAATAAATCTTTGAGCTAGAGTTAAATCTTTAGTTCATCAAAAAAGGACTTTCCTCGATCATTTGCTTACTCACTTTTGTTAATACGTTCAGGTAATCAATAAACCCGGGACGACCAAATACTTCAGATTCGTCAGTAACTTTCCCCCAGGCAATTATCTCTGCCTTCGATTTATCATATAAATAGTATTCGGTTTCAAATTGGAGAGCAAGTTTGGATTCAGATTGTTGATAAGCATAGCTGACCCGGTCTCCGGCTTTTTTGACCAATTGAAACTTATATCCTTCCAAAAAATAAACGTATCGGTCGTCTGACTCTTTCAAGAGAGTATCAGAAGGGAAATTAATATCCAGTTTAAGGTTATCTTTGGATAATGTTTCCTTTTTAAAATTGGATTCTTCCAATTCCAATTCTGGTTTCAGGATATTGACTTTATTGGGAGTATTGGTGGAAAAGGAAGGGGGTAAGGCCTGGAAAAACAAATCGATTTCCTGGGAATACATTCTTTTCTGAGTAGCATCAGGTGTCCAGTCCTGATTGAACGGGATTACAGAAAAAGAAGATGTAGAACCATTTTTATTTACTTCTTCACTTAAGAAGAGTGGTTGTTTTGGTGCACATCCAAAAAAAATAAATAATGCGATGCAGAGAAAGGATAGTCCTCTTTTTGTAGTCATTAATAATATTATAGAGTTCTTGATGAATTAGGAACTGAAGCTACGATGTATCTATACAAACTATTGTAAATTTATCGTAGTAGTTTTTAAAATGAATAGAAAACGCAATAGTTCTATTCTAATTAGATAATAGTATCCTATGCGTTTATAGATCTTCAAGTTCATAAACTTTAAAGGGGCTTTCATGAAGTATCTGTCGGCTTACTTTGTTAAGCACTTCCAAATAGTCTGTGAATTTTGGTCTTCCGGTAATTTCATGTTCATCACTTACTTTACCCCATGCAACTACTTCTGATCTTCTCTTATCAAAAAGAAAAAATTCAGTTTCAAACTGTAAGGCTAGTTTAGATTCTGATCGTACGTTTGCATATCCTGCCCGATCCCCGACTTTTTGAAGTAGCCCAAATTCATAATCTTCAAGAAAATAGATGTACCTGTTATTAAGATTCGTTAAAAGAGTGTCTGGAGGGATGTTTATGGTAAGTTTTAACCTTTCATTAGCCAATGTTTTTTTAGTGAAATCGGGTTCAGAAAGCTTAAGCTCTGAGTTAATAACAGTAACTTTATTTGGAGTGCCGGAAGAGAAAGCTGGTGGTAGTGCCTGAAAAAACAAGTCTTTTTCCTGACTGCGCATTTTCCTTGCAGAAGCAGGTACCCAGTTTTGGTTAAGTGGCACAACAGTGAATGAAGCACCAGAAGTGTTTTTTATTACACCTTCAGTAAGAAATATAGTTTTCTGCTGAGCACATCCTGCTAAAATGAAAATTAATATAGAGAAAAGCAGGGGACCTTTTAATGTGGTCATTAATAGTATTTTTAAATATTGGTTTAATACTTGAAGTTAAGAGACACCGCTACAAACTTTTGTAAATTTTTAGCATTATTTGTTCTCTTTTCTAAAAATTATCAAATAATTTATTCAGAATCAGCAACTGAAATCCTTTTTTTGTAAAGCTCTTTGATATGATTTTTTTGATCACTTCCTTCTTTGAGCTTATTAAATGGAATTCCATAATTGGCAATTGAAGCTTCATCCCGGACCTCTTTATAAGCAGCCATCACTTCATCAAGCATGTCTACATACACTCGATAAGGGGTTTCTCTTTGTGTTTTGAGAGAGATAACAGCTTTCTCCGGGGAATCGGAAAGTTCTGGGTTTTCTCCCCAATTATTAATAAAGGTTTTCAGTATGTCTTTCACTTCATGTACTTCTGTCAGGTGATCATCCATCATAATTTCGCCTTCAGCATTTACAAGAATGTTCATCAGGTTCCGTTCATGGATGGGAGGCAGATCTTCAGAGGAAGGAGGGGGAAGTACCAGGCCAATTCCTGTGTCTACATTAATGGTTGTGGTTACTAAAAAGAAAATGAGTAATAGAAAGGCGATATCTGCCATTGAAGATCCATTTATTTCAGCTTTCTCCCGACCGGGTTTTCGTAAAAACATAATTTGTGGATTAGTTACAAAGTTGAACTCTACTTTATAAAAGCAATTCCGGGTGAAGTTGAAGTAGCATTTCTATGCTAGAAAGTTTTTCGAAATAGGGTGACACTATGCTGTCACACATGGCTTGTAACTTAGTGCCAGATAAAGAAATCAAAAATAAATCCAACGATCATGACTTCAGCAAATGCACTAACTCAATACAAAGCAACACCGGTCCCATCATTAAACTTGTTTGTAGCCCCATTACTTAAGCGCATCAAAAAAGAAAGCGCGGAAGAATATGTGGAAATGCAAAAAACGTTTGAACTAATGGGATGGGGGGAACTACCTGATGACCTCAAAATCGAAATTTATGAAGATGTTCGGTATATGGTACAGGAACTCAAGGGAATGTATTCATCCTGCGATCCTCATGTTGAGAACCGAAGAAACACGGTACATTTTTGGGTAAGCAGCTTTCAGGATGGAATTTGTACGCTCGAAGCCGCTATTAAAGGTGTAAAGATTAAAGCTCTCTGAAACTTAACTATTAATCAAAGAGCCTTTTATATAGCGTGTGTATTTATGTGTGAATTTTTGGGGAGGCAGAAGAGGATTCGTTTTGAGATTCATAGATATCTGTTTCTTCAATGGAGATTCCCTTTTCTCTTTCAGGTCGAAGTTTTGCTGAAATATTTTGAAGCAGATCTTCGACCTGTTTCTTTTGCTTCTTGTAATGTGAACTGAGGATAAGCCTGCTTACTGGAAACCCAAATAATGCCCCGGATCCAGCTGCAATGAGCAATGCGATGTCTGAAAACTGGGAATTATCGAGTGCTATAGAGGCAATCGTAAATACTACCATAAAAGAGATGAAGGTAGTTAAGAAACGAAATCCACCCCACGAATTAACCAGCTGTATTTTGGTTTTCCCATTATTCGGGGTTAGAGAAATGTGTTTATAGCCGGAGTTTTGCCTCCGTTGTTCCCATTCGAATGAATGACCTGTCTTGGTGACTTTGCCAATACCTCCAGTTACTTTTCTGATCTCCTGAACAATGGCTTCCCAATCTTCGTTACTTACCTCTCCGTTTATATTCGTAATTTTTTGGATTCTTGAAGTAGCCTGTAACCAGTTATAGTTATCACTCAAATTACTAACGTCGTAAGTGCCAAGAGCTTCAATTAATGAATCTTTATCAATGCCAACTTCTCCGGCAACCTGAATGAGTTCTTCTTCTGTTAATCCTTCTTTATCGCCATAAAGCTCTTTGCGAGTCTGAATTTCAGAAGCTTTTGTAAGAATTTTACTAATGTCTTTTTTTGAATAGAGAGAATCACTCATGCTGGTTCTTCAGTTTTGTATTTACTTCAGTATTAAGGTCTTGCTCACCGTTGTAGGCATTTTCTTCGATAACTATATCCGGGTTATTGTTTTCAGTAAGGTTTTTAGAAATAATATGGATGATTTTTTTAAGCTTTTTCTTTTGAGATGAAAAGATCAACTTTAGAAATACCAATCCTGCCCCAATACCCAGGATTCCTCCAAAAGGAGCAAGTAAAATGGTTAAGGATTTGGCAAGTCCTAAATCTTTAAGTGCAACCAAGGTGATACCGGAAGCTAACACACCGGAAATAATTGCAACCAGAACTTTTAAAGCAGGCCAGTCCTCACTGTACTCAAAACGGGTATTTCCTTCCTTGGGCATTAAAGACAGGTTCCTGAAACCCATTTCGTCAATAACATGCTCAATTTGTTAAGCTTTGCCTGTTTTTTTATCAACGCCAGCTCCTCCAATTTCACTTTTTAATTCCAGTTTAATTTCCTCCCAAATGTTATCATTTATCTCTCCAGGAATTAGCTGTACATGATGAATACGGGACTCTCCCATCAACGAAGACCATCTCGATTTTTCCGGTTTCTCTTTAAAGTTCAGAAGCGTTTCCTGTAAAGCATTCAGGTCAATTCCCGATTCCGAGGCAATTTGATATAATTCTTTTTCAGTAAGCCCCGGTTCATCATGATTCTTTCTTTCTTTTTCACGTTTTATGGTCTCTGATAGAATTCGAGTCACCTCTTTCTGAGAATATGTCTTTTTGCTGCTCAATGATCTGTCGTTAGCTAATTAGTTGTATAAACCGAACCATAATTACGGAAATTATCAGAATAGGTTAAATATTATTCAGATCGGTTCAAAATCCTCTTCAGAAGTTCGTATCTTTGAAAAACCGCAAGCAAAATTCCTGTTTCATGTACAAAATGAACGACTCATCTCCTTTTGAACGCATTACCAGGCAAGGGCTTACTTATGACGATGTACTCCTTGTCCCAAATTATTCCCAGGTTCTTCCGCGCGATGTAGATTTAAGCGTTCAACTCACACCTTCCCTTAAACTGAATATTCCGATTTTAAGCGCGGCAATGGATACAGTTTCTGAATATCGTTTGGCAATCGCTTTGGCAAGGGAAGGAGGAATCGCAATGCTTCACAAAAACATGAGCATTGAAGACCATGCGGAGCAAGTTCGGTTGGTTAAAAGAAGTGAAAGTGGGATGATTGTTGACCCGGTTACCTTAACTGCTGATGCAACAGTTAAAGATGCCAGAAACCTGATGAAGGTCCATAAAATTGGAGGAATTCCGATTATTAATGGAAAAGGAATACTAACCGGGATTGTAACAAACAGGGATTTACGGTTTGAGTCTGAATTGACAAGAAAACTCGGAGATATTATGACCAAAGAGAATTTGGTTACCGGGAAAGAGGGCACAAACCTGAAGGAAGCGGAGGAGATTCTTCAGGATTACAAAGTAGAGAAGCTCCCGATTGTTGATAAAAACAACAAACTGATCGGTCTTATTACCTTCAAAGATATTGAGAAGAAAATGAACTTCCCGAATGCATGTAAAGATGAAATGGGAAGACTAAGGGTTGGAGCAGCAGTTGGTGTTACCCCTGACACTATAGACAGGGTGGATGCTTTAGTTGCAGCAGGAGTAGATATTATTACGGTAGACACAGCGCATGGACATTCTCAGGGGGTTTTGAATACCGTTTCCACCATCAAGAAAAAGTATCCTGATTTAAATGTGATCGGCGGAAATATTGCTACCCGAACTGCAGCAGAAGCCTTAGCAGATGCTGGTGCTGATGTGGTTAAGGTTGGAGTTGGCCCTGGTTCTATTTGTACTACCCGTGTGGTAACGGGAGTTGGAGTCCCTCAACTTAGCGCGGTTATGGAAGTAGCTGAGTTTTGTAAGAATAATGGAATTGGCTTGGTTGCTGATGGCGGTATCAAACAAACCGGAGATATTCCTAAGGCCATTGCCGGAGGAGCAGATGTTGTAATGATGGGCTCTATGTTTGCCGGTGTAGACGAAAGCCCGGGTGAGACTATCATTTATGAATCCCGAAAGTACAAATCATACCGTGGTATGGGTAGTATTGGGGCGATGAAGAAAGGTTCAAAAGATCGTTATTTCCAGGATGTTGAAGATGATATTAGAAAACTGGTTCCTGAAGGGATTGAAGGGCGTGTTCCTTTCAAAGGATATTTAGGTGAAGTGGTACATCAAATGACGGGTGGGCTTAGAGCTGCAATGGGATATTGTGGAACGGCAAGTATTGAAGAGCTTAAAAACAAAGCTGAATTTGTACAGATTTCTGCGGCTGCCTACAAAGAAAGTCACCCCCATTCAGTTCAAATTACCAAAGAAGCGCCAAACTATTCAGTCTGATCAAAGCTTCAGAAATGAAAAATGTACTCATTATTGTGTATTACTTTCCTCCAATGGGAGGGAGTGGAGTACAAAGACCACTTAAATTCATAAAATATTTACGGGAATTTGGATGGAATCCAATTGTTCTTTGTCCTGAGCCTGGAGCTTATCATGTGTTCGATGAGTCTCTTCAAAAAGAACTGGAAGAACTGGAAGTTGAGGTACACAGAGTTGAAGGTAATACCCCTCTTCACGCCGCTGGTGAACGCAAAATAATCCTGCCAAAATGGTTGGAAAATCTGCTCAGAAAAATATCTACTTTTTTCTGGTTTCCGGATAACAAAAAAGGGTGGATAAAACCGGGGGTTGCAAAAGCTGAAGAGCTCATCAAAACCAAAAAAATTGATATTGTTTTTGCTACAGCTCCTCCGTATTCAAACTTGATTCTGGCTAAGAAAATAAAAGAGAGATTCAATATACCTTTAGTGATGGATCTAAGAGATGACTGGCTGGAAAGCCATTTGATAAAATATCCATCTGCCTGGCATTATTCGAAAATGAAAACAATTGAAAAGGAAACCTTATCATTTGCAGACCAGATAGTTACGATAAACAACTATATATCAGAATCAATTGATGGAAGAGGAATAAATTCTAGAGAAACCAGTGTGATTACGCAGGGTTTTGATCCGGATGATTTTGATTCGAAGGTGGAAAAGAATCATCAACCAGGAAAGTTATCCTTTCTCTACAGTGGAACATTTTACCCAGATAGTGGACCTGTTATTTTTCTTAAAGCGATGGCTTCTTTTCTTAAAGAAAACCCGGAATACAAAGAAGTAATTGAGTTGCAATTCCAGGGAGTGCTTAGCGAGAGAGACAGAACGCTTTTCAGTACGTATAAACTAGACGAAAATGTAAAGGATTTTGGATTCGTACCTCATTCAGAAGCTGTACAAAATGTGAGACAAGCAGATGTGCTTTGGTTGAATAACGCTCACTCCAAGAACTCCGGGATGATATCACTTGGTAAAACCTATGAGTATATGGCAAGTGAGAAACCAATTCTGGCAATGATTCCGGATGGAGATACCAAATCTACACTTACTTCTTATGGGGCAGCATTTATATCAAGCCCTGAACATATTGAAGCTTTGATGGGTAATATCAGTGAAGTTGTTTCTTTATGGGAGGAACAAAAACTTCCCAAACCAGATAAAGAGTTTATCTCCAAATTCAATCGTAAGACATTAACATCAGAATTAGCTTCAATATTTAATGTAATTTCCAGCTAATAGGTGCATCTTTAGAACAGAACAATGTTAGATTTTCTAAAAAAGCTTTACGAACAACGTCTCAAAGAGATCACAGTGATCTTATTGGATGATTCGCGTCCGGGAGAGGACAATTCCTACCAATTTAAACCTACTAAATTCTTTGCTTTTTTGACGCTTATATGTGTGATGCTTTCAATGTTTGTGGCTCTTGTTTTTATGCTTACTCCTTTAGGGGCTTTGTTATACAGTAAAGAAGACGCTGAAATGCGCGCTCAGGTTGAAAGTATTACTCAGAGGGTAATTGCTTTGCAAGATTCGCTGATCGTCAGAGATTATCAGTTATCTGAAATGAAGGATGTAATACGGTTGAGTGTTGACACAACGCTGGCAATGGACGCCCGGTTTTCATCTATGTTTGATAATGACCAGCAATTGGAGGATTTATATGCCAACCGATTTGATGACGATTTAACCAGCGAAAGGGTAAGTACATCCGGTATAATTTTCTCTAATGTATTTAAAGCAGCACCGGATTTCCCCACCAGTTTTCCTGTGAATGGTTCTTTGACAAGGGGTTACGAACCCGAAAATGAACATTACGGAATTGATGTAGCTACCAAAGAAGAAGAACTGATAACAGCCATTGCAGATGGAACTATTATTGATGCCAGTTGGACAATCAGTAATGGATATGTAATATCTGTACAACATGCCGGCGGATTATTAAGTGTATACAAGCATTGTTCTTCGCTCACAAAAAAGAGTGGCGATGTAATTTTAAAAGGTGATATTATAGGGACTACCGGAGATGTGGGAGTTTCCAGTTCCGGCCCTCATCTTCATTTAGAAATTTGGAAAGATGGGTTGCCTCAGGACCCTGCAATTTATTTAATTCAATAGTCTCTATGTTTAACTCAAACAAACCAGGAATAAAAGTGAGTAATCAACAAAATACTTCTCCATCAGTGAATATTATAAGCGAGGGAACCAAGTTGAAGGGGAACCTTCATGCTAAAGCTGATATTCGAATTGGTGGAACCGTTGATGGAGAAGCCATATCAAAAGGGAAACTCATAATCACTGATAAAGGTCGTGTGGTAGGAAATGTAACTTCTTCAGATGCTGATATCGCGGGTCGTGTGGAAGGTGAAGTTAGGGTTTCAAACCGGCTTGTTCTTCGCAAAGACGCCATCATTGACGGCAATATCTACACCAAAACGTTAATTGTTGAAGAAGGAGCTCAAATCAATGGTGCTTGCCGAATGGGAGAAGAGTCGAAGACCTTATCTCAAGCCAGCGATGCCGATTTTGAAAAGGGAACTCATCTGAAAGCAAAAGCGGCAGGTAGTTGAGCGGTAACTATCTTCCAAAAAAGTATCGGGAATACGTGGGTCTTGGGGCAGAAATTGCTGCAACCTTAGCAATTCCGATCGCCCTCGGCTACATTGTGGATGTATATTTTGAGAGCAGCCCATGGGGATTGCTAATTGGGGCCGGAATAGGGATCGTATTCTTCTTTTTTTCCATTTTCAGGATCGCTAAAAAACTCGATAACGATAAAGAGTAGCAGACTTGCTTAAGAAACTCATCACTCTGGATTTATTATTACTGCCTGCTCTGGTGGTTCTTTTTTTTCTTCTCTCTTTTCTGCAGTGGGTAGGTGTACTCTCTGGAATATTGCTAAGCGCAGTATCAATCCATGTAAGTGCTTGGGTTCTGGAGGTTTTCTGGGAAAGGGAATGGGATGTTTTTAACAAGGTTTTCTTTTTTTCCCTGGTAGGGCGGTTTTTAACAGTAGTTGCAGTGCTCGGAATTTTGCTTGCAACAACAAAAATTGATGAAATCTACTTTACAGTTAGTTTCATAATTTCCTATCTTTGTTATTCTATAACGGAAATGATTTTTTTCACCAAAATCTTAGAAAAGAAAAGCAGCCCAAAATAATGATCCAGACCCTGCGTCGCGTATTTCTTACGATTCTTTTTTTATCAGCCAGTACACCAAATATTTTAGCAGCAGACGCAGCATCCGGTGACGAAGAGCCTGTTCTTGATGTAATGGGTACCGTGGTTGATCATGACTATTTTAAAGTACCGGGATTTATCAATGGCGGAAAGATTTACCTTCCCCGTTTACTTCTTTGGAGTGACTCAGATGGCAGTACAAATTTCGATGCTGCTCTTAGCACCCATGCTTTTGCAGAAAAAACTGCCTTCGAAGAAATAGATCATGTTTTAGTCGCTCCTGAGGGTGCGCATATTGTTGTTGATTTTTCCATTACCTCGCATTTAGTGTATTTTTGGCTTGGAATGATTCTGGCAGTTTGGATTACAATATCAATGTCTAATCGCTACAAGAAAGGCGTTGGAAGAGAAGTTGAACCACAGGGAGCTTTCCAAAATATTTTCGAAGTGTTGTTTGTGTTTATTCGTGATGACGTAGCCCGATCTAATATTGATGATCACAAAGCAGATAAATATGTGCCTTATTTCTTCACCGTATTTATGGGTATCGCATTTATGAACCTGTTTGGTTTGTTGCCTTGGGCAGCAACTGCAACAGCAGATTTGACGGTGACAGCCACTTTAGCAGTAGTCACATTTATCATTACTCAATTTAGTGGCACTAAAGATTATTGGGGACATATTTTCTGGTTCCCGGGAGTACCAACATGGGTGCGGGCAATCTTAACTCCGGTTGAAATTTTAGGAATTTTCACAAAGCCTTTTGCACTCGCTATTCGTTTATTCGCAAACATGTTATCAGGAAAGATTATGATCATCGCAATTCTCGGGTTGATCTTCATTTTTGCTGATACCTTCGGCACTGCAGCCGGGTATGGAGTAAGCGTGTTCTCAGTAGCATTAACAGTAGTATTATATGCACTGAAAGTGTTCGTAGCTTTATTACAGGCATATATCTTCACCTTGTTATCTGCGGTGTTTATCGGGATGGCAGCGGAAGATCATCATCATGATGAAGAAGGTTATCACGTAGAACACGCAGCGTAATTGAATTTTTTAAAACATAACCCTAACAACTAAAATATAGAATACTATGGGACTTTTAGCAGCTGGTATTGGAGCTGGAATCGTAGCTTTGGGAGCTGGAATCGGAATCGGAATGATCGGTAAAGGCGCTACAGAAAGTATTGCACGACAACCAGAAGCTTCTGGAGATATTCGTGGTGCAATGATTCTTACTGCCGCTTTCATCGAGGGTGTTGCCCTTCTTGGTGCGGTAATTTGTATCCTTCTTGCACTTCAGGTTGGTCAATAATTAAGGATTAATCAATGACTTTCCTTTTAGCAGGCGGAGGCGGTATTCTATCATTTAACACAGGTTTTGCAATCTGGATTTTGATTTCCATGATTGTGTTCCTGTGGGTAATGATGAAGTATGCTGTACCTCCAATCATGAAATCGCTCAACGAGCGGGAAGCCAAAATCAAAGATTCTTTAGAATCTGCAGAGCAGGCTTTGGCCAAGGCTGAGCAGGTTTCCAAAGATAATGAGAAGGCGCTTCGTGAAGCAGAGGCAAACGCACAGCAAATCCGCAAAAAGGCGAAGGAAGAAGCAGATTTACTCCGGGAAGACCTTATTGCGAAAGCTAAAGAGGATGCCTCTCAAATCGTTGAACAAGCAAGAGCTTCAATAGAACAAGAAAAAAAGCAGGCACTTACCGAGCTACGGGAAGAAGTTGCTCATCTGGCAATTAAAGCTGCTTCAACCATTCTTGATTCGGAGCTTGATACAAAAAAGAATAGCAAGTTAGTCGATAATTTCATCGACGATTTGTCAAAAAATTAATCTATTAACCTATGTTGGTATCTAAAGCAGCACGGCGTTACGCTTCAGCATTGCTCGAAACGGCAAAAGACCAAAAGTCTGTTGAAGACACGCTTAAAGATATCCTCTTCATCAAAAACACGATTGATAATTCTAAGGATTTACTTCTTTTTCTGAAGAGCCCCATTATCAAACCTGATGATAAGGAAGCTGTACTGAAATCCATCTTTGAGAAACACGTTGGCAAACTCAGTAATGAGTTTGTGAAATTAGTTTCAAAAAAAGAAAGAGCCGATTTACTTCCGGAAATTGTTACTGCTTTTGTAAAGCAATACAACGAATACGCCGGAATTATTGAAGTGGAAGTGCGTACAGCCAAAGCTTTAGAAGACGCACAGGTTAAAGAGCTACAAAAAGTGCTTGAAAAAACTACTTCCAAAAAAGTAGAAATGAATTTGAAAGAAGAAGCCGAATTAAAAGGTGGATTGTTAGTAAAAATTCAGGATACGGTGATTGACGGAACCGTAAAGCACAAATTGGAACAGCTAGAACAAACATTCCTCGACAACGCCGTGGAATTGAATTAGAACAGATTCAGAAACAACTATTACAATGAGCCAAGTCAGACCCGACGAAGTTTCAGCCATACTAAGAAAACAATTATCCGGCTTCGATAACGAAGCTGATGTATATGATGTTGGTACCGTACTTGAAGTAGGTGACGGTATTGCACGTGTATATGGCCTTTCACAAGTAGAAGCAGGTGAGCTGGTAACACTACCCGATTCGAAAGACGAAAATGGTAATGCAGCAACCGGAATGGTACTAAACCTTGAAGAAGATAACGTAGGAGTTGTTCTCTTCGGATCATCAAGTGCGGTAGAAGAAGGTGATGTGGTTAAAAGAACCAAAGACATCGCTTCTATCAATGTTGGAGATGGAGTATTGGGCCGTGTTATTGATCCACTTGGTAATCCAATTGATGGTAAAGGACCAATTACCGGTGATACATTCACACTTCCGCTTGAAAGGAAAGCTCCTGGTGTAATTTACCGTGAGCCGGTAGCCGAGCCGCTTCAAACTGGTATTAAAGCTATTGACGCATTGATTCCGATCGGACGTGGACAGCGTGAATTGATTATTGGTGACCGTCAGACTGGTAAAACGTCTGTTGCTGTTGATACGATTCTGAATCAGAAAGCAACTCAAAATTCTGAAAAACCAGTTTTTTGTATCTATGTAGCAGTTGGGCAAAAAGCTTCTACTGTCGCGGGGATTAAGAAAGTATTGGAAGAAAACGGGGCTATGGAGTATTCTGTGATTATCAGTGCTCCTGCAAGTGCTGCTGCTCCTCTACAATATATTGCTCCATTTGCAGGTGCAACGGTAGGTGAGTACTTCCGTGACACAGGCCGCCATGCATTGGTTATTTATGATGATTTATCGAAGCAAGCAGTTGCATATCGTGAGCTTTCGTTATTGTTAAAGCGACCTCCGGGACGTGAAGCATATCCTGGTGACGTATTCTATCTACACAGTCGCCTTCTTGAGAGAGCTGCAAAGATTATTAATGATGATAAAGTAGCTCAGGCAATGAATAATATTCCTGATGCACTAAAATCACAAGTGAAGGGTGGAGGTTCATTAACGGCTCTTCCTGTTATTGAGACTCAGGCCGGTGATGTTTCTGCGTACATCCCTACAAATGTAATTTCGATTACTGATGGTCAGATTTTCCTTGATACCGATTTATTCAACTCTGGTATTCGTCCAGCGATTGATGTGGGTATTTCTGTATCTCGTGTAGGTGGATCTGCACAGGTAAAATCAATGAAGAAATTGTCCGGTACTTTGAAGCTTGATTTGGCTCAGTATCGTGAATTGGAAGCTTTTGCTAAATTCGGTTCTGATCTTGATCCTGCGACTCAGGCTCAATTAAGAAGAGGTGAGCGTACGGCGGAATTGTTGAAGCAGGACGTGTATCAACCACTTCCGGTTGAAAGAGAAATTGTACTTCTGAAAATTAATGCTGAAGGTTTACTCGATAAACTTCCGGTTTCTCAGATTGGTGAATTTCAAACTCAATTCCTCGAAACTGTACTAACAAAGTACAGCAAAGAAATGGAAGCTCTTGCATCAAGTGGAGTATTGAGTGATGAGTTTGGTGCGGAAGTTGTTTCTACTGCAAAATCAGTAATAGATCAAATTTTAGCAGCTCAAGAAGCTTAACAAATGCCAAATTTACGCGACATACGAAACAGGATTAGTACTGTTAATAATACTCAGCAGATAACCAAAGCTATGAAAATGGTTGCGGCTGCGAAACTTAGAAAGGCTCAGGATCGAATGGTGCAAACCCGTCCTTATGCTGCTAAGATTCAGGATGTTGTAGGTCGTTTAGTAGGTAGCAGCTCGGTTTCAAATCCCATCATGAGAAATGCAGATGAAGTCAAAACTGTATTAATGATTGTGATTGGTTCAGACAGAGGGCTTTGTGGTGGCTTTAATAATAACCTGTTCAAAGAAGTAGAGAAATCAATCGAATCGAGTCTTTCTGATCACAAAGAAAATGGGACATTGTCTTTAGTTACTGTTGGAAAGAAAGCAGGTGCGTATTTCAAAAAGCGCAAATACAATGTGGTGGAATCACATCCAGGTTTTTTTGATAAACTGGAATATGAGTCTACTTCCGCGCTAATGAGTAAAGCTACTCAACAGTTTGTTGATGGCGAATTCGATGAAGTATATATTGCATTCAATGAGTTTAAATCTGTGATTGCTCAGAACAGAAAAGTAGATAAGGTATTACCTATCGATCCTGCTGAAATTTCCGGATCATCTGATGATGCTTCTAAAGAGTCAATTGATTATATTTTCGAGCCTGATTCTGAGGCGATTCTGGAAAAATTGCTCCCACTCCATTTAAACATTCAGTTGTGGAAAGCAGTACTAGAATCGAATGCATCAGAGCAAGGCGCAAGAATGTCGGCTATGGATAGTGCGACCGAAAACGCGAAGGATCTGGAACGTGAGCTAAAGCTTAAGTATAACCAGGCCCGACAAAGTGCAATTACGACTGAAATTTCTGAAATTGTATCCGGTGCTCAGGCACTTGGTGGAAACTAATTTTAGGAGAGTTGGCAGAGTGGTCGAATGCGGCGGTCTTGAAAACCGTTGAGGCGCAAGTCTCCGGGGGTTCGAATCCCTCACTCTCCGCAATTAAATAGCTCCGAATGGGGCTATTTTTGTTTTAAATAAATGACAATAGCCTGCGTTGTAGCGCAAACAAATACTTATGACTACACGTACTTCACTAATATTTTTTCTTCTGACCCTGCTTATCGGATCAGTCTCTCTTCGTGCTCAAGACACACTCCGTATCTCATTCGATGAGTTTCTTTCCATCGCTCTGGATAATTCAGGGCAAATGAAAGTAGTGGATACCAAAGTAGATCTGGCTGAAAACAGAAGCCAGATGGCAAAGGATCAACGCTTTTTACCTTCCCTGAGTTTCAGATCCGAACATGCCGTTGTGCCCGGAGTTACTTCACCAAATAATTTCCCTGATGAACAGATATATCTGGATGGTGATGCCTACAACGATTGGGATAAGATTGGAATCTACACGCGTTTGCGTCTTCAGGGAGTTCAACCTATATTTACATGGGGTGCTATCAATAAAGCTATTGGTGCAGCTGAAATTGGTGTTAAAGCTACACAGAAAGAGTATGAAGCAACTCAGGCAGAAATAGAACTGAGGCTTTATGATTTATATCATAGTTATATTTTCGCATTAGAGATAGAGCGATTATTGAGTGATGCCGAGGATAAAGTCCGGCAAATTGAAAATGCTCTTAATAAGCAACTCGAGGAGAATCCAGCTGAGGTTGATGAATCAGATGTGTTTAAATTCAAAGTATTTAAGGCTCAGTTTGGTATTCAAAAAGAAGAGGTAACTCAAAGTCTGCTATTTGTTCGTGAAACATGGAGTTATGCGTTAAGAAATGAAGCAGGAACAGTGTATGAACCAATGGTAAGATTTCTCGATCCAGTTGAAACTGAAATTCAGGAAATAGGATACTATCAAAGTAACGCCACACTTAACCGGGCAGAGTTAGAAGGCCTTGAGCTAGGCAAACATGCACTTAAAACATATATAAGCTCTCTAAAAGCACAGAATTTACCTGGATTATATCTTGGGTTTACTACTACTTTCGCTAGTACTCCAATCAGACCACGTCAACCAAACCCATTCATCAGAACTCCAGAAAATACCTTCAATACCGCAGTAGGTTTTACAATTCGTCAAAACCTGAATTTCTTTCAGGCAAAGACCTCTCTCGCGCGCAGCAGACTGGAAGTTGATCGGTTAGATTATCTTAAGGATGCGATGCAGGACGGAATAATTTTGGAAGTAAATGAGGCGTACAGAAATGCTGCTCTTGCAGAAGTGAAAGTAGAAAAGACAGATGAAGCACTTCTAATTGCAAAAGAATGGCTTAGAATGGAACAATTAGACTATGATTTAGGGTTTGGAGAGTCAAAGGATTTAGTTGATGCAGTAAAGCAAGAGCTTGAACTAAGGTTAACAGAGAAACAGCATATTTTTGAGTTCAACTCTGCAATGGCAAAACTTAATAAATCAGCAGGGCTGCCGTTAACTATATCGATTGAAAATTAAATACGGATTTATGAGATTTTTGAAACAAGCTACACTTTCAATTTTGGTGGCAATCATACTGGGATTTTCTTCATTTGCTCAAAACAGTGAAGAATACATCAAGAACATGCTTACCGAGCGTGACCAACAGATAAAAGAGCTTTTAGGGCCTGAAGGGCAGGAATATACCGATCAGCAAAGGGCAGAACTCAAAGAAATTATTAATGGAATAATTGATTTCGAGGAAATGGCCAAAATTGCTCTCGATGAAACGTACAATGAGATTTCAGAAGAAAGTAGAATAGAGTTTGTCGATCTGTTTACTACCATTATTCGGGATCATTCGCTAAACACTCTGGAAATTTATCGGGCCAAAATCACGTATGACTCTATCCAGCTGGAAGATGGTACCGCAATGATTGAGACGATGGCTGAGCTTGACGACATCAGAACGCCTGTTGATTATAAGATGGCACTTGAAGGAGATGAGTGGGTAATTACCGACATGAGTGTGGATGAATTATGGACCGCAGAATCCTATAAAAATCAATTTCAGCGAATTATAGAGCGCCGCGGATTCGATACGTTAATGGAAAGTCTTAGAAAAAGGGCCGCAAGAGAGTAAATTTGTAAGGGTCTTTTAATGAGGAAAAAGAACCCGTATCTTTATAAAAAAACTAACTGTGCTACACTCCTATAAAAAAGAAAAAGCTGGCGCTGAAGGATATGTATATGTCAGCTACGGGCATCCCAAGTATTTAAAACATACCATAGCTTCTGTGGTAAGCCTTCGTCGTCACGACAAAAAACGACCTGTAGCCCTTGCTTGCAGCGATAAACAGAGGAAAATTCTGGAGGAGAAGGGCTTGGAAGGTCTTTTTGATGTCATACATCCACTTCCTGAAGAACATGCCTCTATTGTAGGATTTAAGCATAATGTGCATCATTATCTATTCTTTGAGAAGAACATCTTTTTGGATAGTGATATAGTTTGGTGCAAGAACCCTAATTCTTTATGGAAATCACTGTCTCCGTTTGATTTTACAATTACCGGGAACCTGATCTCGGATAGCTTTTTTGGAGCTGCAAAAGGAGTAGGGGTTCTCAAGGATGTTTTTTTTGGAAGAAGAAGGAAAACGCTCAAAAAATTCGGACTTACCTATCTGAGCAGAGTACAATCAGGAATGATTTATGCAGCTGATTATGAGCAAACTAAAAAGGTTTGCCAATTAGCTGGCGAGATGCTTTCCCGTAAAAATGAGACTCATTTCAGAAGCAGAAAGATGGAGCAAGGCAGAACGGAAGAATCCTGTGAGTGGAGCCTAGCAATGGCGATGTCTAAGCTTAATAATCCAATATACCCGTGGTTACAAGGACATAATAGCCCACAATTAGACTATATTGACGATCTTACTGAGCATGATGAGGACTTCCAGTATGTGCGCTGTAAATACTTTAGCCATGATTTTGTGTACTCATTCAGAGGACTCAAATCATCAGGTATCAGAAATACACTTATAAAAATGGCTGGCCTTTTCCCCGGGTTGAATGATTACTTAATGGTGACCCCTTACTGCTTACATTTTGGATGGTATCACCAAAAAACCCCATTTTATACCTTTGCCGAAAAAGTATGGTATAAATTTGAGTCTGAGGGAGTTCCTGAACGGCTTAACTATACAGATGAAGTAGCTTCTAATGAAGCTTAATGATCAAAAAAAAGAGCTTATTAAAAAAGTTCTAAGGATTTTAGTACAGGTAACAATAATAGGTTACCTGATTTATCAGGTTTATGAAATTGGATTGGGAAACCTGATTAAATCATTACCAACTAAGCCAGTATTCTACATTCTCTACTTGCTTATCTATTTCTCGCTTCCCATCGCTGAAATTTTCATTTATAAAATTTCCTGGTCGCTAAAATGGAAATCAGCTTTTCCAATATTTATCCAGAAAAAGGTGTTAAATACAGATGTAGTTGGCTATTCCGGAGAATTCTTTCTGTACTCCTGGGCAAAGAACAGCTTATTAATTCCTACTAAGGAAGCTTGGAAGACGATTAAGGATAACAATATTCTTTCTTCCGCCGCTTCCAGTATGATCACCCTGGTATTATTGTACTACTTTATAACTCAGGGTTACATCAATATTCAGGATTATCTCAACAATATTAATACCGGCTTACTACTCGCTATAATTTTTGGAGGGATTATAGTAGCTATCGCTATATATCAATTCAGGAATTGCATCATCTCAATGAGCTTCAGGGATGCGTTAAAAGTATTTTCATTGCATGCTTTCAGAATTATTTTCATCAATTTTATTCAGATTTTACAATGGGAGGTAGCTCGTCCTGAAATTACCCTAGCCGTTTGGTTTAGTCTCTCCGCAGTTCAGATTATTTCATCCAGAATACCTTTTTTGCCTAGTACAGATGCACTTTTTGTAACTATCGCCCTTGAAGTGTCAGGTCTGGTTCAGGTTCCAAAAGAATTACTTGCCGGTATTCTTACCGCCAATTTAGTATTAAAGAGAGTGCTAAATGTGAGTACCTATCTCATTGCAAATGCGTATAAGAAAACAGTAACCATAGAAAAGTCAGAATCAGAGAGAAAAGAGTTCGATGTCTAAGAGAGCAAATCTGCTTTTAACAGCTTTATTATTTATATCAATACCAATAAAAGCACAATACCAGCCTAAAATTCAATCATTAAATTTTGGACTGGAGAACAATTTCAATTTATCATCGCTCGAAGCTGAATTACCTTTTTGGCTACATAACCAACACTATGGGAAGGTAGATCAGTCTTCAGGTAATACCTTGGTTTATGGCGCAGTTAAATCAGAGCTGTATGCAGGAGATTCTTTTTCGATAAGAATTGGTAGTGAGCTGATCGGCCGTATCTCTGAAAATTCTACATTATTTTTCAATCAGATGTATGTTGATGTGGCTTTCGGTTCGGTTAAGCTATCCGGTGGAAGGTTTTATGATCCGCTAGCCTTAAAAGAGGATGAGCTTTCTACAGGTTCATTTATTATGAGCAGGAATGCCACCCCCATTCCAAAAATAGCGGTATATACGGATGGCTTTGTATCAGTACCGGGAACGAATGAAATCCTGAATGTAAGCGGATTTATTAGTCATGGTTGGTTTAACGACAACAGGTTTACAAATAATGCATACTTACATCAAAAATATTTATACCTGGGAATCAGATATGCTTTTTTTTATGCCAAAGCAGGGGTAATTCATAACGTACAATGGGCAGGGAGTAATAGTACCAGTGGCAATTTGCCAGACTCATTTACAGACTTTTTAGAAGCTGCTTTTGCAATTGGCGCTTCAGACAATGAAGCACCAAGAGCAGAACAAACCAATGCACTGGGAAATTCAGTGGCGGCTTACGATTTCAGTCTGGATTTATATTTTAATCCAGTTGATTTGAAGGTGTATCGATTATTCTACTTGGAGGATAAAGTTTCTACACAATTTCGAAGTCCATGGGATGGGATTTGGGGGTTGTCTGTTAAACCACAACATTCGAAACTTATAACATCTTTTTTGTACGAACATATCAACACTAAACGACAGGATTCCTTCGATTTTGAGCCGTATGGGACTGCAAGCTATTATAATCATTATATTTACCGTGCGGGTTGGACTTATGAAGGAAGGGTGATAGGGAACTCCTTACTATTAACGGACGGCTCAAAAAATCAACCCATATACAACAATATTATTATAGCTCATCATCTGGGAGCAACAGGTGAACTTCCTTTTCAAATGCAGTATAAACTGTTGTACACTTTTAGCAGGAATTATGGAGAAGTACGGGATCAGATTATCAGTCAATCCAGTGATACAGGGCCTGTTATTGGGGTGCTAAGGCCATTGGGAGAGCTCAAAAAAGTTAACCATTCGTTTCTACTGGAACTCAAAAAAAGACTCAACAGTGTTCCTCAAATTACACTTGGTGCAGGAATAGCAATGGATTTTGGTGAGCTTTACAAGGATAGAGTCGGAATTAATTTTAAAATCGATTATCAGCTGTATTGACAGAAATTTTTGAATAATCAAAGCTGATCAGAGAATTTTTAACGCAGTTTTGTTCTTCAGAAGTTAACCGTTCAAACTTGTGAGAAGAACTCAATTCAGAGGAGTAATTTTTAGCCTTCCAGGTTTCCTCAGTATTGATAAGAGACTCGGCTGTTTCATTAAATGAAGTGAACAAACTATCTGAATACGAGATATTAAGGTTGTTCAAAAGAGCGGAAATAGTTTTTTCAGGATGATCGATCAGATCCTTATATAACACAAAGTGCTGATTCTTTTTTCCAATAAAGCCTGATGAGAGGCGAATACTTCGGTTCCACCAGAAGACGCTTTTCTTCAAAGAGCGGCTCCCATCCCAGTGTCCAGGACTATTTTTTGTAGCCTCATGTAAGCTTGCCACCACATCTTCTCCTTTTCTTATTATATGAATAAACTGAGCCTCAGAATCTACGCTTTGGATTTCATCGATAAAGTGGAGGTGACGCGGAGTTTTTTCAAGTAAATACTCAGGTAATTCTTTAGGGGAAAAATGATTAGCAATTATATCTAATTGATCGAGAAGGTTAGATATCCATTCTTCAGTGGAGAAAACTGGCGTTTTAATATTTGAAATTGAGTTATCAGAAACTCCCAACTCCTGAAATATCGTTTTGAGAGTATTAAGATGATTTTGCCCATAAATGGTAAATAATCTTACAAGCCGGTTAATGGAAATAGTTTTAGAAAAGAGATGAGTTTCCGGGAATGAAATAATTTCCGGATGTGAAGCTAAAATGCTTTGTAGCAGGGTAGTACCTGAACGTGGACATCCCACCAGAAAAATCCTTTTCATCAGAGTAACTCTAGTTTTTTAGAAAGCGTAACATAATCCTTGAACGCTTTTTCAGCGGTTGGACTCAATTGAAAACGCGGATGTGAAAATAAATCTCTTTTCAAAACGGCATGCCAAATATATTGTATTAGAGCAGTGGGTGAATTTCTGATTCTTCTTCTGAAATGTTCTTTTTCCCAGGTATTATTACCGTGATATGCCCGTAAGAACAGGTAATTGAAAGAGTCATCCAATTTATAATATCTCTTCTCCATCCATTCATTCAGGTAAACAGTATCTTCTGCTCTTCTTGTTTCGGGATATCTGATTTCGGAACTGTTGCGGTGCATTATGCTTCCAGGAATACCATTCGGTAAAACTCCTACATAGGGATGGTCCATGAATTCCTCTGTATCAAGATGCATAAGCGCCGAAGAAAGGCAACAAACGTCATATCCTTTGTCAAGAATTTCAGCCTGAACCTTGATACGATCTTTATGATACCAATCATCATCATCCCACTGAACCAGATAATCACCGGATGCTTCCTCAAGACTTCTGTTTCGTAGTTTTCCAAGCACAAAATCAGACTCTTTCTCAAGCTTAACGTATTTTACCTGATCTGCAGGAAGATCCTTAAACAGTGGGGTGTAATCTTCATTACCATCATCAACAACAACAAGCTCCTTATTAGAATAGCTTTGATTTTTGAAGCATTCGACGGCTCGTTCCGCGAGATTTTTTCGATTGGCTGTTACCATTAAGCAACTTACCTTAGACTGTTCCACTAAAGATGATTCTTGGTTTACTGACATTATCAATTTTTAATACTGAGAATAAATCTGAAAATAAAAGCGTTAAACAAAGGGCTCTTATAAAGCGCTAAATATAATCATAAAGCTAACGATCTTGTAGATAAATCTGGGATGAAGGTATCAACACTTCTTTTTATCATAGCACTGACTTTTAACACTGTTTACGGGCAGGATTTAAAGGATATTCATTATCCTCTCAAAGAATTAAACAACGGAGGACTTCTCATTGAAGATTTCGAAGGAGAGTCGATAGGAAGCTTACCCGGTGGTTGGTATAATCGTGATTTGAAGCGAAAAGCGAATCACCCGGAAGAAGCGCTTCTTTATCACTATTCTATACAAGAAGAGAATGGAAACCAGTTTCTTTATTACGATCACACTGATGCCCGCCACCTAAATCTTCCTCTTAAAGAGCGTAAAAACCTGAATATTTATGAAACTCCGGTTCTAAGCTGGAAGTGGAGGGTTGAAGAAATTCCTGAAGGCGGAAATGAAACAAGTGATGATAACGATGTAGCCGCGAGTATATACGTTGTGTTTGATATGGGAAGAGTTGCGCTTTTTAAAAAAGTTCCGAAATCTATTCGCTATACCTGGAGCAGTACACTTAAGAAAGGTTCAGACCATTCGATTTTCTTCGGAAATCAAAAAATTGTGGTGTTGGAATCTGGTAACGAGAAGGTAGGTTCCGGATGGATGCAGGTGAAGCGAAATATCGTAGAAGATTACAGGCGACTTTTTGGGGATGATCCTCCAAAACGACCACTAGCCATCCTGATTTTAAGTGATGGAGACAGTACCAATGAAAATGCCATTGCATATTACGACGACCTGATGTTTCTTCCCGAATAAGCTACTTATACAGGATCCACCGGTTCAGGAATTCACTTTTATTCAGGGATTCAGCGGAAGAAAGATTGTTAATCCATCGGTTCCAGGGGAAACCCATAAGAATAAGCTGATAGGTAAAAGCGGCAAAGAAAATATTCATAGTTAAGTCTATACCTATATGCAGTCCAATCAACAGAATAATTTCTGCCCACCGGAATTTTTTGAACCAGACCATAAAACCGAAGAATTCACTAAATAAACCGAACAGTAAAACCGAAGTCGCGATTAATCTGCTGTTTATTGCCAGTTCTTGTAACCAGTTAAGTTGAAACTCACCGTATTTGGAAAGTATATCGATGTGTTTCTCACCTATCCAAAGCCAAAGGTGTTTCCCGTCTACCCAGGTAATTCCTGTTGCTATCAATTTGCTGAAAGCAGCGGTAGTGTATCCTAGTCCGATATAAAATAGAATAAAACCAAAGGCAAAGGTAAGTTGGTGTCTGAGGCTTTTATCCCGGAAGAAAACGGCTCCAAGTCCAAGCGCCAGAATACTGAACCCAACAAGATTAGCGCTATGAGGTATTTCTCCCTGAGAAAACCGTGCTACATACTGTAAATGAAAAAGGAAAGCGGCGATCGCATATAACCATCGTTGTTTTTTGATAATTAGCGGGTAAATCGAAAATAAAGTAATCAGAACCGCATTATATACCGAGATATTATTATCGAAGAAAATGCTTATATCAATGTAATTGGCGAGACCAAGAGGCAAAATAACGGTGCTTAGTCTTGGAATATAAAAAGCCCATTCCCAGGCGTAGATCATTAAATAGATAAAGGTGAAGACCTCGAAAGCACGGAGTTGAATTTTTGTGCCTAAAGAATCAGGTGCTTCAAATTCAAAAAGATTCTTAATTAAACGATCAATCATTTAATCCCTCCGGGAAAAGGTGAGGGTTTTTGATGGTGGTATCGCTGGTGAACAAGAACATGGGGATAGCTTCGATCACTACAGAGTCTTCTTCAGTTAAATGACCAACCACGCGGGTTGCCATCCACATTTTTCCGGGATAGTTATCAATCTGGAAAGTTGAACGCAGACCATTCAGCTTAGTATCATCCCAAACCTTTGTTTTTGAGATATAGTTGGCGAAATCAATTTCATGGATTCCATATTCCTTAAGTGCAAGGGTTCTTGGTTCAACAACATGTAATGGCTTAGTATCCCAAAGATCAGCTCTGCTGCTATCCTGTACATCTTCAATAAGCCCTCTGGACCAAGGATTTCCAGCCTGAGAGAACATGGGGTAAATAGAAAAGGGCCAAAACTCTCCTTCATGTGTTGCTAATAATACGCTGCTAATCAAAAAAATGATCAGCATTAACTTCTTCTCTTTTTTCATCTGGATAATTCATTTTTAACTAGCAACGAAGGTAGGGGAAATAGTGGATTTTTGCCACGTTAAAGCTCAAATCAGATGTAATAATATTGTTGTTAAATCCGTATCATTCGAGCCGATCACATAATCCGTTTAACGCAGTTAATGAAATTTATTCTTAGGGTTTTACAACCGCTCTTACATTTAAATATCCGCTTTCCATTTTTGGTATTACTTTTTTGTCTGGCTGTGGCGGTTATCAGTGGTTTTTATGCAACCAATCTTAAAGTAGATACTGATATTGCAAATTTACTTCCCGAAAATCATCCGAATGTACTGGCTTTGGAGGAGCTTCAACAAACGGTGGGTGGGGAGACGGAAATGCAGGTCGCTATTAAGTCATCCAGTTTTGAGGCCAATAAAGCTTTTGCAGAAGCACTCATCCCAAAAACCCTAGAGCTCTACTATTCCAGATACCAGGATTATTATTTCAAAAGGGCCGAATTTCGAAGAAATACGGAAATACTTAAAGACAATGCCCTATATCTTGCGAGTAATAAGGAGTTAGTAGACATTACCGATTGGCTCCAGGATGAGATTCAGCAAGCAAAAGAAGAAGCCAACCCGTTTTATTTTGATTTAGGCGAAGATGATGAAGAGGAAGACAACAGGGCGGAAGGGTTTCAGGAAAGCTATGAAACCCTGGTTCCATCCGAGTATCCCATAAATGAAGATAGTACCATCATGGTACTCAAGTTCTTCCCCACCGGTTCAAAAAGCGATATCCAGTATCTGGAAGATATGTTTGCTGCTTACGATTCGCTAATCACAGCGTTGAATCCTGCTTCTTTCCACCCTGATATGGAAGTTCAGTTCGGTGGCAGATTGAAAAGACATCTCGAAGAACTCACCTCTATTATGAATGATGTAATCGGGAGTTTTGCGACGGGGATTGGCAGTGTAATTGTATTGGTAATGCTGTACTTCTTCATTAAAAAATATTTGCATTACAGAAGAGGGAAGGGAGAAGGGAATACTTACACGGTTTGGAGTCATTTTATAAGAATGCCCATTCCGGTTTTGATTATCGGGATTCCCTTGCTTATCAGTTTACTCTGGACCTTTGGACTCACCTATTTTTATTTGGGGATGTTGAATACTATGACTTCCGTATTATTTGTGATTCTATTCGGATTGGGGATTGATTATGGAATACACTACTACGCCCGATACATTGAGCTCAGATCGGGTGGTATGAGCGTGGAAGAGGCTATTTATACAACCAATGATAAGACAGGAGAGGCAATTCTGGTTAGTGCTTTCACAACAGCCTGTGCACTCTATGTACTAATGTTTGCTGATTTCAGAGGGTTCTCAGAATTTGGTTTTATCTCAGGAACAGGAATCATGCTGGCGCTGTTTACCATGCTGTATGTGCTCCCGTCTTTATTGGTGGTTTTTGAACGCTTCAACCTGATTTTATTTAGCTACGATGAAGAAAGTCACAATGTCTCACAAAAGAGATATCCTCTGGCAAGAACTATTGTTTTATTCGGTTTGGTTATCTCAGCGGTGGTAATTGCCTATAGTGGAAACCTTAGCTTTCAATACGATACAGGGAAATTAGAACCTCGTTTTCCTGAATATGAAAAGTTCAGAGCAGTGGCTGGAAAGGTGGGAGACTCCGACAAAAGAAACCCGGCTTATATTATCGCTGATTCCAATGAAGAAGTAGAGCTTTTAATGGATAAGCTAGAAGAGATTCAGGAACAGGATACAACTACACCTACAATTTTGAGTGTTGAGTCTTTGCAGGAACGATTTCCATCCACAGGACAAGAAGAGCAAGACAAGCTGGAATCAATTGCGAAAATAAGGGAGCTTCTGGACAATCAATATATCCGTACTAGTGATGATGAAGATTTGGATAAGCTTCGCAGAGCCTCACAAACAAGGGAACCATTAACGATCGAGCAGATTCCCGATTACCTCAAATCCCGATTCATTACGAAAGACGGGGAAGTGGGAAGATTCGTGATTATCTATCCGTCAGTTGGATTATCAGACGGTCGCTTATCAATAGCATTCAAAGATGATGTTGGCGAAATAAGGCTTGATAATGGAAAAACCTATCATGCAGCAAGTACAAGTATCGTAGCAGCTTCTATGCTCGATTTGATGCGAACGGAGAGTCCGTATATGGTAGGAGCCACCTTTATCATTATTTATCTGTTCATGGTTTTTACCTTCCGGTCATTTCGATGGTCGGTTATCTCAATGCTTCCAATTGCTATCGGGCTGTTATGGATGTTTGGCATTATGCTGATTTTTGATTTTCAGTTCAATTTCTATAACCTCGTTGTACTCCCTGCTATTTTGGGGATAGGAGTAGACAGTGGGGCGCATCTTACACATCGGTACCGGGATGAAGGCAAGAACAGTATGTGGATTGTTCTATCCAGTACGGGGCAGCATATCGTAATGGGATCATTCACCACCATGCTTGGATTTGCTGGTCTGATTTTCGCGGCACACCCGGGACTTCAATCTTTGGGAATTATGGCCGTGATTGGCATTGGGATGACCCTGTTGACCTCAGTTACTTTCTTGCCTGCGTTAATTCAATGGTTAGAAGACCGGGACTGGATTAGATTTTAATCCATTTCAAAACTGCCAGCTGCTTTCTTCAAAATCTTGAGTCTTGTAGCCGTATTGTTTGATCTCCTGTAAATATTGTTTGTCTTGAAAGCGACTACCACATCTATCTCAGGGAAAACGGTTATGCTTTGTCCCCAGGCACCGGAAGCCATATAGGCGCCTTCAAATCTTGGATCTCCTGTATTTTCCCAAAGCCACCACATATATCCATAGCCTAAATCCATTTGTCCGTTGTCTCTGGTATTGTTGATTACTTCCTCAGAAGTAGTATGTTGGGCAACCATTTCCTCAACCCATTCTTTTGATATTAATTGATCGCCGTTCCAGTTACCATTATTAAGCATAAGGAGACCAATTCGTGCCAAGTCTCTGGCCGAAAACCACATGTGATATGCCTGAAATTTTGAGATGGAGGTATCACCGGATTTTCTCTGAAGACTTCGGTCCCAATCCTGCATTTGCAATGGCTTAGCTAACTGACTATCTATTTCGTCATAAATACTCTTTCCTGTTTCTTGCTCAAAAATGTATCCTGCTAAATTAAAATCGTAGTTGTTATATAACCAATAACTTCCTGGTTCTTTCGAGTTTCTATCGGGAGCAAAAGCTCTTGAATCCCCGCCATTTGAACCTGCCAAGTAGATACCTGAGCGTGCGGAAATAAGATCCTGTATAGTTGCTTGCTTCTCTAAATCAGAAATTTCGTTTACATCTGTAATTCCCAAATCAGCCAGAGATTTACTCAAATCAACCGTGCCATTTTCAACATACTTTCCATACAGCATAGCCAGTACACTTTTTCGAACGGAAGCTATGTAGGAGTTATCTGTGATTTCCCCATAATCATAAACAATTTTCCCATTGTGTACGATTACCAATCCGGTGATATTTGTGCTGTCAATTATAAATTCGTTGAGTGTTCTAAGCTTGTTAAGGTTCCATCCATTGGTTTCATAATTCTCGTTATACAACCATTCTTCGGAAGGGAATTCCTGTGCGTTCAGACTTATAATTGTACCAAATGCGATGAGTAGAGAGAGGAGTTTTTTCATAGAATAGAGATTTGTTTTTCGAGTACCTGAATTAAACTGATTTCCAAACAACTCACAAGTGGTTCATTCTTCATGAATTTTTTGGGTTCAAATTAAGGTTGTTGTCTACTTAATTTTTATTGGCTTCAGATGCTCGGGAATAATCACACGAATCTCAGGTGATAATTCATTTACTTCCTTAACAAAAGGATCAGCTTTAGCCTTTCGGGCCTGTTCCAGAGCTTCTTTATCATCATATGGTACTGAGAAATTGTCCCAGTGAGTGGGGATCACTATTCCGGGAAAGTTTGTAAGGGATAGTAGCCGTTCGGTGTACTTATATATGTTTAATCTGGAATTAGCTGATCCGGCTAAAAGCACATCAGGAGATAATCCTTGTATTTCTCTTTCAATAAAGTTCATTGAGCCCATAGTCAGGATTTCAGAGCCATCGATTCTTATCAAAAACATCAACGAGCCGCCTTCAATCATGTCAGAATACCTAATCGGGCCCTTTAGCGGTTCCTTATATCGTCTGGAATCAAAGTATTTTTTATCTCTTAATGGGGAATGGAGCGATGGTATAATTCTAACAGAGAAGTTCTCAAATTGATAGTCCTCACCACCTTTAACAGTGTAAAGATTATCCCGGTCAATATCATAGGTCTTAAAATGTTCATCGTTGTTTCTGTACCTATAACTTTCGCCCCGGTTTTTTTTGCAATGTATGGAACGTCGAGAAGATGATCGGGGTGACCGTGATGAATCAGAATGAAATCGGCTTCTTCAATATGTTTATCTATCAGTTCGGTATTTGAAACAGCAACTGAATCTCTTATTTGGCCATATCTTTTTCTTGTGATGTAAGGGTCGATTAATATGGTAGTTCCATTACTACTTATAAGTTTCCATCCGGCTGCTCCTAAATAAGTCAATTCCAACTCACTTTCCTGGCTTATGAGCTGGCTTGTCATTAATACAAGTACTATCAAAGTTAAAAAGGAAGCGAGTTTTGGTAATTGCATAATCAGATTTAGTCTAATTTTTCGAAAGAATTTTAGCATCTAATAGTTCAATTTCTTTTTTAATGAGGACTTGTAACTTATCTGTTTCCGTAAGTATTTCATTATATAATACTTCAGTAAGTTTTCTATTCAGGTAAATATCGGATAATAAGCCAGATAACCCTTTTATTTCTCTTAGCTGGGTTATCATAGGTTTCAACTGATTCTTGGTAACTAAGCCTTCAACTTCATCTAATCTAGAATGGCTGATGATACCAGTTTTCAATCGCGAATCAACAATTTCTTTCTTTAAATCAAAATCAATTACTTCATTGGTTAAATCACGATAGTCTAAACTCTTTAAACCAAACTCTTTTTCTAGATTAAATGGATACTCTAAATAATTAAAATAAATACTTAGATTTTGTGTAAGGTCCTTGTTTTCTATTATCGATAAGTCTCCTGTAGACTTTAGTTCTTCCCAAACATTTGTGCTGTAATTTATATGAGCTAAAGATTGGCATCTTATTAATGCATCAATAAAAGTGACGACTTCAACAGTGTCAATTTTTGAAGTCATCACGTTTGATAAATAATTAGCAGCCTCATATTGTTTTACTGAGAAAAAGATATACTCTTCAGATAACTCTTTGTTAGTTTCTAGTTCATCTATAAGATGGTTGAGATAGTTGATTTCTTTTTTAACGTTTTTCCGAGCCTCATTCCAATTATTGATCTGTAGAGCAATCAAAATCCCAATTACTACAAGGATTATTTCCCCAATAGCATAAAGTATATATTTGCTGAACTTGTTTTCAGATAGCAGTTTTTGGCGAATTCTTCGAAAGAATTTTAGCATGGGTTAATATACTTAACTTTTAATTTTTTATGGCGGAGCTCATTTATAGTCGTTGAATCTCTGCTATCTTATTCAATAATGAACCTTGAACTTTGTGTAGTTCTCGATATCGATAATCTAAATAATAACTGGATGCGATAAATCTTACCAAAGCATTCTCAAGTTCTAAAGATTGTAATAATGCGAGTTCATTAGAGGTTAATTTTGATTCGGTCAATAAAAAGGCATCGTTATCATAAGCCTTAACCATTTCTTTAACATTGGTTTTCTTAAAAATGATATTAAATAAATTCTGTCGTGAAATATGTACTTCATCTTGTTCTTGAAACCTAACTTTCATCAACTCCCCGTTCCAGCTGCTTATCATAAACCGAAGGCTATCACTCTTGAATATTTCGAGCTTTCCTGAATTTAATATTTCATTTATTACCCCGTTGCTTGGTCGATATTGAGCTTCAGCATTTACTATTCTTATGATTATTGCTCTCAATTCTTTTACGGAGATAGCAGAATCATCTTTACCCATTAATTCAGATAACTCTCTTGCATATTTTAAATTATTCTCATTTATGCGTGTTACAGATTGAAGCTTCGATTGATTCACTTCAAATTCAGCTTTTAAAGCATTGAGATAACTCACCTCACTTGAGGATATTTTTCTAGCTTCATTCCAATTATTGATCTGTAGAGCAATCAAAATCCCAATTACTACAAGGATTATTTCCCCAATAGCATAAAGTATATATTTGCTGAACTTGTTTTCTGATAGCAGTTTTTGGCGAATTTTTCGGAAGAATTTTAGCATGGATTTATTGAAAGGTTATCACAATGAAGAATAATTATAAAACACATTGAAGAAGAAACATCCAAGTATCAATAGTTGAAAAAAAGGATAAATGACATAAAAAACTTAAACCAAAAAGTAAGCTAATTTCTTAGCTGCCTTTTCAGAGTTACTAAATCTTGAAAATTTAGACGTGATCTTCTTTTTTATATCGTGTTTTGATGTAGAAAAATACTCCGGCAAAAACTACCGTTAGGATAAGAGGAAGGATGGCAATGTTAGCGAGCGTAGCTTGTCCCGCAGCAAGTTCCAGAGCATCGCCGGTTAACCCAAGTTCTGCCTGAGTAGCTCTGTGGTCTTCTATCCAACTTCCGATAATAGGTTGAAAGATTGAAAGACCAAGCATTCCAACTCCACCAATTAGCGACATTCCAAACGCTCCGGTTCTTGGTGTATATTCGGCTACAAAAGAAATCATATTTGGCCAGAAGTAACATACCCCTATAGCGAAAAGAATTGCTGCTATATATACCATTACCCCAGTAGCCTGACTCATCATGAAAATTGCAATAGTAGAAATTACGGCAGAAGCCAGAAGTACACCGGTAATGTTTAATCGGTGAATAAGTGGACCTGCAAACGTTCTTCCAACAGCCATAATACCTGTTACAAGAGCTAGTACTATTAGTGGCTGTGCTCCGGAGTTCGCCAGAATTCGTTCTACCCAGGATTGTGTGCCTAACTCGGTAGTAGCTGTTAAGGCCATACAGGTCAACATTACCCAGTAAAGAGGAGAGCGAAGTATGGCTTTCATATTTTCTGAAGTTGAAGTAGTGATTTCTTTAGGAGCCTCAGGGAATTTCTGCCCTCTGAACATGAAAAAATAGATTAGAGCGGGGATATACATAATCCCAAGTTTAATCTGCCACCCACCTCCAAAATTGGCTACCAGAATTACGATAATAGAACCAATTGCAATTCCTCCTGGAAACCATACATGGAACAAATTAAGCATCTTGGCTCTTTCCTCGGCTTTGTACATAGCAGCAATCATAGGATTGTAAGCTGCCTCAACCATACCATTTCCAAAGCTGATGAAGAAAGTAGAAAAGAATAGCCAGTAAAAACTACCCGAGAAAATAGAGAAAGTAATCCCAATTATATGACTGAGGAAGGCTATATCGCCAATCCTTTTAGGGCCGAGTGAATTATAAAGAGGTCCACCAATTAAAGTAGCAATCGGGAACCCAAAAATCCCCATAAAATTGATCCAGCCTAGCTCAGTGTCACTCATACTCATGTCAGACACAAGGTCGTTCATAATGCCGGCTCGTATCCCGAATGCAAAAGCAGTAGTTAAAAGGGCAAAACAGCTGGCAATAAACAACCTTCTTCGGTTAATGTCATGTTCCATGTACTAGTGGTTAGAAAGTTAGTTTTAAATATTAATCAAAAGAATGGACTAACCTACTGCGTTCAAATTAATAATTAAAGCACTTTTTTATCGGTACGAAAAGGGGGCAGCAACCTATGTATGAATAGCAGATTAACAATTTACTCTAATCCTTCAATAGCCCCATCTAACCAAATAAGACGATCTTTAAGCCAGTTTTTTAAATAGTCAATTTCTTGTTGGTGAGTTTCGCCTACAAAGTTGTTTGGATGGACATCCAGTCCTAAGATATCCCAAGCTTGAAAATTTCTTTTTACAGCTTCGGAAGTTTCCAGAAACTGTGCATAGCCATCAATTATATCATTAAAGTTTGATACGGTGAATTCTGCATCACGTAACTCCTTCCATCTCATTCTAAGTAGGCTAACAAAGGCAGGATCTTCCATAAATCTGGACCACCAAAAGGGAACTTGCTGGTTGTGATGACCACATCTTTCATTAAAGGTAAAAGCCCAAACATCTGTTGTGCCTGCTTCACAAAAGTCTACATTGCCAAGGGCGTAATTGAAATCCCAGATGGGTCCCATACTTAGTTTTCCACCCTTGTCCTTAGTTATAAATGTGCTCAACCGAAAAGAATCAACATTGTTTGCCAGTTCGTTCAGTAAAAAGTAATCAACAAAAGTAGAAGTGTTGATAAAGGAGGGATATCCTGACTCCGGGTCGGTAAAACTTTCGGAATATAAAGCGTCTTCGAAGTCTGAGATATATTTTGTGATATACTCTTTCTGGTTTGGGGTCATTTCTTCGTGAGAAGGTTCTTCGAACACAAAAGTAACTTGTTGCCCTCTGGTAGCAAAAGGTGGGGGATATAAAGAAGTGAATGATGCTTCTGGTACACCTTCTTCAGCCCGATCAATTTTTAAGATATATCCACCGGTAATATCTTCATCTGATATCTTTGATATATTTATGCGCTTCTCATCGCGTTTAAGCTTTTCCATAAGGATGTACAAACCCTGATACTCATCGTTAATTGCTAAATCAACAAAAATGGTTCTGCTGGCATAAATCCCCAAACTTCTGGATAGGTCATACATAAACTTATTTCTGACTAGTGTTTTATCAGTATATGGTCCATGCAAAATCCAGTCTTCTTCAGCAGGTAACCCTAATAATGATACATCCAGGTCTTCATTATTATCGTTCCTGGTTTCAAAACCGTACGATTTTTTGGGAAATCGTTGGGATGAGGAGCCACGTATTTCGATCGCAATGTTCCCATCGAACTGGACTTTATCTTGGACAGAAACAAGGAGCCGGGCATTAATTTTAGGTTCATCCTGAATAGGCTGCCCGGAAGTAGAAATATTTAATGAAGCCAGGTTTGTATCAAAATCTATTTCTTCTTTATCAATTCCTAAGCTGCAACTCAGACTGAAGAGGAGCACAACACATAAAACAGTATAAAGTCGATTCGTGGAGATCAATAGAATATCATTGGGTTATTATCTAAACAATGATTAAAAACCTTTTTTAGTGTCTAGATAATTAAGGCTTTTCAATTAAGTTATCTTTGAGATAAGAAAATTCTTTTTACAATAGTAAAAAATCTCTGAATTTTTATTGTTTCCAAAAAGAAGGAGAGAAGATGATCAGCACGGTAAATATTTCGAGACGGCCGATCATCATTAGCATAATTAAAATCCATTTTGCGAGATAAGGGAGCTTAGCAAAGCTATCTGTTGGTCCAAATTCTCCCCATCCCGGACCAATATTACCTAATGCTGCTATACTGGCGCCAAGTGATGAAACTAAATCATATCCGAATAAACTAATGGCAAAAGCCCCTAGCATAAAAATAAAAATGTATAGGATGAAAAAGCTTAGCACGGTTCGTTGAATGTCGCTGCTGATGGCTTGTTCTCCAATTCGTACGGGAAGTATAGCTTTAGGATGGATAATTTGTTTAATCTCCCGTCCCGTATTTCGGATCAGGATCATCCAACGAACCATCTTAATTCCACCGCCAGTTGAACCCGCACTACCTCCCGTGAAGAAAAACAGGAGCAGAAAGAAGGCTCCAAATGAATACCAAAGCTCATAGTCATCGGTGCCAAAGCCCGTTGTGGTAACTATGGCTACGACCTGAAATGAGCCATAGCGAATTGCATCCAGAATGGGGCGGCCATCAAAATGCCAAAGAGAGAAGGAGATTCCTATAATTCCAATCAAGGTGATTAAGGTATAGAAGCGAGTTTCCCGATTATTAAAAAAGCTTTTGGTATCACCATTTAATAAGCGGAAGTGCATCGCGAAATTAATTCCCGCTAAAAACATAAACAGGGTAATAATCACATCAATGTAGGCAGAGTCGAATGCGGCGATACTTGCATTTTTTGTAGAGAACCCTCCAGTGGCTAATGTGGCGAAAGCATGGTTCAGAGCTTCAAACCAATCCATAGCAGGGTGAATCCAGAGTAAAAGAAATTCAAGCCCGGTGAAAGCTACATACACTACCCAAAGTAGTTTTGCAGTTTCCTGAACTCTAGGAGTGAGCTTATCAGTTGTTGGACCGGGAGATTCAGCCTGGAATAACTGCATTCCCCCAATTCCCAAAAGAGGAAGAATAGCCAATGAGAGTACTATAATTCCCATGCCACCAAGCCAGTGAGCCAGCGATCTCCAAAAGAGAAAACTCTTAGGTAATTCTTCAATTTGGGGATTGAAAAAACCATCACTGGTTGTTCCACCCATAATAGTAGACCCTGTGGTGGTTAAGCCGCTCATGGTTTCAAAAACAGCATCGGTATAGCTGGGGAGTATTCCCGAAATAACAAACGGCAGAGCTCCAACTAACGAAAGTAATAGCCAGGTCAGGCTCACTACCATAAAGCCCTCACGAATTCTGGCTTCTTCCTCAGGTTTAAAGAAATACCAAAGCGTACCGCCTACTCCAAAGGCAATCCCGGCTGAAATTAGCCAGGAATGCCACATGTGTTCTCCGTAAATCAGATCTATAATAAGAGGGAGAAGAAGAGCAAACCCCAGAAAGAAAATAAACGAACCTAGTATTCCGGAAATAACTTTGAAATCAATTCGCGGCCGATTTAATGAGCCTATAGAGCGGCGTTCTGCCATTATCGAAAGATATTGGTTACTTTTTCAACAGCCTCTGGAAGACAAAAAACCATAACCCGATCGTTAGCCTGAATCACTGTAATTCCTGTAGCAACTTCAACAGAACCATTACATAAAACACCACCAATAACACAACCATCAGGTAGTTTTAATTTCTGTATTTGTTTGCCTGCTACTTTTGATTTTTTAGATGGCTGAAGCTCAATCACTTCCGCGTTAATACCCCTTAGTTCTGTTACTGATAGAACTCTGCCCTGGCGTACGTAACGGTGGATTTCATTGGATGCAGCTACTTTTTTGTTGATCACTGCATCAAGGCCAATGGTTTGGCTAAGAGGGATGAAATCTGGTTTAGAAACTAATGCTACTGTTTTCTTCACATCCAGATGTTTTGCCATCAGGCAGGAAATAATATTGGATTCCTCATCGTCTGTAACAGCAATAAAGGCATCCACATCAGTAATACCTTCAGTAGCAAGCAGATCGGGGTCGGTTGGGTTACCATGAAGTACCATACCATTCTTAAGCTCTATTGCAAGTTCTTCTGCCCGATCGTAATCAGGCTCTATGAGTTTTACATTCCATGTTTTACTGGTATCGTTACAAAGAAGGCGAGCAATCATTCCCCCCATACCCGAACCTCCGGCAATCATAATCCGGTTGAGTTCTGTTTCTTTCTTGCCGGTTGTTTCTACAATTTTTGGTATGTCTTCTGTTTTGGCAAGAATAAAGATTTGATCAAAAGCCTGAAACTTAACGGGACCTTTTGGAATGAGTGTAAGTCCACGACGCCCGATTGCTACTACCCGAAAAGTGATTTCCGAATATTCTTTAGCATATTCGATTAATGATTTTCCAATGAGGGGAGAGTTTCGTTCAAGGCGAATTCCAATCAATTGCATTTGATCTTCAGCAAGGTTTATGACATCACTTGCAGCAGACCTGCGCAGGAGCTGGGCAATCTCCTGAGCGGCGCTAAGTTCCGGGTGGATCATTACATCAATGCCAAGGTCGTTAGGTGTTAACGGCGCATTTGATTCTGAAAACTCATCACTCCGGACTCTCGCGATTACCATTTTGGCTCCGAGACGCTTGCTCATCATCGCGGTAATCATATTCACTTCGTCAATGCTTGTAACCGCAATAACAATATCGGCTTCTTTTACTCCTGCTTTAACCAGGTCTTTACCTGAAGTGGCATTTCCTTCTACGGAAAGAACATCAAGAGATTCTGTAACACGGGAGAGGCATTCTTTTTGGCGATCTATGACAGTAACATCATGTTTTTCTTTGGATAAGACGCTTGCCAGATCATATCCTATTTCGCCAGCACCGATAATAACGATCTTCAAATGAAATCGATTTGAGTGATTAGATGACTTGGAAAAACTACCACCTTTTTACACGAAATGAAAGGAGTCTATCCTTGAGAGATTATTACTGAGTGGTTACGATAAGGTCGATGCTTACAGGTTTAGACTGAGCAACTTTCAAGTCGGTAACTTCAATCGTAAACCTGTTTTGCCCACGGATTAAGCGCGGACTTATTTGCGATCCTCTGCCAATTTCCTGACCTGCTTGTTTCCAAACAAATTGTACATCAGATGAAGGGCGGTTCACCGCTGGTGCTTTCAATACCGCAGTAGGATTTACAGGATTCCACTCTATTATAAGAGGAGTAGCCTGTTCAGTGAATTTTAAAGGTTGTACAACGGTAATCGGGAATGACTTACGACTCAATTCCATCCCTAATGGGGTCCATGCCAGATCAAAAGTAGTTTCACCAGCAGAGGAAGCACGCCAGGTAGTTTCGTAGAAATTCTGATTAGCAAAGGTCCAGTTATCAGTGATATTCATATTCGGGATAGAAATTACCCCCCCAAGAGCAATTCTGCGTGGATATACCGGGTTTACTTCAGGCACCTTTACCGGATTAATTGCCAGAATCGTGGAATCAACAGAATTAGGGAGTCCACGGCCATCATTCTGAATTAAGGTGATACGATAAGTTCTTGCTTCAGAAATTGTAAACTGGGGGAAGGGGATAACTTCTCCATCCAATTTCCAGGTTGTACTTAACAAATCGCCATCCCGATCCTGGGATAATCCTGAACGTAGTGTTACTTCCTGATTCTGATATACAATTTCCGGTCCCTGGATGGTTGGCCGTGGAGCACTATTTGCAAAGAAATATTTATCCATAGTAACCAGCCTGTTGGAAGCGGTAGAATTATCTCTGATTTCAAGGGTTACTTTATGTCTTCCGGGAGTTACGGCCTTTACCAGCTGACTTGCATTATTGCTAACAAAGCCATCATCTATGTACCATTTATACTGCTTGATAAACCCATCGGGATCAGTACTTGAAAAAGCATCCAGTTTCAAATCTTCTCCGGCTGAAACATTTTCAGGCAGGTTCCAGACAATGGCCGGGCTTGCATTTACTTTGATACTCTTTGTAAGGCTAACCGTATTACAATCGGTATCGGTATTGGTTTCGAGGTTAAGCGTTACGAAATATTCTCCCGGTTCGGTGAAGGAATGAGTGGTAGTAATACCATCTAATTCTTCTGAACCGTTTTCAGTATCAATAATCCATTTAGCTGATTTGAAGCCACCATCAGCAGAGGAGGAAGAGCCATCAAGTATAATCGGCTCGCCGGGAGCAATCCATTCAGGTAGTTCAAATTCGGCTACTGGTCCTTCTACAACAGTTACTTTCGCTGTTGCCTGACTAATGTTGCTACACTGTCCCGATCCTGATCCCTCAACAGTCAGGGTTACGGTATATTCGCCGGGTTCCGTAAAAATATGTCGGTATTTTGCTCCCGTAGCAGAATTTCCATCTCCAAGATCCCAGCTCATAGCAGGGAGCGAGCCGGAAGGATCGGTACTTTGAGATCCGTCAAAATCGAGAGCGGTATTTACACAAATTGTAGTTTCAGTAAGGTTCATTTTAGCTACTGGAGAGCCTTCAATAATAACTGGAATCTTTGCTATGGAGGGCTGACCTGAGAACCCGTCATTTAGAGTAAGTTTGGCTTCATAAATCCCAGGCGTTTCATACACGTGAGAGGGGTTAGCTTCGTCGGAGGACTGGCCGTTTCCGAATTCCCAGTTTGCACGGAATGCGTCTCCATCGGGATCGAAACTTCGGGAACTGTTAAACAAAACAGTTTGACCGGTACACGAGGTGATAACAGAATCAACAACGGCTTGTACAGGTCGGTTGATCATTACTCTTACAGATTCGGTATTAAGGCTGTTCCCCAATCCAAGCCCGTCTTTCACAGTTAGGCCAATAAAATGAATGCCGGGTTCCGGAGCAGTCCAACTAAAAGTAGATTCCCTTCTTTTGGTTCCATCGGGGAGGGTCCATTCAAATGAAAGTGCGTCATTATCTAAATCATAACTTTTGGATGCATCAAGCCGAACAGTGGTGGCATTAGATCGAACAACAGGCTCGGTAATGATGTAAGGCTGATGGTTTACGTTTACAACTCCTTCGATTTCTACCGTAGAATTTTCGATGCGGTCGTTATCGGTTACTGAGAGTGTAAATCGTTTTGGGCCTCCTTCATTAAAAATACGTTGGATTTGCATTCCCTTTAACTCTGTACCGTCTTCAAATGTCCAAAGGTAAGAATCGATAGATCCATCGTTATCAAATGATCTGTCTGCCAAAAACTTGATTTCAGTATTTGGGATAAGTTCAACCGGATCAGTTCTCCAGACAGGAACAGGGGCTTCATTCACCCTGATTTGTTGTGATTTAAATCCAAGAGCCTGATCAAAGCCGGAATCATCATTTACCGAAAGTGAAATGGTGTGGAGTCCCGGATTATTTAACGTAATGGAGTTTGTTTGCCCAGAACCGGCAGGGGAACCATTGGCTGACCAACTGTAATTAGTGATTGCACCATCGGCATCATTACTTAAACTACCATCTACTGTAAAAGGTACTCCCGGGGCAACTACTGCGGGTGCAGTAAAGTCAGAAACGGGATAACTATTTACTACAATTACGTGCTCGGAGGTTTGAACACTATTTCTCAAATTTGCGCCATCATCTACGGTAAGTTTAACGGTATAACTTCCTGTTTGCTGATAGGTATGGCTGACTCTTGGTCCGGAGGCTCGGTTTCCATCCCCAAAATCCCAATTGAAAGTTTGCAATTCTGATTCGGAATCTGCGCTTCGTGTTGCCTCGAAATTTACATTCGCGTTAGAGGTAACGGGTACGGCTGTAATCACTGGTTCCGGCGGTGCGTTAACATGAATGAGATTAGTAAGCGATTGTATAGAGTTACTTACTCCACGACTATCATTTACAATAAGTTCAATTTCGTAATCACCGGGTTCGCTTAACGAAAGTGTAGATATATCGCCACGGGCTACTTCTTCATTGTCTACCCTCCAGATATATTCGAGTTCATCCTGGTTAGGATCGGAAGACTCGATGGCATTAAGAGGGAATACATCCCCCGGAGCAACATTTGCAGGAACTGAAAATACCGGAATCGGAGCTGCATTTACTTCATATACCCGATTTACCGAATAAATTGCATTCTGAGCTCCAGAGCCGTCATTCACCGTTAAGCGAACCGGATATACCCCTGGTTGCTGATGTTGAACGACTATACTATCCGATGTTGCTCCTTGTGGTACTCCAATACCCGCCCATGTATAACTCAAAGCATCGTTATCAGAATCGGTTTGATTATTAACCTTAAGCACGATTGGTTCATCGGTACCTGAAACCGGCACTACATCTACTTCGGCGTAGGGTTGAGTATTTACCCGAACCTGAATTTGTTCCTGAGCAATACTGCATCTTTGGGATGTACCACCATCTGTAACCTGAATTGAAATAGTATAAAGACCAGAAATTGTATTGGAGAAACTGAAAGCTGGACCGGTAGCTCTTCGGGTTCCGTTCACAAACCAGGTAATGGTAACTTGCTGCCCCTCAAGATCATAAGATTCGGCAGCAGATAGTGTGACTACCTCAGACGGTGAGATAATCTCTTTTGGAGCAACCAACCTGGCAATAGGAGGGGTATTTACAAAAACGATTTTATTGTATGCCCAATATTCCGGGAAATAAGACCGATCATTCGGGATGAGTACATCAACTGGGATTTGTCCACGATCTTCGAATGCGATGGTGGGTGAGGATCCTGAGCCAATGCTGGCATCATTCTGTACCCATTTAGCATTCGCCAAATCCATCTGAGTGAAAAAAGATCCGGTTAGTTCAAATCGTTTATCTGTACAGCGGGATGCTTCAGTTTCTGTAATGGTAAGTGATGGTTTTTCAAATTCGGTGAGGGCCACGGGTTCAAATTCCCATAGAACTGGTTGGTTTACGCCATATACAGTAAGTGTATTAATCCTGCTTTGAGAACCGCTAAGTTGAAGTCCCCAGTTATTAGCTATGCCAAATCGGGAATCAGAAATCTGTGATCCGGAAACAGGATAGATATCTCCGAATGCATCAATTTTGTTTACTTGCGAATCTTCTTCTCCGTTAATTACTAAATCCGGGGTACCTGAAGTAGCGTTGGCTATATATGGCTTTAATTGAAATTTAGTGTTCTCAGTAGATCTGTAGACCCCAATAGACAGATCAACGGCAATCACTTTCCACGATGATCCGTTCAAAACCTGTCCGTTTGCCCCAACAACACGAAGGTTGAAACTGTTTACATCGTCGCCTTCATCAGTGTATACACGAACTATATAGCCATTTCCAGCGGCTGGAAGATCAGCCAGGCGAACCCATCTGTTTCGGAATCGTTCTTCAGCTTTAGCAACAAGTTGATTAGCTGGAGCAGCTGATCCAGTTTTTTGTGAGACCGAGTTTCCGTTCAGTTCAAACACATCATCAAACTGAAATAAATCAAAAGTGGTAATTGTATTGGGATCTTCCTGAGTGATTAAATCTACTGCCCCTCCAAGTCCGGCATCAAAAATCTGAAGGGTTCCCGTTTGTGCGCCAGCTTCGGGCTTTACCCAAATATCATATTGATGGCGATTATCACCACTAACAATAGAGGAGGTGCGCCCGGAAATAGAGAGATAGATTTCCTGACTGTACCCTGAAATACTTAATAAAAGAACTACGGCAACGAGTGTAATTCGTTTGTACATGTATCCTCTAATTAGCTTGTACTGTAAATGATTTTGTTAAGTAATCCACGCCGGAGCGAACATCCCTAAATGTAACAGAAAGTTCGCCTTCTTGCATATTCATTGTTATTCCCCATCTTCCTTGAGAATCAGTCTGGATTATTCGGGTGTTACCTTCATTATTAATAATCACTTCAAGTCCGGGATATGCAGTAGCGGAGAGGGTCACCGTTGGGCGATTTACACGTATTATATTTCCTCCGGAAGCACCGCTCAGCGAGAATGAGAATAGATCAGTTTCGGTAAGTTTTACAATCCGGATTGGTTGTTCATTGGTATTGCCGGAACCATCTGTTGCTTTAGCAATCAGGGTTTGATCGGATTGCAGGTTTTGAACCTGGTAAATGAATTGCCCTGATAACTGAACAGGAATGCGACGATTATCAATCTCAAGTCTTGCATCAGGCTCGGTAACTCCGCTGAGCATATAAGAATTCTCCAGTGTAAAAATGATGTTATTTCCATAATCATCGATAAATACTGCCGGGGGTTGGTTGTCTACATTCCTTATTATGCGAGTGGGTTCAGTATAAGGGCCTCTCAAACCAAGGTTGTCTACGGCCTGAACCCGCACATAAGTTCTTCCCAGCTTCAAATCAGGAATATTAGCGGATGTTGTACTCAGGCTCAATTCACTAATATCTGTATCAAAAGAAGGACTTGTGCTATATTGAACCCGGTAGGACGCAGCATCCGATACAGAATTAAAGGCGAATGCAATATTATCCCGATACACAATAGTATCTTTTGTGGCCCAAGCCAATCCCGGGGCGGGTAACAACTGTATGGGATCGGCAGGTGGCTGACCTTCTCTTACAATGGTTCCTTCATTCTTTCTTATAGTAATGGTGACATCGTTCGCGCTAATATCTGCAATACCATCATAATTCGTTAATTTCACGGTTTCATTACCGTCAGACTCAGCATAGAAATTCTGTGTTTTGAGTTCAGAAGTAGAAGCTCCGGCATTTAGGATATATCTGCTTCGCTCTTTTCCCGCCGCTGAAAGTTTGGCAAGCAAACCACCTTGTACTAAACTGATTTCTGTATCGGCGCTTTCATCTAATTTATCGATACGGGATTTTCTTATAACTGCCACGGTATTAGGATCAACCAGAACTGAGCTTCCATCGGTAAACGCAAGGCTGGCATAACTTTCCGCAAGTGTACGAAGCCCGTCTGATTCCTTGAAAAGATCCCCGACCAGAGCATTATTCCAACTTCCCAACAGACCAAGTCGCTTGTCCACAGTTCCTTCTTTTTTGGCAAGTTGAGCCTGAACCTGAACTAAGCGGTTATTGTTTAAAGTACTTTCTAAATCTAAAACAGCATCAGGGATGGCGATTCCTTTTTCAAGTGCCAATTCAAGTTCACCGGCATGGATGGCATCAATATATTCTTTATGAAGCGTGTTCACCACATTGAGCTGTTCTTTGGCGAAGATGGTAGCTCCGGAAGAAATTAATTCCTCGACCTTATTTTCACTTTCAAAAACCTGAGCAGAAACATCTGATAGGTTCTGAAGTTGAAGAATATCGCCGGAAGTAAGGGTAAAGGTATTACTTGGAATATCGTGGTCGGCGAGGTTAACTATTACCGGCCAGTTTAAGGTATTACCGGAGTAACGCAGCGCAATTTGCTGTAATTCTGAGGAAGGAAAAGTCACAGAATTATTCTGAGCATACACAGAAGAAGCAATCAGTAAAGTAAAAACACCACAGTAAACGGTTCTAATCATCCTGATTATTCAGTTTCATTATTCGGGAAAATTAAGGTAAACCGGCTGCCAATTTCTTCGTTCGACTCAAGTTGAACGTCTCCTTTGTGGCGAAGCATAATCTCTTTAACATATGCTAAACCAAGCCCGGTACCTTTTTCTTTCGCTGATTTGAGGTTAGAACGCACCCGGAAAAACTTATCGAATACTTTCTGTTGGTCTTCGATACTTATTCCGTATCCATAATCGGTAACACTCACTTCAATATGATCGGAACTTTCTTCCAACTCTATTTCAATAGTGCGATCAGCGTCACCGTATTTAATGGCGTTACTAACCAGGTTCTGGATGGCGTCGAACAACAAATCTTTGCTCCCTGAAACTATGAAACTTGTTCCTTTTGCGGAAATATTGATTTTGAGATTTTTTTGGGAGAGAAGAGGGTTTGAAATACTCTTTACATCGTTAATCAGCTGAAACAGATCCACGGGATTAAACTCTACAGGAATTCTTCCGTGCTCAAGTCGTTGAACATCCAGAAAGCGGTTCACAAGATCATTCATGCGCTCGCCGGATAAATAAATTTCTTTGAGCAACTCCTGATTTTCAGCTACACTCATCTCGGAGTTATCAATCATAATCTTAGAAAGCCCCACAACACCCGTAATTGGATTTTTAAGCTCATGTACAATGATATTGATCATGTCTGTTCGTTTGATGTCGAGCAGTCGATCTTTTGTTTTGTCATGCAGCACTACCAATGCTCCCTGCGAATTACCTTGTTCGTCCTCAAAGGCTACATGCTGATAATCGTAGAAATAGGTGATTTCTTCATCAATGAAATGAGCAAGTTCCGCTTGATTGATTTTAATAGTGTAAGGGTTCGGATAATGCACGGACTGATTGGACTTACTTAATTCCAGTTTCGAAGTATCTAAAAGCTCTTTAAATGTTACTTCTTTAGGATTTAATCCAAAGGATTCGATGAATTCGACAAAGTGATTATTGGCAAAACGGAATTTCCCATCGTTATCCAGAATACCTATAAAATCCTCCGAATAGGTCATCATATAGCGGTTTTTCCACTCTTCGAGAATAATTTTTTCTACATTGATTTTCTGGTAGCGATGAAGAGTGATACGAATATTTTCAAGTGTTTCCTGCATTACCCCAAACTCGGGTAATTCTACGTTTCGTATAGGTTGATCGAATTGCAACTGGCTTATGTGATCTACATCGCCAAGGATCTGTTCGATAGGTTTATTAATTCTGAGACTCACATACCAACTAAAGGAAACCATCAACACCAAAATACCGAGCCCTGCAAACAGCGAGAAAAGAATAAGGTTATTTACCGGCTCAAGGATGAAATCATCATCAACAGCGATTAAGTGCCAGAAAGGGATAGTCTCGAAGCGGGAGGACATCACGAACCAGGTGTTGTTATTAAATGAAATTTCCGTTTCCTCCGAATAACTCGCATCCCCGAAAAGCTCGGATGGGAAGGTGAAGTCATCAATCACAATATGTTCACCCAAATCACTTACAATATTAGCGCGGTATCTGCCATCACCGAGTGGAATATCAACCAATTCGTAGGTTAATCTCTTGGCATCAAAAAACATATTCAGCGTTACTAAAAGCTGATCTCCATTAGCCATATCAATCTGAATGACTCTTTGCGCAATAAAAATATCAATAACATCGGTAGTATCGGGAAGCCAGGCGACGTTAATACGTTGATCTAACCTCGATTCATACCACTCATTTACCGATGTAGGAAAATCCAGCCCCTGATAGATAGTTCGTGTAAAATCAGTTATATCGTTCGAACCTTCTTCAGAAAGAGTGATGCGAACAAGCCCGGGGGTATAATTGATGGCGCTTCGTACAATACTTTCTGCCTGCAAAGGATTGTTGCTAATGTTCTCGGCTAAGATAGTTGTAGCATTTAGCCAGTTGCGTATAGTTTCGTCGGTTCGGCGAAGAGAGTATTCCTGAAGCTGAGATACAATGGTAGTACGCTCGTTGATGATTGCTTCTCTATATTTTGGGCGTACGAATAACAGTACCAAAGCATAAGCAAGAAGAATCAAGCATGAGGTGATCAGAAAAATCCGGTTTCGAAGAGTAAGTTTTCTGTACATGAGAAATATTAATCCCCGAATTTCCCTCTATCCTGAATTAAATGCGATTAGAATCATCTTATGTTAATGCTAAAAACAAGTATTTATAAGGATTCAATAGAGAGTAGAAGCTCCTGATTGGAGAAAGGTATAAACAAAAAAGGCTCCTTTCGGAGCCTTTTATCAATGATTAATCTTCGTCTAGTATTTCATTAATCCGTGCAGTTACATCATCAATGTGGGTTCTGCTGGCTCGATCTCTAATATTTGATCGGGCACTTCGGATATCGGTTCTGAGCTGGATTAACTCGGCTCTTAGCGCGGGCCTGATGTCAGAATCCTTAATATCTAAATCAGGAGCACCAAATCGCCCTTCCAATACATCGTCTTCAAACATGGTGTGGATGTAACTGATGTATTCTCTTTGAAGCGATCTTCGGTACGCGTTAATTGCCCGGTTATTGTAAACCTCGCTCCAAAGTCCTTGTCTGAGATCGCCAAGCATTTCGAGTAGGGAGTAGGCATCATCATCAAAAGTCTCCTGCTCGGTGAGGCGGGTCATAACCCCGGGATTCATTGTTGATCTTAGAATTCCGGCCTGAAGGTTTTTGATTCGTTGAACTGCACCTGCATGCTCAATACGTCGGAGGATATCTTCATCAAGCAACCAATCCGGAGTGGAGAACGCATGTTCATTCAGAAATTCCATGGCCTGAATCTGATAATCTTTGTCAACCGGAGTATATACCCAGCCACTTTGATCAGCAGTTTTTCGGGTTTGATACACTCCTCCAATATTGGTGGCAACGTGACGTGCATAGCGCGACCATTGCCCAACGAGCTCGCGATAGATTTCCTGTAATTCGGTGTAATCTTCTCCTGGCTCCGACGTCCACTCAATTAGGTTCGGAACCACTCGCTTCAAGTTCATCAGTCCATAAGAGCTGGCTCTCACGGGATCATTAGATAGATCTTCAGTTTGTGCAGAAGGATCATATCCTGTAGAAGAAGCAAAACGGTAAACCGGATCTCCCGCTTTCTCCTCAATCCAGGAATCAAGAATTGGCTTTTCATCTTCCGGAGTTTCCGCTCCCGGGATAACGCGGTATCCCCAGTTCACAGAATATTTATCATAAGGACCAATCTGACGAATGAAACGAATGTTTTCATCTCCAGGCTGGGCGATATAATTCTGGCGTGCATATTCCATAATGGTGGTAGCAATTCCCCATTCCTGTGTGAATTTCCCTGAACGAAGAGAGTCGACCGGATATGCAGAACTTGATTGCATGTTATGTGGAAGTCCGATTGCGTGACCAATCTCATGAGAAATTACACGGCGCATAGTTTCTCCGATTAATTCATCAGGGAGTTGAAGGGATCGTGCAGCAGGATTAGCTGCACCTGTTTCAATCATCAATCGGTTACGATAAGAGCGCATGTGATTATGATACCAAACAATATCGCTTTCAATAATTTCTCCTGAACGTGGATCAGAAACACTTGGTCCAACCGCATTCCGTACCGTACTTGCTACCCAACGGATAGTAGAATACCTGATATCTTCCGGGCTCCAATCGGGATCTTCTTCCGGAGTAGGAGGTAGTTTAGGAACAACCGCATTTTTAAATCCGGCTGCCTCAAAAGCCTCATTCCAATCTAAAACACCTTGAATTATGTATGAGCGATACTTCTCAGGTGTAGCAGGATCGAGATAGTATACAATAGGCTTAACAGGTTCTACTAATTCCCCCCGGGCATAAGCCTCCGGGTCTTTTGGCTCTAATCTCCAACGACGAATATATTGTTTAGTCTCTGCCTTTGGTGCGTCTGAGCTGTAGTCGATCTGCCGGATAGAAAAATATCCAACTCTGTAATCCGCAAAACGCTTCATCATAGGATCTTCCGGAAGCAGAACCATAGATTGGCTGGTTAACATAGTAAGAGTTTGTGCGTCTGTTCCTGAGGGGGGATTTGCAGAGATATACGTCATTAGTTGGCGAACCTCAATATTCTCGGGAAAACTTTTTATGGATTCGACCATGCTTCGGTCAGAATCTAGTCGGCGAACCTGGTATTGCCTTCTTTGCCAGGTAGAAAGCCCGCTTATAGCTTCTACATCATCATTAAAGAAATCGGTTACATCTATTACTATTCCTGAAGAATCACTACTTAAAGCTTCGATATCAAAAGTAGCTAGAACGGGTTCGAAATTATTTGCATATACCGAGCTGGATACAGGATCGTCTTCATCAGCTACTGCATTGTAGGATTTCTTTCGAATAAGGATACGGTCTTTATTTCGTGTAAAAGAAATGACTTGTTCTTCAGATTTAGAACCCGCAGAGTTAAACCCTGAGAATCCCGGAGGAACACCTGCAACACGACTAACAAGCAACATTTCTCGCCCGAGTAACTCGTTAGGAATCTCGAAAAAGATATCTTCTTCCTGCTGATACACATTAAAAAGCCCTTCGTCTTTTTCAGCCGAAGACTTAATCACATCAGAAAAGGGTTTAATCCCATCGCTTGAAGAAGGTTTCGCCTGTCGCGGGCTGGAAGAAGAAGAAGAGGATGCGGTGTTTTTTGCTCCGGTACATCCCAAAACCAGTAGTGAGAGAATAATGATCGAATACTTTGTAAATCCCATAGTATATAATTAGATAAAATTGATTGAGATAGATAAAAACAACTTTTACTATCCAAAAGCTGTTTAACAATTAATAACAAAGAAAAGAAAATTTCAGACAGATTAGGAAATTTTTTTCAACTCTATATATCAAAAAAGCGCTACCTTAAGAGTCTGAAATTATAAACGAAATAAATTATCGAAACATGATTATTGGCGTTCCAAAAGAAATCAAAACCCACGAGAACAGAGTAGCCCTTCAACCCGGAGGAGCTCTGCAAATGAAGCGAAATGGTCACCAGGTATTTATACAGAAGGATGCAGGTGTAGGTAGTGGATTTACCGATGAAATGTATGAGAATGCCGGAGCAACTATTTTGGAGAATGTGGATGAGCTTTGGCAAAAAGCCGAAATGATCATGAAGGTGAAAGAACCTATTGCAGAGGAATACCCAAGAATGAGAGAAGGGCAGGTAATCTTTACCTACTTTCACTTTGCTGCTGATGAAGCTCTGACCAAAGCTGTGGTCGACTCAAAATGTATCGCTATTGCTTACGAGACAGTCGAAAAAACCGATGGTTCACTTCCACTTTTGATTCCCATGAGTGAAGTAGCCGGACGTATGGCTGCCCAGGAAGGTGCCGTTTACCTCGAAAAACCAAAAGGTGGACGTGGTATGTTGATGGGAGGAATTCCTGGTGTACAGCCAGCAAAAGTATTAGTACTTGGTGGAGGAATTGTAGGAGTGAATGCCGCTAAAATCGCAGCCGGGATGGGGGCGGATACTACCATCATGGATATTAATATGAGCAGACTTCGTTACCTGGACGATGTAATGCCAAAAAATGTACACACGTTCTTTTCTTCTGAAGCGAACATCCGTGCGCTACTTCCATCGGTAGATTTGATTATCGGTGCAGTGCTTAAACCTGGAGCCAAAGCCCCGCATTTGATTACCCGGGAAATGCTTAAAGAAATGCGACCCGGAACCGTGTTAGTTGATGTGGCTATCGACCAAGGTGGGTGCTTCGAAACTTCAAAGCCAACCACCCACAAAGATCCTGTTTATTTTGTTGAGGATGTTGTGCACTATTGTGTGGCTAATATGCCCGGTGCTGTTCCTTATACATCTACCTTGGGATTGACCAATGTTACCCTGCCTTATGCTACTGCATTAGCCAACAAAGGCTGGAAAAAAGCTCTTAGTGATGATCCTGAATTAAAAATGGGACTCAATGTAGTTAATGGTACCATTGTATATGAAGATGTGGCCAACGCTTTCGGAATGGACTGGGAGCCAGTGGAAACTGTGTTGAATTAAAAATTTGTTGCCATTCTGAACTTGGTTCAGAATCTGTTAAGGTCACCAGATTACCCCTAAGCCGGATTGCCATGCAATCCGGCTTTTTTATGAACGCAACAAAAACCACATATCTATGTAGTGGCTGGTTGTATGTAGTTAACTATTCTAAAAGTAGAAATTAACCACCTTGGTCCAACGCCTGATATCACTGAGTTTTACCAAAACATTACTATAAATACTCAGTTTGCATTTTAGGTGGTAATAATTTTACTTCGAAAAGGCTAAAAGACATTAGGGAAGTATGGGGACGTCTGCCGGGCTTTAAACTTATAATAAAAATTTAAAGTATGTCACAAATTACAAACAACCTATCCATACCAATAGAAGTCTTTGTTATTATTGATCAAAAACCGAAGAGAAAGGCTTGTATGAATGAAGGGAAAAGAGAATCTAGGATTGAAGCAGGAAAAACATTAGAATATTCTCCTTTTGAACAAGATGATTCGATTACAAAATCTTTTATGATCTTATTTGAGATGGGGCAGGTGCCAGAGAAAGATGGGATTAGAGGTGTTAAGTTAGCACTAGCAGGTACCAGAATCCCGGGACCACTAAGTATTCTTAAAGGAGGTAAAATCCCTCACCATTTTGCATGTTATGAGCAGAATTCTAAATATTATGCTGAAATTCATTATGAGCTTGGGTTGGTTAAGAATAAGCTCAATGAGGGATTAAAAGTTATTGAAACCAACTCGGAGATAGACGTTAATGGTGAATTAAAGAAAATATTGAGTGATGTTGACCCGAATATTAAACACCCTCCAGGCGGTGGTGATGGCGGTTAGAAGGTTTTTTAAAGCTATAATTTATCTGGTATTTATTTTCTTTAGCCCTGTGCATCTTTTTGCACAGGGCTTTCCTGTTAATAAAGAGTATGATATATCAGAATTTGACGCTTTCCAACAAGCTTGGGACTTAGCTCAGGATAGCAGTGGAATCATATATGTTGCTCATGGGAGTGGTATTCTACGTTTTGATGGAGTAAGGTGGGAAACTAAGCATGGTGAAGAATCCAAACATGTACATAGATTATTCGAGGGGAGCGATGGCAGGATTTATTATGGAAGCGAAAGCTCATTTGGGTATTTGGATTCTGATTCATTAAATCGTTTTAGATTCCAAGAGCTATCCTCATTTGTGCCAGATACTATATTAATTGGAGATATCTACGATATTCATGAAGTACATGGGAATATATATTTTACTTCTCTGAATGGGTTTTTTATATGGGATAATATTTCTGTCAGATACTTGAGAAGTAAGTTCGAATTAGGTAGGTCATTTGCTTTCAAGGATCAGATTATCACTAAGAGGCTTGATGGTGGACTTTACTACTTTAATCAGGATAATTTCATACTTATTGATAGAACTCAACTTTTTTCAGAAGACTATATTTATGCTTTTCTCGAGATACAAGGTGGAGCATTTATTGCAAGTAGAAATAATGGGTTTTTTTTATTTCAGGATGGAGAAATTACGAAGATTGAAAATGAAATTGATCCTTTAATACAAACAGCAACTCCGTTTCGAGCTGAGAGAATTTTAGAAAATAGGATTGCTGTTGCTACTTTAAATAGTGGTGTTATAATCATTGATAACGAGGGTAAGGTTATTGAGAAATTCGACCTTGAGGAGGAGATAACCTCTGGTTATCAATTAAGAAATAATATGGTTCTAGGACTCATGATTGACAACTCAAGTCAACTTTGGGTGGCTACTTTAAATGGGATAAATAGACTAAATATTAGTTTGCCAGTTAGATACTTTGATAGAAGTAGTGGAATTTTTGGTAGTACTAGTTCTATAAATTTCTACAATAATAAAATTTATATAGGTACACAGAATGGTCTTTTTGCTACTGATTATCCATTGAATTGGAAATCTTCATTTTCAAGAATCCTTAACAATTCAATTAGCGAGCTTTTTTCAACTAAAAGAGGATTATGGATCAGTAGCTCTGAAGGAGTTCAACTAATCAAAGAAAAAGAGATACAAAAACTAAATACTAATAATGCACTTTATTTAACGGTTGTAGATGATGAAGTGTACTATACAGATGGAAGTGAGTTATTCTATATAGATGTGAATGGTCGGACTAATTCTACTGGTGTAAAAGGCAATTTTTTTAGAATAAGCTATAATAAAGGTTACTTATGGATTATAGATAGAAATAGTGGAATAAGGATACTTAGTCCACGGGATTTCAGTGAAAAGATAATTCGGATTAATGAAATTCCTGAGTCAACCACTATTAATTTTATCGGGCTAATAAACGATATCGTAAGAATAGGTACAGATGTGGGGTTATATAGTTATGAAGAGGCTTCTAATTCAATAACTAAAGACAAATCGTTCAACGATCAAACATTAGTAAATAAGCAAGTACATTTATTTCATCAGATTAGTGATGATACACTTTGGTTTCGAAATAATCTGAAGGACAGGCTTTTTATTAAGAAAGATAAGAAATGGATATCTGCTGATTCTTTATACTCTATCCTTTCCAAAGATGCACCTCCACTCGATGTCAATATGACTTCATCCGGATTTTGGGTGGTTTCACCAAGAGAAGTGAAGCGTATTTCAAATTTAGTTTGGGAATACAAAACCGATTTCAAAACTAATATTACTGATATTTATGTAAATCGCGATTCACTCATTTATGGCGGATTTGGGGAGCCTGTTAAGCCTATCATATTTCCGTATAAAGACAACGAAGTTCGGTTTAATTATGCGGCTGCCAGCTATATCGATGAAACAAGAAATACCTATTCATACAAACTGGAAGGCTTTGATAATAAATGGAGTGAATGGTCGCTGGAGACGCAAAAAGACTACACCAATATTCCTGAAGGAGAATACATTTTCAAAGTTCGAAGTAAGAATGTGTTTGAAGTGGATGGAAGACCCGACCAAATAGCTTTCACCATTTTACCTCCTTGGTACCGAACCTGGTGGGCGTATATGTTGTATTTTATCAGCTTTTCGGGGTTGTTGTATACCGGGTACAAAGTAAGGGTAAATCAATTACTGAAAGTAGAGCGGATGCGTAATAAAATTGCAAGTGACCTTCATGATGAAGTGAGTGCTACGCTTACCGGAATCAGTTATTTTGCGGAAGCAATTAAAAGAGATAAAGACCAGTCAAAAGCAGCTCACTTTGTTTCACTAATCAGCGAAAGCGCAGGGGATGCCAAAGAGAAAATCACCGATATCGTTTGGTCCATCAATCCCGAGAATGATAGCTGGGAATTGTTTTTGTCGAAATGCAGGCGTTTTGCATCCGATCTTTTGGAAAGTAAGGAGCTCGAATACAGCTTGAATATCACCGAACATGTCCCGGGCAAACTCAGCATGGAAGTGCGTCAACACCTGTGGATGATTTACAAAGAAATGATAACCAACGCAGTCCGGCATTCGGCAGCTTCCCGCTTAGATGTAATTATGGATATCGAAAATGGAATGCTGAAACTAATCGTTCAGGATAATGGCAATGGCTTTGATCTGGATGAAATTAAAGACGGAAACGGAATAAGAAACATCCGGAAAAGGGCTGCTAAAATTGGGGCGGTAATCAAAATACATTCGGAAGAAGACTTTGGAACTCGTTGGAGAATGGAATTACCTTTGTAAATACCACATGGTCATGCAGACCTTATTTGTTGGATTTCAGGTACTCTATGATTGTCCTTCTAGTTAATAATCTATACAACATAGAGACCTATTCAGTTCTTTGACCGGAACTGAATTATTTAAATCCAACAATTATGCTATTTACTTATACTGACGGTTATGCAGCTATAGATCAGAAAATAATACGGAGTAAGTCATTGATTAAAGTAGTTATTATTGAAGACAATAAGTACATGAGAGAGGGCTGGGAAACCTTTATTGATTATGATCCAGGTTTATGTGTGGTAGGTAGTTATGGAAGCTGTGAAGAAGCTTTTGCCTCCTCAGAATTTAAAAAAGCAGAAGTGGTAATTATGGATATCGGACTGCCCGGAATGTCCGGTATTGAAGGAGTTCAACTTGTCCGAAAGCAATTCCCTGCAATGCATGTTATTATGGCCACAGTATTTGATGATGATGATAACGTGTTTAATGCAATTAAAGCCGGTGCAGTTGGATATCTGATGAAAAAAGTAACACCCGATGAGATGGTGGCAGCGGTCAAAGATGCTTTTTCCGGAGGATCTCCCATAACCCCAAATATCGCCCGCAAAATTTTAAAAACATTGCATGCTCCTGCAATCAGTGAGGACGAACAACTCAGTGAACGTGAACTTCAGATACTGCAGGAATTAGCCACCGGTAAATCGTATGCAGCTATAGGAAAAACCATATTTCTTTCTGTGGATGGAGTGAGGCATCATATCCGGAATATCTACCAGAAACTGGCAGTTCATAGTAGAACTGAAGCGGTTTCAAAGGGGATTGCACGGAAATTAATTGATCCTGAAGAATAACCCATCTGGGTAATTATCTCCCATAAGAAATCACTTTCAAGGGATCGGTTTTCGCGGCAATTCTGGCTGGGAGCCATGAGGCAAGAGCACACAGTACAATTGTGACAACTGAAGTGATTATAAAATCCAGAAAATGGGGTTCAACGGGCGCATAGCTCATATAATAGTTCTCCTCAGAAAGAGGAATGATTTGATAATTGATTTGTAGCCATGCAAACAGGAGGGAAATAGCTATTCCGATCATCAAACCAATGGTTGCTACCATCAGTCCCTCCAATAAAAAAATTTTACGAATAATAGAAGATTTGCTACCAATGGTTTTCAGGATACCGATGTCTTTGGTTCGTTCCAGAACCATCATTAAAATGGTACCAATCAGGTTAAAGGCAGCAACGATAATCATGACGCTGATAACTAGTGGAATCATTTGCTCCTGAAGTTCAACCCAGGCAAATATATTCCCATAGCGAGCCTGAATCGTTTGTTTGTAGTATGGAAAGGGGAGTGCGTCATCAAGTTTTTTGTCAAACGCGAGGATTTCGCCAGAATCTTTTAGTTTGATTTCAATTCCTTGTCCTTGAGTTGGCTCTATTCCAAATAGCTTGTCAGTGTATTCTTTAGCAGAAACAGCGTAAATGCCATCAAAGAAGTCAATACCGGTTCGGAAAATTCCGGTAAGCTCAAATTGTTGAATTTCAGGGGAGTTGGCCAGGCTGGGAGTTCCTGAAATGGTGTAGACGGTAATAATGCTCCCAATTTCTGCCTGAATAGTTTGGGCTAGTTTAGAACCAATTACGATTCCCGGATAGCCGTTTTCTTTATTGCCAAGGTTATATTCTCCTTCAACAACATATTCAGTAAGATTTGAAACATCTGTATTTCTATCAACACCTCGTAGTTCAGTTCCTGTGACTCCATCTTTAGTCTGAATCATCACCTGTCCCTGATTAATAACCTGCTTCGACTCAATTTCATCGAATTGATCCAGGTAGGTCATCAATGTGTCAGCGCGATAGAGGGGAGCATCGGTGTAGTTGGTGATCAACACATGAGGAGCAAATCCCAGAACTTTATCATTAATAGTTGATTTAAAACCATGTACGATAGAAAGTGCAATCAGTAATCCGGCAGAACCAATAGCCACTCCGGTAATGCTCATAGCTTTTATAAATGATAAAAACCGGGCACCTTTACGGGTGCCTTTGAAGTAACGAAATGCTAAATAGGTTTCGAATTTCATAGATCAATATTCAACATTCAACAAGCAACATTCAAGTAACAAAGATTGAAAAGTGTTACCCGAGTGTTAAATATGGGATATTGTTATTCTGCTTTCATTTGAGGAAAGAACAAGACATCTCTGATCGATTCAGAATCAGTCATAATCATGCTTAAGCGATCAATTCCTATTCCAATTCCGGCAGTAGGAGGCATCCCAAATTCAAGTGCACGTATGAAGTCCTCATCAATAGTCATGGCTTCGTCATCACCACCAGCACGGAGTTTGGCTTGATCTTCCAGGCGTTCCCGCTGGTCGATAGGGTCATTTAACTCTGTATAAGCATTAGCAATTTCCTTACCGTTACAGATACACTCAAAACGTTCAACCAATCCTTCTTTGGAACGGTGTTTTTTAGTGAGTGGGCTCATTTCAACCGGATAATCGGTGATGAAAGTAGGTTGAATTAATTTTGGCTCGACAAACTCACCAAAGATTTCATCAATAATTTTACCGGATCCAAAACTTTCATCAATCTGAATATGAAGCTCTTTGGCTACTGCTTTCAGTTCTTCGAGATTTTTTCCGTATAAATCATGCCCGGTTTCTTTTTCGATTGCTTCAAACATCGGTACACGAGGCCACGGAGCTTTGAACTCAATCTCATGTTCACCGACCTTAACTTTGGTAGAACCATGTAATTCCAGAGCAACTTTCTCGATCATCTTTTCAGTGAATTCCATCATCCAGTTGTAGTCTTTGTACGCTACGTACAGCTCAACTTGGGTGAATTCCGGATTATGAAAACGGGACAATCCTTCGTTCCTGAAATCCTTTGAAAACTCATACACCCCATCAAACCCACCCACAATTAACCGCTTGAGGTACAACTCATTAGCTACACGCAGGTACAAATCCATATCAAGTGTGTTATGGTGCGTGATAAACGGACGTGCAGTCGCTCCGCCATAGATAGGTTGAAGGATAGGAGTCTCCACTTCAAGGTAACCACGCTCATTCATAAAGTTGCGCATGGTCTGAACCATTTGGGTTCTTTTTATGAAAGTTTCTTTCACATCCGGATTCACAATCAAATCTACATAACGCTGCCGGTAGCGAAGTTCTTTATCAGCAAACGCGTCAAAAATTACTTTTTCACCATCTTCATTTTCTACTTCTTTTGGGATCGGAATTGGACGTATAGTTTTGGTTAGAAACTCAAAATGCTCCGCATGCACAGTGGTCTCACCGGTTCTGGTTCTGAATACAAAGCCTTTAATTCCGACTATATCACCAATGTCTACCAGTTTTTTGAATACGGTATTGTACTCTTCTACACCCACATCATCACGACGAATATACACCTGAATGGTTCCCTCAGAATCCTGCAAATTGAAGAAAGCTGCTTTACCCATAATTCGGCGGGTCATTACTCGTCCGGCAATAGAAACGGTCTCTGTGTCAGGATTAGATTCTTCATCCCTGATTAATCCCGGCTCATTTTTAATGGATTTACTGGTGTGGGTAACTTCAAAAGAATAGGGGTACGGATTTACTCCAAGTTCATTAAGTTGTGTAAGTTTCTCTCGTCTAATTTCTTCCTGTTCGGAGAGCGAAGTTTCCTGGTTCGACATAGATAAATTTGGTTTCAAGTTTTAGCGCGAATCAAAGGTTGCAAAATACCGAATTGTGCAGAAAATTGTGGCATTAACCTGAACCTTTATTCCAAGAGCTTGAACCGTTTAGATACTTCACAAATTCCGAACTTCCCCAAAGAAATTGTTTTGGGCTGGAGTGAAGTTGACTATAATCTCGATCGGGTGATTCTTTCTGAAGATGAAGCTGAAATACTCGCTAACTTTACGAATGAGCAACGCAAAGGGGAGTTTTTAACTGCAAGGCATCTTTTCTGGAAGTTGATTGAGGAGCTGAGTTGGGATACTAATTCCATCAAACTTAAAAAAGAGAAAACCGGAAAGCCTTACATCAAAACGTCCAAAGGAAGAAAATTTGTTAGCTTTTCGCATTCTCAGGATTTGGTTTTGTGCGCAGTTTCTGAATCACTGGATATTGGGTTAGATGCAGAAACACTCAATCGAAAGGTGAATCCATCCATTGTAAAGCGGATTCTAAGTGAGAATGAGTGGGAGGTATATGGTGAGGAAGACCCGATACCTCTTTGGACCATGAAAGAATCTGCAGTTAAGAGTCTGGGTACCGGGCTCAGAACAAATCTTAAAGAACTTGAATTGAGCAAGTCCGGGGATGGACGTTTTTCTATCACCATCAGCCAAAAAGAAGAATTACAGGGAATTTGCTTTAATGCACTGAACCATTGCATTTCCATAGCCTATTAAAAGTATGAAGTTACCAAATATTTCAATTATTGGTCAGGGAAGGCTTGGAAATGCCCTAAGAACTGCTCTGTTTAAAGCCGGATATCAAATTGGGCAAATTTATGGTAAGAGCGATTCTCTTACTGAATTCAATGACATCACTTTTATCACTACCCCGGATTCAGAAATCCGGAAAGTAGCTTCGAATATTGCTTCATCGGGAAAAGAGTTAATGGGGAAAGTGTTTGTCCATTGTTCAGGAGCTTTTGCTTCATCAATATTGGACGAGTTAAAGGGAGAAGGAGCAGGAATAGCTTGTTTTCATCCTCTGATGGCTGTTTCTCCTGAAACGGAATCTTTTAAAGATATTTATTTCGATATAGAAGGTGAAGAATCTGTACTACCTTTGCTGGAGGAATTGGCACGTAATATCGGAGCTAAATCAATCCGGGTTTCTCCCAAAGAAAAGGAATTACTCCACATTTCGGCTGTGATGGCTTCTAACTACCTGGTTACTTTAGCGGATCTTTCACTAAGAATCTCTACTTCAGAAAATATACCGGAACGAACTCTGTTAGATGCTTTTCTTCCTCTGATGAGCTCATCAATGGAAAATTTAGGGAATTTGAGTCCAACTGAGGCACTCACCGGCCCTATTGCAAGGGGAGACATACAAACTGTTCAAAGACATGTTAAATTGTTGCGAAACAAGCCTGAGCTGCTGGAAATGTATAAGAAACTTGGCTTACTTACTCTCGAATTGATAAGCAATGACTTAAAAGACAGTACCATAAAATTCAGACTGTACGATGTGTTAAAATGATCAAAAAGAAGCCTAACGATTTTTATCGCCGAGTGTATGATGTGGTTGCTCAAATACCTTCGGGAAAGGTTACGAGCTACGGAGCGATTTCGAAGTATCTTGGGGTTGAGTCGGGCGCGAGAATGGTTGGCTACGCAATGAACAACTATGTTAGCGCAGAATTGGGTTTTGAAATTCCAGCCCACAGAGTGTTGAACCGGTTAGGTCAGCTTACCGGCCGTGCCCATTTTGAAGGCGACATCATGCGGGAGCGTTTAGAGCAGGAAGGGGTTGAATTTAAAGAAGAATACACGGTTAATATGGATAAACATTTCTGGAATCCTTTTGAATTGGATGTATCTTAAGTAATAATGAACCCGAATTAGTATAAAACCGGAGATGAAAAGTCGAATTATTAAAGTACTGCAAGCTTTTTTTTCCATTGTATTTGTAATCTCATACGTAGAAGTTTATGCGTTTCAGTCCCAAGGCTTGTCAATTGGAGCAAAAGCGCCAATGATCGATCATAAAATGCAAGATGTTTCGGGGCGAAGCCTGAGTTTGGACGAAATCGCTCAGGAGAATGGTTTACTTGTGATTTTTTCCTCTAATACATGCCCCTGGGTAATGCGCCTGCAAGATCGGTACACAGATATCTCACAAATGATCAGAACTAATAAGATTGGTTTGGTCGCTCTCAATTCAAACGAAAATTACAGAGATCGTGGAGATGGAATGGACGATATGATCAAACATGCTCGTAAAGCCGGATATGATTTCCCTTATGTGCTCGATAAAGATCATTTAGTTGCAGATGCTTTTGGGGCTTCCAGAACTCCACATGTATTTCTGTTTAATGGAGATATGACACTCGTTTATGTTGGTGCGATCGATGACAACGCGAATGATGCAGCTTCGGTTAAAGATTATTACGTCAAAGATGCGATAGACCAATTGATTTCCGGTCAGGAATTAAGTCGCCCGAAAACTAAATCGTTGGGTTGCACCATTAAACGAGGTAGTTAATTTTTGATAAAAAAAGCCGTATTTTTAAGTCCTCATTCGTTTCGACGAGTGGGGATTTTTTTTGAATGCGAACGGATATTACTTAATGCCAACCTGGATTTTACATACAGAATTTAAATTTGACGCGGCTCATTTTATTGAAGGATATGATGGGAAGTGTGGGAGAATGCATGGACATTCTTACAAAGTGAAAATGACCGCTAAATCACACAAACTAAATCCCTCGGCCTATTTAGATACTGATGATATGGTCTGTGATTTTAAGGAATTGAAATGGGCTGCAAAAGACTCAGAAAAAGGAGGATTTGATCACGGAAATCTGAATGAGCTGATGTCTGTTAATACAACAGCTGAGCGTATTGCAGAATACATTCATCAGGAAACCAAACGACGAATTCCTGAAGGAATTGATCTTACTGTAACGGTCTGGGAGACAGATACCTGCTGGGTGGAATATACTGACCAAAATGTATAACTCTCTTAAACATATCGATTCAGAAGTGCTTACACATCCTAAAGAATATCAGGATGCCGAATACCCGATTATGGAACATTTTTACACTATTCAGGGGGAAGGAGCGCATACAGGCAGAGCTGCCTATTTCATAAGAACGGGTGGTTGCGATGTACAATGCTGGTGGTGCGATGTGAAGGACAGCTGGGACGAAGAAAAGCATCCCCGAATGAAAGTGAAAGAATTGGTTGAAAAGGTGAAAGAAAGCAGAGCCCCGATAGCCGTTATTACAGGTGGCGAACCTTTATTGCACGATCTTGATGCCCTCACTAATTCCATCAAAATGATTGGGGTGAAAACTCATATTGAAACCAGTGGTTCATCTCTGCTTTCCGGGAATTTTGACTGGATAACACTTTCTCCAAAGAGATTTAAAAAGCCCCTGGACGAGGTTTTCCCTTATGTAGACGAACTCAAAGTGGTCGTGCTCACTAAAAAAGATCTAGCGTGGGCAGAAGAAAATGCAGCTAAATGTCCTGATTCTACGCAACTCTTGTTACAACCGGAGTGGGATACTCCTGCATCCATGCCTCTGATTGTTGATTATGTTAAGGAACATCCGGAATGGGGAATTAGTCTTCAAACCCATAAATATTTACAGGTGCCATAGTGAGTTTTTCGGATTCTTCAGTGATTGTAACAGGAGGGAGCAAAGGAATCGGGCTTTCAATTGCCAAGGTATTTGCCCGCAAAACGGATCGGCCTATCGTGTTGCTTGCCCGAAATGAAAAAGAACTCAATCAGGCTAAAGAAGAGTGTTTGGCTGAGGGAGCTCAAAAAGTGAGCGTCATAGTAGCTGACTTGCTTGATGAAGACAGGTTATCAGAAGTTGATTTCGAAGCCTGTAATCCTGGAATTTTAGTCAATAATGCAGGGTCATTCTTATTCAATAAACTTAAGGATACATCCGCCCAGGAATTTGAGCATCAATTCCGGGTTAATGCGTTGGGAGCGTTTAATATCACTAACAAAGTGTTGCCAGAGCTCCACAAAAAAGACAGAGCGTTGGTTGTGAATATTTGCTCTGAGGCCTCCCTGAAAGGGTATGGAGAAAGCGGAGCCTATGCTGCAAGCAAACATGCTACATTAGGCTATACGCGCTCGCTTCGTAAAGAATTAATGAAAACAAAAATAGCAGTTACCGCCATCAATCTTGGGCAAACCTATTCTACTTCGTGGAAAGATGTGAATGTAGATCCCAGTGACTTGATTGACCCGGAAGATGTGGGCCGGTTGATTGTTTCTCTTTCTGAGTTAAGCCCTAGAAGCGTAGCTGATGAGATTTTGCTTACAGCGCAGGGTGGGGATGTGAACCCGGTTTAGTAATTCTAAATCCAACCCTGTTTCTCTTCCTCTACAGTCCCTTCGAAATTAACTTCTCCTGTATGCTTCGTTCCTTTAGGCTCTATAAGCATTACCCAACATTCTTCTTTGGCTACGGGGAGGTGATCTTCACCTTTTGGAACTACATATAATTCACCTTCAGATAAAAGGACTTCCCGGTCTTTAAATTTTAAAAGCAACTCGCCTTTTACTATACAGAAAAGCTCGTCTTCAGCAGCATGATTATGCCACACAAATTCACCTTTCAGCTTAGCCAACTTTACTAACTGTCCATTCGCTTCTGCGATGATTTTCGGATTCCAAAGTTCATCAAATAGCTCAAATTTCTTTTTTAGATTGATTGCACTCATAGTTTAATCCTCAAGTAGGTTTTCATCACTCAGAATCTCTTTACGGAGTTCTTCATACTTTTGAATGGTTTTCTTCCTGGTATCAAGTACGACGGTTGCCGCAATTTTATCATGTATTGCCTGACGATTAGCATCCCAGTAAATCTGAGCAAATCCAAGTAATCCCGTTGCAATTCCCGCTGCATATCCACCAAACCGCTCGAAAGAGTAGAGCAGACCTATTGGTTTGTTGTTGAGACGAACAACTCGAAGACTAAGTATTCTTTTTCCAATTGTTTGTCCCCTGAAGAAGGCCGTACATAACACAAAATAAACGCCGATCCATCCAACACTTAAACCAAAGTCCTCTGCGGTTGCTTTCAGGCTTCTTAAAAAACTTGGGTTTTCAACCTGTTTACTTAATTCCTCGTTGTCCTCTTCAAGTTTATCAACCCGGCTATCTAGTCGTTCTATTTGAGAATCCTTTTCTGTAAGCTCGACGTAGGCAAAAACAGGTGCCATTTGAGTGCGAAGACTATCGATGGCAAATGTATCATTTCTGCTAATTGCAAAGCCAAGGCTTCTGAGGTTAAGAATAAAATCATCTTCAAAAAGCTCTGAAGGCAATTCATCAGGGTTTTCAGAAACTCCTTTTAGTTGATTTTCTAGATCAAGCGCTATTCCTTCTAATTGCTCTTCAATATCTAATGAATCTCTGCTGCTGAGCTGACTTACCTGATTTGCAAGTGAGCTCCAGTCAACATTACCAGTTGATCCCTGTACAACTTCGCCATCGGGAGTATTAAAAGTTACTACTCCGGGATTAAAGTCCTCTTCATCCTTAGTAACGTTCAGTGTAAGTGCAAATACAAGAATGGATACGAATGCAGCTGCACCATATCTGAAAATATTTTTCCACCAAATAGCGCCGCGAGTACGAATGGCAAGCCAGAAAAAGAGAATACTTGCTGCTGTTGCAAGGAAAAAAGCTCCGAGAGCGGTAAGAATAGACGCAATCAGCAAGTCAAGAAGCAAGGCAAACAACCTTCTTCGGGGACTTGCAAGAGGCAAACCCAGTAAATCGGGATGAACCTCGAATGCGAAAGGAGTTACAATTTGTTTAGGATCGTTAATCATCCCAAAGTTTAGCAAACAATTTACTCTCGTGAAATAAAAAAAGAGCCGCGATACTAATCACGACTCTTTTTGATCATCTATGGGTATAAAATTAGTCTTCAAAATTGAGATTGTAAGCTTTTACAACAGCTTCGTAATTCCTGTAATCAAGACCTTTACCCTTTGCCAATAAAGTAGGTGGTATAGCTACTATTCGAAGAACATCGCCGTCAAATAAGTTTTCATTGGCTTCATTATTATCTGCGATTTCGCCTTCTACAATAAGGTCAAAATTATCGATATCGAACGAGTAGCGTAGCACAACTAAATCGTTCTCGAAAGGAGTACTTAAGGGGAGAGCGTGCCATGAGGTGGTACCCGCAAAGTTGATGTATCCTAATACCAATCCATCATCTACAGTTGAAACATCAAGAATATTCCATCCATACGATGCTACTGAGACAAACTCATCTACCACTCCAAAATCTACATCTGAATCAATTTCAATGGTGGCAGAGTAAACTTCGCTTCCGGCGGGACCTTGCGGTCCGGTTGGGCCAACACATGAAGCGGTTAATAGTCCTATAAATAATGCGATGAATATATTTGATGTTTTCATGTCTGCCTCATTAGTTTTTTGATTAAGTCTGTGCTTATGATAGTATTCAAATAAGAGTGCGCATATAACATGTTTGGGTTAGGCAGTTAATGCGATAACGACTCACATCAGGAAGAGGAAAATGAAAGAACGGGCAGTTAACAAAGTCTGTTCTGGTTTAAGACTTGAAGAAATTTCATTACATTTAAAGTAACTATTAATGCAAATCAGGAACTGGATTGAGCAAAATATTAATGGAAATTCTGGGGCTCTCAACGAGTCCAAGTAGTGGCGGTGCTTATGCGTTAATTTTATCTGAAGCTAAAGGCTCTCGCAGGCTTCCGATTATAATAGGCTCTTCAGAGGCACAGGCAATTGCATTAGAATTGGAGAACATAAAACCGCCCCGCCCGATGACACATGATCTGGTTAAAAATGTAGTTTTGAATTTCGAAGCTACAATAAAAGAAGTGACGATAAATGATCTTGCCGAAGGAACCTTCTATGCGCGAATTATATTTGAAAGGGGGGAGCAATTGTATGAAATTGATGCCAGACCCAGTGATGCTATAGCGCTGGCAGTTCGGTTCGGATGTTCAATTTATACTACTGAAAATGTTCTTAAAGAAGCCGGAATTGTAACTGATACGGAGTCAACTTCTTCGGTTAAATCTTCAAAGTCAACAGATTCTACGGGTGATAAGGAATTATCAAAACTGGAAAAGCTTGAGCAGGAATTGCATACAGCAGTAGAAACTGAAAATTATGAAAAAGCGGCCAAGCTCCGCGATCAAATCCAAAAAATGAAGGGCTAACCTGTGAGCGAAAATCATTGTTCATTCAAACAACTTCCGTTTTCAACATTATTTAATACGTATACAGCTGACTATTCTACACTCAAAGATTTTTACTCAGCTAATCCCTTTGATGAAAATCAGGTAAGAGAAAAAGCAGAAAGTATTAACCAACCTGAATCAAAAGAGCCCTTTGTTAAAGCGCTGAAAGAATATCATCAATATTTGGATATCGCTGATTCCCAACAAATACAGATTGATAAATTTTCGAAAAAAGAAACTCTGGTTTTTGTAACCGGCCAACAGCTGGGCGTGTATGGAGGTCCGCTTTTCACAGTATATAAAACTATTACAACAATTCTTCTTGCGCGAAAATGGGAGAAGATTCTTAATAAGCCGGTAGTACCTGTTTTCTGGCTTGCCGATGAAGATCATGATTTTGAAGAGATTGCTTCGGTTGGAGTTCCTGATTACGACGAATTCAGGAAAATCGGACTGGATGATGAAGGAAATGGACAACCGGTCTCTATTCAGGGGATCAAAGATACGATTAAGAAATTTGAGGCTTTGGTAAGAAATGGATTACCAGACACCGATTTTTCCGAAAAATTATTTAACTCTTTAAGTGAATTTTATCAGCCTGGAAAAACACATGTTCAGGCTTTTGCTCAGCTGATGAACTTCTGGTTTGCTGAGGAAGGACTATTGATTGTGGGGAGCAATTTTGAGTCCATAAAAGAACTTAGCAAAGAGGTTTTTAAGACTTCCGTTACAGCAGCTGATGATATCTTTGATGCACTTGAGAATAAAAGTGCCGGGCTTGAGAAAAATTTTCACCGACAGGTTATTGTGGGCGATTCCAATCTCTTTTATATAGATGCAAAAGCAGGCAGGCTAAAACTTGAACGTTCGAATGGTAATTGGAAGGCGGGAGAGTTAGACGTGAGCGATGAAAAACTGCTTACCATGATTGAAGCAAATCCTCAGAATTTTTCACCAAATGTTTTTTTACGACCTATTTTACAGGATGTATTGCTTCCAACGATCGGTTATGTAGCAGGTCCTGGAGAGCTGGCCTATTATGGTCAAATGAAAGACTTGTATCCATTCTTTGATCTCGAAATGCCTGTTATTTTTCCTCGCCTCAGTGTCTCTCTTATTGAAAGTGGCATTGAACGGATTATGGAAAAACTCCCATTTGCGATGTGCAGTTACAATCAGCGCATAGAAGACTTAGAAGCTGCTTATGTTGATCAAACCAACTCAAAAGATATTGAGGGAGTCTTTGGTGATTGGAAGCAATCTATCAATGAGGTAGCAGAAAAACCAAATACATTTATCAAAAGTATAGACCCAACATTGGAGGGAACAGCAGGTAAAGTTGTAGCAGGGTTCTCTAACGAAATTGATAAACTAAAAGGGAAAGTTTATCGGTCTATCAAACAACAGGAACAGACCCAGCTGAATCGTATTTCAAAAATAAAATCTCAATTGTTCCCAAATGGATTGCAAGAGCGTTCTGTAAGTCCGGTTTATTTTATGAATAAATACGGACTTGATATCTGGCAGAATCTCCTCAATGATTTTGAAAAAGACGAGCTGGATCTCACCATTCATCACATTGTAATCTTGTAATGGATTCAATTTCTGAACAGAAGTCTTTGCTCAGAAAAGAGATGATAGCTAAAAGGCAATCACTTCCTAAAGAGGAATGGAGGGCAAAGAGCCAGTTAATTAAGGACGTGATTTTATCCAGTCGGGAATTAGAAACTTCAGATACGGTTCACTGCTTTATCTCAATGAACGATCGTTTTGAAGTTGATACTCATAGTTTAGTAAAGGATTTATTGGATCAGGATAAAACATTGGTTGTACCAGTAACAAATTTCAAAGATGGAACACTATCTCATTCAATATTAAGTTCATTTGATGAACTTAAACCAAACAAATGGGGTGTATTAGAACCTTTGGAACCTAAACCAATTAATGTTGATGAGATTGATTTGGTATTGGTTCCTTTACTAGCAGCCGATCGAGCAGGGAACAGATTAGGCTACGGAAAGGGATTTTATGATCGGTTTTTATCTACAATTCCCGCTCTCTCGTTTGGAGTACTTTTTGAAGAGTTTATTATGGAAAAAATCCCTGTCAATTCTTTTGATCAAAAACTAAAAGGGTTAATTTCAGAAAAAGGGGTTTACTACTCGTAACAATCACTTAATACCTTCGTAGCAACATTGCGGAGGAAATAAAAAATGGCTGAAAATATTAGACGAAAAACGGCATCCAAAACCGGAACCGCATCTCTTGAGTTTGAAGATTTTGAACTTCAGAATACGATGCAGAATTTTCTTAAAGAAGAACCTAAAGAAGAAGGAAAGGGCATTTGGAACTTTGCAACCATATCAGGTATGGTAATGCTTTTTCTCGGAGTTTCATTTTTATTGCAGTGGATAGGGCTCTCATTTGGTGAAGGCTTAGATGCATTTCTTGAAGGAGCTATTTCTTCTATGCCTCTGATAGGTGGAGCATTAGTAACACTTATTGGATTTGGCTTTTTTGTAGGCGACAGAAAGAGGGAAAAAAGAGCATCAAGACAAGAGAGAAAAAGAAAAAGAGCCAAAGCCGCTTCAGCAAAAAAAAGAATGGATGATGTTCATGGATCGGAATTCACAGGGTCCAGAACAAGAAGCAGTTTGCGAAACGACCTGGATTCTGACTTCACATCTAGCAGCGGTTCTACAAACTTCGAAGATTTTGCGATGGGTTCCTATGGATATCGCTCAAAGCGCCTAATGAAATCCCGTTCAGATAAAAAATGGGCAGGGGTTTGTGGAGGATTAGCCAAATATTTTGGAATCAGTTCCACAGTAGTTCGCTTTATTTTTGTTGCCGCCTTCTTCATGGGCTATGGTGCAAGTTTGTTAATATATTTTGGATTATCACTTGCAATGCCGAAAGAGCCTGTCGAACTTATGGATGATTTCGATTTTTAATTCATCCGGCTTACATGCTTATAACATTTGAAGGGATTGATGGGAGTGGGAAGTCCACACAAATCTCTTTATTAAAGGACAAATTAATTTCTTTAGGTAACACCGTTCGTGTATTCCGTGAGCCTGGGGGAACGCAAATTTCAGAAGAAATAAGAGAGCTGTTGCTTAGCACTAATTTCGAAGTTGATTCGGTGACGGAGCTTCTTATGTTTTCATCTGCTCGTTCTCAATTAATGGCAGAAGAGGTACTTCCTGCATTAGAAAAGGGAGAAATTGTAATACTGGATCGGTTTTATGATTCTACTACTGCGTATCAGGGGTATGGAAGAAAAAGTCTTCCCATTGATCAGATTAATCAGATTAATACCATAGCTTCACATGGAAGATCGCCGGATTTTACCTTTTATCTAAGACTTTCACTGGAAGAATCAAATATGAGAAGAGCTCACCTCAGCAAAGATAGAATGGAAAGATCAGGAGACGAATTTTTTGATAGTGTAATAAAAGGATTTGATGAGTTAGCAGAAAAGGAAGAGCGCTTTATAGTGATAGATGCCTCTCAAACTGTCAATGAGGTTCAGGAAAATATTCTAAAAAGTCTGCCTATCTAAATTTGATGTGGCACACTTTTCGATATAATAAAAAGATTTTATTTTTTATCTGCTATGATCATTGAGGCTTAATCATATTATCCGTATTTTAGAACAATATGGATGAATCCTTCCTGTTTCCAAGAAAACTGGTTCATCACAGTTAAATTCCAACGATTATAACATCCTAAATTCTATTATGGCGCACGAAAGAATCGAGATTGATTTGCCTCTAGCTAAAGTTTACGAGCTACTTAGTAACCCAGTTGACTTCCCAAAGTTTTTAGAGCGTATCGACTCAGTAGAAAGAATTAACTCTCAAACCTTTGAGTATAAAACTACCATTGGAAATGAAGAGTTTGTTTGGACTACCAATTTAATCGATAACCTTCGAAACACTCGTTTTGCATGGATCACAATCAATGGTAACCTAAATCAAACGGGAACTATTCGTTTTACTCCGCTTGACAATGGTACGCGAACCAGAGTTGAGTTTTCTTTAGATTATCGAACATTTTTTGGAGATCCTACTGAAGAACTAGGTACTTTTATTGAAGAATCACCCGCTCAATTAGTGAAAGATCTGGAGAAGTTTAAAGATCTTGCTGAGTCTGGTACTTTTAAAGAAGAACAAACTGAAGTTTCTGAAGAAGTAACAGCTTAAGCTTTACATTATTTATTTACTTATTGTTAATGCGCATCATTTGATGCGCATTTTTTTTGCCTAAAAATTATTATGACGTTTACAAAATTCAAGCAGTCTGAGAAAAGTAATTCTCCACATTATCTGTTAATTGGAAATCCTGTTAGCCACAGCGTTTCACCTCTAATGCACAATACCGCTTTAAAACAACACGAAATAGACGCGGAATATCATGCGGTGGCAGTAGCAATGAGCGAAATCCCATCACTGGTGGCTCACTTCAATTCCCCTAATTTTCTTGGAGCGAATATTACCATTCCGCATAAAGAAAATTTTATGGAAGTTGTGGATGAGTTAACACCCCAGGCAAGAGAAATTGGGGCAATTAACACGATAATAAAACAAGAAAGCAAGCTCATTGGGCATAACACGGATGCATACGGATTTCAGGTGCCGCTCGAAGAATATTTAGGTGATATGGAACTTAGTCGGGCAATTGTGTTTGGCTCGGGAGGAGCTACTAAAGCCATTGTATATGCATTAAATGAAACAGGGTTTGAGGAAGTGGTCATGGTATCCCGAAGGCCAGAAAGATACTCGGGCTTTAATGATGTTCTTACATGCAGTTATGACGAATGGACTGAGTACGCTGAGTATGCTTCGTTGATTGTAAATGCTACTCCATTGGGGATGATTCCGAATACTGATGCTTCACCAATAAAAGATAACGAAAGAGAATTATTGGAAGGAAAGCTTTGTTACGACATCGTATACAATCCAAAAGAGACTAAATTTTTAAAACAAGCAATAGGCGCTGGCGGAATTCCAATTGAAGGGATCGACATGTTGATTCATCAGGGAGCGAAATCTTTCCAACTTTGGACAGGCAAAGAATTTCCAATCGGGCTTATCAAAATGAAACTGGATGACATCTTCCCACATTGAGTTCATCAGACCGGAAAAACTTAACAATACCAGGATATTTAGTTGGTTCAGCCTGAAGAATGCTCACCTGAAAGAAGAACTTCAACAAATTCCCGGTTTAAATGTTGGGTTCAATTCCAAAGAAAAACCGGATATAATACTTCATAATCTAAACCTTCTCTCATCCGAATTAAGGATGAAACCTTCAAATTTGGCTTTGGCCGAGCAGATTCACAAAACAAATATAAAAGTGATTATAAAAGGGGGCATTTATCCTGAAACCGATGCCTTTGTGTCGAATACACCCGGAACAGCGCTGGGTATTCAGGTAGCAGATTGTGGTGCTATTTTGTTTGGAGATTCAATTAATAGAGTAATAGGCGCTGCCCATGCCGGATGGAGGGGGGCTGTAAACCAGATTGTACCTAAAACGATACACAAAATGCTGGAGTTGGGAGCTGAGCTTGATCAAATAAAAGTGTTTGTGAGTCCATGCATAGCCAGACATAATTTTGAGGTAGGTGAAGAAGTTGCTAAAGAATTCTCTGATCATTTAGTGGACAGACAACAGTATGAAAAACCACATGTTGATTTAAAAGGTTTAGTCAAAGATCAGCTGTTGGAAGAAGGAATAGACGAAAACCATATCGAAATTGACGAAAGGTGTACTATTGATCATGAAAACCTTTTTTACTCTTATCGCCGTGAAAAAGAAAAAAGTGGGCGGATGGTTGGCATTATCAAACTGAACAAGCTGAAGTGAGAGTTAGTTACTGCCCCGAGTATTACGCCACTATTCCTGATGAGCATATATTCCCGATGAAGAAATTTCGCGGGTTATATACCTACCTTACCGACCATAAAATTATAAGAAAAGAGGATGTCATCGCTCCACCAATGGTGGAAATCTCAAGTCTAATTACTACTCATACTCATCGGTATGCCTTGGCAGTCTGGGAAGGTATTCTATCCAAAAAAGAAGTAAGGAGAATGGGATTGCCTTGGAGCCAAAGCCTTGCCATTAGATCGAGGCATGCCGTACAGGGGACAATTAATGCTGCACTTATGGCTCTGCAGGATGGGATTTCCGGGAATTTAGCTGGAGGAACACATCATGCTATGCCGGATCATGGAGAAGGATTTTGTGTTTATAATGATGTTGCCGTAGCAATCAAAGTACTTAAGAGGGCAAAGTGGTTAAATAAAGTTTTGATAGTCGATTGTGATGTACACCAGGGAAACGGAACGGCTCACATTTTTGCGGATGACCCGGAAGTATTTACGTTCTCCATTCATGGCTAAAAAAACTATCCCTTCATAAAATCTCCCTCTGATTTGGATGTGGGGTTGCCCGACAAAACTGGCGATTCCGAATATAATAAAGTATTGATTTCAGCTTTAGATCAGATTTTTGCTTCCTTTAAACCCGATCTTGTTTTTTATTTGGGTGGAATAGACCCTTTAGAAACAGATCACTTTGGAAGATTATCTCTAACGATAAATGGATTGAAAGAAAGAGACAGAATTGTGATTGAGACAATCACACAGAAAAATATTCCACTAACACTTTTACTTTCCGGTGGTTATGCACCTACGCTGGAAGAAACCGTATTTGCTCATGCGCAAATGTTTGAGATAGTTAAAGAATTGGATTTTTAAAATGGAAAAACTGAAGGGCATAAAAAAAATACCCGGGACTCATTTATTCAGATTTTTCGGTTTGAAAAGGTTCTGAACAACCAGACTTCGGGATTTGCCAGTCTGATCAACGATTTTGCCGTAGCGTCCTCGTTGACTGTGTTCACTAGTGAATTAGCACAATCCCTGAAGATTAGTCAACAGAAAAAAGCATTACTTTCCCACAACTTTCCCACTAAGTTATCCACATTAAAATTGAAAAAGTCTCATTATGGCTAAAAAAGAAAGGTTTTCATTTTTTTTATCGGTAGTACCAGAAATATGTCTGAGCGCAAGTACTTTTTGTTGTAAGAAAAGGCTCTTAAAAAAATGAAAACTGCCTGTATGAAATTATTCTTATAAAGAATGAATTAAGATGTGAGATATTTTAACTTAAGTGTGCAACAAAAAAAGAAGAGATTTTGACGAAACAAAGACTGGCTATTCTTGGATCAACGGGATCGATTGGAACTCAGGCATTAGAGATCGTACGGCAACACCCTGAGATTTTTGACGTCGTTGCTCTTTCAGCAAACAGAAATGTTGAATTACTTATAGAACAAATAAATGAATTTAAACCAGAATTCGGGCTTATTTGTAAGGAGGGTTTATTCAAAAAATTGGAAGAAGGTGTTCAGACAGGTACTCAATTATTTGCCGGATTTAACGAATTAACAAATCTTGCGTCTCTGCCAAATGTTGATACTGTAATGAATTGTTTGGTAGGCTTTGCCGGATTTACACCCACTCTTGAAGCCATCAAACACGGGAAGAAAATAGCATTGGCCAACAAAGAATCTTTGGTAGTTGGTGGCGAGATCATTTTTGACGCGCTTAAGAACTCATCGTCAAAGCTTATTCCTATCGATTCTGAGCACAGTGCAATGCTTCAATGCCTTATTGGTGAATCCCAAGATACTATCGAGAAGATTGTGATTACTGCCAGTGGAGGACCTTTCAGAGAGTTTTCTCTTCAACAAATGAAGAACGTTACTAAAGCTCAGGCTTTAAATCACCCTAACTGGGAGATGGGAGCAAAAATCACGATAGATTCTTCCACTATGATGAACAAAGGTCTGGAGATTATTGAAGCACACTGGTTGTTTGATCTACCTGTGGAAAAGATCGAGCCTGTAATTCATCCACAAAGCATTATTCACTCGATCGTAACCTTTACAGATGGATCGAGTAAGGCTCAACTTGGTCCTCCGGATATGAAAGTACCAATTATCTATGCGTTGAGTTATCCCGGCCGACTTCCTCTGGAAACTCCCCGTATGGATTGGTCTCAAACACACGAACTAACCTTTGAACCCGTTGATTATGAGCGGTTTCCTTGTGTGAAACTTGCGATGGATTCTATCGAATCAGGCGGGGTTGCACCAACAGTGTTAAATGCTGCAAATGAAGTCGCTGTTCAACGCTTTTTGAATGAAGAAATTGGTTATATTGACATCCCGAAAATAGTTGAAAAAAGTTTAGATAAAATATCCTCTCAACACACCTTAAATGTTGAGTTATTAAAAGAAATAGATAAAGAAACGAGAGCCTACGCCTCCGGAATAAAATAATATGGAAATAGTAGACATTTTAAAGACCATTGGAATCTTCATGGGAGCGCTAATGATTTTAGTGTTCATTCATGAGCTGGGACATTTCCTTGCAGCTAAACTTTTCGGTATGAGGGTTGAGCGCTTCTCGGTTGGATTTCCTCCCAGAATATGGGGCTTCCAGAAAGGGGATACCGATTATTGTATTGGTGCTACTCCACTTGGTGGATATGTTAAAATTTCAGGAATGGTAGACGAAAGTATGGATACTGAATTTCTTGAAAAGGAACCGGAGCCATGGGAATACCGAAGTAAACCGGTTTGGCAACGAATGATTGTAATTACCGCTGGAGTAATCTTCAACATGATTCTGGCGTTTTTCATTTTTACGGGGATGACAATTTCCAATGGTAAACTAACTCTCCCTTTAGAGAACGTTGAAGGACTATATATTCCCGAAGGCAGCCTTTTAGAAGAGCTGGGTTTTCAGATGGATGATAAGATTATTGGAGTGAATGGAGAGAGTGTAGAGGCTTTTGAGGACTTAGTAGCCCCATCGCAAATTACTGCAAGTAATCTTTCCTATCAGGTATTACGAAATGGGCAGGAGATAGATATTAATGTACCTTCAAGTATTTTGGATAGTCTCCAAACAAGAGGATTTATTAGTGCCGCGTACGCCTGGCCTAGTCAAATTTCCAGTGTTTCTCTGGGAACACCTGCCGATGATGCAGGATTAAAAGCCGGGGATAAAATTATTGAAATTGACAGTGTTGAAGTGAAGTATTGGATTCAACTTACCAACATTATTACTTCAGCTGAAGGCAAAGAAATGGATTTCACCATTAAGCGTGGAGATTCAATTTTCACTGCCTCTATTGCTCCGGACCCAGAGTCTAATCAACTAGGGGTAGGCAGGCCCACACTGGATATGGCAGGTGGAGAACATGTTCAATTAGGGCTTATAGCTTCAATCGGAGAGGGCTGGAACCAAACCTGGGAACAGACTACAGGAATAATCGGCGGATTTTCCAGAATGATTTCGGGGGACATTTCAGTTCGTCAGAATTTGGGTGGTCCAATCGCCATCGCTAGTATTACACGTGAAGCTACTGATCAACAAGGATGGAATGGATTTTGGCAGATTACTGCTTTACTTAGTATTACCCTAGCTATAATGAATATTCTTCCAATTCCGGCTTTAGATGGAGGGCATTTAGTATTCCTCATTTATGAAGGAATTGTACGCAAAGAGCCATCCGAAAAAGTGAAAATTGTGGCACAAAATATTGGATTCATCGTTCTGCTAACCTTGATGGTTTTTGTGATCTTTAATGATGTACTGAAGTACTTTTAATATGTTTGCACGCGAAGGGTATTCAACTATGGCTCTGGCCACGATTGTATTGATCGGGGTCGTTTATCTCACATTTAATTTTCTCCCTGAATGGTTGGCCTATATACTCTCGGGAAGCGTTGCTGTTTTATGGGGAATCGTGATCTATTTCTTCAGAGATCCAGATCGGGAAACTCCAAAGGGCGAAAATCTAATCATATCTCCGGCAGATGGAAAAGTAGTTCTCATCAAAGAAATAGAGGAAGATGTATACCTGAAAACCAAAGCAACTCAGATAAGTATCTTTCTTTCTCCACTGAATGTACACGTGAACAGAAATCCGATTTCCGGGAAACTTGAATATCTGAAATATCATCCTGGCAAATACCTTATGGCTTGGGATGAAAATGCTTCGATTGAAAATGAACGTGCAGATTTTGGAGTTTTGCATGGCTCTGGAACCAAATTATTCTTTAAACAAATTACCGGATTCCTGGCGAGGAGAATTGTGTATCATATTAATGAAGGAGATGATCTGGTTGCAGGAGATCGTTTCGGGATGATGAAATTTGGTAGCAGGATGGATGTGATTGTCCCCGGAAATGTAGACATTCAGGTTAAAGAAGGGGATCGCACGTGGGCAGGACAGTCAATTTTGGGACAGATAAACTAAGATGAAATATCCTATCCAAAAGAAATATAACAGCTTCAAGAAAAAAAGAGAGCGGATTAAGGAGAGTAGACCGCCGGTTAATAAACGGATAGCTGTGCCCAGCTTCTTTACGCTGATGAATCTTTTCTCTGGCTTTCTGGCCATCATTTCAATATCTGAGGGAGATTTATTTCGTGGAGCCTGGTTGATCATGGCTGCAGGTATGTTTGATGTATTCGATGGACTAATGGCCCGGCTTGCTGATGCAGACAGCGATTTTGGAATCGAACTGGATTCGTTGAGCGATATGGTTTCGTTCGGTGTAGCTCCCGGGTTTTTAATTTATACTTTTTCCCTCCACGAATATGGATTATTGGGTGTATTAGTAAGTGCAGTTCCCCCGCTTTGTGGAGCAGTGCGGTTAGCTCGTTTTAACGTAAATGCTCGACTTCAGCCATCAGCAGGCTATTTTACGGGGCTTCCGATTCCATCAGTAGCCATTATTCTGGTTGCATTTTTCCTCACTTTTAGAGACGATTTATATCTTTTCGATTACTTTAAAAATGGCGTAAATAGCGTGCTGATTCCTGTTGTTGTGATTGTTTCTTTTCTGATGGTAAGTACTATTCAGTTCGAAAAAATCCCTCGTTTTGATAAAGAATCCATCAAGAACAAAAAGTGGTCATTTCTGCTGTTTTTTGTCTACCTGATTTTGATCGTTACTTTCCAGGAATATGGATTGATGGCGGTAATTCTAATCTATATTTCAAGAGCGGTAATTACAGCGGCTATCAAATTTTTTAGCTCAGAGTATACGGGGGAAGAGGAGCCTTTTCAGGATTACAGTTAAAGCTTACTGTATGCTCCCAGAGTTTTTTTACCAACTTCGTTCCAACTAAAATGATCAAGGATATGATTCTTTAAGGTCGGGTTTTTCTCTTTTCCGAGAGATGAATTTATAGCTTCAGCAATGGATTCAGCAGAATCCGGATTCAGGTATTCCGCCCAATCCTGAAAGTAGTCCTTGGTTCCACCTCTTTCTGTAATAGCAATGTTAGCTCCAGCAAGCGCAGCTTCCATGGCGGCAATTCCGGGTGTTTCATATAATGAAGGAAGTACAAAAGTATGACAAGCCGCGTAAGCCGAAGATAATAGCTCAGAGTCGTGTGTGAGTGTATCAATGAAAGTAACGTTTCCAGCCGTATCAGCTAGCTTTTTACATCGTTGACCGTATTCGTCATCATATAAAGAGCCGATGACAACCACGGGAGTATTAATCTGAGGAGCAGCTTCAAGAAGCTTGATCACATTCTTTCTGGCAGCACCGACCTGACCAACGATGAGTACAAAATCTTTTAAGCCATATTTCTCACGGAAAGAATCAGGGGTGGAATCTGCAAAACGAGTTTCTACACCATTTGGAATTACTTTAATTTTTGAAGAATCGATTCCAAATCCTTTTTCAATTAGTTCAGCCTCGGCTGTGGTGTTGGGAAGAAGCAGATCGGCTATTCTGCAGGTTTCTGCTTTAATTCCAAAATCGGATCGTATTCCTGATCCTACTTTGGAAAGTATTTTCTCAGCTTTCAGGCTGGAAGTGATGGTTGCAGCAGAACGGTTCGAAAAAAAGATAGGGGAGAGCACGGTTTTGATTCCCAGTTCTGAGCATCGCTTAAGAATTCCAAGGGTTTCAGGTCCGGCTGCAAATACATGTACGATATTGGCTTGTATTCCTTCCTGCCAGGGGCTAATAAATTCGATTTCTACATTAAGTTTACGAAGAGCTTCCGCAGTTTGAAGTGCCTGGGTTCGAACGCCTCCATTAACAGCAGCTATTCCCAAAGGAGCTATAAATCCTACTTTCATAATTTTATACGATTCTTCCAATCCAGTAAAGAAGTTTTAATGAGTTGTAACTTACTACCTTTAAGCTCTTTAAATTCTGATTCTGTCAACTTCTTAGCATGGGTATGATACTTAAATTCACCGGAATTTTTAACTTCGTTATCTCCGTTTGCTTGTATCAACTCAAAAGAGGTGTGTGAATTCGAAACCTGGATGAAGATATCCTCCAACTCTCCCGAAAAGCTTAGCGCATTATTTGCGGTATCGATGGATGCTGAATATTGAGCACTGATCCTCTTTTTCCAGAAAAAGGCATACTCCTTAAAACTAAGTTTGGTCAATTTCAGGTCATTAACTTTAGAAAAAATCTCATTCCAGACCTCAGTACCAGTTTGTAACGGGTGATGATAAAGCACTATGTTTTCATGCCTGTTTCGTTTGTTTTCTAAAACTTCTGAAAAGTACTCCTTCATTTCCTTGAGCGAAGCATCTTTTCGGTTCAGGCTTCCGGTACATATCGGGTGAATTGGTACTTGAAGAGTATCGGTTTCCTTCTCATAATGAATTGGATAAAATGGGGTTCCGTCATAACAAACTGTAAACTCCGAACTGTATTTGAAGTCAAATTTATGGAGAACTTCAGCCAGGGCTTTGTTCCAGATTCCATAAGGAACGCAGAATCCTTCAGGGGAAAAGCCAGCATCCTTAAGTAGTTGAAGCCCTTTTTCTATGTTGTTAAACACCTGTTCGTAGGAAGTAGAAGTGCTGTGTTCATATCCATGAAGCGCAATTTCCTGTCCTTCAAATTCATGAAATACGTTAAGCCAGTCTTCGTGAGCTTGAACGTGCAGAAACCAGGTTATAGGAATTTGGTTAGTTTTTCCAATTTCATGAAGAGTTTTGATTGATTCTTTATCACCAAAATCGCTATCAACACGAAAAGCAAAAACAGGTTGTTCTTTCGGCGAAATCCATTTATTTACAAAGGGGAGTTCTTGCTGAAAATGAAGTTCTTTAAGCAACGAAGTAATTAAATCGGCCATTTCCTTTTTTGAGACGCGGCTTACTAATTCATCCGGGTGTTTTCCTTCTTTGAAGAAGAATCTCTTTCGGGTATACTCGTTATTGGCAATCAGTTCATCGGGGTTAACTCCAAAATTACAAACTATGCCACCTTCGATTTTCTCAAAATCTATGAGTCCGTTAAAATTGGTCTGTCCGTTGTACAGATGTGCTTCAGAATAAATATCCAGAAATGAGATATGATCCAGAAAGGGAATATTTCCATTGTTGATTATACTTTTAACCTTCTTAGTAACTGTAAACCGGGCATGCGAAAACGTATCACCGTTAGGAGTTTCAAAGACGGATCCTCCTGCATCATTAAATTCATGCAACTTATGCTCAACTTCTTCCGAAACAGGTTTATTTATAATTATTACGGAATAGGAAGTGAGTAAATTATCAAAAGCTTCTATTTCCTCGTACCAAACTCCGATTTGATCAAGGATAGATTTCCAGCCCGGAGTGAGTTCAAGAATCCCTATACAAAGATGTCTCATGATTTCAGTTTTTCTATTAACCAGAAAAGGTCGTTGCTATTGATAACCCGAAAGATGAGAAGCAAGGGAATTAATATGATAGAAAAAACAAAAGCTTCCAAAATGGGATAGAGATCAAAGTTTAGTGATAAAGAATAAAGTCCCGCGGCAATCAAGATAGTTATAGTTGTTTTCCCGATGATTTTAAGAGATACATGTTTTCTAAACCAGAATAAAGCAAAACCGGTAAATATTACTTCAGAAATTGCAACCGAAACTGCTACCAAATAAAGATCACCGGTTGTTGAAGCCAGAATCATAATTGTTGCGGAAATAATACCGGCAAATAATGATGAATTGAAGTATTCCTGATCTTTTCCGATAGCTAAGAGTCCGGTAGAAAATAAGCTGTTCAGAAAAGTGAAAAATAAGAAGACTGTCAGGATCGAAAGGACAGGGGAGCTTAGCACATACTCATTTCCATAAATCCACTCAATTAGTACAGGTGAAGAGATGGCGATGCCTAAAGCAAGTACGCTTCCAATCAAAAGTAATAACCTGGAGGCAATTCGGACATTCGATTTTGCCAGAGAAATATTTTCAATCCATTGGGAAGCTAAATTCGGCAGTAAAAGATGTACAAAAATGCGATCAATAAGCATGGCGATAAAAATAATTCGGATAGCAGCCCCATAAATTCCCGCATCATTCGCCGAAAGCAAAAATCCGATTAACAAAGGAGGAAGGAGCTGGAGCATTCTTTTAAAAAAGTCTCCACTACCCAGTGTTAAAGCGGATTGAAATAAATCTTTAATTACAGCCCAACCACGGGCTGGGAGTTCAAAAGGGTTCTCTTTAAAGGAGTACGCTCCAAGTACAAATGCGGAGAAACTGATTCCAATGGCATAAACCACAGGAACAAGGGAAAGGTCTTCTCTGGAATGAACAAAAAGCAAAACCAGAATTAAATAAAGGCTGCTGTGAGCAATTTTCGAAAAGGCTACTTTACCAAAATATTGTTTCCCGTTGTAATACCACTCCATCAAAAGGGCATAAGGTATCAATGAATACATGAAGCCTTGTATAATTTCTTTCTGCTCCTCGGGGATCTCAAAAGTTGGAATAATTAAAAAACTAAACCCGAATACGAGGATTCCGAGCACAATTTTGAGAAGAAAAACCTCCTTGGCTCTGAAGATTCTTTTCAGGGGTTCTTTAGCTACTTCCCGCGCTCCTATATTCAACAAACCAAGATCGGAAACCCATATAGCATACCCCAGAAAGGAGAGACCTATCGTTAACATACCAAAGGCTTCACTCCCTAACGTTCGGGCCAGATAGATGGTTGTAGCAAACCCAATCCCACGGCCGAAAATATCCCCAAAAGCAATCCTTGCTATTTTTTGAGTGAGTTTACTCATGAACTTTTCGTTCCAGTTCAAGTTTTATAAAATTCAGCATTTCGTGCCGGGTTTCAAAAAGAGAGACATTAGAATGGTTTTTGAGTTCCCTGAGATCACCTTTATTTGGAGCAATAATTCTCTTTTTATAAGCAAGAGCCATTTGCGCTCCTCCCGAAGACAGAATCTCATTATAGTTGAATATGCATACATCAGCAGAGTTTAAGAGCAAAGAATAATGTTCTTCGGGAATGAAGGATGGTATATAAATCACTCTCGAATCATCAATGGTTTTTTCGACGATAAATCTATGAAGGGATTCCTGTCCCTTTTTTACATATCCGGCAATTATCAAAGTGAAATTTGCGTCCTCAGAAATCAAAACTTCGATGATTTCCCTGATGCCTTTGTACTCGCTCAACCCTCCAAATATCAGAAAGACAGGAGATTGCAAATCTACTCTTCCATCTCCATAGAGTGACAGAAATTCTTTACGTTCTGCCTCCTGAGGTTTTATTTCAGCTGGAAATTCCGGATGCTTAAGAACTACTATTTTATCGGGTGATACATCATATAATTTACTTACTAAAGTGACGGAGTTTTTCGAATGGATATGAATCAGAGAAACTCTTTTAGACATCCATTTATGAATTTTAAGATGTAGCTCTGGAAGTTTTTGATCATGTGGTTTAAGATTGTGTACGGTCCAAATAATAGTCCCATTGAACAAACTATACAGGCCAATACAAAGTAGCTTATAAGGCATTCCAAGAAGTGCTTTGGTATCCTGAAACTCAAGCCAGTGATAATGGAGTATGGTTCTTTTTGAAAAGAGAGACTTGAATACAAAACGAAAGTGAGCAAATACACTGATGCTTTTTACTGTGATCCCGGGATCATTAATGAGATTTTTGTATAGAAGAAAAAGGTAATCTGTTTTAGGAAAAGAATTCCGGATTAAAGGAACCACGAACACAGTTTCAACGTGTTCGCTTACCCTCGAATAAAGCTCCTTAAGAGATGAAACCTCCATAAAAAGATGTGTTCTCTACAATTGATATTGAATACCAATTGAATGTACAGTTCCAAAACCTGTATTAAAAGGAATAAGTGCGTAGTTAAAGGTTACTTTTTCGGTAATAAAGCCAGCACCGAAAGAAACGGGACGTGTATTATCTCCTGTTTTGTATCCGCTGTTTACCTGTACCACATCAGCTATAACCAAAGAAACACCAAGGTTTATGTAGTTTTCATCAGGATTATAATCTGCGTAGGTGTTGGGTTCAGAATTATGAACAGGAATCACATAATCGGCCATGAGTGTAACCAGGATTGGCAGGTCTGGACTTTTAAAATGAACAAGTTCCATCACATCGGCAGCGATCCCGATATTGAAACTTGTAGGTAACTCCGTTGGGACTTGATTCAGGCTTTCCATTTCTCCGAGATTAAGTAAAGAGATTCCTAATCGAATCCGGTCGTTTAAAAAAGAGCTTGCCAAGCCTAAACTAAAAGCATAACCATTTGCCCGATATGGAAATATCTCCTCATTTAAATAGTGACCTGAGATACCGGCTGAAAAGTAGCTGAAGTCGTAGGCATAGGCTCCTGATAAAGACACATATTGAATAGAAAAATCTCCGTTCGGTTCGCCGGGTGCATCCCGCTGTTCCAAACCTGAAACGCCACTGGTATATACAGAGAAAGCTAAGGCACGGTTATTCTTTTTAAGATTAATTCCACCAAAAAGATTGTTGGAGTCAGAAATCCAGTTAGTATAGCCCAGGCTTATGGTTGAGTTTAGGCTCATTGCTAATAATGCAGGATTCGTAAAAAGAGAAGGTGAGCCGTTAGGAGTAGCTACTGAAGTTTCGGAGCGGGCTAACTCAGAAGCCGTAGAACCGATTTCCAAAAGCTTCAATCCACTTTGCTGCGCATAAAGCAAGCCAGGGATAACTAAGGCGAAGAGAAAAAAGATGGTTTTTTTCATAGATGTAAACGTAGTGCAAAAATGTGCATGTTTGCAACATTATAAGGCTCAGTCACAAAAGCATAATCGATGGACGGAGATAAAGCATCGAAAGGTAAGTTTATTGAAAAACCGGTACTAAAGGAACCACTTTCACTATTTGAGGTGTCGGTGATTTTGTATCCTCCACGTAAAGTAAAACGTTCGTGTGCCTCCCAGGAGCCTCCAAGGCGGAATATGCCGGAACTGGTCGCAATCTCATCAATCGATTTAAATACCTGGGTGTTGGAGCCTGTATCTACAAAAATATCAGTAGATGTTGTTTCAGAAATATAGGATTGTAGCTCAAACTCAGTGGCTATAGTGAACGAACTTTTTTCATAAGCCAATGCCCATTTAAAACGAGTAGGAAAAGTGTTTACAACATTCCGGCTTTGTTCCACCCCATACAACTTATTAGAATTCCAGGTGTAGTTTGCAAACATATCCTGAATAACGAATGCAAAATTTAAATTCTGACTAATTTTATAGAGAAATCCTAAATCAACCCCAATAGCGTTAGCAGGGGTGAGGTCTTCGTGATAGTCTGCACGGTTTAATTTAAAAGTAACTCCTGCATTAAACTTTGGACTGAATTTGATTCCAAAGGCAGCATATAGCTGATATTCAGAGATATCGAATTCTCCGAGAGGATAACCGCTGAACGAACGTTCATCAATGTTCTTTACTCCTGTTCTGATGATTCCAACAGAAATACCTGCGTTAGGAGGAAGTTTAAAGTTTGTTCCTACAGTCTGAAAAATCCGGTCGAACAACATGGATGAAACAGAGAGGTCAAATTGATTAAACCCGGATTCTTCAGGGGATAAGGCAGGATTATAATAAGGGTAGATTCCCTCAGAAATTGTTGCAGTGTAGGCGTTTGCCATCGACATCGCCCGGGGTCCGTATCCTAATCTGCTTGAAGCACCTGCAAATCCGCCGTTTTGAGCCACCGATAATTCACTGAAGCCTGCAAGCAGAATGACTACTAAAATCAGATGTTTTATGAGCTTATTCATCAATCAACCAAAAGTATTTTACCATTTACCGAACCGCTGGCACCTTCAATCACATAAAAATAAGGGCCGTTTGCTACATTTCTTCCTTTTCCATCCACACCATCCCAAATGGCTTCATGATCTCCGGTCGAGTTTGCGGAGTACGAACCTAAATCGCGAACCAGGTTCATGCCAAAATCAAAGATTCGGATAGTCACCTCTCCCGGACCTTCTACTTCAAATCGTATACGTACCAACTCATGTTGAGTAGGAGAGTATGGGTTCGGATAAGCATAAGCTTTAACTGATTTTGCTTCAGGATCGTATTGATTCCCGCCTGAGAGCGGAAAGTTTACTCGTGTTATCTCCCAGGTATCGCCTAAATCATCACTTGAAATGATACCATCGGTGGTGCCAATCCATACCCGGTCGTTGGTGGAGGTCACAGACTGGAACTCAGCCGTTTCTTTTATAAAAGTATTGGGGCTTTTGATCTGAGGAGATTTACGCCAGGAATCTCCTCCATCAGAAGAGATAAATAATCCGCTTTCACCAGCTGCGAAAATAGTACCGTCTTTGAAACCAATCCCTAAAATCTTTTCGCCTATAAGATGTCGTTCGAAAGTCTGGCCTCCGTCATCAGTAGCTACAATTCCAAAACGATCGATTCTGTCTGCGGGCCAATTTGTCATCCAAATTTTTCCTGTAGATCGATCTTCTTTGATTTCAACTATCCATTTTCCAAGGATTCCATCAGAAGATCCGTTTGTTCGATAATTTCTCCACACAATGCTATCTAAGGGGGCAGTGAGTGCATTTTCCGATACATTAATTCCACCAGCCCCTCCAAACCAAACTCTATTTTGAGAATCAATATATACTGAGAAGCCTTTTACGTTGTCATCATCGACACTATCATAAATATTAAATGATCTAACACACACGCTATTTTGGACTTCAACACAATCTACCCAAACGTAGTCATCACGATCAGGAGTTAGTAAATTCTCTCCAAATGGAGGCAAAACGACACGTTGCCATGTGAGTCCAAAATCAGTACTCCTGAGAAGACCTGAGGCCCAATTTGCTGAAAAAAGCACGTTACCTTTGAATGCAACATTGTAGGGCGGGGATTGTTCAGGAACGATAATTAATTTTCTGAAATAAGTTTCTCCACCATACACAAACTGATCATAACAATCCGGGTCTAACTCTTCCTGGCTTGTCGGTTCCACATAATCATCTGAACGTGAGTCACATTTATCAGGAGGGAATTCATCTAAAAAAAAGTCACTAAATCTCCAGGTTTCTCCACCATTTGTAGAAATGTAGTAGCCGTATCCAGCGGGTTGATTTCCTGCTAACGTTTCTGAAGTGAAGCCAAGTCCGGCATATACGGTGTCCTTATTTACTGCAATAGAAAAAACCCTGCCTACACCACTTTCGATACTATCCAGACCGGAAGGAGCAATCCAATCCGGGCTGTTTCCAATATTCATTGTGAGAGCAGGTCCTGTCCAGACTGTATCTCCATTAGCAACAATTGTCGACACTCCGTTTTGCCGAATGCTAAAGAAAGGTGAATCACTGGGCCCAACTACCTGAGCATGAGCGATGGGTAACGAAAAAAGAAAAAGGATGAATAAAGCTCTCTTCATGGATTATTCAATAATACTGAATGTGGTTTTAACGGTGTCGCTAACTAAGCCGCCTTTATCAACCGCGTAATAAAGGATATCATAGGTTTGGAGTTGATTAGTTGGGCTTATTGAGAAGCTGGTTGTGTATACAGAGTCGCTGGGTGTTTCATCACCTTGAGATGATCCATTATCAAATAGTTGAAATGGGGAACCGGAGACCTCGCCGGAAGTCTGGCTGATGAGCCTCAGGTAAACTCCTTCAATACTATGTTGACCATCCGCATCTGTAGTTTTTGCTGTGAAAGATACTGATGTTTCACCGGAAGAAGGGCGTTGCACTTCCTCAGGATTGTTGGCTTCTAAAATCTCAGGAGGATTATTTGAGAACCCGGAAATAGAAATGGCAGTTTGGAAAAAATTTCCACTTCCGTCTGGATTATAAGCATACACTTCGGCGATTAGTTCTTCGAAAGAAGTGGTAGTGGTTTCAAGGGACAGGTCAATCCCGTAAACATCAGCCTCGCTTGCAGTGGTTAATTCACCTTCTGAAATTAATACCAGTGTGCTTTTATCGCGAACTGCATACCCTAAAGTAGTTTCTTCTGTTACATTTTCAATGGTTGACAAAACAGAAATAGTTAGCGTAGTGTCTTTGAATCCATCAGAAGAACTAAAGTCTACATCATTTGGGGAAACTGTTAGTTGCTGGACTTCAGGTCCATCACTAAATGTATTAGAGGGACTTATTGTGGTGTCACAATTAAACAGGAAAAATCCAATTACAAATAGAACAGATGAATAGAGTAAAAGCTTCTTCAAGTCGGGTTTATGTAGATGTTTTTTGAGGCTTCAATGTTAAGGATAATGCACTGCCAAGTCCACTACGAGTTTGAATGAATTAAATTGTTCTACTTTTGCATTGCATTTAGAAATGCACCCCGCTATATTCGTCTCGTTATGAAAAACAGATCCGCACATACTAACAATTGGTGGTGGCCTACAGCTAACATAGCAGTGGGTTTTTTGCGTAACTGAATGACATAACACAAAAATTTTACATACCCACTGTTCCTTTGGAAGAGTGGGTTTTTTTTTGACTTATTAATTTGAGTCACGAAATCACAAAAAGACAAAATTATGAATAACAATTGTTTAAGGAATTCTATCACTTTAGTGTTTTCGAGCTTTAGTGGCTAACAACTGATGGATAAACAACAATTTTCAGAGCTTAGTAAAAAATATACGGCTGTTCCGGTATACAGGAGGTTGCTTGCAGATGTACTTACCCCGGTCTCTCTATTTTTGAATATCAGGGAGGGAGGAGAATATCCTTTTTTGCTTGAGTCGGTGGAGGGAGGAGAGCAGCTTGCCCGCTATTCTTTCATTGGACGTAATCCATATCAGATTTTACGTTTTGATGGTGAACGAACAACCCTTACTAATAGTGGAAATACTCATAAAATTGAAATCCCATATTTCGATAAACTTAAGGAACTAACTACGGCTTATAGTGAACCTTTTCTGCCTGAACTTCCACGCCTGAAAGGAGGAGCAGTTGGATTTTCAGCTTACGATACGTTTCGGTTGATTGAACACCTGCCCAATGTACCTGAAGATGATTTGAATCTGCCGGAAGCTAACTGGGCTTTTTACGATGAAATCTTTGCCTTTGATCATGTAAAGCATCAGGTTGTTTTGATTAAAACAGTGTTCACTGAAGAAGTAGAGAATATTGAAGAAGCGTATGAAGAAGCTCAGACTGCTTTAGATAAAATGGAAGCGGCTGCAATGCACACAGATTACTCAAGACGTGAGTTTCAGATTCATCCGGAATCTCTGAAGAGCAATATGGATCAAAAGTACTTTGAATCCATCGTTGAAAAAGGGAAAGAACATATTTACGAAGGAGATATTTTTCAGGTAGTGCTATCCCAGCGATTCGAGGCCGATATGGAAGGTGATCCCTTTATGTTGTACCGGGCACTTCGAATGGTGAATCCATCTCCATATCTTTTTTATCTGGATTTTGATGGTTTTACACTCGTTGGTTCATCTCCGGAAGTTCTTGTGAGCGTTCAGAATAAAGAGATTAGAGTGCTACCGATAGCAGGAACCCGCCCAAGGGGTAAGACTCATGAAGAAGACCTGGAACTTGAAGAAGATTTAAAAGCTGATCCCAAAGAAGTAGCCGAACATATTATGCTGGTTGATTTGGGTAGAAACGATCTTTCCAGAGTTTGTAAAGCCGGCACGGTTAAACTGGAAAGAAACCAGGTGATTGAGCGATACTCTCACGTAATGCACATCGTAAGTGATGTGGTTGGGAGAATTCAGGATAATCAAACATCGGTAGATGCACTAATGAAGTGTTTTCCTGCCGGAACAGTAAGCGGAGCACCAAAAATCAGGGCAATGGAAATCATTGATGAACTTGAACCAACTAAACGTGGAATATATGCCGGAGCAGTTGGTTATTTTGATTTCTCTGGAAACATGGACACCTGCATTGCGATCAGAACCATGGTTGTAACCGGTAATAAGGTGTATATTCAGGCCGGTGCAGGAATTGTAGCGGATAGTGATCCTCAAAAAGAATTTGAAGAAACTCAGAACAAAGCCGGAGCGTTAGTTCAGGCATTAAGTATAGCGTTAGACATTCAATGACAAAGAAAAAAACCATTTTATCAGGCATTCAGCCATCCGGGAAACTGCATATCGGGAATTATTTTGGAGCTATTCGTCAGCATATCGACATGCAGGATAAGGGGGATGCTTTCTATTTCATCGCGAATTACCACTCCTTGACTTCACTAAATGACGGTAAAACGCTTTACCAGAACACTATTGATGTAACTTTGGATTACCTGGCTCTTGGTTTAAATCCGGATAAAGCTACTTTCTTTGCACAATCGGATGTACCTCAGGTAACTGAGCTTGCATGGATCTTAGGGACATTAACTCCGGTTAGTTTGATGGAGAAAGGGGTTTCTTATAAAGACAAAGTAGCTGCTGGTTTAAGTCCGAATGTGGGCTTGTTTACTTATCCAATTCTTCAGGCAGCTGATATTCTTATTTATCACTCTGATGTGGTTCCGGTTGGAGAAGATCAGAAGCAGAATATCGAAATATGCAGAGATCTTGCCGGAAAGTTCAATCGGGCTTATGATGGTGATTTTTTGGTGATTCCTGAAGATCATATCGTGAAATCTGTAGCCGTTGTCCCTGGTACTGACGGTCGAAAAATGAGCAAGAGTTATAGAAACACCATTCAAATGTTTGAAGAAGGGAAACCTCTGAAAAAGGTTTTAATGTCTATTGAAACGGACTCTAAAGGATTGGAAGAGCCTAAAGATCCGGATTCAGACAACGTATTCGCTTTGATTAAGCTCTTCGCTGATAAAGAGAAGCAAGCTGAAATCGCTGAGAAATACAGAGCTGGAGGATATGGCTATGGACATGCTAAACTGGAACTACTAGAATTACTTGAAGATTATTTTGCTGAAGCCCGCGAGAAGCGCAAGGAATTAGAGCAGGACCTGGATTATGTAAAGGATGTACTCGCTGAAGGTGGTAAACGGGCTCGGGAAAGAGCAGAATCTGTAATGGAACCAATACGTGAAGTTACAGGCTTAGTGAGGAATTTTTGATGATTCTGATTATTGACAACTACGATTCATTCACTTACAACCTGGTTCATATAGTTGCAGCTGAGACGGATGATTATAAAGTGATCCGAAATGACGCGATGACGTTGGAGGAGATAAAAAAACTCAATCCTTCGAAAATTCTGATTTCTCCGGGACCGGGTCGTCCGCATGAAGCTGGAATCACAGAAGAAGTAATCAAAGAACTGGGCAAAGAAACCCCAATTCTTGGAGTGTGTTTGGGCTATCAGGCAATCGGTGAAGTGTTTGGAGCAGAAGTAGTTTACGCTCCTACCTTAATGCATGGTAAGGTGTCGAATGTGCAACATGACGGAAAATCAATATTCGAAGGCGTTGAAGAAAATTTTACAGCAACCCGATATCATTCTCTGGTTTTAAATCCCGAAAGTATTCCTGATGAGTTAGAAATTTCAGCCAGGACCGGGGAAGTTATAATGGGAGTAAGACACAGGAAATATCCGATTGAAGGGATTCAATTTCATCCCGAAAGTATTCTTACAACAGAAGGACCCAAAATGGTTAATAACTGGTTGAGGAAATAAATGACAATTAAGGAAATACTAAATAAACTGTCGTTTTCAGAAGACCTGTCTCAGATTGAAGCTGAAATAGCTATGAATCTGATTATGACCGGTGAGGTTAATTCCGAACAGGTTGCTTCCTTTCTTACAGCAATGCGACTTAAAGGCGAAACCATTGATGAGCTCACGGCTTTTGTGCGAGTGATGAGAGAACAATCCATAAAAGTGAATGTAAATATTGATGGAGCCGTTGATCTTGTTGGGACAGGAGGGGATAAATCAGGAACCTTTAATATTTCGACTATTTCTTCGATTGTAGTAGCCGGAGCAGGAGTTCCGGTAATAAAACATGGCAACCGAAGTGCTTCCAGTAAATGTGGTAGCGCGGATGTTCTGGCTCAACTGGGAGCTAAGATAGAACTCGATAACAAGGCAGTTGAAAAGGTATTTAACGAAGTCGGCATGGCCTTTATGTTTGCTCCGATGTTTCATCCGGCTATGAAATATGTAATGCCTGCCAGAAGGGCGCTTGGATTTCGAACATTCTTCAATATTCTCGGGCCTATGAGTAACCCAGCAGGCGTGAAGCGATATGTAATTGGCGCATTCAATAAAGAAGTGGCTTCCAAAATGATTAGTATTCTGGCTAACCTGGATACCGAATTTGCTTACACGTTCAACTCTCATGATGGTCTTGATGAGCTGAGTACGACAGCTCAGGCAGAAGTGTTCGAATTGAAAGACAGTGTGGTGTCAAGAGCAATCACCTTCGATGCTCAATCCATTGGCTTTCAAAAGGTTGATATGGAAAAACTAATGGGCGGAGAGCCTGATGTGAATGCCGAGATATTCAATAACATCCTTGACAACAAAGCCACCCAGGCACAAAAAGAAATCATTTTATTGAATGCGACTTTTGCCATTCAGGCATCCGGTAAAGTGGAGTCATTAGCCGATGCAAAAGAATTAGCTACGGATAGTCTGGAATCAGGTAAAGCCCGAAAGCTCTTCAATCACTTTGTTGAAGCTACAAACAGCGTGGGAGTGTAAATGGCAAACGTGTTAAAACGTATTGTTGAACAGACGGCTTTGGATCTTGCCAAAAGGAAGAAAGAGATTTCTTTTAATGATCTGCATTCACTTGAAGGTTTCGGAAAAGAACGTATTGATTTCAAAAAAGCACTTCAGGGAGATCAGGTTTCGATTATTGCTGAAGTGAAGAAAGCGAGTCCGTCTAAAGGAATTATCCGCGAAGATTTTAACCCGGTTGATATAGCACTTAGATATGAAGATGGAGGAGCTTCGGCTATTTCAGTTTTGACAGACAAGCCTTCCTTTAAAGGTGATCTGGAATATTTATCAGCTATTTCAAAAAGAGTAAATCTGCCGCTGCTTCGAAAAGACTTTATTATTGATCCTTTTCAAATTAAAGAAGCCCGGGCTTTTGGTGCAGATGCAGTATTGATTATTGTCGCTATTACTGAAGGAAATCAACTTAATGAGTTAATCGCTGCTGCAAAAGAATTTGGTTTGTCTGCTTTGGTTGAATGCTACGATCAGAATGATTTTGATCGCCTTGATTTTTCAGAAGTTGACATCCTGGGAGTCAACAACCGGGATTTAAAGCATTTTAAAGTAGATGTTCATCGAGGGATCTCGATTTTAAAGCAAGCTCCGGAAGGAACAGTTTTAGTATCAGAAAGCGGAATATCGAATGGAGAAGATATTGCCTTACTTCAAAAAGAGGGGATTGATTCAGCTTTGATTGGCGAATATTTTATGCGTCAGTCTGATCCCGGGAAAGCGGTGTCAGAATTATTAGAACAAGGTGAGGAAGTTTATGAGAGGAGCTTGAAAGATGGCTGAGCTAAATGATTCAGGATTCTGTTGCTCAATGATGTTCGAAAATATTTCATCTAGCTTTGATGAAAATGGAGGAATTTTATATGACGAAGTAGATGTAATTATGAATAAATGGGATGATGGAACCTATGGAATCCCAATTCATGATGGTGGTACATCTATAATTAAGATTAATTATTGCCCTTGGTGTGGTACAAAATTGGATGATGAATAAACCCAAAGTTAAAATATGTGGAATAACGAATCTGGGTGATGCACGCTTTGCTGCCGGAGCTATGGCGGATTATCTGGGATTTATATTCTACGATAAAAGTCCGCGTTATATCGAGCCTGGTGAGGCCGGAGCGATCATCAACTGGATCGAAGGTCCAGAGAAGGTGGGGGTGTTCGTTAACCAACCTTTGGATGACGTAAACCGAATCGCCAAAGAATCCGGATTAGATTTGGTTCAGCTACATGGCGATGAAACGCTGGAATACTGTCAGTTGATTGAGAAACCAATAATCAAGGCGATCCATATTACCTCTGATTACGATACAGAGGAACTCAAAGCAAAGGTACAAATGTATTCTGAAGTAGCTCAGTTCCTGCTTTTTGATAGCAAAATTGGCGATCAATGGGGTGGAACAGGAACCACCTTTGACTGGAACATTTTGAAAGAGATTACCGGAGATGTTCCATTTTTCCTTTCGGGAGGACTAAATCCTGATAACGTAAGTGATGCAATAGACTTAGTAAAACCTTTTGCGATTGATGTCTCAAGTGGCATAGAGGAAAAACCAGGACTCAAAGATTTTGAAAAAATTGAAGCTCTGATGGAGGTAGTCAGAGGATAACATAAATAGTGAGAACCAGTAAGGGCGGATTGCTATCCGCCTCAACGTATCCCTAACCCCCATGCCTGTCCGGCAGGCAGGTCTCAAGAGGGGACTTAAAATGAAAATTATGACAGAAACAGAAGTTAAAACAACCTACAATCAGCCTAATGCCAGAGGATATTTCGGGGATTATGGCGGAAAGTTTGTCCCGGAAATTCTGATTCCGGTAGTTCAGCAGCTTGAGGAAGAATATCTGAAAGCCAAGGATGATCCCGAATTCCTCAAAGAATACCATGCTCTGCTGGATGAGTACGTAGGTCGCCCAACCAAACTTACTTTCGCCGATAAACTTACTGCGCATTACGGGAAAGCCAAGATTTATCTGAAGCGGGAAGACCTTTGTCACACCGGAGCACATAAGATTAATAATGCGATCGGACAGATTCTTTTGGCTAAGCGAATGGGTAAAACCCGTATCATTGCTGAAACGGGAGCAGGTCAGCATGGAGTTGCTACTGCAACAGCTTGTGCAAAGTTTGGATTGCAATGCATCGTGTATATGGGTGCAGAAGATATGGAGCGCCAGAAGCTGAATGTAGATCGTATGCAGTTAATGGGGGCTGAAGTACGAAGCGTGGAAAGCGGCTCAAAGACCTTAAAGGATGCAACCAATGAAGCCATTCGTGACTGGGTAACCAATCCTGATGATACCTTCTATATCATCGGTTCGGTGGTGGGACCTCATCCTTATCCGATGATGGTGCGAAATTTTCATCGGGTGATTGGAGATGAAGCCAAAACGCAGATTCTCGGAAAGGAGGGAAGACTCCCGGATTATCTTCTTGCGTGTGTTGGAGGTGGTTCTAATGCTATGGGGTTGTTTTATCCTTTTATCGAAGACGGTGTCAAAATTATAGGAATTGAAGCGGCAGGTTATGGAGTAGATTCCGGTAAAACAGCTGCGACAATCACTAAAGGTACTCCTGGAATTCTACATGGATCATTAAGCTATTTACTGCACGACCAAAACGGGCAGATTGAATTGGCTCATTCCATCAGTGCCGGACTTGATTATCCAGGAATAGGTCCTGAGCATTCCTTTTTACATGATTCTAAACGAGTGCAATATCATTCCGTGACCGATGATGAAGCAATGGAAGCTGTGAAGTTGCTTTCCAGAAAAGAAGGAATTATTCCTGCCTTGGAGACTGCTCACGCATTTGCTTGGTTAGAATACATGATGCCGAATACTTCTGAAAATGAAATCATTATCATCAATTGCTCTGGTAGAGGAGATAAGGATATGGGCACCATTTCGGAGAATTTGTAAGATATTAAATCGATAACAAGTCTTAACCTTAAAGTTAGGGAGAATAAAATGGGAAGTTTTAATTTCAGTGCTTTCGCAAAGATGTATGAAGAACTCAAAAGGTCAATTAGGGACCCCCAAATTTATGTTCCAAAAGTTGGACTAATGAGCTTGAAGTTATTTATAGATAAAATTGAAGATTTTAAAAATGATTTGAAAGAGGAGGGAAAGCTTTGGGAAGATAGCGGTTATGATCTTGACTTGAGAAAAATCGAATATCCATTGAAAGAACTAGAGGTTTACTTAGCTGATCCAAAAAAACACAGAATGGATGGGGAAGACGCACTAATATTTTCGGAGTATATATGGCTTACTTTTCTTGGTGTTTATAATGACTATCAAAATGACAAATCGGTTGACTCTTAAATGAACAGAATTACTAAAAAATTTGAAGAGAAGGGCTCAGAGAAATTGATGAGTCTTTTTATTACCGCTGGCTATCCGGATCTGGAATCTACGGTAGACTTAATACTCGGGTTTGAGGAGAATGGAGCAGATCTAATCGAATTAGGAATGCCTTTCAGCGACCCCCTGGCTGATGGGCCGACTATCCAGTATTCGAGTGAAGTCGCTATTTCAAAGGGTATTAGTATCGATAAGATTTTTCAGATGGTGACTGAGATCCGAAAATCATCTGAAATCCCCATTATTTTAATGGGATATATGAATCCGGTACTTCGGTATGGAGTTTCCGCATTTTGTGAGAAAGCAGCTTCAGTTGGAGTAGACGGACTCATTCTCCCGGACATTCCTGTAGAAGAAAGCGGACTTATCGAAAAAGAAGCTTCAGCGAATAATCTGCCAATAATATATCTGGTTGCGCCAAATACTTCTGATGAACGCATGAAGCTCGCAGATCAAAAGTCAGGTGGATTTGTGTACTGCGTTTCTGTGACGGGTGTTACCGGTGCCCGTGATGGTGGAGAAGTCTCCCAATCAGTCGAAACATTCATCGAACGGGCTCGAACAAATGTGACCAAAAATCCGATGTTGGTCGGTTTTGGGATCAAATCGTACGAAGATGCTCAGTCCATCGCATCAAATGCCGATGGATTTATCGTTGGAAGTGCTTTAATTGATATCATCAGAAAATCGTACTCCAACGAAAACTGGAAAAAGGACGTTTTTTCTTTTGTACATTCACTGAAATTTGGAAAAAAACTGATAGAATGAAATCAAATAGACTATTCAATTTGTTGCTGTTTGCTTTAATCGGAACTACACTGGCTTGCAATGGAGATTATCGACCGTATGCACAAGGAAATACCCGGGAGTTTGTGGTTGTAATGGATTCTACTGAATGGGACAGTGAAACAGCGGAAGCAATCCGTGAAACTTTTGGAAAGGATGTATTCACGCTTCCCAATCCGGAATCTTATTATAATCTGACTTTCATGCCGATCCGATCAAGAGATCAACTGGAGAGAATCAGGAGAACAAAGAATATTATTTTTGCTTCTGCGATTGATGCCGACAACAATGTAGGTCGCCAGGTTAGAGCTTTTCTGGACGATGGGGTAGAGCAGCGAGTAAGAAATGGTGAAAGCTTTGCATTCCCGATCGAAGATCAATGGTTTAAAGATCAATATGCATTAATTCTGAGTTCAGATTCAGATTCATCCCTCGCAGCAAAAATCAGAAATTCTGAAGGTGCATTGCTAAGCAGTGCGTTAGATAAAGAGCTTCTTCGCTGGAATTATTTCGTGTACGAAAAGAAAGAGCAAACTCAGTACACAGATTCCCTTTGGCAGGATCATGGTTTTAGCGTTCGTTTCCAACATGATTACATCAAAAGTGTAGACACTACTAATTTCCAGACTTACCGAAGATATTTACCCAACAATGACCGCTGGATGTGGATTTGGTGGAAAGATGGAGTTTCAGATATCAGTTTTTTGGATAATGACTGGATCAATCAAACCCGGGATTCGTTAATGCAGCAATTCATCAAAGGAAGTACCGATGATATGTACGTGACAACCGAGTATAGACGTCCTGTTGAGACAAAAACTTTCCAGAAAGGACGCTTGCTTGGTTATGAGACGCTCGGAACCTGGCAGATGATTAACGGAGCTATGGGCGGTCCTTTTGTGAATTTCACCTATTATGATCCGGCTACGAACCGATTGTTTATGATGGAGTATTCACAATTTGCTCCTTCAGTTCGCCAAAAACTTCCCTTTGTGCGTCAATTCAGAGCAATGGGTAGAACCTTCGAAAGTGACTCAACCTGGTCGGGAACCGGATCTTAATTTTTGTGAGTGAAAAGAATTCTAAAACAGACTTTATTAAGTCAGCGTTAATTCAACGCCGCGAAGAGTATCGTTTTCGTTCACTGAAACCTGTAGAGCCGGTTTTAGGGACTTCAAAAATCACTCGTGGCGGAAAAGAGTTAATTAATTTTTGCTCTAACGACTACCTGGGGCTAGCACATCACCCAAAAGTGGTTGAGCGATCCATAGAGTTCGCCAGAAAATATGGAGTAGGTTCCGGAGCGTCCCGTCTGGTTTCCGGTACTTTGGATATCCATCAGAATCTGGAAGAGAAGCTGGCTGATGTTTTGGGATTAGAAGCCGTATTAGTTTTCAATTCCGGATTTCAGGCAAATACTTCAATTCTTTCCTCACTTGCAGACAGGAATTCGTTAATCCTTGCAGATAAAAAGTGTCATAACAGTCTGATTCAGGGGGCATTGCTAAGCAGAGCTGAATTCAAACGTTTTAATCATAATGATCTTGATCATCTCGAAAACTTACTGATTGAAGCATCTGAGAAGAACCATAACAGAATTTGGGTGGTATCTGAAACCGTATTCAGTATGGATGGAGATCAAAGCGATCTAGATGGGTTGATTGAGCTTTGTAATAAATACGGAGCGCTTTTCTATTCAGATGATGCCCATGCACTTGGTGTATTAGGAGAAAAAGGGCTGGGTTTGAATTACGGAAAGGAAGGCATAGATCTCAGCCTTGGGACCTTTGGGAAAGCGTTTGGCTCGTTCGGTGCCTTTGCAGGTTGTAGTACCGAAATGAAAGATTATCTGATTAATTTTTGTTCAGGTTTTATCTACACAACTGCTTTACCACCAGCAATTATCGGTGGTTTGGATGCTGCTCTGGAATTAATTCCCGGAATGAATTCAGAGCGAGGAGAGCTTGGTTCAAATATTAGATATCTGGTGAATGCCTTAAAAGAGCTTGGATTCAATACAGGCGATTCCGATTCTCAAATCATACCCATCATTATTGGAAGTGAAGAAGAAACTTTGAAACTGGCTGAGTTCTTGGAGGAGAATGGGATTTTGGCTTCTGCTATACGTCCTCCAACAGTTGAAAGGAACGGCTCCAGAATTCGGCTTACAATCACTTTGCATCACAAAAAAGAAGAATTAGATCTATTGTTAAAAACATTGGAAGCATGGAAAGAACAGTAGAAGTCCATGCGTATCATGGTTGGGGAATAAACGGAGATTTCTGGGCTCCGCTTAAATCTGTTCTTCCTGATCATGTATTTCTTAAGCCGGCTGACCGGGGGTATTTCGGGGGAGAGTTTGAGCCTGAATTTTCCGAAGAAGCTCACTCAAAAGTGCTTTTTTTACATTCTTATGGAGTACATTGGTGTCCCATTCAAAAACTGGAACAAGCCGATACCATCGTAATTTTGAACGGTTTCGATTCTTTTCACCCACTCACCAATCCTGCGAAATCCCGATCTAAGAAAATTCTAAAAGGAATGGAAGCAGGCTTTAAGCTTGATCCTGATAAGGTTCTCGAAGCCTTTTATAAGAATTGCTTTGGAGGTAAAGAATTTGAAATGCCTGATCTTAATTGGAAAAACCGGTCTCTGCTTTCCAAAGATTTAGCTTCGCTTCATAAAACAAAGCTAAAGCTGAACAAGCGTACAATTGCGAACTGGATTATCATTGATTCAGCATCAGACAGAATTGTTCCGGGTACCCGGGGAGTTGAATTAGTTAGCCTGACAGGTTCTGATAAGTATTACTCTGTTGATGGAGGTGCCCATGCCTTTCCGGCTTCAAGCCCAAAGGAATGTGCCATGATTCTGAGTAAAGCTTTGCCTATTTTTGAGACGAAATGAACAGCATAGAACAGTCTCTGAAATATAAACAGAAAGTAAACCAATCATTCTCTAAGGCGGCTCAGCGCTATCATGAGCATGCAGAAATCCAGAAGAAAGTGGCGGAAGGACTAATTGCTTCTGTTCGTCCTTGGAAAGACACCATACCTTCTGGCCCCATATTGGAAGTCGGTTGTGGGACGGGATTTCTATCGGAAAACATCATTCAGGAATTCCCATCGAGAGAGTTTATGATAACCGATGCCAGTGAAGAAATGCTTCGGTTTACAGAAACCCGATTAAATGAATCCGAGAACCTGATTTTCGAGGTTCTTGATGTAGATCAGATAAAAGACCCTGAGCCAAAATATGCCTTGATAGTCAGTAATTTTTCGGCTCAATGGTTCGGGGACACAGCAATAGGCCTTGAGAAACTTACAGGCCTGCTTAAGCCCGGTGGATTGCTGCTCACTACTTTTCCGGGTAATCATAGTTTCACAGAATGGTACGAGTGTTGTCTCGAACTCGGTCTCCCATTCACTGCAAATCCATTGCCCGATGTTGAAGAAGTTATAGTCAAACTTTCACTGAGTCCGGTACAAATTGACTATTATGAAAACGATTTAGCTCAGGAATTCAGTTCATCAATGGATTTTTTCAGGCACCTGAAAGAAGTAGGAGTGGCAATATCTACTACCGGTAAATCATTATCTGCTAAACAATTAAAACTATTAACTGAGTTTTGGGATAATAAAACGAATAATCGGATCAAGGTTAAATGGCATGTTGTTTATGTGGCTGTTAAAAAGGATATGCTATGATTGAATTTCCTGAAAAATTCTTTGTAACAGGAACAGATACCGGAATAGGTAAAACCTTAGTTTCTGCTATGTTGATGTCAGTTTTGGATGCAACCTATTGGAAGCCAATTCAAGCCGGACTTGATGAAGAGACGGATACTGAATTTGTACAAAGAGTATCCGGGGTGGAAGATTCGCGAATAATAGCGGAAGAATACCGTCTGAAAACGCCCATGAGTCCCCACGGAGCAGCCGATATTGATGATATTTCTATTTCGCTGAATGATTTTAAGTTACCTGAGTTCAATACAAAACACTTAATCGTTGAAGGAGCAGGCGGGTTAATCGTTCCAATAAACTGGGAAGACACCGTTCTGGATTTAATCGAACAATTCAAGCTTCCCGTACTCCTGGTGGCGCGAAGTTCGTTAGGGACACTGAATCATACCCTTTTATCAATAGAAGCTCTTAGAAAGCGAAATATCGAGGTATTTGGGGTTATTCTGAATGGGGAGGAGCATCCACACAATAAGAAAACCATCGAGCATTTTGGGGAGGTTGAAGTTTTTGAAGTAGAGCCTCATGACGAGATTACAAAAGAATCATTGATTACAGCTTTTAATTCAAAATTATAGATTCAAGATTAAAAATTGGTTTTAGCGGAACTCAATTTTTAATCTTGAATTTTGAATTCCTAATTCAAAGAAATGCATAAAAACATCTGGCATCCATTTACGATTATTAAAGATTCTCCTGAGCCATTAAAGGTAAAAAGAGGGATGGGGGCTTACCTGGAGCTGGAAGACGGTCGAGTTGTAATGGACTGTATTTCGAGTTGGTGGGTGAATATGCATGGGCATACCCATCCTGAAATTGCTAAGGCTATTTATGAGCAAGCAAAAACACTTGAGCATGTAATTTTTGCCGGTTTTACGCACGAACCAGCGGAACAATTGGCTGAGATGATTACTGGAAAACTTCCCAAAAACCTGAATCGGCTTTTCTATTCCGATAATGGCTCAACAGCAGTAGAGGTGGCTATGAAGATGGCCTATCAACACTGGAAGAATCTTGGCGAAGATCGAAAATCATTCATTTGTTTTGATGGCGCTTATCATGGTGATACGCTTGGCGCAATGTCGGTAGGGGAAAGATCATTGTTTACGGAGGTATTTAAGGAGCTCATGTTTGATGTAGAAGTGATTCCATTCCCTGAAACCTGGATCGGGGATAGTGAACGTGCTTCAAAAGAAGACGCAGTGATAGAGGAATTAGAAGATCTTTTGGATAAAAACCCCGGCAAATATGCTGGTATAATGATGGAACCACTGATTCAAGGAGCTGGAGGTATGCGTATGTGTTCTGAGGAGTTTCTTCAGAAAATACACTGGGTAAACAGACAGTTTGATGTATTGTTGATTTTTGATGAAGTCATGACTGGATTTGGTCGGACCGGAGATTATTTCGCATGCTTGAAAGCTCAGGTTGAACCCGATATTATTTGTCTGAGTAAAGGAATATCGGGCGGGTTTATGCCTTTGGCTGCAACTGTTTGTAGTGATGATATATACAATAGTTTTAACTCATCAGAACCTATAAAAACCTTTTGGCATGGACACAGTTATACCGGAAATCCGTTAGGCTGTGCCGCTGGTATTGCTTCCTGGAAACTTCTTGAAGAGAACGAATCCGTATTTAAAAATATGGAACAGGTCCATTTGAATAACTTCGAAAGGATTAAGACACATCCACGTGTTTCCCGCTTAAGGGTTAAAGGCACAGTGTCTGCTTTTGATATTGTAGATGGAGGAGAAGTAGGTTGGGAAGAAGGTTATTTAAACCCTGTCTCAAAAGAATTACGGAAACGAGCGTTAGATCTGGGATACCTTTTACGTCCATTAGGGAACGTACTCTATTTGATGCCTCCTTACTGTGTTTCTGAAGAAGAACTGAATGGGATTTACGATGCTATTCTGGAATTGGTTTAAGTAATTTACTCAACTATCTGTAATCCTTATAGATGTCAGGTAATTTGTTGACAGTTTTTGAACAATAAAACATGTGGGTCATCCTGAACTTGTTTCAGGATCTGTGAAGTAAATAACTTTTAAACTAAGTACTTGCTTTATCAACGAATCACTCCCTGCAGATGCTAAAATAATTCAGCATGGCAACATTAATTATTACTATTAATGGTTTCCTTTCCACTCAACCAACCCAAATGGGTGTGTTTGAAGCTATCCTCGTATTTGAGTCCGTACCCAATCATACGATCAAGGGCTGCATGACCAAATAAGATGATCCCCGATAACACTAACCATTCTATCGAGTAATAATAGCCCAGAATCAGTATAGAAAGCGCAATTCCTTTATGATGGAAAAGGTTATAGGTAAGCGCTCCAATCTTTGTATTAATGACATATCCAAACATTCCAATATCCGGAGCCAGAATTAACGCAAGGTAGATCCACCAGGCATATTCTGTTTGATTGAACAGGAATATTGAAAAGCCAAACATGGCCAGTTCTTCAAGTTTTAGGGTACGTTTCATGTTATTGGATTTGAAATGGAATAGGAGGTTGTTTAGATAGTCATCCTGAGGATACTTCCTAAGGATCTGCACAATTAATCCACTTTGCAGATTCTTCTGCTGTAGGCATCCCTTTGGGAGCTTTACTCAGAATGACCGAATCAAAGACTAAACTAAAACTCATAATTCTTGAACTCAGGAGCTTTCCGAACCGGGTTTAGTTGCTCATAAGAATAAGCCAGTTCGATCAACAGGGGTTCAGTCCAGGCTGCACCAAAAAAGTTAATTCCTACTGGCAGACCATCAATATAACCCATTGGTAGCGTGATGTTTGGATAACCAGATCGTGCAGCAGGAGAGCTGGAAGAAAGACCAAAATTATCGCCATTAGTATGATCGGTTTTCCAGGCTGGGCCACCGGTTATGGAAACAAAAGCATCCAGATTATGTTCTTCCATTACTGCGTCAATTCCTTCATCACGGGTTTTACGAATAAGGTCTGTCAGAGCAGTTTGATATTCCTCGGATTCAAGATCACCTTTTTCATTGGCCTGAAGCAGTAAGTCGTGGTCAAAATATTTCATCTCGACCGGATCGTTCATGGTCTTTTCGATGAGGTCATCCAGACTTGTTACCTTGGCGTTTTCGCCCAGAGAAGCGAAATAGTGGTTTAACCCGTCCTTAAATTCATACAGCAATACTTGAAATGAATCACCGCCTGCTCCGGAACCTCCGATCTGATCGATCTCGACTAATGTAGCCCCATTTGCTTCCAACAGTCTTAATTGTTCATTGAACAGGCTATCAACACGGAAATGTCTGTCTCTGGGACCATTGAAAACTCCAATACGCTTTCCTTCAAGAGCGCCTTCATTTAGAAAATGAGTGTAATCTGTGTAAGAATTCCCTTCACTTGCTTCTGTTTTAGAATCGGTGTTATCAACGCCAACCATAGCCCCAAGAGCGATAGCTGCATCCGTTACCGTACGGGTCATTGGCCCAGGGGTATCCTGAGTGAAGGAAATCGGAATGATTCCCGAACGACTTAAAAGTCCTACCGTAGGTTTAATTCCCACTAATCCGTTTGCACTTGAAGGACAGGTAATAGATCCGTTTGTTTCGGTTCCAATAGCAAAAACAGCCAGGTTTGCGGATGCAGAAGCTCCGGATCCCGCACTCGAACCACATGGGTTTCTGGTAATATCATAAGGGTTTTTTGTTTGTCCGCCTAAACCACTCCATCCGCTGGAAGAAAAACTGGAATGGAAGTTCGCCCATTCACTTAAATTTGCTTTGGCCAGGATAATAGCCCCGTTTTCTCTGAGTTTTTCCACGATAAAAGCATCCTGAAGAGGTTTAGATCCTTTCATTGCTCGGGCTCCGGCCGTGGTGCTCATCTTATCGTGAGTATCGATATTGTCTTTCAGGATAACCGGTATCCCATGCAAAGGTCCTCTGGAATTACCGGATGCAAGTTCAGCATCCAGTTGGCGGGCGATTTCAATAGCATCGGGATTTACTTCAATTATGGAATTAATGGCAGGCCCGTTTTTATCTACGGCTTCAATCCGTTCAAGATAGGCTTCAACAACCTCAGTAATGGTAAATTCACCATTTTCATAGTTATTCTGTAATTCAGTGATGGTAATTTCTTCTAACCCGAGATTCTCGAATTTTGATGAGGCAGGGGAGCAAGAAGCAACAAAAAGTGTAATTAATACAATTAAGAGCAAAGAGTTTTTCACGTAAGCTGGATTAAATGAAAGTTTTCTGAACATAACAAACCAAGCAGGCAAAATCCTAGGGTAAGTCATTTAATTATGATACTTTTGTTCAATGGCTTAGAAAAAATTATGGTGAATTGAAGGTACAAGAAGCAAATAAAATATCCGGGTTATTAGAAGAGGCGTACGAAACCAGAACGAATGATCTGGACAGGAGTATTGAGTTAGCCTCTGAAGCACTGGAGCAGAGTAAGACTGTTTCAGATAAAGCTATGATTGGGAAAAGTCTGAGTCTGTTGGCTTTATTTAAGATGATCAGGGCCGAATATGGTGAGTCTATAGCTATGTCGGAAGAAGCCGTAAAATATTTTAATGAGCTCGGAGATGAAAAGGGTATAGCAGATGCGAAGTATAATATTGCCGGTGTTCTCTATAAAACCGATCAGCTCCATTCAGGATTGGTGCAATTGATAAGCTGTCTTAAGACGTACAGAAAGTTTGATGATTTCCATCAACAGGCAAAAGTATTAAAGTCTATTGGAACCATTTACGAGTATTTTGGAGACGATCAAAAAGCACTTGACACCTATTGGTCTTCGGTGGAAGCGGCAAGGAAAGCGGAGAATTTAAATCTGGAATCCAATGCCTTAAATCCTATTTCAGGAATTTATCTGAATAAAGGAAAGATAGAACGGGCAATGAAAGTGATCGAGCAATCCATCAGAATGAAAGAGGAAACGAAAGATGTAAGAGGACTGGCGTTTGCTCTATACGGGAGAGGGAAAGTATATACCTCGATAATGGAATTTGAAAAGGCCGAAAAAGATTTTACAGATGCTCTGGAAATTCACGAGAAAATGGGAGAGAAGGTCGGTACCGGAATGGCTAATCATAAATTAGGATATATGTATTTGATTGCCGGTAAGAAAGAAAAGGCTAAACGGTATTTGCAATACGCATCGGAGTTTGGGAAAAAGAATAACATCATCCTGCTGAATTTTAAGTGCAATAATCTTCTTTACCAGATTTATAAAGAGGAAGGAAATACCAAAGAGGCGCTTCGATATCTTGAGAATTATATCACCGAAAAGGAATCTGTGTTTAATAAACTAACTCTGAAAGTTATCGAAGACTACGGGTTAGAAACTGATTTGCACAAAATCTAGAAAGCGGAAAGGCATTCAATTCAACCTCGGTACTGATGTTTCCTGTTCCACCGATAAATAAAACTTTCATAATAAGTTGATTAAGATTGAACGTAATCGCTAAGAGGAAGGTCCAGCTTTTCAGCAATTCCTTCAATCAGATTCTGCTTATAAGGAAGATAATTCGAAAAATCGCCCTCAACCAATTCAGCAATAGTACGGTTACTCAAAATAAAGGCACGTGTATGTTTCCCATACTTACGTTCAATTTCCTTTTGGATGGGTTTGAATACGTGTTGCTTCGCCTCGCTTACTTTTCTTTGAAGACTTCGGTAAGCTTCATATTCCTCTTTTGATAATCGGGTGGCGGCTTTTTTTCTTAGGGATAGGCCGAGTGATTTTGCATCTGAGATTCTCTCCTCAATTAATTCTTTAATTTCAACTTTTACCGATTCATTTCTAAGGCTTTTGTGAGTTGATTTTTTTGATGTCCAATTGTGCAGGGATTCCGGGTTTGAAGCAAGTTCTTTCAGGTATCCACGATCTATTATATGATAAGGAGGCCGGTTCATAGATTCCGCATATTCATCTCTGAACATCATTAAGGCCGCAAATACATGCCATTCTACCTGATTTAACCCATTCTTATATTTCTCTTTGAGTACTTCATTATGATTTTCATTGGAATAGTCGGCAGACTCAAAAGCCTCATTTTCTTGCCTGACCCAATCCTCAATTCCGTTTTCTTTTAGCTGTAGGTCAAGAGCATTCCTTAAGTCAAAGAGATGAAGAACATCACTGGCCGCATACTCAAGTTGATCTTCAGAAAGCGGACGATTAAACCAATTACTTTGCTGGGAGGATTTCCCAACCTCAACGCCGACAATATCTTTAAGATGATTAGTGAGGGAAGTAGGCGGATAATCTAATAGCGCAATCGCAAAGCTGAGGTCGTAAACTCCTTTAGGTTCACATCCGATATAATGGAGTAACCGGATATCTTCCCCAAATGAAAACGCCACTTTTGTGATATACGGATTTTCGAGTATTGGAAAGATATGATTGATATCCATCTCTTTACTCAAAGGGTCAATCAGGTAACAAGTATCATCAGCATAAATTTGCATTAAACAGAGGTTAAACCCATAACGATACCGGTTTTTATCAAATTCGAGGTCAATGGCAATTTCAGATTGTTGGGAGAGATGAGCAATACATTGTTTGAGCTGTCCTGAAGTAGTGATAATAGTAAAAGCCACGTGCCTGATTAACTGACGATTAGTTTTCAGGATGATACAGTTTTCAATCTTCTAAAGATAATTCAATTCTGAAAGAGCTTAGATTTGTATCCCCTTGGGGGAAAGCTGTTAGCCATCAATAAATTTGTCATTCTGAGGATACTTCCGAAGGATCTTGTTGACTATCACCTATGCTTCTCATACACCTTCGGTTCCAGTACCGAAGCCAGATCGGAAAGCTCTTCACTGGAAACCGTCTCTTTTAAAGAAGAAATGACTTCATCCAATTGCTCCTGTGTTCGAATACCAACCACCGCACTGGCCACAGCCGGATGTTGTAACACATACCGAAGGGAAGAGGTGATAGGTTTTCCGGTTTTAGTGATGAGTTTCTGGAGTTTTTCTACTTCAGAAACCGAATATCCCAGATAGTTTTTAGCGGTTTTATCAATGAGTAAGCCTTTGGCAAGACTCCCACGAGTAATGACCGAGATATTATGTTCATGCAATAAATCCAGGCAAGATTCTTCCGGGCGGCGGTCAAGTAGACTGTATTGCATCATGACCGAAACCATATTGGATTTTTCTACCCATTGTCGGATTACATTCGGACGGATGGAAGAGATGCCATATTCCCGAATCTTGCCTTGTTCTTTAAGGAACTCAAAAGCCTCGATGGTTTCATCTATTGGGTCTTCAATCGTACCGCCGTGAAGTTGATAAAGATCGATGGTATCGGTTTGGAGTCTGCGAAGGCTATCTTCCACAGCTTTCAGAATATATTCTTTGGTAGGGTTCCAGTCCCAGCCCGAACCATCTGGTCGCCACTGATTCCCAACCTTGGTAGCAATAAGCACCTGATCCCGGATGGGTTTTAGGGCTTTCCCCACCGATTCTTCATTAAATCCCTGATCATATAAATCCGCCGTATCAAAAAAGTTGATACCTGATTCAAACGCTTGTCTTAACAGTTGTTCGTTTTGGGCATGGTCGGTGACCAGCGACATACACCCGAAACTAATTTCAGAAACAGATAACTCAGATTTTCCTAAGGAACTGAATTTCATTTATCGTGCTTGGCAATCACCCAAACAGCGTGAATAATACCGGGCAGATATCCCAGAAGAGTGAGTAACAGATTCAGCCAAAAAGCGCCTTTAATACCAACGGTTAAAAAGACGGCAAGAGGGGGAATAAAGATCGCGATTATAATTCGAAGAATGCTCATGAGTACAGAATTTGATTAAACAGTAAACCGAACCTACGAAATAAAAGGGAGGAAGGTTATGTGGATTTTATTAGGACAAAAAACTCCCCCAAAGCTTATGATTTATTTTGCTTTAAAGAAATTTATTGAAGATTCTTGTACAGATAATAATATGTTAGGCAACAAAAGAATCACACATGAGAATAAATTCAGTTGACATTCAAGGGAGTACGGTAGAAGCAAAAAATCTAAATGTGATTGTTGGGTCAAATGGCACTGGTAAAACGCGCCTGTTACATGAACTTTACTGCGTGTTTACAGGCTATACCGATGAAAGAAAAACGACTAAGTATTGGCATCCAATAAATATAGATGATACAGTCAATGAAAATGATTTTGACATCTGGAGTGGTAGTTTAGTAAGAAAAGAAGATAATCGACGAATTAGGTTTTACTCACCTTTTACCCAACGTGTAGGGAACAACCCGAATGAAATAAATGAGGATCAGATTTCAGATTTAGAGACCTACAAAGAGCAGGTCAATTTCAAGTTTTTGCGAAATGAATTAGCATCATATTTGTCTGTTGATCAACGACTGATCCAAAATAGTAAAGCACAAAAGAATAGACTTTCTCAACAACCTGAAAATGCAATCAATCTTCTATTCAGGTTTCCTAAGATACAAGATGATATCAATGAACATCTGGAAAGAATTTTAAGCAGGAAGTTATTTATTACTGAATATGATGACCCTCAATTAGAACTACTTGTAGCGCCTCCTAATATTGACTCTATTCCAAGTTATGACTCATCTAAGCCCCAAAAATCGCATGACGAATTTTTAGCATGGAAATCTGAGAACTCTGTTAGTGATTTCGATTTAGAGGGACATGGAGTTAGAGCGTTAGTTAATATTCTTATAAGCCATGAAATGCCTACTAATGAAATTATATTTATTGATGAGCCTGAAAGTCATCTCTATCCATCTATAAAAAGAAAATTTGGAAAAATAATGGGGACACTGTCAGCAAACGAGGAGAAACAAATATTTTTAGTTACTCATGATAGCGATTTTTTGCAGGGTATCTTTGATTCAGGCGTTGATTTCTCTTTGATAAAACTAAATAGAATTAAGTCAGATTTTACTTTTTCTACTACATTTTATGATGATTCGAAAAGACTTAGTGCAAATACTCTACAGTCGCAATATCTAGGTATTCCTTTTCTGCAGTGTGCGATTTTCGTAGAAGGTGCAACTGATAGATTATTGTATGAACATGTTTTTTCTGACCAGTCTCTTATGGAAGACGTTGAGTATTCATTTATTTCTAGTTCTGGAAAGGATAGTGTCTGTAATCCAGAAAAAATTGCCGTGGATGTTGGAACACCTTATGCAATCATTTTTGATTTTGATGTTCTTCATCATAACAGTGTTGAATATCTTGATAGGTTATCAATTCTAAATGGTAAAGAAGACCTTTTAGCAACAGCTAAAGAGTTGTCTCAAGAGATGAAGGGAACTGCAAATTTAAAAAATGCTGGGATTAACGTATTAAGTGGCGATCTAAAAGAATCAGTAATTGAGCTAATTGATGAATTTAAAAAAATGGGCATCTTTATTGTTCCAGTTGGAACATTAGAGTCTTGGCTAGAAATTGACAGTGATAAAAAAAGTTACCCAGAAAGATTTATATCTGAGTACGCCAGCAGGAAAGATGAATGCGAACCATTACATACATTCTTAAAAGAAGTCGAGCAGTATCTCAAAGTCAATTTCACATCGTCACTTAGCTCTTCTTCGTGATGTTTTCCTGGAAGCTCCAGCTTCTTTCGAAACAGAGCCTTATAACTGGCATCCCCATAATCTCACTTCTTAAGTAACCATTGTGGTTTCTACTCGTGTGTCTGATTACATAATAGATTCAGACTCATTCCATGTTGCTTCATTTTCTTTCATTCGAAGGGTAAAGGCTGCATATTGAAGGGTTCGTAATCATAGTTAATTCGGGAACATTATGGCTAAGCGTATTCTATTCTTTTCAGAAATCAGATTTCTCTTCTTAATCCTATTTACCGTCAGTCTCTATTCGGTAACTTCAACCACCATAGCACAGGAGAATCGTAGTTGGTTAGCGGGCGATCACCACATTCATTCACGATATAGTGTGGGATGGGAAAGAGATTCAACTCCGCCAATGCCAATAAAAGGGGGAGACGCGATTTATCCGATTCCAATGAACGCTTTAATGGCAAAATATTACGGGCTTTCATGGATGGTTTCAACCGATCATGGCGGCCCCAATCACAGTAAAGTAAATCTGGATATGGCCTATCCTGAATTACTTTATTCCAGAAAAGCAGTCCCTGAAGTAATTCAATTTTACGGAATAGAGTTCGATACTCCGGGCGCCGATCATTCCAGTTTGATTATCCCACATACACACGATGAATCTGAACGCCTTTTTGAGGTGGAATCTCAGTTTGCGAAATGGGAACCTTTTCCTGTAGATGAAAGCTGGAATACCGAGCCGCGAATGCTGGAAGCTTTGGAGTTTATGAATCGCTTTGTAGCCAAACCAATAGTGATCGCCAATCATCCATCCAGATCGGCAACCGGAATGGGAGAATATGGCTTATACGACCCGGCAGAATTTCGGGACTGGAATGATACTGCTCCTGAAATAGCGGTAGGAATGGCCGGAGCTCCGGGACATCAGGCAATCACTCTGAATGCAGATAGTACGGTTCGTGAACGTGGAAGAGGAGGATACGGGCGTTTTCCTACCATGGGAGGATTTGACCAAATGACCGCCCGTCTTGGAGGTTTCTGGGATTCGATGCTGGGTGAAGGCAGGCGCTGGTGGATTACTGCAAACTCAGATTCACATATTCATTGGAGAGAAGGCGGAGCTGATTTCTGGCCGGGCGAATATTCCAAAACCTATGTGTATGCGGATAAAAACCATGATGACATTCTTGATGGTATCCGAAACGGACGGGTATTTGTAACTCTGGGTGATTTAATTTCCGAACTGTATGTACAGGCGGAAGGCGGTCATCATACCGCTGATATCGGGGGAGCCATTCATATGGAAGCCGGTGAAGACGTGGAAGTCACTATTCGATTTAAAGACCCAGACGGTATGAATTCCTGGGAGCAAAACCCGAAAGTTACCCGTGTGGATTTGATCATGGGTGAAATTACCGGTCCGGTAGAAGATCGTGACTCCGATACTAATCCAACTACAAAAGTAATTGCCCGTTTTACCGCCGATGATTGGGTTACGGATGGGGAGTATAAAGTGATTACGTACACTATTCCTGAGGTTGGAACTGATAGCTATATCAGAATCAGAGGAACTAATAGCGAAGAATTGGAACCTGAAGAAGATCCGGTAGGTGAAAGTCCGTGGACCGAGCTGTGGTTTTACTCGAACCCTGTTTTTATCGAGCTTGAGTAGGATGAAAACACCAATACGGTGTTGAACTCTATTTTGAATTAGCTTAAGGTTTGGAATGAGGCATTAGAACTGTTTGTAATTGGAATAATTTTTAATACTTCACTATGAATATCGTTAAAGCCAAAAAGATCTCGATTCTGAGGGTGATGATTATTCTGGCGTTGGGTGTAATCACAGGAATTCAGATTGCGCTATATCTCTTTGATTATTTCGATGACCAGATCGCCGATAGTACCTCATTAATCATTGGAATTGCTTTTTTGATTCTTTCAATTGGTGTTGTGCTTTTTACATTTAAGCACGAACGCTCCAAAACAACTAGATGAATCTACCGTAAGGAGCTCTTCACGAATTCAGAAAAAGATGAAGATCACCTTAATATCAACAGTTTTACTTTTCCTGTGTAGTACTATTCTTAAAGCTTCTGAGTGTGTTATTCTGATACACGGGCTCGCGAGAACAGACCATTCTTTCTCTAAAATGGAAAAGAAGCTTTCAGAAAGCGGATACCTTGTAGTAAATGATTCTTATCCATCTACCAAGCATGACATCGAAACTCTGTCAAAAGATTTTATACCGGCTTCAATAAAAAAGTGTTCTGACTCGGAGACCGTTCATTTCGTTACTCATTCATTGGGTGGAATACTTGTCCGGCAATATTTTAACACCGATTCATTATCAAATCTTGGAAGGGTAGTAATGCTGGCTCCACCAAACAAAGGAAGCGAGATTACTGACAAATTAAAAGAGGATTACTTCTATAAAACCATAAACGGTCCTGCCGGGGTAGAACTGGGAACCGATTCATCCAGTATCCCGAATTCACTCGGCGCGGTAAGCTTTGAACTTGGAGTGATAGCGGGAACAAGAACGGTTAACCCCATTCTTTCAACCATGCTTCCAAACCCGGATGATGGCAAAGTCTCAGTTGAAAGCACAAAAATTGAAGGAATGTCAGATCATATAGAGTTACCGGTTTCTCATACTTTTATTCTGAGGAAGGACGAAGTTATAGAGCAGGTGATTTATTTTCTTAAAAAAGGAAAATTCGAGTCGTAGAATTGATTATCAGATAATAACTGTGATGAAGGTATTTCCATCTCTTTTCAAACTGAACGTTAACTAAGGCATTTCTTCATGGCCAATCAGGCGCCTGAATAAGGTTATGATTTACGTATCTTGGGACGATTACTAATAAAAGCCCCAAAAATAAGGTTTGAAATGCCTTTAAAAGGATTTTTACTTCATTATCAGGTATCTATCTGAACTTCAAAGACTGTACGTTTGTTAATAAAGTAGTTTCTAACCAAAAATACTCTTCTAATGCCAGCTACTATTGAAACCAAGCACCTTGAAACAGTAATTAATAATCACACCCGGGATATGAGTGGAAAAGTGGTCGCTATCACCGGAACTACGAGTGGAACGGGGTATGTATGTGCAAGAGAAATGGCTAAACTTGGCGCCACAGTCTTGCTTCTGAACAGGGAAAGTGAACGGTCGGCTTCTTCGCTTAAAGAATTACAAGAAGAAGTTCCTGAAGTCACCTTCCATTCCATCAAGTGTGATTTGCAGGATTTCGGAAGTGTACGTTCAGCAATAGAAGAGATCAAATCACGATTCAAAAAACTTGATGTACTCTGCAATAATGCAGGAGTAATGGCCATGCCCGATCGAGCCACAAAAGATGGTTACGATGTACAGATGCAGACGAATTGTATTTCTCATTTTCTGCTTACCAAAGGATTATTCCCACTACTGAAAAAGAGTGAAGAAGCACGTATTGTAAATCACAGCTCTCAGGCTCGATTGGGCGCTGACCTTGAAATGAAATATTTCGAGAAACGTGGTGGAGACTTAGGTGGCGATGGTACCGAAAAAGAAAATTCTAGCTTTAAAGGACCTCGTTGGTATCGTTACCGACAAACGAAATTGGCAAATTGTGCTTTTACGTACGGGCTGATTGAAAAACTTGAAGAGCATGGAATTGAAAATGTTAAAGCATTGCTGGCACACCCTGGATTATCAGCTACACAATTACAGGTTACAACAGCCAAATCCGGAGGGATGGAAACTGATTCGGATTTGATGCAAAATGCCCAGTCTCCGGAAGATGGTGCTACTGGAATTATTCGCTGTTGTGCAGATCCGAATGCAAAAACAGGAGACTTTTATGGTCCTGAGCAGTGGGTGGGTTTCCCTCAGAAATTAGAACCCGAAGATAGTCTTTCTGATCCTGAAAACATTCGTATTAACTGGGAAGGATGCGAAGCGGCAGTAGGGGAGTTTGAGTTTTAGGACTTTATCTGCGTTTTGTATCTCAGTAAAGTCATTCTGAGGATACCTCCGAAGAATCTGCAGAACCTTGAATAATTACTGAATTTCGAGTCGCGCATATCCTTCGCTCTCGCTCAGGATGACCCTAAAGTTATTTGCTGTTTCCTCTATCAATCTCCAACGCTTCAAAGAGGTAATCCTTCATAATTTGAAGATCGATTTCTTCGACAGAAAAGAAAGTTTTGGAGTGTACATTCTTTCGATTTTCCTTTTCCAGATATAGAGCATAATCATCTAACAAATTCCCTCTGATAAAACCGAATTTTACTCCATTCTTTTCTACTTTACCCCATGGTATTGAGGCCGGCCAGATAAAACAGAGTCTCTTGTTTCTGGAATAGAAGGCTACGTTGTAAGCTATTTTCTCCTTTACATCAGGGATACATTCAAAAACTAAACTCCTAAGCTCTTCAACGATTTCAAGTTCGTTTTGAGAAAGGTAATCAAGGAATTCTCCGATGGAGTTGAAGTTTAGATTCTGGAATTTGTTCATGGATGAATAGTACTTCAAACACCGGAAGAAAAACAAGTCACCCAATGAGAGACTTGTAAAGAAAATCTACTGAGCCTTTTGTATGCTTTCAGCTTCCTTTTTTAAATCGCGGGCGAATTGTTCGAATGATTCATTAAAAGGAGGGAGGCTTTTTTTAGCTAATGGGTACATAACACCGCCCATTCTTTCTCTCATGGTAAAAGTCGTGCTTCCATCAGCATTTTCAGTTAGTGTATATGTCCTTTTTCCACGGAAGAAAGGAGCTGATCCGCTAACCCAAACCATTTTCTTTTCAGCATCCATAGTTTTGACTTTAATCTTAAATGTTCGTGTAGAGTCTACTGTGGATTTGAGCTTAATCTTTTTTCCTTTTTTTATTTCACCATCTAAAGAAATGATCGTCGAGTTCCACCGTGGGAGATCAGAAGCATTGGTCATTAATGACCAAATAATGGCTTTATCTGCATTGATGGTGATACTGACAGTTGTAGATTGATTAAATGCATTCTTATCGGTTGAAGCAGTACCGTTTTGTGCGTTGATAAATGAGGAGGTTGTCATAATAAGTATAAATGTGAGCAGTGTTTTCATAGTGATTTTTTAAGGTTCACTAGTTTAGACGCTCAGCTCTCAAAAAACGATAGGCAGGCTACTCATTTTTTAAATACTCATCCATTACCTCTTTATTATGCTTTAAATGGCGCAATTGAAGCTTCGCGGCATCAGATTCATAAGGATCGATTCCTTTAACAATATCCATTCTGAGGTCAAATAACTCTTCTTTAGATTTATTATCTGCTTCTCTTGCCATTTCAATTTTTGCAATTTCTTCCTGGGCTTTTTGTTTGGGATTAAATATTCCATTCAACTCCGAACACTGATGGCAAACTCCTTCTTTATTAATAAGAGAACACCGGTTATCGAACACATCAATCATCCTTTTTCTGGAAACATGAAGATAATATTTGACCATTGCCTCCGTGTTATCGATGATTTCTGCAATCTCCTTTACTTTAAATCCATACACTTCTTTTAGAAGTAGAGTTACCTGTTGCTCTATGGGAAGGGACTTGGAGACACATGCTAAACAGAAAGTAATATGTTCTTTTATTTCGAAATTTCCCTGATCAGAGGTCATACGAATCCCCATCATTTCTTCGAGAAATGGTCTGTTGGCTAAAGCCTTGTCCCTGCAAATATCAGTAACGTTTTCCGGCCATCGTTTTTGTTTGCGTAATAGGTCTTTAGCTAGATTCGAAGCAATTGCAAATACCCAGGTTTTTAACGAAGACTCTTGTTTAAATGAACTGAGGCTCGAATGTGCTTTTAAAAAGGTTTCCTGAAGAATGTCTTCAGTATCCTCTGTATTTGCCGTAATTCTTAAGACATAGGAACGAAGCCGGGGTCTGAATTCCTCAAATTCCTTGGCAAGCTGATTAGCATTAATCATAGAGAGAAAAATTAGAACTTATTCTGTGTAGTGTCAGATTCAGCCTTAAAATAATTAAAGAGGCCGGGAATCACTTCCAGTGGATAACTAGAATTCGTGTTAATCATTATGGCGATTCCCAGATCTTCATCCGGGGCAAAAGCGATCTCACTTCTATATCCATTAACATAGCCACCGTGATACACTATTCTCTGGTCATGATTGTCCAAAACACGCCAACCAAGCCCATAATGTGACTCATTCACTCCATCCCAATGCCGGCTGAATCTTTTGTTATTTATGGTAGCTACAGGCTCAAAAATCTGGTCGAGTGTTTCTTCAGTAATGATATCAGGCTGATTTCCTGTTAACAACAGCAGCCATTTCCCCATGTCGGAAGCGGAAGCGTTTATCCCCCCGGAAGAAACCGCATTATAGTATTTCTTTGAAATTGGAATAGAAACCCGTCCTCTTCTGCGAGAATGGTAGACATGGGGCTCTGCTTTATTTTCGGCAAAAGATATGGTCTCAAAGGTGGAAGAGGAATTGGTCATTTCTAATGGCTCAAATAGTTCTTCCTGAAGCAAGGTATTAAAGTCACTCCCGGATTGTTCTTCAAGAACTTTTTCGATCACTGAGTAAGCCGCATTCTGATAGGCCAGTTGTTCTCCTTCTTTCGAAATGAGTGGAACTCTGTTTAACCGGGAGATAATTCTGGTTAAAGAAAGTCCGTCTTCAACCAGGTTGGTGTACGCATGGCGTGGTAATCCTGAGGTATGAGAAAGGAGATGCTTTACTTCAACGCGTTCAGTCTGTTCAGGATCGTGCAATTCAAAATCATCCAAATAATCTGAAACAATGCCGTCCCATTCCAGCAGATCATCTTCAACAAAAGTGCCTGCAAGTACTGAAGCAAATCCTTTGGAAACACTGCCAAGCCTGAAAACGGTATGTTCATCAACAGTTCCGGGTTCACCGGTTTTCTTAACGCCGAATCCTTTTTGATAGATTACCTGCCCGTCTTTAACAATAGCTACTGCAGCACCCGGGATTCTTTTGTAGTTCATTCCAACCAGGAAATCTCGCTCAAAGGAATTCAGGAACATGCTAAGCGAATCATCCATTACAGATTCTATTTCTGTCGGCTCGGGAGTTTTTGATTGAATGTCAGTACAAGAGAATTGGTACGTTAAAGACAGGGAAAAAAGAATAAGGACTATGATTTTCTTCAAGGAGTCTATCAGTTTAAAAGCGAATATTCTGTTGATTAAAACCTGAGGAAAATACGCATAAAAAAAATCCCGCTTCAATTAAGAAAACGGGATTTTCAAGTTTAGTTAACTTAAATCAAATTTCCGGATCTTTTAGAAATGAAGTATACATCCAAACCAGTTTTTCCTGTTCTGTGATGTAATCGCTCATTAGTGCATTTGTACCTTCATCGTCAGCCAGATCGGAAAGGTTCAGAATAGTGCGCTGCTTTTGTAATATTATTTTAAAGGCACTCAAAATCTCTTCTACAGCTTTCTCTCCGTTTTTTACTTCATGACTTTCCGGGATTTCTGAAACCTCCAGATAAGTTGTAAAGTTATGATCAGGATGGAAGCCTAATGTAAGAGCACGTTCCGCGATCTCATCAATTTTTTCAAATAAATCATCATATAATTCTTCGAACTTTTCATGTAAGGTGAAAAAATTATCTCCCTGCACATTCCAGTGATATCCCCTTACGTTCTGATAAAAAACTGAATAATTGGCTAATAAATTGTTAAGGTGATTTGCGAGTTCTCTGCTTTTCCCTACTTCAAGCCCAATTTTATTAACCTGATCTTTCTCTACAGTTAGGGTATCGGTTTCTGCTGTTAATGTATCCATATCAATAGTTCTTAGTTTGAATTCACTTATATAAATGAATCTGGGCTCTAAAAGATTCAACTTTTAATATTGATAACCTTTATACAGTTCTTAGTGAGCGCTTATAGTCATTTCTGTAAACAACAGGCAATTCATTGATAACCGTTAATACCTCTGAGAATGAGCATACCGAAAATCGCACTTAATTTGGAGTAAAGGCGCAGTTACTTGGATTCCGGTAGAAATGAAAAGGTTAGTTTAAATCCATCATCCGTACGATATGAATAGTCGGCGTGTATCTGGGATAGCAAAGATTCAATCAGGGAGAAACCCAGGCTTTTTGTATATGCTTCTTCAAAGTTATCAATCCCAACTCCATTATCCTCATAGGTAGTATGGATAAAACCTTCTTTTATGTGGATATGGATTTTGATGAGGTTGCTTCTTTCTGGTTTGAAACCGTATTTAATTGAGTTAGTAATCAATTCATTAAAAATTATCCCAAGGGGAATCCCTTTGCTTATACTAAGAAACTCAGGCTCAATGTGGCTTTCGAAATTGATATCCAGTCGCTCTGAATTCATTGATTTGAGAATCATATAAGCCAGTTCATCAACATAATTCTTAAAAGGAATACGATTGTAACTTTCGGATTGATAAAGCATCTCGTGCACCTTACCTATTGAAAGAATACGGTTGACACTCTTCTGCATCATTTTCTTCTGATCAGGGTTTTCAATATTCATCATCTGTAGTTCAAGTAAACCGGAAACAACAGCGAGGTTGTTCTTTACCCGGTGATGAATTTCCTGAAGCATTACATTTTTTTCCTCAAGATGTCCTACAAGTTCATTGTCCCTTTTTTTAAGCTTTTTAATTATCAAGTTCATTTCGTGATTGAATCGATTCATCACTAAAATGATGAGTGAAGTAACTACCAAAAGAATGATACCTGTGGTTGTCCATAAAGTGGGTAAACTGTTCAGAGGGTTTGGTATTCGTGATTCAATACTATTACTCACAAATAAATATGCAACCACCGTGAATGAAACTACAATCCCCATAAAAACAATAATTGTAACTCTGGAAGAGAAGGCTATTGTGCACAGGAATGGAATTAAAACCACTAACGACAATTGTGTTGAAACGGTACCATATTGTGTAATGCTGGTAATAAATAAGAAATAGACAAAAAGGATTACACATCCCAGTTTAAATCTCAGATTGAGCTTTTTTCGGAAAGCATAAACAATAAATAGTCCACTCAAACTTCCGATATCCAGATAAAAGCCCGGTGAAAATGCATAGGTAGGGGATACAAAAGAGGAAATAATAAAAGCAAGAAGTGCCAGAAGCGCACCAAAAAATAAGGTGTGATCTAATACCCGGTCTTTAATAACAGAAATTGGTTCCCAGGACTGTATTTCCTGAAACCCGAATTTATCAACCATAAATACACTCCTACCTATGCTTCTTAGCTATTAATATATGGTTTATTTGTTGGATTATTAATTTCGTAAAGGTTTTGCCCCCGCTATTAAACGGAATATGGATCGCAGTTTTAGATCTGATTCTTTACTCAGTGTTGTATGGGAAAGAAGATCATCGATATCACGATTTAAGTTGGTTGCCAGAACATTAGCAATTGGATTAAGTAAACGTCTCAAAATCCCCGGCTTAGAGCCCGGAGGGACAAATTTATCCATAATCGTAAATTTGCCACCTGGTTTAAGAATCCTTTCCGTTTCTTTTAAACAACTTACCGGATCAGGAATAACGGCTACAATCAAGTGAAGGATGACCGCATCAAAAGTTTCATCCTCAAAATCCAGCTTACTGCCATCCATAACTAGTGCATCAACATTCAAGTTCAGTAATTCAGCCCGGTTGCTGAGTTTATCAATCATAGCAGGGGTGATGTCTATGGCAGTTATATTCTTCTGTTGAGTTAGAAATTCAAGATCAAGCCCTGTTCCGGCACCAACAATCAATACATTATCTTCGGGTTTAAGTTGAAGAGAGGTAATAGATTGCTGACGAAATGATCTGAAATAGGCTGCCACTAAATCATAAAATGGACGATAAATAGTATATCGGATTCTGTTCCACGTATTGGTATTAGGATTCATTAGGCTGCTTTCTAGGTAAAACGATGGAAACCTGAGTTCCTTCATTTAGATTCGAGTCAATTTTAAGCTCCCCATTTTGCTCCTCAAGATATTCAATGGCTGTTCTTAATCCGAACCCGGTACCAATTTCCTGATTTGTCCCTTTTGAAGATTGATAGTTTCTCCTGGACAGGATGTTTTCTACCTTATTTGTCCCCATTCCAACTCCATTATCTTTTATTATCGTTTGGATATGTTGTTTGCTCTCTTTGGTTGAAATCTCAATTCTGCCATTTTCAGGGGTATATTTAATCGCGTTATGAAGAATGTTTCTTACAACAAAAGAATAACTTCCTTTGTCCATATAAATGCTGGAATTTAGATTCCCCAGCTTTAATTCTATGTTTTTCTGAGAGATTACTTTTTTATAGAGTTGAATGAGTTGCAGGAGAAGTTCTTCAGTTTGAAACTGCTCAGGTTTAAGCGGCTTTTTCTCGATTTGATATTTGCTCCAAAGAAGTAAATCATCCAAAAAAGCTAGTAACACATTTATATTCGAAGAAACTTCTTTGAGTTGAGTTCGGCTTTCATCTATCGATAATGTTCCGGAAAGAGTAAGGTCTATAAGCATAGAAGCGCTGGAAATCGGGCTTCTGATATCATGCGCAATAGTTGAAAAAAGGCGTTTATTGATTCTGTTCAGGTGTTCTAACTCTTCTTTTTGAGCCTCTATCTTAGCTATTTGTTTTAATTTAGCATTAGAAATAGGATACGCAATAGCTGAAGGGATTATAAATGAGAAGAATATTCCAATGGGATCTATTCCTCCCAAAAAAAGATAACTTATCCCGATATATAAAATTTCTGATATAACAATTGAAAGTACCACTATTACCCATGGCGAGCGTATTTTCTGTACCCTTGATGTGATCATACCTAAAAAGAAGTTAGTCGTGTGTCTAAAGCGTATCTAAAATCACAATAATCATTCGAAAAACAAAAGCTCAGGTATGAATAAAAAAAGAAGAAGTAGCCTTACGGGCATTTACGGTATTATTTTTTTCTAATTAAGCCCTTTCAAAGAGCTAAAAGAAAGTTTTTAAATTCTTCGAACTCTTTCCCAAAAGGAATACTATTCTTCTCCAGACTTGTTGATTCCACATGAGAGGGAAGGGCGACTTTCATTCCAATTTCTTCTTCTACAGTTTGGTTGAATTTTACGGGGTGAGCTGTTTCAAGAACAATTCCAGTTCCGTTTGCAGAATTTAGATAATCAACCAGTCCCATATATCCAACAGCTCCATGTGGGTCCAGGATGTAGCCGGTTAACGCGTAGACTTTTTGAATTGTTTGCCGTGTGCTTTCGTCTGTGTATGCATATCCGGAGATGTATTCACTCATTTTGGAATGACTCCCATTAAATAAGTCCAGCATGCGAACAAAGTTACTTGGATTTCCAACATCCATAGCGTTCGAGATCGTAGCTACACTGGCTTTCGGTTCAAAGTTTCCATTCCATAAATACAAAGGAACAGTATCATTTGCGTTTGAACAAGCCAGGAAATGCCTGACAGGCAGTCCCATTCGTTGGGCGATCAATCCGGCCGAAAGATTTCCATAATTACCGCTCGGGATAGAAAAAAATACATTCCTTTTTTCTTTCTCAGAAAGCTGAGCCCATGCGTAAAAGTAATACACACTTTGAGGAAGCAAGCGGGCCATGTTTATGGAATTGGCGGAAGTCAGATTCAAAGCGGATTTTAGTTCCTCGTTCAGGAAAGCTTCTTTAACCAGCTTCTGGCAATCGTCAAAAGTGCCATCTACTTCAAGAGCGGTAATATTTCCGCCAAGCGTAGTCATTTGTTGTTCCTGGAACTCGCTAACCTTCCAGGATGGATACAAAATGATTACATCAATATTCGGAACGTTATAAAATCCATTTGCTACGGCACTTCCGGTGTCTCCGGATGTAGCCACTAAAACTGTTAATTTTTTCTCTTCCTGTTTGGTGAAATAACTAAGCGATCGTGCCAAAAAACGTGCTCCAACATCTTTAAATGCCAGTGTGGGACCATGAAAAAGCTCAAGAGAATACACGCCTTCTTTGATTTTCTTCAACGGAATATCAAAGCTTAAAACATCTTCGATCAGGTTACTGAGTTCATCATCAGGAATTTCGCCATCTACGAAAGGTTTGATTACTTCAAAGCCAATTCCGGGTAATGTGAGAGTCGAAATCTCTTCAAAAAATGAGGAGGGGAGAGTTGGGATTTCTTCCGGCATAAACAGGCCATTGTCATCCGGTAATCCCTTAAAAATAGCCTCCTTAAAAGAAACCGGTTTATCCTTACCGTTCGTGCTGTAATACTTCATTTGATTACCTCTGAACCGATGGGATTAATTCCTGAGACATATACATTCGCATCAATTTCATTTGATTCATAGATGATTTTAAATGCTGATGCCACCTTATCGGCTATACTTTTACCTTTTGATAATGCGAAAATAGAAGGCCCGGATCCTGAGATACTGCACCCTAAAGCACCTTCTTCGTTGGCAGATTGCTTCGCTTCCTTAAATAAAGGAATAAGCATTGAACGAACAGGCTCGGCGATAACATCTTTCATTGATCTGCCAATTAAGTCATAATCGCCTTTTGCAAGTCCGGCTACCAGTCCGCCAACATTTCCCCATTGGGTAATGGCATCCTTAAGAGAGATTTGTCGCTTCAGAATTTTCTTAGAATCCGATGTTTTAACCTCAATTTGTGGGTGAACGATAGTTGCGAAGAGTTCTTCGGGATAATCGAGTTCAATCACATCCAGGGGATTATATCCGCGAACAAGGGTAAACCCTCCCAAAAGAGAAGGCGCCACATTATCGGCATGGGGATGACCTGACGCCGCTTTCTCTCCCTCCATAGCAAAACTTATTAACTCTTGTCGTGAGAATGGCTCATTAAGTAATTTATTAACTGCAAATACAGCGGCAGCAGAGCTGGAAGCGCTTGAACCTAAACCACTTCCACCAGTTACATTCTTGCGCAACTTAAATTGAAAACCAAAAGGTGGTTTATCTTGCAGTGAGTCTAGCAAAGCTTGTACTGCGACAGTGGCGACGTTCTTTTTTGGATCGGTTGGAAGTCCTTCACAACCCGTAATCTCTGTAATTTTCAATCCGGGGGCATCGGTTTTTGAAACAATGATTTCGTCTCCTATCGCTTCCAGAGCAAAACCCATTACATCAAAACCGCAGGCAACATTGGCAACAGTAGCAGGAGCGAAAACTTTAATTTGATCCATAATCTAGATTGAAGTGATTCTCATTATATCTGCAAATATACCCGAGGCGGTAACTTCAGCACCTGCTCCTGCACCCTTTACTACTAATGGCTGTTCCGGATAACGCATGGTTTGAAAGAGCACAATGTTATCTTTTCCGTGCAACTCGTAAAAAGGGTGTTCAGAACCAAAACTTTCCAGCCCCGTTTTTGCTTTACCATTCTCAAAGGTTGCTACATATTTGATGCGTTTTTCCTGAGATGCTGCTTCCTGATAAAGCTTTTGAAACACATCATCATGTTCGTCCAGTTTATCATAAAAAGCTTCAACTGAGTCTGTATTCATACATTCCTCAGGAACAAAAGTATTATTCTCAATATCATCCAGTTCGAGTTTGTGACCACTTTCTCTTGCCAGAATCAGAATTTTCCTCATTACATCTTTACCACTCAGGTCTAATCGAGGATCCGGTTCTGTGTAACCAGCAGCTTTCGCTTCTCTAACCACATCACTAAATTTTTGCGTCCCGTCATAGGTATTGAAAAGAAAGTTCAATGTACCAGAAAGCACTGCCTGAATTTTGTGAATCCGGTCTCCGCTTTTCAATAAATCACTAACCGTAGAAACGATCGGAAGACCTGCACCCACATTGGTTTCAAAAAGGAAACGGGCTCGGTATTTAGTTGCTGTTTTCTTTAAGCCGAGATACGTTTCGAACTCAGAGGAGCAGGCTATCTTGTTAGGAGTTACAACAGAAATACTGCTTGAAAGGATTTTTTCATACAATTTTGGAATTTCTTCGCTTGCCGTACAATCGATGAAAATACTATTCCTGAGGTTCATGCCAGCCATTTTTTCAGTAAATGACTCTAAAGTCATAGCCTCTCCTTCATCTGAAAGAAGTTTTTCCCATAGGTTCAAATCAATCGAATCTTCATTGAAATACATTTTCCTGGAATTAGCCAATCCAGATACATTCAGATTTACCTTAAAGGCAGTGGCAAGAAATTCCTTTTGTTTTTGAATCTGAGCCAGAAAGGTTTTTCCTACATTTCCTACCCCGATCATAAACAGATTAAACTTCCGAAGTTCAGATAAAAAGAAGCTTTCGTGAAGAGAATTAAGTGATTTACTCAGATTTTTCTTATCCACAACCACCGAAATATTCAGTTCGGTAGACCCCTGGGCAATGGCTTTAACATTTACCCCATTATGACTCAAAGTCTCAAACAATGTAGCACTTACCCCAACTTGTTGACGCATTTTTGTACCTACCAAAGCCACGATAGAGAGATCAATTTCCACATCCAAAGGATTCACTTTACGCTGCCGAAGTTCATGCTCAAATTCTGATTCGATGCTTTCCTTAGCTCTGCCAACATCTTTTCGGTCGATGCCCACTGTTATCGTATGTTCAGATGAAGCTTGAGTAATCATAATCACGTTTACTTCTTCACGACTCAACGCAGAAAACAAACGATAAGAGAAATTAGGTACAGCAACCATCCCGGAACCGGAAAGCGTGCACAATGCCACATCATCAATTGAGGAGATCCCCTTAATCCAATGCCCGTTTATCATTCCGTCCGTGGAAATCTTTGTTCCATCATCATCAGGAGCAAAAGTGTTTTTAATGAGCACCGGAATTTCTCCGTCCAGCACTGGTTGGATAGTTGGTGGATAAATTACCTTGGCTCCAAAATGGGAAAGTTCCATAGCCTCCTCGTAGGAAAGCTCTTTAATAGGATGGGCGAGAGGTACCAGTTTTGGATTCGCGGTCATCATACCGCTTACATCAGTCCAGATTTCGAGGCATTTAACCTCCAAAGCCGCTGCAATCAAAGCCGCAGTATAGTCAGAGCCCCCGCGACCTAATGTTGTTGTGTGATTATCGATATTTGATGATGCCAGAAATCCTGGACAAATGCTAACCTGAGCATGTTGTTTAAATTCTTCCCGGATGTTTGAGTAGCTCAAAGCAAGATCTACAACAGCATTTCCAAACTGCCCATCAGTTTTTATGATTTTCCTTGGATCCAGAAGATTCACATCTAAGTTTGCAGCCTTAAAATAATCGGTAATTATAGTGGAGGAGAGTCGTTCTCCAAAACTTAGAATATGGTCGCTTGAGCGGGGAGAAAGCTCCTGAATCAGAAAAACTCCACGACAAATATCTTCAAGATCGTTGAGTAAGAATTTCACTTTAGTGATGGTTTGGCTTCTTTGTGATACAGGAATAAGAACATTGCAAAGACTTATGTGCCTGGTTTCAATTTCCTGAAGTACTTCTTCATAAGCTTCGTTGCCGGAGGCCGCGAGATTCGCACAGCTAACTAAATGATTAGTCACCCCGCCTAGTGCTGATACGACCACAGTTAGCGGCTCTGACTTAGATTTTTTAGAAATAATTTCCCGAACAAGGGCTAAACTTTCAGCACTTCCAACAGAGGTGCCCCCAAATTTTAAAACTAGCATTAAGAATATCGATGAACGTTGTGAGTTGTGAGACGTTGAAGGTAGGAATATATCCTAAGATGTGATATGTAAATATGTACCCCCTAAGGGGTAATAATAGTAGTAATCGTGGTTGTGGTAAACCCGATTGAGATTGGAAAGATGGTATGAAGATTAGTTGCTTTCATAACAGTTGGAAGTCTATCCCTTTTCACACTTAAAGTAAACCTAAAAATAAGAAAGAATTGTAGATGGGTAATTACAATGTTTAAGCGACTTTTCAATCAATTCGATTGTCTAATTGATAACTATCAATCAATTGTTAAATTTAGAAATGAGTATCTCATTTAGATCAGGACTACTATTTTTCATTTTTCCAGCGAGTTTCCTTTCAAATACCATTCATGCTCAGACAGATTACGGAATTACCGTTTTTGGTACGGATCATTTAACTAAAATTGAATTAACTAATTTATTTGGGGATGAGATTGAGGAATTGAATAAACATTATCAAAACGATTCTGAATCCTATGACGAATTAAAAGAGCATCTGATCCATATAATTCAAGAGACAAATGAATACTCGTATGTCAATTTCAGGTTTTTTACCAGTTATACTGATAAAGTGGATTTCATTCTTGATGTAGTAGAAAAAGAAGATGCATCGGAGCGATTAAACTTCCGCAAGGTTAATACCACGACCTACGATGATCCAGAAGGAGTAATTGAATTCTGGGAGGAATATGAGGATCTGAGTTTTGAATTATTCGAGAAAGGGGAGATCATTGACATGAGTTGTCCGGTTGTTCATTGTATTTGGTCATTCAATCATTCATTACTGGATCCGTATTTAACTCGTATCAATGAACTTTCATCGAAGCATCGTGAAAAATTAATTACAATATTGAATAGAAGTTCTTTAGTTAATCAAAGAGCTGCTGCTTCGTTTCTATTAGCTCATGCTTTTCTTGATCCTCAGTTACTTCTCAATATATTGATGCCCTCTATTAAAGATCCTGAAAGCGTTGTCAGAAATAATAGTATGAGAGTAATCTACTACCTGGTCAGAGCTAATCCGGATTTGGAAATAGATATAGATGAAATTGTTCATGTGTTGGATTTCCCAAGTTTTACTGACCGTAATAAGGCATTAGTTGTGCTAAGATCTCTGCCTCTTCAAAATGTAGAATCGGAGTCTTTAAAAAGAATGGTCCCAATTTTGATTGAAATCGTGGAAAAAAAAGATGCCCACAATTTTAGAAATGCACTCTTAGTATTACAAAAAATTAGTGGTTTGGAGTATTCATATAACCAGATATTAGAATGGAAAAGTTGGGCAAAGCCATATTTATGACTTGAAACCTTCTAAAAAGTAGATTCTATTCTCTTATTTCGATTTTAACTATAAGTTAATTAGTACTAAATCTGGAAACTAAATTACTATTGTGTTTTGATGATTGTAGTTCCTGTTCCTTCCTTTATGATAATTGTTTTGTTGAGAGAAAAAGTATTAAATCGTTCCTTAGTTCCAGACGGCCAGTGTATAACTAACTCTTTAATAGTTTGATCTTTTCCCAAACCAAAGTGTTGCTGCAAGCTATTACTGCCAAAAAAGGTATTCGAACCAGACACTTCACGGCTTTGAATGATTTCTGTCTCATCTCCTCGTATTGATTTTAAATACAATATGGCGGCTATGGCACTTCTGTTACTTTTAAACCCTTCAAGTTCAAATTTGACCCAGTTATTTCCGTTTTTAAGATCATTTTTGAATAGAGAACTCTGTGATCCAGGACCAGGGACAAACACATCCAAATCTCCATCATTATCATAATCACCAATGGTGATACCACTTTGATGTTTTACTGTTTTACCCAGATCTCCCGCTAGCATGGGGTTAAAATTTCCTTCTCCATCATTTTGAAAATATTTGAGAGAATAGGTACTGTCATTTACCTCAATAGCATCAAGGTCACCATCATTATCAAAATCTCCCCAAGAGAAAGTGCTGGACATGGTGTAGGTTGATATCAATAGATCATCTTCATTCTTTTCAAAAAAACCATCTTTGTTTACAAATAAGTTGTTATGCTTTGGATGATTCTTATCATTTTTTGAAACAGCCCAATTAGTGACAAAAGCATCAAAATCTCCGTCATTATCTATATCAGCAAAAGACCAATGGTTTCCCTCCAGCAATTCTTTTGACATGGTACTTTTATTATCCCGCTCAAAAGTCAGAGTTCCAGTTTCTTTAAATTTGTTTATAAGAATTATATCCTTTTTAGGAGCTCCGCTTCCCATTCCTACTAAAACATCCAAATCTCCATCTTCATCAAAATCAAATAAAGTAGGTTGGAGGTAGGTTTCGTCATCGGGCAGATAACTTGTATCAATTTGATTAAGCTGATAGTCAGGAGCACCGCTGTTTAAAAAAACTAAAGGAGAAGGTGGAGGACCAAAGAAAGGGGGTAGAGTAAGCCAGTTAGGTCTTACTAGCACTAAGTCCAGATTTCCATCAAGATCTAAATCCCCCCAAGCGGATGCAATTCCAGCTGAAGTAATTTTAGCTATGTCTCCGGCAATGACTTTCTCAAAAGTGGAGTTTCCTTTATTTTTATATAGAGCTCCGGGTATACCTGATACATAGATATCGGTAAGCCCATCGTTATTATAGTCAATGATATTTGTGCTAAACCAAAAACCATTTTGTTGAGCGAGGAAATGATCAGATGAGATGCTGAACCCTTGGCCTTCATTGAGTAGAACTTTATTCGTTCTAAGGGCTTGTTCCGGTGCTCTATTGGTAAGGAATAAGTCCAGGTCGCCATCCTGATCTAGATCTACCCATGCTGCTCCTGTCCAATACACTTCCAAACCAGTATTATCGAATGGCTTATTAGTTATTTCTTTGAAATTCTGTCCTACTGCATTGTTGGATATAAACAGGATAAAATAACAAGCAGTTAAGAAAGTGTTGGTTTTCATATATAATTCTGGCTGATTGAAGTTTCACACAAATTACAATGCAAGCTAGGTTAGTAAAAAAGAGAGTATTCTCAACTTAGCCTCTTAAACAAGTTGAGATATAAATAGTTAAATCAGATTTGAATGCTGATAATCGAAAGAATGAAGTAGATCTTGCTTACAATTTTTCTTCCCTTGAATAGGCCTTTTTGTTTTTCTCATCCTTCAGATATGAGATAGATCGGAATTTATTTTCCTAATACCTGTGTCCATATTATCTCAATCTAACACAAAAACTAATAATGTTAATAAAGGATATGAAATCTAGTTTATCTATACTTCTTTTTTGCTTACTCATTAGCGGAACTACATATTCACAAGAGAAAACAAAGTTTATACCGGTAAGTTCTAAAACAACATCAATTCTCCCTAAACCGTCAAGTCCTGATTCTCCGTTACAAAACAGATATACAAGTGTTACAAACGTTTTTAAAGAGGAAGAGAATTATTTTTTACTTTTTAACGATCTCGTAGGTGGATGGCCCGCAGATAAAATTAATATAGCTTTGGCAACGTCAAAGGATTTGGAAAACTGGGAGTTAATTGAAAATCCAATACTTACTAGCGAAAACCTTCCATTTGATTTTGGAAAAGTTCCACCTTTTATATTTGCTACTTCTCTAGTTAAAAATCCTACCGGGGGGTATCTGTTATACTTTGATGTACTTGAAAGAGATCAAAACAAAGGAATCGGAGTTGCAACTTCTACAACTCTATTTGGACCCTGGGAGGTTCATAATTCGATGATTTTAGAGCCTGACCCTAATGCCTGGGATAAAAGAGCTGTTACTTCTGCTGAGGTGATTTATTATAACAATGAATTTATAATGTATTATACGGGTGTACCTAAAGATGATGTTAATTCTGAAAATGGGATTATGAGAGCTACCTCAAAAGATGGAATCAATTGGGAAAGAGGGAAAGCGCCTGTTTTCAGGAAAAATACAAATCCTGGTTTATTTGATTCTCATAAAGTAGAAAATGTTCAAATTACGATAGACAATGATCAATGGACTATGGTTTATCGGACAGATAACGGTGATGGTACCTGGGGTGGAAATTCGGCCTACGGAATGGCAAAGAGTTGGGATGGGATTAACTGGCAAAGAGTGCAAAATGAGCCAGTAATCTCTGAACATGATGTTGAAAACTGGATGACAATATGGGCGTTTGCTTTGTTCAAAGAAGGAGATGTTTTTCACATGTTCATAGAATATGATGGACCCCCTGTATATGCAACCAGAATCAATCATGCGGTTTATGAAGTGCCTAAAAAAAAGCAATAAACTTTGAGTGAGCTTATTTATGAATCTTAAGAAATTCGTAAAAAGGACATTAATATTCGTTCTTGGAGTGCTTTAATTTTATAGCATTACGGAGGGGTAACTTGAAAGATGAAAAAATCAGCAGTTTCTTAGCCGTAAATTTCACTTCATAAAAATTATTTGATAGGTGAAATACGAATCAGATTCTATTTCGGTTTTAAAACGCAACACTTTGCCTGTTTCTTTATCAATATATCTGAATCCGGCAGGAGTTTGTTCGCCATTCTCATCTATCCTGGTGAATTTTAAAAGCCATGTTTGAAGTTTACCTTCATTTGGAAGCTCAAAATCTTCTTGCCCAACTCTTTCGACACCAAAAATACCAGGAATAGATCCCGGGCTGAATGTTTTAAATTCTACTTTTTCATAAATGTTAAAATTATATCCCTGGATAATTTCAGAGAAACTATTTGAAGCGAATGAATCTGAGTAATTAGGAAGTTCATTCTCAATAACCTCCTCAGAGTTAAACTCGTAGTTTTTGATTGTTTCTTTATTGAAATGACTCTTACTAAGCAAAGTATCGTTTCGGCTTTTCTCTAGATAAATCGGTTTTAGAGTCTCTTTATTGATGAATGTGGTCGTTATGTTTTTGGTAAACCCATCTGTATATACCTCAGAAATCTTTATTGCTGGTATTGAATCAAATTCAAAAAACTCAACCTTTCGGTCGAGTATTCCGATATTTGAGATCTTATTTTTATCCTGATTATACATTATCAATTTATATTCTGCTTCTTGTACCCGATCAGGGTTAATTTGGGATACTATAGGGGGAGTATCTTTTGTCGAGCAGCTATTTAATGTCAACAATACAAGAAGAGGCAGGAATATTTTAGTCATGTTAGCTAGTGGTTAAGTTTTTGGTTCCTTACCCACTTATCTAATTTAAACTGACCAGATAACTAATATAGAGAAAGTTCACCTTTTATTATCCTTTATTTAATCTCAGTTTTAAGTTGAGATAAATTTTTTCAAAAGTTAAGCCTTGGTTAAAGTCGGGAAATCCTACTTTCTTTTTTTCTATACAATTTTTAGGTTTTTAAAGAAGAGAGACAAATAAATGAATTCCGGAAGAGATTTGCCCGACTAAAATTCCTCTATTACATTTGTTCCTGTCCCGGCTTTCCACTCGAAGTGTTCCAGTAGCTTTATTCTGTTCTCGGAGACTAATATTTCACAGACAGAGCTCCCGGTTTCAATGGTTAAATCAGAGTGGATTTGAACATATTTAAAGTTCAGTTTTCCATTTTCTATTGTACCAAGCAGGTATCCTTGTTCAATCTGGCCACCTTTGTAGCTTGCGGATATTATTTTATCCTCATGCTTAAAATGGAAAATAGTTTCCTTGTTGATAATTCCATTATCAGCGGTTTTTGAAGCAAACATTTTTTTATTGTGAAAAGAGATCACTACTTAATTCCATTTTAAAATGTGGCGTTAAAAAATTTTAAAAACATTAACTCCCAATAAATATAGCTAATAAAATGAAGTGAATGGTTGTGACCTTTAAACAATATCATAAGAGATTAAAAAATCTTGATCAGCTAAAAGTATTTAAGAATTGTTTTGGTGTAAGCCCCGTGCTCTGTTTAAAAACTCTATAAAACGAAGCGCTACTGTTAAACCCACAATCTTTGGCAATTGCATTAAGTGTTAAATTTGAATAACTCGGATCAGGGAGCCTTTTCTTTACCTCTTTTATCCTAAAATCGTTTATGAATTCAAAAAAATTTTTATCTGTTTCTTTGTTTATGAGTTGAGATAGCTTGTGTGTAGGTATATCTATCATCCTACTCAAATCATTAATCCTTAATTCTGGATTTAAAAAAGGCTTTTCATTCCTCATATATTCCTCAAGTTCGTCTACCGTTATTTTGAGATCAGGTAATTCGGCGGAGGATAACATACTTTCATTTTCTTTATCGATAGGAGTTACAAAAAAAGAATTCGGGTTAAGTACTGACGCAAATCCAAAAGTTTGTATAAATAAAGTTAGAAAGATGTATGTGACATAATCGTATGGAAAGAAAAACTCAAAGCTAAAAAGAAGTAATAAATGATAGATTAATGTTATGGCCCAGAAAATATTAAACAGAAGTATAAAATTAAGCACCCATTTTTGGTTATAAATAGAATCTCTTGAATACTCTTTTCCAACATCAGAAAAATATTTTTTAAAGTTGTAGTACGAAATACTTCCATAAGTAAACTCAAAAATTATATATGTATAGAAAAAAAGGTCCGGGCTTCCCGAATAATTTTCATAAAAGCTTTCTAAGACACGAATTTTGCTTTCACCTGACAGTGCAAAAAAATCCCACATATAAATAAAGGCTAAAAAGAAAGGTATAAGGTGCAGAACATGAATGGGTTTTAGCTTATAATCTTTTACAGTAGAAAACCTTTCAAAAAGAAAAAGTAGCGGACCAATTAAAAACCAAATAAGTGAGTTTAACCAGATTAAATGAGGAGATTTTAAGTGCCAACCAAAATATGAGTGTAAAAAACTAAATGACTGAAACCCTATAAGTAAAAGAATAAGAGAAAGAACAATTTTTTGAGGTTGTTTATACTCTGATTTGAAGACTACAATTGGTGCTAAAATAAAACTTTGTATTGTTCCCCAGGTTATTATTAATGTCCAGATATTTTGATCATTCATTATTTCTATTCTAGTTTAAAAATTCCTCGAAGAAAACTTCTTTCTAATATCTATAAGAATGCGGTCGTTTCGTAATCGGTGACCTCATTCTCATCTTGATACTTATCTCATATTAAGAATTTGAGATAGATATTTGTCTTTGAGAAAGTTTTGATTCTTAACATTCTAATTAATAGAAGAATTAAGTACACCTCAATAAAAGTGAGTTGGCAATTTACTGTCATTTCGGAGTGTAAATATTCAATATCTAAGAATGAGTGAAATCGCGTTATACAATTGAGGTTCAACTTTTGGTAAAAAGTTTATGAGATTAGTAATAATCATTCTATTCGAAGGGCTTATTTTTTTCAGCGGATGTGTTCATTCTCAGGAAATTGATGATTTAAAAAATCCAGAACTGGTTGGAATTTCAGCTGAACTAATGGCTGAAATTGAACAAAACGTCTCAGAATTACCGAACATTTTAAGTTTTGTAGTTTTAAAGGATAGTTTGATAGTATCTGAAAACTATTACAATGGTGCAGATCGAAATTCTCTATTTCACATAAGATCGATAACGAAGAGTATCACTTCAATATCACTATCAATATTGCTTGAAGAGAATCAGGTTTTTAATACTCAAAATAAGATTGCTGATTTTTATCCTGATAAGATTGTGGACTCGGAAATCTCATTAATCAATGAGATTTCCATTCAGCATATATTGGATATGCAATCAGGATTTGAATGGAATGAAAGTTTGGAAGTAATTAACTGGTATACTTCTATTCGAAACCCAACTGATTATATCTTGTCAAAAAAAGTAGTGGAAAAACCGGGGACGAACTGGAATTATAACTCAGGTTCGGTACATCTTTTATCGGCCGTTTTTGATTCTTTAGGGGGAGTAAACCAAAAAATTTTTTGCAATCAGGCTTTATTTAAACCTCTTGATATAAGTAATTTTGCGTGGGATAAAGACCCTACTGGGATAGTAAGGCCAGATGCTGGTTTGCAACTTAGAGCCATAGATTTAACAAAGATCGGACAACTTATTCTAAATAAAGGTGGCACAGAGGAGCAAATAATAATAAACAAAGAATGGATTGAGGATATTTCTCGCTTTAAAACTGATTTGAATTCAGAGTATGGTCCACTTACAAAGCTTCATTATAATAATTTATGGTGGTTAGCTGAGTACAAAGAGAGCAAAATTTTATTTGCATTAGGATATGGTGGACAATTACTTATAGTTATTCCGAATTTAGAAATGATATTGGTTGCTAATCACCTTTATCAACTCAGGCCAGAGATAGCGAATAAACAAGGCAGAGCTTTTCTTAACGCCGCATTGATACCCTTAATTGATCACTTTACTGTGAAATAGTATTTGTTTTATCTCAACTCTTCAAATTGAGAAATAGATTAAAAGTGGGAGTAGCACAAATTCCTTAGACTGGGAAATATTATGAATTAACTAAATAAAGATGTCCACTTCGAATAATATTATTAAGGAGAAGAAACTGGAGTCTTTTTCTCCACAAGAACGATTAATTTTAAAAAAAAATGATGCCTACCACGTCGTTCGGGCTGCTGACATTTTATATGTAGAATCATCTGGTAACTATGTGAATATAATTTCACAGAATAATAAGTTTATCTACAGAAGTACTCTCAAGTCTTTTCTAAAACGGTTAGATCCAAACACTTTTTATCGTATTCATCGTTGTAACGTTGTGAATATCGACTATATAACAAAAATTAAGACATCCGCATATGGAGATTACGAAGTTGAACTTGTTGATAATACAATTTTGAAGATGACCAGGAATTATAGAGACATGTTCCATCTCTATTAATTTGCTCATCGCTTTTACTTGTTTAATCACTTAATACAGGGTCTGATCACAAAACGCTTACCGCTGAATTAAAGACCTCTTATATATAAAAAAATATGCCTTTGGAGATCCTTAGGCTCAATTTTAAAATCTATAAAAGAGGTTTTCATGTTTAAAAAGCTATTAAGCTCAGGTCTTTTCTGTGTCTTATTTTCGAGCCTGGCGTTCGCCCAGTTTGGAAGTATCACGGGAACGATTACTGACGATGTAACAGGGGAAGAATTACCTGGTGCAAACGTATACATTGTAGAACTTGAAAAAGGAGCATCTACAGATATCAACGGTGATTACACCGTATCTGCCGTTCCTAACGGTACCTACAATATCAGAGTCACTTATATTGGGTACTTAAGACAAGATCTTACAGTAACCGTAGACGGTGAAACCAATCTGGACATTTATCTTGAAGAAGATATCGCGGGTCTGGAAGAAATTATTGTAACCGGTCAGGGGCAAGCCATTGACAAGAAACGACTATCTACCACCGTAGATGTTATTTCGGCCAAAGACCTGGAAGCTATTCCGGCTCAACGCCTGGATCAGGTGCTTCAGGCCAATCTTCCTAACTCACAGATAAGATTAACCTCAGGACAGCCCGGGACTTCTGCGTTAATTAGGGGGCGTGGTGTAAATTCCGCTTTAACTTCCACCACTCCGGTTATCTATGTAGACGGTGTTCGCGTGGATAATACTTCTGGAGCTAGTATAGGTGTTGGTACCGGTGGAGCTCAAAGTTCGGCTGTTGCTGATATTCCACTGGAAAACATCGAGCGTATCGAGGTGATCAAGGGGGGTGCAGCAACGACCTTGTATGGGGCTGATGCGGCGAATGGAGTGATACAGATTTTCACCAAGAAAGGGGTTCGCGGAGCCAGCCAGTTCAGCTTTGAGTCGAACATTGGTGTCACGAAAGGAACCGAAGACTTTTTATTCTTCGATCGTACAGCTGAGATCATGTACGAAACCGGTACCTACCAGGAGTACAAGCTTTCAGCCAGTGGCGGTAACGACAATGTTACCTACTCCTTTGGAGGTTCGATGCTGGATGATGATGGCTTCCGTCCTAATACCGGGCAAGTACGTCATAATTTAAGAACCACAGTAAATGCGCAACTCAATGAGGTAGTGACCTACACGGGTTCTCTAGGCTTTACCAGCTCAGAATTTAATCGCGATAACAACGCCAACAGTTCATTTGGTTCCTTCAGTAGTTTGGAAGGTGCTCGTTTTGGAGATGTGGATGCTTTGGATGACGCGACTTTTGATGCACTGAATGACCAGATTACAAATATTCAGGACAACGTAGACTACCGAGAAGATAACAAACGCTTCCAGACCTCACACAGCCTGAACTTTAACATTATGGAAGGGATGGCAGTTAAAACGGTAGTAGGCCTTGATAATAGAACCTCTCGTCAGCGTCAAATTCAGACCAATGCGTATTTAGTTGCACTAGGTGCTGTACCAGCTGGGACTTCTGATCAAGGCACAATACAACTGTTTGAGCGCGATCAATTAGGAATTACCCTTGAAGGGAGTGTGCAGTATCAGAAAGATTTCGAAGACATTTCTACGGTAACCGTAGTGGGTGGACAGCTCTTTCGGGCTGACGATCGTCAGGTAAATATTTTAGGTAGCGAGATTCCCGATGGAGTTAAAACGATGACCTCAGCATCAGAAACTTCGGTACTCGATTTTCGACGAACTGTGGCCAACTACGGGTTCTTCTTCCAGGAAAACATTGGATTCAAGGACAAGTACTTCGTGGAGTTCGGAGCCCGTGTGGATGATAACACCGCCTTCGGTGAGGAAGTAGATCCTCAGCTGTTCCCTAAAGTGGGATTCAGCTACTCGCTCTCCTCCGAAAGCTTCTTCCAGGAGTTGGTTCCACAGAATATTCTGTCGAACGTTAAAATCCGCGCCAACTATGGCGAGGCCGGGAACTTCCCAACGCCATTCTCCAACCAAGTACTGGCTAATATTAACCCATTTTTGAATGGACAATCGATTGAATTCGGTACCGCCGGTGATCCGGAGTTAAAGCCGGAGCGTTCTAAAACGTATGAGGCTGGAATTGACTTAGGATTCTGGAATAATCGGGCAAATGTGGAATTTACCGTGTATCAAACCACGACCGAAGACGCCCTGTTTAACGCAAACAATGCCCCTTCTACGGGTCTTGGAGCTTCCCTGCAAAACGTTGGAGAAATCGAAAATAATGGATGGGAACTATCCTCCAGAGTTCAGGTACTTCAGGCCCGTGATTACAGCCTTTCTTTGAGAGCCTCCATTAACAGCTTTACCAATGAAGTAGTAGCCTCCGGCGGTGCTCCGTTTAATGTTGGTGGGTTTACCTTTTTAGGCTCCTGGGTGGAAGAAGGCAAGCCGATTGGGTATTTCCGCGGAAACAACCCGGAATTCGATGGGGCAGGGAATTTGGTTAATGTGGTGCCAAATGATGATTTGGGAAGTACGATTCCTGATTTCTTTGGCTCATTCGGAGCCAACTTCAACTACAAGGCTCTGGCTCTGAATATCAGTGGTGATTACCAGTTAGGTGGAAATATTGTGAATACCACGGAAGTATTGAAGTTTCTTAGAGGGGTACCTGATGATCGGTACCCCGCTGGGGCTGCAGGGGCTAGTTTCTTCGACCTGGCTGGTATCTGGGTAGAGGATGCGACCTATACCAAGATTCGTTTGATTTCCCTGAACTACGATCTGCCTGCCGAATGGTATGATGGGATTGTACGAAAAGTAAGCCTTGGAGCGATGGCCATAAATCCGTTTAACTTTGTAGCCAATGATGTAGATCCGGAAGTATCAGGAGCAGGAATCGGAGGTCAGGGAGCAACTGAAGTTGGTGTTGGTGGTTTCGTGTATGGAACTGAGTCCCAGCCAAGACAATTCATCGGCAGCATCAAAATTGACTTTTGATCCTGTGCATCATCAATCTTCAAACACAAAGAACTTAGTATTATGAAAAAGAATATAATTTTAACCACATTTCTGGCTGTTGCGGTCTTCGCCTCGTGCGATCTGATCGATGGAACCGGGGTGGAAAATCCTAATCTGTCCTTAGATGGAGCAAAGGAATTACCGAACCCGGCAACGGCTTTTGTAAACGGATTACAGGAACAGTTGGCCACTATGGCTAACAACTGTATTACCACGCAGGAGCTTGCAACTGATAACTACGTAAACGTTCAATCTTTTTATAACCAGAATGTAGATGTAGGAACGTATCGGGATATCGATACCGATTTCCGTAACTGTCAGTTCGGTATAGCTACCCTCAGAGAGCAAGCCGAATACACGCTTACAGAAGTTGTGCCGATTGATCCGAATGCGCAGGGAGCAGCTTTGGAAGCCGAAGCACACTTCTTTAAAGGAATTGCGAACCTGTGGTCCGGTGAAATCTTCACGAGCCTTCCGGATGACGCGGTAGCGCCTGCGGTTGGGCCAACCACGCACTTTAATACGGCGATTGCCGACTTTACCGCCGCTTTAGCGATTGACTCTGACAATGTAGGCTACCTGCTGGCGCGGGCGCGGGCAAACTACAACATGGGGAATCAGTCAGCGGCCGTTGCGGATGCGAATGCGGCTATTGCTGCCGATGCTTCAGGCGATTACGTGCGTTATATTCTGTTTGACGCTGTAAATGGCCCTGCTAATACATTCCAGAATGCAGTGCATGATCGTGGAAACTTTGATGACCTCCAGCCCCTTCCACGTTTGGACTTCCTGGATCCTAAATTCTTCGATATTGATGGGACAACCGATTCGGACATCCCATTAGTTAAAATCGAGGAAGCACACCTGATTCTGGCCGAAGCAGAGCTTGCGGATGGAGATCTTCCGGGAGCTCGAACGGCAATGACCAATGTGGCTGCTTTAGCAAACTCTCGTGCTACGTCCACGGTTGACGATGCAAACGAAAGTCGTAATGGGGATGGAACCGTAGCGCAACGCCCGAACGATGGAACGTATACCGTACGTGCGAGCGCCAGCGACCCGTTTGTAGCCGGGCATGTGATCGAGCGTACGACAACAGTAGAAACGCCTTCTATTTCTGCGACTTCCGTGGAAGCGGCCGAGGTGGCTGCGCTTGCCACCAATGAAGAAGCGCTCACGATGCTGTACTTACTGCGCCAGGAAATCTTCTTCGGGGAAGGACGCAGAATGTTTGATCTGGGCATCCGCTGGCCGGTAGCAGAGCGGGAAGCACGCATTAATCCGAGTATTGAGGCTTCAGATCGTACTGCTACAATTCCATCGTATTTGCCGCCAATCGTGGAATTTGATGCCTATACAATTTCGGGTACAGAAGTAACTATTCAGCATAACCTGAATAGAACGATTGCTACCGGAAGAGGGAATAGGTTCTAAAAACCTTGAACTAATATTCAGTATAAATAAAAAGGCTCTGAAATCTCAGAGCCTTTTTTTTCTTATGAAACCCTAAAGCGCAATGGTCATCTATGTCTTACTTGGTGGGAAGTATCACATAAGTGCGCAAAAGGAGCCACGATTGTTTCTATGAAACAGCTCAAGGTACTTATGACGCACTTTGTTGAGAAGAAGATTGTGACGTAATAGTTCTAGAAAGTGACGAAGTTCAAATAAAAAAGAAAAAGCACCCCTAATTTAGTTCAACACTAAGTATAAATACTCATTAAAAAGCTAGAATAATCGAACTCAGGTTATAAACAACCAGATATTCTCAAAGTTGTAGCCTTATTGTTAATTGACCTAATCAGGTAATATGTATTCTTTCTTGCTTTTCGATTAATCGCTTTCTTTTTCAAGTGTTTCCAATACCTGCTGCCAGGAAAACTTCTCCCCAATTCCTCTTACATAATAGTCCATCCAGGCCATTTCGCTTACTGCTTTCACTAGTCGGTTACGAGTATCCGGAATACCATGGCTTTTACCTGGATACATAAATAATTCCGTATCTACACCAAGCTTTTTTAATGCCATGTGCAATTCTACTGATTGTGGGCTTGGAACCCTGGGATCACCTGCAACCACATGAACCATAGTTGGGGTTTTTGCATTCTTAATGTACTTCAATGGTGATTGGTCCCAAAAGGGTTCGAAATCTTCATACATCGGAGTATCCCCGAGGTAGTATCTCCTGTTTCTCTGAACATCACTTTGTGCATACATAGAGATCCAGTTCATAGTACCAGCACCTGAACTGATGGCTTTAAATCGGTCTGTGTGGGTCAGAATCCAATTAGACCAGTGTCCACCTGCACTCCAGCCCATAGCTCCCATTTTGTCGCCGTCAACAATACCCTCAGCAATCAGGTAATCCACCCCGGTCATGATATCATCAAATGCCTGAGGGAAATAGTTTCCTACAATATCTGTACGATGACTTTCTCCGTAATTGGTAGATCCACGATAATTGGGACAGAACATAACATAACCTTCTCCGGCATAAACTTGCCCCGAATTTTCATTAAAGCTCAAATAATCAGCGCCTGCTGGGCCTCCATGAATAGAAACAACGAGAGGATATCTTTTACCTTCTTCATATCCCACAGGAAGAAAGACTACACCTCCAACTTCTTTTCCATCAGTTGATGTATAATTAACCTCATATTGCTTACCTAAAGCCAGATTATTTAATTCCGGATTAGCATCTGTGATTTGAATCCATGATGATCGATCGGTTATTTTATCGAGACTTGATACACTGTACATGGTAGATGGAGTCATAGGGTCAGTGTAATTTACCATTAATACATCGGTATCTTCATCCCGGGATACTGTCATTCTTGCCTTTTCATTGGTGACTTGTCTTACATCTCCTGTATTTACATCTAATCTCATCAACTGTCTGGTAACTTTTATTCCAGCATTAAAGTAAATGGTGTTGCCATCTTCTGACCAGAAATCTATACCTACATGATCGTTAAATTCTGTACCTAATTTTCTGAATGCTTCTCCTTTATTATCTACTTCCCTGATATATACTTTCCGGCTCTTCATATTGTAGCCACTCATATCATCAGAAGAAACGAAAGCCATCCACTTTCCATCTGGCGAAAAACTGAGACCACTCTCTGCAACTTCTTCATTTTCAGTCAATCTTTCGATAGACATGTTATCTACATCGTACAGAAACAGATCTGCATTGATGCGTTGTTCTGTTATGTTTCTCTTGTATCGATCGGAAGAAGTGCCAGTATAACCTATCCATTTCCCATCATCAGAGACAACCATTCCTGTTACGGTATATCCGGGATCATTGGTAATCCTGTGCTCTTCATTTGTACTAAGGTCGATATACCACAGACTCTCAAGAGGGGTCTCATAGTTCTTTACATCCACCGTAAAGCCTTTGTCCATCCTCGTAATGTTGTCAGTATCGGGGTGATCGGGACGTGTAAAGTATATTCTGTCTGCTGAAGGAGCAATTTCCCAATCAGAAACGGAAGTTGTTCCGGAAGTCAATTGAATGGGGTCCCCATCACCAGGATTCTCGGCAGGCAACGCATATAATTGTACGTTTTCATCTTTTCCACTTCGGTATACAATCCATTTACCATCTTTACTGAAATCAAAATTGGATACACCGTCTTTTGCATTGGTAATCTTTCTGGCTTCTCCGCCATCAGTCCTCATCTGAAAGAGTTGATTCTTATCTCCATCCCGATTGGAAATAAAAACAAAATAACTACCATCGATAGACCAACGAGGAGACCTCTCACTTTTCTCCTTTGTAAATGTCATCTGCTTGTGGCTACTCAAGCCCTCAGTAAGTGAAACAAGGTGGATATCAGTTTGATCTTCTGCAGACTCCCAATTGGGTACTCTCATGGTGTATAACATCCAATTCCCATCTGGGCTTGGCGCATATGACCCTGTACTTTTCATTTCTCTCAAATCGAGAAAAGTCAATGTTCGGGGCTCATTTTCTGATGACTGCGGATATCCTAATGTTGTTAATACAAAAAGGCACAAGAAGGTGAGTGATAATTTTTTCATTTCAATTATTTAGTTAGTCCGGATTTTCGCTTAAAAAATACTCATAATTAAATATTCTCCTAATAATGTTTTAGAAAGGAAATAAAAAAGTTAAAACATATCCTTTATTACTCTTCTTACTAGAACTACATCAGGTTAATTCCCTGCCGATGTTGCTTGGGTAGTATCATATTGGATGAACAGAATACTGCAATAAGGCTGTGATACTGACTCGTAATCGACAGCTTGCATTTTAGACAGTTTAGTTTAAACATCGGCTGGGGCCTGGTTGTATGCAGCACCTCTGTTTTACAGCAATACTTAGTATCAAGAAAGGGCATCAAAAAAGCCTGATTATTTTGCCATAGTTATGCCAACGATGACTTAATAATCAGGCTAAAATATTGCTAATCAATAGATTAAAAAGATATTAAGGAGTCTTAAATAGTACCAAAGGTGGGAATCGAACCCACACTCCCGAAGGAACACGATTTTGAGTCGTGCGCGTCTACCAGTTCCGCCACTTTGGCTTTTTGAAGAACCCAAAGATAAGGCGAGAAGATTACAAATAACAAAGTAAATAATTAAGAAGATTGACATATCTTTCACTGAGTAAGAAATATCATATAAATAAAGGTATGAGCATCTTTTTTAAGGCGTTTTTGGTTACGGTACTATTAGGAACTATTTCATGTAATTATGTAAAAAACGTAAAGTTACTTACTGGTGGTAAACTGGATAGAAAGAATTTTGTTGAAACAATACCATTTACCTATTCAAAAGGGATTATAGTAATTGAAGGTGAGGTTAACGGTGATTCCACAAAAAGAGCATTTATTTTTGATACCGGAGCCTTTAACAGTAAAATCGAAAAAGAACTTGCTGATAGTTTAGGTCTTAAAAAAATAGCGGAAAAAGATAACTCCACAGCTCAGGGAGTTAGCAGGAAGATTGATGTGACAAGGATCAATTCTTTAAAACTGGGAGATACCGTATTCAGAAATATTGGAGCCGGAAAACTGGAATACGACTCAGGTTCAGTTAGTCCTTGCCTTGCCGGGCACGGATTGATTGGGGCGAATCTTATAAAGTTAGCTCATTGGAAAATTGATTTTAAGAACCAGCTATTATCTTTTTCTGATACTCCTTTTAAAGGAGATGCACAAAAACCTCTCTACCCGCTCAGTTTCGACAGACCGCTTTTGTCGGGAGTGCCGGATGTAGATATTAAGATTCAGGGAAAGAAAGCTTCAAATATACTTTTCGATTTGGGGTATAACGGAGGTCTGGTTCTTCCAAAATATCTTTCAGGTGCCTTTGAAACCCCTATTGAAGAAACAATTATTGATTATTCTACATCAGGAATCTACGGCACTAATCTGGATACCTTGCTAACTAAAAGATTGGACATCAATTTTGGGGGATTTACAGCAGAAATACCGGTGGAGTTTTCCTCCATTGGAAAAGCATTAATAGGAAATGACTTTCTGGAGCATTTCACAATCTTTATTGACTACAAAAAGAAGGAGATTTTACTCCAGCAGGAATCCGAAATACACATAGAAGATCAGGCTGGGTTTATTCCCGGTGTACTAACCGATAGTTTATGGATAGTAAACAGAATATCTCACGATGCGGGTCTTTCGTTAGGGGATACTTTAATCGCTGTTAATGGAAAAAAACCGGCAGAATTATTTTCTGATAACTGTGAGTACTTTTTTGGGATAAGAGATTTTTTGAAAGATGATTCTGTTAACATCACAACCTTTGAAGGAAAAGAGGTGATCTTAAACAAGTAGTAGCCGCTTAGTTCAATAATCAAATTTCAAACAAATAATAAATTTCAAATTCTAACTTTTGTCATTTCGAATCCGACGAATGTCGGTGAGAAAACTTGGAGCTTGTTTGAAATTTGGAGTTTGTAATTTGTGACTTGGAATTTAAAACCTACTTATAACCATTCGGATTATTCGACTGCCATCTCCAGCCATCTTCGCACATTTCTTTAATTCCACGTTCAGCTTCCCAGTTTAATTCTTCTTTAGCAAGTTTTGGGTCTGCATAACATTCGGCTATATCTCCGGATCGGCGTGGACCAACTCTATAGGCGACTTTCTTTCCCGAAGCTTCTTCAAAAGCTTTAATCATTGCGAGTACACTTGTGCCTTTGCCAGTGCCAAGGTTGTACACGTTTACTCCACCGGAAACACCTTTAAGTTTCTCCAGGGCTTTTAAATGACCAATCGCTAAATCTACAACATGGATATAATCGCGAACTCCGGTACCATCCGGGGTAGGGTAGTCATCACCGAACACCGTAAGCTGCTCAAGTTTACCAACAGCCACCTGAGATACATAGGGCATCAGGTTATTAGGAATATCATTAGGGTCTTCCCCAATTAATCCGGATTTGTGTGCTCCTACAGGATTGAAATATCTAAGCAGGGTGATATTCCAGGAATTATCAGCGATCCATAAATCTTTTAAAATGTACTCAATGAATAATTTTGTTCTTCCATAAGGGTTTGTTGCGGAAAGAGGAAAGTCTTCCGTAATTGGAACGGAAGCGGGATCACCATAAACAGTGGCAGAAGAACTAAAAACCAAGTTTTTTACACCGTGCGCCTTCATTACTTCACATAAGATCAATGTACTGTCCAGGTTATTCTGATAATACATAATCGGCTTCGATACAGACTCTCCAACGGCTTTAAATCCTGCAAAATGAATAACCGAATTAATGTCGTGGGTCTCAAACACTTCATTTAACCCATCCTGATTTAAAAGATCAAGATTGTAAAAGTGAGGTTTTCTTCCGGTGATCTGTTGAACTCTTCGTAGTGATTCTTCGCTACTGTTGGAAAGATTATCTACTACAACAACATTTTTCCCTGCATTTAAGAGTTCAAGTACAGTGTGACTCCCAATATATCCTGCGCCCCCGGTTACAAGTACAGCCATTTCAATAGTTTTTAAAGTTGAAAATGAAAACCTAAGCTAAAACTTATCAAACAAAAAAACCGCTAATCTTTGATCTCAATTTTGTTACCTAACCCTAAACCCGAAAAATAATTTACCTGACTATCAAAAGAAAAACCATTGGTGACACATTTGATTAAGTACTTCTCAGAGTTCAAAACCAAAACCATTTCATTGATTTGATATCCCCAACCAAGTCCAAAATATCGAGCTTTATTTAGAGTGAACCCAAGTTTCAAAAGAAACCACAGAATTGGACTAAACCATTTTCGAATATTTTCTTTCCCTTTAACCAGTGTGATTTTATTAATCGATGAATAAGGAATTAGAATACCGTTTTGATAATTACTCTTATTTAAATGAAGATGCAATCCCTTTTCATACCGTTGAAAAATTACCTTCATTTCTTCGCGCTTAAGTGGGAGAGGGTTCCCATTAAAATCAGTAATCTCTTTAATAAAAAAATATGACGAACCTGTAGTTGTCAGAAATTTTCCAGGTTCTTTATAAGGTTTTCCAAGAACGGGGCCGATCAGGTCCTGATCTCCAAGTTCGCTTTCTTTCAAAATCATACATCAGTGTTTAGTCTCTGTATGGTAATAGACTAAAACTAAAAGTCGTTCCCTTATTCAATACACTTTGTACAGAAAGTTTAGAACCGTGTAATTCAAGAATTTTTTGTGCGATGGAAAGCCCAAGCCCGACTCCGGTGTCGCCAGTACGGCTGGGATCTGTTTGATAAAAACGATCGAAGATTCTGTTTATCTGATCTTCCGGAATACCAACTCCGGTATCTGAAATTTTAACACTAACATTATTCCCTTCATTTGCAGGTATGATATTCACCTCTCCATCTCTTTTGGTATTTTTTATTGCGTTGTCTATCAGGTTAGAGATTGCCCGTTCCATCAAAGCGATGTCTGCATGTACCAGGTTCAGAGGCTCATCAGGAAGGATTGCCTTTAAGGAGATGTTTTTACCCTGCGCCTGAGGCTGAAATTGAGCCACAACATCCTGTACAAGTTCAGCCATTGAAACAGGCTCAAGGTCGGGTTGAACGTTTTTTGCGTCCAGTTTTGAGAGTTCAAACAGTTCAGCAATCAAATTTCCGAGTTTGCGGGTATTCCGGAGTACGATGTCATAGTATTTATTGCGGTCGGCATCCGAGAGAGTTTTATCTTTTTGCTGGATAGTTTCCAGATACCCCTGAATAGATGCGAGAGGGCTCCTGAGATCGTGAGATACATTAGCGATTAATTCTCTGCGCAGCTTGTCAACTTGTTTTATTTCATCCATATTTGCAACCAGAGTGTCAGCCATTTGGTTGAATGAATTACCCAGCAAGCCAATTTCATCCTTCGATTGAACCTCAACCCGCTCATTGAGTTGTCCGTGTTCAAAAGATTGAACAGTTGAAGTCATGGTTCGTAGCCGGTGAGTCAGCAATCGGAAAATAAGTAGCCCGAGCAGTAGGGTTCCGGCAAGAATCATTCCCAACCCAATCATAGAGTTTTTAATGATATAGCTTTCTGCCAGCATTCCGGCTGTTTCGTCATAGAGTTTACCACCCAAGATAACGTATAAATAACAACCGGTTTCACCCATAATAGTAATGTTGGCAGCCGAAAAAGGTTTCAGAGAGTTGGGACTGAGGGGATCCTGCCCAAGAATTGGTAGTTCGTTCCCTGCAAGAAATTGATCAAGAGGTTCAGTTTCGATATAATCCAGTTGCAGGTTAGCACTGGATTCTTCCCCAAGAAATACCCCTTTTATCATTCCTTGATCTCCCACAAGATAAATATCTACTTGTGGGTTGATACCCTGTAAGTACTCGATTTCTCTCTGAATATTTTCAACATCTATCATATCAATCAGATAAGGCTGAATCTCCATAGCCATTTCGAAAGCAAGGTCTTTGTTAACTTTTTGCTGTGTTTCTTCTACAAACATTAGCGATGACTTCATGCTTAGATAGGCAAGTGAACCTCCAAGGAAGAGAATCAAAACAAGGAATACGAGGGATAGTTTTCCGTAAAAACTTTGAGTTAATTTGCTCATACTAATTCATGTTCTTCAGTGAAACGGTAACCAACTCCCCAAACGGTTTTAATGAAGAGGGGATTGGCCGGGTCTTTTTCGATTTTACTTCGCAGCCTGTTTATGTGAGAATTTACGGTGTGGCTGTATCCACTGTATTGGTATCCCCAAACGATGTCTAATAGTTCTTGTCTGCTGTAGGCTCTTCCTGGATTCGAGGCAAACAGTAAAAGCAGGTCAAACTCTTTTGACGTTAATTCAAGTTGTTCATCCCCGAGTACAATAATCCGTTTATTTGGGTAGATGGAAAGTTTACCAAATTCAATATGTTCATGTGTTGAACCATTGGAATTTTCGTTCGCTTTAGCTCTGCGGAGAAGGGCTTTTACTCTTGCGCTGAGTTCACGAATGCTAAAAGGTTTAGTAAGGTAATCATCAGCTCCAAATTCCAACCCCATAATTTTATCGATTTCTTCAGCCTTGGCGGTTAGCATAAGAATAGGGGTCTGAGGATCATCTTCCCGAATAGATTTACAGATTTCGAATCCGTCCATGCCCGGTAGCATTACATCCAGGATGATTAAAGAATAGGTGTTATTTTGAGCTTTTTCGAGCGCTTCCAGTCCGTTAAAACTTTGTTCAATCGAAAAGTTTAAATCGGTAAGTTGAATTTTGATGAGTTCTGATAAGTCTTTATCATCCTCAACAATTAAAATAGGATATTTGGGAGCTTTCATAGGGGATATTTTAAGCTCCATAATTACAAACCTATTTAGTGAAATGTATCACAGAAAAATAACATTTAACTTATGCTGAAAGCTCTTTAAGTTCTTTCAATACCTGATCACAAATTGAACTCATCTTCTCACACGAAGCATCTAGTTCCTTGTCTTCTTTCTGGTCCCAGATCAACATTTTGGCTTGTTCGTATTCATCAATAATTACTTCAAGACCCAGCATTTGTGCCACAGGTTTAATCTTATGCCCAGCTTTTCTGAAGTTAACTTCATCTCTTTTTTTCAGGTATTCACAGTAGTTTTCTTTGAATTCACCGAATGAAGAGAGGGCCGCATCGGCAAATTCTTTGATGTATGATGATTCTCCATACAACATCTCATTGAGGGTAGTAAAATCAACTAATTTTTTATTGCTACTCAAAAGATCGTTATTCGTTTGCTGGTTCTGTGATGTTATGTGGTTTTGGTCGCCCGAATTCATCTAAGTGAACAAACACAATCTCATCAATTGTAATAATAGTATTTTTCTCAAACTTAGTTCGCACTTCACATTTTACAGTAATTGACGTTCTTCCAAATTTAACAGTTTCCATGCCAATCTCAATTACCTCTCCCAATTTAGCAGAGTTAACGAAATTTATCTCAGACATATACTTGGTAACAATGTTGCCTTTTCCTAATTGACAAAGAACGAAAATAGCAGCTTCCTCGTCAATCCAGCTTAGCACTGTTCCGCCGAATAACGTGCCATGTGCATTTAAATCCTGAGGCTTAATAAGTTTTCTGCTAAAAAATTGCATTAAAAAATCTATAGAATTTATGTTTTAGATTCTCAATATAGGGAAGTTAGCTATTCAAATGGGTTTGAAATACAGAGTAATTTGAGTTTTATCCATTAAATTCTCCATATGGAAGTAGTCTGTGCCTTAAAAATCATTTCTGCTTAAATACCTTACTTATTTTCTGTGTAAGTAGATTTAATTTTTTAAAAAAGTTTAATTCAATATTCTTTTTTAGTGTAAAATTTAAATCGTATTGTGTAACAAATCGGGTGTATAAACTCTTTCTAATTACTAAAATAATTAAAATACGTCATTTACTTTAGTCGGACTCATGAGGACAATTGCTTTTACAAATCAAAAAGGTGGTGTAGGTAAAACAACGTCAACCATTAATGTTGGAGCCGGGCTGGCAAAACTAGGTAAAAAAGTACTTCTGATTGACTTAGATCCGCAGGCAAACCTTACCTATTCACTTCGTATGCATTCCCAAAGACTTGATAAGACCATCTATCAGGCTTTGAAAGGTTCTACAAAATTAAGCGATGTAGTTATTAATCATAACGGCTTTGATTATATCGCGTCATCACTGGAATTGTCCGGAGCCGAGCTTGAATTAGCAAATGAGCCTGCTCGCGAAAGCCTTTTGAAAAATTTTCTGGTACAGCTTGAAGGTACCGATTACGATTATGTACTTATTGATTGCCCACCGAATCTTGGCCTGCTAACTTTGAATGCATTTACTGCGGTAGAAGATATTTTCATAGTTCTTCAGTCGGAATATCTTGCATTACATGGACTGTCTAAACTCCTCGACCTTATTAAGGTGGTACAACAAAGGCTTAACTCAAAACTGGAGGTTGGCGGGATCATTTGCACCTTGTATGATAGCCGTAAAAACCTAAATAAAGAGGTAGTAGGGCACATAAAAGATTATTTCGGAAAAAAGGTATTTAATACTATAATTAGAGATAACGTTGCTTTAGCTGAAGCTCCGAGCCATCACAAAACTATATTCGAGTATGATGGAAATAGCAATGGGGCACAGGATTATTTAGCGTTGGCAAAAGAAATAAAAAACGGCCATTAAATTAGATGAGTAAGAAGCAAGTAATGGGCCATAATCCGCTTGGATACCGCCCTTTAGCTGATGCAAAATTTGAATTCATTCCCAAAACTGATTCGGGCTCAGGAGAGGAAGGTATACCTTCTAAATCTGCATCAAAAAAAACGGTGAGTTACTACCTGGAAGAAGAAGTAATTGATGAAATTAAGCGCAGGGCAAAAGAGCGGGAAGATTCTTATTCACATACTGTTAATAAAATTCTGAAAGAAGCGATTAATAAATAAATCCATCGCGAATTAATTCAGATTTCGCAGCGGCATTTTAGTATACTCCTCCAATTTCTAATGCCGAAACCGCATGTTTTTTCAGTATCGAGCTAATTCTTTACTTCAACTTTCAACAGCTTTTTCTACAATAATTTCAGGAAAGAATTCTGATCATCCTTTTGAAAAAAAATGGGTGGTAGTTCAAAATAAGGAAGCACAACAGTGGCTTACCTTACAGGTTGCTTCTGATTGTGGGATTGTAGCTAATCTTGAGTTCATTCTTCCTTCCGAGCTAATATGGGAGTTGTACAGAGCATTTTATCCTGGAACACCTAAGATTCTTCCCGGAGACCGGGTTCCATTACAATGGATCATTTTTGAATTTTTGATCAAAACTGACCCAGAGGTGTATCATACAATAAAAGGCTTTCCTGAGATAGATGATGAGATGCAAGCGTTTAGACTGTCTGAACAACTAGCTGATGTATTTGATCTCTACCAGGTATATCGCCCAGGGATGACAGAAGACTGGAAGAGCGGTTCGCTAAGTACAAAAAACACTCAGGAGTATTGGCAGTTATGGATTTGGAGGGAAATTCAGCATTTGATTGAGGAACAAGAAAAAGTGACCGATCGGGGTTTTGTTTACAATCATCTTTTCCAAACAATCAAAAATCCCCAAATTAATATTGAAAAACTTCCCTCCGAAATATATTGCTTTGGATTGTCTCAATTTTCAGATCCATTTGCCGAATTAATTTGTGAACTCTCACGAAAAAAAAACATCAATTACTTCAATACTAACCTTAAAGTTGATTCCAACGATCTGTTTTCAGTCCGATGGAAATCGTTAACCGAAAATTGGGGGAAACCGAGGTTTAACTCTGAGGAATTGATTTCAGGTTTTCTTGCACCCGATGAAATCAAAGTCATTGATCTTGAGGACAAAAAAGAAAGCCATGAAAGTGTCTACAAAAAGCTTCAAGGCAAGAAAGAGGGAGATGCCTTAATCAATATAAGTTCTTGCCACAGCCCAAGGAGAGAAGTAGAGGTAATAAAAGACAGGTTGATAAAAAGGCTGGATTCTGACCCTGAACTGAATCCTCAGGACATCCTGATTATGGTACCTGATATGAAGGAATATGCACCGTTAATCCAAAGTATTTTTAATGCTGATGATGAGGAGCCTGGCATTCCGGTTTACGTCCCGGATATATATGTGAAATCAGATTTGATTGCATTTACGAAGACTCTCGAGTTACTCAACGGCTCGGTAAAAGTTAATGATTTTATCGATTTCATAGAGCTTGAAGCAATAAGAGAACGTTTTGCTTTTACAGAAAATGATCTAAGTGTTGTGCGGAGTTGGATTCAAAAGAATAATATCTTTTGGGGACTGAATGAGTGGGATTCCTCATTCTCTTTAAAGAAACTTTTGAAAGCGTTAATCGGCGGCTATATAACCGAGCCTGAGGCGTATGACTCGTTTGAAGATTTTATTCCTTTTGATGGGATATCAACGTCAGACCAGTTTGAGCTCACAGCAAAATTGTCCTCTTTAATAAATCAGTTGATTGTTCTTAGGCAGAACTTAAAGACCCCAAGGGCTCCGGTATTGTGGATCGACTGTTTTATAAAGGCAGTTCTTAACCTTATAAATCCAAACGCATCCTCTTTAATCTCCACACTTGATAATTTGAAAGATGCTTGTCTGATAAGTGGAATGTTGAGAAATGTTAGTTTTTCGATGATATACCAATGGATTTCAGGTCAATTAGATGAAATTCAGGCTACTTCAAGTGGATTCGGGCACGGAGTAGTAGTTAGTTCATACATCCCGTACCGTGGAATTCCTTTCAAAGAAGTCGCCATTTTAGGAATGAATGAGTCTGTATTCCCGAGAAATCCCGATCGACCAGTTTTTGATTTGATACACCTTGATCCAAAACCCGGAGATCGGATCACAAAAGAAGACGATGCTTTGTTGTTTCTGGAAGTACTTAATTCAACTACCAGGCACCTTACTATTACTTTTGTGGGGCAAGATTTATATTCAGAGAACGAGAAACTCCCTTCCATTTTGCTACAAAAGCTGATGGATGTAGCCACTGAATCCGGAAATGAACTGTCTATTCGAAAAGAAAAATTACATGGCTTTAATGCTCAGTATTTCATACAGGGGGAAAGTTATTCCGGGAAGAGGCAAAAAATTGCTTCTCTTATTAACTCAAATGCAAAAGATAAACCGGTTTTCTATGATCTGGATGAACTTGAAAGAAAGGAAGAACTCAAAAAAGTTCACATTATTGAATTGATTGACTTCTGTACACATCCGAATAAATTCGTTGCACAACAAATTCTTTCAATTTCGGACAGTCATGGTGAGAGTGAACTATCAGATCGCGAGCTATTTTCTATGGATGGACTCTCTACCTGGATTATTAACAATAAGCTTCTGGATGTTTATGAGCATGAACCAGAGGAAGCTATAGCGTATGAATTCATAGAGAAAACCGGAGCGCTTCCGGAGGGAATCCCAGGGGAAAAGGTGTTTAATTCTCAGTCAGCAGAAGTGAAAGAGTTTTTAACCCAAATAGAAGAATACAGGAACTCCGAACCTGATATTATTCAATGCTCTATTCAGAATGAAAGAATTGAACTATTTGGAAATATTGGTGGACTTGTAAATGGAAGCAGGGTGATATGGAGGATGGGAAGAAGCAGACCGAAAGATCTGGTCCGACTTTGGATTGAACACTTACTTCTTGCCACTCAAAGTATTATGTATGAAGAAACGCTGTTCATTACCAACGAAAAAGGAACCATTCAAAGAATCAAATTTGAGTGCCCGGATAACCCAAATGATTTATTGGCTTATTTACTAAACTGGTTCCGAAAATCGATGGATGGAAAAGACCGGTTAGCCTTTTTTGCGAATTCATCCTTTGCTTACAGTCAGAAAATTGTTGAGGAAAAAGGGGAAGAGGAGGCGTTAAAATCAGCTCTTAAAGAATGGACGAGCACCGAAAGATCAAATGGAGAAGACAGCGACTTTTATAACAATTTGATTTGGAAAGGACAGCACCCACTACAGTCAGAGGCTTTCAAAAAACAGGCTCTGATGTTTTGGAAACCAGTATTTGAACACATAAAAGAAAGCAAATAGTGACGAAGAAACTAAACATCTTTGATGCCCCATTTGTCGGGATTAGTTTGGTGGAAGCTGGTGCTGGTACCGGGAAAACATACAATATTGCTTCCCTTTATATTCGTGCGATTATTGAGAAAAAACTGATGCCAGCCAATATTCTCGTCCTCACCTTTACAAACGCAGCTACAGATGAACTGAAATCAAGATTAAGGCAACGAATTAAAGATACTCTTGAAGCTTTTCAGTCTGGTAAAAGCGACGATGAATTCCTTTCTGAACTTACCAGTCGTTTCAATAGTTCTTCAATCCCGGTATTAAGAAAAGCACTTTACGAGTTTGATGAAGCTGAAATTTCAACAATACACGGGTTTTGCCAGCATTTAATTCGTGAGAATGCACTTACTTTTAATATCTCCCCGGAGTTCGAGCTGTTAACAGATGACACTGCTTTACTGCAAGACGAGATTGATAAATTCTGGCGGTCTTTTTTCCAACAATCCGGTTCCGAATTCAAAAAATCAGTACAGCTTTTTATGGTTGATGAAGGACTCACTCCTGATAAACTCAAAGATTATATCCAGGCCAAAATTAAAAAGAAGTATTCGGTTCCGGTCCCTGAAGCTCAGGAAATTAGGCAACTGCAAATCCACTTTGAAAAGGTCAGAGATTCTTTTAGGAACATAAAACAGGTATTTGAGCAAGAAAGGGCTTCGTTGATTTCTCTATTTGAAAGCGAGACAATGAACGGAGTAAAGTACCGGGCTAATTTTCCTGACTATATTAGGGAACTCTCTCTGTGGTTAGCCTCCGAAATTGTTCCACTCAAACCTTTCCACAAAATTCATTTATTCAGCGGTACAACTGAAGAATGGGTCAAAAAGGGAAATGTGGCTCCTGATTTCGAATTTGTGAACAGGATAAACGATTATCTCGAAGCACTTGAACCTTTTACTCGGTTACGTACTTCTTTTATCAGGCAGGCAGTTCAGTCTGTGATTAAGAATTACGAGCTGGAGAAAGCACGTCTGGAAGTACTTACGTACGATGATCTTTTACAGAAAGTGGCCGATCGAACGCTGGCTAATGATTCTGATCTCCCTGGAATTTTAAGAACGAAATATCCGGTTGCTTTAATAGACGAGTTCCAGGATACCGACCCTGTTCAATACTCCATTTTTAAAACGGTTTATTCGAACTCGGAATCTACCGCATTATTTATGATCGGAGATCCTAAACAGGCTATTTACAGTTTCCGTGGGGCTGATATTCATACGTATATCAAAGCAAAGAAAGATGCTAGTTCCAATCAGGTTTATCGTCTGGAAGATAATTTCCGGTCTAATCCCAAAATGATTGAAGCTGTAAATTCGCTCTTCTCAAAACAGGAAAATATTTTTCAGATAGAAGAGATCGGATTCAATCCGGTTAATTTCCCGGGTTCGAGAGATCCGAGAAAAGCGTTTCTTTCTGAAGATTCTGAAAACATTCCACCGCTACAATTCCTGAACTTATCTCCTGAATCAAAACTGGCTCCGGAGATCAGGCAAGAAGTTTCACATTCCACAGCTGCTGAAGTGGCAGAGCTACTCTCGGGTGAGTATAAGATTGACGAGGAATTAGTAAAACCAAGCGACATCGCTGTTTTAGTTGACAGCCATTCTGAGGCCGCTGAAATACAAAACAGTCTTCTGGGTGTTGGAGTAAAAAGTATTCTCAGATCAAGAAATTCGGTCTTTAAATCTGTTGAATCAGAAGAACTTTATTTAATTCTCAGCGCGGTAGCTGAGTTAACTTTTGAAGACCAAATCCGTGCATCCTTATCTACTGAGGCGATTGGCTTTACTGCGTCAGAAATTCTAAGTGTATTAGAGGATGAAGCCGCCTGGGGTAAAATATACGATCAGTTTCAAAAGCTGAACAGACTTTGGCGTTCCAGGGGATTCTCTGCAATGATCGAAGAATTGATGCTCATTTTTAACATCGAGCAGAGATTATCAACCTATGAAAATACAGAACGACGAATTACCAATGTTCAGCATATTATCGAGCTACTCAGAAAAGCCGATGCAGAACATCGATTCGCTCCTGCGGCGCTGTTAAGATATTTCAGGAAAAAACAATCCGATTCCGCCAGTGAAAGCGATGAAGAATTGGTTCGGCTTGAAAGCGATGATGACTTGGTGCAGATTGCAACTATACATGCCAGCAAGGGACTTGAATATCCGATAGTATTCTGTCCTTTTTTGTGGAAAAGCATAAAGACTACAGATGAAAAACCCTTTTCGTTTTATGATTCAGGAGAAACCTATCTTGATCTTGGTACAGAAGAAGCGGAAAGAAAAGAACATCGCTTTAAAAAAATAAAAGACGATCTGGCAGAGGAAATCAGGCTTTCGTATGTGGCGCTTACCCGATCAAAATCTGCATGTTTTGTATTTGTATTGGACGAGTCAGGAGGTGAGTTTTCTTCTCTTGCAGCTCTCTCAGAGGGAGGCGAAATTGTACAACAAAGATTAAAAGATAAGCTTTTTAATACGCCCCGGATGTATAAGAAGCATCATCCAAAAGAAAGCTTTAGGCTCAAAGAAGGCATTAAATCTTTGTGTAATGTAGATGCGATTAGTTTCAGAGAAGGGCGAATTAAGACAGACCATATTGAGTCCTCCAAAAATAGAAATCAGCAAATACCATCGGCGCAAAGCCTTAGCCGGAAAGATTTGAATAAATTCCCGGTAATTACCAGTTTCTCTGCTCTTTCGGGTGAGCTTGCAGAAGTCAAATCAAACCTGGAAGAGTATGCCTTTGATTATGATGAGGTCAATGAATCAGAAGCGGTGGCAATACCTGTGGATGTGCTTTCGAGATTTACTTTACCAAAGGGCGCACATACGGGGACACTCTTGCACACTATTTTCGAAGAAATAGAATTTGGTAACTCTAAAAGCATCCCAGAAGTAGTTGAAAAGCAACTCCAGCGTTTAGGTTTTGAAGACCAGTGGCAGCAAACCGTAGTAAAGCTGATCGAAGATTCAGTAGCACATACTTTGGTTAACGATTTTCAGCTTTCGGGTTTAAATGACAAAGATTACCTGGTAGAGATGGAATTTCACTTTCCGGTAAAGAAAACATCCGCCCACTCTTTGCTGGCCTCAATTCGTAATGCAGGTGTTGCAGATAGTAATACTTCCATTGATGGATACATGAAAGGCTTTATCGATCTGATATTTAAGCATGAGGATAAATTTTATATCCTGGATTATAAATCCAACTACCTTGGGGATACACAGCAAGATTATGCTTCTGAAAAGCTACATCAAGAGATTCATCACTCAAATTATGATTTGCAATATCATATTTACACAGTGGCATTACATCGGTTTCTGGATCAAAAAATTGAAAATTATAGCTATGAAAAGCATTTCGGAGGCGTGATTTACTTGTTTCTCAGAGGAGTAAATACAGATGAAGAGGGTAGTGGTGTCTTTTTTGATAAGCCGGAATTAAGAGTTATTGAAGAGCTGGATTCAAAGATGGGAGCTTCAATATGACCGATTTCCTCTCACAACTTGAAATTTGGTATAAAAAAGAGGAAATCTCTATACAGGAAATGGAGTTTGCAAGATTTCTATATGAGCTTGATGGTCGGGATCATATCCCTATGTTAATTGGTACTTCTTGTTTTTTAGCACATCTGAATGGGCATATTTGTATTGATCTTGACTATAGCATCAACCACAAGGTGTATGGAATTTTCTTAGAAGGGATTGATAAACAAGTGATTTATGATTCATTGGCCAGTTCAAAGTTGGTAGGAGATGGTAGCACACTAACTCCTTTAGTGATGGATGAAGATCGAATTTATCTTCACAAATTCTGGAAATTTGAGAAGGAACTTGCTGATTGGCTAAGTGCAAAATCACAGAAAACAAAAATACTTTCTGATGAAATTAATAAATATGCGCAGAGTCCTTTTAACTCAGATAAAACAGAATCTGAATGGCAAAAAGTAGCAGTTCTCATATCCCTGATTAAAAACCTTACTATTATTTCGGGAGGTCCGGGGACCGGTAAAACATTTACCATCCAAAAAATTGTCGATGCTCTTATAGCTTCCAATCCCACGGGATATTCCATTGCATTAGCTGCTCCTACCGGAAAAGCGGCGCAGAGGCTTTCAGAAAGCTTAGACATCAAAGAAAACCAATCCGTTGAAGCTCCTGTTACCATTCATAAGTTGCTTGGAGCAATAGGAGAGAGCGGTGAGTTCCGGTATAACGAGAAGAATCCTCTTCCGTTTAACGCGATAATCGTTGATGAAGCCTCAATGCTCGATATTACCTTGTGGATTCGGCTAATTCGCTCCATCCCTGAAGACTCAAAATTGATTGTACTGGGAGATAAAAATCAACTGGCTTCTGTAGAAGCGGGATCAATTTTGGGTGATGTTTGTTTTTATGCAGATAACCATTTTTCTGATGAAATCAGTAGTCAGGTACAGGGACTTTCTTCTTCAGGAGCATCAAGCTCACCTTTTAATGATTCAATCGTTCTATTGGAAAAGAATTACCGTTTTGATGAAGAAAGCGGAATCCAGTTACTTGCAGAGGCAATTAATAAAGGAGCTGAGGAAGAAGTGCTCATACTTCTCAGTTCTGATGAGTACCCGGAATTAATGATGAGTGAACCAACTAATGAAGTAATTGAGGGATTGATACATAATTATGTGAGCAAACCATTTAGCTCACCTCAGTCAGGAAAAGAGAAGTTTGCTGCCTTTAATGAATACCAAATTCTTTGTGCACTAAGAAAAGGTCCGTATGGAGTAAATATGTTAAATCTGAAAGCAGAAAAAGAAATTAAAAGAACGCACTCTGTTCCTGGTTCAAAACTTTGGTTCAACGGCCGGGCAATTATGTTGACCAGAAACAACAGCGTTTTAAAACTCAAAAATGGAGAAACCGGAATTTGTATTGAAACAAGGGAAGGTCCAGTAATAGAATTTGAAGGGAGAGAAAAGCCCGTCCAGGTATCCAGGCTTCAACATTATGAACCGGCATACGCAACTACAGTGCATAAAAGTCAGGGTTCGGAGTATGATCATGTAGCCATTGTGCTCTCCAATACCTCAAATAGGGTGCTTTCAAGGCAACTTTTATATACTTCTGTAACAAGAGCCCGTAAATCTGTTCTTGTAATAGGTAATACACAAGTTATTTCTTCTACGGTGCAGCGAGGTGTGATGAGAAGAAGTGGCTTAAGAAAAAAAATCTGGGGCGAATAGAATTCTTTCTTCAGAATTTTCTCATAAAAAAAGCTGTAATGCGCTAACATTACAGCCTATATCTGTACCCCGAAAAAAGCCAACGTATTCATTGAAGGACGGTTGATAGCCGTCCTTCTCTATTTTCTCTCATCAATATGAGACATTCATTTATCAGTTACGCTTAAAACTTATTAATCGGAGTTAGAGATTCTTAACAGAATTATTTTACTTCAATCAATTGTACCTTAAAAATAAGCGCGTCATTTGGTTGAATTGCTCCTCCTGGACGTGGATTTTCGCCATAGCCTAGTTCTGAAGGAATATAAAGCATGTAAGTAGCTCCTTCCTTCATTAATGATACACCTTCAGTCCAGCCAGGAATAACCGCTCCTAAAAGAAACTGTGCAGGTTCACCATCAAAGCTTGAATCAAATACAGTTCCGTCAAGCAGGCTTCCCTCATAATGTACAACAACAGTATCCTGAGCAGTAGGTTGAGCTCCTGTTCCTTCTTCAATTACCTCATATTGTAGTCCGGATGCGGTCTCCATTACACCTTCTTTTGTGATGTTTTCCGCAAAAAAGGCTTTGGCTTCTTCGGCGTTTTCCATCAAAATTTTATCGGTTAGATAAGTACCAAAACGGTTGAACAAGTCCTGAAGGTTAGCATCAGCCAGCTCAGATTCTTCTTTACTGAGGCCATCATTTAACCCGGCAAGAAAGTTCTCGATATCAATATCATCAAAGCCCTGATTTGTAATCCGGCTTCCATTCTGAAAGCCAATCACATAACTTACGCTGTCAGACATCGAGTTAAAACTGGGGTCAGGAGAAAAATCAGACTCTGTGTTCGAACAGGAGAAGAGCAAAAGAGAGAGTGTTAGGGGTATGAAGAATAGTTCTTTAAAATTCATTATTTATAGTGATATTTACTTTTTAGTTTAAACAGCCTTAAAGATAGAGAAAAAAGGCTAGCAAAACACTTTACTCAGCTTCTGTGTATATTTAACAGGACATTTAACAGACTATAAAAACGAACATTGAAATTTAAAGATTTAAACCTACATGAGAGCCTGCAAATGGGTCTTGGAGACATCGGCTATACAGAGCCTACCCCAATTCAGGAATTAAGCATTCCGGTGATATTAGAGAAAAAAGACGTACTGGGGGCAGCGCAAACAGGAACGGGAAAAACAGGGGCTTTTGTAATCCCGATCATACAACAAATTCTGGAGAATCCTTCTGAGGGAACAAAAGCATTAATTCTTTCCCCAACCAGAGAACTTGCCCATCAGATCGACGAGCAGATTTTTGCTCTAGGCTATCATTGTGGAATTTCATCAGCTACCATCATTGGGGGAGAGGATTTCTCCCGACAAGCCAATGCAATTCGTGCCGGTGTAGATATTATTGTTGCTACTCCTGGGAGATTAATTGATCAGACAAAAGTTCTCGATATCGACTTCGAACACATTAAGTTTCTGATTTTGGATGAAGCTGATCGAATGCTGGATATGGGGTTTATGCCTGATGTAACGAGTATAATTGATAAACTGCCTAAAAAACGGCAAACCTTATTGTTTTCGGCTACTATGCCAAAGCAAATTCAGAAACTGGCTCAGGATATAATGATTGATCCTGAACTGATAGAAATTGAACTTTCTAAGCCTGCTGAAAGCGTAGAACAACGAGCTTATTTAATTGATGGAAGAGAAAAGCTGAAACTCGCTCAGGCATTGCTCGATGATATGGAGTGGAGTTCCTGTATCATTTTCACGGCTACAAAGCGTGGAACCGATCAGTTAGAACGCCTGCTCTCGAAAAAAGGAATTAAAGCCGCGAGTATTCACGGAGACCGGGATCAGAACGAGCGCACCAGGGCGCTGAACGACTTTAAGAACGGTAAGGTACCAATTATAGTCGCTACGGATGTTCTGGCACGTGGAATCGACATTGCAGATGTTTCACTGATTATCAACTATGACGTGCCCAGAGCGGTAGAGGATTATATTCACCGTATCGGTCGTACCGGTCGCTACGATAAAACCGGTGTAGCGATTACTTTAGTAAGTAAGCAGGACACTAAATTCTTCAACGCCATTAAAGAAAAGGCCGGAAAAGATCTTCAGATTTTTAAAGGGTCTGATTCTTTAAAGGGTGCACCTGAAAAGTCCTCAAAAAAAACTGCGGATAAAAAGCCTGAGCCCCAGCAAAAGAAAAGTCAAAAGTCTGAGCCCCTAAAAGAGGTTAAACCTGATTTTTCTAAAGCTAAAACGGTTACTTTTACACAGGACAAAGAGGGAAATATTGGGATAGGACTTGTTGGGAAAAGCGAGGAGAAGAAGCCTTCAACTCAAAAGAAGCAGGAAAAGAAAGCTTCTCCAAAAAATGAAAAGAAACAGACTAAACCTAAAAAGAAAAACCCTTCGCAGAATAAGAAAGCGATCAAAGCTCCCCGAAAGCCAAAGGTTGAAATTAAGACTATTGATAAAGCTTCGGAACGAAATAAAAACTCCAGGAAACCTGCAAAAGGAATCTGGGGATTGATTAAAAGTTTTTTTCCTAAGTAGTTACCTTTTTTATTTTACATAGTCATTGCATTAAAGAAATAACCCAGATTTATTTTCACCAAAAAAATTTAACCTATGAAAGCATCAATTTTTCTTTCCGTTATTTTACTAGCACTCAGTGTTAATTGCACTGCACAAGATTCTAACACTATACAGGTGGCTCCTAAGCCTGAAGTTGTGAATGAGCGATTACCTCTTGTAGAGGACCAAGCTATCAAGAATGTGATTTTTATCATAGGTGATGGAACAGGGCTGGTCCAATTAACTTCAGGTCAATATAATTTGGTTGGAGCTGAGGGGTTGCTTCACCTTCAGACCATGCCGGTAACGGGCATTGTAAAAACTTATTCAGCTAACGGGTTAATTACAGATTCAGCAGCGGGTGCAACTGCTTATTCGTGTGGTGTTAAAACAGATAACGGAAAAATTGCACAACTACCTGATGAAACAGATTGTAAAACCATTTTAGAAATGGCAGAAGAGAAAGGGTTGAGCACCGGAATAGTTTCAACCTCAACGGTTACTCATGCCACACCAGCAAGTTATGCCGCTCATGTTACATCAAGAGGGATGCAAGCGGAAATTGCAGTTGATTATCTTGATTCAGGAGCTGAAGTAATTATGGGAGGGGGGAAAGAGTTTTTTATTTCTTCGTCAGAGGATGGAAGCAGAAGAGAGGATAGCAGAAATGTGATAGAGGATTTTGAGGGCTCAGGCTATGAATATGTAGAATCAGCAGCGGAGTTAAAATCATCAGATTCGGGTAAAATTTTGGGGCTATTTTCTTTGGCTGGAATGCCAAGTGAAGAAAGAACTCCAACTTTAGCTGAAATGTCTTCAAAGGCCATTGATGTTCTTTCTCAAAATGAGGAAGGTTTTTTCCTTATGATTGAAGGTTCTCAAATTGATTGGGGCGGTCATGAGAATAATGTTGACTATGTACTTAGAGAGGTAGCTGATTTTGACGCTGCTGTTAAAGTTGCACTCGATTTTGCCCAAGAAAATGGTGAAACTCTGGTAGTTCTTACGGCAGATCATGAAACAGGAGGGATGACAATCAATTCTCACTATGACAGAAGAGATGAGGTTGAGATAGCCTGGACAACCACTGGTCACACCGGAGTTCCTGTACCGCTCTTAGCTTATGGACCACACGCAATTGAATTTACAGGCTGGCAGGAAAATACCGAAGTTGGGATTAAAGTAGCTGAATTATTGGGCGTTGGAACTCTTCCTCATATCATTGAAGAATAGCGGTATTTACTTTCATTCCTGATTCAGAATAATCAGTCCACGCTATTAAGACATTTTCTTTAGTTTTGGTGATTTGAGGAAAACCACTACGTCGGGATGGATTCATTTCTGTAACCGTATGTGATTCTGTTATTTCTCCATTTTTAGATACCAGTTGTAGGTTAAGCTGAGCAGAATTCTCTGTTCGGCTCATCCAGCTTACCCACGCTGATTCTTCATCATTCATAAGCACATCAACCCGACCAAGTGAAGCAATTCCATCCAGCTGAATGGGTGGGAGAAACGAGTCTCCCTGATCAGTAGAAAAAGCTAGTTTAACTACAGGGTTATCATTCGCAGCTGTATACCACGCAACCGCAACGGTAGAATTAAAGCTATCTATTGAGGGACCATTCACCGGACATGCAGCTATTTTCCAGTTATCTTCGTGAACTGATTTAGGTTTGCTCCAAGAGCCATTTTTCATTTTAGTGATGTAAATGTCTCTGATTTCTTCTTCGGTACGGTCTCTGTAAACGGCAAGTAATCCACCCGGTGTACTTGTGATGGATGTATTGCAGCAATCACAAATAGCGGCATCTATTTCCTGTTCATTCAGAACCATCCCTGTTTCTGATATCTCTGCACCCCTTAGAGTCATTGCTGTACTCAAGTCTCCATGTTCATCATGGCCTCCGGAAGTATTTCTTCCATCCAGCCAAATAGCATAGAAAGAAGAATCGGAGACCGGAACCATACTCACAAAGCCATGCTCGGTAGCTGTATTGTCGGTATGGGGAACAATTGGTTCGTTAAAACTGCCTCCTGAAAAAGCTGCGACTTCAACATTGTAAGAGTAGGTATTCCCCGGAATCTTTTTTAACCAATGGGCGGCAACAGGCTCACCATTCTGAGCAATTACAGAGGGGAAATCTGCCCAGTTTACAAACCATTCTTCCGATTCTGATACTACTAATGGTTCGGTCCATTTGTAATCAATGAATTTCGAATACTTGAGTGTGGCTAATTTATCTTTTTGTTGAACCCAGCTCATAAATACAGTTCCGGTATTATCAGTAAACAATCTTGGTAGAGAGCTCTCCTCTGATGTTGGATTCTCTATAAGCTGAATGGTTTTTGATTTAGTACAAGAGCCAAGAACCATAAATACAATGAATAGTTTAAGAAGCTTTGACATGCGATTTTTGAGTTAAATAAGCCAGATATAATCCGCCAAATGAAACGGCAACACTTAGTATAAGATACCAAAGAGGGTCTGAAGTATAGATTTTGGAGATTTCTGTGGCTCTCCAAAACAAGAACAGAACTGCTAAAAACAGAAGGTGTTTCACCGGGGCAAATCCTGTTATTGTTACTGCCAACATACCTGAAAGCCAACTTACAATTAAAATGGAGACCAGAATAATAATTGCCCAGCTCACTCCCGGTAAAGTTGATATACCAAAAATGGAGAACTCTCCTTTGTGGTAAAAAATGATAATTACACGGATAAATCCTTCTACAAATACACTAAAGAGGAATGAACCGAATACAGTTAGAATACTTTTCATTGCCAAGTGTAGGAAGTTAACCGTTCAAACAAAAGATTTTTAAATATCAAGCTGAATAAAGTTCAGGAAGTCCATACATTTGGGTTCCTAAAAAACATACTATCTATGAAAAACTTATTTTTTACTCTGGCAATCATACTAATTTCAACGGCGGTTTCTGCTCAATCAAATTCTGAGGTAATCAGACTTTCGGAGCCTGTTCAGTCAACTGAATCGTACGAAGTGTTTGGTGCAGAACTCGATGTTAAATCTCTTGAACCCACCTCATTGGCTCAAATAATCAATACAGAAGAAGAGGTTGATCAGGTAACACTGGTAACATCTGTTTCTGAAGTATGTGCCAAGAAGGGATGCTTCTTCATTGCTCAGGATGGAGATTTCACTGCCCGAATCACTTTTAAAGATTATGGCTTTTTTATCCCTACTGATTCTCAGGGAAAAGAAGTAATTCTTGTGGGTGATTTTAGCATAAAAACATTATCTGAGGAGAAGGCTAAACATTACGCTGAGGACGCAGGGAAGGATGCCAGCACAATTACTGGAGAACAGAAAGAATATTCTATTGTAGCTACGAGTGTTGTAGTTCCAAAATCGAAGTAAATCATCAAGAAAAGAATACATGCAGGAAAACGATTTTTTAAGCCCTACCGAAGTAACATCAACAGATAAACAACTCATGGAATCGCCGGAATTAGAGGCGATTGCCAAAAAAGTTATTGAAGAGTACAAACTTGAATTTGGTCCTGCCGAAATCGGGTATTTCCTGATCTATCCTCATATTTCTAAGCAAAAAGCTGCAAAGTGTATGAAAGCTACCCGGGAAGTAAAATATTACTCAGGGAACGACTATTTGATTGAAGTATCGGGAGAGCTTTGGGATATGTTAGATTCTAAAACAAAAGAGATGATGATTTATCATGAATTACTTCATATTGATCCTACCTTTAAGTCAAAAACACAGGAATGGAAAATGAATCTGAGAAAGCCTGACTTCTCTGATTTCTATTCCATCAACGATAAGTTTGGCAACGAGTGGTATAAAACTATTCAGGCTACAGCATCCTCACTGTACGATTTAGACCCAAAGCAAGAAAGCAAAGTATCGCTATAATGCTTATTTGACTTCGTAACCTTCCTGAGAGAGTATTTTTTTGATCTTAGGAAGGTGATTTCCTTGAATCTCAATAACTTTACCTTTTACTGTTCCACCGGTTCCAAGCTGAGATTTTAGTTTCTTCTCCAGCTTTTCAATTACCTGAGGATTGTGTGTAATTCCCCGTATTACGGAAACTTGTTTGCCACGCCTTCCACCAGTTTCGAGTGTAACTGTAACTTTCATGTTATACCTTTTTTAATTTCCACTTGCCTCTTTTGAATAGTATGATGCCGATTATTCCGAGTAGGGTTTCGGCAATCACAATGGTATAAAATACACCTTCTTCTGCCCAACCTAAATTAATTGCCAGAAAGTATGCCAAGGGAATCTCAACCAGCCAGAAGCAAACAAAATTAATAACAGTAGGAGTAAAGGTATCCCCGGCTCCATTAAACGCCTGGATAATGATCATCCCAAAAGCATAGGCTAGATATCCATAGGATATGATTCGCAAGCAATTTCCGCCGATTTCAATAATCGCAGGATCATCAGTTAGTAATCCTACAAAGAATTCCGAGAAGTTTATAAAAACGATTCCAATGGTTCCAAGAAAAGCCATATTAATAAAAGCAGTTATCCAGGTGGATTTCTCTGCGCGATCCGGTTTTCCTGCACCAAGATTTTGTCCCACAAGGGTAGCTGCAGCATTACTCATTCCCCAGGAAGGAAGAATTGAAAATATGAGAATGCGAATGGCAATGGTATAGCCGGCAACCACAACGCTTCCGAATTTTGCCATAATCCAAACTAAGATCACCCAACTAGATGTAGCAATAAGCCACTGAAAAATACCGCCAATAGACACACGGATTAGCTTGAGCATAATATCGAACTGAAGAGTAATGTGTTCCTTTATGATTCGAATTCGGCTTGTAGTTCCGCTTAGTAAATAAAACTGATAAATAACCCCAATTCCCCGTCCAATAGTGGTTGCGACTGCTGCTCCGGTAATTCCTAATTCGGGGAAAATCCACCACCCAAAGATTAAAACCGGATCAAGTACAATGTTAATTCCATTGGCAAGCCATAACACTTTCATTGATATTGCCGCGTCACCTGCTCCTCTGAAAATGGCGTTGATTACAAACAAAAGCATAATCACAAAATTGCCGCCAATAAGTACTGCAGTATATCCTGACATGTTTTCAATAATATTCTGCTCAGCGCCCATTAAGGAGAGTAACTCAGGCGCAAAAAATATTCCTGTAAATGAAATAGGGATAGAAAATACAATCGCTACAATGATGGCCTGCACAGCAGATCGTGCAGCCCCATCTTTATCTTTCTCACCTATCCTTCTGGACACAATTGCTGTGGTAGACATAGAAAGTCCTATAGCTATCGCATACACAAGTGTAACCAAAGATTCTGTTATGCCAACGGTAGCGACGGCGTCTGCCCCCAGCTTGTTCACAAAGAAAATATCTACTACTGCAAACACCGACTCCATTCCCATTTCCAATACCATTGGGATGGAGAGAAGGAGTATAGCCCTGCCAATTTTGCCTTCTGTGAAATCTTGTTCTGTACCCGAGATGGAAGCTTTTATGTCACTCCAAAGCGAGGAGGGGTTTTGTTCCGCCTGCATATTTTATTTTTTAATTCAGGCTCGAATGATAAGTACTTTTTCCTGAATTAATAGGTGAACTTTAAGTGAACAAAAAAGGTCGCCTGATAGCGACCTTGTATATTTTTAGTTACCTGGTACTTTTCTACGAGTACCGGTAATAGTAGCGCTGGTACTATTACCAGAGGGTGTAGATACGGTAACAGTTACTGAAGCTCCTTGAGCAGTATTGTTTAAATCGTCAACGTCCTGGGCAGTAACAGTAAATTGTGTTCTTCCGGCTCCACCTGTAAAAAAGTCGCCAAGCTTAATATTTGAATCACCGGTTATCTCAATATCTCCCTGAGAGGAAACAGAAATAGTTGATCCTGCTGCCATTGGGCGACCGTTCAAATCTGTTACTGTAAATGAAATATTATCTGAGCCATTAGCAGGAATATCGAAAGCACCGGAAGTAAAGGTTATAATAGCTTCTCTGGTTGTAAAGAGCATTCTGATATCTCTCTCGATGTATTCATTATCTTCATCAACTGTTTTTGCGGTAACCGTGAAGAAGCCCACATCAGCTGTGCCTGAACCGGGAGAACTTCCATCAGGGCTTAGTTGAACAGTAGCAAATCCCCGATCATCGGTTATGGCTGAACCATCAATTCTTCCTGCATCAGTTCTGAAGTCAACAGCTGTTCCAATTTTCACAGGGTTTCCATACCGATCGCCTACACTTGCAGTAATAGGGTAGTTTAAGCTGGGGTCTAAGTATCCGTAGCCTTCCACGTTATAGTTTATTGGAGCTACAAAAAATCTATCCGGTGCTGGGAAACCTCCATTTATCGCAATCAGAATAGGGGAGGAAGCAATTCTTACCCCGTCTTCACGTTCAATAAAAGCTTCTAAGCGGACAACTCCGGCAGAATCGCCGCTAAATAAATTGGATACTACTGCGCCTTCATCGTTAGTTTCAACACGCTCCGGCACTACTGCTTCACCGCCGTCAGGTCCTTTTATGATTCTGAAATTTACTTCGACTGGAGTATCCTCATTCATGTTACGACCGGAAGAATCTTGTACAATAAAACTGAACGTTGTATTAACTGTACCACCAGTTTGGCGGATGTTGATTGCGGTTTCGCTGACATCAGTTAAAACGATTGCCGCAGGAATACCGGGTTCGCCCCCAACTACCGGTTCGTCTCCGCCTCCACCAGTATCTCCTCCGCTATCAGAGCCTTCTTCACTTAGCTCAAAATCTAAGGTAAAAGCCTGCCCCGGAATAATGGTTATAGATCTTGTAGCAGAAATATACCCCGTTTGAGAAGCCCTGAAAGTAACATCAGTAGCTTGTGTTATTGTAATATCACCAAAAGAATAATTCCCTGAGGAATCGGTACTTGCAAAATTAGAGCCAAGTTCGTCAGGAGAAACAATTATGACCGCAGCTCCGGGAAGGCCAACACCAGTCCTTTCATCGGTAACCTGACCTTGAATCGTAACAGAATTTTCATTAGATGTTTGGCAATTAACAAGGAATAAAAGCCCAAGAAAAAGCAAAGAATATACTCGTTTCATATTTTTTCTTTTAAGAGAGGTGACTGAACTCATAACGTTACATACAAATGTGTAGTGATATTGGCGGAAAATAGAGTTTTTATTCTGCTACTTCCAAAGAATCTTCAACATTTGAAATTCTTAATTTCGGTTCAGGTACATATTTCCAAACTACAAATGCTGTAATTATAATAGTTGAAGCTCCAAAAATGGTGTTACTCAGGTATCCGTAGTAGTCGAATAGGGGGCCTGATATGGAGCCTGCCATTCCGGATCCAACATTACCAATAGCAACCAAAAGACTCATCAAAGTTCCTCTGTTATTCGACTTTACTAACTCTGTTGAGAGAGCTTGAAACGGGCTGATTCTCATTGCAATTAAAAGCATGGCTACCGGGAATAGAATAAAGCTTACCCAAAATGATGTGACAATAAATGTGGTGAGTGCCATAATAATGGCTAACCCAATACAGGAAGCTATAATCATATTCTTTCTGCCAATTTTATCGGAAAGCTTACCCGCATTAGGACCGGTTATGGCATTTACTATCCCCCCGGCAAAAAACAGCCAACCAATTTCAGAAAGACTAACACCAAACTTCTTGGTTAACCATGCGGGTAAATAAATCAAAAAGATGGAGAGGCTAAGAAACATTAACAGGTAAGAAAAGGCAACGGCTTTTATATCACGTTGCTTAAGTAGTTCTAAATATTTTTTGAAAGTAGTTTTAAAAGTAATTTTTGAGACCTGCAATTCAACATCAGGTTGTGGAAGTTTAAAGAAGATAAGAATGGTAGTTAGTCCCATTATTATTCCAAAAAGGATAAACGGAAATTTAAACCCATATATCTCTGCCAGAAATGTTCCCAAAGGTATTCCCAGGATTTGTCCCATTGCAATTCCGCTCATAATCCAGCCATTAGCCCATCCTCTTTTTTCATAAGGGAAATAATCTCCAACATAAGAAACGGCGGATCCGCTAAGAACTCCTCCAGCCATACCTGCAAATGCTCTCAATAGTAACAAAGAAATGAAACTATCAGCCATACTGTGTAAAAGTAAAGCAACGGTCATCCCTGCACTTCCAATAAGTAAGATTTTTCGTCTACCTATTTTATCAGATAAAGGGCCCATAATAATGGCGAATACCCCAATCATGGTCGCATAAACCGTAACCAGATATCCTAGTAAACTTTCAGAAGTGTTAAGTTCTGCCCCAATTTTTGGAAGGATAGGAGATATGATCATTACCTGACTGCTTGCTGCGAAAACCAGAAGCCACAATGAAAATATTATATAGTAGGGATTTACTTTTTTTCCCGTAGGAGCCATTTATCTGAATCAATTCTAATGCGATTGTAAAGAGAGTATAGTATTATTTAATCAGTACAAATAAATAATTGACTTTTTTTTTTACATATTTATTAGATTGTAACATCATCTACATTACAAACTCTTAATATGTAAAGACAAGGCTAAGAAGATTCTAATTTTCTTTCTGACTACGATTTAAGAACTTTGAATAAATCAAAAACAAAAAACAAACCTAGGAGATCATCATGGGTCAACAACAATTACTTCTCGTAATCTTAGTAACAATCATCGTTGGTATCGCAACTGTAGTTGCAATCAACACATTTTCTGATTCTGCGGATTCAGCTAACGTAGACGCTGTTCGTAACGACGTAGCTTCTATTGCAGCTGCTGCTCAGGGATACTTCATCAAACCAGCTATGCTTGGTGGTGGTGGAAATGATTTTACTAACATTTCTTTCAATAACATTGCATTTGCAGCTGATTCTATCGATAACTCAGATGGACTTACTGCTCTTAACTCTAATGGAGTTTATGTGATTAGCGGTGGTAACTCAACTCAGTTTACTGTTACTGCACACCCTGCTAGTAGAATTACAGGTACACCTACTTTAAGTTCTACTGCGACTGAAGGTGCAACTTCACTAACTGCAGTTGTTTCTGAAGGAAATACAAACTTTACTGACAACCAGTAAGGATCGTAATAATTTCGAAAAAAGCTTTCCGGTCAGGAAAGCTTTTTTTTTATCTACACTAAAAGTCTATAAGTATGGGGCAGCAACAACTACTTATGATAGTGCTGGTCTCGATAATAATCGGACTTTCCACTATATTAGGCTTGGTTCTCTTTGAGAACTTTCGGGATGAATCTATTAATGATATCATTCGGCAGGAAATGATGGAAGCTGCAAACCACGGGCAGGCGTATTTTAATCGACCGTCCGTACTAGGTGGAGGTAGTAAAGACTTTTCCAATATAAATATGGGAATAATTGCTCTAGACACCTTAACTACTATTTCAAGATTTGAAATTAGTGAGGCCTCTCAGACCTATTTTAAAATTACAGCAGACCCGCTTAGTGGTCTTGATGATTTTACAATAGTTGTTTATAGTGACAGAGTTGAATGGGAATAATACTTTTATAATCAATACCCTTTATAATGGCTCAATTTCGTTTAAAAGCAGTATCAAAAACTGGTAAAACAGTTCAAACAGAGTTTGAGGCAGAGAACAAGAAAGAAGCTCAAGTCAAGGTAGATCGACTGTCAAAAACGAATGGACTTAATATTCAATCCCTTGACCAGAAAGCCCTGTTTGTTTATAAAGTTAAAAGACCGGGGAAAAAACCGGTCAATGGGGAGCAAGAAGCATATAACAAAGAAGAATTAGAGCGTGCGCTTGTCAAGCTTGGGTATCAGGTTGTTAGCATCAACAAAAAATGGTTTAATTTTAAGGGGGGAGTTCCAATGGATGAGGTTGTCTCATTCATTAGAATGTCAGCCGACCTTCTACGACAGCAACTTACCTATGATGAGATTTTGAATCTTTTAATTGAAGATTCAAGCAATAAGAGAATGAAAGAGGTTATTAAAGAAATTCAGAAAGATCTTAAGGACGGTAAAGAAGGTACTCAGGTATATGGTAAGCATGAGCCGATATTTGGGAAATTCGCTGCATATATGTTAAGTGTTGCATCTACCTCGGGTAATATGTCTCTGGTATTTGACAGTACAGCAAAATTTTTGGAGAGGGATGCAGAATTTAAAAAGAACCTAAGAAAATCACTTATGATGCCTGCGGTAACGGTATTGGCAGTTATAGGTGTGATCTTGTTTTATGTGGGGTACATATTTCCTTCCACTGCAGAACTTTTTGTGGAAATGAATATTGCACTTCCTCCTATGACGGCAGCAACACTGGATTTGAGTTACTGGTTAGAAGATAACTGGGTATATGTATTACTTAGTTTTCTTATCCCCATTTTAGGCTTTGTGGTCTTTGCTAAAACGGCGAAAGGAAAACTTTTTATTGATAAATACATTATTCACATTCCTGTAATGGGAGACTTACTCCACAAAACCAGTATCGAGATCTTCTCAAGAGTATTCTATACCCTTTACAGTGGTTCGGGGCAAAATATCGAAGTGATAAAGGTAGCGTCAGAGGCATGCAGAAATAAATATATTGAAAAGCAGATAAAAGAAGTTGCGATTAAGAAGATGTTGAAAGATGGGGCTGGTTTAATCGAGTCTATGGAAGCTACTGGAGTTTTTCCTCATACAGCGATAAGTAGATTTAAATTAGGAGCAGAATCAGGAGCTCTTCGCGAAAATGCCAAACAATTGGCAGAGTACTATGAAATTCAAACTACATATAAGATGGGTTCAGTTATAGATATGATAAATTTGTTTATTAATTTATTTATCATGGTTTCTTTAATTGCAATTACTGTTGTATCGTCTGAATCGGCAACAATAAATCCTGGTAGCGCACAATAATAACTAAATGGGTAAAATTAACATCAGGAGACATATTGGAGATATCCTTGTAAACAAGGGTGTTGTTACTGATGAACAATTACAAAACGCGTTAACAATCTTAGAAGAAGAACCTCAAAGTAGTTCGCGAAGACTGGGGCAGATTCTATATCAGGAGATCGGGTTAAACAGGCATACGGTGATGCGTGAGATTTCGCAAATATATGCCTTTCGTGAAGTCTTACCGGACACAGAGGTAGTCCCTGATGATATCATAGACCATATCAAACAAAATGTTGAGGAATTACCTGAAGAAGTAATTGATGACCTCGTTCATCATAAAGCCATTCCTTATCAAAGAACCAATGGTTCTCTTACTATTGCCGCTGCAGACCCTTCTGACCCAAATATTCAGACAATAATTAACAGGCTTACCTTTAAGCAAACCGAGTTAGTTTATTGTAATTATGAGCTCGTAGACCAGATTCTATCAAAAGTATACGAGCAAAAAAACGAATTTCTGGACCTCCTTGAAGAAATTGATTATGAAGAGCCTCAGATTGAGCAGGGCGATGAGGAGGTTAACGAAGAAGAAATTGACGCGGAAATCAACCAAAGTATGCTTAATTCTTTGGTTGAGGGAATGCTTGTTGAGTCTGTGCGACAAGGAGTTAGTGACTTACATATTATTCCTAGTGGTCCTGCAACTACCGATATCCGTTTCCGGATTGATGGTAAGTTACAGTTATGGTATCAACAAAAGAATGTAAAGCCAGAAGCTATTTCTGCAGTCATAAAAGATAAAACCAGAAATGTAGACCGTTTCGAGCGTGATTCATCTCAGGATGGATTTATCCAACGACAGATTGATGGGTATAACATCCGATATAGGGTGTCAATCATGCCAATTGTTGGTAATCAATACGATCGTAAGTTCGAGTCGATTGTAATTCGAATCCTTGATGATAGAAAAGTAATCCGTGATTTAGACTTACTAGGCCTTCAAAAAAATGCAAAAGACAGTTTTGTAAAGTCTATTACTCAACCTTCTGGAATTGTAATTATTACAGGGCCAACAGGTAGTGGTAAGTCAACTACTCTTGTAGCTGCATTATATTCTGTAATTGATCCCACCAAGAATGTACTTACTATAGAAGAACCCGTAGAGTATATTATCGAAGGAGCAAGACAGCTTAAAATTAGCCATACAATGACCTTTGATCAAAGTATCAGAGGTATCCTACGACATGACCCTGATATTGTACTAGTAGGGGAAATGCGTGACTTGAAAACAGCTAGTGTTGCTATTAAGTTGGCAAACACTGGTCACCTTACTTTTTCAACCCTTCACACAAACGATGCGCCGAGTGCTGTTTCCCGTCTGTTCAAAATGGGAATAGAACCATTCTTAATAGCAAATGCTGTAAATTTGGTTATGGCCCAACGTTTGATCAGAAGATTATGCAAAGAGTGTAAAGAAGAATTTACCCCACATCCCGAAGTAGCCAGAGGAATCGGGTTTACTGATGAAGAGATTGAAACAACCACTTTTTTCAAAGCTGTGGGTTGTGAAGTGTGTGGAGATACTGGTTTTAAAGGACGATCAGCAATACACGAAGCTTTATACTTCTCAAAAGAAATGAAGCAATTAATTCTCGATGCCGGGGAGGATATCGATGAAGGTTCGATAAAAGAACTTGCTATGAAACAAGGAATGTTGACGTTAAGGGGGTCGGGGCGTGAACGAATAAAAGAAGGAATCTCGACCATAGAAGAAATAATAGCAGCGACAATTGAAGATTAGAATCTTCATAAAAGTTGTATTTAACCATGATTTTAAACCATATTTAAGCGCTTTAGGAAATACAGAGGTTGTATATGAGTACAGAAAATGAATCTTCGGGTGATCTAATGTCTGATCACATAAAAAAGTTTTTAAAAGAGCCGCCACTCCTTTTAAAAAATTTCCACTATGAGGACGTGTTGGAATTTTTGGAATTGGGTATTGAAGAGCGCTTTCAATCTGATGATATCATTTTGAATGAATCTGAATATGTTAACTCTGCTTATCTTGTGGCGGAAGGAAAAGTGGCAATTTGGAAGGATAATATTCAACTAGCCACATTATCAGACGGTAATTTTTTGGGAGAAGCTTTCTTATTCAGTAAGAATAACAGAATGGCAAAAGTAACGGCAGAAGGAGATTGTGTACTTTTACGATATGAACGTTATGAGGCTTTAAATTTTTTCAGAAAAAAACCCGAAAAATTGTTTAATATTTTTACTAAAAATATCATCGAAATACAGCAAAGAAAAATTAGTAACATGAATGTACAGTTGTTGAATCTTAAAAAAAGATTGCTTAACGACTCTAATTGGTAATAGTCATTGATTAGATTCATTCTTTTTTAATAATTTTTCGTAACAAAATACTCTTTTTTTAATCTATTATGTCCATCTAACAGATGGATACTACATGGCGGCAATAGATCTAGATAAAATTTCGGGGCTAACTCAGCCTTTAATTAAACGCATTCCAAAAACTGCGCGTGGAATTGATTTGCATAAAAGAATCGGTGACTTAATTGAAGATTCTGATATTAGTTTTCGTGTTGACTTGAAAGAGATTCTGGACGCTTTTCTCCTCAACATGATTAAAATCAATGCTTCAGATATTGATATTGGTGGTCCTGGTTGTGCAGGTAAAGTTTGGTACAGAGTTTTTGGAGATAAGAGTCCTTTAAAAATGTCCAAAAAATTACCTGTTCTGGAAACTGACATTTTGTTACACAATGTGCTACTTAGTTCGCAACGGGATGTGCTTCTAAGTGAAAAAAACCTCGATTTTTCCTACTCCGTGAATTTGTCTAAAGACAAAACACAGCGATTTCGTGCCGACATGTACTTTGATCTGGATCACCTTGGGCTCAATATGCGGAAAATTGACAATACCATCAGACCGTTTAAATCTTTGGGGGTACACGCAGAAGCTGCTAAAGCGGTGAGCCTTAAATACTACAAATATGGGTTGACCCTTGTTACCGGAATAACTGGTTCGGGTAAATCATCTACATTAGATACTATTATTGATGCAAATAATAGAACGGTGGACTCGCATATTGTAATAATTGCTTCTCCTGTGGAATTAATCCATGAACCAATTCGGTCGGTTGTACGCCACCGAGAAGTGGGAACAGATGTACTTTCCTTTAAAGACGGAGCGATTCAAGCTTTACGTCAGGATCCTGACATCATTGTGATTGGAGAGCTTAGAGATCCTGAAACTATTATGACAGCTCTTGAAATCACAGATTCAGGGCATAAAACTTTTGGTACACTTCATACATCTTCAGCAATGGAGAGTATTGAAAGAATTCTTGGAGAAATGCCATCAGAGGAACAGAACAGGGTTAGAGCCAGGCTTGCGGATGTTTTAACCTGTGTTATCAGTCAGAAATTAGTGCCAAGCCTTGACGGTAAACGTATGTTGGCAAAAGAAGTATTGTTGGCTAATTCATCGGTGAGAGCTGCTATCAGAAATAACAATATTGGTGAAATTTACCAGATGTTGATGGAAGGTCGGGACCGAGGCATGAATACGATGGAACAAGATTTGAAAAGATTATACGATGAGGGTAAGATTTCTAAAGAATCTGCCTTAAATTATGCAAACAATAAAACAAAAATGCTCCAGCTTTTTAGTGAGGTTACCTATTAGTTACTGAATGGCATCACGAAAGCATCATATCGGTATAGCTCTGGACAACGACTCTTTGAAAGTTGCTGTAATCGGAGTGCAAAATAAAAAGATCGTTCTGCAAAGGCTTGATAAATATACCTTAATCAGACCCATTGAAAGAACTGCGGAGACTGAAACACAGAATGAAGATATTTTTGGGGAATTGGAGAGTTCTCTGGCAGATGACTCGGTATTTGATTTAGATTTAGAAGCGTCTCTTGAAGAAAATGTGATTGAAGAAGAACTCGAAGATCTTAAACTTGACGAAGAAATACTTGGAGATCTCGGAGATGATATAGATCTGGAACTGGAAGATTTAGAGCAAGGAGAAGACGATCTTGTTGATGTTGATATGGTAGACGAAGCAGAAGCTCCTGCAAGTAATGAAATGCTGTTATACAACATTCTGTCTTCCATTAATCCAAAATCTGCAAACCTTGGTCTTAACATTTCAGCCGGAGTGGCCATTTACCAAATCCTGAAGGATGTGGATTTTAGTGAGGTAAAGAAGAAGGATCTTCAGATTATAATTGACGACCGTTTAGAATCACTTCACGGTTCTCCAAAAGGAGACGATTATTATTCTTACGGAGTAAGGGACGATGGAGCTCTTTTGCTTTGTTCTATTGATGAAGAGCCTCAGCTTATCCAGCTTGTCAATACTACATTATCCTTATACAGGGGCAAGCTTACTGTGAAGGAAGTACTCCCTGATGAGACATTGCTTCTTGGATTAATCAGAGCTAATTACGAACTCGAAGATGGTGGAATTACCTGTATACTTCAGTTTTCTGATTTAAATTGCCGGGTACTTTTCTTAAAGGGTTCAAATCTGTGGTTGGTTTCTCCATTAATTACAGAAGGAACCCGATCCAGAAAGTTCCTGAATACTGTTTTTAGTAAAATACTTTTCCAGCTTGATACTGGTGAAGTGCCAAACCTTGATCGCCTTGTAATTTGTAATAACTCTCTGGGAGAGGAAGCAACTACATTCTTTCAGGAGCGATTTCCCGATGTTGAAGTGGGCGATTTTACTTTTTCTGAGGATTTTTTAGATCCTGGTGAATACACAAGTGACTCTTTAGCTCCATTTACTACAGCTATTGGCACTGCATGGTCTACTTCTGGCTTTGAAAAGAAACACTTACCTGGCATTTCTTTCGTACCTAAATATGTAGTAGATCGCCAAAAAATATTTAAGCTTGAATGGCATGGTTTTCTTCTTCTGCTTTTTATTATGATTTCCTTTCCGATTATCGACTCATTCAGGCGAACAGCGAACACTCAGATTGATTCGTTGAAAAATGAAGTCTCTTTATTAGATACTCAAATCAATTCCTTTACTCCAACAGTCAATAACTACAACAGAATCAGTAACGAGTTAGCTCAAATTCAGGATAAGCTTGAATTAATGAATACCCTTTCGGAAAACTCGATTACCTGGACAACCAACTTAGACCTCATTAATCGTGGAATTAGTGAAGTTGGTGGTGTTTGGCTAACCTCATTTTCCGTTGGGGATGAACCAAATACCTTAGAACTGCAAGGCATTGCTCGTTATAGAAACAGAATACCACTTATTGCAGAACTATTTGCCGAAGCTACATTATTAAATGTATCAGCAGATGAGATAAGAGGGGAAGAAGTGTATACGTTCAGTTATTCAGTAAAAAAAATCGTTGCTGATGAATCGGTCTACACTCCGGATAATCTAAAAGGTCTGGGGGACCTTACAGGCAATTAATGTCATACGCAGTAAGAAATACCATTATTTTATTAGTCACTTTGTTTCTCATTGTTGGTTTAGGACTGGGATATACAAATTTTTATTTGGAGGGCGAGATTTCAACCTTGCAAGATGAAGTTAACCGTAAACAGCAAGATTTAAATTCTAAACAGAATATTAATAATGAGTTTACAGAGTTAAACGAAAGGTATCAAACTGCTTTACAGGTAATCGACAATTATGATAAAGCCCTTTATTTATCAAACAAACCTGATGATGTTTTTGATTTTCTAAATACTATAAATGAAGATGGAGGAAACCGCATCTTTTTTGATTTTGTTTATTCTGATTCCATACCCGATAACCAGTATGGAGTAATCAACTCCTCTATATCTGGTTTTGGAGAATATGATGCCTTAATGAGTTTCATTAATAAGATTGAAAACAGCCAGCTGCTAAATAAAATTAATGATGTAACCGTTTCCCCAGGCCGACTAGAGGATGGAGAAAATAGTGTTACATTCTCATTCGCAATGGAAAGTTATTATGAAAAAACACAACTATTTGATTCTACAAATATTGGTTTAAACATTGTTGAAAAATCTAGTTTGTCTTTATACAATCCATTATATCCTCTTATACAAAGCTCTCTACCTCCTAATGAAGAAGGTCTTGCAAATCCAAGAGGAGGTAGAATTGTTGGATTAACTGCAAACAGAGTTTTTATGAGCTCCGGTGGAAAGATGGTGTCACTTAAAGTTGGCGACCGTGTATATCTGGGGTACCTTTCAGCAATAGATTTAGAAAATAGAACGGCTACATTTAATTTAAACCTAGGCGGCATTCAAGAAGTAGTTACCTTGGAGGTAGATAGATGAAAAATCCGAGAATGAAATTATACAGTATAATTATTTATAGTACATTGATCATGTTCTGGGTAGGGATGCCATTGTCTGGTAATACAGCATTTGCTCAGGACGAGTATCCACGTGAGTACACAAACCCAGACGAAATTATCGCTTTTGATAAGACCACGCCGTATGTACAAGCAATGGAGGTAATAAATCAGTTTCTCCAGCAATACAGAAATAAATTTATTATTGATCAATCAGGAGCAGCTGGCGAAATAGGTGTGAATTTACCTGCAATGCATTGGGAAGACGCGCTTGAATTTATTCTGAGAATTAAATCTTTAGGAGTAAAAGAGTATGAGGACTACGTTGAAATAGTTCCATTATCGCAGCTTGAGGCTGAACAAAGTGCTACACAATCAAACGCGGGTTCTGGTAATCCGGCAGAACAGGCAAGTTCAAGTGAGTTTAATTTAGATACCCGGGAAGTTCGTATAAACGCAACCTTTTTTGAAGGAAATAAGAGAGCTTTGCAAGAAATTGGTATAGATTGGTCTACATTGACTAATGATGTTCCAGGAAATATCAATGATATTGTGACAGGTGATGGAATAAGCCCAGAACTTGGAGTGCCACAAGGAACCGATTTTAACGATCAGTTTGTGTCAGTAAATTCATTCAATGCTTCAGGTGTATCCCAGAATGTGTTTAATGCGCTTATTAATCTTGGAGAAATTGGTCCTGGAATTCGGGTTCAAACATTGTTTAGCGCTTTTGAAGCCGATAACCTCGGTGAAGTAATAGCTACCCCATCTATTAAAGTTGTGGATGGAGAAGAAGGGCGGATTCAGGTTGGTCAGGATTTCTCAATAAAACAGAGAGATATAGCCGGAAACGTGACTGATCAGTTTTTCAGTACAGGAACAATTCTTACGGTTACGCCCCAGGTAATAGCAGATAATGATACTACATTTATTCACTTAGATCTCGCAGTTGAACGATCAACTGCCCAGCCTGATGCAGTTAGCACCATCATCAACAAACAAGAAGCTACTACTCAGGCTTTTTTGCTTGACGGAGAGGCTACTTCTATCGCAGGACTTTACAGGACAGAAGAAAATAAAGTTAGAAGAGGAATTCCAATTCTCAAGGATCTCCCGCCTTGGTTTTTTGGGCTGAGATATCTCTTTGGATACAATTCTGATGATTATATAGAAAGTGAGTTAATCATTATTGTACAGGCTAAATTAGAGGAGTCTTTGGGAGACAGGCTGACAAGACGTACTTTCGACTCTCAGCGCCAGGTACTAGAAAACACTCAGGATAATTTCCGAACATCCTTAGATCAGGTATTTAATAATGAATTTGCTACTCCTCCTGTTGAAGAAATAGAAGAAGAACAGCAATCAGAAACGATTCCTGCAGACACAACCAATACATCAGAAATTGAAGAAGGCCCCGATGAATCAAAAGATGAAGTCGTTACAGAAGATATGGGGATAGAGGAGGAAGCGGAGGAGCAACCCGAAGAGTTAACTGATGAGCAACGTCGATTAGCTGAGGAACTTAGTCTGCCTGTAGATAATCCGGAATTAATGGTAGTTGTTCCAAAAGCATTCAGTTTAGATGAATACCTAACTCAAAAAGAAAATGGGGAAGAGATTGAAGAAGTAGAATCTTCTGATCTAAAATACTTCATTATTGGAGGCTCATTTATTGTACAAAGTAATGCTGATCGTTTCCATCAGGGTTTAATTGATGAAGGTTTTGATACCCGGGTTTTATTTCATCCTGAATCAAGATTCAACTTTGTAGCTTATCAAGGGTTTTCAAATTTTGATGATGCCGTCGAATATCTTCGATCTGTTCGAGCGGATCTGAATTCAGAAGCCTGGTTGTTCACTAAACCAGAATAGAGTTAGATAATCCCAGATTGTTTTTTTAGAAAGCCAATTGAGACATTATTGAACTCAGTTGGCTTTTCTACGTTACACACATGTCCACATTGCTCTATTACTTGCAGAAAAGCTTGTTTTTGCTCGCTAACAATTTGTTGTACAGGGGGCAAAAACATATAATCTTCTTCCCCCATCACATATAACATAGGGGTTTCAGTTTCTTTTTCTTTAAAATACTTCAAAAGGGGATTAACAGAGTGAGTGAGCTTAAACCAACGGAGGAATTCTTTTTGATACAGCTTTTTAGCTTCTCTGATGAAGAGATTCCTTGCTTTCGCATGCCTTTTTCTGGGCATGATAATCCACGCGAAAAGTTTGTACAGCCACATGTAGGGAATAACTTTTTTAAAAGCATTTCCCAAAAAAACTAAAAATCGGGAACGAACATTAAGGCGGGTAATCGCTCCACAAAGAATAGCAGATTTCACCCGGTCTGGTTGCAGCTCATTAAGATTTCTGATTATGATAGTTCCCAAAGAAACCCCAATAAAATGGGCTTTCTCTATCTCCAGGTGATCCAGAACTTCAAATATATCTTTACTGATATCATCAAAAGTGTATTCCCGGTCATAGTATTTCTGCAATGCATCTTTTGATTTTCCATGCCCTCTTAAATCAACCAGAAGTACATTAAAAACTTTTCTGAATGCCTTAAGCTGCTGAAACCATATTGAAGAGCTTCCCCCCGCACCATGCACAAATACAACCCATTCCTGGCTGGCTGGATGATCATAAGTTTTATAGTATAGCATTTATAAGGTCTTGAGTTGATTTTTTGAAAATAATGAATTTATATATTTGTGATACTAAGATAACAATGTGTTTGGTATACTAGTTCAAAGGAAAATAGTTAATAATGAGTACAACGAATTCAGTTTTTACTTCAAAAAATGTAAGCAACTTATCGATTCCGGGGCATAAGTATTCGGTTAGACTAGCCCAGACCAGAGCAGAAGTTGAAGAAGCGCTTAAATTACGTTTTGATGTTTTCAACATTGAACTTGGTGAAGGATTAGACTCATCATTTAAAAATAAAATGGATGAAGATGAGTACGATAAACAATGCCATCATTTAATAGTGGTAGAAAACTCTTCAAACGCTGTTATTGGAACTTACCGAATGCAGGATAATACTATGGCCGCATCAGGGCATGGGTTCTATACGCAATCAGAATTTGATGTTTCCAGATTCCCTGAACAAGTGTTACAGAATGTTGTAGAATTGGGTCGTGCATGTATTCACCTTGATCATCGAAGTGGGAGAGTACTTTATTTATTATGGAGAGGACTTGCAACGTATCTTGTGCTTTCTAAAAAAAGATATCTGTTTGGCTGTTGCTCAATAACCAGCCAAAACCCTGCTGAAGGAAAAGCTGTCTATCAATACCTGGAAGAGCAGAACTACATAAATTCGGAATACTCAATTCCTGTACAGCCTGATTTTGAATGTATTAAACTGGCAAAAGATTATTCTTACACGGAAGAAGTGAAGCTACCTCAGCTTTTCCGGTTGTATATGGACATCGGAGTAAAAGTATGCAGTAAACCCGCATTAGATACTACCTTCAAAACTATTGACTACCTGATCCTTCTGGACATCGAAACACTTTCAGAACAATCAAAAACACTTTTTTTTAAGTAGAATTGGTTAATTTCTGCCATGCGGAAAGTTATTGCGGTTTTTAAAATTATACTCTTCTTGTTAACCACACTCTTCTATTATTCCATCATAGTTTCAGGAAGATTACTCACTATTTTCGGTGTTAATAAAATTTGGTGGACGGCGAAATTCCGAAAGAAATGGGGAGTTACAACACTCAAAATTTTAGGAATAAAAACTAACATTATTGGTGTTCCCCCAAAACCTCCATTTTTTCTGGTTTCTAATCACTTAAGCTACGTGGATGTTTGGGTACTTTTTTCCCAACTGGATTGCACCTTTATTGCTAAAAGTGAAGTGAGAAACTGGCCGGTTATTGGATTTGTTCTCGAAACTTCGGGGATGATATTTGTAGACAGAGAGCGTAGGGGGGATGTAAAACGTGTTAATGAAGAAATATCAAAGCACTTAACCGACAGCCAGGGGGTTGTTCTTTTTCCCGAAGGAACTACAAGTGTCGGGGCAGAAGTTTTGCCGTTTAAGTCATCGTTATTCCAGTACCCGGCTGTTGAAAAGTTACCGGTTCATTGTGCTTCAATCACATATTCTGCTGCAAAGGGCGCTCCATCTGCCCACAAAACAATATGCTGGTGGGACGATACTCCATTTTTTAAGCACATATTTTACCTTTTCGTTATGAAAGAGTGCTCAGCAACTGTTACTTTCAACAACGAAACCATTATTAATTCTAATCGAAAGAAACTGGCTCAATCTGCACATCAAATAATTGAAGGCTCTTTTGAACCGGTAATAGATTCTGAAATGTATGCAAAAACAACCCTTGGCAGTTAAGTCGAATATATTTTTTCTGAAACAGGGCATAGAACTATTATCTGCTGTTTCAGACGAGCAGTACTCATCAAATAGTGGTACGTACAATAAGAGTGGAATAGGAAGGCATTTCCGACATATCCTGGAGCATTATTACAGCCTCGTAGCAGAGACGGATAGATTGGTGGATTATGATGCAAGAGACAGAGACCTGAGATTAGAAAATGATCGCGAATTCATGATTTCAAGTATGAAAGAAGTCTCTGAATCTCTGAAAAAACTTAATCCGGAAGATTTAAACAGGAGAGTTAAAGTTAGAAGTAACGAAGGAATTGGAGAGGAAAATGCTCCATTAAGTGAATCTACCATAAGAAGAGAACTTCAGTTTTTGATTAGCCACACTGTTCACCATTACGCACTCATTGGATTGATCCTGAAAACTATGGGATTTAAACCTTCACCTGATTTTGGAATTGCCCCCTCTACTTTAAAGTATGAGCAGGAATCCAGAGCTGGCGTTGAAGCCTCTTAGTTTAATCAAGTGATATGAGTCTACGGGAAGCTTCAAAGAAGCATGTATGGAAGCTTTTTGTTGCTGCTTATCTTTTATTACTTCTGATTTCAGGAGTTAAAATTCCCCTTACTTCTCACTCAGGCATTAATCCCCCATTATCATTAACTGATAAACCAATTCTTCTATACTTTCCGGATCCGCTTTTAGATCATAAAGTTGTTTCGGGCAAAATCAGAGATACTTTTGAGATTATCGAATGGCGATACCATTCCAACCAAAAATCAGCTTCTGCTAAAAAGCAGGCACTTCAGGTAAATAAAATTCTTGATTCACTCCAGATCAACTCTGTTCATGTACTGGGTGAAGGAACAGGAGGAGGGAGTGCCCTTAGGTTTGTAGTTGATTTTCCTGAGAAAACAGAATCTTTATCTTTGCTGGGAGCAAATGGAGTTGTAGAACTCGAACTTCTGGGAGGATATCACTTAAACAGAGCTGTATACGGGGTTAAATATACTTTTTTTGTATTCCTGAAATATTTCGTTCCTCACTTTGGTCTATTTAAAGAGATCGATAATCGAATAGAAAGAGCTAAGATTCAGTACCATTCGGATCAACGCTTTGTGAGGGAGCAATTACCATCGATTCACGTTCCTGTACTAATTCAACACTTCAATCAGTCGAGAATCTCGGAAGAAGTCTCCAGAGAACATTCCAGATTGATGCCACAGAGCCAGTTCCTGGTTTATCAAAATGAAGAAAGTGCTGCCCGGACAGATTTGCTCAACTTTTTGGTACATGTGGATGCTCAATCTTACACTCCTGAATTATCTACTCTAAGAGAAATTCAGTCTTTATTACCTTTTGATCCTTCAAATGGGATTAAAGCCGAAGGAAAAGCGTTAATAATCCTGATGATTGTAATCGTACTCTCTACCCTGATCTCAGAAGATTTGACCTGTATTGGTACCGGACTAATGATTGCGCGCGGGTTAATTGGATTTTTTCCGGGCGTATTTGCTTGTTTATTTGGAATTTTTGTTGGTGATGTGCTTCTGTATCTGGCTGGTAGATGGCTGGCTTCCAGTACTTTACACAAAGCACCTTTGAAGTGGTTTATAAATGAAAGAGATGTCGAGAAATCTTATCACTGGTTTGAAGCGAAAGGACCAGCTATAATTATTGCAAGCCGGTTTATTCCGGGTACACGATTACCAACTTACTTTTCTGCAGGAGCGATTGGAGCAAGTTTCTGGATGTTTATCCTTTACTTTGGAATTGCATCTCTTATTTGGACACCTGTACTGGTTGGTATGGCAGTACTTGTTGGAAATGAAATGATCGGATATTTCAATATATATCAGGATTACGCTTTATGGGTTCTTGGTGGATTTTTGGTTGCAGCCTTCATCCTGTTCAAAATTCTGATTCCAATGCTTACTTTCAGAGGCCGCAGAGTTCTTATTGGAAGGTGGAAGCGAATTATAAACTGGGAATTCTGGCCTCCTTACATCATCTATAGCTTTGTATTCATATATATTTTCGCACTTTGGATTAAACATAAAAGTATTACCATTTTTACTCTGGCAAATCCTGCTATCCCCGAAGGAGGATTCATAAAAGAATCGAAAAAAGACATTCTGGATAGGATTGGAGCTAGAGAATCGGTTGCAGCCTATGAACTCCTTAAAGGTGATGCTTCATCGGAGTCAAAAATAGAACAGGTTGAGATTTTTTTGATGAATCATCAACTATCTTATCCAATAGTCTTAAAGCCGGATGCAGGGGAACGGGGCAGAGGGGTTAACATCCCTAAAAATGAAGAGGAGCTTCAACATATTCTTTCTGAACTGAATGGCGACTACATAGTTCAGGAGTTTATTGATGGTGAAGAGTACGGCATCTTTTATTATCGATTCCCGGAGGAGGAGAAAGGGACCATTTTTTCTGTTACAAAAAAGGAATATCTGCATCTCACAGGAGATGGGAAACACACTCTGGAGGAACTTATTTTAAAAGACCCCAGAGCAGTATGTATGGCTGAAATTCATTTTGATGAACATATTGATGACTTGTACAAAATTCCTGAAGAAGGCAAAAAGATTAAACTAGTGGAGCTGGGAACTCATGCCCGGGGAGCTGTTTTTTATGATGGAAGTGATTTGATTACTCAGGAACTGACAAAAGAAATAGACCGGATCAGCAAAAGCTTCAAAGGCTTCTACTTTGGTCGTTATGATGTTAAAGCTCCATCGGAAAACTTTGTTAGGGAAGGTAAGGAGATAAAAGTAATTGAAGTGAACGGAGTAACTTCGGAGTCCACGAATATCTATGATCCAGAACATTCCTTTTTCTATGCAGTAAAAACTTTGACGAAGCAGTGGAAGATATGCTACGAGATTGGAAGTCAGGTTAAAGCCCGGAAACCCAGCTTGAAATCACCTTCTATTTCTCATTTGTTGTCGTTACTTCGTTAGTACTTCATCCTCTTGGACGCAAAAAACGCCTTTAGCAAGTATTCACAATCATGCTCCAGAATGCCTTGTATAACTTCCGCTTTATGATTTAGAGTATCATTTTGGGTGATATTAAATACGCTCCCTGAAGCCCCGGATTTCACATCAGAAGCGCCGTATACAATGGTCCCGATTTTTGACCAAACCAATGCTCCTGCACACATAGGACAGGGCTCAAGAGTTACATACAAAGTGCATTCGTTCAGATATTTCTCTCCCAACGTATCACAGGCTGCCGATATAGCAAGCATCTCGGCATGAGCTGTTGGGTCACCAAGTCGTTCAACCTGATTGTATCCTTTCCCGACAATAGTATTCTTATGAACCACTATAGCTCCAACAGGAACTTCACCTTCTTCGAACGCTTGTTCAGCCAGCATTACTGCTTTTGCCATGAATTGTTGATGAGCTTGCCATAAAGGTTCGTTTAAATTATCCATTTAACTTGATTGAAGAGTTCGGTTTTGCCTACCTTCGTGCAAATTAATTCAATTCACATGCAAAAAGTAGAAGAAAGTATAAAAGAGTATCTGCTCGAAAACATCCGAACTATTCCGGATTTCCCAAAACCCGGAATCCAGTTTAAAGACATTACCACGTTACTTGCTGATAAAAAAGCCCTCCAGCTTACCTCTATTTTGCTTTGCGAGCCTTTCAGGGATCAGGAAGTTGATTATGTGGTTGGGCTCGAGTCCCGTGGGTTTCTTTTTGGGACCAATATTGCTCAGGATCTAAACGCAGGCTTCATCCCTGTAAGAAAACCGGGGAAACTTCCTCACCACACTATTTCCGAAACTTATGCGCTGGAATATGGAGAAGACTCCCTCGAGCTCCACAGGGACGCCTTTAATGAAGGAGCTAAAGTTATCATTCACGATGACCTGATTGCGACAGGAGGATCTGCCGGAGCTGCAACACGATTGGTAGAACGTTTAGGCGGCGAAGTAATTGGCTACTCATTTATTATGGAGTTGAGTTTTTTGAATGGGAGGGATGCGTTAAGCAAAATGGCACCGGTCGAATCCATAATTATTCTGTAAGCAAGAAACAAAACCGGGCAACTGGTCTATAATTGATTAAACCAATATTTAATCAAGGAGGACCAGATGACTATTCTAAAAAAAACCACGCTGGCTTTTGCTTTACTAACCACACTTTTTTTACAGGCTTGCACTAAGTCGCTGGTCGTAAAAAATGTTAACTACGCCCAGCAAATCGAATCCGTTTTAATTCCTGATGCTGACGGAAATGTAACCGATATCCGACATGGGTTAAGCTATTCCATACTTCCATTTCAACTCGAAGAATTCAATGATACTACTTCGGTGATAGTTTCAGAGGTACGGATGATCAGAAATCATCAGGGCTATTATTTCATCACCGCTGATAAATTCAAGCATGTGTATGTAATGGCTCCTGAACGAGGGCAATTGAAGCTCGAACGAAAAATTCTGGTTGATGAAGAAGGATTATTATCGCCTGCATTCAACTGGAGAGAACCTGTTGTTCAGTTAATTGATGACACGAACAATATGGTAATTCTATTAAATGAAAAAGGAATTTATGTTGAGGAGGTAACATCATGAAAAAATTAAACAGAACCATTGCATTCGCTTTCACAGTACTTATCGTATTTTCAACCAGCGCATTTACTCAGGAGAGCGATTATCAAATAAAGACCGACTTTGAAGCTAAATACACCTCTATTGAGGAGAGTCTGAATACCGCTTCAAGTGTAAAAGAGGTAGATAGCCTGAAGTCTGAGATCGATTCCCTGATTCTAAAATTCGAACCTCATAGTAAGCTTCTGGATGTTGCACTGTACCCTCAATCGTTTGCTAATGAGATTAGTGCCATCAATAAAGAAGCGAATTCTGCTGAACAACGGTTATTGATCATTGAAAACCAAAATGAACGTTTGGCTGAGTTAAGCAGGGAGGTAGCGGTTTATAAGTCTGAAATTTCATTTCTGAACTCCCGTGCCGATTCTCTTCGCAAAGCGATTGCGCTTTCTATGGAAAGTGAAGAACGCCTTGCATCGCTTGTAAAGCAATATCGGCAGAATCTAGAGCTCAGAGATGAAATAATTATAGATGTTGTCGATTCTTTAATGATCACTTACAGCGGTATGAGTTTGACTAAAATGGATGAAATCGCCGGGAATATTGAATCCGGCCGAATCTCTATCAGTGATAACCCTCTTGAAATGATTGAAAATATCATCGAAGAGAATACAGAATATGCCGCTTCTGCAAACCGTGCTTTATCTGTTGAAGATCATTTAAGAATGTATGCCGTTCAAAATCATTTCGAAGATGCCTGGGCTCAGATTGGAAACCGATTAATTACTGCATATGGTGGTGGTGATCAGGCTGAATGGAATGCCCGCATCAATGAAAAAATGAGAGACTGGCGAATGACCACTTCTCAGAAAATGTGGAATTCCATGGATCAGTATCTTGAGTTCTCTGAAGTTGATCTTGGTGCTTTTGATAATAACTACAGTTTCTTTGTAGCACTGGATAATTTCGTACGAGAGGCAAAGAAAAAGAGTGAAGATGAGATTATCTCTTCTGATAGCTATCGGGATTATCTGAGATTCCAGGACTTCTGGTCTGATAAAATAAAGAATGAATGGAGTAATTTAATTCAGGATGGGGATGTGCTCACAGTAGCGCAGATTTCTTCTATTGATGATCAATTAAGCGGTTGGGAGTATGAATCCCGTCCAATTCATCCGTTTTTGATTGTGTTACTGATACTAACCGTAGTTTCCTTGATTGGTTTTTCATTGGCAATGTTCAAAACAAAGAAATCCTGAGATTGCAAAAAATGATTAAAAGCCGCACTCTTAAGTGTGGCTTTTTTTATATACTCCTGTTCATTAATTAAAAGGAAACCATGAGAAAGAATCTGAAAATTTGCATTGCGCTACTTACGATATTTGTAATAACACCTGACTTCTCGTTCGCTTTTCAAACTGAGTCAACTACATTGATTTTTGTTCGTCACGCAGAAAGAGCTGAGGATGGGACTAGGAACCCTCCAATAAGTGAAGAAGGAAAACAACGGGCGGTTAACCTTTTTCAATCTCTTGCAGATTTTGACGTTAAAACCATTTACAGTACTGCATACAAACGTACCAGAATGACAGCCACCCCGACGGCTGATTCACTTGGGCTTGAAATCCAGGAATATGGGTTTGATGATATCAGTGAGTTTCTTGCCGGGTTAATTGAAGAACATGCAGGGTACACAGTGCTGATTGTCGGTCACTCAAATACAACACCAGCTCTTACAAATATGGTATTAGGAGAAGATAAATTTGAGCAACTTGAAGAGACAGATTTTGGCGATATGTTTATAATAACTACTTCAAAAATGGGTTCGGGAAGTGTAAGGCTAGCCGAGTTTTAACTAACTCTAGGGCAGAGAGTAATACTTTTGTCCAATCCATTCAACTCCTGACCCAAAGATGTTTTAAGTCTGTGACTTAAAACTGGAAGTACAGCAAGTTTATAACTTGCTTTAAGGTCAACCAATTCATTAAAGGCATCCCAATTACTCAGGATGCTTTTTCTCCTTGTTACGTGCCCCTGGGGGTAATGCGTGTTGGAAGCTCCTGCTACCAGTAAGCTAAGAAAGAAGCAAACTTTTACTGGTTTAATTAAGGCAGAGAATAATACTTTCGCCCAAGCCATTCGGCTCCTAATAAGAGTATTACCAATACAAACCAGAAGATTGATCGCACAGGAAAAGTGTACGCTTCAATGAGTTCCTCTTTTTGGTCGAGTATTCCATCTGAATTAAGTGTAGCCCAAAAATCGTCCAGATTATCGTATTCGAAAAAATCTCCCACGGTTTCGTTGGAAATTGTTCGGAGAAGCTCATCGTTTCGAACGGTATTTATGAGCTCCGAATTTGAATCCTGTATCAGGAACTCACCAGTCTGAGAATCTATTTCTCTGCCACCTTTCCGGGCTGTTGCGGTAAATGCATAGAGTCCCGGACTCAGGGATTGCCCTTCAAACCGGTAGTTTCCATTACCTTCATTATTCATGTTTGAAGTGCGTTCATCGCCATTTTCGGGGGTTAATGTGAACTCTATGGTTGCCTCTGCCTCAGGTTCTCCGCTCTCGTTATTTAAGTTTCCATTTATGATGACCTGTTCCGAGCTATTAAATACCGATTTAGCCGGGGTAATTTTCAAACGCCGTTCATCAGGGTCGTTGGCTGTCCAGGTAGCAAGATTTGAGAACAATTGAGTAACAAAGGCACGCTCACTTTCAATTGGCGATTGATACATTCGATACCAACCCCAAGCGGAAACCGTAGACCTACGCATTGAGCCCCTCTCATTCACAGCAATAATGGCGTTAGGAGTTTCAATTCCCTGAAATCCGCTCTTAAATAGCTCAGTTCCATCAGGAGTAGCAGAAACAGCTCTTAACGAACTAATCAACGGAGAAACGGTCTGGAAGCCAATTTCAGGCAACTCCATAACCGGGTGGTCGGTGCTTTCTGCAGCCGGGAACAGAGTTAACTCGAAAAGCTGATTTCCGGTATTTTGAATCAGGTTTAGCTCAGAAAAAGGGCCTGAACGTAAACTTCTTGTTTTTGGTAATTGCAGATATAAAGTGGGAATACGAGTGAAACCTTCCAGCAAAGCCATATCAAAACCTGAGCGGGGAAGTCCGTGAAAAATTAACAGGTCTTTTTCTTCCAATTCCGGCAAAACATCTTCCACAAAACGAGACCCTCCGAGCCAGGTCATGGTCGAAAGCTCAATATTCTGGTCTTCAGATAGTACAGACCGAAGCATTTTTACATCCGGGTAGATTTCAAATGCAAGGTGAAGGATTTTAGTTTTGCTTTCAGAAACATCAATAGAAATATTAGCCGTATTATTTTCTGTGCTCCATTCACCTTCTGTTTCGCTTACTTCAATAGAAAACTGCTGTAAACCAGGCTCAGTTAATTCAATCTCGAATGTTGTATTCTGTATAGATTCTGAGGAGTTAAATTGAATCTCATTTTCATCAATGATCCTTCCTGATGAGTTTTTCAATTCAATAGTAACAGATTCACCTGAAAAACCATTTTGGGCTATTTCAACTTCTATTAAATGACGGGTGTTGGTAAACCCATTCGGATTCGAAACAATATTATTAATCGTTACATCCCGTACCTGTGAAGTATCACCTAAGCCTATGCTGTATAATGGTATAGAAAGGTTAGCTACTTGTATAGATGGGTTCCTGCCAAAAGTTATAATTCCATCGCTTACTACAATTGCCGCGTCAAAATCATCTTCCAATTCCTGAACCTGTGAAATTGCATTCGCAAAGTTAGTCTCACTTTCATTGTATGTTAAAGAATCAGGGGAGGGGATTTGCCTGGATGAAGAGCCAATGGTAAAAAACTCAAAATTAATACTTTCTTTATTTTCGAAATTCAGTTGACTGATTACTTCGGAGTAGGATTCTAATCCTTCGTAAGAACCTTTTTGAATCCTCATGCTCTCCGAATCATCAAGAAGAACCAATATTTGGGGGTTTTCAAGAACGGTATCTGAAGAAAAAAAATACGGGTTAAGGAAGAGGAGGAGAATAATGAGAAAAGCTGATGAGCGTAAACTTATCAATCCGGTGCGTGGAAGCAGGGGAATACTTTTCAGGTTTCGATACGAAAAAGTGGCAACAGCAACCAGAAGGACTGCTATCAGAATTATTATAAAGTCTGGAATACTATTTTGAAATCCCTGAAACTCCACATCAACCTGCTTCTTTGGTTCTAATGAACATCATCAAGCAGTCTTTCGATGAGCTTCACAGTTGTGTATCCTTCGGCTTCAGCGGCATAATTGTTTACAATTCTATGCCTTAAAACGGGAATTGCCAACGTTCTGATATCATCTTCGGTAACATTATACCGGCCTTGTGAAAGCGCACGAGCCTTTCCACCTAGAATGAGATACTGAGAAGCTCTTGGTCCGGCTCCCCAACTCATATATTTTTTAATGTACTCTGGAGCCATATCCGAATCCGGTCGGGTCATTCCTACTAATTTAACGGTATAGTCTAAGACACTTTCAGGAACAGGAACTTCCCGTACCAATGACTGAAGTTCTTTTATTTTAGATTTCTCCAGGATGGAGTTGAGTTCATAATTCTGTTTTGAAGTAGTTTTACTCACAATTTCTTTCTCTTCCTTAAAACTTGGGTAATCAACCCAGATATTGAACATAAAACGGTCCAACTGAGCTTCAGGGAGGGGGTAGGTTCCTTCCTGCTCGATCGGGTTTTGCGTTGCAAGAACAAAAAACGGTGTGTCAAGATCGTAAGTGGTACCGGAAGCTGTTACATGATATTCCTGCATACCTTCCAGAAGTGCTGCCTGAGTTTTAGGAGGGGTACGGTTAATCTCATCAGCCAAAACGATATTCGCGAAAATAGGACCTTTGATAAACTTGAATTCTTTTGTTCCCTGATCTTTATTTTCCTCGATTACCTCCGTTCCAGTTATGTCTCCGGGCATAAGGTCGGGGGTAAACTGTATTCTGTTAAAAGTAAGTCCCAACGTATCTGCGAGGGTTCGAATAAGCAACGTTTTGGCAAGCCCGGGCACTCCTACAAGCACACAATGTCCTTTAGAGAACAAACTGATCAATAGCAGGTCGATAATATCTTCCTGACCGATTACGGCTTTGTGAATTTCAGCTTTAATATCTTTGAACGCCTTCTCGAAATCCCCGGCTAATTGTATTGGATCCGTTTCTTTACTCTCCATTAATTTACCTCCGCACTTGGAACCGGAATCCTGTACTCTATATAAAAGTCATCTTTCAGCTTTTCAATCCACTCAGAATATACCTCAAATTGCTTCTGTTGTAATGCGATGGATTTCAGTCGTTCGTAATCCTGATCAAAGTTTGCGACATGCTCGGGAATCTGGCGATCTAAGCGGACAATCCGGAATGCTTTACCCGAATTAGCATTATTCGGATTGAAAGGTCTTGGATCTGAAATAGCACCGACTTCATCCATAACTAACACTATGCGATACAATGCCGGATCTAATCGATTTAAAGGAATTAAACGTTCGCCGGTTTGGGGATCAAGAATCTTACCGCCTGAAACTTTAGTCGCAGGATCTTCGCTCACACGTTGTGCGAAGGCAGAAAAACTAAGGTCGGGATTGCTTTCAAGACTGTCTTTAATACCTTCAAGTCGTTCGATCGCAAATTCATCATCCAGCTCAGAAGCATCTACAGAAATAAGAATATGACGAGTTTCGATTTGATCGCCTACCCGTCGGATAAGCTGAATCACATGAAAGCCAAATTCTGTTTCAACGACATTCGAAATTTGACCGGGTTGAAGGGCAGATGCCGCTGCAGAGTATTCTGAGACTAAATCACCCAATGCCATCATAGGAAGCAAACCGCCTCTGGGACCTGAAGGTCCATCACTATGTCGGCGAGCAAGTTCTTCAATACTTTTGCTATGATTAATAGCTGAGTCTCTTAGAGATTCTGCAAGAAGTTTAGCAGATTCACGAGCATCTTCTTTAGCAGGAGGTAATATTACGATTTGAGATAGAGCAACCTGCTCGGGAATAGTTGGGAGTGAGTCGACAGGGATAGAATCGAAAAAATTACGAACTTCCGGGCGAGTAATTTTAATCGACTGAAATTTATTCTGGCGAACCATATCAGTAAGCATTTGCTCTCTGAAGTCATCTCTGAACTCGTCTTTTAGTTGAATGATCGATTTTCCAAAAGCTTGTTCCAAAGCTCTTTCGCTACCTGCCTGTTGCACAAGCTGGTTTACCCTCTGATCCATTTGACGACTAATTCGGTCTTCGGGAACTACAATAGAGTCAACTCTCGCTTTCTCAATCAGGATATAATTTTCAATGGATGCTTCTAAAAACTGGTACCATAAATCGGTAGAGAAGGAGACTGGTTGCCCATAGCTTTGGCTTTGACGAATGTAATTAGCGACATCAGCATCGATATCAGACTTTAGAATAGCGTGGTCATTTACGAGAGCAACAATTTGGTCTGCTGGCTGAAGGTCTTGTGCTTTTAAATTTGTAGATATTAGTCCTGATATAATCAGGAGAGGCAAGAAATAGATATTCTTCATTATTAATTTTTCGTGGGTAAGTAAGTTCTGTATTTAATTTTCTTGTAGAACGTTGAAAGTTTCAATTTCATTATTCGCCTGTGCCTGAAGATAAAGATTCTTTACATAGGTATTGAAGGCACGGCGTCTTTTTTCAAGGATTAACCATTCTTTTATTTGATCAATTAACCATTCGAGGTCCGGGTGATCTCCTTTTGCCCGTTCTTCCATCAGCTGAACAAAGTGATACCGGGTACCAACACGTTCAATAACTGAAATTTCAGATAACCCAATGACCTTTAAATAGCGATTCAAAATATTTACATCGCCTGCTGCAATAGATTCGGGCCAGAATCTGTCTGATTCTCTTAACGCTACTTCTGAGTTTATAGAATATTGATTAGCTACGGTTGTCCACTCAATGCCTCTAAGTAAATCCTGCCGTGCGTTCTGTGCATCACTTAAAGAAGAGGCAATAAGGTGTCTGTATCTTATGTAGCGCTCTTCAAGTACAAAACTCGCTTTATTCTCCTGATAATAAGCCCGTGCTTCTTCATCAGTGACCTGAATTTCCAATTCCAATTCACCTAAAATATATTCCTGAGCTGCCTTTGCAAGAAAATCTTCCTGTATTTTTTCCAGGCGATTACGTACCACCTGCTGCCGGTGTATTCGTAACCGGTATGCATCCTGAAGAATAATCTGTTGTTCAATCCAGTCATCCCTGTAGTTGTTGTAAGCGGTTATACTATCTTCTGTAAAGATGTGATCAGGAATAGCATCGCGTGCCTCTGAAAGTGTTAAAACAGCAGAGCCAACTCTTGCAAGAGCAGGCTCTGTGTTCTGAGACTTTCGTGTACAGCTTACTAACAGTACAATGATTAAAAACGGAAAGAAAAAGTTTCTCATTCAGTGCTGTGTTCTTCTTCGAATGCTTTTTGAAGGTTTTCGGGATAAACTTTTACGTTATAGGTAGACCGGAGATCATCAAGCCATTCTTGTTCACGGATGGGTTGGAAATCTGCCAGTAACTTATTGAAGGCTTCGTCAAAGGTCATCATTCTTGGCTCAAGAATCTCGTTCAGGTAAAAGAATCCTTTTCTGTTATTATAAGCGAATACTTCAGAAAGTGATTGTTTCTCCATTGATTCCAGCGTAGTGAATGGTTCTCCCTGAAAAGCTCCTGTTGAATCAGATACAACTCCAACTTTGATATTAAAAGAGCGGAGACTATCAGGATGGTTGCCCGAATTAATAAAATCGATAGCTTTCTGGAGCGAAGTATCTCTGCTTGAAGTAATTAGATGATAGTAATATCTCGTGTCGTAAGAATAGTCTTCGGGGTTTCCGGTATACATATCCATCAGCCTTGATGTATCTACAGTTGCCGCACTCCAGATGTTGTCTTCATTGATCTGGTACACCGCAAGCCCATTTTTATAATTATCAAGCTGACCAGAAAAATCAGGGAATTCCTCAACAGCCATTTCAGTAATGCGTGAGTCTATGACAAATTCTTTGAAGTCATTAAACCAGGAAGTACTATATCCATTTGTAATCGGAAGATTTCCAGAACTAACTAAATAGTAGATATAATCCTGGGAAGAGTAATCGATACCATTGAATGAGTAAATCGGTTTTGATGCCAGATCTGAGGGGATTTCAATATCCAAGGCAGCAACTGAATCGATACTTTCTAAAAAAGTAACCGTTTCGGTTAATATAGCCTGATATTCTGTTTCCTTATAATTTTCTGAAAGCCAGTTGACGATAAAAGAATTACTTCTTCTGAAGGTACGGGATTTTTCAAGCTCACTCATTATAAACTCATCACGGGCTTCTTCATCCTTGAACGTTTGGATAGAATCTAATTTCACAATATGATATCCATATATCGAGCTGAACGGTTTTGAGTATTCAATTTCAGGATTGAGATTCATTACGCTATCAATAAATGCCCCATCATATCTTGCTCCATAGTTCACCCAACCGATTTTGCCACCGTTTGAAGCAGAAGGAGTGTCTTCGGTATATTTTTTTACTACATCAGCCCACTCAGCTCCATTTCCAAGTTCCTTATAAGCAGAGTCGATCATGGAGAAACTATTATTTCTTCGAACGAAGATGTGAGAAACGTCCCGGGAAAGCCGCTTTTCACGTTTATCTTCTAAAAGCACAATATGATATCCAAATTGAGTACGGAATGGCATGGAGATTTCGCCAACTTCAAGGCTGTATAAAACATCTTCAAAAGGTTTTACAGTGGTTCCAATTCCAAACCAGGGAAGTTCACCACCCATTTTACGTCCTTGATTAGAAGAGGAGTATTCTTCATTTAATTCAGCCATGGTCGAGGTACCTGCAAGATATTTATCCCTGGCTTCGATCATTTCAGTATAAACATCCATTGTATCTGCGGGATCGGTTCTGCCAGCCATAGAAATCAACACGTGAGAAGATTTCAGCTCATATTCATAGCGGGATTTAAATTCCCTGAAAAGGGTAGGACGAATCTTGTTTTCCAACCAGTATGAGTAAGCAGCTTGTTTGGCATACACTTCAAATTCGCTCAGAATTCGTTCATCTTCGTAATAACCATCTTCTTTAGCTGCCATCAATTTTGCTTTGTAATCTAAATAGATAGGAAGGAAATCCTGAAGTCCATCCAGATTTGCCTCATTCTCTAAGCTTCCATTAGCAAAATTTTCAGTTAATTCTTCGTAGGTAACTTGCTGGGATCCGACTTCCCCAACAATTTGATAAGAAGGAGTACCAGAAGGGGTTTTTGTAGTTGTACTACTTCCTGCACAGGAAACAAGAACAATGCTACATAAGACACATATTGTTCTCGTAAAGCCAATTTTTTCCATAGTTGATGAATAATTTTTCTGTTTTGATTTATTATTTAAAAAAGCATTCCTGCTATTGTCGCAGTCATTAAATTAGCCAAAGTCCCTGCAAAAACAGCCTTTAAACCAAATTTAGCTAGTTCAGATTTCCTGCTCGGCGCTAAACCTCCAATTCCACCAATTTGTATTGCAATGGATGAAAAGTTTGCAAATCCACATAAAGCAAATGTTGCCATAGCCACCGTTTTTGGAGATAATGTTGCAGCTGCTACTTCTTCAGCTAACATCAAATAGGCTACAAACTCATTTAATACAATTTTAGTGCCTAATAATGCACCCATTGAGGTCGCGTCTGCCCAGGGAATTCCAATCAACCAAACTAACGGAGCCAGAACCCAGCCTAAAACCATTTCAATAGTAAGTGGTGAGCCTATCACACCAGTAAGACCGGTAAAGTCGCTCGCCCATCCAAAAAAGCCATTGAACATTGCAAGTAATGCAATGAACGCCAACAACATAGCCCCTACATTTGCAGCAAGTTTTAAACCTACTCCAGCTCCAGTTGCCGCGGCATCAATGCCATTTGCATCTGTTTTTTCAACAACCATTTGAATATCTCCGGCAGTAACCGATTCTTCCGTTTCAGGATACAGGATTTTAGCGATTACCAGGGCAGCAGGAGCAGCCATCAAACTGGCTCCCAATAGCCGTTCGGCAAATAACTGTTGTGCTACTTGAATTTCTAATCCGTTCGCAACAGCGAAAGATGTTCCCAGCATAGCTACATAAGCTGCCATAACTCCACCGGCAATAGTTGCCATCCCCCCGGTCATAACTGCAAGTAATTCCGATTTGGTCATTTTCTCAATAAATGGCTTAATGACTAATGGAGCTTCGGTTTGCCCAACAAAAATATTTGAGATCACCGAAAGGGTTTCTGCTCCGGAGGTTCCTAATAACTTCTGCATACCTCTGGACATAATTTTTACAACAAACTGTAAAACTCCATAGTGATAGAGAATGGCAGTAAGGGAGGCGAAAAAGATAATTGTTGGAAGTACCTGGAAAGCGAAAATTACACCCATACTGTCTTCGTACTCAGGTCCATGCCCAAGAAATCCGAAAAGAAATTCGGCTCCGGCAGTTGTGTACTTCAGTACAACAACAAAGAAACTGGCGATTACTTCAAAAAGGAGCATAGGCCAGCCTAAAGGGCTCCAAAAATCACCTAAAACATCTGCTTTAAGAATAAAAATGGCTAAAATAAACTGGATTCCAAGCCCTGTAGCCACAAGCCTCCAATTTATGTTTTTTCGGTCTTTACTTAAGAGATAGGTTCCGGCAATAATTACGGCCATCCCCAAAAGGCCTCGTAGAATATTTTCCATTGGTTATGCTATTGGTTTGTGGTTTCTTCTTCCGCTTTTTTCTGTGGCACCTTGAAAGGTCGTATTGGTTTGCCACGACGAACATCTACGCTTGGCCTGAAACAATGCCTGGCCCGAGGTTCATAGGCGTCATATTCACCTACAAGAACGGTATTTTGGTTCTCGACTACCCGTTGTGAAAAATTCGCCAGCGCTCCGCTTTCTGAGCAGATCGCGTGGAGCTTGGTGACAAATTCTGCAATCGCGAGCAGATAGGGCATAGGCCCAAAAGGTTTTCCGTTAAAGTCCATGTCTAGCCCGGCTACAATTACACGCTTTTTATCGTTTGCGAGGGTGTTGGCTACATCTATAATTCTATCGTCAAAGAATTGAGCTTCATCAATACATACTACTCTGGCATTTCCTGTGAGCAGGATAATTTGATCTGCTGTATCTACAAGAATGCTTGGTAATGCAGTTTCATTGTGAGAAACTACTTCAGTATCGCTATATCTTTTATCGATGGCTGGCTTTACAACGACTACATCCTGACCCGCAATATGGGCTCTTTTAGCTCTGCGGATAAGCTCTTCAGTTTTTCCACTGAACATGCCTCCACAGATAACTTCAATCCATCCAAAATCTTTAGGTGCTAACGAGGGTTCGTTGATCATTAATTATATAGTCTAAACTTTGAGCCGAAAAGTAAGCAGGGAATATATCGGGGTATCAACGAAATGGAAAGAAAGAATTAAATAAATCATTAATCTGCACATAATTTTTACATACAGTAAGTTTTTAGTACTTTTTTGGGATGAAAAAATTCGTTTTAAAAAGAGATGAAGCAAAACTGAGACCGGAAGATTATTCCATTCCTTACATGGATTTGTTGAATAATGAACAATTAGAGGCAGTTTTTCATGATCAGGGACCTGCATTGGTAATAGCCGGAGCCGGGACAGGGAAAACCCGAACTCTGGTACATCGTGTTGCCAGATTGGTGGAGAGCGGGGTAGATCCCGTCGAAATTCTGCTCCTAACATTTACCAGACGGGCCGCAAACGAGATGTTAAATCGTGCGAGCTCCATTCTGGATGAGCGTTGCAGGAGAGTGAAGGGAGGCACCTTCCATTTTTATTGCAGTCAAATCCTTCATCGATATGCTGAGCACATTAGGTTTCCAAATAACTTCACCATCATCGATACTGCAGATGCTCTTGAAATTATACAACTGGTAAGAACCCAACTAAATCTTCACAAGAAGAACAAACGCTTTCCAAATAAGAATACGCTGTACTCAATAATAAGTACCTGTAAGAATAAACATCTTGATCTAAGGGTCGTTTTGATGGACTCATATCCTCAGTTTCTCAATCATCAGGAGAAGATTGAGGAAGTGGCGAAAGGATATGAAGAGTATAAGGCGAGGAATTTTGTAATGGACTTTGATGACTTACTCATAAAAACCGCTGAACTCCTTGATCAGCAAGATGATATAAGGATTAAAGTAGCAGGTTCTCATCGCTTTGTAATGGTTGATGAATACCAGGATACCAATAAGTTACAGGCCAAACTTACAGCTTTGTTCTCAAGTGTGCATGGTAATGTGATGGGGGTTGGGGATGATGCCCAGAGTATCTATTCATTCCGTGGAGCTGATCATCAGAACATCATGGAGTTCCCGAATCTTTTCGAACAAACAAAGCTGATTAAGTTAGAAGAAAACTATCGATCTACTCCGGAAATTTTAAATGCAGCCAATCACTTACTAGCGCAAGCTAATTTTAAGTTCGATAAACGCCTCTACTCACAAAAGCCGGAAGGAGATAAGCCCGCACTGGTAAAAGCACCATCAGAACACGATCAAAGCCGGTTTGTAGCTCAGGCAGTTATACAACTAAGAGAACAGGAAATACCGCTTAACGAAATGGCGGTGTTGTTCAGAAATGGGAGGGACTCCTTTGATTTAGAAGTAGAACTCAATCGTAAGAATATACCTTTTGTAAAGTATGGCGGCCAAAAGTTTACGGAAGCAGCTCATATTAAAGATGTACTTGCTCATGTACGTGTGCTTGTAAATCCAATGGATACTATTGCTTGGAATAGAGTGCTTATGCTGATTGATGGAATCGGCCCTAAAACTGCACAGGATCTATTTGAATGGATACGGTTAGCAAACAATCCATATCAGTTGGATATGTCTGATTCTGTGAGTAATTCATATTTAAAACAGGTAAAAAGCTTAAGTAAGCTGCTTCTTCAGATTAAAGAATCAGATGTATCTGTTTCCGAAACAGTAGAGCTCATTGTAGAATACTATCGTGTTTTTTGTGAAAAGAGGTACGATGATTACCCAAAGCGACTTAAAGACTTGGAAGCTTTTGTGAATATTTCAACAGGCTTTGTTTCACTGGATAAAATGCTTGAGGAATTAGCTCTGGATCCCATCACGGCAACCGCAATCGATACCGAGGAAAAGCAAAAAGATGAGCCGCCTTTGGTTCTAAGTACTATTCATTCTGCAAAAGGGCTGGAATGGGAGCATGTGTTCATTATCCAATGCCTCGATGGGATATTACCTTCTGCTTATTCGGTAGATGATGACGAACAGCTGGACGAAGAGCTCAGACTTTTATATGTAGCTACTACACGTGCCAAACAAATGCTTTATTATAGTTATCCTGCTTTGGCGCAATCTGTTTATGGAGATTATTTCACTCAACCAAGCCGTTTTTTAGAAGCACTAGAAGATCAACATCTCGAAATATGGCAGCTTGTAGAAGAGGATCAACCCCGGATTGAAGAAGGAGAGGCTAATCTTTTAAATTGATTAGTTATTCTTCATAAATCTATGTTGTGCAAGAATATCTGTAATTAACCAAAAGACTGGATAAAGCGGAATTAGAATAGCTATTAAAACCTGCCACTTGTTATATTTGGCTTTTCCCCCATCAACGGGTAGGGTAATTCCGGCCAACCCTGCAATCCAAAAAACGAAAAAGAGAAACAGAAATAAGGAAAGGAACAACGATCCAAAGAATCCTATATGTTCATAAAAGCTTTTAAGCATGAGCCACCTTTTAAGTGATAAAATTTCCGTAACTTTATTACTTGATTAAACTACTAATTCAATTTATAAAATGCTTCCTGTTGTTTCTATTGTAGGTCGGCCCAATGTTGGGAAATCGACCATTTTTAATCGGTTAATTGGAGAGAGAAAAGCTATTGTTCATGATGAGTACGGTGTAACCCGTGATCGGCATTATGGCGAATCTTACTGGAACGGGAGGGACTTCACTGTTATTGATACGGGAGGTTATCTTCCGGATGAAATGGATGTTATGGTTGTTGGGATTCGTGAACAGGTACACATTGCGCTGGAAGAATCCGATGTAGTTCTTTTTGTAGTTGATTCGGATACTGGCATGAATACCCTCGATAAATCAGTTGCAAACCTCTTGCGCCAGCAGGAAAAACCTGTTCTTGTGGTATCAAATAAAGCTGATAATGATGCCCGAAGACTTAATTCCACAGAATTTTACGAGTTGGGCTTTGAAGATTTGTTCCCTATTTCTGCGATAAGTGGAACCGGAACCGGTGAATTATTGGACAGGGTAGTGGAGCTTCTACCGGAATCGACTACTGAAGAAGACGATTCAGCGCCTAAACTGGCTTTTGTTGGTAGGCCCAATGTTGGTAAGAGTAGTCTTCTTAATGCGCTTCTGAACGATGAGCGGTCGATTGTGACGGACATTGCAGGTACAACCCGGGATACTATCAATAGCAAATTCAGCTTCAACGGAAAAGACTACATTCTGGTAGATACTGCTGGATTAAGAAAGCGGGTTAAGGTAAAAGAAAACATAGAGTTTTATAGCACCGTAAGGACTGAAAGAGCAATTCGGGAATGCGATATCGCCGTGCTCATTTTAGATGCTGTAAGAGGATTCGAAGATCAGGATAAGAGAGTTCTGAGAGAGGCTGAAAAGTTCAACAAAGGACTTATTATTGTTCTGAATAAATGGGATTTGATTGAAGATAAAGACACAAATACAGTAAAAGAGTTTGAAGACTACATCAAAGAAAGCGTTCCTCAACTCGATTATGTGCCAATTCTTACGATTTCTGCAATCAATAAAAAACGAATTCATAAAGTAATAGAGCTCGCGGATAGAGTAATTGAAGAACGAGCAAAGCAAATAAGTACTTCAGAATTAAATAACTTTCTGGAGGGTATACTCAGAGACCGGCCTTTGCCAATGAAAAGAGGGAGACAACTGAAAATTCAGTACATGACCCAGGTAAAAAATGATCCTCCTGTGTTTAAATTCTTTATGAATAACCCGCAGGATATGCCCCCCAATTACCGAAGATATATCGAAAACAAGATCAGAGATAAATATAAATTTACCGGAGTACCAATAACTATGGTATTCAGGCAAAAGTAAGAGAAGATCTGCTAAGTTTATGGAAAACCTGAACTGGATTTATATTCTATACCTTTCGGTGGGTATCCCTGCTGCAATCAACCTTTTTCTAATAGCCAGAAAGGATGAGTCTTTACCAGTTTTAGCATTTGGTGTGGCGCTGACAACATTTTTAACGGGTATAATGTTGGATTATGGTTTCGGGGATAACTTAATACTCGCAAGAGAGTGGGGGGATCTAATGGCTATAACCATTGCTCTTTGTGGTTTATTTATTGAAATACGTGAGTCTAAGCCGGTTTTTGCTCGTTTTCCGATTTATTTGACCCTGTTACCCTTTTTAACGGTACTTTTTTATCCATTAGTCATCGATTCTGTGATAATCAAAAACCTTCTTCAACTGATTTATCAGGGTGGGGCTGTATTAGTGGCTATTTTGGTGATCTCTATCAATCAGTTTCTCCATAAAAAAAGAGAGTATCTGCTCGCATCAAGTTTTGTATTTCTAATAGCCTACATTTCTTTTTGGTTTCTTGATGGGTTCGAATCTTTTCCAGGTAAAGATGTAGCCAAAATAATTTTCTGCGTTGGAATTATAATATCCTCGATTGGATTTAAGAAGGCCTCCGAATCGTTATCATTAAATTAATTAAAAATGTATGCCAGTATCAGTAAACGATAAAGCTCCTGATTTCAATCTGCAAAACACTAAAAGAGAGTTTATAAAACTATCCGATTATAAAGGTGATAAGAACGTAGTTTTACTTTTTTATCCGTTAGCATTCTCTGGAGTTTGCACAACTGAACTATGCTCAACAAGAGATAATCTGAAGATTTATGATGCTTTTGACGCGGAAGTTCTTGGGATAAGTATCGATAGTTTCTTCGTTCAAAAAGCCTTTAAAGATTCTCAGAATCTTAATTTCCAGTTATTAAGTGACTTTAATAAAGAAGCCTCGAAAAGTTATGACATTCTTTACGAAGATTTCTTTGGAATGAAAGGTGTTGCAAAGCGATCAGCTTTTGTAATTGATAAAGAAGGGATCGTTAAATATGCCGAAGTACTTGAAGATTCTTCTGATCTTCCGGATTTCGAAGCTATACAGGAAACGCTTTCTGGTTTAAACTAAAAGTTAACTCATAGAGCAGGAGGCATTTACAAGTAGTAGAAAGGATAATAAGGAAGTTTAAGATATATAACTTTACATAATGTAAATTATAGGAATACTTATATTACTAATTAACAATTATACTCCTGTGGGCAATATAGTGCACTCACAAAAAGGCTTTGTTACCGCTTAAATGGCTTCATACCAACTAAGGATAACAGCATTACTTTCACTTAGCTATGAATTAAATTAGTGTATTATCTCGATCATTATTTCTTTACCTTCATTAAAAACTCGAAAGACTTATTAATGAATGTTTTAATTGTTGAAGACGATAAAGTTTTATCGTTGCTTCTTTCTAAAATGGTAGACAAAATCGGGGCAACTGTAGTGGGTACTTGTGTAAGAGGTCAGGAGGCGATTTCTAAAACAAAGGAACTCTCCCCTGATTTAATTCTTATGGATATTATGCTCGAAGATGATGTAGACGGAATTGACGCAATGTTGGCTCTTCGAAGAGATGGTATTGATATCCCTGTTATTTTTATTACTGGTAATTCCGATACTTATAATCGGGAAAGAGCAAAACAAACTAATTACGTAGACTATCTGGTTAAACCTATAAGTTTCGACCTCCTCAAGGAAACAATTGAAAAGGTCGAATAACTTATCTTTCGTCAAGGTTTTAACCTTGGGTTGAGCTCTTTAACTTGAAAGTGATTGGCATTGTGTACCGAACTTGTACGGCTCTGCCCCTTTGCATGCCAGGTTTGAATTTAGCTTCCTTAACGGCTCTTAAGGCCTCTTCATCACATCCACCGCCAATACCTCTTACGATAAATGGATTTGTGACATTGCCATTCTTATCAATTACGAACTGAACGATAACCTTGCCTTCAATTCCAGCTTTCATTGCCATTTCCGGGTAAACAATTTTTTTCTGAACAGCATTAATGCCCCCAATTAAAACTGGTGGTTGTTCTACAATTACAAAGATTTCAGACTCAAAGTCTTCTACATCATTTGTAGGTTTTGGTGGAGGTGGAACGTCCAGTACTTCACCGAAATCAATTTCAGCATCGATATCAATAATTTCATCTTCGAGGATTTCATCATTGGGTACTTCAATTGGAACTACAGGTCTGGGTGGAGCCGGAGCTTTTAATTCCTGTTTGGTTTGAACAATTTCTTCAATAAATACTTCTTCCTGAGCCTCAACTTGTACCAATTCTTTTTCCTGAACTGGTTTAAAGTCCATTTTGACGACTATCAGACTAATAGTTAATGAAAGTATTAGTCCGAGCTCCATAGTAATATGGTAACTTTTGTGAAGGGTCTGAGGTGTGATTTTAATTGGAACTTTCATGATAGACCTCCTATTAACTTTGTTTACCTGATAATAACCCCCTTATGTGAAGGATTTATGAAACTAAAGTGCAAAAAAATAGCCTCTGTCAGAGGCTATTTAAGTGATTAAAATATGTACTTACTAGGACTTTAAGCTGAAAACAATTGGAATACTGTAACTAACATTAACTGGAACTCCACGTTGTCTTCCGGGCTTAAATTTAGCGCCTTTTAAAGCTTCCAGGGCAGCTTCATCACAACCTCCACCAATTCCTCGAATTACCTGTGGGTTTACAATATTGCCTTCTTTATCAACAACAAACCTAATAGTAACACGACCTTCTATCCCTGCTTTTCTGGCCATTTCAGGATACTTAATTCGTTTTTGAACGCCAGCTAATCCACCAATCAATTCAGGAGGATTTTCTACCACAACAAAGATCTCATCTTCTACATCATCAGATGGCGGCGGTGGTGGTGGAAGATCAAGGGGACCATCTAAATCCAATTCTGCGTCAAGGTTTAGAATTTCGTCTTCTATAACCTCATCATTAGGCACTTCTACGGGTACTGGTGGCCTTGGAGGCGGTGGCGGAGTTTCAACTTGTTTTGTTTGAATAACTTCCTCCATCACAACTTCTTCCTGAATATCAATTGGAATAATTTCCGGTGGTTCAGATTCTATTGTAATTTTAAAAGCAATTAAAAAAATAGCTAAACTCGAAATAAGCCCTATTTGCAAATGAAGACTATAATTCTTCCTGTGATCTTTGATTCTTTTCATTCGTTTGGTTGGTTCTCTCATTTGTGCTCCTTATGTGATGTTTTTAAACCGGGCACATTATCCGAAAAGCAGACAAAAATGTTACGCTCTAAATATGAAGAAATGTTAAAGGTTTGTACAAATAACCTTTAACTGTTTGGCTACTACTTCGATTTCGAATTTGGTTTCTTTTGATTCAACTTCTCCATCTGCATGCACTAAAACCTGCTTTGATGTTTTTATAGTTGCTTTATTAGCGCTTAAAGTAGATTGAATTTCATCAGATAAACTATACCCTAAGGACAAGCGAATAAATTCAACTGCCAGCCGGATCTTGGTTACATTATTAATAATTATTATCTCAAATAATCCATCATTATTTACTGATCCGGGAGAAATAAAGTAGCGCCCTCCCTCCCATTTACCGTTTGCGATCACTGTCATCAACGTGTCGAAGGAATGAACATCATCATTTATCTGAATTGTTGTGGTATATGGCTTGCACTTTATGAGTGATTGTAACCCGGCAACAACATATTTGGAAGAACCTTTTAGCCATGAAAGTTTGGTAGCGTACAAGTTAGTTCTGCCATCAAAGCCTAGACCAAGAGTATTAATGAAATATGAATTATTAAAACGAATGAGGTCCAAGCTTTTTGTTTTTAAAGAGGCAAGTGTATCCAGGTTGGCTGAAAAAGAAGAAGATAAGCCGAGCATTTTTGCGAAATCATTACCGGTCCCAATTGGTAATACTCCAAATAACGCTTCTGAATCTTTCAACCCGATGGCCACCTTCCGGGTAGTGCCATCTCCTCCACAAGCAACTACAACACCAAAATGTTCGCTTTTCAAAGCTGCAATTTGGTCTATAGAATCATCAGGGCCTACTTCAAAAAGTACGACATCGACAAGTTTCTCTCTAATTTGATCCCAATGGGTTTGTATAACAGCAAGCGCTCTTCCTGAATTGGAAGCTTTATTTACGATCAAACAAAAGCTTTTATGGGCATCCAAGACTCAATCGAAGTGTTTTACCCTGATTGAAAAGCTCCCTTTTTTCCCTTTTTTAACTAAGATACGATCAATGATCGCATCAATAGAAAAAGCACCATATAGATTAGGATAAATCTGATCCCCGTTCTTCTCATTTTTGATCGGTACCTGAACCCGAAGCGGGTCGATCACAATCAAAAAAAGCTCATCATGGTCTTTAAAAAAAGTATTAGCTGCGTATTCAACTTGAGATCCATCGTAACACTGAACGAAGCCCTTTTCTTTGATAGTGAGAGGTTCAAAACTTCCGGAGGATGAGTAGATTTTCCATTCGGGTTTTGTTATCAGAGTAAATAAAAGATCGTATTCCAAAGTAATTTAGTTATATGCGATATGAATGAGGGCGTCCCCTTTATGTATAATTGGCTTATTGTTTTGGCCAATGATAACACCTTCTCCTGAAAATACGACTTTTGTTTTAAGTCCACCATAAGGATCGGTTATATATCCAAGAATACTTTTTTTTGTAACCTTGGCTCCTAGCTCAAAATTAGGATTAAATAAGCCCGAATTCTTTGCCCGTACCCAGGATGATTTTTTAAATAATGCAGTATCCTCTGTTTTTGGGATATTATCAATCATTCCTAAGTGTTGCATAAGTCTTAAAGTACCATCTATTCCGATTTGTATTCCATTTTTGTCAAGTCTTAAAGACTCACCGGTTTCGTATACAATTATTTCTTTTCCTTTTTTATGAGCAGTACTTCGGAAAGAATTATCGATTAATTTTGAATGAAGAGTTATCGGTGCTGAAAAAGCTTTAGCTAATTCCAGAGCTTCTGAAATATCAAAAGAGCATCTGATTTGTGGATGGTTAGACCTGCTTGCCCCTCCTGTATGAAGGTCTACTCCAACATCAACCTTTGGAAGAATTTCGTTCATTAGTGTATATGCAATTAACCTTGCTAAAGAACCACCTTTTACCCCGGGAAAGCTTCTGTTGATGTCTTTTCCATCTGGTAAGCCTCTTTCGTTAAGAATAAAGCCATATACATTCACAATTGGGATTGCAATTACAGTCCCAATTTTTGGGTGTATTTTTTTTGAATGAATAAGCTCTCTTATAATCTCAATCCCATTTATTTCATCTCCATGTAAACCTCCTGTAAGTAACAAAACCGGCCCATCTTTTTTGCCCCTGTAAACATTTACCTGAAGATCTATATTAGTATAACTTGGAAGTTTGGCGATACTTATACTAACAATTTTATGTTCCCCAAGACCAATTGGTTGATCTTTAATTGTAATAATATCAGGCATCGCTTTTAATTTTTCTCCGCTTCGAAGTTTTGGATTTAGAAGCCAACACTCCATCAATCACATATTTTGCTATTGCGCCTGCAACATCTTTTTTGGTAGTTTTTTCAATTCCTTCTAACCCCGGGGAAGAATTGACCTCAAGAATTAGCGGACCTCTTTCTGATTGAAGTAAATCAACTCCGGCAATTGGTAATCCCATAGCTTGTGCAGCCGTTAGAGCAGCTTCTCGTTCTGCTTTCGACAATTTTATTAACGTACCGCTTCCTCCCTGATGCAGGTTAGATCTGAATTCACCTTCCTTGCCCTGACGCTTCATTGCTCCAACTACTTTGCCGTCCACAACAAATGCACGTATATCCGCACCTTTTGATTCAGATACAAACTCCTGAACAATAACTCTGGCTTTCATACTGTGAAAAGCTTCAATAATGGATTGAGCAGCCTTCTTTGTAGGGGCAAGAACAACACCGTATCCCTGCGTTCCTTCCAACAGTTTAACAATCAAAGGTGCTCCGCCTACAGAGTCGATCAGTTTGTCGACTTCTTTTGAATAATTTGTAAATACTGTTTTTGGGAGACCAACTCCTGAACTCGCCAGAATTTGGAGGCTTCTTAGCTTGTCTCGCGAACGAACTAAAGCCTGAGAATGCACAGCAGTAAACTTCTTCATCATTTCGAACTGACGAACTACAGCGGTTCCATAGAAAGTAACCGATGCACCAATACGGGGAATAACGGCATCCAAGTTACTCAGGCTCTCCCCTTTGTAGTAAATATCGGGCTTGTCCTGCTCAATGATAATATCGCATTTCAGGTGATCAATGACTTTTGCTTCGTGGCCATTTGCTTCTATCGCTTCCACAAGCCTGCGGGTTGAATAGAGCTCAGCGTTTCGGGATAAGATTCCAATTTTTAAATTCACGAATACCTCTCTTACATTTTGTGTGATAAATTTTTCTTTGAGACATCAACGACAAACTTGTTCTTTACAAACTTTCTCCCGATTAAAATGGGGTATTTCATCTCTGAACGATCGGTAAGAGAAAGCTCGATACTATATTCTTCATCAAAAAACTTAATACCTGTTTTAATAAAAAACCGGGTTTCACTTACCCCATTCGAACTTTTTACATCCCTCCTGTCATAAATAGGAAATTCTATGAGCTGATCGTTATAAGCGGGATGATTGGGATCTAATAAGTTGAACCGGACAAAAGCTTTTCCATCTTGTTCAAACTCTTCAATATGATGGCAATGAAGGCTGGATGTATAAGCACCGGTATCTATCTTGGCTTCAATGCGTTGAATGTTCCATTCAGGAAGTTCAACAATCTCAATTCGCCCGATAGTATGAAGTTTTCGTTTAGTCATTGAGATTTAAAAGTATCACTAATTCCGCTTACCTCCACAAAAATGAGTAGATTATATCATGTTTTAATAAGTGAGGATATTTCTACATTTAAGCTTCTATGCAATTATCTTTTTTCCTTTTTTTGTTAGTAGTTTTTTCCAAAACCGGACTTGCTCAACCTTTAGGCGGACCTCCTGATTACTCTCCTAGCCATACGTTAAGCACCTTTTATTTTGAAATTGGAGGGAATGCTACATTCGCCTCTTTTAATTATGATCTTACCTTCAATAATAAATATGGAATTAGGTTGGGTGCTTCCCCGGGATTATTTTTAGAAGAAGTAGAAGACGATAATTCCGAATCGGACTACAACTACGATTTTGTTGGCTTAATTGGAGCGTTTAAATTACACGGTGTTGGTTCTCATAAACTAGAAACAGGAATTGGAGCAGTCTTTGGGGAATCAATAACTCCAAGAAATAATAACTATCCAGCTGTACCCGCTCTGGTAGTTAATATCGGGTATCGATTTGTAACCAAAAAGTACAGAGGATTAAATATTCGGGGAATGTTTACACCTTCATTCAGTAAAAATGGGTTAATTCCCTGGTTCGGAGCTTCAATAGGAATTTCATTTCAAAACAAAGATAAATGATTACAGAAACAACATTGATTCTTGATGCAGAAAAAGCAAAAAAGAACATCATAAAAATGGCCGTCAAAGCCAGAAACCTGAACCTTGAATTACGACCTCATTTTAAAACACATCAGTCGCATGAAATCGGAAGTTGGTTTAGAGACGAAGGAGTTGAAGGCATTACCGTTTCTTCCATAAAAATGGCTGAATACTTTGCTGAAGATGAATGGCAAAGCATCACCATAGCCTTTCCTGTTAACCTACTGGACGCAAATCGCTTAGATCAATTAGCTTCTTCAATAGATTTAAGAGTATTAGCAACTGAAGTGGATGTGCTGAATCAATTAAACAGTGATGTTTCAAATGAGATCGGAATCTATATTGAACTTGATCCAGACTATCAAAGAAGTGGCATCCCAATATCTGATTATGATGGAATTTCTAAAGTAAAGGCTTTTATAGAAAATGCAGAAAATCTCCGGTTCGAAGGATTCTATGCACATACCGGCCATACCTATCGCTGCAGATCTAAAGAAGAGATTCGAAAGTTAGCTGTTCCCATCATAGAAGATATTGCGAAACTGAAGGCGCGCATGGATGCACCTGTTTGTTTTGGTGATACTCCTTCTTGCTCTGTTTTAGATGATTTTGGTGTAGTAGATCAAATCAGCCCGGGTAATTTTGTATTCTTTGACTGGACTCAGTTTAATATTCAATCCTGTGAGTTTGATGATATCGCGGTAGCTATGTACTGTCCCGTTGTAGCCAAATACCCTGAAAGAAATGAACTTGTGATTCATGGAGGTGCGGTACATTTCTCCAAAGATTCATTTAAAGACTCTTCAGGTACACCTTATTTCGGGGTAATTGCAGAAAAAAAAGACTTCGGTTGGGGAAATATTATTGATGGGGTAATTCTAAAGTCTATCTCACAGGAGCACGGAATCGTGAGCTGCACAACTGATTATCTTGAAAAAGTAAATATTGGAGAGCTGATTCCTGTCGTCCCTATTCATTCTTGTTTAACTGCCGATGTGATGGGGAGATATCATACTCCTTCAGGAGAAGAAATCGATCACCTTAGCGCAAAGAAAATCAGGTAAATAAAAAAGGCTCCCGAAGGAGCCTTTAATTTTAGTCATTTCTTCCTGGTAACGACATCTTATCGGGACCGGAACTTTCCCAGATAAATGTACCAGCCGTAACCTGTTGCGGATACACCTGATCCAATGTACTTGCATCATACAACCGACCATTTTTCATTACATGAGAAACGGTGTTGGTATTTCTTAAATCATCAAGTGGGTTTTCATCCAGAATTACGAGATCGGCTAATTTACCGGCTTCAATCGATCCAAGGTCTCCATCCAATCCTATTGCTTCTGCACCGATAATTGTAGCTACACGGATAGCGTCTAAGTTATCCATATTGCCTGAAGCCACTGCCCAAAGTTCCCAGTGGTAACCTAGTCCTTCAAGCTGACCGTGACTTCCAACTCCTGCTAAAGCACCTGCTTCAACCAACTTGGTCATGGTTTCACCATGCTTTTGGAATACGTGTTCATCATCACGGAACCAGCCCGGGCGACGACGGGTACTGCTAGCTAATACAGAATATGGCGTATACTTACTTAGTTTTTCGTCTTCATAGGGATTCTCACGGGAATAGAAATAATTTTCTGCCCAGGGTCCGCCATAAGAAACTAACAAAGTTGGAGTAACAGCCATTTTGGTTTCGGCAACTGTTTGCACCACATCACCATAAATTGGATAAATCGGCAGTGAATGTTCATGCCCAGGATAACCATCGATTAGTTGAGTCATATTGAGCTTCCAGTCAAGAGCACCCTCTGTAGTTGGCATGATTTTCTGCTCTTTAGCAGCCATCAAAATCCACTGTCGTTGTTCTCTGTTTCCGGCGAGATACATTTTGATCGTTTTTGTGTCGTAGTACTTACTGTACTGCTTCATCACTTCCTTAGCGTGATCCAGGCTTTTGATGTTGTACGCCCAGAACCCAAGTCCTGGCCCGGTAGAGTATACTCTTGGGCCATGCATCATACCTGCATCAACCATGTCAGTATAGGTTAATACGTCGGTTGTTGCAGTTTGAGGATCACGGGTTGTAGTAACACCATAAGCCAGATTTGCAGCATAATTGTAAATCTGTTGTTTATGAATACCCCAATTCGGCCACATGTGAGCATGCGTATCCACAAATCCCGGGGTAATAGTTTTACCAGACATATCCATTACCTCTGCACCCGAAGGAGCGTTAATATTCGCACCTACTTCAACAATGCGATTGTTCTCGATAAGAATATCTCCTCGTTCGATAACTTCGTTACCGTTGGCGGTAATGATCCGGGCATTAGTAAGCAAGATTGTGCCTTCAGGAATATCTCTTTCAAACATCACCTCGATAGAAAGCTCTACCGGCATATATTTATCGTTCTTCTTTTCCTCTTCTTTCTTTTCTTCAGGAGATTCTTCTTCAGAGTTCTCTTCGTCTGAGTCTTCATCATGTCCTTCAGAATCTTCATCATGCTCTTCTTCCTTTTTTTCAGCTTCTTCTTTTTTCTTTTCCTCTTCTTCGAGCTTCTTAGCTGCTTTAACACTGTCTTCGAAAGCTTCAGCTGCATTCAGATCGTAAATAAAGTGCCCGTTTCCTATCGACCAGTGAACTTTAGAGGCATCTGAACTCCAGGCTGGGAATTGGCCCCCAATCTCAGTTAGTTTTCGGGAAGGGAATTGCGAACTTGCAGTATTTGCTACCGAAATGGATGGAGTTGATCCACCTGTCATTGGTACCGTAACTACGTAGATATCGTTATTGATTAATGCGAGTGCCTGATCACCTTCCGGAGCCATAGTAACAACAGAAGCATTTGAAGGAGGATTGCTTTCTTTTGCGAATTCATCTTCAGGATGAAGAATATCCATCGGAGTTAGATAATTAGGGCTTTCTTTGATATGAGTTTCCAAATCGCCAAAAGCAAAAGGAGAATACGTAGTAATACCAGTCACTTTAACATGCGATTTCTCATCTGTACCATCCCAACGGATTGAAGATAAAGTCCCTGCTCTGCTTAGATAAATTCTGTCATCTCCATTTACGAAGTGAGGATTTGATCGGCCTTCAGAACGGGCAATGAAATTCGTATTTCCACCTTCCGAATCAATCCAGATAATATCTGAACCAGCACTTGGAGAACCTGGTCCAAAAGCATCTTTATAACTCTGTTCAGCATCTTTATATGCAACGATACGTTCTCCATTAGTACTAAATACAGGTAAAGTATAAATGCCTTGCTCGTTGGTTAACTTGGTTGAGCGAATACGGCGGGCATTCGGTTCCACAGAGTAGATCGCTCCACCCTCTTCCTCATCCCATGTTACATAAGCCAATGTTCTGCCATTCGGAGACCATGCCGGCATCGCTTCAATACGATTAGTTTCAGTTAGCCTTTTGGGTTCACCATCAGGTAACTCCTGAACATATAAATCATTCAACACAGTAAAAGCGAGCCAGTTTCCATCGGGTGAAGGAACGGCGTCACGAATTTGATTTGCTATAACTTCTTTGTCATCACTAATCGGGTATTTAAAAAGCACTTCAGGCCCAACTTCTAATTCGGTTTTGACCGTAAATGGTATCTCAGTAGCATTACCACCATCAATCGGGATTCGATTTAACTTACCACCGTAAAACGCGATTAAACTTTGGTTATCGGGGGTGAATGACATTCCCGGAAGCACTCCTAGCGTAGCTTGAGACTCCATATCGTCTCTTTGTACCGGATAAGCTAACCACCGCTCATCCCCGGTTTCTAAATCGTGAAGAACTAATCCGGTCTTGTCCTCATATCTTGACCCGTATACTAACCACTTTCCATCATCAGAAGTCACAGGAGTGAATGCTGAACCATATCTTGAAATAATTGTTGTTCGGTCTCCTGTTTCGCGATCATACCGACCAAGTCTGTACTGAGGAAATTGAGCGTTGTAGTTCCAGGATCCATTCCTTTGCGAGAAATAGATATAACGTCCATTTGCACCAACAGCAGGATCTGTTGTTTTAAGCCCACTCGGAGATGAAATCAATTCGGTACCTCTACCCCCGTCTTTGTGGTACATCCAAAGTTTAGCGGTTCCCTTTCCTTTTGAGCCAATCAGGTAGTCCCCATCGGGAGTCCATTCTACAGCAAAGTACCCGTTCGATTTACCTTTAGTAACCTGGGTGACTTCCGAGGTATCTTCTAAATTGATATAGTAAATATTATCAGCACCATGCGCATCCGAAATATACGCGACATATTTTCCATCAGGACTGTACCGGGGTTTTGAGTCAAAAGCCATTCCATCTGTTAGCTGAACCGCGTCTCCACCAACGCTTGGGATTTCATAAATATCCCCCATAAAGTCGAAGGCAATTTTGGATCCGTCGGGACTTACGTCTACAGACATCCAGGTACCTTCATTGCTTTCAATTTCAATCAATCTACCCGGACTCATGGGAAGATCTTTACTTTTTTTCTCAATTTTAACCGAATCACTTTCGGATTCAGATTCTTCCTCTTGCGCTTGTATTTGAACAGAGCACAGCATTATCAGTAAGAGGAAAAATCCCCCCTTTATCAGTTTTATCATTGTCTACCTCGTAATAGTTAATTTTAATATCAGACGAGAATGTACAGAATAAGTTATGGAAGAGAAAAGCTGAGTGTGATAATACTTTATACTCAGAATCAAAATAAAACAGTAAGACCCAGAGAGTTACCATAATTACCGATCAACCTTCGGCTAAATTCCACATACATAAAGCCAAAAATTTTAAATGCTGCTATGCCTAATTCAGCCTGAGTCTCTGCATTGGAATAAGGCAGCAGTGGTTCTAAGGATGGGTTTTGGTCAATCACTCCAACAGTGAAAAAAGTAGCTAAGTGAATCCCACTCTTCTGAATAAATTTAACCGGAGCCTTTCTGGTGATAGAGCTTCCAAATTTATATTTCACTTTTAACACGGAAGAACGATACCCAATCGGTTCTTTAAAACTTACGGTATTGAAAGGCCTTACACGCACATAATCATCCAGAACAAAGCCATTGTAGCCAAATAGGCGCTGATTTGGCGTTCCCTGATCTGAAGCAGCAATAATGAGCTCACTCTGAATGAAATGGGAACTGAAAACGGGCACATTTGTAGTTATTCCAACACGATAGCGATTGTAGTCAAAATCACTACCCCAGGCTGAAACCCCTTTTTCCAGTTTGGCATCGAACAACCATCCAAAATCACGGATGTTGTAATCCCTCAGAAACTGAGTTCGGATATATTTTCGGGTATCATGATGAAAATGAACAGAAACCCCTTTTACATCTCCGTTAATGGCTGGATAAGCAACATCATTATTCAGAAACAGCTCAGGGTCAATTTCTCCGAAAAGGGAAAAATCGGTGTTGCTGGATATCCTGGAATGTGTCTCACTTAAATAGAGAACCCGTATAAAGGATTCTATATCGAAACGATAACGTAAACCTGCCTGTACACCTTCTCTAAGAAAGTAATTGTTTGACACCGCACCAAAGAGCACTGAACTGGCCGTCTGCCGAAAATCAAAGAAATCAAGTGGAGTTCGGTTGTACTCATAATCCTGATATTGTAGGCTCGTTTGTTTCTGTATGGTGAGATCGGGGGCAAAAGCAGTACCGGGAATAAAGTGGTGTGCTTTGATCTTAAAATTGAGTTCCTTACTTGAAAATCCATACCCACCAATTGCACGATAATCATATTCGGAATGAACCGGGGTTCTTAATCCCAATCCCAGATAATGTCCTTCCACTCTGTTGAAACGGTAAATGTCGCTTAGATTGGTTAAATAAAACCGCTCTAATTGATAGGGTAATCTGAAGAAGTTACTCATCATTGACATACCTAAACGCAGAGTTCGGTTCTTCTCGGTATATGATTGAGCTTCAGGTAGATAGGTAGTATTTCTATTTTCAGTATTAACCGATAATGAGTCCCAATATAGTTTTCTTTTCCGATGAGCTCCGGGAAGAATAACTGAGGTATTCAAGTCAAGATCTTCTGCCCTTAAATTAGTAGGGTTAATAGTATGATTTGCCCATGTCCATTCGTCTTTATAGACAATTGGGTTGGAAGCTCCAAAGAAGCTTAGTTTTGCAGAAAGCTGTGTTTCATCGGGAAGCCAGAATTCATCAATTTGTTTGTAGCTCTGTACGTATCTCAGATTCGAAATACTAAACAATCCATTACTCGTAGAAGCATAGTCATTTAGCTTTACATCAATCCCAAGAATGGTTGAAGAAAGCTCATCGTACCAAATAGAGCCAATAAAAAGAGGGCGATTGTCCAGCTTTGGTTCTACATCAATACGAACCGTACCCTCCGGCCACTCAGCATCTGCAGGGCTGTCTGTTAATTCATAAAAACGTCCTGCGCGTTTAGAAATAGGTCCAACCACGGTAATATCCTCTGAAAGAATACTTAGCGGAACTAAATCCTGATTAAGATTCAGTGGCGGGCCTCCTGTGGAGAAAAAATCATACTCACTAAAAAAATTCTTACTCGCTCTGTTTGCAATTATTTCTTCAGTAAACCGCTCGGGACGAATGATATGCTTCACTCTGGTTACCCGTTCAGAAAAAGCAGTAGGAGAAAACTGATCAGCAGAATCTTTTCGTACATCATTTGAACCAAGAATAGCCAATTTATAAATATCTGCCTTATATGATTTCAATCCGGAATTTAAGCGCTCTCTTCGAACAGCCAGTTCCTGAACCTTTCGGGTTACTCTGTCTGCACTTACCACGATTTCATCCATTAAAAGTAAATCCGGGCGTAAAGACACGTCAAGTTTAGTCACCTGGTCTCTTTTTATAGTAACAGTGATGAGGGTGTCCAGATAAGAAAGGCTTGCGAATTTTATTTCGAAAGTACCGGGACTAAGCTGAAGTGAATAAACGCCATCATCATTGGTATATGTTCCGGTTAGTGTACCTTCTTTGATAATATTCGCAAAAGGAATTGTTTCACCGGTTCCAGCTTCATATATAGTTCCTCTCAACTCCCCTTTTTGAGCCAAAACCATATCCGAACTTAAGAATATGAAACATCCCAAGAATAGCGCCTGCACCCGGTTATACGATCCCCTGAGGAAACTGAATTTCTCCTGAAAAATAGTCTTTATGGTTTAATTGGAAGTTCTACTGAGTTTAAATACGGTAATCAAATAACCCCGGGCTCAAGTAAGCGAATGGATTTGTTCTCAGCATCTATTTCAGCTTCAATACCCACCGGAAGCGTTACATTTTTATTTTCATGACTAATCATCGCGCCATAAAAGGCGGGAATATCTAACTTAGCGATGTGATCATCAAATACTTCTTTAAATGTTAAACTATTTGCACCCTCATCACAATTTGTACACTTACCAAATACAAAACCAGTAATCTGATCCAGTATCCCTGTAAGTTTAAGTTGAGTAAGCATCCTGTCTACCCGATAAGCATCTTCACCCACATCCTCTAAAAACAAAATGGAGTCTTTGAAATCAGGGACGTAATCAGATCCAATCATAGCAGTAAGAACCGTTAGATTACCTCCTAACAGCTTTCCTTTAGCTTTGCCGGGGTTAATAATGAATGCATCATCCTGATCAACCGGAAGTATATATTGTGCTTCCTTTCCCTCAAAAAGAACTTGCTTCCATGAATTGAGGGTAAAAGCATTCCAGTCTGATTTTCCAACCGGACCATGAAAAGTTACCAACCCTGTTTTATGCTGTATTGCTAAATGTAAAGATGTGATATCACTAAAGCCGATCAGTGGTTTGGGATTAGCCTGAATCACTTCATAGTCAAGTAATGGAAGAATACGATTACACCCCCATCCCCCACGAATACAAAGAATTGCATCAACTTCGTCATCCTTAAACATAGCCATCAAGTCACTTGCACGGTCTTCATCCTTACCGGCAAGGTATCCATACCTGTCCCTTACATGTTTACCAAGCTTAAGGGTATATCCCAAATCTTTGAGATTAGCGATCATTTCGTCAAAGTCTGAAGAATCATAAATGGGACTAGCTGGCGCAACAAGCCCAATGACGGCCCCTTCTTTCAATCTTTTTGGTTTGATGAGATCTTTCCTTGTTTCTTTTGAAACGGTGAGAGCTCCTTTAATTAATCCTGAAGCAGCTCCAAGGCTAGTAAGCCTGACAAAGTTTTTACGTGAGATTTTCATATCCTTTAATTTTTAGGAGTATATAACGCTTCCTTCCTGATAAAGTCTAGTACTTTTTTGGGAAGCATCTCTTTGAGTTTATCATCTTCTCTAATAGCCTCTTTTATCTTAGATGAGGATGCATCAAGAGGTTCGTGACTGACAAATGTAGTGCTTTCCAATATGTAGTTTTTAACCTGAGAATGATCGGCTCCAGGTCGTTTAGCAACCAATAGATCAGCTTCTTCCAGAATTTTCTCATGGAATTTCCAGGTATTAAATTTGGCGAGGTTATCTTCTCCCATACAAAAGTAAAACTGATAATCAGGGTTATTAACTTCTTTCAGGTGCTTGATGGTATTGAACGAGTAGGAAGGTTTGGGTAATTCATTCTCAACAGTAAGAATCGAGATGTTGTCTTTTCCCTCAAACGCTTGCTTAAGCATCCGTAACCTGTTTTCGTAAGAAACATGATTCTCGTCTGTTTTATGAGGAGGAAAAGGCGTAAGTAAAACCCAGAGCTGATCTATTTTACCTGATTTAAGAAAAGAATCCGCAATCGACAGGTGCCCATTATGAACCGGGTCAAAGGTTCCTCCAAATAACCCAATTCTCATGGCTACTAATTGCTACCTATTGTCTCGCCTGAAGCAGGAACGTCAACCCGGGCAAGTTTTCGAGTAGCTTCAACAAACATCTCCTCAGTCTTCTCTCTGCTCTTACTTTGAGGGAACAACTGAAGGAACTTTTCATAGGTTGCAATCGCTAACGAATAACGTTCAGCTTGCTTTGAAGGGATGCTGCGATCTGCGTATACAATATATGTCTCAATCAACTTCACCAGCGCACGTTCTGCCCAAACCGATTCGGGATATTGATCTATGGTTTGATCAAAATAAATAGTAGCAGCGAGAAAACTATCTATTCTTAGATAAAACTCTGCTGACTCATAACTCTTACGAGCGAGTTTATTTCTTAACTCATCAATTTTTTCAGCTGCTTCTAATACAAATTCTGAATCCGGATACTTAGTGTTGAACAGTTGAAAGAGTTCTATGGCTCGCCGGGTAGCACTTTGATCTAATCGGTATCTTGGGCTTTGCTCGTAATAACATAGTGCCCGTTTATATTCTACTTCCTGACGTCTTTCATTCTGAGGGTAATAACTGATGAAACGCTGATATTCTGAAGCTGCAAGGATATATTGTCGATCTAAATAGTAACTTTCGGCAAGATAGAACTGGGCATCCTGAGAGTACGTTGTTCCTCTTCCAAGTCGGGTCACTAAATCAAATCCATAGGCGGCATCCCCATATTTCCCTTTTTCAAAAAGAGCCATAGATTTATCAAAAGCTACGTTTACAGGCTCACCACGCCGTACAAGTTCATTATTTTTACAGGCTGTAAGTAAAATGATTACCGAGCATAATGCGAGGGTAAAAGTTCTCATTGTAGATATTTTCAATTCTTTAGTGATCACGATTCTGTAAGAAGATAAGGAGATTTTCAAGTTCTTGTTTGTATTCTGAGTCTGGGAAATGCGCGAGTAATTCTTTTGCCCTTTCGTATCGGTTATTTAATTCTGAAGCTACATCTTCTGTCACATTTAGCGTATTCATGATGTCCAGAACACGTTCCACCGATTTCTCTGTGGGGTTATCATCAACCAAAGTATTTTGAATGTGATTTCTTTGTTCTTCATTCGCCCGTTCTAACGCAAGTATAGTGAGATATGTTTTCTTGCCTTCATAAATATCTCCACCAGGGCGCTTACCGAACTTTTTGGGATCGGCAATTGCATCCAGTAAATCATCCTGAATCTGAAAAGCAATCCCCATCTCAAGCCCCAATTCATGCATCTCTTTTCTTTGGATGTCGGACGCATGAGCAGTAATAGCCCCCATTTCCAATGAGGCGGACAAGAGTGCTGCAGTTTTCCCGGAAATCATTTTGATGTACTCGTCAAGCTTAACATCTGCGCGATCAACAAATTCCATATCCAGTGCCTGACCTTCACATACGGTAACCGTTGCTTCCAAAAACACGTTATACATAGCTGAAAGCTCTTCTTTAGAGAAAGATTTCTCCTGACCGTAAAACGAAAGTTGTTGCATGGCTCCGGCAAACATCACATCTCCGGAAAGAATAGCAATATTCTCGTCCCACTTTTTAAACACGCTAGGCTTCCCTCTTCGGGTATCAGCGGAATCCATGATATCATCATGCACCAACGTGAAGTTGTGAAGGATTTCGATGGCTAATGCCGCAGGTAACGCATTCCTGATTTCGCCTTTACAAATTCCACAAGCCAAAAGCGTGAGAACAGGTCGTATCCTCTTCCCTCCTGCATCCAGTGCGTATCGGTAAGGCTGATAAAGCGATGTTGGTTTAGAAGGTAAACCGAGTTCTTTCAAGCCGCTCTCAACCTGAAGGTAAAGCTGATTTTGTAAGTCCGTAGTATTCAAATCTGTCTGTAGAATTTAAGCGATAAATATACGCAAAGCAGAACGCTTAATCAGGTTGTTTTCTCTAAAAGATGGGAGCTGTTCAGCTCAGATAAAGAAGTGCAACCAAGAAGAGTTAGAATAATGCTCAGATCATTTTTCCATTGATCAAAAAGGGTTTGAATGCCTTTTAATCCGGATACTGAAATAGCTTTGATTACGGGTTGAGCAGAGGCCGCAAAATTAGCTCCTAAGCAAAGTGCTTTGGCAATATCATGGGCAGAACGAATTCCACCGGAAGCTATCAATCCAAAGCTGCGCTCCCATTGCAGCGTGCTTATTTGTTTGAGGCATTCCTCGGTTGGGATTCCCCAGTCGTTAAAGCTGTGATTCGGTTTTTTATTTGATGACCGGTAATTCTCTACTTTTGCCCAGCTGGTTCCTCCTGCTCCGGCAACATCCAGTACTTCTACTCCAACGTTTAATAAGCGTTTGGCTACATATTTTGAAATACCAGCTCCGGTTTCTTTCACAATCACAGGAATATTGGAATCTTTTACCAACTGCTCGATTCCATTCAAAACTCCTTTGAAATTCCGATCGCCCTCGGGTTGCATCAATTCCTGTAAGGGGTTCAAGTGTACAATAATGGCATTGGCTTCGATGCTATTTGTGAGCAGCATAATTTTATCTTTAGAAAAGCCATCGATCAACTGAACCCCTCCGATATTTGAACATATAAATGCATTAGGAGCTTTTTCGCGAACCACTGAAAAGGTTTTAGTGAGAGTTTTGTCCTCGAGCATAGCGCGCTGACTCCCAACCCCAAATGGTAAATTATTCTCTTCACAAAACTCAGCAATAATCGCATTTACCGGACCTGCATCAGCGTACCCACCGGTCATGGATGAAACAAAGAGTGGAAACGAAAAAGTGCGCCCAAGGAGAACAGCCTCGGTAGAAACGTCATCGATACCAATTTCAGGGAGCGCATTGTGATTAAAATAATATCCATCAAAACCAGATGAGGTTGAATATTGAGTTCCCTCTGTTATGGTAAGTTCAACGTGGTCTTTTTTTCTTTGTCTGATATCTGTCATAAAGGAAATTGCCACTAAAACACGAAAACACAAAATGTGTTTTGCTGTCATGCTTGTAGATGTCAGGAATTTATAAATTGAGATTTTTTTGCTCTTTGGACTTTCATATATGGAATTTACGGAAGGTAACTTCCGCTGTTCACATGAAAAACCTGTCCGGTAGCGTGTTTAAGCTTACCTTCTGCTAACAAAAGTACCAGATTGGCAAATTCCTCGGGTGGAGCGATAGAATCCAGAAATAGCCCTTGGGTTAGATATTCCTCTCCATACACTTCGATAGAATCTCTGGCCATATCGGTATCCACAAAACCGGGGCAAATAGTGTAAGCAGTGATTCCATCCTTCCCGAAGCTGCGGGCAATACTTTTGGTCAGAGCTATCATCCCACCCTTACTGGCCGCATAAGAAGCATATTCCTGGGTATCGCCACGTTGACCTGCCCTACTCGAAATATTGATGATCCTCCCTTCTATTCCCCGTTCTTTCCAGGCATTTACCGCCCACTTACAAAGTAGTCCGGCTGATCGAAGATTCACCTGCATGGTTTTATCCCAATTCTCCAGCCATTCCTCATCGGATAAGGAAAAATCAGCATCCTCAAAGATTCCCGCATTATTAATTAATACCTCTGGGATTGTTTCGGCTTCAAATACTTCTTTGAGCTTTTCTACTTCCTCAGGTTTTGATAAATCACAAGCTATATGGCGGTAATCGTTATTTGTTGATTCGTTAATGGTCGAACGTGAAGTTCCAATTACCGAATAACCATTAGCGATTAAGGAGTCCTTAATCGCTTTACCTATTCCGCGGGATGAGCCTGTGAGGAGAATATTCATTTTAATATTATCTTTTTAGTAAATATCTAAAACATATTGATATATGAGTAATCCTGAAAAAGAATATGAAGAAAGATTGAGAAAGAGACTTCCAGTACTCAAGAAGTACATAGAAGAAGGTAAAGTCAAGCTAAATAGCTTAGAGACAATTAAAAGCCTTGAGAAAATTAAGTATGGCTTAGATGGAGAGATTGATTTGTCGACAGTGGATGGATCGGTTAGAAGTTTAGCATTAGCAATAGAACATTTTCATGAAAGAGAAGAACTAAAAAAAGTTCTAGAGCTCAATGAAGTTCAAAATAGATATTTCGAAATCATTTATTCAAACTTTGAGCCTTTTCATAAGGCAATGATAGATTCAAAATCTAATCCTCATACCATGGCTCATTATTTTGCTTATGAAAGTAAAAACTACAATGAATTAGCTGATGTAACATTAGATTTCTTTGATATGATAAAAGATTTTTGGAAGGCTCATTACGAGTTTGTTGAAGTTCATATTGAAGACATGTTCGAGTCTACAAAAGCTGTTTTTGGTGGAGACTTATTTCCATCTTATACTCAAAATATTGCTTCTAAAGCAGGCATTTATATAGATACAATTATTCTTCCGTGCCCTTTTGTAAGATCAGCAAAGTTATTTGAATCAGCTCCTGAAAAAGACAAAGTTTATTTTCTTCTTAAACATGCACTAAACATTCTTAACTATAAAGAATTAGCACTAGCTGAAACTAACAATCCCATAATAGTAATACTTCCAGATCGAGAAATGCTATTCGATGAATTTTATAATCGAATTTCGAAACTTTCTTTAAATGATGGTCTATTGCATGCATCTAAAATATTTGGAAGAGATTTTAAAGATCAAAAAGAACTTTTTGAATTTGCAATTAAGCTAGACACAATAGAAAAAACCTTAGAGAATATACCAAATCCAGAAAGAGTATTAATTAACATAAAAGATAAAAAGAATCTTAAGGATCAACTGAATACTTATATCAAAGACCCAAAAATGATTAATATGATTGGTACAGATTGTCCTGGAATAGTAGTGGCTGATATGGGATTTGGTAGAATGGGAACAATTAATGAACTGCTTTTTAGATCTTCTCGTTTAGGCGGTACCCCTTTAATTGATGCTCCGACCTCATGGGAGTATTTTAAATGGAAACTTGAATATGATACTGAGCGCTCATTTAAAGTATATAAACCTGAACTTCACATCGTTAAAGGGCTTAACCACCTTTCAAATACAAAACATAAATGGATTGGTAAAATACCTCCTTTAGCTTTAATTGAAATTAGAAAATCGGGTGCAATTGATGAAATACGCCAAATTCTAAACAAGGACATTAATGAACTTGTAAGTGCTAGTCCAGATGATTTTAAATCTACATCCCATAAAGTTTTCAATAATCTTAACAACGCATTTATTAAACATGAAAGGTCAATACAAGAATTATCTAAAAAGAAATGGAAGTTTGCGGGACAAAATATTTCTTCTTGGTTAGTAGTTGGAGGAATTGAAATTACAGCAGCATGTATTGGAACGCCATTGTATGGAGCATCTTCTGTAATAATTAATCAATTAACTGAAGCACCGAAAATCAAAGATTTTCCAGAGAAATTTAATGAATTTAAAGAATATTCGAATAAACAAGAAGAGTTGAAGAAATCACCTATTGGGATGATTTTCAAATATAAGAGCGATTAATAAGTATAATATTAAATCCAGTATGATTATCATTGTATGACCATTAACAATTAACTAATCACCAACTAACGACTCGCAACCGGCACAAAACTACAGGCTTCGCCATACATGATCTTCTTTGCTTTCCCGAGTAATTTGTTGGTAGCCAGTAAGTAAATGGAATCAGGCACATGGATACCTCCGCAACCTTTTAGTAATACAAACTTGTTTTGGTACTCACTCCAATTAAAGGCTTCTACCCTTCTTCGGTAGAGTTCGTGGGTGACTTCTTTCTTCGCTAAATGAAATACTTCTTTAGCAAAAGCATTGGCATATGAAGTAATCAACATCCAGGCCCAGGGAGCGATAATGGCATCAGTAGAACAAAAGACAGAAAGGTATTGGTCTTTGTATTGTGACCAGTCATAGTTTTTCAAATGCTCCCGGAAATCATTTTCTTTGAGCAATAATCCCATGTGCAGAAAGTCTTTGATGTCCAGCTCAGCGATGGGTGTGTCGTCATGAAACAACTTAGCCAGGTCGATGGTAATGAGCTTTGAGTTAGCTTTGACCTTATTTACGATTTGATCTTTCATAGTATTTCGAAGTAATTCAAAATTTAGAATTACAGAGAAAATGATTCCCCGCACGAGCATGTTCGGCTGGCATTGGGATTATGAAAATGAAATCCCTGACCTTCTAGTCCATCGGTGTAATCCAGTTCGGTTCCGGCGAGATACAGAAAGCTTCGCATATCAATCCAGATTTTTAATCCATCTTTTTCAAATATCTGATCTTGTTCTCCGGGCTGTTCATCGGAAGCGAAATCAAGATTGTACGTAAGTCCAGAGCAACCACCGCTCTCGACCCCTACTTTTAGCAGGGCGTCGTTAGAGATGCCTTTTTCAGATCGAATTTCATCAATTCGCCGAACGGCTCTGTCGCTGATCGTGATTTCGCCCATAACTTATACTATACTGAGATTACCTGAATTTCTGGATCAATACGTTTTACCATGCTTTCAATCGCGTATAATGTACCTGTTGAAGCTGTTGGACATGTTCCACAAGCTCCCTGATAGTGAACCTTAAGACGATTGCTTTCAAGTCCGAGTACTTTCAATCCACCGCCATCAGCTAACAAATAAGGACGAACCTGCTCATCAAGCATACGGTTAATTTCCTGAAGACGTGGATCATCTGATTCCATCGCTTCTTTACTTACGTGGACTTCAGAATCATCTTCATCAAAAACCTGAGGCTCTGCTTCGCGGATTGGAGGAGCAAGTTTGCGAAGTAATTCTGACCATACAGCGCTCCCATCCTGTGTAACCGTGATATATTTGTCTACATAGTACACATTGATCACGCTATCAATTGCAAATAATGCTGAAGCGAGGTTATCCCCTTCTGCTTCCTGGGCATTTTCGAAAGACCGGGTGGTTCCGTTTGTTAATGGTTCATCCAATACAAAACGCATTGCATCGGGATTCGGAGTACGTTCTATTTCTTTAATTTTAGCCATCTTATTCTCTTTTTATGCGAAAAATTCTTTGGTGTATTCAATGCCTTCCACTAAACGACCAATATCGTCTTCATTATTATAAAATGAAATGGAAGCTCTCAACGTGCCTGGTATATTATAATGATCCATCACAGGTTGAGCACAATGATGTCCGGTTCTAACCGCAATCCCTTCTTTGTCAAGTATAGTACCTGCATCAGATGGATGTATTCCATCCAGTAAGAAAGAAATCACAGATGCTTTTTCATGTGCTGTCCCAATGATTCGAAGTCCTTCAATCTTACTTAATCTCTCGGTAGCGTAGTTAACCAGCTCAGCTTCACGATCCGCAATATTATCCATTCCGATGGAATTTAGATAATCAACAGCGGTTCCAAGTCCAACTCCCGCTGCAATTGGTGGTGTTCCGGCTTCAAATTTATGAGGGAGCTCATTCCAGGTTGTTTTCTCAAAGGTAACCTTGTCGATCATATCTCCACCACCACGATATGGAGGCATAGCATCGAGCAATTCTTTCTTTCCATATAAAATACCGAATCCGGTAGGACCACACATTTTGTGAGCCGAGAAGGCATAGAAATCAGCATCCAGATCCTGCACGTTTACTTTGGAATGAGGAACTGCCTGCGCACCATCTACTAGCACCGGGATATTACGCTTATGCGCCGCTTCAATAATTTCTTTAACCGGATTGATAGTCCCTAGTGCATTGGAAACATGAATAACGGAAACGAATTTCGTTTTCTCAGAAAGCAACTCATAGAATTTTTCCATGATCAGCTCTCCACTTTCATTCATAGGAATGACTTTCAACTTTGCTCCGGTTTGCTCACCTACAATTTGCCAGGGTACAATATTAGCGTGATGCTCCATCTCAGTAACAATAATTTCATCACCTTCCTTGAAATGGGTACGACCATAACTATTTGCCACCAAATTGATAGAATCTGTGGTACCGGTAGTATAAATAACCTCTTCCTGATAGCAGGCATTGATTAGTTTCTTAACCTTTTCACGTGTTGCTTCGAAAGCATCTGTAGCATTTTGACTGAGTGAATGTATTCCCCGATGTACATTTGCGTGCTCACGGGAGTGGTAAGTATTAATCCGATCAACAACAACCTGAGGCATCTGACTGCTTGCCCCATTATCCAGATATACCAATCTCTTTCCGTTTACCTCCTGATTGAGAACGGGGAACTGGGCGCGTATTTCGCCCCAGTTAATGTTGGTTGGTATGTCTGTATTGATTTGGGTCATTGTGTTTTTTGTGTCCCTCCTCGGGGAGGGATAGAGTCAAAACTTGTTTTGGCTCAGGGAGAGGACGATTAAGGCACTCGTTGTCATTGCGTCCTCCCTCTGATCATCCGTAAACGGATAATCTGTCTCCCTCCAAAGGGAGACAGGTTTTCAAAATTTCAATTACTTATCATCTCGGTTCGTGTATTTAATCACTTCATCAAGAAGTAATTTTTCTACAGAATCCACTTCCATGCTTTCCACACTTTCGAGCGCAAAAGCATATACGAGTAGTTCACGTGATTTCTGCTCAGTCAAACCACGGCTTTGAAGATAGAATACCTCTTCATCCTGAAGTTGGCCAATAGTTGCACCATGCGAACAAAGCACATCATCCGCAAAAATTTCCAGCTGAGGTTTCGTATTTACTTTTCCATCTTCAGACAGCAACAGGTTCCTGTTTTCCTGAAAAGAATCAATCTTCTGCGCGTCTTTAGCTACAAAAATCTTACCGTTGAAGATAGAGTGTGCGCTGTCATTTACCACACATTTGTGCAACTGATGACTTTTCCCATGTGCATAACGGTGATCCATAATAGAATGTGTATCGGCTATCTGATCACCATCAATCAAAACCAATCCATCTACTGTAAAATCCACTTCTTCTGCATTCTGAATTACCCGAGGTTCGTTTCTGAACAGTTTTGCACCTAAACAAATGGTATAGGAATGATACTCTGCATTCTTATCAAGAGTAGCGATTGGTCGCGATACGTGAGATGCCTGCTTGGAGTCTCTTTGGATTCTGGCATGATGTACATTTGAGCCCGTAAACATCTTGAATTCAGTCACCGGCACATTCAAATAAATATTATCAGCGAGTCCAATATGCTCCTCAATAATGGTGGACTTCGAAAACATCTCTCCGACATACAGTAATCTCGGAGTAGCATAAAAAGCTTTTTCTGCATCTGTAAACACATTCAGAATATGAATCGGTGCTTCTACAACTGTTTCTTCAGGAATGTGAATAAAGGTTCCGTCAGAAAATGCGGCATCGTTAAATGGAGCAAACACATCGTCTTCGTAATTCGTAATGGTTCCCAAATAAGACTTCACCGAATCGTGATCAGCGTAGTTTGCAAGATTACCTACAATCACTCCATTCGGGAGATCAGAAATCGAGGACAATTCCTCATTGTACTCACCATTTACGAACACCAATCGGGTGTTCATTGCCTCCGGAAGATAGTGACCAGAAATATCACCCAGTTCTTTAGTTCCGGCTTCGTCAACAGAAACGAAAGTGTTTTTCGTGATAGACTTCAGGTCTATAAATCTCCACTCTTCGTCTTTTTTGGTAGGAAAAGAAGTTTCCTCGAGAGCAACTCTTCCACGTTCATTTATCGCACGAATTGAGATCGAAGTGCCTTTAGGCTCTACTTCTCCTCCTATGTACGATAACAATGTTTCTTTCTGTAATACCTCACTCATTACTGAGCCCCGTTTAATGCAAGTTCTTTTTGTAGTTCGTCGTAGCCATTTGCTTCAAGTGATTCGGCAAGTTCAATGCCTCCTGATTTGATGATTTTTCCATCCATCATTACATGTACAAAGTCAGGCTTTATATAATTAAGTAATCTCTGGTAGTGAGTAATCATCACAATTGCTTTTTCTTCGTTAGCAATTTTATTAACTCCATCCGATACGATTTTAAGAGCATCAATATCCAAGCCTGAATCGGTTTCATCGAGGAAAGAAAGCTTAGGATCGAGTACTGCCATCTGGAAAATCTCATTTTTCTTCTTCTCTCCACCAGAAAATCCGGTATTGATTGAACGGCTTAGAAACTCATCTTTCATTTCGATTACATCCAATTTACCTTCGATATAATCTTCAAATTCAAGAGGATCTAATTCTTCACGCTCGTTTGCTCGTGCGATGGTATTATAAGCTTCGCGGAGTAACGTTTTGTTAGTGATGCCGGGAACTTCAACCGGGTACTGGAAGGCAAGGAATAAGCCAAGATGGGCTCTTTCATCTGCATCCATTTCGGTGATGTCTTCCCCTTCAAACAGGATTTCGCCTTCAGTTACTTCATATTCAGGGTGACCGGAAACCACTTTGGAAAGCGTACTTTTACCACTTCCGTTCGGCCCCATGATGGCATGGATTTCACCGGCGTTTACTTTCAGGTTTACACCCTTTAAGATTTCAATGTCTTCGCCTTCAACTGAGGCATGTAAATTTTTGATTTCTAACACGTCTTCTTTTGTCTTTTTTGATATTTAATTTCTTTATTTGTCGTCATCCTGAACTTTGCCGAAGGCACTCCTTCGGAGGATTCAGGATCTGTAGTGTACTGATGTCGATTCCTCACAGATTCCGGGTTAAGCCCGGAATGACAACACCAGAGGGAGTTTACTCTACCCAACACTACCTTCGAGCTTCACATCAAGAAGTTTATTGGCTTCTACTGCAAATTCAAGAGGCAACTCTTTCAATACATCTTTTACAAATCCATTGATGATCATGGATATAGCATCCTGTTCACTGATTCCGCGTTGCATCAGATAGAAAATCTGTTCTTCACCTACTCGTGAAGTTGTCGCTTCATGTTCTACGCTACTGGTAGGGTTTTCAGATGAAATATAAGGGAACGTATGCGCTCCGCATTCCTGCCCGATTAGCATAGAATCACACACGGAATAATTTTTAGATCCATGTGCTTTCTTACCGATTTTAACTTCACCCCGGTAGCTATTGTTCGAACGTCCGGCTGAAATACCTTTTGAGATAATGGTACTCTTGGTATTCTTCCCAAGGTGAATCATTTTTGTACCCGTATCTGCTTGCTGCATTTTGGTAGTTACAGCCACTGAGTAGAACTCTCCAATTGAATTATCACCCTGAAGAATTACACTTGGGTATTTCAAAGTAACGGCTGAGCCGGTTTCAAGCTGAGTCCATGAAATCTTCGAATTTCTACCTTTACAGATACCACGTTTGGTAACAAAATTGTAGATACCGCCTTTTCCGTTCTCATCACCGGAATACCAGTTCTGAATGGTGGAATATTTGATATCTGCATTATCAAGAGCAACTAATTCAACAACAGCAGCGTGCAACTGATTCTCATCATACATAGGAGCTGTACAGCCTTCAAGGTAACTTACGCTTGCACCTTCTTCGGCTACTATGAGTGTTCTTTCAAACTGACCTGAATCCATATTATTGATACGGAAATAAGTAGAAAGCTCCATCGGACATTTCACACCTTTTGGGATAAAACAGAAAGATCCATCTGAGAATACTGCTGAATTCAAAGCAGAATAGAAATTGTCTCGAACCGGCACTACAGAAGCCATATACTTCTTCACAAGTTCCGGGTGATCCTGAATTGCTTCAGACATTGAGCAGAAAATTACACCTGCTTCGGCTAACTTTTCTTTGAATGAGGTGAAGATAGAAACGCTATCAAAAACGGCATCAACGGCGACGCCTGCGAGCATTTTTTGCTCCTCCAAAGGGATCCCAAGTTTTTCGTAGGTCTCACGGATGTTAGGATCTACATCGTCCATGCTATCCAACTGCGGCTTTTTCTTTGGAGCCGAGTAGTAAAGCATGTTTTCAAAATCCGGTTTCTTGTACGTAGCATTAAACCAGGTTGGCTCTTCCATTTCTTTCCAGGAATGATATGCTTTCACTCGGAAATCAGTCATCCATTCCGGTTCATTTTTACGTGCAGAAAGCTCACGAACTATCTCTTCGCTAATCCCTTTTGGAAACTCTTCGTACTCAACATCTGTGGTGAAACCATACTTATATTCTTCACCGATCATCGATTCCAGAGCTTTTACTTCATCGCTTAATTCTTCGCTCATTAACGTCTGTTTAATTGTGCTTTAAATTCATTGTTGTAAACCGTCTTTAATGCTACTTCGTTCAACGATTTACAGGCTTATTTAGATTCCGTCCAAAGATACAAAATCTAGTCCTCAGAACTAAATGAAGTGTGATTGAGAATTGTTATTGAGTGGATAGATTTAGAAGTACAATAGCAGACAATCTATTTACCAGATTTTAGATAATCTGATGTAAGCATTCCAGAAAAGCCCCAATTATCCAGTTCTACCTCATCAATTACGATATGAATATGCTCAGGCTTTTTACCTAAAGTGTTAACAAGTGATTGAGTAACATCTTTAACAATCTGCTCTTTTTGTTTTTTTGTAACACCATCATTGGTGATTTTAATATTTACGTAAGGCATATTTTTCCTTTAAGGGATCATAACTTCTAATAACTTGCTTTTTGAACCGGCTTTTAAGTTAATTTCTGATAAGTTACTTGGCACAAGAATAGAATCACCGAGTTTGTAAGAAACAGAGCCTCTATCAAACTCCAAGGTGCCCTCTCCTTCTAAAACCATTAAAATGGTACAAGAATCAAATGTAGAATAATTTCTTGAGATGGATTCCTCAACTAACAAACGATTGGTTATAAAATACTGACTAAGACCAATTTCAGCTTCTTTAGCTGTTTGATCATACTGAGTTTTATATTCATCGTAATAATTATAATCGATGGCATCTACCGCTTCTTCCACGTGTAACTCCCGCCCTACTCCGTTTGCATCCACTCTGTCAAAATCATAGATACGGTAGGTGATATCCGAAGTCTGCTGGATTTCGGCGATGAGTAACCCTTTGCCAATCGTATGAACACGCCCGGCAGGTAGAAAGAAAACATCATCATTATGTACATCCTCCCTGTTCAGAATATCGGTTAATCTCCCGGCTTCAAATACTTCCAGGTATTCCTCTTTACTGGTTTGTTTATTGAAACCTGAAATTAAGGTTGCGCCTTTCTCAGCATCTACTACATACCACATCTCAGTTTTTCCAAAAGAATTGTGACGTTTCATCCCTAATTCATCATCGGGATGTACCTGAATGGACAGATCATCATTGGCATCAATAAATTTGATGAGCAATGGGAATTTGTTTCCGAATTTTTGATAGACCTTTTCCCCTACCAAATCACCCTTAAACTCATCTATGAGTTCAACAAGGTTCTTTCCTTCCAGCGAACCTTCTGATACTACCGATATATCTCCATCAACTCCGGATATTTCCCAACTTTCACCACAGATTTTAGAGTCTCCAATGGGTTTGTCGAGTATGCTACCGAGCTTTTCCCCACCCCAGATTTTGTCTTTGAGTATTGGTTTGAATTTTAATGGGTATAATTTCATCTATGCGATTTTTAAGTTGTCATGCTGAACTTGATTCAGCATCTGTCGAGATTATCCCTTTGATCTATCTCTTTATTAAATAACGTTTAAGATTTTTACAGATCTTGGATCTTCCGAAGGAATGCCTTCGGCAGTTGCCTCAGGATGACATAAAATAATTTGAATTTTTATTCACTCAATAAAGCCGCTACGCAGCTTGTGTTTACAATATCTTCCCAGCTGCATCCACGGGATAAATCCATCATAGGTTTTGCAAGTCCCTGAATTACCGGGCCCGTTGCGGTTGCTCCGGCCAGACGTTCGGTAATTTTATATCCAATGTTACCTGCATCCAGATTCGGAAAAATAAAAACATTTGTATTTCCAGCTACTTCCGATCCGGGAGCTTTTCGTTTACCAATGGAATCAATCAGGGCCGCATCAAATTGTAACGCACCATCAACTTTTAGCAATGGATTCTGTTCTCTGGCTAGTTCAAGTGCTTGCTCAACCAAATCAACTCGTTCGTGTCGGGCACTTCCTTTCGTTGAAAAGGAAAGCATAGCAACTTTAGGCTCTTCACCAGTTAAGGCTTTATGAGAAGCCGCAGAATCTACTGCAATTGTTGCCAGTTGTTCGGCTGTTGGATACGGAACCACAGCGCAATCGCCGTAAGAGAATACCCTTCCGTCTTCAAAACTCATTAAAAAAATGCTGGAAACCACATTTGAACCAGCTTTTAGTCCAATTGTTTGTATTGCTGCCCTAAGGACATCCCCCGTGGTGGAAACTGAGCCAGCCACACATCCATCCGCGTCTCCTTCAGCTACCATAGAAGCAGCGAAGAATAACGGATCTTGCAAAACTTCTTTAGCCTGAGCCTCAGTTATTCCTTTGTGTTTTCTTTTATTAAAAAATGAAGCGGAGTAATCATCCAGTTTCTCACTGTATGAAGGATCAACAGCCCGAATTCCTTCATTAACCAGAGCTTCAGCATTCTTAATAAGAACAACTTCACAGATTTTTTCTTTGGTAAGAAACTCAGCTGCTTTGATAACCCGTTCATCTGAAGACCTTGGTAATACAATCGTTTTTTTTAACGATGCTGCTTTTTGGCGGATGTCTTCGGTTATTCGCATGTGTTTAGATCAATATCAAAATGGAGATTAATGCGAGTATCAATCCCGCTTTTTGTTTTGCTGAGAGCGTGTCTTTCCAAACAATGAATCCTATCAATGCTCCAAGTAGAACATTCGCTACATTAGCTATGGAAAATACGATGGAACCCTGCATTTCTTTGAGCGCTAAAATTAAGAAAAATGAAGAGTAAAGGTTAACCACTCCTATGATTATCCCATAGAAAATTTCTTTCTTTGAGAAACGTAGTTCCTTTTTATATGTGAGAACTGCCATCCCAAGCAAAAAAGAAGAAAAGAAAATCAGCCCAAGAAAAGTGTACTCAGACAGAAATCCTGCAAACTCCCTTTCGAACACTTTAAGGGAAGTATCTGCTATGCCAGTCATAATGAAAAGGAGTATCGGAAAAATAAAATCAACAGATACCCGGGATTGATTGATCTTTAGCTTAGGAAGCAGCAAATACAATGAAATAAAAACAAGCGCTATTCCAGCGTACTTAATGCCTGAAATTGATTCTCCATACATTAAGAGACTTACAGCGATTGGTATAACCAGCGACATTCGCATTGCGGCGATACTGATTCCCATTCCTATTTTATTAAGCGAAGCACTGTATACGAATAGGTTTGCTATGAAAATAACTCCCAAAAAAATGGCTAGGGGTAAGATCTGAGTGGGAAGTTCCGGAATGCTTATTAGAGGATCATCAGTGATAAAAAAACTAATGGAAGCAGCAATCAGGTAATTGATTGAAAGAACATTCAGAACTCTGCTCTTTGAACTTTCCGCAGCTTTGAGAAAATGAGCGATTGCAAGTGAACAACCTACACTAAGAGAGATATAGACTAAACCCATCAGTCAACGAGGCTAATACTCGTATCCCCGAAATAAATTACATTCTGAGGCCGATTGTGAAGTCTTCGGGAGGTATAATCAACATTACGTTGCAGATGATTAATAATACCTGAAACTGTTCCTTCCTGGTTTTTCATAGCGTCTGCGATATAATAGGTGAAGATACTGTGCCTTTTCTGATCTCCGTTCGCGACCGAGAAGTCTCTGGAACGTTGATTTTCAGTTGCTCCAAAAATGATGATCGAATTGCTGTTATTATCTAATACAACCTGTGCCAGTGATTCATTAAGACCACTGCGCTCATTTTCTGAATTGATATAATCCAGATCGTTTATCACCATGATTTCTTCAACAGGCAGACCTGATAGTCCTCTCAATAACGAATTCAGGTTTATATTTTGAAACTGACTAGGCTCAGTTGAAATAATTTCTGTTTCTCCCCTTTCAGTAGACATCGCATAACCGGAAACATATACAATCAATAGTTTCTGAGGGCGGCGGAGTTTATTCGCGAATCGACCGTAGGCAAGACTTAATCTTTGCCGGGAGTCGATATTAATGGCTTTATCTATATTTTCGGCAGGTATACCCAACGCACTCTGGAAATACTCTTCCATCAAACGAAGATCACGTTCAGCATACGTCCTCTCCGAGTATTCTCCCTGATACTGACCATTAGAAAGCATAAAAACAAAGGTGCTGTCATTATTAGTTCTTAGGGTTGGGATATTACTTTCTACATCAACATTGCCAAATGGGATGTTGGGTATTGCGATGATTGAAAGTTGAGAAGCAAATTCTGAAGGTCTCCAGATCGGATAGGCATCTGTTTTAGAAATCCAGGTTTCAGAAATACCATAAAGCACCTTATACCAAAGGCTGTCTTCTTCAACCAGTTTCATCTGACTACCAAAAGCCAGATCAGTAAGAATATTTCTGGAATTGAGTTCCGGTTCATCTCGCAAGGCGGTTACCTGACTTGAAACAACCGCAAAACTCTCGAAGATATTTTTGAGGGGAATAACCTCGGTATAAGTTTCATTATTGAAGTAGACTTCGAGTTCAATGGCATCACTGCTATCGTATTCAAAAACCTCTGGGTTTAAGTCTTCGATTAAATTAATAGAATAGGTTGAATTAACAGCATCAATTTCCTTTTCACCAATTAAAATCTCATCCCTGTGAAAAATAGAATAGGTCGCCCTAATATCAGGCCCGGGAGTAGCCGTTACAATTTCAGTTTCCTCAACGCTACCTGTTTTCCGAAGTAGCCTGCTTTCTCCGGTTGGAGTGGCCTCGCCAACAGGCTTCATATTTAAAAAAGAACTCAATGTGATAAATCCGGCTGTTCCATACAGGATATTTCGACTTACCGTATTCTCAGAATCGTTATTTGCAACCGTGAGAGCCGCAGTAGTAGCAACACCAACTCCAGCCAATCCTAACAAAACCGATTTCCAGGTTGGCCTGTACTGTTGGATATACCTGTCAGTTTTAACCCTTTGAGTATACTCGAAAGTGTTGCTCGCTTTGAGTTGAAAAGCAATAATCGGAGAATTTGGTGTTGGGAAAGATGAACGCTCCAGAAACCGTGTTGAGCTTAATAGTTCAAAATCATTGAGATCTGTTTCGTATTGATTTTCAACTACCCATTTAGAGCTTGAGCATGCTGTGCTTAAAAGCAGCAGAATCAACATCGCGGATTTAATAATGGTTGATTTCATCAAGCCCAGGGAGTTTGTTTTGATGCAATAGCAATTTTTGTTGCATCTATAGCTATTACTAATTCTTCATTCGTCGGGATAACGTAAATTTCAGTATTTGAGTCTTCCGAATTAATCTTTTGGTTTTCGGGAAGATTATAGTTCCTGATCGAATCAACTTTTACACCCAGACCATCCATTTCGGAAAGAATTTGTTCACGGATTTTTGGAGCGTTCTCACCTATCCCTCCTGTGAAAATAATGGCATCAACACCATTAAGTGCTGCTATATAAGATCCGATATATTTTTTTGCCCGATAACAGAATACATCAATCGCTTCTTTACAACGGCGATCTCCATCTTCAGCTTCTTCTATTAAATCGCGCATATCTGCTGCATATCCACTCAATCCAAGCAACCCACTATGTTTATTTAGAAGCGCATGAACATTCGCCAAAGATAATTCTTCTTTCTCTATGAGGTAGAATAAGATAGACGGATCAATATCCCCACTTCGTGTTCCCATAACCAAACCTTCCAATGGTGTAAATCCCATACTGGTATCGTAGGAATCTCCATCTTTTATCGCGGTAATAGACCCGCCATTCCCTAAATGACAAGTTATAATCTTTGAACCTTGTTTAGATTTACCAGAAAGTTTGTAATACTGCCGACTTACGTAATAATGCGATGTCCCATGAAAACCGTATTTTCGAATCTTATACCTGCGGTACAACCGGTTTGGGATTCCATACAAATAAGCATGCTGAGGAATTGAGTGATGAAATGCAGTATCAAAAACAGCTACATGAGGCACATCCGGTAAATGTTTTTTTGCTGCTCTGATTCCCTGCAGATTCGGAGGATTATGAAGTGGAGCAATATCAAAAGCATGTTCAATGGCTTCTTCCACATCTTCATCAATAAGAACTGAGTCTTTGAAGGTTTCTCCACCATGCACTACTCTATGGCCTACTGCTTCAATTTCATTCAGAGAGTGTAGATAATCGTTATCAGCTTCGAGTAACAGCTCCATAATCACTTTTAGTGCTACCGCGTGGTTATCGATGGCCATTGATTTCTTTACCGCCTTCTCACCTTTAAACTCCTGCTTAATAATTGAAGTAACTGCACCAATTCGTTCAACTAATCCTTTACAAAGCGTTTCTTTTTGTTCAGAATCAATAAGTTGATACTTAATGGATGAACTACCGCAATTTATTACGAGAATCTTCATGACTTAAAAAGAAATTATGGCACCAAGTCCAATTAACTGTCGAAATGCAAATTTTGATTCAGAACCGGATGGGTCAGATAACCAAAATGGAATATCGTATCGGATAAAAAACCCACGGTCTTTACCTAAATAATCAGGAATGTTTACAGAAAACTGAAGACCGGTTCCTGCATCAGCAAAAAGACTGGTTAGTTGAGTTGAAATTACGGTTCCCCCTTCCTTTTCCTGAATGGGAATCCCAATATCTGCAAAAAGGTAACTTCTGAGCTCAACCAAGTCTCCAATAATTGAAATCTTTTTTATCAGGGTATTTAGAGGGTTTGGATATTCAATTTCCGTATTTAGCGCTGAGATTGATTCATAAAACGGACTTCCCCCCGCTTCCAGTTCGCGAATATCTCTTTTTAAATATCCCCTTAGATTTGCTCCACCTCCAATTTGGAAAATCCCGTTCCCAAACCATGGCTGAGGAATACTACCTTTTGATCTTGGAACACCTCTGTTAATCCAATATTGTGGAGATTCCATGCTACTTAAAAAACCATACTCAGGAGATGATTTACTACTATTATATCCGAAAAAACCTCTTACTCTTACTTTAAAATTCTCACTCAGATTTATTCGCTGGATAAGTTCAATGGATCCGGTTGTGAAACTGCCTGATGCTTTGTTAAGGTTTTGTTCAACTCTGAAAAACCCGAAAAACCGTCCAACTACCGGGTTTCTGCTAACCGTGTACCCGGCTCCCAAAAGGGTTTTCCATTCCTGTTGCCAAAGCTGGGCGTATTGCCTGTATTCCGGTTCAATGAGCTTTTCCTGTGATAAATAGATAGACAGCTCTGTATGCTCATATTCATCAAATTCTGGCTGCCAGCGTTTATTGAACTGTAACCTATGGGCAGAGTAGCCATCACGAATACTACTTATGATTTGAATGCTCCCTTCATTTCCATAATCCGATATCGCTTTAATGGGTTCAGTAAATGAAAGGTAGTAGGAAACCGGAAGTTCAGGAAGCCAGGTTCCTATCCAAACACCGGCATCTAGCCTATGTGGGCCGTCTTTAAATGTACCTTCTACTTCTCCCAGTGTTCGAACTCCCACACGGATTCCATCCACATCATTGTACCAAAGATCAGGGGCAAAAGTAAATGTATACGGGTCATCCTGGGCTAAGAGTTGAAGGGTACTCATCCCAAAAAAGAAAAGAAAAAAACATGTTTTTAAGGAATGGAAATGCGCCACTCAGGTAATATTTGATCGTTCACAAGCAGGTTATATGTAAGCCGGATGAGCCGTTTTTGTTCCGGCCATGAAAGGTACGAATCGAGCTCGTCAATAGAAATCCAGCGGTATTCAGTATGTTCGTCATCCAATTCGGGAATTACTTCTTCATCAAGGGCAACGGCAAAAGCGGGGATTTGGTGTATTTGATCGGTTTTAGCTTCATAAAAAGTATTAATGGATGGAATGGCCCAGAATTCATCTGGAATGAGCCCGGTCTCTTCTTTTAACTCACGAAGTGCTGCTTCCCAGTATTTCTCTCCCTCTTTAACTTTTCCGCCAATCATTCGCCACTGATGCGCGTATATTTTTTTTGCGGAACGAAGAAACAAAAGGAACTCCGGCTTCCCCTTCCTCACCCGGTAAACATACACATCAATAAGCTTTTTCATGAAAGCCTTTATGCAATTTTAGATTTCAATCTTTTTGATTTCAAGCTCAAGCTTTCCGGCTGGAACCTGAATTTCGGCAACATCACCAATTTTCCTGCCCAGTAATCCTTTTCCAATTGGAGAATCTACCGATATTTTACCTTTAGCAAAGTCTGCTTCGTTCGGAGAAACCAACGTATAAGTCATCTCTTTGCCCATCTTTTTATTCAGGATGGTTACCTTTGTAAGCACCCTAACCTGACTCAAATCTAAATCTTTGGCATCCAGTATTCGTGCATTTGCCAGGATGTCTTCCAGCTTAGTAATGCGATCTTCCATGTGTCCCTGAGCTTCTTTAGCTGCGTCGTACTCCGCATTTTCACTCAAGTCCCCTTTTGCACGAGCTTCTGCGATATCAGCTGCAATTTCTCTTCTTCCACGGGTTTTTAAATCTTTTAATTCTGCATCCAGCTTGTCGTAGCCTTCTTGTGATAAATATTGGATGTTGCTCATTTCCTTAGTCTTTTCTTCAATTTCATTAAATAAAAAAAGCATTCCGCCAATGTGGGATGCTTAATGTGTACGATTTGAAAATACGGTTATAATGGTTGTTTTTCTAATTTTTTGAACACCACTTAAAATTCAGTGCGAGGAAATATTTTGAGGTGACTTAAACCCAAGAATTTTGACTGCAAAGATCAATGCGGAAAATGTTAGTAGTGCTCCAGTAAAGAAAGGTGCTCCCGGAAATATAAATGGAGCTCCATCTGAAGTGAAATAACCAAATAATCCAGTCATTAATGGAGGCCCAAATATAGCGGTAAAACTTATCAGGCTAGTAAGTGCTCCCTGTAATTCACCTTGTTGATTATCATCAACTTCATTGGCAATAATTCCCTGAAGAGCAGGACCTGAAAATCCACCTAAAGCGAATGGAAATATAATTGCAAGCAAAATGGCACCAGTAGGAGAAAATGCAAAGCCAATAAACCCAAGCGTACTGAAAATAAGCCCCAGATAGACTGATTTCACCTCTCCAATTTTAGGAATTACCATTCGTGTTAACCCTCCTTGTACAATTGCCACACAAAAGCCTACGATTCCCAAAGAAATTCCAACCATGGCTTCATCCCAGTCGAATTTGTCCATGGTGTAATAAGTCCAGGTACTTTGAGTGGCGTGATGAGATAGGTACAACAAGAAGAATACTGCCACTAAACCCGAAATAGTTGGGAATTTTCGTATCTGTTTAAGTGAGCCAATTGGATTTGCTCTTTTCCAGTCAAAAGCCCGCCTCTTTTCTTTTGGAAGAGATTCAGGTAGAACAAAATAACCGTAAAGACAATTGATAAAAGTCAGTCCGGCCGCAGCAAAGAATGGAACCCTGGAGCCTAATTCCCCTAATAAACCTCCTATTACCGGCCCAATGATAAATCCCAATCCAAAAGCAGCTCCTATCAATCCGAAATTCTGTGACCGTTTTTCGGGGGATGAAATATCTGCAATATAAGCGCTGGCAGTGGTGATACTTGCCCCGGTAATTCCGGCAACAATACGAGCACCAAACAGCCAGTAAATAGTAGGCGCAAAACCAGTAACGATATAGTCAATTCCAAAACCTGCAAGCGAGAGTAGCAAAACCGGTCGACGACCAAAGCGATCACTCAACCCCCCGATAACAGGAGCAAACATAAACTGCATGAAGGCATAGCAGAACATTAACCAGCCTCCGTATAGAGCAGCCTTGCCGATGCCTTCTCCTGTTAACTCCATAATCAAAGCGGGAATTACCGGGATGATGATTCCCAGGCCGGTGACATCAATCAGAACAGTAATAAAAATAAAGGCGAGCGCTGCTTTTCGTGGTTCTTTTTGCATAGGAGTTTTCTAGGAGCGCAATTATAGGAGTATTTGCAAGCGATTGAAAGGTTTTACAGAAACAGAATTAAAAATTTGTTGCCTTACCTTAATGCGAAGGATTAAAACCCTTCGCTTGTTTAATTGTGCTATATCTATAGAAATGACAACAGGTCGTAAGATTATATATCTTTAGAAAAAAGATTTATGCCCCGAAAACTTACTACCAAAGAAATACTCGAAGAAAACCTTACTCAATCTCCTCCTTCAGGGTTAAGTGAAGTAAAGGTAATTCTCCACAATATTCGGAGTCTCCATAATGTAGGCTCTACCTTCCGCTCCTGCGATGCTTTTGGGGTTTCTGAGTTGCTGTTATCAGGATATACGCCACGTCCTCCCCGGCCTGAAATCAATAAAACAGCCATCGGGGCTGAGGAGTTTGTGAAATGGTCTGGGTGGGACGATGTAGAAGCCATGTGCTCTTCTCTAAAAAAAGAGGGTTATATGCTGGTAGGATTGGAACAAACCACGAATAGTGTTCCTCTTCCTGATTTTGATGCCAAAGCTCATCCAAAACTCTGTTTAATTATGGGAAATGAAGTAACCGGGATTGATGACGATATACTCCCGTTCATAGATGAGTTTATTTCTATCCCTCAATTCGGACAAAAACATTCTCTCAATGTTTCGGTTGCTGCGGGCGTGATGTTGTATGCTCTGCTCGAAAAATTATGGTGAAAGTTTTAAATCATCATTTTCATTTTTAAAAAGGCTATTGCCAAAAGTCAGAATCAGAGTATTTTAAGCCGAAACTTTAAAAAAGGATATTATGACATCAGGGCAAGCTTCAAACTCATTCTTCAATATATTTCTAAATAAAATAGAGAAAGCAGGAAATAAACTTCCTGACCCGGCTATACTATTCTTTTACCTGATGGTATTCGTATGGATACTCTCTGCTATTCTTGCTCCCATTGATTTTGGAGAAGTCCATCCGCTTACAGGAGCCGAACTTTCGGTTAACAATCTGCTTACCGGAACGGCTTTGGCAAACTTCTTTGCTACAATGACCACCACATTTACCAGTTTCGCTCCATTAGGGATTGTTTTGGTAGCCATGCTTGGCGTTGGGGTTGCTGAAAACTCCGGATGGATTGATGCAGGGTTAAAGAAACTCCTGAATGTTACTCCAAAGTTTCTACTCACTCCAATGTTGGTTCTCATTGCAATTGTGAGTCACACTGCTGCAGATGCAGGATATATTCTTGTAATTCCTTTAGGTGGAGTAATTTTCTACGCTGCAGGTCGACACCCTCTGGCTGGAATAGCCGCTGCTTTTGCAGGAGTAAGTGGTGGATTCGCTGCCAATTTCATTCCTTCTGCGATTGATCCACTTATCATGAGCTTCACTTTGGAAGCTGCACGAATTCTGGATCCTGAAATTGCTTTAAATCCGTTGAATAATATTTACTTCACAGGAATCTCTTCTCTCTTGATTGTATCCGTTGGATGGTTTGTAACGGACAAAATTGTAGAGCCGAGATTAGCTTCTTCTGTTGTAGATGGTGATGAAGAGGAAATGCCTAAAATGGAGAAGGTTTCAGATAAAGAAAGTAAAGCTTTTTGGATGGGACTCGGAGCTATGATGATTGGTTTAGTTGGATTAATAATCTGGGCTATTCCGGAAAGTTCTGCTCTCCGTGGACCTGACATGATCAATCCTGAGGTTATGTCATTGACTTCATTCAATGCACCTTTAATGCAGGCTATTGTTCCTTTGATCTTTGTCTTCCTGTTGATTCCAGGTGTTGTTTATGGAATTGCATCAGGAAAGTACACTACCTCTAAAGATATGATCGATAATATGACCAAATCTATGCAAAGCATGGGTTATTATATTGTAATGGCTTTCTTCTGTGCACTCTTTATTGATGCCTTTTCAAGTTCTAATATTGGATTATTGGTAGCTCTAAAAGGAGCTAATTTCCTTCAATCTCTTGATCTTCCTGCTCAGATAACTATTGTTGGCATTATCATACTCAGTGGTTCGGTAAACCTGCTAGTAGGTTCTGCTTCAGCTAAATGGGCTTTAATTGCTCCTATTTTTGTACCGATGCTCATGCAACTTGGGATTTCTCCTGATTTAACCCAGGCAGCGTATCGGGTAGGCGATTCCGTTTCGAATATCATCACTCCTCTCCTGCCATATTTTCCTTTAGTGGTCGTATTCTGTCAACGCTACGTGAAGAACACTGGTATTGGAACACTTATTTCGATGATGCTTCCTTATTCTATAATCTTCGGAATAACATGGACGATCTTTTTGCTTATTTACTGGTGGATCGGAATTCCACTAAGCTTTGAAGCAAGTTATTTCTATCCATGATATAGATTCATCCCTGCGAAGGCAGGGATCTGGAACTAGTTAAATCAGGTGTGGTCTAATCGAATTTTGGATTCTCCTGAAGTGATGCCCTTGGCGCAGCCTTCGTGGGAATGACTACTCTTTATTGAATTAGATAACTCTCGGTTTTCAGTCCTCCCTCCATCCGAACGCTCTAGGCGGTCTGATGGAGGTTGAAGTCCAGAACTCATGGGTTGCTCTTACCTGTCAGACGAACTCAAGCCGTCAGACAGATTCAAACTTTCAAGCTTAGCGAAGCAATCTCGATATGGAGACGCTGAGATCACTTCGTCGCAAAAGCTCCTCGGGAATGTTAAAAACTAATTCAAAATTCCTCAATTCAGCATTCAAAATTCTCTTCCCCTTTGTTTATCTTCGGGGCTTATAAAAGGATTTTAGTTTACAGATGGCAGATAAAAAGAGAATTTTAGTTACATCGGCACTTCCCTATGCAAACGGACCACTGCATTTAGGACACTTAGCCGGAGCGTATTTAACCGCAGATTTATATGTTCGTTACAAACGCCTTGTTGGAGATGATGTCGTTTATATTTGCGGATCAGACGAACACGGTGTTCCAATCACCATAGCAGCCGAAAAAGAAGGCGTTTCTCCTCAGGATATTGTAGATCGATATCATGAGATGAATAAGAAAGTGTTTGAAGACTTTGGAATCTCTTTCGATTACTATGGGCGGACCAGTTCAAAAGTTCACCATGAGAATTCCCAGGAAATTTTCACTCATTTGAATGAGAAAGGTTTTTTCAGAAAGAAAACCGAGCAGCAGCTATATGATGCTAAGTCAGACATGTTTCTACCTGATCGATATGTGAAAGGAACGTGCCCCAATTGTAGCTTTCCTGAAGCCTATGGCGATCAATGTGAGAATTGCGGTACCTCGCTCTCTCCTACTGAATTGATCAATCCAATAAGTGCGCTTTCGGGTGAAGTTCCCGAATTGAAAGAAACTGAGCACTGGTATATGCCTCTAGGTGATGTTCAACCCAAACTGGAAAAATGGCTGGAGACCCGTGAAGGATGGAAATCCAACGTAATGGGTCAGGTGAAGAGTTGGTTGAATGACGGCCTATCAGACCGCGCTGCAACCCGCGATTTAAGTTGGGGTGTTCCTGTTCCTCTTGATGAAGCCAAAGGTAAAGTGTTGTATGTCTGGTTTGATGCTCCAATCGGATACATTTCTGCCACCAAAGAATGGGCTCAGGAGCAAGGTAATCCGGATGATTGGAAAGATTATTGGCAAAACGAAAAAACGGAACTTTATCACTTCATCGGGAAAGATAATATCGTATTCCATTGCATCATGTTTCCGATTGTATTGATGGAACACGGGGATTACGTACTCCCCACAAATGTACCAGCCAATGAGTTTCTGAATCTGGAAGGAAAGAAATTATCTACTTCCCGTGGATGGGCTGTTTGGCTGCATGAATATCTGGAAGATTTTGAACCGGATTTATTGCGTTATGCACTTGGCTCTACCCTTCCTGAAAGCAAAGATTCTGATTTCTCTTGGAAAGACTTTCAGGCTCGTGTTAATAACGAACTGGCTGCCATATTAGGTAATTTTGTAAACCGATCGCTTACTTTTACTGATAAATTCGCTGATGGCAAAGTTCCTGAGCTGATTGATCCCTCTGAAACAGATTCTGAAGCGCTGAAATCAATCCTTCAACAAAAGGAAAAAGTTACAGCTGCTTACGAAGCATTTCGATTTAAAGAAGCCATTGCTGAAAGTATCAATCTGGCCAGAGCTGGAAATAAGTATTTCACAGAAACCGAGCCCTGGAAAACAAGGAATGAAAATCCTCAGGCTTGTAATAACACTTTGCATGTTAGTCTCCAAATTTGCGCAGCCCTTTCTATGTTGATGGAGCCTGTACTTCCTGCATCAATGAAGAAATTGAGGAGTCAGTTAAAAATAGACAAGGAATTTAACTGGACTGACATCACAGATTCTTTGCTTTCTTCTGGTATCCAGGTTGAAGTCGGCGAAGTTTTATTTAACAAAGTTGAAGACTCAGAAATAGATAAACAGATTAAAAAATTGGAAGAACGAGCAGCAGCAAACGATCCGGCATCCAAATTCCCAAAGTTAAAGGAGAATATCGGATTCGAGGATTTTATGAAGCTGGATTTAAGAGCCGGGGAAATCTTATCCGCAGAAAAAATCAAGAAATCTGACAAACTGCTTAAACTTCAGGTTGATTTGGGGCTGGAAAAAAGAACGATCGTTTCCGGTATAGCCAAGCATGTGGATATGGACTCCCTGAAAGGACAAAAAGTATGTGTAGTGGCTAATCTGGCTCCCAAGAAATTGATGGGGGTTGAAAGCCAGGGCATGATTTTGATGGCTGAAGACACTGAAGGAAATCTTAAATTTGCTGAAACGACTGCCGAACCGGGCAGTACCATAACCTGATATGCCATTAACCTCTCCTTCTGCTCCGGTGAAAGAATTTCAGTTTGATGACTATCAGCTTGGGTATACTATTCTCGAAAAAGGGATTTTATTCAGGTTATTTGCCCCTCAGGCCGATGAAGTAATTCTGGAAGTCTTTGATCATTACGAGCAAACTTCAGGCTCCCGATTTAAGATGGCTAAGGATGAAAAGGGAATCTGGAATTATCATCATACAGCAAGCAAGTTGATCGGTAAATGGTATGGGTATTCTCTTCACAAAAAGGAAGAATCTCTATTTTTTGAATCTACTGAGCATTTAATTGCTGATCCCTGGAGCAGGCACATTACTTCCAGAAATCACTATCTGGGGTTTGCCAAGACTAAGATTATTGAAGAACAAACCTTCGACTGGGAAGGCGATGATTTTGTGGCTCCTGAAGACCCCAGAGACTTGATCATTTATGAGACGCACATCAAAGATATGGTCGCCCATCCTTCAGCTAAAACCTATGTTCAAGGGATTTATAACGATTTCCGTGAAGCTGAGGTTGGTGGGATTAATCACCTGAAAAACCTTGGGGTTAACGCAGTGGAATTTCTCCCGCTGCAAAAATTTGCCTACTACGAGCCTCCCTTTAACCAAAAAATTGAAGGGGGGTTGATAAATACATGGAATCCCTATTCGAGGAATTACTGGGGCTACATGACTTCCTTCTTTTTTGCCCCTGAAACGATTTATGCTTCCGATGCTACATTGGATGAGAAAGAGGTTATTGGAAGAACCAATGCCGCCTCTGATGAATTGAAGGAATTGGTTAAAGCGCTTCATAAAGAAGAAATATCCGTTATTTTGGATGTGGTCTATAATCATGCTTCCCAATATGATCTCAATCCTCTGAAATACACGGATAAGGGGCATTATTTCAGAATCAATGAGTTCGGTCAGTATTTAAATGACAGCTGGACTGGTAATGATATCGAAACGCAAAAAAAATATTCCAGAAAGCTGATTGTAGAATCCATAAAACATTGGATGACCGAATATCATATTGACGGTTTCCGATTCGACCTTGCCGGTATTATTGATTGGGAAACTATTGATTTGATTAAGGAAGAAGCTCAGAAGATAAATCCTGATGTGGTTTTAATCGCTGAGCCCTGGGGTGGTGAATATAAACCAACCGGATTTTCTGATCATGGCTGGGCTTCCTGGAATGATAGGATTCGAAACGGATTTAAAGGCTACGACCCGATTTCCAATAAAGGTTTTATACTTGGAGAATGGAGCCAAAGTTCAACCCGTTTTGCATTGGAAAATTTTATCCGTGGGACTTTAAAAAGTGCTGAACGAGGTCTTTTTAATAGTTCCAAAGACTCATTGAATTATATCGAGAGTCATGATGGGTACACATTGGGTGATTTCATTCGAATCGCTTTAGATCCAATTAAGAAAGAGAAAGTTTACAAAAAGAAGTCAGTTGCAACTAAGCTCACCAAAAAAGAACTGAAGGTAGCCAGATTAGGAGCTTTGAGTTTATTTGTAAGCCAGGGAATCACCATGATTCATGCAGGACAGGAATGGGCACGTGCAAAAGTAACCACTGATCATTCCGGTAAAGATCCAAATGCAGGAAAACTGGATCACGATAGTTATAATAAAGATAATGAGACCAATTGGCTCAATTTCAACGAGATCAAACTCAACCAGGAACTGTATAATTATTACCTTGGATTAATCGAATTACGAAAATCAAGTCCTGCTCTGCGTAGAGCAATACCGGAAGAAATCGTATTTAAGGTGTACAAAGATCCTTTGCATATTACGTTCTCAATTGAGGGGACATCAAGCGGAGATTCTTACAATTATTTCATTTCTTTAAATGCAAATCCACACTCAGAACATGAAATTCATCTTCCCTACGGAAGCTGGGAAGTGGTTGTAAATGAAAAAGAATGTGACCCAACAGGTATTAATCGTGTACAAAAGATATATAATGTACCTACATCATCAGGTGTTGTGTTAAGAAAGTTGCGTGTGAGTAACTCTTAAAATATTTTACCCCGATACATAAATCATTAATGGAGGAAATCTCTTGGCTGTAACATCATCTTCAGAACGCGGATCCTGGAATTCAAAACTGGGTTTTATTTTAGCCGCAGCGGGTTCTGCGGTAGGTCTTGGAAATATTTGGGGTTTCCCCACTAAAGTTGCTACCGAAGGTGGTGGAGCTTATCTTATTATTTATCTGCTTTGTACTTTTTTGATCGGTTTTCCAGTGATGGTTGCCGAGCTTTCTATCGGCCGGAAGTCAGGCAAAAACCCGGTTGGAGCTTTCAAAGCACTTTCTTCAAATAAATTCTTTCCATTAGTAGGTCTTTGGGGAGTTATTTGTGGGGTTATGATTCTCTCCTTTTACACCGTAATTGCTGGCTGGGCATTTGGATATGCTTTTGAGGAAGTCTTTTTCTATTTCGGATGGGATGCGGCTGCAGCATGGCTAACAGATACTGGAAATGGTCCAAAGAATGCATTAATCGCTTCCGTTTTCATGCTTGGGACTATCAAAATCATTACCGGTGGAGTAAGCGATGGAATTGAGAAAGCTACCAAAACCATGATGCCATTGTTAATTGGTATCATCGTTATTATGATTGGGTATGTACTCACTCAGCCTGGCGCTTCAGAAGGTGTTAAAGAATACTTACTACCTGATTTTAGTCGCATCAACGCAGGATTGATATTTTCAGCAATGGGTCAAGCCTTCTTCTCGCTTTCTTTGGGGATGGGAGCTTTAATCACTTACGGTTCTTACCTCAGTAAAAAAGAGAATATTCCTCAGGCAGCGGCATTCGTAACTCTTGCAGATGTTGGCATTGCTTTCCTTGCCGGATTAATGATTCTTCCGGCAATGTACGTTGCAAAGGCTGCAGGAATTGAAATCTTTGTTGGTGATCAGTTGGCTTCCAGCACGGATCTTGTTTTTCAGATTTTACCTGCATTATTTCACACCATTGGCGGAGCAATGGGTTTGATACTTGGAGTAGTTTTCTTTCTTCTTCTGAGTATCGCGGCACTAACCTCCACTATTTCTCTGCTTGAGGTTCCCGTAGCATTTGTGATAGATGAATATTCTGTACCTCGCAAAAAAGCAGCCTATGGAGTTGGATTGGGAATTTTAGTCATTTCAATCATCATTTCTTTCAACCCTGCTCTCATTGGAACTTTTGATAACATTTTTAACAATCTCGGCTTACCAATCGGTGGATTGTTGATGTGTATTTTCGTTGGTTTTGTATGGAAAACCGATTCCGCATTATCCGAAATGGAACATGGGTTTGAAGGAATTAAACAGACGCTTTTTGCAAAAGTCTGGCCTGTTTTCATCTGGATCATTTGTCCCGCAGCCATTGCTTACAACATCATAAGCAATTTCCTGTAATTAACTTGTTATCGAAAGCCGGGCGCTGTATTTTTGCGCAACTAAAAACGGAGATTATTATTAATGGCTAAAGTATCTACTTCAGATTTCAGAAATGGAATGGTTCTGAATATGGATGGCGAACTCTACTCTATCACAGAATTTCAACATGTTAAGCCGGGTAAAGGGCCAGCATTTGTCCGTACGAAATTAAAGGGCATTTTGAATGGTAAAAATATCGATAAGACATGGAGATCAGGTGAGAACTCTGAAGCCGTTCGTATTGAAAATCGTGATTACCAGTATTTGTATAATGATGGAACTATGTTCTATTTCATGAATAATGATACGTACGAGCAAATTCCGATTGCCCCTCATCAGGTTGAAAGGCAGGATTTTCTTATCGAAGGTCAGACTTGTAATGTTTTGTTTAATGCTGATGACGAACAAGTATTATATGCTGAACCACCGGATCACTTGATTCTTACCGTAGCACAAACAGATCCCGGAGTTAAAGGAGATACCGCACAAGGTGGATCCAAGCCTGCTACTCTGGACTCAGGCGCTGTGGTGAACGTACCTTTATTCATCTCCGAAGGGGAACAAATTAAGGTAGATACCCGAACAGGAACCTACATTGAACGAGCTAAATAATTGAATTATGGATTTAAAACAGATTAAAAAGATTTTAGACTTAATTGCCGAAAGTGAAGTTGATGAGGTTTCCATTGAGGAAGGTGATTTCAAAATCAAAGTAAAAAAAACAGGAACCGTTGAGCAGGTTACTTATACTCAACCTATGGCTCCTGCCGCACCTGCAGCGGCTCCTCAACCAATGGCTCAGGCATCTAGTCCTCAGGAAAGTAGCGAGCCTGCCAAACCGGCGGCTACCGGTGATACTGTGAAATCTCCGATTGTAGGTACTTTTTATGAAGCCTCCTCACCAGATTCAGACCCTTTTGTAAAAGTGGGCGCTAAAGTGAGTAAAGGCGATACACTTTGTATTATCGAAGCGATGAAGATTATGAATGAAATTGAAGCTGAGTTCAGTGGAACAGTTCAGGAAATTCTTGTTTCTAATGCCACTCCGGTTGAATTCGACCAACCTCTGTTTACCATTAAAAAAGATTAAGCGGCTTTCATGTTTAAAAAAGTACTGATTGCCAACCGAGGAGAAATTGCGTTACGAATTATTCGTACCTGTAGAGAATTGGGTATTAGCACCGTTGCTGTATATTCTACTGCCGACACGGATAGCCTTCATGTAAAATTTGCGGATGAGGCAGTGTGTATTGGTCCTCCCGCCGGAAAGGAAAGTTATCTTAAAATTCCTAGCATAATGGCTGCTGCAGAAATCACTGCTGCTGAAGCTATTCATCCCGGCTATGGATTTTTAGCAGAGAATGCCGAATTCTCAAGAATATGTGGCGAGCACGATATTAAGTTTATTGGACCCTCACCTCATGCCATTAACTCGATGGGAGATAAGGCAGTAGCAAAGGCAACCATGATCAAGAATGGAGTACCAGTTGTTCCTGGTAGTGATGGTGTGGTTGATAATTATGAAGATGCTCGAAAAGTGTGTGATGAAATTGGGTTTCCTGTTATCATAAAAGCATCAGCTGGTGGCGGTGGTCGTGGGATGCGTGTGGTTCTGGAAGAGTCTGAGCTAAAAAAGAATTACGAAATGTGTCGTAATGAAGCTGAGTCAGCTTTTAATAATCCTGAAGTTTATATTGAACGCTTTGTTCAGAATCCCCATCATGTTGAGATTCAGGTCTTAGCGGATCAACATGGCAACGCAATGCATTTGGGAGAACGTGATTGTTCGTTGCAACGCCGACATCAAAAGATTTTGGAGGAAGCCCCTTCCCCACTTGTTACACCTGAATTAAGAAAAAAAATGGGCGATGCAGCTGTTAATGCTGCCCTTTCTGTGAATTACGAAGGAGCGGGTACGGTAGAGTTTTTAGTGGATGACGATTTGAACTTCTACTTCATGGAAATGAATACCCGGATCCAGGTAGAACACCCAGTGACTGAAGAAGTAACGGGATATGACCTTATCGAAGAGCAGCTTAAAATCGCCTACGGTGAGAGCATAAAAGATTATAAAGTTGAAATTGAAGGGCATTCCATTGAATGCAGAATCAACGCAGAAGACCCGGAACACGGATTTCGACCTTCTGCAGGAGAGATTACTGTATTTCACCCTCCTGGGGGACATGGAGTTCGTTTGGATACGCATGCCTACTCAGGCTATCGCATCCCTCCTTTTTATGATTCCATGATCGCAAAACTAATTGTGACTGCGCCCACTCGTGAACTTGCAATTAAGAAAATGAAGCGGGCTTTGGAAGAGTTTATCATAGAAGGAGTTAAAACTACGATTCCTTATCATATACAGTTAATGGACGATCCTAATTTTAATAAAGGGTCCGTTTCCACAAAATATTTAGAAACATCATTCGAATTTAAACCTGAGGCAAAATAATGAGCACACCATCAGATCTTAAATACACCAAAGAACACGAATGGGTTAAAGATAATGGTGACGGAACCGCAACAATTGGAATTACTGAGTTTGCTCAAGGCGAGTTAGGGGACATTGTATTTGTGGAGCTCGAAGAACCCGGCTTTGATTTTTCAAAGGATGATGTTTTTGGTACCGTTGAAGCTGTAAAAACAGTGTCTGAACTTTTTGCGCCTGTTGATGGTGAGGTTGTTGAACTTAATGAAGAACTTGAGGATAATCCTGAATTGGTTAATGATGATCCTTACGGCGATGGATGGATGATCAAAATTAAATTGAGTGATGCCTCTCAGCTTGATTCTCTCCTTACCGCTGACGAATACGGCGAATTAACCTCTTAAATTTCCAGCCAATACTTAATGAGTCGACATAGCGAATGGATTCTAATCCTCGATTACGGTTCTCAATTCACCCAATTAATTGCACGTCGCCTCCGCGAGTTTAACATTTACTGCGAAATTCATCCCTTCAATGTATCTCTGGATACGGTTTCTACTCCAAAGCCGAAAGGAGTAATTCTTTCTGGCGGGCCAATGAGTGTAAATGATGAGGGTGCTCCACATCTGCAAACTGAAATTCTTGAGTGGGAAGTACCTGTACTTGGTGTTTGTTATGGACTTCAAATTCTTGCTCATACAGAGATTCCGGGCAGTGTTGAAAAAGCTAAGAAAAGGGAATATGGCCGGGCTCATTTAATCATTGATAACTCAGCAGATCTTTTAAAAGGGATTGATAATAGCTCTGTAGTTTGGATGAGTCATGGCGATCATATTCATGAACTTCCCCCTTCTTACGAGATTATTGGACATACAGCAAATGCAGAAGTCGCCGCTGTGCGCCATCTTGAAAACCATATTTATGGAGTCCAGTTTCATCCCGAAGTTGCTCATACAGAATGTGGCAAACAGATCCTTAACAACTTTGCGCTCGATATTTGTGGACTTTCAGGTGATTGGACAGCAGCTTCGTTTATTGATGAGCAAATTGAAGCCATACGAGCTAAAGTAGGTACAGATAAGGTATTGTGCGCGCTTTCAGGTGGTGTTGATTCTACCGTGGTAGCCACTCTTATACATAAAGCGATCGGAGATCAGCTGGAGTGTGTATTTGTTGACAACGGGCTTCTTCGAAAAGATGAATTTGAAGATGTTCTCCATCTCTATACACGAGACCTTCATCTGCCTGTAAAAGGAGTTAATGCCTCAAAATTGTTTCTAGACCGACTTACCGGGGTCTCTGATCCCGAGAAAAAAAGGAAAATTATAGGAAACACTTTTATTGATGTTTTTGATGAAGAAATTGGAGAGCAATCTGAGTTTAAATATCTGGCTCAGGGAACTCTCTATCCGGATGTAATTGAAAGCGTTTCTTTCAAAGGACCATCAGCTACCATTAAGTCGCACCATAATGTAGGCGGGTTGCCCGAAAAGATGAAGCTGGATTTAATAGAGCCGGTTCGTGAGCTTTTTAAAGATGAAGTACGTGTGGTGGGACGTGAACTTGGCATCCCCGAGCATTTTATTGCACGTCATCCCTTTCCGGGACCTGGTTTGGGAATTCGTGTTCTGGGTGAATTGAGCAAGGAAAAACTAGACCTTCTTCGTGATGCGGATAAAATTTTTATTGATGAGCTAAAAGCTAATCACTTATACAATGAAGTATGGCAGGCACTGTTGGTTCTGCTTCCTGTACAAAGTGTGGGTGTTATGGGTGATGAGCGTACTTATGAATTTACAGCTGCAATCCGTGCTGTTACCAGCCTGGATGGAATGACCGCAGATTGGGCGCATCTTCCCTATGATTTTCTTGCTCATGTTTCAAATCGAATCATAAATGAAATAAAAGGGATTAACCGCGTAGTGTATGATATCAGCTCTAAACCGCCTGCGACCATCGAGTGGGAATAAACCAGCGAACTTTTTTTTGCTATCCAAGTTATAGAGAGAAACCCTACATTTAATTCATGAAAAAAGCATTACTCCTTACATTTTTTGCTCTTATAGTTGTCTCTGGCTCCTTTGCACAAACCTTTGAAAACGGACTTTCACTCTACGAACAAGGTGATTATGAACGCGCAGCTCGAATTCTTCAACAATCTGATGAGCCTGAAGCAATGCTATTTACTGGGAAAAGTTATTTCGCGTTAAATAATTATCTGCTGGCATTACATCACCTAAATAAAATCCCTGAAAGTTCTTCTCCTGAAATTAAGCAAGAGGCGCAGTTTACCGCTGCTTTGGTACATTTTCAATTAGACGACTTCGCTAAATCCCTGGACATTCTTAGAACACTTTCAGACACGCGACCATCATCTTCAACCACTAGAGCAGCATTAACTTACTATGATCAAGTTCTTGGCTATCTCACATTAAAACAACGCAGAGAAGTATTCAGAGAATCCGCTTATGATGAAGTTAGATTAGACGTACTTGAATCTTCTATCGGTTTGATGAAATTTACTTCAGCAGTCGCTTTGCTTAATTTGTATAAACGCTCAGTGCCGTCTTCAGATCCGCTTAGACTGAACCGGATTGAAACTATTCTTAGTGACTCAGTTTCATACATGCAGAGATACAATCCAAATCGCATAGTACAGGCTCCTAAAGGGATTTCCTATACTATTGGAGTTGTGCTTCCTGAATTTGAGTATGAAGCTCCGGAATATGAAATACCTCAGCATCTCTACTTTGGTATTCAATTGGCTGTAGAAGAATTCAATAGCGAGAATACAGATCAAAAAGCCTTTATCGCATACAGAAATACAAACGATGCATTAACCAGCGCTGACGCAATAGTTAATGATCTTGTTTGGAATGAGGATGTAGATTTTATCTTAGGGCCGCTTTTTTCAGGAGTTGCAAAGGAGTTTTCTAATCTTGCTGAAGAGTATGAAGTTCCCATGCTCCTCCCTCTGGCTAACGCTGACAGTCTTGATTTGTATAATGACTATGTGTTTCAGCTTAACCCTTCTTTCGCAACTCAAGGAAAAGTAATGGCAAATTATGCTGTTAACACTTTGGGGTACGATACTCTTGGGGTAATTGCAGAAAAAGGTTCTTTGGGTGATCCTGCTGCTCGTTCTTTTGTACATGAAGCCGAAAGAAACGGAGCTCTTGTTGAATATTATTTTGTAGAAAACCTTGAAGAGTACGGGTATGATATTCGTGATTACACTCAGTTCTTCACTACCGATACTCTTGATAGTGTAGATATGGTTGAAGCTGTCTACGCTCCATTCACCGGTACAGTAGCCGCTACTTTAGTTGAGTCGATGCTAACAGACCTCGAAGCTATGAGAAGTACGGTAGCCATTCTTGGCTCCGAAGAGTGGATGAATGTGAATCTGGAAGATCGGAGACTTGACGAAACAGAACTTTATTACACTGAGTCTTTTAATGTTGATACAAGCACAGTTAAGGCAGACAACTTTGCTTCCTCATTCAGGTTGAGGTTCAGCACTCAGCCAAATCAGTTTGCCTATATAGGTTATGACGCAGCAAAAATTGTCCTGGAAACACTAAAACGGGTAAAAAACCCCGCTTATCTCAGAGATGCACTCAAGGATCTAAATAATTATGAAGGAATGAGTACTCGGGTTAGTTTCAGAGGTGCTCATGTGAACCATGAAATCAGAATAAAGCGAATGCCTCGTGATTCTGATATGCTGGAAGAGATTACAGAAGATTCAATTGAGAGATAGCTTCTCTATTGATTTAGCGCTCCCTCTGCTTCACGTTGTCGTTTTATCCGATATTGTTGCCGAAGCCATTTCCTCCACTTTTCACTTTCTATCTGGTGCTCCTCAAACGTTCTTGTGAAAACGTGTCCTCCTTCCGGGTTTGCAACCATGTAAATAAAATCATGCTGCTGTGGGAACACCGATGCCTCGATAGTTGAAAGGCTTGGATTCGTGATAGGTCCCGGAGGTAATCCCTTTTTTAAATAAGTGTTGTATGGATGATCAAATTGATAGTCCTCAAATAACAACCTTCTCCGTTCTCCCAAAGCAAAGTTAATAGTTGGATCAGCCTGAAGTCTCATACCACGGTTAAATCGATTCCAGTACAATCCACTTATAATCGGTTTCTCTTCTTCTATGTTGGCTTCCCATTCTACTATGGAGGCCATAGTCAGCACTTCATCAATGGTTAATCCCTGTCGACTAACTTCCTCAGTAAATCGATCAATAACCTGTGTATTAAACTCACGGAGAACACGTCGCACAACATCTTTTGGTGTGCTTGTCCAGTACATCAAATAAGTTTCGGGAAGCATTCTACCAAATAATTGTTCACTTGAAAGATTCAGTTCATCCAGAAATACACTATCGCTAAAGACAGCATGCATCTCTTCTTTTGAGACATCAATTTTATTGCTAATAGATTCAGAAAAACGTTCCTGATTTATACCAGGCAGTATTACCACTGGCACTGGATCCTGAATTCCCCGGGCAAGCTTAGCTAGTAAAACTTCGTAAGAATATTCTCCTTCCAGATTGTAGCTACCTTTTTTAAAGGTTCTCCAGCCCAACATCCGGGCAGACCATTCCAATTCATCAGTACTAAACTCTACACCCAAAGAGTCTAACGCATTGGAAAGTTCATTAAGATTAGATCTTTCAGAAATAATTAGCCTGAGTTCACTTTGTACTGTAATCGCGCTTCCTGACGATAACCTGAATTGCCTGGAACCAAAGGTGGCCAGGAATAAAAAAAGAAATGTGACTACTCCGATCAGGAGCTCACTTTTATTAATTGATAAGGATCTGCTCAAATTCATTGGGATAAGATACCATTCTTCTAAAAAAAGAAAACAATATCCGAAACTTTACCTGTTCTGTGGCGTAATCAGCCACCGAAGAGCAAACGAGCTTTTGGATGCTGCAAAGCACCAAATGCCCTAAAGAAAAAACCCGAACTTTGACCGGTTCGGGTTTCTTTTTTTTGAATAAACAAATGTCGTTTTAAAAAGTAGGGTTAAGACGAATCCAGAAAGCCGAAAACCCGCCACTGGCTGAGATAGGCTTGGCAAATTCAACTCTGAACGAATCACTGCCGAAGCCAACACCTGCATTATGGCTTAATTTTGAAACGCTAAAGTTCTGCAAAGCTGAGGTTGGATCAGTAGTATTCACAAGCTCATTATTAAATTCTGACCAGCCCGAATCCATGAAAACACTGATGTAGAAACCATCAATTTCTATAAAGCCAAAATCAAAGTCTGAATTTCTTCCGAAAATCAGTTCAGCATTACTTAAAAGCATGGTGTTGCCTTGTAAACTCTTATAATTCGTGGCTCTCATTGTTCCAATTCCACCAAGTGTAAATTGCTTGAAATCAGGCGCGTTTCCAGTGATAGCTCCTGCCATCATCCTCCATTTAAATGAGGTAGTTCGATCGAGCCTCATTACAGACTTAGATTGTACTATGTATTTATTAAATAGGAACTGGTTTGATGACTCAGGTAGGTTTGCAATTTCCCCGCGTAAAGCCAGGCTGGTTGAAAAATTACGAGTCTGATTATACATTTTCGGATTAAAATTCGCACTTAGCCCAATGCTTTTATGATCGATCTTATCAAAGCCTGAATCAATAGCAGGATTAAGCCTATATATATTTCCCTCACCGTAAATATTATAGGCTGTAGCCGCATTCAAAGAACTGATTAAGTCACTATTGTAACTAGCTCCTAAATACGCATTTCTAAAAAGCCTGAGTGAGCCATAAAGACTGAAACCTTCTGCCTTATAATAATCGTGGAAATCATACCCTACAACCACACTTGAAATGCTATTTTCTGCAAGTCCGCTTCTCCATGAATCTTCTGTATTTGTAGTGCTATGATAGTCACCTCCTATTCTTAACTTTCTTCCGATGGGCTTTTCCACACCTATCTGGTATTGCCATTCTTCCTGACCAAAAGAGTACCCTACAAGTGCCTGAACTTCAAATCCATATATGTGGGTAAAATCATGAATGAAATCTTCAAATTCGGTATCTATTCCAAGAAAAAGGCCATTTACTCTATTAAAATGAACAGCTTGTAAAGAAGGTGAAAAGCCATATATGGCAGGGTTAGGACCTATTTGTGAAAAGAAATCGAACTCGTTATCAATGCCATCATTCTTGTAATGACTTCGGTACTTATAATATTTCTTTTTCTCATAATATGATTCAATTTCGAGATTTTCTTCAACTCTGCAATTGCAATGCCAATCCCAATCACTCCACCTGCTGGAGTAGATTAACTTCATATCTTCTTTGGTTTGACTCGTTTCTTGTGCCGGAAGAACGCAAATGATTGAAAGTGACAGGAATACAGGAAGGATATATTTTACTTTCATAGCAATAGTAATTAAGTGTATAGTTAATAAACTCAAAGCCCATAGGTTTATCAACCCTTACACTCAAAAAAAATGCTAAGGTTACATTGTTTTTTTAAGAGTCTTTTTTTGCCTTCATCACAACAATGGTAACATCATCTTCCTGGCGAGCCTTTCCAAGCCATTCATCCCGAAACTCCTTCAGCTCTTCCAGAATTTCGTTGGCTGATTTATTAGAAACATCTTTTAATTTTTCGCCAACTTTTTCCACTCCTAACTGTTCTCTTTTTTCGTTAAATAATTCCATAAGCCCGTCGCTAAACAGAAGAAACACATCACCGGGTTGTAGCTCATGCTCAGTTTCCTGATACGGGAAATGGGGGCTGCTGCCGAGTGGCATCGCCTTTTGCAGTACTTCTTCCACAGAGCCAGATGCTGCACGATATATAAGTGATGGAGGCATTCCGGCAGAACTAAACCTTACGTGATTCTCTTTGCACTTCAAAAGCATTAACCCCATGTACATCATTTTGATATTCATGTTCTTTATCCCGGAAGACATTTTCTTAATTACATCCACATTATCATGATCGTTAACTAATGAATGGAAGTAACTTTTTGCTGTGGCTACTACAATACCGGCTTTCATACCGTGTCCGGTCGCGTCGCCCAGGGCAACAGTAAGTTCTCCGGTTTTAGAAAGACTGAAATCATAATAATCTCCCCCAACTTCCTGAGAAGGCTCCATAAAAGCGGCAATATCCCAAAACTTGGTAGCTGGTATTTTTGCGGGAAGCATCGAAATCTGGAGTGCCCGTGCCTCTTCCAGCTCAGCCGTCTTTCTTTGATTTTCTCTTTCCAGAATTTTCTGCTCAATCTCTTTCGCCTTACTTCTTCTCTCCTGCTCTATAGATCGCTCAGAAAGATGCTTTACTTCGAGATATTTATACTCCAGCTTAGTTTGGGCTTTTGCAAAATCCTTGAGCAAATACGCAGAAACAGAGAATACGAAAAATGAAGTAGCCCAGAGATTATCAAATAAAGCAAATTTCTCAGAATAAAAATCAGAAAAATTTTCTGTTGAATAAATAATCCAGGCGATATAGATAGCAAAACCCCAGATCAATATTCCAACATGCTCTTTTAATTTAAATTGAAGCAGTACATATATGCGGGCAACCTCAATCAGAATCAAAAGACTAAACAGAGCAAATAGTTGATTGAGCATGAGCCATTCTCCAAACCACATAATCAGAATCAGTATTCCTACTATCAAAAAGAGGCTAAGTTGAATTGGGGTGGAGTTTTTTAAAAATGAATAACTAAACTTCAACAAACCAATTAAAGCTGCAAGCCACGATACATACCCCCATTTCTGTACCGCAATCACTAAATCAGGAGAGTCGCTGAAAACATGAATGTTTGAAAACAACACAAAAAGTGTAATACCCCCGGCGAACAGAACGAAGTACAGGTTTTTCTCTCCCGCAGGATAGAAAACTAAAAATAGAAAATGAACCAAAGTCAGAGCTCCAAACAGACCTAACAGAAGAATGACAGCCAGGTCAGAGGAAGAAATACCAGAATCTAATTCCAATCCATTCTGAGCAGAAACAGCAAGTACAAAACCCGGCGATAGCCCATATTTAAGAAAGTCAGGTGCTTTATGGTTACTGAATCTCACACTTATTACATGAGTGCTGGTATCCTGAAACTGTATTATGTTTGGACTTGAGCCTTTTGAAGAAATATGATCTCCTTCAAGAATAGAAAATGTTCCGGTTCTAAACTGCAATTCATCATTCAAAAAAAGCTGAGATGCACCGCTATGTACCTTGAATCGAAATAAAAGAGGTTGATTTACCAGTGTTGAATCCACTTTTATGTTGAACTTGAACCATCCAAAACCTTCCCAATTCTGAGTACTTAGAGAGGTAGAATCGAGTAATGGGTTTATTTCCTGCCAGTCCTCAAAATTATAATCGCCTTCAATCCACCTGAAGTTATCGCCGGGATTAAACCTCCAGCCTTCTTCTAAAATAACCTCGTTAGTATTGCTAAGCATAGACGATGTTAACTCGACCGTGTTTTGAGCAAAAGCACTCCCTCCGCTCAAAGCCAAAAGCATACCCGCTATTAATAATTTATATTTTGCCCTGAAAATCACTTTAAAAATTCTGCCTTTTTAAATTGAGACGATAAAATACAGATAATGGTTTGACTGAAAAACCTTATAAAAGTTACAGTTCTGAGTCATTAAGAAAATACACCAATTAAAAATTGAATATGCTCATTTAGTTCTTTTTTAATAAGCTTTACACCCTTCTCTATATCTTCTCTGGGAACATTTGCTGCAAAATTTACTGTCTTTAGTTTCTTGGTGACCGACTTCACTTTCATTCCATCAAAACCAGTTGGTCTCATTAAAGAAACTGCCTTCATAAAACCAGAAAGCTCATCACATGCAAAAAGGTAGCATTCTATTTCTGTCTCAGGCTCTTTACCTGTTCTTTCCGGAGCGTGTGCTTTAATGGCATTTATCACCAGCTCAGAATAACCAAGCTCTGGAAGAATCTCATTCACCGCTTTCCGGGGATGTTCATCTGGATACTTTTCCCAATCTAAATCATGAAGTAATCCTGCGGTCCACCATTCATTGACCTCTTCTTCTTTTTTCCCCAATTGCTTAGCATACGCCTCCATTGCCATAGCAACCATTATGCAATGTTGATTTAAACTTTCCCCTTCTACATAAGCGTTCAGAAGCTTTAAGCTTTTTTCTCGTGCTATCATAGTAGTTGTTTTCTTATCAACTTATTGATTACTTATCGATAAGTCTTTTCTAAATATAATTAATCGGATTACTACAGAAACAGAACTGCATTTTACCCGTTCTAAATCCATTTGAACTTAACGTTCGTAATTGAAACTATGAAAAAAATATTACTTCCCTCGATTTTAGTGTTAAGCTTTCTTTCAGCGAACTGTCTGACGAATGTTGAAGACAATACCGGAGAGATACCAGATGAACCTGTTAGCTACGTATCTGATATCCAACCCATATTTAATGCCAGCTGTACTAGTTGTCATGGAAACAGCGGAGGCGTTAATCTCAGCTCATATCAGGCCTTAATGAATAGCGATGGTAACTTCTATGGCACTAATGTTGTAGTAGCCGGAGACGCTGCTACAAGCGGTTTAATCGATAAACTGGAACCAAATCCTCAGTTTGGGTCTCGAATGCCCCAGGGGTCTTCATTATCGGGAAATGACATCGAGAAAATCCGCGTCTGGATAAATGAAGGCGCACTAAATAACTAAGATTATGAAAAAAATATTTACTTTTTTAATAGCGCTTGCTGCTTCACTCCCACTCCCGGCTCAGTCTTTTTACTCAGAAACAGGCACTGCAAAATTTACATCCAGTGTACCACTTCACAGTTTTACAGGCACTTCTGAGAGTTTAGTGGGTATGATTAAACTGGATGAGATGTCAGTAGATTTCTATATCGACCTGGAAACCCTTGATACAGGCAATGCTAAACGGGACAAGGATATGCTTATCACTCTTGAGACTTATAAACACCCCTTCGCGGAATTTTTTGGTGAAATTATCTCCGATTTTGATCCGGAAAGTTCTACAGAGCAATCCGTAACGGTTAAAGGCGATTTCACTATACACGGGGAAACTAAAGAAGTTGAAATTGATGGGACCATCACCAAAACACAAGAAGGCCTTTTAGTGAAAGCAGAATGGATCCTAAATCTCGAAGACTATGACATTGAACCTCCAAGACTCTTGATCGTTAAAGTTGATGAAGAGCAAGCTGTAGAAATTGAAGTATTACTTAAACCAGTGGAGGAAGGATAATGAAGTCTCTTTTACTATCTGTATTTATTCTGTTTTTTGGGTTTGAATCTCTTTCAGCACAAATGCAGAGAACTCGTGCAGTTCAGGATGGGCCGATCGATGAATTATTTTTAATCGGTTCTGTAGCAGGAATGAGCACGGTTACTAACCTGGAAGCAAACAACCTGAATAGTCTGATCATGCATAATTTTGGACTGGTTAGTGGGGGCTTGGAGGACTTTTACGGTTTAGATCAGGGAGCTGCTGTCCGGCTTGGGATCGATTATGGCGTAACCGATAAACTTTCTGTTGGAATTGGTCGAACCAGTGTGGAAGATAATGTGGACTTACGTTTCAAGTATACCGTACTCAGGCAGCTTAAATCAGATAAAGTACCTGTGGAAGTTGCCGTTAAAGGAGATATTGGTGTTACCACGCAAAAGAATAACCGGGGGTTTGAGGATTTCACCTTTGCAGAGCGACTAAATTATTTTGGCTCATTGATGGTTGCCCGGCAATTTAACGGGAAGTTTACTCTTCAGGTTGCTCCTATGGTTTCTCATTTTAACACCGTTGTAATTGATGTAGCAGGTCAGCCTGAACCAGAGCATACTCATTTTGGAGTAGGTTTTGCAGGTAGAGTCAAACTTGGGGTAAGAAACTCACTCACTTTCGAGTACCTCCCTGTTTTCGGAGAACGAACTGAGGGAACTAAAAACCATTTCGCTTTAGGATACGAAATAGAAACCGGTGGACACGTATTCCAAATGTTCTTTATGGCAGGACAATGGTTCACTGAACAGCATCTTTTAGCCAGAAATACGAATGATTTCTTTGCTGGAGATTTCAGGCTTGGATTTAACGTGAACAGGATATTCAGCGTAGGTAAAAAGTAACACCCACAGGAGATCAAAGCATAGATTTGATTTCCTGGGCTACTCCCCGGTTGTACTGAAACGTGAGGTCTTTGTAATTAACTAAATCTACAATTACACCGATTAAACATAAACCGGCAGTAAAGAAGTACAGAATTCCCATACCTATTTGATTTAGAACGAAGCGGTGTACCCCTGCTAATCCTAAAAAACCTAGAAGACATAAAATCATGATGGTTTGCGGGTCTTTTCTTCTGGCGCGATATATGTTCGTGAATTTTTTAACTTTTTCATCGCTCATCTCGCTGAATAGTTTCCCAAGATATAAAGCTTCGTCCCCCTCTGCTTCTGGTATATAATCCATTACTTTAGACATGACAATCCTCCTGTAAATCCATTGTTTGTTTTTGTACTAAGTTCTTCCAGATTGTTATGATTCTGGTGCTAAGCCCAATTACGACAACCGGCCCCATAAGATTCGCTTCTAAAGATGCAGAAAATTCTCCTCTGAATAAAAAAGCGATTGAGTGCCCAAGTCCTTCTCCAGGGCAAAATGTAAATCCTAATGCCTCAAATAAACATAAAGAAGTGCCTTCAACATAGGGATTCATAGTGGCTATCAATATCAAGCCAGTTAAAAATACCATCCATTCGCTATGCCTGTTGATAAACTTCATGTACTTACTGAGTAGATCCAGGTAATTTTCTTCCAAAATAATGAGACACTGTGAAAAAAATACGGTTGGAGCGATAAATTTTGCTCGTTGATATTTCTGTTCCCAGTCTGAGTTCCCAATACTTTTTGAACTTATGATCCAATTGGAGCCTTCCTGACCCGAATATTCCTTCCGAAAACTCGTGTTTTGCCATTAATTCTAATTCCAGTTTGGTTATGAAGTCAAAGGTGTCCGGGTTTCTGAACCTGAAGTCTACGCCCAGTCCTTGCTCAAAATATTGATCCGGGGTGAAGTACGGAATACCAGAAGTAAAGTTTTCGGAAGCATCGGCCCAGCTTAAGGATACAATAGGGCGTGCTCTGAATCGGTTTGATGATATTTGATAATACAGCCTGCCTGAGGCTTCATATTCCGTAACCGAATTTGTGTAGTACATTCCTGCAGCAGATAGAGATGTTACCCATTTAGGTGACCAATTATCTTCTCTGTACCCTTCCAGCCGAAGTTTATAATAGTTATTAATCACCGACTGGTTTGTTAGCTCAGGGCCGAATGAAAACCTTCCTGAAGTAAATGAACCAGAACCTGACCGTGAAAGAGATGTGAAAACTTCATAGAGAAGGTCTCCGGAGCCAGCAAGCAGACTACCTCCTACTTTAAATTCATTTGCCTGCTCCGCATACCTGTTTGAAAATTCATAGCCCAACCCTGTATAATTACTCAAGGTTGTACTCCCTGAATTTTCAAAAAATAAGTCTTCGAGTTTAAAAAAGTGTGTTTGAACCCTCCGGTTTCCAAATTGAGATGATAAACCAAATCGGGCGAAACGATTGTTGAAATTGTCATCTCTGTATTCCCCGAAGGCTGATAAACGAACCCCTTCTGTCCATCTCATTTCATCTTTTAACCGCTCCGTTTCCTTATCACTATAAAAAGCCGGGTAATTTTTATAAAGATCTTTTCTCTGCTCATAACTGAAAAACTGCATTTCGTTATTAATCAGTTGATGACCTGGACTGCTCCCTTTGGGATCTTTTAAAAAAAGTGGATAAAGAATTTCTCTTCCTTCCTTTACAAACCCTTCGTAATAGAGTTGAGTACCAATTTGTACTCTGAGGCTATCGTCATCAGGGTTTTCCTGCAACAACCGGGTCGCTTCTTTTTGATATTCCGAATACAAGTTCAGTTGTGCTAACCAATTCAATTTAGTTGCCTCATCGAAACTCTCTGCTCTGTTTGCCCAGAAAAGTGCTCTCGGGTAATTATTCATCTCAAATGCATAAATTAAAGCAAAGTTGGTAGCAAACTGATCTAGTTGTGGATAGGCAGATGTAGGGAAATCTTCCAGAAGTTCTATGCTGGTTTTTGAGGAATCATAAAAGAAAGAACGCTGCATGGTATAAGCGTAAAGGGAGTCGGTTTCCGGGTTAAGCTGAATCAAATGCAAAAGCTCAGGTTTAATAATAGGCCAGTTTTCCTGATTCTCAATCAACCGTGTATATCTCAGCACAATGGTTTCATCATCAGGATTTAACTCCTTTTCCCTCAGAGCCCATCTCAGATTAAATTCCTCGCTAAATAAATCCAGATTTTGAGCCGCAAAGTCTTTTACGTCAATTACTTCTTTGCTCCGATATCTTAACCAAAGTCTTTCCAAAAAATTCTGAGCCTGATTCGTGAGCCCTTCCCACCCATAGTAGGTGAAAAGACGTTCAATATCGTTCTGAGCCCATCTAGGAGAACTTAACAAGCGCCTTTCAAGAATGAGAATGGCTCTTCGGATTTCACTGAATTCGATGCTAAGACTTATTAGCTGTTCTTGTATTTTTATATTGTCAGGATTATTGTTGTAAGCGCGAATTGCATCTTCAAGACGGGTATCAGCCCAGTCTTCCTGAATCAGCTCAGGATTTGTGATTAAATTTCCAAACTCATCAGTGAATTCAGTTAGGTATTGTCTGCTTTTTTGAAGTACATCACTTATCTGCGCTGTTTTGAATTGGTCGTGATACCGATACTTCGGATCAAAATTGGGTATTTTTAAGGAGTCCCGATTTGTACCGAATTGATATAAAGCTCCATCCCACAGCTTAGACATGCTAAAGTCTATATTTTTCTGAGCTAGTTCTTCTTCAAATTCTTCGGCATTTGCTTCACTTACATATGTAAACCAATAATCTTCTTGTTGTTCAGATCTGGATTCATAGCCTGGATTTAACAAAGGAATGAGCGTGCGGTAATATTGATTTTCTTTATGCAGTACAAAACTATTCTGCCAATCTTCAGTAATAGCCCCGGCTTTATTTGCGGCATAATACCTTAGAATAGGATACCGTTCGTTGGTAAATATAACACGGTCTCTGAACACGTGGTATAAACCATATCCATAGACTGGATGAGATTTCCATCCCAGCTTCAAAGGGTTCCTGCTTGCAAATTGATCCTCATCCCTTTGACTTACCTGAAAAACATCATCCGGATGGATAAAGTGAGTCCATATTCCGGTAAGTAACTGCATCCCTTGCTGTACGAATAAGGAATTCTCTCTCATATTGAATCCACTTGAAATTCTTGGGTAATCAAACAATCGGTCATCCGGGGCATAAGGCTCATACCCAAACTCTCTTCCAGTACCTAATTCAAGATCTCCAAGATATAAAGAGGACATATACCGAATTGAAGGCATCCCTTTCATAATTGCCGAAATACCAGTCGAATCTATATAATTGGTAGGCGGAACATAGGTGACTGGTAAATCTCCCATTCGGTCAATTCTCCATCTTTTTCGGGCAGCATATACCGAACTTGACATGAAATTAACATTGTCCCAGTCTTCTAACCAAAGTGAGAAGTGATTGTACCCATGAAAGGCCAACTCATGCCTTGTTTCGAGGATATCACCTGCAACGAATGCACTTGCATCCACTTGTCTCCCATTTTTGATTGTCTTTCCAGCAGTCCATTCTTCAAAATCAAAAGGAGGTGTTACGTTGGCATTATAATTAAACGCAGTCATTGCAGAGTATGAAATGTCAAAGGTGTCTGCGAAGGCTTTCATATCCGGCCACCAGATATTTGCTACAAACTCAGCATGAGTTACATCATATTCTTCATCGATAGGAGCTAACTTCTCATTATATAGCGGAGCGGGGAAGTCATCCAGAAAAATGGTTGCTACATTAGCTACACTATATGGAATCCCATCGAGCCCTTTTAGAATGGATGAGAAAATAAGCCCGCGGTAAAGCTTTTCGTATAATAGATTACTATTTATAGTAATAACCTCCCCAAGGCCAATTTGATTAACAACAATCAAAGGATATTCGGGATCATTCCCGGCTCCGGCTGCTAAAACTACATCATTTTTAAACTGGTTTGAAGCAAGTCCCCGGTGAGGAAGTTCGGCTGGAGAGTAATAGGTTTTACCTGCATGTTCCGGAAAAATATTCTGGTGAAGATGAACCCCTTTCGCAGTTGAATCAACACTATAGTCTGTGAATGGTAATATACCTTGCAGAAAGGCAAAATCATCATAATATATAGCTCCCAGAAAAACGATATTATTCCCATTTGCTACAAACAAAGTCAATCGCTCTACTACCGACGGCGTGAGTTCTGCAATCAACTCTGTTGCTACTACTATGGTTCTAACCGAGGGTTTAATTTCCAGACCTTCAGAAACTAAGCCCAAATCTATGGTTTCAACTGGAAGCTTAGCATATTGCATGGCGATGGTGGCATGATCTGTTAAAACCGTGCTAAGACTATCCTGCCGGTGCTTTACTACCAAAACAATCGGGTCCTGATCGATAAGTCCTGACGCATCTATCCTGATCTTGTTATTGAAATCACAGCTGGTTCCAACAAAAAGAATTAAGATTAGACCTAAGAGGATATTATTGCGCAATCGCATCTGTTCCTTCCTCGTTTTCTGGAAAAATATTCATGAGTACCGTGTTAATCTTAGACTCTTTCGCCCGATTCACAATTTCGTAAATGATAGCGTCATCGCTTTCATAGTATACCTGTATATTTCGTCCTTCAAGCCCCTCAAATACCTGGATCCATTGTTGCATATCACTCATTGTACTTTGGGAATTGTATAAAATACCCTGTTGAATACCTGAGTAAGGTGGTTTCTCAAGAAACAGGAAGATACTTGCCGGGGGGATTTCCTCTCCTGCCCGCATAGCTTTTGGCAGCTCTAAATATTGTTGATATAAGGAATCAATAACGCCGTAATTATCCAGAAAGAATTCGTAATTCATGAAGAAATGCCGGTTTAATGCCAACTGTCTGTCCAGTTCCGGTCCAACCGTTGCATACGTGTACGGAACCCGCTCTCCTACTATTTCATAGTATGCTTCAAAAAAACCGTTTGGCAAAGTTTCAGGTAGCGCGCGACTAATCAAAATTCCCTGCTGTAAGAAAATAATCGTTCCCAATATAGCTGTAGCAGATCCAATATTGATAAAGGTAAAGGCCTTTTTTGAATTCCTTAAAAGATAGCCAAATAACCGGGACAGATTTAGAAAGGCAATGGCCAGAAAAACAGCGATAGTTACCGCATAAAATAAGTTAAGCTGATCAGGGTCGATAAGGATGTATGAAAATGGAAAGTAAGGAGTGTAAACATAAGCTATGAGCGCAAAGAGAATTAAAAAAACTAACTCTTTCTTTTGATTTATCACTTTAGTTTGCAACAAAATGATATTGATAATAATCAGCACTCCAGCCCCAATCAGGTAATACAGGCTTAGCTGATCTAAATAAATAATCAGGTTTGGAAAGTAGCTGAATACAAGGGTGTCAAACAGCTCCTGCTGGAAAAAATCACGCAGGGAAATACCACTAATCATGCATACTATTATATAGGGACTAACAGCAAGAGCTGCACTTAATACCAGATAACTTACTGCTTTCAGAAGCCTGGAAGCGTATTGTTTTAACGGAAGTGTGAATAATCCTAAGAAAAGAATGGGTAATAAGACTATTAAAAATACAAAAAGGTTTATGAGAGCTGTTGCAAATACACCCATAACTATGTAGAACCAAAAGGCTTTTTTGTCCAGCCGGATTTGCCTCAGAAAAAACACACAGGTTGGTATCGCAAACGTTAGTGCAAGCGAGATTGAATTGGCTTCAACTTCGAGATCCAGAATAATCGGCGTTAAATACATTGGGGTTATTGCATATATAGCCATTCCAAAAAGTGCTGCAACCGGATTCTTATGATCTGTTATTACATTTATGACCCAATAAATAATGAGCGCAAGGAAGAAACTGGTTAAAGCTCCCAATATGTGCAGAATTAACTCGGGAGTAACCTGGGTAAGAGTGCTGAATACGTGTACAATTACGTGCATTCCTTTTGGTTCAGGTATCACTCCAAAATAATTTTGTAAAGAAAGTACTTTAACGTTCGTTAGCTCGAAGTACCATGTTCGGCTAAACGGAGCAGGATTCTGTACAGCGGGAATTATTCGTATTACAGCAGCGACTGAAGCCAGTAAAAAAGCAAAAAGCTGAGGAGAAATATTCTTCAGACTCTTTTCTTTAAATGCACTTCTTTTTGTTCGCACATCTCCAAGAAAACGCCCCCAAATTGAAGTCGTATTTTCAATCCACCGGACATGCTGTGCGATGATGTTGGTCTCCGTTTTATTCAGAACCTCAGAAGTTGAAAGACCTGTTTTACGCTCTCTGTAAATATGAACCACGAAAGGGATTAAAAGAAGCGTTATAAAGAGACTTATAAAATCATACATGCCAAGCACGGTAAGAATCATCACATCCACTATAATCAAGCCTCCAAGACCAATCCAGGAATACATCAGCTTATCAATGCTGTTTTCTTTTTTTATGGATGGAAGAAACAGTGGTGCAAGTACCCCAAAAAGAAGATAGAAGCACAGTATGATCCTAAAAACTGCAAACAAACCCTGGAAGAGATACATACTACTACCGCCTTACTGTGTTTGCCACTTTCTCTGGCATTTTTGGTAACTGGGAAAGCTGAATGTTGCTAATGAAGTAAGGTATTCCTGTTGTATCCAGCCTTGACTTTATTTCAGAAATACCTGCATCAGACTCCGCAAAATCAATGACAAAAACCGGTACATTATATTTTTCTGAAGTAGAAGCTACTAATTCATACCGTTCATTGAATTCATTCAGATTTTTGATAAAATAACTTTCACTCTCGAAATTATACCCAGAAGCAATATCTTCTATTAAAACCGCATCAATTGCCGGTCTTGTTGATTCTAACAAGAATAAACCGGCATTCTGGATGATTGTAGCATCAGGATATCGGGTTCTGATGCCTGTAATCAATTCGGCCATATTTGGGGCTAATTCCCTTCGGCTTCCGTATGGCGAAACAGCATCAATGGTATCCAAAAACAATCCATTTACCCCTTTTGCCATAATTTCAGGTAGCACTCGATCCAACAAAACTGATTGCACTTCTTTTTTGGAAAGGTCGATATAGGAACTTCCCCAGTTCTCGTTTACCCCTAAAAATCCTTGCTCCTCCAAAAGTGGAAAATACCAGCGGTTGGAGTCTACTTCACCAAGGGTCATGTAGGCAATAATGGTAGTTCCGCCAGCTTTCAAAGCCTCAATTTCAGCTTTTGAGTAGAAGTCCGGCTCAATAATTACTAATTTATATCCCTGCACCTGTTCAGGACGAACCTTGGCATAGCAAACTCCAAATGGGGTTTTATCTATAATAGAAAAATCTCCGATCCCTGAAGATGTATTACAAGCTGAATACATCATTATCATGCTGATTAAAGAAAATGCAACGGTTAATCTCATGTTCAATCATCAGTACCAAGCTGGCAACATAGTTCCCAGCCCATCATTTTGATAAGTTCAACTACTGTAGGTACTAATACCATATCAAACTGTTGGTCGGCTCTTTCAATAATACTTTGTGTAAGCTGATCAATCCATTCATCTGCCGATTTCGAAGTATCATCCTTGTTAGACTCTACGAACTCGACGATATATTCGAAAACACCGATCACTTTTCCAGTCCATGAAATATCTTCTGCCTGTAATCCACGCGGGCTTCCATCGCCACTTACCCACTCCTGATGTGTTAATACACCTTGTTTAATATCTTCATGAATCGGAAGCTGATCGATGAGCCGATACCCTGTTAACGGATGTGAAAGTTCTGAACCTATAGAAACATCTTTTTCTACGCTTACCGAGCCCACATAACCGATATCATGTAGTTTAGCAGTTGTTTTTATGATTTCAGTTTCATTTTCATCAAGTCCAAAAATCATAGCAAAGCGTTCAACAAAAGCGATCATCCGTGGGGTATGATACTTGGTTTTTTCCCGGGAGCGCTCGATAACCCGGAGCATCTTATAATAGGTATTGATGAGTGATTTAGTAAAGGATTCGTTTTTTTCCCTGAAATCGAGCAAATTCATGATCTGCTCAGATACCGTGCTACTAATTGACTCCATATCATATTTACGGGCGTCAGCTTCTTTTAAAATAATAATCCAACCTTGAGTATCTTCTCCTTTAAATGAGATAAGCTCAACTTTCCCAACGCCTTCTATAGAGAGTGTATTTTCACCTTCGGCTGTACTCTTGCTTAGTTCACCTACAATTGATGTCAGCTGTTCATCTTCAATTCCTTCATTAAAAACCACCAGCTGGTTATCACCTTTATATTCAATTACTGCTCCACTTGTGCATCCATACCCGTTGAGTATAAATTTCAGAAAAAAGCGAGTTAGCCCCTCTGTGTTCAAAGCTCCGGAACCAAGTTCTGAAACTATTTCTTCCATTTTGTTCCGATACTTGTTTCGCTGCCCTATTTCTTCGTTTTCAATGGTTATCAACCAAATAGAAAGCAGGCGGCCAACAATGGAAAGACGCGGAACAACTATCTCAGGACATTTCGAGTCTGGACCAACGATATACAAACCCCAAACTTCTCTGTTTTCATCGAATAAGGGAATATGTTCGCAATTTCCGATTGATGTTGAGGATATCCCATGTTCATTTAAATCAGGATACCACTTGAGCTTTTGTTGAAGATTTTGAACTTGTTGCTCAAAGTTGTTAATCGCCTCCTTCTCAACTTCCGTATAATTCGAGGATTTATCCTTACCTATCAAATTCTGAACATTAATAAACCGCTTAAAAAGAATCAGTTCATCCCCTTCTTTCTTATACACAATGTGTACGGGTGCTTTGTACAGAATATCCATCCACTGAACAATATCCTGAAAAGATGGAGGCTTGGCACGTGACATGTGTTCAGCAGAGAGCGACCAAAATTCGAGCTCGTCTTCTGTATCAAACTCACGAATAGAAAACGCTTTACCTAAGCGGTTTCCAACAAGATTGAAATATGATTTTACGTCTTTCATTTCTTAGTCCTCAATATGCGGAGTAATAATAATAATCCAAATGCCTAAAAAAGTGCCTGGCTCGTAAGCCTGTAACTAAAGCGAATACAAATGCGCCAGCCAGCATACCAACGGTTGCGTACTCAAAACCAAATAATCTGCTGGAAATAAAGCCGATTACAAAGTTTACTACCAATGCTCCAATAATTGAATATAGAGCAAATGGTGCCCGGTTCAGTGTGAAAAAGAATAAACAGTTCAGAAGACCATATACCATAAAAACATACCCAATACTACCCATCCAGAATACTTTAAAGGTGATGGGATTAGCAAAAAAATCTCTTATCTCAGGCACATCATTCTCAAAAACACGCAAACTTAAAATTCCATAATAAGTTAAGAGAATAGAAACGGTGCTTATAAACAATAGTACAACCAATTGTTTTAAGTAGAATCGTTTAAAGCGCTTATTAAACTCTGCAAACTTATTAAGGGTGATATTTTTTTGTGCGGGAATCAGATATCGGGAAAATGTATGGATACTGAATTCAAGAGTGGCAATAGTAATTACAAAACTTATCAGTGCCCAATCCATACCTAACTCATAAGGAGTATTGAACCAAATTAAGTAAGGGGGTGGCGGTGGTCCCGCAGACCATGCTAATAACCGATCAACAAACAGGAACAGAAAATAGCTAAATCCATATATGAAATAGCGGTAATTGTTGTAGTAACTTACTTCCTGATTAGGAAGCGATTGTTTAGTAAGTTCCTGACGAAGAGACCTGATTTTGATTCTGTAGTACAGATACGCATATACACCCATCATTATAGTTGCCAGTACAATTCCAATCCACTGCGCAAAATAAACTCCAAAAAGTTCCGACCTCATAATAACAATAACCACAACTGTACCAACTGTAATAGAAAACAGAATCATAAACCTTAGTTCTGAGGCAAATAAAACGGCAGCAGCAAGAAGCAAGAGAGAAATTAAAATCATATATACCACAGATAACAACATCATACCTGCAGGATAAAATGGGAAAGCCGCATTAATGGCTACGAGTACCAGCGCGCTAACAAGTACAAACGGAATAGCAAACCGCATTACTTTAAGGATGGATTGTTCGGCGAGGTAATAGTTTTCTTCTCCTTTATATTTAGAAACCAGCCTGCCAATTACTTGTATAAAACCTCCCGTTAAAACAAAGGCAACAATTGTTCCAAACGCGATTACCGTTGCCTGTGCTTCATTAAATCTTAACCAGGCCCAAAGTGCGTACTCAAACACAAGTATGGCTATAATCTGGAAAAGCATGGGCATTGAAAGAACCAATCCGCTGCTATAATGCTTTGCAAAAAGTTGAATGGTTTTTAAGAAATGATCTCTGTTTTCTTCTTCATCATTTTCCCTGCTCTCTTCTTTGATTTGGTCTTGAATTTTTTCATAAACAAAATCAGCCAGTTCAAATACATTTTTAAACTCGAAATCTGTTTCTGCATCAATATCTCTGATCCCCAACGATTCTATAGTAGCAGCAACTGCCCAGTTACTCAGAGGAATATCAACGATTTGCCTAACCGTTTTTGTGAGTTCTTCCCGGCGTTCCTGAACGGTCTCAGCCGCATTTAATATGTCAGATTGCTGGCTCACTAACGTCTTCTATATGCTTTAAAAAGTTAACTACAGATTCTTTTGTAATCGTTGTTTTAAGAGGTTTTTTTGGTTGATCCATCAGGTTTACATAGCTCTCGTAATAAGAATCCACGCTTTTTTTTGTAGTAAAATTTACTAAAACCTTTTCTCTTGATTTCTTTCCAAGTTCAAGCCTGAGTTCAGTATCATTCAATAACTTAACCACTCCATTTGCAAGTGCCTGAGGATCTCTCGGTTTGCACAAGATACCGCAACCTTCAAGAGCATCTTTAATCCCCCCCACATCGGTTGCTACCACAGGTCGGCTACAGCTCATCGACTCAATTACCGTGTAAGGGAATCCTTCTGAAATGGAAGTAAGGATAGAAATATCACCCTCGTTAAAAACCATACTCGGCTTATCGTGAAAGCCGCCAAAACGGAAATTATCCTCCACACCAAGTTCTTTTATCAGTTCTTCGCACTTTTCTACATACTCCTTATCCACGTCTAAGCTTCCGTATACAATGAATTGCACGTCCGGTATTTCCTTTCGAACCAAATCACAGGTTCTTATCATTGTTTCGATATCCTTTAGAGGAAATATATGTGCTACGGCTACCACAGTAGGCTGATCTGCGGTGTGAGAGGGCTTCAATGTGGGCTTAAAAATATTGGTATCCACACCATTGTAAATGGGAAGGATTTTAGATTCATCAGCTTCAAATTTTACTTCCCATTTTTGATTGGCAGTTGTAACGGGTGAAATCTGATCAGAAGTAAAATATACTGCTCTTGTGACTAGAATAGATAAGTTTAAAAGAAGCTTTTTAGAGAAAAAAGGCATGTCTGCCTGACCCAGGTTAATCAGTCTTTCACGAATATAAACACCATGATCGGTTACGATAGCTGGTGTTCCATATTCATATTTTGCAATAATCGATAATAATGCCGGGAAACCTGCAATGGTTGCATGAGTTACGTCAACCTCTTTAGGCATTTTAGTAGCAAGGGGCATTAAAAAATGGTACAACCAACGCATTCCAAAAGTAACATCAAAAACTCTTGGCTCGTTGATAAAGTCTTCCTCATCCTTAAAATCCTTTACTAATCTATTCTTAAAATCAATCCAAAGAGAAGCCTCTTTCATGGTCAATTTATAGTCATAGACCTGAAAATACTTCCACATTCCATAAATGATTTCACTGATTTCCCGAGGATCTTTGTAAGGGTCAAATAAGCATTTCACGAAATCCCGGAATAGGGGCATAAACTGAGATTTGATAACTGTACTGGTTGTCCTCGCTTTTTTTTCTATTTGTTTAGAAAAAGGAACTCCTTCATCATAATATTGAACCGGTTCTTCTACACCCCAAAGTGGTATATGGATAATCTTTTTAACATTATCCGTTAGTTTATACCTGCTTTCAACAAAAGGATTGCCGGTAATTGCAAGAATATAAAAGTCGATTTTATCCTGAAGTTCAGAGCATAAAATATGTGCCCACGTTGAAACCCCTCCTCCACTGTATGGATAAGAACCTTCGGTTTCAAACAAAACGATGGGCGTTTTCTTGCTCACAAAACAACTCCGTTTTTTTCGACGGTTTCATTTAGTAAGGATTGGTAGTCCGAAAAAATGGCTTCCCAAGTATGATTTTCCTTCACTTTTATAAACCGTTTCTGAATATAACGCTCTCTTTTCGCTTCATCTCTCCAGAACTCGATTACCTGATCACATAATTCATAATTTGAGGTTTTAGGAGAAAAAGTTAACCCATATTTGTTGGTTAAATCGCCTACTTTTCTACCTACAGGAAGTACCTTTTTTGATAATGCTTCAAACATAACCAAAGGTTGAGATTCGTTATGGCTGGTAATTAAAAGCATATCCATCTCCGGGTAGTAAGCCTCTGCCGATTTATTCCAAACCATAGTTACTGAATCGTACATCTCAGCACGTTCTCTCACCATTGCTTCCAGCCCTTTCTCCCCTGCATCACTCAACAGCATCAGGAATGAGCAGGTAAAATTTCTCATCTCAAATTCACCCACAAGATCAAAAAAATGAAGTGGGTTTTTCATTTCCGCGCACCTGCCTACCCAACCAAATACTGGTGTATCTGATGAGGTTTTAGCTGGTGTAATCCAAGCCTCTGGAATACCATTGGGGATATAATGTATTTCTGATGCACCCAATTGTTGCTGAAGAGGAATATTGCACTCTGAAACAGTAATGATATTATCAGATTGTTGATAAACCAGCTGAGCTATCTTCTTAAACAGAAAAACAATTTCGGTTTTCTGATTGCCTGAATCTGGAATTTTATACCCGCATTCCAGTGCAACTGCCCCCTTCTCTACTTCCAACCAATAAACTGCATGTTCGGTTAAAGCCAAGGGTAAATTAAACTCTTTCGATAGTTTTGTTCCAAGCCAACCGGCAAACCCTGTATTTGTTACATGAATTACATCCTTTTCACGGATATCTAAGAAGCCAACTAAGTGTTCCGAATACCATAATTCCAGAGATTGATCCCAATCAGTAATCAATTCGGGTGGACTGATTCTTTGGAATGATTTTACATTGTCAGGAATTGGGTACAGGGCTTTTTCAGGTTCGAGTGAAATAAATGTATCCGTAGCAATTTGCAGGATAGAGAAATTGAAGTCTGGACGATTCTTTATGTATTGATACACCCACTCGCTTACCCCACCCCGATACCACGGGTAAGTACCTTCAATTACAAGTTGTACGTTCAAACCTCCTCCTGCTCAGCTTAAGGTCTTTTTATACAAACGCCATAAAATAGAACCCGTTTGTGTTATAAGTCTTGAAATAAGCATGAACTCGTTTGATGAAAAAAGAACTGACCTCTTAATAACAATTACGCCAAACATAGAAGACTTTTCAGGAACCTTAAGGTTGTTCATCAACAGGTTTTTCTCGTTGATTGAAAATAGAGGAACTGCAATCTCCGCTGATAATTTATGCTCTTTCGAAAAATCTGTGAAAAAACCCAGTTCATCATTATAGATGTGGTTACACAAATACGGCTCTTGAGTGTTCTGAAGTTGCTTAAAAGATTGCTCTGAGGTAAAAGTCGTTATCGAACTCTCATCCGGTTTGTTTTCACCATAAAAATGAAGCAGTTCGGAGCCTTCTTCATTAATAATCCAAAAACCAAGGAAGTTTGAGTCGAGAATGGCTAGTAATTCAGAACAAAGTACATCTACAGTATCTTCGAATGAGCCGCCGAGTGCGCTTTCCATTAAACTCATTACGAGTTTATTCTTGTTTACTGCGAGGTCCTCTTCCAGATCCGTAATATCAATATCTGTAACAAGCTTCATCCTAACAAGCTCAAGAATACGTTCCTTATTGGAAGTAAAAAGTTCTTTCTTGATGAAGTCAGCAGCACCTAAATCTAATGCTTTCTTTTCTTTTTCAACGGTAGGCAAGTTCGTCATAACCAAAACCGGAATCTTTTTCTTTTCATCATCCTGGCGAAGAGATTCCAATAATTCGAGACCTGTTAAGCCAGGCATGTGAATATCTGAAAGAATCAGATTTATCTTGGTGTTAGATAGTATGTCAATTGCTTCCTGGGCATTTTTCGCATGCACTAAATTGAATTCGCTTCCGAGCAAATTCTTAGTCATAAAATGTATTGGTTCGTCATCATCTATGACAAGAACAGTGTACTTCATTGCTGTGTAGATTCTATGATTTCAAGGGTAATTGAATGAAGAACGTCGTCCCAACTTTTTCTTCTGATTCTACCCAAACTTTACCGTTGTGCATATTAACATATTTTTTAACAACGTCTAAACCCAAACCAGTACCAATTTCACCTTCAGTGCCTAATTTCGAGAGGCTTTTTTTAGCCCTGTCAGAATCAAATAATAAAGGCACAATATTTTCTGATATTCCAATGCCGTTATCTTTTACCATAAAATTAATTCCCTTGTCATCAGATTTGACAATCAACTGTACCAAACCATCTTTGAGAGTGAATTTCAGTGCGTTTGAAACCAGATTATTTAAAGCGATCTCAATTTTTGTATGATCTAAAAGCACTTTCCTCTTCTTGATGTCTTCAACCAGTTCCAAAGAAATATTTTTTAAAATGGCCTTGGGCTTATTTACGGATATCACCTTTTCTGCAAGGTCTTTCAGGAATTCTTCACTAAGTTTAATAGAATCGTCGTGTTTTGACTCCCCATCCTCATCAAGAACTTTCTCAACCATATCCATTAATTTCTTTCCACTCTTCTCCATAACATTAAGCATGTTATTAATTTCATCCTGTGGAAGATTTGGATTTTCTTTCATCAAATTCGCCAACCCTACAATTCCTGTTAACGGGTTTTTGATGTCGTGACTAACAATTCGTACAAGCTGATCTTTTTTCGAGTTGAGGTCTCTTAATTCAATCTCACGGCTACGAAGTATTTCAATCCGTTCGTCTCTCTCTTTTTGCAGTTTATTTAATGATAAATGAGTTTTTATTCGGGCAAGTACCTCATCTTTCTGATAGGGCTTGGTGATGTAATCAACACCACCAACCTCAAAACCTTCTACCTTATCGCTGGTTTCAGATAACGCACTTAAGAAAATAATTGGAGTAGATTTGAGCTCATCATCCTCATTTATGATCTTGCATACTTCGTATCCAGTCATATCTGGCATCATAATGTCGAGCAAAACTAAATCGGGTCGGCGAGATTTAATAAGTTCAATTGCATCTGTACCATTAAATGCTACAAGTGGCGAAAAGCCAGCATCACGGAGAACATGAGATAATAATCTGATATTAGCCTCTGTATCATCAACAATAAGAATCAAAAAATCAGATGGATTTATCTGGAATTGCATTTAAATAAAATTAGTACACCTTAAGCTCTTTATAATCTAGAGAATCTTTACGTACCTTGAAACTAAATTGATATTAAAAACGTCAAACCTAAGATAGTTTTAAGATTTTTAGTAAAAAAATGCATTTATCATGAATATATCAGCGACTAAGTATCCACTCTTATTAGTGCTATTTCTTACTTCCGGCACACTCTTGGCTTCTGATTCTATAGATAAAGCTCCCGAAAATGAAAAACCAATTCTGGAAATAGCCGACAAGTTTAATGAAGTCCGGTTAGGCATTACTAATAATAGCATCTACATGACTTTTAGTGAAAACGCACGCTTGATAGCCAATCTGTCGTTTCAAACTAAATATGAAGTTGATCATCAAAACTTCGAAGACTCAGAAGGTAATTTTATAGTTGGTTCTGTTTCTTATCTGGAGTCAAACCGACTGGAATATAATTTTGATGATATTAAAAACATCAATTTCAAAAATGGTAAGCTCAGCTTCCAGTACAAAAATAAATCTAACATCGGTTTCGAAGACATCTATTCTTACAGTGGCACAAAAGCGTTAGACAATTTTTATGTAGAAGATCTTGAAGCTTTTATTTTTACGTTTACTGAGAGCGCTAAATCTTAGCGTTCTTTCTACAAACTTGTAACATTATATATTCATTCGTACTCCTTTAATAAAAAAGGAGAAGGTAATGCTGAGGTTTATACTGCTGAGTATAGTAGCATTTTCAGGTTTTTACTTATGGTCTGTTTTCCCGGTTAATCATGGTCCGGGCGAAGTTGCCCCCAATCAACCTGATATTGAACGCATTGGATGGGAAAAGCCGTTCGAGTTTAAGTCTGCCGAGGTAATACCTCTCAGAAAAATATCAGGCGAGGTTCGTGTTCTCGAAAAAAAACGATATTTTTTTGATGGTAAATCTCAACATTCTCCTGTTGATGTGTTAGTTGGATGGAAAGAAATGTCTGACGAGCGAAATATTGAACACCTTCGGTTTAAACTGGAAGACAGGTATTTCGATTTAGGTTATTCAAAACCACCAATTCCTTTGAATCAAATATTCAGCCAGATTAATCTCTGGCATTTAATGGCTTCAACTGAAGAAATTGATAAAAAAATTAAAAGCTTACGAAAAGGAAATATCATTCAGATAGAAGGATTTATCGTTGACGTTGAATTTGAAAACAATTACCCCTGGAAATCTGAGATTAAAAAAAGAACCGGTGATCAGCTTAATAATACCATTCTGTGGATCACAAATATCTATGCGCGTTAGTATTTAGTTATTGAAATTTATTTTTTTACTTGAATACATGGAGAAATAGCGCTTTATTTAATATGCTTGCTTAATCGGGTTGGTAAACAAGAATTAACATCATGTCGTCGAATTCAAAACATACAGGTACAGTGAAGTGGTTCCATAACATTAAAGGTTATGGTTTTATTAGTTCTGATCAGGAAGAAGAGATTTTCGTTCATTATTCAGAAATAAACTCAGAAGGTTTTAAGAAATTAAAACGTGGTGAAAAAGTTGAGTTTATCCTCGACAATGGAGAAAAAGGACTTCTTGCCAGAGATGTTTCACTCATAGAGAAAAACGAAGACTCTGATCTTTTTTAACCTTTATGAATTGGGTTAAAGAAGCTCTCTTAGACATACTCTCTGTCTTTTTAATAATTATTTTTGCTTTCACTGCCTACGATGTACTCTATGTAGTAATTTGGGTCTATACCGGGATTTTATTGCTCAGTAAAATCCTTTTCTTTTTTGTTGATTTTCTTCAGATTAGAGCGAAAAAAACATCAGTTCCGGATTGGTTTTACCATCTTATCTACGTGCTAATAATCATTACTCTGGTCTATTCTAAGAATTACTACTTAACAGGAGCGTGGACGCTGATTTGGGTACTCTCCACCATTCAAAATCCGAATAAAAAAAGAAAGGGATCTCAAAAACCTTAAGTGAAAATTAATTCCATTATAATCCCTTGATGTTTATCCCGAAAAGTTGTGTTGTTTTGCTACTCTCCTTTCTGTTTTCTGTATCATTACTCGCTCAGGATAATTCATTTTTTAACCAAAGTTCTTTTTTTCGGGTAACATCAGCCTACTCTCCTCAATCTATTATTCTGTTAGGTAAAACTCCCGATAGCCAGACGCTAGCAATTCAGCTCAGTTATGGACAAAAATCAAAATGGGCTGTTGAATCTTTTCCACTTATATATTTAGTGAGTGTTACTCCATTTATTAAATATCACTATCCTAAACGGGATGAAGGTTCAAAAAGAGATATGGTTAGAGGGCTTGGGATATCTCCGGTCGGATTTGAACTCCAAAAGAAACTACATACCAATATTGGATTTGTATTAAACACAGCCGCTGGATTCGTGCTTATTGATAAAAAATTCCCCACAGATAAAGGCAGAAGACTTAACTATACTTTTGCGCTTAGTCCCGGACTGATTTTTAAATCCAATCAATCGCTTTCTTTTTTATTGGGTTATAAATTTCATCATATTTCTAATGCTCAAACAGGAAGCGAAAATCCCGGAATTGATTCCAATTTCATTTTTATTTCAACTCAAATAGCTATCTAATTATGTCACTTAAAGCAATATTGAATACTTCAAAAGGAACTATTAACATTACTCTTTTTGATGAAAAGACACCAAAAACAGTCGCTAACTTCGTAAACCTGGCTACCCGAGGGTATTACGATGGTTTAAATTTTCATAGAGTGATTAATGATTTTATGGTTCAAGGTGGCTGTCCCAGTGGAGATGGACGCGGTGGTCCCGGCTATGTTTTTGAAGATGAGTTTCATCCTGAATTAATACACAATGAACCCGGTAAACTTTCAATGGCAAATGCCGGACCCGGAACAAATGGCAGCCAGTTTTTTATTACTCATGTACCCACTCCATGGTTGGATGGCAGGCATTCCATTTTTGGAGAAGTTGAGTCGGAAGAAGATCAGGGTGTGGTGAACCAAATTGTTCAAGGCGATAAAATTGAGTCTGTAAAGATCAAAGGCTCCTATGAAGAACTTCTTGAAAGCATTAATGAGATGGAATTCTGGAATGAAACATTAGACGATCGTTTCCCCGATCTTAATAACAGATAAGTCTTTTTCTTACTGAAACTTTTAGCGTTACACTCGTAGTAGTTTCGAAATTAATTGCGATCAATTATTTCTTCACTATGCGAAAAAAAATTACGTGGCTGTTAGGGCTTTCTCTTTTGCTTTCATTTTCTGCACTTGCACAAGATTCTGATGATTATATCGAGTACCGAAAATGGAGAGTAACCCTCATCCCTCCCATCAGTACAAATGGAGCAAAGACACTCAATTATTCAGCAAAATACTCTATTAATTTAATTGCGGGTTACCATGGTGCACTAGATGGTTATGAAGTTGGAGCCTTATTCAACTACACCAAATTCTACTCTTATGGCTTTCAGTTAGCAGGCTTAGTAAATGCTACCCGAGGTGATATGGCGGGTGTAAACTTTGCCGGCTTGGCTAATTACTCAAAAGATGATATGTCTGGAGTTCAGTTTTCAGGGGTTGTTAATTATTCGAACGATGCACTTGAAGGAATTAATGTAACCGGGGGTATTAACTATTCTGAAAGAGGCTCATCGGGATTGCAAGCTGCAGGGCTTGCTAATATTAGTGGTCGTGACATAGAAGGCCTTCAGGCAAGTGGTCTTTTTAACTATACTAAACATGATATTTCTGGCTTACAAGCCGCTGGCCTTTTCAATTTCGCTGGAGATAATGTGGAAGGATTACAGGCCGCAGCTGGGTTCAACTATGCAGAAGATGGAATATCGGGCTTACAAGCCGCCGGGATTGCTAATATTTCCGGAGGATATATAGAGGGTTTATTGACTTCAGGTATAATTAATTATTCTAAGGGCAATGCAAGTGGATTACTTGCCTCTGGAGGTTTCAATGTTAGTGAAAATATTGAGGGGCTTGCTGCAGCTGGTATCGGTAACTTTGCAAGATCTATGCAGGGACTTCAGGTTGCAGCGGTAAACATTGCTGAAGAAGCCGTGGGATTGCAAGTTGGAATCATAAACATTGCCAAAGAATTTCAAGGAGCTCCGGTTGGTTTGTTAAGCATTTATGGCAATGGTCGTAAAAACTTTGATGTACGATTCTCTGATGCAGGTTTCACTGAAATTGGTATAACCACCGGAACCTATCGTGTGTATAATGCTTTTCTGTTTGGATATAATACCTTGCTTGACCGCAATGTCTATCGTTTGGGTTTAGCAATTGGTTTGGAGAAAAACATTCAGGATTCTTTTGAAAACATTGAAAGTACCACCCTTTTTGTTAATCAGGAGTTTAGTGTTCATCATCACTTTGAAGGAGAATGGTCTAAAACTAAGAACCGGATTTATACCTATAAATATTTAGTTGGAAACCGCTTTGCAAATGGTCTTTCATTATATGGAGGCCCTTCCATAAACATGCAGGTAACACGCGTTGATGAATCAAATGATTACACTTGGTATAGCTTGTGGTCTCCAGAGAGAAAAGGTCGACAGTATCGGTTTTGGGTTGGTTTAACAATAGGAATTCGACTTCTTCATCAGAAGGATTTACCACTAATTAGCGATGATTTCGATAACGACTGGGGTTGGGGTAGAGATTGGTAATATTGGATAGTTAAATATGTTATAGTTTCGTGAGGTAGTTTCCAGTTGGAATGATTAACTACTTTTAAGCTGTTGAAAAAATAAAAACTTTTATTATGAAACTATTTCTTATATCATCAGTGAGCTTAAGTGCGGTACTGGTCATCTTAACTTTAAATAATACTTCTGTTCAGTCAGAAGAGCTATCAGAGATTCATTCACATACGTTAGCTAATTACGAAATGGTCATGGATACAGTACCTGAGTTTCCTTATAAAAAAACAGAGGCGGAATGGAAAGAAATCCTTACCTCTTCCCAGTATAGAATACTTCGAAAAAAAGGAACCGAGTTTCCTTATGTAAATGAGTATTTCGATTCAAAAAAAGATGGAATATATGTATGTGCGGGATGTGGCCAAAAACTGTACGATTCTAAACACAAGTACAAAAGTGGGACTGGCTGGCCAAGTTTCTGGAAACCTATTGACGATTCTTTAGTTGTTGAACTAGAGGACAAAAGTCTCTTTATGACACGTACTGAAATCGTTTGTTCTAACTGTGGTGGTCATCTCGGTCATGTTTTTGATGATGGCCCTCAGCCTACCAATTTACGATATTGTATGAATTCTGCTGCCATGAAACTCTTAGACCGGGATAAACTTCCTGAAGTAGCTCAAAACTAAATTCCTTTTTATTTCAAAAAATAGTATCTAAGGCGCATTCATTGCGCCTTTTTTTATTTAACCAAATTTTCGAAATGAGCCAAAAAGCAGTTGTTCTAAAAAAAGCTGAATTCAATCCAAGATTGAAAACGTATTTAAATCTTTATGGGATTTTCATGATGCTGATTATGATTTTCACCATTCCGTTCATCCCCTTTTGGTTAATTATCGCACCTATCTTTATTAATAAATATTACGAACGACTTGAATGCGAACTTACCTCACGGTCGCTGCGTTTCAAAAAAGGATTTATCGTTCAAACTGAGAAAACTATCCCATTAGATAAAATTCAGGATTTAACTTTTAAAGAGGGTCCGCTTCTTAAAAAGCTTGGACTTAGTATTCTCAAAATAGAAACTGCAGGGAATTCAGCTTCTGGTGGCGCTGATCTAAGCCTGATTGGAGTTGTTGATGCCCATGAATTTCGACAAATGGTTTTTGATCAGAGAGATAAAGTCACCGATAATACTTCTTCAGGTTCGGATGAATCTGAATCGATGGTTCAGGTACTTAAAGATATCAGGGAATCTCTGCAACGGATGGAATCAAAAATGGATTCTTAGAAAGTATTATCTGTATAGCTTTCCGAGGTCCCATTTTAAGATCACATCCTCTATCAAATCTAACACCCTTTTATTTACCCTTTCATAGTATTCCTGGGCCTGTTCTTCGTCAAAAGTTGGATAACCCTGACCTTCTTCGTACAAACCAATTGAAGATGGAAATGGATAGGCTGACCATGTTGATCCCGAAGGGTATGCTGTGGTCATTTCTTTTCCTGAGTACCTGTCTTTATGAATGTGCTCAGGGACAATGGCCTGAATATACGCCGTTTCATTATTTCCACTGTGTCCCCCATTCTCTCCAAAAACAGCAAAAGTATCTTCTGAAACTACACTCCACCAATTAATGATTAAAATCCGAACTCTAAGCTCTTGCGATAGCTCATTTGCAATGGACTGCAAAATCGCTGTCTGAGGGCCGCCGTGCCCATTCAATACTATGATATTTTTAAAACGATTTTCTGCCAGCCCGGTTATAGTATCTCCTACAAATCCTCTGTACGATTCTTCTGAAATTGCAAACGCTCCCGGATACCCTTTTAAACTACCGGTTACTCCATAATTTAAAGTTGGTGCAATCATAGCATTCAAAGGCTCTGCAAATTCTCTTGCCATTCTTTCCGGTGCTATATTATCCGCTCCGTTCGGAATTACGCCGTGCGGTTCAAGAGTGCCAACGGGAAGTAATACGGTCTCAAGTTGATGGGGTACAAATTCAACGAATTCCATCCAGTTTATGAAATTCATTTCCCTGGTAGATGGATTGTTCTGGGCTAATAATACCCCACTGGAAATCATCAATAAAAAATAAATATCACTTTTTTCATGATGCTGCCTTTTTAGAGATCAGTTTTTTGTTGAATAAATAGACAATCCCTAAAGCGATTACCCACTGACCAATAACGGTAGCTACAGAAAATGGATCAAACGGATTGTACCAGGTATCAGGGGCATATTCGGTAGCGCTGAGATACATCCACCAAAATAATAATGTAATTACTTCAATGGGGACGATATAACGAATAATAATCGTCCACCAGGAACCTAATTTGGTTTTACTTTCTTCTGAATTAACCAGATTCAGTCTGAATTTATCTGCACCGTAACTAATAACAGCATAAGATATAAACGCACCTGAGACCATGAGGCCTACTCCCCAAACAAAATCCTGATTTGCAAAGAACGTTAGATTTAAGGCAGAAGGGATACCGAAAGCAAAACCAGCTCCTGAAATAAATAATGTAGCTTTTTTACGGCTCATACCAGTATCCACGAATACTTTTACAGCCAATTCAATCATAGAGATTAACGAACTGAAAGCGGCAAAGGTTAACCCAAGAAAAAATAACACTGAAAACAATCCTCCACCGGTCATGGATGCAAATAGTTGTGGCATCCAGATAAACGTTAATCCGGTGCTCGCAGGACCTGATGTTTTCATCACATCCAGAATCTCTGAATTGCTCATTGTTGATCCGAGCGTACCAAACACAGTAGAGAAAATGATCACAGCTGCTAACAGCGAAATCATATTGTTTCCTATACCAGTCTGAAAAGCACTTATAGTAACATCATCGGACTTTCTCATATAAGCGCCATAGGTTAGGATTAGGCCCCATGCAGCACCAGTATCCCAGGCATTTTGGGTGAGAGCTTCAAGCCATATTTGCGGACTTTTTAACGTACTCCAGTCAGGAGTAAACAAATAAGAAATTCCAGATCCACTACCTTCCAGGCTCAGAGCTTTAGCTAAAGAGACGATCAAAACGACAAGCAAAGATGGAATCAATACCTTATTAACACGCTCTATAGACGATATTCCTTTCAAAACAACAATGGCCCCGAAAAACATGATTACTGCATGAAATAAAACCGGTAATCCATTGGCGTGAAATGAGTCCCATACCAGTAACGACGCTTCGTAGGTATCGGGCAACCCGACACCAACTGACTGAAATAAATAGTACAAACACCATCCGGCAACAACGCTGTAATAGAACATAATGGCGGTAGCTACAAAACCAATGAACCCGCCCATCCATCCTTTCTTTTCTCCAATTAGTTTCGAAAATGATCCGATAATCCCTTTTCTTCCATTTCTACCGATGCCATATTCCGCGATGATTAATGGGATAGACCACAGGATTAAAAAGCACAGCCATGCCACCAAAAAAGCTCCGGCTCCCTCCTCTCCTCCATTTTGGGCTGCAATTCGGGGAAACCTCCAGATATTACCTGTTCCTATTGCAATCCCCAGAACACTGAGAATAAGCCCGAGTTTAGATGAAAACCGTTCCGAAGATTGTTCTGTCATGCAAATAAATGTTAATTAGAAAATAGCTTGAAAAGAGAGTCGTTTTAAAGCCAAAATGGTTTGTAAATTTACGCCGTTCTATTTTGAATAGAATCAGGCTATGCCTATAATTGCAAGCTAATCATAAAGGTAAAAATTGACTATCCAAAACTTTTCAGCCGGATAATACACACATGTTTTCAGATCATAAAACGACGAATAAATATTTAGCCCTTTTTACGTTTCTTGTTTCCCTCATTATTTACACACTTACATTAGCACCTACTGCTAGTTTTTGGGATGCGGGTGAGTTCATCGCTGTAGCGCACGGTCTACAGGTAAATCACCCTCCGGGAGCTCCATTGTACTCTATTATTGGGCGCTTATTTTCTATGTTTATGCCCACAGAATATGTCGCCGTGAGCATCAACTTTATTAGTGCACTATCATCAGCATTCACAGTAATGTTTCTGTATTTGATTACGGTCAGATTAGTCAGAGAATTCCGTGGAAGCCCAAATGAGATGTCTGTAGTTGATAAAATCGGCATGTATGGTGGAGCCTTGGTTGGTTCTTTAACTTTTGCTGTTAGTGATACCTTTTGGTTTAACGCAGTTGAGGCTGAAGTTTACGCGATGTCTATGTTTTTTACAGCTATTGTAGTATGGTTGGCTTTAAAATGGTCTGAGAATCACGATAAAGAGTACAATGAACGCTGGCTGGTTTTAATCGCCTATATGTTTGGGTTAGCGATTGGAGTTCACTTGTTAAACCTTCTGGCTCTATTCTTCGTGGCGTTGATTGTTTATTTCAAAAAGAAAGATTTCACACTGGTTTCTTTTTCCATAATGGGAGCAATCGCTGTCGTCTCGTTTCTCGTGGTGTACCCATTTACCATTCAAACATTACCTGACTGGGCTGATAAGATCGGCGATGCTACTTACGGACTAATTGGCCCACTCACCTTTGTGCTTATTATTTTACTGTCTCTGGCGTGGGGAATCTACTACACTCAAAAGAATAAGTATCGCCTGGCAAACATTTGCCTGATTAGTTATGCGATGATAATGATCGGATATTCTTCTTATTCCGTAATTATGATTCGTTCTATTGCCAACCCTCCTGTTGATGAAAACGATCCTGAAACCGTAGAAGCCTTCGTAAAATATCTGAAGCGCGAGCAATACGGTGATACCCCAATTTTCCAGGGTCGTAATTTTGATAATGCTACCGGTCGAATTAATCCGGATGCTGATGCTTACTTTCCGCGCCGACATTCGCAGGACCCGAGAGATTTACAATTCTATGCCCGTTACGATAGTGATTGGGGTTTCTTCTGGGATTATCAGATCATCCACATGTATGTCCGGTATTTTAACTGGAATTTTATAGGTCGTGAAGCAGACATCCAGGATACTGGTTGGCGTTCCGGATTTGAGCAGGCTAAATACCCGAATAACCGTGCCAACAATGCTTATTTCTTTATTCCATTCCTGCTAGGGGTCTTTGGATTAATCTTCCATTTTACTTCCGACTGGAGGCGGGCTTTTGCGATTCTAACGCTGTTCATTGTTACAGGGTTAGCTATTATCATATTCCTGAATCAGGACCCCTATCAACCCAGAGAGCGAGATTATGCCTATGTAGGCTCTTTCTTTGCCTTCTCGATTTGGGTAGGACTTGGAGTTACAGGTATCATAGAATTACTCAAAGGGTATCTGAAAGAAAATACGGCCGTGAGCTATGCAGTAGTTGGACTATGTTTGGTCGGCTCGCCCGTGTTAATGGGATCTCAAAATTGGGACGATCATGACCGAAGTAATCGTTATGTGGCTCCTGATTACGCCAAAAATCTGTTGAATTCTCTAGCCCCCAATGCCATAGTATTTACTAATGGGGATAATGACACCTTCCCTCTTTGGTACGCTCAGGAAGTTGAAGGAGTAAGAACAGATGTTCGTATTGTTTGTTTAAGTCTTTTGAATACAGACTGGTATATCAAACAAATGAAAAATCAATGGTCCCATGAATCTGCTCCCCTACCGATTAACCTTACCGATGAAGAAGTAGATCAGGTAACTGCCCGAATTGATCGTTGGCAACCTCGAACAATTAATATTCCGGTTGACAAGGAATTACTTAAGCAAGCATTTTCTGAGGACGCTCAATACAAAGAAGCTATCGGAGTAACTCCTGATACTTCCCTCCAGATTCTTTATACCGGAACGGATTTTGAAATCTCGGTAGACTCTTTGGATAATGAAGTTTCCTGGAGAGTAGATGGCCGTGTGTTTGGTCAGGATGCCCAGGGTAACAGCGTAAATTATATGCAGGTTCAGGATTTGATGATTCTTGAGATTCTGCAATCAAACAACTGGCTAAGACCTGTTTACTTTGCAAATACAGTTTCACAGCAAAGTATGCTCGGCCTTGATGATAACGATTATTTACGAGCCGAAGGAAAAGCCTACCGTGTAGTTCCTAAGAAAACTCCTTCCCGATATACCGGTTGGATAGATCCTGAAATTCATTCACGCAGAATCCGTGATTTCAGTTTTACAGAATGGAATAATCCAGATGCCTACTTTGATGAGAACATTCGCCGGATGCTTGGAAATTATCGATATAGTTTCCTTCAACTGGCTGAAACCTTTGAAACTCAGAATCAACCTGACAGCGCTGCACATTACCTGAGAATGGCCGAAGAGAAAATTCCGTTTCGCCCTGATGAGGAAAACTTCAACCTGCAGGCACTTTTCGCTGCGAAATACATCAGCTTAGATGACACTGTTTCGGGTGGAAGGCTTGCGATGAATATTAAAGGCTCAATTCTCACGGAGTTCAATAATACTTTTGATAGTTTTATCTCAGCTCAAGCCCGGGCTGAAGAGATGCGCCTGGAATTTGAAGCTGCCAGACGAAGTGGCGATATCACCAAACAACGAAACTTAAGACCTCAGATTAATTCCATTTATGAACGCACACAAAATATTGGAAACAATCTAATGCAGATAAGGCAGTATCTTTCTATCACTGTTTACGCGTTATTTAAATCAGGAAATGATGCTGAAGCAGAAACTATTATAGCTGACGTAAACGCAATGTTTGAGGGCACACCATTTCAACCATTACCTACAAGTGAGGCTACGAGCCTGATCGAAATGCAAAGGTACGGCCTTGATTAAGCTTATTTTTAGTTAACCTGCTGTGTTGTATATTCACAGCAAAGATTTTTGAGTATGATACATCAGTTCACAAAAGAGAATATTGAGACCATCGGGAAAGTGCTTGGAGCAACTCCCAAGCCACTCGGCGATGACGTTTACCGCATTGAGGTAGTTAACACCGAAGAAAATGCAAAGCTTGCTTTAGAAATTCATCTCGGGCTTGAAGCCAACGATACACAAATGAACTTTATCTCTGTGTATTCCGGAAATACAACGATTCAGCTTCACAATTGCACTGCATTTGCGGCAAGCGATATCAATGAACAGGTTATTTTCTTTGGTAAGTCAATCGAACGGACATCCGGCTTGATTGTAGATAAAGCATCTGGTTGCAGTTTATATGCAAATGTTGATGAGTCTATTATTTCGGGGGATTTCACCTCCTTACCAGAAGATTTGATGATGTGCGCTATAGCACTATCACTTACTGAACTCATGGATGACGATATCAGCTTATAAGCTGTGATGGAAACACCGGATCATCCCCTTCAATTATTTAATACAAGCGGCTTAGAACTCCCTTTTAAGGAATCTGAAGCCGCTTTTTTATTGGATGCTATCTGTAAGCATCAATCCTGTAATTACTCCTTTGTAGAATTGGTTTTTGTTGACCCGAAAGAAATCATTCGCATTAACAAAGAATTTCTGAGTCGCGATTATGTCACCGATATTATTTCTTTTCGGTATGATGAAGACACATCCAATATGGAAATCGAAGGGACTCTGTATTGCTGTGCTCAACGAATACAAGAACAAGCTAAAGAATACAACGCCTCTGATAAACAGGAATTCCTTCGTGTGATTATTCATGGATTGGTTCATTTGCTTGGTTATGATGATCAAACTCCGAAAGAAAAAGCCGAAATGACCCAGTTCGAAAACTACTTTCTTTCACTGATCTGATTAAGAAATCTCCCCTCACAGATTCAGGGTTAAACTGCCTGTTGGTAAACAGGTTCTATAACGAATTTTATACCCCCCCCCCTCAACTCCAGCGGGGTTGACTATGCATAGCCCTGGGATTCATCCCGGGGTAAAAACAGACCTAACCCAAAAACCCGAGCCTCATGTTTCTTTGAGCTTCAAAATCTTACCGAAGGGTTGTTCAATATAGGTGTTATCATTTCCTTACCGGGAGATTTTACTCAACCCCCGATAAGATAACCAGCGTTAATAAATATAATTCGGGTTTGGTTTGGTTTCTTTTGTCCGGAAGCTTTTTAAATAAACCGTAAATGATTTCTAAAAACAGAACTTTTTTTCTACCCGCTAAACTTTAATATTGAGATAACGTATTTGCGGACTATGAAAGAAATTGAAGAAAAGAATATCATTACAGAAAACAGTAAACGCTACGCTTCTCAGCTTTGGGGGTTGATTACCACTCAGATTGAGAAACAGACAGCAGATCTGCAAACCTCGAATACCCGCCCTGCCCCTCCCAGGACTGAATCGAAGTATAAATGGTTGATCAACTTACTATTCATTTTTCCGTTGTTTCTTCTGACCGGTTTTACTGCATCTTTTTTTTGGGATTTTGACGGGCTTTCGGCCTCTGTATTTGGACTAACCATCAGTTTCGAAGGTCTTCTTAGAGTTCTAAGTATAAGTGGAATGATTGGATTCTTAACCAATTGGTTAGCTATAAAAATGCTATTCCGTCCAACCCAAAGAAGACCTATACTCGGGCAGGGTCTTATTCCCGCTCAAAAAGAACGAATTGCATACAGACTTGCAGTAGCTGTTTCTGAGGATTTAATTAATCCGGAAATTATTAAAAAGAAAATCCATGAATCTCAGGCTATTACAAAATACAGGGAAAAAGCTACCGATTATATCAAGACAATTATTGATGACCCGGAGTTTAGGTTAGAGCTGAAAAAACTGGTTGTTAGTTATGTTGATGAAATGGTTGCGGATCCCGAGATACGAGGAACCCTTGCCAAAACTGTGATAGAACAAATTGAAGGCGCTATTGAGCAAAACTCTTTCGAACGTGTTGCTTTAAAAGCCTATAGTTTTCTAAAAGGTCAGGAAATGCAGGATTTAGTAGAAGAAGCTTTAAACAAAGTTCCCGGAGGCGTCGAAAAAGGATTGGATAAAATGGATGCGTTTCTTGATGATTTACCCAGCCGCATTGATAAGCATAGTAGCACTATTGAGGATATAGTTACTTCTCTGCTTTATAAACTTATTAATCAATTAGATGTCCACTCTTTGGTTGAAGATAATCTCAGACAATACGATGAAAAAAGATTAGAGATCATGATTAAGAATGCCAGTAATGATCAGCTCAGGTATATCCAATATTTAGGTGCGGTTTTGGGGACTTTAGGAGGGTTTGTAATTTGGCAGCCTCTTGCCAGTTTAGCGGTTCTGGGCTTCATTATTCTTATTACTCTGGGGTTAGACTCGCTTTTAGTGAAAATGAAAACATCTTAGTTTTTATTCATTATTTTGCATCTTATAAAGCTGAAATTAATTCTTTAAGGCAATGACTATTCGTCTGAAACTAACTTTTTTATTATTCATACTTATTTTTCTGGGATGTTCTTCTTCAAAAGAACTCTCTTCAGGTGTAGAAAAAGATATTGAAACCACTACTCTATCGGTAGAATTAACCGCAACGGAAGACTGGCATTTAACAACTTCTGAGTTCGACCCTTATCTTGGGACTGGGGTCGAAATGGCCTACAAAGAGTTACTCGCCAATAAAAACCCGAAACAGGAAGTGATTGTAGCCATCATTGATTCGGGGACTGATATTGAGCATGAAGACCTTAAGGGTAATGTTTGGGTGAATGAAGATGAAATAGCTGGAAATGGAATTGACGATGACGGTAATGGGTACATAGATGATATACACGGGTGGAATTTTATTGGTGGACCAAACGGAAATCATGTGAGAGATGATACCTATGAGTTAACACGGATTTATGCATCATTAAGAGATGATTATCTTGGGCTAAAAAGAGAAGAAATTGCCGAAGATCAATTAGAAGAATATGACTATTTTCAGGAAATAAAGAAGGAATTTGAGGCGAAAAAAGCTGAAAACGATCAGATCCTGACTAATGTCAAAAATATTGGTCAGGCTATATTAGGATCTAAGCAAATTTTTGGAGTTACCAGTTTAGATTCTCTCACTGCTGAGCAAAAAAAACCTAAGCCTACAGATGGGCCTTATCTTCAGCAAGCTAAAGGACTTGTTCAATTTCTTGATGAAAATGGTTTAACAGAAGCCGACATCGATGAAGCTCTGGAACAGTTCCAAAGTTTATCCGATTATGGGTTAAACCCTGATTTTGACCCCAGACATATAGTTGGAGATGACTATGCTGATTTAACCTATCGTTTTTATGGTAACAACGATGTTAAGGCAATACGAAATGATCATGGAACTCATGTTGCCGGAATTGTGGGAGCTGTTCGCAATAACGATATTGGAATTAATGGAATTGCGAATGTGAAACTTATGATTCTTAGAACTACTCCGAATGGAGATGAACGCGATAAAGACGTTGCTAATGCCATTCGTTATGCTGCAGAGAATGGCGCTAAAGTAATGAATATGAGTTTCGGTAAAGGATATTCTCCCAATAAAGAATATGTAGACGCAGCAGTTAAATTTGCCGACAGTTTAGGAGTCTTGTTAGTTAGCGGTGCAGGAAACGACGCAACAAATGTAGATAGCACAGAATCATTTCCGAATAAGTATTATAAGTCAGGCGGCAAAGCCAGTTCTTTCTTAACGGTTGGTGCATCTTCATGGCAGGATGGCGAAGAGCTTACTGCTTCTTTCAGTAACTATGGAAAAAGAAATGTGGATATTTTCGCACCAGGCGTTGAGGTTTATTCCACCTATCCTGATAACGAATACAAAGCTGAAGACGGTACGAGTATGGCCGCCCCTGTTGTAGCAGGAGTAGCGGCTTTGGTAATGGCCTACTATCCTGAGTTAACTGCTGTTCAGGTAAAAAATATTTTGATGGAAACTTCCACAAAACCAAATAGAATGGTATACCGACCGGGATCAGAATCTCCCGTGCCATTTTCATCCCTATCGGTTTCAGGTGGCATTGTAAATGCCTATGAAGCTTTAAAAAGAGCAGAAGAAATCGTAAACGGTCAATAACTTTGCCTGAAATCAGAAATCCGGAATATGATGCGGTGGTTGTAGGCTCTGGTCCGAATGGACTTGCTGCTGCGGTTTTACTTGCACAAAACGGGCTTTCTGTAAAAGTGATTGAGGCCGAAGAAACCATCGGAGGAGGAACCAGAACCAAAGAACTCACTGAGCCAGGTTTCATCCATGATATCTGTTCGGCTGTTCACCCAACAGGACTTGGATCTCCTTTTTTTCGCACCCTTCCCCTTGATGAGTATGGTCTAAAGTGGATTCACCCAACCTACCCCGTAGGCCATCCATTGGAGAATGGTGATGCTTTGGTCGTCTCTAAATCGTTAGAGAAAACACTGGAAAGTATGGGTAAAGATGGAAAGAACTACCAAAACCTTGTGAAAAGCTTTGTTGATGGTTGGGAGTATCTTTCTCACGATTTTTTAGCTCCGGTTCGAGTCCCAAACAATCCACTTTCTCTTGCCCGTTTTGGATGGTTCGGCATGCTTTCCGCTAAACTTTTGGCCAATTCCATGTTCGATACCGCTAAAGTAAAAGCTTATTTCGCCGGATTGGCTGCTCACAGTATTGTGCCTCTTGAGAAATCGTTTACCGGATCGTTTGGACTCGTTTTCGCTACTACTGTTCATGCAGTTGGATGGCCCATTGCAAAAGGGGGATCTTATAACATCACAAATGCTCTTGCTGGTTTATTAAAGTCACTAGGAGGCGAAATAGAAACTGGAAATCGAATCTCAAAAACCTCCGAACTTCCATCTTCTAAAACAGTGTTGTTTGATTTGACTCCTCATCAAATCACAAAAATAGCCCAGAATGAACTCCCGGAAGGATATAGGAAAAAATTTCTGAAGTTTAAATATGGCCCGGGAGTATTCAAGATGGATTTCGCTCTTTCTGAACCTGTTCCCTGGTCGAACCCGCATTGTGCAGGAGCAGGCACGCTTCACCTGGGAGGTTCTTTTGAAGAGATTGCTTATTCTGAGCGGGAAACCTGGAAAGGGAATCATCCCGAAAAACCTTATGTATTGCTTTCTCAACCTAGTTTATTTGATGATACACGTGCTCCTGAAGGTAAGCACACTCTTTGGGCTTACTGTCATGTACCGAACGGTTCAGACAAAAATTGCTCTGAAGAAATTATCAATCAAATTGAACGCTATGCTCCGGGCTTCAGAGACACTATTATCTCTACCCATACCATAAATGCAACTGAATTTGAAGCCTACAATGAAAACTACATTGGTGGAGATATCAACGGTGGTGCTCAAACACTTAAGCAGTTATTAGGTCGCCCGGTTCCTCAATGGGATCCATATAAACTTCCTGCAACAGGGATGTATATCTGCTCATCCTCCACTCCACCCGGCGGAGGGGTGCACGGCATGTGCGGCTATCACGCTGCTAAATCTGCCTTAAAAAATGAGTTTGGGATTAAAGTATAATTCTGAGGAATGAGTCTCAGAGTTGTCATTTCGATTTTCTCGGATCGAGCTTCCTCAACGTCTCCCACCCATACATCCCGGCATTATGTCCATCCACCCATGTAATTTGGACAGCATGATTCCCGACTTGTTTGATATCGGTAATATTCATTAATGGAGGGTTCTCAATGTTAAAAGCCTCTGGCTCAAAGCTATTCATTTTATCATGTCCTCCCCTGCAAGCTACACACGGACAGTTTTTTCTAAGCCCGAATAAAGGGTAAACGGACTTATGTCCATCCTGCCATGAGATTTCAAGTACCTGTTCTTCATTGCTAACTTCTATTCCGGTCGGTGTTGTTGATTCCATATATAGTGTAAAAATAGCGATTTTAAATACTCAATTTAGCCTACTTACAGCCATACAAGTTCGGCAAAAACTTGATTCAATACACTTACGGTTTTACACGTATTGGAAGATAGATATTTTAATTATAGCTTTAGATTTTTGATCGTAACATGATTGACAAAGTATGCTCTGGATATATATTTCTAATATTGTAATAGCAGGATTAAGTCTATGGCTTGGTTATAGAAGGCTTTTTTTTCTATACCAGATATCACTAAGAAAATTGTTGTGGTCAGCATTAGTTGCATTGTCATTGTACTCCCTGCTTCTTTTTCTTTTTAAGATTGAAGTATTATCCGAGGCATTTGCAGGGGCGATTATTTCTAATGTGTATGCTTCTGTTTTCGGATTTTTTGCAAGCTCGTCCATTAATCAATTTAAAACCAGAGTTGATATGGATCGTGTACTTTATTGCCATCGTACATTTGTTTCGGAATACATTCCTGTAATTATAGCTATTGTTTTAATACTACTTGGAATTCAAAGATCTGCCATCTTCTCTGATCTCGCCGTCACTCCTATTCGTATAAACTCGGGGCTCTCTTTATTAGGAATCGGAATCTGGGGAATCACACTTCGGCTGGTTCCTGAATTTCGTACTAAAGGCATTGTACTCTTAGACTCTGTAATTGAGTGGGATAATTTATTGAGTTACGAATGGTATACCGAAGAAATTATAGAGGTTGAATATAACGAGGATGATGCAATACGAAGTTTTAAAACACTCATTCCCCCTGATGACCAACTCGAAGTAGAACGACTCCTTTCCAAAAAAATGAGAGAAAAACTTGAGGAGGAATAGTAATTCATTAATTGTTATTGGTTAATCGTTTTTCATGTTTTAATTTCATTCACCGATTAACCATTAACGAATAACCAACACGTGGCATCTTTTGATATTGTAAATGAGATCAACGCTCAGGAAGTTGATAACGCAGTTAATAACACCCTCAAAGAAATTAACACCCGTTATGATTTCCGCGGACTTCATACCGAGGTAACCTATCACAAAAATGAAAACCGTATTCATCTGGTCGCAGCTGAAAGCATGAAAATGAAAGCTGTCAGGGAGATGATTATCAAAAATTTTGTGAAACGAGGAATTGACTCAAAAGTACTGGAATTTGGAGATGAAGAAGGCACTTCGCAAGGACATTTGAAAATGGATGTAGCCTTGAAGGAAGGAATTGATAGAGAAACAGCCAAGAAGATTGTCAAAGAAATCAAAAACATGAAAATGAAAGTCCAGCCCCAGATTCAGGATAATCAGGTTCGCGTTACGGGTAAAAAGATTGATGATTTACAGAGTATTATTGCTCATTTGAAATCAAAAGACATGGGCGTTCCTCTTCAGTTCACCAATATGAAATAATTCTCAATTTTAACATTAAGCATTTAACACTAAACATTAGCGCAAGCGATCCAGCTCCACCATAATGCAACGGTTCCTGATGTAAGGTACTCCTGCTTCTTCAGCTTTTAGCTCTGCTTGTGGAGAAGAAACATCCAATTGGGTCCATATATCAGGATTTTGTCCGGTCTCTTTTTTCCATTTAATAACCTCATCGACTACTCCCGAAGTATGAATGGATTTTCTAAATACATTTACTATATCTATGTTTATTCCATTCGGAATTGAATTTAAATCGGGATAGCATTTCTCACCCAAAATCTCTTTTTCATTGGGATTAACAGGAATCATGGTATACCCTTTCTTAAGTAGATATTTTGCTGCGTAATTACTGGTTCGGTATGGGTCAGGAGAGCACCCGATCACCGCTACCGTTTTAGCTTTTTTAAGTACATCCTGAGGATTTGGAGTCATTTTGATCATACAAATGGAAGCTTATATCTCTGCGTTAAGTTCCTTATCTTTAACCCACTAATCAATTTATAATTCCTAAAAAGAAAGGATCATTTTGTCGACTATTAAAAACGGAGACACCGTAAAAGTACATTACACCGGAACTCTTGAAGACGGAGAGATTTTTGACTCCTCAGAAGGACGTGACCCACTTCAGTTTACACTGGGTACTGGTCAATTAATCCCGGGTTTCGAAAAAGCAGTAGTGGGACTTAAAGTCGGAGACTCTACCAAAGCGGAAATCCCAAGTGCAGAAGCATACGGTGAACATAACCCACAAATGGAAGTTACCGTAGCAAAAACACAGCTTCCTGAAGATTTAGAGCCAGCTATTGGCATGCAGCTTCAGTTGAACCAGGAAAACGGACAACCTGTACCCTGTCAGATTACAAAAATTGAAGGCGAAGAAATCACGATCGATGCTAATCACCCATTAGCTGGAAAAGATCTTACCTTCGATATCGAAGTTGTTGAAATAGCCTAAATTAGTTTTGAGTGAATAGTTATGAGTTCTGAGTTGTTCAAGCTCATTACTCATAACTCAAAACTCACCCCCCCCCCTCACCTTTTATTAATTACTATTGGCCGACTTTTCCGAAAAATCCACTATTTCTATTACCTGTCCAAAGGGCATTACTCCTTATCTCAAAAAAGAATTGGAAGAACTTGGTTTTCCCGTTAAGAAAACCCGTCCCGCAGGTGTTGAGACTGAAGGTTCACTTTACGATTGCATGAAACTGAATCTAGTGTTAAGAACAGCCCACCGGGTTCATTTTTTAATGGACACCTTTAAAGCTGAAAACGCTGATGATCTTTCTGCCGGATTAAAAAAAATCGCCTGGGAGAACTTCATAGATAAGCATGGATATGTAAGCATTACTTCCTTCATCAAAAACCCGACTATAAACAACAACCAGTTTGCGAACCTGACGGTTAAGGACGCTATTGTTGACCGAATCCGGATGACCCGTGGTGCACGACCCGATTCCGGAGCTGATCTGACTAAAACGGTTGTTTTCCTTTTCTGGAAAGGTGATGAAGCTTCGGTATATCTTGATACCTCCGGGGAGTCTATATCCCGAAGAAACTATAAAGTGGACAATCATACTGCTTCGATGCAGGAAACTTTAGCTGCGGCTGTCATTTTAGCCAGTAAATGGAAACCGGGACAGCATCTCATCAATCCCATGTGTGGAAGTGGAACGATCGCTATTGAAGCGGCTATGATGGCTCTGAATCGTCCGGCGGGACAGCTACGGCCCAACTATGGGATCAAACATATCCTGGGCTTTGATGAAGAGAAATGGACCGAACTACGCAATGAGCTTAGACAGGAATCCCTGAAAGATTTCCCAAATCACAGCCGGATATTAGCTACGGATAACGATCCTAAAGCTATTGAAGCAGCAAAAAAGAACGCTAAAACCGCCGGCGTGGATCATCTTATCGAATTCCAGGAATGTGAGTTCTACGATACCGAAATTCCTTATGGCGATGGAGTTGTTGTATTTAATCCTCCTTATGGAGAGCGCTTAGGTGAAGACAAAAACCTTGCCGGACTCTACCGTGCTATTGGAGACTTCTTCAAACAAGATTGCAGCGGGAAATGGGGCTACGTCTTCACTGGAAATTTTGCCCTCGCCAAAAAAGTAGGCCTCCGCTCCAACCAACGCATCGAGTTTTATAACTCCACAATTGAGTGCCGGTTACTGGAGTATGAGTTGTATTAATTGACTGTTTTTGTCCTAGCTCTAGATTCTCCCGAAGGGATACCCTTGGCACAGCCTTCGCAGGAATGACTTGGCAAGTTGGGTTTGGGGTAATTTAGGCTTTCCCTCTTGTTTCAGACTTTATTTGTGGAAGTATTAGAGTTAGAGTCTTATTCTGTCGTTTCTATTTTCCTAAAAAAAAATCTTTATGAAACATACTTTTTTAGTTTTCTCAGTTATTTTAAGTTTCACTGCTTTTTCTTTTGCACAGGATGCAGATAGTACCGGCAACTTTACCGGGAATTATTTCTTTACAAGCAGTGCAATAACTCTGGAAAAATCCAGCTCTATGATTGTATGGAATTTATGGGGGCCAGAATACACGTATGGGGTTACCTCCAACTTTCAGATCGGAGGTTTAACCTCCTGGCTGGCTAGTCCTATTGCTTTAAAAGCAGACTTAAGTACCTCTGTTTCTGAAAATTTTAACATCAGTGTAGGAGGGTTTTATGGCGTTGACTGGGTTACCAGTTCATCAGAACCGGGAGGCGGATTAAACGCTAAGCTAACTTTTGGAGATAAACGAAGAAATATTAGCGCTACGGTATATGGATTTAATTTATCCGGCGAGGGTTTTGGGCAATTGTACAGCATTTCAACATATCTAAAGCGCTCAGAAAAGTCGGCATTTATTCTGGAAACTTTTCTGTTCGAAATTTCTGATGAGATTGGAGGTTTAATTGTACCTGGAATTCAACGTAAAACGAAAAGAGATAGATTCCTCCATGCAGGCTTTGCCATATTCTTTTACGATGAAACCATTTTGCCACTACCTATTCCATTTGCTCAACTTCATGTTCCTATTAATTGAACTCCTGCTGTATCTAAACTAAAAAAGATCCGGTTTTCCGGATCAAGTAAGAAGTTGTTTTAATGATCATAATATTGTCTCTTCTATTTTTCATTCTGGTCATTGTCTCCATATATGTTAAGGAGACAAGTAAGCTGAATTATTACTCATATCTGAAGCCCTCTACCACCTCTCTATTAATACTGGCTTCTATTCTGATTTATTTTAGGACAGAAAACAATTATTCGATAATTATTTCTATCTCCCTTCTGTTTTCATTGCTAGGAGATATTTTACTTCTCAAGGAAAGTAGATTTGTTAAAGGTTTGGCTTCATTTCTGCTAGCTCATATTGGATTCATTACTGCTTTTTCAAGCTTTTATGGGTTTGATATTTACTTACCGCCCCTTCTAATTTTATTAGCAGCAGGGTTGATCTACTTCTTCTATTTAAAGAAAGATCTCAGGCATTATACTATACCTGTATTTATCTATTTTCTTGTGATAATTATTATGAACTGGCAGGCAATCAATCCTTATTTAATTAATCAAAGCCCGATGTTTCTTGGAATTGCTCTGGGGTCACTCTTATTCACTTTTTCAGATGCAATAATTGCCTATCAAAAGTTTAAGCGATCTTTTAAAGGAGCAGAGTTCTTAATCCTTAGCACATACTGGATTGCAATCTATCTATTTACGATTGCTGGGTTGGGAGTTTAATTTCTAAACCTCTTTACGAGAGGTGTTTGTTAAAGCTGATGCTTCACAACATCCACCGTCCCATCGGGACACCTCCCTCAAGGCAGGATTTCCTTTTATCCCTCTTGCCGAAGGGATCCCTGTGGGATACAAGCTTCCAGTCATTTCTAAAATTTAGATCCCCTAATCCAGGTATCTGATCTGGCCCAGCTTTCTTCGAAGGCTTTTTCCAGTTCTTCGTCCTCTTTTCCCTGAGCTTCAAGTGCCTGTAACAATCCAAAATAACTCCAGCCATTATTTGGGTGATCTTCGAGCTCAGCTCTGAAAACCTCCTCGGCTTGTTCGAACTCACCATATTCCAATAAAGCAGACCCCAACCAGTGTCGGGCAGCAAATGGTATGGGCTCCGGCTCGTCGTACTGTAGACTATCTTCAAGTTTTACAGCTCGTTCAAAAGAAGAAATAGCAGCGAGGGTATCTCCATTTTTGAGGTGAATCTCCCCTTCCAGAATCCCACCAACGGTTCCTAATAATCTATCAGCTGGATGGAAACGAAAGCGTGCACTTGAGCTATCAGCAGCTGCAAGTACTTTAGCTAAGTAATTCTTTGCCATACGAATATCACCTTCTTTCAAACGAGCATATCCCATTGAAAAATCCCACATCCCGGCATGAACTTCATGAGTCGGACGTTCTGTAACTCTCAATACTTCATCAAAGCGACCAAAGCGAATGAGCGTCAACACCTCATACATGTTGTTACCCGTGAGCTTGGTGTAATCTTTTCCGGCTTGAGTAGCAACTCCACTCTGTCCATCCATAGAAGCTGCGAATGCAAGCATGTGTAAATTGTGACTCGGATAAATTGCGAATCCTTCTCCTACTGCTGCTTTTTGATCGGAGTGCCAAGCCATAATATTCGCACGGACAGCATCTCCCCACCTGCCAATTTCATTCCATGTATGTGATGGCATATGGTTGATATGACTTGCTCCGGGGATGGAAGTTCCAATAAACTCGGCGCAAGCTTCAGCTTTACCGGGATCAGTAGTCGATTCGGTAGCGTGAATATATAAATGGCAGGCTCCGGGGTGCTTGATATCCTTTGCCAATACTTCTTCTAAAACGGCATGAAGTTGCTGGACATCAGGATCATTTAAATCCCGGGTTCCACGGCGTGGTTCAAGCAAAAATAACGCCTCACCATAGAACGTACCTGCATCCAAATCGTCTGGATATTTTTCATAAACAGCTTTCATAGCCATGGCATAGGCTGTATCGCGTTTGGCTTGAGTGGATAATTCATATTCTTCGGCATACCGAACCGCCATTGCTTCAATAAAATCTTTTTCTTTTTCTGATGCATACCCTTCATTCGCTAATTCCACTGCTTTTTGGATTGCAGCGTACGCTCTTGGAGCTTCAGAAGCTCTCATTCTACCGTTCAGATACGAACCCCATGACCATGCCTCACCCCAATAACAGATCGCGCAATTCGGGTCCGCTTTTTGAGCCTCTTTAAATGATCGAGCAGCATCAACCTTGGTAAAGGCATACATCATTTGAAAACCCTGATTAAAATAAATCTGTGCGGTTTCATTCTCTGAAGAAATTGGTCGTTCGAAATCTCCTAAAGCTTTTTCGTAGACCGGAAATGGTTCTGAGAATTCGGGTGGGTAGTTGACTTCTTGCGCTGTTAATGAAAAACTTATCAAAAGAAGAAAAGCAGTAAAGAACAATTTGTACATTTGAGAAACTTCGTTGAAATGATATATAAGCTAAATGATTTATAAAGTATGAACAAGAGCAAAGAAAGAAGTATTTAGAAACTGGTGAATAAGAATACCCTCCATATCAAGAACATGGTCTGTAGCCGCTGTATCAAAGTGGTTAAAGAAGAGCTTGAGCAATTAGGATATCCCATAAAAGAGATCGAACTAGGCAAAGTGCAACTGGATAAAGATGTTGAAGTTGATATTGATAAAATAGCCTCAGCACTGCAAAAAGAAGGGTTTGAATTAATTGATGATCAAAGTTCAAAGACCATAAGTGCCATCAAAACAAAAATTATTGAACTTATTCATCAAAAAAACCAGGCGGATAAAGATCAAAACCTTTCGACCTATCTTGAGAAAGAATTAAAGAAAAGCTATTCCTCCTTAAGCAGTCTTTTCTCTGAAGTTGAAGGACGTACCATAGAAAAATATGTCATCCAACAACGAATTGAACGAGTAAAAGAATTGCTGGTATATGGAGAGAAGACCATCAGCGAAATCGCATGGGAACTTGGGTACAGCAGTGCTCAGTACTTATCTAATCAATTTAAATCAGAAACCGGACTCTCTCCTTCTGAGTTTAGGAAGTTGATTTCGAACAAACGGAAGCCATTGGATGAGGTGTAATTTTATTACTCCTTAGCAGGTCATCCCGGACTTGATCCGGGATCTTTGTAAAGACTAGTTTCTACATTCTTCCAATAAATTCTATTAAAGTTCGAATCATAAGATCCTGAAACAAGTTCAGGATGACGTCCATATTTTAGTTTTATCTATAAAATCCTACACATATTTTCGGTAATTCTGTAAGGAGAACACCATCTGGATTTCTGATATTCCTTGAAAGAGTAAATACTATGAAATACACCTACAACATTCAAGGAATGAGTTGTGATGGTTGCCGAACCCATGTTCAGGAAGCTTTAAGTAAAGTTATCGGAGTAAATGAAGTTCAAGTAGATCTAAAAAAAGGAACTGCTGAAATAGACATGAACTTCGACCTCAGCATCTCAATGCTGCAGGATGCGCTAAAAGAAGCAGGCGGGCAATATTCCATTCGAAAAGCTGACGAACAGCCAATACAAAACCAATCCAATCACAACCAGAATCAACCCAAAAAGGAAGGGAATGGAACAGGTAAATTTTACTGCCCCATGCAATGTGAGGGGGATAAAATGTATGACGAACCCGGCGATTGCCCGGTTTGTGGGATGGACTTGGTGGAAGAAGTGAGCATGAATTCTTCACCCGGTTCTACACAGTATACTTGTCCGATGCATCCTGAGATCATTAAGGACGAACCCGGCTCCTGCCCGAAGTGTGGAATGGATCTAGTTCCTAAAGAAGCCGATGAATCTGCCGAAGAGAAGAAATACAAAGGATTATTAAAAAAATTCTGGATAGCTGTTGCCTTCACTCTTCCTATTTTTATTATCGCAATGAGCGAGATGATTCCGGATAATCCGTTGTATGAAATGATGGATATACAAATCTGGAACTGGCTTCAATTCGGACTTTCACTTCCGGTTGTTTTCTACGCCACCTGGATGTTTTTTGAACGTGCCTGGCGATCAATTAAGACCTGGAACCTGAACATGTTTACGCTGATCGGGATTGGAGCTGGTGTTGCCTGGTTATTCAGTGTGTTTGCACTCATTTTCCCTGACTTCTTTCCCGATCAGTTTAAAACTGAAGCCGGAACTGTTCACCTGTATTTTGAGTCTGCTACGGTAATTCTTACCCTTGTTCTACTGGGACAAGTATTAGAGGCTAAAGCTCACTCACAAACCAATAGTGCGGTTAAAGAGCTGATGAAACTCGCTCCCAATACGGCCATTAGGGTGAATAACGATGGTTCTGAAGAAGAGATTCATATTGATGAAATTGAAAAAGGAGATCATCTTAAAGTAAAACCCGGAGAAAAAATTCCGGTGGATGGCATGATCACGGAAGGTTCCAGTTCCATTGATGAGTCTATGATAACCGGAGAACCTGTGCCCGTGGAGAAATCAGTGGATGATTCGGTCAGTTCGGGTACCATAAACGGAAACAGCAGTTTTGTGATGAAAGCGGAGAAAGTGGGCGATGAGACTTTACTTTCCCAAATTGTAGATATGGTAAATAAAGCCAGTCGAAGTCGTGCTCCTATTCAAAATTTAGCCGATAAGATTTCCAGCTATTTTGTGCCTGCGGTAGTTCTAGTGGCTGTATTAACCTGGATTGTATGGGCGGTCTGGGGACCTCAACCTTCTCAGGTTTATGCACTGGTAAATGCCATTGCGGTTTTGATCATAGCCTGTCCGTGTGCCCTTGGACTTGCCACGCCGATGTCGGTAATGGTTGGAGTTGGGAAAGGTGCTCAGAACGGTATTTTGATCAAGAATGCAGAATCTTTAGAAAATTTCAATAAGATTGATACACTGATTGTAGACAAAACCGGAACCATCACCGAAGGAAAGCCTTCTGTTGAAAAAGTAGTTTCTACTGGTGACACCTATGATTCAGATGATATTCTTCAGTTGGCAGCATCCCTTAATAACGAAAGTGAACATCCGCTGGCAAAAGCGATCACTAATCACGCCAAAGAAAAGGAAATTGAACTGAAAAAAATCAGTGATTTTGAATCTATTACCGGAAAAGGAATTCAGGGCAAGGTTGACGGAAAAAAACTCAAACTTGGAAATCAAAAGATGGTAGATGCTGATGATAGTTCTGCGGAAGAATATCTCAGTATAGGAAAAACAGTCTCGTGGCTGGCAGTTGATGGTACGGTGGTTGGTTTTGTTGTGATTGCTGATTCCATCAAAGAAAGCAGTAAAAAGGCGATTCAAGAACTTCAGGAAAAAGGCATTGAAGTAATTATGCTCACCGGTGATAATCCCCAAACCGCGAAAGCTGTGGCTGAGGAAGTCGGGCTGGATTCTTTTCAAGCAGAGTGTATGCCTGAGGATAAAATCAATGAGGTAAAACGATTACAGGATGAAGGGAAAAAGGTGGCCATGGCCGGAGACGGAACCAACGATGCCCCTGCCCTTGCTCAGGCTGATATTGGAATCGCGATGGGAACAGGAACCGATGTAGCGATTGAAAGTGCATCCATTACACTTGTAAAAGGCGATTTGAACGGAATTGTGAAAGCCTTTCATCTAAGTGAAGAAGTGCTCAAAAACATCAAACAAAATCTGTTCTTTGCATTGATCTACAATACGGTAGGTATTCCTGTTGCTGCCGGAGTGTTATTCCCGGTATTCGGGGTTCTGCTTTCTCCAATGATTGCTGCTCTGGCAATGAGCTTCAGTTCAGTATCTGTGATAGCAAATTCCCTGAGACTTAAAGCATCAACGATCTAAATATGGGAAATAATTTTCGGTACATTTAATCATTTGCTTAAATAATAAAATCAGTATAGCTTAGTGTTTCATGTTTTCATACAAATAAACATAATGAATAAACAAAATTGTATACGTGACGTTGCCGATTTAGCTCAGATCAAAAGATGTAAGGCTTCGCTTTGCAGTATTCAACCTTCTACAGAGAAACTATCTGATATCCTTAAACTGGCAGGAAATGATGTTCGTCTTAAAATTCTCTACCTCCTGAATAAGGAAGATCAGCTTTGCCCTTGCGACTTAGGCGACATTTTAGATATGAGCGTTCCGGCGGTTTCCCAGCACCTTAGAAAATTGAAAGATGGTGGTCTGGTAGAAACCCAAAGAGAGGGCAAAGTGATTTTTTATTCGCTCAATCAGCAAACTATACCTGTTCTACAGCCTTGCTTTGATCAAGTTGAAAACAACAGCATTTTAAAAGTGATAGCCGCATGAAAGAACCAAATTTAAATAAGGACAAAGTATTGATGAGCAGTGGAATAGCAGCCGCGTTTGTAGCTTCACTTTGTTGTATCACTCCGGTAGCTGCCTCCATAGCCGGAATCGGTGGTATAGCGTCCACTTTTTCCTGGATGGAACCCATACGCCCCTACATTATCGGGTTAACTCTTTTGATTTTAGGCTTTGCCTGGTTTCAGAAATTAAAACCTAAATCCAAAGAAGAGATCGATTGTGCCTGTGACGACGAGCCAGGTTTTTTTCAATCAAAAGGGTTTTTAGGTGTTGTCACTATCCTTGCTATGGTTCTCATGGCATTTCCTTATTACTCGAAGGCGTTTTTTTCTGAGAAGAGCACCGAAGTAGTATATGTTCAAGAGTCGAACGTGCAAACGATCACCTATGATATAGTAGGTATGACGTGCGCTGGGTGTGAAGCCAGCGTTCGCAATGCAGCCCAAGACGTAGAGGGCGTGTTGGAGGCTAAAGCTTCCTACGATACCCAGACGGCAACGATATCTTTCGATAAATCTAAGGTTCAACCGGAACGTATTAAACAAGCGATTAACAGTACTGGGTTTACCGTTAAGGAGGAGTCAAAATAATGAGTACAACAATACTTACGGAATCGACACTGACCTGCCCCGAATGCGATCATCAGTCTGAAGAAGAAATGCCCACAGATTCTTGCCAGTTTTTTTGGGAATGCCCTAACTGTAACGCAGTGGTAAAACCCAAACAGGGTGATTGTTGTGTGTTTTGCTCCTATGGTGATGTATCTTGTCCTCCGATTCAGCAGGACAAAAGCTGTTGTTGAGCTCAGAATATCTAAAATAATTTGAGATAACATAACGAGGATAATCTAGGTATTTGACCATATAGATTGTTAGACTTATGACATCAACAATTTAGAATTAAACGTTGTCTTAAGAATAAAACTTTGAGTATCATCTGAAATAATGAAAATCAGCATTACATATCGCTTCATTGCTTCCCTTCTGAGCTTTACCATTGCTTTGTCGGTGGTATCTCCTGCTTTAGGGTTTGCGGGAATGATGGAACATTGTAACGAAATGATGGAGATGGATGAAAGTTCTCATCATCAGAAGCATTCCATGGCAGATATGAACCATTTGGCCAAGGATGAATGTTGTCCGGTTAATGCTATTTATGTTAATCAGCCTGCCATTGATCACTGTGATACCAACATTGATTGTAATTGCGAACTTGAATCCGATGCTGTTGAAAACAGTGCATTGGTTACCCAGCAACTCAAGCTTCCAAAGATTGATTTTGAATGTATCCTTCTTTTTTCTTCTGAAGCCATCATTCAGCGCATTCCCCCGCCTTTGTGTTATTCTAATTCATATTCTCCTCCTCTTTTATTCCTTGCGAACGAATCTCTTTTGATTTAGAAATAATGTCACCAAATATTTTGGTGATCTCTGTAAAAGACTGCTAATCAGTTTAATACGTTTCCTAAATCATTACTTCTATCATGAAATTTGTTTATATATTTCTCTCATCATTTTTGATTTCTTATTCTTTAAATGCCCATGAACTTGTCCCCGAAATTAAAGGTGACAGTATTATTTACCACCTTACTATTGACTACCAAACGGTCAATTTTACTGGCAAAGATGTTCAGGCAATGACCATCAATAGTGGTATTCCCGGGCCTACTCTTAGATTTCAAGAAGGAAAACATGCCGTTATCAAAGTCACTAATAAAATGGATGTGGAAACCTCGGTACATTGGCACGGGCTTCTTCTCCCAAATTACATGGATGGAGTTCCTTACCTGACCACACCTCCAATTCGTCCCGGTAAAACACTGGTATATGACTTTCCACTCATTCATTCCGGAACGTATTGGTACCACTCTCACACCGGATTACAGGAACAAAGGGGTATCTACGGAAGCATCATCATTGAACCGAAAGAGCAAACCATAGAATACGACCATGATTTAATCCTAATGGTTTCTGACTGGACCAATGATAATCCAAATCATGTGATGAAGAACCTGAGACGGCATAATGAATGGTATGGAGTAAAAATTGGGAGTGCCCCTTCCCTATTTAAATCCATTCAGGAAGGCACGTTAAAATCGCAGCTCAAATTGTGGAGCATGAAAATGCCGGGAATGCATATTTCTGATATTCCTTACGATGCTTTTCTCATGAATGGAAAAGAAGAACAAATTTATGATCAGTTCGAGCCCGGTGAAAAGATTCGTGTGCGGGTGATAAACGCAGGGGCATCTACCTATTTTTGGTTGAATGCTGGTGGAGGTCATCTGAATATGGTCTCTGCGGATGGAATTGACACTCAACCCATTCATGTACCAAAAGTATTAATCGGTAATGCAGAGACCTACGATTTCATTGTTGAAATTCAGGATGGAAAAAGTCTTGAATTCCGGGCTACTGCTCAAGATGTAACAGGATCAACTTCCGCTTTTCTTGGGAAGGGTGAAAGAATTTATGCCACTGACCTTCCTTTTCCTGATTACCAACAAATGGGGGCTCAGATGGCAGAAATGCATGGAGACAACTCGCACGATATGTCACTAGAAGCTAATGAGACAGGTACAATGGGTAAGATCGGGCATTCGGGAATGCAAATGGAAGAAATGGATCATACTCAACATCAAATGGATAGCATGAATAACTCGGAGCAGAATAATGAGGAAGACGGTTCTTCAAACGATAAGAAAGCGAAGCAATCTTCGGAAGCTATGGACCACTCTGGTCACTCCATGAGTATGGACCCGACAGCTCCCATGGATATGTGGAACACAGGTTATAGCAACTCAATAATTAAAGCAAAAGATAAAACCACTATTCACTCGGGAGATTCACTCAGAAGCCTGACTTTCAATCTTACAGGAAACATGTGGAGATATACCTGGAGCATTAATGGCAAAGAACTATCTGCTTCTGCTAAAATCAAAATAAAGAAAGGCGAAGTGGTTCAGATCACTTTAAACAATACCACGATGATGCATCACCCAATGCATTTACATGGCCATTTTTTTCGGGTATTAAACGGTCAGGGAGAATATTCTCCTCTCAAACATACCGTTGATGTACCTCCTATGAGTCGGGTAACCATCGAGTTTGAGGCTAATGAAGAAAAGGATTGGTTTTTCCACTGTCATGTACTTTACCACATGAAAACCGGTATGGCAAGAGTAATCAGCTATGAAGGCAGTGAACGTGACCCAAGGCTTGCCCCTTACCCTTATGCAATGATTAACATGATGGACAAAAAATGGTACACCTGGGGTACTTTAGAAGGAGCCAGTCAGTATGGTCGTTTATCTCTTACACATTCCAATACAAACAATCAGTTAAACCTGATGGCGGAGTACGGATGGAATGAAAATTATGAATTTACTTTTGACTACGAGCGATTTACTGGCGAATACTTCAGAGTATTTGGTGGATTAAAATCAGAAAACGAAACCAAAAATACATTTGAAGACCATGACATTGTGGTAAGAGCCGGCTTTAGGTATTTACTTTGGTATATCATGGATACTCAAGTAAGTCTCGATCATAAATTAAGGCCTGAGTTAGAATTAGATACTCACATCCCTCTGACCCATAGACTAATATTAAACGGGCACTTCGAAGGGAAGACTAATTTCGGAATCATAGAAGAACCCCATTCCGGAGATACTGAGTTTGAAGTTACCTTTAGTACAGGGCTAGAATACCTCTTAAACAAGAATTTTTCTTTAATTGGAAATTATGACAACCGCTTTGGAGCCGGAGGTGGGTTGAGCTGGAGGTTCTAAATCCACTTGTCATAACATTTATGGAATATTCATAATAGTTAGTTACAATAGGCAATGACCACAAAGCAAAAAATACTCCGGCTCATTGGGGTCTGTATTCTATGTACAGTGCTGATTACCGGGATTGTTTTGCTGGTTCAATATTTCACCAATTAATTAGAGGTTATTATGAAAAAAAATATGGGTTCTGCTGATCGAATTATCAGGGTTTTGCTAGCGTTAATAGTTGCTACTCTCTATTTCATGGAGATTATTTCAGGAACCGTGGCTATTGTTTTACTTGTTCTGGCTGCTGTTTTCATCCTTACCAGCCTGGTAAGTACTTGTCCGTTGTATATGCCATTTGGCTTGAGTACCTGCAAGACGGAAGAAGCTACTGATTGATTATCTGTTTTTTCTTTAACTTTTTCGTTGTCCTGAGGATACTTCCAAAGAATCTGCAAAATTAGCTAACCTTGCAGATTCTTCGCTTTCGCTCAGAACGACAAATGATAGATATTCATTAAATCTTAAACTCGCTCCAATGCTCTGCGTTGGAGCGTTTTGTTGTCTTGCCCTTAATGCGAAGGATTAAAACCCTTCGCTTGTTTAATTAAGCTATATCTATAAAGCTTGTCATCTCTGTGGATGTCAGATATCCTGTCTTCCGGCAGGTTCTATGGCAGAATGTATATCCTTCCCTCAACTCCTGCGGAGTTGAATATGCGTAGCCTCGGGATTCATCCCGGGGGTTAAAACAGAGCCCAGCAAATAACCCGAGCCAATGGTTTCTTTTGAGCCCCAACACCTAACCGAAGGGTTGTTCAACAAATGTGTTAACTACTCTTTATAAAGAGAATTAAGAAAACCTCGATGAGATACACAGCGTTGATAAGTATAAAGCCTCGGTTTGATTTCTTGTGTCATTCTAACCCCGTGATAAATCACGGGGCTATGTATGCTAAACCTATTCCTGTTTACATCTACAAGGATGATAAATATTCATTAAATCTTCCTGATCACATTCAAACCATCGCGAACTGGTAGTAGCACTTGTTCAACTCTTTCATCTTCTGCAACCAGTTGGTTAAACTCAGCGAGAGCCTTTGCTTTATGATCTTGTGGGTTCAACACTGTGCCATCCCACAAGACATTATCGGCGATAATCAATCCGCCGGGTTTTAATATTTCGAGAATTTTTTCGAAATAGAGATGGTATCTCAGTTTGTCTCCATCCAAATAAGCCAGGTCAAACTCACCTTCGACTGTATCAATTGTTGTTTGAGCGTTTCCTCTGATCATTTTGATTTTATATCCAAATTCAGATTTATCAAAATGGGTTTGAGCAATATTCTGATATTTCAGATTCATTTCCAGGGTAATGACTTCCCCATCTTCCGGTAAAGCCTCTGCCATTGTGATGGCTGAATAACCTGTAAACGTTCCTAACTCAAGTACTCGTTTCGCTCCTGATATTTTGATGAGCATTTTTAGAAACTGCCCAACAGCCCTCCCACTAATCATATCAATATACTCTAACTCATCGTCACTTGATTTGATCAGTTTTCGAATCTCATTCGACTCAGGAGTAGTATGCTGTTCCGAATATCGATCAATTTTTGGATCGGTTATAGGAACGACTTGTTTACCTCTATGCTTTTTCATGATTGTAAGATAAGGCGGCAAGCCCTATCATCACCAAAAAAAAGTAATCGTGGAATTTATCCCCGCAAAAGAATCTAAATTTGTTATCTGGTTTTTCGACTGGTACACCCGATTTCTGGTTTGGAGAAGATTCCGAAATGTTATCATAAAGCAGGAGTACTTCCCGGAAAAAGGTTCCAGAACGGTTTATTTTATAAATCACAATTACTGGTGGGATGGGCTTCTCCCTTTATTTCTGAACCGGAAACTTTTCAAACAAAAAGCCCGGGCACTAATGGAAGACAAACAAATGCGCCAATATCCTTTCTTTTCCAGAATCGGTGCTTTCTCTATAAACCTCGAAAATCCTCGTTCATCCATCCAGTCTCTGAGATATGCAGTAGAATCCATGAACAGAGATAATTCATGCCTCTTCATCTATCCAGAGGGAAAAATGATGCCGGTTTCAGATTCAAAGCCACGATTTAAAGAAGGTCTTTCCTGGCTCTATCAAAAAATGAAGGGTGTGGATTTTGTACCTGTTGCCTTTTATATCGATCATTCAAAATCTGGCAAGCCCGATCTGCATATTTCTATTGGGGAAAGGGTTATTCGTGATTCGTTAATCGTTAATAAAAATTTGAATATACTATTTGAGGAATCGGTACATGAACTTATGGTTCAAATTAGGTTGCCATTGAATAATTCAACGAATCACGAATAACCTATACCGAGGTCACCACGTCCATTCGTAAAACATTTTTGATCGCTGAACCCAATGAGGTTTTTGATTGAGAAATCGCAACCGCATCCGAACCATCCACCAATACTTCTCCTCATAAATCTGATCGGGTTTGATGTATTCTGATATCCCTTTGGCGGCCATTGTATTCCCTTCGAATTGCATCACAACATCGCTCAAAAAACGCTGGTAAAACGGTCCGTTATCAATCAAAGAATTCAGCTGAATAGTTGCCTGAGCATCTGCAGACCTCAATTCCAATTTACGGGCAGAGTTCAGCCCGAGTCTATTCTTGGCAAAGTAATCCAGTTTTATTTCTTCAAAAGAGGTCAATACCTCACTACTCTCTTTCGATATAAGCCAGGCTTCATATTGCTCACTCCCATCAAGGCTGTTCATTACATAATAAATCAATGTCAATTTTTTAAAATGGAAGCGTCCCCAGTACCAATCTTTAAAGCTTTCCTTCATAGGCTCGTACCCAGTATTATGATCGTGATACCCTGTTCCGCTAAACAAAATGTTGAAGTCATTGTTCTTACCCCTGATAGAAACGGAGCCATTTACCTGAGCCTGAGGCTGAATGAGATTCCAAAAGTGTTTTCCATCATCCGACCTGTGATCGATCAAATCGTTCGCTAAAATAGATGATGAAAATTTTAACTTCGCATTGATTGAGTGGTTTGAATCCAGAGTTTGAGCGAGCAGCAACTCATACTCTACTTTTCCACCCTGAGTGCTTCTCTTAAAAAAATTACTTCCTATTGAGCAAGAACTATCCTCTTCATCCCAATGAAATCTCCCCTCCTGATGTTCCAGAAAACTATAATACTCTGGCTTCCCTTTTCTATAGATTGAAACGCTTATTGCAGGATATTGATTGGGGTTTGCCTCTGATCCTGCTTTGATGTATTCCGGTGAAAATGGATTTCCCTGAAAAAAAATCACAGCCAAGCTCCATTGATTATCAAGGCTGATTGCATCAAAATACCACCATTCGTAGCCTTGCGATGGTTTGTCGGGATCAAAATGTTCGTCTTCGAGTTTAGTTGAAATGTTCATGCACAAATAAACGGTTACTTATTGTGTCCGTCAACTGTTGGTTTACTACCTTTCGTTCAAATGATCTTCCTGCTTTATTTTTGTATCGCTTTTTTACTAGGCACCTTCGCAGTGTTACTCAGAAATCTATATGAGTTCCAGGCTCTTAAAGAAATCCCCCCGATTCATGAACAAGATGCTCCATTTGTTAGTATTTGTATACCGGCCCGAAATGAAGAAGCAGTTATTGAACGGTGTGTAACCAGCGCTCTGAAACAGGATTATCCCACCTTCGAGGTACTTGTTCTGGATGATAACTCTACCGATGGTACTTCTGAAATACTTGAACAACTTTCCGGAATCATTACCAATCTGAAACATCTAAAAGGTGCTCCAAAACCTACTGAATGGCTTGGTAAACCCTGGGCTTGTCACCAGCTATCGAAAGAGGCAAAAGGTCAAATCATCGTTTTTATTGATGCAGATGTTTGGTTGGAATCAGACGCTATAGGAAAAACAGTATCCCGACTTAAGCACAGAGACTCAATTACCATTTGGCCACAACAGCATTTAAAAAGTTTCTGGGAAAATATGATCATCCCAATGTTTCTCTATGCTCTTTATACTTTACTCCCTGCAATTTATGTGGAACGCTCTCCAAGATGGATGCCTAATTTTCTGAGATCAAAGCTGGATGATAAATATGTAGCAGCTTGTGGTCAGTTTCTTGCTTTTCGAAGATCAACTTATGATGAGATTGGAGGTCATGAAGCCGTAAGAAATGAAGTAGTAGAGGATATGGCTCTTGCCCGAAATCTGAAGTCAGCTGGTTTTCTGTTACAAATGCTTCACGGTGTAGATGCTGTACATTGCAGAATGTATAATTCTCATGCTGAGATATGGAATGGGTTTAAAAAGAATTTTCTTCCGGGATTTGGAAACCTATTCGAATTTGTATTCATGGGTATTCTGCATCTTATCGTGTTCATACTTCCTGTTTTTACTCTGGGGATAGGAATCATCGAAAAACAACCCTCAACTATCATTCTGTCAATTATCACTCTGTCGCTTATCCTGATACAAAGAATACTGCTCTCAATCCTTTTTAAATGGAATATACTGTATTCCTTCCTCCATCCTGTTTCGGTACTTTGGTTTCAATTTCTTGGGGTGATTTCGATATTTTACAAAGCGCTTGGCATTAAAAGTTCATGGAAAGGCCGTGAAGTCTGAATTAAGTAAAATTTCCTTTTTGATCGGTTTCATTTTGTTCGCCAGTTAAACATATTGCGGTAGATGAAAAAACTGATTGAGAAATATCTGAAATACCTTCAGGTTGAACGAAATTCCTCCCCTCATACTATTACTTCGTATGAAAATGATCTGACTTCTTTTCTCGAATTTTGTACTTCTCAATTTGAATGTAAACCCGATCATGTTGATGTACAGCACATTACACGGTTGACTATTCGCTTGTGGCTGGGAGAACTATCCGAAGAAGGACTTTCAAAGAGCTCGATCGCCCGAAAAATTGCCGCACTCCGTTCTTTTTTCAAGTACTCATTTAAGCGGGGGCATATCACTAAAAATCCCGCACATTTATTGGTTGTTCCAAAAAAAGATAAATCATTACCAAAAACGGTTACTCCGGAAGATTTGAGCCGAATGTTTGATAATGTGGATATCGAAACCACTCGCGGACTTCAGGACAGAGCTATTTTAGAAGTGTTTTATGGAACCGGAATTCGGGTAAGCGAATTAGTTGGTTTGAACTTAACAGATCTGGATTTACGGGCAGGACAAATTACGGTTCGTGGGAAAGGTAATAAAGAGCGAATTGTACCTCTAGGTAATACTGCGAGAGATATTTTGAAAGATTTCATCAGGAAAAGAATAGAATTATATGGTCCAAGAACCGATTCTGATGCCCGAAAAGCTTTATTTTTAGCTGCAAGCGGACAAAGAGCCTATGTGAGATCAATTCGTTATATGGTTGAAAAGTATTTATCGCGTGAAAGTGAAGTAACACAGAAAAGCCCGCATGTGCTAAGGCACAGCTTCGCTACACACATGCTGAACAATGGTGCCGACATCCGTTTGATCAAGGAATTTTTAGGCCACGCTAATCTTGCGGCCACACAGGTTTACACCCACACAAGTGTTGAACGACTTAAAAATGTGTACGAACAAGCACATCCAAGAGCAAAATCATAAAAAGAAAAAGGAATAATGACTATGAATATCAGATTTACAGCACGCCACTTCGATGCAAGTACAAGCTTAAAAACTTACAGTGAAGACGCTGTGACTAAGCTTCAGCAGTTTTACGACCGAATAGTAAGCTGTAGTATTGTGCTGGAACCTCATCCTGATAACGATAATCCACAAAAGGCTGAAATTGTTATCCAGATTCCTAACAAAACGCTAACTGCTTCTGAAACAGCTCCAAAGTATGAACAAGCAGTTCTTGCCGCTGTTGATAATCTTTCAAGACAGTTGAAAAGATACAAGGAAAAGAAATTTACAACTCATTAATCGCTTATGCCCTTTTCACCACAACCAGCAATCCCAATAAAAGAAAAGATATCTGTAAGTTATCTGGTACAGCGATTAAAAGAGCGCGTACACATAAATTTAATAGCTTGTGCAGCAGGAGATTGTGGAGATCACCGATATGTAACGGAGGCTGAACTAACACGCCCCGGACTTGCCCTTGCTGGCTATCTGGAACTGTTTACTTATCAGCGTATTCAGGTAATCGGGAATACCGAAACACAATATCTTGAACACCTTTCTGAGGAAGAACAGAAAAAGGCGTTTGCAAAACTTACACAGTATCAAATCCCGGTAATATTTCTTACTGATGGCAACCAACTTCCTCAGTATCTGTTAGATCTGGCAGAAGAAGCGGGTATACCAGTCTATACCACACCTTATGAAACTACACGTTTCATGTTTCTGCTCAGGGATTTCCTGGATGATCAATTCGCACTTCAGACTATGGTTCATGGCGCAATGGTAGATGTTTATGGAATTGGTATTCTCATTGCTGGTAAATCGGGTATTGGGAAAAGCGAAGTAGCCCTCGACTTGGTGGAGCGCGGGCATCGCCTTGTTGCTGATGATGTGGTTATGCTCACTCAAAAAAGCAGCGTCTTAATGGCTTCTGCTACACAAATGAGTAAACATTTTATGGAAATTCGCGGTTTGGGGATTGTGGATGTGATGTCGATGTTTGGTATCAGGTCTGTTCGGTATCAGAAACGCCTGGAAGTAGTAGTAGAACTAACTTTATGGGATGATACCAGTGAAGTAAACCGAACCGGGCTTGATCATGATACCGTAAACATCATGAACCTGGATATCCCCTACATCACTCTTCCCATCACTCCGGGAAAAAACATTACGGTAATTGCTGAAGTTATAGCAATGAATCATTTACTGAAACATTATGGATACGATCCCGCAATAGCTTTTCAGGACCGTATTCAATCAAGCATTGCTGAAAAAACTAAAGGAAAAGGCCATACCATGCAGCGGGCAATCGAGTATTTTGAGGGGGATATCGAGTAACATTAGAGTTTGGGGTTACTCTTTGAAGAACTCCCTGCGAGTTACTAACTTATGAGAGTTTGAAATAATCAATCTATGTCCTTAAAGAACCATTACTATTACGACGAAACCTCTTGTGAATTTATTCCGATAACCTATAATCGTAAAGAACAGGTTATCTATAACTTAGCAATATGGATTTTGACGGGAGTTGTATTCGCTGGCATAGGAATTATACTACTTTCAACGAAGATAGGATCACCTGCCGAACTGGCTTTGCAAGCAGAAAATGAAGCGCTATCAACACAGCTTGAGCAAACCAAGCAAGCTATTACTAATCTGGACCTCCAACTTGAAGACATTGCTGCACGGGATAACGAAGTGTATCGTTCAATTTTAGGGCTGGATGAAATCAGCCTTGAAGAACGGCAGGCAGGTATTGGCGGTGTTGACCCGTATGAGGAGTTTGATATTTATGAGGAATCTACTGCAGATCTTTTAAAATGGACTGCTTCTAAGATTGATAATCTGGAACGCAAGATCGGAATCCAGAATCTGAGTTTTGAAGAAATCAAAAATCAATACAATAACAATAAAGAAAAACTGACCCATATCCCGGCTATCAAACCAGGCAGTGGAATCCTTTTAAGTGGTTTTGGTTTACGTTATCATCCTATTCTTCAGTATAGTCGCCCCCATAACGGAGTAGATTTCCGCGCTGATATTGGTTCTCCGGTCTATGCAACAGGCGATGGTGTTGTAAAATATGCGGGAAGAAAAGGGAATCTGGGCAAAATTGTTGTTATTGATCATGGCTTTGGCTTCGAAACACTCTATGCTCATTTATCTGCTTTCAGCCCTGATATTAAATCGGGTTCAAAAATCTTACGGGGACAGGAAATCGCTAAATCAGGAAATACAGGTTTGGTTGAAGGTCCTCACCTTCACTACGAAGTCCACTTAAATAACAGGGCTGTTGATCCTCTCTTCTATTTATTCGCAGATACTTCTCCTGAAGAATATATGATGTTCAGACAAATTTCTGAGACTAACACCAATTCCCTTGACTAATCAATAACCCCAAATCGCTGGGGTTTTTTATTGCAATTATTTTCAACTTACAGCCTTCCTTTTCATTTTCTTTCGTTCATAACTTAATTACTGTGTCATGAAAAAAGTCTCTTTATTATTCATTATCCTGTTAATCAGTCTGTCTACCTCTGCTCAGGAAGCTATTCCTTCTTCCTTCGAAAGCGAAGTACAATCTATTATAGATGCAGCCATTAACAGTGATTTTGCATTTGAACGACTCACCTATATGGGAGATACCTTTGGGCCAAGGTTCAGTGGTTCTGAAAACCTTGAAAAATCCATCGACTGGATTGTAGAGGAAATGAAAGCGGATGGTTTTGACCGAGTTTGGACTCAGCCTGTTAAAGTACCTCATTGGGTGCGGGGAGAAGAATCCGCAACGCTTAACACCCCAATTAACAGGGAATTGCCAATGCTTGGCTTGGGTGGTAGCGTGGGAACTCCTGCCGAAGGGATCACCGGAGAAGTTCTCGTTGTTAAAAGTTTTGAAGAACTGGAAAAGCGTAGCGAAGAAGCCACAGGTAAAATTGTTCTCTTCAACGCCGAGTTTACCACGTATGGACAAACAGTCGGCTATCGGGTTAACGGAGCTTCAGAAGCAGCTAAACATGGCGCAATAGCAAGTATGATTGCATCCGTAGCATCATATTCTATTCAGACACCACATACCGGAGTAATGCGCTATGCTGAAGGAATTAAAAAAATTCCCCATGCTGCTATCACCGTTGAAGATGCTCTTCTTATGCAAAGAATTGCCGACCGTGGTGAAAAATTGGAAGTCACTTTAAAAATGGAAGCGCAAACCCTCCCGGACGCTGATTCCAGAAATGTAATGGCAGAAATAAAAGGATCCGAATTTCCTGACGAAATTATAGTGCTTGGGGGTCATATTGATTCCTGGGATGTTGGAACCGGAATGATGGATGATGGCGGAGGTTGTGTTGCTGCATGGGAAGCTCTTCGTTTGATTAAAGAACTTGGACTCACCCCCAAGAGAACTATTCGTGTTGTTCTATGGACAAATGAAGAAAACGGATTAGCGGGAGCGAACGAATATCGGCGATGGGTTGAGGAGGATGAGAAATCATTGGATAATCATATACTCGCGATGGAATCTGATGGAGGCGTTTTTGACCCTATCGGGTTCGGATTTACTGGAAGTGATGAAGCCTTTCATATTCTTACCGAAATCGGGACACACCTCGAATCCATTGAATCCGGTGAAGTAAGTAAAGGTGGAGGTGGTGCTGATATTGGTCCTTTGATGCGTGGTGGAGTCCCCGGTATGGGATTGAGAGTAGATGGAGAAAAATACTTCTGGTTCCATCACACAGATGCAGACACTATCGATAAACTGGATATTGATGACTTTAATGAATGTGTGGCAACGATGGCTGCCTTTGCTTACGGTGTAGCAGATTTAAATATCAGACTCCCTCGTTAGTTGCCCTGATCTTTAAGAAACTTCTCCACAAGTTTATCAGAAGCTTTGATGGTTTTTTTTAACCAAAGCAAGGATAGCTCTCTTTGATATTCTTCTTCCAGTTGCCAGTCAAGATCCGATTGCCTGAGGCGGGTTGTTAAATCATAGAGGCATATTGCAGCACTCACAGATATATTAAAACTCTCGCTAAATCCCGACATCGGAATTTTTACATATCCATCCGCTTCTTCCATTGCAATATCGCTAAGCCCTTCTCTTTCGGTACCAAAAACCAGTGCTGTTTTCTGCTCTATAGGCAGCTCGTTCAAATTTTGATCCTGTTCGTGCGGAGTAGTAGCAATTACTTTATAGCCCTCTTTCCTCATTGCTTCAAAACAAACAGACACGTTTTCTGTATTGGTCTTATTGTACTTGCTTAGTGTGAGCCATTGATGCGCTCCAATCGAAACTGTGCTTGCAGCGTCAAATGTATTCCGGTTTTCTATGATATGTACATCCTGAATCCCAAATCCATCACAACTTCTAAGCACTGCATTCGCATTATGAGGTTTATGCAAATCTTCCAAGACTACCGTAATGTGATTAGTTCTATTCGATAAGACTTCTTGTATTCTGTTCCACCGAGACTCTGTAGTAAAGCCTTTTAGATATTCAATAAGTAGGTCCCGGGTTGTTGAATCCATAGTGCATAAAAAAGGCCGTCCCAAAAGAGACAGCCTTTTAATTAAATCTTTAAATAATTATTCACATCTGAAGGTGAACCCCTTTTTACGAATAGTTTCGATGTAATCGACATCCGAATACTCGCGAATTTTCTTTCTTAGGTAGCTTATATATACGTTGATATAGTTTGTTTGGGTATCAAAATGAATATCCCAAACCTTTTCAGCAAGCTCTTCCTGTGTAATAATCTTGTTCTTATTCTTTAGGAAATATACTAACAGATTGAACTCGTTATTAGTTAGTTGAACTTTTTCATTATTGATAGAAAATTCTCTTTTTAGAAGATCTACTTTAAGCTCTCCACAGGTAAGCAATTGATCCGTAGCTGATTCCGTTCTTCGCTGAATAGCTTCCATCCGAGCAATAAGTTCTTCTGTATTGAAAGGTTTTGTGAGATAATCATCAGCGCCAACTTTAAGGCATTTCACCTTAACATCCGTTTCCTGTTCTCCGGAAAGGATCAATACAGGAGTGGTTATATTCTTGTCACGGATACTTTTACAAACTTCATATCCATCCCCATCAGGCAGCCCTAAGTCAAGAATTATCATATCAAATTCTCCCTCGGTTGCGGCTTTTTCACCTGTTGTAGCAGTATCTTCAGCCTGAACGGAATTTCCGTTGTGCTCTAAAACAGCTTTAACCAGCGTTCTTACAGAGGGATCGTCTTCTACAACTAAAATATTCATTCGCTAAATCCTAAAACATACTAAGTGACTTGAACTAATCGTACGCATTTATTGGCTTCCAATCAATAGATATGTTAGAAAAAACCAATAAACATTAGAAACCAAGTTGGGTGATTATTTTTGTTAATGATAGAAATTAAAAATCTAAATTCCTCAGGTAATCATGTCCGGCTTTTACATTCATCAATGGAGCATCCACACGTTCGTCTTCAACAAAGTAATATTTATAGCCTGCCTTTGCCTGATTTTCCAGAATAGTTTTAAAATCAATAATCCCGGTTCCTACTGTGGTTTGATTTAATTCCTCGTTCGCATCCTTTATGTGAAAGGCTATAAAACGTCCCGGATATTTATTTATAATTTTTAAAGGATCTTGTTCTGCCTTAACAACCCAATACAAATCTAATTGAAAATCTACCTTATCGGGATCCGTTCCTTCGATCAAAATCTCCATAGGAATCCTTCCATCTTCCGTAGGAAAAAATTCGAAATCATGGTTATGATATCCAAATCCTATTTCCGCTTCTTTAAATAATGCACCTATTTCGTTAAGATTTTCTGCTACAGCATCATAATCATTCCTCAGTTCAACTGGAATGTAGGGAATGATTACATACTTTAAGCCTGCTTCTTTAGCTGCTTTTATCATTACAAGCGCTTCTTCAGCAGTAAAATAGGAACTGTGAGTAGTTACCAGTTCCATTCCATAACGTTCTACAACAGCCCTATAAGTGGCCGGTTTCATCCCAAATAACATACCATCAGTATTTAACCCATATGCTTCTATCTGATCGAACCCAATTTCAGCAAGTGCAGCAAGTGTAGAGTCAAAATTTTGAGAGAGCTCATTTCTTACCGAGTAAACCTGGACCCCGATCTGCTTTTCTTTTTTTTCGGACGATGGTTTTTGTTCCGAACAAGCAATCACCATAATTAATAGTACCACCGAAAAAATTAATATGGTTGAACCTTTAAATGATTTCATGTTTAAGCGGTATTAGAAATGTTGGTTTAAAAAATCAGATGAATATAATAATTCTCCATAAAGTTGCAGAAGACCATGAATTCCGTGATTGGGTTTTGAAGTGAATCCTCTTACTTTCTAGGCAAAGAAATTAACTTAAGTTTGACTACATGAGCGTTGTAAAAAACACCTGGACTAAAGAAGAGATATCAGAAATCTACAACACTCCTTTAATGGAGCTGATATACAAAGCTCAAACCGTACACAGAGAGTTTCACGAAACTGGTGAAGTTCAGGTTTGTACCCTCCTTTCTATTAAAACCGGAGGATGCTCTGAGGATTGCTCTTACTGCCCTCAATCGGCTCGATATAATACCGGAGTGAATAACGAAAAGCTGATGCCTAAAGAAATGATTCTTGCAGCAGCTGAACGGGCTAAAGAAGCAGGAAGTACTCGCTTTTGTATGGGAGCCGCCTGGAGAAGTGCCCGACAAAATAAAGATTTTGATGAGGTACTTGATGTAGTCTCTGGGGTGGCTGATTTAGGACTCGAAGTCTGCGCTACATTAGGGATGCTAAATGATGATCAGGCAGCCAAACTAAAAGAAGCTGGTCTATACGCCTACAACCACAATCTGGATAGCAGTGAAGATTTCTATAAAAAAATTATCACTACCAGAACCTACGATGATCGCTTAGATACCATCAAAAAAGTTCAGGATAATAATATTTCAGTTTGTTCCGGTGGAATTATTGGGATGGGCGAAACTCATGAAGATCGAATCGGACTCCTATACACTCTTTCCAATTTAAACCCACACCCAGAATCCGTTCCTGTTAATGCGTTGATAGCTGTGGAAGGAACCCCTATGGAAGGTCAGCCCAAAGTACCGAGTTGGGAAATGGCCCGAATGATTGCTACTGCAAGAATTCTGATGCCAGAATCGATGGTTCGACTATCAGCCGGACGTGTTCGCATGAACTTCGAAGAACAAGCGCTGTGCTTTATGGCCGGAGCCAATTCCATCTTCACCGGCGAAAAACTTCTTACAACCGACAACAACGAGCTGGGCGAAGACATGCACATGTTTGAGCTATTCGGACTAAAAGCCCGCCCAGCCTATAAAAACGCCAAACCGGAGCATGTGCCTGAAGCTGTGGGGTAATGAAAAAATCGACCATATCTGGACTAACTATAACTGCTGTTTGGATCCTTGGGATTTTATTTTTAGTTCCAGTTAATGATTTCTTTGAACTTGATTTAAATGAGAAAGGCGACTTTCTAGCAGGAATTGTTGCACCGCTTGCATTCTTTTGGTTCATACTTGCCTATTTCCTTCAAAAAGAAGAATTGAATGAGAATACAAAAGCATTAAAAGGACAAGAAAAGCAACTTGAAGAAACAAAAGAACAATTCAAGATTCAGCAATTTGAAAATTCTTTTTTTAATCTATTAAGGATACAAAGTGATATTAGAAATGAACTACATGTAAGAAGTAGAATTTTAAAAAAAGATGGTACTAGAGTTAATGAGAGTACTTTTAAAGGAAAAGATTTCTTTAATTTAATTTTGAATCACTTGACCTTTATTAATTTAAGCTTCGAAGAATTGATGTACTATTCAAGTCCTGTACCTGGTACAGCATATGTAAATAATTTATATTTAATAAATTTAGATTATGGTATTACGAGAGACCAGCACCACAAAAATCTAGAACTAACGAAGGAAGAAAAAGCTAAAGAGTCATATTTAATTATATATAACTCATACTTAAATGAACTAGGGCATTATTTCAGACATTTATACAATATTCTTATTTTTATTCAAGATTTCTCTAAAAATTACAAAGAAGAAAGAAAAGTCGAGTTGATGAAGAAATATTCTAAATTAGTTCAAGCTCAACTTTCAGATTCTGAATTATCAGTACTATTTTACAATGGTCTACTTTTTCCCAATATGAAAGTAGCAATAATCAATCATGATCTAATTGAAAACCTTAATTCTAATTCTCTTATAGAAAAAGATCACATTGATTTTTATCCTGATATCGAAATAAAAAAACCTCCAAGATCAAATAATTGATTTTCTTATAGTTATGATGCTCAGCGTCGGGAATAATTCCTCTCAGTTTAATACCCGATTGAGCTATTAAACATCTTAATGATTTAAAAGCTCTATCATAAGATCCTGAAACGAGTTCAGGATGATCTCTTCTATTAATTGTAAGAATTCCCCTCTTCATCCATCCTTCATACATCTTTTGTAAGTAGAAGTAAGCTCTAACAACTCAGGAGGTTCCAATGACTTATGAAACGTTGTTTGATTTTTTTCTTTGGAGTACGGTTTTCAATATTATTCTATTAGCATGGTGGTCAGTCTGGATTATGACCGGAGGTGATTTTATATATAAAATGCATTCCAGATGGTTTGAAATGCCCAGAGAGGATTTCAATAAACTCCATTACTTTGGACTGGCATTCTATAAACTTATGATCATTCTGTTTAATGTTGTTCCGCTGCTGGTATTATGGAAAATGGGTGGATTTTAAAAGAAGATTAGATTTTAAATTTCATTGAAATAATAAAACTGCCGTCATCCTGATCCGTCAGCTGACGGACAGGATCTGTTGAGGGACCAGTTTCTTACCAACTATTTTCCAGATCAACAAATCACTCACTGCAGACGCTTAGTCCTTCGAAGGAGTGCCTTCGGCAAAGCTCATCATAACAACAAAAAATTGAGCTAAAATATCTGGATCAATTCCTTGATGTAAACAAAATTTGTCTCCCTTTGGAGGGAGACAGAAATCACGCTTGTGTGAAATCAGAGGGAGGACTGTGTGCTGGCTGGAAAGAACTAAGCGTTCATCCTCTCCCTGAGTTGCTCAAATTCGCAACTCTGTCCCTCCCCAAGGAGGGTTAGTCCAAATTCAATTACTTGACGACCCAGGTTTCATTTCCCTGAATTAGTGCGTCCAGGTTAGCTTCGCCTTGAGTATCTTTGGCATGTTGAACCTGAGCTACTACTCCTTCATCATAGCAAGGTCGGTCGATGGCATACAACACTCCAAACGGTCGTGGAAACTGAACCCCTTCTCCATTGGCAGGGTGCTCAAAGAATTTAGAGAGTAAATGTGCTTTCGTCGAATCCTGCTCGTCATGTACCCAAAGATCATCTTTAGAGAAATCATCTCCAAGAGCAACAATTTCCGGCTTTAAGCCATCAAGACGAACCCCTTTATCCATTTCCTTACCAAATACTAACGGTTCCCCATGTTCCAGGTAGATGGCTTCCTGCGGACGTGTTTTCTTATCCGTAAATAATTCAAAGGCACCATCATTAAATACAATACAGTTCTGGTAGATTTCAAGCATGGATGTCCCCTGATGCCTATGGCTTTTCAAAATCATTTCTTTCAAATGTTTTGGATCACGATCCATTGCCCGTGCCACGAAGCTTCCATCTGCTCCTAAACTTAATGCAAGTGGATTAAAAGGATTGTCGATAGAACCATAAGGAGTGGATTTAGTAACCATTCCTTTAGGAGAAGCGGGAGAGTACTGCCCTTTGGTAAGCCCATAAATTTCATTATTAAACAATAGCAGATTCACATTCACATTCCGGCGAAGCAACTGAGCGAAATGATTTGCTCCAATGGATAGAGAATCACCATCTCCTGTAATAATCCAAACAGTTAAATCAGGGCGTGAGGTTTTTAATCCGGTTGCAATGGCAGGTGCGCGACCATGAATCGAATGCATTCCAAAGGTATCCATGTAATAAGGAAACCGTGAAGAACACCCAATCCCGGAAATAAATACGATATCCTTTTTAGCGATTCCCAGTTCAGGCATCGCATTTTGCACCTGCTTCAAAATGGTATAGTCACCACAGCCCGGACACCAGCGTACGTCCTGATCGGAAGAGAAATCCTTTCCTGAGTAATCCGGGAGAGCCGTTAAATCCGCTTCGTTTTCTTTAACAAAATTGTCGATAAGTGTTTGTACTGACATAATAATTCGATTAAGATTTTGTAGCTGCTTTTTCCCCGATAGCATCGAGAATTTCCTGTTTCAATTCAGATACTCCGAATGGACGTCCCTTCACCTTGTTAATAGGTTTTGCAGGTATCAGGAACTCTGATCTGATCAATCTAACTAATTGCCCATCATTTATTTCAGGAACAATAACCTGGTTAAAACCTTTCATTAATTTTTCCAGGTTTTTTGGAAACGGATTGATATATCGGAGGTGTGCATGAGAGATGTCCATCCCTTCTCTTCGGAGTTGATGAACTACTGTTTTGATAGAACCGTACGTTCCTCCCCATCCTAATATCAACACATCTCCGGTTTCGTTACCCTGATCAATATCCTGCTCAGGAATGTTGTTAGCAACCAGGTCCCGTTTATCACGCCGGATATTTGTCATCTTCTGATGATTATCAGGATCGTAAGAAACGTTACCAGTGACATCTTCCTTCTCAAGACCACCAACACGATGCTCGATTCCTTCCGTACCGGGAATTGCCCATTTTCTTACCAAACGATCATCCCTGCGATAAGGCATAAAAGGATCATCCTCTTCAGAGTGACGAGGCTTTTCAAACTCGACATTAATATCAGCAAGTTCACTCTCTTTCGGGAATTTCCAGGGTTCAGATCCATTAGCGATATAACCATCGGATAAAAAAATGACCGGGGTCATATGCTCCAGTGATATTCTTACCGCCTCAAATGCCATTTCAAAGCAATCGGCCGGTGAACTGGGTGCAACAATCAACAATGGGCTCTCCCCATTTCTACCATATACCGCTTGCATTAAGTCCGCTTGTTCGGTTTTGGTAGGCATTCCGGTAGACGGACCTGCACGTTGAATATTTAGCACTACTAAAGGTAGTTCGAGCATTACAGCTAAACCAATTGCTTCGCCTTTTAATGCAATTCCCGGTCCAGATGAACTGGTTACCCCAATACTTCCACCAAAAGAAGCGCCAATAGCTGAAGAACAAGCCGCTATTTCGTCTTCTGCTTGAAAAGTTGTGATTCCAAATTTCTTGTGTTGTGCAAGTCCGTGAAGAACATCTGATGCAGGCGTGATTGGATAGGTACCCAAAAACATCGGCATATTAGCTTTTCTGGCTGCAGCCACCAAGCCCAGTACTAAGGCCTCATTTCCGGTAATGTTGCGGTAATTACCCGGTTCCAGATCAGCTTGTTCAACCGTAATCTGTGATCTGGAATTAAAAATCTCAGCAGTTTCACCATAGTAAAACCCTGCTTTTAACACCTTGATATTAGCTTCTGCAATCTCGGGCTTTTTCTTACCGAATTTCAGGTTTAAAAAATCAATAGTAGAATCCAACGGCCGGTTGTACATCCAGTAGAGAAGTCCGAGCACAAACATATTCTTAGTCCGGTCTTCGTCTTTATACCCGAGCCCCATATCACCGATGGCTTCTTTCACCATCTTATTTACATCAATCTCGATCAACTCATAATCATCCAGAGAGCCATCTTCGAGGGGATTTACCCCTTCCGGATATTTAGCCAGATTCAGATTCTTCTTATCAAAGCCGGCGGTATTGGCAATAATCGTCCCTCCTTTTTTCAATAAGGAAAGATTCGCTTTCAATGCCGCTGAATTCATTACCACTAAGGCATCGCATTCATCCCCGGGCGTTAAAATTTTACGGCTTCCGAATTGAAGCTGAAAAGACGATACCCCGGGAACCGTACCCTGAGGTGCACGGATTTCAGCAGGGAATTCAGGAAGTGTTCTTAAATCGTTACCGAGAAGTGCCGTTGTATTAGTGAATAGTGAGCCGGTTAGCTGCATGCCATCTCCGGAGTCACCAGCAAAGCGTATTGTGACGTCCTCACGTACCTGATCTTTAGTACTCATTTTGTGTGATTAGAGGCTGTAACTTAAATTCATTAGGTTAGGCGAAATTGGGCTTTTTTAACCAGAAATGAAATATAAAGTTAACTTTTTGGTATCAATTCTAATGAAAGCGTTTCCTGACACGTTCGATTTCGGGAAATTTTAAGTAGCAGTAATTTTTTATTGAGGAGACTTATCCATAACAAGTTTATATTCCTCTACTCATCCAAGCCCTCAAAAATACTATATGTTTCTTGCTGTAAGCTTACCTTTTTTAAATGAAATAGTAGCTCTTTTTCTTGTCAGTGTTGTAATAGCCTTTCTTTGCTACAAGATTAAACTTGTTCCAATTGTCGGTTTTTTGATTGCCGGAGTTGTAATCGGACCTAATGCCTTAGGCTTAGTTCAGGATCAGGAACTGGTGGATATGCTCGCAGAAATTGGGATTATTCTGCTTCTGTTTACGATTGGAATAGAGTTCAGTCTCGAAAAGCTTGCCCGCATCAAGAATGCTATTTTTATTGGCGGCGGACTTCAGGTACTGCTTACCGTCGCATCTGTTCTTGGAGTATTTCTACTTCTCAACATTAACTGGAAAATTGGAATTTACACAGGCTTTCTGGTTGCCTTAAGTTCGACAGCTATTATACTCGGACTCTTAAGCGAACAAAATAAAACCGATACTCCTACTGGTCGACTCGCTTTAGCCGTACTCATTTTTCAGGATTTCGCCATTATTGCTATGGTATTAATGGTTCCGTTATTGTCAGGTGAGAGTGGCTCTACCGTTGATATTCTTATTGTACTAGGGAAAGCCGTTTTATTAATTGTTGGGATTGTACTTTTAGCCCGAAAAGTGGTCCCCTGGATCCTAGACAAAGTAGCTCAAACACGTCGACAAGAACTTTTTCTTCTTACGGTGATGGCGATCTGTTTTGGAACGGCAGCGCTTACCAATCTCGCAGATGTCAGTCTTGCTCTAGGAGCTTTCCTTGCCGGCTTGGTGGTAAGTGAAAGTCATTACAGCGATCACGCGCTTAGCGAAATCCTTCCACTTAAAACTATTTTCAATGCAGTGTTCTTCGTTTCTGTGGGGATGCTGCTGGATGTAGCATTTGTACTTGAGTACCCCCTGCTCTTGCTTGGAATTGCATCCGGAGTACTGGTACTGAAGTTTATTCTCAGCTCAGTGAGTCTGTTGGTGCTAGGATATCCGATTCGGGTGGCAGCGGCTTCAGGGATAGTTCTGGCTCAGATAGGTGAATTCTCTTTTGTACTGGAACGTGCCGGACGTAAAGCCGGACTTGATCCAGGTGGCTTTGGTGAATTGGGATCTCAGATGTTCATTGCTGTTTCTGTGATCCTGATGCTACTCACTCCCCTCTTTCTTTCAATCAGTCCTAAAGTTGGAGAGCTGCTTTCTAAAACACCTCTGAAAAGAATCGGAGAAAAAAAGAAAAAGGATTCGGATTCTAAAGCTAAGATAGAGCTGGAAGATCATGTGATTCTTATTGGTTATGGTCCTGCAGGTAGAAATCTCGCCAGCATATTTAAAGAGACCAATATTCCATTCACGGTCATTGAAATGAATCCTAAGTCCGTGAATGAAATGAACCAGCAAGGCATGAATGCGATTTACGGGGATGCAACCAGAGCACCTATACTGGAACATGCTCAAATCCAAAATGCAAAACTCTGTGTGATCGCCATTAACGATCTGGAAGCAAATCCCCGAATCATTAAGGTGGCCCGTTATCTTAATCCAACCATTCAGATTGTTGTACGAACCCGATACTTAAATCAGGCGGAAGCGATGGAGGAAGCCGGAGCCGACACCGTAGTTCCGGAAGAAATGGAAACCACGGTTCGTTTATTCTCTACGGTATTAAAAGCCTATATGATACCGGATGAAGAGATCGAACAACATATTCGTGAACTGCGGGCCGAAGATTACCAAATCATGCGGGGAAGCATTCAGGAAGCGCATTTGATGGTACTTCAGGGACTTGATGAAGAAGGACTCCATACAAGAGCCGTTGTGGTTCGGGAAGGCAGTTTTGCCGCAGATAAAACCCTGGCTGAATTGAAACTCAGAAACGAATTTGAGATTACCGTATTAACGGTACAGCGGGGAGATAAAAACACAGGAAATCCGCACGGAGACTTTCAGCTAAAAGCCGGCGATCGCCTGGTCATGGTTGGCTTAGCTTCCCGCTTCGCCGATGCCGCCGTCATCTTCCGGGAAGAAAAGCCACCTGAAGAATTGGAAGAAGATTTTTGATTCTACATCACTTCTGCATTGCCTATTGCGCAAATTAGGTGCTTAGCATAGACGAATTTTTTTGTAAGGTAAAATTCATTTTTATTCATCATATTCCCAGTAATTACAAGAATTTGTGAAATAACTGATAACTATGTAATTGGGATGTGTTAACTCAGTATGTCATATTCCAATGTTGGTGGCAATTAAATAAAAACAAAAACCATAAAAAATGAACAGACCAAGAATTTCATTCAGGGAAAAAACTTTCATTAAATCCTGACCCAATAATTATCGTAATCTAAAACAAAAAATGGCTACAGTTAGAATTTCTTACAGAAACAAAGTACTCAGAATCTCACCTGACCCAGTTGAAATCTCTTTAGGCGAAAAGATTACTTGGATATTAGACACAGACCCAATCGTTATAACTTCTGCTCAAGGTGGAGGTATGATGATGCAATACATGGTCAATATGCTCAGGTTGACAATTTACTTTGGATTTGATTTTCCATTTGACAATCAGAGATATACGGCAATTTCCAGAACAAGCGGTACAGGACAAGGGCATCAAATAGTAATCGAAACTGAACCTGCAAAAAAACTTGGAGAATATAAATACGGGGTTAATCTAAAGGATGATGAAAAAGATGAAGAAATAGAAGACGAAGACCCTATAATCATCGTTAAATAAACCAACTTCAAATGTACAATATTGAAATTCTTTCAACCAATCCCGAGTTGTACAAACTGATAACAAAGGCATTTACACCATTAAACAAAATCCAAGAAGATTTTAAATTCCATATACCATCAGAGTCATTAAGGAATAGCCTTCGAATACATGACCGAGAGGATTATCTTTCTAATGATGGGTATTCTTGGCTTGACGATTACAAAGTAAGAGCTAAAGGGAATAGACCATTTATCATCCTTATTGTTGAAGGTAGTCTTAGGTCAAGGAAATTGGCAAACCTGTTTGGAACCACAAGAGCAAAGCAAGGGTATGCAATTTTTACTGTTAGAGATATTAATCAGTTTGTTAACGACAAAATTAGATATATCAGATACTACTTAGTTCGGTATGCAGTTGGGTTTATCAAACCAGAATTGAAATCTCATAATGAAGCGGCAAGAAAAGAATGCATCTTCCACAAAAAGATAAGAAAAATAGAAATCCTTGATTCTTTAAACTCTGGTAAAATTTGCGGAGAATGTATGGATGTTTTGAGACCAGAAATAACAGCAGAAATAAAAGACTCTATAGAGAAACTTTTGAAAGTCGTAAGCAATCAACATCCATTTGCTTTAGTACTGAAAGGAGGTGGAATAAAAGGGGTTGCTTTTGCTGGTGCACTTTTAGAATTAGAACACCATTTTTCATTTAATTCCTTCGCTGGAACTTCAGCAGGTGCAATTACTTCGGTATTATTAGGAGCTGATTATCAACCAAAAGAATTACTAAATTTTTTAACGACAAAGGATTTTAATGACTTTAAGGATGCTTCATTTTTTGGAGGCTTAATAAACTATATTAGAACAAAAGGTTGGTATCCAGGAGATGAAATTGAAGACTGGCTGGATGAATTAATAACAGCTAAATTTCCTGATGTAATTGGGAGGCAAATTCAATTGAAAGATTATAAATATCATACAATAGTATATTCTGCAAGGAGACAAAATGGAAGAATAGCTTTTGATTCTAAAAAAGATAGGCGAGATGCCCATGCGTCTTTTGCTGCAAGGTGTTCGATGTCTATACCGAAATTTTTCAGTCCCAAAATGGTTGATGGGATTCCTGTTTATGATGGAGGATTGAGAGCTAATTTCCCATTAAAAGTATTCATGGAATCATATCCTAAAGTTCCTGTAATTGGACTCTTTTTAGTTTCTGATACAAAAAAAGGAACTTCATCCGTATTAGGAGACCTCATAAATATTACCATAGATGGTGAAGAAGCTGATATAGTTAACAATAACCTTGATAAAGTTGTTATAATAGACCCTCGACCAATAAAAACGACTGATTTTGATTTAACCAAGAACAAGAGAGAATTTCTTCTTGCTTCTGGGCAACTCGGAGCTTTGAAATTCATAAAACGAAATTATCCAGATATTGAAATTGATGAAAGTAGAATATCACAATTAGAAAAAGAAATTAAAGAACTAAAGGAAAAATTATAAAACTGCCACTAACAAAGTGCAAAACCACAATAAGCCCTATGCGGGCTTACTGCGTTTGCACAGACCGTTATAAAACTCACTCCCCTCGTCTTAAACATTTTTAAACCATCCTAATTCGCATCGGGATTGGCTTCTCCTTATCTTTACCGCCATGAAAAAAGTGGCTTTTGAAACCCTCGGCTGTAAACTCAATTTCTCAGAGACTTCCTCGATGCGACGAGATTTTGAGAATGAAGGATTTGAACTCAGTGAGTTCAATGAAGAGGCGGATGTGTATGTGATTAATACCTGTTCGGTAACCATGGATGCGAACAGTGCCTGCCGGAAAACCGTACGTCAGGCGCTTCGCCGAAACCCGGATGCCTTTGTTGCTGTGGTTGGATGTTATGCTCAATTAGAGCCAGAAGAAATCGCTCAGATTGATGGCGTGGATGTGGTTCTGGGTGCAAAAGACAAATTCAACCTGCTGGATCTGTTTGATGATTTTGTAAAACAAGAAAAGACCATTATTCATACTTCCGATGTAAATGAAGCGGTAGATTTCCATCATGCTTTTTCCTCCGATGACCGTACACGCGCTTTCTTAAAAGTTCAGGACGGATGTAATTATAAGTGCTCCTTCTGTACGATACCCCTTGCCCGTGGCGAAAGTCGAAGCCCAAAAATTTCTACTGTGGTTCGGAATGCTGAACTTCTGGTTGAAGAAGGATTTAAAGAAGTAATTATTACCGGAGTTAATTCCGGCGACTTCGGTTACGGAACCGATGAAGATTTCTTTCAACTGCTCCAGGCTCTTGAAAACGTAAATGGACTTGAGCGACTCAGGGTCTCCTCTATCGAGCCGAATCTCTTACACGAAGATATTATTCGCTTTGCAGCGACTTCAACCAAGCTACAACCTCATTTTCACATTCCGCTTCAAAGTGGATCTGATGAAATGCTAAAGATTATGAAGCGTCGATACCGCTCTGATTTGTATCGGGGTCGTGTTGAGTTGATCAGAGAGTTAATGCCTGATGCTTGCATCGGTGTGGATGTGATTACTGGTCACCCGGGAGAAACCGAAGAGCTATTTCAGGAGTCCTTTGATTTCATCGATTCGCTGGATGTTTCTTATCTGCACGTGTTTACCTATTCAGAACGTCCAAATACTCACGCACTGACTTTGAAGCCGGTCATTCACAAGCAGGAACGTAAAAAACGTACACATAAGCTTCGAAGACTTTCAAAAAAGAAGCGCTTTGCCTTTGACCAACGATTCGTTGGTCAAACCAGACCCGCTTTGTTTGAAGAAGAAAATAAGGACGGATTGATGTTTGGCTGGACCGATAATTATGTCCGTGTAGCAATTCCTTTCAACCACCGGTTAACGAATACTATACAACCAGTTGAAATCGGCGATTCTTCGGGAGATGGATTTCATTTCGCAAAACTTGATGGGAAAATATCAGAACAAGAAAGAGCTATTGAAGAGCTGTTGGTATAGTGCTTGTCATTTCGACCGGAGGGAGAAATCTAAAAAATTTGTTTAACATACATCTTTAGATTTCTCATCCACAAGGGATTCGAAATGACAAATTTTAAAAAGAAATAAAGATGTCTGATACAAACCCACATGATTTAATAGAAAGAGTCCAAAAATTGCTCAAACAACAGAGTGATTTATTCGGTCCTTTTAATGTGGATAGTGTGTCAACATCTTCTGACTCAGAAAAACCTGCCCCTCCTGTTAATATTCAGGTTAAACCGATAGACAATGAAAAGGAAGTCAACGAAGTTTCAGAAAACTATCAGGTTGAAGAAGAATCGAAACCGCTCAGTCAGTTGGAGCTCATTTCGGAAACTTCCAGTCTGGAGGAGCTTAAAGCGCTCTGCGAACAAGCAGACGAACTCAGAACTGATCTTGAGAATACCAACCTGGTATTCGGAGTCGGAAACGATGATGCTGACCTGATGATCGTAGGTGAAGCCCCGGGAATGAATGAGGATCTGCAGGGCGAACCCTTTGTAGGCCAGGCTGGGCAGCTTCTTGATAAGATCATGAAAGCCATAGACTTCGACCGCTCGGATATCTATATAGCAAATATTTTAAAACATCGCCCTCCGAATAACAGAGATCCAAAACCGGAAGAACGACAACGTAGTCTCCCCTATCTTATTCGACAGATTGAATTGGTTAACCCAAAACTGATTTTATGCGTGGGACGAATTTCAGCAACTACGTTATTGGCTAAAGATGATTCTCTTAAGAACATGCGAAGGAAATTTCATCCCTTTCTTGGACGTGAATTAATGGCTACTTATCATCCTGCTGCTCTTCTCAGAAATCAGCAGTGGAAACGCCCAACCTGGGAAGATGTGCAGATGCTTCGCGCCCGTTATGACGAGCTTGGAGGCAAGCCCTGAGATGTGGATAACTTGTGGAAAGCTTGTTGAAAAGAAACTCTTCTTCCCTTTCTATTTATAATTACTTTTGTTTCATAATCGATAAAAGGTATCAGCTAATTGGCAAAGAAAAACGGCTCATCATACAATAACAATTCAGACTTCAACCAAAAGAAAGTGCTTGAACAGGAAGGTCGTGTACCTCCTCAGGCTGTTGAGGTTGAAGAAGCCGTTCTGGGAGCTATGTTAATTGAACACGGAGCTGCAACGATAGCACTTCAAATGCTGAAGGCAGAGGATTTTTATAAGCCTGCTAATCGTCATATTTACGAAACGCTTTCCAATCTTTTTGAAAGAGATAATCCTCTCGATTTGCTCACGGTTGAAAATGAACTGCGTGACAAAGGTTTACTTGATAATGTGGGTGGACCAACCTATCTCTCCGATTTAACCCGATCGGTAAGTTCGGCTGCTAATATTGAGTATCACGCTCAAATCATCACCGAAAAAGCAATCAAAAGAAATCTGATTTTAGCGTCTACGGATGTTATCAAAGAGTCCTACGATACCACCACGGATGCTTATGACGTGCTCGATGAAGCCGAGCAAAAGATTTTCGATTTGGCGAATCAGAAAAGCAGAAGTACCGCACAACCTGTTGCCGATATCCTTAAAGACACCCTCGCTTATCTCGAAGATATGCGGGGAAAGAAATATGGGATTACAGGTGTACCTTCAGGCTTAGCTGTGGATCAGATGACAGCGGGCTGGCAGAAAGGTGACTTAGTAATTATTGCAGCCCGACCTTCTATGGGTAAAACAGCTTTTGTGTTAACGGCTGCCCGAAATGCAGCTATGCATCCCGATGAAAATCTCAGAACTCCGGTTGCTATCTTTTCATTGGAGATGTCTAATCAGTCACTGGTACAACGACTCCTTACTATGGAGGCCCGTGTCCGGGCAGATGAAGCCCGAAAGGGAACATTGAACGACGAAAGCTTCAAGGATTTGATTGAAGCCGCCAGTAGATTATTTACGGCCGATTTGTTTATTGATGATACTCCAGCCATTACCTTGATGGAACTCAGAACTAAATGTCGAAGACTTAAAACCGAGCATGACATCGGGCTGGTTGTGGTGGATTATCTTCAGCTGATGCAGGGGTCTTCTAAAGATTCCGGAAACCGTGAGCAGGAAATCGCCTCTATTTCCCGTGGACTAAAATCTCTGGCTAAAGAACTCGATGTTCCGGTAATAGCACTTTCTCAGTTGAGTCGTGCGGTAGAACAACGTGGTGGTGATAAACGTCCACAGTTGAGTGATCTTCGCGAATCCGGTTCCATTGAGCAGGATGCGGATATTGTGATGTTCTTATACCGTCCTGAGTATTATGGAATTACAACCACAGCTGAAGGACAATCCACGGCAGGACTTGCAGAGGTTATTATCGGGAAGCAGCGTAACGGACCTGTAGGTAGTAAAATGCATTACTTTGTTAAAGACTACGCCCGGTTTGAAAACCTTACATCGGCTGAAGGAGCTAATCCTAAGCTTGGTGGTGCTTCGAACGATTTGGTTGAAGCGAATTTCACTCCACAGCAAGACTCACCTACCATGCCTCATAATCCAGCTCCGGATGACGAAGACGCTCCGTTTTAGTCTGCTTTTTCTGTTTAGCTTTTTCTTCCTGATTGAAGTCAAAGCTCAGGTTCTCCCTTATGCAAAAGAAGTAGTTCAAAAACTAAGCTCCGAAGACTTTAAAGGACGTGGCTATGTAGAAAAAGGAGATAAGATTGCTGCCGAATACATCCGTAATGAGTTCAAAAAGTTTGGGCTTCTCTCCTATTCCAAAGACTATTACCAAAAATTCAATATCTCAGTAAATACATTTTCAAAAGAAATTAAGCTCGAAATAGATGGGCAAAAGCTTGAAGCTGGTTATGATTTTTTGGTGAGTCCGGGTTCACCGTCTGTTAAAGGAAGCTTTGATGTCGTTCCACTTTCCATAGAAGAAATAATGAGTGATCAGTTACTCGGAGCTAAACTCAGATCATCAGCCAGCAAATTCATCGTTATTGATAGTTACAACAAAGAAGACTTTTCGAAAGAAGAGCTGGAGCGCATTCAGGGAGTGATTGGATTTTTGAAATATCACCCTAATAATCCCGCAGCAGGAACTATTGAATTAACTTCTGAAAAACTGACCTGGCACGGAGCACAGCAACAATATCCCAAGCCAACTTTCATTGTATTTTCGGATAGTATTGATGCTCCCATTACCAAAATCAAAGTAGACCTTAAGCCCAAGCTGGAGAAGAAATACGAAACACAGAATGTCGTCGGATATATCGAAGGCGAAAACCAGGATTCTCTGATCGTAATCATGGCTCATTATGACCACTTTGGGAAAATGGGCTCTGTTCTCTTCCCCGGTGCAAATGACAACGCCAGTGGAACAGCGATGCTTCTGAGTCTGGCAAAGTATTTTTCTACGAACAAGCCTGCTTACAACATGGCTTTCATTGCTTTTGGTGGTGAAGAAATTGGTTTATTAGGCTCAAAGTATTTCGTGGAAAATCCACTATTCGATCTGTCAAAAGTGAAATTCCTGCTCAATTTTGATCTGGCCGGAACCGGAGATGAAGGCATTCAGGTGGTGAACGGTTCGGTGTACAGAAATCAGTTTGATCGATTGGTTGAAATCAATCAAGAGAAAAAGCTACTTCCCCAGGTCAAAATCCGCGGAGCAGCCTGCAACAGTGATCATTGTGCTTTTGATGAGGTCGGTGTCCCCGGATTCTACATCTATACCTTAGGTGGAATAAGAGCCTATCATGATGTCTACGACCGTTTCGAAACCCTTCCCTTTACCGAGTTTGAGGATTATTATACATTGATGGTTGAGTTTTTAGAAGAATTGTAATTGTTAATCCTGAAGGGTTGAAACCCTTCGCTTGTTTAAACAAATGATATGATTCCTGAAGTCGACACATTTATTGAAAAAGCTAAGCTCTGGAAAAATGAGCTCATGGAATCCCGCAGGATTGTGTTGGAATGTGGTTTGACCGAAGATCTGAAATGGTACCAACCCTGCTACACCTTCGATGGAAATAATGTGGTGATTCTGAGCTGTTTTAAAAAGTATTATGCGCTCAGTTTTTTCAAAGGTGCTTTATTGGATGATCCAAATGGAATTCTGGTCCAACCTACCGAAAATATGCAAGCCGGTCGACAAATTCGTTTTACCGATGTCTCTCAGATACTTGAAAAGGAAAAAGAAGTCAAAGCCATCATTAAGAGTGCCATAGAAGTTGAGAAGAAAGGACTTAAAGTGGATTTTAAAGATACTTCAGAATATGAAGTCCCGCAGGAATTACTGAACAAGTTCGAAGAAGATCCCAAATATAAAGAAGCTTTTTATGCCTTAACTCCTGGCCGGCAACGAGGGTACCTTCTCCATTTCTCAGGTGCTAAACAATCTTCAACCCGGGCTGCAAGAATTGACCGCTGTGAAGATAAAATCTATGCCGGAAAAGGTTTTAATGAAAGGTGATAATAACTCCTTCCCTTAAAATCTGACCTAAATCACTTCTACACAATTTTAGAAAGAAGACTGAAGTTTGTATAATTTTGTTTATACCTTTCGTTCTAATCGAGCCAAAGCAAGTTTTAACTCTGTTTCTTTTCCTCAGAGAAGAGAACTTCTTTCTTTTAAATATTACCTTGTTTAAATTATTGTTTATACTTTGAGTATTAATAAATATTTTATCAGAATGATAAAGTATCAATACGCTAAGACTAAAAAAGGCGAGATAATTAAGGTTGATTCACTAAGTAGAAACAAGCCATTAGAAAAATATTATTGTATTGGATGTGAAAACGAACTAATTCCTAGGTTGGGAAATATTCGAGTAAAGCATTTTGCACACAAAGAACAACTTAATTGTTCTCCAGAGACTTATTTACACAGATTGGGTAAACACCTTTTCCTTCTGACATATAAAGGATGCTTAAATAGTAGTAAGCCTTACAAACTTGAGTATGAAGAATCATATTATTGTAATTTTTTTGAAAAAAGATTTTGTATAACATGCTTTAAAGAAAAACAAACCAAAAATTTTGATCTTACTAAGCATTTCACAAAAATCGAGTTAGAAAAAAAAGATGGAAATCTAATCCCGGATTTAAGAGTATATAATCCAAAAACTAATGAATCTATTTATATCGAAATAGCTGTTACACATCAAGTAGAGGAACAAAAAGAAAGTAGTGGAAATAGAATTATTGAGTTTCTAATTGAAAATGAAGAAGACTTAAGCATTTTAACTTCCACTAAGATTCCACTTTTTTATGAAAAAATCATACGCTATAATTTTAAAAAAAGTGAAGTAAAACAGAAATCTTGTTATGGAAATTGCAATACTTCAAAAATCACTTTTTTAGCTTACAGATCCGGTAAAACAATTTTGAAAGATCTTAAATTAAAAGACTTAAATAAATTAATTGAAAAAAAAACAGTAATTGACTTCAAAATACTTCAAGGTGGTGATCTGTATTTCGATTTTAGAACTAACGAGTATTTAAAAAATGTTATCAATTCTTTTGAGAAGGGGATAAAAATTAAAAATTGCTTTCTTTGCAGATACCATGCTATAAATAAAAATAAGTTCACAAAATCTGAAAAACCTATTTTTTGTAAGTTTCTAAAGAAGGCTTACACATCTAATCAAGCTGCAGATTGTAATTTTTATAAACCTGACAAAAAGGTTTATTCAAAATACATTGAAAACTAGATAAGTAAATTCAACATGACTGTTATTCATAAATGAATCAGAAATAGCTTGGTCGAACCCAGTTCAATCTTCTGCTTTCCCCACCATCTCCTCAAACAACTTATCAAATTTCCTGTATTGTCGACTCCATTCCAGATGCTTATTGATATTCTGTAGGGTTGCCTTTGGAAGTGGCTTCGTTGTTTGCATTAGCAAGTCTTTCATGAATTTGAAGAGTTCGTCTTCGTTTTCATACAGAACCGGAGCATGTAATAGTGGATTATGGAGCGACTCAGGAATAAGTTCGGGATAATGTAAACTCTTGGGAACCAGCGGGTGACATCCACAATAAATGGCTTCCATAATCGACACACAGAAAAACTCATAGGTAGCTGTAGAAACTACGATATCTCCCGAGTGCAATAGCTTACTGTACGCTTCTTTATCATCTACATATCCAAAATGTGTGATCTGCTGACCAAATCGTTTCCAGGCTTTCTGAAATTCTTCCGGTTTTTCATGCTTGGTGTCCCCTGCCAGAATCAAATCGAAGGTAAGATCAATATCGTTTAACCGGTTTAATACCCGAAAAAACATGGCGGGATTTCGATCAAACTGCCAGCGCTGATTCCACACAATCACAGGACGGTCATTTTTCTTACGTGTATCCGGCTGTTCATCAAAATGCTTTAAATCCAGTCCGGGATGCATCACAATGCTTTTCTCACGAATCTGATCAACGGTATTGTAATGCTTGTCATCAGGAAAATTATCGAGGAAATCCGGTAGTGCTTCCAGCAGATCATCAAGATGAAACTGAGACGGAAACAACAGTTTGTCTGCGGTTAACATACTCAGATAGTTGATATAGCAGTAGGTCATATCGCGGGTTTCCCCTTCCGGGATCGGACGAGTAAACTGATTATCATGCATATACATGATCTTCGGAGTATGAGCAAACCTGGGATTATTGAGAGCTAAGAAAGCAGGGAGATTGGTCATACTGCTGGTCAGCAAAAGGTCGATGTCTTCTTTGACTTCACTGGTAAGCTGAGCCAACGTAACAGAATCGCCATGCATGCGCCACTTCCATCCCTTATAATTCAACTTTATGGGAATGATGTTGTGACTCGAGTGCTTTTCTAAGCCCTGCAAAAAAGCTTTATGCGAGCCGCTGTAAAATGGTTCAATGGCGAGGATGTTCATCGTGAAGACTCTGTTAGAACGTTTAGAAACATACCCATAACCAACCGCTTTTTAGAAGTTTTGATTTCCGTTAATGGTTAATCGTTATTCGTAGTTGAAAACAATTAACGAAAAACGAACTCAACGAAACCGTGATTGAATTTCGTCCAGAGAAAGATACACGATTGTTGGTTTTTTTAAAGGATCAAGATAGGGTTGTTCGCAGGCAAATAATTGATCAACCAGGCTTTCCATTTCCAGCTCTGTCATTTTCTTTCCTCTTGGGATAGCAGCTTTAGCAGCGAAGGCAATTGCGAGACGGTCTCTGGCTTCCAGATTCAGTTTCTGCCCCAATTCCTGATACTGATGCAGCATCGAAACGAGTACTTCCTGCTCGTTTCCGATCTCAATATCGGCAGGTACACCATTAATCATAGCCGTATTTCCACTCAACATCTGCACGGAAAAACCCATTTGCTGGATAATCGGATGAAGTTCTTTCAGTAGCGTATAGTCAGATGCAGATAACTCCAGGGTTTGTGCAAACAACAACTGTTGAGTACTTGGTAGTGCCGAATTCGTAGCACTTAAAGCTTTTTCAAAAATGATTCGTTTGTGAGCCAGATGTTGATCAATCATGCACAACCCTGTTCGGGTCTGCGTAATGATATACGTATTGTGTAGCTGCCAGAAGGTTTTATCTATAGAAACTTCTTCGGGTTGATTTCCAAAATCATCCCCAAAAGAATCTGAATGTTCCGGTGAAGTCGGTCTTCCATATAACTTCTCAGAAAACTCATCGCCTCTACCCTTTGCCGGATTGGTATTAATCCGGGATGGAATATGGTATTCAAAATCCCTACTACTTCTTGGCTTAGCAGCAGGAGTATTGAATGAAAAACCGGAGTCAAATCCTTTGGTGGATTCATCGCTTAGAAAAGAATCTTCTTCTTTAGGTATGTTGGGTACCTGAAAATGATTATTCAGAGCACGGTTAACTACCGATCTGGCCAGCTGAATAATACTTCGCTCGTCCTCAAACTTGATCTCCATTTTAGCCGGGTGCACATTCACATCGATCTTGGTCGGGTCAATTTCAAAAAAGAGTGCGTAAAAAGGATATTCGTTGTTACGTGTCCATGCATCATACAAACTCAAAATCACATGAGTGAGATAGCGATGCTGAAAAGGTCTTCCGTTTACAAAAAGGAACTGCTCTCCCCTGCTCTTTTTAGCCAGTTTTGGATCAGAAGCGAATCCATGAATTTTTACATAGCTCGTCTCTTCCTCAAACTCTATCAAACTGGCTTTATAGGGTGCTCCGAAAATCTGTGTAATTCTGTCCTTAAGAGACTGAATTGGGAAATTATAAACCGTTTCCCCGTCCGCTACTACCTCAAATCCAATATCGGTATTAGCAAGCGCAGCGTATTGAACAGAACGAAGAATATGCCGGAGTTCTGTGACATCGGTTTTTAAAAACTGTCGGCGGGCAGGGACATTGAAGAATAAATTCTGAACCGAAATCGAAGTTCCGTTATCTGTTGCTGTAGGCTTAATATCCCGCTCTTCACCACCCCAGACTTCAAATTCCCAACCGTTATCATCTTCGGCTCGCTTCGACTTCACCATCACCTGAGAAACCGATGCGATGGAGGCCATCGCCTCTCCCCTGAATCCCATCGTTTTGATTTTAAAGAGATCGTCAATAGAATTAATCTTGGAAGTAGCATGCCGCTCAAAGCAAAGCGGAAGGTCGTCGGCGCTCATTCCACACCCATTGTCGATTACCTGAATGAGTGTTCTTCCTGCGTTTTCAATCACGATTTTAATATGATCTGCTCCGGCGTCAATTGAATTATCCAGTAGCTCTTTAACCACGGAAGCCGGGCGCTGAATAACCTCACCAGCCGCAATTTTATTACTGATTTCAGGGGGTAACTGATGTATAACTGAGGTGCGCTCTTGCGTCTCGCTCAACGAATAAATCCAATTTTAAAGTGATATGATATAAACTACTAAAGCAAGCAGAAGTGCTAATCCCAACACTCTGATATTTTGTTTTGGCTGAACCCGATTATGCGTTTGAAATTTAATCCGCCTTTTTCTGCGGTTATCTTCCCGCTCTTCTTTCTCGGGGTCGTGGTACCGAAATGGTAAGTCAAATTTCCTGATTTTGGGCCTATAGCCGAACATGGGTCTAAGCATGGTATCCGGGGTTTGTTAACCTTTATAGAATCCAACGGAGCTTTTCCGCCAATCGTACATCAATATAAGAATTAGGAATAAAAGAATTAGGAATTGGGCGAGCTTTTCTGAATTCCTGATTCTTTTATTCCTAATTGATAATTCTTAATTGAAACATTCCTAATTACCTCTCTTTTTTCGTAGTTTCCAAGCCTCGAATTTAATAAACTAACATTCATTCAGAGTACACATGTCCGACGATAAAGCAAAGATTATTTACACCTATACCGACGAAGCACCTGCCCTTGCCACCCATTCTTTTTTGCCTGTAATTGAAGCCTTTTCAAAAGCGGCGGGAGTTAAAGTTGAAACCCGTGATATTTCGTTAGCCGGACGTGTAATTGCAAACTTTCCGGATTACCTGACCGATGAGCAAAAGGAAGCCGATGCGTTAGCTGAATTGGGGGAATTAGCCAAAACCCCGGAAGCAAATATCATCAAACTACCAAATATAAGTGCTTCCGTTCCACAGTTAACAGCTACCATCAAAGAATTACAAGCAAAAGGATATGCGCTGCCTGATTATCCGGAAGAACCAAAAGATGATAAAGAGCAGGAAATTAAATCCCGGTACGATAAAGTAAAAGGAAGTGCGGTTAATCCTGTACTAAGGGAAGGAAATTCAGACCGGAGAGCCCCTAAAGCTGTAAAAGAATACGCACGAAAGAATCCACATTCGATGGGTGAATGGAGTTCAGATTCTAAATCACATGTTTCTACAATGAATTCCGGCGATTTCCGGTCGAATGAAAAATCTGTGACCATCGAAAATGCAACTACTGCCCGAATTGAGCATTTAGCAGAAGATGGAAGCGTTACTGTTTTAAAGGAAAGTGTACCTCTGCAAGCCGGAGAAATCATTGATGGAACTTTCATGAGTAAGGATGCTTTGGTTCGTTTCCTTAATGAGCAAGTTGCAGATGCAAAAGAATCAGGGGTCCTTTTCTCCCTTCACATGAAAGCAACTATGATGAAGGTGTCTGACCCGATTATTTTCGGTCATGGTGTAAAAGCGTATTTCTCTGAACTTTTTGAAAAGCACGGCGATACTTTTAAAGAACTCGGAGTAGATGTAACCAACGGGTTTGGTGATCTGCTTGCTAAATTAGCTGAACTATCTGCCGATAAAAAATCTGAAATCGAAGCTGATATTAAGTCAGCCTACGAAAACGGCCCTGATCTGGCAATGGTAAATTCAGATAAAGGAATTACGAATCTGCACGTCCCCAGTGATGTTATTATCGATGCTTCTATGCCGGCAATGATTCGTACTTCTGGTCAAATGTGGAATGCAGAAGGTAAAACTCAGGATACCAAAGCGGTTATCCCTGACAGCAGCTATGCCGGAGTGTACCAAACCACTATAGACTTCTGTAAGAAACACGGCGCTTTTGACCCAACTACCATGGGAAGTGTTCCTAACGTTGGACTTATGGCTCAGAAAGCCGAAGAATACGGTTCTCATGACAAAACCTTCGAAATCTCAGCTCCGGGAACGGTTCGTATTGTAACCGACTCAGGTGATACTTTGATGGAACATAAAGTTCAAACTGGTGACATCTGGAGAGCTTGTCAGGTTAAAGATGCTCCCGTTCAGGATTGGGTGAAACTTGCTGTAAACCGGGCTAAAGATACCGGAACACCTGGCGTATTCTGGTTGGATAAAGCCCGTGCCCATGATGCTGAATTGATCAAAAAGGTATCTACCTACTTAAAAGATCACGACACAACCGGACTCGAAATCCATATTATGAATCCCGTTGACGCGACTCAGTTCTCACTCGATCGAATTAAAGAAGGAAAAGATACAATTTCTGTAACCGGAAACGTGCTGCGTGATTACCTCACCGATCTCTTCCCCATTCTGGAACTTGGAACCAGCGCCAAAATGCTTTCTATTGTTCCATTGATGAATGGTGGCGGATTATTCGAAACCGGTGCCGGTGGATCTGCTCCCAAGCATGTTCAACAGTTTGTAGAAGAGAATTATTTACGGTGGGATTCTTTGGGAGAGTTTCTGGCTCTTGCCGTTTCTTTAGAGCACCTCTCCAAAACCTTCGGCAACGCAAAAGCAAAAGTATTAGGTGAAACTCTGGATGAAGCAACTTCCAAATTCCTTCAGAATGATAAGTCCCCTGCCCGCAGACTTGGACAAATTGACAACCGCGGTTCTCACTTCTATTTAGCCATGTACTGGGCAGAAGCACTGGCCAGTCAGGATGAGGATGAAGATCTAAAAGCCCTTTTTGCTCCTATCGCTAAGTCACTGGCAGAGAATGAATCAACCATTAACGAAGAGTTGATTAGCGTACAGGGTTCTCCCGTCGATATAGACGGTTATTACCGTGTAGACCGCAACAAAGTTGATCTGGCAATGAGGCCTAGCGAAACGTTGAATGGGATTTTGGCTGGGGTTTAATCCATTCACGAGCGAAGCAAAGTGATCTCAGATTCTTAACTTTAGTTAATCCCCCCTCGAGGGAGGTGTTCCGAAGGAACGGAGGGTGTCGTGAGGTTTCGTGGTTTCCGAACTTCACAACACCCCTCGGAATACATCAGGAACTACTGATGTATTCATCTCCCTTCAAGGGTAGACTTGAATTAGTAAGTCATTCTGAGGCTACTTCCGAAGAATCTACAAAGCTGGTTCATTTGATCCGGGCTTTTTTGTATCCTCAATTTCATCACTAAATTAATTTTTACTCTATGAAGCTCATGGTGCTATTTCTGGCTTTAATTGCTTCCTTTTCAATCAATTCTACCGCTCAGGAAGAAACAATTATAGTTGAAGTGCTCTCTAAAACTTCTTCCAGCTGGGATGGATTAGAAATAGAAGCCTACCCTACCGGAAAACCAGAAATTATCATCTCCAGAATCACGATGCCTGTTGGCTCTGAGCTTCCGGTTCACAAGCATACAACACCACTCGGAGGTATAATCCTTGAAGGAGAATTAACTGTCACTAAAGAAAATGGGGAATCGAAAATTTTTAAAGCAGGCGATCCCATTGTAGAGGTGATGAATACCTGGCATGCCGGGAAAAACACCAGCGATGTTCCAACAGTTTTGATTGCTTTTTATATAGGCGAGGTTGGTACTCCGTTGAGTGTTAACCAGTAGAACAACTTTAACAAAACAATCTCTGATTCTTTAACAATGAGACTGCTTTAGTTCATTCACTCCTAGCAAAGCTCATTTAATTCAAAGTTGGATGTTGTGCGTTCAACGTTCATTGTTCTTTAGCTCTTCATACTCCACCTCAAAGTTGAACCAGTCGCCCAGATAATCTTTAAGCTCAAAATAAAGCCGATCCATCTCTTCGAGTTCATCGGGCTGAGCTTTTACTATCTGTATACGGAGCTTGTCTTTCGTAATAATTTCCAGTGTAAACCATTCTTTGTTAATTAAGCCTCTTTCTACTAAAGCCTGGCCCGAATCAAAATTAGAAAACAGAAACCGATCTATTTCATCAAAAGAAATAGTTTTGCGTTTAATCCTCAAATAGCTGAAAATGCGTAGATATTGAGTTAATGAATAGGTATCAGAGCTAAACTCATAATCATTTCTGGTAAAAACCTTAATCAATATTCCGGCTGCAAATATCCATAAAAACAACGCGAAGAATACCCCGAGTAAGAGACATGCAAACAACGCCATGAAATCCAGCAAGGTAAAGCTGGCTTCCACACTTACACTTATTATTGGGGGTTCTTTTGTGAGTTTATAGCGCATCTGGTAATATAGAAAACTCTAAACCTGAATCACTCCCGTCTTATACTCTTCGATCACGGGATTCAGGTTAGCACAAGTTATTGCATTTGAAATTCTTTCTCTTGTTTCCAGGGGATGGATAATACCATCTACCCAAAGTCGGGCAGCAGCATAACGCACATCGGTTTGCTTGTTGTAACTATCGGTAATCTCTTTCATCATTTCAGCTTGTTTTTCTTTACTTACTTCTTCTCCCTTCTTTTTCATTGCTGCAATTTTAATCTGAAGTAATGTTTTGGCTGCTGATGCCCCACTCATCACTGCGATATTAGCCGTAGGCCAGGCATACATAAACCGTGGGTCGTAAGCGCGACCGCACATCGCGTAATTTCCTGCACCGTAACTATTTCCAATTACAATAGTGATCTTCGGTACAGTTGAATTCGCCATCGCATTCACCATTTTAGCTCCGTCCTTGATAATTCCTCCATGCTCACTTCTCTTGCCGATCATAAAACCAGTTACATCCTGAAGAAACACTAATGGTATCTTCTTTTGATTGCAGTTCATAATAAAACGAGCAGCTTTATCCGCACTGTCTGAATAAATCACCCCTCCAATCTGCATCTCACCAATTTTGGTTTTATTAATGGCCCGTTGATTAGCAACTATCCCAACGCTCCATCCATCAATACGAGCATAGCCTGTAATCAACGACTGACCATATCCTTTTTTGAATTCCGTAAAACTGTCTTCATCCACAATGCAGTCCAGAATCTCATTCATATAATAAGGTGATGTTCTTGATTCCGGGAGAATATCATAAATATCAGAAGCAGATCTTTTTGGGTCTTTGGGCTCCGATCGGTTGAACCCCGCTGTATCAAAGGGGCCCAATTTATCAACTAAATCCCGGATGGTTTCCAAACATTCTTCGTCGTCTTTCATTTTGTAGTCTGTTACTCCACTGATTTCAGTATGAGTAGTAGCACCACCCAGTGTTTCATTATCCACAGATTCCCCAATGGCAGCTTTCACGAGGTAACTCCCGGCCAGGAATACACTACCGGTTCCATCAACAATTAAAGCTTCGTCACTCATAATGGGTAAATAAGCACCTCCCGCAACGCAACTCCCCATAATTGCTGCAATCTGAGGAATTCCCTTGGCAGAGATAACCGCGTTATTTCTAAACATTCGTCCGAAGTGATCTTTATCGGGAAAGATTTCATCCTGCATAGGAAGAAAAACACCGGCTGAGTCTACCAGATAAATCAAAGGGATATGATTTTCGATAGCAATTTCCTGTGCTCTCAAATTCTTTTTAGCTGTGATTGGGAACCATGCTCCCGCTTTCACAGTAGCATCATTCGCTACGATCATACAAGTTTTTCCGCTTACTTCACCGATTCCGGTAATAACTCCTCCAGCCGGGCATCCACCCACATCATTGTACATTTCGTAACCAGCCCAGAGCCCTAATTCATAAAATTCGGACTTATCATCCACCAGTTTTTGAATTCTTTCTCGAGCGGCGAGCTTTCCTTTTCCATGTTCTTTTTCTATTCGGGAAGTACCTCCACCCTGTTTAATCGTTTCCTCCTGACTATTTAATTCGTTAATTAATTCATTTAACCACTGTGTTGGTTTTGTGTCCATAGGTAAGAATTCAATGTTTTTGTATACTAGCGGATAACTATGTTTCGTTGAAAATAGAAATTTTAGAGGTCGATTACTTATTTCCTCATCGATCTTCAAACTCAATCTTTCTTATAATGCAAAAAAGATTCTTTTTAATAATCGGTTTTTTAGTGATTACTGCCCCCCTTCTATTTGCTCAGCGTTCTAATCGGGTCAGTTATGTTAATCTGATTAACCGGGCAAACGCTCCACAAATATTTATTGACGACATTTTACTTCCCACCGAAGACGGGAAGGCGAATCTATCGCTTATATTTCGGTTTGACAACGACTTCCTTCCCTACAAAAAGATTTCTATAAGTGATGACATTTCAGCACCTGAAGGAATGCAATACTATACTATTGCCAGGCTTAATTCCGAAATTTATAAAGGAAAAGCTGGTAGAAGATCATCAAACCTTGAGACTGCTACACGTGATTTCTGGATTGATACTCTGTATACCAAAACCTTTGATGAAACTGAGTCTAAGAGTCTGTACGCATCCGGTTCTTTAACAAACAGCCTTGAGCCGGGGCTTTATAATTATGTTCTGCAATTAAGTTTGATGGAAAGTACCGAGGAAAGAAATTCGGATCGTCAAAATATTCGAATCTGGGATTGGGATAACAAACCATTTGGAGAAATATATCTTATTAAAGAAAAAACCAAAGATGACAAGCTTGTATTGATGAATATGAGAGACAATGTGCTCTTTGGAAAAGATTTTATGATGCTGGTAAGAATCCCGAACTACTCAAGTGAAAATGAATATAGCGTAACGGTTTCGAAGGCTCGTACAGGCAGAAAAGATACCACCAAAACAGAAACCGTTTATAGTTCTGAGATTTCTAAACAAGCGGTTATGGAAGGAATTATTCCTCAGTTAACATCTGGAAAAGAGCCTTCGATTACTTACAAAAACTCAGAAAATGGATATGACTATGTATTGGTATCAATCCCGAATTCTGGTTTTGAAAATGCCGCTTATATAGTAGAAGTGAACTCATCCAATAGTGAAAAGCCGGTAGCCAAGAGCTTTTTTAAATCTTACTGGAGAGATATGCCAGCCAGTCTTTTAAACCTGGATGTCGCAATCGAGAATATGAAATTTATTGTTTCTGAAGCCGAGTTGAAGAGACTGAAATCCGGTAACGGAAGAGAAAAAGAGCAAAAATTCCGGACATTCTGGGACAGTAAAGATCCTACCCCAAATACAGTGTATAACGAATTGATGGCAGAATATTTCCGAAGGGTTGATTTTGCTTTCAAAGAATACCGAAACCCAGGGAATCCTAATGGTCACGAAACGGATCAGGGTGAGGTTTATATAAAGTTTGGTCCTCCAACGAAAAAAGATCGTCGTTTCCCAACCAATGGAGATGTAGTTGAAGTCTGGACCTATCCAAATCGCACCTTTGTATTTCAGAAAACAACAGGTTTTGGTGATTTTGTTCTAAAAGCAGCAGATTAAGACTGTTATTTCGAACTGATTGCCCTTACTTTAGCACGAGAAAAAAAGAAGTGCATGAAACCTGTCATCGGGATAAGTATTGGCGACATCAACGGGGTTGGACCTGAGATCATCCTCAAAACTCTTGAGAAGATTGATCTAAAAGAATCCTCTCCCCTTATCATTGCTCCAAAACAAGTACTGGATTATTACGCCAAAGAATTTAGGCTGAAAATTCAGCTTAATCGCTGTGAGTTTATAGATCAGATTGATCCTGAGTTTATAAACCTGCTGGATATGCCAGTTGATGACCTTCATATAACTCCTGGAAGTCAGAGCCCTCAAAGCGGGAAAATTGCGATGCAATCCATTGAACTTGGAATTGAGTTGGCATCCCTGGAAGTAACTCAGGCATTGGTTACAGCTCCCATTTCAAAAGAAGCGGTAAACCTGGCTGGGTACAAAATTCCTGGTCATACTGAATTTCTCGCTGAAAAAACGGACACAGATGAAGTCTTGATGATGTTAGTAAACGAAAAACTTCGTGTTGCATTGGTTACCGCTCATATTCCAATCTCGGAAGTTTCGAAAACTATTTCTGAAGAACTGATTCTGAGGAAACTTGGTATTCTGGATCACAGCCTGAAGCATGATTTTGGAATTTCTTCCCCAAAAATAGCCGTGTTTGGATTGAATCCTCACGCTGGTGATGGTGGCGTAATTGGCAAAGAAGAAATCCAAACGATTATCCCAGCGCTTAAAAAAGCTCAACCTTCAGGAATAGATGCTCAAGGTCCTTTTCCTGCAGACGGGTTCTTTGGTCAACGCCAGGATAAGGAGTTTGATGCTATTCTAGCTATGTATCACGATCAGGGCTTAGTTCCTTTTAAACTACTCTCTTTCGGAAAAGGAGTGAATTTTACAGGGGGACTTCCCATCATCAGAACCTCACCAGATCATGGCACTGCCTTCAACATTGCCGGAAAGGGATTGGCAAGCCCCTCTTCTTTTATTCAAGCTTATGAACTGGCCGTTCATTTAGCAAGGAAGAGATATGAAGCCTGAGCAGAAAGATATTTATACCTCCCTTGCTCCTCTTTATGACACCTTGATGGGAGATGTTGATTACGAATCCTGGGCGGACTTTATTGATGAAATTATGCAAACACATCACTTTGATCCGGTGGAAATTCTTGAGCTCGCTTGTGGTACAGGCTCATTGGCATTATCCCTCGCTGAGCTTGAGTGCTACAATATCACCGGTACCGATCTCTCTCCTGCTATGGTTGAAGTAGCCCGCGAAAAAGCTGCTCGATTTGAGTTAAATATCGATTTCTTTCCCATGAACTTTCTCAACATTAATCTTCCAAAAAAGTTTGATTGCATTTATACTGTTTTTGATAGTGTAAATTATTTGAAGAAGAAATCTGAGATAAAAAGCTTTTTGGAAAACACCTACAAAAGCCTGAAACCGGGCGGATTGTTGATTTATGATTTCTCAACCCCAAAAAACTCATTACAATCAGTAGATTATTTAAATAATGAAGAAGGTGATACCGGTAAATTCAGATATCTCAGAAGCAGTCGTTATGATCCCAGAGAAAAAATACATTACAACGATTTTGAAATTGATGAACTTGATGAACAAACGGGTAAAGTGATTAACACCTTCCGGGAGATTCACTCCCAACGGGCATATTCTCTTAACGAAATGTTGTCAATTGTGGAACAAACCCCCTATCATCTGGTTGCTAAATATGACGGCTTTGATTTGATTGATGCCGATGAAAACAGCGCACGCGTAACCATGGTACTTAAATGTCAGACACAGCAGTAATAGAACTTAGAAATGTTTCTCTAAGCTACGAGCACAGGCCGGTTCTCAAGAATGTGAACTTTAAATTAAATAATGGCGAGTTTTGCTATTTGATTGGCCCAACGGGGATTGGTAAAAGTTCATTTCTTAAGCTGCTATACCGTGATGTGGTGCCTGATGAAGGTAGCGTTCGTGTAACTGATTTTCCGGTGAATAAAATCAGTATGAAGCAAGTGCCTATGTTACGTCGTAGGATGGGCATCGTTTTCCAGGATTTCCAACTCCTTCAGGACAGAGATGTATACGATAATGTAGCTTTTGCACTTCAGGTTACCGGCGAAAAACCTAAGTTCATCAAACAAAGAGTTCTTGAAGTTTTGGGCATGGTGGGGTTGAGTCACCGCAGAAAGAATATGCCTAGCGATCTCTCCGGTGGTGAACAACAACGGGTTGTAATTGCCCGGGCTCTGGCTAATGAACCACGAATTCTTCTTGCTGATGAGCCAACCGGGAACCTTGATCCCAAAGCCACGCAAGACATTATGAATATCCTGAAATTGATCAACAACCGTGGTACTGCCGTACTCTTAGTCACCCATGACTATGCCGTAGTAAAGAAATACCCCTATCGAACGGTTCGACTTATTGATGGAAAAATACAAGACCTTGCCTGGAAAGGTGATAAACTGGTTCCATTGAAAAAAGAATCAGTTTAGCTACTTTGTTTCATCTTTATGATGAACAAACAAAAATATACCTCTTTAATTAGACATCGCGCCCTTGAACTGGGCTTTGATGCGTGCGGTTTTGCTAAGGCACAACGATTAGATTCGGATGCCGATCAGCTAGCTAAATGGCTTGATGAAGACCGACAGGGAACAATGGACTGGATGGCGAATAACTTCGAAAAGCGGGTCGACCCTACCCTGCTGGTTCCCGGATCTAAAACGGTGGTTTCGCTACTGGCAAGCTATCACCATCCCCAACATCTTCCACAAATCGGAGTTACCGAAAAACCTCTGATTGCTAAATATGCGCAGGGACGGGATTACCATAAAGTGCTGAAAAAGAAACTTAAGGAACTATTCAATTTTACTTCAGAATTGGTGGGCGGAATGGAAGGACGTTTTTTTGTGGATTCAGCTCCGGTGTTAGATAAGGCATGGGCAGTTCGTGCAGGATTGGGTTGGGTCGGCAAGAACTCAAATATTTTGAACAAAACCCTTGGTTCTTGGTTCTTCATCGCTGAGATGATCATAGATACCGAATTAGTCTACGATGCCCTGACCACAGATCATTGCGGGACTTGCACTGCTTGCTTGGATGCATGCCCCACAGACGCGATCTACGAGCCCTACAAAGTAGATGCGACCAAATGCATCTCTTACCTCACCATCGAGCACAAAGGAGCTATTGACAAAAAATATCATACCGACATTCAGAATTGGGTATTTGGTTGTGATATCTGTCAGGATGTATGTCCCTGGAACAGCAAAGCAAAACTGGCTCAGTTAGTTGATTTACACCCCCGGGCTACAGTTCTTGAAGCTGAATTTGATGGGATAAGTGAATCTGAATTCAACGATCTCTTTGAAGGAAGTGCAGTAAGAAGAACAAAGTTTGATGGCTTTTCCAGAAACCTGGAGATTGTGAAAGGGAACATCTCTTAGTAATAGTTGTCTTCAGGAATCGGTTTTGACTTAAGCTCTGTTCTTAGCGGAAGTGACTATTCAACTGTCATACTGTTTCAGAATCAGATTGAGCTTTTCTTTGTATGTACGACTTAACTTCAGCTCACTTCCATCGTTCATTGTAACTATATATTCGCCATGGAAATAAGATTCCATTGAATCTATTTCTTCGATATTTACGATAAATGATTTATGAATTCGGATATATCGTTCAGGATCTAATTCACTTTCGATTTCTTTCATTGAGTAATTGACCAGCTCCCAGCTTTTATCCTTCAAATGTAGCTTTAAATACGCCCCTTCACTTTCCATCCACCCAATTTGGTCGACCGGAATAAATGATATCTTCCCTTTTTTCTTGACTGATATTTTTTTTAAAAAGTTTCTTTTTTCTCTTACCTGAAGTATATCAACGACTTTCTGAATTGCCAGCAAAGAAACTTCATTCGCGCTTTTATTTTCATCTGCAACCCGGTCGAGCATTTTGTTAAATCGATCTTCACTAAATGGTTTTAAGATGTAATCAATTGCGTTCTCTTCAAACGCTTCTATAGCATACTCTTCATAGGCTGTTATAAAAACTATATGCGACCTATTGTTTTCTAATTTACTTACTAAATCAATGCCGCTTAGTTCTGGCATTTCAATATCCAGAAGTACAAGATCAGGAGCTTCTGTTTTAATCGTTTCCAAGGCTTCTTTTCCATTGCGACATTCAGAGATCAAAAAGAACCTTTTATCCTTCTCCAGATACACACGGATTACATCCCGGGCAGGTTTTTCGTCGTCGGCAATTATTACGGTTATTTGTTGTTTGTTATTCACTGATTATTTCCGATGATCTGGTAAAGGGATTTCTAGTTCAGTAACTACTCCTTCCAACTTTGAATGATTTTGAATTCGAAATAAAAAATCATCCCTGTATAATTTTTTCAATCTGCTCTTCACATTACTGATGCCGATACCTTCTTGAATCACTTCGTCCTTTAAAAATGGTCCCTCGTTAAATAAAAAAATATGAAGGCGTTTATTTTTTTGAAAAATCTTAAGCTCAATGGTCTTTGCCTCAGTACTTTTTGCTATCCCGTATTTAATAGCATTCTCAATTAAAGGCTGGAGAATGAGGTTCGGAACTTTAAAAGGCAAACAATCAGTGTCGATTTTTTTCTTTAGTTCGATTCGATCTTTAAACCGGGTTGATTCTATATCCATGTATAAATCAAAAAACTCAAGTTCTTTCTCTAAGCTAACTAATTGATGCTCTTCAAAATCCAGAGTACGGCGAAGAAATCCCCCGAGCTTGGTAGTAATATTTATTGAAGTGCTATGTTCTCCAACAAGTGTTAATGAAGAGATTGTATTTAACGTGTTGAATAAAAAATGAGGATTCAACTGTAGTTTTAATGCCTGAAGCTGTGCCTGTGTTAGTTGAGATTTCAACTGGTTATTTTTCAGTTTTTCCAGTGCGAGATTTAATTGATTATTCTTCTGCATTGAATAAGCATGAACAACCACCAATACCATTTGAACAAGCACAAAAATCAAAAAATCGTTAGTAAATCTTGAAAAAAGATAGGGAGCGTAATCGGAAAAAGAAGCCGTACTCAAATCCAGATATCCATATACAGAAAACATATAGAAGAGTGTAATATTACTTAACAGCATCACAAGTACTACCCCTAAAATGAGGTATCTAATAATCACTTTAAGCCAATTCTCCTCGTTGAATGGATACTTGTTTACCATATACAACATTAATGGGCTGGCAACCATCCATAAATACCATATTGGTAACTGGGCAACGAAAAGGTTTATCCAATTGGGATCATTACCATTCTTAAGGCTGTTCGAATAAAGCTGACTACTGATAATTACAGCAAAGAAGGTCCAGAAACAAAAAAGGAAAACCCATTGTTTTAAGGAGATTGATGAATATGTCTTTAGTACACTCATTAAAAATATTTTCCGAAAATAAAGACGTTTGGTTCTTTTTAATAATTGATTGAAGTATACCGCTCTTTCCCATTCACAAACCGGCCTTTTTCATAACTAAACCGAAGCTAACTTATAAATGCTCAAATAAATCCCTTTGATTAACAAAAAAGGCCTCATCGTAATTTTTTGATATCAGAATAAAAGAACCAGCGATAGTTTTCAATAAGTAATCCTAAACAACTACTTATTGATGAATTCTTATACTAAACTTTTTTACTCTACATTGATTGTATTCTCACTTCTCTGGGTTCCTAAGATAAATGCTCAGGCTTTAACCCCAAATGACATACTTGATGCCTGGGATCTTATGACTGAAATGGTAGTAGAATCTGCTAAGCTGATGCCAGCAAAGGAATACTCTTTCACCCCAAATGATGAATTAAGGAATTTCGCTAATCAAATAAACCACACTGCTGCTTCTAATATAGGGTTTGGACCATCTGTAAATGCGGGAATACCAGAATTTGAAATTCCGGACCGTTCGAATCCGCCTCAGAGAAAAGAAAATGTTATTTCCTTTCTGGAAAACTCATTTAAATATTACCGCTGTGGACTCGAAAGTCTAACCCAAGCCGATCTTGAATCAACAGTTCCCTGGGGAAGACCCGGCAATCAAACTGAAATTAACAGATTGAAAGCAATACTCATCGTTATGAGCCACCTACAGAGAGAACATGGTAAAACTATGATGTATTTACGAGCTCAGGGTATCACCCCTCCTCCTTCAGGTAGTTTTTCCTTTTAATACTATTCACAAAACCTTATTTCACATGAAAGATCTACTAATTCTATTCACATTCATAATGTTCGTTGGTTGTACAAGCAAACAAAGCCCGCCTCCAACTGATCCTTCTTTCCAGCGGGTAATTCCCGGAGATGAATCCTTAGTAACCGAAAGAATTAAAACCCATAGGGTAACATACAAGAAACCCGGAGCTTCTATGCTGTATGTAATGGAAGAAATTGAGAAGAACGGAACCAAGGTCTTTGAGCTTGACATATACTTTGGTGCAGATGAGTCCCGTACTCCTGATCGCATTTTTATTGATAAAGAAACTCTTGGCTATGCTGGAAGGATATTGAGGTTTGATGCATACCACATAGATGTAGAATTTTATGATGGTATTTTTCAAGGCAACCTTACACCCACTGAAGGCTCCGATTATACTCCTGTCGTTTATAACAAAAAATATCCACATAATGCTTTTGAACCCGCTGTAATTAATTATTTCATTGCTGCGCTCCCTTTAAAAAAAGGATACAAAGCTTCCATACCTGTGTTTGATTTGAATAATGGATCAGAAATGTTTTGGAGTAATATCGAGGTACTTGGAAAAGAAGAAATTACTGTAGAAGGCATAGTGTATGACACCTGGAAAGTACTTTCTAAAGGTATTCGCGAGAAAACGATTTGGGTAAGCGAAGATCATCCTTACGCAATTCAGTTCAAAACTAAAGGAGCTGGACCCGGAGCGTGGAAGTTAGCCGAAGTAGGATAAGTTAGAACATTCAATTAATGCATTCCGATCATTACGCCGAAATGTCGGTTGAGTGTCTGCCTCGACGGAAGTTGAGTTTTTTGGAATGCATTACTTAGCAGAGCTACAGTAAGAAACAGTTTTGCTTATGAAGAGTATCTCCGTCAGAAATTTTACTGATTCGCGTACAATGAAGAAAAAAATATTCCTATTCATTAAGTTTTTGTTTGCACTGGCTCTACCAGGACTTATAATTTTAATAATTGTTATTACTTTAAAGTCTGAGTTAGTTACTTCAGATGAGCCTATTCCTGTTTCATTTGATGTAATTGATTCCACTTATTCAGAAGAAGCCAATGTTCTGTTCGAGTTAATTTCTGAAATTAGAGATGAATGGAACCTTCCCTCTCTATCGATAGCAGTTGGTTTTAATAATCAAATTGTATGGTCGGGAACAGCCGGTTACAGTGAAATAAAATCCTTAGCTCCAGCCTCTTCGGAAACTAAATATAGAATCGGGAGTATTTCTAAGCCAATTACTGCAACCGCATTAGCTATTTTAGAAGAAAAAAATAGAGTATCCTTTTCCGATACTTTACAAAATATACTTCCCAATCTATACCCAAATTCTGAACCAATAACTTTAAGTCAACTTGCAAGTCACACATCAGGTATTAGCCACTATGAAAAGGGAGTTTCTTTCTTCTACAACGAAATAATTCAAAAAAAGCAGTATGTAAGTGTTGAGGAGTCTTTGAACGAATTTAAAGATAGACCTTTGCTTTTCCCTCCCGGGACTGATTTTTATTACAGCAGTAATGGATATAATATTCTTGCAAGAATAATTGAAGAGGTCTCGAATTCAGAATATTTAACTTTTATATCTGAAGAGATTTTAACCAAAGCAGATATGAACTCTACTTCATTAGAGGATTATCCAAACCTATCTCACACCAATTTGGCAACATTCTATTTACCCTTACCATTCGATCGTTATTTAGAGGCACCTGATGTTAACAATAGTAATAAATGGGCTAGCGGTGGTTTTTTATCAACCCCCTCAGACCTTATTAGATTTTCAAATTCACTTCTCAGCTACGAGTTGTTTTCTAGAACTCAACTAGATAGTATTTTTACCCCATACCGTCTTAAAAATGGAGAATCAAACGAACAAAATTATGGCATTGGATGGAGAATTGACCCAGTAATTTTGACTGTTAATAGTTTAAGAACAGAATTTAAAACTGTTCATCATGGAGGAAATAGTGCTGGAAGTATGACATTCTTATTAATATTTCCAGAGCAACAGCTTTCTATTGCTATGGCCACAAATACAAACCCGAAAAATGCCGGGGAACTGCGAGGTAAAATGTATTCAGTTGCTAAAATCTTTCTTTCAAGAAATTGAATAACAAAGAGTAAGGTTTTTTCCGGAGCATGGAGATTGTGAGTAAGAATATCTCTTAGTATTAGTTGACATCCTACGTTTCCACAAGTTGTCATCCCAGACTTTTCCGAAGGCATTCCTTCGGAAGATCCGGGATCAGTTCTGCCTGATACTTCGATCTTATCGGAGTTAAAGTAACGTTCTTGCTCTTTACAGATACTTAAACTTCCAAAGGAATGCCTTCTACAAGCATGATAACCTTAAGGTAGTTTAAGCATTAAATAACTCTCCGGATTCTCCCAAAGGGATGCCCTTGGCTTAGCCTTCGCGGGAATGACCGCAAAGAAGTTCCTCACAACTCACCCCTCTATACTCTAAACTATTCTTCTAAAACCTCTCCTTCTTATCAATCAGGGCTTTGTAGAGAAGCTCGCGGGCGCGGAAGATGTGGGCTTTTACCGTGCCGAGCGGTAGATCGAGTTCATCGGCTATTTCATCGTAGCTGAGTTCTTCCATGTGGCGCAGCTGAATTACTGCTTTATACTTTTCAGGAAGATTGGCAATGGCATCCTGTACTATAGCCTTTCTCTCTTTTTTGATGATAGGCTCATCTGTAGAAAAGCTTTCATCTGGTAACTGAACCTCCATCTCCCCATCCTTGGTTTTAATGGGATCATTAATAGAGAACGTTTGCAGTTTCTTTTTCCGGAGATAATCAATGGTGTGATTGGTAGCAATGCGATACAACCAGGTTGAGAAAGCGTACTCATTACTGTAGGTCTGCAGATTCTTGAAAGCTTTAATAAAAACTTCCTGAACAAGATCTTCCACCATCTCGGTCTCTTTAATCATTTTTCGGATGTGGAAGTAAATCGGTCGGTCGTACTTATCTACCAGTTTTTTATAGGAATCCTCACTCCCGGCAAGGGCATCGGCAACGAACTTGTCGTCTTCAATGCTGCTCGCAGAGGCATTCTCGCGTGGTGATGTATTTGTTACGTTGTTACTACTATCTGCCATTAACAATCAAAAATTTGTGGCTTAAAATACAAAGCTTACTGTAAATGAAAATTCTTAATTTCAATCTTTTTCGGCTATTAGTATGGCACCATGCCTGATCCCGCCGGTAGACACTTTTATCTCCGGGATATCGTAAAATTTCATGAATCCTTCTAGAATTAAAAGTCCCGTTAAAAAGATATCCTCCCTCCCTTTCAAAAGCTTTGGACTTAATTCCAGCAGTTGATCATAGGTATGCAGACTAAAGATCTCGATACTCTTCGATAACTTTTCACGATCAATAATATGCCCGTTTAGCCGACTATTTTCATATTCATCCAGCTGAAGGTCGATAGCCGCAAGTGAAGTAGCTGTTCCTGCTACCCCGATAGCAGTGACGTTCTTCGGAGGCTTGAATTTCTGTTTACCGAGCAGATATCTTATCTCATCATTGCATTCAAAAATCTCTTCCTGATATGGGGGATTATGCAACAGGAACCGCTCTTTAAACCTCACTGAGCCCATATCAAAAGAATGGTATTGTTCGAGTCCTTTAGAACTGCCTAATGCAAGCTCTGTGCTTCCCCCTCCAATATCTAACACAAAGGCACTATGTTTAGCTTCTAAAGCCAACACTGAGAGTGCTCCCTGAAAGGTATATTGCGCTTCTTCATCTCCACTCAATAGCCGAATATCGAAACCCGTCTCTTCTTTCACTTTTTTGATGAAGCTGTCACGGTTTTCAGCATCACGAACTGCACTTGTGGCTGTAACTATTACTTCATCCACTTTGGGGTACTCAGACTCAATAATTTCTTTAAATTCTCTCAGACTCTGAAGAACTCTTTCTACACTATTTTTGTGCAACAGCTTGGTGTTATCCACTCCTTTTCCCAATCTGGGGATTCTTTGCTCTTCATGGATAACCTGAATATCTCTGTCATTAACTTCTGCTACCAGAAGCAATACTGTGTTCGTTCCTATGTCGATAGCAGCTTTCATGAGTTAAATAAGATAGCGATCCATTCCTGTTGCTGGCGTGTTTCAATATGCGTTAATCCTTTTAAACTTTCTTGAGAAAGCATGATCTCTTCATCCTCTTCTAACAAACCGGACAAAAGCAGGTTACCTTCCGGCTTTAAAAAAACCAGCAACTCGGGAATAAGGTAAATGAGTGCATTTCGATTGATATTCGCAAGAATTACATCATACTTTTCTCCCTCGGGAATTACTTCGGTAGAACCTAATTCTACTTCGAAATCTGAAATCTGATTCAGTTCCATATTCTCTTCCGCGTTATCCTTGCTCCACTCATCTATATCAAAACCAAAAGCAGAAGATGCGCCTACTTTTAATGCGGCAATTCCTAAAATTCCAGTTCCGGTTCCGGCATCTAACACGGAATCCCCCTCTGAAATAATCTCAGGTATCCATTCCAAAATCAGCCTTGTGGTTGCATGATAACCTGTTCCGAATGCCATTTTAGGATCAATAAGAAGCTCAATGCTGTCCGGATCATCATTCTCAGTGGCCCAGGTCGGTCGGACATAAAATTTCCCGATTTTCTGCGGCTTTATGGATTGCTCCCATGTTTCGTTCCAGTTTTGGGGTGATACCACCTCTTCATTCAAAACCGAAGCATCCTCAAAATTAAGCAGTATTCGCTCAATTTCTTCCCGTTTTAAGTCATCAAAACGGTTTGCCGGGATGGAAGCAATTAGCACGTCATCTTCTTCTTCGAAACCTTCGAAGTCCATGTCAAATAATTCCGCGATAAGCAGCTCATGGAAATCGTCTTTTAGGGATATAAATAAGCGGATATAATCCATCAGATGCGATTGTAAATAAGTTCAAGTAATACATCGCCCACAGCTTGTAAGGTTACTTTTCCAATAATTCGCATATCATCCTGATGAGTGTGCCAGTGATCAGGGAATACGCTGTTTCCCCCCTCTGGTGAATTATAATGATGGATGATATCAATAACGGGGATATCAGTGTTTTCACTTACAATTTTGTGATCATCCTGAATTGCTACTCCTCGTTCATTTAAAAAATAATTCTGATATCCTTTATCCCCGGCTATTTCCCATAACTCATTTACAAGGTTAGGTGCGTAAGTCATTGAGTAGCTTTCTTTTGGGAATTGTGCATTTTCAGCTCCCACCATATCCAGAAGAATACCGAATCGCGGAGAATATCCCGGTACCGGAGGATTTTTTGACCAGAACCTTGATCCCAAAAAGTAATTATCCAAATCACCCTGAGTCCCGTAATCCTCTCCATCAAACAACACAATATCCACACCTAGTGGTGGCGGATTATCAGCAAAAACTCTTGCCAGCTCTAAGAGAACTCCTACTCCACTTCCACCGTCATCAGCTCCGGGAATGTAATCAGCAGTCCTAACGGTGTCTTCATCTGCCCGCGGACGTGTATCCCAATGTGCGCACAACATAATCCGATCTGCTGCGGTAGGGTTAAAGGCAGCAATGATATTAGCCATATTCAATGGATCACCAGAATAGCTCATAGAAGTAAACTCCTGAGAAAAAACACTGGTAGCACCGGCATAACTTCGCAGTTTATTCTCGAGATACTTTCGTGTTTCAACATGTCCGTAAGTGTTGGGCACTCGAGGGCCAAAATCGACCTGTTTCTGAATAAATGCATAGGCAGAATCTGCTGAGAAAGTGGGAACGGTTCTCCCTTTTGGAGAAAATTGGAGTCCGTTATCATCTTCCGGAGCACAGGAGGAAACAAAAATAAAAAGCACTATTAAGTAAGAGATTTTATTCATCCCGATGTACCATTTGCGCTGAAGATTGATAGACCGGCATCACAATAGAATCCAGAATATTTACATGATCAGGACGGTTAGCAATAAATACGATGATCTCCGCAATATCTTGTGCAGTAAGAGCTTCCATTCCCTTATAAACTGAATCGGCTCGTTCATCATCGCCTTTAAAACGAACATTACTAAACTCTGTCTCCACCAATCCAGGGGATACCATGCTTACCCGAACTTTGGTTCCATGAAGATCTTTCTTGGTAGCTTCCGTAATCGCTTTTACAGCATGTTTGGTCGCACTGTAAACTACTCCTCGGGGATAGGCTTCATGTCCTGCGATGGACCCGATATTTATTACATGCCCCGAATTGCGCTCGATCATTTTAGGAGTAATCAGCCTGGTCATCGCCAACAATCCTTTTACATTGGTATCAATCATCGTATCCCAATCGTCAAAATCGCCAGACTGAACAGGGTCTACTCCAACAGCTAATCCCGCGTTATTAACGAGGATATCTACATCCAAGGCCAGGTGATCTACAAATTCTTTACATGCATCTAGCTCACGGACATCAAAAACTTCAAAAGCTACAACCACCTTATAGGTCGAGATCAGGTATTTACTGAAATCTTCCAGGCGTTCTTTTCTTCTTCCTGTCAAAGTTAAATTGCAGCCTTGTTCAGCAAACAATTCAGCTGCGGACTTTCCAATACCGGAGGTAGCTCCCGTAATAAGTACCGTTTTCCCTTTCAGGCGATTCATGATGAAGTAGTTTTGGTTGTGACTAGAACCCTTTATTATAGCAAATTAACCAAGCAGTTCCACTAATCGTGCTGCATTCAATAGTTTGATTTCCTGAAAAGAATTAGCCATAAACTGGACTCCGTAAGGGAGTCCGTTTGAATGAGTACCCGCAGGTAGACTGATACCACAAATTCCAGCAAGATTTGCAGAAATAGTATAGATGTCATTCAGATACATCTGTACCGGATCATCCTGCTTTTCTCCTAATCCAAAAGCTGTTGTAGGTGCGGTTGGAGTTACAATTACATCCACATTTTGAAATGCTTTGGTAAAATCATCTTTGATCAATCTCCGAACACGCTGAGCTTTGCCATAATAAGCGTCGTAATAGCCTGCACTAAGTACGTACGTTCCCAGCATAATGCGTCGCTTCACTTCTACTCCAAAGCCTTCGGTACGGGATTTCTTGTACAATCTTGTAAGCGGAGCGTCTAGCCGATTCAGTTCCTGCTGAAGAATAAGTAAATCATCTGCCTCAGCGCTCTTTACAGCCTGTTTTAGCGCTTCTTCTTCCGCTTTCAATTCATCAAGCATTTGGTCTTTATCAGCCCGATGTCCATACCTGATCCCATCAAAACGAGCAAGATTACTTGAAGCTTCTGCTGTTGCCAAAATGTAGTAAGTAGCAAGCGCATATTTTGAATGAGGAAGCTCAATCGGAACCAACTCTGCCCCATCTGATTCCAACTTACTTAAAATCTCTTTGATGCCGGAATTGATTTCAGTGTCCAGCCCTTCACCAAAAAGAGCTTCCGGAACACCTATTCTGATATTCTTTTGCGGATTTTGAACCGCATCAACATAATCGTCTTTCTCAACGGAGACACAGGTATTGTCCTTCTCATCGAAACCGGCAATGGCTTGCAGAACGCTAGCAACATCTTCCACAGAGTTGCCGAATGGGCCAATAGAATCAAAGGATGACGCAAACGCTACTAAACCATAACGGGAAACGCGCCCATAAGTAGGCTTTAATCCAACCACTCCACAATAAGACGCAGGCTGCCTTATTGAGCCCCCCGTATCTGATCCCAGTGTAGCATTTGCCATTCCGGCTGCCACAGCCGCTGCACTTCCACCGGAAGACCCTCCTGTCACCTTGGTTATATCATGTGGATTCTTCGCTGCACCGTAGCGACTATATTCATTGGTTGAACCCATTGCGAATTCATCCATATTAAGGCGACCAATCAGAATAGCATCTTCGGCATGGAGCCGTTCTATAACTGTTGCATCATACACACTTTCGAAGTCATCTAAGATGTTTGACGCACAAGTCAGAGGCTTTCCACGCTCACAAATCACATCTTTGATACCCATGATTGCTCCAACCAATGCACCCGCTTCGCCATTTTCTACCTTTTTCTGGATAGTATCAGCTTGCTCAAAAGCAGAGTCAAAATCGAGATATACGTAGGCATTTACCTCTTCATTTCTTGCTTCAATTTGGGATTTATATCCTTCTACCAGTTCCCTTAATGTAACGTCTCCAGCCAGTACCTTTTCTCTGGCTTCAGCAATCGTTTGTATGGTCAAACCGCCCTCTATTACTTTGAAGTTTTGTTTTCTTCGTGATTTACAGCGTCATCAATGTCTTTGGAACTCTCTTCGATTTCCTTTTTGATGTCTTTTGAGGCTTGTCTGAATTCTTTTATTCCCTGCCCTAATCCTTTGGCTAATTCGGGAATTCTCTTTGCTCCGAAAAATACGAGAACAAAGATCGCGATGATGATAATTTCGGTTGTTCCTATTCCATTAAACATAAAATAATCCTGTATGGATTTAGTTGATGTATTTGTGCTAAGATAACAATATTTTCGGCACGATTTGAGCTCAAAAAAAATTTAATGAATACTTGAATTTTATCAGGCTCACATGTTTAATGTACCAGATATATTAGACAAAAAATTTAAACCAAAGGTAAAACTATGATTTGGACAGTTGAATTAGCTGCTGCGTTGGACGAAGCTCCTTTTCCGGCTAATAGAGACGAGTTAATCGAATGGGCAGAACGAAATGGTTTGCCCACTCAGATAATTGTAAATCTCGAAGAGTTAGAAGAGATTGATGAAGGTGAAAACACTGTTTACGAGAGTATGGAAGATATTTGGCCTGATTATATCCGGAAAGAAGACTTTTTTCATAACGAGGATGATGAAGGCTTCGACTACGACGACGTATAGCTACGACTTAACATTTTAGAATGAACCAAAAGACTGTGCTATGCACAGTCTTTGTTTCTTAATTTTACTTGAAAACCCTACTTCCCTTTTACAAGCTGGCACTTTGTGTAGCATGTATCCTTTTGCTACAGTTCGGCTCTATATCTCCATTACGGGCTCAGGCATCAAATTCAGACTCAACAAATGTTGAAGATGTTGTTAGAAGGGTGCGTTTTTCCGGCAATGATTTTGTAAAAGACCGAACACTCGAAAATCTGGTACGAACCAGAACAAATCGTGAATTCCTAGGGATTCCCCGATTCACACCCTGGTATTTTATATGGAGAGCTAGTAATGGGCGATTTGGAGAAGACCCTTCTTACCTTGATCGCCAAATCGTAGTGAATGATATGGAGCGTATCGCCTTGTATTATGAATCACTTGGTTTTCTGAATGTTGAAGTAGACACAACTATAGTCGAATTCCGAACTGACAAGATTGAAGTTTCTTTTATTATCGATGAAGGAGAGCCCTCCAACATACAATCTCTCTCTTATACTGGTTTTCCCGATTTCCCAAACCCCGAGACAAAAAGACGTTTTCTTATTCAAAGCCCTCTTACACGAAGAGCATTAAACGATTCCACCTTTCGTGTGGATCGGCAGTATAATTCCCAGGAACTAAAAAATGAACAACTGCGGATTCTCAGCTTCCTGAAGAATAACGGGTATGCTTCTGTTGAGCGGGATTCCGTAACTGCATTTGTTAAACTCGACTCAGCGAATGCCTTATTGCTTGATGTCCTTTTTAGTATTGAGCCAGGATCAATTTATAAATTTGGAGATCTGGAAGTAAAACTAGCAGACGGGATCCCTCCAGATAGTTACACTCAACTGGATACTCTTTCCGGTGAACCGTTTACGGCAGACACTAATAAAATTTTCCTGGCAAAAGAACCAGAGACCGACACCAAGTTTTCGCTCTTGAGTGATCAGATTCTTTTTACTCCGGGAGAAACTTACAATGAGGAATTATATCTACAAACAGTAAAGGAGTTTCAAAACCTTGGAATGCTTTATATCCGCAGATTCGGACAGAATAAAAATGGAATACGTCCTGATTTCACTAAAGAAGAAATTCCCGTTTACTTTGATCTGGAAACCATCACAAAACACAGCATTAGTACCGAACTTTTTGGAATGAAGCGTTACGGCTTTGGTACGGGTTTTGGAATAGATTATTCTAACAATAATGTGTTCGGAAAAGCAGAGCGATTAAGTATAGGAGCCAATGCGAGTTTCGAATATGTTAGCTCCAGTACACTGGAAGAAATTGCACCTGGCGATACCCTTCAGTCGTCTCTGCTTAGAAGTTATGAATTAAGAGGAGAATATTCAGTACCTCGAATAGCTTTCCCATTTTCTTTCCTTGATAATACAAGGTATTTCACCAGTGCTTTAACCCGATATTCTCTTTCTTACAGCCGATCAGATCAATTACTTTTTGATATAAATTCAGATGTTCGGTTTAATTATCAGTATGAAGTCCAGCATAATGATCGTTTTTCTTCATTTTTTGATCTCATAGAACTGGACATTGTTGATACTAGTCCTACCGACCGTTTTAACGATTCTCTTAAAGTTGAATTCGGAGAAAACTCTTTAGAATACATACGAATATTACAAGATTTTGAGCCCCAGATTTCTTCGGTAATCAGGTATACATTCAGAAGTCAAAATACAGATCTTATTAAACGTAATTATGGGTATTTCAGTGAGTACTCAATATCAGCGGGTGGAAATATTCCTTACGCACTCGATCGATTCATAATTACTCCCGATACGTTAGAAAGTACCCTCCCTCCTCTTTTTGGGTTGAGTAACAACGAACTTACATACAGTAGATATGTAAAACTGACAGCTGATTACCGAAAGTATTACCCAATCTCTAATAGTGCAGTGTTTGGATGGAGGTTATTCGGAGGAATAGCTCACCCATATGGAAAAAATGAAGCAATCCCTCTAAATCGTAGATTCTTTGCGGGCGGAAGTAACGACATCAGAGGATGGGCACCCTTCCAACTAGGTCCTGGAGAAATTGCTTCAGACGAGGTAACTATCAACGGAGGAGAAATTAAGCTCGCAGCCTTTACCGAGGCCCGTCAAATTTTTCTAAGAGATTTAATTGGAGCAAACTGGCACGCCGCATGGTTTGTTGATGCAGGCAATATCTGGTATGGTCCAAGAAATAACTTTAACTCCGCAACTACTACTAATATTAACTCGAATACTGAGGCCTCTTTGCAGGAAGAATTGGAAAGAGGCCGTTTTAAATTCGATTCTTTTTATAAACAGATTGCAGTAGGGTCAGGCTTGGGACTCCGGTTAGATTGGGAATATGTAGTAGTTCGCTTTGATTTTGCCTTCCGTGCTCACGACCTTCAGGAAGGTTGGTTTAATAACAGGAAATTATATTTTAGCTTCGGAATCGGACATTCATTCTAAGGAGATCAAAAAAGATGAGTAAAAAACTAAAACGCCTTCGAAATCAAGCTCAGATTGTTTTCAATTCCAGGTTTATAAAAAACCTATCTGCCGCAGAACGATTTGAATTTCTACAACTTTGCCATCGGAGAACTTACAAGGAAGGCGAATACGTTTTTTACCGGAATGATCCGGGTACGGGGATGTATTTTATTGAAGATGGTACGGTAGAACTCACTTTTAATATTGGCGAAGAATCAGATGACCAACAGGACACTGAGGGTTTTCTTCTGGAAACCTCAGACAGTTTTGGAGCGCTTTCTATCGGATATAATCTCAGAAGAAGATCTTCTGCACGCTGCGTAACCGACTCTACCCTGCTTGGTTTTTTTAAGCCCGATTTTGAATTACTTATGGAACGACATCCACAAATCGCGGTTAAGTTTCTTCAAACACTTACCAATATTGCCCTTCGGCAGCTCGACCGCGCCACAAATAAAATCGAAGAATTATCTGATCCCTATACAGCTATAAAAATTGAATTTGAAGCCTATTATGAACAATCTGCTTCATCAGGAGAACTCAACGAATGAGCTTAAAAAAGGGGCATGAAGTCACCTTAACAATTGAAGGTGCTGCTTTTAAAGGAAAAGGAATTGGCAAAGTAGATGGAATGGCTGTTTTCGTTTCAAGTACTATGCCCGGTGATGAAGTCCGTACTCGAATTATCAAACGGAAAAAAAATTTCAGAGAAGGTAAGCTCCTTGAAATCATTTCTCCAAGTCCTGATCGTATCACGCCTGTATGCCAGCACGCTGATGTTTGTGGTGGATGTAGCTGGCAACATGTTCCTTATCAAAAGCAACTTGAGTATAAAACGCAGCAAGTAACCGATCACATCCAAAGAATTGGCGGGCTGGACACTCCTGTACTTATCGCTATGGGATCAGAAAAAGAACTCTACTATCGTAATAAAATGGAGTACAGCGTAAGTAGCAGACGCTGGCTTACTGAGGAAGAAATAAGGAGTGAAGAGTTTGTAGATGATGCTGGTTTTGCAGCCGGGCTCCATGCTCCGGGACGATTCGATAAAATCCTTAATCTGAATGAATGTCACCTCCAGAGAAAAGAGTCTTTTCAAATTCTGGATTTTGTGAGAACCTATTGCATTGAAAATGATATCGAGCCTTTTAATACGTTTGAGAAAACCGGTTATCTGCGCCATGTGATGATCAGAACAGCTCACCACACCGATGATTTTATGGTGAACCTTGTAACATTTAAAGATGAGCCGGAAACCATCCAACAACTTTCTGATGCCCTTTTAGAAACTTTTCCAATCATCACAACTATCGTGAATAATGTAAACGATCAAATCTCCCCTACTGCTGTCGGACGTTTTGAGCATGTAATTTATGGTCCGGGATTTATAAGGGATAAAATTGATAAATTTGAGTTTAAGATTCACCCTAATGCATTCTTTCAAACCAATACTGCTCAGGCTGGAAAATTGTACGAAGTCGCACGGAATTATGCCGACCTAAAAGATGGCGATGTAGTGTACGACCTCTATTGCGGAGTGGGCACATTGAGCCTTTTCATGAGCCAAAAAGCAAGCAAGGTATTGGGTATTGAACTTGTGGAAGTAGCCGTGGAAAATGCAAAATTCAATGCCACAGAAAATGGGGTTGAAAATGTATCGTTTGTAAAAGGAGATATGAAAGACGTATTCACTACTCAGATGGTGGAAGAATTCGGTGCTCCGGATGTACTTATTACGGATCCTCCCAGAGCTGGAATGCATCCTGATGTTGTTGCTCGATTATGTGAACTTAAAGTCCCGAGAATGGTCTATGTAAGCTGCGACAGCAGTACAATGGCCAGAGACCTAAAAATCCTCTCAGAAGTGTATGACGTACTCGAAGTGCAACCCGTAGATATGTTCCCTCAAACCTATCATGTAGAAGCCGTAGCAAAACTAAGGCTAAAAGGGAATCATTGAATTGAGGTATAGCTATTAATTTTGTCATCAAAGCTACCCTGACTACCGACAACCTGCACGGCTTAAATATTGTTTGGGTTTTAAAATGCAATTCCCGGAATTCCTTTTAACGTAATCCCGACAAAAGATTGGTTACTAAAACTGTAATTAGTCCATAACCCAAAGCTAAAGTCACCAAATTTTAATACACCCGGAAAAATATCAAGCCGGATATTTTCCTGATATACTTTATTAGTCGTTACAACCAGAGATAAAAGCAATGATCTGTTTTTGTCAATAAATAAAGCGGCTGATGGGGTCATTTTTATATATTCTATATCATTTTCCCTGTCAACGAAATAAACTTCTTCTGTCATGTTTCCATAAGCAAGTGAATAAGTTATTTCTTTATGCTCGTATCCACCTCCAAACAGCCATCCGGCTCCCATGTAGTAAAGAAAAGAGAAAGGACCGGAAAACTCTGGTTGAAATTTGATTGTATAAAATTGACCTGTATTTCTGATCGAGTGATCGAAAGGAGAATAGGATGCCTGCCCCAACCAACTTGTTAAATATAAAGGACCAGTAAATAACCTTTGAACCGGTTCGAAAGTAAAAAGTATCATTCCGGGTATATTAAAAAAATACCAGTCTGCAACTGCAGGATAACTTAATGTCTCTCTCCCTTTCATCTCCACTACTTCATTCAGAAACTGTTCAGTTAAAGAAGTAAATAAAGCCCAAACACGAGGATAATTAAAGTCATGATATGAGTAATAATCTATCATCCTTGCATACTCCATTCCGCCTCCAATTAAGTGTAATCCATAATTAGGTATCCATTGCGAATTGGTTTTTGTGAAGCCAAATGGGATGAGCTCTGTTTGTGCGAATTTTTTAAATCCAACCAGGCCTATAGCTTTTCTGGGTTGTGTAAGAGATCTGAATACAATTTTAACTCCTTGAGATAATTGTAGTTGCTGTATGGTATTATCATAATTCGTAGTTTGTAGCATATCCAATCCACCATTCATTATTTGTGTAAAAGGTGAAAGATATGCTTCAGACCCATAGTCTTTTCCTGTATAGAAGTACCCGTATTGTGCTTTTGTCTGCACTATAATAAGCTGGCTTAGAAAAGCAGCTAAAACTACAATCTTTTTAATGATGAATAATTATTGATTTACTACAACTAATTCATAGATGACTGATCATGTATCTCTGTCTATACCCCAAGTGAATTTAAGTAGTGATTTTAATTTATTTTGAGTGAGTATAATAAAAATAAATTTCACTTTTATGATTGTGAACAGGCCTGGCATTGTACAGTTACTGCCTTAAATGCAAGACTACCAGAACTTAAAGATGTGCAAAAAATCAGAAACTCCTCTCCCCCGTCTTTAAGCCGGAATTTCTTTTTGATCTCATTTGCTCCCATCGGGAAGTTCTTCGAAATCACATTTACGGTTCCATTGGGGTAAGCTTTCTTGATTTCTTTTTTATTGGGTTTGATAAACTCCAGAACTTCAAAAATTCGTCCTGGAAAATCCTTAATTACCTTTTCTGATGTATAAAGATGAGTATTCGGGTGAAGCTTCTTCAATCCAAATTTTGTTCCTGTTAAATTGAAGGCACCTGCCTTTCGGATGGATGAATTGGGTTCATATAAATATTTCAGTGGTTCGAAATACTCTGCGGTTGCTTCGCTCTCCTCCTCGAAAGAAAAAGTAAATTCTTGATCTTCTTTTGAATCTGAAATATTCCAGGCTTCAATTCGGGACGAAGATTCAGCTCCTTTTTTAAGGGAGAAAAGTATTTCTTTTACTTCGTTATCAACGGCAACAACCTGTATTTTAAACGTATCAGGCAGCAGCTCTAGTGTGCTTTTAAGGTCAATCATCGGCGAGGTTTTAATAACTATTTCGTTTCCTTTCTCAAGCAATTGATCATATAACTCCACCACATTGGGTTGATATTCTTCCAAACCATATACTCGTTTTTTGTTAGAATCTCGCCGGGATGGATCGAGATAAATCACATCAAATTGAGTATCTGTTTCAGACAGAACCTCTTCTGCTGTGCTGATATGTGTATCGATCTCCTTCCCAAAAAGTTCGAAGTTGTATTCGGTGATGTTCGCCAGTTCCATATTTGGCTCAACATAAACCACACGTTCAAATCCGTTACTCATATAGAATAAATCAACTCCGCTCCCCCCCGCTAAATCAAGAATCGAGTTTCCCTCAATCCAACGTGATTTAAATCTTGCTGTAATCTCGGAGGAAGCCTGTTCCAGGTTTTCTTTTGGCGGGAAAATCACCTGCGGATTACTGCACCACTCAGGCAGTTTAGATTCTGCCTTTTGTCTTGAAGCAATCTGAATGGCAATTTCCCGAATAGGAAGCTCAGGATACTTCCTGGCTTGCAAAGCAATATCTGCCGGATCATCATTTGCATGTTCCTGAATGAATCGGATAACTTCGGGGTTATTGATTTTCGAAATCATTTTGTAAGATACTTTTTCCTGAAATCTTAAAAACCTGTTTGTGAAAATATCTGTAATCGGCGCGGGAATCGGAGGGTTAGCATCAGCTTGTCTGTTGGCTTCACGAGGACATAAAGTCACTGTTTATGAGAAGAATAGTCGTGTTGGCGGAAAGATGAATCTTGTTGAGGCTGAAGGATTTAGATTCGATACCGGTCCCAGCTTATTGACTATGCCTCATTTGTTAGAAAAGTTGTTCATGGAATGCGGCTTTAAGCTTTCGGATCATTTAGTACTAAGACCTCTATCTCCTATCTGTCGCTACAACTATCAGGATGGCTCGGTCTTTGATTGTTTTGATGACCGGTTGAAAACGCAGGCAGAAATCGATCGAATTGCTCCTGAAGATTCCCAATCATATTCCAGATTTCTTGATTACGCCGAATCCATTTATAACAAAACAGCGGATGCGTTTATCTACAATCCTCTATATGATTTTTCAGATTTCCGAAATCTGGATTTGTTTTCTTTTTTCGGGATTGATGCCTTTTCGAAAGTCAGTGAAAAAGTTGATGCTTATTTCGAATCTGAATATCTGCAAAAGTTCTTTAAACGATTTACAACGTATAACGGCTCCTCTCCCTATCTAGCTCCCGCTACCCTGAACGTGATTCCTCACGTAGAACTGAATCAGGGTGGTTTTTATGTAGACGGCGGAATGTATAAAATAGCAGAAACGTTATTCTGGATTGCCAATTCATTGGGCGTCGATTTTGTATTTGATGCTGAAGTTTCTGAAATCATGGTGTCAGGAGGTTCAACAAAAGCATTAAAGGTAGGTCATAAAGTTATCCCTTCTGATTTGATTGTAGCCAACAGTGACACCACCGAGACCATTGTGAATCTGCTTTCAGATTCCTCCATCTCTGAAAAGAAAAAAGAAAAAGCAGTTAACATCGAACCCTCCTGCTCCGGATTTGTATTACTACTCGGAGTAGATCAACAGTACGATCAATTGGTGCATCACAACATATTCTTTAGTAAAGACTATGAAAATGAGTTCCGGCAGATTTTCGAAGAGAAAGTGATGCCTGATGATCCCACGATTTATATCGCTAATACTTCCTATTCTAATCCAACTCATGCTCCAAAAGATGGTTCAAACCTGTTTGTACTTGTCAATGCTCCCTACATATCAGAAAACTATAATTGGAATAAGCAAGCAGGTTCCTATAGTAAGAAAGTGATTCAGGAACTTGAAAAAAGAGGGTTAACTGATCTATCAAAACATATATCATTTCAGGAAATAATCGCTCCCAGTGATTTCTATACAAAATATCTATCCAACAAAGGAAGTATTTACGGGACTTCCTCCAACAACAAATTTGCTGCATTTATCCGCCCCCGAAATAAATCCAGAGAAATTGATGGGCTTTATTTTGCAGGGGGGTCTACGCACCCGGGAGGTGGAATTCCGCTAGTGATTCAATCCGCTTTTAATGCAGTGGAATTGATTGAGCGTTATAATGGCTGAGCAGCGCCTGCTTTTCCTAAATTGATAACCTCTACATTCTGAATTTTACCACCATCAATTTCAAAGCGAATAATAGTTCGGTATTCCTGGAACCCTTGCTTTCCGGCAGCTCCGGGATTGATATACAACATTTTTTTGAGGTTCTGATCACGGGCTACTTTTAAAATATGGGAATGTCCACAGATGAATACATCCGGAGTTTTGTGCTCAATTTCTTCGCGAATTGGAATACAATACCGCCCTGGAATTCCTCCAATATGAGTCATCCAGAAATCAATACCATCCCGTTCAAAACGTTGATGAAGCGGGTACTCTTTACGGATATCCTGTCCGTCAATGTTGCCATAAACGCCCAGTAAGGGAGCGATTTCTTTGAGCTTGTCGGCTATCTTTATAGTCCCAAAATCCCCGGCATGCCAAATCTCATCACAGTCTTTGAAATAATCAAAAACCTGTGGGTCAAGATAATTGTGGGTGTCCGAAATAAGGCCGATTTTGATCATACAATTTTGCTATCATCCTTGCCGGTTGTATAGCCAACAAAGAAACGACATTTTCCAATTTTCTCCTATAGCAATGCACAACATTCATAATTTCTAATTCATTCGTTGAAAGGCTTTAGTATTATCATAGTAACATGGAATGGGTTGAACCATCTGAAAACTTTCCTCCCCTCTGTGGTTGAAACCAACTATGAGAATTTTGAGATCATATTAGCTGATAATGCATCTGACGACGGATCGGTTGAATGGGTCGCTGAGTACTTCTCATCGGTTAAAATTGCTTCTTTTGATAATAATTATGGCTACACGGGAGGTAACAACCGGGCAGTCCCATTCGCAACTAAAGAAATTCTTCTATTTCTAAACAACGATGTAAAAGTCCACCCTGATTGGTTGACAGGGTTAAATGCTCTTTTTGAATCCGATACCCAAATTGCAGCAGCTCAGCCTAAAATCCTCTCATACGAACAGCCTGATTATTTCGAATATGCAGGTGCAGCAGGTGGTTTTCTGGACAATCTCGGATATCCTTTCTGCAGAGGCCGATTACTCGATACTTTTGAAAAAGATGAGGGGCAATATGATTCTGAAGTTGATATCACCTGGGCTTCCGGGGCAGCTCTCGCAATCAAAAAAGACGTGTTTGAAGAACTGGAAGGTTTTGATGAGGACTTTGAATTTCACATGGAAGAAATAGATTTATGCTGGAGGGTAATCAATCGGGGATACACAGTTAAATTCACACCCGAAAGTGTAGTATTCCATTTAGGCGGCGGCTCCCTACCCATGGGGAGTTCCAGAAAGGTGTACTACAACTTCAGAAACAACTTGTTTATGCTCTGGAAGAATCTTCCTTCCTCTCAGCTTTGGTATAAAATTGTTGTACGGTTAGCGTTAGATCAGATTGCCGCCCTTCGCTCTCTGGTTTCGGGAAGACCGAACGAATTTTTCACCATCATTAAAGCACATATTCATTTTATTTTTGGGATAGCTAACGTTCATAAAAAAAGAAAGCTGATCACCAGAAATCCAAACTCAACCCCTTTGAAACCTTTTTCTCTGGTTTGGCAATATTTTATACGGGGTAAGCGAAAGTATCCTGAATTGTTTTGATATGAATACAGAGAAATACATAGAGCGAATACTTCCTTTTCTAAAAAAATGGTGGTTCACATTCCTCCTCATCGCTCCTATTTGGATCTCCATCGAACGAGTAGTTTTAGCATTAACTGAGAATATCCTTGTAGCTGTTAACTACCCATACCCTCCATTATTAGGCTTGGTTTTCTTTTTGATTGATACCATAGATTTAATGCTTCATGAAGGCGGACATACTATTTTTGGCTTATTTGGATGGAGGTTCCTCACTATTCTGGGAGGAAGTTTAATGGCAATATTAATCCCATTTCTGCTTTTCTTAACAGCCTGGAATAAGAAACAGAAAATTTTGGCTCAGGCCTGCCTCTTTCAGATGGGGTATAGTACTTTTGTATCGGCAGTTTACTGTGCCGATGCTTACAACAAGATTCTTCCTTTAATTGGAAATGATGGCTCGAAAGCGGGACATGATTATGCAAATATGCTTAGTCATTTTTATATCGTAGACAAGAATATGGAAGTGGCCTGGATAATTTTCGCTTTCGGAGTTGTGTTTTTTCTTCTTTGCCTGATTTGGCCACTATTTCACAGTAAGGAATCCGAATATGTGGATTTGAGTAAAGAGTTACAAAAAAGCGGACTTAAGTAAGCCCGCTTTGATAAAACGAGTTATTGCCAGGCTCCAAGAACCAAACCCATAAGAGTAAAAACAACCACCCAATAGCCTCCCTGAATAAAAGAGAGCTTAAATGATCGTTGCTCATACAGGTTATTGATAATCATCGTAGGTAAAATCCAACCGGCACCGGTTAAAAACCCATAAAACGTTGACATTTCTAAAGATTGTCCTGCTATAAACATAGCGAGGCAATAGGTCATAATAATTTGCAAAACGAAGGTTGTTCCGAAGATCTTAGCCATATTACCTGATTGCTGTTGTTCTTCCGTCATCCCTATTTCCGCCATCCAGGCTTTACCGAAAAGTGGTCCGTACCACAAAAAACCTACAACAAATCCGATTAACGATGCTACCAGAACTGCTAAATAATTGATCTCTGCTTCCATATTATACTCCAAAATAATTAATTAATACTATTCCCATGCGGTTCAGCTACTTGCTGAGCGCCAATGAATTAACTAATAATTTACAACTAGTTCTTTTAGGTGTATAAATATTAAAATTTTATAATATTTCTTTAGTACATTGGCAGGTAGTTAATAAAAGGAGTACAGATTGGTTCAAATACCTCTTAAAATTTTAATTGTAGAGGACCGTAATTCTGATTTAAAACTTATTTTAAATGAATTGAAAAAGGGTGTGTTTCAGTTTAGCTATGAACATTGCCAAACAGAAAATAAATTCAATGACCTCCTAATACAGTTTGTACCGGATATTATCCTTTCTGATCATAATCTACCTGAGTTTAATAGTACTGATGCATTAATAAAAGCGAGGAAACTCAACCCCCATATACCATTTATTCTGGTTTCAGGATACGTCGGAGAAAATGAAGCTGTAGATTTCATTGTGAATAAAGGAGCTAATGATTTCATCCTCAAAGATAATTTGCTCAGATTAAATCCAGCCATTATCCGTGAAATTAAAAACTATAGGCTCAAATTTGAGCTCGAAAAGAAAACTGAAGAGCTTAAACGGCTTTCTATGGTAGCTAGCCATACTCATAATGGAGTAATCATAACAAATAGAAATGGTGAAACTGAATGGGTGAATGGTGCTTTCACTGAAATCTCAGGTTATACACTAACTGAGTGTTTCGGACAAAAACCCGGGCATATTCTTCAAGGTGAAAACACCGACCCAAATACAGTTGCAAGAATTCGAGCAAAATTAAAAGAAGTAAAACCTTTCAGGGAAGAGATACTAAATTATCATAAAAATGGCTCCTCTTACTGGATTAAACTTGATATCACACCAATTCTGGATGGATTTGGCCAACTTACAAACTTCATTGCCATTCAAGAAGATATTACTGAAAATAAAAAGAATGAGAACAAGCTTCTCTATACATACGAACAACTAGAGCGCGCGCAGGAAATAGGAAAAATAGGTAACTGGGAGTTCGATTTAAATACTCAGGAAGTAACCTGGTCAAATCAGGTTTTTAAAATCTACGAGAGAGATGTTTCGCTTGGAAATCCCACGTTTGAAGAAATCAAAAACTACCATCATGATGAACATAACAAGCACGAAATAAGTAATGCTCTGGAAAAAGGTGAGCCTTATGATGTTGACACTGAATTGATTACTAAAAGTGGAGAAAAAAAATATATACGTACTGTAGGAATACCTACTAAAAACAGTCTGGGTATAACTGTTAAGTTCACAGGGGTAGTACAGGATATTACAAAAAGAAAAAGTGTCGAAATCGCACTTTATGATAGTCAAAAAAAATTGAGGAATATTACGGCTAATCTTCCCGGGATAGTTTTGAGATATAGACTATATCACAACGGAGAACAAAGTATTGAATTTATAAGCGAAGGAGTAGAAACTTTATTTGAAATAAACCAGGAACAGGCTATCAATGACGCCGACAATCTTTGGGATGTAATTGAACCAGAGGATGTAAATAAAACAATGGAAAGTATTCGGAATTCAGCGAAAACCATGACATTATGGAATGCTGTATACCGTATCAAAACTAAATCTGGCAAACATAAGTGGATTCAGGGTATTGGCATCCCTTTTGAGAAAAATGAAGATTATGTTGCATGGGATACCATGCTCTTCGATAAAACAAAAGAAGTTGAGTTTGAACATTCTTTAAAAGAATCCAATGAGAGATTATTAGAAGCTCAAAAATTAGCTCAAATTGGAGACTGGTCTATAAATCTAATAACAGGAGAAACTTATGTCTCTCCTTTAGTAAAAAAGATTTATGAGGTTGACCATGATTTTGTAATGGAAGAGGGAATAAAATATTACAAAGAAGGATTCAGCAGAGATCGAATTCATGAAGTAGTGAAAGCGGCCATTGAGCATGGCACTCCCTACTCCGAAGACCTATTATTGATAACTGGAAAAGGAAACGAACGATGGGTGCGTTCACAAGGTCAAGCTGAAGTAAAGAATGGCAAAAGCGTGCGGATATATGGAACCTTAATGGATATTGATAAGAGAAAGAGAATTGAAATTGAGCTTCAAAAGAATAATGAGCGCCTAATTAAGGCTCAGAAACTTGCTAAGATTGGAGATTGGTCAATAGATTTTGAAAGTAATGAAACTTTCATCTCACCCGTGGTTAAAGAAATTCATGAAGTTGAGCAAGATTTTGAATGGGATATTGACACCGGGCTAACTTTTTTTAAGGAAGGTTTTAATAGAAGAAGGAAAGAATTTGTAATTAACAGGGCTGTAACAGAAGGAGTAGCATATAATGAAGAACTAATCATCGTAACTGGGAAAGGTAATGAACGATGGGTAAGATCAATCGGAGAAGCCAGTTTTAAAGGTGGTAAGTGTGTCCGTTTAAACGGTACTATTATGGATATCAATGAAGAAAAAGTGCTAAAGGATTCGCTACAAGAAAATCAGCAAATATTAGATGCAGCGATTTCAGGTGCTGATCTCGGTGTCTGGGATTTAAATCTAATTACGGGTGAAAACCTTACAAATAAGTTATACAAGGAATCTCTTGGCTATTCTGATGATGAATTTGAAGAGTCTTTTGAATTCTTTTTGAATATTCTTCATCCCGATGACCAAAAAAACGTGCGCTCAGAACTTGAGCGTATTGAATCAGGAGGTGAAAACCATGTTGATATCATCATCAGATTAAAACATAAAGATGGAAATTATCGCACGTTTTTAGATCGTGGAAGAGCCATGGACTTTGATGAAAATGGTAAAGTTACCCGAATGATCGGCACTATTATGGATATTACTGAGAATGTTGAACTGCAGGAGAGTCTTCAACAATCTTTAGACGAAAAAGTAATATTACTTTCTGAAATACATCACAGAGTAAAGAATAATTTAGCCATCGTAAGTGGATTACTGGATTTACAGGCTTTTGAGAGCAAAGACAAACTTGTTAAAGATACCTTACTTAATATGGGGCAACGTATCAAAAGTATTGCAGGTGTTCATGAACTTTTATATGAAGGAGAAACCTTTTCTGAGATCAAGCTTACTGAATACATAAATAATCTAATAGAGAACATTAATACTACCCTTCTTAATAATAAAAAAGTCTTGTTCGATATATCGATTGACAATTCTGTAGATATAAATATAAACCAGGCGGTACCTATTGGGCTATTACTTAATGAACTAGTGACTAACTCATTCAAATATGCCTTCCATAACACTGAAAATCCAAAAATTAAGTTCCACATAAGTCAGATTGGGGATTCATATTCAGCAGAATATTCTGACAATGGTCCCGGAATTAATAAGAATAAGGTCCTGAATCCAAAAAGCTTAGGTACTACATTGATAAATACATTATTAAATCAACTTGATGCTGATTTTAAAATCATGAATAAAAATGGCTTCAATCTTAGTTTTACATTTAAGGAACAAAGTATTGGTGCTCATTCTAACCTTAGTAAATAAGAGCTTTTCTAAGAAATAGGTTTTCATATTTGTTACCTTCTTATTGGAGAAATAAACAATTATGAGTCAAACTAAATTTACTACCATAACCCCCATAGATCATGTTGCTGTTGAAGAGCGTGTAGCCCGCCTGAATAAACGCAGCATCAAAAAAGATTCTAAAATCCAGGCGCTTAAAATGGCGTTAAGCATGATGGATCTAACTACTCTTGAGGGAAAAGATTCTGAAGGAAAAGTAATTCAGCTATGCCAGAAGGCTAAACTACCTTACGCACCTATGCCCGATCTTCCAAAAGTAGCCGCCGTATGTGTATACCCCACCATGGTTAGAACTGCAAAAGACCAAGTGAAAGGATCCGGAATTAATGTAGCCAGTGTGGCAACTGCTTTTCCAAGTGGAATGGCTCCCCTCTCTGTTAGAATTGACGACACCAAATTTGCAGTAGATGAAGGAGCCGATGAAGTGGATATGGTGATAAGTCGTGGGGCATTTCTTTCAGGGGAATACAATCAGGTTTTTGATGAAATAGCCGCAATCAAAGAAGCGTGTGGGAAAGCTCACCTCAAAGTGATTTTGGAAACCGGTGAACTTCACACCTACGAAAATGTTCGAAAAGCCAGTGATTTAGCCATGGAAGCCGGTGGGGACTTTATCAAAACATCAACCGGGAAAATCAGCCCTGCTGCAACTCAGCCAGTTACTTTAGTAATGCTCGAAGCCATTCGTGATTATTATTATAAAACTGGTAAAATGATTGGCATGAAGCCTGCCGGTGGAATTAGAACTGCGAAACAAGCACTACAATATTTAGTGTTAGTAAAAGAAACCCTGGGAGCAGCCTGGCTAAATAACGAGTATTTCCGGTTTGGAGCTAGTTCTTTAGCCAATGATGTACTCATGCAAATTGTGAAACAACAAACCGGCCAGTATCAGTCAGCCGATTATTTTTCAGTGGATTAAGAAATTCAGGATTAGATTATGTCTCAAACAACAGAAACTAAAGAAACCCTATACAAACCTACTTCTCCGAATTCGAAATTGGATTTTGCTTCTGTCTGGGAATACGCACCAGCCCCAGAAAGTAGTGACCATGTTGAAATCAAAGACCAGTATCAACTCTTTATTGATGGTAAATTCGTTAAGCCATCCAAAGGACGTTATTTCAAAAGCACTAATCCTGCTACGACGGAAGTTATCACCGAATTTTCTGAAGCAACCCAAAATGATGTTGACAAGGCTGTAAAAGCTGCACGAAAAGCGTTTAAAGGTGAGTGGTCAGGTCTTGCTCCTAAAACCCGGGGAAAATACCTATATAGAATTGCAAGGATGCTTCAGGAGCGTGCCCGTGAATTTTCTGTACTGGAAAGTATGGATGGAGGAAAACCAATTCGCGAATCGAGAGATGTTGATGTACCCCTCGCTGCAGCACACTTTTTCTACTATGCGGGTTGGGCGGATAAGCTGGAATATGCTTTTCCCGGAAAAACTCCGGAGCCGCTTGGGGTTTGCGGTCAGATTATTCCATGGAATTTTCCTTTGTTGATGCTCGCATGGAAAATAGCACCAGCTCTTGCCTGTGGAAACACAGTAGTGCTGAAACCCGCTGAAACCACTTCTCTCACCGCTCTTAAGTTTGCTGAATTAGTGAAAGATGCCGGAGTGCCAGCAGGCGTAATTAACATCGTTACCGGTGCAGGGCAAACAGGCGCTGAGATTGTAAATCATAAAGACATCGACAAAATTGCTTTTACAGGTTCAACCGGCGTTGGAAAACTGATTCAAAAATCTCTGGCAGGAACTGATAAGAAATTCACCCTGGAACTGGGCGGTAAAGGAGCACTCATTGTGTTTGAAGATGCTCCCATCGATCAAGCTGTGGAGGGAATCATCAATGCCATTTTCTTTAATCAGGGACATGTTTGCTGTGCCGGTTCGAGACTTTTGGTTCAGGAAGGCGTGGCTGATTTGGTCACACAAAAACTAAAAGATCGAATGGAGACATTGATTGTTGGTGACCCGCTTGATAAAAATACCGATATCGGTGCTATCAATTCCAGCCAGCAGTTTGAAACCATCAACTCATTTCTCGAAATTGGTGTAGAAGAAGGCGCTGATGTTTACCAAAGTAAGTGCTCAATTCCTGAGAATGGATATTTCATCCGCCCTACTCTGCTTGCAAATGTAGCCCAAAGCAATCGTGTTGTTCAGGAAGAAATTTTTGGTCCAGTATTAACTGTACAAACATTCAGAACGGCAGATGAAGCAATTGACAAAGCCAACAACACTCCTTTTGGGTTAGCCGGAGGAGTATGGACAGATAAAGGATCAAAGATTTTTAAAGTTGGAGCCGGGCTTCGATCAGGTGTAGTGTGGGCAAATACTTATAACAAGTTTGATCCAACCTCACCATTCGGCGGATACAAAGAAAGTGGAGTAGGACGTGAAGGCGGACTACATGGACTTTCAGCTTATGTGAATTTGAAATAATTAAATTATGAGTGAACATTTAGAAGTTTTAAAAACATACAAGATTTACGTTGGAGGAAATTTTCCCCGCACAGAATCCGGTCGGTTTTATAAAGTATATGACAGCGAGAAAGATTTGCTTGCTAATGCCTGCCTTTGCAGTCGTAAGGATGTCCGGGATGCTGTGAAATCAGCAAGAGGAGCATTTGGGGGATGGAAAGTCCGCAGTGCCTATAATCGTGGACAAATTCTCTATCGAATAGCAGAAATGATGGAAAGCCGACGTGCAGAATTTGAGTCTCAGCTTTCAAAAATTGGTTTTACTGCTGCTGAAGCCACAGCTGATGTAAATGCATCTATCGACCGGTTAATTTACTATGCAGGCTGGACAGATAAATATCAGCAGGTATTTGGTTCGGTGAACCCGGTAGCAAGCGCTCATTTTAACTTTAGTTTATTAGAACCAACGGGAGTTGTTGGGATTTTTGCTCCGGAAAACAGCCCCTTACTTGGATTGGTGTCTGTGATTGCTCCGGTTATTGCCGGGGGAAATACATCTGTGGTATTAGCTTCGGAAGCCTACCCCCTTCCATCCATCATATTTGCTGAGGTTTTAAATTCTTCAGATGTACCCGGAGGGGTTGTCAATATCCTCACAGGAAAAAAAGAAGAATTAGCGGAACATTTCAGTGCTCATATAGATGTAAATGCCTTGACCTACACTGATAAACTCTCTGTTGAAATGAAAAAACTAATGGACGAAAACGCATCAACTTCCGTGAAAAGAATGGTTAAAAAACCTGTAACCGATTGGTATGGTGAAGATGCTCAGGGACCTTATTTCATAACAGATTTTCAGGAAACAAAAACTACATGGCATCCGGTCGGTTTTTAATATGAAATATCTAATTATTAGCGTCCTTATTGGGGGATTATTCCTGAGCTGTTCCAGTTCAAAACCGAATATAGAAGATGATTGTTGTACCGAAGAGACAGCCGTTACGGAATCCTCAGGTAACCAGGATAATGTGAACGAAAAAGATGAATCCATTTCATCTGAGAGTATTTATACAAGATACAGAAGTTCCCTTTCTGACACCTACTCAAAAAAGACGAATGAAATCCCCATAGCTTATCAGGAAATAAAAGTAGTTGACGAATCCGAAAATGAAACCGATATGTTTGAAGGCTATCGGGTTCAGATCTATTCAGGACAAAATGTGGCCTTAGCAGATACTATTGCATCTATTTTCAGAGCATGGTCGGACACAACAATAGTTGGATACCAGGCAGATACCTACACCTTCTTTAAATCACCTTACTACCGGGTACACGTTGGGGATTTCCATGAAAGAAGCCGTGCTATTTATTTCTCGAACATTCTGAAAAGAAGATTTCGTGACGCTTGGGTCGTCTATGATCGGATTGATCCGTATAAGATTCCTTCAGATACAACTGATATTTTTACTAAGTAAATCTGAATCATTGATATTAACGTACTCAAAATGCAGAGTAACTAATCAATCAATATCTGAGTTATCATATCTATGATTTCTAATGTAAACTTTTACTCCGACCTTCCGGTTCTGGATTCATTTTTTGATATCTCAGACCCTGCTCATTATCACTCAATTCCAGACAATTGGTATATTGGTATTAGTGATATTGTCGACTCTTCTAAAAAAATTGATGAGCAAAAATATAAATGGGTAAATATTCTAGGTGCTTCACCAATTATAGGATTGATGAATGAATCTAAAAAGGCTGACTTACCCTTTTCTTTTGGCGGCGATGGGTGTGCGATTTGTTTTCCTGCTGAGTATAAAGATGATGTTGAGCGTGTATTTAAAGCATCAAAGAAAACAGGAAAGACAGCGTATGATATGGATTTGAGAGCTGGAATTTATCCAATATCATTTATCAGAGACCATGGATTTGATGTACAAATAGCTCGTTTTAAAGTCTCCGATTTCTATAATCAGGCGGTATTTATTGGTGGGGGCTTAAATTTTGTAGAAGATCATTTGAAACTTGACAAAAGCACTCAATATTTGGTGCCTTACCCAACCGAGGGTAGTCTGGATGTAGATTTCTCAGGGCTTGAATGTAGATGGCAGGAGGTAAAAAAGAAAAACCGAAAAGTTTATTCTATTCTTGTAAAAGCGAATGTAAAAAAAGATGAGGAAGTTGCACTATATAATTCGGTACTAACAAAGATGCGTGAGTCTTTTGGGTTTGATGATAACACAAATCCTGTTTTTGTTGAATCTCTTACCATGAATCTCTCTCCAAATAAGCTCTCAGGAGAAGTGAAATTCAGAACCTCAGGTCAATCCTGGCTAAAAAAACTTATCTACCTCCTGGAAGTTCAAATACGTACACTTCTTGGAAAATTCTTTATGAAGTTTGATAAAAAAACATCTGAAACAGACTGGAAATACTATAAACCTGATATGGTTGCCAATAACGATCATAAAAAGTTCGATGATATGCTCCGGCTCGTGATTAGTAGCAAAGAAAACCAAATCAAAAAATTCCGTTCATTTCTCGACCATCAGTTCGAAGCTTCAAAACTGTCATATGGTATTCATGAATCTGATAGTGCTTTAGTAACCTGCATGGTTTTCGCATGGCACAGGCAGCATATTCACTTTATTGATGGTAATAATGGTGGCTATGTAAGAGCTTCTAAAGATTTAAAGAAAAGAATGGATCGAATTCAAACCTATTCCAGTTTAACTGAAAGTTCTTAACACTTTGTCGACCATTATTTTAGAATGAAAGCACTAATTAAATTCGTTGTTCTTCTGGGGGCCTTTTTCACATTCACCTTAGTACTATTCAAGGTTTTAGGTGTTCTATCCGTTGAAGATATCCGGTACTGGCTGGAACAAGCCATGACCGTTTCTCCGTGGATTGTGGGTTTGATAATCGTAGTTTTAATGCTGGTTGACTTATTCATTGCTATCCCTACCCTTTCTCTAACTATTCTTTCAGGCTTTTTTCTGGGGATGGAACTCGGAGTATTTTATTCTACTCTGGGGATGCTAGGAGCAGGAACTATGGGCTATGTAATTAGCCGCTTTCATGGAGAAAAGCTTTTGAAGTTTGTAAGTAAAGATCAGGATCAGATTGAAGAAATGAGAAGATTATTTACTCGATTTGGCCCTTTTTCTTTAATGCTTTGTCGTGCAGCACCTATGCTACCGGAAGTTACTTCCTGTCTGGCCGGAGTAACCAGAATGCCCTTCTGGAAATACATCCTTTTCTATTCAATAGGAACTATCCCTTACTCTATCATAGCCGCTTACTCTGGCTCTGTAAGTACCATTGATAACCCCTCTCCTGCCATCTTTACCTTCATTGGCATTTTTGGTGGTTTAAGCCTGATCTGGGCTGGATTTCTTTACTTCAATAAGAAAAGTTTGAAAAAAGAGTAGCTCTATTCTTGATAATTGCAGCCTTTCTCTCAAGGCATCTCACTGTATCCTCACTTAAATTGTGCAGATATAATGCGAAGTGTATCAGCGAGAACCTCCTCACTGCTCACTAAACCTACACATTAAACCTGAACAGCATTACATCGCCATCAGCTACGGTATATTCCTTTCCTTCCTGACGCATTTTACCGGCTTCTTTAGCTCCCTTCTCTCCTTTTAGTTCCACATAATCCTGATAAGCTATGGTTTCAGCCCGGATGAACCCTTTCTCGAAGTCGGTATGTATCACTCCGGCAGCCTGAGGTGCTTTAGTGCCTTTTTTGATGGTCCAGGCACGGGCTTCTTTTGGCCCGGCAGTGAAATAAGTGATTAATCCAAGTTCTGAGTAAGCACCCTTAATTAAGCGATCCAACCCTCCACTACTAACGCCAAGTTCTTCCAAAAACATCTCTTTTTCTTCTTCATCCAGCTCAGCGATTTCAGCTTCTATTTTTGCACAAAACATCACTACTTCATCACCAAAACCCGCTGCTACTTTCTTTACAGTTTCTACTAAATCGTTGCCAGACTCCAAATCCTCTTCCCCAACATTACAGGCATATAAAACCGGTTTAGCAGATAGAAGAAACAGGTCACTATAGGCTTCTTTCTGGTCATCAGAAGCCTTAAACGTTCTAGCTGTGTTTCCATCCTCAAGGTGCACTCTGAGTCGATCTACAACCTCAAGCTGAGCTTTAAATACTTTGTCACCACTTTTGGATTGCTTCCTCAGGGTTTCCACTCTTTTTTCAACGCTTTCAAGATCTTTTAAAATCAACTCCGATTCTATGATTGCAATATCCCGTTCAGGATCTACATCACCTTCAACGTGAATGATATCATCATCCTGGAAGCACCGAACTACGTGGATAATTAAATCCGTTTCCCGGATATTCGACAGGAACGCGTTTCCTTTCCCTTTTCCTTCGGCAGCGCCTGCTACTAATCCGGCTATATCCACAAACTCGATAGCTGTAGGGATTACATTTGCAGATCCAGCGATCTCTGCAAGATTCAATAAACGCTCATCCGGTATAGAAACCTGACCTACATTCGGGTCGATGGTACAAAAAGGAAAGTTAGCTGATTCTGCACCGCCATTACTCAGCGCGTTAAAAAGTGTTGATTTACCAACGTTGGGTAGCCCAACAATTCCGCATTTAAGACTCATTAATTATCTGATTATTTTTAAAAATCTATTCTTTTTTGTTGAACAAAATCCATTTCGGGTAATAATACCGCAGTCAATTTGCCAAGATGTTCATAAACACAACCTGTGTCTATACCAATCATATTTTTTCCGGTTATTGGAGAACGGACAGGAGTGTGACCGAAAACTACGGTTTTTTCCCAAACATTATCTTCAGCTTCTATATGATCTCTTCTCCACAAAAAGCTGTTCCAAAGCATTTTGGTTGCAATGGCTTCTCTAATCGTGATATTTGGAGGAACCCCTCCGTGCACAAAAAACCATTCAGGGGCATCGTAATACAACTTAGTATTAATATAGAACCGGAGATGTTTTTGAGGTATCCCTATACTCGAATCTCCTTTTTGATAAGATTCCATGGTGGCATCTCCCCCATTATCAAACCAATCCAATATATGATTATCAGGATAAGCCATCAGAAGCATCGCGTCGTGATTTCCTCTCAGAAACACACAATTGTGAGAGTTTGAAAACTCAATAAGAAGATCTACAACCCCTTTTGAATCAGGCCCACGATCTACATAGTCTCCCAGGAACACATACATACGTGTTGTGCCAAAAGATTTATCTAAGCGATTAAGTAATGCTTGTAACGTTTTTGAACAGCCATGAATATCACCAATGGCTATTACATCCTGATGTTCCGAACTCATTTTCCGGCCGATCTCTCGATCAATCCTCTTCCTGTTTTGTTTATTTTTCCTTGCTTACTGAGTTCTAAAAGCGAAGCATCAAGGATTCCGTTCACAAATTTTCCGGATTTTGCTGTAGAATATTTTTTTACGATTTCAATCGCTTCATTAATCGTTACTTTTGTGGGGATCTCTTCAAAATATATAAACTCACATAAAGCCATTTTAAGTACAATCAGGTCGATCATTGCAAGGCGATTGATGTCCCAGTTTTTTATGTGCGATTCGATGATCTCATTAAACTGGCTTTCGTTATCCAGAGTTCTGAAAAACAACTTCTCTGCAAAACGTCTGGCCTCTTTCTCTTTGCCTACTTGTTCTTTGATGATGGAGTCGGTTATATACTGTACAGTATCCCCGCTTTGTTGATGTGCGTAAATAGATTGAAGAACGGTTTCGCGAACGAGGCGACGATTGATCATGTGATGAAACTAAGAAAAATTTAACGCGCCAAAGATAACAATATTCAACATACAATTTTGATTAATCAACCTTCATTTTAACTTCCTTGTTGAATACTGAAAGTTGTATATTTGAGTATTGCGTTCTTAGCTCAGTTGGTTAGAGCGCCACGTTGACATCGTGGAGGTCGGCAGTTCGAATCTGCCAGAACGCACTTTCGGGTTCCGCCGAAGGCGTCCCTTTGGGAGAATCCAGTCGGACGCACTTTTTTCCTTCAAAACCGAAACTCAAAAATTGCCCCTCCTTTGTTCCGGACTTTCATTTCAGCATTAAGTTGCTTGGTGAGTGTTTTAATGAGTTTCATTCCCAGAGAACTCCCTTTTTTTGGTTTTAAGTCTTTGTCTATACCTACTCCATCATCTTTTATCCTGAAAAGATACTGATCTCCTTTCCGGGTAAATGAAATTTCAACATGACCTTTTTTTCTTCCTTTAAATGCATGTTTAAATGAATTAGTGAGCACTTCGTTTAGCAAAAGTCCACACGGGATAGCCTGTGTTATAGGCAGGGCGACATCCTCTAAGTGAAAGGTAACTTTGACAGGGATTGAGCTTGTAGCCATCGTTTGCCCAATCGTGTTAGTTAGTTCTTTTATATAGGTCTGAATTTTTATTTCTGAGAAGTTTTCATTGTCATATAATTTCTCGTGAACCAGAGCTATGGAATGAATCCGCATTTGACTGTCGCGTAGAATTTTGCGTGCATTTTCATCATTTGCGGTATATGATTGAAGCTCAAGAAGCCCCGTAATTACTGCCAGGTTATTTTTTACACGGTGATGAATTTCCGCCAAAAGAACTTCTTTTTCTTTTAGTGAATTCCGAACTTTTTCTTCTGCCTTTTTACGATCTGTGATGTCTACATAAATCCCATATTTATACATCATCTTTTCATCAATAATAATAGGGACCGCGTATATAATTACATCAATAAGCTCGCCTGACTTTGTTTTTCTTCTTGTTGCAACTTCTTCTACAAAGGGCGTTTCTGTTAATTGCCGGGCGTAACTTATGTCCTTTTCTGGTACGATTACCCGATCTAATTCCAGGCCTGTAATTTCTGCTTCCTCATAACCGAACAGTGTCTCAAAACCCTTATTTACTTCAATTACTTCGTTATGTCTATCCAATAACGCGATTCCAAGAGGCGAGGTATTGAACAGGTCACTTAATAAATGCTGTCTTTTCTTCAATTCTTCTTCAGCCAGCTTGCGTTCAGAAATATCCCGTTCAATAATAATCAGAACTTCTTCATCAAAATACGTGCCGGTATTTACCAGTAATTCAGTTGGGAAAACTTCTCCATTGGATTTGCGCCCCCACCCTTCCAGTTTTAGAGAACTTTTTTGATCCTCTTTTTTTATTTCCATTAACCGGTCTGGTTGAAATTTTCCCGGAGCGCTTAATTTCTTGTAATGTTCGCCAATCAACTCCTGAACCGAGTATCCAAAAGTATATTTAGTACCTTTATTGGCACCAAGTATTATTCCTTCATCATTCACCAAATAAATTGCATCGCTGATCGAATCAAATAAATCCCGGTAGCTTTGCATGCTTCGGTGCGAGCGGTTCATCGCTTCAACTTTTTGAGTAACATCCAGCACTAATGAATAAGTAGAAACGAGTTTGCCTAAATCATCAAATAAGTACGAGTTGTACCATTCGCAATAAATTATCTCTCCTGATTTAGTAAAATTTCTATTTACTACTGATTTACTCTTTATTCTTTGGTTTATTATTTCTTTAAAACCTTGTTTAACTAGCTCAAGATCTTCAGGATGAACAAATTCTTTGAGCAAATTTGGATGATTTATTGCTTCATCCTGCGTCCAACCAAATAGTTCTTCTGCCTTAGGCGACCATCTTAAAATTTTATACTCACTATTCCACTCAATTTCTCCCATTGGAAAATCTATGAACTCCACCGGGCTGGAAAGTTGGAATTCGCTGTTTACGTTGAACAGAGTTTGAGCTATATCATGAGCGACGACCAGTTTTGATGGTCTTCCTTTGTAATTAATAAGATGTGACGAAAACTGTACCAATTGATTCTCTTTATCAGCAATCTCAAATTCCCAAACCTGATTTGATACGGTTTGCTCATTTGAGATTTTAGGATGACGGGAGGTGAGTCGGGTGCCAAAATCATTAAGCAGTTTCCCTATTATATCTTCTCTTGAAAGTCCAAATCTCCTGACAACATTTTCGTTAATATCCAGAATCTTCAGGGAAATTTGGTCGCAAATAAACATCAATTGCGAACCAAAAAAAGTCTCATCACTATTAAACATCTATCAAGCCAGTACAAAATTGAATCATTGCCATCCAAATATCTACTTTCTCAACTTCTATACCAATAAAAATTGGTTGAAATAATCTGAGTGTAAACCATGTGCCTGTTTTTGTTTTTTGTTATCTTTAATGTCTCAAAAGAACGTTTTTTTTAAACTCATTAAATGTCAGACCAGAAAATTATCATTACCCTGCCAGACGGATCAAAAAGGGAATACACAGAAGGAACTACCGGGCTACAAATAGCAGAATCAATTTCATCAGGACTAGCAAGAGTAGCACTTAGCATTACTGTAAACGGAGATATTTGGGATTTAGACCGCCCTATCAATGGTGATGCTGCCATTTCAATAAATACGTGGGATTCTGAAGATGGCCAATATACCTTCTGGCATTCGTCTGCTCACTTACTTGCTGAGGCTGTACAAGAGCTCTATCCTGATGCGAAGTTTGGTATCGGACCTCCCATCGAAAATGGATTTTACTACGATATTGATTTCGGTGATGAACAAATTACCCCGGAAAACCTCGCACAGATTGAGAAGAAATTTTTGGAAGTTGCCCGAAATAAATCATCGTTTGAACGCAAAGAAATCTCCAAAAACGACGCGCTGGAATTTTATAAAAATCGAGGTAATGAGTACAAAGTCGATCTGATTGAAGGGCTTGAAGATGGTGATATCACCTTCTATACCCAGGGAAATTTCACAGATTTATGTCGGGGTCCTCATATTCCAAATTCAGGCGCAGTAAAAGCAATAAAACTTACCAATCTGGCTGGAGCATATTGGCGTGGTGATGTTAACAGCAAACAACTCACGCGCATTTATGGGATCACCTTCCCGAAACAAAAAATGCTGGATGAATACCTTCATCGTGTTGAAGAAGCAAAACGAAGAGATCACAGAAAACTCGGAAAAGAACTCGGCATTTATCTTATCGATAGCATGGTTGGAAGTGGGCTTCCACTATGGCTTCCCAATGGAACATTGCTACGAAGAACATTGGAAAGTTTCCTAAGAGATGAGCAGGTAAAGCGTGGATATAAAGAAGTAATAACTCCACATATTGGAAATCTCGAACTATATAAAACTTCGGGACACTATCCCTATTATCAGGATTCTCAGTATGATCCTATTCAGGTTGATGATGAAGAGTACATGCTCAAACCAATGAACTGTCCTCATCACCATCGGATATATTCATCTGATTTAAGAAGCTACAGAGATCTTCCTTATCGCCTTGCTGAGTTTGGTACAGTTTACCGTTACGAGCAATCGGGTGAGTTAAGCGGACTTTCAAGAGTTCGTGGATTTACTCAGGATGATGCTCACATATATTGTACTCATGACCAACTGAAAGACGAAATCACAAATACCATTGAGCTCACCCAGTTTGTATTCAATACGTTTGGAATGCCCGTGGATATACGTCTCTCCTTCCGTGATGATAACGACGAGAAGTACGGTGGAAATATGGAATATTGGGAACGCGCTCAAGCTGAGATTCAGGAAGTAGCAGATGAAATGGAACTTGATTATACCATTGCTCCCGGTGAAGCTAGCTTCTACGGCCCAAAAATTGATTTTATTATTCGTGACGCAATCGGGCGAAAATGGCAACTTGGAACTGTTCAGGTTGATTATGTAATGCCGGAACGGTTTGATCTAACCTATGTAGGTTCAGATAATGAAAAGCACCGACCTGTTATTATTCACCGTGCACCTTTCGGATCAATGGAGAGATTCACAAGTATTTTAATCGAGCATTTTGCAGGAGATTTCCCGGTTTGGCTTTCTCCTGAGCAGGTTAGAATACTTCCTATTTCGGATGATCAAAATGAATACGCTCAAAATTGTGCCCGGGAATTAAAAAATAGCGGTGTTCGCGTGAAAGTGGATGACCGGAGTGAACAAATTGGTGGAAAAATCCGAGATGCTGAAACGAGCAAGACTCCATATATGTTAATAATTGGAGCAAAGGAACTTGAAGCAAATACTGTTTCTGTTCGCAGACATAAGAAGGGAGATATTGGAACTTTCAAATTTTCTGATTTTCTTTCACAACTAAACACAGAAATTGCTGAAAAGCAGTTACCAGAAGATTAACTAAACAACGAGGATAACTATCGCAAGAAATAACTTTCGAGGTCCAGTTAAAGAAGACAGACCGAGATTAAATGATGAAATCAGAGCCGCACAAGTACGAGTAATTAAACCAGATGGAGGCCATGAAATAACCAATTCTGATCGTGCACTTCAAATAGCGGAACAATTTGGCCTGGATTTAGTGGAGATTGCACCGGATGCTAATCCTCCAGTATGCAAAGTAATTGATTACGGAAAATATCTTTACGAAAAGAAAAAGAAAGAGAAAGAAGCTAAGAAAAAGCAACATACCGTTACTGTTAAAGAGCTTCGTTTCCGCCCTAATACCGATGATCACGACCTTGAGTTCAAGACGCGTCATGCACGCGAATTTCTTGAAGGAGGCGATAAAGTAAAGGCTACGGTTCAGTTCAGAGGCCGGGATATGCTTTACACTGAAAAAGGGGAATTACTACTTCTTAAGCTTGCTAAAAGCCTGGAAGATGTCTCAAAGGTTGAGTCTAAACCCAATATGGAAGGGCGAAGAATGATTATGATGTTAACGCCTAATAAATAATTCTCTGCATTGCTTAGGCGTACTTTAATCCTTATCTTTGGAGTCTTTAATTTTTCACAAAGCAAGTGGATTTGAAATGCCAAAAATGAAAAGTAATAGTGGAGCTAAAAAGCGCTTTAAGGTTACCGGTTCCGGTAAAATTAAACGTAAGAAAGCTTTCAAGCGCCACATTCTTACTAAAAAGAGCAGCAAAACTAAACGACAATTGGGTAAAGGAACGCTTGTAGCTGATGCTGATGTAGCAAAAGTGAAAGCGCTTATCCCAAACAAATTTTAATCATTTAATCTAAGACAAAATGCCACGATCACTAAATTTAGTGGCTTCCCGTCGCCGTCGCAAAAAGATTCTAAATCAAGCGAAAGGTTACTGGGGCAAGCGAAAAAATGTTTATACGATTGCGAAAAATGCGGTAGAAAAAGGTCTTCAGTACCAATACCGTGATCGCAAAAATCGTAAACGTGTTTTCCGTCGACTTTGGATTGTTAGAATAAACGCGGCAGCACGCCTGAACGGAACTACTTATTCCAGACTCATTCATGCAATGAGTCAAAAGAATATGGAGATTAACCGTAAGGTATTAGCCGACCTAGCAGTTCATGATGCGGAAACGTTTGCTGCCATTGTGAAGGAAGCCCACGCTTAACAGCGAACTTGCTATTTACCAAGCCGGTAAATCTTCGATATGTAAGGTTTACCGGTTTTTTTATTTTTGCACCTAATCTTTGATGTGAATCTCTACATACATGCTTGACGATATATCTGACCTAAAGAAAGAAATCGCCACCTACACGGTTACTAATCAAGATCAACTTGAAGCTTTCCGTCTGGAATTCCTATCCAGAAATGGAAGGATACAATCCATGTTCAAAAACCTTGGATCGGTTCCTAAAGAAAACAGAGCTGCAGTTGGCAAAGGTATGAACGAAGTAAAACAGCTTGCCAACAATAGATTTGAAGAAGCTAAAATTAAGCTCGAAAAAAATACTGTAGTTACAAAAAGTGCGCTTGATGACTTAACACTTACTGCCCCTCAAACTCCTATCGGGTCTCTTCATCCCCTCACCAAGACAATGGATGAGATGAAGCAGATATTTTACCGATTGGGATTCACAATTTCAGATGGCCCGGAAGTTGAAGATGATTTTCACAACTTCACTGCACTTAACTTTCCTCCTAATCACCCGGCCAGAGACGAACAGGATACCTTCTTTGTTCGTAAAAGTAATGATCCGGATATGATGGATTTAGTACTCAGAACGCACACCTCTCCGGTACAAATTCGGTTAATGGAGAATACTAAGCCTCCCATTCGGTCTATCATGCCCGGGCGGGTATATCGAAATGAAGCGGTTTCTCCGAAGTCGTACTTTCTTTTCCACCAGGTGGAAGCGTTATATGTAGACGAAAATGTAAGTGTAGCTGATTTGAAAGAGACACTCATCACTTTTGTAAAACTTATGTATGGAAGCGAAGTTAAGTATCGTCTCCGCCCCGGCTTTTTCCCTTTTACAGAACCTAGTTTAGAAATGGATATTTGGTGGGGATCTGAAAAGGATGGGAAATGGCTTGAGATTCTTGGTTCCGGAATGGTCGATCCCAATGTATTTGATGCTTCAGGAATCGATTCAAGAAAATATACCGGTTTCGCCTGGGGAATGGGCGTGGAACGTATCGCCATTCTGAAATATGGAATTGATGACATCCGTACGTTCTACGAAAACGATATCCGCTTTTTAGAACAATTTAATTAAGATTTTTACGCCCGAATATGAAAGTATCGTACAACTGGCTTAAAGAGTTTATTAACCTCCCACTCTCTCCTTCTGAAACAGCAGAAAAGATGACGCTGATCGGACTTGAGGAAGAAGAAACTTTCGAATATGGGAGTAATCTGGATGGAGTAATTGTTGGAGAAGTATTAGACGTAACTCAACATCCCAACGCAGATCGACTTCAACTGTGCCAGGTTAATCTGGGTGAAGAAACTGTTCAAATTGTTTGTGGAGCAAAAAATGTAGCAGCAGGGCAAAAAGTTCCGGTAGCTACCGTCGGAACTACTCTCCCAATCAAACTAGATGACGGAAGCTTTCTTACACTTAGAAAAGCCAAGCTTCGTGGAGAAGTATCTAACGGGATGATTTGCGCTGAAGACGAGCTTGGTCTGGGAACTGATCACGATGGAATCATGGTATTAGAAAGCACACTAGCTGTTGGGACTCCAATTAATCAGGTTTTTGATTTAAATACTGACATCATCATTGATATTGCAATTACTCCAAACCGACCTGATGCTACTTGTCATCTTGGAGTTGCGAGAGATTTAGCTGCGGCTCTGAATTTAGAACTGAAGAAGCCTTATCTAACACCTCAAACTCAATCGATGAACTCGACTGAATCATCTCTTCTTGAAGAGGGGAATTCTTCAGAAATTACTAATGAAGACATCTCAATACGAATTGAAAGTCCCGAGAAATGTCATCGATATGTTGGCAAAATGATCAGAAATGTGGAGATCAAAGAATCTCCCGATTGGCTTAAAAACAGATTACTCGCACTTGGTATGCGCCCCGTAAATAATGTAGTAGATGTTACCAACTATGTAATGCATGAACTGGGTCAACCTCTGCACGCCTTTGATTATGATGAAATCAAGGGAAAGAAAATCATTGTAAAGGATTTCAAAGAAGAGATTGAGTTTGAGACTCTTGATCATGTTAAAAGGAAATGTGCTCCCGGGACACTTTTTATTTGTGATGGTAGCGGACCTACAGCAATCGCTGGTGTGATGGGCGGACTTCACTCTGAGGTGAGTGATTCTACCAAAAACATTTTACTCGAAAGTGCTTACTTCGATCCCGGAACAATCCGGAAAACTGCCAAAACTCAGACTTTGCAAACAGATGCTTCCTATCGTTTTGAAAGAGGAATTGATCCAAATTTACAGGCAATCGCAGCAGAACGAGCAGCTTCTTTAATTGCCGAAGTTTCCGGCGGAGAACTATCGGATGAGATTATTGATGTCCATCCTGTAAAGACCGAGCCTGTTGAGCTCACGCTTACCAAAGCGTATTTAAACCGACTTCTGGGCACCAATCTTTCTATTGAAGAAGCTTTGGATATTCTAAGCGGTCTCGAGTTTGAAGTGCTTTCTAAGGATGAAGATAAAGCCACTTTCAAAATCCCAACTTTCCGTCCGGACTTAACTCGTGAAGTAGATTTGATTGAAGAAGTTGGGCGACTGTACGACTACAATAGAATTGAAGCACCTAATCATGGGATTTTTGTTTCTACAGAGAAGTTTTCTGACTGGGAGATATTAATTTCAAATATAAAGAAAGCATCAGTTGAACTCGGGTTCAGGGAAATTTATTCGAACTCACTAATTTCAGAAAAAGAAGCCGGGCAGTTTGGTTCTCTGGACGATATGATTGGTACTCTCAATCCGCTTACAAAAGACATGACTACCCTTCGCCCCTCTCTCCTTCACGGGTTTCTAAAGGCATCGGCTTATAACTTCAATCGCCAAGCTTCGGGAGTTCGGTTTTTTGAGATTGGTAATGTGTTCAACAAAAGTGACGACTTCACTTATCATGAAGGAATCAAAGAGCAAACTCATGTTCTGTTCGGGCTTTCGGGGTTCAAGTCTACCGAGCACTGGACTACAAAACCAGTGCCATATTCAGTATTTGATCTTAAATCAGTGTTAAACGGATTCTTTACTAAACTAGGACTGCTTGAAGGTATCTCTTCTAACATTGATGGAGAAGGTCTAACATATTCTTATGGAAAGATTGATCTGGGTACGTTGAATCCTGTTTCACAAAAATTAATGAAGACTTATGATCTGGAATCTGACACTTTTGTAGCAGAACTTTCGGTAAATGCGTTACAGTCTGCGCTCGAAAAGACACAAGCGAAAGGCTTCCAATCCATACCCAAATTCCCAGCATTCGAATTCGATTTTGCCGTTATTGTAGAAAGTTCAATTACGGCTGGGGAGTTGATGAATTCGATCAAGTCTAAGGCTGGAAAAACCCTACAAAGCATTGAAATTTTTGATGTTTTTGAAGGTGAATCTATTGGAGAAGGAAATAAAAGTATCGCCTTCAGGGTACATTTCCTTGATCCTAACAAAACCTTGAATATCAAAGAAGTAGAACCTATTATTAACCGTATTGTTAAAACGCTGGAGAAAAAGTACTCCGCGAAACTCAGAGGATAATAGGTGACGCTTTATGAATCAGGTATCTCAGCAAACTGAGCGTTTTAAAGAACTGCTTGGTGATGTGTATGAGGAGGTAAATTCTTTAAAACAAGAAATCAGAGATTTAAAAAAAGAAAACTCTAAATTGGTTTCTAAAATTGAAGATTTAAGGGGTAAACAGACCGATATTTTTTCAGCTATCAGCGAGTCAGAACGCCTTGCACTTCGCCAGCATGTTCAGGGTTTGATCACTAAAATCGATAATCATCTAAACAATCAGGCATGAAATCGATTAAAGTCAGTATTCTTGGAAAGCAGTACCCTCTAAAAGTAGAGGATCATGAAGAAGAAACCATGGTCAGAATTTGCAAATTTGTGGATGATCGTTTTCAGACCTATAGAAACCAGCTCGTTAAACAACCTGAATCTACAGTAATGGTATTAGCGGCATTAAGTATTGCTGAAGAACTATTTGAAGCTCGTCAGAATAGTTCTGATATGGAAAAGAATGAGGAAGTTTTGATGCAACGGGTGAATGCCAGCATGGAACGTTTACTTGAGGATATGCAGGCCTGATAAACCCAGTTTAAAATCTATAATTTATAAAGAGAAGCACTTTGGCTGAAACTGTCAGCATTTTATTTATCGGAGATATTGTCGGCAACCCCGGATTATCAATAACAGAAACCTTTCTTCCTAGCCTTATAAAAAAGTATGAAGCAGATTTTGTAATCGCTAATGGTGAGAATTCCCATGAAGGTCATGGTATTAATGAAGCTATTATAAAAAACCTGCTTTCCCTTGGTGTACATGTAATTACCGGAGGAGACCATTCCTTTGATAAATGGAAAGTATTCAACTATATGAGAGAACATGATCATATCCTCCGTCCTTTAAACTATCCCAGAGGAAATGCAGGGCTTGGTTTTGGAGTGTATGAAATTCCAGGGACTTCGCATAAAATCGGGGTATTGAATTTACAAGGACGTACTTTTATGAAGCCCATTGATGACCCTTTCTCTGCTGCGGATTGGGCACTCTCAAAAATTAAAGAACAAACCAATATTGTGTTTGTAGATATGCATGCCGAAGCTACTGCTGAGAAAATTTCAATGGGTTGGCATATTGATGGCCGGGCTTCCGTTTTAGTTGGAACTCATACTCATATTCCCACCGGCGACGCGCGCATTTTCCCACAGGGACTTGGGTATCTTACAGATGCAGGAATGACCGGCTCATATAACTCCTCTTTGGGGATGGATAAAAAAGTAGCTATAAAACGATTTGTGACCGGAGTCCATCAAAAATATCAACCTGCTAATGGTGATAATCATGTGTGTGGAGCTTTTGCTAAAGTAGATACAGAAACCGGAAAATGTGTGCATATCGAATCCGTTATCTACCCCGAATTCAATGCATCAACAGAATAAAATGGCAGAAAACGAATTTGTCTTACGTGGCGAAGGGATTAATAAGAGTTATAAAAGCGAGCAAGCTACTGCCCGGTTGGAAGTGCTCAGAAACGTTTCTCTGGAAATAAAGAAGGGAAGCATTACGGCCATTGTGGGATCGAGCGGAAGTGGAAAAAGTACGCTACTTCATATTTTGGGTGGGCTTGATAAACCCGATAGCGGTTCCGTGTATTGGGGAAATCAACTCATTTCTACTATGAATTCAGATCAATTAGCTGATTTCAGAAATGAAAATATCGGTTTTGTGTTTCAGTTCCATCATCTTCTGCCTGAATTTACAGCCTTAGAAAATGTAAGCATGCCTGCACTGATTGCAGGTATATCTATTGAAGAAGCTTCCAAAAGGGCTATGCAACTTCTTGAACGATTTGGTGTAGCCGATCGAAAAAACCACCGCCCTACTCAACTTTCGGGAGGTGAACAACAACGGGTTTCGATGGCAAGGGCGCTCATGAATAAACCTTCCATTATACTAGCTGATGAACCTACCGGGAATCTTGATGATTCAAACACTTCTACCATTCTTGACATGCTTTTTGAGCTAAGAGAACAAGATGGGGTCACCGTCTTGCTAATTACTCACGAGAAAGTAATCGCCCAACGCTCGGATATCATCCTTGAAATAAAAAACGGTGAATTGAGTTCACTTTAAGTTTTACTATAAGGTAAAACAGCTGTATTTTTAAAGTCTGAAATAAAATTGATAACGTCTATCTGAATCATGTCGAAACACCTTTCAAAAGAAGAACTACAAACTGATCCGCTGATTGAAAATTATAATAAAGCGGCTAACTTCTTCAACGAAAACAGAACTACTATTCTTGCAATCCTATTAAGCCTTGTTGTAGTTGTAGGTTCTTTAATTGGATACAACTTTTACTCCGCAAACCAGGAACAAAAGGCACAGCAACTTCTGGCTATTGCTGAAGGTTATTATACCGAAGGTGATTACGATAAAGCCGTTAATGGAGACAGTTTCGAATTAACCTACGGATTTCTTGCCATCGCAAACGATTACTCAGGAACCGAAGCCGGGAACCTGGCTGTGTATTATGCTGCAGTATCTAGTTTCAAATTAGGAAATATTGAAGAAGCCCTGGACTACCTTTCCCGTTACGATGCCCCTAAAGGAATTTTAGGTGTTGGAGCAGTATCATTTAATGCAAAATTGCTTCTGGCAAACGGGAGTACAGAAAAGGCAGCTGAGACATTTGTTAAAGCCGCCAACTGGGATGTAAATGAAACTACTACTCCCTATAACTTATACGAAGCAGCTGAAGCTTATTTCACAGCCGGTAACTTTGAGAAAGCACAGGAGCTATCCGAACAAATAATCGAGGAGTATCCTACGAGCGCAGAATTGCCCAATGCTCAAAAATTGCAAGGCCGAATAGCTGTAACCAGTTAATCTCTTTCAAGGCTTCCACTGGGAGCCTTTTTTATTGGATTAACTAATCTTATTGAATATTATCTGTGGAACTGATCTTTCGTAGGTATTACTTATGTTTTTAAATGGAAAAGCTTCTTTTCTGATCATTGTAAGCATCTTTGTTATCATTTTTTTTGATGCCTTCCAACAAAAGTTCTATCTCGATACGTTTAACCTTGATCCTTCCGGTACAATTAGTTTCCTGGATATTCTTAGTACTCATTTAACGAGATGGTTAATTTGGGCAATAGTAAGTTTTGCCTATGGGGTTTATGCATGGAAAAAGTTTACTGAGAACGATTATTCAATAGGTTTTAAAACCTGGGGTAAAATTGCGGCTTTAGTTTTCGGAGCCAATTTCTTTTCCGTCATCCTGATTTGTTTTGCTAATATTTTTCAGGCTGGATCAGAATTAAGCGTGGCTTCATTTACTGAGCTTTTTATATTTATGTTTTATCAAAAAGGCCTCAGCTTTGCCTTCACCTCCTGTCTTCTTGTACTTCTCATTTATAACCGGGCTAATAGTTTAGTTATTGATGCACAATGGGTAGAAATCAAAAACCTAAAACAGCAACCTGCTACAACACAGACTGAAGAGAAACCAACCTTAAATATTAAAATCGGGAATAAGCTAAAAGTAATACCAATTAATGATGTGCATTGGTTTGAAGCTGACGATTACTGTGTAAAGGTACATACATCAGAAAAATCGTATACCATGAGGAAGAGCCTTAAATCTCTTCAAAAAGAGCTGACTTCACTAAACTTTGTAAGAGTTCACCGCAGTGCTTTACTCAATCTCGATTATCTGGATCACATAGATTTTCATTCTTCTACTGTTAAACTTCAAAATACTCTTGAGATACCTATCTCAAAATCAGGTGCATCCCTGCTTAAAGAAATTCTACAAACAAAGTCGGTATAGTTTACTGCATTAGCAGTTCTGTTAACTGCATTAATAAAACTCAACCATAATTAATTGCTTTTATTGGATTCAAAAAAATCCAATGAAACTATTTTTGATTTTCTTAGCACTTGCGTGGTCATCTACATCTGTAAAAGCGCAATATGAGTATGAACCCTCTGAAGAATACCCCTTCGGAAGGGCTCATCCTCATGCACCTCAACAGTTCTCAGATTATACACCTTTGATTGGCGAGTCAAAATGTAAGTCAATTACGCGTGCTCCTGACCAGACTTGGAACCCTCCCTATGAAATGCTCTGGAAGTTTAAATACATTATGAATGGAATGGCTATTCAGGATGAGGTCTTAAGAACAGAGGCACCTAATGCAGGAAGCATACGGCAATTCAATCCCGATAGTTCTTCATGGTACGTTCATTATTACTCAGCAGGAGGAGCTCCGGCGACACTACCTTCCTGGGGAGGTGGAAAGAATGAAGAGGGTGATATTATTCTGTACCGAGAGCAAAAGGCTCCAAATGGCCTTGATGGATATTTCAAAATTACCTTCTTTGATATTACCGATGAAAGTTTTGAATGGCTGGGGGAATGGACAGATACCAGTGAGTCTTTTAGTTTCCCTACATTGAAGATTTCTTGCGTTAAAACGAAATAGTAAAACCTTTTTGCACCCGGGTACTGTAACAGCACTAACAGCGGAATAATATTAGCATTTGCTGATGCCATTTATTTCTTTTTGAAGGAATCAGAAAATGAGTAACTAAACTCCATTTTACTATGACACCTTCACAACAAAAGTATATTGAATTGTATAAATCTATTATTAATCGTGTTGAAGGAATCGAGTTAAAAGGCAAAACCATGCCTTACACCTCTACAAATGGGCACATGTTTTCACAGTTAAATAAAGACGGGGAAATCGGAATTCGTCTTTCTGAAAGCGAAATGGAAAAATTCTTCGCAAAATTCCCGGATTCAAAACCATTCAAATCCTATGGTGCTAAGATGAATGGATATGTATTAATTCCTGAAGTCATGCTAGAAAATCCTGAATTAATAGCTGAATATATGAATCTGGGACATAGGTATGCATTATCGCTCGAACCTAAGTAAAATTTACTTAACCATGAATGAACTTTATCCCTACCTCATTTTCTCTGGAAAATGTAAAGAAGCTATGGAATTTTATAAATCTACGTTTAATGCCGATTTCATTGACTTTACGAACTTTTGAAGATTCTCCACTTGAAGTCAATGAAGATGAAAAAGGCAGAGTATTCGATTCTGACTTAAAAATCGGCAACCTTCATATCAAGGTTTCAGATGATCACTCTTCTCACCCGGTTTCGTAAGGTAATAACTTCTCTTTATTCGTTTCATTTTCTGATGATGACAAAAGAAGAGAAGTATTTGATGAGCTTTCATCCAATCGGAATATAATATTTCCTTTAAATGATAACTTTGGAATGGTTAGAGATAAATTTGGAATCCAGTGGATGCTAGTCCCTAAAAAGTAAATCACCTGTTTTTCGCTTCAATCCATTTTGCCATATACTTTGTACTAGCGTTAGTATGATATCTTAGCATAGCTCCCGTAAAGTTCTTTTTTCGATACTTACCTAATTGCTCCTTGACATCAAGAATCTTTACAATAAGCCCTTCCCTTATTTCTTTTCTTGAAAACCTCTGATTAATAATCTGAACACACTTCTTTTGAGCTCTTTCCCAATCTGGTTTTTCACTGTGGAGTCTCACCGCTGCTTTTGCGAATTCTTCAGGTGTATCTTCAATCATCCCCGACCAGGAGAAGTCACCGTGCATTCCTTCTGCTCCAATCGAAGTAGTTACTGATGGAGTACCGCATTGCATGGCATCGATCAATTTACCTTTTAAACCAGCTCCAAAACGAAGCGGTGCCAAACATACTCTGGCTCCACCCATAACTTCAGATATTTCTTCCGCCCTACCCTTTACTAAAAATCCTACAGCAGGATTGTTTAACTGAATTACTTTTTGTGATGGATAGGCACCATAAACATATAGTTTTGCATCCACTAGTTTGCTTCTAATTAAAGGCCAAATTGTATTCTTCAGATATATAACCGCATCCCAGTTTGGTTCGTGAAGAAAATTTCCGATTGAGATGAAACCCATTCGATCTTCAAAGCCTGTCCATGCTGAGTCATATGCTTTTGGAAGCATAAATGGGGCGTAGTGAATGAGGTTTTCGTCTACTCCAAAATTTTCCTTCAAAAGACCCATTTCAAACTCTGATATAATCAGCGAAAGATCGCAACGATAAATGCTGGCTATTTCTCTTTTGGCATAATCTGAGTATAAGTCTTCTTCTGTAAACACTCTTCCCTCCTTTATAGCCTGATATCTTCCATTCCTGAGGCAGTGCAAGTCTTCAGTATCTAATAATCTTAGCGCATCCGGACAATGCTCTGCCACTCTCCATCCAAACTGCTCTTCAGTCATAAACCGGTCAAAAAGAACTAAATCAGGATTTAATTCTTTAACAAAATCATCGAAAGAAGAATCATTAATAAAAATGTGCTTCGTTTTGACTCCCAGAGATTCCAGGTCTTCACCAAATTCGCTATCACCAGCTGCTGTTGCAAAAGTGATCTCCCATTCCTGAGATTGAAAGAGTCCTATCAATTGCATCATCCTGGAACCGGCCGCTGAGGAAGTTGGTTCCGGCCATACTTTCCCGATAATAAGGATGTTTAATTGTTCAGCCATAAGGGATTATACGAAATGATACCCTGCGATTCAGTTTCTTAATAAAAACCCACATTAAAACTCACAAAACTAAAATCAGTCAAAAATGTATGGGCTCTGATCTGGTAAAAGCTAGAACATGAAATTCATCAAGAGAAAAACAATCAATTATTCTGATACATCCGGATAATATCAGAATAGCTTATATCATCAAGTAAATCTCTTTGATTTAGTTCCCGAAGGAATTCTTCTGTAACTCCGTTAGCGTACAAACCAATAATTCCCGAGTAAGAAACCTCATCCAGATAATCGATTTGCTCAAGCGTTTGTATATAATCTATCGTAACTCCATTCGCGTATAACCCAATAATGCCAGAGTAATTGACTTCATCCAGGTAATCAAGCCGGTCAAGGCCGATCAGATAATCTTCAGTTACTCCATTTGCGTATAATCCAATAATGCCTGAATAATTTACCTCATCTAAATAGTCCAATTGTTCCAGTGTTTCCAGGTAGTCGGTGGTTACCCCATTTGCATACAAACCTATGATCCCTGAATAGTTTGTGTCATCCAAATAATCTAAATCGTGGAGCGTTTGCAGATAGTTTTCAGTCACTCCGTTTGCCCAGAGACCAATAATTCCCGAGTAATTAACACTTCCAAGATAGTTCAATTCCTCGAGTTTCTGCATGTAACTTACCGGGACATTGTTGTTATACATTGCCTGAATTTGGGATTCGGACGGTGTTTCTCTGAAATCCACAGCTCGAACGGCGGTTAAATAGTCCAAATATGAACTTGATGAAGCAGATACCCCACTACCCTGAGATTCTACCACAGCAATGTTTTCATCACTACTGAACCACCCGCCTATTCCCTGTGCAGTTTGAGTAATAGCATTCATAGGACTCCAATCGAAATACCATAGAAAAATGATCGCAAGTACAGCAGCGATTACCGCTCTGTCTCTTTTTTTAGTACTTTTCTTTTTAACACGATAAGTTACACCGGGACCAATATCTTCTCCATCTTCAATCGAGTTCTCATGAATATAATCGTCCAGGTCAAAACCCGGATCGTTGTCATTCAAATTGTTGGGAATGCCTTTTTTATAGCGGTCTTTTCGTGAACTCATAATGCCCGTGGGTTTATTAAAACTCGATTACTACACGACTGAGTTAGTGTTTGGTTTCGGGAAGTATACTAAACTTCCTATTTCTCTTCATGGTCAGGATCATTTTTGGATGCATTTTCTATTCACAAGGAAAGCGAAGTGATCTCTAGGTTCTAGCTGAGGCTTGGTACTTCCTTTCTCCAATTTGCTACCTACCACATCTCTTTTAGATTCTGTGATCAGTTATTTCTCCAGTTCAGATCCAATATTATTAGATGCAATCCATGAATATAATAATCAGCAAAACTTGCTTAAAAATTTCTCTATTCAGTTTTATAATTATTCATAAATAATGAAGCGAAATTCTCGATTTTTGACTCTTATGTTGCCTTGTTTTACTAGAAAATAGGTATAGGGAAAAAATCTATATTCAAAAATAGTTAGTTGGAATCACATTTTCCGTCTATACTACTCACCAATTTCTTAGAGCGCATTTAAACCTGTCTCAGTCTGGGAAGGACTGAAACCCTTCTCTTGATTACTTGAGTAAAAGAGAAATGGATTTATCACTTTCCAGAATTAAGATTTGAACACTTTCCAGAATTAAGATTTGAATTTGGACGGACTCTCTTTGGAGAGAGGACGTTGAGGGCAAAAATTAAGCACCACTGTCCTCTCCCTGAGTCAAAAAAAGTCTTGACTCTATCCCTCTCCTGAGAGGGATAGTTAATTCACACAACATATTCCCTCGGTACTGGGCGCTTCACAGAATATTGAAAGCATACAACTGACGGAAATCGGGTGCACCATCAGTTTTCTGTGACAATTTTTAAACCCTGCAGTACCCCCTCAAAACAACCCGGATATCACCCCTTCTTCATCTACAGTCATGTTTACTGCTGCAGGAACCTTAGGTAATCCAGGCATTAGCATCATATTCCCACAAATAATCACCAGAAAACCAGCACCTGCTGAGAGTTGCACATCTGTGATGGTGAAAGTAAAGCCCTTCGGAGCTCCTCTTAACGAAGGATCGTCAGAAAATGAAGATTGAGTTTTGGCAATACATACGGGAAGATCTCCGTAACCCAATTCCTTAAACCGTTCAATATTCCGAAGAGCCTTTTTATCAAAATAAACCACCGCCGCTCCATATATCTTACGGGCTACTGCTCTGATTTTATCTTCTATTGATTCTGTTGAGTCGTACATAGTCAGTTTATCCGGAGACGGATTTCGATCAACGGCTCTCACTACCAGATTCGCGAGGTTTTTTACCCCTTCCCCTCCTTTTGTAAAAGCTTTATGAGAGGCACAAGGAATCTTTATAGCTTCACAAAACCTTTGGATGTAAAAGAGCTCACCGGGATCGTCGAACTCAAACTGGTTAATGGCCACCACCACCGGTACATTAAATAGCTTAAGGTGCTTTATGTGCGCTTCAAGATTCTTAAGTCCTTCTCGTAACGCTTCCTGATCTGGTTTTCCTGTGGAAGCAGCTTCAACCGAAAGTCCGCCATGATACTTAAGTGCTTTTGCAGTAGTCACAAGTACGACTGCAGAAGGCCATACACCAGAAACCGGGCTTACAATATCAAAGAATTTTTCGGCTCCAAGGTCTGCTCCAAAACCGGCTTCCGTAATTACGTAGTCGGCCAGTTTAAGCCCAATTTTGTTGGCAAGTATACTACTTGTTCCATGAGCGATATTTGCAAAAGGACCTCCATGAATTAGTGCCGGAACATGCTCCATTGTCTGCACCAGATTAGGCATAATGGCTTCGTTCAGAACAACTGCCATGGCTTCATTTGCGCCAAGATCTTTGGCCTTAACCGCTTCCCCCTTTTTGTTATAGCCAACTACAATCCGCCCCAGTCGCTCTTTCAAATCTGATCTTGAAGTAGCTAAGGAGAGTATTGCCATAATCTCTGATGCAGCAGTGATCAGAAAGCCCGATTCTCTGGGAATACCATTTACTCTGCCGCCCAAACCGGCAACTATCTTACGAAGAGCACGGTCGTTCATGTCCATTGCGCGATTCCAAAGTGGACTTGTTACATCAATATCCAGTTCATTACCCTTGAAGATGTGATTATCGAGCATAGCAGCAAGCAAATTATGAGCAGCGCTAATCGCATGGATATCTCCATTAAAATGTAGGTTAATCCGTTCCATTGGTATCACCTGTGAATATCCACCACCGGCGGCTCCCCCTTTAATTCCAAATACTGGTCCTAATGAAGGCTCGCGAAGAGTTACCATTGCCTTCTTTCCAATTTTAACCATCCCTTGACTCAGACCGATAGAAGTAAGTGTTTTCCCCTCACCAGCAGGTGTAGGAGTAATGGCAGTCACAAGAATCAGCTTACCGTCTGGTCTGTCCTTAAATTTCTCTAAAACGTTCAACCTGATCTTACCGGTGTATTTTCCGTAGAATTCGAAGTTATCTTCCTCAAGATTCAATTGAGCCATAAAATGGCGCATGTGCTTCATGGGCGCTTCCTGCGCCAGTTTTATGCTGTCAGTCATGACAATACCTCCATTAGCCTTATTATTTTCACTAAGCTAATATGAGGAGTGGATATGAATTTTTGATAAAGGTGGAAAGCTCATTTAAATGCACGAAAGTCAGACCTTTACTTGATTATCTGATTGGTTTGGCACACAAGCGAAGAGATTTATTCTTTCGGTAATTGAAGCTACCCTCCTATCCAGATATTGCTTCGTCACATTTACCCCTCGCAATGATGAGTTTACTTGCGATTAAATATATTCTGTCTCCCTTTGGAGGGACAGTCAACATAAATCACATATTCCTTCGATACTGACCACCTACTTCGTACAGCGCGTGTGAAATTTGACCGAGGCTGGCTACTTTCACTGTTTCCATAAGTTCTTCGAAGAGGTTTCCATTTTCTCTGGCAACGGTTTTTAATCGGTTAACGGCTTCTTCCGTATCGGATTCATTTCGTTTCCAAAAGGCTTCGAGATTCGATATTTGTTGTTTTTTCTCTTCTTCTGTAGATCGTATGAGCTCAACGGGTTTGTTCACTTCTTCGCTACCTTTACCAAAGAACGTGTTTACTCCTATAATCGGGAGCTCCCCGGAATGCTTTTTACTTTCGTAATACAGGCTTTCATCCTGAATTTTTCCGCGCTGGTACATACTTTCCATTGCACCTAAAACACCCCCTCGTTCCGTGATACGATCAAACTCTGTAAGAATGGCTTCTTCCACCAGATCGGTAAGTTCATCTATGAAAAATGAACCTTGATTGATGTTCTCGTTTTTTGCCGTTCCAAGCTCTTTATTGATGATCATTTGAATGGCCAAAGCTCTACGGACAGATTCTTCAGTCGGAGTAGTAATTGCTTCATCATAAGCATTGGTGTGCAATGAGTTACAATTATCATATATTGCTAACAATGCCTGAAGCGTTGTACGGATATCGTTGAATTGAATCTCCTGGGCATGTAACGATCGTCCACTGGTTTGAATGTGATATTTAAGCTTTTGGGAACGGTCATTGGCATCGTATTTATTCTTCATCGAAATCGCCCAAATCCTACGTGCTACCCGACCTATTACTGCATACTCAGGATCTAATCCATTGCTGAAAAAGAAAGAAAGATTGTGAGCAAAGTCATCGATGTTTAACCCGCGGGCGAGATAGTATTCTACATAAGTAAACCCATTTGCGAGTGTAAACGCGGCCTGGGTAATCGGGTTTGCTCCTGCTTCTGCAATATGATATCCGGAAATGGAGACAGAATAATAATTTCTAACCTTATGCTGGGTGAAATATTCCTGCATGTCTCCCATCATCTTAAGAGCGAACTCAGTGGAGAAAATACAGGTATTTTGTGCCTGGTCTTCTTTCAGAATATCTGCCTGGACGGTACCCCGAACAACAGCCAGTGCATTTGCTTTAATTTTTTGATAGGTATCTGCGTCTACCAGTTGATCTCCTGTGATCCCAAGGAGCCCTAAACCAAAACCATCATTTCCTTTTGGAATCTCATTAGAATACGAAGGAATGGGAACTCCTCTTTCTTTGAAGTACGCTTCAATTTTCTTTTTGGCTTCTTCCCACTTTCCTTCTGATTTCAAGTATCGCTCTACTTCCTGATCAATAGCCGTGTTCATAAACATAGCCAGAATCATAGGTGCAGGGCCATTGATAGTCATTGAAACAGAAGTTGTAGGGGCAGTCAACTCAAAGCCAGAATACAGCTTTTTCATGTCATCAAGGGTGCAAATGCTTACCCCTGAGTTTCCAATTTTACCGTAGATATCAGGACGGAAGCCCGGATCTTCCCCATAGAGCGTAACAGAATCGAATGCGGTGGAAAGCCGAGCTGCGGGTAATCCTTCACTCACAAAATGGAATCTTTTATTCGTGCGCTCAGGAGTTCCTTCTCCGGCAAACATCCGGGTTGGATCTTCTCCCTCTCGCTTAAACGGAAATACGCCTGCCGTGTAGGGAAAATATCCGGGAAGGTTTTCTTTGAGAGCAAACCGTAATCTCTCTCCGGAATATTTGGTTTTTGGCACTGATACCCGTGGGATATTCAATCCGCTTAAAGATTCTCTGTACAGTTCATTTTTAATGACTTTATCCCTGATACTTATATCAAAACTTTCATCCTGATAACGTTCCAATAGTTCGTCCCAACCTTCCAAAATGGCTTTTGGTACCCGGTCTAATTCATCTTCCCATCTTTTTTGAAGAGGCTCAAGCGATTTAATAACTTCACTATCAGACGAACCGTTTTCTTTCAACTGAGAGATAGTACCACGAATTTCATCCCATTTGGAAGCAATCTCAACCTGCTGATTTGCCCATTGATGATAATTTCTAATAGTTTCTGAAATTTCTGACAGATACCGAACCCGCTTCCCCGGCATAATCGCCTGAGCCTGAATGTCTTCTGAAGGCTCTGCATTAGTGTAAATGGAAGTTTCCCACCCAATGCTATACTTATCATTAATTCTATTTACGATTGCCTTAAACAGCCGATTTACCCCTTCATCATTAAACTGAGCAGCAATGGTTGGATACACCGGCATTTCTTCGGGTTTAGCGTGCCATTGACCCGCATTTCGTAACATCTGCTTGCGGATATCTCTAAGGGCATCCTGAGATCCTTTCTTCTCAAACTTATTGAGAACCACCAGGTCAGCCAGATCCAACATATTGATTTTCTCCAACTGCGTTGAGGCTCCATACTCGCTGGTCATTACATACATCGGGATGTCTGTCAGATCCACAATCTCTGTCCCACTTTGTCCAATTCCACTCGTTTCCACAATAATCAGATCAAACCCGGCAACTTTATACAATTCAATAACTGCTTCAAGTGCAGGGCTTGTAGATCGGTTCGATGCGCGGGTAGCAAGGCTCCGCATAAATACCCGTTCAGTATCAATGCTATTCATCCGGATACGATCACCAAGCAACGCTCCACCTGTTTTCAAGCGGGAAGGATCTACCGAAATAATTCCTATGGTCAGGTCTTCGAATTCAGTTAAAAAACGGCGAACTATTTCATCAGTAAGCGAACTTTTACCAGCTCCACCAGTACCTGTTATTCCTAATAGAGGAATATCGTTTTTTGAATCAGGTAAAATATTTTTTCCATTGCTGTCCAATAGTTTACCATTCTCAAAAATGAGCAATTCAGAGTGATTATTCTCCAGTGCACTAATTCCTTTGGCAAGCAGTTTAGGCTCTCTTTCCTTAATCTTATCAGAGTCAAAATCACCTGTTAAAACCGGATCAAAATCACATTCTTTAAGCATGAAGTTAATCATACCTTGAAGTCCCATCTTACTTCCATCATCCACTGAAAAAATACGGGTGACTCCGGATTCATGAAGATCATCAATCTCATCCTGAACAATTACACCACCACCTCCACCAAATACTTTAATATGATCGGCTCCATTTTCCCTCAGTAGCTCGATCATATATTTGAAGTACTCTACATGTCCCCCCTGGTACGAACTGATCGCAATGCCTTGTACATCTTCCTGAATAGCACAATTCACAATTTCGTGTACAGAGCGGTTATGACCTAAATGAATCACCTCTGCTCCACTACCCTGTAAAATTCTTCGCATAATATTTATGCTGGCATCGTGACCATCAAATAAACTGGCGGCGGTTACAAACCGAATTTTATGTTTTGATGAATAGGGTTTATTCGGAGAACTGGTAGAATTCTCTTTGCTCTCAGATTGATTACTTTTCTTTGTTTTTGTTGCCATCTGCTATGTTTTCTATTCGTGGAAGCGTTTCCAAAGATAGGGATTTAGCAAGGCTTAAAACAGAATATTTATACCGTATAAATTATTCTTTGTCAGAACGATCTACCGGTAAGTTTTCTCCGGGATTTTCTAAATCTTTCTTATACACAATGGTTCGGTAAGGAAACGGAATCTCTATACCTTCTTTGTCGAACCTTTTTTTGATACTCTCCAGTAAATCAGTTCCCATCACAAATGCAGACGGAGGATCGGCAGCAGTAGCCCATGCACGTAAATTAACTGAGAAGTCTCCTAATGTTAGAAGTCTTACCGGAACTTTAGGAGCTCCTTCTTCAATTTGCTCTTCTGTGCGGTTGTCGATGAAATTCGGATGAGCTTCTATCTCTTCCTGCATAATTTTTCTGGCCAGGTCAATATCTGAATCGTAGCTTATTCCAATATCAATCCATCTGATAATTTTGTCATCGTTGTAGTTCGAGTTTATAAGAACTTCATCGCTGATTACCGAATTTGGTATGATTATACGCTTGTTTTCAAAGTTTCGGATTACCGTATGTCTCAGGTTTATATCTTCTACAACACCGGTTAAATCTGTTCGGATTTGCAGCCTGTCGTTGATTTTATAGGGTTTAAAAATCACTATAAAAACCCCGCCAACAATGTTTGAAAGTGCTTGTTGAGAAGCAAAGCCAATTGCAATAGCAAATAAACCGGCACCTGCTAGTAACGAGGTGGCAACCACTCTAAGAGTTGGTATCATATAAATAGCAAAGCTAATACCCGTTAAATAAATGATTACCGAAACTCCTCGTTTTAAAAACTTAAGATTCGTCAAATCATGCGCTTCACTTTCTCCAAGCTCTGCCTTCTTAATTGCCTTGTTAAACAACCTCCTGGTTAAAGACGCTATAATTATAGTGACTATTAGTACCAGCCCTATTATGATCGGTAAATGCCAAATTTCTGGAATGTATTGAGTTATTAGTTCTTTCATTAAAACTCGATAAAGATTTCTGAAGTAAAGCCACTTCGCACATTTATATTTCGTTGCAGATAATAAGGCTCAGGAGCTTCAAAAGGAATAATACTTCCACTATCCCATTGGTTATTTCCATTCTCATCTCTAAAAACGATGAGCTGATAACTTACCGGAGCAAGGTTTTGCAGGATAATGGAGCCAGTAAAAACAGAATCTATTTCAAAACCAATATTTTCATTGATTAACGAAAATGAGATCATGCTGGTAGAATCTTCATCTGTCAATGAGAGACTTACTTCTCCCAGTTCGGGGATGTCCCATATTTCGGGTTCCAGCAGTTGTCTTCGTTGAGTTGCAGGATTCCATATCAAAAACTGGTAATCTATCCCTTCAACCCAGGTCTCTTCCTGTGGCTCAATAAACAGTACATTTCGCTCTGTTTTAATGGCAGGCCAATCATTAAAAGAGACATTCCCTTCAACTACTACTATGGAATCGGTTATCATTGGATCGTTAACAGGAGCAGCGTACAACACTTCAATAGCTTGAGAAGGAAATATTCCGTTTTTGGTTCGATGCTCAATAATTCTTTGTAGTGTGGTGTCTTCCTGAGCGCTTCCTTCAAATTCGATTCCATCTGCAAGTGATGCATTTCCAAACTCATCGGTAATTCCCTCAAGAGAAAGAGAATACAAAGCATTTTCGTTGAGGTCTTCTTCACTCTGAGCGAAAAGAACGTAAGAGTCTTTTTCTGAAATGTAGAGCGGGTACGACTCAGAATAAGTATTCCCCAGAGAGTCCAATACTGTTAGAGAAGCATTATTCTTAAGTTCAATATTCTCATTAAATCGTAAGCGCATTCTTTTGGAAGAGAACAATCCAACACCTTGCAATTTTGGAGCTAAAGAATCCCGTAGTACAATGTATAACATATTCAGAGTGTCAGAGCCTGCTTTTTCCAACTCAATGATTTCTTTGTTGAAAGGCTGAGCTGCTTCACTTCCCTGATCCCAAATCTTATTACGATTGCGATCATCCACATACAAAGCCTGATAGTTCCCCTCTCTCAAATACGAGAAGTTAAATACTCCACCGGTATCCGTTTGAGCCTGATAACTTGCTTTTGCACTGAGATCAATTGGAGATCTATATAGCAAAACCTTAGCTCCTTCGGCTGCTTCGCCGGTATGGGCGACTCTGATCCTTCCGGTAAGCGTTCCCTGGTCAATCTCATCTCCGGTAGAAACTGCTAACGTTATTGGTGACCCAATTTTATTTCGCTTAGTATCGGTTATATCAGCTCCTAATGTTAAAATAATTGTCGTTGAATCCGGTAATTCGTCTTCAAACTCAATAATTAACCTTTTTCGCTTCCAGCTGGTTTTATATTCCAGACCCAGATCAGGTTCTACGGTAATGTTATTCTGAATGGAGGCGCGACTCACAAATTCAGAAAATTGAAACTCAAACCTATTCCCTTTAAAATTCGTAGTGCCTGATGCCGGTTTCGTTTCCAGAATTTCCGGACCACTCTGGTCACTAGGTCCACCGGATGGAGCTGAAGGGGTTGCACAAGACAAAAAAGTGAGAGCAACTACTAGCACTAAAATGTGATATAACAACGGATTTTTTTTAACGTACATTTGTTCGGGCTCAATCATCATGCAAATATACAAACGGGATTTATAACTTATGGGAGAAGCTTAGAAATTTAAAATGCTATCTGGGAATAATCATATCTATCGCTTTATATCAAAGCTGTTTTTGGCAGGGGTTATTTTTTTATCTATTGGATGCCATTCGTATATGCTGGACGATGCCCAGTATGAACTTCGGGATTCATTTACTGATGGGAATTATGAGCGCTCACAACTGCTCCTCAACAAGTTTGACGATAAAAACCTTTACCGATCGAAAGACAAGGTTCTTTGGAACCTCGAAAACGGAATAATTTATCATTTCTCGGGGCATTACGATTCAAGCACCGCCTTTCTGAACCGAGCTGAGATTGAAATCGAAAATAACTATACCAAGAGTATAAGCAGAGGATTCGCATCTTTTTTAAGCAACGATAACAAACTGGCTTACGATGGTGAACCTTACGAAAACATCTATCTGAATGCATTTAAAGCCTTGAATTATGTTCATCAGAAAGACTGGGAAGGCGCATTGGTTGAAACCCGCAGGATGTCGTTCAAAATGGAACAACTGGATATTAAGATTAAAGGCCTTGCAGACGCTCTATCAAAAGCGGATACAACAGGTAAAGCAGAGTGGTCCTCGGGCAAAGTAAATATTCAGAACAGCGCTTTCAGCCATTATTTGTCGGCGGTTTTGTATGCAAAAACAGGGCGACCTGACAATGCTAGGATTGAATTTGAGAAGCTTAGAATAGCTCTTAAAGAACAAGCTGAGCTTGGAAATTATGCGCCCTTTGATGTTTCCAATCTTGCTCAAATCCGAGAACCTGAATCCTATAACGTTTTACTAACCAGCTTTACGGGGCAGTCTCCCATCAAATTTCAGCAGGATATCAGGCTTTGGGATGAAGATTATTATTTAAAGTTCTCTTTTCCTTCTATTGAGTTATACCCAACCCAGGTTTCCGGAGTCCGGGTGAACATAAATGGAAAAGAAGATATAAACCTCCACCTGATTGAAGAAATGGACTTGGTTTCCAAAGATGTTTACCAAGCTAAGCAACCCATCATATATACCAGAGCATTATTACGATCTCTGATTAAAGCCGGGGGATCAAAGTTCATCACAAAAGTGATAGAAGATGAAAACGAGAACCTGGGTCTGTTAGCAAGTATTGCCAGCTTCATTTTTAAGGAAGCAAGCGAGAAAGCAGATTTAAGAGGCTGGCAAACCCTACCCGGACAAGCATGGATGAATGTAATAAAATTACCGCCAGGCACGAATAAGGTAACGCTTGAATATCTTTCAAATACAGGCAGAGTGCTCTACTCTGAGGAGTATGAAGTTGATATCACTGAAAATACAGAACTGGAACTTATCGAATCTATTTATTCAAAATGAACATTAATACTAAAAACAAACAAATCACCGCTATGAAATATTCTTTTTTAAGCATCATTATGCTGGCAATGCTAATAACCGCTTGCCGCCCTTCGAACGAAGTTACCCGGATTGATCCCGGCTCAACCACTGATCTTTCCGGAAAATGGAACGACACTGATGCCCGTCTCGTGGCAGAAGAAATGATCAGCGACGCCCTCACAAAGCCATGGCTCAATCAATTCAGCAGAAACAACCAACAGCCACCTGTTCTCATACTGGGCAGAGTTCGAAATGAAAGCATGGAGCACATAGATACAGAAGTATTCACCAAGGAAATGGAACGAGCTTTTGTGAACTCAGGCTCGGTTTCCGTAGTAGCAAGCTCTCAAGAACGCCAACAGGTACGTGAAGAACGCGCTGACCAACAAACCAATGCTTCTTACGAAACAACTAAGAAGATGGCGCAAGAGCTCGGAGCTGATTTTATGATGATTGGAAATATCAATTCCATTGTAGATGAAGCCGTAGATAATCGTACACTTGCTGTGTTCTATACTGTAAATCTGGAACTTGTAAATGTAGAAACCAACCAAAAGGTTTGGATTGGCAACAAGAAAATCAAAAAATTGATCGAGCGCAGAAACTACCGTGGTTGATCCATTGAACTATTTATAACCAAAAGGCTTTCTGATTTTCAGGAAGCTTTTTTTATTTTCACTACAGAATCTATGTATCCAAAATACCCAGCCATCTATACCGACTTTTATGAGCTCACTATGGCCCAGGGATATTTTCTATCCGGGAAACATGCTCAGAAAGCTACCTTTGATTATTTCTTCAGGAAATGCCCTTTTGACGGAGGTTATGTGGTATTTGCAGGCTTAACAGATTTTCTGGAACTGCTAAAAGATTTTCGCTTCACAAAAGCAGAAATTGCTTTCCTAAAAGAACAGGGATTCAAAGATCCTTTCTTAAAATTTCTCTCAACCTTTGAATTCAAAGGGGATATTTATTCCGTTAAAGAAGGAGAAATCATTTTTCCGAATGAACCTGTACTCAGGGTTGAGGGAAATATTCTGGAAGGTCAAATTATTGAAACATTATTACTCAATATCCTCAATTATGAGTCTTTGATTGCAACGAAAGCAGCAAGAATAAGAGAAGTAGCCGGTGATAAAATCGTTTTAGATTTCGGATTACGAAGAGCTCAGGGATTGGGAGGTATTCACGGCAGTAAAGCTTCCGTTATTGGCGGATTGAATGGAACCTCAAACGTATATTCCGGTCTTCTTTTTGGATTGGATGTGAGCGGAACTATGGCCCATTCCTGGATTCAGGCTTTTGATGATGAACTTACCGCGTTCAGAACTTATGCGGAGCATTACCCCGATTCTACGGTATTGCTGGTTGATACTTACGACACTCTTAAAAGTGGTATTCCAAATGCGATTAAAGTTGGAAAAGAACTAGAGGCAAAAGGGCATAAACTAAAGGCTGTTCGTTTAGACAGTGGAGACCTTGCTTATATTTCAAAAAAAGCACGTAAACAGCTTGATGAAGCCGGTTTAAGTTACGTTAAGATAGCCGCATCCAATCAGCTTGATGAATTCCTGATCAAAAGTCTGACTGAGCAGAAAGCACCCATAGACCTATTTGGTGTAGGAACAAAATTGATTACGGCTTATGATAACCCCGCTTTGGATGGGGTTTATAAACTTAGTTCTGTTGCAGGCAAACCAACCCTTAAGATTTCTGAGAATGTTGAAAAGATTACACTCCCAGCTTCAAAAAAAGTAATCCGTTACTTGAATAATGATGGCACTTTCTATTGTGATGGAATCCTTTTATTTGACGAAGAATCTGCTACGACAATTCAGCACCCCCACTTTCCTACTAAAACAACCTCAACTAAAGATTTTGAAGCTACTGAGTTGCCGTCCAAAGTTATAGCCAGTGGAGAGCTACAAATTTCATTGCCTTCCGCTCAGGAAAGTGCAGCGTATGCTAAATCCCGTTTGCAAAAATTGAGTCAGGAACACAGAAGATTTGATAACCCTCATGTATACAAGGTTGGCATCAGCCGGAAACTTGGAGAGCTAAGAGACCGATTAATTAAGGAGAATAACTAATGGACGCATTATTGATTATTGATGTTCAAAATGATTTTTGTCCGGGTGGAAAACTTGCAGTTCCCCAAGGTGATACAATTGTACCCACCATCAACACGCTTCTCCCCTATTTTAAACAAGTGATTCAAACGCAGGACTGGCATCCTCTGGATCATTCTTCATTTGCTTCAAATCACCAAAAAAAAATCAGCCTATGAAACTGTTTCAATGGATTATGGCGAACAGGTTTTATGGCCGGATCATTGTGTGCAAGGAACTCACGGCGCAGAATTTCACCCGGATTTAAAAACGAATGAAACACGGATAATAGTCAGAAAAGGATTTCGCAAAGAAATCGACTCCTATTCTGCCTTTTTTGAAAATGACCACCAAACTAAAACAGGATTGGATGGCTTCCTTTCGTCACTTGAAATTAAAAAGCTTTTTCTGTGTGGATTAGCAACTGACTTTTGTGTGAAATGGTCCGCTCTGGACGCCATAAAATTGGGCTATGAAGTTTTTTTAATTGATGACGCGGTTAAGGCGATAGATCTGAACGGTTCTGAAGCAGCTTCTATTAATGTGATGAAAGATGCGGGAGTAACGTTTATCTCTTCGGGCTCAGTCAAAAGAGAACTAGTTGAATGAGAAATTACTTCGACTTTTGCATTCTGGGAGCTGGTCTTGCCGGTATTTCACTTGCTTATGAGCTTTCGAAAGAAGGTGTATCTATTTGTCTGGTTGATCCTAATGGAGTCGCAGCAGGTGCATCAGGTACTCCCCTTGGGTTGGTCAATCCGGCAACAGGCAGGTATGCATCTAAATCATGGGAAGCAGAACTCTGTTATACTAAAGTTCTTGCGAATTTGGAATTAATTCAGAATACCTCTCCCGTTCAATTTTATAAACGAACAGGGGTGCTCCGACCTGCTATGGAAGGAAAAATTGCCACCAGAATGAATGAAAATTTTCATTCTCAGGATTGGCCGGAAGGCTGGATCGAATGGAAAGATGAGGACGAATTAAAAGCATTTCATCCCGGAATAAATTGTGTAGATGGAGGTGTTTGGCTGCCCATCGGATTAACCGTGGATATTACTACCTATTTAAAATCTTTTGCTGATTATCTTTCTCAGCAAAGCATCCATCAGGTTTATGACAGAAATTATTCTTTAGAAAAGAGAAACGACTTGTGGCGGCTAAACTTTACTAATATAGACTCCATCAAAGCTAAACACGTAGTCTTTGCTACCGGAGCATCTACTATTAAAACGAGGTTTTGGAAAGACCTGACTATTCACCCTGTCAAAGGTCAATTAGCTGTTTTGGAGCCTGAATCTCCATTAACCTTCAAACATGCTATTTCAGCACGTGGATACATGACTTCAATGAACCCAACTCATTTTGTTCTGGGTAGTACCTACGAACATTCCTTTGACAATGAAAATGCAGATCAACAAGGCCTTGATTATCTTCTCGGTCGATTTCATAAAGTTCTTCCTCAATTACATAGTAATTCCAAGGTAGTTCATCAATGGGCGGGAGTGCGAGCTTCTTCTCCAAATAGAATGCCCATTCTGGGTGAGCATCCCTCCCACCAAAATATGTATATATTTGCAGGATTAGGCTCTAAGGGGCTACTCTATTCAGCTTATCTCGCAGAATATATGAAAAAGTATTTGCTAGAAAGCAGAGAGCTGCCTGAAGAAATAAGTATCAATCGACTCGATTTTGCCACATAAAAAAACCTCATGCAGAAACTGCATGAGGTTTAAATACGCTAGTAGTTTATATCTAGAAACGGAATACCAATCCACTCCATGCTACAGTTGCAGAGCTGCCATTTTCGGCTGAGTTCGCTACTGTGGAAGCAGCTACAGTGAATTCAAAGAACCTAAAATCAATTCCTGCTCCAACAGAGTAGGCCGTAGAAGAATATCCCCCTAATCTGGTTCCAACTCTTATAGGAATAAAATTAAGGAATCTATATTCAGCTCCTAAAGTAAGAACACTACGTTCACTATTCGTTCCTATGTCATTGAAGCCAAAACCATAGTCAAGTGTAGTAGTTAGTTTACCAAGAGTTAGAGCTGCTCCAAAGTTATACATTCCGGGCAGACTGTATTTTTGAGCTTCAGTAGATTGCGAAGTAAATCCTCCGTATACATCATTCTGAAGACTATCCGCAAGATCTTCAAAATATTCACTCGGAGTTTTATCACCAACATCACCATCTATATTAGCTATACCTGCGGCGGTAACACGGGATGGGTTTTCATCATAGCTGATACTACCCAAGTCAGTAATTGACATTGCAAGCCTTAGTACTTGTTTCTTACCAAGTATTCCAAGAGCTGGAAGAGAAACATCTATCTCAGCAGTTACACCAAGATCAAGCCCAAAACCTGAACCTAAAGTCCCGGCATCAGAACCATCATAATCCAGAAAATCATCCAGTTTAGCATCCGGATCTAATTCGCGTGCAGCTGCATAATCGGATAATTGCGAAGACAAATCTCCATAGGTGAACAGAGAATACTCGAAATCATGAGATATCCCTCCCTCACTTGAACCTGTTACGGGGTCAACGGTAAGAGTTGAGGTAAAATCCAGCTCAGTTGATTGAATACCCACCAGATATTTTGGAGCAACACCTGCGTAAAGCTTTATCCCGTTGATAAATGGAAGCTTCTCTATCAAACCAGTTAAAGGAACAGGTAGCTCCATTGCGTACCCAACAGAGAAGGCTGCATACGATAATGTTCTGGAATTAAAGTTAATTGGTACTCCCGGAGTGCCAAACTGGTCGGAATCGAACCCGTAAAAAGCTAGTTCCATCAAACCTTTGTTAACAGTAATATCCTGAGTTGTCCTAACCCGTGTTGCAAAACTAAACGCCATTTTGTTCCCTCTGTTAGAAAAGCCAAGGGGTACAACAGAAAATGTCGCGGCAAGGTCTCTGGTATTATTCTGATCCGCACCAAACCAATCGTTTAACATGTCAACGCGGGTTTGTCCATTAATAGTAAGTCCCTTAGTTAAGTACTGGTCATACACATCGAAATTAAGAAGTGTACCTCCAGCTCTGAATCCAATACCACCAATTAACCCAATACTTCGCTTTGGTTTCCTTCCCGTATTATCAATCATCAGGTTTGCCGGGTTCAGGAAATTTGCATGATATCCATCGATAAATGCAGTTCCACCACCACCCATACCAAGAGTGGCTGAACTATAGTGCCTGCTTTGAGCTACTAAGGAAGCAGCTGAAAGTGCAAAACAAATCGTAAAAATGAGTCTTAAATTTTTCATTATTCTGCTTCCTTTAGTTTACGGTATTTTGAATGCTGATTTTCGCGCTCACACTCAATTTTATTGAGTCCGTGGCTTTGAACTTAACCTCTTCATTCAGGCTTGTTCTCAGATTCGATTCAATAATGATTGAAGTAGTCCGGTAAAGCTCACTTAATTGCGCATCGGTTAAAGCAATCTGAATATTGCCTGAAGAAGGAGTCTCTGCAAAGCGGGTTATTTCATTTACAATAGCCCCTGTAAGATCGTATTGACCTCCGGTTGAAGCGTCTTGTGGTAAGGTTGTAACAACCGCATCATTTTCATCCAAAAAGGTAAGGCTTAAACTAAACCCAAGCGGTAAGCCATTTTCATAACTCAGTACTAACAAACCTTCAGAGAAGTTCGCTTCATCTTCTGGAGTTGGAAGATCCTGAAGGGCATCTGTTTCAGTAGTGTCTGTAAATACCGTTTCTTCTGTGGTTCTGAATGCCAGAGGCAAATCGATGCTGAATGCGGGGTCAAAATCCAGAGGTGTGGAAATAGTTGCTTCGGTTCCGTCTTCATTTACTACTGCTTTACCAATAAATCTTATTTCACTCGGTAGGTTATTCAAAAATTCATTTACAGTAGAATTTGTAGAATCGAATACCAAAGAGAACATTTGAAGACCGGAATTACTGGTTTCCAATTCAAATTTGATTAATGAATCTGCCGGAATCTGAACTCCGTTAACTTGTAAACCATCAATAGGATCAGTAGAAAAAACTTCCGCGTTTCCACCTTCCTTTCCATTTAAATAAACTTCTTCTCCGTCCCCATTAACACCCAGAAAGGCTCCATAAATGGTAGTTGGAACGCCAATATTCGATTCATAATTAATACTTAACGATGCCTGTGTGAATTGCAGTCCACTAATCTGAGATGATAAATCTTCTAAACCATCAATTTCGATTAATTCAACTTCGGTTTCGTTAAAGAGATCAAGAACATCCGTTCCATTAGAAGGATCATCATCACCAAGAATTACATTTTGAGCAACAATTTCTCCAAAAGCTTCCGCAATCCTCAGGTTTTCTATAGAAACAGCAGAGCTTATCTCGTCATTTTCGTTGATAACCCTGGTTTGATCTCCGGGTGCGGCATCCTGAGTATTCTCAGTTACGGCATAAATATTGTACTCAATCTCATTATTCAGTGCATACAATCTAAAGCCAGCCAAGTCTCTTTCTTTTGCAGGAGAGGTTGAACTTCTTTGAATCTGATCCAATCCCGGGATATATCTTATTCTTAAAGAATCACCTGGCAAATAATTAGGCCCTCTTCGAATATTTGGGAATGATATAATCAGAGAGTCAATGGTAAGATCGAGTCCATTCACAATCGGATCGATATTTATAATTCCTGATTCCAATTCTACATAATGAGAAGGATCAGAAAACACAAATTCGGTAGCATCAAAAGTAGTAGTGCTGCTGGTTGAGAAATCCTGACCTTCCAGGGCAGCAGTTACCTGAGACGCAATAAGATTGTTGCCACCCGCAGATACTACAACTAAAGAAACAGGAGATCTTTGAAATTCCTGATAATCTGCACTAGCCGGGTTTACAGACGAAGTCCATGCAATCGAAACCCTTACCTGTGGGTTTGCAAGTTGATCTCCATTATTAAAAGGCAAACTTACCGTTGCTTGATTTCCATCAGATAAGGCTCCGGTTCCGTTATTAACTAGATCAGTTTCATCTCCACCTACATTTGGATCTGGATCAGAAATAAGGGTAATAGAGATGTCATCTAAATTATATCCCAGGTTATTCTCAAGAACTATATCAAGAGAACCGCTTTTGAAGGTTGCACTTTCAAAGAAATCTGTATCTAAATCAATTGTTACACTTGGGGATATAACCTGAGGAGGAACAGGATCTCCAGCAGAGACAGTACCTGCACCAATTCCAGTTAGATCTTCAAAGTTAGCTTCACCAAGATTCCCGGCACTAGAAGAAAAACTTCCCAGCTCAAGTTCTCCTACCTGAGAATTGAAGCTTGTTTCATCAGTACTGATTTCCGGAATCGCATCGTTTAAATCCCCGAAATCAAAATCTTCTTCTTTTGATATACTGATAAGACTATTTGTTGGATCTAAGGTGAAAAGTGAATCGAATTCCCCTTTAGTGGTATCAATCAGTACTTCTACTGATCCTCCCCCGCCAAGGAACTGAAACTCTTTATTGATCAGTATGGGTGCTTCTAATGTATGTGAGGTTGTAAAATCTGGTTTTTTAGGAACCTCGCATCCTGTAATCAGGACGAGAGCTAAACCCCAGATTGTTAACAGCTTAAAATTACGCATCTGTTATAAATTTGAGTTTATTGTTGAAATCGGCATTCAGTTTATGTTATATGAAAACCTAAGAAAGGAAGGTCTGAAACAAAATTAAATTGCAATAATAGTTGTACCGCGAAAAACCTAAGCCATCTTGAGTTATTGATGCCTCAAATTATCAAATAAAAACTTAAAGTCTGTAATTTATTTGCGTTAAGTTTTGGATAGGAAAAAAAGAGGGAAAGATGAGGGGTAAAGATTCCCCCGGCAGAACCCCGGTGTTTTTTTACCTCAGTTCTAAGTAGCGCTAGTAAGCTACTACACTAAGAATCTTAACTCTTTTGATTTTGAGATAACTATGCGGAGAGGGAGGGATTCGAACCCTCGGTACCCTTGTGAGGCACACACGCTTTCCAGGCGAGCCCGTTCGACCGCTCCGGCACCTCTCCGTTGAAAATCAATAAGGGCGGCAAAGATAGAATTATTCCTATCCCTTAGCAATGGAAATCTATCTTGATCTCATTCTTTCCGTGTTATGATTTGATTCTCCAACAACCAATTTCTCCCATCAATACTTTTAAAGAACCTCTCTCTTTGCACAGCTTCAGTTCTGGTTTTAAACTCTTCCTTGTAATGCAATTCCCAGGGTCTCCTACCCTTTGTATATCTGGACTTGCCTTTATTATGAGCTTTTAATCTTGATATAACATCCGATGAACTACCATAATAGTAAGTCCCATCATAATTACTTTTTAAAATATAGGCGTAATATATCATAACATTTGGGAGGGATTCTCCCGCAGGGATGCCTTCGGCAGAACCCTCGGTACCCTTGTGAGGCACACACGCTTTCCAGGCGAGCCCGTTCGACCGCTCCGGCACCTCTCCGTTGAAAATCAATAAGGGCGGCAAAGATAGAATTATTCCTATCCCTTAGCAATGGAAATCTATCTTGATCTCATTCTTTCCGTGTTATGATTTGATTCTCCAACAACCAATTTCTCCCATCAATACTTTTAAAGAACCTCTCTCTTTGCACAGCTTCAGTTCTGGTTTTAAACTCTTCCTTGTAATGCAATTCCCAGGGTCTCCTACCCTTTGTATATCTGGACTTGCCTTTATTATGAGCTTTTAATCTTGATATAACATCCGATGAACTACCATAATAGTAAGTCCCATCATAATTACTTTTTAAAATATAGGCGTAATATATCATAACATTTGGGAGGGATTCTCCCGCAGGGATGCCTTCGGCAGAACCCTCGGTACCCTTGTGAGGCACACACGCTTTCCAGGCGAGCCCGTTCGACCGCTCCGGCACCTCTCCGTTGAAAATCAATAAGGGCGGCAAAGATAGAATTATTCCTATCCCTTAGCAATGTTTAAAAGCCAAAAGTGAACACATCCTGAGTATAAGCCCCAACTTTCTCCCCATCATCGGTAGCAGGGCGAAACCTCCATTGGTACGCAGCTTCTAATGTGGCTTCCAAAAGTCCATATCCGATATCACCTACAACATTATAATCTTCTCCATTCTGATCATAAAGCCGAATTTCTGCAATATAGGCTTCTTTTACCGTTCCATCTGAAAGCACTGTGAAATTCACAGCTATAACTGCTTTGATTTCTGCCCGTTTAGCTTCATCGGGAATAACAGGCTCTACAATTTTTACTACTCTTGGCGGACGATCAGGATTTCCTGATATCAGCTCCTCGTCCCCCCTCTGCCCTGTCGTAATCGACTCACTGAGAGGATCAGTATTCAATAAGTCATCCAATTCCGTGAATTCCAGAATATCCTCTTCAATAACCTCATCATTTGGTACAGGGATAGGAACCTGGGGTTTTGGTGGAGATGCAGGGGCATTGGCTTGCCGTGTAACAATCATCTCTTCCACAATAATTGCTTCTTTTTCAAAGCTATCGAATACTGGTCGTTCATATTCCATTTCGGGCCATAACCTGAACACAGAAATGATTATCAGCTGAGCAACAATAACAGATGCCATTACTCTGTGATGGTAATGAGGCGATGAAAGTAAGGTATCTATTATTTTTTTTCTCAAGAATTTCTAAGTCGCTGTTGCTCTTCAATAATCTTATCTCTTGCATACGTTTTCAAATCACTCATATTGTCGAAACGGCTTACATCAATAGGATCAAGTACAGAGATGTTCAAATTACCTTTTGGTGAAAGTAATTTCGAACCGGACTTTAAAATACGATAAGGGCCATCAACCACAACGGGCTGTAGATTAAATCCATGTTCCATAGCCACTAAAAAGGCACCATTTTTAAATGATTGGATTTCACCATCCAACGAACGCGTGCCTTCCGGAAAAATCATTACCGGTACCAGATCTTTTAGAGGTTGCACTAAATTGGACAGTTTTTTTAGAGCAGATTTATTGGATCGATTAATTGTTAACTGCCCGGTTAGCTTAACCATCCAACCCATCACAGGGATATAAACCATACTATGTTTAACAACCCATTTCATTCTCCATGGTAACTCATACAGAAGTGGTATGTCAATAAAACTTTCGTGATTTGCGATGAATATGGTAGGTTTCGACCGATCATATTTCTCTTGACCGGTCACTTTAATTTTCCAACCGGGGCTTAAACGAACCATGAAACCTGCCATTACTCCCAACACTTTATTGGGGATACGCCGGTATTTATCGAATGGGAATGTGAACAAGAAAATGAGTGATATCAGTACAAAAAAAATTAGAAATAACACCACATAGCATGTCCAAACATAAATACTGAATAGAACTTTGCTCATTACTCTGCTTGCTGAAGTGCTTTCCTGATAAACCCATTGTTCTCTTTTAATAATTTGGAAGCTTCTTCTTTAGATACTTTTAATAACGACATTACCAACGCTGTTTTAACATGTCCTCCAGATGAAGAAATTAGTTCTTCTGATTGCTCATAAGATACGTTCCCAAAACTCATTATAATTCGTTTAGCACGTTCTTCAAGTTTTTTGTTTGAGAGTTTCAAATCTACCATCACATTTTCCAGAACTTTTCCTTGCCTTATGAAAGCTCCGGTTGTAATCATATTTAAAACCATTTTTTGTGCGGTACCACTTTTTAAACGTGTGCTTCCCATAATAACTTCGGGGCCTACCGGGACATCAATTACAATATCAGCCGGAATTGATAGTTGAAGTTTAGGCACAGTAGTGATGAATATGGTTTTTATTCCAAGTTCCTGTGCTTTTTTTAGTGCACCTAGCACATACGGGGTTCTACCACTGGCAGCCAATCCACAAACAACATCAATGTTGGTAGCCTGAGCTTTGGTTAAATCGGTAGCTCCAATTTCTTCTGAATCTTCAGCACCTTCCTGAGCTACATACATGGCTTCTTTTCCACCTGCAATAAATCCCTGAACCTGCTCAGGATCAGCTCCAAAAGTTGGCGGGCATTCAGATGCATCTAGCACTCCAAGTCTGCCACTGGTTCCGGCTCCAAAGTAAAGTAACCTACCTCCCAAAGCGAAACTTTCACTAACAAGCTCAATCGCTTCAGAAATCTCACTTAGACGTGTGCTTACCTGTTCGGCAACTTTTTGATCTTCCTGATTCATCAATCTGGCAATCTCCAGAGGTTCTGCCAAATCAATTGTTTTAGTATTTTCGTTTTTTTGCTCTGTATCGAGTTTATTTAATTGCTCAAAGAGTTCTTTTTTTTCTGTATTCATATTAACGACGGTTACTCCACCATCTCGATTCCTCTGTTTTAATTGATTCAACTAAAATGTTTTCGGTTTGTTGGTTTTGTTTTAATAATGCTGCAACTAATCCAATAATTTCATCAGAAGCTCCCTTGCTTAACTCCTTGTGATTAAAGTGATCTTTCACAAAGTGTGTATCATATTTACCGGAAATAAACGCATCATGTTTAAGTGTATACTCACAAAATGGAATGGTGGTTTTACAACCTGTGATTTCATATTCCTGTAATGCTCTAAGCATTTTTTTTCGGGAATCCTCCCTGTCATAACCGAAAACAGTCAATTTAGATATCATTGGGTCATAATTGATCGTAACCTCCTGACCTTCTTCAACTCCGGCATCAACCCGCACACCTGTTCCGGACGGAATTCGATGCTTCTTTAAAAGTCCAGTACTAGGCAGGAAATTATTCTCAGGATCTTCTGCATAAATCCGACATTCGATCGCATGTCCCGTTTTTTGGATGTCTTCTTGTTTAAAGGGGAGTTCCTTACCCTCAGCCACTGCAATCTGAGCAGCTACTAAGTCTAATCCGGAAATCATTTCTGTGACAGGATGTTCTACCTGGAGACGGGTGTTCATCTCCAGAAAATAAAAATTCATGTGTTTGTCTACCAAAAATTCAATGGTTCCCGCGCCTACATAGTCGCAGGATTTTGCGGCTTTAATCGCAGCTTTAGCCATTTCTGCACGAAGTTCATCTGTGAGTAAAGTACTTGGGGCTTCTTCGATTACTTTTTGATGCCGCCGTTGGATTGAACATTCCCGATCAAATACATGAACTACATTTCCATGAGTATCAGCCATTATTTGAAACTCAATATGCCGGGGCTCCTCCAAGTATTTTTCGATATAAACCCTGTCATCACCAAAAGCATTTTTTGCTTCAGATTTAGCCGCTTTTATACTCGAATTAAATTCAGATTCATCATACACAATCCGCATGCCTTTACCTCCACCACCGGCAGAAGCTTTTATCAAAATTGGAAAACCAACATCTTTGGCTACTTCTCTTGCTTCTTCAATACTTTCAAGAGTACTCTTTAGTCCGGGAGGTGTTGGTATCCCATACTCGGTAACCAACTCTCTTGCAGAGGTTTTATCTCCCATCAAGCGAATAGCTTTAGGTTCTGGCCCGATAAATATTATTCCCTCCTTCTTACAACGTTCTGCAAACTCTGCATTCTCACTCAGGAATCCATATCCCGGATGTACTGCATCTGCTCCGGTTTTCTTTACCGCGTCAATAATTTTATCCATTACCAGGTAACTCTCTGAAGAAGCCGCTTCACCTATAAAAACAGATTCATCAGCAAGTTGAACATGAGGTGCAAATTCATCTGGACGGGAATAAACTGCTACACTTTTAATGTTAAGTTCCCTACAGGTATGTATTACCCGAACTGCAATTTCTCCCCTGTTAGCGATTAGTACTTTTTTAATTTGAGCCATAGTTATCCTTTTCTTGGAAAGTAAAAATTAATGGCTTCTTTCTCTACCAGTTAATTCTAACTCGCGACTCTCATTTTTATAAAAATCCGGGGAAGAATGGTAAATTTTTCAAAGCTGTTTAAATAGGCTCGCTCGCTATATACATCGTAGTTGTTCTCTTCAATTTTATCGAGAATTCTGCTGTAGTTGTAACGGGCTAAATACACCGGTAAGCGGCTATCTTTATTTAGCATTGAAATACCTTTATCTGCTTTCTCGTAATATTTTCTGGCTCGATTTACCTGAAACTTCATTAACTCTATGAAGTTTTCTGAACTATCTCGATTAAGTAGATCTCTCTCTGTAACACCAAACATGGCAAGTTCATCTTCCGGAAGATAAATTCGATTCCGATCGAGGTCTTCCCCAACATCGCGCAGAATGTTTGTGAGCTGCATCGCAATTCCAAGGTCTATGGCATATTCAAGCGCTGATTCATCCTCATACCCAAAAACTCTACTGGTCATCAAGCCAACAACTGATGCTACTTTATAAGAATAATCATATAGCTCCTGAAAGTTATTGTATCTGTTTTTATCTAAATCAGAACGAACTCCATCTATCAATAAAAAAGGGAGGTCTATTGGTATGTTGTATTTTTTAAGAGTATCAGCAAAAGCCGCTAAAATTGGATCTTCAGATCTCTGTCCTTTATAGATGGCAATAAGGCTTTGTTTGAAGGAATTCAGTTTGCTATCAATTTCATTGATATCGAGGCTTTGATTTTCTGCCAAATCTTCAAACTCATCAACAAGGTTATCCAGATATCTGCACAATCCATAGATTGCAAAAATGCTTCTTTGCTTTTCATTGGGTAAGAAGCGTGTAGCCATATAAAAAGTCTTCGCATAGAAGCGAGTAATTGCACGGCAATGAGAATACGCAGGTCTTAAATCTGTATCGGGGATCTCCTCAATTACCGATCTATGGAACGATGTTCTTTCATAAATCGGACGAAGCATTGTATATGGTATGCGAAGTAATACAGACATGCCATCATAATGCTAATAAGCCAACCAAAAGTTCCAAGGTTAAGGAATAAATATTTTTTTTTAAGCGATTACATCTTCTTTATAAGTTGATTATACTCCATGGGCTAAATTCATTAGCTTAAATACAGCTATACCCACGATTTTTTAATAAAACCAAGTATTCTATCTACGGTTTATGAATAAAAAAGTAACTATTTATGAAGTAGCCAAAAATGCAGGCGTGGCAATTTCAACGGTTTCGAGAGTATTAAACAGTTCTCCTAATGTCTCTGAGGAGACCAAAACGAAGGTTCAAAAGGCAATTGATGATCTGAATTTCAGACCCCAGGTGAGCGCCCGAAAACTGGCCAGCAAAGAACCTCAATTATTGGCCGTAGCCGTTCCCTCTTTTACAACCCCTTTCTTTAATGAGGTATTGAAAGGAGTAAAAGATGAAATAAAAAAAATGGATCTTGATATCATCTTATATAACACGGGCTCTAAGGATCCGGAGGAAGCAGTTATTGGATTTTTTGATCGTGGAACTGCTGATGCACTAATCCTTCTTTCGATTGATGTAAGCGAAACTATCCATAAACATCTTCAGTCTACTCAGGTGCCAGTTGTTCTTGTTAACGCTTCACACTCTTCCTATAATTATTTTATGGTTAATGACTATAAAGGCGGTTATATGGCAGCAGAACATCTGGTCAAAAAAGGGTTTCAGAACATCGGGATGATTACAACTCCAGTTAAAACGAGATCTTCTGATGAGAGAGAACGTGGGTTTAAAGATGGGCTTAAGAATTTCAAAATGAAGATCGATAAAGATCTTTTTGTTGCCGGAGATACAACAAAACATGCTGGATTTACCGAAGAAACAGGATTTGAGGCTATTTATAAATTTGATAAAATGGGCAAATTCCCTGATGCTGTGTTCTGTGCCAATGATACTCAGGCTCTTGGAGCTTTACACGCCCTATCTAAACTTGGACTCAAAGTTCCCGAAGATATCGCTATCATGGGATATGATAATATCAAACTGACTAAGTACATGGATCTAACCACTATCGATCAGCAGATGCATACCATTGGGACACAGGCAACTGCCAGACTTGCTGCAATTATCAAGAATCCTGATGAAAAACTATTCCAAACTTCTATTAATCCAATTCTTGTAGAACGGGGATCAACAGAAAAAGCCTGAACAGCGTGAGTAATTTATTTAGCAAACAAGAAGCTCTTGATCATTGCATTACTGAAACCAGCGTTCCGGGCTTATCAAAATACAAAGGGAAAGTTCGTGAAGTATATGAATTGACTCCAGAAAAACTGGGCATTGTTGTTACTGATCGTATTTCGGCTTTTGATTATATCATGCGCCAGGCTATTCCTTTTAAAGGGCAAATCTTAAATCAAATGGCTGCATTTTCTTTTGAAAAGGTGAAGGATATTGTCCCTACGCATATTCTCAGCGTTCCTCACCCGAACGTTACCATTGCCAAGAAATGCTCCCCAGTTCCTATTGAAGTAGTAATTCGAGGTTATTTAACCGGGCACGCATGGCGAACCTATAAATCCGGACTAAGAACATTATGTGGAGTTCAACTCCCTGAAGGTATTGTAGAACACCAAAGGTTTCCTAACCCAATCCTCACTCCTGCTACCAAAGCAACCGAAGGTCACGACGAGGATATTTCCGAAGCGGATATTTTGAAGCGAGGAATTGTTGATGAAGAACTTTGGGACCAGATTAGAAATGTAGCTTTCAAATTATTTGAACGTGGAACTGAAATAGCCGCACAGCAGGGATTAATTCTCGTTGACACCAAATATGAGTTCGGTATGTACAAAGGGGAATTAACGTTAATTGATGAAGTCCATACTACTGATTCTTCCCGTTACTTTTATCTGGATGGATACGAAAAGCGGCAAGCTAATGCAGAACCGCAAAAACAATTATCAAAAGAATTTCTCAGAGAATGGCTGATGAGCCAGAACTTTCAGGGACTTGACGGTCAAACGCTCCCTGATTTACCCAATGAATTCCGTTTTGAGGTTTTTGAACGTTATTCAGAGCTATTCCAGATGTTAACGGGATCAGAATTTAAGCCTGTTTTGGAAAGAGATATTAACTCTACTCTTTCCAACATTTTTTTATAGTCATTTAGTTGCCGCTTTTTCATTAGCTATTCTGGAAAAATAACTTTTTTAGTACAAAATAAATGTGATAAGAATTTTCACAGGAGTTATTCCTCTTAATAACATTCACATGTGATACAAGTCCCGGTTCTATACCGGTATTGTATCTCTGTTATCTTTAATTAACCAAGAGGTGTTATTATGAAGCTTCTGATTGCTACGTTACTCTTCGCGCTCTCTCCCATTTTCGAATCATCCATTGCAAACTATCAAGAGAAAAACCTGCAAGTTGTTATCTCAGGTGTGGTTTTAGATTTTGATACAAAGGAGCCTCTTCCATCTGTATTGATATACGTGAAGGAAGAAAAGCTAAATACTTCAACTGATATTGATGGAAAATTCAAACTCGTAGTGCCTGCAGGTACTCATACATTGATGGTTAAATACATTGGTTACGCCACCATTGAGCAGAAGATCACAGTGGGGAAAGAAGGAGTCCAAAATCTGGTCATTCAACTGAAACCGGAAATACTTGGATTAGAAGAAATAGTTGTTTCAGCTGAGGCAGATCATGCTGAGTCCCAAAAAGTAAGCTCATCTGTTATGGTTCAAAGTTCCCCGGGAGTTACTATTCAGAGAAGTGGTAACCTATATGCTGCCCCTCCCTTAGTGAACGAACAATACGATGCTATTTCTGAAAACGTATTTAACTGGGCTCAGAAAACACCTCTTTCAACATTCTCTATCGACGTTGACGGGGCTTCCTACTCAAATGTTCGCAGGATGATTACCGATGGCTACCTTCCTCCATCGGATGCGGTTCGTATTGAGGAAATGATCAATTATTTCAATTACAACTATCCTGAACCAACTGGAGATAGCCCTTTTTCAGTTCATACTGAAGTTGCTTCTGCTCCCTGGAACTCTCAACATCACCTTGTTCAAATTGGAATACAGGGAGAAAGAATTGAAGCAGATAATCTCCCGCCAAGCAACCTGGTTTTTCTGTTGGATGTATCAGGATCAATGAGTTCTTATGACAAACTCCCCCTTCTCAAAAGGGGATTTAAGCTACTTGTCAATCAGCTCCGGGAAGAAGATTATGTCTCGATTGTAGTATATGCAGGAAGTTCGGGTCTGGTACTTCCTCCAACCTCAGGCTATGATAAAGAAACCATTCTGGAATCCTTAGATAAACTCCAGTCAGGCGGGTCTACTGCCGGAGCGGCAGGGATTCAGCAGGCTTATAAAGTAGCTATGGAAAACTTCCGGGAGGATGCCAATAATCGCGTGATCCTTGCTACCGACGGAGACTTCAACGTTGGTGTCTCTAATGACGAAGCTTTGGTAGAATTGATTGAAGAAAAGAGAGAACACGGGATATTTCTTTCTGTATTGGGTTTTGGAACCGGAAATCTGAAAGATTCCAAAATGGAAAAAATCGCCAATCACGGAAATGGAAACTACTATTACATCGATAATTTGCTTGAAGCCAAAAAAGTGCTCGTTTCAGAAATGGGTGGAACTCTTCATACGATTGCTAAAGATGTTAAAATTCAGGTAGAATTCAATCCTCAAAACGTTCAGGCGTATCGTTTGATTGGTTACGAAAATCGCTTATTAGCAGATGAAGACTTCAATGATGATAAGAAAGATGCCGGAGAGCTTGGTTCCGGACATACGGTAACAGCTCTTTATGAAGTAATTCCTGCCGGAGTTGAAATCGATAATAATCTTACCGATGTAGACCCGCTCAAGTATCAAACTCCGACAAACCCTGTTGGGGGGTTCAGTGATGAAATCATGACCGTGAAACTCCGCTACAAACAACCGGATGGAGACCGCAGCGAATTAATTTCCAGAGTTGTGAATAAGAAACAATTAAACACAGAGCTTTCTGAAAATCTATCTTTTGCAGCATCAGTTGCTTCGTTTGGGATGTTGCTCAGAGACTCTAAGTTTAAAGGAACCTCCACCTTCGATATGGTTACTCAGCTTGCCAAGTACGGAAAAGGTGAAGATGATCAGGGCTATAGGGCTGAATTCATAAAGATTGCTGAACTAGCAGAATTGCTCTGGCAGGGGCAATCAAAAAATTAAGCCCTTGAAAAGCCCTCCATAACGGAGGGCTTTTTTTTATAGCCTTGAGCTAAATTGAAACAATCACTGTGCTATACTCGTCTTTCAACAGAACTCTTTCCAAAAAAATATTATGGCACAAAAGGGAAATTTTAAAAACCGTCCACTTAAAAATGATCTTGATTCTGACTTCGATCTGGATGGTTACCTGAACGAAAAGGCTCAAAACCCCGAATCAGAAGATCAAATTGAAGAAGTTTTTGAAGAACGTTCCGATCTTATCAAAAATTCGTTGCTGGTTTTAGCAGTTATTACAACCATTTTCCTGTGGACGTTTGACTGGAGTCCACGCAACGCGTATAACTATTTTTTTGAAGGGGAAAATCCGATTCTTGTGTTTGAGGAAGGTGGCCAAACGGCATCTCCAGATATAGAACAAACGGTAGTTTCCGAAGCTCCCCGATTTCCGGAATTTGAAACAACAGCTGAACCTTCCGAAGGATCGGCAGTTGACTATCTGGTTGAGTTAAGAGAGAAAAATCTTATAGGAGATAACAAACTCTCCGGTTTTGATGCACGCCAGCTTTATAGTTCAGGGGTACCGGTTTCATATCTCGAAGCATTAGATGAACCGAACTTACTTGGAGAATTCTCTTTTGTAGATATCTCTGAGTTCTATGACAGTAGAATTCCTATAGAATATTTGCAGGCATTAGATCAAGCAGGTTATCTGAATGACCTCTCTTTTGTTGATATCACAGAATTCTATGAGAACAATGTACCTTTCGAATACCTGGATCAGCTCAATGAAATTGGCATACTTGATGAACTCTCTTTCGTTGATATCACCGAGTTTTATTCTGCTAATGTATCTATGGGTTATCTGAGACAGCTGGAAGAAAATGGATATATAGGAAATCTTTCTTTTGTAGACATTACCGAATTTTTTGAAAATGGTGTAACAGTCGAGTTTCTTAACGAATTAAAGTCTAAAGGGTTAATCGACGAACTTAGTTTCGTTGATATTGTCGATTTATATGCAGCAGAGGGCAACTAAATTACTGAATTATGTCAAAACAACGATTTAATAAATCACCAAACCAGGAAGATCCGGATTTTAATCTGGATAATTACCTAGCTGAACAATCGGAACAGACTCGGGAACCGGATACGGAAGAGCAGGAAATTGAATCCACTTCTTTTACCCGCAATCTGATCCTTATTTGTGCGGTTAGCGCCGCTTCCTTTCTATGGTACTTTGATTGGAGTCCGAGTAACGCGTACAATTTCTTTTTTGGTGAGGAAATCACTCAAACTCAGCAAGCAGGAGGCATAAATATTCAAATCCCTCCAATCAATGTGGATATTCCAGATATTAATGTCGATATCCCTGAAATAACCGTTCGGGAACCTCAACCGGGGGTTTCAAATCTTGATATGAGTTTCACAGATTATATGGCTGCGCTTAACGAGCTGGGATATCTGGATGACTTTGGAAGCTCTTCCCTATCAAGATTATATCAAAACAATGTTCCGGTCGAATATATTGATCGACTGGGCCAGGCTGGTATTCTTGATAATTTTGGTGGAACCTCAATCTCAAGATTGTATACTAATAATATACCCTTTGAATATCTGGAACAGCTCAAAGATGCTAACCTACTTGATAACTTTGGTAGCAGTTCCATTTCTACTTTATATTCAAATCAGGTTCCTTTCGAATATATCAATGATCTTAAGAACGCTGGGGTAATAGATGAATTTGGTGGAACTTCCATCTCACGACTATATTCCAATAATGTGCCCTCATCTTATATTGCTGATTTGGCAAATCAGGGATTAATGAATGATTTTGGTAGTACTTCCATCTCAAGATTGTATACTAATAATGTGTCAATTTCATTTATCAAAGGTCTAGCCGATCGTGGATTATTAGAAAATATGTCATCTCAATCTGTTGTTGATGCTTACCGCATCGATGGTCAAAATAACTAACAATGAGCGAACGAAATTCTTATAGAAATCAAAACCCTGGTAGCTTTAATCTTGATGAATACATCAACGAAAAAGCAAACTCCGGGAAACATAATGACCAGCTTGAGTCGGAGACTAAGCCGGAAAAATCAAGCTGGTTTCGAAATACTGTACTCCTCTTTGGATTTGGAATCCTTACCCTTCTCTATTTCAATAATTGGAACCCGCTACAGGTGTACGGTAATATCTTTGGAATAGAAAAGTATCAAGCTGGATACGTTGCCCCTGCTCCTGACCCGTTGGTTATAGAAATTAATCCCGGAAATGGAGCTCAGGTCGTAAATATGAACGAATTGGAAAAACTTGCTGAGCTTAGCTCTTTGGAAGGACTTGAATCACTTAGTGAGCTCGAAGGACTTGCTGAACTAGGAGAACTCGAACGGTTAAGTGAGCTTGAAGAACTCGAAAGCAGCATTTCCGGACTTGAAAATATGGAAGAAATGAATGAACTCCGGGAATTTGCATTAAGAACCGCAATGGAAGCTCTGGAAGGAATTGGTAATTCACCTGAATTTGGAGAAGTAATAGGTGAGGCGAGTCAACTTGGAATTCAGGAGGCGCTTGAAGAATTACGAAACCTAAGAGAGGTTGAACTATCGGGAGCAGAAAGAGTAGCTGAAGAAGCCCTTGATGTAAATTCCAGTTTTATCGAATATTCATCAGAGCTTACCAGATTGGGTTTAAATGAAAAATTTGATGATTCATCCCTTCAAAAGTTTCATGACGCCAAAATTCCCACCAGCTTTTTACAACAATTAGAGCAGCTTGGCTTACTTGATAAAGTTGAGACAGATGATATTGTTAAAGCGTATCAGGAAATGAGTAATTAAACAATTATGGCACAAAGATTCAGAAACAGCGGAAACTCACCAGACTTTGATCTTGATGAATACATTGATGAAAAAGCCAATGAAATTCCAGGACAAGAACAACTACCTGAAGATGACATTAACTATCCAAAGCCAAGTAGGAAGAGAAATCTAATCGCAATTCTTTTATTCTCAGCTATTGCAGGCGCATGGTTTTTAATTGGTGGTCCCGCCTCCGTATTTGTGTTTGATGATGATGGGTTTAATGTAGAAGTAAACGTACCGGAATTTGCAGCTCCTGATGTACCGGATATTCAAAGCTTCCCGGCTCCTCCGGCTCCTCCGGCAATACAACAGATAAATACCGAATACCTTGACTACCTCCAACAAATCAATGTAGCCTTTCCAAATCAATTCTCTGGAAGCGCAATACAAGGATTGTATAATGGCGGTGTACCTCTTGAATATTTAACTACGTTAAGTGACGCAGGTTACCTTAATGAATTTTCATACTCAGCCATTATTGGTCTTTATAATGGAAATGTACCTATTGAGTATCTAAATCAAATGGATGCAGCCGGATATCTGGACGATTTCTCCTATTCTGCAATTATCGGGTTATACAATGGAGATGTTCCTACCCAGTATCTTGATCAAATGAGTGAGGCTGGTTACCTCGATGAGTTTTCGTACTCAGCACTCATTGGATTATATAATGGTGGAGTTTCTATTCCATATTTGAATCAGATGCAACAAGCGGGTTATCTGGATGATTTCTCATACTCAGGAGTAATTGGATTATTTAACGGGGGAGTTCCTACTTCTTACCTTGATGAAATGAATAGTAGTGGCTTTCTGGAAGAATTCTCGTACTCCGGGGTAATCGGGTTATTTAATGGTGGTGTTCCTATCACTTACCTGAACTCTCTTCAATCTGCCGGTTTTTTGGATACCTTTTCTTATTCTGGAATAATTGGGCTTTATAATGCCAGTGTTCCGGTAGAGTTTCTTAAAGTGTTGGATGACCGTAGCTTACTTGTTGACATGAGTTATTCGGAAGTCATTCAAGCTTATAACGCGGATAATTAGTTTTGAATAAGTCATTCCTTCCTGCCCTTAGATAGGTTATATGACATATACATGGATGACAAGCGAAGGGTTTTAATCCTTCGCTTAAAACTAAAACAACAAAAACCCTCCAACGCAGAGCATTGGAGGAAGAAGAACCGAAATCAAATCAATCATTCTGAGGATACTTCCGAAGAACCAGCATCTGTGAATAAAGATACTTAGATATGAATAAATTTTATTAAATACCGAGTCTGTATTAACAGATTCCGGGTCAAGCCCGGAATGACAACCATAGAGTGCTCAATGCTTAGTATTTTCAAACCGCATCCATATCCAAATCTCTGAACTGCAGCTCATACAAGTGACTATATAACCCACCTGATGCCAATAGCTGTTGATGAGTTCCATCTTCTACAATCTCACCTTTATCCAGCACCAGAATTCGATCTGCATGCTGAACCGTTGAAAGTCGGTGCGCTATCACAAAGGTCGTTCTACCTTTCATCAAACGGTACAACGCATCCTGAACCTGAGCTTCTGATTCAGAATCGAGTGAAGAAGTGGCTTCGTCAAGAAGCAATATTTTTGGGTTCTTCAGGATTGCTCTCGCAATTGCTAATCGCTGTCTTTGGCCACCACTTAACTTTACTCCCTTTTCTCCGATCATTGCATCATAAGCCTTCGGGATTTCAGAAATGAAATCATGCGCATTGGCATCTCTTGCAGCCGATTCTATCTCTTCATCGGTTGCATCCAGTTTTCCGTATTTGATATTTTCTTTGATGCTGGTGCCAAATAAATGCACTTCCTGAGGCACAATCGAAATGTGCTCTCGTAAGGATTTCACCTTAACATCTTCTATTTCATTCCCATCCACTTTGATACTACCCTCCTGTGCTTCGTAGAATCTTGGAATTAAATTGAGAAGCGTAGTTTTACCCGCACCACTAGGCCCTACCAATGCAATAGTTTGCCCTGCTTCTACTTCAAAGGAAATATCTTTTAGAATTGCGCGATCATCCTCATAAGCAAAATTCAATCCTTCCACACTAATCTTTCCTTCAATATGATCGAGTTCTATAGCATCCTCTCGATCTTTGATTTCAGGAACTTCTTCCAGTAATTCAAATATACGCTCTGAAGCACCTGCTGCGGTATTTACTGCCGTATACAATCTCGAAGTTTGACTGATGGATCGGGATATATTCAAAGCGTAAATAATGAAAGCGACTAAATCTCCGGCAGTAAGTCGGTCTGCAAGTACTTCTTTTCCCCCATACCAAAAAATCACTACCAGAGTGCCCATGAACATGATTCCTACTCCCGACCAGAAGAACTGAGTAAGTACCACTTTTCGACGAACAGTTTTGAATAACTTTTCTATGGCTGAAGAATATCGATCTACTTCGTAATCCTCCCTCACAAATGCTTTGACTAATCTTACGGCACCTAAAGCATCTTCGGCTACCGCAGTCGAATCGGCTAACTCATCCTGAATTCCCCTGGAAAGTTTTCTGATTTTCTGACCAAAATATCGAGTAGCTATCGTGACAAAAGGAACAGTAGCAAAAATCACTGCGCTCAATCTCCAGTTCAGCAACACCATCAATGAAACCGAACCAATCATAGAAAAAGAAATGGTGAGCAATTGGGGAAGTGAGTCTGTTAAGGCAGTACGGATGGAACCTACATCGTTGGTTAGCCGGGAAGTGATCTCTCCCAATCTGCGCTCAGCGAAAAACCGAAACCCAAGACAGTGTAGATGTTCATACAGTTTTTTTCGCAGATCGGTAACTACTCGTTCTCCAACCCACTCTAAAAAGTAATTTCCTGTAAATGTAAATACGACTTGAAGCACAAAAAGCCCAAGCAAACCGATAGCTAAAAGATTGAGCAGGTTTTCATCACCCTGTTCAAAAACAGCATCCAATAATTCACGAAGTCCTAACGGAACGGAAAGCCAAATCCCGGAACCAATCAATACCAAAACCGTTGCGGTATAAAATCGACCCCGATACGGCTTACTTAAAGCAAAAATTTTAACCAGCGTCTCTTTCAGGCTTTTCAGGCCACGCTTCTCTTTTTCATCCGTTTTACTCATGATGATAATTTGGCAAATATAATGCCAAGAAGTTGAGATTTTTTGCTCTCAATTTGGTATCTACCTGTTCAATAGAATGAGAGTTAAAGAATCATGGACGGAGAAACGCTTACCTGGATTTTTTTGATTGGTGGAATTATACTAATGGCGCTCGAATGGGCGATTCCAAGTGGTATGGCTGTGATTTTAGGATTCAGTGGACTACTTGTTGGCATTGTCCGATTCCTTGGATTTTTGGACGATCCTGTCACTGCAACTTTGGCATGGTTTCTCACCTCTGCTGTATTAACCGTTGCAACCCTACCCTTCCTGAAAAAGTATTTTGGTGGTGAAAGTAGTTTCAAAGTGGCTGATGAGGATTTCGAAGCCATGGATCAAATCGTAGACGTGATTGAACCTATTGATGACTTATCCAGCGAAGGCCGAATACGCTTTCAGGGGATTTCATGGCAGGCTCGTTCTATGGAGGGAGAAATACCTGCCGGAACTCAGGTACGCATCGTTTATCGCGATAATACCACATGGATTGTAGAGCCGGTTGGTAAACTGGATGACCCTGAAACTCAACGAATTAAACAAAAAAACTAGAATATCATGTTTTGGACAGCAACTCTGATCACCCTGGTGGTTACCTATTTTATAATAACCCGGCTTTTCATCATCGTAGAGTTTCGCGAAGAAGTGATCCAGGAAAGACTCGGTAAATTCAAGAAAAATTTGAAGCCTGGCTTTCACTTTCTGGTTCCTTTTGTAGATCGCCCTGCTTACAGCCGTGAAATGCGCGAGCAAGTACTGGATGTCCCGAGCCAGACATGTATTACAAAAGATAATATCGAAGTGAATGTGGATGGATTGGTATACATCAAAGTAATGGATGCCTACAAAGCCAGCTATGGGATTTCCAATTATCAGGCTGCAGCAGTAAATCTTGCACAAACCACGATGAGAAGTGAAGTTGGTAAAATTACATTGGATGATACCTTCTCTGAACGTGAAATGATGAATGAAAACATTGTTCGCGAAATTGATAAAGCAGCAGATCCCTGGGGAATCAAAGTGTTGAGATATGAGATCAAGAACATCCGCCCTTCTAATGAGATTGTTGATACTATGGAGAAGCAAATGGAAGCTGAACGAGAGAAAAGAGCTGAAATCGTGCATTCAGAAGGTTTTCGTCAGGCAAGGATCAATGAATCTGAAGGTGAGCAGCAAAGTCAGGTATTAGTTTCGGAAGCGAACCGACAAAAACGGATTAATGAGGCGCTAGGTAAAGCAAAAGAAATTGAAATGGTGGCAACGGCAACCGCCCAGGGAATCCAACGTATTGCCGAAGCTATGCAAAGACCCGGAGGCGATCTGGCTGTGAAAACTAAATTGGTTGAGCAGTACATCGATGAATTTGGGAAAATCATTGCTTCATCTAAAATATCCGTTCTGCCCACAGAAACGGCTAATCTTAAAACATTTTTTGAAGGTGTGAGCCAGGTAAGTGATCACACTAAAAAATCAGGAGGAGACCAATAATGGAGTTTTTTGAAATTATCGATACCGTTAGTTTTGGGCTGGTAATGGCCTTTTCCGTTTTTATTCTTTTCAGAGTAGTACAATCATTCAGATTGGTTCCAAACCAATATGCGTACATCGTGGAGCGACTTGGAAACTACCAGAGAACACTCGGCCCTGGGTTTCATGCACTCATCCCCTTCCTGGATAAAGTAGTTTATAAACAGGATTTGAGAGAAGAAACGATAGAGGTAGAGCCACAAGAATGCTTCACCAAAGATAACGTAAAAGTTGAAGTAGACGGAGTTATCTATCTAAGTGTGATGGATCCTGTAAATGCTAGCTACGGAGTTACGAACTACCGGTACGCTGCCATTCAATTAGCTCAAACCACCACCCGATCTGTAATCGGTTTGATGGATTTAGATGAAACGTTTGAAGAACGTGCCAAAATGAGTAGAGAAGTAGTTTCTGTACTCAGTGAAATGGAAATGCCTTGGGGAATAAAAGTTCACAGATATGAGATCAAGAATATCATGACTCCCCGTACTGTTCAGAAAGCCATGGAACGACAAATGACTGCGGAAAGAGATCGCCGTGCAGTTATCGCCAAATCTGAAGGAGTCAAGGGTTCAAAAGTCAATGATGCTGAAGGTATGAGAGCCGAAATCATCAATATCTCTGAAGCAGAAATGCAACGAAGGATCAATGAAGCAGAAGGTCTTGCTCAGGAAATTGAAGCGCTCGCTGAAGCCACTGCGGTATCTATTGAGAAAATTGCGGAAGCCCTATCTCAACCTAAAGGAGCAGAAGCCATGCAATTACGCCTGGCTGAAAAATACCTTGGAAAACTAAAGGGATTAGGACGTGATGAAAACCAGATCATTATTCCTCAGGATATCACCAATTACGAAGAAGTAATGAAAGGACTTTCGCTGAACGAGCTGAATAAGATTAATAAGAAATAGTTGAATTAGGAATTAGGAATTACGAATAAAGACTATTGACTTATAGCTACTTATTCGTAATTCCTAATTCTCAAAGCGCTTTATAACTCTCACCTTCCCGTAATTGGATAGTTCCTTTTTGTGTCGAAAATCTGGTAGGAATGGTGATAAAATCTCCCCCTTTCACCGCCTTTTTTACATGAAAATGAAGATGAGGTCCGGTAGCATAACCTGTTGCCCCGGAATAACCTATCAATTGACCGGTTCTTACTCTTTGTCCTACACTAACACTCACTCCGTTATGCCTTAGATGGGAATATTCAGCGAAGGTACCATCGTTATGAACTATGGTAATATAATTTGCTTTATCCTCGTAGAATTTGCCAGATCCACCCTCCGTAAAATCTTCCTGCAGTTCTACCACAATACCTGATCTTGCAGAATAAACCGGAGTTCCTTCGGGAAGATTAAAATCTATAGAGTACGCAAGTTGACCTGAATGAGAAAAATCCCCGTTGTAGCCTTGAGCAATCTTATAATCGGTTCCAAGCCTGTATGGAAGTCGATATACAAAGTTATCGTTATGATCCGCGAAAATACTTCCCATGTAATAGCGATAGGTGGTATTGAATCCCCATCGTTCTGTTCTTTTCTCTACACTAAGTTCCGTTAGTTTGACTTCCGATTCCGGTGGAATTGCCTGAATAAGGGGTAGTCTCTTTTCAGAAGATAAATTAGTAAGATCAATTTCCAGCTCAATAGTAACCGGATACGGATTGGTATTACGTGCATGAACCTCAATACTACTCTCTTTTTCTACATTAAATACCTCTACGGTAGGCTTTTCCTGAAATGAGGAAAACACAAATAGTAAGGCGGTTATGATCGGTATCAATTTCATAGATAAAAATGTAGGCATTCTCTTTTAATTTTGTGCAATTCGAAAGGTTGAATGTATATTTGGCGGATGAACATGTATGTACTTTATCTATTGTTTCTTCTGGCGGTTCGGGGAACGTCAGAACAGGATGATCCTGAACTACTTCTGGCTATTAAAAACGGGGACCATTCAGCTTTCAAGACTTTTTTCGAAAAGCATCACTCCTTTCTCTATCATTTTTTATTGAAAAAAGGAGTTTCTGAGCAACAGGCTGAAGATTTGGTCCAACAGGCTTTTGTAATGATCTGGGATAAGCGGGATACCATCGACGAAACCAAATCTCTTCGCTCTTACCTCTTCCGTATCGCCTACACCCGCATGTTGAATGTATTCCGGGATACCAAAAAGTTTGATGAAAATGCCGACTTCACTACCGAAGAATCGGGCCATGAAACCGACCAGAAGGTTGAAACACAAGAATTAGGCAAAGCCATTGAAGCTTCTATCTCCTCTATGCCCGAGAAACGACAGGCAGTATTTCGCTTATGCTTTATACAGGAATTCACCTACAAAGAAGCTGCTCAAACACTCGATGTTTCTGTAAAAACCATTGAGAATCATATGGGGCTTGCGTTGAAAGAGTTGAGAGGCAAGCTGGAGCGGTTTAGGTAGGATAATCTGGACTTTTCAGACCTGTCTTTTCCCTCCATTTTCAAACCCATCCCTGTCCCTTCCCTTTAGTCAAGGGAAGGGGACTCGTTGTTAAAACTAAAATTCAAGTCCACTTTTTTCATTGCAATTCCACGATTTTGTTAAGGTGTCTCCCTCCATGCTTTGCAGGGAGGGAAAGAAAATTGTAAGGAGTTCATCAAGAAATAGTCTTACAAATATGGATACCAAGAATAAAAAAAGCATAACAGAGCTGGCGCGTGAACTCAGAAAAAACCAGACTCCTTCTGAAAAAAAGCTTTGGGAAGAACTCAGATTAAGAAGGCTATATGGATTTAAATTTCTTCGCCAGAAACCCATAATCCATAGGAAATACCAAAATAAGACCTACTTCTACATCGCTGATTTCTACTGCGCTCAAAAAAAGCTGGTTATTGAACTGGATGGTAAAATCCATGAGAAACAAAAAGACTATGATATCCAGCGTGATATTGTAATGAAAAAGCTAGGTCTTAGGGTTCTCAGGATTAGAAATGAAGAGTTAAATGATATGGATAGTGTCCTGCTCAAAATTCTGAGTTTCTTAGATAAATGAATCGGATTAATGATTTCTTAGACCTTCCCTTATTCCGCCATTTTTCAGACCCATCCCTGTCCCTTCCCTTTATCAAGGGAAGGGGACTCTTTATCGCCATTTTCTTCGTTAAAACGTCTCCCTCCATGCTTTGCAGGGAGGGAACAAGGGTGGGTCAGCACAACTCTTTTCTGAGTAAGGCTACTTATTTAATGAAATTTGCCGCTAATTGATTAATTCAGTTACTTCAATTCACATCTGCAAAAAGCCTTTAAACTTATAACAATGCCCAAACTCCCACTCCTGATCTTCATTCCTCTGATAATACTCATTGCCTGCAATACAAAAACCGAACCACCTATCCCTTCCTATGATACGGTAATCGTTGTTGAAGAAGAGCCGAGACTATCAGCAAATGGTGAAATTGTGGATATTAATGGAGATGGATTTAATGATGTCGTTCTTGCGATTGGGCGACACTGGCCCGGTCCCAACCTTTTGTTTTTGGGAGATGGCAATGGAGGCTTTTCAAGCGTTGACAGCCTATCAAATCCCTGGGACAGGTCTTATTCTGTTTCTGTCGCCGATATGGATATGGATGGGGTTGCAGATCTGGTCGTGTCCAACGACCGCCCTGATCCCAAGTATGTGTTACTAAATGATGGCAATGGCAATTTTACTGAACGTATAGAATTTGGAGATCCAAACTGGCCGACCCGGAACAGTACCATCGCGGATCTTAATCAGGATGGATTACCGGATATCGTAGTTGCAAACCGGGACAATTCGCCGGAGGGAAACAACTGGGTTTGTTTAAATGAGACTACCGAAGAGTTTTCATTGAACTGTCAATCCATCGTATCAGGATCAGCAACTACTATTTCTGTAGCAGATATAAATGGAGATGGCTTTCAGGATTTGATCATTCCCTACCGTGATGGCGGTCAAAGTCATATTTACGAGGGAGATGGAACCGGAGCATTCGTTCGAGGTGCTGCATTCGGTCCAGACGATGCCTCTTATCGTGCCGCAATAGCTGTTGATATGAATAATGATCACTTGTTGGATATTGTGGCTATTAATGACCGAAAAAGAACCTCTACCCTCTTTTATCAAACTGAGGATGGTCTTTTTGGGGCTGGTATTCGAATTGATGATGGAGAAATGATGCCCTATGCACTTGAAACTGCCGATCTGGATGCCAATGGTAAAAATGATATTATTATCGGTTACCGGGAAGCACCTACACGAATTTTTTTCAATCGAGCAGACCGTCTTGTACAACTTGTGATTGGAGATAGTTTAGGAGCAGCGTATGGCTTTGGAGTAGGTGATTTTAATCACGACGGAATTCCGGACATAGTTTCAGCCCGCTCCGGAGCTTCGGATTTGCTGTTCATTGGTCATATTTCTTCTAATTGATTCTTTTTCAAACCCATCCCTGTCCCTTCCCTTTAATCAAGGGAAGGGGACTCGTTGTTAAAACTACAATTCCAGTCCACTTTTTTTCATTGCAATTTCACGGCTTCGTTTAGGCGTCTCCTTCCCTGCGTTGAGGGAGGGAACACGGGTGAGTAAAAGCAAATGTCAGAAGGTTAAATAGATTTAAATTCATTCGCCGGAAACCCATTGAAAGCACTGAAAATAAGCCTAGACTTACCCATTAGTATTTGGTTTAATTAGCGGTTTTAGTACTTTATCAAACCGCTGAATGAGGAAATCATTACAAAATGATTTGGACTTTATCGGGACAAGGAATGCTCTAAATTGGACTGATAAAATCCAAAGAATGATGTTTAAGCTAAATCAAGGTACATTTAAGGATTTTATTGGGACAAGCAGGGAAAATCCTCGTTTGTATAATATTATGTTAGCCTGCTTACTTAACTAAACCCCATGTCACAGAAAAGTCAGCTTTATCTATACAATGATCTGCGAAAGTATTTAAAATCGGAGATTGAGTCTTTTCAAAAATTCTATAACGAAAGACTTTTCCCAAACTTTGATGAAATTGAAAAAGAAGCAGAAGAACATTCAGATACTTTTTTCCAAAAAGGCATGGAGTCTTATGGACAAGAGATTGATCCTTCATCATTGGCTGATTCTGCACTTGAAAAAGGAATCTATAAATACCAAGAACTGTCATTAATTAAATATGAATTTACAGCTTCGGCTATATCTACAGCATTTATGCTTTGGGAACAGCAGATTAGAAGATTTCTATTCAAAGAAATGAGACACTGTTTTAAAATTGAAATGGAAACATTTTGCACTAATTTCCGCGAAATCAAAGAGATGTTTGAATATCATGGTGTTGAAATTGAAACTCTTGATTGTTGGGAAAAAATAAATGAACTACAGCTGTTATATAATGTCATCAAACATGGTGATGGTCGATCTGCAAAAAAATTGAAAGAGCTAGAAGAACAATTATTTACACAGTCATATCTTAAAGCTAGTTTTTCTTCTACAATTGAATCATCCTTATTATCTGAAGTTTTGAATATCAGTCAAGATTTATTTAACGAGTATTGTGAAGCATTAAAGCAGTTTTGGTATTTATTGCCCGAACGTAGTTATGGACCAGAACTGAGTTAATCTAAATTGTTTGCAAAATCTTTAAAGAGCTATGAATACTTTCTTAAAAATATGTAGTGTAGTTTCGATTTTTCTATTTGTTAGCTGCGCTACAAGCAAAACTTATGCTCCCTCACAAACTTCTACGACTCCAAGATCTGGATTTTTAAAAAATGAACGAATTGATGTTGTTTTCTTTGACTCACGAAGTGAAAAAGATGCGTCACTAGAAGTACAAAATTCAATCCTTGAGCATTTGAGAAAAACCTATCCTGCTGCAAATTTTCAGAAGATTAATAGTTCAGAATATTTTTCTTCTCCTGAAAACAGCAAAATAACTTTAAAGATAAATGTTGCAGGATATAACGCTGGTTTTGGTGTTGAATCAACATCTGGAATTGGCTCAATCAATGGACAACCGTTTGTATTCCGATTCAGTGGCGTAGCTGATGGTAAATGGAACGGACTAACAGGGCTTGGAGTGATGCTTTATGACTATCGAGATGGTGAAGATAAATATTCCAAAGAAATATCCGATGTTGTGTCCAAGCCCAATACAGGTGGTTATTCAACAGCAAGAAGTGCCTTGCAATCATCTTTTCAAAATGTCATGAATGGCTTGGCTTCTTTCTTAGATCAAAGCCTCATGGAATAGCAGGCTAACAATGCGTTTTAAATCGGACGCGGACGGGGTGCGACGAAACTTGATTGCCAGGAATTATTTTCGCTACTTCAAATAAATCATAATCCCCGCGCCGTTTAAACGCAGGTTCGTTATACGTTTTGAGATTAAATCATTGAAACAAGTCATTTATAAAATATCGATAACTATACTCACCTTAATTGGAGTCTTCTTTCTTTATTTTTCAATCCACACTTTGCTTAATCACTTTTATTACTTCAGTCCAAATAAAATTGCTGCAGAGTTTAAAGGTTCAATGATCTTTGCAAGTGGTTACTTTGTTTTTTCTGCAATTAACCTTTCAATTGCGTTCTTTATTTATGGTCGTTACAAAAAACTTTCAAACGTATAACATCTTTAAAAAGGACATTGTCAAGGGCACATAGTTTCCCCACCGTAGCTGTTACGTACTCGTGATATTCATGAAGGCAGAACGCTCCCTTTCCCTACTAATGGCATGGTCGGCTGGGTGATCTTTCCGGCGCTACCGGCGTCCAAACATCTTTGCGGGCTTGTTTCCGCCGCTCCGGGCGGAACTGTTCCGAACCCCGGAACCATCCCAGATCTGTAGCCGAACCAACAACCCATTTCCCAATCAAACAGTGCGGATTGATACCTCCCTACATGGAGGCTCTTCCTGTTATGCGTTCGGGCTTATGGGTTGTGGCCAGTAGTTTTGAGTGGTAACCTTCGTCTTCCTGCCTTTAAATCCTTTATAGTTTTCTTCTTTGCTCAGCATATGCCAGACGATCCTCGCCAGCTCTTTACCCACCACCGTGCGCGCCACGTGCTTGCCGCTTCGCCGGGTTACTTTCCTATAAAACTCTTTGACCACCGGGTAATCCCGGTAGGCAATGATGGCGGCCTGATTGAAAGCGATCCGCAGGTAGCGGTTGCCATCTTTATTCTTACTGCGGTGGCGGTGTTTCCCGCCCGAATCCTTTGCCCCCGGCACCAACCGGCAATAACTGACAAATTGTTTGGCCGAGGGGAAGCGGGTGATATCCCCGATCTCGGCCACCACCGTCCAGGCGCAGACCATCCCGAACCCGGGAAGGACCTTAAGCTGCTCTACCTGAGTGTGAAACCCGGTTTGTTCTTCGATCGCTTGTTCCAACGCTTTGATGTGATCCTGAGTCAATCGAATGTGATCCAGTAGTAACTGTGCCTCTATCCAGGCCACTTCTGGCAACTGGTGCTCCAAGAAGTTACCAAGTTTACCCAGGTAGCGCCAACCTACATCCTGAATGATCACATTATACTTCGCCGCCAGCTGCCACAGGCTAGACTGCAATCCGGACCGTCGACCGATCATTCGCAGCCGGCCACGGGTGAGTTCACGAAGATCCCGCTGGTCGGGCCGGCATTGATGGGCTTCGGGAATCAACCCTGCTCGGAGCAACTCGGCAAGGGTACGCGCATCCACCGAGTCCGTCTTTACCTTGGCGTAGCTGATGGCTTTAAGCATCTTGGCGTGAGCCAGTGTTAATGGAATCTGGTGAGCACGGCACCAATCACTCACCCAATACCAATAGCTGGTGCATTCCACCACGGCCTGAACAGGCCCGGTAAAGCGTTCAAAAAACCGGGCAAGGTGAGCTGGAGTATTGCTCATTCTTTCCTCCGCCAATAACTTTCCGTTGTCATTAATGGCTACAAGTGTCATATTTCGGCTATGTACATCGATTCCTACGTGAATCATGGTGTCCTCCCTGGTTTGTTGATGTCAAAACTACAATCTAGGTGGGGACATCCTTTTTGTAAAGATCAAGCGTTTCAAACGGACTCGGTTAGGGTTCGGAACTTTAACAATTAAAACTCGACTCGCCGCTCATATCTTTCAAAAAGTACGTATTGTACCAGCAAGACAAACAGATAACGAGAGGCAGTAGCACCGATCGCCGCTAATTATTGCACGTAGTTTACGATGCCGGGTTTAAGGAATCCCTGCCTTTCGTCACTCCTTCAGATCCTCAACAGTACTTATGTATCATAGGTTACCTATGAATACCCGATAAACGATGAGCAATGGAGAAAGAAGTGGTGGTTTCTGCTTGTATAAATCATCCAACTCCTAATGGTATGAGCCATGTTAAAGTATTCCCTGGGTATTGATGTGTCAGCAGATTCGTTAGCCTGCTGCCTGTCCACTATCAACCTTCAACAGCACGTGCAGGTGATGTCCACCAAAGCATTCGCCAATTCACCGGCAGGATATAAGGCCCTGATCCGCTGGACCAGCAAGCACCACCTCCAACAACAGGTGCCATTGGTATGCCTGCTGGAGGCTACCGGTGTGTACTACGAAAACTGCGCCCTGGCGTTAAGTAAAGCTGGTTTATACGTATCGGTAATCCTCCCCAATAAGTCTAAAAAGTATCTGGAGTCGCTGGGACTCCGGTCTAAAAATGACGCCATTGATGCGAAGGGATTGGCCCGTATGGGAGCCGAACAAGCCCTGCCTCGCTGGCAGCCTATGAGCGAGTTTTTCTTCACCCTGCGCACCATGACCCGGCAACTGGAAAGCCTGCAAAAGAATAAAACCAGTCTCTCCAACCAACTCCACGCCACCCAACACAGTATCTACCAGGTTGGGGTAGTTACCCGACAGCTCAAATCGCTGATCCGGACCTTAGAGAAACAAATGACAAGGCTCGAAAAAGCCATCATCAGCCACTTGAACTCCGACCCGGAGATCACCGAGAAAGTAGCCCACCTGTGTAGCATCAAAGGAGTTGGGCTGACAACCGTAGCCATACTTCTGGCAGAAACCAACGGCTTTGCGCTGATGGAAAACATCGGGCAATTGGTGAGCTACAGCGGATATGATGTGGTAGAAGATCAGTCGGGCAAACGCATTGGCACCACAAAGATCTCCAAAAAAGGAAATTCACGCATACGACGGGCCTTATATTTTCCGGCCATCACCGCGGTGAGCTGTCAGGTTAAACCGTTACACGCCTTGTTTCACCGGACCTACAGTAAACATAACATTAAAATGAAGAGCTACGTGGCGGTACAAAAAAAGCTCTTAATACTAATGTATACCCTGTGGAAGAAAAATGAACCCTATCGCGAGCCAGATCCGAGAACAGAACATTCCGTTAATGAACCGATCCTGCAAACAGATGGCGAAGAAAAAAGAAAGTTCCCCACCAAGGGCGGGGAACCACAAGGTAAACCGCCACATGAAATGACTGTTTCCTTTCTGATGGAATAAAGATACTAATTTTAGTATCGTAGTATTGATTTTTAACACAGTACCTTAAACGCAGGGTCGTTAGTGCACATTGAAACTCACCAAAAGACATACCTTCATATTCTTACCCATCCTCATTTTTGGCGTGGTTGGTTTTCTATTTTTTAAACCTGTAGAACTTAGTTTGTATTCAACGCCTATAGTTTTAAACGAAGTTTTTTCTGATGGTTCAACTGGTGTTTGGAAAGGTGTTGAATATATGCAGCATGACTGCTACGGTTGCGAAACGAGAAACCGTCACATTCTAAGTATAACTTCAGATTCATCTGGAATACTTACTCAGGAAATTGATCAATTTAGGGTTCTGTTTCGCCCACCATTTGGTAAGTTGGTTTTTGGTTATTCTCAAGATTGGAATTCAGTAAATAGTACAAAAGTTGGCATTCGCGGAAATTGCCTCGTCTTTTTTAACTCAGAGCCTAACTATACAGGTGACATATTTCTTTCTGACAGTTCAGCCTTAGATCATTTCAATAATTATTACAAAGATTACGGCTGTGACATAAGACCAAATGATGTTCCTACAGAGGCTTTCAAAATTGAATTTTTCCCAAATAAAATAGTACTTACGCCTTAAAAATGTGCACTAACAAGCGCATCAACTGGGACGCGGACGTGCTGTTGTTTTCCGGAGTTGCTTGTTTAAAATTTATCATCGTTTATTAACCCATAACCATACTCGCCGCTCATATCTTTCAAAAAGTACGTATTGTACCAGCAAGACAAACAGATAACGAGAGGCAGTAGCACCGATCGCCGCTAATTATTGCACGTAGTTTACGATGCCGGGTTTAAGGAATCCCTGCCTTTCGTCACTCCTTCAGATCCTCAACAGTACTTATGTATCATAGGTTACCTATGAATACCCGATAAACGATGAGCAATGGAGAAAGAAGTGGTGGTTTCTGCTTGTATAAATCATCCAACTCCTAATGGTATGAGCCATGTTAAAGTATTCCCTGGGTATTGATGTGTCAGCAGATTCGTTAGCCTGCTGCCTGTCCACTATCAACCTTCAACAGCACGTGCAGGTGATGTCCACCAAAGCATTCGCCAATTCACCGGCAGGATATAAGGCCCTGATCCGCTGGACCAGCAAGCACCACCTCCAACAACAGGTGCCATTGGTATGCCTGCTGGAGGCTACCGGTGTGTACTACGAAAACTGCGCCCTGGCGTTAAGTAAAGCTGGTTTATACGTATCGGTAATCCTCCCCAATAAGTCTAAAAAGTATCTGGAGTCGCTGGGACTCCGGTCTAAAAATGACGCCATTGATGCGAAGGGATTGGCCCGTATGGGAGCCGAACAAGCCCTGCCTCGCTGGCAGCCTATGAGCGAGTTTTTCTTCACCCTGCGCACCATGACCCGGCAACTGGAAAGCCTGCAAAAGAATAAAACCAGTCTCTCCAACCAACTCCACGCCACCCAACACAGTATCTACCAGGTTGGGGTAGTTACCCGACAGCTCAAATCGCTGATCCGGACCTTAGAGAAACAAATGACAAGGCTCGAAAAAGCCATCATCAGCCACTTGAACTCCGACCCGGAGATCACCGAGAAAGTAGCCCACCTGTGTAGCATCAAAGGAGTTGGGCTGACAACCGTAGCCATACTTCTGGCAGAAACCAACGGCTTTGCGCTGATGGAAAACATCGGGCAATTGGTGAGCTACAGCGGATATGATGTGGTAGAAGATCAGTCGGGCAAACGCATTGGCACCACAAAGATCTCCAAAAAAGGAAATTCACGCATACGACGGGCCTTATATTTTCCGGCCATCACCGCGGTGAGCTGTCAGGTTAAACCGTTACACGCCTTGTTTCACCGGACCTACAGTAAACATAACATTAAAATGAAGAGCTACGTGGCGGTACAAAAAAAGCTCTTAATACTAATGTATACCCTGTGGAAGAAAAATGAACCCTATCGCGAGCCAGATCCGAGAACAGAACATTCCGTTAATGAACCGATCCTGCAAACAGATGGCGAAGAAAAAAGAAAGTTCCCCACCAAGGGCGGGGAACCACAAGGTAAACCGCCACATGAAATGACTGTTTCCTTTCTGATGGAATAAAGATACTAATTTTAGTATCGTAGTATTGATTTTTAACACAGTACCTTAAACGCAGGGTCGTTAGGCGTATTTAAACTGCTTCATGTTTTCAACAAACCAATTTTATAAAGAAGCCAAAAATCAATTCTCTTTTCTTACTAAAGAACAGAACTTCAAATTGGTTACTTCCAAAAACGAAAACATGTTTGTTTACCTCGAATATGAACAGAAGCAAACACGAGTAAAGATTAATTACGATCGTAGGGATAATTATCTATCGGTATCAGCAATAAATTTAAGAATCCCAGAAGAAGAGTTTGTTCACCGTTTTGAAAATGTAGAGCATTTTCAAAAGGAAATTGAGTTAAGCGCGAAAAAGGTTCGCTCTATGTGTTTGCATTTTCTAAATTAAAGCACACGCCTAAAAAGCGTTACTCTTAGCAGAGATGCAAGTTTTTGTTTCAAATAGCCATTCATGGATGTAGTTCTTCCTTACGAAGTGTCTTCGTTTTTTTAAAAAGACTCATAAACAGACGGTTTTTCGGCAATGTTACCTTCTCTGGATACTGATTCCGTTCAAGACCAGAACCGTACAATCATACAATATCGACCGTTAAACCAAAACCATCGGGTGTGACTATGATTCAATAGTAATCATTCCGCCGGTAGGCGGATGACCATACGCTTGTGTCGATCATCACCCGATGGCGCTACCCGGGGCAGCTTACCCCGCGCAGTGATAAACTCGTTGTTGCTCAAAGGCGGAGCCCGTCTTTGCCGTGGCATGCACGATCTTAAGCACTTTTACCCTTGTCACGTAGCTCTGCTACGTGATGCTTACCTGAAAGCCTGTCTGCCGAAAGGCAGGGTCCTGCTTCCATTGAGGCAGAGCCTCAAGCCAGCATTCCGAAGGAGGACCTTCGGAACGAGTTTAAGTGTTTTAAGCGGACTGACTTAATTCGTGATCTGTAAAGTATCCAAGCCTTGATCTCTTAATTATTCAGAACAACAAACCATCCCCTACAGATGCTGAACTGAATTCAGCATGACAATTTTAAGGTTAGTTGCTGCTTGTTTTTTAGAACCTGAAATTTTCTTTGAAAAAGAATTAGGGGTACTTCCGGAGTTGTGTGTATTAAGGATGAATCACGAAATTAATCCTTAAACAAAACAACAACAGGTGACTCACATGAAAATCCTTAACCCAATCAAACAACTACCTTTTTTTGCAGTAGCACTGGCTGTTTTATTCTCAGCCTGTTCTTCTGTTAACAACGATGTTGAATCTCTTTCTGAAGAAGATATCGTACTTGCCGCTGAAATCGTTGCTGTTTCCCTTGCTGATAATGAATCCGGAGCCATGAGCAGCATGTACGATGCTTTCTCAGGTATTGACGAATCAGGCATCAGCTATGGAGAAGATCAACGCGCTAAACCCCACAGAAGAAATCCACACAGTGGTCGCGGAGTAGAACGTAATTATACCCATACTTATGACTCCACTACCGGTATCCATACCATTTCTTATGATCGTACCGTAGAAAACGATCGCTATAACAAATCGGTGAGCCTGTACCAGGAAATTATCTTTACTGATCTGGATGACGTCTTTATCGCACGCCCAAAAGCGAATAAAAACGATATTGAAGCGATTTCTTTCCAGGGAACGAAGTCTGGTTCCTCTGAAGGTCCCTTCAGAAGCTCAAGCTTCACCAAAAATGATGTATTTGAGATTTCAGGTGTACACGCGACTAGCCCTATCCTGAGTTTAGACGGTACTCATACCGGTTCAGGTCAGGCTGAAGGTACTTTACCAGACAGTACCACTAAGTCAAAAAACTATGAAATCGACATCACATTTGAGAATGTAGAAGTGAACAAAGATACCGTGCTAGCTTACGGAAGTATTGAAAACGCAGTTAGTGGCACACTTACTTACAGCATCCTTATGACGGAAACAACAAACGGTGTACCTGAAGAAACTTTAGTTGAAGGAACCATCGATCTTCAGGAAGACGGAACTGCTCTCTTACGCTTCAAAAAACTACCGAGAGTAATTCGATTCTCATTAGTTGATGGCGACAAACGAGACCGACCCGACAGTTGATCAAAATCCACCGAAAAGCAGGTTGCGCCCAGTAACCTGCTTTTCCTATTATCCACTATCATGGCAACCGAACAAAATCTTCCTGAAAACGACCTCGATCTCCTGCTTGCTCAAAGCATTGGGGAAGTTCTAGACTCAAAGGCTGACTTCACCGGACTAAAGGATGATCTGATTGACCAACTAGTGGATTTTAAAACAAGAGAACTGACCAGCTATGAAACTAACGCTCCTCACTCCGCCTTTATCTGGGATGCTATCGAATCACAGACTAAACGAAAAGCAAAGGTTCTGCCTCTCTATCAACGACCAATTACCTACACCTGGGCTGCTGCTGCTGTGCTGTTAATCGCTGCTTTTATTGGATTTTATTGGATTTCGCTTAATCCCACACCAGAATTAGTCGCTCAAAGTGATTCTATCATCCAAACTGTTACTCTTGGGGATGGAACCGAAGTCACTCTCCGCCCTTATTCAGAACTCTACGAACTTATATCAAACGAAAACGAACGAAGCTATTCTCTGAATGGTGAAGCCTTTTTTGATGTGACATCAGATTTAAACCGACCATTTAGTGTTCTGGCCGGGGATGGATTGGTAACCGTTCTTGGAACCCGGTTCAATGTAAGCAGCTGGGGAAGTTCAACACAGGTGTATCTGGAAGAAGGAAGTGTTCGCTTTGAATCTTCTTCTCAGAATGCAGTTATACTGGAGCCGGGACAACGCTCTGAACTCGCACTGGGAACCATCACCAATCCGGAAAATGTGCCGGCTGAGGAATACACCGACTGGCTCTCTGATACCATTGTGTTTAACGCAAGTAATCCCGAAGATGTAGTCGCTGAAATCGGTCAGCACTTTAACATCACCATCAACATAAACCAACTTGAAGACACAAGTACCCTTGACGGAACCCTTCGGTTGGATTCAGTTGCTCAAACACTGGAAGATCTCGAGTTTGTACTTGGGGGCACCTTCCGCCAGCTTTCTGCTAATGAATATACATTCATCGCTTTGGATTGATCATTTATGAAAAACCCGATTCGCATACTCTGTGTATTGTTCGCGTTTCTTTTCATTGTTCAATCTGAGACGGAGGCACAGAACTTTTCTTATTCCAATGAACCTTTGCTTTCGGTGATTGCTGATATTGAGAAGCAGACCTCCTACCGTTTTTTATATCGAGAAGCCTTAATAGCTGACGTTAGAATTACATTAACGGCAAACCAGGGGTCTTTGCTGGATGAGCTTACAGGACGTCTCAGAGAGCAGAATATAGGCCTTAAAGTAGATCCTGATCGATTCCAGGCTCTTGTCTATGCAACTTCCGAACAGCAAGAATCTCAAACGATATTGATTAACGGTTATGTTCTTGATGCCAGCACGGGTGAGCGACTTCCTTACTCAACAATATCCTGGAGAGATCGGGGTGAGCTTTTTGGGATTTCGAGTACCCCATCCGGCACGTTTACTATCACTACGAACACCGATTCTAAAGAGCTTTCTTTTTTAGTTTCTTTTGTGGGATATAAGCCGCAGACTTTTACCCTTTCTTTTCAAGATGATCAGATATGGAAAGACGTATCTATTCGCCTTGAGCCAGAGCCCTTCAGCGGCAAAGAAATACTGATTAAAGGAGTGAATTTCTACAATGCTTCAGACACCGTGCTTTCGGGCATGATTAAAGTCGGAGCTTTTAGTCCTTTGGGAGAAACCAATGCGGTTCGGTCACTCCAAATGCTCCCTTCGGTTTCGTTAAGCTCAGCGGTAAATGATGGAATTAACATCCGTGGAAGTGCTTCGGATGGATTTCAGGTTTTACTGGACGGACAAACCGTATATCATCAAAGTCATTTATTTGGTTTGCTGGATGCGATGAACCCCGATGTCCTGAAAACCAGTGGCTTTTATTACGATGTTACCCCGGCTCAATTCCAGGCGCCTCTGGGAGGAACTCTTTCTCTGATTACACGAACAGGATCACTAAATAAAATTCAAGGCTCGGCTGGGTTAAGTAACACCGCAACTAAAGCAACCTTAGAAGGACCTCTTTCAAAAGGAACATCAAGCTGGCTGGTTTCCGGAAGGATTTCTTTGATGGATGAAATCAATTGGATGAATAACCAGAAACTGATTGAATACGGGCTAGATGTTAACCGTCCAGCTGATATTTTCTTCAATCGTGAAATTCCAGGGCGCTTTATCGAGGAAATCACTTTAAATCCTATCGACGTACAAAATACAGATGCCCGGTTTTATGATCTTCACAGTAAACTTCATTTTGAAACCAGAAATGGCAATCAACTTTCACTAAGCGGGTACGTTGGTTTTGATAATGCGTCTCAACAGTATCTGAGAGATCAAACCGATGTTATTCAATTGTATGAAACAAACAATGAGTGGCAAACAAATACTGTGTCGGCTAATTACAATGCTAAGCTAACCCCCAATACCTATTCTGTTACTAATATAGGTTTCAGTGACTATGGAAGCAGGTACTCAAAAGGAGATTTTGAATACCCGACCAGAACGCAAAACAACGATGATAACGGAAATCGAAATAATCCCGATTCCAGTATTATTGCGGAACTTACTCTTCAGAACTCACTTCAGGATTTCTCCCTCAAACAATCCTTCTTTTCTTCTTTTGAGAGATATTCTATGGAATATGGAGTAAGCTATAGCAATTTCGATGTGGAGTACGTCGAACGGAGTATTATCCGAAATTCGTTTTTGAGCAGAAGAACCAGTCAACTTGTGGATGTATTCCATCAGGTAGACATTTCTTCCTTCCAAAACCTGAGTTTAAACCTCGGGAATCGAATCCACTACTTCAGCAATGGCAGGTATTTGCGATGGTCTCCAAGAATTAAGGCTGAATTTTTCACCGATCGTATCATTTCTTTTGGAGCCGGTGTTAGTCGGAACTACCAGTTTCTGAATCGGCTTCAATTTTATAACATCAACAGCTCAGATTTCTGGATTTTGACAAATGAAGACCAACCTCCATCTGCTGTTAATTACTATTCCGCTGAACTAAAATTCAGATATTTCGATCACACTTATTTCCAGGTAGAAGGATATCTGAAAAACTATGAGAACCTTCGCTTTCATGAATTAAATACCGGTCTTATTTCTACCACATTCAGAAACAGTGAAGTGCCTTGGTTTTTTGAAAATACAGGTCTTGGAAAAGGGATAGAGTTTTTAGTTAACAATCGCTTTCGTGCACTTACATTAAATTCGTCTTACACCCTCTCCTCCATTCAACTTAAAAATGATCAAATTAATAACGGGGAATATTTTTATGCTGAATGGGATCGTCGACATCAGTTTTCGTTTGTATCTGAGCTGGCCCTTTCCAGTAACTTTGATTTCTTCATTTCCTGGATGTATGGTAGCGGAGCCCAAAACCGGTTAAATTTACAGCGTCAGGAAGAGAGTCCACGTTTACCTGCTTACTCCAGAGTTGATGCTACCCTTAGTTACTCAGGCTTGCTGAAATCGGGGAAATTCAGAGCCACTTTTTCGGTTTACAATGTCCTGAACAGAAAAAATCCCTGGTATACAGAAGTAAAGCAAATCAGAGTAGAAACCCGTAATCGGGATATTCAGGCATCAGCCAGGACTAATGTTTTTGACCTTGGAATTCAGCCTTCATTTAATCTTGGTTATTATTTCTGAGAAGAAGGCTCAACAGCTTTTATTTCTTCACCCACAAAGTACATATCCATCTCTCCCTGCCCTTCAACACTTACTTTCCCTCTGTATTCACAGCTGAAATGTTCCTGAACATAATCGCAGGTAGTGGCAGATATATTCACTCTCCCGATTTCACCTACTTCTTCCATTCTACTTGCAAGGATAACCGTAGAGCCCCAGATGTCGTACGTAAACTTTTTCTTCCCAACAATTCCCGCGATAATACTGCCACTGTGAATACCGATGCGCATTCTCCACTTAACAGCAGCATCTTCATTCCTTTCATGAATATAATTCTGCATTTCTTTCGCTGCCTTCACACATGTAACCGCGTGATCTTCTTTCTCACTAGGCAGACCTGATACCGCCATATATGCATCCCCAATAGTCTTGATTTTCTCAAGTCCATACTCTTCCATTATATTATCGAAGGCTTCAAAAATCTCATTAATCTCGGTTACAAGCTTCTTGGCAGACATTGTAGCTGCCGTAGAAGTGAAGTTCTCAAAATCGGTAAAAAGCACACTTACCTCTTCATACCTTCTCGGTGCTGCTGAACCTTTATCTTTGATTTCATCCGCAATTTCTTTTGGAAGCATGTTGTAGAGAAGGGCATCACTTTTTTCTTTCTCATTTTCAAGAAGGATGGTTCGCTCTTTAACCAAAGCTTCTAGCTCTTCATTATATTGCTCTACTTGCTCTTTCTTCTTTCGTTCTTTTGCAATTCTAAAATTGATAAATCCAATTAACATCCCGGCACCCAAAAAGGAGTAAAGACTGTATGCCCACCACGTTTTCCATGGGGGAGGAAGTATTTTCAATCTGATTTCAGTCCCCTCTTCATTCCAAATACCATCTTTATTAGATGCTTTAACACGAAATGTGTAATTATAGCCTTGAGGTAAGTTGGTGTAGGATACGAATCTCCGATTTCCAACATCTTGCCACTCATCGTCAAAACCTTCCATCTTATACTGGTATTGGTTCTGCTCTGGTGCAGCAAAATGAAGTGCAGCAAATTCGAAAGAAATAACTTTTTCTCTCCAGGTAAGAACTATTTCATCTGTTTCAATTATAGATTTTTTAAGGGGAGAATCAGTTGCTGAAATGATTACATCTTCGTTAAAAATCTGGAAATCTGTTACTACAACAGGAGGGATGTAGGGGTTATCACGAATGCTATCCGGTTTAAAAACAACCATCCCGTTAATACCTCCAAAGTAAAGCGAACCATCATTTCCTTTATGGTATGCTCCAAATCGATATTCGTTACTCGGAAGCCCGTCTCCTCTGTCGTATATTCTCACAGATCCTGTTTTAGCGTCAAAATCTGCAATTCCGCTATTAGTACTCAACCAAAGATGCCCGCGATAATCCTCTATTATGCCGTAAATCACATTATTCGGAAGCCCATCATTAGTAGTATATCTTGTAAAAGTCTGAGTACTCTCATTAAATCTGTTCAGTCCATTGATCGTACCTACCCAAAGAGTACCTTCGGCATCCTGGGTAATTACATTTACAAAATTATCACTCAGAGTACGTTCATTATCGGGATTATTAGTAAATCTGGTGAAGTTGCCACGGGCACGATCATACCTGTTTAATCCAAAGCCATGAGTTCCAACCCAAAAAACTCCTCTGCGATCTTCATACATCGACCATATTTTATTATGACTAATGGACGTGGGATCATTTTCATTGTTCTGGAATCTACGGAACTCCCCTGTTTCAGGATCATAGGCATTAAGTCCATTATTCAAAGTTCCAATCCAGATTATTCCTCTGCTGTCTTCAAGAATAGTAGTAATGATATTCCCGCTAATTGTTTGTAAGTCATTGGGATCATTTTTAAAGTGGGTAAAATCATTGGTGGATTTATTATACCGGTTCAAACCGTCAATAGTACCAATCCAGATGGTTCCATTACTATCTTTGATTATAGCATTTACAAAGTCATTTGTCAGCGAATTTGGGTCTGTGGGGTCGCTCCGGTACTTATCGAAAATATTTGTTTGCGGATTAAGTTTGTTAACTCCCCCTCCCTGAGTACCAATCCAGACATTGAATTCATCATCTTCTGCTATCGCCCAAATATTATTATTAGAAAGGCTATTTGAGTTAGCAGGATCATTCTGATAAACGGTAAAACTCTCTGATGAAGAACGAATAAACTTGTTCAGTGCCCCATTTCTTGTCCCAACCCAAAAAACTCCCGAGCGATCTTCATACAGAGCTGATATTGAGTTGTTACTTAGATTGATGGGGTAATTTAAATCAATAAAGCTGGTAAACATTCCGGTTTCACGGTTCAGAATATTCAAGCCATTCAGTGTGCCTACCCAAAAGGTTCCACGGGAGTCTTCGAATAATGAAAGTACCCAATTATTACTGATACTTGAGTTTGAGGAATTTACTGAGGTAAAACTCGTAAATGTTTGAGCCTCTGTATCATAACGTAAAAGCCCTCCTGATTGAGTACCCACCCAAAGTATACCTTGTTTATCCTCATATAAAGTAACTATCCAGTTATCAGAAATCCTGGATGTTCCGTTACCCCCTTTTTCGAATCGTTTAATTTCACCGTTTAATCGATCGAACCTGAATAAGCCTTGTTGTTCTGTTCCAATCCAGATAAAATCATTGCCGTCTTTAAAGATTGTAGTAATTCGGGCTTCTCTTAGCGCAATATTCTCATCCATCTGAGAGTATACACTGAACTCATTGGTCTCGGGATTCAAAATATTTAACCCACTTTGGGTTCCCACCAGGATAACACCGGCTTCATCTTCAAAAAGTGCGTTTATATAGTTGTGGCTGATCGATTTTGAATCTTCTGTATCATGAATAAAGCGCATGAACCGATCCTGCTCACGATCCAGTTTGTTTAGGCCTCCTCCTTTTGTGCCTACCCAAATCGCTCCACTTTTATCTTCAATAATGCTGGAAATCTGATTGCTTGAAATAGAGAATAAATCATACGGGTCATTTCTGTAGATTCTGAATTCATACCCATCATACCTGTTCAATCCATCCTCAGTAGCAAACCAAAGAAATCCCCTGCTATCCTGAAGTATATCGTTAACAGTACTTTGAGACAGACCATCCTGAGTGGTAATCTGCTCAAACCGTATAGACATTTCCTGCCCAACTAAACTGTGAACCCCAATAAAAAATAAGAAAAGCGTAAACCTGAAAGCTTTAAGCATAGAATCCAATCAATACTAATTATGTACACCCCTAATTGTACTAAAGAGTTTAATCTAATGTGGTTAAATTATCTTATAAATAAAACATCATTAAATGGTAACTCCGGACTCATTTTAAGAAATAAAATAGCATTATTCACTTCTTAAACTCTTAACTGGGTTTTCAGTGGCAGCTTTATAGGATTGAATACTTATTGTTAATGCTGCGATAACCATAGAAATGATCAGAGCAAGCAAAAAAGGAGTGATACCCAATTCAATTCTGTACCTGAAGTTTGAGAGCCATTCCCCAAGCAGAAACCAGGCAATTGGTAATCCAACGATGTTTGAAATCAAAATCCATTTTAGAAAATCCTTGCCTAAAAGTAAGCTTATTCCCTGAGTAGTAGAGCCCAGCACTTTTCGAATGCCAATCTCTTTTCTTCGTTGCTGAACGGTGAAAACGGACAAAATAAAAAGCCCTACTGCTGCTATTGAAATTGCTAAGATTGAAAAATGTCGGATAATTCTGGATAGTGTTTGCTCTGTACTGTACGTTTGGGCAAAGGAATCATCCAAAAAAGTATAGTCAAATGGAGTGCTTGTTATTATGGCATCCCATGTTTCCTCTAATCCTGATATTGTAGATGGCATATTTTCAGTAGCAATTTTTACTGATACAATTGGTAAGGAACGACCATAGAACATAATCAGTGGTTCAACTTCGTGCTTTACAGTCGCAAAATGAAAGTCTGAGGTAACTCCAACAATTTCCAGGGTGGTGGGGTTATTTCCAGTAGCACCGAATGTAAGAGTCTTACCAACGCCTTCATCCCAGTCAAGCATATTAATAAATGCTTCATTTACGATAACCGATCTTCCTGAATCAGAATAAGCCTCTGAAAAACTTCTCCCTTCTGCCATTTCTATCCCCATGGTCGGAATATAGTTCTCATTAATACTTGTTACACTGCTGATGATATTTTCATCGGTTGAAATGCCCTCCGGATTTACACCTGAACGACCGTAACCGGAACCTATTTGCGAAGATGTTGCTCCTACAGAAATAACTCCAGGAACTTTAGATAATTCCTCATACAAAGTGACCGATATATTTGCATTACTTACCTGCCCGGTATTTAATGTAAGTATTTGCTCACGCTCATAACCCAAATCTGCATTAAAGATAAATTCCATTTGTTGGTAAACAACGAGAGTTCCTGCCAGCAAAGCAACGGAGATCATAAACTGCAATACCACCAAAGAGTGCCTAAGCATGGCTCCTTTAGAGCCAGCACGAAAGCTCCCTTTTAGTACCGCAGATGGAGTGAAAGACGAAAGAACTAAGGAAGGATATAATCCTGATAGGAAACCTATAAAGATAATTCCGGTTACCGATGATACAATAAACACAGGATCCAATAACCAACTCACATCTGCATAACGAGAATAAGTATCATTGAAAAAAGGAACTGAAAAATAGACAATTACTATTGATACGAGATACGCTAAAACTACCTGAAATATTGATTCCGTAAGATGTTGTGCGATGAGCTGCCCTCTGACACCTCCGGCTACCTTTCGAATTCCAATTTCTTTAGCACGGGATGAGGAACGAGCAGTAACCAGGTTCACATAGTTGAAACATGCCAGAATCAACACTAATAACCCTATCGCTGACATAATGAAAACGTTGCTCATGTCGCTTTTCCGGTTATTAATTTCAAAAAGCACATCCGATGAATTCAGATGAACGTCTTCAAGTGCCTGGAGGGTTGGGAAAAACATTTCATACCCGCCATTTTCCATAGCAATTTCGCGAAGCCTATCGGCATAAGGCGTAACATCTCTGGGCTGATCAAACAACACATAGGTTTGAACACTTATAGAATTCCACGATTGAAGAAACTGTGCAAATCCCTCTTGATCCGGGCTGGGCACTAAAGCCTGTAAAATCTCAAACTGAAAATGTGAACTGGGTGGCACATCTTCCACAACTCCTACAATTTCATATAATGTACCTTGTTGATCCTCTATAGATTCCCCTAAAACTGATGTACTCTCAAAAACCTTCAGGGCGAATTCTCTTGTAATAACTACGGTTTGAGGTTGTGTAAGAACATCTTCATAATCCCCTTCGATTAACTCAAAATCGAATATCTTAAAGAAAGCATTTTCTGTAGCGTATCTGCCATCAACATCATAATATTCGTTTTCTACTTTTATGGGATTCGTACTCTGTCCCATAATTCGTGTAGTTTCAATAATCTCCGGTATATTATCTTTCATGGCAGTTGCAAGAGCGGGATACGAAACTCCTACCCGTTGTGAAGAAACTCCACGTGCTTTATCGATAGTTACAACCCGGGCAATCCTGTCATAATTTGAGTTGAACTTATTGAAACTTAAATCTTCCCAAACATATAGTCCCAGAATAATGAAAGCTGAAATTCCGAGTATTAAACCAATAAGATTAACAGCAGTGTAGCCTTTATATTTGGCTAGATTTCGCCACGAAGTGAGTAGATAATTTTTAAACATAGTATATCTGTTTGTATGAGAGGAAACCCGAAAAGCATCCTGTTATCCAGATGACCAGCGAGATTATAATAATAAGACGAGCTATGACCTTATAAAGTCTCGAAAAAAGGTGTAAAAAACTTTACGGTCAACTACTGACTAGGCATCAAACCCAAAAAAGGCATTAGCATTGGTAAAACAAATTTTGGTGATGTAGCTATTCAGTAAATCCAGATCAGCCGGAAGTAGCCCCTCCTCCACCTCAGTCCCTAGAATATTACAAAGTATTCGGCGGAAATAATCATGCCTTGAATACGAAAGAATACTTCTGGAATCAGTCGTCATTCCTACAAACTCATAAAGTATACTCATGCTGGATAGAGATTCGATATGGCGTTCAATTCCGTCTTTCTGATCTAAAAACCACCAAGGGGGACCATGCTGTACTTTTCCAGGAATAGATCCATCCTGAAAGTTTCCAATCATAGTAGAAAATAACTCATTGTCTCTGGGATTACTGTTATACAAAATTGTTTTGGGAAGATTATCACCGGAATCCAGCCGGTTTAATAATTTCGAAAGCGACTCCCCTATTGTCGCATCACCTATTGAATCAAACCCAGCATCCTTTCCTGCTTTCTTCATCATACGGGAATTATTATTTCTAATCGGGCCAATATGAAACTGTATCACCCAATCTTTTTCTGAAGCCATAATCCCACAGTAATACAAAAAAGCAGATTTAAATATTTCCACTTCACGACTTTCCAATACTTTCTTTCGGATCACCTTATCAAATATCCCAGAAACCTGACTTTCCGAAAAAGATTCAGCGTAGGGACGTTCAATTCCATGATCTGATGCCCTGCAGCCAAGCTCGTGAAAGATATCGTGACGTTGCTTCAAAGCCTCAAGAAAGTCCTGAAAAGTGAATATTTCTGTATCACTTACCTTTTCCAGTTTCTTTACCCAGTCTACAAATTCTTCGCTTTGCTCAATTTCCATTCCTCTATCTGGTCTGAATGAAGGAACCACTTTAATGCCCAGTTCTTGTTCCTTCAATTTTGCATGGTATTCTAAAGAATCAGTCGGATCGTTTGTAGTACCCACAACTTTAACCTTATTCTTTTTTAGTATCGCTCTGGTCGAAAACTCTGGCTGTTGAAGCATTTCATTGCATTCTTCCCAGATAGATTCTGCACTTGCTTCATTTAACAATCGATCCGTTATTCCAAATGGGTTTTTGAGCTCCATGTGTGTCCAATGAAACAATGGATTTTTTAAAGTTTTCGGCACCGTTCTGGCCCATGCCATAAACTTCTCTTTATCAGAAGCTTTTCCGGTAATTAATCTTTCGTTTTCTCCACAGGCACGCAAAGCCCTCCACTTGTAATGATCTCCATCCAGCCAAATACTGGTTAAATTTCTGAAGTTTACATCCTCAGCTATTTCTTTGGCAGAGAGATGGCAGTGATAATCAATAATGGGCAAATCTTTTGCACAATTATGATATAATTTTTGTGCAGTTTTATTCTGGAGCAGAAAATTCTCGTTGATAAATGGCTTATTTGACATATTCGAGTTACCTAGAAAAATATTAGATCAAATTGACATTGCCGTAAACCCACCATCCACAGTAACCAATGAGCCCGTTACAAAAGATGACGCCTGATTAGAGGCCAGCCAAATTACAGCCCCTGATAACTCATTGGGCTCACCAAATCTCTTAAGAGGTGTGTGATTAAAAATCGACTCTGTCCTTTCGTTGGTTAAGATCTTTCGGTTTTGTTCAGCTGGAAAAAATCCTGGTATTAAGGCATTTACCCGAATAGAATGCTGAGCCCATTCTCTTGCAAGAAAGCGGGTCATATTATTCATTCCGGATTTAGAAATACTATAGGTAAACACTTTAGAAAGTGGAATTTCAGATGAAGCAGAAGAGATATTAATAATACTTCCCTTTATGTTTTGTTCTATCATTTTACTTGCAACAACGCGACTTGTCCAAAATGCTCCTTTAAGGTTTATATCGATAATCTTATCCCACTCTTCTTCTGTTATATCCATAACAGGGGTAGTAGAATTCACACCAGGAGCATTCACCAAAATATGAATTTCTCCCCATAACTTAAGGACTTCATAAATACTTGATTTAATCTCGTTTTCACTCCTAGCATCGGCCTTAAAAATAGCAGCTTCGCCCCCAATTTCTTCTATCGAATTAACGCAATCTTGCGCTCCTTTTTTATTGCCGCTGTAAAAAACTCCAACTTTAGCCCCTGCTTTTGCAAGGCTCAAAGCTATCTCACTCCCTAATACCCCGCTACCTCCAATTACCAGAGCTACTTTTCCATTTAGCGAAAACAGGTTTTCAATATAACTCATCTATTTTTAATATTAGTGATCAATTTATGCAATCGTTTGTACCAAACTAGAACTCAACAGGTCTTATACTTCTCTATTATAAGAGACTAATAGTATAATTATTTTTGAAAACTTATTAGGAATAAAATCTCAAAATTGTATATTTGTGCAATCGATTACATTAAGTATAGAAAAAATTTATGTCAGTTAAATATAAAACTAAATACGCCTGCCACCCCGAAGACTTCAGAACTTACGATACCGAGAAATTGAGGAATGATTTCTTACTGGATTCTTTGTTCTCTGATAATACTGTCAATTTATATTATACACACTACGACAGATTTATTGTAGGTGGAGCAAAACCCTCCTCTTCGCCCCTTAAACTTGAAACTATAGCTCCCTTAAAAGCGAATTATTTTTTAGAAAGAAGAGAGATTGGAATTATCAACGTAGGTGGAACTGGTATTGTTAAAGTAGGTGAAACAGAACACACTCTCGAATACAAAGAAGCTCTTTACATAGGCAGAGGTGAAGAAGAAGTATATTTCCTCAATTCAGGAAATGAACAACCTCTTTTTTATTTAAATTCAGCTCCGGCCCATAAAAGCTTTCCGACAAAAAAAATATCCCAAAGTGATGCTGAAGTAGTTGAACTTGGTTCTTTAGAAACTGCCAACCATCGGGTAATCAGAAAACTAATTGTTAATAGCATTGTTGAAACGTGCCAGGTACAAATGGGTATGACTCAGCTCAAAACAGGAAGCGTTTGGAATACAATGCCTGCCCATGTTCATGACCGAAGAATGGAAGCTTACTTTTATTTTGAAGTCCCTGAAGATCAAATTGTCTGTCACTTTTTAGGAGAACCACAACATACACGGCACATTTGGCTTAAAAACAATCAGGCTGTTCTCTCTCCACCCTGGTCAATTCATTGTGGCTCCGGTACTAGTAACTATACGTTTATTTGGGGCATGGCAGGAGAAAATCTTGACTATGGTGATATGGATACTTTTGAAGTAACTGAAATGAGATAATTACCATGAGTAAACTATTTGATTTAACAGGTAAAAGAGCATTTGTAACTGGTGCTACTCATGGTTTAGGAATGGCAATGGCCATTGGATTAGCTGAAGCTGGAGCCGAACTGATTATAAACGGTACTACTCCTGAAAAAATGGAACTCGCTCTTAAAGAATACCGAGCCAGAGGGTTTAAAGTGCAGGGCTTCCTTTTTGACGTTACAGATGACTCAAAGGCCAAAGAATATGTTGATAAGATTGAAAAAGAAATTGGTCCTATAGATATATTAGTAAACAATGCTGGGATTATTAAACGAATACCTCTCAAGGATATGCCCGTTGAAGACTACAGAAGGGTGATTGATGTTGACTTGGTAGGTCCGTTCATTATGGCTAAGCACGTTGTACAACACATGATCTCCAGGGGTGAAGGTAAAATCATAAATATTTGCTCTATGATGACGGAACTAGGGCGTGATACTGTAGGAGCGTATGCTGCTGCTAAGGGTGGATTGAAAATGCTTACAAAAAACATGGCTACGGAATGGGCTCGATACAACATTCAAACAAACGGTATTGGACCTGGTTACTTTGCTACTTCCCAAACAGAACCGATTCGGGTAGACGGACATCCATTTAATGATTTTATAATTCAAAGAACACCTGCCGGACGTTGGGGCGACCCATCTGACCTAGCCGGAACTGCTGTTTTCCTTGCATCAGATGCCAGTAATTTTGTAAACGGTCAAGTGGTTTATGTAGATGGAGGTATTCTTGCTACGATAGGCAAACCTTCAAATGAATAAGAAAACTACCATACATGACATAGCAAAGAAGCTGGACATAACGGCTTCAACTGTGTCCCGTGCCTTGCAGGATAATCCAAGAATAAGCGATTCAACAAAAAAACTGGTTGTTAAAACTGCCCGGCAGATGAACTACCAGCCAAATAGCATTGCAGCAGCATTAAGAAATGGTAAAAGTAACCTTGTTGGTGTAATGATTCCCACTGTAGACCGTAATTTTTTTGGCTCTGTAGTTCGGGGGATTGAAGAAATCTTGAATGATTCGGATTACAATGTAATTATCTGCCAGTCTGAGGATTCCCATGAAAAAGAAAAAACAAATATAAAAACTCTACTTAAAGCACAAGTAGATGGGATTTTTGCTTCGTATGCTAAAGAAACAGTAGACTTCAAGCATTATGAAGAAATTTTGAACCATAATGTTCCTCTTATTCTTTTCGACAGGATGCAAAATCACTTTGATGTAGATGCAGTAGTGATTGATGATTATAAAGGTGGGTTTGATGCCACTGAGCATTTAATTGAACAAGGGTGTCGCAACATAGTTCATTTAACTGGCCCAGATAACGTAAGCATTTATAAGGATCGTAAAAGAGGTTATGAAGATGCTTTGAGGAAGCATGGATTTCCTGCGCTTCCGGAAAATATTTACCAGAGCGATCTAAAGCTGGAAGCGGGAATTAGAATAGGAGAAAAACTAAAGAAGCTAAGTAAACTACCTGATGGAATTTTTTCCTCCAGCGACTATGCAGCTATTGGGGCAATACAGGTTCTAAAAAAATCCGGAATTAAAATCCCACAAGATATAGCTGTTGTTGGTTTCAGTAATGAGTCATTTACGAATTTAGTAGACCCATCACTTTCCACAATCGATCAAAAGAGTAAAAAGATGGGGCATTTTATTGCTAATACCTTTCTGGAAAGGATGAATAAAAAAGAATCTTATACGCCTTCTCGTAAAGTTTTAACTCCTGAATTGATAGTCAGGGATTCTTCTTTACGAAAAGAACATTCAAAACAGAATTTTATTAAAAACTTACCATGAAAAAAGTAGTCACATTCGGGGAAATTATGCTTCGGCTTTCTCCTCCTGAATTTTTAAGATTTTCTCAAGCTAGCTCATTCGACGTTGTTTATGGAGGAGGAGAATCCAATGTAGCGGTATCATTAGCAAATTATGGCATTATAACAGAATTCGTGACCAGGCTCCCAAATAATGATATAGGCGAATGTGCACTAATGGAAATGCGGAAAAGAAATGTTGGTACTAATCATATTATAAGAGGTGGAGAGCGATTGGGAATCTATTTCCTCGAAACCGGAGCAGTAAGCCGTGGAAGCAAAGTAGTTTATGACCGGGCACACTCAGCGATTTCTACCATTGAAAAAGGAATGATTGATTGGCATAAGGTTTTTGAGGGGGCTGATTGGTTTCACTGGACTGGAATAACCCCTGCCCTCTCTCAGGGAGCAGCAGATGTTTGCCTGGAAGCAATTAAAGCTGCTAATGATTTGGGAGTTACGGTTTCCACCGACTTGAACTATCGTGCAAAACTCTGGAAATATGGAAAAAAGCCTGACGAAGTGATGCCTGCACTTGTAGAAGGATGTGATGTAATACTTGGTAATGAAGAAGATGCAGAAAAACACTTCCATATACATCCTGATTCTGTAGATATAACCCAGGGAGATACTATGGATGCACAAGCTTATCTTTCTGTTTGCAAAAAATTAAAAGAACGATTTCCCCGAGCTAAGAAAGTAATCACCACACTCAGAGGTTCGATCAGCGCGTCTCATAATTCCTGGGCCGGAGTTTTATATAATGGAGATGAATTTCTCGAATCAAGAACTTATCAAATCACTCATATTGTAGACCGGGTCGGCGGAGGTGATTCTTTTATGGGAGGGCTCATTTACGGTCTGCTTACTTATGAAAATAACGACCAAAAAGCTCTCGATTTTGCCGTAGCGGCCTCATGCTTAAAGCACACCATTTATGGTGATGCTAACCTTGTTACTGTTAATGAAGTAGAAAAGCTAATGATGGGCGACGCCTCAGGGAGAGTTTCCAGATGAGATTTGAATATACGTGGCGTTGGTATGGTCCACAAGATGAAATCGAGTTGTCGGATATAAGCCAATGTGGTGCTACTGGAATTGTAAATGCTCTTCATGAAATTCCCTATGGAGAAGTATGGTCCTTAGATGCCATCAAAAAGAGAAAAAACATGATCGAAGATGCTGGCCTGAAATGGTCTGTGGTGGAAAGTGTACCCGTTCATGAAGACATTAAAAAAAGAACCGGCGATTATAAACAATACATTCAAAATTATAAGCAAACCCTTATTAATCTTGCAGAATATGGGGTTTATACAGTTTGTTATAATTTTATGCCAGTGCTTGACTGGACCAGAACTGATTTAAATTATAGGCTTGAGAATGGTACCTACGCACTTCGTTTTGACGCAACTAAATTTGCTGCTTTTGAATTATTTATTCTTAAAAGAGATGGTGCGCAGAAAGACTATACCGAAGTTCAGATTCAAAAAGCAGAAACATATTTTATTACTCTTACCAATCAAGACATTAACGAACTCACTGATAATTTAATAGCTGGTATTCCTGGTGGAAAATCTGGATTGACTCTGGAAGGAGTTCGCGAGATTCTGGAGGAATACAAGGATATTGATGCTATTAAACTATATGAAAATCTCGAATACTTCCTGAATGAAATCATTCCAGTAGCTGAAGAAAAAGGCATACTTATGTGCATTCATCCGGATGACCCACCCTATTCTGTGCTAGGTTTGCCAAGAATAGTTAGCACTAACGAAGATGTGGACAGGCTAATGAATAGTATTCCTTCAAGAAATAATGGGCTTACTCTTTGTACTGGATCTTATGCTGTCAAACCTGAAAATGATTTGGTTGAGATGGTGGATAAATATGCAGATAGGATTCACTTTCTGCACTTCAGAAGTATCCAAAGAGAACCCGATGGAAGTTTCTTTGAAGCTGAGCATCTTAAAGGAAACTCAGATATTGCTAAAGTGATGAATGCTATTATCAAAAGTGACAAACTCTCTTCGAATTATAGAGTTCCCATGAGACCAGATCACGGCCACAAAATGTTAGATGATATACATAAAAATCATTATCCCGGATATTCCTGTTTTGGAAGACTAAAGGGGTTAGGTGAATTGAAAGGACTAGAACAAGGCTTACGATTTAATTACAAATAAAAATCAGATTTAATTATGGCAAGATTTTCCAGAATAAAAGTTGCTTCAGTAATGGAAGAAACCGGATTAGTCCCTCTTTTTTTTCATACTGATATTGACGTTAGCAAAAAAGTGCTCAGCGCCTGTTACAATGGTGGAGCTCGCCTTCTGGAATTCACGAACAGAGGCGATTTTGCTCATGAGGTTTTTGGAGAATTGGTTAAATATGCCGCTCTGGAAATGCCTGATATGATTTTAGGAGTTGGATCGGTTACCGATGCTGCTTCTGCTTCTCTGTATATGAGTCTTGGAGCAAATTTTGTAGTCACTCCCGTTTTAAGGGAGGATATCGCAATTGTCTGTAACCGTCGTAAGGTATTATGGTCTCCAGGCTGTGGCACTTTAACTGAAATTGCAAAAGCTGAAGAATTAGGAGCAGAAATTGTAAAACTTTTTCCAGGAAGTACTCTCGGGGCTGATTTTGTTAAAGCGATAAAAGGACCTTGCCCATGGACAAGTATTATGCCCACAGGTGGTGTGACTGCTGAAAAAGAAAACCTGGAAGCCTGGTTTAAAGCTGGAGTAACATGTGTTGGAATGGGCTCACAACTTATAACTAAAGAGTTTCTCGCAGCTAAGAATTATGAAGCTCTTGTAAACCATGTTCGCGCTACAGTTGATCTGATAAACTCGTTAAACAGGTAGTCAATGCTAAATTATCTCTCAAAATTTACCCTATTAATACTGTTCAGTACTTTTTTACTGAGCTGTACAAGTTCTACAGATACTAAAACAATCAGATTGGCTCACTCTCTGAATACCTCTCATCCCGTTCACTTAGGTATTATGAGAATGGCAGAATTGACTGAAGAATACTCGGAGGGAAAGCTTGAAATAAAGGTATTCCCAAACCAACAATTAGGAACAGAGCGAGAAGCTCTTGAACTACTTCAAATCGGAAGTATTGGCATGACCAAAGTTTCTACCGCCGCCATCGAAAATTTTGTCCCGGAATTCAGGGTTTACAGTCTTCCCTATTTATTCAGAGATGATGAACATGTAAGAACAGTACTGCAAGGTGAGATCGGGAAAGAGTTAATGCTAGCAGGTGAAGAATATTGGTTAAGAGGATTAACTTATTATGACGCAGGAAAAAGAAGCTTTTATACCAAAGACAAACCCATTCTAACACCCGATGATCTGGACGGACTTAAGATCAGGGTTATGGAAAGCCAGATGTCGATGAGTATGGTTCGAAGTCTGAGTGGCTCCCCTACCCCTATTTCTTTTGGAGAATTGTATACCGCACTTCAACAAGGTGTAGTAGACGGAGCTGAAAACAATCCCCCCTCCTACTTTTCGTCAAGGCATTATGAAGTAGCCAAGTACTATAGTCTGGACGAACACCTGATGATTCCTGATTTACTTTTAATAAGCACCCTTCAATGGCAAAAATTAACTCCTCAGGAACAGGAATGGATTCAAAGTGCAGCAGATTCTTCAGCTCGGTATCAGTTTCAGGTTTGGGCTGAATCGGAAAAAGAATCGCTAGCGGAAGTTGAAGCTTCTGGCGTTGAGGTGTTTTACCCTGATAAAGAACCCTTCATGGAAATGACTGCTCCAATTTATGATCAGTTCAAAACTTCTGAACCTGATTTTTATCAATTAATACAACGCATAAGAGAGGCTGGTAATGAATAAACTGACTAAATACCTGGAATATTTTCTGGCGTTCTTGATGGCTTTAATGCTTTTGAGCGTGTGCTGGCAAGTAATTAGCCGATACGTACTCTCATCCCCAAGTTCATTTACCGATGAACTGGCTAGATATCTCTTAATTTGGATTGGCCTATTGGGTGGTGCTTATGCCTCCGGTAAAGGTATGCATTTGGCAATAGATTTACTCCCTGCAAAGCTTAAAGGAAAGTCTAAATCAAGGCTTCAGATTACAATACATACTCTTATCCTGGTTTTCGTTCTTTGCACATTTGTATTAGGAGGATTAAGGCTAGTTTATATCACTTACACTCTGGGGCAAACATCCGCTGCAATGCAAATACCTTTGGCCTATGTGTACATTATTGTTCCAATCAGTGGATTGCTCATCATCTCTTATAAAGCCAGAGACATCATTTCGTTAGTTCGAAATAGCGAAGAAGTAACGGAAACCTCAAACCAAGTTTAGTTATGGAAGTAACAGAAGTACTGATTTTAGTAACAAGCTTTGTAATTTTTCTTGGTATTGGGGTACCGATCGCATGGAGTATTGGTTTATCAGGAATTGTAACCTTATTAGTTAGCATCGATTCTATTCCTGCATTCACAACCTTTGCGCAACGAATGGCTACAGGATTGGATAGTTTTACACTCTTGGCGATCCCATTCTTTGTATTAGCCGGGCAGCTAATTAATAAGGGTGGTTTAGCCCACAGACTTATCCGGCTTGCAAAAAATATGATGGGCTCGCTACCCGGTGGGTTAGCCCATGTAAATGTAGTTGCAGCTATGCTTTTTGGAGCAATAGCAGGATCCTCTGTTGCAGCTGCATCCGCAATAGGTTCAATACTTGGACCCAGAATGGAAAAAGAAGGATATTCTAAAGAGTTCGGGGCTGCAGTAAATATAACTTCTTCAACCACCGGCCTATTAATTCCACCATCGAATATTCTGATAGTCTATTCCCTTGCAAGTGGAGGTGTGTCAATCGCAGCGCTCTTCATAGCAGGGTATTTACCTGGGATTTTAACCGGTTTGATGCTTATGGTTGTAGCTGCAATTTGGGCAAAAAAGAAAAACTTCCCAGTAGGCGAAAAGACCAAGTTTCCCGAATTATTCAGAAGCTTCATAGATGCTATACCTGCTCTCTTTTTACTTATAATTGTAATTGGAGGCATAATCGCAGGAATTTTCACAGCTACTGAAGCATCAGCAATTGCCGTTGTTTATACATTGGCTTTAGGTTTCTTCTATAAAGAATTGAAGGTAAGTGAGCTCCCAAAAATCTTCCTCGACTCAGTCTCTACTACTTCCATTGTAATGCTACTTATTGCTACTTCTATAGCTATGAGTTGGGTAATGTCTTTTGAAGAAATTCCCCAAACAGTATCTGCTTCTTTGCTTGCTTTAAGTGACAATCCGGTCATTATTTTACTTATGATTAACCTGATCCTCCTTGGAGTTGGTACATTTATGGATATGACTCCTGCTGTGTTGATCTTTACGCCAATATTTCTCCCAATTGTAATGGAAATGGGAATTGACCCCATTCATTTTGGAATTATCATGATTTTGAACCTGAGTATTGGCTTATGTACACCGCCTGTTGGTTCGGTTCTTTTTGTAGGAGTTGGAATAGCACAAACCACAATTTCGAAAGTTGTAAGACCACTACTACCATTATTTGTAGCAATGATTGTAGCATTAATGCTGATTACTTTTTTCCCACAAATAAGCATGTGGTTACCTGGAATTTTTGGTTTCTAAAAACTAGCATAACCTATTATAAATTAGAAAAACAATGCGTTAGGAATCAGCCACACTTACTAAGATTTACCTAATATGAAGTAATGGAAGCCTTCTTTCGATCGAAATTTTAACTATACAGCACTAACTACTTTACATTATGAAAAGGCAATTAATTCTAAAACTAATTCTTTTACCTCTACTCTTGATGAGCTGCTCGAAAGAGAACATGCTTTCTGAAATCGCTTTGTCGAACAAAAACGCATTTTTACTTACAAAAAAGGGGATTGTAATTGATACAGAAAAACTTCCTTTTGATGTTGATAAGAATAATTTCGTAATGAACTTACAAGGTTCTACCGAATCTATCCCTTATCAGATTGACGATTTAAATAAAGATGGAGTTTCGGATGAACTTTTTTTCCAATTAGATTTTGATGCTAACGAATCAAAGACGATAGTTATATCTAAGGCTGAAAATAAACCGCAATTTAAAAAACTAACTGATGCTGTATTAAAAGTACGTGAAACTCCTGACCCAGAATCAATGCAGGTTGGAGATGATTTCGAAGAAGTAGACTTCTATCCTATTCCTTCTGACCTAAAACAAGATAATGGTTTGGTTTTTCTTGAAGGTCCTGCATGGGAGTCTGATTTAGTAGGGTATAGATTCTATATAGATGATAGAACACGATTTGATATTTTTGGAAAAACAACGAATGACCTTGTTCTCAAAAATGTATCCGGGAACTATCATGAAATCGGAGATTGGGGAGCAGATGTACTCTCAGTTGGTTCTTCTTTGGGAATGGGCTCTCCTGCTGTTATGAGTAATGACGGTCTAAGAACAATTGACAATGTTGATGGAAAATATATTGAGGTGATCGCTGATGGTCCTATCAGGAGTATTATCAAAACTACCTATTCAGGCTGGAATTTACCTGAGAAAAGTGTAGATCTAATTATGAACTTAGAAATACATGCACATCACAGATATACCAAACTTTCAATTAAAAGCACTTCTGAAAAACCTTTAAATAACCTCTCAACGGGACTTGTAAAACATCCTACTCCTCTCGGGGTGAATACAGAGGAAAGTGATCAAGCTCTTTTTGTTTACAGTTGGGGTAATCACTCTTATTTTGATGATCTTCTTGGTAAGGCTTTATTAGTTAGTAATTCATTTAACCCAATTTATGATGCTAGTAATGAAGACTCAGATTTAATTCATATGACTAATTCTGAAGGAGTTTTTGAATATTACTTATTAGCAGCATGGGGTGCAGAGCCTGAAAACTCCAGGGTTAATGGAAAACAAGAGTTTGAGAAAATATTGATTTCAGAACAGAATCAATTATTCAATAACATTGATGTCTCAATAGCTCTAAACTAGATCATTATAATTTAGGGTCTGGTGAAGCATAGCGGTTGATATATCTTTATAAGATATTGCTGTGCAATGAATAACAAGTATTATAAATATTCAAAAATATCCGAAGCTAAATTTCGACAGCTAGTGAAGTACTTTGCGATGGATTTTACCGCCACAGACACCGCCCACTTAACCGGTTTGTCCAGGCGTTCGGTAACCGATCTGTACGGACGCCTGCGAACCAGGATTCTTGTATGGTGTGAGTTAGACTATCCACTCACGGATGTGGTGGAGCTCGATGAATCGTATTTTGGGCCCCGGCGGATTCCCGGCAAGCGTGGACGAGGGGCATCGGGGAAAACGATTGTATTTGGAATTTTTAAACGAGCAGGTAAAGTATATACCGAAATTGTTCCTGATGCGTGAAAAAAGACCCTGCAAGGGATTATCAGAGGCAAAGTGGCCCCAGAAAGCGTGATTCATTCTGACGGATGGAGAGGCTACAACGGACTGGTGGATGTAGGCTACGACAAGCACTACCGGGTCCATCATGGAGAAGATGAATTGGCCCGGGGAACTTCTCACATCAATGGAATAGAATCGTTTTGGAGTTATGCCAAGCGGCGCTTAACACAATTTAATGGAGTACCTCGACACACTTTTATTCTCCACTTAAAAGAAACAGAATTTAGATTTAATCACCGAAATGATAACTTATATCACATACTGCTAAAACGACTCAGAAAAGACCCTCTTTGATCCGTTTGCTTCACCAGACCCTAATTTATTAGCTTAATGGCCATTAAAAACTTTGGCGTTAGTATAAAGCAGGTTTATTAGGTATATTAGGTATAGGATTAAAACTTATACTACGAGATGGCTATAGACTTTCAGGACTCAACTCCTTTATATGTTCAAATAATAAAGGACATCAGGAAAAAAATTGGTGATAAAGAACTTGTTTCGGGGCAGCAATTAAAATCTCATAAAGAACTAGCTCAAGAGTATGATGTAAGTCTGATAACTGTAAAAAGCGCTCTATCCAGTCTAATTGATGAGGGATATTTATTCAGCAGAGTTGGGAAAGGGACTTTTGTTGCTGATAGGAAAAAGGCGGAAAGCATTACAACTCAAGACTCTATTGGACTTGTTCTAAAAGATCTGAAAAATCCCTTCTTCTCTCTCATAACCCAAACGATTGAAGAAACAGCCTATACAGAAAACTATAATGTTCTTTTATCAAACAGTTCCAGACAAATTAAAAAAGAAGACGCTCAGATCAAGAACTTCAAAAAGCTTGGAGTAAAAGGACTTATTCTTGCAAGCCTGAATAAAGAGCCTCATGCTCCGGAGCTGGTTAGGCAACTACAAAAAGAAAACTACCCGTATGTAATGGTTTCATATGTTGCGGATGAAGACATTTACTATGTTGGTGCTGATCATGAATATGGCGGGTATCTTGCTGCTAAACATCTTATAAGCCTTGGGCACACTGAAATAGGCTATATAAATAGTCCCACAAATAACTTATTGGGAGATGTACGACTTCAGGGGCTGAAAAAGGGATTAGAAGAAGCAAACCTTACTTTTAAAAACGATTACTTGCTCCGACTTGGTTCTGACACTTATCCCGGGGGATTTGAAGCCGGGTATAAACTGGGAGATTTATTCGATCAAATGCCTGACAAGCCTACAGCTTTTTTCACCTATAATGACCTATCTGCTCTTGGCTTTATAAGACGTATTTTGGAATTAGGATATCGTGTGCCGGAAGACTTATCGATTATTGGTTTTGATGATATAGAGCAGGCAGAGTACTCCAGTGTGCCTCTGTCAACCGTTCACCAACCGATTGAAGGAATCGGAGCTTCTGCTATAAATAAATTAATTGATCTTATTGAAGGAAGAAAACCTGAATACCGTACTATTCTTAAACCAAAACTGGTTATCCGGGAGTCTTGTGGTGCTAAACTCCAGGAGCATGTCCCTGTTCGAAGTACAGAGATTTTATAAATCAATTGCTATATAAGCTGACTTATTCCAAATGCAAGTAGTAGATAACCAACTACTATTATCCAGGAAATTCCAAATCCTTTCAGATCTACTTTATAGTTTTTGAAACTAAACTTATTCCGCAATTTCAGGATATCTACAAGGATTAATCCCTCTCCGTTTTCCAGCGCAATTTTATTATCTAAGAGTTCAACCTTTTCACTTCCTGATGCAGGTAATTCATCATCTGAAATTGAAATTCCGGCTTTTTCTAAACGATCCTCATAACCAACCGGCGTGTTTAGCAATGAGTAAAAAATATTAAGTCGTTCTTCATCTTCTGATTTAGTAAAAAAGCTAACCGTAATCATTGTTGCAAATCCAATTGGTAAATACAGAGCCACTTGTTCAGGGAAGCTCCAGCCATAAAAATCGGTAGTAAATGCAAGAACTGCAGTAATTATCATAGATGACCAAGCGCCATATCTGTTCGCTTTTTTCCAAAAAACCGCCATCCAGAAAGCAATTCCCAGGAACGCCATGATCTTCCAAATCAAAAACAAACCTTCAACAACAGACGGTATATAAAGAGCTATACCAACCCCTATAGCAACCACAAAGAAAGAGCTGATACGGGCAACAGTTAAGTAATGCTGTTGATCAGCTTTTCGGTTCAAAAATCTCTTATAAAAATTTCTGGTAAACAGCGCAGAACCATTAACCATAAAATTATTACATGCAGCGACAACAGCTGCTACCAGCGCTGCTATCATCAAACCAATAAAGCCGGATGGAAGAAGGTTGGAAATTGCCAATCCAAATGCCTGTTCTCTTTCTGAAGCATCGGCTTCAATAAGTGAGGGGAAAACCACGGCAATAAAAATACCACTAAAGGCCCATCCTAAAGTTGCAAAACGCTTTATGAATGTTCCATACGTCCAACCACTTCGGCAGTTAATTTCTGTTTTCCCTGATCCGTTAATAGCCATGTGATGAGGTTGTACAACAACTCCCACCATACCATTTAGTATTGCCATTATTATAAAAAACAAAGTCACTTCCTGGTTAGCAACGAGACTGAACCAGTCGTCTGGCAAAAACTCTCGTACCTGAGTAATTCCGCCTGCCTCATTTAGCGCAAAAGGAATCAGCATGAATGAAAGTAAAAGGATAAAAAAGCCTTGTATAAGTTGTGTACTGGCTGCAGCTACTAACCCCCCTAAAAGTCCATAAAGAACAAAGAAAGCAACCATTCCAAACACGGCCATTTCCGTTGAAATCTGACCTCCTGTGATAGCTTCAATCGTTACACCCGTTCCCTTTAGAACCACCCCGATATTTGCTGCAAACCATAAAAGCCCAACAACCGCATAGGCCGCGCCCATGCTTGTTCCATATCTTTTCTCAAAGAAATCACCAATCGTTATATATCGTAGGCGGCGATAAATCGGGGCAATTAACCAATAAAAAGGGGTCGAGAACAAATACAACCATTGATACCAAATACCAGCTAATCCAATCTGGGAAGATGCACCGATTACAGCCACAGCCTGGTCTGCCCTTGTTCCAGCTCCAAAAGCTTGTGCAATCATAAGTAGTTTCCCAAACCGCCTCCCTCCCATAAAGTAGTCGCCGGTAGATTTAACTGCCTTATTGGAATACAAGCCTATCGCAGTTATCACTGATATATAAATTCCCAGTATAAACCAATCGAGTAAATGGATTCCTAAGAAAGACATGATTAGTTGCCCCGAATTTGAAATTCATCGACAGCGATAGCTGCATAAAGTAAAGCTCCTAATCCACGGGGATCGTTGATTCTGGTTCCCCAGTTATCATATTCTTCATCTGAAAAGAGTATCGGAGTTCCCCTGACAATACCAATTATATTCCCTTCTTCATCTATTTGTCGGGTTAAAGAAGCCCAACCGGTATTAATTGCCTCAGTATATTTCCCCCTTTCGAGCCAGCCTTTATTCACCCCCTCTGCAAAACCTCTAACAAACATCGCTGTACCTGATGTTTCTAAATAGGTCGTCGGATCATCCAAAACCTGATGCCATCTTCCATCGTCTGATTGAACTGCTAATAAACCTTCGCAATGGCGGATAAAAATATCCATTATTTCACTACGCCTGGGGTGATCTTCAGGCATAATTTTCAAAAGCTCTACTTTAGCCATTATTGTCCATCCGTTTGCTCTGGACCATTTCGAAGAAGAGTTTTCATCAACCCATGAAAAGTATCCATGCCAGTATAAATTAGATGGCTCGTCTAACAGGTAATTATCAAACTGAATAACCTGGTTTACAACTTCATCTAAGTATCTGTCTTCCCCAGTCAGTTCATACATTTTCAACAGAACAATACTGCTCATGAATAAATCATCAGCCCAGACAGACATCGTATCTGGAGTAAAACGCGCAAAAGTATCGTCATCCATACGTGATGCATCATTCAAAATATGATCAGTTACCCGGATAGCGAGATCGTATTCAAAAGAGTCTTCATCTATGTTATCGACTCCTGCTTCAATTAAACTGTTTACATAAGGCACCGTTTGCATTCCTATATCATCAAGTAGTGAAAACCTGAAATAGTGACCAAAAGGACTTTCAATTAATCCATAATCCTGCCTCATTTGGTCTATTTCCTGAATACTCTCCTTCAAAAAGGTTTGATGTTCCTTGATATAAGAACTGTAATCAGTTCCTTCAAAGTAATCGGATACATTCCTCATTGCATCCAGGAAAGTCCCACCGGAATAATGCCAGTTTTGATAGGTTAACCACCCCGGTAAGCTTTTTACTAAATGGAGTTTTGGAATATCCCACCTCACTGTCTCTCCATTGGTTGACTCATATTTCTTTGCAATTAGCTCCGATGCCGACAAATCGGTGTTCATTAATTCCCGTTTATCAACTTCTGAAGAAGCAGGCCCAACCCACCAGTACCCATAATGCTGAAGTTCTTCTTCATCTGAGGGGGATTTTAGGCTTACAGGCTCGTATCCTAACGAATTATCGGATCTGATAAAACTAAAATATACCCGATCTGCTCCCGCTACCTCTGGAGTAAATCTGACAACGAGTGGGTATACTCCATCGCTTAAATTCATTGGTATCTTTGCCTGATACTCAAATAATCCATAATCAATATATTTCAAATGCCCATCCTGTTTGGTTGAGTTTGAATAAATAGTAGAACCATTAAATTCAATTTCAATCGAGCCAGCCTGATGACTCACGGCAAGCAGAGCCGTGTAATCTACTTCGGCAACTCCTTCAATCTCTACAACAGATCGCGCGTAATATGTGCCCGTTTTGTTCACAGGAAAATCAATCAAATAAAGCCCATCTTGTTCAAATTCCTGCAAAGCAGGCTCAAATCTGAAATCTGTATTTTCAACAATAAGGTCTCCTACGTAATTAGCATATTCTTCCGGAGACATCTGTTGCTGAGTTACATTAGTACAGGCTTGAAGTAAAAAGAAAGTGATTAGAATAAATGTTAACCTGTTCTGCTCGGTATTCATAGTACTGTAAATTTAACTGTTTAAGTCAATTATCGTTTGAAAATCAACGGATTAATTTCTGTTATGGCGATGTCTCCAGGGTTTAATCCGGGAAGCCACGCATCTCTGTCATTAGGATGAGAAGAATTCGTAAACTCACTTACTCTTACACCATCTTCCATATATATAATGGTCATAACAGCTCGCACTTTATCTGAGGTGTTTGCTCCTGCCCGATGGAAAGTCCAACCTCCGTGAAAGCTGATCTCTCCTGCATCAAATCCCGAATCAACCAACTCCAGTTTTGCATCTGCTAAAGCTTGTTGAATCTTTTCTTCACTTTCATCGCTTATTTCCAGGTTGCGACCAAAGTCGTGATTGTGGCTTTTCTTACTGAACGCCAATGGCCCCATATCCTTAGTCGTTTTTTGAAGAGGAATCCAGGCAGTTATTGTATTTAATGTATCAAGTGGCCAGTAATATTGATCGGCATGCCACGGTGTAATATTTTTAGTTTTACCAGTGGGTTCTTTGTACAAAGCCTGATCGTGGTATAAACGAACTCCATCAACTTGCATAAGGTCAGCCGCTATTTTCCCCAATCGCTTACTTAATACGAGTTTTTTGATGGTTTCATTAGTTCTAAACAGGTTGCCAATTTGTATAAATGCCTTTTCAAACGTAGATCGCTCTTCCATGGGCTTTTTTAGCAACGGATTTTTTTCATGAACAACTTTTGTAATCTCACTATTGAAATAGCTTAAAGTTTCTTCATTCAGAACTTGTTTTAATTTTATGAATCCATTCTTCTTGTAGTAGTCAATATCCTCTTCAGATAGTTTATAAGGTTTATCTAAAATTTCGTCCACGTTATTCATGCTATTTTATCAACTATTAGTTTTGATGACTCAGGGTCAAGAAATAATTCTGCGTTTGGATGTGTTCGCAACAGGCTGGCAGGACATGTAGTACTGATTTCTCCAAATAAGGTATCTTTAACTGCTTCCGCTTTTGTAGCTCCGGGAACAACTACCGATAAAAAATTCCCTTTCATAAGTGTAGGGATTGTAAGAGTAACTGCCTTTTCGGGAACCTTTTCAATACTCTCAAACTCTCCATCATTCACCTGCTGTTGTCTGCAAGTCGAATCTAACTCGACTTCTTTTATAACCTTTGGATCTTGAAAGTCTGCCACCGGAGGATCATTAAAGGCCAGATGTCCATTTTCTCCAATTCCGAGACAAACAATATCTATGGGTGCATTTGTTATCAGTGATTCATATTCCTTCAAATTGTCGTTCATATAATGAACATCTTTGAATGTCTTAAATCGGTAGAACACCGAATTAAGAAAGTTTCCGAATCGTTGAGGTGCAGACTTTGGAAGCGTATGGTATTCATCCATTTGGAATGCTGTCACCTTTTCCCAGGCTATATCATTAAAGCTTAACAACTCTGACAAGAACTCTCTTTGTGAGGCAGCTGCTGCGAAGATTATTCGTACTTCGTTTTTCTGTGTAAGAACTTCAAGAATCTTTTCTCTAACATAATGAGCAGCAGACATACCTAACTCATTTCTGTTTTTGAAAACAGAAACGCCCAACATATCTACTTTATGAGTCGAAATCGGCAGCATCATTCAATGATTTTATATCTGTTTTTACTGCTTCTCATTTCTGAATCAGGTAGTCTGAAACTAAAAGCCCAATCACCTTCTTTATTTGTAATGCGAATCATTAAATGATTCCTGCCTGCTTTTAAAGGTAGATAGAGCTCGTCTTCATCAAGCTTAAAATCTCTTTCGGTGTAATTCTGATGTACCGATTCTCCATTTAAAAATACTTCCACACCATCACTGCTGCCTAGTGTTGCCCTTACAACACGGTCTTCATGTATATCAATATGTGCAAACGAGTAAGCCACCACATTTTTACTCTCTCCATGTATTTCGTCAAGATCTACTTTGGCAAAATATGGGGTATTTACCCGTCTCCATCGGTATTTAGTTCCGTCGAAATAAAACTCTTCCGTTACGTTAGGAAAGGTTCCTTCAATTCCATTCATATCTTCTAAGTGATCTATTCCGGGATCAGAATATCCACCAGTATTAGGAATGGGCTCTATCATCAACCATCCTTGAAAATACCAACCATCAGTAGCAGTAATATTTAACCGCGCATCTTCAGGTCTAGGCAATTCAATTCCCTTATCAAAATCGAATATTGTATCAAGAATAAGCTCCTTTAATCCTTTCAAAGATTCTATTTGATCATCATATCTGGAAACCACCCTATCTAATGCATAAACTCTGTTTTCGCTTATCCATAAAAACTGATTTCGAATCTTCAGTTCGGATAAGTCTTCATACGTCTCGGTAACAACCCCGTAAATATCTACTAATAATTCCCGGGTCTTCACCGGGTTTTCATTTTGAATAGTGATAGCCTGAGCATATAGTTCTGATGCTTTAACTAAATTCGGTCTGCTACTTGCCAAGTATTCATACAGATCAATTGTATGCCGAATGAACTCCATATCTTGTGAATATATGAGAGGATCTGCTTTTTCAAGAAGCTTCTCTGCTTCCCCGGTTATTTTTTTAACTTCCACCCAATCGGAAATGTTTGTAAGAACTTCCTCCCCTTTTTCCGGAACTAAAGGCCCCCAAAGAACTGCTTCATTCATTTTTTCGGTTGATTTCAGATCAGCCAGTTCATTAATTTTTGATAAAGCTTCTGTTATTCCATTATTGGTACTTCCATAAACAGCCCTGTTAAACCGGGTATCGTAGGTCGGGTCTTCCGGGTTGCTGTTCCAGCTTTGATCTGCAGCAAATGCAACTCCGTACCAATCTCTTGAAAACAAAGCAAAGCCACCGTCATCCCATACGGTATTCAGCATACCCCATACGTTTTGTTTTTTAGATTCTGCCATAAAACCACCAATATTACCTTTTGCAATATTAAAATCGGGAATAGTGCTGGATGAGTTTAACACCCCTGTAGATACAAGTTGGGTAAAACCGGCTTCTTTAAAAGGGATTATTCTTGGCGCATAATCGTCCATTATATCATACCCCCATGTTACCAGAATGATGTCTTTAGGCAGCAGTTCCAAAATCTTAGGTTGTTCAAGAGCGATATCGCCCCACATCATCACTTTTTTACCCATTCCTGTTATAATCTCATATATGCGTATAATATGATTTGAGTAAACCACCGCTTCTCCAAGACTATCTACCATAGCTTTTGAAGCACCAGTCCCAAGATCAAATGTTTCGTCTGAGTTGATATGGAAATAATCAGAATGAAAAGCAGGAATCATCTCTCTGTAAATATCTTCCAGAAGTTGATAACTCTCTTCAAAAGCAGGTGATAAAAGCGCCCCGCCTTCGCCCAGATGAGCATATTCCGGATGCTTCAGGATATTTTCAAAATGTCCGAATGATTGAAAATTACCTACTAAGTCGATGTGGTATTTTTTCGCATAGTCGGCAAGTTCTGCCCATTCCTGAATATCTAACGCACCACCGGGCGGTGCGAATGCAGGATGGCTTTCTGTTTTAACCACATCCTGAGTGTAATAAGTTAGCAAATTGACCTTCATTTCAGCCATTCGCTCAATTTGTTGATACATGTATTCTTTTGTAGGGACCGGACCTCTACTAATATCATCCATCATGCCCCTTATCTCAAGGTCGGGCCAGTCTTTAATTTGAAGAGCAGGAATAGCTAAATCAAAACGTTCGGTTCTGATAAGCTGTTTCATTGTTTGAGCACCATAAAATGCCCCTTTAATAGAGTTTGCTGATATCAGAATGAGTTCGGGTGTAACCAAAAGCCTATATCCTTCTTTACCTAACTCTTCACCAGGTTTTAGATCGAACTGATTTATTAATCGGTTAAAAGCTCGACTACCTCCTTCAACTCCAATTATAATTCTTCTTGTTCCACCGCCTTCCTGTACTTTGATTCCGGATCCAATACTCTGGTTGAATTCATTCTTCAACTGCTCGAATATAAAAGCTTCCTCGTCTTTGTTATTCAGATAAAGAGAGATACCTATATCACCCTCTAAAGAAAAACTCCCTTCAGTAAAAATGACTTCCTGCGGATTAGGGACAATATTTATTGTCTCCTGAGCCATTAATAAGTCGATACTAAATGTTAGAGTTAATATTAATCCGGTTAGTTTAAATATGGTCTTAAATGCTCTCATGGTATTATTATATTCTTTTGTCTAAAAATTCTGCTGCTTTTTTATAAGCGGAATCTAAGTCTGAGACTGAAGATTCAGCACCTCCTATATCAACTCCAAAATGCCCTTCAAACCCAATTACGTCTATAGTTTCGAAGAAGTCATCCCAACGTATTGCTCCCTCTCCAATCGCAAGATGCTCTACTTGTGATCCACGGTTATCTGAGATATGGATATAGTCGATAAAATCAGATAGTCTTCTCAATGAAAGCTGAAGATTATCTTTCAGGAAAAACTGGTTTGCAGTATCAAAGTTAAAACGAAGATTATCTCTGCCAACTGCATCGTGAAAGTGAAGAAAACCATCAGTTGTCGAAGAAAGCACCCCAAGTGCCGGATGCATCTGATAGGTCAAATCATACCTTGCAGCAATATCACATGCATCTCTGTATGTAGAGACTAGCTGATCCCAATAGCTATTCCATTCTAAATCATCCGGAAATTTCGCTGCCTGAATAGTAGTTTCGTGATAATGTCTTACAACGGGTATATCGTCAGGAAACTGATATGGAGGAAGAGGAGCATTATCCAGAACACCCAAAGAACCAAACTCCGAAGCTGTTTGACATCCTTTATCAAAGAGTTCCAAATTTTTCGAACGCACTTTTTCATCTGGTGATGATAATCCGGGAAGTACTGTGCAGTAGTATGGTACTTCTAATTGATTCTCTTTTAAGTGCGCAGAAATCTTATTCCTGTTTTCAAATACCGTCAGTAAATGTTCCTTGCGAATCCCTTCCAATTCAATAGACTGAAAACCCATAGAAATGAACTCATCAATATAGCTGATTGTATTTTCTGCCTTTGGTGGATACCCGTATTTAGTAATCGGGTACAAATAACACGCTATGATTCTGGAATTAATCATGTTCTTTATTCAACTCCGGATCGTTCATTAATTCTTTTATATCTCCTATTCCCTTATATGAAACCACTGCAGCTATTGAGAAAAAAATAACTGCGAAAATTCCAAAAAGAGTCATCCAAATTATTACTCCACTACTCATAGCTTATCTCCGCTTCATTAATAACCTTAGCCGGGCTTTTCTTCTGTGTTAGCAAAGATCCAAGAATCATTCCAAGTGCCGCTAAAATAAAACTCAGAAATCCTGCAAAGTTAACATCCGTTATAAAAGTCAACCAACCCGGCAGGTGTTCTGAAAACTTCTCCAATACCAAAAATCCTGCCGGAACGACTGCCCCTAGAATAAGTGCTGCATGAGCACCAACAGCATTTGCTTTTTTCCAATACAAACCTGCTGAAACTGTACCTAAAGCGCCTGCAGTATACATTGTACCGGTAATGAATATATACTGAAAAGCTGTTTCCGGAATTTGATACCATAACCCAAAAACGAGCAAAAACAGACCAATTAAACCCGCCACAAAACGTGCAATCCAGATCTTTTTTTCTTCACTGAATCCATTCGGACTTAGTGTTGAAATTACATCCAAAGTTAACACCGAACTCCAGGCTAATACGTAAGAACTATAGGTAGACATTGAGGCGGCTAATAATCCTGCCACTAATAGGCCAAGAAGACCAACAGGAAGTAGTTCCCCTAAAAGCATTGGCATTGCTGCCGCTGTATTTTCTCCGGGGCCGAAATAGGCAAAAGCGGCAACGCCCCAAAACATAGGAATCATAGCTCGCCCGGCAAAGGTTAACCCTGTAACCCAAAACACTTTTTTAGCTACTTCCGGGCTTTTGGATGAAAGTGCCTTAGAAGTACCCGGTTGCCAAAGAGCAGCCGCTGCAATATTTGTAACTAGTATCCAAACAATGAAACTCCATCCAAACCTTGGATTGATAATCGGGTTTACTCCCCCCTCTCCATAGCCTGAAGTAACTGCATCAGAAATTGTTGATAAATCTACTTCAAGAATTACTATTACGGTGGTTACAAGCATTGCAAAAGAAAGCACCACATATTGCATGAAATCAGTTATCACTACCGAGAACATTCCACCCAAAATGGTGTAAGACATAACTATTACAAGCATTAATGTCATTATAAATCCAAGTGCCTGAGGACCAAATCCCATTACTTCTGAAAGAAAAATTCCATCAAATTTCAGGAAGATGCCCATATTCAGAACACCTCCAATAAAGAGTATTAGTCCGCCGAGTATTCTTACTTTTTTATTATATCTCAGTTCATAAAACTCCGGGATAGTCATCATTCCGTACTCCCTGAGCTTTTCAATGATAAATCCGGTTTTACCAACGAAGGTGTATGCAAAAAGAGCCAGTATACCAATGATGAAGCAAGCAAAACCAGTTACATAACCAAGCTCTCCAAAATACACAAAAGTTACTGTTCCCAGTTCAGTTGCAGTAAACGTAGCTATACCAAGCGATACTTTGATTTTTCTGCCCGCAACAACGTATCCACTAAGATTCTGGACATATTTCTTTACCCAGATACCTATAAATACTGTTACTGATAAATAAGCGATCAGTATAGCCCAATCTATAGCTGTAAAGTTCATTGTACGGGGTTAAATAGTTGTGCCCAAAATTGTTGGTAGTTTTCCCACTTCATAAAGTTTATTCCCCAATGTGGACTTGCCCCTGTCATCCAGCAGGTTACTCTTCCTGAACCGTATGAATGCTCTGCCAATAGTGGGTGCCATTCGCCCATATTTTCTATTTCTACTATGGCTTTAGCATCGGGTCTTATCTTTGTTTCGTTAAAACCAAGAATGGGAGGAACTGAAGCCCAGTTTACACCTGTCATTGAAGGGTGATCCGGAAAATTACATCTTACTTTATAGCTTGAGGTGGATTCTATCAAATCATCGTGTTGTAAACATTCCACGGGTAATACATTCTTGAATCGAGATCGGCCCCAACCTCCTTTGCCAAGTTCACCGGAAAAACTCAGCCAACCTCCATTCATGTGAAAATGCCCCCCGGCTTCAACCCATTCTCTTAGTAAATCAAAACGATCCGGAAACGTAACGTATCCCTCTTCCCATTTAGCCCTGTTAAAAAAATCTGGATGTAACATTAAACATTTAGTTTCTACATCCGCAAAAATGATAACATCAGCCCACTTTAGTCTATCACTAAATTCATCGGGCGACATTCTATATAATTCCCATGAAGGTTGAGTTATCACTTCAGAGGAGGGGATTTTTCTTAGTGCATCAATCAATGGCTTAGCGTAGTTAAGAACCTCTACATCCTTACTGGGTGCCTCAAAGGGTGATTCCACATAAGTTTGACCAATATGAATACACCAGTTACCTACATGCCAAATCTTTAATCTTTCTTCACTCATACAATTATTCCTTCTCAAGATTTGGGATTAGAAAACCCGTTTTTGGTTTCTCTGGCCTGTGTGATTCATTGATTTTAGAAAATGAATTCCAATATTCTCTCAGTTTAAAGGCAACACTTTTTGGTAGCCTATCACGAGTAAAAACGCCTTTTTTATTAAGAACTACCCGTCGAAAATGTTGCGGTGTTAAAAAGTCTGCAAAGTTCCAAACATGTGCTCCGAATACGTAATCCTTGTCTTCAATAACTTCGAGATACTTAAATATGAATGCTGTCTGAAACTCTTCGGTAAACATTTGGGCTGTTGTGGCATGTAAGCCTTCAACCGTATCGGCGCCAAATTCTGTAATCATTATTGGCTTGCCATACTTGTCGAATGTGGCTTCCAGTTCCCTGTTTAAATCTTTTGCTGCTTCTTCTAAATCTACGGGCTTTGTATACCAGCCGTAGTATCTGTTTATTCCAATTATATCACATGATTCCAATACCACATCATGTTCTTTATGCGCAGCCATAGAGATAGACATAATTGGCCGGGTTTCATCCAGTGTTTTTGTGAAATCATAAATCTCTTTAAAGTATTGTGAACTTGCTTTATTCTGATAAAACTCTTCCGCCCAGAGATTTGGTTCGTTTGTAATCGACCAGCAAATAACACTTGGGTGGTTTTTATCCCTATTAATGAGCTCCTGAATAGCCTGTTTATGATTTTTCATCAAAGGTTGTAGCTCATTTAAATTATCCGACCAAAAACCCAAGCTAACAGCAGCTACCTCATTAATAATCAAAAATCCAAGTCGGTCTCCTAAACGCATCATCTCTTCATCATAAGGATAATGGCTTGTTCGATACGAATTGGCACCTATCCAACGCATAAGTTCGTAGTCCTTTATATATCCGGCCCGAAACTGCCCTCTCCCTACAACGGGGTATTCTTCATGCTTTCCAAAACCACTTAAAAAGAGTTTTTCTCCGTTAAGGAAAATCTCCCCTTCTTCTATTTTGATCTCTCTAATTCCGAATGCTTCATCATACATATCCAACACTTGATCTCCATCCAAAAGAGAGACTCTGGCTACATATAAATATGGATTAGATGGCGACCATAGTTGGACATCATCTACTTTTAAATTGATTTTATTTACGTGCTCTGTCGTACCATTTGACACTTCCTGACCGTCTGCGTCAAAAACCTGAACCTTTACTTTATCAGTGGATGTAGCATCAATTTCTACACTAACATCTCCTTCCAAAGATGAATTGATCGTAATATTTGAAATATAATCATTCGGTGTGGCTACAATATTAACTGAACGGGTCAAACCTCCATAAGGAAAGAAATCAAACCGGGTAGCGGGAAAAAGGTGTCTTCGTTCATAAGCCTTTGTACTGTACATTGGAGAATCTGGATTAACATCCTGTGGTAGCGTATGCATGCTAAGCTCGCTATCTACGCAGATAACCAGGTGGTTTTCTTCTCCTGATTTTTTCAAAGAGTTTGTCAGATCAAGTTCAAAGGGCATATATCCTCCAGAATGTTCCCCCACAAACTCACCATTAAGCCAAACGGATGCTTTATGATCTGCGGCTCCTACACGGAGCCAGATTTTATTTACCTCCTGAATTACAGCAGGTATTTTGAAAAAAGTCTCATGCCATGCTTTTCCAACATAATTTTTTAATCCCTGCTCTTCTAATTGTTCGTTCCAAGAACCCGGAATTGCTATCGAATACACATCGCCAGTAAGTTTACAATTAAACCATTTTTCCTGTGCCCCCAGGTTCTTTGGATCTGGTTTAATATTCCAGTATCCCGATAAATCAAATACTGATCGAAATTTGTTTTGTTGAGGATATAGCATGTGCTTGTTCTTAAATTCCTGTTTAGGCTATAGCGAAAAAATTCCAATCAATCCCAATACAGCCATTATTGTTGAAAAAATGAGTATCAGACCTACCAAAAGGTTCTTTATTGGAGAAAGCGTATGCTCTCCAACAACCTGTTTTTTGTTCATCAAAATGAACATTAGAAGAATTACAACCGGAGTGACCGTTGCAATAAATGCCTGAGAAAGAATCATTATAAATACAGGTCGCCCCCCAAAAATTGGAACCGTGAATGTGAGAAGAATGATACTAAGTGAAATTAATCGGTTTGTTTTGGATTGAAAGTCTGGGTTTTCACCTTTATAGTCGGCCAGCAACATTGGGGCCAGCATAATATGTGGAAAAAGTGATGACAAACCTGCCGCAAGAATTCCTCCAACGAAAATTGTAATAGCGAAACGACCTGCAAAAGGCTCTAAAAGTTTCACCATATCAATGGCATTATCAACTTTAATTCCTTCCTGATACATAGTACCTGCAGCTGCGGCCATTATTGAAATGCTTAAAACAAACATTACTATAGCTGAAACTTTTGCGTCTCTTTTTTCGAGAGGTAATTGTTCCATCCCCCATCCTTTTCCCTTTATTAAAACAGATCGGACTACATAAATTACAGCCCCCATTGTGGTACCTACCATACTGGCAATAAGAAGGAAGGCTCCTGTTTCATTCGGGATTCCAGAAAAAACACCTGAAATAACCTGAGCTGGTTCAGGAATTACCATAAACATGGTTACTAAAAAACTAAGCCCCATCACTCCTACAAAAACTGCTAATACCTTTTCAAAAAAGTTCTGCTTACCATTCCATAATAGTGCATACAGGATCACTCCATACCCAAAAGTAGAATAAAGCGGATCGATACCATTTCCTGATTCGGTAAGGGGGCGGGTCCATTCCTGTGTAACCTGAGTTACAATAGCCATTACTCCAACGCTTCCTACGGCTTCTGTGAAAATCAAGGCTACAAGTACAAACAGCCCTGCTGGTTTCCCAAAATGTTTTTTGTAGCTAAAAATGACCGTATCACCGGTAACCAACGTGTATTTACCAAATACAACAATAAGGATATAAGTAAATATGCATGAAAGAAGTAACGGCAAAGTAAGCGTCATTCCATATTCTGCACCAGTCGATGCCATCGAGGTAACACTTCCTGTCCCTATATTATATCCGATAATAAATAGCCCCGGTCCAATTGATAAAACGAATAACTGGACCTTCTTCATGAAGGACAAAGGTTCGGAATTGCTCATACTTTTAGTCCTTTATTGTAATCGGATTATTTCCAGTTCAACTAGTTCTTGAGAAGGGATTTTAACCGGAAATCTTTCTCCTCTTTTCGAGATATCGATTACCTGTTCTTCTTTTCCTTCCTGCCCTTTTTGAGTTATCGTATATCTACCATTAGATAATTGCCAAAGCCTCATTGTCAGGTCTTCTTCATTACCTGAAAAAGTGTATAGTTTCACTTTCAAGCTGGAAGAGTCACTATCAGAAACTAAATAGGTTATATCTCTACTCGCATCCTCCCAACTGACGGTGATATAAGGTGATGCACTTTCATCTGCTCCAAACCCGGTAATCATTCCTTGTAAAATCCCTGCTTCTCTTTCACTTGGTTCTTTTATATAAACTCTATCTGTATGAACTACTTCGCTTGTAAGCATTGGTCTGTTATACCTTACAGTCTCCAAATACGGAATCATTGCATTAACTAAATGTTTTTCATTCTTAGTAATTCGATATTTAATTAAATCAGAACCGTGTTCGAGTATTAAACCATCATAGGAATTATCACCTGAAAGAAGCCGCCAGTTCTCTACCACATTCCAAAAATTATCGCTGGTACCTAGTTCGTAAGCTACCCAAGCTTCACTCCCTTTTTTAAATCTGTTGTCTTCATTATCTAATTCATCTTTATACTTATTAACGAGGTCTAAGTGAATCATTAATGGAATTAGGTATTTACCATCTCCAGTAAATGTCCAGGTAAATAGTAGCTGGTCAAGTATTCCCCTACTTCCATTCCAGTCGAAGTAATCCCAATACATGTTTGCATCATACCAGGTCGGCTCATTCCCATTAATTATCCCGGTAGGAAACTCAACCGATGGTGGAATAATCCCACTTGGTTTTCCTTTTTGGGTACTTTCAGATGCATTTAACCAGGCATCAGCCCATTCGATTAGAGCTTTCTTAGTTTCAGAATCGTTGGTTTTCCAGGCATAGTATCGAACTGCTTTAGTTGCCCTGGCATTATAGGATACATCTCGGTTTTTAGGCTCCTCTGTTTCAACTTCTGAGGAACTAAACCATGCAGACTTAAAAAACCTATGTCCGTTGTTATTAAAACCTGTCCATAGGTTTTGAAAATGGTCGGATGAATATGAGAGTCTGTCGGCATATACCGGATCATCATTATATAAAACCATTAAAGGTGCGGTATCGGAAATAAATTCTGAAGAATGCTCCACATCACTGGGATTTTTGGCATATCCATTTCTGATTTTTGAACTATTCCATACTCCATCAGCCAGTTTTTTCCATCCCTGATATGTAGTTTTATCTCCGGAAAGAATTAATGGAGACCACCATCTGAGAATTTCCACATCATCACCAAACTTGCCTCCAAATTCTCCGTTTTCGTCCTGCTGTTCATATACCCACCAGTCAACGATATCTTTCAACCGGTTCGTAAGTTCCCATTGTACTGAAGCCCATTCGGGGGCAAGTTCTCCGTTTGGTACTTCATCAAATTCATCATCCTGATCTATTTTTTCTCCGTTATACATTCGTACCAAATCATCTGAGCTGAAAAGCTTGTATAACTTTGCCAGATCTCTATCCGCCCCTCTCTTTTCATTCATTCCACCTCTTTCTAAATAAAGCCAGTATAACAGCCTGCCTCTATACCATAATGCACGCTCGTACAAAGGGTGTTGCTCAGCTTCATTCATAGAAAGTATTCCATCGTATACCATCACCGATTGATGAAGATGATCGAATAAGCTCATATTCGTTGAGTCTGTTGCCCAACTCCATCCTCTCAAATAGAAAAGCTCTTCCGCTTTAGACAGAATTCGTAGTTGGTTATCCCAGTGAGAGACGAAACTCATATTTTCCGGGTCAGTATTTAACTCTGCTAACTTTTTTCGGGTAGTCTCAATATCCAGTTTACTTTTAAAACTTCCCGTTTCTTCAATCAGAGCTAATAATTCTTCCTGATCTTTATTTTCGGGGTCTTGAACTGGTGCTACGCCTATTCCCAAAAGTCTTACTTTATCATTTACCCCTTCCAGTAAAAATGAAATACCTTCATTGCCAACCTGGACTTTTTGTTGGATAACGCGATACATCTTTTGTATATCTGTACGAGCTTCAGCATGGGGATTGAATGCCTGGAGGTCAAAATGTTTTCTCTCATTTTGTATACTGATTTTTGTTGAAACCGTATCTTCAAGCCCTCCTTCAAACCAGATTGTAATCATCCACTCTCCTTCAGGAATATCAGCTTTAAAGCCTATTTCATCAGCTACAATCCCATCAACCAAAAAACTATTTCGCGCGTCCTCAGCTCCTTTATTATAAAAGTCCTCATGACCTGATGATGTCCAACCATACCCTCTATCTTCAGAGTAAGTGAAATCAGGTATTAACAGCACTGAATTTTGATATAATTCTGAATCACTACCACCGGCATCAAAGTAATATGGTTCAGTTGTGAATTGAATAGGTTCTTGCTGTACACCTGTACAACTAAATATTGCAAAACCGAAAACCAGCATTAACATGTTCATATCAATTAGCCTCTTCCTCTATTTTTGTATACCAGTTTTTAAGCACATCGTATGCTTGTTTATGAACGCCATTTTCATCTATGAACCCTTTTCGGTTCCAGTAATTCTGAAATGCTCCGTGGTATCTCCTTGGAGTTCGAAAATCTTTGAGCACCCAGGGCATCGTACCTCTTAAAAATGGAATTGAAGTAGCCATTTTCATTGTCTCATCTGTAAAGTATGCCTGGAACTCTTCCGTCCATCTAGTCATCTTGTCACCATAATTCCCGGCAAGTGCTCCTGCTCCAAACTCGCTTAACAACATCGGTTTGTTATACTTTGACTCCCATTTCACATCTGTGATTTTATCAGGGTAATCATTACCGTACCAACCCACATATTGGTTTATGGAAAGTACATCCAGATATTCACCTAATGGATCGTCAATGTTTTTAATCCCACCATCATGAGAAACTTTAAGCGCCGCTGAAACCAATCGTGTTTGATCGTTCTCACGAACCGTTGTAATCAACTCTTTTAGAAAAGAATTTCTATGATCTGTAATGGGGGTTTCATTTGCAATGCTCCAGATTATGATTGATGCACGGTTCTTATCCCTTTTAAAATTAGTGGTTACCATCTGCTTAGCGATGGCAAGAGTTTTTGGATTTTTGTAATCCATGTCTTCCCAATACACAGGTATCTCACTCCATACCATCAAGCCTAAACTATCAGCAAGACGAGTCATTTTTTCAGTATGGGGATAATGAGCAAGTCTCACAAAATTAGCATTCATTCCTTTAGCCGAAAGTAATAATTCTTCAGCCGTTTTCCAGTCTAATGTTCGTGTTGGCTTGCCTATAGCTTCTTCATGTAAACAAATACCTCGAAGAAAAACAGTTTCCCCATTCACTAATATTTCTGTTTGCCTGGTTTCAATAGTCCTAAAACCGATCAGTTCAGAAACCGAATCATCCTTTGAGGTAACTGATATTTCATACCTTTTGGGGCTTTCAGGAGACCACGGAATGATTTTTTTAGGAGAGAATGTGAACTCGGCATAACCATTTTTATCTGTCTCAATGGTTTCTTTTATCTCAAGTTCCGGAATTTCAATCTGAATTTTCTTTTTCTCTGTTGAAGCTGAGTTTAAGACAACAGTTCCAATTACCCTTTTACCATCATAATTGAACGTGTATTCCTCGATAAACTCATCTGGTACTTTAATCACCCAGACAGGTCGGGTAATACCTCCATAATTCCACCAATCAAAATCGGCAGCGGGTATACCATCATTTACTCTCTTATTATCTACTGAAAGCACTAATGAGTTTTCAGGCATTATGTAATCCGTAATTTCAAACTGAAAAGGTGTGAATCCGCCTTCATGCATCCCAAGTTTTTCTCCATTCAGATATACATCACTCTTATAGTTGACCGCTTCGAAATACAGGAAATATCTGAATCCTATTTCCTTTTTAGCCTCAAACTTTTTTCGGTACCAGGCTAAACCTTCATACCATTCCAATTCTTTAAACTGGCTGTTCCAATCTCCCGGGACTTGTATATTCCAGGATGAATCCCACTCGTATTCAATAAGCGGGCCTTCATTTAGTTTAGCGACTTCATCAGCCGGAAAATCTCTACGGTATTTTCTTTTGATAATTCCTGTTTCCATAGGATCTAACAAGAATTTCCATGTACCATTTAAGTCTATCCTTTCTCTTTCATAAATGTTTTCAACAAGACTATTTCGTTGAGCCTGAGAGCTTTGAATGAATAAAACACTGAATAGCAGGAAAATAGAATAGCTATGTAAAAACTTCACAACAGTTAAAAAGTTGAATTAAAAAAGGAGAACCATTTCGCTGGTCCTCCAATAGGTGTTATGTTTTCAAATACTTATTTAATCAGTGTCATTCTTCCACTGTTAGTAGTAATCGTATTTCCTGCTTTGGCAGTAATGCGATAAATGTAGATTCCTGAAGTTAAAGATCCAGCCTCTATTCTTAGGGTTTGGTTAGATCCAGCTGTCAGTCTTTGAACCGGAATACTCATCACTTTCTGCCCGATCATGTTAAATATTTCGACCGAAACATCGGATGATTCAGCAAGATCGAATGAAATATTTGTAGATGGGTTGAACGGATTTGGATAGTTACCATTCAGCTTGAAAGTATTTGGTCTTTCAATTGAAATATCGTTCTCATTGCTTACCAATGTACCAAACCAACTCAGTGCTCCAAGTTGCTGACCGTTACTCCCACCAGTATAAGAATCGAATGTATTCGCATACTCAAAATTGAAAGATTCACCTTCTCCCGGAGTTGGGAAAGAAGGAGGATTTTCATTTGTAGGATCCGTCCAAAATGTAGTTACCACATCAGCCGGAGCGGCAGGTCCATTAGTAAAAGTAACATCTTCATTAAGAAAAGTTGAAGCACTACCTTGCGCCTCAATAAATGCAGACACTGTTGCATTGAAATTAACAGGTGCTTCTACAGTATCCGGATATGCTTCAGTAATAGATGAAGAAAGATAGATGTTGTTGTTGTTAGCAGTAAATGCTTGAGCTCCTAACGAATCCGTTTCAGATTGAGTAAGAGAGTCAACAGATACTACTGAAAGTGGATCATCATCGTCATTGGTGTTATAGCCATAGAAAGCGGCATTAATAAAGAGATTATCTTTCATTACACCTTTAACTACCGGACCAAACTCCACGGCAATATTCTTACCGATATTAACCGCTGTATTTTGATTGAAATAAGCATAATTAATCAAACCACCATCATCACGAATAATTTGTGATGTTAAGTTGTAAAAGGTGTTGTTTGCAAACCAAAGTGTATCAATCTGATTACCTCTGTCATCTACACCACGACCATTATCAGGACTATCAGTAGTTCCAATATTACTAACTATAGAATTGGTCAGGAAAAGTCTGATTCCTGTACCATCAAGTCTGAATGCACTTTGACCGTCTTTATCAAGATGTGAATTATCAATTGTAATAGTTACATCATTTTCACTTACTCGAACAATCCGGGTATTTCTACCTCCTAATTCATCTTCATTAGTAACATATAAACCTCTTAAGGTCAGGTCACCTCTTGGTCTGAATGGGCGACTGGAAGATCCTCCATCATCAACAGCAGGAATAAGTTTTGGACGCTCAGTCCATCCTTCTTCCGCGACTATTGACAGGTGATATCCTCTGTGCTCAATACTTCCGTCAAGCAGGTAAGTCCCCCCACTGCTAAGCACATATACAGTACTTGAATCAACTCTTTCTCCTGTTTCAGTAGTATCTGAAACGATAGCCTCGTTGAGTGTTCCAACTCCCTGATCTACTGTTACTGTTCTTTGAGCTTGAACATCTTGTACTTGTACCATCATTACCATAATGAGGGCTAAAGTGGATGCAAAAACCTGTTTAAACAGCCTATTTGTATCATTTATCATGATTACTCCTTTTTTTATGTTTTAATTATGCGATTAAGCATTTATCTAAAATTTTACTCTAACACCGGTACTAGCTGTTAGCCCGTACGAGAAATCTCTGGTATCAATGGATATATCCCCTCCCCCAACAAACTGCTCTTCCGACTCGGAAGTGAAGTTGTTCATAGAAACAAAAACGGTAACATTCGGATATTCCCTGAAAGATTGATTTACCCTGAGATCCCAAAAACTAAATCCTTTTGAAAACTGGTCTACCGGTTCATTTGATCCGAGCTCCTCCAAAATGGATTCCTGATAGGCTAATGAAACTCTTGCTGAAAAGTGTCCTATCTCATATCCAAGAGTAAATGAAGCTGTTACATCAGGTTGCCCGGGAAGTTTACCAGCCCGAACCGTATCTATTAGTACTGGTCTGAATGGTGGTTCCGGACTTCTTTCTCCTATTAATAGAATCGGGAAGAACGTCTCAGATTCAACAAAAGCGATGTTTGTGGATAGAATAAGACCATCCAATGGTTTTGGTAAAAACCTGAAATCAGTTTGTAAATCGAATTCTACACCTCTTACCGTTGACTTTCCAATTGCATTAACAGGAGATGTTAATTCATAACCAGCAAACTCTCCTTCCGTAAGTCTGGTTGTCCTTTGATAATCCACATCTTCAATTTCTTTGTAAAAAGCCCCAACCGAAAAGTAGCCTAACCGACTATTATAGTAAGACATGAAAATATCGTAATTAAATGCCTTAGAGTGTCTAAGATCCGGGTTTCCTCTTTGTATTTGTTGTTCTGAATCGTTTACTCGTTCAAAGGGAACTAAATTATCATAATCAGGTCTAGATAGACTTTGTGTATAGGCCAATCGAATATCAAGCCCTTCTGTAATGTTTGCTTTAAAATGGAACTGAGGGAAAAGCTCTCCATAATTCTGCCCTCCGGTTGTGTCAGAAATTGTTCCAATTTGACCAAGGTTCCCTGCCAGATTTCCAAACCTTCCGTCGTAACTTGTCTCTACATGTTCATATCTAATACCGGGTAAAAAAGAAAATCTGGAACCAAAATTTAGTTCTGCCATCACATAAGCAGATGTCACAGTTTCGCCGGCTTCATAATCTTCGAGGTCAATAAACCCGTTTTTTTCGTAAGCATCTGAATAGGTAGAGTAAAATTTATTCAATCTGTTTAAATCAAGCCCGGGAGACAGAACCGAATAGCCGTTTATATTCGGTATTTCATAGTTTGCATTAATAAAATTGCTTATTGCTACATGAGTCTCGTTGTACAAATCAAATAAATCCGGGTTATCCTGTCCAATTTCACTTATTACATTAAAATCGGTTCTTACCTCATCCTGATCTTTCACTTTATTTTTGTCTCTTATCTTCCCCCCGGCTTTTAAATATCCCGCAACAGTCTCACTGAAATAGAAATTGTATTTCAAATTGGTCGATGCAGTAAAATCCGCTTCTGTATTTCGAAACGTTTCATTAGTGCCATATAAGAAATAAGTGGCATCTAAGTTATTTCGAGCCTTATCAATTATGCTTTCGATATTGGTATTATCAAGCCCACTATTATATGCCCCGACTTCGTAGAATCGGGCATAGTTCCCATAAGTCTGCTTGGAAAGTGTGTATGAATATGAAGTCTGCCAATCAATGGTAAAGTTGTTCAGCTTGTGTATTCCATTTAGAATATTTGAGTATAGCAGATCATATCTCTCACGATCCCTTGCATCATATTCAGTTCTCGTGTTGCCGACTCTATATCTTTTTCTAAATCGTTGTTCATCTCTCTCGGTTCTTCCAAAAAGAGACGAAATATAAACCTCATGGTTTTCATTGATCTCATAATCCACACTTGCACTGGCTCCATACTTATCTCTTATCTGGAAATTATCTGTGAAGTTTAGGTTCTCAATATTATTAATAGTAGAGTCTTCCTGGTTAAACTCGGGATCCAAATCGAATAGCTCAGATCCTCTGTTAGCTCGTTGAACGCTACCAGATATAAGTATCCCTAACTTATCATCCAGATATCTGTTACTGGAATTTAGAGATACCTTGTATTGTCCGAAGTCCGACCGAATATCATTATAACCGGATTCCAAACTTGCTGTACTTCTAAAACCTACTGGCGCTTTTTTCACCAATAAATTAACCGTACCACCTACTGCATCTGCATCTTTATCAGGTGTCAGCGCTTTAAACACTTCAATTCCGTCAAGTACATCTGAAGGGAGTAAACTTAAATCTACTGAACGGTCACCTTCTGTTCCGGGAACCCGGACACCATTTACGGTGATGGAGTTAAACCTTGGGGATAAACCCCGAACTACTACTTTTGAAGCTTCTCCTGCATCTCTTTGAACCGAAACACCAGGTAGTCGTGCTACTGATTCAGCAGCATTTTGATCTGGTAACTCTGATAATCGTTCTTTCGAAACAACATTTACAATCGTATTAGACTCAATTTGGGACTTAATGGCGGCGGCTTGCCCAGCAGCCTGAGCTAGTACCGTAATCTCTTCTCCCATCAAATAATCCGAGGTTAAAAGAACCTCCCCTAAATCTGTTACTTGCCCATTAACAACTTCTACAGTAATATTTTTAGTTTGATAACCCAGATATGTAATTCGAATCTGGTAAGAGCCATTTGGAATAGACCTGATTTCAAAGTTACCATCAAGATTAGTTGCAGCCCCTCTGGCCAATTGCTGAATGTAAATGTTTACACCATAAATGGCTTCATTGTTTGTGGAGTCAACTACCTGACCTCTTATACCTCCCGACTCCTGAGCATTTATCATTGGTGAAATAAATACCAGCATCAAAAATATACCGGATACTATTAATTTAAAATTCCACCTTGGAGATGTGTACATAGTACTTAATGTCGTTATCGTCTAAAAAAGCGCTATCAAAGCACATGCTCAATATGCTAGGTATACTTGATATAAGCAATTAAATTTTCACCTAATATGTAAATTAATTTCTCAATTAGTACAGGAAAGCGGTCAAATACTATTCTGTCTATTAACAGGGTAGAAATGTGGGATAAATTGTACAAGAATCATACAATTTGATTATAAGAGGTATCAAAAAATGGATACTTTTCTAATTATTCTGATAACCACCAATTGGCTACTAAATAAAGGGAGCTTAATTGCTGAGACTAATTTTAATCCATGATTCAGGATTGAAAGAGTATTGTTCATCAGGACTTCCCGCAACCAATGAATGTTCGGCACAATTACCAGCAGCTTCTGATGGCACAGGAATTATGACTTCAGGATTTGAAGCTGGCATCAAACCACTTGCAAGCGAAATACTTGATTCGTTAAAAAATGATCGCTTTAAAATAAACTCCGTATTTCCTACTTCTCCCATACCCATTGTATTAGCAACCCAGCCAAATTCTTCCAGATAATGAATTCTCTTTTGGATAGTCTCTTCATCCATTTCACCCTCTCTCATTCCCCAACTAAAATCTTCAGTAGTTGCCCAATCGCTACCGCTTTTTTGATAATCTATTTTGCCTAATGCAGCTGAAGCGTGTAGTATGGATATTTGGTCCTTATCTTCGACACATAAACTGGCAACATATATCTCCTCCGATTTAATACTGAGATATATGTAATCCGAATCTATTTTTTTATAAACACTATACTTGTCCGTTTTTACAACTTCTTGATAATTAGCCAACTCTTCCAAGTAAATATTTCCATCCAGATTTTCGATAGGATGTTGTGCGGCCGCTATTGTTGGGCAAATGAACAGAAATAATAAAATAAAAATCTTCATTGTTATCTTTTTTTTGACCATTACCCAAGCCGCAAAAATGTATAAATAGAATCTCTATAAAAAAAGCCAACTCGAATTTCTTCGAGCTGGCTTTCCGTAATTTGTAGAGGTACTAGGAGTCTTCCGAAGGAATACCTTCGGCAGAACCCCGGTTCGACCTGAATCAAAAATAAATAGCCACCCAAACTTAATTGGATGGCTATAATATTGGTGGAGGTGCGGGGAGTCGAACCCCGGTCCGAAAAGGTAAACCTGCAAATATCTACATGTTTAGCTACTGATTAAATTTCGCAAGAAGCCGAGCCCAGTAACCAAGCGACTTCTCACTATTCTGTAAAGATTCACGCAACTAAGACAGAAAACCGAGTTACGCTATCCTATCTTGTATGGCGTTCAGTCTGGCAATGACAGGCACTTAACCAGAGGAACGGCGAAGCAGTTTAAGCTGCTAAGCGGTATGAATAATTGTTGTCAATTATTTTGTATCCATAATGGATGTTTTATTCCAAAAGGAATGCCTTGCGGCACGAGAACCATTGGACATCCTCGACATGCAACCTGCGGTGTTACTCATCCCGTCGAATCCAGTACACCCCCAATAAGTCAATGAGCGACCATAAATATACAAACTTTATGGCTCAACAAAGAACTCAATTCCCCCAGTTTTGTTTTATAGAATTATAAATGCTCAATGTTAAATGTTAAATTCACTTTCATTTAACATTGAGCATTTAACCCTTAACATTTTTTAAATGAAATTCGGCAGCGTATCCAATCCAGAAGAAATTGAGTTTAGCCTCCCTCCCGACCACCCTGATACTTTAAAAATTCTGAATCAGGGAGATCCAAAAAACTTTGAGGCTTTTGTAGGATGTGCAAAATGGAATAAAAAGGATCTGAAAGGCTTTTACCCAAGAGGGACTAAAGACGAGCTGGAGTATTATGCAAAACAATTCAACTCTATTGAGTTGAATGCCACTCATTACCGTATTTTTGGAGCTGATGTTGTTGAAGGATGGAGAGAAAAAACACCCGAAGACTTCAGGTTCTTTCCCAAAGTGGTGAACAGTATAAGTCATTATAAACGACTTAAAGGTGTAGAAGCTTTAATTGAAGAGTATACTCTTCCTATTCGGTCTTTTGAAGAAAAACTGGGCATGATTTTTCTACAACTTCGTGATGATTTCAAACCTAAAGATATAGACCGAATTCATAGGTTTTTGGAAGTATGGCCCAATGACTTTCCATTAGCCATCGAACTTCGTCATACCGACTGGTTCAATGATGAAGCTGTAGCTAATCAGATCTATCAGCTATTTGAAGAGAACAATGTCGTCAATATCATAACTGATACTGCCGGAAGGCGTGATCTGCTTCACATGCGTTTAACCACGCCCGTCGCTTTTATACGGTATGTAGGGGCAAATCATGAAAGTGATTATCCCCGCCTTGATGATTGGGTTGCAAGATTGAAATCATGGAAAAAGCAAGGGCTTGAAAAACTGTATTTCTTTGTTCACCAGAATATTGAAAAGGAGTCTCCCCTGCTTTCTGCTCATTTTATTAAGCTTCTTAATAAAGAACTTGGAACAAATTTAAAAATACCGAACGAAGACAAAGAACAACCAGGTTTAGGGCTCTGATTAATCAACATAATTTCTTCACATTAAAATGTGAATTAGTTTCTAACTTTTAGGGCTTAGCTTCGTGTAAGGCGGCAATTAAATTCTAGTTCATCAGGTTATGGTAAATAAATTATTAATGTGCTTTGTGGTATTGGCCGCAGGCACATGGTCAAGTGAGGCGAGACAATCGGCTTCTGTTAACGGATATGTAAAAGATGCTGAAACAGGGGAAACCCTTATCAGCGCCAATGTAGCTTTCCTCGAAAACAACAGAGGCGCCTCTACTAATACATTGGGTTATTTCACCATTACCAATGTCGAAGCTGGCACATACACACTTGCAGCTTCCTATATCGGGTATCAACTTTTCCAGCGGGAAATTACACTCTCACCAGGAGAGAATCTCAGGATCGAAATTGAACTTGTTCCTGATTTTGTACAGGGTGAAGAAATCATTGTCGAATCGGAAGCAGAAAAGGAAGAGCTCAAATCGATAGGCACGGCACAGGTTAAAACTGAGTTAATCAAAGCGTTACCTGCAGTATTTGAAGCAGATGTATTCCGCTCCATTCAACTTCTCCCGGGGGTGAAAGCCGCTTCCGATTTCTCCAGTGGTTTATATATACGCGGAGGCAGCCCCGATCAAACGCTGATCCTTCTTGATCGTACAACCGTATACAATCCAAGTCATTTTTTTGGGTTTTTCTCCACTTTTAACCCTGATGCTATTAAAGATGTCCGGCTCTACAAAGGTGGGTATCCCGCGGAATATGGAGGGCGTTTAAGCTCAGTTCTTTCTATTTACAATAAAGATGGGAATCGGAATAATATGGCAGGCTCGGTAACTTTAGGAATGCTTGCTTCCAGAGCTTCTGTAGAAGGACCTATCAAAAAAGGCTCTTATATGTTCGCTTTCAGGCGTTCAACACTGGAACCACTGCTCGCCGCTCTAAGGCAAAATAATGACAACATCCCATCCAGATTCTATTTCCTCGATTTCAACGGGAAAATAAACTTCGATGCGTCACGAAACGATAAATTTTCCATTGCTGCCTATACCGGCACCGATAAGGTCACCTTCCCTTTTGCCGACGATGCTGAAATAAAACTCAACTATGGAAATCAGACCGTAAGTGGAACCTGGACTCACATTTTCAATGAGAAATTATTCTCCAACTTTGTACTGACTGGTTCCAGGTATTTCAATTTCCCTGAGTTTGAAATTGCGGGTACTCCCTTCGAAAGAGAAAACAATATTTATGATTACTCTTTAAAATCTGATTTGGAATATTTACCGAATGAGAAACATCAGATTTCAACAGGAATTTGGGCAGGTGTCTTTACTCTAAACTTACAAGACCGATTTGATAATCAGGATAGCTTTAGCAGTCGAATTCATTCTCGCTATGGCTCTTTATACGTTCAGGATACATGGAGACCAGACGACCGTTGGAAGATTATCGGAGGTTTGAGGGCTAATTATTTCTCTGACGGAGAATATTTACGATTAGAACCCCGACTTTCTGTTGAGAGAAAAATGTCTGACCGAATCAGACTTCAGGGCGCTTACGGCAGGTACAATCAGTTTTTCACTCTTATAACTAATGAAGCTTTCTCAGGTTTTGATATTTGGTTAACCTCAGATGATGGAATAAACCCCGCTTATGGCGATCAGTTTGTTTTAGGAGCTAAAACCATTCCTTTTTCTAATTATGGATTAGACATAGAAGTGTATTATCGCACTATGCAGGATTTGTTTGAACTGGATCCTTTCCTTCCTGATGCAGCTGGGCTACTTTATTCCGATTTATTCAGAGTTGGAGAAGGGTATGCTTACGGAATAGAAGTATTCTTTGAAAAACAGGTCGGGCGTTTCAATGGCTTTGTGGGATATACTTATGCTCATACCTGGCGTAAATTTCCCGGCTTCAATATCGAGCTTGGCGATGCCGGCAGAAGCGCAAGATTTTATCCTCCTAAATACGATCGTAGAAACGACATTAACCTTGTGCTAAACTATAACCTGAGTAGAAAATGGAAAGTAACAAGTTCATTTAATTACGCAACAGGTCAGGCATATACAGAAGTACTAGGTAGATACGCTCTTTTCGATGATCCTTTTTCAAACGGTTCAGAAATTGGTTCGTTCACCGTAAATGAAGTGAATGCTGTTCGGCTACCCAGTTATCAAAGGCTTGATATCTCCTTTTCCCGTACAGGCACTTTCTTTGGCCTGGGGGATGCAGAGTTACAGCTACAAATTATCAATGCGCTAAACAGAAAAAACGTGTGGTTCCAAAACTACGATTTTGATGATAATCCGATTGAAGTTACTGATGTAACCCTTCTCCCGGTACTTCCTTCAATTTCTTACACAGTAAAATTTTAAGTCATGAGAAATTCAATATTTATATCTGTTTTATTAGTTATTGCCATATCTGCTTGTGAAACGTATTCACAAAGTGATTATGAAGAATTTTATGTGGTTGAGTCTTATATAGTAGCAAACCGTGACCTTCAGCAGGTTCGTCTTTCTACTACTGTTCCAGCATTCGACTTCTATGATTTTGAAGAAAATGCCATTCGAAACGCCGATGTTGAGATCAGGTTATTAAGTACAAGTGGAGCTGGAGTTGATTCTGTTTTTACCTATGTGATGAGCGAACCTGGCATCTATCAACCTACTGTAAGCCATAGTGTACTTCCAACCCGGACTTATGAACTTAATATTCAAATTTATGACGGTAATATAACCGATCAAGTTAGAGCCACTGCTGTTGTACCCGATACATTCAGAGTGATAGCCGGAATCCTTGATACTCTTATCTATCAGTCCAGTGAACAACTCTCTGTAACTCTATCTGAAAGTTCTTACCCAGGTAGACAGAATGTGTTCGTATTTACTACAATTTCAGAAGATCCAGTAGTAGAAAACCTTACCTCTATATATCTCGATTTTTATGAAGATGAAGAAGACTTAGAAGAATTTACAGTTAACTCATCAGGGCTTCTAAATGAAGGTAATTTTACTCAATTTCCTGATGGAACGGTTACAATTCGATACCCATGGTTAGCAGTGGCTTTTTACGAGGAAAATCAAATTATAGCTACCACTGTTGACGATAACATCTATGATTATATCCGATCTAACGATGTGCAACTTGGCGGGTCTACTCTTTCTCCTGGTGAAATTCAGAATGTACTCACTAGTATAGAAGGAGGAATTGGCTTGTTTGGGGCAATGGCTACTGATACTATTAATACCTTCATTAAAAGGAATCCGAATTTTTAGAATTGATACTATTTACGCTCATGGTTTGTTAGATTGGTGATATGAGAATATTTAAGCAAGCAATCTACTTTATTGTTATCGGTAGTTTTTTAGCACCGGTTTTTGCCCAACAATCCGGATCATTCGAGATTGCAAGAGTGAAATACAGGGGCGGAGGTGACTGGTATAATGATCCTTCTTCTCTCAAAAACCTGATTGAATTCACAAACCGGAATATTCCAATTTCTATCGAGCCTGATTATAAGGATGTTGCTCTCGGAAGTTCAGAAATACACTCCTATCCTTTCCTGTTTCTTACAGGACACGGTACCATTACTGCAAATAATACCGAAATCCGAAACCTAAGAACATATCTGGAAAATGGTGGTTTCTTATATGTAGATGACGATTATGGGCTTGACGAACACATCAAAGAACTCCTCTCGCGTGTATTTCCTGATGAGGAATTACTTGAACTTCCATTCAATCATCCAATTTACAGCCAGGTATATGAGTTTGAGAACGGTCTCCCTAAAATTCACGAGCATGACAATGAGAATCCACAGGGGTTTGGGCTCTTCCTGAATGGGAAGCTTGTGGTTTACTACACTTACGAATCTAATCTTGGAGATGGCTGGGCAGATGCTGAAGTTCATAACAACCCGGGTGAAGTTCGGGAAAGAGCTTTAAAAATGGGTGTTAACATTTTAGTGTATGCTTTGACACGTATTTAGTTTTTTAGCTATTATAGTCTTCATTCATTAAGAAATACCAAATGATTACACCATATCTATTTTTTCGGGGAAATTGCGAAGAGGCAATCAATTTTTATAAAGCGGTTTTTAAAGGCGAAATCTCCTATCTACAACGATTTGGCGAAGCAAACATGCCTGTTGAAGAAGATTATAAAGACAAGGTAATGCACGCCACATTAACGTTCGATGGAGGTCGGATACAATTTTCTGATGGCGCACCGCATAAGGATATAACGCCGGGAGATAATGTACATTTAAATCTTAACTTCGAGAATGAAACAAAAATGCGCCTTACCTGGGGTAAACTATCTGAAGGGGGAACCATTCACATGGAATTGCAAGACACTTTCTGGGGAGCGGTTTTCGGGCAGCTTGAAGACAAGTATGGTATTCGTTGGATGTTTAATTTTCAAAAGGAAGGATGAGTAAGTGAGAGTTGAAAGGTGATGGTCTCTGTAAAGATTCCATCAACTTTCACTTAATCATTTGTCACTTTTCATTTTATACTCAAACACTTTTTCATTTACTACATTTTCAGAAGTTCCATCCGGATCGGGGTAAAAATCGTCTGAATCCATTTTTTCTCTTAATGTGATCTTAGACTGAACGTCAGCCTGTACACGAATTATTTTCTTTTTCTCTTCCTCATCCGCGGTTTTATACTTTTCGGAAAGCTCAGTCAGCTTATGCTTGAAGAAATTTAACTCCAGAGTCTTGATTGTACTTTTCGCCGTTCTATACGGATTTTTATCCTTTTCGTACTTTAAACCTACTTTCTCGTGATGCCTCTCACTAGCAGTATGCTGCTCCAGAAGTACATCCCCAATTAACCTTGGAAAAGGATCTGACTTACCGGAATAATATTCGATGGAAATCTCATTCTCATCCTTATATCGAGCTACAATATCGTTGTAAAACATCCGGAGTTCATCATCTTCAATTAGTCGGTCATTGGTCAACGAACAAATGTATTTCACCATGTCTTTGCCATAGGAAATCATCAGGCGTATAAGTTCTTTTTCATAATGGGGCTTCTTTTTGGTTGAAGACGAAGGACGACTGACCACAGACGAATGTTCTTCATTTCGAAAATCTATAATCTTTGGTCTTTCATCTTTCGTCTCTGGCTCCTGCCTGAATTGTTCTCTTTGTTTAGATCTCTGTTCTTCTTTTCTTTTATCTGATAAAACCCGTTCCAATTCTTCAAAAAGCTCTCTATCGGTCCCTCTACGGTATTTCTGCGTTTTTTGATGAAGATGTTGAACATAAACCTGTCGCTGAATCGATTCCTTAATATTGGCAATAGCTTCTAGTACTTCGGTAATCACTTTACTTTGCTGAGCAGGGTTTTCCATCCGCCCTTCTTCTTCAGCTTTCATAATCAGGAAGTCCACAAAGTCGCTCCCTTCTTCTTTCTTCAATTCAAGAAACGATTCTTTTCCGAATTGTTTCACAAATGAATCCGGATCTTCTCCATCAGGTAGCTCAAGCAACTGAACTTCCATCCCTTCCGCCAAAGCGATATCAATTCCTCGTTTCATTGCGTTCTGTCCGGCATTATCAGCATCATAAATCATTACAATCCGATCTCCATACCGCTGTAAGATCTTCATTTGTCCCGGAGTAAGTGCAGTTCCGGAACTTGCCACTACATTGGAAATGCCATGCTGATTTAACGTTATAACATCGGTGTAGCCTTCTACAAGAATAACTTCTTTGTGCTTTCTGATTTCATTCTTAGCGAAATTCACCCCATAAACCACTTCACTTTTGTTGTACACTTTAGTTTGAGCTGAGTTTATGTATTTCGCTGTCTTCTCATTCCCTAAAACACGTCCTGCAAACGCAATCACTTTATTCGTCGGACTAAAAATAGGAAACATCAATCGGCCTCGGAATGTATCGTAAAACCCTTCTCCCCGTTGGCTTGGTTTGATCAAATCAGCCTCTACTAAATACTGTTCATCAATACCGGCGTTTGTCGCAGCTTTCCAGAGATCATTTCCACCGGTTGGAGCATATCCCAAACCAAAGTTTTTAATCACTTCCATAGGATAGCCTCGTTTCTCTAAGTAGGCTTTGGCTTTATCCGCATCTGGGTTCTCAATCAGGTTTCTGTAGAAATAAACCCCCGCAAATTTGAGCGCGTGATAAATCCCTTCTTTGAGCTGATGAGCCTCTCCCTGTTCTTCGGTTTGTTCTTCCTCCGGGATAAACACTCCGTACCGGTCAGCAAGCTGCTTGATCGCTTCCGTAAAACCAATCCCATCCTGATCCATCACAAACTTAAATACATCGCCTGATTCCCCACATCCAAAGCATTTGAAAATTCCCAACCGTGGAGTTACATGAAAAGAAGGCGTTTTCTCATTATGATAGGGACACAACCCGGTAAAGCCGCTACCTGAGCGTTTCAACTTCACATAGTCGGACACTACCTCAACAATATCGGCGGCATCCCGGACTTCTTCTTTTTTAGAGTCGGAAATCATGATTTTATTATAGGCACAAAGGGACAAAGGCACAAAGGAAAGTGTGCTTCTTTGTGCCTTTGTTTCTCTGGAACTTTGTCCCTTTTCGTCTTAGCTACTTTCCCTCATAGCCCTTATATTCCTGCCCGCTGAATCAAGAATTTTAAAATACAGATAATGAGCGTATTAGTAGGAAAGGATACCCGCCTTATAGTTCAGGGTTTTACCGGTAGCGAAGGAAGTTTCCATGCCGGACAAATGATAGAATATGGAACCAATGTTGTAGGAGGAGTAACTCCGGGAAAAGGTGGTCAAACTCACTTGGAACGACCTGTTTTCAATACCGTAGCCGATTCTGTTGAAAATGAAGGTGCTAATACTTCCGTTATCTTCGTCCCCCCTGCCTTTGCCGCTGATGCCATTACTGAAGCTGCATTTGCTGGAATTAAAGTGATTATTTGCATCACAGAGGGAATTCCAGTTAAAGATATGATTGTAGCTAAACAGGTTTGTAAAAGTAGAGGTGCTACGTTAATTGGTCCGAACTGTCCGGGTGTAATTACTCCGGGTGAAGCGAAAATTGGAATTATGCCGGGTAACATATTTTCACCGGGAACTGTGGGTTTAATTTCACGTTCTGGAACGCTCACCTACGAAGCTGTAGATCAGCTTACAAAGGTTGGACTTGGTCAAAGTACCGCAATAGGTATTGGTGGAGATCCGGTTATTGGAACCACTCATCTGGATGCAGTAAAATTATTTCAAGAAGACCCGGATACTGAATCTATCGTATTGATTGGTGAGATTGGTGGTTCTGCAGAGGAAGAAGCAGCTGCTTACATCAAAGATAACGTGGATAAGCCTGTTGTTGCATTTATCGCAGGCTCAACTGCACCTCCGGGCAGACGAATGGGGCACGCCGGGGCAATCATTTCTGGTGGTCAGGGAACAGCTCAGGCCAAAAAAGCGGCGCTAGCTGATGCAGGAATAACCGTTGTTGAAAGCCCGGCCGATATTGGAGTAACTCTTAAAGGAGTTCTCGAAGCAGTCTAAGCTTATTTGAAAAACTTCTAAAGCCTTCTTCATTTCTTTGAAGAAGGCTTTTTTTTATTCATTTTTTTCACCTTGGGGTACTATAACTGCAATCGATTTGAAGTGCGGGGAATTTATCTGACAGGTGGTTCTGGGAGAAACAGTTTCACTTAGGGCACTTGGATACCCTCAAACCGGAACCGAAAGTTATGGAGGTGAAAAACTAAATACCGAATATGGAAGACAGGTCGTCGCCTTTGCTTTGCATGATTAAACCGATCAGGAGCTAAATAATTGTACCATCAGGCACAGTCACACCTTTCTTCACAATAGCTATACCGTCACGCATGTAGTGATATTCATGATCTCCATCCGGAATATGGCTACCACCAGCTATTCGCACATCGTTACCGATACACACGTTTTTATCGACAATACAGTTGCTAATATAACTGCGTTGCCCGATTCCCATTGCGGGTCTATCTGAAGATGCATTACCAACAAAATCATGGCTCTGGAAATAATCATTACCCATAATTATGGAGTTTTCGATAGTAGTACCTTTGCCAATTCGTGATCGAATACCTATTACGGAACGTACGATTCGGCTGGCTTCAACAAGACAGCCCTCTGCCATTAAGCAATGCTCCATGTTGGTCCCCATAATTTTTGACGCAGGTAACAGACGGGGCCGGGTATAGATGTAACTATCATTGTCATACAAATTGAATTCCGGCACAGTATCAGTTAGAGCAAGATTCGCGTCAAAAAATGATTTAATCGTTCCAATATCTGTCCAATAGCCTCCAAATTCATAGCTGCTCACCCTCAATCCTTCATTAAGAGTCTTAGGTATAATTTCCTTTCCAAAATCGGTTGCATCAGGATTCTCCTTAAAAAGCCTGATTAGCGTGTCTCGATTAAAAATATAAATCCCCATTGATGCCAGGTAATGCTTCCTGTGAGATGCGTAAGGATCGGGTACATTCGATTTCCAGTCATTTAGTTCATCCATTCCCGGTTTCTCAACAAAACTGTCGATCATCCCTTCCTTGTTGGTTTTCATAATACCGAAACCCGTTGCATCTTCTGCTACTACAGGTATTGTTGCAACAGTAAGATCAGAATCATTCTTTTGATGGCGTTCCAGCATCTTTCGATAATCCATCTGGTAAAGCTGATCTCCGGAAAGAATCAAAACATATTCATAGTCGTGGTTTTCCATGTGGTGGATGGATTGACGTACCGCATCTGCAGTACCCTGGAACCATTGCGTATTATCTGCCGTTTGCTCGGCAGCGAGAATATCTACAAAGCCGTTACTGAATACATCAAAATTGTAGGTATTTTTTATATGCCGATTTAAAGAGGCTGAGTTAAACTGAGTGAGCACATAAATGCGCCTGATATCTGAATTCATACAATTCGAAATCGGGATATCTACCAACCGGTATTTACCTCCAATTGGTACCGCTGGTTTAGATCTGTGATCTGTAAGGGGAAATAACCGGGTTCCTCTTCCTCCTCCTAGTATAATTGATATGACTGAATCCTTCATTGTGTACTCTCTAGTTTTAGTTGATTATACATGTTGATATACTCTTTTGCCGATTTGTCCCATGAAAAATCAAGATTAATAATCTTTTTAATAACATCAATATGCTTCTTTTTATCGGCATGTAAATCTATAGCCCGATCGATCGCATGTTCGGCTTCGTGTAGATTGAATTCAAGGAATTTAATTCCATAACCGCCCTCTTCTTCTAGGTCAATAACGGTATCCTTCAGTCCTCCAACCGCCCGTACAATTGGTACCGTTCCGTATCGCATAGAATACATTTGGTTGAGGCCACAAGGTTCAACCCTTGAAGGCATTAGAATGAAATCCGCGCCAGCATAAATCTCGTGTGCCAGTTTTTCGTTGTATTCGAGTGTTGCATCAAAATACCCGACATGATCGCTTTCCATTCTGGTAAAAATTTCGTGAAGTCCCGGGTCGCCGGTTCCAAGAAGTACAAAATTTACTTCTCTTTCCTTATGCATAAACGAAGAAATAAGATCGGGTAATAAATCAGCCCCTTTCTCCCGTACCAATCTCCCTATAAATGCAACTGTTGGAACATCAGGGTTCAAGCCGAACTGTTCGCAGATTTTCTCTTTATTCTTTCTTTTTCCTCCTTTAATACCACGTTTTGTGTAATTAAGGTCAAGCAAAGGATCGGTAGCTGGATCCCATACTTCAGCATCTATACCGTTTACAATTCCTGTGGATTTTTCTTTTTCCTGAGCAAAAAGCAATTCCAATCCGTTGCTATTCTTACTCAACTCATCCATATAGCTTTGGGAAACGGTAGATATTCTCCATGCACACTTTAAGGCCGATCCAAGTGAATTCAGTCTCCCATCCCAATCCAATAATCCAATCTTAGAAAGATCAAAATCAGGAAGCATACTGTGGCGTTCCAGGTCATGTTGCCCATGATACTCGGCGTTATGCACCGTAATTACTGAAGGGATTTGAGCAAGTGATTGATATCTGAAACAGTTCGAAATCATAAACGGAATAAGCCCTGTGTGATGATCGTGGCAATGGATGATATCCGGAGATGCATCCCGATGAACAAGCCATTCCAGTGCCCCAATCTCAAAGCTCAGGAAGCGCTCAAATTCATCCCAGTATGCATGACCTGACCAGGGATCGATATAGACTCCGGGTCTGTCAAGTCTGCCGGGCACATCAACTACATACAAAGGAAATCCCAGAGGGTCATCTTTTACCTTTAAAATTTTAAAACCAAAATATTCATACCCCATTCGGGCATTGCTTTCCCAAACTGTATCGAACTCCTGAGATTCCAGCCAGTTCGTTTTATACCTGGGCATGATAACTTCACACGACTCTCCAAGCTTGTTCAAATATTTTGGTAGGGCTCCAACTACGTCTCCAAGACCTCCGGCTTTAGCTGCCGGGTAACATTCTGCACTTAAGTGAGTAATATGCATCTATGAAAAAAAATTTGACTGATTTGTAATAACTCCGAAATTAATACAACAAATAAGGAAAGTTTAAGCTTGTTGCAAAACTTTAAATCAGTTTACAGAAAATTTTATCTTCCTTTAATAATAATCTAACAGGGTAACATGGTCATCATCAATGTAGAGAACGTTACGAAAACGTTTGGAACGAATACAGCGGTTAATGATGTAAGTTTTGAGGTTGAAAAAGGACGGATTTTTGGGCTGTTGGGTCCAAATGGAGCGGGTAAAACCACTACCATCCGAATGATCAATAACATACTTGCGCCAGATTCCGGGAAAATCACAATTAATGGACACATTGCAAGTCCGCAAACTCAAAAAATGATCGGGTACATGCCGGAAGAACGTGGCTTATACAAGAAGATGAAGGTAGGAGAACAACTTCTTTATCTCACTCAACTTAAAGGCATGAAAACTTCAGCTGCAAAAAAAGCCATCGATTTTTGGCTCGAGCGGTTTGAAGCCTCCGATTGGAAAAAGAAAGAACTTGGCGAACTCTCGAAAGGGATGTCACAAAAAATCCAGTTCATAGCTACAATCGCTCACGATCCGGATATTTATATTTTTGATGAGCCTTTTTCAGGACTCGATCCCATAAACAGCGAAACACTCAAAGAAGTCATTATAGAGTTGAAAGAGCAAGGAAAGACAATCCTGTTTTCCACCCACAGAATGGAACAGGTTGAACAGATGTGCGATGACATCTGCCTCTTTAATAAAGGAAAGGCAGTACTCCAGGGTAAACTTCGTGAGGTGAAAGCTTCTTTCGGAAAGAACACCATCAACCTTGAGTTTGAAGGAGACGGAGCTTTTCTGGACGAACTAGAGGAAGTACGAATCAATAACCGATCTACAAATTTCGCGGAAATACGGGTATTAAATGGACAGTCGATGCAAGACATTTTAAAGCTGGCTATGGAACATGCAGAAATCCACAAATTTGAACGGGTTCAACCTTCACTAAATGAGATTTTCATCTCTACCGTCGGCGAAGATAACATCAAAAATGTGGAGGCGTAACAATGGATTTCAATAAAATTTTTCTCGTTTTAAAGCGCGAATATCTTACACGCGTTCGAACCAAATCGTTTATCCTTTCTACCCTCCTTACTCCTCTGGCCTTTATTGCATTTATGGCAATAGTCGTAATTGTGACTATCTCGGATGGAGAGGTAACCAAAACAGTTGGAATCTATGACGAAACCGGAGTGCTTTATAACCGATTAGTGGAGATTGATAGTATCAGATACCAGAATGTAAGTGAACTCGAAATCGACTCTATAAGAGCGAACGTACTCGCTGGCGGTATTGATGGATATGTTGTACTCAGTGACGCTTTTATTGAAACCTCAGAAAGCCCTACTCTTGTGTATGGTGGAAGTGGAGGGTTGAGCTTCATTGAATCTGTTGAAGATCATCTCAGGGAAGTAGTCCGGGAAGAACGGCTATCCCGAAGCCAGGTATCTCCTGAAGTTCGTGAGATTTTTGAATCCCGACCTCAACTTAAATCAGTGAAACTTACCGAAGAAGGTGAAGAAGAAGACAACGCCGTTTTCGGTGCTGCATTTGGCTTTATTCTGGGCTTACTCATCTTCATTGGTGTATTTGGTTACGGAGCTCTTTTAATGCGTGGGGTGATTGAAGAAAAGACTAGTCGCATCGTGGAAGTAATTGCATCTTCCATTAAACCCATTGAGCTAATGCTTGGCAAACTCTTTGGAATTCTTGCTCTTGCTATCACCCAATTTGGTGTATGGATCGCGTCTTATATCGGACTTTCCATTATTGCTGCCCCTGTGGCCGGAATGATTGTAAATGCTCAGCTTCAAAATCTACCGGAAGACGCCCGTGAGGCAGCTGCAAGTAACGCTTTCGATCCATCTGCTTTAGAACAGTTTGTGGTTGACCCCAGCATCTTTCTGTATTTCTTCCTGTTTTTCTTTATTGGATTTTTGATTTACGCCGGAATTTTTGCTGCTATTGGATCCGCGGTAGACTCTGAGCAGGATACTCAACAGTTTATGATGCCGGTAATGATTCCAATATTTATTGGATACTTCCTGAACCTGCGCGTTATGGAAAATCCGGATTCTACGGTTTCTGTAATTGCCTCCCTCTTCCCGCTTACGGCTCCGATAAATATGATTTCCAGGATTGCAGCTACTGAAGTTCCCTTCTGGCAAATAGGCCTTTCCCTCCTTCTTATGATTGGAACCTTTGCGGGATTGATGTGGCTTGCCGCAAAAATCTATCGTGTTGGTATCCTGATGTATGGCAAAAAACCTTCCTACAAAGAACTAGCCAAGTGGATCAGACAAGGATAATTGTTAAACCGTACAGGCAGTTCATGAACTACCTGTATGGTTGTTTTACTCCGATAACTGTTCCAACAAGTTATCAACCTCTAACAATACACGCGCATCAAATTCATTCTGCTCAACTGAACTTAGCACTTTGAACGCTTCGGATGGGCTCAGCCATTTAACTGCTTTCAAAGATGAATGCCTGATTCTTGGGTCTCTATCTTCCAAAAGGATATTAAATCTCTCAATCCATTGCTCCTCAACAGAGTCATTAGCTACTAAATAGTTTAGTGCTTCTTTTCTTGTAGAATATGGATAAGAATCCTCTAAGTAGCTTTCTGCAATTGGAATAAAGGAATTGGCTGAGTCTGTATCCGGATAATTGGAAATAAGAAATAGTGATTTTGAACCAGTACTGTCAATCCGTTGGAGCCTTTCTGCCAAAGTAACCAGTTCTTCTCCTGAAGCTACAGTTGCATAGCTTTCTAGAGCTACTTTAAAAAGGTCTTTTGAATCAGCCCGTAATACTCTATTTCTCAATGAGTTTTTTACTATATCGTTATCCGGATAATTAGTAAGCGACTGAAGAGAAACAAGTTGAACTTCCTCATTATTTGAATTTAAGCCATCCAGGAATTGCTGTTCAGTACCGGTAGCTCCGTTTGTGATAACTGCCATTGTACTTAGCAAGGCTGCACGAACAGAACCTTCTTCTTCGTTCGCCATTACATCATTGAGCGCGAGCTGTAAATCAGGGTTATCGCTATGGCCTGAAAGAAGCATTGCCGCGGTTCTTCGGTCATCTGAATTTGGGCTTCTGAGTTGGTTCAATAAAAAGAACAACGGCATAGTTTGAACTTCGACTACATCCATAGAAACAGTGCCTTCGCTAAGACGCACATACTCCACCATTAGTGAAAGTGAAACCAATACCGTATCCAGTTCACCCGTAAAACTTACTTCATGGTTGACGGAATCTTCAAAAGTCAATTCTGTCATATCCAGGGAGTATAATTCCTCCCCACTACCTTCTCTAAGTTCGAAAATTAAAGCCAGCTCGGAATTCATTTCATCGTACTCTGTATTGAGTGTATACTGAATATTTTCTGACTCAGCCTCTTGCTTAGAAGAAGGCTCATCAAAGGAAACATCATGCCAGGAAATACCGGTTTTATCATACCAGGCGTCTGCATAATCTTCAAAGGAAACTATTCCTTTCCCAGCTCTGAGAATTTCCGACAACGAATTGCTCACTGTTTGCTGGAATAACTGAGTCTTTGCATTGAACGATTCCTGCCAGCGATTCCAGGAGTACACAGTGTTTAACGTATCCGGGTTGTCAGTAAGCGCCGGTTCTTCATTCATAGAAAAATGCAGTGCCGTTCGCATTAATTCATTTCCTGCATGTTCAAAATCGAAGAATTGTTCACCACGCTGATATTCCCCAAACCATTGGGCATATAATCCTCTTTTTAATTGATTGGAAAGTGATCCCAAATTCTCATACAGAAAAATAGTTCCAGTGCCATGTGTTCTTTCTTCCCAGAAGTTGTCCGGCAGTATCACAAGATTAAGCCCTTCCCATGGGTATTCCATCGAAAGCATTCTCTCCACTTCTTTCTTTAGCCGTGAGGCTTCCCGAATCAAGTCTATCCGTTCTTCTTCGGTATATTTTTGATCTGAACTGAACAACCGAATACTTGTCAACCCGGATGTAACTTCTGTGATAAGAAAATCACCCATCGCAAAACCAAGCCCTGTAACCGGGACCGGTGTATCAGACACGTAGTAAATTTTTTTTCTATTCCCAGCTTGAGCCTCATCACTAACAAATTCACCATTAAACAGCACTTCGTTTTCATAAGGAATAGAAATTTGAGCTTCAAAAGTAAGTTCATTCCGGGGATGATCAAAAACCGGGAACCAGTGCCGGTGTGCCAGTGGATTCTTTGAAGACCAAAAATTTCCTTCTGAATCTAAATAAAGACCAAAACTGGAATTCGATTGCCAGGTAATTGCTAGTTCAAATCTCTCCCCTTCTATTGATGAATCAGGAAGAAATACGATTAACGAGTCTCCGGAGAATTCGAAGTCAACTACAGACTTATTTAGCGAAACTCCATCAATAGCGGATTCTTCAGAATTAAGAACCAGTTCAGTAGCTCCGTTAATTTTTGATGCCACGGTATAGGTAGCCACTCCCCGAACAAGAGTTAGTTCCGGCTCCAGCGTGATTGCCAAATCCAGATGTTCAAAATTATAAGGCTGCTCAGGATATGTGGGATAATCATAATCCGGGAAGTCCTCACAGGTTTGAGTGACCGCAATAAAGATGGATAGAAGACCTAAAGAATAATTAAAGATTGTTTTGATCATAGATTATTTGTGTGAATCAAAAATTGCTTTTACCTGAGGATATAGTGCTTTGTTGGTCGAAAACCCGTTTCCTGAATGGATGGTTTCCTCCCCATTAATATCACTAAAAATACCACCCGATTCTTTCAGCACCGGTAACAACGCTGCCGCGTCCCAAATGTTGAGGACCGGATCAAACATAACATCAGCACGACCAATAGCCACCATCATGTGACCATAAGCATCTCCCCACGTTCTGTGTAGCTTGGTCTTTGCCATAAGTTCCTGGAATTGGGGTTCCATACCACATTCCTGAAACCGTCTGATTTCTGTAACCAATAAACTGGCATCTTTTAGTTCAGATGTATCACGAACCTTGCATGGTTTCCCATTTAAGGTAGCGCCAAGTCCAATTCCTGCTGCACAGAGTTCATCCAGTGCCGGAGCATTTATAATTCCCACAACCGGTTCGTTATCAATCATTATCCCAATCAGTGTAGTATAGAATGGCACGCCATGAATGAAGGATTTAGTTCCATCGATAGGATCAAGAACCCACTGGATCTTGCTATCCTCATTAGTGCGCCCGAACTCTTCCCCGATAATACCATGATCAGGATAGCGTTTCAGAATTTCTTCACGGATGATTTGCTCGGTTTCACGATCAGCGATGGTAACAGGAGAATCATCGGCTTTACTAATTACCTCAAAATCCTTTTTGAAATACTTGAGCGTATGCTTTCCTCCGATTATTCCAATTTCGATAGCAGATTGAAGCAACTCTTTGATGTCAGTCATGTTTTAATGTATTTTTCGATGTTAGTGTAAGTGAGTAGAATGCTGAAGATCATCAATGAAAGACGTTAAAGTAGTTATCCTTTTTGTAAGCGCACTGGTTCTGTTCTTAGTACCGGAAAATGCGTCTGCCCGCCAAATCAATGAGGTGAAATCCATTATTCTTGAGGACAGTAAATTAAGAATTAATGGAACATCAAATGTGAATGATTTTGAATGTTTCTATGATGCCCCGATATCATCAGATACTTTATATCAAACCGTTACTTTTGGGGATTCACTGTTTATCTCGGGAGAAGCTGTGCAATTTCAAACCGAATCCTTCGACTGTGGTAAAAGAGCCATCAACAGAGACATGCAAAGCACGTTAAAAGCGAAAGAATTTCCATTTATGGAATTGGAGCTTGTTGCTGTTGAAATTACAGATGAAGTCCCTTTTGGAGCTAAATTATCTATCACTATTGCTGGTACAAATCGGCTTGAGAATGTCGAAATTACTGACTATTCCAGAACAGATTCTACAATAAGATTTTCCGGGAGTGGTGACATATTACTCACAGATTTCAATCTAAAACCGCCCACAGCACTATTTGGACTAGTAAAAGTAGATAATCAGATTAAAATTAGCTTTGATTTGAGTGTGGGTTTATAAAAAAAGGGCGGCCCTTTCACGGGTCGCCCTTTGGTTAATAGAGGTATTAGTTAGAAAGCAATCACAGCTTCTATCATTAACCCACTAAATTCACCATCCTGAAGAGAACCACCTGTGGTGAAATCTCCGCCGTAAGTTTGTTTTACGTATTCGATTTTAGTTAGTACGTTATCAGTTAAGAACCAGCCACCTCCAATGTTGATTCTGTCTACTTCATAAGTAGGAGCTGTATCAGAGAATTCACCAGTTACAGCGTTATAGCGTCCACCAATGTAGAAATTTTCCTCTGCACCTAATCTGTATAATGCTTCAGCACCAAGTTGGGTAAAAGAACCTCCTGCATCTGCGCCGTTACTTGCCACTTCAAATACTCCGAAAAATTCTAATCCTTGAAACTTCACAAATGGATTAATCTGGAAAGCTGTTTGATGTGGGAAACCTGTATTAACTCTTGGAGAGAAATCGCCACGTCCGTCATCGATTCCGTAGTAGCGTCCCCCACCTCTGTCACCAGCATATAAGTAATCACGAGTACCGTCATCGGTGCTAGTGTAGAAAGATCCGGTTAATCGTACTCTTAAGTCTTCATCAATCTGAGAATCATAACCTAATTTACCAAAGAATGCCATTCCATCGTCGCCAGGAGTTGGGCTTTGGTTTAAGCGTCCGTTAGTAGCACCCAACACTGCAATGATTCCATTTTTCTGAATAGTGAATTCCATAAATGGCTCGGTGCTAAAACTATCCATTATATAGTTACCTACAAATGGATTGTAAATGGCTGCTGCATTATCACTTCTTCTGAAATGTGTATCGCCATAGTTGAATTGGTCCATACCCACACGAATGGTTAATATTTCCATCAATTCAGAAGCGAAACCTTCCTCAATGAAATCAAGCTGGTCCATTCTTAAGTATCCACCTTTTACCCATGCTTCTGCGTGATGACGTGAAGACAAATAGGTTCGAAGATGCATTCTCATACCCGGAGCTAATTGAACATCAATATTCAAGTTTGCAGTAGGCAGCGTAAAGTTATTAGCTAATTCTGGTAAACTATCACCGGAATTAGATTGAGTAAGTCCCTGGAATTGTAATGCAAAATCGCCACCAATTCGAACTGCTAAGCCATTAAAATCAACTGTGTTGGTTTTAGGTTGTTCAAATTGATTTAGAGAAGCTTTACCCGGAGTAGTATAATATTGCAATGGTGTGGTTTGTTGCGCTATACCACTTACTGCAAACAGTATAGCCAAGGTAAATACTGCTGCAAAATATTTAGCTGTAGTTTTCATGATGTTCCTCTATCGGTTGTTTATAGGTTTGGTTAGTTTTTTGAAAAAATGATCCGGTATTCCACATCCACATCTTTACCGGTTTTAAGAGCCCCCAGCATCGCAGTGGGAGGTTTAATTCCATAGTCTTCCATGTCAATTGGCTGCACTCCTGAGACACTTAAAGAGCCATCTTCTTCGAGTTGATATACTCCCTTAAGTATAATTTTCTGAGTAGATCCTGCTAAGCTTAGATTACCCTGAACCCAAACTGTGTCTTCAGTGATTTCCTCTACAGATATAAAATCGAAAGTGATTTGCGGGTGCTTTTTAGTATCAAGTGCATCTTTGGTTTTATTGTCCATAACCCTCTTTCCACTCTTAATAGACTCTGCATTTACACTGATGCTTAAATTCTCCAGGGATTTTAGCTCGCCATCAGTAATAATTAAAGAACCCGTCCCAGTGAATTCTTCCACAGTGCTTTCCCAGTCATGTACACTGGAGGTTCCTTTAATTAGAATGGTACTGGTTTCGCTATTAACTGTATAAGATTCCTGAGCTGTTGCAGATGTGATTGTAAAAATGAAGACAAGAAAAACATATAGTACCTTCATGATGTAATACCTCTATTACTTTGGGTTAAGTCCCTGTGGGACAATTACTCGTGAAGGTTGATCAACCTCTTTTATTTGTATAAAAAATAGCAGAGAAAAATGAAGAATCTGTGAAGCTGAAACAGATTTTTTCAGGTATTTTTTTGCAAACAAAGGGAAGGAATCTCACAGTTCAAGCCAATCAAGTGCTCACGTCCTCTCCCTGATCATCGCACAAGTGCACTTATCTGTCCCTCTCCAAAGAGGGACAGACTTCGAGACTTGATATTCATTTTTGGCCAGGTTACAAATTGCGAAGCATCACTTTCTCCCGTAGGAATGCCTTCGGCAAGAGGGCGGACAATCTAGTTCTAAGTTCAAACACCTTATTATTCCTTTTTTGTTTACCGCCAAAACCTTTTCTTCTGATATCTTTTACCTTGTTAAAAAACCTTTAGAAATGAACCGTACATTCAGATTTGTTTTCATCTTAATCCTCTTCCTCATTACATCAGATTTCACATTAGCTCAACCAACTCCAAAAGTAGAACTACCCGATGAACTGCAAAGAGTGCTAACTGATTATGAAACTCATTGGAAAAATAACAATGCCGAGGCGTTAGCGAATTTATTTACCGAAAATGGATTTATTCTGCGTCCCCGAAACGCCCCAACTCGTGGAAAAGCAAATATTGAAGAAGCCTACCAAAGTTCAGGTGGTGATCTACGGTTATCAGCTTACGATTATCACGTGGATGGAAATCTTGGTTATATCATTGGGGGGTATACGTATGGAAACCGAACAGAGGATGTCGGAAAGTTCACTCTGGTACTTAAAAAGAAGGATGGAACCTGGTTTATTCATTCGGATATGGACAATGGAAATAGCTAACTTATCTACTTAAAACAAACTCTGATTTTTAACACTCTATGGATCACGTACAACAGCTCGAGAAAAAGCACCATTTTCAGGTTTACAATCGATTCCCGGTAACTATTGATCGGGGGCTCGGAGCAAAAGTCTGGGATGTGAATGGAGTAGAATACATCGATCTGCTAGCAGGAATTGCCGTTAATAATCTGGGGCACTCACATCCTGCTATCGTAGAAGCCATTAAAGAACAGGCCGAAAAATTACTTCATGTATCGAACTTCTATTATACAGAACCGCAAAGTGAGTTTATAGAGAGGCTTTCTTATTTGTCTGGGCTGGATCGTGTATTCTTATGCAACAGTGGACTTGAAGCAATGGAAGGCACACTGAAACTTGCACGAAAATGGGGGCATGAACACGGAAAAACAGGTAATGTAATTTCTCTTACCAATGGCTTTCACGGGCGTTCAATAGCAAGCATCACCCTTAGTAAATCTAATTACCAGGAAGGTTTTTCTCCTCTCCCATCCGGTTTTATCCAATCCCCTTATAATGATTTTGAAGCGTTATTTGAAGTAGTAGATGATCAAACCATAGCCATTGCCTTTGAGCTTATCCAGGGAAATAGTGGAGTAAATATCGCAGACAAGGAGTTTGTGAAAAAAGTCAGAACCCTTTGTGATGAACGAAACATTCTGCTAATCATAGATGAGGTTCAAACCGGAGTCGCCCGAACGGGTAAATTCTGGTGCTTTGAGCATTTTGGGATAAAGCCCGATATAATTGCTTCAGCGAAAGCGCTGGCAGGTGGGATTCCGATCGGAGCAATTATAGCAAAAGAAGAAGTTGCTTCGGTTTTAGGATATGGGAATCATGGCACTACCTTTGGTGGGAATCCTTTTGCAGCAGCGGTTGGGAATGCTTGTCTGAAAACGATACAAAAAGAAAATCTTACTGAACAAGCTGCCGAAAAAGGCACGTTTATGATGAACCTCATTAAGCAAATAACCGAAGGAAATGATAAGGTTGTAGATGTCAGGGGAATGGGACTGATGATTGGAGTTGAACTTTCTGTTCCAGCGCGTCCCGTCGTTGAAAAGATGTTCAACCAAAAAGTACTCTCAAATGCAGCAGGTGGAAATGTTCTAAGAATAGTCCCTCCTTTGGTGATCTCTCAATCAGAAATTGAACAGGCTGTAGATATTTTGGTAAACTCAATAAACTAGTTCCTCTTCTTCACTTAGGTATTAGTGAGAAAAAGACTCTATTGTTTCAAAATTTACTTAGAATTCTATTAATCCTGCTTAACTCCTCATCGCCCACCTGAAAATGAAAAGTTGCCCGAATGGTGTTTGGACCAAAAGGAATGAAATGGATATCATGTTCTGCAAATCGTTCTATTACAGTGGTCGAATCCTGCTCCAAAGTATCAAACAATACAATATTGGTTTCCACTGAATCCAGATCGATAGAAAAAGCTGAACATTGCGAAATAGCTTCGGCCAATGCTTTAGCTCTTCTGTGATCTTCTCTCATTAAATCCCAATGATTATCCAGCGCGTATTCAGCAGCGGCGGCGAGCAATCCAACCTGACGCATACCTCCTCCCCACATCTTTCGGTATCTGCGGGCTTTTGCTATTCGCTCTTTACTTGAGAGTAACATCGAACCAACAGGTGCTCCCAACCCTTTACTGAAACACACTGAAATGGTATCTCCAACCTCAGAGAAGAATTTTGGTTCAATTCCTGTAGCAGTTATCGCATTCCAGATTCTAGCTCCATCTAAATGAATCGAAAGATTATGTTCATCTGCAAAATATTTAATCGAAAGTAAATCTTCTCTGGAATAACAGGCTCCGCCTCCTTTATTGGTTGAATTCTCCAGACAAATCACTTTCGTCTTCGCTTCCCAATCAAAGCTGCCTTTCACCTGATTTTCGAGATATGCCACATCCAGCTTACCCCTGTTCCCAATTATTGGCTTAATCTGTATCCCGGAAAGAAAAGCTGCTGCTCCGGTCTCATAATTATAAATATGCCCATTTTCATCGATCAGGATTTCATCTCCGGGCTCAGTCAATACTTTTAACCCCAGCTGATTACTCATCACTCCACTTGGCACAAATAATCCTGCTTCCATACCGAATAAGGCAGCTACTTTTTCCTGAAATGCGTTTACTGTTGGATCTTCGCCAAATACATCATCTCCAACCTCGGCATTCATCATTGCTTTAAGCATGCCTTCTGTTGGGCGGGTTACCGTATCACTTCGTAAATCAATCATATTTTTGCTTTTCTTTTTCAACGGGATGGAATATACTGATTAGACTGTGAGTAGAAATTAAAAATCTGTTTTGGATCATTCCTATAGTGTTGCTGTAATTCAACGACCTCCTGTTTTCCTGAATCTCCCTGAAAGTATTTCCCTGGCCGAAAAGCTGATAGGTGAAGCTGCTGATTGTGGAGCAAGGTTAATCGTTTTCCCGGAAACCTGGCTGCCCGGTTATCCAGTCTGGCTTGACTACGCTCCAAGCGTGGGGGTTTGGGACCACCCTCCAGCCAAGGCTATATTTAAGATACTTTTCGAAAACTCTCTTTCGATTGACGATAATCACTTTAAGACGCTGCAACACCTAGCCGTAGACAAAGATTGTATTATTGTGATGGGAGCTCACGAGAAAGTAGAACGAACGCTCTACAACACTATCTTTTACTTTAAGTCGGATGGCACTTTTAATCTCCATAGAAAACTGATGCCAACCTATACAGAACGATTGATTTGGGGTATGGGCGACGGAAGTACGCTTTCTATTGTAGAAGATCAGGACATAAAGATTGGAGGACTTGTATGCTGGGAGCATTGGATGCCATTGGCAAGAGCAGCGATGCATCAACTTGGGGAACACATCCATATCGCGCAATGGCCTATGGTTAAAGATCTCCATCACATTGCCAGCAGACAGTATGCCTTTGAAGCACAATGCTATGTAATTGCTGCAGGTTGCACACTTACCAAACAGCAGATGCTGGAGGGACTCGAATCAGTAATATCAGCGGCTGATGATGAACTTGCCCTTGAGCTTATTGAAAGTATTCCGGTTGACAGTGAATCATTTATTTTGAATGGTGGCAGTGCCATTATAAATCCGGATACCTCTTACCTATCAGAGCCTGTTCACAATGAAAACACCATTATTTATGCTGATCTGGATACCACGGAACTGAGTAAAGGGAATTTATTTCTAGATACTAACGGACATTATTCCCGACCTGATATTTTTCAACTTTCGGTAGACACCCGACCAAAAAAGAACGTTACTTTTGAGCACAAATAAATATGATATCATTATTGCAGGTGGCGGGCTCTCCGGGTTGAGCCTGGCCTGGTATTTAGCCAAGGGTAATTATAAGGGAGAGGTTTTAGTGGTCGATTCAACCTTTGCTCCTCAAAATAATAAAACTTGGTGTTTTTGGGATAAACCTAATCCCCCCTTTCAGGAAATCATCTTTAAAAAATGGAATAAATCCTTCTTCTCAGCACTCGATTATGAAGCATTCCTGTATATGAATACATACAGTTATTACTGTGTCAGGGAAAGTGATTTTAAGGAGTTTGTACTTACAGAGCTTCAAAAACATAAGAATTTTGATTTACTGGAAGAAAGTATTCTCGATTTTTCCTCCAACAAAAAGAAGGCAGTGCTGGTAACCAAAAACAGCGATACCTACCTTGCCGACTTTATCTTCCAAAGTATTTTCAACCCAACCGATGATTCGGGCAAAGAACCAAAATATCCGATTGTACAGCACTTTTTAGGGATTGAAATTAAAACCAATTTCCCGGTTTTCGACCCCTCAACCATTACTCTAATGGATTTTGATAAGGAATGTACTGACGGTGTAGCCTTCATGTATGTACTTCCATTCAAAGGGAACCGGGCTTTGATTGAGTACACCGTTTTTTCTGAACAACCCTTAGAAAAGAAAAAGTACTACCGAAAGAAAATCAGGGCTTATCTGAAGAAAAAGTACAACCTGGATCGCGAAGATTACGAGGTGAAAAGAAAAGAATATGGAGAAATACCGATGGAAGATCGGTCTTATCCTCCCCAGTACGCTTCCAAAATTATTAACCTGGGTACTGTAGGGGGATTGACAAAACCATCAACGGGTTACACCTTTAAAAGGATTCAGGATTATACAAAAGCATTATCAGAATCTCTGATTAGAGGAAAAGAACCCTTACTTCCTAAGAAGTCAGAATTCCGTTACCGATACTATGATTTATTGATACTCCATATCCTGTATAATTCCAATGAAGAAAGTCTGCGTGTATTCCGTGATTTATTTAAAAATAATACCATAGATGACATCTTCGATTTCCTTTCTGAAAATACTTCCTTGCTTGAGGATTTGAAGATTATGAGTAGTGTTCCTTATATCCCGTTCTTTAAAGCAATTAGTAAAAACCTGAAACTGAATTATTAATTGAGCTGAATTTTCTTTTTTATTATTAAATACCGATCGGTATATTATTAACTCATAAATTTCGCGGACATAAAAGACACTAGTACATATATCATAAAAACAGTTGCTCCTATTTTTAACAAGAAAGGATATTCAGGAACCAGTTTGTCGGATTTGACCTCTGCTACAGGACTTACTAAAGGCGCTATTTATGGAAATTTCTCTAACAAGGAACAGCTTGCCGTTGAAGCTTTTAAATACAATGTAAGATTAATTCTTAAGGAGATATCTACTGCAGTTAACACAGCCAATCGGTCGATCGATAAACTTTTTGCAATCACAAATTACTACCGTGGCTATTACGATATCACTAAATCCACGGGGGGATGTCCAATTTTAAATGTTGGTAATGACACCAGGCATATCAACCCCACCCTTTTCAGAATGGTTAGGCTTACAGCAAAGAAACTGGAGCTTAGTATTGCTGATATCATTTTTGAGGGAGTTGAAAACGGGGAGTTCAATAAGAACACCGATATACAAAAACTGGCAAAAAACATTTACTCAATGATAGAAGGCAGTGTGTTTATGTCAATTACCCACGGCGATCGTTCATATATTCTAATGATGACCGACCATATCGAATCTCATATCAAAGAACATATCCTTCAATAAAAATTTTAACCTTAATATACCGATCGGTATAATTTTATAATCATGAAAAAAATACTATCAAGCATTAAACAAATCAGATTTCAGGATTGTGATCCTTTTAATCATCTGAATAACTCTAAATATATTGATTACTTCATGAATGCCCGTGAAGATCACCTGATCGAGCACTATGGACTTAATGTTTACGAGGAAGCAAATAAAAACGGGTTAAGCTGGGTGGTTGGAAGTAATATGATTGCCTACATCAATCCTGCTGTTAACATGCAAGAAGTACTGATCGAGTCTCAGCTCATTAAATATGGGCGTAAAAACTTAACCGTTGAAATGAGAATGTGGGATAAAGAAAAAACCAGAATCAAAGCTCTTCTATGGTCTACTTTTGTACATTTTGATTTGGTTAAGAATCACTCTCACTCCCATGAGCAAAGGTTTATTGATTTGTTTGAGCAGGTAGTGGAACCTGTTGAACAGAACTCATTTGAACAGCGAAGCAGGTTCCTGAGTGTTAAGTATGCACGCGCCTCTTAGTATTGTCCCTTTTTGTGAATCAGATTTGTTATTCTATAAACCCAAAAACACCCTACCCTATGGCTTATGACGAAATACTTGCTGAACGAATCCTGACTGTTCTGGATAATAAAAATATCACCTTTGAGCATAAGAAGATGTTTGGCGGACTTTGCATTCTGGTGGATGATAAAATGTGCGTCGGGGTTATTAAGGATGAACTGATGGCCAGAGTCGGTGAGGAGGCTGAACTGAAATATCAGCATGATGAAGGTGTTCGGCCAATGGATTTTACAAAAAAGCGAATGAAAGGGTATCTTTATGTGAATAACCGTGTTTTAGTTCGTGAGGACGAATTAGAACTCTGGGTTGATCGGTGTCTTGAGTTTAATCCTCAGGCAAAATCCAGCAAGAAGAAGAAAAAGAGGTAGTTTTTTTTGAATCCTTTTGCGGTAATTTGCATCTACCTGATGAACATTAATTAAATCATCTTGATATGAGTATTAAAGGAACATGCGAATGTACAAATTGCGATTGCTCAACCTGCGATTGCGTAAATTGCAAAGCCAATAACTGCACCTGCGAAAATTGTGATTGCTCAAAATGCGATTGCTGCAATTAAAAGAATGAGTAAAGACACTCGACAAATATGGGATTCTTTACAGGAATCCCTCTTTTATTTCATACTTAAGAGAGTTAAAGACAAGGAGCTTTCCAGAGATATCCTTCAGGAAGTCTTCATTAAAATCCATTTGAAGCTTGATCAATTAAAAGATTCTGCAAAGGTAAAAGCATGGGCTTTTCAGATTACCCGAAATCAAATTGCTGAGCATTTCCGAAAAACGAAAGATACCGTTGCTCTTTCTGAATTTAATCAGGAACTATTATCCGAAGACTTTGAATCGGATGATATTGAATTCTGCTGCTTTGATAACTTTGTAGAAGAGCTCCCTCAAAAATATGGAAAGGTTGTAACTTTGATCAACATAGAAGGCAAAAAGCAAGTTGAAGCAGCCGAAGAATTAGATCTTAGCCTTTCAAATGTTAAATCAAGAGTGTACCGGGCTAAAGAGATCCTAAAGCAAAAGTTCGTAGAATGTTGCCAGTTTAGTCTTAATGAGGATGGACTCTTGGTAGGTGAGCAGGATTGTCAACGGAGTTGTTGCGCTAGCTGTTAGATTATAAAAACCCCGGTATATTAACTTCATGGAAAAGCACTATTCATATACTGATTCAGAATTTGAACAACAATTTCATGACTGCACCTTACCCTCTGAGATGTTTACACATGAAGCGCATCTAAGACTGGCTTGGATTGAGATATCCAAATATGGAGTGGATACGGCTATTGAAAATATTGTCACTCAGATCAAAAGATATGCCAAGTCATTACAGGCAGCGAATAAATTCCACGCAACAGTAACGGTAGCAGCGGTTGAAGCAGTCCATCATTTCATGAAGAAAAAAAAGTCTAAAACTTTTCAGGAATTCATATCTGCTAACCCGGAATTAAAAGATCGTTTTAAAGAATTGCTATCCAGTCACTACAGTTTCAATGTGTTTGAATCAAAAGAGGCAAAACAACGATTTATAGAGCCGGATGTATCTTCATTCAGAGAATAAATACTGAGAAAGAAAAGTCACTACTGCCGTTTCAGCTCTTAAACGGTTCGGTCCAAGAGAAACTAACTCCCCTCCTTTTGAACGATGAATTTCTTTTTCACGGGATGAAAACCCTCCTTCAGGTCCTATCATCATCACATTATTTCCAGTTTCTAACTCTATAGGGTGTTCGCTTCTCTCAGCTTCCACATGCGCCATCAGGAAGTTACCTCCTCCATATTGATCATATACCTCGTCCAGTGAGTCCAATATTGCCAGTTTTGGAAGCCAAAACCTTCCACTCTGCTTGAACGCACTTATGATCTGAGTTTCGAGTCTTTCTGAATTAATACGATTCCGTTCAGAGTGATCAGCATTAAACAGAACAATCTCCCAAGCTCCCAGCTCAACTGCTTTCTCTATGGCAAATTCCAGCCGATCCCGCTTTTTGATAATCCCAAACGCCAGAATTTTCTTTTTTGAAGGAAAAGCCTCACAGGCTGTGGTTAATTTCTTTCCAAGAACTGATTTCTTGGTAATCTCCAGAATCTCAACTTCAAATCTGGCTCCTTCCCCATCAGCCACCAGAATAATATCTCCGACTTTATGCCGCAGAACTTTGCTTATATGAGTCGCTTCCTGATTTTTTATTTCTACAGTATCATCTGCATTAAAATCAGATGGAGATGCAAAGAAGATGTTGTTCATTTGTTTATGATTTTTCAAAAAAGGAAAATATAAAATACATCTCAACCTTTTGCGGGGTCATCCCGAATTTATTTCGGGATCTTTGTTGGGTTTGAAGAAGAAAACAATGACAAATAATTAAATCAAAGCTCATTCATAAGATCCTGAAACAAGTTCAGGATGACCTGGTTTTTTTAGAAGACTTGAGTTGACGAAAAATTAAATTAAAATTCGAAGCATAAATAATTCTCCCTTTGAAGGAATACGGTTTTCGAAAGTCCCATTTATGTGAGCTTTCGGGAACCAGAGGGATGTTCACTCAGCGTTCTTTACATCCCCCGCCTCATATCTTTCTCCCAAATAAATTATAGATGCTTGAGGCACCCCTTCAAAGGGGGATTATCCTACTCAGAAACACTCTTCAAATACTCTCCGGGCTCAAAAGCAGTTCTTCCGGATTCCAGCATTAGTTCTACGTAGGGCTTGCACATCTTACAATTGGTGCTGCAAATCTCAGCGGCTTGTAATTCTTTAACCGATTTAAATCCCTCTTTCTCTGAAACCTCTTTTACTTCCTCAAAACTGATGGCATGACAAACACAATGAGTGACCAGTAATTTGTTCATCACTGCTTAAAATGTTTTCCGAGTTTGAGTCCCTGCCCCTGATAATTGCTATCTATTTCAGTTCCATAAATAAACTCAGGGATTTCCGTATTTGGCTCGAACTGCATACTGAATAAGGTTTGTCCGTCCTCAATCATAAAAGGTACATCGTGCGAACGAACTTCCAGAACAGCTCTGGCTCCTTTGTCATCTATAGAACCTCCAAAACCACTATCGAAAAAGCCTGCGTAGTGAGTTCTTAATTCGCCTGAACCGGTATCGTAAGCCATCATCTCACAGGCAAGATTGGCAGGGACTCGTATTCTTTCTTTTGACGCAAAGATGTAGAATGCTTCCGGTTCCAAAATAAACTGTTTGCTTTCTTGGGCATAAATCGGCTCCCAGTACTCATCCACTTCATAATGACCAATATTCGCCAGATCGATAAAATTATTATGCTTCTTCGCTTTGTAGCCGATGATCTCCCCTTTCTTCCCTTTTAACTGTACACTCATAAACAAGCCCTGATTCACCTTGATTTGCTCCATCGTAACCGGCTTGATGTTTTCATCGAACAACAATGGATCGGTGGAATGAATTCGCAATAAATCCTGATCGGGAACTACTTCTAAGCCATGACGAATTCTAAGCTGATTGAGTCGCTGACCTGTTTCCACTTTTACCGAAAATGATTTTGGAACTACCTCTAAATAGAGATTCCCTTTGTAGCCAGGAGCTATTTCTTCGAAACGATGGGAGTAATCGGTAATTACACGGGTAAATACATCCAGTCGACCAGTGGAGCTTTTGGGATTCGCTTTTCCTGAAAGGTTCTCCAAGGCGTGCAGTTGTACTTCCCCATCCTGAGGTTGACCATTTGAATATCCCTGGTTGATTGAATAATGAGAACTAGGCAGGTTCAGTTTTTCCAGCAAGGGAATGATATACACACAATTCTCTTCAAGAACAGCTCCATCTTTCAATGAAAACGAATACTGTGAAAGCCGTTCTATTTTCTCATCCACCGTCTCGTTTTCGGGAAGGAAACTGCATCGTACCCGATAGGCCACTTCCCCAAGGCGAAGATCCAGAGAATTAGGCTGAAACTGATTGTCTAAAATCGGGTAATCGGGATGGGAATCCAGGATTTCCAGATCGCGGAGGACTTTAAGTTTCTGTACCGGCAAAACGCCTTTGGTTCGTAGATGTACTTCTTTGGAAATGGTTCTCATTAAACTATTACTTCAAATTTTAAAGAAGATACTTGGAGGAAATTTCAAATACCAAATTACATGCAACAAACACTATTCAAAATTCAATATTTATACTAACTGTCGTTCTGAGGATACTTGCGAAGAAACTTCATTAAGGGAATTCTTCTGTACGTACTTCAAAAATAAATTCAATCCATTAATGTATGAATTAATGGTATTTTCACTAAAGTTTTTAAGAATAAGCTGATGTTTGTACTTTGCAATTAAATCTTTTTTATTCATGATATTCTGTTTAAATAGCAGAATATCATGAATAGAAGTTAAAGATCAAACTGGGATATAATGAATAGAGTTCATCATATTCCTATGTTAGGCCCCATTATTAAAAACCATCATTCAATAAATCTTTCGGAGAAACTTCCAATACTTTTGCAATTAAAAAAAGGGATTCAATGGAAGGCTGCATATCATTCGTACACCACCGAGATACAGTAGATTTATCTTTACCAACTTGTTCTGCGAGCCACTTACTTGACCTGTCCTTTTCCGCAAGAACAACCTTTATCCTATTGTATTTTATTTTGTTGCTTTTCACGAAAATATGTTTTCGTTTTACGAAACTTTATTTATCTTAGCGAAAGATTATTGATTCTTTGGTGCTAAAATAGCTTTCTTTACTGGAAAGTAAAGAATTGCTATGCCTGAATTAAAAGATAAGCTAGGAGAAGTTCTTGATAAGTACTCAAAGAGTTTCTCAGATAAAGTCTATACAGATGATTTTAACGACACAGATGTATTAATGAATGCGTTTGGTGTTACACAAGAATTGAAGAGTGAAAACAAGCAGTACTGGGGAAGAGAACTTGGAAAGTGCTGGGAAAATCTCATTAGAGATTTATTCGAGGCTACTTGTGAAGATTTTGAACCACCAAAGAGATTTGGGGCAGATGAACCTGCTGATTTTTTTGTTGGAAAAGATGCTATTGACACAAAATATCGAGTAGGATCAGGTGATTCAGGAACGCTAAAGAAATTCGAGCAGTACGGCATACAGCTACAAGAAGAAGGTTTTAGACCAGTTTTCTTGTTCCTACGAACGGATAATTTGAAAGCAGCACTCAGCAAAATGAATGCAGGTGGCTGGACTATACTAATGGATGATGCTACATTTCAATACATTCAAGAAAAAACAGGATTTGACCTAAAAGCATGGCTGATAGAATTGGAAGAGAAAGGAACTTATAAAATTGATCGAGATGGAAATTAAGGCTAATAATATATATCATGGAGATTGCATGGAAGTCCTAAAAGGGTTTCCAGAAGGTTCAATTGCTTGCTGCATAACTGATCCCCCTTATAATTACGAGTTTATTGGTCATAAGTGGGATGATTCAGAGGTTAAAAGGCGTACTGGAAGGGTAAAAGACAGCAAGACAATGGTCAAGAATATTCCTTATGGTAGTGGTCTTGCTGGCGGAGTTAGAAATAAAAGGTGGTATGAAAAGAATAGAAAAAATGATTTAGACTATATGAAATGGTGTCAGCTTTGGACAGACGAACTTTATAGAGTTTGCAAAGCTGGTGCTCCAGTGGCTATTTTTAACAGTAATCGGTCTATTGCTCATGTACAAATTGCACTAGAAAATAGCGGTTTTTACACTAGGGATTTGCTTGTTTACCGAAGAAATTCAGGTATCCCACGAGGGCTTAATTTGGAAAGAAAATTAGAAAAGATGAATGACCCTGATTCATCGAAGTGGCAAGGATGGCACAGTGCATTTAGGAATGAATGGGAAGCGATAATCCTTGTCCAAAAACCCTTAATGAATAACTACTGGAATACATTGCAGAATACAAATGTTGGGGTTTTTAAAACAGTGAATGACGACGGATCATTCCAATCAAATATCTTAGAGAATTTAAGCAAAAAAGGAAAAGATGAAAAGTTCGATCATTGTACGGTTAAACCATTAATGCTGATAAAAAAACTGGTGGACACTTTAGTTCCGCCTCATAAAGAGAATATAGTTTTAGACCCTTTCGCCGGAAGTGGAACAACCTTAGTAGCTGCTGATGAACTAGGGTTTAAATACGTAGGAATTGAAATAGAGGAAAATTACATACCTATTATTTACGATAGAATTGAAGGTGCTAAAATGAAAAGGGAAATGAATCCTACTCTCTTTTAAAAGAAGTAGAACGGGGCATAACACAGGCTATGATGTCCATGCCTCCTAACGTCGGCACGGCACATAGCCAAAACGTTGTGTGTAATTAAATGAAATCACTTGATGAAATAGTAAATGACGCTTATGACGTTTTCTCTGGACATAAACCAGGGGAACACCTTGATGCATGCACGCATTGTTGTATGAAGGAATCTGAGGCCACTAGACTTAAGACAATCCCCCTACGACAAATTCCGATCGAATTACTAACTGAGTACCAAGACGCGGCAAAGCCGAAAGAGTTAGATAACAATGAACTTAAGTATTTTGCTCCTAGATATTTAGAGTTAATTAAGAACTTTAAATATCCTTCATATGAACCACTTCTGTCTTTAACACGGTTTGGATATTTAAATGAATCAGACTGGACTCAAAAGGAACGGAACGTATTAAAGGAATTTGCCGCTGGTTTTTTCAAAAAATATCTCAATTCGAGAAACCATCCAACATTTGCGACACCAACAGAAGTACTTCTGATGTTTTATAAAGCCAAAATCGACATTCAACCTTTACTTAATGTCTGGCAAAAATCAAACACCGTAGACAGCTTACTTCACTTTAATCAACTTTTAGAGGCTGTGGATTTCAATAAACGTGGAGAACCGAAAATCCGAGATGCGTTTTCAGACGATATCTTTAACGACATAGTGTGTAATTGGCTATTTTCTAGTGAAGTAAAGAAGAAAATTCGGGAAGAAATTGAAAAAGTATTAATGAGTTCAGACAGCTCTTTGACAGAATCAGAAAAGGAGAGTTTAAGCTGAAAATATGAATTAATAAAATAAAACTACACACAACAATGGGTATAAAACATAGGGCGGGCAGTGCTTTCCGCAAGTTTCATGCTTCTAGTAAGCTTTGTCTCGATGGACAGATTCACAGCTCCGAAATGCCCTACATTTCATACCCGAAACGTTGGGGCAATGACTGTACAATTACCCTATTACATCGTCAGAATTAGTATAGAATACTAAAATCAATTAATTTATGATTGTAAATCCGGAACAAAAACAAATGATTAAAACTGCAAGAATAACTGGCGTATGGTATTTAATGATGGCTATTTCAGGGATTTTAGGTTTTATGGTCTTTCATTCTCAAATATTTGTGTCTGGTAACCCTGAACAAACGCTAACGAATTTAATAGAATTAGAATCTACTGCAAGAATCAGGTTGCTTTTAGAGTTTGCTATTGTAATATCTCAAGCCCTTACGGCAGTTTGGTTTTACAAATTGTTTAAAGATAGTTATGAATGGGAAGCTTGGACTCTAGGTATATGGGGAATGGTGAATGCTTTAGCCATTATGATAAGTGCAATTTCAATCGCCTCTGCTATAGGTGTTGCCAATTCTGATATAAGTGCTACGGAAGATAAAGTTTTACTAATTCAGGGCTTTCAAAATATAATTTCAAATGCTTGGGGTATTGGTGGTCTTTTCTTTGGGCTTTGGCTATTTCCTATGGGATACATAGTCATCAAATCAAAAAGAATGCCTGTCTGGTTAGGAAGGGTTATTGTTTTAGGTGGTATTGGCTATCTAATTAGCACCGTTATCCGCTACGCAGGTATTGATTTTAGCTTCAATAGTTTTCTAACTCTTCCGGCAACCATTGGAGAATTTTGGATGATAAGTTATTTACTGATTTATGGCATAAGACCTATTAACGAGTAAAATTAAATTAAAACGGCACACAACAAATGCTATTAATGAATGGGGTTTCATCGGTCAGGACATTTTCGTAGGGATTGGAAAGTCTGCCACAAGTTTTAAATTTAAATCAAGGCGTGGCTCTATGCGAGAGGAAGGATTAGTGTGTTCTAATCCCCACTCATCATAGCTGTGCGTTAGCGATAATAAATCATCATTCCTTACATTTAACCTGACATTGTCAACTTAACGTGAAAATAACTCCAAAAGCGAAAAGAAACATTTCAAGGATTACTCCCTTCGCGATTATTTGGTTATTGATTGGATGGATAATTGATATAACAGTGTTCGATGTAACACATGGCCAAAACCTCAATCCAGATACTGGTATTTCCTACACCATCCCAGTGCTGATTTTTGCTAGCCTGGCGAATGTCCTGATTGGACTTATTGTAGGGGGTTTAGAAGTGGTTTATTTAGAAAAGAGATTCTCAAACCGATCACTGAAAACTAAGCTTTTTTACAAATTATTAATCTACCTTACCTTCTTTATTATCATTATAGTTATCTTATATCCTGTAGCATCTGCGCTCGAAACAGGCATAAGTTTACTGGAAGTTGATGCTTGGCAAAAATTGGGTAGGTTCCTATTAAGTATCTCTTTCCTTATCACCTTAATTCAATTGTCTGTAAAGCTTATGGTTAGTTTGATATATTCAGCTATAAGTGAAAACTTAGGACATCAGGTGCTTTTAAATTTTTTTTCCGGGAAATACCACCAACCCAAAATTGAAAAGCGGATTTTCATGTTCCTGGACATGAAATCTTCGACTACAATAGCCGAAAGTCTGGGCCACGTAAAATACTTCAAATTACTGGACACTTATTACAATATTATGTCAGACCCCATCATCAATTCGTTCGGTGAAGTCTACCAGTACATAGGAGATGAAATTGTGATTTCATGGGAGCCTGACAATGGGATTAACCAGACAAACTGCATCAAATGTTTCTTTGACATACGCGATCATCTCAATGAACGAAAAGAAGCTTTAATTCATGAATTTGGCTTTGAAATTGGATTCAGAGCAGGTATTCATTTCGGTGAAGTCACTATTGGAGAAATTGGAGCCTTAAAAAAGGAAATCGTATTTACGGGGGATGTCTTAAATACGACCTCTAGAATCCAAAGTCTTTGTAAGGAATTAAAATCTGACTTACTGATCTCAGGTGCTATTAAAGAATTATTACCTCATTCTAACTATCAATATAGCTCTAAAGGAGAGATAGAACTGAAAGGAAGAAATAAGAAAGAAGAACTGTTTAGCGTAACTTTAGAAAAGAAGCCGACAATCGCTAACACTATGTAAAGCTACATTAAAACGCAGTTTACACTAACCGTTAGCTACAACCAAAAACGAAAATCCTAATTTGAAGTATTCATTATCAGTCCACAAAAGACCTCATAACGTTTCGTAGAAAATGAGCAACCATCTACCCATATCATCAGCCAATAAGTCTATTGTGGTTCTCCCTTTTGTTAATATGAGTGCTGACCCCGAGAATGAATACTTTAGCGATGGCATTACTGAAGAAATCATCAACGCCCTGACCACCGTGAAGGGTTTGAAAGTGATTGCCCGTACCTCCTCTTTTGCATTTAAGAATAAAAATATAGATGTACGAACTATTGGTGACCAGTTAGGGGTGAGTACAGTTTTGGAGGGGAGTGTCAGGAAAGCCAAAAACAAGGTTCGTATTACAGCGCAGTTGATCAGTACTGATGACGGCACCCACTTCTGGTCGAAAAACTATGACCGGGAGTTAGAGGACATATTCGCGGTACAAGATGAAATAAGTTTACAGATTGCAGAGCAGATCCGGGAAAATTTTGGTCACCTAAACATTCAAGAACATTTAATTGAAGCTCCAACACAGAATATGGTAGCCTATGATCTTTATCTTAAAGGTCGCTACCATCATTTGATGTGGGATGGACAAGGGATCGTAAATTCAATAGCTCTCTATGAAGAGTGTGTCACCATAGATCCTTCTTTTGCCTTGCCCTACTTTGGTTTGGTGTACAGTTATGCCATGTATGGATCATGGACAAATAATGAAGGGTTCTTAAAGTTGTCAGAAAAGTACCTTAACAAAGGTTTTAAGTTGGACAAAGAATCCTACACAGGATTTTTTGGTAAAGCAACACTACTTTTTTGGGGTCATTGGGATTTCATCAACGGGCAAAAGTTTTTTCTAAAAGCAATAGAACTGAATCCGTCCTATACGGAAGCAGAAGAAGGTTTATGTGAATTATACACAGCGATAGGGTACTTCGAAAAAGCACTATGGCATACTGATAATATTTTAAAGATAAATCCTTTGTCTGCGAACCATTATTATACTAAAGCAAATATTCATTTTTTAAATGAGGACTATACGAAAGCTTTAGAATGTATAGAGACTTCTTTGAGCATCAACCCAGATTTTACGCATTCCATTGGACTAAAACAGCTGTGCCTAATTCTTACAAAAGATTATGGAAAGCTAAATGACTTTTTAGATAAAACCCCTTTGGCGGAGAGACCGGAAGAATGCAGAGTGTTATACCAATTGGTCAATCCCGAAGATAAGACCGATGTTGATACCAGCAGGGTTAACTTCATGATAAAAAAAGAGATTGGTGAAGCGCTTTTTGCGTGGCCATTGTTTTTGATGGTCCATTTTGGGAAACACGAAATGGCATTGGACTTTTTAGAGGAAAAGATCAAAACGCGTACCGGTCAAATCATAAACTTTATGAATATTCCACTGCTTAAACCTTTACACCGGTATCAGAGGTTCCAGGATTTAGTGCAAGTCGTATTCCGTAAAGAATTATTGCCAAATGATTCTGAGAAACAAATAAATACTACCCCTTCCCAAGCCTTAATGACAGATGCTGAAGCCGATATGGTTTTGGAAATTCTTAGCAAAGGAATGAAGGATGAGAAATGGTTTCGAAACCCATTTTTATCTTTACGAGAACTGGCAGATAACGTAAATATTAGTAGCAACCAACTTTCCTGGTTGCTGAATGAACGAGTTGGTCAAAACTTCAATGAATACATCAATAATTTTCGTTTGGAGAGCTTCAAAGAGAAGGCCCTGGATCCTGCAAATAGTCACCTTACCCTTATAGCTCTGGCTTATGAAAGCGGCTTTAATTCAAAATCGGTATTCAATACTTTCTTTAAAAAAAATGAAGGAATGACACCGAAAGCCTGGCTGTCAGCTAATCAAAGTTAAGCCTGTTTCTGAAAAGTCCTCAATCTCACAATACGTTCGGATTTACATATCGGGACGATTCACCTTCCTATTCTCCACATATTTGCATTGTTAAATTGATAAAGCAGAGTACATAATCATCAGATGATGATTCCATTCTCATTCACTAAATAAACTGAGAATAGCGGGGTTGCTTTGTGAAACCGGAACGATCAGAAAAAATTACTATCATGAAAAATCTAATAATCATTCTATTGCTTTTTTGCACAACTGGTGCTTTCGCTCAAACTAACTCATCACCAGATAAAGAAGATGAAGTAGCCTATAAGTGGCGGGTAAGTATGCCTTATCTCGTTCCAGATGAGATTATCTTTGGTTATGGCAAGCGTACGAGTATTCAAATGGTTGAATTGCATGTAAAACGCAACTTAGATGAGAAGAACATTATAGGTGTGAAGTTTGCCTCCTGGCGATTATTTCAACCCATGGGCATAACCTGGTGGGATGGTGTTGTCGATAAAATTGAGTCTGGCACTGAATATTACGATGGATACCTAAGAGAAATAGGAATTGGTGTTACTTATCAACGTATGTTATGGAAAGGACTTTTTACAAGTATTGAAGTTCTGCCACAGATTCAAACCTACACGGATTTAGACGGTAATAAAATTAAAAATGGGTTTAAATTGTACAACTCGGTTCATTTGGGCTACCATGTTGCATTTGGGAAGAAAAAACGACTTTTCGTAGAACCTCAGGTTCATATCAACCAGTGGATGTTTGACAACAACTCGCCTGCAGGATTTAAAGAGTTCGATGATAAATATGGAAACGTCTTTTGGTTTGAGCCAAACCTTTACTTTGGGTTTAAATTTTAGGTAATAGTCTGGCAAGTCAGGATTCGTAATTCTTGGGTTGTCAGACTTTTTGAATTTAAAGGAGCTTGTTCAAAAACAGTTTTTTAGTAATTCGAAAGGTCCAGCTTAAGGATGGTAGTTGGATGCTAAATATCAGAAAATACCTATTTGAAATTATCTGAATACGTAAATAAAAGAAACGGCGTGCCCTTAGGTAACAGTGTTTCCCTTCGAAATATGTTACATCGTTCTCTGGGAGCCGGAAAATTTTCGATATTTTGGCAATACTGGAATCCAATCTGGGGTTATTATCTCGGAAAATATATTTTCAAACCGCTAAAACTCATCTTACCACAAGCGCTCTCGCTGTTAATCACTTTTCTTTTTTGTGATTTATACATGACCTGGCCATCATGTTATTAAAACGTGAATTTGCCCTACTCTTAACTCCATGGTTTTTCTTTATGGGTTTGAGCGTGATTTTTGGTGATTATGGAAAAGTGAATTACTCCAAATTTCCATGGACAGTCCGAGCTACTATAAACATAGCTATCATATTAGGTTGCTTATTTCTAGCTTACCAAATGAGAATCTAAAGATAATGGGAGTTGCTAAAATTCATTGCTTGAGGATTTCTTAAACGGAAATTACGCGCAAAAATTTATCTTTAGGTTCGGCTGGATTTTCCTTCGGACGAATCATAGCAACGAAACTTAGCCCGGCACGCTAGCTGCCAGGCAAAGAAAAACTGTACTGAATCTCATGACTATTTATCTATAAATATGAAACAGATAAAAAACGTAATCTATATTCTAGTTTTTGCTTTAACACTTTTCGGGTGTAATCAAGAAAAGGAAAATCGAAAAGTCAAAGAACAGTTATTGGAGCAGCTTAATGATTCGTTGACTGCTAAAATTTATGACGCTTATGACCTCGGACTGCTGAAAGGGTTTTCTGTAGCAGTGGTAGATGAGAATGATATTTTATACAAAAAAGGATTCGGTTATAAAGATATAGATACAACCAAATTGTACACTTCATCTACAGTACAACCCATAGCTTCGATATCTAAAACCTTAATTGGTGTGTCTTTAATCAAAGCAGCAGAATTAAATCTATTAAGCTTAAAAGATCCCATAAATAAATATTTGCCCTTTAAAGTTATAAATCCCAATCACCCTGATAGTGAAATTCTAATCGAGCATTTAGCCTATCATACATCTTCGATAATTGACACTAAAGAAATGTACCTGAGCACATATTTTTTAGAAAGTAATACTAATGGTGAGAATGAGGGGGCTTATGATTTTTTCAGAAAGCCGGAAGAGAAAGTAACTCTGGAAGAATATTTAACCGACGCATTAGACATTAATGGTAATGCATATTCCAAAGAATTATTTTCTTTAAACGCACCTGGTACAAAAAGAGACTATTCTAATATCGGTTCCGACCTGTGTGCTTTGATAATACAAAATGCATCTGGTCAGAATTTCAGAGATTTTACGTTAGAACATATTATGAAGCCTTTAGGTATGGAGTCGTCAGGTTGGGGGTTTGAAGATATTGACGAGGACAAGCAATCCAGGCTGTTCGCTTATAAGGACATGATGATAAGTAAATACTCAGAAAGCAGTTATCCCAGCGGTCAGTTTATGTCTTCAAGCCACGATTTGGCTTTGTTCTTGAGAGAACTTATTCGTGGTTATAACGGAAATGGAAAATTGCTTAGCAAAAACAGCTATCAAACATTGTTTTCAAAAAAGACATTTGATGGCAACACCTATGGTTATTTTATGGAATATACATCTGATTGGTTAGATATTGAAGATAATATAATTGGTCACAACGGAGCTGACTATGGGGTGTTTTCAGGAATGTACTTTAACCCAGAACGAAATACTGGGAAAATAATGATTTCAAACACTGACACAGACTTCTACGACAACCTTGATGTCTGGCCTGAAACTAAAGCAATTTGGAAGTCTCTGATTGAATATGAAAAAAAATTCTACCTAATAGAAGTCAACAGGTAACTAAGGCTAAAATATCAATAGCCTCCATTCATCGGTTAATGTATTTAGCTAGGAAGTTGAAGCAGAATTCGCTCAACTCTTCATCTTCAACATGCCGGCTAAGTTAGAAATTTACCATGCTACTCTTCCCATTTAAATAAATTCGTCTTAAAATTTGTTTAGTAAGGATTCCTTACTATATTCATTCTGCAATAATGCATTAACCTAATTAAATAATAAAATGAGTAAATCAATTTTCTATCACGCAGGATGTCCAGTTTGTGTAAGTGCAGAACACGACATCGTTAATTTAGTAGGAGCTGAAAATGTTGAAGTAGTAAACATTGGAGAAGATCGGAACAGAATTTCTGAAGCGGAAAATGCAGGAATAAACTCTGTTCCAGCTTTGTTAACTCCAAGCGGAAATGTATTACACATCAACTATGGTGCATCAATGGCAGATGTAAAGGGTTAAAAAATTTGCTCCACAAAGTTAGGATTCCTATCTTTGTGGGGTTTAAATTTATTGTATTGATGAAAGTAGCAGTTTGGGACACTTATGTAACTAAGAAAGATGGTAGTGTAATGCATTTTGACATTATTGTACCCCAAGAAATGGACGATACTGCCAGCATTTATAGATATGGCAAAGAGTATTTAAAAATTAAAGGACAGCACGGACAACCATTAACATCAAAAGAATGTAGGTTTTGTCATATTGAAACAGTTAAGCCACGATGGGAAGCTACAATAAGGCAAAAAGGATACTTTATTATTGAAATGGAAAATTGCAAATGAAATCGGATATCTCTAACCGAAAGGATATAGAATTATTAGTTGATTCGTTCTACGATAGAGTGAGAAGCAATCCTGTATTGGGTCATATTTTTAACGATGTAGCCAAAGTAAATTGGGAGACCCATCTTCCTAGAATGTATTCGTTTTGGGCAAGTATCTTATTGGGTGAACACAGTTTTTCGGGCAACCCAATGCAAAAACATATTGCCTTAAGTAAAACAACAGAACTGACAAGCAATGAGTTTGCAGAGTGGTTACAATTGTTTAATCATACCGTTGATGAACTATTCTTTGGAGAAAAAGCTAATGAAGCAAAATTAAGGGCAGGAAACATAGCAAGAATAATGTTGCATAAGATTCAATTGGTATGAATAAGCCATCGTTTCATTTAAACGAACAAAACCAAAATATTGAAAGCCGAATTGTAGTTGCTCTGGAACGAATTTCGGAAGCATTCAGAGTGTTACTGTGGATTGAAAGTAAGGAGAACTCATTAAGCCCTATTCAAATTCAAATCTTGATATTTATTCAATTTCATTCTGTAGAAAAATGTAAAGTGGGATATTTGGCAGATGAGTTCAATATGACCAAAGCCACCATAAGCGATAGCGTAAAAGTACTACTCGCTAAATCATTAGTTACCAAAGAAACTGACCCTATTGATACAAGAAGCTATACACTTTCTTTAACTGAAGAAGGAAAAAAAGTGGCTAAGAAAGTATCGTTCTTTGCTTCTTCAATTGAGCAACCCCTTGAAAAACTTACACAAGAACAAAAAGCGACAATACTAAATGGATTGTTGAATTTGATTTATGACTTAAATAAGTCAGGGATCATTACCATTCAGCGTATGTGTTTTACTTGCTCTTTTTACAAAGTCGAAACCGGAATTCATTATTGTAATTTGCTGAAAATGAAACTAGCCGAATCTGAAATTCGTGTGGACTGTCCTGAACACGAAGCAATAGGGTAAAATAGTAGAAAGGTCAGTTTGCAATAATGTGTATAGTGCGTAGGGCCTGCGGGACGCTACTTCATTATACACAGTACGTTGAGGATGAACTTGCTCCACTTCTCTTTTCCAACGAATCCTGCAACGTTCAGGCGTTGAGTAGCAACTCTTCCCCACCCTAACTAAATTCAATGGGTAAAATCAACTGAACAAGCCTGGCACGTTACCTGCAATTAAAACGAACGAAGAAAATGTACCAAAGGATATCACATATTGCATTAGTGGTAAAAGATTATGATGACGCAATTGAATTCTACACTAAAAAATTAGATTTCACACTACTTGAGGACACGAAAATAGATGAAAAGAAAAGATGGGTAATGGTTGCACCAACAGGAGCAAAAGAATGTTGCTTGTTACTTGCCAAAGCCGCCAATGAACGACAAGCAGAGAGTATTGGAAATCAGACAGGAGGACGAGTTGGATTTTTTCTCTTCACAGATGATTTTTGGAGAGACTATAACAAAATGACAGAAAGAGAAGTAAGTTTCGTGAGGCCTCCAACTGAGTTTGAATATGGAACTGTTGCAGTATTTGAGGACTTATATGGAAATTTGTGGGACTTGATTGAACCGAACGAGAAAAATAAAGGACTGATAAAAGAATAAAAACTGCAGGTAAGAATGTATAGAAAAATAGGCGAAATGACAGTAAAATCAATGGTTTTGGCTCGCATCAAATTTTGTGCTTAACCGAAAGATTTGTGCATTCTAATCCCCACTCATCATAGCGGGTCGTTGGAGAAGAATTCACTCCGCTCTTCTTCAAAATCCCTTCTGATACTTTCTTATCTTTAGGGTGTATGAGTGATTTTATCAGATCGGCTATTTCGGAAATTACAGGAGCCTCGTCCTTTATTGAAAAAGAGATTATCCAGGAATTGTGGAGTGGGTATGGGAGTATTAAGCGACTGGAACTGGAGAATGTTCCATGTAAAAGTGTTGTAGTTAAGCACATTCAATTAGCGGGAAATAAAAAACATCCCCGTGGCTGGAATACCGATATCGGTCACCAGCGAAAGCTTAGATCTTATGAGGTAGAAACAAAATGGTATGAGCACTACAGTGCCCAAAGCAAGGCACGTCTCCCCCATTGTTTAGGTATTTTTTCTCAGGGTGATGAAGCGCTAATTGTTCTTGAAGATCTGGATGAAGCAGGCTTTCCGTTAAGAAAGCAATCGGTTAACTGGGAAGATATTACGGAGTGTTTGAAATGGCTTGCACAATTTCATGCCAGTTATCTTGGTCGGGAGCCGAACGGACTTTGGCAAACCGGAACCTACTGGCATCTGGAAACCCGTCCACAGGAATTAGCCGCATTGGATGATCAGAGATTAAAAGAAGCTGCCCCTTTCATTGACCAAAAATTAAATACCTGCACTTACAAAACCTTTGTACACGGTGATGCTAAGTTAGCAAATTTCTGTTTCGCTGAGGAGGGAAACGTAGCAGCAGTGGATTTTCAGTATGTGGGCGGCGGATGCGGGATTAAAGATGTCGCCTATTTTATCGGAAGTTGTCTGAATGAAATTGAATGCGAACGACTGGAAGAACAAATTCTTGATACCTATTTCGGATATTTACAACACGAATTGGAAGAACCAAGTAAGGAGTTGGAACAAGAATGGCGTTCTCTATACCGGGTAGCCTGGGCAGATTTCCATCGCTTTCTAAAAGGTTGGAGTCCGGGACACTGGAAAATCAACAGTTATAGTGAACGGGTTACTAAAGAAATAATCGAACATCTCTCAATATGAATTTGAAACACCTTACCGATATCGCCATCAAAGCGGCACTTGCTGCCGGGAAACACATAAAAAAATATATGGAAAAGGATGTCGCCTTTGAAAAAAAAGAAGGCGGAACCAACTATGCTTCACAGGTAGTTACAAAAGTTGACAGAGAGTGTGAAAACATAATTTTATCTCATCTTCTTCCCATTTGTGAAGAGTTTGATATTGCGTTGCTTACCGAAGAAACTGAAGATGATGGAAGTCGGTTCGAAAAGGATTTTTTCTGGTGTATTGATCCTATTGACGGAACACTGAATTTTATAAATAAAGAACCTGGTTTTTCTGTTTCCATCGCCTTAATTGCTAAGGATGGGACTCCATACATCGGTGTAGTTTACGACCCAACTACGGATACTATCTATCACGCTACTAAAGGAAATGGCGCATTAAAAAATGGATCTCCGTGGCAAATCCGGAATAGAAATGACTATTTAACGTATGTAACGGATAAGAAACTAAAAGATACCCCACGGTTATCAGAGTTGGAAAATCTTTTACAAAAGTACATCCATGAATTTGGTTTGAATGAGTTCAAAGAAATGTCTGGCGGGGCTTCTGTAATGAATGGTATCCGGGTATTGGAACATGGTCCTGCTTGTATGATTAAATTTCCAAAAAAAGAAACCGGAGGTGGCAGCATCTGGGACTTTGCCGCTACGGCCTGTATTTTTCATGAATTAGGATTTCCTGCTACGAATTTTGAAGGTGGGAAATTAGACCTCAACAAAAAAGAAGGCACTTTCATGAATCATGAAGGAGTTTTTTATGCTAATTTTAATGTGAATGGTTAATTGAAATAAATAGAACTACCTTCTTTTTTTAAAGTTCAAAATTCCAAAGCAATTCATCCCTGTCCTCAATAAATTGGTAAGCCAAGCACCCTTAATAGCTGTTTACTTCCTAAATGAACTGTAAAAACTGTAGCCAACTTGTTGATGGGGATTACTGTAAGCATTGCGGTCAAAGTACCAGCGTTAGCAGAATCAATTTCTCCAGTTTTCTTGATGATTTATCCGATAGTGTTTTTCAAATCAACAGAGGGTTCTTCTATTCCTTAAAGGAGCTTTTCATAAGACCGGGACATAGTATTCGAGAATATCTTGATGGCAAAAGAAAACAGCATTTTAAACCGATCGGATATGTACTGATATTGTCTACTGTCTATTTCTTTGTCGCGCGTTTCCTGGAAAGTGACACCTTCATGAATGATTTTGTAACCGGGTTTGCAAGTGGCCCAAATGATTCTGAAGTAGATGGTAAAACATTGGCGATTCTTAAATGGTTCACAGGAAACTATGCATATACCACTTTAATACTTATTCCGGTATTTTCTCTGGCTTCTTATTTTACATTTTTAAAGTCGAGATGCAACTATCTGGAACATGTAGTACTTAACGCGTACATAACCGGACAACAAGCCATTATATATTCTGTTTCGGCTATGCTTATCTTTTTATTCGGGGATACCGACTTGTTGGTTATACTCACTCTGGGAACTTCAATAGGATATGCGCTTTTCGTTTTCATGCAGTTCTTCTTAAAACATAGACCTGTATCTGTAGTATTCCGGTTTATATTCACCTATATATTATATCTGGTATTGCTGGTACTGGTATTGTTTTTAGTTTTCTCTTTTTCTGAAATTATTTCATAAACAAATAACTAATTATCAGTTTTCTGACTGATAAAGCCCAAAGGATCAATAATGGGTGAATAATTAATAAACGAGTCCAGCTGATCCATTCCGGGACGCACAAACCTGTTTCAATACAGCTTCCGATTTGAATAAAATAAACATGCGCAGGAATAAAGCTTACCAACATTGCTACTAGTAAATAACTCGAAAGCCTTCTTGTTTTATTTACTAAAACACCGATCCCTAAGAGTATTTCAGCGAGTCCGCTTATGTAGTTAATGGCTTCATGAAATGTTAAATAATCAGGTATTAATGGATAATAAAATTCAGGGTTAATAAAATGATTAACTCCTGCAAAAACATAAAACCCAGAAAGAAGAAATAGATTGGCTTTACTTAAATCCATTTAATCTTCTTTACCTCTTTCGCTTTTTTTAGGATTAAAAAGAATGGAATCCACCAGATGAAATCATTGGTGAATAAAGTATAGATAAATTCGAAGGGTACCTTTCCCTGTGTGTAGTTTACAAAAAATCCGATAGGTCCTAATATCTTCCCGAGAAACCCAACTGCAACAATGGGCCAGTGAGTTAGTGGATCCCGGGCTGCCCACCAGTATCCAAGTCCGTATACACCAATTACCATACCCATCCCCTGCCAGATCATCGTATGCAAAGGCAGCTCCATTCCAACGAGCTCAAAAAAGTGGTTAGGGAAAAGAACAACCCATGCTCCCCATAAAATATTATAGATTGCTGCAATGCGAAGTGTTACTGACATAGTCTTTATAGTCATACGGGATAATTATCTGGTTTTAAACTTTCTCCCGACAACTAATTTAATCACTTAAAGCGTTCGATCTAATTTGACAATAGTGAGCACCAACTGAGTCTTTATTATGATGCTTAAGTTTGTAAATTGAAAGCTATAATATTGAATTTCATTACGCTGATATCATAAATAAAAAATATATATGCGACCTTACATCTTAGCCGAATCAAATTGGGATTATATTAAAGATGCTGATTTTGAACTAGCTATCCTGCCGTGGGGAGCGACAGAAGCTCATAACTATCATCTGCCCTATGCTACGGATATTATTGAATCGGAATTTCTTTCTGCTGAAGCCGCACGGATAGCGTGGGAAAAGGGTGCAAAGGTAATTGTACTTCCTACCATTCCTTTCGGTGTAAACACCGGACAATCAGATATATATCTCGATATTAATCTCAATCCAAGCACCCAGTTGATGATTTTGCGTGATATTGTTGAAGTTCTGAATCGCCAGAATATTCACAAACTGATGATATTTAATAGTCATGGAGGAAATGATTTTAAACCTTTTGTGCGAGAATTGGGACTAAAGTTTCCGGATATGTTTATTTGCACCTCCGACTGGTTTAAAGCATTAGAACGAAGCGAGTATTTTGAGAATCACGGAGATCATGCCGAAGAAATGGAAACCAGTTTGATGTTACACTTAAAGCCTGAATGGGTCTTACCACTCGAAAAATGGGGGGAAGGAAAAGAAAAGAAGAATAAAATCAAATCCTTTAGTGAAAACTGGCTGTGGGCTGAACGTCAATGGTCAAAGGTTACTGAAGATACCGGGACAGGCGATCCGAGATTAGCTACTAAGGAAAAGGGTGAGAGATTCTTTAAAGACGTAACGGAGAAAATAGGTCATACACTTTTTGAAATAAGTAAAGCGGATATTGATGAGTTATATGAATAGCTGAAGTTTCTTAAAGATTGGCAAGAATTGAATGAAAGCACCAAAGATGTAAATGGGTATTTTCATAGTTCGAATTCGTTCAGTACTATTCCCAAAATAGTAAGCGTCTTATTTTGATATCAATTCAATTCATTAAAAACCAGACTATGAAAACATATACACTCACCTTGTTCTTATGCTTTTTTTCTCTTCTTTCATTTGCTCAGATCAAAGAACAGCAAGCTATAGATAACTTGTTTTTGGAATGGGATAAACCTGATGTTCCCGGAGCGGCATTAGGAATTATGAAAGATGGAGAGTTGATTTACGCAAACGGCTACGGTATCGGCGATCTGGAACACGATATAGAAATAACTCCTTCCTCTGTTTTTTACATAGGTTCTGTCTCTAAGCAATTTGTTACGTTTAGCATTTTACTTCTTGAAGAACAGGGAAAGTTAAATCTGGACGACCCGATCCAAAAATACCTGCCGGATTTCCCTGAATATGATGCCCCCCTGACTATCCGAAACTTTATTCATCATACCAGTGGTGTAAGAGACTATCTGACCCTGATGTATTTAAAAGGGCGAAACTATCTGGATCATATTGAAGAACATGAAGTATATGATCTCATAAAAAGACAACAGGAGTTGAATTTCCCGCCCGGTGAGAAGTATTTATATAGCAATTCGTGCTATTTCATGCTGTCGATGATTATAGAAAAAGCAGCGGGACAATCGTTACGTGCATTTGCTCGGCAGTATATTTTTGAACCACTGGGGATGAAAAACACCCTTTTTTATGACGACAATACTGACCTAATCAAAAACAAGGTGTTCAGCTATCAAAAGAAAAGTGATGGCAATGGATTTAATAATTTGATTATGAGATTTGATTTAGTTGGATCAGGCGGAGTGTATTCTACCATTGAAGACCTCTCACTTTGGGATAACAATTTTTATGACAACAAGCTAGGTAAAGGCGGTCCGGCCATTATCAATAAAATGCATGAAGAAGGACTTCTTAATAATGGAGAAAGCAGCGGCTATGCCTTTGCTTTGAGAAATGGAACATACCGGGGATTGAGAACTGTGAGTCATGCCGGTAGCCTTGCAGGTTATCGCGCGCAATTATTAAGGTTTCCGGATCAAAGATTTTCTGTGATCATTCTAGCCAATCGTGGAGATGCCAGCCCAACACGAAAAACTTATCAAGTGGCTGATATCCTTCTGAAGGAAAAATTGCAGGAAAGATCCTCAGAAGAATCCCTTAGCAATAACCAAAACACCGAAATAGAGGAAAAAGAACTTCCCTCTACCTTACACTTAAAAGATTTTGAAGGTGATTATTATTCTCATGAATTGGATGTTAGCTATCGTATATTTATTAAAAACGATGCTTTAAATGTAAAACTGGCTCATCTAGAGCCTATGCAACTAACAGTAGAGAGAGCTGATGCTTTTACTACATCAAACCTGTTGCTTCGCTTTAGCAGAATAGATGGAGAAATTACTGGTTTCGAACTAGATGCGGGAAGAGTAACCAATTTAAAATTTGAAAAGCTATAATAATGCCAAAGATAATTTATTACGTTGCGAGCTCCATTGATGGTTTTATCGCTGGAAAAAATGATGATATTAGTGATTTTGCAGCAGGAGGAAAAGGAGTTGATAAATACCTTTCAGATCTGCAAAAGTTTAAGACTGTAATTATGGGCAGAAGAACCTATGAATTTGGTTATCAGTTTGGACTTAAACCCGGGCAACCGGCTTACCCTCATATGCAGCACCATATCTTTTCTGAATCAATCAAAATTGAGAACCCTGCAGAAACCGTTCATATCGAAACAAGATCTCTCGAACGGGTAAATGAGATAAAAGAATCATCTGAAACTGATGTGTATTTATGCGGAGGTGGAGAATTTGCTGGCTGGCTATTAGATAATGGCCTTATTGATCAACTAAAATTAAAGCTGAATCCGATTATACTGGGAGAAGGTATTCCTCTTTTCGGGAATTCAACACAAAAGGCAAAATGGAAATTAGTTGATACTGAAAGCTTTCCTGACGGACTCAAAATTATCACTTATGATATTGAACGGTAAATAGTTACTAATTAAGGTTTAGATTTCATAAAGCATTGGAACACTTCACAGATTCCAAAAACTTCATGTATGATCCAGAACATCCAGAAATATTTTTCCTCCGAAATCACTTCTCTTGATAAGCTGGCAGGTTACAGCAATATCAACTACAGGCTAGATACTGAAAACTCCACGTATATTTTTAAAACCTATCCTTATTCTTGTGAACAAAGGGATTTGATTATAGCTGAAAACGAAATACTTATTTCGCTTTCTGATAAGTTTCCGGATCGGTTTCCTTCTCCTGTCCCATTTAAGGATGAAGCTTTGATAAAGACAATAACCATTAATGGCGAAAAAAGAATTTGCAGAACCCTTTCCTATTTAGAAGGACAGTTTTCAGGAGATGTATCACATTCTAAGAAGCTGGTTAGTTCTTTGGGTCGGTTTTTAGCTGAAATGGACTTACATCTGATGAGCTTGAATAATTATGTTATTCAAGCCCGAAAACTTACTTGGGATATTCAGCATCTGCATTTAAATAAGGACTTCATAGCTGATATCCCTGAAGAGCATGATAAAAATCTTGTCCGTTACTTTTTCCTGCAGTTTGATGAACAGGTATCCCCTCTTCTCCCAAAATTACGGTCTTCTCTAATTCATGGAGATGCAAATGAGTGGAATATTCTTACCAAAGAGAATCAGGTAACGGGTCTCATTGATTTCGGGGATTTATGCTACACGCCATTGATAAACGAGCTAGCCGTAGCAGCAACCTATGTCTGTTATGATAAAGAAAATCCATTGGAATGGGCTGAAGTTCTGGTGAAATCATACCATCAGGTACTTCCATTAGAACAGCAAGAACTTGAAATTTTGTATTACCTGATTGCTGCCCGGCTTTGTATCAGTGTGTGTAATTCTGCTCATGTCAGGAAAAACGCACCGGAAAATGACTACGCCACTTCAAGTGAAGGAAATGCATGGAAAATGCTGCGTTCGTGGTTAGAATTAAATCCTGTTAAAGCGAGAAACGTTTTCTTTTCAGCCTGTGGGTTTGATGTCCCTGATCCTGTTTCTGTGGATCAGAAAATTACCCAACGGCATTCATCTATAAGTTCTATTCTTTCTTTAAGCTATAATAAAGCAATCTATATGAATAGATCGGCATTCCAGTATATGTATGATGTTTATGGAAACACCTATTTAGATGCTTACAATAATATTCCTCATGTAGGTCATTCGCATCCCGAAGTAGTAGAAGCGGGACGTACACAAATGACGAAGCTCAACACAAACACCAGATATGTATTCGATGAACTCACCGATTACTCAGAAAAATTACTAACCAAATTTCCGGATTCATTAAACAAAGTGTTCTTTGTGAACTCCGGCAGCGCTGCAAGTGATTTGGCTATTAGGCTGGCTTTTGCTCATACAAAAAGGAAGCACATTGTGGTGATGGAGCATGGATATCATGGAAATACTCAAGTTTCTATTGATATCAGCGACTATAAATTCAGCAGCAAAAAGGGAAACGGACAAAAAGATCACGTCATAACAACTACTATACCCGATACCTTCAGAGGAAAATACACTTCCAATGATGGAACCGCGGGAAGTCAATATGCGCGGAATGCGCTCCGGGAATTAGATTCTGACTTAAACAATATCGCTGCTTTTATTTCAGAGCCGATAGTTGGATGCGGAGGTCAGGTTCCTTTAGCCAAAGGATATTTGAAAGAAATCTATCCGGCTATCAGGGCACAAGGCGGACTTTGTATAAGTGATGAAGTACAAACGGGTTTTGGTCGTTTGGGTGATCATTTTTGGGGATTTGAAGCTCAGGAGGTCATCCCTGACATTGTTATTCTTGGAAAACCCATCGCCAACGGGCATCCTATGGGTGCAGTGGTTACCACGCAAGAAATCACAGCTTCTTTTGAAGAGGGAGTTGAGTTCTTTAGCTCTTTTGGTGGTAACCCGATTTCTTGCGCAATTGCTTCTTCTGTACTGGATGTCATTGAAAAAGAGGGATTACAAAAGAATGCTAAAGAAGTTGGTAATTACTATAAAAACCTATTCAGGAAGCTTCAAAAAGAGTTTTCATGCATTGGGGATGTACGAGGTTCCGGTTTATTTTTAGGAATTGATATCGTAAAACCGGGAACAACCGAACCTGATACCGAGCTGGCTCATCACATAAAAAATGGGTTGCGGGAAAGGCATATCCTTATAAGTACCGATGGTCCTTACAACAATGTACTCAAAACAAAACCCCCTCTTTGCTTTAACAAGGTGAATGCAGAGAAAGTGGTTGAAACAATCAGGGAGCTGCTGAAAGAAGGCACTTAAAAACAGCCGTTAGTCCCAGTCATAACTCAACTCTTTCTAAGTACTTGCCCTGCTCTTAAATTCTGAAACTCCCCTTCTTTCACTGCTGCCTGACCGTTTACTAAGACATAATGAATCCCTTCAGAGTATTGATGAGGTTCTTCGAAGGTAGCTTTATCGATTACCGTCTTAGGATCAAAAATTACAATATCAGCTTTCATTCCTTCTTCTAACCAGCCCCGGTCTTCCAGTCCTAAAGATGTTGCCGGAAGCTTAGTCATCTTATAAATGGCTTGTGGTAAAGTCAAAGTTCCTCTCTCTCTTACATAACGTCCAAGTACTCTTGGAAAAGTACCGTACCATCTGGGATGAGGATGTCCGTTTCCAGGTTCAACCAAACGACCATCAGAAGCTATCATCGTCATAGGATGCTGCATAATTCGTTCCACATCTTCTTCATTCATTGCATGAAAAACACAGGAAGCTCCTCCATTTACCTGAGCTTCAATCACTAAATCAGCACCGTTACTCAAGGTTGGTTCCAGTCCTTTCATAGCTGCCCAGTCTTTCAACGTTTTCCCTTCCAGTTCAGGTAACCAGCGAACTCTTGCAAACTGAACCCGGGATAAATCTCCTCCTCCTCGATCGGTGAGCAGGTTGTACTCAATTTCCTTTTTGATTTTTGCCCGTTCAACCGGATCTGCCACTCGTTCTCTGAATGCATCATTACCACCAGCCCGCGCCCAGCCCGGAATTACAACAGAAATACTGGTATAACTGGCTGCATAAGGATATTGATCCATTTTTATATCCAGCCCCAAAGCTCTGGCTGAATCGACCATCGCCAGTGTTTGTACACTTTTACCCCACATCGGCTGCCCGATCACTTTGTGATGAGTGAGAATCACCGGTATATCGGCTTCTCTGGAGATAGTTATTGCTTCCTCTACTGCCGGAAATAAACCCAAGCCTTCTTCACGGAGATGTGAGGTATAAATACCACCTGCTGCAGAGGCTTGTTTAGATAGTTCAATAACCTCATCAACTTTAGAAAATGATCCGGGAACGTATTTTAACCCGGTGGAGATTCCAAAAGCTCCGTCTTCCATCCCTTGTTTAATCTGGCTTGCCATTTCCTGCAATTCTTCTTCAGTAGGCGCTCTGTTTTCGAGCTTTAGCACGTTTCTTCGAACGGTATTATGCCCAACCAGATAAGCCACATTCATTCCAACTCCGATACTTTCCAATGTATCAAGATGTTGGGCTATTGGCCACGGACTTGAACCATCAGGACCTCCCAATGAAGTGGTAATCCCCTGCCTTACAGCGCTTTCGCTCAGTGGTAAATTCAGAATCGGATCAAGGTGAGCATGCATATCGATAAAACCCGGAGCTACCGCCAATCCCTTAGCATCGATTACCGATTTACTTTTAGCTCTGGAAAGATTTCCAATGGTGATAATTTCAGAACCTACAATTCCTACATCTGCTGAGATAGGTTCACCACCATGTCCATCATAAACGGTTCCATTTTGGATTACGAGATCATACTCAGTATTTCCACTGCATCCCGCTACTAGGAGAATAATGCCTAGGATTAAAAAGCGATAGTTATTCATAATAAACCTCTTAATTTTTGGTGTATTCAGCTTCGGCTAAAGTGAGAAGTAAAGCGAGCTTAATCGCTTCAGCTCCGTTTTTATTCAACCACCACTCATCCAGAGAATGAGCACCTGAGCCAACTCCTCCCCTGCCAATGGTTACGGATGGTATTCCCATAGAAATCGGGATATTTGAATTTGTTGATCCACGAGTCAATCTCGGTTCTGCCCCCATATAAGTAGTAACTGCTAATGCCCGTTGGATAAGTGGCGTTTTTACATCAACTTCTCCTGATGGGCGATCACCCATTTTTACCAAATCTAACCACACTGAGTCTCTTACTCCTGATTGATTATACTGTTGTACCGAACTTTTCATTGTTGAAAGAAATAGTTTTTCAATTTCATCTAATCTATCGGGACTAACTGATCTCATATCTACTTCCATCCACGATTCAAAAGGGATTGAGTTAACGGATGTTCCTCCGCCAATCCTTCCAACATTAAAACTCGTTCTGGGACCGGTAGAAACAAATTCATGCGCTTTTTCAGTGAAGTTATTTACAGCCACACCTAAAGCATGATGCGGGTTTGCCAGCCCGAAAGCTCCCCATGAGTGACCTCCTTTCCCTCTGAAAATAGCTCTATATCTTTTTGAACCAAGTCCGGCATTATTAACCCTGCCAATAGAACCACCATCAATAGAAATCCATGAATCGATATCATACTCTCCACTTTGAAATAAGTACTTCACACCCCTTAAATCTCCCTGACCTTCTTCTCCAACCGTACCAATGAACAAAATATCTGATTTCGTTTCGAGCCCGGCTTGTTCCATGGTTTTGAGGATTGCAAGAACCATAGCAAGTCCGCGGGTGTCATCGCCAATCCCTGGGGCAATAAGGGTATCTCCACGATGCCTTACGGTAACATCTGTTCCTTCTGGAAAAACGGTATCGAGATGAGCGTCTACAGCAACTGTTCTGCCTCCTTCGGTTCCACTTCTTAAGGCAATTACATTTCCTTCTTTGTCAATCCAGACCCGGTCTGCCCCTGCTGCTTCCAACATTCGTTTAAATTCTGCGGCTCGTACTTCTTCCTTAAATGGCGGGGCCGGAATCTCTGTAAGGTGAATCAGATCGGCATGAGTTTCGGGCTCCAGTTCTTCGATGATTTCAAATGCTTTACTTATTGCTTCCTGTGATGCTAATGTGGCAACTTCTTTCTGATATTTTTCTTCAGCAGCTTCCTGAGCTTTTAGCTGAGTACCAGCCAGAAGTAAGAGTGCAGAGATTGACAGAAACACCGTTTTTTTTGTTGGATTGATCATACTAATCATTGGTAGGATTCTTTTTAAGTTCAGCGAAAGCTTTTTGAAGTTTTACAGTTACCGGAGGATGATCATCTCCTTCATAAAAAACATGATCATCCAGTCTTTTGATGGAAGCGATCTGCGTGGTTGTACCAGTCAGGAAAGCTTCATCCATAGTTGTTACATTTGAATGCCGGGTAGCCTCTTCCCGCACCTCTATTCCAATTTTTTTACATAGCTTCAATGTAATCTGACGAGTTATTCCATCCAAAATAAACTTATCAGCCGGATGGGTGTACACGACATCATCTTTCACAAAAAACACATTGCAATGAGAGGCTTCGGTGATTCTTCCATCCCGAACAAATAGAGCTTCGTAAGCGTCATTTTTCGCGGCATGATCGTTCGCCATCACATTCCCCAATAAAGATGTCATTTTGATGTCACATTTGGTCCACCGGTAGTCATCTATTGAGACTGCTTTAAGGTGATTACTGTTAACATCCGGCATGTTAATCGGTGTCGCATACATCATTACGGTTGGAGAAACATCGGCCGGAAAAGCGTGCTTTCGGGGAGCCACTCCCCGTGTTACCTGGATGTAAATCAAAGCATCCTGATCACTTAAATCCGAAGCCTCCAGAAGTTGATCAATTTGATGTTTCAGATCAGAACCATCAAAACTGAGGTTTATCTTTTTGAGGGAATTGAAAAGTCGTTCTAGATGGGCATCCCCATAAAAAAAATGCCCGTTAATTTTGACCATCACCTCATAAATTCCATCTCCAAATAAAAAACCTCGGTCGAATACCGAAACAGTGGCATCTTTGCTTTCAATGATTTCTCCGTTTAGAAATACTTTATGCGGATAAGGCATAATAAATGCGTTAGATTTTGGAGTTAGTTGATGAATCCAGGTAATGCTACTGTTGCCATGGTTTGGAGACCAGGCTGGGCACTTAGCACACTTTTAATACTGTTGATGGTGATAGCACATGTTGCAATATCTCCGTTTATGCCTCCATCAATCTCTGAGGTAAAAGAAGGGGTTCCATTTACTGTAATCTTGTCAAAAGATCTGGGTTCCCCGATCGCTGCTTTAAAGTGCATGGTAATTTTAAGATCGTCTCCAACGTAGCCATGTGAAATTTGTTCAACCCCACGGGCATCCCCTTTTTTGATATTCATAGAAGGAACACTGATGTCTTCATCTGCAATCACGGGATTAAGATCCTCTGTAACCTTGTCGAGCTTTAATCCAATACTTGAGGCAAGAAAATACACTGATTCTTTTAGGCCAACATGACGTAAAGTTCCTTCTTTCTCTTTTGCGCGGAAAGCACCCAGATCCAATCCTGCTCCAATCTTTTTCTGAAAAGGAACTCTGCGCGGGGTGGCATCCTGAACTCGCTCAACCGTTATACTTTCAATCTCTTTGCAAATAGACGTGGTAACCGAAGGAAGATAATCCATCAGAAAACCTGGATTAACACCGGTTCCCAGGCAAGCAACTTGATACTTCTTACAAATTTCATCAATCTGTTTACCTGCTTCAGGATTTTCTTCCCAGGGATGTGACAACTCTTCGCAGGTTGAGACAATGGGAAGCCCTAGTTTTGCAGCCTCTTCAACCTGTGATACCAGTTTTTTAATACTTGAAACCGTAGTAATCACTGCGACATCGGGTTTAGCATCAAGATTTGAGAGCGCTTTTTCCAGCGAATTCTCTATAAGTACTCCTGAAGAGGTACTTCCCGTCAGGTTACCAAAATCTTTTCCTTTTAGCTCAGGATTAAGGTCTACAGCAGCTACTGTTTTAACTTCTTTTTTGTCTGCGATATATTTTCCGATTTGTATCCCAAGTGGTCCTAATCCGATTTGTAGTACCGTTGTCATAGATAAATTTTTCTATTTTTATAATTAAAATTGGTAGGTAATTTATCTTATATTTTTTAAAAAGGAGCATACCAATTTTAACTTTTTATAGATAACAATTATTGGGTAACAAACTTAATAGTATTCTTCTGACAAATGGCTTTTCCTCATCTTCAGGTGAAGGTATTATTTATCAAAAGCTTGCATTCTCATTCAAGAAAGCAATTTTAAATAAACAATTACGAACAGGTGAAAAATTACCTCCCACCCGGTTATTAGCCTCCGACCTTAGCGTATCGAGGAGTACAGTCCTTAAAGCCTATGAAATTCTTTGTATTGAAAAATATGCTCGTGCAGTACAAGGTTCCGGGTATTATGTTGAGAATATTCAACAAAAAAAGATAAAGATCAGCCCGCCATCAGCTACAAGAAAGAATAGTAAACCCGGTATCTCTTCAAGAGCAAAAAGTTTTAAAAAAAATGTACAGCTAATGAATCGTACCGATAATAAAGGTATAGCATTCAGACCTGGTTTACCTCCACTTGATATTTTCCCGGTTCGTAAATGGCAGCAGCTCACCAATAATTATTGGAAGCAAGTCACCTTTTCCGAAATGACCTATGGCGCTTCTTTAGGGTTGGAAAGCCTCCGTAGAAATATTGCTGATTACCTGCGCATTTACCGGAACATCCATTGTAATTATAACCAGGTAGTGGTTGTTACCGGATCATTACACTCCCTTTCCATGGTCAGTGATCTTTTAATAGATCAAAATGATCAGGTTATACTTGAAAATCCAACGTATGCAAATGCTCTGGCTATTTTTAAGAGTTTGAAAGCAAAACTTATTCCCGCAGAAATTGATAATGAAGGACTAAATATTAGAGGTATTAATTCGAAGAAAATCATAAATCTTAAATTGATATATACGACACCTTCGAACCAGTATCCTACGGGAGTACAAATGAGTTTAAAAAGAAGAATAGAACTTCTGGAATGGGCATCAGAACAAGAATGCCTGATCATTGAAGATGACTATGATCATGAATTCAGTAACTGGGAAAATCCGGTAGCCTCAATTTTCAGTCTTGATAATAGCGATTCTGTAATCTACCTAGGTACATTTAATAAGCTTTTGCACCCTTCAATTCGACTTGGATATATGATTGTGCCCCCTTTTTTGGTAGATGAGATGCGAGCAACTTATGAACAAACCTTACGGTTTATTTCACCAGTTACTCAAAAGGTAATGTCTGATTTTATCGAAAAGAACCATTTGAGCAATCACATGAGAAGAGTTGTTAAAGTCTCCAATGAGCGCCGGGACTATTTTGTTAATCAGTTTCAGCTCTGTTTCGGAGATGAAGTTAAGTTACTTGCATTAAACAGTGGTCTTCATCTTATCGCAGATATCTCTCAGGTTAACGATGTAGACTTAGCAAAGTATCTCAATGATAATGGCATTACAGTTTTTCCTTATAGTAAATACTTCTTAAAGGGACCAAAACCTAATGGGTTGGTAATGGGCTTTTCTTCCGTGGATAATTCCGTCATAAAAGAAAAAGTTCGGAAAATGTATAAACTGTACAGGCAGTTCCTTTCATTAAACGAAAAATAAACCGATTCACATGATCTCTACCACCTCAACAATGGCAAGTGGCTTATGATACGAGTGATAAAAGAATATATCACACCTACCAATATATCATTTCAGTGAATGGTTTTTCATTATCAAAGTTTGTCATCTAGAAAAGACAAGCAATAGAATTGGAGATTTGTCCGGAACTAATGAACTTCCATGAGAGTGTTTGGCAAGTTTTTTAATTAAGATTGATCATACTACTATGAACTTGAATGATATCTTCTCAGAATTAACAGTTATTGAACTCTCCAGTGTTCTTGCTGGTCCTGCTGTAGGAATGTTTTTTGCAGAACTGGGAGCAAAAGTTATTAAAGTCGAGAATGCTTCCACCAATGGTGATATAACCAGACATTGGAAAACTAGAAATGATGACCCAAATAACTCCTTATCCGCTTACTACTATTCAGTGAACTGGAATAAAGAAACTCATCTAATCAACCTTAAAGATCCAAAAGAAAAGGAAAGAGTTTTGAGCTGGATAGAGTCTGCCGATATTGTTGTTTCTAATTTTAAAGCAGGTTCTGCTAAAAAGCTGGGAATGGATGCTGAGTCATTACGAGCCAGAAACCAGAAACTGATTTATGCTCATGTATCGGCTTATGGAAGTGAAAATTCTAAACCAGGATTTGATGTTTCTATGCAGGCAGAAACAGGTTGGGTTTACATGAATGGAAACCCGGATGGTCCACCTGCTAAAATGCCTGTCGCATTAATTGATCTACTGGCTGCTCATCAACTTAAAGAGGGCATTCTGATCGCATTACTAAAGCGTATGAAAACGGGAAAAGGCAGTACGGTCTCCGTTTCTTTATTTGATGCAAGTATCGCTTCATTGGCGAATCAGGCCTCAAACTGGCTTAATCTCGGGCAACTTCCGGAGCGTTTGGGGAGTGCCCATCCTAATATTGCTCCATACGGGGATTTGGTAGAAACGAAAGATCATGTTCAACTAATGATTACCTCAGGCACAGAACAACAATTTGTTGAGCTTTGCAGACTTCTGGATTTGGAAGATTTAACTACTAACCTGAAATTTGATTCAAACATCCATCGGGTAGAAAACAGAAATGAGTTAATAACAACCTTATCAAATCAAACTTCAAAGTTTACCCTTGATGAATTGAAAAAGAAGGATGCTGATCTTAAATCGGTTATGGTTCCAATTCAGAATTTGCATCAGGTTTTTGATGATGAACGAGCCGGGAAATTAGTTTTAAACCAGAAAGAAAAAGATGGCACGATTAGTAAGCGTGTTAAAACTGCCGTATTCAAAATTACTGAATAAATTTCTTCCCTTGATTACTTTGAGATTATATTAGAAATCAGAAGCCTGTACAGGCGAAAACTATCCGCCCAGACTGATTAGCTTAAACTAATTTTCAAACCAATTCTCTAAAAAACCTCTTTAGCTACTTCATACACTGATAGTGATTTTCCCATAGAGTAGTAGTGCAGCGTTGGTACACCGAATTCGATTAATTCCTTGGATTGCTGGATAGCCCATTCAATTCCAACCTGACGGGCTGCATTGTTGTCTTTACATTGTTCTAATTCTACCGAAAGAGCTTCAGGGATATCAATATGAAACAGGTCGGGTAATAAAGTAAGCTGTCGTTTGGTAGTAATGGGTTTAATGCCGGGAACGATCGGAACTTCAATGCCCAAATCTCTGCAACACTTAACAAAATCGAAGTATTTCTGATTTTCAAAAAACATTTGGGTTACAATGTAATCAGCTCCCCCATCTACTTTTTGTTTCAGATATCGCAAATCGCTTTCCATATTCGGGGCTGTAGTATGCTTTTCCGGATATCCTGCTACTCCAATGCAAAAATCTGAAGATGCAGCATTTTCAATTTCTTCATCCAGAAATATCCCATTGTTTAAATCTACGACCTGACTTAATAATTCAGAAGCGTATCTATGCCCATCTGGTTCCGGGACAAATTCGCGATCCGGTTTTCGCACGTCTCCCTGAAGAACCAATACGTTGTCAATACCAAGAAAATTCAAATCGATCAATGCATTCTCTGTTTCTTCTTTACTGAATCCACCACAAATGATATGAGGAACTGCATCTACTTTATAATGATTCTGAATGGCGGCACACATCCCTACCGTTCCGGGGCGTTTCCGCACTGATTTCCGCTCAAGTAGCCCATCCGTTCTTTTCTTGTACACATATTCTTCCCGGTGATAGGTTACGTCTATGAACGGAGGGTTAAACTCCATCAATGGGTCGATGTGATCGAAGAGCGTTCTGATATTCTGCCCCTTTAGTGGTGGGAGAACCTCAAAAGTGAATAATGTTTTGCCGTTTGCCTGATTAAAATAGTCTGTTACTTTCATTATTAATTCGTTATTCGAATATCGTTATTCGTTAATGATAACCTTTGGTCTATTGTCATTAATCATTAGTCCTGTACCCCAAATTAGGGCTTAGCCATTTTTCAATTTCTTTTACTGATTTTCCTTTTCTTTCTGCATAATCCACCACTTGATCTTTTGTGATTTTTCCTATCCCGAAATATCTGGATTGGGGATGAGAGAAATAAAATCCGCTAACTGAGCTTGCCGGATACATCGCAAACGATTCTGTGAGGGAAATACCCGTATTCTTCTCTACATCTAACACATCCCATAAAACCTTTTTCTCAGTATGGTCGGGGCAAGCCGGATATCCAGGTGCAGGGCGAATACCTTGGTATTCTTCAGCTATTAACCCTTCATTATCTAAGTCTTCACTCTGTGCATAACCCCAGAATTCCGTTCTGATTTTATAATGCATCCATTCGGCATGAGCTTCTGCAAGTCGATCGGCCAAAGCCTTTACTAGAATCGAGTTATAATCGTCCTTCGCTGTTTCATATTTTTCAATCAGTTTCTCAATTCCTATACCAGAGGTAACCGCAAACATACCGATATAATCTTCCTTCCCGGTATCCCAGGGTGCCACATAATCAGCTAAGGATGAGTTGGGTTGTCCTTGCCTCTTCTCACCTTGCTGGCGTAGAAAATGGAATTTCGCTTTTTGCTTTGATCGGGCTTCATCCTCGAAAACAATTACATCTTCTTCAAGTGAATTTGCAGGGTATAACCCAATAACTGATTTAGCTTTAAGCAATTTGTCTTCTACGATTTCATCCAGCATATGCTGGGCATCATCGTAAAGCTCTTTTGCCTGTTCACCTACAGTTTCATCTTCCATGATCGCCGGGTATTTACCGGTCAACATCCAGGTCCGGAAAAAAGGTGACCAATCAATGAACTTTCTTAATTCTGAGAGATCTACATCCTCAAAGACTTTAGTGCCGGAGAACTTAGGTTTATAACATTCTGTCTTCTCCCAATCTATCTTTGTCCTGTTCTTCTGAGCCTGGGCAAAAGAGAGTAATTTCTTTGATGCTGTTCGCCGCTCGTGCTCCTCCCTCATTTTCGAATATTCGCCTTTCACCGAGCTAGCAAAACGGGCACTGTTTACTTCATTCAGTAAATCGCTGCATACCGTAACTGAGCGGGAGGCATCCAGCACATGAACAACAGGCGATTCATAATTCGGATCAATCTTTACGGCTGTGTGAATGCGAGAAGTAGTAGCTCCACCAATCAAAAGCGGTGTTTTCATATCCCGTTTCTGCATTTCCTTTGCTACGCCGACCATCTCGTCAAGCGATGGGGTAATTAGCCCGCTCAAACCAATGATATCTGCCTTTTCTTTTTCGGCTTCGTCCAGAATTTTCTCAGTGGGAACCATCACCCCCAAATCCACAATATCAAAATTATTGCAAGCCAGCACTACTCCTACAATATTCTTTCCGATATCATGTACATCTCCTTTTACCGTTGCCAGCAACACCTTTGCACGTTTACTCGTGTCCTTATTTTTCTTTTTCTCTTCCTCAAGAAAGGGAGTGAGATACGCCACCGCTTGTTTCATAACGCGGGCACTTTTAACTACCTGTGGAAGGAACATCTTACCGGAACCGAACAGATCACCAACTACATTCATCCCATCCATAAGCGGGCCTTCTATCACTTCCAAAGGACTTTCGATCTTAAGCCGGGCTTCCTCGGTGTCTTCTTCGATAAAGTCTGTAATTCCCTTGATTAAGGCATGGCTCAATCTTTTCTCAACCGTTTCAGAGCGCCATTCTTCCGTTTCTTTCTCTTTGACAGCACCCGTTCCTTTGTACTTCTCAGCAATCTCAAGCAATCGTTCAGTAGCATCATCCCTTCTATCCAAAAGTACGTCTTCAACCCTTTCCAACAGCTCTTTTGAGATTTCATCGTACACCTCAAGCTGAGTTGGATTTACAATTCCCATATCCATCCCATGCTGAATGGCATGATACAGGAAGGCTGAATGCATTGCTTCTCTTACCGGATTATTCCCCCGAAAAGAAAACGATACATTACTTACTCCACCGATGATATGTGCTCCCGGTAAATTCTCCCGAATCCATTTTGCTGCCAGAAAGAAATCGAGTGCATTCCTTCGATGTTCGTCCATTCCGGTGGCAACGGGAAAAATGTTTGGATCGAGAATAATGTCAGAGGGATCAAAACCAACTTTTTCTTTGAGCAGTTTGTAGGATCTTTCACAGATTTCTTTTCTTCGCTCCAGATTATCAGCCTGACCACCTTCATCAAAAGCCATCGCTATTACCGCTGCTCCAAATCGTTTAATGATTTTCGCTCTTTGAAGGAATTCTTCTTCTCCGTCTTTCAAGCTGATGGAATTAACTACCCCTTTTCCCTGAATGCATTTCAATCCAGCCAAAATCACTTCCCACTTAGAAGAATCAATCATTATCGGGATGCGTGCAATTTCAGGTTCTGAGGCAATCAGATTCAAAAAAGTAGTCATCTCACGGGCGCTGTCGAGCATCCCTTCATCCATATTGACGTCAAGAATCTGAGCACCTCCCCTAACCTGATCTAAAGCCACCTCCAAAGCTGTGGTATAATCCTGTGCTTTGATGAGGTTCAAAAATCGTTTGGAACCCGTCACATTGGTTCGTTCACCAACGTTTATAAAGTTTGAATCAGGGGTAATGATTAACGGTTCAAGTCCGCTTAATTTAAGTGGATTTGGTTTCATCAGGCTGCGGCCTCATCCGTTAATGTTCGTGGTGAATACTCGGCGGCAAGTTCTGCCATCTTTTTGATATGATCGGGAGTGGTACCACAGCATCCGCCCAAGATATTTACCAATTTATCATCCAAAAATGAACGTACCTGCTCTGCCATTTCGATTGGTCCCTGATCATACTCTCCGAATTCGTTTGGAAGTCCTGCATTCGGGTACGCACTTATAAAATATGGTGAGTACCTGGAGAGCGTTTTGAGGTAGGGTGCCAACTGTTCGGCACCTAAGGCGCAATTCAAACCAATACTCAATAATGGAGTATGGGAAAGAGAAATCAGAAATGCTTCCACAGTTTGTCCGGAAAGAGTTCTGCCACTGGCATCAGTGATGGTACCTGAGATCATAATTGGAAGTTCTTTTCCAGTTTCTTCAAATAACTCCATCACCCCAAAAATTGCAGCTTTTGCATTCAGTGTATCAAATACGGTTTCGATGAGGAGAAAGTCAGCTCCACCATCCACTAACCCTTTTGCCTGTTGATGGTAAGCGGCAGCAAGTTCATCAAACGAAATAGCACGGTATTCCGGCCGGGACACATCCGGCGACATAGATGCTGTTTTATTAGTAGGCCCCATCGCCCCTGCTACAAATCGGGGTTTATCGGGATTGTTCTTTGTATAAGCATCACAGGCTTCCTTTGCCAACCGTGCAGATTCGAAATTGATATCGTAAACGGCATCTTCCAATTCATAATCAGCCTGAGCGACTGTGGTACCGCTGAAGGTATTAGTCTCAACGATATCGGCACCTGCTTCGAGATATTGTTCATGGATTTCTTTGATGATGTGAGGCTGAGTTATCGAAAGCAGGTCGTTGTTGCCTTTTAAATCTGTGTTTGAGTCCTTAAAACGCTCCCCTCTAAAGTCCTCTTCCGTTAGATCATAACGCTGAATCATCGTACCCATAGCACCATCAAGCACTAATACCCGTTCCAGTAATTCTTTTTTGATATCCACTCTGTTCTGTAAATGATTGGCTTATTAACAAAGAGTGAAGGAAAAGCTCACTTATTTTCCCCGGTTAAACCGAGTGGGATTTGGCACCTTTCTCCCCTCTCGGTGGATCGGTTGCCAAGACTTCATCGGGCCCATTCCCTCAGTCTTTCTTAATAAGCATAAAAAATGTATGCCTGAAGATAGCTGTTTTATAAGACTCTCCAAAAGACAGTTTTTCAACTTCTAAACTACAACCGGGTAACAATCCCAATATGCACCTTACCATTTCCTAAACTCTCTTCCGGAGAAATAGCATAAGCAAATTTCAGCCTTCCTATTCTGATTTTATAGCTAATCCCAAACCCAGTTGAATACAGTAAATCAGATGTTTTAAAGGTATTGTCCGGTTCAGTAAGTAGTTTTGGACGATGGTAGCTTCCCGCTGATGCAAATGCAAACAAATAGGAAGATCGGTTTACTAAGAAGCGGTATTCAATATCTCCCCAAAAAAGCCCGGAAGCCCTGAACTGTTCCTCTGCATATCCCCGGAAAGAATTAGCTCCGCCAAACCGCATCAAATCATTTTCTGTGACTTGATCAGCATTCAACAAAAAAGCTTCTGTGGAGATCGCCAGCACGCTTTTAGATGATAGAGGAATGAAATAAGATGTCTGCGATTCAATAAAACGCTGTGAAAATGATTCTAATGAGTCGATATCCACACTTTTGTCAGCAATTCCAAATTGGACACTTAAACGTATTCCCTGTGTGGGCACGTCCACATTGTCTAACGTTGAATATCTGAAACCGAGCTTTCCGTATTGTCTTTTTCCATCAGGTTCTACGACGATTGGAGCAGCATTAGATGAAGTGGATGCTACTCTGCCCAGCTCTCCTGTTAATCGTAAGCCCGGTGAAATACGATAATATCCATTCAACTGGAGATTGCGTGTTTGGTAGGTCGTGTCGTTTTGATACAGATTGAAATTGAAACCCAAACCAACTGGTAAAGAGCCAAACCAATCCTGCGAAACACCGACATTAAGCCTCGTTGTTTCAGGTCTGAGACGTTGATATTCCAAATCAATTCCATTCCCCTGATTTAACACGTTCCACAAAGAAAGCTCAAAATTTCCTACAATCTGTCCTTCTCCATTTTGATCGGGAACATATCCTAAAAGGCCATCAAACTGGTTTAACACACGCTCCTGAACGGCTATTACAATTACTGCTCTATCCTCTTCAAGAAATACTTCCGGCAAAGATATCTCTTCAAACAGTTCGCTTTGCTCAAGATTCACGTAAAGCTGCTCTAACAGGTCTCGATTTATCAAAACCGAATCTCTGAAACCCGAAACCTTTCGCAAATACTCAAAACTATTAAGGGAAGCACCTGAAAATAATATTTCTGAAGTCACAAACCTCCTCCATTTGTTGATAATCAGAGAAACTGAGACTTCGCAGTTATCAAAATCCGGCTGAATAGATTCTATTTCTATTTTCGAAAAAAGATGCCCGGCTTGTTCCATCCCTGATAATATTTCATCTATATAATCTTCTACAAGTTGATTGGTATAAAATTGTCCCGAGATTTCAGAACCGGCTGCCAATTCTTCTTCGTTTGTGATTAATTCACCTAATACAAAACGACAACCTTTTTCCACGCTGTAGCGATTTTGGGCAACCTTATTAATTGAGGGGTTGAAGTACCCATTCGATGAATACCAGGATGTAAGAATGGAAAGTGTATCTGCTTTAGTTTCGACTAACGATGAAGCTATTAGATTAGGAATTATCAACTCAGACCCATCTTCATCAAAAACCGTAAACTCCTGAGCTGTAATAGATAAAGAAATCAACATAATAGCAATTATTATATTGATCACACCTTTTAATTTCCTGTTTACAGAAGCTCGAATCATTCTCTTATAATAAACAAAGCATTCGTTTTTATTGACCAATAAACTGAATAAATTTGGGCTTTATTTTCGCTCACAATCAACCTGAATGAGAAACACCTATAAAGAACTTATTGAGCAAACTTATTATTTCCCACAAAACGGATTTGAACTGGAAAAAGGGTATTTATCCTTTAATGGCGTGGATTTAAACTCGCTGATTGATAAATACGGCACTCCATTTCGGCTCACCTATCTACCTAAAATCAGAGAGCAGATAAAAGAAGCCCGTGGGTATTTCGCGAATGCAATCAACGAGTTTAATTATGAAGGAAAATACGAATTTTGCTATTGTACCAAATGCTGTCACTTTAGTCACGTAATCAGGACAGCACTAAAAGAAGATGTTTCTCTGGAAACCTCCTCTTCTTTTGATATTGATTTGATTGAACGCTTGCTCGAAAATGGACGCATCAATAAAGATAAAATCATAGTTCATAATGGATATAAGACAGAAAATTATATCCAGAAAATCAGCAAACTTCTTAAATCAGGCTTTAAAAATTCGATCACCATACTCGACAACGTTAAGGAACTGGATAAACTTGAAGCCCTTGATGTAGATTTCCCAATCAAAATTGGTCTAAGAATCTCTATTGAAGAAAATCCTGGCGCTGACTATTACACTTCAAGGCTTGGTATCAACAAAGGGGAAATCCTTAAGCTTGTTAAAGAGCATATTATCGGAAACCCTAAGTTTGAATTGGTTATGGTTCATTTTTTTGTGGATTCCGGAATCGATGACACTCTTTATTACTGGGGTGAGTTCCAGAAAGCAGTTTCGCTCTTTACTCAGATCAAAAAACTCTCCCCATCACTCAACTCCCTTAATATTGGTGGCGGATTTCCAATCCAGAATACACTGAATTTTGATTACGATTATCAGTACATCGTGAATGAAATCGTTCGTAACATCAAAGAGACCTGTAGCGAAGCCGGAGTTACTGAACCCGATTTATATACAGAGTTCGGTAAATTCACAGTAGGAGAAAGCGGAGCCGTTATTTTTGAAGTACTTGAACAAAAACAGCAGAACGATGCTGAACTATGGTATATCATCAATAACAGCCTGATGAATACTATTCCTGATGCCTGGTCGATTAATGAAAAATTTATACTTCTGCCTCTTAATAAATGGGGAAATGGATATAAGAGAGTGAGTATTGGAGGAATTAGTTGTGATCATTCTGATTATTACAATTCCGAACAGCTCAATCAACAGATATTGCTTCCAGAATATTCTGATTCTGATGAAGAACCTCTATACATTGGATTTTTTCATACCGGAGCCTATCAGGATGCTATTAGTGGGTATGGAGGAATTAAGCATTGCCTTATCCCTTCTCCAAAACAAGTAGTTATTGATCGCGACGAAGATGGCAATCTGATTGATCATGTATACAGAGAAGAACAAAACGTCGAAAACATGCTAACTATCCTGGGATATAATGACTAACAAAGGACCCGTTTCGAACTTTATCTTACATCATTATCGTCATTTTAATGCGGCTTCATTAGTTGATGCAGCAAAGGCTTACGAAGATCAGTTAAACTCTGGTGCTAAAATGATGGTTACTCTGGCCGGAGCTATGAGTACTGCCGAATTGGGTATTTCTCTAGCTGAAATGATTAGGCAGGAAAAGGTGCATATTATCACCTGCACAGGAGCTAATCTGGAAGAGGATGTTTTTAATTTGGTGGCTCATAATCACTATAAACGAATCCCAAATTACCGTGATTTAAGTCCCGAAGATGAACAGGAACTCCTTGAAAAGCACTTAAACCGGGTTACAGATACCTGTATTCCTGAAGAAGAAGCAATGCGTGCTATTGAGGAACATTTAGTAAAACGCTGGACAGAAGCTTCCAAAAATAAAACCCGTTTCTTCCCACACGAATTCTTTTATGATATTCTCCTCTCCGGAGATTTGAAGGATAGTTATCAGATTGACCCAAAGGACTCGTGGTTACTGGCCGCTGCTGAGAAAAATATCCCAATCATTGTACCCGGCTGGGAAGATTCCACCTGTGGGAATTTCTTCGCATCGCACTGTATTGAAGGCCGAACCACACCGAATGCTATGAAATCCGGTATTGAATACATGATGTTTCTGGCTGATTGGTACCAAAATAATGCAGGAAAAGGCATTGGATTCTTTCAGATTGGAGGCGGAATTGCGGGAGATTTCCCAATATGCGTGGTTCCCATGCTGGATCAGGATTTAGGCATTGATGCTCCTCTTTGGAATTACTTCTGTCAAATTAGTGATTCAACGACCAGTTATGGCTCATACTCAGGCGCTGTACCAAATGAAAAAATTACCTGGGGAAAACTGGGAACAGATACTCCAAAATTCATTATAGAATCGGATGCCACTATTGTTGCTCCGCTTATTTTTGCGTACCTATTGGGGTGGTAAGTTTTCAATGATCTATTAACAATGATTCAACTAAAGAAAAGACAACCTCATTCTATATGGAACCCCAACTATTGCTGTCATCCTGAACTTGATTCAGGATCTGTAGTGGGAATAACCCTATTCAAATGTTTCTCGTTATCAAAGAATCAATCTGTACAGATCCCGGATCAAGTCCGGGATGACAACTTCAAACAATTTTGCTAGTCGAATAGTGATCAAAACCAAAGAAAAACTCCAAAAAACCAAAGCACTAGAAATTTACAAAGCGCTTCTCCTTCCACGAAGAATTGAGGAGCGTATGCTTAATCTTCTTCGTCAAAATAAAATCAGTAAATGGTTTTCAGGAATAGGACAAGAAGCTGTAGCCGTTGGAGTTACACTATCCAGTAAAAAAGAAGATTATATCCTACCGATGCACCGGAACCTTGGTGTTTTTACAACCAGGGAAGTACCCTTCTACCCTTTATTTTGTCAGCTTTTTGGAAAAGCGGATGGATTCAGTAAAGGACGCGAACGTTCTTTTCACTTCGGAATTATGGAGCATCGGATTGTAGGGATGATTTCCCATCTTGGAGCTATGCTTCCTGTCGCTGATGGATTGGCTCTGTCAAAGAAACTTAAGAAAGAAGATGCGGTTGCTTTTTCATTTACTGGTGATGGAGCTACCAGTGAAGGTGACTTCCACGAGGCTTTAAATCTTGCGGCAGTATGGAAACTGCCTGTTGTTTTCATCATCGAGAATAATGGGTATGGTCTCTCAACTCCTACTGCCGAACAATACGCCTGTGAACGACTGGTCGATCGCGCTAAAGGCTATGGAATCCACGGAATGAATATTGATGGTAATAATGTACTGGAGGTGATGAATGCCGTTACTGAAGCCCGGAAGCTGGCTTTAAAAGGAGAACCGGTACTGATAGAAGCGAAAACCTTTCGAATGCGGGGGCATGAGGAGGCTTCAGGCACAGCTTACGTGCCCGATGATATGTTTGCTGACTGGGCGAAGAAGGATCCGATTCTTCGCTTTGAACAGTACATGGAATCTCATCACATGCATTCTCAGGAAGATTTTGAAGCGATTCGTAAAGAAGTGGATGCCTCCTTCAAAAAAGACTTAGATAAAGCCTTAAAAGCTCCTGAACCTGTTTTTGACAAGAGAACCGAGCTTAATGCTGTTTTTTCACAGGAAGTTCCTAAGATTAAAGCTTCCAGCAATGGATCAAGTTCAGAAAAGCGTTTTGTGGATGTCATCCAGTCTTCGATGAAGCAGGCTTTTGAAGAAGATGACTCCTTTCTGATTATGGGTCAGGATGTAGCCGAATATGGTGGTGTATTTAAAATCACTGAAGGATTCATGGAGCAATTTGGGAAAGACCGAATCCGAAATACTCCAATTATTGAATCTGGTGTATTGGGTGCAGCTGTAGGTTTAGCCTTAGAAGGATTCAAGCCTGTAGTGGAAATGCAGTTTTCCGATTTTGTGACCTGTGGGATGAATCAGATTATTCAAAATATCGCAAAATCTCATTATCGGTGGTCTCCCCCGCTTAATATTACAATTCGCATGCCAAATGGTGGCGGCGTTGGTGCCGGACCTTTTCATTCACAATCACCTGAAGGATGGTTTATGCCTCATGCCGGATTGAAGATCGTGGTTCCCGGAACGGTTGAGGATGCTCAGAATTTACTCTATAGCTCGCTATATGATCCCAATCCAGTGCTTTTCTTTGAACATAAGAAGCTCTACCGAAGCCTCAAAGCCACTACCCTTGATAAAGCAACCTACGAGCCACTTGGGACCGCTAAAGTCCAGAGAGAAGGTAATGATGCTTCTATTATAACCTACGGAATGGGCGTTCAATGGGCTTTAGAGGCCGCAGAAGAATTCGCCAAGAAAGGTGTTTCGATTGAAATACTCAACTTGCGAAGCCTCGCTCCTATCGATTATGAAGCAATCAATACTACAGTTAAGAAAACAAGCCGCGTTTTACTCCTCCAGGAACCTTCTATGATTATGGGACCCATGAGTGAAGTCAGTGCCTACATTAACGAATATTGCTTTGAAGATTTAGATGCTCCCGTTCTTCGATGTGCTCCCCTCGACATGCCGATTCCGTTTAATAAAGGGTTGGAAGATGGATATATGAACCTCTACCAGTTGAACACCCAACTGGAGAAGTTGTTGGGGTATTAGATGAATTGGTTTTTTAAACAAATATCCCCAGATACAGTTTTCGCTACATCGATTACTATTTTTATTTTTTTGGTAGGCTATTTTTTTAATCGAATTTATGATAATCATCAAAAGAAAAAAGAGCTAAATGAACTCAAAGAATTTTTAAAACATTATCTGTTAGGTTTAGAAAAGCCTATTAGGGATAAAATTTCTAACTTAAATGAACTTTCTTATGAGATTAAAAAAGAATTGCATCCTAAAAGCTTTGCTCTTAGCTCAATAAGTTTTCTAAGGCTTGAAATTTTTAACGAAATCCCCAAAAAAGATATTTATCAGATTGCATCTAGACAAAAACTTAAGCCAGAAGAACTAGCAAATTACCTTTCTCAATTATTTATAAGTTGTTCTTGTTTTCCGAACATTGAAGAAATTACACAAAAAAATTTCGAGTATTTTAATAGAAATCACTTTGATTATATTCGTGATATCAATGAAATAGCTACTTCGATTATTAAGAGAATTGATGAATATAAAACCGAAAATATTAATAAAGGCTTAAAACCATCCCAAGACATTTTCATAAAAGAATTAGATCAAATTATTGCCTTAAACACAAATAAAAAAAGAATTGGTGGTGTGATCGAGTTAGACATGCCGAATATCTTTCAACCTATGATAGAAGTTTCATCTAAATATATTACGGATGAAAGAGCACTAGAAATAAAGCATATGCTTAATGACTTGAATGGTGTTTATAATAATTATTTAAATTTAAAAAAAACTTATAGTACCTCTTTTGCTAGGAGTGCAAAAGAGCTAGACGAAAACATTGATTTGTTAAAAAATTCAGTATCTAACCTTTTCGATTAAATCTAGAATATTATTTCGAAAAGTCTTTGATCTAGTTTAGAATTGCTCCCATAACCTAGCGCAAGCGCCACTTGTGCATTTTTCTTAGTCCAAGCGGACGCTTGAACTAGCAAGGTTGAGATTCCGGGTCAAGCCCGGAATGACAACTAAATGATTTGATATTTCTTCTTTTTTAATTCTATATACGTAAACTCTAGCTTCAGCGTATTGATCAGAATCTTTAGCTCTAATTAATGAGAGATTGTCATGCTGAACTCGATTCAGCATCTGTAAAGTATGGTTCTCATAATTTTCATCGAGTTAGATCAACGAATTACTCCCCACAGATTCCGGGTCAAGCCCTGAATGACAACCTTAAGGGAAATGATTTTGATTAGCCTCTAAGAGTAGGATACAGATCAACCAGATCAGGATTCAGCTTCTTAATCAACTCCCACTTCCATTCTCTTTTCCAGTTCTTTAGCTGTTTTTCTCTTTCAATAGCATCTGGTAGTGTGCCATGTTCTTCTGCGTAGACCAAAACAGTAAGCTTATATTTCGAAGTAAACTCTGAACCCTTTCCTTGTTTATGATTCCAAACTCTTTGATTTAAGTCATTTGTAACTCCAACATAAAGAGTTGTTCTGGCAATATTGGTCATTATATATACATAGCCGCTGTACATGATTAGTAAGACCGTTTTGGAAGCTACTCCTTACAAATGCTCTGAACTAATTAGTGACAGATCAGCAAATCACTCCCTACAGATTCCGGGTCAGGCCCGGAATGACAACATGTAGTTTACAATAACTCGACCCTTCATCAAAACTACACAAATGGCTAATACCTTGTACCCAAATGCGTTAAAGCACAAATAGAGGTATATACAATGAACGAACTTTCAACTCCACACACTTTCCATATCCCGGTTATGGGTACTGGGTACACCATAGATACTCCTATCAAAGTAGCACACTATGGCATCTCATCTGTTATTTCGATTATTGATCATCGGCTTACTGAAAAAATGCGGGAGTATTATAGTAAGCTTCATAGTTTTGAATATGAGCTTATAAAAGAAACTGAACCAGACAGCAGAGCAAGACGCATTACTGCCTATCTGAATCTCGTCCAGCGGATCGTGATGCTGAATTTAGAGCAACTAAAAGCTTCAACATTCGAAAAGGGTTCAGAGATCACTAAATATTTTGAGATGTTGAGTGATACCTCCCCTATAAAGCGAAAGTATGAGGAAATGCTACAGCTTGATTCGGAAGAAAAAGTAGCAGTTGAAGAGAATCTCAGATCTTTGATCCGCCCCGGTTCTATTGATGTAAATATCATGACCAAAATAGATGGAGCTAACCAACGACAAGAAGAAGGTGAATCTTCTGAGTTTAATGACGCTCATGCCGCATTGCGTGGTTATGCAGAAAGTGATCTTTCATCATCAGTAGTTTTTTCAGCCGGACTAAACCCTCGCTTATATAGCTATATTTCCAATTTTGAAGACTTTTTCCCCGATTCATCTGGATTCATTAAGAAAAAAGTGATTCTAAAAGTAAGTGATTACAGATCATCATTGATACAAGGAAAATTTCTGGCAAAAAAAGGAATTTGGGTATCGGAATTCAGAATTGAGTCGGGGCTGAATTGTGGAGGTCATGCATTTGCAACCGATGGATTCTTAATGGGACCTATTTTGAAAGAATTCAATGAGAACCGAATACAGCTCAGAGAAACGCTTTTCGAATTGTACTCTGCTGCATTAGCAAATCAGGGAAAACCCCCAATTAAATCCGCTCCTGGAATTGCTGTTACTGTACAGGGTGGAGTTGGAACAAGTGATGAACACGAATTCTTGCTAGAACATGAACACGCTGATTCAATCGGATGGGGCTCCCCTTTCCTTCTGGTTCCTGAAGCCGTTTCCATTGATGCTGAATCGTTGAATCTTCTTGCCAAAACAGGAGAAAAGGATTATTACCTCAGCAATGCATCTCCACTGGGAGTTCGTTTTAATACGGTAAAAGGAAATTCAGCTGATGTAGAAAAACTTCGGCGGATTGAAGAAGGAAAGCCAGGAGCTCCATGTATTAAAAAGCATTTAGCCTTCAATAAAGAGTTTACTGAAGAACCCATCTGCACGGCTTCATCAAAATTTCAGAAGAAAAAAATTGATGAGCTTTTTACCATGGATTTAAGTGAGATGGATTTCAAAAAAAGCTTTAGTAAAATCATTGAAAAAACATGTCTCTGTGTCGGACTTGGTAATGGAAGCTTAATTGAAAAGGGAGAATCTCTGGCAAAAGGAACTCAGGGTGTTGCTATTTGCCCCGGACCTAACACCGCGTATTTTTCTAATATTGTTTCTTTGAAAGATATGGTTGATCATATTTACGGTCGGCTTAATATTATTTCTTTCAAGGATAGACCTAATATGTTTATCAAAGAATTACAGCTCTATGTAAGCTATATCAAAGAAAAGATTGATGAGAACTATACTGAACAATCTGAGAAGCAAGCCAAGTACATAGAAAAGTTTTTATCCAACTTGTCGGATGGAGTAGCCTATTATGAACAATTATTTGAAGAAGTAAAGAACCAAATTGGTGACGCTGGCAATAAAGCTCTTAGTGAACTTAATAATCTCAAAATAGAACTTAATCAACTTTCGGTAGCTAAGTAACAGTTTCTAGGTTTCTCCACGTTCTGCTTCTGCTTCCAATTAACTAAGAAGTTGACATGCTGAACTTAGCCGAAGGCATTCCTTTGGAAGATTCAGCATTTGTTTATGACTCAACAATCTGAACCGCAGATTTACTGGATTGAGTGATTACACGGATTTGAAATATCGGCGTAATCCGTAAATCAGTTTCATCAGCGGTTCAAACCTATTGAATATTTATTACCCACAGATTCCGGGTCAGACCCCAATCTGGCGCAAGCATCATACCTCCGCTTGTGCATTCCTCTTTATACAAGCGGACACTTGAACTAGGTAATGACTTCTCTAATCTGGATTTATATTAAGTAATCAAGCGGAGGTCTTCAGGCCTTCGCATTTTCATTCCAAAAACTACTCCCCTAAATAAACCTCCCCTTCTAAAATCCATTCGGGCTCGCCAACTCCTTTCAGATAATAGTCAAAATATTCCTTCATTCTGATAGCATAATCCAGCTTGTTTGGAAATTTTTGAAGGTGATGAGGTTCATCGAAATACTGAAGAAACACCACATCTTTATCGTACCTGCGCATGGCGAGGTACAACTCAATACTTTGATACCAGGGAACTGCACCATCTGCATCTCCATGCTGGATCATCATTGGAGTTGTGATTTTATCCGCAAAGAATACCGGAGAGTTCTCGATGTACTTCTCAGGAGCTTCAATCAGACTAGCTCCTATTCTGCTTTGGGTTTGTTCATACTGGAACTGTCTGGACATTCCGGACGCCCAACGAATTCCACTGTATGCACTTGTCATATTTCCAACAGGAGCACCAGCTACAGCAGCATCGAAAATATCCGTCTGAGTAAGAATAAAGGCGGTTTGGTAGCCACTCCATGAGTGACCGTGAAGTCCGAGTTTTTCTTCGTCAGCTATTCCCAACTCAATCAGCTTCTGAATTCCCGGAACTAAACTTTTAGTAGCTGCAAATCCGGGTCGACCGATTTCAAAACGGATATCCGGAAGAAATACTACGTAATCATCACTCACATACTGAGCAAAAACCGGCCTGTGGTTAGTTCTTGGCTCATTGAAATCGTAGAGTCGATTAGAATAAAACCTGTAGTAGTAAGTCATAATCGGATAGCGCTTATTCGGATCGTAGTTATCTGGTTTGATTACAACGCCCTGGATGAATGTGCCATCCAGACTTAGCCAGTCCACTAATTCAGCCTTTCCCCAATTCCATTTCTCATGTAAATCCATGTGTAATTCAGAAATCTGATCAGTGGAATTGAATTTCCAGTTATTGGCTACCCATAGATTCGGAAACTCATCATAAGCTTCTCTTTTGTATAAGATTTGGTCTGAGTCTTCAGCCTTAGCAACAAAAGTGAACTTCTTGTTTTCTTCTAACAATCGTTGGACACCGGATCTTCCTATTCTGGCTAAATAGAACCCGAAATTTTTCTCCAAATCGTGGTACGAAGTGAGTAGCAGTTCTTCTCTTCTTCCAAAATTGTTGTCATCGCCCAGATTTTCAATCCTGAAAATTCTTTTCTCGCTGCGCCCCTCTCCTCCTGTGATGTTCATTGCATCTCCTGTGTCGAGAGGAATCTGCCAAACATCATACTTATCGTTTATAAGTACAGATTTACCTCCTTCAACCCAGCCTTCCATACCATATCCGGTGGCTTGCGATGGAGAATCATGATCTTCATCAGAGAACGGGACTCCAAGATTCGAAGTAAGATTACTGGTCGCACCTGATTTAATATCGTAATGGTGCCAGTTTTTATCATGATAGTACACCACTGATTTACTATCAGGAGATATTCGGGCAGGACCGTTTGACGTTCTTTCGGCAACCTTCGTTCGGCTTCCTGTTTCTAAATCCACAACAAACCAATCCCGGAACCCACCTTCATAGGCAACAGCTCTTAAGTATGGCACATCCGTATTTCCCATCACTTTATCCTTGTTATGGGTTATTTGAATGAATGGCATTTCTTTATCTGCAGGACGTACCCAATGCTTTTTATCCAGATGATATACTGCGATATAGACTCTGTTTTTTCTGTTATTAAAGGTGACTTTCTCACGGGTTTTAATTCTGGGATCGTCTCCATGCCATAGATCCATTCCCCGATCCGCAACAATACTTTCTACGTCATAAATATCAATTTCTTCATCTTCATCTTTTGGCTTATTGTCCAGATCAACCATATCCTGTGCCATAAAACCGAAAAATAGCCGCTTGCCATCATGGGTAAAAGTGAGTTCATTATTAGATCTAAGTGCCCAGTCTTCGTTGGTATCTTCAGGTTTTACCAGTGTCTGTAGATCGCTGTTATTAGCATTCCAGAGATGAAGCGAGGCATCAGTTTCTTTATAAGAAGTATCGAAATTAGCTTTTGTGAAAGCTATTCTTGGTCGTTTGGTATCCCAGGTCAGGTTCGAATAATATCCGTTTTCTGATGAGCTGATCGTTCCTTTTTCAAGATTCTCCAACTCATAAACATAGAGCCCATTCGCTGAACCTGAAGTGTCAATTACAGAATAAGAAAAGTAATTCGAAAGACTATCAAAACTCATTTCAGAAACGAAATCCACGCTGATACTTTCGCTTTTATTTAAGTCCCACAATGTAACCTCTGTACCCAGATTCTTATTTTTATGCTTCAGGTCTTCAATCGCTTCACTTTGATAGTTTTTAATTGCCAGCCACTTTCCATCATTTGAAAACTGATAACCCGATACATTTTCGAACTCCTGAACGGTACCATCTGAAAGATTTAGCAAAGCCAGTCCTCGCTTAGGTGCATCCTTCTTTTCCTTGAGCTTAACTGCTAATGGAACACTTTTATATGCAACTACCCAATTTTCATCGAAGGAAATCACAGGATTGCTTCCTAATTCTATTTCATATTCGGTTCCATTGAATACATGTTGTACCACAACATTTCCATCACCCCTATCCGGCCATACTCCATAAGCGATCCAGTTTCCCTGGCTCGATATTGAAGGTGAATTGATGTCTTCGAATTTCATTACATCTTCGAATGTAAATACTCCCTGTGCTTTAGCAGTTACTGAAATTAGAACTACTGAAAAAAGAAGTAGAAAGGTTCTTGAAAAACGTGTCATAATATCCCTGTTAGTTTTTTGATCTGATGAAATAACTCAATCTATTCTTCTATTCAAAACTCACTTTGTAAATAATTGAAGGCTTCTTCCTGTTTTCAGATCAGGTCTTCGAATTCATTATATAGAATAATTGATGTATATATTATACAACATAACATTATGTTGTAATTTTTTTGCAACAACTCTTGTGATTTCTGATTATTTGTTGCAATTTATATGCAACATATTATGATAGAGCAGTAAATAAACATCAATAAAATGAGTTCAGAAGAAAATACATCCAAACAATTAGTACTTATGGGTGATGTGGTAGACAGCAGCAATAAAGATCAGCATAAGCTTGCCTCGGAATTAGCTGATCTGGTAGGATTCATGAATCGAAAATACGAAACAGAAATCCTCTCTCCTTATACGATTACACTTGGAGATGAATTCCAGGGATTAACACAGTCGGTGAAGGGAGGTATTGATACACTCTTAGATTTTGAGGAAGAGTCTATCAAACGAAAACTCGATTTTAAACTACACTATGTTTTTCTGAGAGGTTCTATTGAAACAGAAATCAATCCAAAAGTAGCTCATGGTATGATGGGCGAGGGTTTAACCAGAGCCAGGAGTATACTCACCGAAAAAAAACGCGGTAGAAAACGGTTTCGTTTAGAATTGGAGAATCAATCTCTGAATAAATTGGAATATCTATTTGAAGTAATAGACGGAATAACCAGCCAGTGGAAATTGTCCGACTTTCCTCTAATTTATGATATGATTCAAAATTCGAATGATGCAGAAGTAGGCGATAAACACGATAAAGATCGAAGCCTGATATGGCGCAGAAGAAATACACTGATGATTAAAGAATATGTATTGTTGAAATCTTATATCAAGGAGTTTGTAGCTGACTATGGTTGATCCTAGAGCCTTTGTGATATATGCGTTAATGGAAGCAGTAGTGCATATAATCTTCTATATATTGAATAAGCAACTACTTACCAAAGTAAAGGAAGATCTGGATCCTGCACTTAACCTTAAAGATGTACTTAAAGGAATATTGGAGCGGCTGGTAATTATCATAGGGTTAATCGCTGGATATCCCCAAACCATTGTTGCATTTGGAGCTTTAAAGATCGGTACCAGGATTAAAGGCGATATTGACAAAGTTAGTAATGATTATTTCCTGGTTGGAAACCTGATCTCAATTCTGGCAGCGGTAAGTTATGCAGCAATAGCTACATCATATTTTCTGGAGAATTCATAATGAAACATACTGTACCTATTTTAATTCTTATTTTGCTATCACTAACTCAGGCTAAGGCTCAGGATAAATCTCTTCCAGACCTTACTCCCTATTTCAGTGCTTTCATTGTCAGCAGTATCGACTCATCTATTTTCTGGTATCAGGATATCCTTGGATTCGAGCTCATCAACAAAACAGAAAATGCAGAACGTGGATTCTACCAAGCTAACTTAATGAGGGGTAAAACGTTGATTGAACTTATTCAATTGAACGGAACTCTTTCACAGAATGAAGCATCTCCGAATGCAAGAATAGAAGGTATTTTCAAGGTGGGATTTAAAGTTAAGGACTTTGATTCCTGGGTAAAATATTTAGAAGAAAAGCAGGTCACTTTCAGGGGAAGTGTAGTTAATGATCCCATTTCAGGAAAAGAGATGGTGATAATTCTGGATCCCGATGGAAACCGAATTCAGTTCTTTGAGCAGTAATCAGGAAAGCTGCTTTTGCAATCTTGAAATCAAATCAGCTTTAAATTCATCGCTCGCTTTTTTAAAACCCAATTGCTGGATTAACCTCTTACCCTCCTTCGCGGAGAATGCCAATTCACGGAGATCATCACTATGAACCAGCACCTCCTCGAAGGCGTCTCTCTCGCCAGTTTCCAGGGTATCATCAACATAATCAACAATATAATTTTCGATTACCGGATGGTATTCTTTGTCAGTAAAATTTTTCATAAAAGGTAATGCTAGTCAACGTTCACTACCTTTAATTGTATTAAGAGAAAAATGTTCCCTGATTTTTAAAACGCGGTTCCTAATTCAACATAACTATCGATCATTGCCTTAATTTGGGCACGCCCTCTGTTAATTCTGGACTTAACAGTACCCATGGCTATCCCGGTTATTTCAGCTATTTCGTCATAGCTTAGTTCCTGCAGATCTCGATACACCACTACTTCTCTGAATTCTGGCGCGAGCTGCATTAGTGCTTTTTCCAACTGCTCAAGACATAATTTCTGATGAAGCTCCTCATCCTGAAGGATATTGGTATCCTCGATATTCATCTCGTAATCCTTTGGGTCACTCTCATCTTTATGAATTGAAACCTTCTGCATTCTTTTCTTCTTTTTATACAAACTCTTTGCAAGGTTAAGCGCAATGGTATACATCCAGGTACTGAATTTGGCAATACGCTCATACGAATGTTTACTTTTATGAACTCTTAAAAAGGTCTCCTGAACGAGATCTTCACAATCCTGGTGGTTATGAGTATATCGGTACAAAAAGTTATGGAGACGGTCGGTATATCGCTTAACCAGCTCGTTAAATGCAGGTTCTCTTCCCTCTTGAAAATATTCCATCAAATCTTCGTCGCTGTAATTGGCTACCTGAGCATATTTGAATGCTTCCATTTTTATCTCCGCTAATTTTATTGCAGTTCTTGTTCAACCGCGAATTTTGGTATTAACCAATCATCCGCTTAACAAGGAGGAATAAAATCGAAGTGGAGTCTAGTGTGGAAAACCCTTTAATGGATTTATCAGCGTCGAGTAGTGCTTCAAACACTCTCGGCATATCGCTGTATCTGAAATTGGAAGCATCGTCCCAAAGCTTATTGAAGTACCAGGAGTTACTAATTCCCAGCTCAGCCTGAACCTGTTGTTTAGCATTACCTCGGTCGGCTAATCTTCTTATCTGCCAGATATTCACAAACACACTGTAAAAGAACCCCACGAGTCGAATTATTTCTCCCGTGTCTGTCTTACTGTGTTGCAACATCTGTTCCGAGATGTACATGGCTTTATCAAGGTCTCTCTTAATTACCGCTTCTTTGAGCTCAATCGCCGTATATTCACGATATGAGCCGATTATTTTTTTTACATCGGCCTCTGAGACTGTTTCGGAAGTGTCTACAAAAGTGCACACTTTGTCTATTTCGGTAGACAATAGCTGCAAATTATTCCCTACAAATTGAGACAGAAGCTGAGCAGCGCCAGGATTTATTTTCTTTTTGTGATGAGATTCTACCCAGTTAATTACCCATTCCGGAATCAGGTAATCCGGCATACTTTCAAAATGATGGAAACCAACATTCGGATTTTTTGCAATAGCCTTTCCGATTTTAGTATTTCCGGCAGGCTTGCCTGTATCAAATAAAATTACCAGACAACTTGGGTTAGGATTTTCGAAATAGGGTATAAAATCATTCATCTCCCCTTCTCCCGAAGCTCCTTTTGCGGTTTGAAGAAAATTCCTGACGATTAGCACTCGTCGTTCAGCCATCATAGGAAAACTCCGGGCTATCCCAAGAACCTGAGCCGGTGTTACATCCTGCCCATAAAGTAAATCAAAATTGAAATCCTTCTCATGGGGTGGTAGCAAATTCGAAAACTGTTCGAGCAATTGATCAAGGTGAAACTCTTCATCCCCATACAAATAATAGACTGGCTTAAGATCTCCTGACTTGATCTCCTGTTTTACCTGATGAAATATGTCTGAACTGTTTTGCTTTCGGGCTGCCATCGATTTAAAATATCAAATAACCAGTTCCAAATCACCGTTGATTCTTCACTTTTTGAAAGTAATCCTATACTCTCTATAATTAATCAATTTTTTATATGGCACGACTTCTAATCCCTTTATTTACTTTTTTACTATTCCATGCAGGTCATCCTCTTCTGGCTCAATCTGAGTACATTATTGAGGGAAATGGAAGTCGTATTTACTTTAAAACCTTTGGCGAAGGAATTCCGATTCTGATTATTAACGGAGGTCCGGGAATGAACAGTGATGGTTTTTCTTCGCTCGCCCAAAAACTATCCGATAAAAACATGGCGATCATTTACGACCAACGGGGAACCGGTGACTCTGAACTGCACCCGGTGAACTCTTCTACGATAACCATGGATCTGATGGTTAAAGATATCGAGGCTATTCGAAAACACCTCGGAATTGATCAATGGGTTGTGCTCGGGCATTCTTTCGGAGGAATTTTGGGATCTTATTATACCTCAAAACATCCTGAACACACCTTTGGTTTGATTTTATCTTCCTCTGGAGGATTGGATCTCGATCTTCTCAGAACTCTTAACATCCCGGTAAGATTAACCCCAGCTGAAAGAGATTCTCTCAATTACTGGACAACCCAAATACAAAGAGGTGATACCTCCCATAATGCCCTGCTAAAAAGAGGTACATACCTGGCCCCTGCTTATCTCCACAAAAAGAAATATATACCCATAGTTGCTGAGCGATTGACACAGAGAAATATGACAATAAACGGTTTAGTCTTCAGAGATTTGAGAAGAATTCAATATGATGTAAAAGACGAGCTTCAGAATTACTCTAAACCAGTATTAATCATTCAGGGTGCTCATGATATCATCCCAATTGAGATATCAGAAAGCGCACATTCTGTATTTCAGAATTCTGAACTGTTTATTCTTGAAAACAGCAGTCATTATGGTTGGCTGGAAGAAGAACAGCTTTACTTTGGAGCAATTAAAAACTATTTGAAAAGAATGTAGTATCTGCTTAATCAACTACAGATGAATTAGTGTTGTATCTACTTATCGCAAATAAACCGAATACAGGCCCGGCTAACATAATCCAAAATGTAAAGACAGAACCTGTTGCGCTATAGATTAGATTAACCAATTGAATACTTACAATAGTAAGGGCAAAGCCCAGGCTGTTAACAATCGTTAGTCCGGTTGCGATATACTTCGAATCGCATGATTTTGCTACCATGGTTGAAAACTGTGGCGAATCGGGAATCACAAAAACTCCCCATAGAAAAAGAATTGTCAGGAATATGAATAAAGGAAAGCCAAAACTAACCGGAAATATCAAACAGGAAAATCCGGATCCCATTAAGGCAATCATTGATACTTTTTTACTTCCTAAAAATAGAGAAAAGTGTCCTCCTATCGCACAACTGATCCCTCCTATTCCAATTATCAGGAAAGAAAGAAGAGAAATATTAAATGTATAATCCGGATTAATTGATTTAAAAACTGAAAGCATCAAAGGAACAAAAGCCCAGAAGGTGTATAGTTCCCACATATGCCCAAAATAACCAAAGGCAGCCGATCGGAAGTTTCGAATTTTAAAGAGCTTTATAATCGCATCATATTCAAATACCAATCCTTTGGAATGGTTTCGGTTCGGTCCATCTTTAATCGTGATGAAAAGTAAAAACCCTCCCAGGCTTGCAAATAAGGATGTTCCGATAAGAACATAGCTCCATGAAAAATCTCCACCCAGAAACTTCAAGAAATGAGGTAAAGCTGTTCCAACTACCAAAGCTCCCACCAGATAGCCCAATGCTTTGCCGAGTCCATCTTTATGCCAATCCGAGGCAATCTTCATCCCCACCGGATAAATCCCGGCAAGAAAGAAACCCGTAAATGATCGGGCGAGCATAACCTCAGTAAAGTTAGAAGCCCATATAGTAGTCAGATTAAACACCGATCCGGCAAGAGCACAAAACAGGAAGACTTTAACGGGAGAAAAACGATCGGCAATATTCAGAAAAGCGAAAACAAGTGTGCCCACTATAAACCCTACCTGCACCGCCATTGTGATAAAGCCGACAAACATTTCCAATAAATTCAGTTCGAATATCAGATCGTCTACCACTGCGTTTCCCGCAAACCAAAGCGAGGTTCCGGCAAACTGAGCAATTACAATAACAGGTAGAATATGACGCGGGATATGATTTTTCATCCGCCGAATAAACGAACTATACCCCTCACTAAAAAACTAAAATAAAATTTATTTGCGTAACAAAATGGTTACATATATATTAGTAACCAATCGGTTACTTAAATAATTGGAATTATGAGAAGAGATGTTTTTCAAGCCATTGCTGATCCAACCCGAAGAGATATTATTACTCTCCTGGCTTCAGGCGATTCATTGAACCTTAACAGCATTGCTGATCAATTTGAAATCTCCCGCCCTGCTATATCAAAGCATATTAAAATTTTGGAAGAGTGTAATCTGATAGATATTCAGCAGGAAGGCAGAGAACGTATTTGCGAATTAAAACCTGAAGAACTTGAGCCTGTAAGCGATTGGGTAGAAAAAAACAGGAAACTTTGGAACTCCCGTTTAGACCGACTTGAAAACTATCTTAAAACACTTCAAAAAAAGGATTAATAATGACTGCAAAAAATACTAATAAAGTTCATCCTATTATCATAACCAGAGTCTTTGATGCACCTGTTGAACTTTTTTATAAGGCTTGGACTGAACCTGAGCATATTGCTCAATGGTGGGGTCCCGAAGGATTTACAACCCGGGTAGAAGAATATGAATTCAAAGTCGGGGGAAGGTCCAAATTTGTAATGACCGGTCCTGATGGGACAGAATATCCCGTTACGGGGAAATTCCTGGAGATCATCGAAAATAAAAAGATTATAACCACCGATGAGTTTGGAGATGAGTACAAAGAGATGGCTGAAAAAATGGATATGGAAATTCCTCGAATAGATACTCTTACAGCTATTTTCGAAGATATAGAAGGTAAGACCAAACTCACTCTGACAATGACTCATCCAACTCAAAGAGATCGGGATCTGCATGCCAAAATGGGCGTTGAGGAAGGTTGGAACTCCAGCTTTGATTGTCTCGACCAACACTTATCTAACATTCAATCTTAATATTCTTAACAATGAACGACTATGCAACTTTGATAGAAAACGACACATTAACGCTGGAGCGAATACTAAAAGGGCCTATAGAAACAGTCTGGGCATGTTTAACCGAATCTGAACATAAAGCAAAGTGGCTTTCCGGTGGAGATGTAGAGCCGCGAGTGGGAGGAAAAGTCACGCATCACTTTGATAACCAAAAGATAAGCGACACTCCCGAACCTACTCCTGAAAAATACAGTGATATGCCCGATCAGGTTACTATGACCGGAGAAGTACTTGCCTGGGAGCCCTACAACTTGCTTAGTTACTCGTGGGATGAAGGTGACGGCTCTTCTTCTGAAGTGATATTCAAGCTTTCTGAGCATAAAGGTGATAAAGTAAAACTGATTCTTATTCATACCAAAGTACCAGATACTAAAGATTTCAAAGTTGGAGTAAGTGCAGGCTGGCATACACACCTTAACATCCTTCGCAATGTACTTGAAGGTAAAAAGCCTGGTGGATTCTGGAGCGTGCACATGCCTTTGGAAGCAGAGTATGAGGAAAGATTGTACGGTTAGTGGATTCAATTTCTTATTGATCCCCTTAGATAGAAAAATCAGTAACATATATTTAGTTGTATGAAATGTGCAAAACCCAATCGACAATTAAATTGGAATGAAAATGAGTAGAAAAGTGGAGTATAAAAATGTGAACGAATATTTTGATGCTCAACCGGATAACGTAAGAAAGAAGCTTTTAGAATTAAAAGAATGTATTCTAAAAGTGGAACCAGAAGCCACGGAACTGCTAAACTATAATATTCCTGCTTATGCTTTAGTCGAAAATGGAAAAAGGGAACAGCAGATTATGATTGCGGGGTATAAAAAACACGTTGGACTTTATCCACACCCAACAACTATGGAAAAATTCGAATCGGAATTGAGCGAATACAAAAGAGCTAAAGGTTCGGTTCAGTTTCCATTAGACAGACCAATGCCAAAAGAACTTATTATCCGAATGATAAAATATCGGAATGAACTATTAAAAAAGTGAAAAACACGATAGAACAATGGCTATAAGTTATTTCTTGGAGAATGGATATCAAAACTGATTGAAACAGAATCCAAATTACAAATTAAAACAAATTTTTATGGACGTATAAATTTAAAATAATTCATGCTTGATGGCAGTAAAACACATGTTTAAGTCCACAAGAGTCTTTTCGGGACTCTTTTTTATTTCAAAATCTTCAGCTTATATCTACTTTCTTCAAATTCTGATATAAACATTTATTAAAGCTGATGAAAAAAATTCCTTTTTTATTAATCCTCGCTTTCTCTTCTACCCTACTGCTTTCTCAGGAGCAACAATATAAACTCACTTTACTTCGCGCCAACCCAGGAGATTTGCTGCAATTGATCGAAGTGATTAAGGAAGATATTTCTAATTATAAATCACTTGGAATCGAAAAACCTTACTTATTGAGACATAGTCAGGGAGATCATTGGGACTTGATGCTCATCTACCCTATTGATAATCTGACTTCGTATTTCTCAGAAGAACAAATGATGAATAGAACTGCTTCCAAAACGATTGAGAAATCGTATGGCGATTCATACCATAATCTTGTCAGTTTTCAGGAAGAAGGAATTATTGAAGGACCAGGCAAGGAACTATTCAATGAATGGTTCGAAGAGTATGGTTATTTCCATATTGAGATTTTTACTGCATTGGCCGGGAAACAAGCTGAACTTCTCGAACAGAGAAAAATGGAGAATGAATTCTATAGCCACATCAATCATAAAGGAAACTTCATCTTTACCAGAGTATTTGGTCCTTCCTGGGATATCCTGACAATCGGGGCCTACTACAATATTCAGGATTTCGCCGGCGGCGGGAGCACCAGTTTCGAAGAAGAAGATGAAGCGGCTAAAAAGGCCGGTTTTGATGGTGTAAACTTTATCGGAAGTTACCTTCGCTCTCTTCTGCTTCATCATAATGATACACTGGCTAATAAAGTAAATGTAGACTGAACGCTTGTATTGTAAAAGTGTTCTTAGCAGTGAATATGAGCACAAACTACGTCGAAAAATATAACCTTCAACCTCATCAAGTAGACCGAATCATTGGAATGGCTTGGGAAGATCGCACCCCTTTTGATGCTATTGAAGCTCAATTTGGACTTTCTGAACCTGAAGTAATTGAGTTTATGCGTCGTAGCCTGAAACGTAAAAGCTGGGAGCGATGGAGAAAAAGAGTTTCCGGAAGAAGTACCAAACACCGAAAGAAAAGAAGTGAAGACGTGAAACGATTTGTCTCGCCTGCTCAGAATCCTATCACCAACAATAGGGTTTCAAAAAAGAAATACTAGCAATCTTATCTTAATAAAGAGTCTGAAATAAACGTTGCCATTTCCCTGGCCGCTAGATTTTGCCCTTTGTCATTCCAATGATTGTTTTCTCCTCTGAAAAACAAAGATTCAGGATTATTATTCGAAAAGACCGGATACAAATCTACAGAAGCAATCTCCAACTCTTTGGTTATTTCAAGAAGAATATTCGTTAAACGAATCTGATCATATTCTGAAAAATTTCTTTTTAGAAACTCATTTCCCAGTACATAATTCGAGGGAGTTAAATCGGTTGATGACGGCAGGATCTGAACTAGAAATTGGACTCCTTTTTCATTTGCCAGATCGTTCATTCTGGAAAGAAGTGCCTTCATCAATAACATCTTTTCTTTTGAAGCCTCTGACATAGGATTAGTTGCTAAATCTGTCTCATAGGAATCCTGAAAGTGTGAGAAAAACCTTTTTTCTCCGTTTTTATATATCTCAAACGCCTTTCTGTTCGCTTCATCAAAATAGTTGAATACTCCTCGTTCATAGGCTTCAGGATCATCGACTGCTTTCCGTTCATTTCTTCGCTCATCCATACCTTCCCGAACTGATTTTGTCCATTCTAACAACCTTATCTTAAAATTTTCTTCTGTTTGAAACTCCTGATCCGGTGCTATTTTAAAAGAAGTTTTCATTAAATCCCCTTTCTTATCCAATTCAAACAATCGATTCCTGATGATATCCCCGAAATCATTTCCTGCAAACACGTTTAGAATCACCAAATCCGGTTCATAAATATCCACTTCCTGCTCAAACTTTAGCAACGACTGGTCAGGGCCAAATCCGACAACTCCCGCATTTATGACTTCTATGTCATTTCTTTGAGTTTCCTTTAAATACTGTCCAAGTTTGTACACATAAGTTGATTCTTCAACAGAAAACCTGGCCTGGATATTTGAATCTCCATAAACCATAATTCTGAAATCACTTTGGTCTTTAATTGGTGAGCCTCTGAATCCACCAAAATTTACTTTCCACGAAATTGAATCTCCCCCATTCTCCTGACTTCGTACATAAGTTTTTTCAATTCCCGGAACCAGTTCTACCAGGTAATCTTCATTAAATTGAAAAGCTAATTCCGGCTGCTCATACTTTGCAGGATTATTCCTCACATCGAGGTAGTGCATGAATTGCATTATAACTTCGATGCCGACCAATACCCCAAGCGAGATAACTAATATGATAAACGCGTCCTTATTCAATCTTGTAGATAAATTTTATCCAAAGTTAGTAAGATGTGTATAACCATCACAATATGGATCAATAAAGTCTTTAGAAAGTTAGTTAATAGCTTTTTTTGAAGCTTGGTATATGATCTTCTAATAACTATCCTTTGGTATGTTTAGTCAGGATTATATAATGCGGCAAATTCAGCAATTGACTCAAGTGCTGAATACTATTCTTACACAGGTTTTGCGAATCAAGCAACATGGGCAAGAAGATGAAGCAGTCGCATATACCAATGAGGTACTTAAAGAAGAGCTTGGATTTGATTTAGAGGAGCTTTCCTCAATTCTTAAAGAGCAAGGTATACCCTACCTGAAAAAAGAGACTGGCTTCACAAACGAACATCTGAATATTCTGGCGGATATTTTTTATGAGCTGGCAGAGGAGAATTTTGATATCTCTGAAAAGCACAAGCAAAGCCTTTCCTATTTTGCTCTATCCCTTCAGCTTTATGAATTCATTGAACAGGATGAAAAAATATATTCGATCGATCGAAATTTCAGGATTACGAAAATCAAAGACTATCTGAGCTAGATTATTTTATAATGCTCATCATTCTGGTCAGGCTTTTCCCCTCTACCGTAAGGGTGTAAAAATAAGTGCCGCTACCCAGAGAATTTGAATCAAAATCTAAGGTATGAAGTCCCGCAGCAAACTGTTTCCCCGCTAAGGTTGAAATTTTCCTGCCAGATGCATCATAGATAATCAGACTTGTAAAACCGGGTTTATCTAAGGTAAAAGTAATTTTTGTAGTTGGGTTGAACGGGTTAGGATAATTCTGTTCCAGCGAAAACCTAGCCGGTTCTTCTGTAATCTCACTAGAAGTAGCTGTTAACTGAGTGACTTCAATTCCATCACAAGTTCCCACAAAAGGAAGACCATTCTGTTCAAAAACATAGGTAATCAAGCCAACATATACACTATCCCCATAGGTTGGAGCCGTTCCGGGCAGGGTTCCGGTATCATTATATAAAATCCAGTTGTCCTCAGCTTGATCCGGCAGTTGCCAATATACCGTTATGGTTTGGTCTTCATTACCGACAATTCTGATGTCTGCTCTTCCATCAGGCACAATACCTTCACCGGCATCATTGACACTTGAAGCTCCGTTTAACGTATTTTTCCCTTCAATCGTAAATTCAGTTGGTCCGCGATGACCTACCACAACATGCGATGAATTTCTGGATTCCAACTCAGGAACATGAACCTGAACTCCTGAAAAGATATAGGGATCTCCGGAAGAACCGGGCGCTGTTTGTGAGTCTTCCTGAGTACCAATCCCTATGTTCCGGGCGATAAACTCAAAGGGGAAAGCTAAAAGTTTAGCGTCCAATCTTCCTTGAAACTCATTAAAATGAAGCGTGATGTTATTATCGTTGTTTATCACATTTGCCCGGTACCGACCAGCCACTTTTATCACATCGGGCAATGAATTGGGATTATTGGTAATAAATCCGGTTAGTTCTCCAGCCGTTTCAAAATCATCGGATAAATCATCATTTTGGAAAGCAGGTATTGGGATAGAACTCCCGGTTATAAAAAGTAGTGCTAAGCTAATGCGTACGAACAGATTCATAGTTTTAGTCTTTTTTAGAATGTAAGAGATTTGACCTTTTGATGAGTTACAAAAGTAATTATTAAGAAGTCTCCCTCAAGGGGAGATCAATATAGTTGTGCAAATGATATTATGAAGTGTGTTTGTGGATGGCTCAGTTGCCGAAAAGGACACCCTCCGTCTTGCAACGCCTCGCTTTTGCAAGCCACCTCCCTGCCTTTGTCGAAACGACCTGTCAGCAATTCAATACTTTGAAACGGCTGGCTACGTGCAGGAAGGCCTTTTTCTTTGACATTCAATATTTAATAAGTAGTGTATTTCAGTCCAAATAAACAGCATGATTATGTAGTTATTTAATAGCGGAAGTTTTCAATTATATAGTAAGCCTTAACTAATTTTATACAAATGGAAACTCTTTTTAATTCTGAAGATCAAATTACAGAAGAATGGATTAACTACTTAGCCCTAGAAGCAGCCGCACTTGCAGAAAATAGTGATGAATATATAGATAGATATATGAACAGAGAACTTGAAAATCCTCTTTTCATAGACTTTCTTGATCACGAAGAATCCGAAAAAATTCTTATCAATTTTAAAGAAGAAGAAATAGAAAATCTAAACTTCTCCTTGGCAGAAACACTTTTAATTAATCACAGATTCAGAGTTCGACTTCCAAAGTTTCGTAAACTCAAACGGGCAATTAAAAAAGTATTTTGTGATGTAGTAAAAGTACAAGTTGATGGAGGTATTAAAGATATTATAAAAGCGGTGCTTCTAGGATTAATTCCTGTTTTAGGAGGAGGAATAGCACCTGTATTACTTCCTTTTGTTGTAGGATACATAGCAAAGTTATTAAAGAATGGTGCAGATGCAGTATGCAACTAACTTTGTTTAGATAATTGGCAACGGACTTTGAAATAAGTCCATTGCTAGAAACCTACGGTTTAAGCCTCCCCATCATCCTTGGGAATGGAATAGTCTCACGGACGTGAGAAAGGCCACAGAGCCACGCAACGGTGCGTTCCAGCCCTAGACCAAAGCCGGCATGAGGAACGGTTCCATAGCGACGTAAATCCAGGTACCACTCAAAGACTTCTTTATCGAGTCCCTCCTCTTCAATGCGTTCGTGCATGAGTTCGAGATCGTCTTCCCGCTGACTTCCACCAATGATCTCGCCGTAGCCCTCAGGAGCAAGAACATCGACACCCAGGGCATGTTTACCGGATTCATCTCGCTTCATGTAAAACGCTTTGATTTCAGCCGGCCAGTGGGTCACCATTACAGGAACTTCGTATTGCATGGTTAGCACGGTTTCGTCACTTCCGCCGAAGTCGTTGCCCCATTCAAAATTCTGAGCCGATTCTTTCCATTGTGGAATATTGCGGTAATCTTCCTCTATTTGATCCAGTCGAGAACTAATTTCTTTAATGCGGGCATCAATCTGATTCTTTCTCCACTTTTTTGCAGAACCATGTTCTTTCTTAATCTCCTCCCTCTCCTGCTTGATATTTTTTTCTTCCTGTTTTCTTGCATCAAGCATGTCATCCAGCATCTTGGCAGTAGCTTCGCTGGTAAGAATTTCTACCGCTTCCGTATAGGTCATTCGCACGAATGAATTCTTAACCAGAGCTTCAAGCTTTGAAGTATCTCTTTCCAGGATATCCAGTTCGGCTTTACGTTTATCCAACACTGTTTTCACAATGAAGCGAATCATGTCTTCTGCAAGATCCATATTCATTTTCAGATCATAATATGCCATTTCCGGCTCTATCATCCAGAATTCGGAAAGGTGTCGCCGTGTTTTGGATTTTTCAGCTCTGAACGTAGGACCAAAAGTATAAATCAAGCCATGTGCCATGGCCATCGCTTCTCCATACAGCTGACCTGTTTGAGCAAGATAGGCAGGCTCTTCAAAGAATTCAGTTTCAAACAACGTGGTACTTCCTTCCGCAGCATTTCCGGTAAAAATCGGGGAATCCATCTGTACAAAATTCCGCTCCTGAAAAAAGGTGTGTATCGCAAAAATGATCTCGTTACGAACTCTCATTGCCGCCCACTGGCGCTGACTTCGAAGCCATAAGTGACGGTTATTCATCAAGAACTCAACGCCATGCTCTTTGGGAGTAATCGGGTAATCTTCCGCAACCTGAATCACATTTACATCTGATACATGGATTTCATGTCCGCCGATACTACGATCATCGGCTTTAACTGTACCAGTAATTTCCAGCGAACTTTCCTGCTTCAATGAAGTCGCAGCCTCCCATGCTTCTTCTGAGACGTCATCCTTGGCCACTACACACTGTGTGAGGCCGGTTCCGTCTCTCATTTCGATGAATACCAGACTTCCGCTGCTGCGGTAATTATACACCCAACCTTTCAACGTTACGGTGTTATCAACATGGTTTGCGAGTTGATTGATGTAGATCATTTACTTTATAATTTTGAATTTTAAATGCTGAATTTTGAATTGTTTGTCATGTAGAACGCATGTGAGACATCTAAAGGTTCTTGAGGCTTCGGTTAGCTCTTTAGACTTCTCGTTTTCACTCGAAGTGACAAAGTCTTCATTCAAAATTCAGCATTCATAATTTATAATTCCCCGTTAGGGGTTAATACGGCTTCCATATAATATTTCTGGTCGAAGAAGTCTTTGGCGAATCCCTGAATTTGTTCTGCGGTTACATTCATAATGTTTTCTTCGAGTTCATCCAACGTAACAAAGCGATCGAAATAAAGTTCACTTTTAGCTAATCGCATCATTCGATTACTGGTATTCTCCTGCGAAAGTAACAGCTTTCCTTTTAGTTGAGACTTTGCTTCTTCCAGTTCTTTTGCAGGAACAATTTCATTTCGGATTTTATCAAGTTCCGCTACTACCAATTCATGCACATGCTCTACATATTCTTTATCAGTTCCCACATATACTCCCCATATTCCGGTATCTGAATAGGATTGGTTAAAGGCCTGGATAGAGTAGCAATACCCGTATTTCTCGCGCACATTCTGATGTAACCGAGAGCTCATTCCTCCTCCCAGAATCGTATTTGCTAACAGAAGCAGATACTTATCTTCGTGGTCAAAATTTAGCCCTCTTCTTCCCAGGATATAGTGCGTTTGCTCAATAGCTTTGGTGAGTTCGAGCTTCTCTGGTTTTAACTCTTCAATAGGTTGCTTCCCATTAACCACAGAATCATAGTCGAGCTGATTAAAGTAGTTTTTTACTACTTCTACTACTTTTTCATGGTATACATGTCCGGCTACCGCAACCAAAAGATTTGAAGGTTTATAACGATCAGCCATATAGTTGTATAAATCATCACGAGAGAAAGCAGAAACGGTTTCTTCGGTACCTAAAATTGGACGGCCCAACGCATGACCCTCAAACATTTTAGAGCTGAATTCCTCAAAGAGATAATCATCCGGAGAATCGCGGTACATTTTCATCTCTTCGATAACCACCTTCTTTTCTTTCTCTACCTCTTCTTCGGGAAATGATGGATGAAGCACCATATCAGAAAGTACATCTAGTGCCCGATCCAACTGGTCTTCTACGCAACGGGCGTAATAGCAGGTGTACTCTGAAGAAGTAAAAGCATTCAGATATCCACCAACTGATTCCATGCTTTGTGCGATATCAAATGCAGTTCTGGAATCTGTTCCTTTAAACAGCATGTGCTCCAGAAAATGTGTTACTCCTCCCTGTTCCTCAGTTTCATTTCTGGAACCTGTTTTCACCCAAATCCCAACCGAAATACTTTTTACGCTTTCGATATGCTCAGTTACAATTCTGAGTCCATTATCAAGCGTGGTTTTGCGAATAAAATCAATTTCTTTCAGGTTTTCCATGCAGAATATTCTGTTATGCGTCTCTTATTTTTGATGCGTGCAAATATACTATTATTGATACCGAGAATCAGTAATGGTTTGTGAAATATCTCACGGCATGTCCTCTCCCTGATCATCACACAAGTGTGCTGATCTGTCCCTCCCCAAAGGAGGGACAATAACTGTCTCCCTTTGGAGGGAGACAGAATTCAAACTTGTTTTGAATTCAGAGGGCGGACTCTTTGCGTTTTAGTTTGATGCGCATTATTTAACACAGCTTTCTATTGACCCCCACCCCGACCCTCCCCTTGGTAAGGGGAGGGAGCTCTTTATCTAATTATGAATTTTGTCAGCGAGTTCTTCCCCTTACCAAGGGGAAGACAGATGGGGTCTATAAAAAAAAGGCGCTGCCCGGTTAGAGCAGCGCCTTAAATTAGCATAGAGAGCGATATATCATTCTCTTTCGATCAATGCTTTTCTGGAAAGTCTGAGCTTTCCGCCATGTTCTACTTTAAGTAGTTTCACATCCAGCTCGTCTCCAAGCTGAAGGTAATCAGAAACTTTCTCTACACGTTTGTGATCAATCTCAGAGATGTGAAGCAATCCGTCTTTTCCAGGAGCAATTTCAACAAAAGCTCCGAAGTCTTTGATGGACTTAACCACACCTTTGTAAGTTGCGCCTTCTTCAAGGTGACCTACAATCATTTTGATACGGTTTTTAGCTTCTTCAGCTTTGCTAAGATCGTTAGCAGAAATAGTAATCTGTCCTTTGCCGTTACTATCTTCTTCAATCATGATGTCAGTTCCAGTCTCTTTTTGTAGAGTCTGGATCACTTTACCACCAGGTCCGATTACAGCACCAATATCGCTACCATCAATTTCCATTCTGAGGAATTGAGGAGCATATTGAGAAATGCTTTCTCTTGGTGAAGAAATTGTTTTCGCCATTTCACCAAGTATGTGTATACGGCCAGTATGTGCCTGAGCAAGAGCTTCTTCAATAGTTTCGAAGCTGATTCCCTGTACTTTCATATCCATCTGGCAAGCGGTAATTCCATCTGAAGTACCCGCAGTTTTGAAATCCATGTCTCCCATGAAATCTTCTTCACCGCGAATATCAGAAAGGATAGCCGTGTTGTTTTCACCTACAATCATTCCCATTGCAATACCTGCAACCGGCTTTTTGATAGGAACACCAGCATCCATCATTGCCATCGATCCACCGCAAACAGAAGCCATCGAAGACGATCCGTTTGATTCTGTGATGTCTGAAATCACACGAACTACGTATCCGAATTCTTCGAAGGTAGGCATCATCATTCTTAGCGAACGCTCTGCAAGGTGACCGTGACCGATTTCACGTCGACCGGGACCTCTCATGAAACCTGCTTCACCAACAGAGTATGGTGGGAAGTTGTAGTGCAGATAAAACTGCTTTGCTTCCTGATCAAATAAGGTATCTACGCTTTGCTCATCACGGCGTGTTCCCAAAGTCGCTGAAACCAGCGCCTGAGTTTCACCACGGGTGAAAATCGAAGAGCCGTGTGCACGTGCGATATATCCAACCTGAGTCCAGATATCACGGATGTCGGTAGTAGAACGACCGTCAATACGACGACCTTTTTCGAGGATCATATTACGGAGAGCGTTCTTTTCGATGTTACCAAGAATCTTGTTAGCTTCAGAAAGCTTATCAGAAGCGTCATCATCATCAGCAAATTCTTCTTCGAGTTTTGCTATAGCTTCATTCTTAGCTTCTTTAATTTTACCGTTGTAATCCTCTTTATTGAGGCCAATATTTACGATATCAACGATAGCTGCTTCTGCAAGACCTTTAACTTTAGATTCCAGATCTTCATCAACAGCAGGAGGAATATATTCTCTTTTTTCTTTTCCGAGTTCTTTACGAAGCTCGTTCTGGAAATCACATAATTTCTTAATGGCTTCGTGAGCGGCTTTGATTGCATCCAGCATCTCAGCTTCAGAAATCTCCTTCATCTCTCCTTCAATCATGAGGATACTGTCTTCAGTACCACCCACTACCATATCGATATCGCTCTCTGTAAGCTCAGATACAGTTGGGTTGATTACAAACTCTCCATTAATACGTCCAACTCTCACTTCTGCCATTGGGCCATCAAATGGAATGTCGGATAAGTGAATAGCTAATGAAGCTCCTACAGCTCCAAGTACATCCCCATCATTTTCGTCATCGGATGAAATCACACTTGAAATCACCTGAGTATCACATACATATCCTTTTGGGAAAAGCGGGCGAAGTACACGGTCAATTAAACGACTGGAAAGAACTTCTTTTTCGTTTGAACGACCTTCTCTTTTCATAAATCCACCGGGGAAACGTCCCGCAGCAGAAAAACTCTCTTTATGATCTACAGTTAGCGGGAAGAAACTCTGTCCCGGTTTTGGTTCTTTGGCGCTTACCGCAGTACAAAGCACCATGGTGTCCCCCATTTTTACAACAACAGAACCATCAGCTTGTTTTGCTATTCGGCCTGTTTCTACGGATAGCACCTTTCCCGGTGCAAATTCTATATTTTTAAAATCTTCTTTCATTTATTTTATTTGTCTGTTTGTTTTATTGCTTTATTCCCGCCATTAAATCAGGTTGATTGATAAGCTAAAATGAGGCGGGAAGAATTGAAAAAGGCTCCAAGAGTTGGAGCCTTTAAATTATTTACGAATACCAAGCTCTTTAATAAGCTCACGGTATTTTGCGATATCGGTTTTCATCAAGTAGTTAAGCAGACGGCGTCTTTTACCAACTAATTTCAATAATCCACGACGAGAAGCGTGGTCTTTCTGATTTTCTTTTAAATGCTCAGTTAGATGATTGATTCTGTGGGTAAAAAGTGCGATCTGACCTTCAGTGGTGCCTGTATTGGCTTCTTCTCCACCAAACTTTTTGAAAATTTCTTTTTTTTCTTCTGCAGTTATGCTCATTGCAATATTCAGTTATAACTTTAAATCGATTTAATAGGGTGCAAAGATACGGGTTTTGTATGTAAGCAACAATGGTCGTTAAGGATAAATAACTTAAAACAATTGATACTGAGGAGGAGTAATCCCATTCATTCTCAGGTATACAGCAGATTGCCCTTTATGGTGTGTATTATGCTCTATAGTTTTGCTAATCCAGCCAAGTCGGGTGACTTCAAACTGACCCCGAACAACTACTTCATCCAACTTTGAACGGTCCATTTCTTTCATACTCTTAATTGCAAAATCGTAACTCGCAGTTAGAATCCTTGTGACTTCTTCTTTGTTATGGTAGGCTTCGGTAGCTTCCAGGTTTTCGCCCTGAAATATAGGGGTTGCACCTGTTCCGTTGGAGGATAAACCAATCATACCTTGAGAAATGTGCAAAAACTGTGCTGCAAAACTTCTTACTTCATCAGTTGGTTTGTAGTCGAATTTATCTGCAGGCATGGCTTCAACGTAAGAGAGCGACATAGCCTTGTTTCTTTCCATGTCAACAATCAACTGATCTAATACAGTTGACTGGGAGAATGCTGTTGATGAAATACAAGCAATAAGTAGAGTAAATAATATTTGTTTTTTCATGATCGTGAAATTGAATTAATAGTAAAAAGTAATGAAGCAATTAACGCTTTTGAAATAATAAGAACTGTAAAAAATTGAGAGGCAAAAGGTTACTTGATTTTGATCTCGTTCCCAACGTCCTCGTTGAGAATGGATTCATGAAGCTCCATCTTCGCTTGCAAGAAATGATGCAAGAGCTTCCAGACTGAATTCTAAAGGTAGACCTTCGGAACTAGTTTAATATTAATCAGCAAGCACTTCTACGCTTTTTTGTTTATCCAATTCCAACTGCTCTTTCAACTCTGCAATCCCGCTAAACTTCTTTTCATCCCGAATACGATCGAAGAAGCGGATTTGGACTGTTTTACCGTAGATGAGCTTATCGAAATCAAAAATGTTTACTTCCAGAGTTTTGGTTTCTCCATCAAAAGTTGGGCGGACTCCGATATTCATCATTTGACTATACAAGCCTTCATCTACTTTTAATATGTTTTTTCTAAGAATCAGTCTTAATTACATCAATCGGATTTTCAGTAGCATTCTTACCTACTTGTAGCGTAATCGATATCAAGAAAACAATCGTCACTATAATTACTGGGATCAAATACACAACTGGACTTATATCAAAGTGAAATGAAAAAGAACTCATCCACTCTTTTGTTATTAAATAAACCAAAGGCATAGAAATTAAGAGTGATGCCAGAAAAAGTTTCGAATACCCTGAATAGAAAAGCTGAAGCACATCCTTAATTGTAGCACCTAAAACTTTTCGAATTCCAATTTCTTTTTTTCTTTGTTGAACCAAATAAGAAGTAAACCCTACTAATCCCAAAATTGAAATGAATATTGCGAGTATGGAAAAAACAGTAAACAGCGTTTTGGCTTTTTTTTCAGATTTATACAGGTTTGCATATTGATCGTCAACAAACTGATATGTAAATGCTATTCCAGGCATAAAATCCTTCCACACATTTTCAATATAGGCAAGCGTTTCATTGAGGTTTTCAGATGTACTTAGCTTGATGGAAGTTTGAAAGTTCAACTCGCTCTCAGTTACAAAAATCATTGGAGGCACATCATTATAGAGCGAGAGAAAATTGAAATCACTCACTATCCCCACTACATATCCTTCCTTTCCAAACGCAGTTACTTTTTCTCCGATTGGTTCTTTCCAACCCAAAACTTCCACCGCTGTTTTATTGATTAAAAACGAGTGCAAAGAATCTGAAGAAAACTCATGGGATAAATTTCGTCCGCTTTCTATATCAATACCATAGAGATTGAAATAGTCAGGATCAATAGCCACCCAGCTAAATGAATAATTTGTATCAATACTATCAATTCGAACCTGAGCTACTCCGCTCGTATTTGAAGTTCCGGGAACGTATGATGATGATGAAACCAAACCTATGGATGAGTTTTTAGTTAGCACTTCTTTAAATTCTTGCAGTCTATCACCCTTTAAATAATTTTGAAATGTGATAATTTGCTCTTTGCTGAAACCCAGATCTTTTTCATATATATAATTGACCTGATTTTGAACTACCGATGTAGTACAAAAAAGGATGAGTGTAATTGAAAATTGAGTTATTACCACACTTCTCCAAAGTAAACTGCCTGAGCTATTCCCTTTGCTTACTTTTTTTAATAACAAAGTAACTCTGTGGCGAGATAAGACCAGAGCTGGATATATTCCGGAAATCAAACCAATTAATAAAACAACTCCCAGCATTGTTAAAACAAAATCAGCTTGTACAAACCCGTCAAAAACAAATTTTTTATCGATAATCTCATTAAAATATGGGAGACCATACCAAATCAGTAAATAAGCAACTGCTAAACCTGAAAGGGTTAAAGTTATTGATTCCAACAAAAATGAAATCGCTACTGCAAATCTTCCTGCTCCCAGTGTCTTTCGTATCCCGATTTCTTTTGCTCTTTGTATTGACTTTGCAGTTGCAAGAGTAACAAAGTTGAAACATCCCAAGCCCAAAATTAAAAATGCTACCAAAACAAGGATATGCACGAAAAACCTTTGGCTATTGGTAGAAAGCTCACCTCTTGCCGACGAATTCAAATGAATATCCAATAAGGGTTTTAAGTGAAAGACTTTATTGCCAAATTCTCCATCTGGGCTTTTTAAGTATATCTCCTGAACCTTTCTCTCTACCTCACTGAGAATCGCGTTATTTGAAAGTTTCAGATAGCTATAAGCAAGAGATACTTCATCAATTTTGTACCCATAAATTTTTTGAAAAACGTCTTCCGATGTTACAAAATCAAAACGAAAGTGTGAGTTTAGGGGAATATCTTTAAGTACCCCTGTTATTATTAAAATTTCATTTTTGTCTTGGAAGTTGAACTTCAGAGATTTTCCAATTACATCAGTGCCTCCGAAATATTTTTCAGCAGCTTTCTTGGAAATTACCAAGCTATTTGGTTTTGCTAACACTTCTTCAGGGTTTCCACCAAACAACTCAAACGAAAACATTTTAAAAAAAGAAGCATCCGCTGCTATCCCATTAGGTTCGGCGAATAACTCTTTTCGAGCTTCTACATTCAGAACTCCAAACTTTGCGAATAAACTCTGAGTTTCTATCTCAGGCAGTCTTTCAACTACATCGATAAGCATTTTTGCATTTGCTAAATTTGCATATCTGGTTGTTACCCCTTCTCCAAATACCGTAGTTTCAAGTCGGTATATTTGTTCTGCATCCTCATGAAAAGCGTCATAGCTTAGTTCAAACTTAACGTATTGGAAAATAAACATGCAGCACATTAATCCGATTGCAAAACTTATCAGATTAATTGATACATACTGCCTTTCCTTGACTAAGGTTCTAAGTGTTATTTTTAAACTAAAGAGAAAATTCACGCTTACTATGATGGAATTAAGATATGTAGTAAGTAACTAAAAATTTGAAGCCTTTGCTTCATATTTCAGTTTTAAGAAAACACTTCCAAATCTTTTGCTCTCGTTCCCAACGTCCTTGTTGGGAATGGATTCATGAAGCTTCAGCTTCGCTTGCAAGAAATGATGCAGGAGCTTCCAGACTGAATTCCGAAGGTAGACCTCAGAATAGGTTAAATTTTTTACTAAAAATTTCTAGGAATACAATGATGTTTGTACTTATCCAGTAAATCACTTTACTTCGTGTTATTCCGTTTATTTACCACAGTAACACCAACAATACTTAAAGATGAAACTCGGATAACACCAACTCAATGCGTGTTATTCCTATGTTAGGCACCATAAGACCCATTTATTATGAGATTTTTGATATTAACAATACTTGCATCAATTTCGCTTAACACTAATTTATTTAGTCAAACATTCTTGAGTCAGATCAAAGTTGGTCAAAAAATGCCCAATGAAATTCGCACTGGCGGTTTCATAGAATCAAAAGGAGACGACTGTAGTTGCAAAGTTTTCACAATAGAATATGAAATTGACAAATCTCAACTTGGAAATGGAGGTGCTGCTTTAACTGAAACAATAGGTATCCATTTCGATCAAAACAATATTGTAACCGGTATCATAAATATTACTCTGCGTAATAATGAAAAAGATGCATATACCGTTTATATAGGCGAAATCAGTGAGTATCTGCGTTATCAATCAATAATTAAAGACTGGAAATTTATAAATGCACGTGACACAAATGTAAGTGTAGTTGATGGTATTTTTTATTTCACGTACAGCTATCAAAATGGAGAGTTATATAAATCCATTGGAGTAATAAAAAGTGCCGTTATTAAAGAGACATTTATACCGAATTCAAGCTACACTCCAAAACTTCAAAACTGACATGCCTAATCTAGTTGATTTGAAAAATGCAACAACAGATTTTTTCAAACAATATTGGAATGAATCTAATGGATTACCACCTGTTTGGTCTCCTAATTGGCATTTTTTGGGTACTATTCCGAATCATGATAAGCGTGGTTGTTACGCTTTACTCAAAGATGATGAGGTAGTTTATATCGGTTCTGGTATAGGAAACGGTTTCGGCTCTGATAAGGATAGCGGATTAGGAAATAGACTCAAGAAATATTGGAGATTATATAAATCTGAAAATGGAATTAGAAGGTACAAGCCATCTTTAAGCTGGTCAGAATTGACAAGTATTGTGACTATTGGTTTTCCCTCAAATCATTATTGGATAGCTTCATCACTGGAAATCTATTTGATAAACAAATTGAGTCCAATGAAAAATATTCAACACATTAAAAACGATGCCTAACAAACGGTATAACCCATGCGGAGATTGAAGCTGTTAATAAACTCTCGTTTCTTCAACCGCCAAAACTTCATTTTTCCATGTTCTTTGAAAAGTAACATTCCAAAATAAAGTTTTGGCTCAGAGTTCAGCTGTGATTGGGAATCTTTCCCTACTTTCCGCACAGGTCATACCGTTGAACCGTTAGCCAACAAGCATTTCTAAACTTTTATTTCTATCTAATTCCAACTGCTCTTTCAACTCTGCAATCCCGCTAAACTTCTTTTCATCCCTTATGCGGTCGAAGAAGCGGATTTGGACTGTTTTTCCGTAAATGGATTGATCGAAATCAAAAATGTTTACTTCCAGAGTTTTGGTTTCTCCATCAAAAGTAGGCCGAAGCCCGATGTTCATCATTCCGTTATACCATTCCTCACCTACTCTTACTTTAACCGCGTAAATACCTATTTTTGGGATGGCTTTGTCAGGGTGCTCTGGTTGAAGGTTAGCCGTTGGGAATCCGATTTTGCGGCCACGTTCATCGCCATGAATTACGAGTCCGTTTAGCATATACGGTCTGCCCAGCAATTTCGAAGCCTGGATCATATCCCCTTCTTCCTGAATGGCTTTACGAATTACCGTACTGCTTATGGTAACTTCTCCCATCTCTCTCTTGGATACCACATACACATCAAAGCCTAATTCGGAGCCAAGATTTTCCAAAGTTTCAATGGTTCCTGAACGATCTTTCCCAAAGTGATGATCATAACCAATCACAAATTCGCTAATCCCGATTTTAGAGTGAATCACATCCCGTACAAATTCCTCAGAACTGAGTAGCGAGAAATCTCTGGTAAAAGGAATAACACATAACTCATCCACTCCTATATCTTCCAGAATCTCAGCACGTTCTTTCAGAGAAGTGAGCAACCGGATGGAACTGCCTTTTGGGTTGATGATGGTTCTGGGATGTGGATCAAAAGTAACCACTACGCTTCGCGCTCCCCTTTTCTTTGCTTTGGCTACCACGGTTTCCATCAATGCCCTGTGACCTTCATGTACTCCGTCAAAAGTCCCAACCGTAACCACGGTATTGGGCTTATGTTCGATATCTTTCAGGTAAACCAGTTTAGCCATCGGGTCTTAGCAATTTATCAATTTCGTGTGGAGTGTATGCATTAGCTGAAGAATAGCTTCCGATTTGCGTTCGTTCCAATGCACTTAAATGTCCCCTTGAATCCAAGGCTAACCCCAAATCATGAGCAATAGACCGAATGTACGTTCCCTTACTGCATCTTATGCTGAGAACCAGTTTTGGAGCTTCATATTGTATAACTTGTACATCATGAATCGTAACGGGACGTGCTTCCAGTTCAACAGTCTTTCCTCTTCGGGCGAGTTCGTACAGTTTCTTCCCGTCCCTCTTTAATGCCGAATACATGGGTGGAACCTGCTGGATTTCTCCAGAAAATTGTTCCTTCAAAATTCCTTCGATCTTCTCTTTTGTGATATGATCAAACGGAGCCGTTTCATTTATATCAGATTCTGCATCATAACTTGGAGTTGATCCCCCAAAGGTGATTTCACCCACATAGGTTTTGGGCATGTCCTGAATTTGTGAGATCGACTTTGTAGCTCTTCCAGTACATAAAATCAACAAACCAGTTGCCATGGGATCCAAAGTTCCGGCATGACCTACTTTCTTCGTTTTTACTCGTCCCCGGATATATTTAACCGCATCAAAGCTGGTCCAGTCTTTTTCTTTATTAACTAAAAGAATGGCTCCTGTACTATAATCAAAATCAGGAGTAGGTGGATTCTCTTTAGAGAAAACCGGAATGGTTTCTAAAGGAAGCGGCTTGGCCATTATTCTTCTTCGTCGCGTGGAGCTTTGGGTTGCTCGTCTACTTTTTTGAAGAGCGTTTCCATTTTATTCACATACTCTGCAGTATCGTCGGCGTAGAAGTGAAGTTCAGGAATTTTACGAACCTGGTTCCTGATTTTACCAGCAAGGGTATGGCGAATAGCAGGTACATGCTCATCAATAAATTCATACACAACCTGTTCGTCTCTTCCAGGAGAAAACACACTCAGGTACACTTTTGCTATGGATAAATCGGGAGTAACCCGAACATTCGTAACTGTCACAAAAGTACCTTCAGGTTGATACTCTCTCTGAATAATTTCAGCCAAATCCTTTTTCAGGAGTGCACCTAAGCGTTCTACTCGTAAACTCATGGAATGAGATTTCGGTTGATTAATTTACGTCTTCGAGGGTACGTTTCTCTTCAGTGATCTTGTAACTCTCGAACGAGTCGCCCACTTTGATATCATTGTAGTTCTGGATACTAATACCACATTCATATCCGGAAGCAACTTCTTTCACATCATCTTTGAAACGTTTCAAAGCTCCGATGGCTCCGTCGTAGATTACAACTCCTTCGCGAATGATTCGAATTGGATTGTTTCGGTCTATCTTACCTTCAGTAACATAGCAACCGGCAATGGTTCCAACTTTTGAAACTTTAAAGATTTCGCGAACCTCAACAATACCCATCATCTGCTCTTTCAATTCAGGAGAAAGAAGTCCCTCAAGAGCATCTCTCACCTCATCAACGGCATCATAAATCACGCTGAAGAGTCGGATATCGATTTCTTCAGTCTCAGCAAGTTTTCGGGCCTGAGCGGTAGGACGTACCTGGAAACCAATAATGATTGCATCGGAAGCAGAAGCTAATAATACATCAGATTCAGAAATCGCACCCGCTCCGGTATGAATAATATTCACAGCTACTTCATCAGTACTGATTTTCTGCAACGACCCGGAAAGTGCTTCAATCGAACCGTCCACATCTGCCTTAATAATGATATTCAATTCAGAAACTTCACCAAGAGCAAGTCGGCGAGACAGATCATCCAGTGTCATGTGCTTGGTTTTACGCATCGCTTGTTCGCGGCGTATCTGCTGACGCTGATTTGCCACTTCTTTAGCGGTTTTCTCATCTTCAGCTACTACCAGTTTGTCTCCGGCCTGAGGCATTTCATCAAAACCTGTTAACTGAACCGGAGTTGCTGGTCCCGCAGCCTTAATTCGTTGGCCATGATCATCTTCCATCGCACGAACGCGACCAAAACACGGTCCTGCAACAAATGCGTCTCCGACATTCATTGTACCATTTTGTATAAGGATGTTGGCAACAATACCTTTTCCTTTATCAAGACGGGCTTCAAGTACCACCCCATCTGCACGGCGATCAGGATTTGCTTTAAGATCCAGAAGCTCAGCTTCAATCAATACTTTTTCAAGAAGGTCATCAATTCCAGCACCTGTCTTAGCCGAAACCAGTGCAAACTGAACCGTTCCGCCCCACTCTTCAACGATCACATCGTGTTCAGAAAGCTGCTGCTTAATTTTATCCGGTGTTGAGCCGTCTTTATCAATTTTATTTATAGCAACTACAATTGGTACTCCTGCTGCTTTGGCGTGATTTATCGCCTCAATAGTCTGAGGCATCACAGAGTCGTCAGCAGCCACTACCAGAATTACAATATCGGTTGCCTGTGCTCCACGGGAACGCATTGCAGTAAAGGCCTCGTGACCCGGAGTATCAAGGAAAGTTACTTTTTTGCCCTGATGGTTAACTTCATAAGCACCAACGTGCTGGGTAATACCACCGGCTTCGCCTTCGGCTACTTTTTCTTCGCGGATGTAATCAAGCAAAGAGGTTTTACCGTGATCAACGTGCCCCATTACTGTAATGATCGGAGCGCGAGGTTTAAGATCTTCCTCAGCATCCTCTTCAATAACCAGTTCTTCTACCAGTTCTTCCGCATCGATGAATTTTACATCTTTCCCGAATTCACTGGCTACCAGTTCAATGGTACCTGCATCAAGTCGTTGGTTGATGGTAATCATCAAACCTATACTCATACAAGCAGAAATAATATCGTTTACGCCTACTTCAAGTTCTTCAGCAAGATCGTTCGCAGTAATGAACTCCGTAACCTCAATGGTACCGGAATCCATTTCTTCCATTTCCTGCTGTTGTTGCAGCTCTTCTTCTCTCTCTTCTTTTCTTTGACGACGGCGTTTACCCCGCTTAGTACCAACCGTGCTGTTACCCTGCATCTTTTTCAGGGTTTCGCGCATCATGCGATCAACATCCACCTCATCAACTTCGGTCTTAGACTTAGCTTTACCTTTAGTGTCTTTATTAGGGGATGGTTTTCTTTTACGTTCTTTCGTTGCCGATTTATCATCTTTCGATTTTGAATCAAATCCCGGACGGTCCTTCTTCCGCTTTCTCTTCTTTCGAACTTTCGAATCAGAAGTCAGGTCGTTTGTAAATGCAGTTTTACCAAGAACTTTAGTCCCCTTCAGCTGCTTAGCTCTGCCACGAATAATTTTCTGTTTTTCTTCTTCAGAGACTTCTTCATCCTCCTCGCCTTCCTCATCCTCTTCCTCATCGTCATCTTCTTCGTCTTCTTCCTCAGAATCGGAAGTCTCTTCATCTGAATCTTCTTCCTCCTCCTCATCTTCGACTTCTTCTTCCTCTGGCTCTTCTTCCTCGGCAACAACTTCTTCAACTTGTGGCTCAGGCTCGGCTTCAGGCTCTTCTTCTTTTTCCGCTACTTCGGGTTCAGGTTCTTCCTCCGGTTCCTCTTCAGCAACCTCTGGCTCAACCTGTTCTTCCTCTTCTTCAACCTCTTCTTCAATGGGCTCTAAATCTGCAACCAATTCTTCTTCAACATCTGAAGGGGCTTCCTCTTCGTCGATGGGCTCAAGAGCATCGATAGGTTCCAAAATATTATCTAACGTAACACTATCGTTACGCTGGTTCATCATTTGGCTGCGACGGCTTTCGTATTCTTCTTTGGCACGCTCATGATCCTGGCTTTTCGCCTTGTCTTCCCCATAAACTCCATCCAACACTTCATACATCTCGGGTGTTATCTTGAAGTTAGGACGATTAGCTGCGGAGAAGTCATTTTCTTCCAGCGTATCAACGATAGACTGAGTAGAAACATTAAACTCTGAAGCTACTTTAAATAAAGGTTTTGGTCTGTTTATGGGCATGTTCTGCTTTTATATTGTGCTCTAAAACTAAATAAAAATATGAGTAATTGCTTAGCCAGCTTCCTCATCGAATTCGTATGCAATTACGTTGATGATTTTAGCTGCGAGCTCTTTATCAATTTCGCCATTGGTACGACTTACGATTTCGCCTGCATCCAGCTCAAGAACTGCACGAGCGGTATCACAACCGATTTCATGTAATTTCTTGATCGTTTCTGCACCAAAATCTTCTTCAAACTCGGCCAGATCGATATCATCTTCTTCTTCAACTTCACGGTACACATCAATTTCACATTCTGCTAATTTTGATGCCAGGCGAATATTCACTCCACCTTTACCAATTGCTTTGGATACTTCATCCGCAGGAACGAGTACATTCGCTTTAGCTCCTTCCTGATCTAACTCTACTTTGAGAACTTCTGCCGGTTGAAGGGCTCTTTTGATAAACTCGATTTTATCCGCAGAATAATTGATCACATCAATATTCTCATTCTGAAGCTCACGTACGATGGCATGAATTCGAATACCTTTCATACCAACACAAGCTCCAACCGGGTCAACCCGCTCATCATGAGAAAGAACCGCTACTTTAGAACGATCTCCCGGTGCACGGGCAATTTTTACCAATTCAATAATACCATCGAATACTTCCGGAATTTCATTTTCGAATAATCGCTCTAAAAACAATTCTGAAGTTCTGGAAATAATAACCGTTGGGTTACCATTCTTCATGTGGACACCAATCACAACCGCACGGATGGTATCTCCTTTTCGGTAACGATCTTTGTAAATCTGCTCATTTTTTGGAAGCAGTAATTCCACACCGTTGTGGTTTACTAAAATATCTTTGTTGTGGCGAACCTGATAAACATCCCCAAGAATAATTTCACCTACACGATCGGTGTAATCCTCGTAGATGTTGTCTTTCTCAATCTCGCGAATACGTTGAGCAAGTTGTTGTCGCGCCATCATTACGGCACGACGTCCGAAGTCCAAAATCTGAACTTCCTGAGCAAGTTCGTCATACAATTCGATGTCAGGGTCTACTTTTTGTGCTTCTTCCAATACAATTTCTGCAACAGGATCAGAAAGCTCTTCTTTTGGAACTACTTCCTGGACATGAAGAATCTGAATCTCTCCCCGGTCGGCATTCAAAATTACTTCGAACGCGTCATCTGTTTCGTATTTTTTACGAATCATAGTTCTGAATACATCTTCCAGGATGGAAAGCAACAGGTCACGATCAATGCCTTTTTCTTTTGCGATCTCAGCAAATGAGGAAATAATCTGTTTTGATAAATCGTTTTGCATCAGGGCTTGCCTATTATATTACGGGGATAATTTTTGCTTCAATAATGGACTCAAAAGGAATCTCAGTCTGTTCTTTTTCATTTTCGGCAACCACAACAGCTGCTTCTTTAACTTCGGCTATGATTCCCTGGAGTTTCTCAACGTCTTCTTCTGTCTTCCAGTAACGCACTTTTACCGTGCGCTCTTTGTTCTTTCTGTATTGTCTGATGTCTGTAAGCGGGCGGCTAAGTCCTGGTGAAGAAACGTTCAAACGGTACTTGTTATCCAGTAATTCATGTGCGTCAATAAGAAATCCCAATTCCCGACTGATATCTGCACATTCATCAAGATTCACACCTCTTTCTTCGCCATCCAGATATACCCATACCTCGGTGCCACCACCGGTTTTAAGCTCTACATCTACCAAAAACAGGCCTTTTTCTTCAGCCAGTGGCAGTGCAAGTTCTTTAATTGTTGAGGTTACATCTGGATTCATACAGCAAATTTCGAAAACAAAAAAAGTGAGTGCCTTTCGACGCTCACCGAGCCCTAAAGGTAGCTGTATTTCGCTTAAATTTCAATGAATTGAGAATGTTTTGTTTTGGATGATTTGATCCGGCAGCTTCTGGTTTTAAAGTCCTGCAATTCTTTATATCTCATACAGGTGGATAGGCATTAACGCCAGCTATCTTTGGATTGGAGAAGGAATGAATCTCTTCTCTTGTTTGCGCTTCAATCTTTTTACCTCGTTGCCAGACTCCTGCTTCCATTTTACTATAGCAGAAGGTGGAGCTTCAGGGATTGCATTCCATACGAGAAATTCAGGATGAGGAGAAAAAATAATTTACCCTGCCTTATTCCAAGTTCATTCTTGCCTGTTTAAAAGCCTTTGCCCTCTATGCAAGACAGAGTCTTGCAATTCTATCAGTTTTAAGTCACAGACTTAAAACATCTTGGGGGTCTTAATCTGGATCTTTAGAATAAGGTCAACGAGAGTACTAATTCATATTTATGATTTTTGTAGTCAGTTTTTCTACCTGATTGTCCTGATTAAATTTCACCAAAAACAATATAGAACTCCCCATAGGATCAATAGCATCATTTTTGACTTTATTTAATTCAGCAATAACTCTATTACTTCCATTTATATCGAAAAAGTTCAATATCCCTTGAGCATCATTACAGTCTGAAAACTCTTCTAGCCCTTTCATGATGGTAGGCTCAAAGAAATATTCCAGACGTTTTGAAACTTCAACTGTATCTAAGCCTTTTGTTTTTGAAGGGTAAAACTCAAATGCAGTACTGTCAATATCTAAAACCTGTAATGTAAGATCGTCAAGTATACCTAGTTCACCTGATACATTTATGCAGGGAGATGTATCTCCAAGGAAAACTTTTGCATCCATACTTTCCTTTATTGTTGAAAAAGCCTTCTGATACTTTTCAATATCATTTATTATCAGAGAGTTCAAATTTAAAAGACAAATAGTTATATATACTATTGAAAGCTTTATCATATTATTCTTTTTAACTCAGGTTCCATAGATATACTTCGGAAAGAGGTTTAAAGGCATTATTTCCACTCCATTACATTTATTAGTATAACTATAACAAATCCAAGTATATACAATGCCAACCCAAAATAGATTGACTTAATAAAAAAGGAATACTTAGAGTTAATATACTCTTTCGAGAAATTACTTTTAGAATCTCTGGATTTCTCCTCCAAAGCAACCAAAGCCATTAATGTTACACCGGCTATAAACATAATTGCGAATCCACTAATTAAAATATAGAATACTATATTATTCATCCTTTCTAGTTCTTTAGCTCTACTGCGGAACTACAGCTTGGTTAAACTAATAAAACCCAAAATCTTTTCCCGCTTTTTTGATTCTCATTTTATATCATCACTCATCTAATTAAACAAACTAACTACTATGCGTTTTCTATTTTTTGCAGTTCTGTTTTTCTGCTCATCTTCTCTTCTTGCTCAACCGGTCACTCCTTCTTCTGTTGCAGAGATGGAAGCTTCTATCGAACAAAGGGCTGAATTAAGAGCTAATTCAATCTTTAGGGATTATCCGATGCGTTCGGTGGGACCTGTGGTTATGAGTGGACGTGTTACCGATCTGGCTGTACACCCTGATAATCCCCGAATATTTTATGTGGGATTTGGATCCGGAGGGGTTTTCAAAACTACGAACAGTGGGAATACCATGGAGCCGATTTTTGATCATCAGGATGGAGCACTCGGCGTTGGAGATATGGAATTATCGAGAGCTAATCCGGATATCCTATGGGTTGGAACCGGAGAGAATAACAGTAGTCGTTCTACGTACGCTGGAACCGGTGTTTACAAAAGTACCGATGCCGGACAAACATGGACATTTAGTGGATTAAGAGGATCACAGCATATAGGACGGATTGTGAGTCACCCTACAGATGAAAACACGGTTTGGGTTGCCAGCCTTGGAGCATTGTACAGCTCAAACCCGGTTCGCGGTGTATACAAAACTACCGATGGTGGTGAAACATGGGACCGCACTTTATCTATAAATGACAGCACCGGAATTGTGGATTTAGTTATTCATCCGACTAACCCTGATATCTTGTGGGCATCAGCATGGGAAAAAGACCGAAAGACCTGGAATTTTAAAGAGAGTGGTAAAGGATCAGGTATTTATAAATCAACAGACGGAGGAGAAAATTGGATGAAAATCACCAATGGACTTCCGGATGGAGCGCATGTTGGTCGAATTGGCTTAGATATTAGCCAGTCGAATCCGAATGTTCTGTATGCCTCGGTAGACAATCAGTTTGAGACAAAAACGGAGGTCGAGGAATCTGAGGGGTTAACTTCTGCCGAATTTGTAGATATGAGTAAGCGAAATTTCCTTCGCCTGGAGGATAAAGAACTAAATGAGTACCTCAGATCTAACCGATTCCCAACCGAATACACCGCTGCACGTGTAAAAGCGGATGTAGAATCAGACAAGTACGAACCCAGAGCATTGGCTGATTATCTTGGCGATGCCAATGCAGCGCTATTTAATACAAGTATCAAAGGACTTGAGGTTTATCGCTCGAACGATGGCGGTGAAAGTTGGGAACTTGTGAATTCTTACCCGCTTGAAGGTGTGGTATTTACGTATGGGTATTACTTCGGAGAAATCAGAGTAGATCCAAACGATCCTGAGACGATTTATACCTGGGGAGTTCCGCTGCTTAAATCTACCGATGGTGGAAAAACCTGGGAGCAAAAAGCAGATAACCAGCCTGTTCATGTCGATCATCATGCTATGTGGATCAACCCGGACGATTCAGAGCACATATTGCTTGGGAATGACGGCGGATTGTACGAAAGTCATGATGGTGGCGAGAACTTTATCCATCATAACGTAGTAGCGGTTGGTCAGTTCTATACCGTAAACGTGGATATGGAAGAGCCTTATAATATTTATGGCGGGTTACAGGATAACGGGACTTTTATGGGGCCATCAACCTCAACAGGAAACCGCAATCAGCCCTGGACTAGAATTGGCGGTGGCGATGGAATGCATGTAGCTGCACATCCTGAAAACTCCAACATTGTATACACAGGCTTTCAATATGGAAACTATGTTCGCAGGAATTTAGAGAACGGAGAAACAGCACGAATCACCCCGGTTCATGATCTTGGGGAACCCCGATATCGCTACAACTGGAATACTCCGGTGAATATGAGTCATCATAATCCTGAAATTATCTACTTCGGTTCTCAGAAACTGAATCGCTCATTTAATGAGGGAAAAGACTGGAAAGCCATCAGCCCTGATTTAACAGATGATTTACCAAATGGTGACGTCCCCTACTCAACCTTAACTACCATCGCTGAATCTCCTCTTTCATTTGATGTGATCTGGGTTGGATCGGATGATGGTAATATCCATGTTACAACTGATGCAGGAAATTCATGGACTAACGTATCAAGTGATCTTCCTCAGCGACTCTGGGTAAGTGAAATTCACGCTTCTACCTATGATGAGGGAATTGCCTTTGTTTCTTTGAACGGCTACCGATGGGATAATTTCGAGACCCATTTGTATAAAACTACCGATTTTGGTAAAACATGGACTTCCATCAAAGGTAATCTTCCTGATGAAGTTGCCAATGTGATTATTCAGGACCCTGTAAATCCTTCTATTCTTTATGCGGGATTGGATTTCGGCAGCTACGTAAGTTTTGATGACGGAAATAAATGGCATTACCTGGTCAACATGCCGAATGTAGCTTCCTATGATATGATTGTACATCCCCGGGATTTGGACCTGGTTGTTGCAACACATGGCAGAAGCATGTGGGTGATGGATGTAAAGCCTCTTCATCAAATTGCAGACCGGATCGATGAAGCCGTTACAGCCATCAAACCTGAATCAATTCGACATTCAAACCGCTGGGGAAATCAACGAGCCCAATGGGATGATCCATTCATGCCCGATGTTGAATTCATTTACTTCTTAGGAAGAGACAGAATGGAACAGAATGTGGAAATACAGGTTAAGAATGAGGACGGAACAACCGTTTCAACTTTAGAAACACAAGGTTCCCACGGATTCAATACCTTTAACTGGAATTTGTTAACCGGAGAAAATGAAGACGGGTTCGAATTCCTTCAAAAAGGAACATATACATTATCATTTAAGACAGGACGTGCATCACATGAGGTTCAATTCGAGATTAAGTAAGACTCTGCTAATTGTAATTTCCACTTTTTTTGTAGCTAATTGTGGCTCAGAAAAAACAGAACCATCTGAACGTACTCAACCCAAAGGAAGAATAGTTACGCCTGAAAGTGAACTGACTTTTATAGACGAAGCAGGACAAGAAATCACCAATCTGAATATTTCAATTGCTGATTTACCCGATGAACGAAATCAGGGATTGATGGATGTTCGAACGATGCCACAGGATGTGGGAATGCTATTCATTTTTGATGGAGAAGCTCCACGAAGTTTCTGGATGGCAAACACCCCTCTTCCTCTGGATATCATGTATGTTGGTGGCGATAGTATAATTGTCCGTATCTATCAGAACACAACCCCATTTTCTGAGACCAGTTTGCCCTCTGAGGCTCCCGCTCAGTACGTAGTTGAAACGAACGGGGGATATGCTTTGACTCATGGAATTACAGAAGGAATGAAGATTCGGTTTTAATGAGTCCTTTCTTCCTCATGTTCAAACAAGAAATCCATCACTTTCTCCACGTTATGCTTAGAGCCAATGTACACCGGGGTGCGTTGGTGGATGGCATTCGGTTCGATGTCCATAATTCGCTTGCTGCCGTTGGTTGCCTTTCCCCCGGCTTGCTCAATAATAAAGCTCAATGGATTGCATTCATACATCAAACGTAGCTTCCCTTCGGGATACCTTTTACTGTGTGGATAGATAAAGATCCCTCCTTTTATAAGGGTTCGATGGATGTCTGCTACCATTGAGCCTATATAGCGTGCAGAATAAGGTCGCCCCGACTCCGAATCTTCCTCCTGACAATATTTAATGTACTTCTTCAACCCCAAATCCCAGGAATTATAACTGCCTTCATTGATACTGTAGATGGCTCCGTGATCCGGCATCTGAATCTTACGATCTGTTAAGATAAACTCACCAATGCTAGGGTCGAGAGTAAAGATTGAAACTCCAAGACCTGTCGTATAAGTGAGTGTAGTACTTGATCCATATAATACATAACCGGCGGCTACCTGTCGGGTTCCAGGCTGCAAAGCATCTTCCTCTTTCACTGAAGGGTCAAATCTTGGCTCCCGCATATAAATAGAAAAAATGGAACCAATGGAGACATTCACGTCAATGTTTGAAGAGCCATCCAGTGGGTCGAGATAGACAATGTATTTCCCCCCCTGACTTCTAAGCTGGACAATACCATCATTTTCTTCAGATATTACCATGCATGTGATAGCTGATCTCTCAAGTGCAGATATCAGTTGCTGATCAGCAAAAGTATCCAGCTTCTTCACCGACTCACCGTGTACATTGGTAGAACCATCGTTTCCCAAAATATTGGTAATACCGGCTTTGTTTACTTCACGTGATATAATCTTAGCGGCCAGACCGATATCTCTAAGCAATTGCGAGAGCTCCCCTGTTGCCCCGGGAAATCTGTTTTGTGATTGAATGATGAATTCTTCAAGGGTTACTAGCCGATCATTCTGTTTTAAGTCCATATCAAAATTTTTGTTTTTGGAAGCGCTTTTCTGATAAATATACGAATGTTAAAATCAGATTTTAACAGAGTAATTAAATTCTAATTGACCAATTTATTTGAGTAAAGCAAAAACTCTTTCTGCTTCTTTTTCCAAGTCATCAAGGCTTCCATGATTCTTAACTACAAAATCAGCAAGACCGGTTTTTTTTGTGAAGTCAGGCTGTGTAGAAATTCGTTCTTTTATCTTTTCTTCAGATGATTCATCCCGAAGCACAGTTCTGTTTATTCTTTCCTTTTCATCTGCCATAAGCAGGACGACATAATCCACATCTTTGGGTCTTCCATGATTCAAAAGAATTGCCGCTTCTTTTACAAAAACTTTTACCCCCTCTTTTTCTTTTGCTTCAGCCAATGCTTTTATTCGCTTCCATAAAACCGGATGAACGATATTATTTAATTCTTCCACTCTCTCTTTTCTAAAAGCCTCTTCCGCCAGGTACTCCCGATTCAAACTCCCATCTTCGAAATAAGCTTCATCTCCAAAAACATTCTTGATGGATACTTTTAACTCAGAATCTGATGACATTAATTCTTTGGCAAAGTCATCAGCATACAGAACGTAAGCCCCCAGTTCTTCCAACTTCTTACAAAAAGTGGTTTTTCCTGATCCAATTCCCCCTGTAACTCCGACTTTTATCATTTTTTTATTTAAGCACAAAAAATATTGTTTTAATTTTTTCCCGATTTAATGGCGCAATTAATCCTGGTGCTCGGTAGAAATCATCAATAAATAAGCTTTGATAAAATCGTCCAAATCGCCATCCATAACTGCACTAACATTGGATGTTTCGTGATTGGTTCGGTGGTCTTTTACCCGCTGATCGTCAAACACATAACTTCGGATTTGAGAACCCCATTCGTTTTTACCTTTCGATCCTTCCAGTTTAGCTTTCTCGGCTTCCTGGATTTCTATCTCCAACTCATAGATACGTGACTTCAGCAAGACCATCGCTTTTTCGCGATTCTGTAATTGAGACCGCTCCTGTTGGCATTCCGCAACTACTTTCTCTTCTGATCCATCCGAAAGTGTCCCGGTCCAGATTAACCGGACACCGGTCTCCACCTTATTAACATTCTGTCCACCGGCTCCACTGGAGTGGAATCGTTGAAGTTCGATATCGCTATCGTTAAGATTCAATTCGATGGTATCATCAATCAATGGAGAAACGAATACGGAACAAAAAGAGGTGTGGCGGCGGGCATTACTATCAAAAGGAGAAACGCGAACCAGTCTGTGAACACCACTTTCGGCTTTCAGAAACCCATAAGCATTGGTTCCCTGCACTTCGATGGTTGCGCTCTTTAATCCGGCCACATCTCCATCCTGATAATCAATAACAGAGACTTTAAACCCACTTCGTTCCGCCCATCGGGTGTACGTTCGATACAACATTTCACCCCAATCCTGACTTTCGGTTCCTCCGGCTCCCGGATTAAATGTAACCACAGCATCCCGGTGATCATCTGTCCCTTTTAGCATATTTCGGAGTTCGAGGCTTTCCAATCCCTTGAGCAATTTAGCATATTCTTGCTCGAGTTCAGATTCTACATCCTCCCCCATCTCTAGAAATTCTAAAAAAACATTGATGCTTTCTCTAAGCTCGTTCAGCTTATCCCAGGCTTCTATGAGGCTTTTCTCATTATCAAGTTCTTTCATCGTGACTTGCGCCTTAGCCGGGTCACTCCAGAACTCGGGATCCTGTGTTTTTTCGGTTAGCTCAATAATGCGGACTTTTCTTTTGTCGTAGTCAAAGGTACCCCCTGAGCGCGTCCAGTCGCTCGTAGTTTTCCTGTAAATGATCTTTATTAATAGCCATGAACTAATTCTTCTTTTTTTGAATAGGGCATAAAATAAAAAGAAAGTCACTCAGAGCGAAGCATTCGCCTGAAATGACTTTCTTTTCCTTAAATTTTAGAAATTTGTTTTATCTGATCGCTCTTCCGATCAAAACACCTACAAAGAAACCGGCGGCAAGTGCAATCCCAACACCTTGTTCCGGATTTGCACGAACATATCGTCGGGCGTTCCTATACTCATGCTTTATTTCAGTTTCCAACCAATCTCGTTCATCTTTCAATTTATCGATAACATCTTCATACGTTTTTTCAACCTTCTCCTGTAGAACTTCAGAGGCCTCGTTTACATGCTTTCCAATTTTCTTTTGTGCTTGCTCTAGTTTTTCTGCTTTTGCCATTGTTTTCTTCCTTTTAGGTTTTGAGAAACAAAATTGAGTGTATTTGTTTGTAGTTTAAGGCTTTTCAACCCTATTTAGTTTCCTTTTTTAATATTGATGATCGGCTTTCTCTCCAAACTCTGGTTCAATTTTATCCATAATAACTTTCTGATCTACAATATCTGCTGGGAGGATTCGGACGTTGACCGGCATTTGCTACAAATCAATGCTGACACTTCTCTCCTTACCATCACCAGTGCCGGTTGTAATGTACTAAATTACCTGCTCGATAACCCAAAATCTGTACATTGTGTGGATATCAATCCAAAGCAAACGGCATTGTTAGAATTGAAGGTCGCATTCATCAAACACGGCGACTTCGATCTTTTCTTCTCTTTTTTCGGGAATGGAAAAACCCAAGACTATAAAAGCGGATATCAACGGGTAAGAGCATATCTCTCCCCTCCGTCTCAAAAATTCTGGGATAGCCATATTCATTACTTTCAACCAAACGGAAAAGGATTATTCTATCATGGAGGAAGTGGCTTATTTGCCCGATTTTTGAACCGAACAATTGATAAAAAAGGTATCAGAAATCTGGTTGATCAAATTATATATGAAGATTCAAAAGGTGTAAGAGAAGAGCTTCTTAAGGAAATAAAAAAGAAGCTTTGGTCTGGCCCCGAACAGAACCTTTGGAAATCTTCTTTTATTCTAAGCCTGGCCGGAATCCCTGAAAGTCAGCGTGAAGCAATCGGTGATATCAATGAGTTTATGAAACAGGTGTTGCATCATGTTTTTGTTGATCAGAAACCCATTAACAACTATTTCTGGAGAGTATATTTAGAGGGACATTTTACAAAGGTGTGCTGCCCCGATTACCTTAAAGAAGAGAACTTTGAGCTGCTTAAATCCAATATTGAAAAGCTTCATATTTCAACCGATGGTATTCATCGTTTTCTTGAGCAATCAACACAACACTTTACACAGGTTGTGCTTCTGGATTATATGGATTGGCTCGTCGAAAGAGACGAGCCACAGTTAAAGCGGGACTGGGAGAGAATTCTAAATCAAACCTATACCGGTTCAAATATTCTTTTCAGAACGGCTTATTCGAATGTGGATTTCCTTCCTGATTTTGCACTGGAAAAAATGAACCTTGAACAAGTGCCTCCAATCTTGATCAATCAGAACGATCGGGTTGGAACATATACCGGAACCTGGAGGGGTACAGTACAATGATTCCAACGGATATTAAAAACTATTACCGGCTCCACTCCAAATTCTATGATCTTACCCGTTGGGCTTTTTTGTTTGGAAGGAATTCCCTCAAAAAACACTTCCCGGAATTTCCTGATAATCCAAAGATATTAGATTTAGGCTGTGGAACAGGGAAACATCTTGACCAACTCATTCGGTTTTATTCTGACGCTGTAATCACAGGAATTGATCTTTCTGCTGATATGCTCAGGACCGTAAATCGTTCAATTGTTGATTCGGTGAAAATAAGAAATGAGTACTACTCATCTGATACTTTCTCAGAAAATATGTTTGATCTCATTCTATGTTCATACTCACTCACTATGGTGGACGACCTAAGATCAACCCTTGAAAATATAAAGAAGCACCTTAAGCCAAATGGATTGGTATTGGTTGTAGATTTTGACTCCACTCCTTTCACTTGTTTTTCGAAATGGATGAAAAAGAATCATGTTTCTTTTGAGCCAAATCTGTTTGAACTTTTAGATAACCATTTTAAAGTTGAGTTTAAAAGCACCAGAAAAGCTTATTTTGGATTGTATTTTTATTCCATCTTACTTGGAAGTAAAAACAACCAGGTTTGTCATTTCGACTGAAAGGAGAAATCTAAGTTTTCTTCTTTCATGTAATCCTTTAGATTTCTCACTCCGTTCGAAATTACATGAGTTCGAAATAAGTGTTAGCGAGTAGAACCCCTTGGCAAGCTTTTGTGTCATGCCCGTGCAGACGGCACCTAAGGTATCCCCTTGGGAGAATCTGGATTAAGCTTTTAGCAACTCGATATTGCCCTTTCACACATCCAGATTCCGGCATTCGCAGCGGAATGACCTCTTTCAAGGGTATGGAGAGTAATCTTATTTCGAACTCACGTTAAATGATAAAAAAAGGAACTTCTCTAATGCACACTAAAATCATAAGTGGTGGACAAACGGGCGTTGATCAGGCTGCTCTTCAAGCTGCAACAAACTCTGGGCTTGAACACGGAGGTTGGTGCCCTCCCGGAAGGATATGTGAAGATGGAATTATTCCAGATCAGTTTAAGCTGAAAGAGACTCCACAAGAATGCGATCCTTCAGCTCCTGATATTCCTCGGTCTCAACGTACGATTTGGAATGTGAGAGATTCGGGTGGAGTATTGGTGTTTAAAGGTACAAAGGCACTGAGGGATCAAGGCACAGAGTTGGCTTTAGATTCTGCTAAAGAACTTGGGAAGCCTTATTTGGTTGTTAACCTAAATCACTCCGACGGAGCCTATCGGAGTGAGACTGTTATCGTTAAAGAAATCACTGCATGGGTTATCGAAAACGATATTGAAATTCTGAGCGTGGGAGGTCCAAGTGAAATGAGTTATCCCGGGGTTTATGAAAAGGTTTATGAGTTTTTAATTCTTTTTTTCAGAGCAATAAAAGAACGAAATACTATTGATCCAAGATGATAGATGAGGACATTTCCGATCATTGTTTGTTAGTTGTTAGTTGATGCTACCAACTGATCCTTATACTGTAGCTCGTAGAGTTTTTTGTAGATTCCCCCTTCTTGCAGAATGAGATCAGCATGAGCTCCTTCTTCCCTGATTTCCCCTTTGTGCATTACCAAGATTTTATCGGCGTGTTGTATGGTTGATAAGCGATGTGCAATTACAATGGAGGTTCTTCCCTGCATCATTTTGAGACTGGCTTCATTTACCAGAGCTTCTGTTTCTGAATCTATACTGGAAGTGGCTTCATCAAGGATGAGAATTTTGGGGTCGAAGACCATAGCCCTCACAAAACAGATAAGCTGCCTTTGCCCCATCGAAAGAGAAGAACCTTGTTTCTTGAGCTTGAAATCGTAGGTTTTTGGAAGTTTTTCTATAAAGCGATGCGCCTCTACCTGGTGTGCTGCTTCAATTACTTTTTCCCGGGTAATGGATTTCTCTCCAAGGGTAATATTATCCATAATTGAACCTGTAAATAACGCATTATCCTGAAGTACAAGTGAGAAATATTTTCGAAGATTCCCTAGCGATATTTCACGAATATCAACCCCATCCATCTTTATACTACCTTTTTCAATATCGTAAAACCTCAATAACAAATTAATGATCGTGGTCTTACCTGCGCCGGTCGCTCCGACAATAGCTACGGTTTCACCTGCACTGGCTTTAAAGGATACGTCTTTAAGTACATAATCTTCTCCTTCATTGTATTTAAACCACACATTCTCAAACTCGATTTTTCCCTCTGGCTTTTCGATAGTTTTAGGCGCTTCAGTTTCAACAACTTCAGTTTCTGTGTCAAGAACATTAAAAATACGTTCGGATGAAGCTAGTGCGGACTGAAGAGTATTGAACTTTTCAGAAAGTCCACGAATGGGCATAAAAAACTGTCTGGAATATTGAATAAAAGCAAGTAACACCCCGAAAGTAACTCCACCCATTAAGGCTCTTCCCCCACCATACCAAACAATCAAAGCCATAGCAAAACTTGAGAATACTTCTACAATAGGCCAGAAAATAGAGAAGTAGAAAATGGTTTCGATATGTGCTTCCCTATGATCAGCGTTTATATTCTTGAATTTATCATGCTGCTTTTTCTCTCTGTTAAAAAGCTGCACCACATCCATTCCATTAATGTGTTCCTGTACAAATGAGTTCAGATTAGAAATCTGATCTCTTACTTTAAGAAAAGACACACGCACTTTTTCTTTAAACCAAAAAGTGGCGTAGAATAAGATCGGCAGAATGGCAATAGTAACCAGACTCAACTCCCAGTTCATACTGAACATAAAATAGAGGATAAATACAATCCTGAAAAGATCTCCGATGATAGCCACGACTCCATCAGAAAGCAGGTTACTTAACGCCTCAACGTCACTCGTAGTTCTGGTTATTAGTCGCCCGATTGGATTCTTATCAAAGAACTGAACATTCAATGATTGTATTTTCTCGAAAATGGTGTTTCGTAATGAATACAAAGTCCCCTGGCCAAACCATCGCGTCAAATAGGTGTTTACCATTTGCAACACAAACTCACCTAACAGTGCCCCAAAGAGCAGCATAATGATATAAGTAAGCCCTTCATAATCACCTTTGACGATATAGTCATCCACCGCCATTTGGGTTAACTTTGGACGAACAGTGCCCAGAAAAGACGCACTTAACGTAAGCACTACAGCCAGCACTACATACCATCGGTAAGGCTTAACAAAAAAGTAAAGCCGTCGAATCAGTTTTCTGTCAACGGCTTTTTTATCATTCGATGTACTCACATAAATCTATTTAGAATCTATCGAAATCATCATAAGACGTTCTCGGTGTAATCGTTTTCTTTGGCTGTGAATCGTTGTTTTCGCTACGACCACGATCGCGATTGTAAGAACTGCTTCCATAAGAACGTCGTTCTCCACTCCCTCGATTATATCGGTCATCCCGGTTACGATCTCCACCTCCGGAACCATGTCGGCTGTTGCTGCGGTATCCACTACCGCCTCCGCCTCTGTTATCCCGGCTATAACTTCCACCACCGCGGCTATCCCGATTGTAGTTTCCGCCTCCGCCTCTTCTGGAACGAAAGTTCTTCCCACCTCTACTCTGGCCCCGGTTGTCATGTCTTCCTGAAGAACGTGAAGAATATCCTCCTGAAGAAGAACTTTTGGTAAGATCTTTAATCTCTACTTTTGCTTTGATGATACCCCGTTCGTGGGTTGGATCGGTAAAGATCGGGCGCAACTCATTCGCCAGCCAGGTTGGGTAAAATCCATCACGAGCTTCTTTTAACAATACTTGCAGGTTGGTATATCGGGCTGAGAAGTGACCGATTACCAATAATTTAGTTTGTGCCTCAGTCGCTACACGTGCGGCATCTCCCGCGGTTGAGTGGCCTGTCTCCTTAGCTTTATCTGCTAATTGATTACCAAAAGTAGCTTCATGGTAAAGGATGTTAGTATTCATCGCCAGCTTAACTGCATTCGGGCAATATTCGGTATCTGATACATACGCAAAGCTATCGCCCGGACGTGGATGTCCTACGATTTCATAAGCTTCAATTTCTGTTCCATCGTCCAGTTTAATATTATTTCCGGCTTTCAAATCCTTAAACTGCTGATCTTCAGTAATTCCCAGTTTTTCAGCCTTTTCGGCATCCACTTTACCGGGTTTATCCTTTTCCTGAAAACGGAATCCGAGGCAAAACCTTCGGTGCTTCAATGGTCGGGCTTCAACATAATAGTCATCGACATCCACTACCCGGCTTACCTCTTCTTTTTCATCAACTTCACTGTAGTTGATATCGAAGCCAAGTTGTACTCCGGAAAAGTTCAGGTTCCATTCAACAAATTCTTTGATCCCTTTTGGCCCGGCTATGGTGAGTTCCCTATCCCTGCGTTGCAATTGCAAAGTAGAAAGCAAACCCATCAATCCTGAATAGTGATCTACATCAAAATGCGAAATAAAAATCGCATCAATTTTTGAGCGTTTTAACCCGGCCTGGAGCATACTCATCTGAGCATTTTCACCACAATCAAAAAGAAATACACTACCTTCTCTCCAAAGGGCTACTGCAGGTAAATGCCGAACTGCGGTTGGTGTTGCTGAAGCTATTCCTAATGGTACTACAATCATTTTTATTCTCCCGTTTTTCGAGGGCTGTTGCCTGTCAAACAATATGCCCGATCGATGTTAACTTATATTTCTGCTAATTCTTGTTCTAGTAATTGTTTGGTATACATGGCCTTGTAGTGGCCGTCTTTTGATAAAAGTTCTTCGTGAGTGCCGTGTTCTGCAATCTTCCCGTCTTCCAGATAGTAAATAATGTCGGCATCCTTTATAGTGGATATTCTGTGACTAATCATGATAGTTGTCCGTCCGCCCAACTCTTCTTGTAACTGTTTTAAAATCGCGTCTTCCGTTTTTGTATCTATCGCGCTGAGCGAATCATCAAAAATTAAAATCCCGGGATCTTTTATCAGAGCTCTTGCGATGGCTGTCCTTTGTTTTTGTCCTCCTGATAACGTAATTCCCCGCTCTCCGAGCATAGTCTTAAATTTTTTCTCAAAATCCAAAATATTATCTTTTACCTGGGCCTTTTCAGCAGCTGATTCGATTTGTTTTACATCTGCATCTTCTACTCCAAACGCTATATTCTCTCCGATAGTGTCGGAGAATAAAAAGGTATCCTGAGGAACAAAGCCTATCGCTTTCCGAATATTTTCTACGGAGTGTTTTCTCAAATCAATTCCATCTATTAATATTGCTCCAACGGTTGGGTCGAATAATCGCGGAATCAATTGAACTAAAGTTGTTTTACCAGCCCCGGTTCTGCCAACAATAGCAATATTTTGGCCTGCTTCGATTTTCAGGTTCAGATCTTTGATTACAAATTCATCAGAATCAGGATATTTGAAAGAAACATTCCTGAATTCGATTTCTCCTTTTATTTTCTTTGTGATAGCATCGTCTTTATCTGAAATTTCAATCGGGTAGTCTAAAATCTCTTTGATTCTGTACCATGAAGCCAATGACTTTTGAAACCGGTTAGTAGTATATCCCAAAGCTGCTACAGGCCAGATCAGATAGGCAACATAAATCAGAAATTCAGCGATATTCCCAACGGTAAGCGTTCCCTCAATAATCATATTCCCTCCCTGCCAGATCACAATAATAAGTGAAATTCCTATCAGGAAGTTCAGTCCGGGATGGAACAAAGACTCGATCAAATCGAGACGGAGTTTTTTCTTTCTGTAATCCTCGCTGAGCGCATCGAATTTAGTTTGCTCGTAGTCAAGCCGGTTATACGCTTTAATTAAACGAATACTTGAAAAACTCTCTTTAGCCTGACCTGCTAATCTGGAGTACTGCTCCTGGATTATAATGGAGTGTTTGTGGATGTAGCCTGTAATCCAATACGCAAAAATAGAAAGAAGAGGTAAAGGAATGAGTGCCCAAACCATCAGTTCTTTATTTACCAGGTACATCATCGTAATTACAAAACCCGCACGTGTAACTGTATTGATACTGTACATGATTACCGGACCGTAATACTCACGGACTTTATTAACATCTTCTGTAGCCCGCACGTACACTTCTCCCTGAGAGTACTTTTCATAAAACCGTTGGGGAAGAGCCATCAGTTTTTCAACAATCTGATTGCGCATATCGAATTCTACCTTACGAGAAGAAACGATAAGCGTCTGGCGTGTTAAGAAGAGGAAAATTCCATATAAAGCAACCGTTCCGACCAGATACAATGAATTCAAACCCAGAATATGTCCGGCTTCACTGGAAAACAAGGTAGTTATCAAATCATCAGGGACATTATAATCCTGATCAGAAAGATTCTCTACACGATCTATTGTCCGGCGAATAAGAACCGGAATCCAAACCAAAAAGAAATTAGCAGCTGTTAAGAATAACGCTCCCAGTATAACTGCGCCTTTGTACTTCTTGAGATATTTATTAAGGTCTTTAAGTGCTCCCACTTACTCTTCCTTGAATAGTTTTGATACCAGTAACAGGATGTTCTTTTTAATTACAGAGTTTAATTGATTTCGAAGACATTTACCCGGGGTTTTACAGCTTTTTTACTTAGTAGAGCGGGCCAGTAGGCGACTACTTCGCTTGCTTTTGGGCGACCTCCCGCAAAACCGGTTACTCCGCTTGGGCCTGTTAAAATTAATGGAGCTATTTCCATCCCAAAACGATCAATGTCTTTTTTATCAGGTCCACAAATTGAAATTCGCATCTGTATTTCATCATGGTCTGTCTTCATGTCTTCCTGAGTAACCTTTTTTTCGGTGGTTCCGTTGAAGCCCACAAACTCTTTATTGAATTCATCGATTTTAAGCCCCAAATCTTTAGCTCGTGCTTCCAGAATCTCAGCCCCTTTTATCGCTTTCTTCAATGCATCAGGCCAGGAATAAACCAATGTCGCGGAAAGTTTAAATCCATCATTATAGCTCGCTGATACTTTATAGAACTCAGTGTCAGGAGCGCCTGTAATTCCGTGCACCTTCACTTTGTTTGGAGCTACATCCTCTACGTGAATAGATGTGAAGTCTGCAACTACATCTGGAGTGATATAATCCTTTGGGTCTCCAATCTCGTAGAGCAATTGCTCTTTCACTGTTTGAGAACTCACGAGTCCTCCGGTGCGCTCATGCTTGGTTACAAAAAACTCTCCGCTTGGATAAGCTTCCACAATTGGAAATCCAATGTTGGTGAAGTCCTCTACTTTTTCCCAATCCGTAAAATTTCCTCCCGAAGCTTGTGCACCACATTCCAGAATATGACCTGCAATGGTTCCAACCGACATCTTATCAAAATCTTCATATTCCCAGCCAAACTCATGAATCATAGGGGCAAGTGTGAGCCCGGTATCTGTTACCCTTCCTGTAATGATTACATCTGCCCCAAGTTGGAGCGCTTCAACGATGGCTTTACATCCGAAGTACACATTTGCACTTAAAAGTTGGTCTTTTACAGTAGAAATCGGTTCTCCGGTATCCATGTTTTTAAGTCCATGTCCATCCGCGATAAGAGCATCGATATCATTCAGAATATTATCGCCGTCAACCACGGCAACTTTAAGTCCTGTATACCCTTTTTCTTTAGCGATCTTCAGAATTTCATCCTTGCAAGCCAGTGGATTAACCCCACCTGCATTACTTATTACTTTAACTCCCTGATTTGAGATTTCAGGCAGGATTTCATCAATCACTCCAACAAAGTCCCTTGCATATCCCCAATCGGGGTTTCTCATTTTCTGTTTCTGCATGATGGACATAGTCACCTCCGCGAGGTAGTCCATCACTAAATAATCAATGGGGCCGTTTTTCACTTGATTTACCGGTGCTATTGGGAGATCACCCCAAAAACCCTGCCCTGATGCTATACGTACAAAATCTTTCACTATGCGCCTTCTCTTTCTGATTGGTTAGATTTCCAATATCGGGATAATTTGGGTGGAGGTGAAATAGAATATCAGAACTAGTTGAAGTGTTTCAGCTTTAATCAGAGCTTCTTTGCCTACATAAAAACACGTAGTAGCTGCTTACAATTACGTACTAAACAATTGTAACTAATATCCTTAAAACAAAATAAAAATTGACTATAAAAAATCAGTTACTATATTAGTGCAAATTTGTAGGTCAAACTACATGTTTATGTAGTGTATGGGTATACTTTATAAACTAACTACAATTTGTTCTACATGTAACGCATCCATTTCTTTTAAAGGGTTATTAAAAAAATCTCGGGTTTAAGAAGTGGGTACAATAAATAAAACTAAGAGGAGTAACTATGGAATTGAAACGCTTACCATTATATGGGATGCTATTCCTATTTCTTTCTGTATTGGGTTCGAGCACTATTCTGGCCCAAAATGTATTTGTTCAAGACACCTTCACATCACCTGACTCAGGAGTTGTAATTGGTACCGCGAACGAAACTTTCACTGTAACCGTAGTAACCGGAGATATACCTGATATCGATTATATTGAGGTATATGTTTATCCTTATGGAGCCCCTGGTTCTGCAACACTGCTAACAACCTTAGGCGCTGACGATGCTTCCGGAGGTGATTTTGCAGGGTTTCCTAATCAAACATTCACAGCCTCAGGCACTGATTTAATTGCAGCTGTAGCTCCCGGAGCTGATTCGTTGTATACAATTCAAGCCTTGGCTTTTGATGTAGCAGATGTGCAAACTGGTGAAACTTATACGCATGTATACGCTGATGTAGATGCGCCAATAGTTAATTTCCTTTCAATAAACGGAGGTGCTGCAGGTTCTTATGAACCAATTATTGGTGGAGATACGCTCATCTATTCTGTTGACGAAAACTACCTATTTATTGATCCCGATTCAGTACAATTTGACTTCACTGTCGACACAATCTCAGTATCGGGTACCAGAAGTGAGCTTCTTACTAATGGCATCTTGACGGATGTAACTGGTAATGAATATACTTTTGTGGTGGATCTGACACATTTGGTGCCAAGTTCTCCTTCTCCACAATCAGCAACACTAACTGTTACCGATGCTGGTGAAGGAACGGATGACGCAACAGCGGCAATCACAATTAATGATAACACCGCTCCAACTGTTGATTTACTTTCTATTGACGGTGTTTCTCCGACAAACGATGTGATTCCTAATTCAATTTCCGGGTATAACACGTTTGTATTTGATGTTCGGGACACCTATCTGAGTTCATCGGTTTTAGACACGCTTTATAACCTTGACTTACAAGTTGATACCGAGAATTTCACAGGAACTATTCCTGAACTTGAAAGTGATGGAATGCTCACCGTGGTAGGTGATACAGCATTCATTTTTACTGTGAATGTCAAACCTCATTCGCAAAGTACAATCAGTGTTAATCTAGATGTGACTGATGCTGCTGGAAATACTGGCGTAGATAATAATTCTGTAGATGTTGTGGATTTTGTAACAGATTCATACTTCTTAATGCAACCATATCCGCATACTTCTTTCAACCAGGATTTGGGTCTTAATATTGATCTGGAGCCAGGAAATGAAGCGAATGTAACCGGAGCTCTTGTGGAAGTATCTTCAACTTCTGATTTCTCTGTAATTGATACCAGTTATACATTAGATGACGGCTCTGTATTTGGTTTAGTAAACCATGATGTTCCTGAAGACTTCGTAGAAGGAATGTACTATGTACGTGCTACCCTTGATCTGGATGAAGGTGGAGAGGAAATAACCAGAACAAACATCGTATTTTATGACACTACTGCGCCATCTATTACAATAGACTTGTTGGAACCTCAAGAGTTTATGGGAACTGAATACTTAGTGGGTACAAGCGCAGTTCAGTTTAATACTGACGATGCTGATATCTTCAATATTGATGTAGACGTTCAGAGAATTCTTCTCGATTCTACGACAGCCTTTTTTAATGTCACAAATATGTCTCATTATCCATTCAGGTTTGACTTCAATTCCAGAGACTATGATGGTGATGCAACCGAAGAACTATTTGATGGTACTGTTGTATTCCGTGTAATCACAACAGATAATACAGGTAACGTCTCCTCCCCTATTTACTTCCCGGTAAATATTGACAATGAAACGCCAGATTATCTTGTATCTGAAATTAACGGTGTTGACGTGATTGCTTCAGAATATGATGAAGCTCTTCACCCACCAGTATTTGCAGGTGATACACTGGAAATGAAGTTCAAGTACTTCGCTGATGATTTTGATGATGCAGAATTTGAACTAGACTATGGTCCATTTACCCTTGAAGGGTGGATAGCAGATAATACTGATAGTGTATTAACGGTTGAATTCTATCTGCCAGACAGCGATACGGATTATGACAATATTGATCTGACACCAAACGATGATGAGTTAAGTGTTACCTTTACAGATGTATTCGGTAATGGAGATGGCAATTACATTGGTACACCTAATGTCGGACATCTAAAGATCTACAATAATAGTACTCCGTATGTCTATTTTGATGAGGACCCGATGGGTGCATTAGTTCGGGATACATTATGGTTAGATCTCGACTGGGACAACTTTGGGCTGCTTGATAGTGCTGCGATCCAATATGCAACAGTTGATGGCGAAGACACTACCGCATTCACTACCATCACTACTTTATCTGCTGATAGTTTAGATGAATACAGCACCTTCGTAATGCCAACTGTTGATTATGCAGATGGGTGGTATGTATTAAGAACTATTACTTATGGCTACGAGACTGACCGTTTCGATGGCGATATGGTAGAAGTGCAAAGTGATCTTGATGATATTATCGATTTTAGAATAGACAATACCTTCGATGAGTTCGTAACTATTCTGGAACAAGCTGATAATACATTACATGGAAGTGAGGATCTCGAACTTCTTGCTACCCATGACGGTGATGCTTACGGAACAATATTCCAGGGTAGGTTTGTGCATACAAATCCTATGGAAGAAGAAAACCTGGATACAACCTGGGTAACTCTTGACTCTATCGTTACAGAATGGGATGAAGGTGTCTTCAGATTAACCATGGATGAAGACGATCTTGAAGCCTTTTTCAGCATAGTTAATGTTGAAGGAGTATTTACTTTCCGTGCCGTTGGACTTGATTCAGCTGGTATTTGGCAAGGTATCTCAGGTAACCGAGATGATGCAGAAACTGTTGCAACAATCATGGTAGAATATGACGATATCTCTCCTGTTGGTACGTTTACCATTAACGGTATTATTACTGAATACGAAGGTGGTAGTTCAAACGAATCAAACTCCGGTGTAAATATCAATGCCTGGAATGCCCAGAACTTTGATAATTTCAACGTTTGGGATGGAACCGTATCTATCGGTACTCACCTTTTTGAGGAAGAAAATGACTACAACCGAACAGTCTTTGAAATCAGAAGGTATGCTGCACGCGAACCTGGTCAAATAGCAACATTCAGATCATCTCAGGATCAAACTCTTACAACTCTTTCAGATGTTAACGGTGAGTTCGACCTGGATATGACTGATTTAGATGCAGGAGCTGTATACAAACTAGTCATGTATATCTTTGATGACTTTGGAAACCGTTATGAAGCAGGAGATTTATACTTCACTCCTATTGGCCCCAGAGCTCATGTAACCGGATTAAGTGACGAGCATGGAGAACTATTCTTCCAGGCTTCTCCTCATACCCAGAGCGTAGTTCTTGAAGTCTCCACAGATGGTACTACCTTTGAGCAAGTCTCCTGGTTAGATGATGATGATTTCAGTTATGTAGCTGCAGGTTCATATGATGGATATAAGCATGGGATGCTGAATCTTGAAGATCTTCAACTCCCACTAGGTGATCTTACTTTCAGACTTACAGCAGGAGAACATGATGTATGGGATGAATCTGAAATCAGAAATTCAACCACCATTGTCATAAATCACTCAGAGTCTAGCGATGTAAGAGCAAAAAGTGGCCCAGAGGTAACTCAAAGTCAGGGAATCTTTACACCTGCTACCAGCTCAGATATTGATCTGGCTCTATATAGAGAAAAAGGAGCACTCGACGATATCAGGGTTGAAATAACACCGGTGAATACCGACGATAATCTTACTTTATTCTTCTTAGCTGATGAGAACACCTTCTCAACACTGAACACACTTGAATATGCTTCTTTCCCTCGCTGGGGTTGGTATAATTATTCAGAGTGGTTTGGAATTACTTCACCGCTGGAAGCCATTGATGGAAATGTACTTGGCTTTAAGAATGATAATTATTCTATCGAGCTTGATGATGATATTTCTATCTTGAATGGCGGAGTATTCTATGCGTATGCAACTACTGTGCTGGCATCAGGGGAAACTATCATGACTCGAGAGCGAATTGTGGTAAATCGAATTGCAGCTGCAAACGGTGGATCTGTAAGCTCACCAGATGGTAACTTCACTCTGAATGTTGAGGAGAATACTCTTGAAAAGAATGCTAATATATTTATTGAGCAGGATCCCTCCCGATTATTCTTTACTCACAATAGTGAAGCAGAATACGGACAAATCGGTACTGCCTATTATCTTAATTCATTTACTAATGGAGCTGTCAGAAACGGAAGAAGAGTCAATTTTGAAATCGCTTTCGATCCGGCAAGCATTCCTGACTTGAACGAAAGCGGCTCTAATATAGATGAGATCGAAGCTCTTTGTGTAGGTCATACCAGTGTTAACGGTACAGAAATTCTTTTTGAAGATATACTCGAAAAGGAAATAGATACTGATAACAATGTGGTGCGGTTTACCATGACTTATCTCCCCTATTTTAATGCCCGACGAATCGCTTTGGTGTTAGAAGGAGCTGTAGTAAATAACCCGGGATCAATTAGAGTAACAAATACATCACTTCCTGATGACAAAATCTACGTAAGTGGTAACCACTACCTTTCTATTACAGTATCTGATGATAAAGTATTCAGTTTTGAAAATTACTTTATGCTTATCGATGGTTCACTTATTGAGTACGGCACAGAAGATCCTGATGGACTCGAAAATGGCCTTAAATTAGAGGCTAACGATAATATCAATGGATTAGAGCTATCTGAAGGAAGACATACCGTTCGTTGGGTTATAATCAACGACAATGGTAACCGATTGGATGTTTCTTACGACTTCATTGTCGATAAAAAGGTACCAGTCATTTCTCAGAACGTTCAATTTGTAAACAAGATTGAAGCAGGTACTAAGAATACACTCAGCTTTGTTATTCAAGATCGTATGGCTGGTGATGAACCAGGTAGCGGTGTTGGATTAGATGACATATTTGTTGATGTGTATCTGGTAGAACCATCACAAACTATTGTGTACATAGACTCAGCAGGAACTTTAATTACCGAGCAGGATATCTTTAAGAGATACTTCAAGCGATACAGTATTGGAGACTTTATTGTAGGTGACGGCAGTACTATGGACTCTCTTTCAATAGCTTTTGATATCGTATTCAATCAAGTGCTTGATGTAACTGGTTATGAGTTTATCGTTCATAACGGTAGTTATGTATTTGATGAAGAGGATTATGAGGAGTGTGAAATATTATGTCGCTCCGATGAATTCGATATTTCTCAATATGATGGATACGGTGTTTATGATATGGCCGGAAACCAGGGTAATGCAGTCTCCTTTACGGTTGGTATTAACCCGCTGGTTACTTCAACTGAAAGTGACGGTGTAGTACCTGAAGACTTCCACCTTGATCAGAACTATCCGAATCCGTTCAACCCATCTACCACCATCCAGTATGGAGTACCTGCAACAAGTGATGTAACAATTAAGGTATTCAACATGCTTGGAAGAGAAGTAGCTACTCTTGTAAATGAAAAGAAAGCGGCGGGTACCTATCAGGCAGTATTCGATGCTTCTCAACTTGCAAGTGGAATGTACATTTACCGAATAGTTGCCGGTAGCTTTGTACAAACTAAAAAGCTGATGTTGATCAAATAAACACTCTATGATCTGCTGATCATATAATTCTATAACAAAAAAAAGGCGCTCAATTGAGCGCCTTTTTTATTTCAAACAATCTGATCTTATTCGTTCACCGCATCCCGATCAAGGAACTCATCATAAAGCTGAGTGTGTCTACTTACCATTGGAATTTTGAACCCTTTGATAAATACTTGCTCAATCTGGGTAACCGGCTCAAAAGGATCTCCGTCAGCAATAAACAAATTAGCTTGTTTGCCTACTTCGATGGAACCAACTAAATCAGCAATTCCGAAGATCTCAGCAGGATTAATAGTAACTGCTTTAAGCGCCTCTTCCCTGCCCAATCCGTAAGCAGCAGCATAACCGGCTTCAAAAGAAAGGTTTCTTACATTCTCAATCTCACCCGAAATAATTGCTACTTTTACTCCTGCTTTGTGAAGGGCACCAGCATTTTCATATGGACGATGTACATGATCGTAATCCCGAACAGGCAAATACAAAGATTTCACTAAACAAGGAATACCAGCTTCCGCTATTTGATCTGCTACGCGCCATCCTTCCTGCACATTTATGAAAATAACATTGAGCTCAGAGTTTTTTTCATCTGTTGCCCATTCCAGTGCTTTCAAAATGTCTTTTTCACGAGAAACATCAACCAAAACAGGGGTTTCTCCCCTTACGGTAGCTCGCATTGCTTCTAAACGGATATCCTTATCAGGCTGTGCTTTATCGCTTGGATCAGACTCAAATACAGACATCATTGCATCGTAAAAACGAGCTTTATCGAGCTTGTCGTTTAGCATCTTTAACTCTTCTTCGAATGCTTCCTTGATTTCCTTATCACTTCGGCTATCAAAGAATCCTCTTCGCATTGATGAAGGCCATTCAACAACCATTGCTCCGGTTGCATCAATCGCCATAGAGTCCGGAGAATATCCCCAAAGATCCATAATGGAAGCCTGTCCGGCTATAAGCCCACTGGATGAAGCTGAGACGACGTGAGTTATGCCACTTACCCGTGTAACCGCGATGGCAGCACTATGTGGATTGAAAGCAGTAAATGCCAATACATTGGGATTATAATCGCCCACTTCGCGACTGTCTACCGTAACTGCCACTGCATTTACTTCTACCAGACCTAATTGCGAGCCTGAATCCATAAAACCGGGATATACTTCTTTTCCAGCGGCATCAATCACAGTGAATCCAGCAGGAATCTGAATGTTCGTACCTACAGCAGTGATTTTCTCACCTTCAATAAGTACCGTAGCATTTTCGAGTGTGCCATTAGTGATGGTATAGACCGTTCCTCCGGTAATAGCCAGTTTACCAAATTCAGGTTTTTGTGTGATTTGTGCCTGTGCAAAGTTGAAACTGAGCGATACCAACACAAACAATATGGTTTTCATGTATTTTTTCATTGCTAAATCTCCTTTATCGTTGTGTGGTTTCTTCAAGAAGGTTGAAAGCGCCTTCCATGCATGCATCGGCTTTTCTTCCGGAAATAATTTCTCCAAATGCCGCGCCATCTTCAAAGCTTTCATTCGGGTTTACTGAAATTCTCATATCTGCCTGATCTTCTGCCAGATCAAAGTATTTCATCCCGTCTATATACGTCTGTTCTACTTTGCTGTAAATACTGATCGGATGACCACTCCAGATTACCACATCACCGTCTTTGCCTTCTTCCAGGCTTCCAACCTGGTCTTCAATTCCAAGCTGAATTGCGGGATTGATGGTGATCATTTTAAGAGCATCTTCCACAGAAGTTTGTCCGTAGCGAATCGTTTTGCCAGTTTCATGATTTAAATGACGAATAAGCTCATCACTATCACTATTGATACTGTTTGTAACTCCGTTCTCATTCAGAATGGTTGCATTGAAAGCTGTTGAGTAGTATACCTCAAACTTGTAGGCCCACCAATCAGCGAAAATGGAAGTATGAGCTCCGTTTTTAGCCAGCTCCGGTGCTACTTTGAATGCTTCATTTGCATGCTGGAACGTATAGTTTTTAACCCCATAGTCGTTGAAAACTCTCATCAGCATCAGAATTTCATCAGCCCGGTACGAATGACAATGCACAAGGATTTCTCCATCGATGATATCGCTCAACACTTCGAGGCGTAGATTTTTAGCAACAGGAACCGGTGGTGTTCCCCGTCCTCTGCGATCGAAATTTGCTTTTGCAGCCAGATACTCTTCTCTGTTTCGTTTATAGTCTAAAGCTGCATCAAAATGCTCGCGGATAACTTGCTCTACCGCCATACGGGTTCTTGGATGAATCCCACTTCCCTGGCCGTGTACACGGGTAGGATTTTCACCTAATGCAAACTTAATGGTTCTTGGTGCGCCATCCATTCGCATACCTTCCTGTCCTGCTCCATATCGAAGCTTGAGGGTTTCACCCTGCCCTCCAATCACATTCGCGGAACCATGCATCAGGTGTATAGAGGTCGTGCCACCTGCAATTGCCCTATAAATAGAAATATCAGTCGGATTGACCGACTCTTCCATAGTCACTTCAGAAGTAACCGGGTTTCTGGATTCGTTTGTGCTTACCGTATTTAAATGCGAGTGTGCATCAATGATACCCGGCGATATAAACTTACCGCTGGCATCTATCGTCATTACACCACGTGGTGCCGATAAATTTTCCCCAATCCGGGCGATTTTACCATCTCTGATGAGGATATCTGTATTTTCAAGCTCTCCATTTGTAATGGTAACCAAAGTTCCATTTTTGATTAGCACCGAGCCAGTTTCCTGGGCTTGTGTGAATCCAATCAATACAAAAAGGAGAAATAGTGTTAATAGTTTTTTCATGAGTTAGTTCTCCTGTTAAAATTCGTAGGTAGTTCCGTTGCTAATGCTGTACACAGCCTTAGCCTTCTCTTCGGTAAAAGGCTTATCAAACACCGTGAAGCTGGCATTTTTCCCTGTTTCAAGGTTTCCAAAGTTTTCCTGAATTCCCAATATCTGAGCGGTGTTCGCTGTCATCAACGTAACCAGATTTTCTTCGGTTAGCCCCCCTTCATCCAGCAGTACTTCAATACTCTTTGCTGCATCTTTGAGTTCCATGCCGTGAGAGGAATAGCCAACCATTACTCCGGCTTCCATCAACATTTTGATGTTTCTGGCTTCAGCCATCCACGCCTCAAGCTGGCGATCTCTGAAATGCTGCTCTTCTTCGGTGACTTCTCCCATGTCTTCTTTTTTGGAACTATCATTTTGAGCTGTATACCACTTCGGTGCATCCGAAATATCAATACTGGCAAGTACTGGAATATTTCTTTGCTTCAATTCATCAGCTTTGGCATAAGCTTCTTTCCCTGAGACGATCACAATATCAAAACCAAATTCGTCCTGATATAAAAACAGTCTTTCAATGTCTTCTTTGTCATCAACTGTGAAAAATAAAGGCTTTGATTTATTCACAAGTGGAAACATTGCTTCCAACACTTCATTTCTTTCCGGTGCGGGCATTTCCGGATTGCCGGACTGATATTGAATATGCATTTGTAAAGCTTCTGCATCGTACATCACCTGGCGGAACTTTGCCATGATCCCCATTTGTGTTGATGGATAAACTCTTCCTCTGGCTCGTTGATAACTTCCGTGAATGCCTATTGAATTTTTAAATAAGCCTTCTTTTACTTGCTCAGGAGCCAGAGTGAACACCTCAACTTGTCCCGATACCATATAACCTTCTAAACCGAGGGCCGCTGTTGTAAAACCAGCTTTCATAGCAGCTTCAAAGTTTTTATCTGCTTCGAGGTGTTGAGAAGGTATTCTTTCCGGCTGAACTCCAGCCAGATCGTAGGGAGCTTCTCCCGGGCTCGAAGGGTCTTCCGGATCCCTCAGTTGCGCCGGGCTTCCCCATGTTGTAAATCCATCGATAAAACCGGGATAAAGATGCATTTCGTTATTTGCATCGGTTACAAAGGCATCAAATGGAATGGTGACATTAGTACCGATGGCTTCGATGATTCCATCCCGCCAGACAATTGTCGCGGATTCTGTTACAGAACCATCGGTGTTATGAATAGTGATGTTAGAAATTGCTTGCGCCGGAGTTTCCTGGGCTGAAAGTATTTGACCCGAAGAAACCAAGAGGACCAGCGCAGCCAATACTCGAAATATAGGTTTCATATTAGCTGTTTTTTTCATTGTTAAAGTAGAATGAAGAAACAGCTAAAAAGACTCTAAAGAAAGACTGGATTTATAAAATGATTAATTCTAATTAGAAATGTTCAGCAAATCCGGGTGAAGATGAATATCCTCCCCAATATCTTGGATGTCCGGTGAAGCCTTCTTCAAGCACTTCTCTGATTTGAGAACGTGTCATTTCGACCGAAGCAAAACCCCGATAGTAGCCTTCTGTTGCCCTGGCAATTGATTGATTCAGGGATGCAGCTTCTTCCAGGGCAGCGTGGGCAGTGCGAAGAATAATAATGAAATCTGCATTCCCAGCATCAGTTGAACCTGATTTTACCATGTCGGTTCTGATTTCCTCGGTGAGCAATGCAATGTTCTTTTCCAGGTTTAGACGTGCCTGTTTTTCGGCTCTTTGAGTAGCTATTAATGAATCTGCAGCGATTGCAGTACCAAAACCGGAATAGGTTAAACTGTCTGTACTAAATTCACTCGCCATGTACCAGGAAGGAAAAACTGAGTTTGCTTCAGGAGCACTGGTTGAATCGACTGAGCCGGTAGAAGCACATGCTCCTGTCAGGGTAATTATAATTACTGAGAGTGCCCCAAATTTGAAAAGCTTCATTTAATTTCGTTCTAATTCGATGTATCCCCTTGCATCTTCTTCATTTAGCACTTCGAGCATCACCGATTTATTGGTAGTTAGTTTCTTATTTATAAGTTCTTTTAAACTATCGATATCTTCAACCTTTTCTTCATCAACCGTAATAATTTTTTGATTCTCTCTTAACCCGCGATTCCATGCTTCTGAATATTTGTAGACATGAGAGATGATGAGGTCATAGGCTTCCTCATTTTCAGGTTGAATGAGTGCCATCACACGAAAACCTAAATCGAACTCGTGTACTTCTACACCGGTATTTTCACCTTCAGGAATTTCATCCGGAACGATCGATTCGTCTTCAAAAGCCAGTTCCTGCTCTGGCGTTGGCTCCAGCATTTTAAGCAGAACCATTTTATTGAGTTCTTCACCGTTTCTCCAGATTCTTAAATCCACTGTATCACCGGGCCTAAGGACTGCTACTTTCTCCTGAAGTTCGTTCGATTCATTCACGGCTTGTCCGTTTACTTCCAATACCACATCCCCAGCCAGAATCCCCGAAAGTGCCGCTGCCCCATCGTTACTCACGGAAAGAATCTCTACTCCTTTCACTTCATCAAGCCCGATATCAGTAGCCCTTTCGAAGTCTACAGCTCCAATGCTTACTCCAAGCAATGCTCGCCTTACTTCTCCGTACTGAATTAAATCGGTAGCTACTTTTAAAGCCAGGTTACTGGGTACTGCGAATCCATATCCCTGGTACGCTCCACTTTGAGAGGCGATGGCGGTATTCACCCCAACTAACTGTCCGCTTGTATTAACAAGGGCTCCACCGCTATTTCCTTTGTTGATTGCGGCATCAGTTTGGATGAAGCTTTCAATTCGCATCCGGTCGTTAATGATCTGAACATCTCTGCTCAGCGCGCTTACGATTCCCGCGGTAACAGTTGAACGAAGCCGAAATGGGTTTCCAATAGCAAGTACCCATTCCCCAACATCCACGCTGTCTGAATTTCCAACTGTTACGGCCTCGATATTTTCCGCCTCAATTTTAATAACGGCTAAATCGGTACTGGGATCCTGCCCGACCAGCCTTGCATCATATTCCCGTTTATCATTCAGAACAACTTTAAGTCCGTTCCGAACAGCTCCTTCAATCACATGATAATTTGTGAGGATATATCCATCTGAGGTAATAACCACTCCTGAACCTACAGTACGGGCTCTGCGGGGAACAATTCTATCCCAAACACTTTCGCTGAAATCATGGTTTTCATCATCTGGAGCATCAACCGGAATAATAGTTTCGATGTAAACAACTGTTGGTGTTACTTCTTCAGCAATTTTTTTAAATACAAAGCGAGTATCAATTTTCCCCAGGTCTTCTTCTGTAAACAGGGGGGCTTCGCTTTTCTTTACTTCCGTGATTTTCACATCAGAAAGTGGAGCTAAATCGGGATTGATGGTATATAAGGCAAAGATGGTCCCTATTGAAACGCCTACTAATAGAATTAGAATGCCTGTTAAATAAATATCTCTTTTCTTCATTTGCTTTCCTGCAACATCTGTTCAAAAATTGAGTCTGACCTTCGCTCTTTATAACCTTCAATGTGGTACTTAAAGTATACATCCAAATGGCGAATTAATTGCTTTAGTTCCCCTCCCTGTAAACCAAGTGAGAGAACTGCCCTGTTTTTCGACGCAATCGATTCTTTTAAAAAACGTGCCTGTAAGACGGTTAATTTATACGAAAGTTCCGAATCAATTGCATTCGAAATTGTTCCTTCGGCAATATTTAAGTACACCTCTTTGCCTAGGTCTGTGTTTCTGTCGTCTAAGTCGAAGCCACACAACTCTGCACAGCGCAGTTGATTATAACAAAACACAGAAGGCTGAATCTCTTCCTCTTCTCCTAACCAGGGGATAAATCTTATCAAAAAATTAAACACTGGAGTGTTAACTTCATTTTCATGCACCAATTGAGAAGTCAACTCCAGAGTGGCATACAGGATTGCCGCTTTATCAAAATGAATTCGGAAGTTTGGGGTGGAATAGAAAATGGAAGCCTCGGTAAGGCTTTGAATCCCTCTGGTTGATTTGTAGTAGTAGACTACATCCAGAATATTGCCTATTTCAACGAGTCCTGAGAGCTTACTTTTTGGCCTTTTTGCTCCACGGGCAATCAATGCGATTTTACCGTGTTCTTTGCTTAGTACAGTAAGTATTTTACTTGATTCCTGGTAATCGATCGATCGAAGAATGATTGCCTGAGTTTGTGTGATCATCTCCCAACATATTCTTCATATTATTTAAAAGAAAGCGTGTTACCGGATTATTTGTTGGTTTCCAGTACATAGTTTACTGCGTTTCTGAGTTTTTCAACTGAAACGGGCTTGTCGAGCATATTGGTTGCTCCTAATTCTTTCGCCTTGTTCTTCATGCGTTCACTCGAAGTTGAAGAGATGTAAATAAATGGTATTGAATATTCTGAAAAGTTCTTCCTCACATATTCATTAAATTCAAATCCATCCATAAAAGGCATCTCGATATCAGAAATAATGAGTGCAGGACGAACATATCTTAACATATCGGCGGCTTTTTTGCCATGTTCGAATAACATCACCATGAACCCATGATTCTGAAGAATTCTTCTAATTAACATTCCGTAGGCGTTGTTGTCTTCAACTAAAAATACAAGTGGTTTATCATTCATTTTCGTCGTTCTCTCCTTAATTGTCAATTTTTACTGTGAATGTTACAGTACCCGTTTTTCCGGGATCCAAAGTTCCACTGAATGTCCATTTCAGAGAACCGGTAGCTCCAACAGCTGGAGCGGTAATCGTACAGTTGGTAATGCCAGTGGGCAAAGTTCCGCAACTGCTTGATAGATAAGTGGTATAGTTTGGTATTACATCAATAATTTCTACTTGTGAGATAGGCTCATCGCCCAGGTTTTCGTAATCGATTGAATACACAAGATTAGCTCCGGGCAGAGCTTGTGCTTTATCAACTGACTTTAGAATAACCAACCCCGCTTCATCTGCTCCAACTGTTGTAAGATCATTTCTGCTAAGTACTTGTTGAATTACAGGAGCAGTATTCGCAAAATCAAGCGTGGCGGTAATCGTTGTTAAATTCGATGCTCCATCATTTAACCCGTTAGGGGCAGTTACTTTTAGTAAGAGACATACATCCTGACCCGCGGTAACTGAAACGGTGGTTGTTGGTAACAGAATAGGTTCCCCGGAATCAATTTCTCCGCTACAATTTAAATCCTGATAGAGCACTACCGGCCAGGTTGGATTACTTGGGCTATTTACAGATCCAGTGGTAAATGTGACATCACCGGCAGTATTGGCATCAAAAACATGCTGGAATACTACTACTGCGCCCGGCAATACGGTTCTTTCTCCATCAGTAAGAAGCCTGCTCACAGAAACATCCGCGAAATCAACCCCGGTGTATATCGTACCCAATGAAATGCTGAAGGTTGTTTCATCGGTTGAAATATTATAGCTGCCTCCGGTTGTTCCGGCTGAGCCCCCTGTCGATATTTTCTCGGTACCATTCGTTTCCACAACTTTAACCGTTCCACCTTCTCCAACGGTAGAAGCCGGTACAAATAACGAATATGTGCCGTTGGCGGCTGTTACAACTTGTTCGATCAAAGTATTTGTGGAAGTAACCACTTTCACAGTTTGAGATTCGAAACCGGCTTCTCCTCCGTTTTGTGTACCATCATTCGCAATTCCAGCACTTATTCCATTGTCGTTAAATACTTTACCTGAAATCTTGATTCCTTCATAATCTCCGAAATTCTGGAATACCGGAAGGTTATTTACCGTAACTGAACGTAGGTTTGGAGTAGTTGAAATAAATCCATCCGGATCAACTTCAGCAGGGGTACAGATATCAGGCGTTGGAATACTTTGCCCAAATGATTCAATCAGGTTATAAGATCCGTTTAATACGTTTGTAAACTGATATTGACCCTGAGAATTTGTTAGTACACTCTTACAGTTGTTCTGAGCAATATCGTAAAGTACCATGGTAACATTTTCGAGGCCCGGCTCAGAGGCATCCTGAATCATGTTATGATTGAGGTCATGATAAACAACCCCACTGATTCCAACACCGGTAGGAACTACTCGTGAGTTAGCACTGAATTCTGAAGTGTTATTAGCCGAACTTATTGTTGTAGCTGTGATTCGATCATTGAATGCCAGCGAAACGGAACCCGGTACCGGGATATCCACACTAAAGGTACCATTGGAATTAGTAGTAATGGTTCCGATATAATAACGACCTTCGCCATGTGGTTGATTTTGAGTTCCTCCTACTTGAATCAAACCTGTATTATCTCCATCATTATCTGCTTTGTATACTTCTATCGAATACACTCCCTGAAGTTTGGTAGTGGTTGTTCCTATATATCCTTCTACATGAAGCACATTGTTTTCCAGGGTTGATAGTGTAAACACCGGGTAATCAACTCCCCTGTTTGGTGTAGTTGACGAACTTTGCAGCACTCCATCATTCGGAGAAACTCCATCAGCTACTCCTGAACCGCCATAAACCACATCAATTGAAATACCGTGATTGTTGTAAATACTATTCCGGGTTATTCTGATTCCCTGCTGAGCTACTGAATTCGGAGAGGTAAGCTTAATACCCGCTCCTTCTTTTTGGGATGCAGCGCTGAAATTCGTTCCGTTTCCGTGAATTACGTTTTTCTCAATCAGTGTTCCGGTAACATTATTTAAAATGGTAATACCTGCAACAGTGTGATTTCGAATCGTGTTGTTTCGAATGGTATTCCCTGAACTAAGCCCCGAATTCGCTCCAATCCCAATTCCACTTCCTCCATTTAGTGAAGTACTACCTGAACTACCGGCTCCCTGAATGAGGTTTTGGGTTATCATCCAGATTCCCAGTCCTTCTATTCCATCCGCATCCGTTTCACTTAACCCAGTTTGAGTTAATTCGTTTTTATGAACTGTTATTGATGCTGATCCATTGGAAGACTTAATACCCGATCCGGTTAGATATCCGATATAGTTCTCCTGAATCAGAGTAGAACCCGATCCACTTCCATTGAATTCGATACCTATAACTGCTCTTTGAGCTCCGGCAGGATCAGCTCCACTAGCTCTTACCCCAATCAGGTTCTTTTCGATTATTCCACCGGATGCACTTTGAACTCTGATGCCAACATCACCATTAAAAATTGCGACATGCCGGACAGCGAACGCTCCCGTTGTATTTACTAATAATGCATTTGATCCTGCATCACCAAGATCGATTTCAAATTCTTTTCGGGTAGTTGTATTCAGGCTAATGTTATCAATACCTACCGAGCCGCCTGTGCCTACCGTTCCTGCATTATCATCTCGAGTGGTTGTTGGTGCATTTAATTGATAGGCGGTACCATTTATGGTTGTTAATGGATCGACAATTGCAGGAAGCTCACTTCCAAGACTGTATCTCCACCAGTTTCCTCCACTCCCTGAATTATTAGTTGGAATCGTCGGGATAAATCGCATGGTATTGGCTCCGGAAATAGCGTTTGCGTTCAGAATGAACTGACGAAGTGAACCCTGAGATGTACGAGCAGAACTTCCATCCTGGTCGGTATCAGAAACCTGTGTAACCACGTTAAAACTGAATCCAAAGTCTATGGAGGTAATTTCTGAACCTGTTACTGTAACTTTGGCTATATGTTCTGCATTCGCCAGATCGGAAGGAACAGGAGTTGTTGAAATATTATCGGATTGGGCTCCTCTTCGACCTCCGAAACAATGTCCGGCAGTGGTTTTTATGTTGAAAGCTCCGGTTCCATCCTCACAAAGTCCTCCGATTGGAGCATAAGTTTGTTCTGCCCAGGTTGTTCCATCCGAGAGTTCTCCGGTTTTAGAATCTACCGCAATCCAGTAATCCCCGTCATCACCTATCTGGAAGGTATAGGCTCCAAGATTATTAGTGGTCGTAGTGGTTTCGTAGGTATCATCATTTCCATCAGCTACGCCATCGCCGCCATCTTTAAAAAGGTGAATCTCCACATTCTCAAGGGCTTGTTGATCGCCGCTGGCATCTCCGAAATTGGCATCATCGCTGAACCCATTTCCGGTTCGATCTTCAAATACAGTTCCACTGATTGGAATACTTATATAAATAGTAACCGCGGATGTATCATTGGCAACCGTTGGATCACTCTGATTTAATCCCTGAATGAAGGCTTTGTTAATCAGCGAGTCCTGAGAAACGTTAGAGTTCACCGTGGTCTCAAGAGTTAATGTTGCTGAATTCCCAATGGCTAGCGAACCTACCGCCCAAATCTTAGAAATCTGATTATATGTACCCTGACTTGGAGTAGCCTGAACTAAGGTAAGTCCGGTTGGTAATGTTTCGTTTACATCAACTTCCGTTGCGTTCTCAGGGCCGTTGTTTGTAACGGTTAACGTGAAATTTACCGTTTCGTTTGAAAGTGGATTTGTTTGATCTGCGGTTTTAGTGATGGCGATGTCTGCATCTCTGGTGGTAACCACAGGGTTATCAAAATCCTGGTTTCTACATTGAGTGAAATCAATATCTACCAATCGATCATCCGAATAGCCTCCGGTTGAATATGAACCTGTTCTTAAATCAAAGGTTGATGTATAATTGTACACGATATACGCCATATGATCGGTATCAAAAGAGCCATTTCCATCGGTAGTAACGCTCGATTCGAACAACTGAAAGGCACCAGCGGTTGAAACGCCCAGGTTTGTGGCAAATTCAACCGTATTAGATTGGTTCTGAGCAAAACCGAGATAATCACGAATAGTTTGTCCCCCTCCCTGGTTAAAACCGTCAATATCAAGCCCGGTCAATGCAAAATCTCTTTTTATTGGATTGTTAGTTCCGGTTTGAACCAGAGTGATTTTGTAGTCGATATAACCACCTCCAGCGTTAGCGGTGAAGAAAGGACTAAAGTTAGCCGGAGAGTTAGCAAGACCGTCATCGTCAATATCATCAAGAGTCGCATTATTGATCGCGATTACCTTAACTAAAGCATCTACCCCTGAAGTAACATTAGTAAATCGATATAAGGCATTTACCTGAAGAGGTACCCCTTGTTCGAGACTTGGGTTCTGAAACGAGAATAACGGTGGTTCATTACAAGATAAGCCTGAACCCGGATCGAACACTATTATATTGACACTACCAGAGTTGTTAGCTTGATTTCCATCTGTACCGGTATTATTGGTTAATGAAGCAGTATTACCAATAGTGTTTCCTTCCTGCCCTGAATTTACAATAGCCTTTAAAGTAAGAACAGCTGATTGCTGACCGGAAAGTGTTCCCAGATCCCAAACTTCTGTTGAAGTATTATAGCTACCAATGGTTGCAGAAACAGATGCATTATCTAATGTTAACCCGGCAGGAATCTGATCTGTAATCTCAATATTACCTACAGAGTTTCCCTGTTCATTTTTTGCAGTAACAGTATAGGTAACAGTATCTCCTACCGAAGGAGTAACAAAATCCACTGTTTTAGTTACCGAGATATCAACAATATCAGATGATGTTGGGTTATTAAAGTTATTAATCACACACGGCTCAAAATTGAATGCGAAGAGTCGCTGCAAAAAACCGTTTTCAGTTGGATCTTTAATGCCTGCCCTGATTCTGAATTTCGGTTCATTGGTGTAGGTGGTGTAGGCTAAGTTATCAGTGTTTTGAGGGTCTATACCGTTTACTACTACCGGTTGAGCTGATTCGAATGTTGTAAAAATTCCTTCTGTATCCTGGATAAGATCAGTATTGGTTTCTATAGTAAAAGAAGTAAGCCTTTGGAAGCCAGCAAATTCACGGGCTCCATTTGGATCTCCATCTACATCGACCGCAGATGCTGCAAAAGTTAGATATCTTGGGTTTCCAGTCGCTGAGTCATAGAAAGAAATTTCAAAGTCTATATAACCTTCATCAAGGTTTTTGTTGTCGGCTTCAATCTGAGGCTGAAACCACCCATCAACACCACCGGAAGCTATCTGATCGAAGTTTACCAGAATGGCGTTATTAACGGTAATAATTTCAAATTCCGCATATACACCTGTTGTGATAGAATTGAAACGATAAACGGCTCCTACCTGTCCGCCAGAACCACTTTGCAAGGTAGACCCTGTGAACGACAAACTTGGCACTTCTGCACAGTTTGTTGGAAAACCAGGGCTTACTACATCAATTAATTGAGAAACGGTATTATTAGAAGAAACAGGGTCATTTTCATTAACTGAATTAACATCCACCGAATTAGTAATTTGATTCCCTTCGGTTCCCGCGTCTACACTTACTGTGATTGTTAATGTCTCTGTTTCACCATTATTAAGAGCTCCAATCGTCCAGATGCCGGTGCTGTTAGAGTAGCTTCCGGAGGATGCTGACGAAGTTACATACGTAAGCCCTGATGGAATCTGATCAATAACAGTTAAGCCGCTCGCAGCTTTTGGCCCATTATTGGTTGCTGTTATAGTAAATGTGAGTAATTGACCTTCCAGCGCAGTATTGTCATCTACAGAGATACCAAGCTCGATATCTGCTGATTCAGGGACTACCGTTACCCCTGCTGAAGCTGAATTATTACCCAGCTCAGGATCCGTTTCGTTTAAGGAGGTAATACTCGCTGTGTTTGTAATTGTATTACCCAGTGTTCCATTATCAATAGAGGCCGTAATATCAAGCGTTACACTTGTGGTATCTCCATCATTAATAGTGCCAATATTCCAGATTCCGGAGAAGGAGTTGTATGTCCCCTGGCTTGCCGTAGCCGATACAAACGTTAAGCCTGTTGGTAATTGGTCGTTCACCTTAATTCCTGACGCGATGTATTCTCCCGGATTTGTCAACGTAAGAGTAAATGTAACCTGATCGCCTTCCACTGCATTTGGAGTATCTACGGTTTTAGCAATTTCCAGATCCGGGGTGGGAGGATCGGTAATATTTACCAGGTAATCTTCTACTTCTCCATCCAGAGCGTAACCAGTAGGATTAATAATCTCATTTATAACGCTGGCAATTCTGAATCGGGCAAAAGTCGTTCCCGTTACTAATCCGGTTAGCCCTGTCCAGGTTAGAGTTGCACTACCCGCCGAACAAACAGCGGAAGAGAATTCATCGGGATCGAAGGTATCGGAAAGATCGAAATCGACCCAACCGCTAACGTTGCCACCGTTTGTACAAACTAATGTTGTGCTGTAGCTTGTTTGAGCGGTGTTGAAATCTGTAAGTTGGGAAATACCATCCTCATCATCCCCATTTCCTAAACCAGAAGATTCGGTGTCATCTCCATTCGATTGAGCGCCTGAAGCACCATTTCCGTCTCCATCTACCCCAGCGCCAAAAAATACCGTATTTGCGCTACCATTATTTAATAAGTGAAACGCAGGTGGATTTCCTGCACCACTATATCGGGTTCCAAAGGTAGCAGGAGCATCACCAAAATCTGCTACAACAGCTAGCCCTAAATGAATGTTATCGGGCGATTCATCTATTTTTCTAATTTCAATCCTTTCGATATTAGAATCTGTAATCCTAAACCAAACCGGAGTTGAGGAAGATGCACAAGATGGATTTCCGGATATAGATGGCTGGAACTCAATGGTAGTATTTCCATTGGTGTAATTCAGAATTACGCTATTAGTACAAACACCTCCATCTGTACCCTGACCAGTAATCCAGTCGTCTACAGTCACCTTGGTGTTGGTTCCGTCAAAAGCCTCAAGTGTGTAAGAAGTTCCACCTCCATCCGGACGCAACCTGTTTAGCGAAAGAACAAGGGCATCAGAAGGAATGAAAGAAGGAATATTAATATCAAAAGAAGTAGCATTACCGCTTGCACCACTTGGGTTTGCTTGTGGTCCATTAAACTGATCTCCGGAAAATGCTCCACTAGCCCATTGCTGTAATGCATTAGGTGCGAAGGTTGTAGTTGATCCTACTGCGGTAACCGTTGCAATTTCGAGTCCACCTACCGCTGCTGCCATCGAAGTTCCACCATACGTTCCTGAAAAACATGCCCAAGCTACATCCTGTCCATTTACAATCGGGCAAGGTTCCGGTCCATAAGTAGTTGGGTTGTAGGTAAAATTAGTAACACTTTGGTATGAGAAAACCGAAGCATCATTCCCGGCTTCATCCTGTAATCGATTTGAACCATACACATAGTCAATCTCTACGTTGTCGGCACTTTGAACCTCAGGATTCAGAGTAAGAACAACTCTTGGGCCATTAATAGTAACATTTGTTATAGTTCGGGAGCTAGCGTTTACCTGAACATCAAAATCTCCTGCGGCAGGGACAGAACCTAAATCCATAGCTTCGCTATAATCGAGGGTGAGGTATTCTCCATTAACAGAAGCAACCTGAAGAACGGGGTTTACATTATCTGCAGTGGCGGATACTTCATCAGAGTTTACACTTTCCTGAGTGTTATCATCTATAGAGGAAATCACATAATAATAAGTTGTACCATTGGTAACTGTGTTATCTGTAAAAGTGTAAGTAGCACTTTCATTATCTGTTACAGTACCTACCTGGGTATAAGAGCCTCCTTCGGTTGTAGAGCGTTTAATAGAATAGCTGTCAATTCCTGCAGGAGAATTTACGTCATCAAATGTGAGTTCGATATCGCCACCGGCTACGGCAGTTGCAGTAACGTTTCCGGGGGGTGTTGGAACCGCACTGGAAGAAGGGTTTACTTCCACTTCTACTCCAATTGTAAAAAATGTGGCAGGAGAAGATTGATTGTTAAATTCGGTAGCAATCCAGTTTGCAGACCTTGCTGCATTGATAATTCTGAATTCATCAATATCTCCATCAAAATTACTCGAAGGTCCTTGTCCCCCGTCAAAAGTATTGGCTTCAGAACCAACCCCTATAAATCCGAATCTGGTATTTCCAGTTCCAAAAGTAGCTCCCTGGGTTGTACTGTTATCAAGAACTCCGTCTATATAAATACTGAGAGAACCGTTATCAAAAACACCGGTTACATATCTCCAGTTTCCATCATCTACTCTTGCTGTAGATCCAAAATCAATCTGCCCCCCACTGGTTAGTAAATCCCAGCCTACCTGACCATCTCCTCCCCCATTTCCATTTACCTCAAGCCTCCAGTATTCATTCCTGTCAAAAGAACCAATTATTTGATCCGCCGCATTTGAAGTTCTTACCCATGCTGAAACTGTAATTGCACTATTAGTAGTACTTGAATAACTATCATTAAGCGCTATATAATTATCAACCCCATCAAAATTCCGGGCATCTCCAATAATTCCTATCGTATTTGACGTACCACTGTTTGTTCCATCATTTCCATTTGGTCCGGCATCTGCGAATGTACTCCCCAGATGGTAAACACTTCTAAATTGATTAGACCAGGTACTGGTTGCTGACTGGTCTGAACTCACACCAGAGTTACCATAGAACATATAAATTGTAGTATTTGCAGAACTATTTATCGATGGTACTTTTACCCAAACTACCAATTCACCAGTAGACGAGTTATAACTTTCAAGCTCATGATTCAAGATGGTAGTGCTTGATGATGTACTCGTAAACACTATATCGAATCCATCTGATCTTGCATTACTCGCTAGATCGGTATCAGTAATACTAATAAGTACAGGAAAATCTGTATGACTACCATTTACCTGTGAAGCATTAATCGTAACCGGTTTGTAAAAATCATATCCTGCTGGTTGAGCATAGCTTTTTCCAAGAACTATGAACAAGAACAGCAATAACACTGTCGCTATTCGGTAATTAATTTTGATCATTGTTTTACCCAGTAATGTTCTTTTTCCCTTTTCCATCAGTTTTGCCCCCGGTCTCTATTCAGAAACTCAATATTTCTAAGGTTGATGGAATCCGCATTTCTGTATTCGATACGGATTGATTTCCCTTCTGTATTAATGGTACTTCTGCTTGTGTTGATTCGATTAGGCTGAATTCCCCAATCAACCAGATAATCAAGCATTGCTTTCATTCTTCTTGCTTCGATAGCACTACCGTCTCCAATCAGCTCCAGATATACTGATTCATTATTTCTCAGATAAGACCCGATTCTTGAAAGTACCGCTTGTGTTTCGTTATCAAGCTGAGCTAATCGAGGTGTGAAATTCACACGATCCGGTACTACATAACTTTGCGACAGGTCGTGAATTAACTCATAATCTTCACGTGAATTAAGTACTCTGAGCAGGCTTTCCAGCAGCGCAGGCACTTCCTTGTTATTCGCAAACTTAACATCATCACGTTGATCAATAAATATGAGATTCTCAGCATTTCGATAATCGAAACGTACAGTATTTACATCGCCGGAAGCTCCGCGTGTAAACATGAATCGCATAATGTCTGCACCATGATTACTTAGTTCCTCAAGAATTATATTTTGAAGCATGTTAAAGCGTTGGTCGTTTGGCAACCCAATAGTCACTGCAACAGATGGGTACTGCTTCATCGTCATTGCGATTCTCTGCAGGATATACTTGTTCAGATAGCTCAGGCTGGTTGTTCCTGAAGCCAGATTCATATTGGTTGGAACCGCATTATGCTCTGATTTAAAGATGTAATCCCAACCCCCGATTCTTGCTGCTTTTTGCTGAACCTGAATATCTTCAACCTGATCCACAAAAGTCACCTTGTTGTTTAGTTCGTTCAAGTCAAGCTGGACTTTACGTTCGAGGGCCATTTCTACAATATTATCTGCTTTAGCTGTGCTTTCTCCTAATGCATCAATAAACAGTTTGCGATCTTCCACACCTGCTGCAATCAGGTAGGCACGAGCTGCTTTCGAACGGCGATCGGATAGTGCCATGTTATACTCGTTGGACGATTTTGCATCTGTAAATCCTGAGAGGTTAATCGCGTAATCATCTTCCGACATCAGGAATTTCGCCACTTTATCAAGCATTTGTGCCGTCGATTGGTTGATATACGACTTATCGTTATCGAAGTGAATCTGACGTGGAAGAAGCACATAGGTTTTTAGTGGCTCGTATTCGAAGTCTGCTGCTGCAATGGTAACAGGATCAAGTGAATAATCAGGCATATCCACCGGCATGGTTTGGATATCCATTGGCTTCTCACACGGTACACAGGTAAGGTACATTTCATCGTTGATGAAGTTCTTGCTACGCTCGGGTGCAAGGCTTTTAAATATCTGCTCATCAAACTTGTAGCTGAAGCCAAGATAAGCCCCGGCCTGAGTGTAGTTATTTACAGCAAGGTCTTCATCTTCGTATCCAAAGAAATTGAACCCGGTTGCAAGGCGAAGGTTCGTAGCAACAATATATCCAAGTTCAACTCCCAGCCCGTAATCTTTGGTAGTGAAATCGCTGTTTGCAAGAATACTGGCATTAATTCCTGCATCCCATCGGTCATTTAAATCATAAATAGCGCGTCCTGAAACCAGTTCAAGGAAAGATTCTGAACGAAGCTGATCATCACTTTCTAACGAGTACTTTGCAGCCACTCTACCGGAAAGTACCAAGTCAGAATTTGGATGGTAATTTGCATGGCTTGAAAGTACGTGGGCTGTTCTAAAGAAATCCGGTGCTACGTTTTGGTCTTTCTCGTATTTAAACTCATATCTGAAAAGAGCATCAAACTGATTGGTATCACTACTTCTGTACGCCGCACCCAGCTGTAATCGCTCCTGAAGTTTTCTGATTCCTGAAGTAGCCGGATCAGTTGTAATCGCCATGATATTCCTTCCAAGGAAGGTCCAGTCTCTGTTGATCTTCAACCCATAGCCAATGCTATTTAAATAAGTATCAGAATTTGCCCCAAATCTTGCTTCTGCTCTCGCGCTTCCTTTCCAGTTTTCGTTACCGGTATATTCAATAGAGGTTGAGATTGCAGTACCATCGTTTGTGCTTGGCCCTTGTACGGTGAAGATACGTTCGAAGCCAGCGTTTAACCCCAATCCTTCTCTAAGTGTGAATCGGTTTCTCAAGCCAAGTGATGCCTGTCCTGTTCGTCCGTCAAGAGCATCGTTCATTCGGTACTCGCTATATACTTTACCATTTTTCATGTAATTGGCATCAATACCGAAGACCGTATTATTGCGCTGCGCATTGCTTTGAAGGGTATATCTTCCTCCCGCGCTTGAAATAAACTCATGTTTTGCATACGCTTTGGCAATATTTCTGATTTTGTAGTTACCACCAACCGCGATGGTTTTCCTGTCCGCGGCATTAAGATCCTGCTCGTACTCACCAAAAGCGGTAGCTCCTTTTACAAATGGAAGTCTGGATGTGACTTTACTTCTTAAGTTAGTATTGGTCACATCATCAGAAGTAGAATTGGTTTGCTCAGAATGACGAACTCCAAGTTCCGCATTTATTCCGGATTCAAAAGAATGCTTCAGTCCAACTAATGTCCCTAACGTCTGATCTCCGGTAGTATCATTTCTGGAGAGCCTGAACTCTGCATTAAAATCGGTAGAAGAAGTAATATTAAATCGCCCTCTCGCTCTTGCCTCCGTTCTGGATTGTCCCAGTGAAGCCCCTTGATTGTCGAAGTTTGCATCAGATCGTCCAACCTGACCGTTAAGCTCGTATCGGCTTCCTTTATGGCGAACTTCTACTCTTCCTGCATTTCCGGAACCACTTTCATCGGTGATGGTATGAGCCGCCTCTGCTGTAATCTTTGTAGACTGTCCCAGTTCAAAGCTAAGATTACTGCTTGCCATGGTAAATTCACCAGTAGGATTGTTATCCTGAACGACACCTGCACCCACTTTTAAACCATCAACTACTTCAAGGTCTCCACGAATTCCTCCTATTAAATAGCGCTCTGTATCATTTTCAACTTCATAAGTAGCTCGTATAAATACAGGATTGAAGTCTGAATCTACGCTGGAAACCGGATTTTTAAATGTGATTACGCCAGAGAATGGGTCGATTACATAGTCTACAAAACGAGAGAGTCGCTCAACATCCAGAATTACCTCGGTCTGCTCACGATCATAGGTTACCAACTCGATAATTTCGCTATTATTAATTAGGTCTCTGTCGGGTAATTCATAGCGAGAAATTCCAAGCCCTCTGAATTCTCTGATTCTGCGGGCAGAAACTGAATTCACTCCAAAAGCCTCTACAGAAACCGCTCCCTGCTCGAAATAGGTTTTCACTCCATTCTGAGATCGGCTATATCCGCTTAATTGAACATCAGGGTCGTTTTTCTGAGTGATGAAATCGCCGTACATCGCGTATGTTTTGCCGCGATCCAGACGTATGTACAAACGACCTGATGATTGTGCATCAAATCCTTTGATGGAGGACTCTCCGTAAACAGGGTAGAATTCCTCAGGACGGATATCACGGAAGAGACGTTCTTCTTTATCTTTTTCGGAATCAAATCCAGCCGTTAATAAGGTCTTACCAGATACCTTACCTTTAAGGAAGAACGCAAATCTTCCGTCTGCGGTGAACGCGTTCATATCATACGAAAGTTGCTTCAGCTCGAGCTCAAAACCGTCGTTATCTACATTACTGTTGATGCTCAGTGGTTCCCGAAGCCGGAGTGTTCCTTCCAAAATACCCGCTGCAATCATAGGGCGGAGATCAGGTAAAAATTCTACTTTTGCCTCTCCCTGAACAACCCCAACAGATGCCCTCACTTTTGCAGTTTGCGGCTCGATTGTAGACTGTAATTCGTAGGTTGCTCCACCGCCTTCTATAAACACCTGTGTACCAGGTTCCTGTGCATCCAGATCTGCTGTTTTCCAAACTCCTCTGGAAACGTCAAGAGTAACCGGCATTCTTGAACCAATGAGAACTCCATCTTTATCTACCAATTCAACCCGTACCGAAGCGGTTGATACTCCATCTGCGGCTACGTTATTTCTTGGAACGGTAACAATTACCTTATCTAATGCCCCCGGGGTTACCAGCGTTACTTTCTTAGATGCCCTGACATTTCCAAATGGATCTCCTTCCACCAGTTCAACTTCATTTTCGCCGGGTTCCAGATCAATACTCACATATTCCCAAACCTGAATTCCTTCTGCAGCCAGAACTGAACGTTGTCCTATTCTATGAGCACCGATAATCTCACCATTCACAAATAAGTCGAACAACGCGCCTTGTTTCCCTTTCGCCCAGATGGTTACTTTCTCACTTCTGATGGTGTCGCCGTCTGCAATGTTAAGGAAATCAAGTTCCTGATCGGTGTTTCGAATCATTTCCTCGATAGACTGTGTAATTACTGAGTCTTCCTCAAATTCAACAATTTCTTCATTCTCAACCACTTCTCCTGGAGTAGAAGCTGCTATGGTTGGTGCTTTTACATTCCCAATAGTTCCGCTGGCGATACTGGAATTGCCGGCACCTCTTTGTTGGTCATTCAGAGAGAAACTTTGTTTTAATGAAGTTGAAAGATCGTCTTTTACTACTCCGTTAATAAGATCCGCTCGTTCTTTAATTTCGTTGATGATACCCGGATCACATTCACAAACTGCAAAATCTGCTCGGTGCATCTCTCCTTTTTTAACATCCACAAAACGGCTGGAAGGGTCGAGTGCGTGGCGATTGTCCAACACTTTCATTTTGGCTCCGGCTGGCAGAGAATAATTATCAAGCTTTAGTACATGCTTATTCGCTTTAATAGCATAGAACGAGTACATACCATTGCTATCTGTAATTACATAATTACCGTTTTCGAGATATAAACGGACTCCCGGAATACCAAGTTCAGCCCCGTTTTGCATGTTATTTTCATCGCAGTCGAGGAATACTTTACCAATAATGAGTGCTTCATCATCAAAAACGCCACCTCGCACTTCGATCTTAACTTTTGCTTCATTACTGGTTTTAACAACCAACTCATCACTTTGTATAACAGCTACATTGATACCGTCACTTCGCTCAGAACCCGGTCCTAAATACACTCTATAGGTAAGAACCTTAGTTTGTCCGGGATCGATATCTCCAATCAGGAATTCCAGATCCGGACCTACTCCTGTTGTTGAATCTTCTAGGGCGGTGCCATCCAGTCTTGCTGAGCCTGGCTGGTATTCAAATCCAAATGGGAGTTTATCGTACACTGTAAGGTTTTCTACGGTGTTTACTGCCTGGCTTTTCAGGGTAATGGTGTAGTTAACAAAATCACCAATTTCCGCAACCGATCGATCTACTGTTTTCTCCGCTAAAAGAACTCCCAGAGCCTGAGGATCTAGTGGTATATCGAAGTCCATTCCGGTTGCCTGCCCGATAATGTCGAATTCTGAACCGTAGGACGCTTCTCTATCAATGATGCGCCCTTCAGGAAGTGAATCAACCGGTACGATAGAACTAAATGTATATCCCTTTGGCGGGATTACTTCCATCCTGTATGTTCCCGGTCGGAGGAATGGGAACTTATATTTACCTTGAGTTTCGCTGGTATAGGTATTATTGGTTTCTTCTCTTCCACTTGCAGTATACACGGTTGCAAGTCCGCCAGGATTACCTCCATTATTTGCACCTGTAACGTCATAAATACGAACCTCAGCACCTGAAACTACCTGGTTGGTTTCGCTATCAAAAACAATTCCAAAAGGATCTACGAGTACTTCGGCCTCTATAGTTGCAGAAGTTCCTCCACCACCCTGAGTCAATCCATTACACTCCAGTTCGGCAATGATTACATCATCTTCTGCTGTTTCAAGAATTCTATTGTCTTTTACTACCGGGAATTCATTGCCATCTCGTGTTGGTACTTCTTCCTGTATTCGGAACACCCCGGTATTTGGACCTGTTTCTATAGCTGTGAATGTTTCTTCATCGCTTGTCAGGGTTGAACTAATCTGAATAATCGCTTCTTCAATTCTGTTTCTTCGCTCATTACATGCTGAAGCAGAAGCTTGAATATGAAGCGGCTCTCCTATTCCTGAGGTTCCCGTTTCTTCTTCAAAATCTTCACTGGTAAAGTAATCTATTGTAGCTGCTACCTCAGGCAATTCTGCTACTACCTCATTAGAAGCCGCTGCGGAAGTAACAGTTCCTTCAGGGTCGACGAAAGATACTTCGGCAATATTGATGAGAGAACCGGAAGCATTATCGTTCACTTTTACTTCGAAACTCATATCGAAGGTTTCCCCAACTTCCAAAGAATCAAATCCTACTCCAATGATATCCACAGTTGTTAAGTCTTCAGGCGGAGTTGTTGAAAATTCGAGTACTCCTCCATCGTTAACGTGATAATAAGGAGTTCCCTTATTTACCTCTCCTAATGATACAAGGGTTAGATTTGCCGGAATTGAATCCGTAAGTATTACTTTTTCAATCGGATTGCCATCTACCGTAATGTCGCGAGGTAATGCCGTCAGGTCTCCAGTATTTTCTCCCTGAATTCTGTAACTGAAGTTATCTCCTTGTCTGAGGTCTTCTGTTACTCCTATTTGGTCTTTTTGGATATCAACAATTGCTCCAAGTTGAATGGATATGGTATCTGCATTAAGTACCGTTAATCCGGTTTCTCTTGAAGTAGCCTCAAACACCATGATGGATGAAAGTCTCTCGCGTTCTTCGAGCTGGCTAATCCACCCGATATATGAAACACCAAATTCCTGTCCCGGTTCCAGTACAACTGAAGTAGTAATAGTGTCTTCGTTTGCAACTGCTGCACTATTTTCAGTAAGACCAAAGTTAGTCCATGCCAGATCCTGCATATCGAAATCATCACCATCTGTATTGTAGCCTCTGATATCGATAGTAGCAGTAGCATTTCCTGTATTTCTTACATAATGACTGAATTCTACACTTCTTCCTCTGAATTCAAGCACAGAATTATTTGGCCAGAATTCGAATTCTGTAACTCCTTCAACAACTACTTGTACTTCATTCGAAAATACATTTTCAGCTGAACCTGATTCGTCTACATAAGTACCAGTAACCTGATTAACAATGGGTTGACCTGAAGGAGGAGCTTCTTGTGCATAAACTTTTCCCATCCCGCCGAAAAGGGCAAGTATCAAGAGCATGATATGTGGGAAAAATTTGTTCACTATTTATTTTTAAAAGGGAGAAAGGGGTATCAGCCCTATCTCCATGTCTGGGTTAAGAATTTGTGTTATTCATCCACTTTCACCGCGAAAACAATGGTGAATTGGTGGGTTGGTTGAAGTGAGGTAGCAGTCACTTTTACTGTACCAGTGTTACCCGCTGTAGGATTTGCACCATCCAATGCTAATCCTGCGATAGTTCCGATATCCTCAGTTACTGTAGCAGCTACTGCTATTGAGGTATATGAAGGCACATTATCCTGAACGATTACGTTAGTAACCGGCTCAGAACCATCGTTTACTACCACGATTTTGTACCAAACCGTATCACCAGGGAATACATTGAACTGGTTTTTTGTGTAAGTACCTGCTGAACCAGAGACATCAGGAGCCTGGAACTTATCGATAGAGATAACACCAGCCTGCACTTCTGTTTGATCATTGTTAGATACATCAGCCAGACCAACAGTACCTTCGTCAGATACAGTAATGGTAGTAGTAACTGAAGCACCATCAGATAAACCGGTACTTGCATTAACGTTAACAATGAATCTCAACTGATCTCCGAATACTAATGATCCTACTGAAGGTGGGAGATCAATTGATCCAGGACTTGCAGCACTCGTTATGAGTGAATCTACAGAAGTAACTGCCCCATCTTCATTGGTATCCCAGTAAACAACAGCGGTCCATCCGGTAGGAACTGAGTTCGTAAGTTCCAGATAGAAATCAGTGTCTGTTCCATTATTCTCTGTTACGTTACTATTTACAGTAAGCGTATGGATGTAGTTAACAGAACCACCAGGAGAAACCTGACCGGTCTGATTTGCAGTAAGAGAAAGATTTCGAACAGTGTTAACTGAAACACGTTCGTGCTTAACATCTACTGCTCCGGTTGTTTGAGAAAGCGCGCGAACATAAAGCTCTACATCACCGGGAGCAAACCCGGCAGGAATCGTAACATTGAAATCAACTTCAATAGAATCTCCGGCCGCAAGGTTACCCTGACCATTCGGAGGCATTGAAGTTACTACCGAGTTCCCATTGTTTGGATCAGTAAAGTTTGCTGTCCAACCACTTGGAAGCGAACCTGTTATATCACCAAGACCCGTTGTATCTGTACCAAAATTAAGTGCGTACTTATCACTTTGTGCACTTGTATTTGTAAGCCAAAGACTAAACGTAACCGTATTATTAGGATTAGTAGTAATTGTACTTACAGGAAGTTCTTCCGGTCCCTGCCCAACACCTGTTCCGGTTCCGATTGCACCATCATTAGTGATGTCTACAGTAGGTTCCTTAATCCCATCAAGCGCATCCACATGGAAATCACTTTCTGAAGGATCGTTTACCGAAGTAAGCGTTTTCACTACCGAGTATGGGCCACCACTTTCACCTGATGGAAGGTTAACCTGAAGAATTACCGTAATGGTATCTCCTACAGCAACCGGTCCTGTAATGTATTGACCACCACCACCTTGAGTGAATGGAGAAGTTGGTTGGTCATTGGCATCCGCCTGGTAAAAGGTGAATGTAGAACCTGATGGGTAACTATCATTGGAGGTTGTAATCGTATAGGTATCAGTAGCTGTACCAACGTTTACGAACTTGTTCACAAAGTTAACTATTGCCCCTTGATCTACTTCTGAAATAGATACCGTATCAGCACCCACAGACTCGATATCATAGTTTTCATCAACAATGATATCTGCCGGGTTTGTAGTTGTTGGAGTTGGAGCATCATTATGGAAATATGAACCTGTGTTCAGAATCGTATTTCCTTCTGTACCTTCATCAACAGTTACTTTGAAGCTGATCGTACCAGATGCACCCGCATTAATACTTGCAATCTGAATAATTACTGAATCTGCAGTTCCTGTGTTATCGAACTCATAAGTAATTCCAGATGCGGTTTCTCCTGTTCCTACATCGGTTAATGGGATACCAGATGCACCCGACCATACTCCTGAACCAGAAACATAGGTTACTCCTGAAGGAAGAGGATCTTTGATTACCAGATTAGTTGCATTGGAGTTACCCCCACTTTCCGCGTACGAAAAGGTGTATGTTACCGTATCACCAACAGCAACGTTCTGCACGCTACGGTTCTTCTGAACGTTTACAACCGCATCTTCATCAACGGTAGTAGTATTTGTTGTAACTGCAGTTTCTCCATTATCGTGATCACTAGTTGCAGTAATTTGAATGGTTTCAACATCCCCATCATTAGCAGTTACCGGGATATCCGCTACAATTACGATTCCGTAAGTGTTTGGATTTCCTCCGGTATTACCTGGAAAGGAAATATTCGGTGTTGTCGTGATAGCTGTAAAGTTATCCGGAACACCATTTCCATCCTCATCGGCATAAATTACGATGTTGTCGAAGTTAAAATCACCACTTCCTTCAAGGGTGGTAAGATCAAAACTATCAACTCCGTTACCGGTGTTGGTAATGGTATGTGGGAATGTTACCTGACCACCAGGACTAACCGTAAGGTTAATTCCGGCTGTTATTGTAACACCAGCTACTTGCTGCACGATAGTTTCTACCGTGTTAGAAGTAACCGATTGATTGTTACCCCCATTGTCAACATAGGTTGCACTGGCTTGGTTACCAATTGGCGTATTGGCAGGTGGAACCTGAGCAAATACATCTACCGATGTAATGCTGAGTAAAACACCAAAAACCAAAAACAACCACGCAAAGCGAGAAGCTTTGCTACGTGTGTTTTGTGTTTTGCTTTTATTCATGTTTTCTATCCTGTTTAGGTTTAGAATTATTGATTTTTTGTTTTCTGAATTTTCCATAAGACTAGTTGTTTATCACCCTAACTCTGGCGACAAGAATGACTTGTTCCCCCGTTTCTAGTGACGGAACCAACCAGCGTAGCCTTCGATATTCACGGCCCGGAACCATTTCTTCTGCTGTGGTTCCGTCAGGTTGTCGCACTTCACGAGTTAAGGGAAGTCTTTGGAAAGCGTTGCCAGTATTGGAGAGGCTGGCACCCTCTGCGTTTGGACTCGCGGAATCGAGCATATACTCCATCCCAACAGGGATGGGCAATATGGGTCTCAAATCCGAAATACCATTGTCCAAAGTGTTTGTGTAAGTAAGCCGGTATTCGATCAGGTCGCCCGGTGTTACTTCGGTAGTTTCTGTGGCAATTTCTTCACCCGCTTCATTCGTGGTGATTCGGTAGACTTCAAGAACAGATGAAATCCCATTACCTTGCTGCGCGAAAGCTTGCACAGCCAAACCCAGAAAGATTATCGTTAGAAACGTACTCTTGTTTTTCATGATACTTGGTTTAGTGATTGTTGTATACATTTTTTGCATGTATTAAAAATACCGAAGTACCAAAATAACCGATGTTAGATAGGATTAACTTTAGCTTAAAAAAGCAGCCCCAAATGGTTAGAAGTCTCTAACAAAAACCCTTCTAAAAGTATCCTGAACATTGTTTTTATCTAATATTTATTCTCTCTCTGATTTTATCAGTGAACTAAAATTGTGTGTTTAATAAGATTAAAAATTATATTTATTATTATATATTATATTATAAATATGTAAGCGCTTAACTAAATACACTTTTTTACTTCTCATAAATTATTCAGCATCTTATATTAATCGTCAAAACTGCTATGATCTCTAAAGAAGTTTTAAAGAAAATCCGAAAGCTTGAAATCCAGACGAAAGGGTTGGTGAATACTCTTTTCGGAGGTGAGTATCAATCGGCTTTTAAAGGCCGGGGAATGGCGTTTTCTGAAGTCCGGGCGTATAACTATGGTGATGATATTCGTCAGATTGATTGGAATGTAACTGCCCGTACGGGTGACCCTTATATCAAAATTTTTGAAGAAGAACGGGAACAAACGCTCATGCTTTGTGTGGATATTTCTGCAAGTGGGGTGTTTGGAAGTCACCTCCAAAGGAAGATGGATGTAGCCATAGAAATCTCTGCGGTTCTTGCCTTTAGCGCAATAAAAAATGGTGACAAAGTAGGCCTTGTTTTGTTCAGTGATGTCATTGAAAAAGTAGTTCCCCCAAAGAAAGGAAGAACTCATGTACTCCGTTTGATTAGAGAGCTTTATACTACCGAGCCAAAAGGCGTGGGTACGAAAATAGCAGATGCATTGGGCTATGTTAACCGCCTTTTAGACCGAAGAGCTATCGTTGTATTGGTCTCAGATTTTCAAGATGAGAACTTCGAGAAGCAGCTTCGGATTACCAACCAAAAGCACGACCTGGTAAGCATTATTATTAGTGACCCTTTTGAAGACGAGCTACCTGACATCGGGTTGGTTCCCTTTCACGATGCAGAATCAGGAAGAGAGATACTTATTGACACATCAAACAAAAGCATAAGAAAAGAGTACAAAACAAGGAAGAAAGTACGACAAAAAATGCTTGATGATACTTTCCTGAAAATGAAAGTAGACGCAGTAAATGTGAGCACCAATAAGTCGTATGTACGGCCTCTGATGAATTTCTTTCAACGCCGAATGAGCCGATACTAAGCTCAATAAGTATAGTAAGCTGAGGCTAGCAATCCTTCTCCAATCTGGCTCAATTGAAACTGGTATTTATTCACTGTCAACTGAAACGACTTCATCTCATTTTTTGAAACGGCTTTGCTTGGTGGAAGATCAATGGTTAGAGGATTTACAGGTTGATCATTTTTATAGATCCTATAGTCTAAATGAACTCCGGTTACACGTCCGGTTCTTCCTACATATCCTATCACTTGTCCTTGTTTAACTTTCTCCCCTCTTTTAATCCCTCTGGCAAATCCATTCAGGTGAAGATAGGCAGTTGTATAAGTACTGTTATGTTGAATCTTAACGATATTTCCATTGGCTCCACGGTATCTGGATTCTGTTACTGTGCCATCACCTACAGCAATTACAGGTGTGCCTAACGGAGCAGCATAGTCAACGCCGTAATGAGGTCTTCTTGTTTTTAAAACAGGATGAAAACGACTGTGAGAAAAGTTTGAACTTACCCGTTGAGAGTAAGTAAAAGGAGCTTTCAATAACGCTTTCTGAACCCCTTTACCATCGCTGTCAAAGTATCCTGCGCGGTCGTTCGTTTCATAGAAAAAAGCATCAAATACTTCGTTTTTATGCTTGAACTCAGCAGCTAGAATTTTTCCAACTCCGTAAGGTTCATCACCTACAAATTGCTGTTCATAAATAACTTTGTACGAGTCATTTTCATAAATCCTGAAGAAATCAATCTGCCAACCAAAAATTTCGCTAAGCTTATTGCCAAGAAGCGGGTCTACATTATTTTCAAGTAATGCTTCATACAAAGATGAAGTGATAACACCAGAAGTTTCCGTTATTTTAGAAGTAATTTCTTTTCTGCCTTTCTCAACTTTTACTTCATCTTGTAAATCAAAAACCACATAATTGAGAAGGTCGTTATGCAAAATCAGCTTGTTAACAGAATTGGTTTCAGAGTCTTGATAGGTAAGATACCTTTGACCCGGGCGAATTCGGTTAGATTGAAATTTACCCTTCGACTCTTTTTCAAGTTCATAAATAGTTTGCGGTGAAACATCCAAAGACCTGAGAATTATATACAAGCTCTCATTACGCTTTACCTTATTCTCAGTAATAACCTCACCTTTTTGCTGAAACCCATACTCATCCAACATCGGCTGTTCTTTAATTTCAAGGAGTGATTCCAGATTCACAGAGTCGGCATATATCTCTTCCAATTCATTCGACTGAAATAATGAACAAGAAGCGAAAAGCATAAGAATTCCAATGCTTTGAAGTATTTCTTTAACCCAATTTCTATACATTTTCTGTAGATATTTTTATCGGAAAAGAATACGAATTAATCTCTGCTTTTCATAGGAACCAATTTTTACAAAATTTGGGCACAAAAATGTTCTCATATTTAGTATGATTAGTCTTATTTTAAAATTCACGAATTTCAAAGCAGACGCGTAATTATTAATGAGGTTGAACAACATCCGATCTGATTTTTTTTGGTTTTTAATTCTTTTGGGCATAAATGGAGTTCTCTTTCAGTCTTCATTTGCTCAAAACAGTTCAGCCTCTTCATCAAAAGATTCGTTAACGGTGGGAGAAGTATTCACTATTTCTCTTAAGCTCCAACTGGATCAACCTTATGATAAAGTTGTATTTCCGGATTCCTCTGCTTTCCCTCCTATTTTAGAATTGCTGAATACTCAACAATTCAGAGTTACTGACTTTGCAGATAGCGTTTTGTACCGGCTTCAATTTTTTGGGAATACGGATGTTACTCTTCCCCCATTCCGTATTTTATTGATCAACGCCAGGGATACCAGCGCTATTTTCACTAATCCTTTGGCACTGTACTTTAAAACGGTTTTACCCTCTGAAGACGCGGAGCTAAAACCACTCAAGCCTATTTTTGATATTTCAGGATTCCCTTGGGCACTTGCAATTATTGTACTCACCTTACTTTTAGCAGCAGCATTCGCTTATTACACCTGGCGGAAGAAAAATGATAAAGAACCGGTACAGGAAGAGATTGTATTTGATCCTTTTATAAGTCCGCTTAGCGAGCTGGAAACTACCCTCAATTTTCTGAAGCAAGAGTACGATCTTGCTGCAACTAAAGACTATAAATACTTCTACAGTTCATTGAGTGATTCCGTCAGAGCTTATTTTGAGGAGCTCTACAATATTCCTGCACTTGAATCTACTTCGCGGGAGCTGTTCAGATATTTAGATGCCTTTGGAGTAGACCATGAAATGATTAAAAGCACAAGGCAGGTCCTTAACCGCTCTGATATGGTTAAATTTGCTAAATACACTCCAACATTAGATGATGCATGGACTTGTTATCAATATGCCGTTGATTTTCTCGACCGGGCCCGTCTGATAGATGCCTCGCGAATTTCGCGCAAAAAATCGAATTACGAAGCTCAGTTCAAGAAACCAGAGCCCATTTCAGACGAAACTACAGAAACCCAAAAGGAGACCGAATAATGGAATGGTCTAATCCTGAATGGCTTTGGGCACTTGGAATTTTACCGGTACTACTTGCAGTATATCTGTACCGTTATTTCACCAAAAAACGAGCATCCCTTACTTTTTCGACTGTTAAATATTTTGAGGGACTTTCAGGGAACTGGAAAGCTCATATACACTGGTTAACACTTTTGCTACTTCTCGCAGGATTAACCTGTCTCATTTTAGCACTGGCTCGTCCACAACTTAAACTGACGACCATTGAGCGTAATGCAGAAGGAATCGATATTGTTATGGTGTTAGATATGTCATCTTCGATGAGAGCAGAAGACCTGAAACCAAATCGCTTTGAAGCAGCCCGGGAAGTAGCCAAAGACTTTGTAGACAAACGACTTTCAGACCGAATCGGACTGGTCACCTTCGCAATGAAAAGCTTTACCGTGGTCCCTCCAACGTTAGATTACCGTCTTTTAAAGCAATTAATCGATGAAGTGGAAATGGGAGTTATTGAAGATGGAACAGCCATCGGAATGGGTATTGCAACTGCAATCAATCGACTTAAAGACAGTGAAACACAGAGTAAGATTATAATCTTGTTGACTGATGGACAAAACAACGCCGGAGAAATCGATCCGGTTACAGCAGCTGATTTGGCGGTAACTTATGGTATCAAAATTTATACTATTGGAGCCGGAACAAGAGGTACTGCCCCCTACCCGGTTCAGGATCCGATTTTCGGTCGCCGCTACCAAAACATCCAGGTAAATATTGATGAAGAAATGCTTACCCGCGTTGCCGATTTAACAGGTGGACGATATTACCGTGCCACAGATACCGAACAACTTATCGAGATTTATGAAGAAATTGATCAGCTCGAAAAATCAAAAGTTGAAGAGATTATCTACACCGATTACGAAGACCAATACCCTTTCTATCTCGGACTCTCAATATGCTTTCTCTTCGTGGGATTTGTAATCGACCGAATTTGGTTGAAAGGGCTAACTCAATATTAATCAGTAAAATTAGCTTTTTCGAAGCACTTGTAATCTTATCTTTGACTTCAAAATAATGATTGGGCTTTTTCCATTTTCCTATGTCTATATCTGCTACTAAAGCAAAAATTCTAGCACCCCATTCTCTTCGGGATTTAAGTTTATCTATCAAAAAAGAGAACTCCGTTTTCTTAAAAGGAAGCATCGGCTCGTTCCTTGGATTTAGTATTGAAGGACTTCGAAAAGAATTCCAAAATATCCTCATCATTACTGATACAGATGAAAATGAACGTTTTCTCAAGTCTGATTTAAATCTGATTTCAGAATCAGAAATCATCCACTTTCCTTCTACAAATCATAAAGCTTATGATACTGAACAAATTGTGGATTCTGGCTTATTGGTTCAGCGATCTGAGGCTTTACAACAGATTCAGGCATCCAAATCGAAGGTTGTAGTAACCTCGGCAGAAGCCATTTTTGAAAAAGTAGCTCCTCCTTCTGTTTTGGATGAAGTAAGTATCATCATTAATAAAGGAGAAGAAATTGATCCGGAGAAACTAAAAGAGCAGCTCGTAGATCAGGGTTATAATCCGGTTCGTTTTGTAGATCAACCCGGTGAGTTTGCCATCCGCGGTGGAATCCTGGATGTTTTCCCCTACTCAGGGGAATATCCTATCCGCCTAGAGTTTTTTGGGGATGAAATCGATTCTATTCGTGAATTTGATGCCGATTCGCAGCGTTCTATCTCTTTTCTGAATCAGGCTCGGATTGTCCCGGATTTATCTAATCTGCCGGATTCCGGTAAGGACTCTTTCTTATCCTATTTTGATTCCTCTACCCTTCTGGTGTTGAAAGACGAAGTACTGATCAGTTCAAACCTGGAAAAACTCTTCGATCAGGCTTCTGAAAAGTATCAGATTGAAGATAACCCGGAGCTAAAAGAACCCGATCAATTATTTATTTCTCATAGCGCGTTTCATTCTGAGATAGAGAAGTTTGAATACAAACTCTTTTCCGGAACGGCAACCTCAAAAGCAGCTTCAGTTCATACTTTTGAAGTGAGCCTAAAACCTCAGCCTGATTTTCATGGCAACTTCAAATTGCTCAGAGAAAACATCACCAATCATTCCAAAAAAGGTATTGAAACGGTCATTCTCTGTGATAATGACGGACAGAAATCAAGATTTGAAGAATTGCTTGGGGAACCCCAGCCTGATTTAAACTATCGGCTGGTGGTAGAATCTTTGCATGAAGGTTTCATTTTTGAAGAAGCGAAACTCGCTCTTTATACCGATCACCAAATTTTCAATCGCTACCATCGACCAAAAGTACGCAAAAGAAGATATTCGGGTGGAATTTCCTTCAAAGAGCTTCGGGATTTAAGTATTGGTGATTTTGTAGTCCATGTGGATTATGGAATCGGGAAATTTGCCGGTTTTAAGAAAATCCAGGTGAAAGAGAATGAGCAGGAAGTTGTTGTACTCCGCTATCAGGAAGACTCGCTGCTTTATGTGAATGTTTCAAGCCTTCATAAACTCCAGAAATATTCAGGGAAAGAAGGTACCGCGCCACGAATTACACGGCTCGGTTCTGGTGAATGGGCGCGAAAAAAAGCCCAGACAAGAAAGAAAGTAAAAGATATTGCCCGGGAGTTGATCCGGCTTTATGCAAAACGAAAAATGCAAAAGGCCTATGCTTTCTCACCTGACCAGAGTTGGCAAACGGAGTTAGAAGCTCGTTTCGAATACGAGGAAACTCCGGATCAGGATCAGGCTATCAAAGCGGTAAAAAATGATATGGAAATTCCTCAGCCGATGGACAGGTTGATTTGTGGAGACGTTGGCTTTGGAAAAACGGAAGTTGCTGTACGAGCTGCATTTAAAGCGGTAATGGATCATAAACAAGTGGGTGTTCTCGTACCAACTACCATTCTTGCAGAACAGCATGCCAAGACCTTCATGAAAAGGATGAAGGAGTTCCCGGTTCGGATTGAAGCTCTCTCCCGATTCCGAACCAAAGCCGAACAAACGAAGGTTATTAAAGCACTAAATGAAGGCGAAGTTGACATCGTAATTGGAACCCATAGGCTACTATCCAAAGATATAAAATTCAAAGATTTGGGCCTGATTGTAGTTGATGAAGAACAGCGGTTTGGAGTAGCTGCGAAAGAAAAACTAAAAGAATTCCGGGCTTCGGTGGATGTGCTTACACTTACGGCAACCCCAATCCCAAGAACACTTCAGTTCTCGTTGATGGGAGCCCGGGATTTAAGCGTGATTAACACCCCTCCTCCTAACCGCCAACCCGTTTATACAGAGATTCATAGCTTTAATGAGGAATTAATTCGGGATGCGATCCTTCAGGAAATGAGCAGGGGCGGACAGGTATTTTTCATTCATAATCGCGTTAAAAATATTGAAGAAACCGCCGATATGATTCGACAATTAGTCCCGGATGTAAGAGTAAGATCCGGACACGGACAAATATCGGGGTCTCAACTTGAGAAAATTATCGGGGACTTCTACCAGCATAAATTTGATGTGCTTGTTTCCACCAATATTGTTGAAAATGGAATCGATATCGCAAATGCCAATACCATCATCATCAACAATGCCAATAACTTTGGGCTAGCAGAACTGCATCAGCTACGTGGTCGTGTAGGGCGTTCTAACCGGAAAGCTTTTTGTTACCTCATCACCCCTCCCATTGAAACCTTGACTCCTGAAGCCCGGAAAAGATTGTTGGCACTGGAAGAATTCTCAGATTTGGGATCAGGCTTCAATATCGCTATGCGTGATCTGGACATTCGTGGAGCGGGAGATATTCTTGGCGGTGAACAAAGTGGATTCATTAATGATATTGGTTTTGAACTGTATACCAAGATTCTGAATGACGCGGTACGGGAACTCAAAGAATCTGAGTTTTCGGATATGTTTGAAGGAGTTGAAGCAGAACTTGAACTTCCTGAGACAACTGTTGAGTTTGATACCTCGGCCCTGCTTCCTAATAATTACGTTCAGGACAATATAGAGCGGTTGAATCTGTATCGTAAACTTTCCCAGGCAAAAGACGAAGCCGAAATTGATGCCTGGAAAGAAGAAATTGAAGACCGTTTTGGTCCCGCTCCGAAAGAAGCTGAAATGCTGATTCTGGCAAGTAAAATCAAACTGTATGCTTCGCAAAATTTCTTTACAAAAGTTACTATTCGCGCTGGAAGGATGTGGTGCATTTGTCCAAAAACAGGAAGCGAACTCGGAAATCAGTACTTCGAATCGGATCGGTTCCAGAAAACACTCGACCGGCTTGAAAAGCTTAAACCTGAACTATTTCAGGTTGTCCAGAAAAAGGAAGTTCTGCGTTTTGTGATTCAGGAAATCCCGGATTACAAAGCAGCCTACCTGTTTTTGAAAACCCTGGCGAGTTGAACTTTTTTTGGAGAGATAATGACAATGATGCGAAGGACTGAAACCCTTCACTGGTTCACTTGTACAAAATCCTTGAACAGTGTTCAAAATACATAGCCCCAGGATTCATCCTGGGGCTAATATTTAAAAAAGAAACCAACCCGAGGCTCTTCGCAGATCAACGCCTTCTGTTTCATCGAGGGTTGTTGATGAATCTCTTATGAAGGAACTTGATCTTCTGATACTTTTGAGCGGTCAAAAGTACCCAAAAGCAGTTTTAGAACTTTGAATGGGTTAATTACATTGATAAAAGACTTTTTACTTCATTTTAATACCCTGAAAAGTCCCCTCTCGAGAGGGGATTTCCCAAGAGGGATGCCTTTGGCAAGGGGTGTGTTTTCCTTACCTTCTTTTATGCCTGTACATTCAAAATACATCCAACTCATCAAAGATGGTGAAGTCGTTGCTTTCCCTACAGAAACAGTGTACGGTTTGGGAGCGGATGTATGGAATCCATCAGCAATCCAGAAAGTATTCGAGGTAAAAGGCCGCCCTTCCGATAATCCTCTGATTGTTCACATTTCAGATTCAAAACAGGTCGAAGATTTTGCTTCCGATGTCCCGTTAACTGCTGAAAAATTAATGCAAGCTTTCTGGCCGGGACCTCTTTCTATTGTTTTCAAGAAAAAACCGGAAGTGCTGGATGCTGTTACTGCCGGACTGGATACCGTTGCGATACGAATGCCTGATCATCCGCTTGCTTTGGATTTCATTTCCCAAACCGGTCCGCTTGTTGCTCCAAGTGCTAATACTTCCGGGAAACCGAGTCCCACAAAAGCAGAACATGTGAAACAAGATTTTGGAGAGGATTTTCCTGTGATTGATGGCGAAGCCACCAAAATAGGTCTTGAATCAACGGTGATTGATTTTTCTGAATCAATACCAGCAATTCTTCGCCCAGGAAGCATCAGTCGAAAACAAATTGAAGATGTACTAGGTACTTTTGTTGAAGAAAGCTTTTTTCATCATATCGAGAAGCCCCGAAGTCCCGGACAAAAATACTCCCACTACAAACCTAATGCAGACGTTCGCTGGTTAAAAGAAGGCGAAAAACCGGATGATCCCTCCTGCTTGTATTTACTTATCTCAAGTTCGGGAGATACTTCAAACATCATTCACTATAAAGGCAACCTAAACCGATTGGCTGCCGAGCTGTATGACCGTTTCCGCCAAGCTGATCATGAGGGGTTTGAGAAAATTGTAATCGAGCCATTCGAAGATATGAATAAGGATATTGCCCCAGCCCTTTTAAACAGAATTAGAAAAACACTTTCCTGATTTTCATTTGGAATATGATGAATATGGACATTCCCTGTTGTTAGGCTAAATTATAAATGAACGTAGAAGAATTGGAGGAAATACACATTGACTTGCCGAATCATTGGGCAACTGGAGGAGAATCATTTTGGGCAACAGCTCTTGGACATGACTTGTTCAGGCTTGAAAATGTGCCATTTTATGCCTACGGATTAAATTTTCACGATGTAGTCAAAGCGACTTCAGAGTCTGAAGAATTAATACCTGAAATTAGGGAGCTTGTTGAATTGAGCGGTCATAGGACTTTTAGAGTGTTTTTCGAAAAAAACATTGACCGACAAAAACAGGAGGAAGTTTTAAACTCAATGGAAGATTTGACTATTTCCTACGAAAGAGCGAATGAAATCTATTTATCGTTGGATATGCAACCAAACGGAAATTACCAAGCGGTGTTTGACAGACTAGCTGGGTTTGAAAAAGAATCTATTTTGGAATTTGAAACTTGTGAAGCTAAAATCGAAGGAAGTTTTGACGATTTACCAGAAGAAGACTAAAAATATAAAAGAGCCGAATTAATTACGTTGATGTTGAATGCTTTGAATCTGTAGTTATTGAAATATTTGATGACCTGAATTCCCATATAATACCTGTACTTCTGAATAGGATTCAGAAGGCGCTCCATTAATCAGAATTTGTTCTGTTTCTATTATTCCTTTTATTCATGAGGTCTCAAATAGTTAAGAACCCGGGTTAATGGTCAAAATCACAAATAATAGATTCCTGCATTAATGTTTGCCAAACTATTTATTCTTGCAATTTATGCTTCAGTGCTTGTTTTAATAGGAGTGGTTGCTTCCAGAAAAGTTAAAAGCCTCAGTGATTATTATATAGGAGGGAAAAATGTAGGGTTTTGGGCAGCAGCCTTTTCAGCACGGGCCACGGGGGAATCCGGTTGGCTGCTATTGGGCTTAACAGGAATGGGAGCAATTGCCGGGGTTTCTGCTTATTGGGTGGTTTTAGGAGAAGTGCTTGGGGTAGGAATTTCATGGTTGTTCATGGCGAAACCGTTTAAAAGGCTAACCGATTCTTACAACTCTGTAACCATCCCGGATTTTTTTGAAAGTCGTTTCAAACCAGGTACTCATTTATTGAGAATCGTATCAGCTACAGCCTTATCTGTTTTTGTGGTTATTTATGTAAGTGCACAAATAGATACTACAGGCAAGGCTTTTGAGTCGCTGCTCGATATGAATTATTTTGTCGGAGCATTGTTCGGTTTCTTCATTGTAGTGGCATATATCTTTTTTGGAGGGTTTCTGGCTTCTGTCTGGTCAGATTTTTTTCAAGGAATTATGATGTTTTCAGGCCTTGTTTTCCTTCCCTTAATTGCCTGGTTTATGATGGATAAAGGCAACGGGGTAATTCAAGGACTCAGTGCTATCGACCCTGCACTTCTTAGCATTTGGGGCACAAGTGCCGATCCCTGGATCAATTTTTTTACCATTTTAGGCTTTGCCATGATCGGATTGGGGTTTCTGGGCTCCCCGCAAATTTATGTCCGCTTCATTGCCATTAAAAATGAAGCTGAAATCAACAAAGGAAAATGGGTAGCTATTGGATTTACTTTACTCACTGATGCTGCCGCTGTTACCATTGGACTTCTTGGAAGATATCTGTTCACCCAAAACGGACAAAACCCTGAAGCGGTACTCGGTGTTGGCGGGGAAGAAGTATTGATCGTGTTGGTTGAAAATCTGCTGCCACTTACGGTTGTGGGCATTTATATAGCCATTGTACTTTCCGCAATAATGTCCACCATAGATTCTTTATTGATTGTAGCTTCCAGTGCCATCACAAGAGATTTTTACCAGAAAATATTTCACCCCGAAATAAAAGACGCCGAACTAACCGGACTTTCACGAGTCGTAACCCTTGCAATGGCTTTACTGGCGTTAGGGATTTCGTTTTCAGTAGCTGTACTTTCTCCCGACCGGACTATTTTTTGGTTCGTTATATTTGGATGGTCGGGCATTGCTGCCACCTTTTGCCCGGCAATCATTCTTTCTCTTTTCTGGGATCAATATTCCGAAAAAGGAGCTATTGCTTCTATGATTACCGGCTTTGCCTGTGTACCTATATTCAAATTTATTGTACAGGGAATAGATAGTATTGGAATCTATTTTGAAAAATTAGATGTGCTTGCTCCTTCCTTTCTTCTTTCGATGATAGCCGGTTGGGTATTCACAAAAATGTACCCCGCAAAAGAAACTCAGAAACTTTGAGTTTGAAGCTCCGGCTTCAGCTCTCTCTTTCGCTGAAACCTTCTTAGTAAATACCAGTACAGTATCTCACCTCGTTCCGAAGGTCCACCTTCGAAATGCTAGCTTGAAGCTCCAGCTTCTTACCTCCCTTTAAGCGAAACCTTCTCTCTTATTCCCAGTACAGTATTTGAGTTTAAAGAAAGGAGGTAATATGGGATTCGTTACTCAAGCTGGAAAAACACTCAAATTTAACAACGGACAACTCCGAAAGAAAACCTTCTTTAAAGAATTAGGGAAATCCAGGGCTACCAGATCTGGTTCAACATTAGACATATCAACCCTTCACCGAAAAAGTAAGATCATTTATCAAAGAAAGTACCGAAGAAACTTACTTACCAGAACTTTACTTATTCCATTTGTAATTATCAGTCTTTTCTTACTTTTCTGGATGATCTATTCTAATTTCAACTTCTAGCAAATAGAAGCATGACCTTACTGAAGAATTCCCGAGCCGGAGCTTTGGAACGATAATTAAATCCCCATAGAACTTACCAGTTTAATTAGCTATATCTTAAAAACTTCGATGTAGTATATAAGAATAGAGTTGCCTCCCCGGCACGCATATGCTCCATAATTTTAATCCGGGAAATTTCTGAGCTCTATCTTCAACTCCCTCCTCTTTCTTTTATACTAAAACTATGACGTTTAACGATTTACAATTAGTCGAACCTATCCTTAAAGCACTTAAAGATGAAGGTTACACGACCCCTACTCCTATCCAGGAACAATCTATTCCAATTCTGCTGGGGCATCACGACTTGTTAGGTTGTGCTCAGACCGGTACCGGAAAAACTGCTGCCTTTGCGATTCCAATTCTTCAACATTTATACAAAGCACGCTCCAATAAAAAGCAGCGACGTTCAATCAAAACTCTGGTAGTTACTCCAACCCGGGAACTGGCTATTCAGATTGCAGACAGCTTTTCAGTCTATGGAAAATATACCGGGATCAGAAACACCGTAATTTTTGGCGGCGTGAAGCAAAAAGCTCAAACCAATCAATTACGCAAAGGCACAGACATTCTGGTGGCAACTCCCGGTCGCTTACTGGATTTAATAAATCAGGGCTTCATTTCCCTAAAAGAAGTAGAATACTTTGTGTTGGATGAAGCAGATCAGATGCTGGATATGGGATTTATCCATGACATCAAAAAGATCATTGCGAAACTGCCTCAGAAACGTCAATCCCTGTTTTTCTCAGCTACTATGCCTCCAGCTATTGTACAGCTTTCTACGCGTATTCTTGGAGACTATGAGACAGTTACCATCAAGCCCAAGCAAACCACAGCCGAGAAAGTTGACCAGAAGCTGTATTACGTAAGTAAAGGAAATAAATCGAAACTACTAACTGAATTGCTAAAGGAAGATGAAATCACTTCTTCTATCGTATTTTCGAGAACTAAGCACGGTGCCAATAAAATTGTTAAAACGTTGGTTCAGGCAGGTATTCCTGCCGAAGCCATTCATGGGAATAAATCACAGCCTGCAAGACAACGAGCTCTGAACAATTTTAAAGAAGGTGATCTGAATGTGCTTGTTGCCACCGACATTGCTGCCCGTGGTATTGATGTGGATGATATTTCGCATGTAATCAATTACGATCTTCCAAATGTTGCTGAAACCTATGTTCACCGTATCGGGCGAACAGGACGTGCCGGATCAAGTGGAGTTGCTTTATCGTTCTGTGCAGGTAATGAGCGTCCTTATTTGAAAGACATTCATAAACTCATTAAGCAACAAATTGAAATAGTGGAAGATCACCCTTATCCGGATGATGGAACCGAAGTGCTTACCGTTCCTCAAAAAAGAAATCCGAATAAACCGGTTAGAAAAAAACGTTCCAAGAATGAAAAAAAACGCAGTTGGAAAAACCGAAAACCTACATCAAGAAACCAAAGCAACCATTAGGAATAATCAGTCCCCAAAGACGCTGAAGGTCTGGTCTGGTCGCATTGCAAGTACTGCTTCCACCATGATGCTAATGAGCTTTTCCACATCTTTCATGGAACATACTTCCACAGGCGAGTGCATGTAACGAAGTGGCAGAGAAATCAACGCACTTGGGATTCCGGTTTGCTGATAGAAGATAGAATCTGTGTCGGTTCCTGTTCTTACACTGGTTGCCTCATGCTGCACTTCTATCTTTGATTTCTCACAAACTCTTTCCAAAAACTCAACGACTTTTGGGTGATTTGCACCACCATGCTGAATTGCTGGCCCATCCCCAAGTATCACTGTCCCATGATCTTTCTGATCAATTCCGGGAGTATCTGTAGCGTGCGTAACATCCGTAACCAGTGCAATATCGGGCATAAAGCGATAACTCATCATCCGGGCTCCAAACCCTCCCACTTCTTCCTGGATTGAGTTCAGAGCAATCACATTCACTTTAAGGTCTTTCCTTTTCTTCGCTAGTTTTTTCATAGCTTCAGCAATGATGTATCCCCCAATTCGGTTATCGAGGGCGCGACCCGTTAAAATGTCATCGTTCAGGAATTCTGAGTCTGACGAGTAGGTAATAGGATCGCCAATTTGAACTAGTTTTAACGCTTCCTCTTTACTGTTGACTCCTATATCCACATAAATATCTTTCCAGGCGGGTTCTTTACCCCCTCCGTTTTTGGTGGTTTGAAGATGAATTGCTGTGTTTCCGGTTACTCCAACAACTCTTCCCTTTTTGTTATGGATAAATACTTTCTTGGCGCGGGCGATGGTTGAATCGCTTCCACCTAATTTATTCACATATACAAAGCCCTGATCTGTAATGTGTTGAACTACCATTCCGATTTCATCACAATGTGCCTCTAGTAACACAGTTGCTACATCTCCACTGGTATTTATTTTAGCTGCGCAAGAGCCATAGGCATCGGTAACAACTTCATCAGCAAACTCATCCATATAGTCTTTCCAAACCTGAACCCCGGCTTTTTCATATCCTGTAGGACTTGGAGTTATTAATAATTCTTCTAAAAACTGCGCTGATTTTTTGTTGATCATCTAAATAGAACTGGGTTTAAATTTCGTGTGGAATATAGAGAAAAGACAACTGACGAACGACCTAAGAATCTATTGTCTTCGGTCATTCATCCTTCGGCATATTAAACTTTGATTTTGCCTCATAGCTTCGCATTTTCTTCGGAAAAACATCTGCATGTTTCGACCTATCTACGATCCTGATCTTTTCTATCACTGGCATAAAGTGGAAACCCGCTTCCGGGATTTAGACCCTCTCAATCATGCTAATAACGCCGTATTTAATACTTACTTTGAAGAAGCCCGTATTAATTTTACGTACAGTATTCCAGAATTGGTAGAATCTTTGAATAATGGATTCGCATTTGTACTGGTGAAATCCACTATCGAATATTTAAAACCCATCACTTACCCGTCTGAGCTTTTAATTGGTTCAGGAATTTCTGAACTGGGTAATACCAGTGTTATCGCTACTCAGGCGATCTTTGATTCCAAAACAAAACAACTCCATAGCGTAGCTCATGTGAAAGGGGTTTGGTACAACTCTGAAACCCGACGACCAACCAGAGTTCCGGAAGTAAAAAACCTTGATGAAATACTCATCAACCCAACTGATAATGGATAAAAGCACCCGCTATAAAATATTCAATGATCCTATTCATGGATTTATTACCGTTCCCAAGGGTATTATTCTGCGTTTGATTGATCACCCTTATGTGCAACGGCTTCGGCGAATACGTCAACTGGGGCTTGGATACCTGGTTTTTCCGGCAGCAGAACATTCCCGTTTTTCTCATGCTATTGGAGCTCTTGAACTTGGGCAAAGAGTACTTAATAACCTGAGAGAAAAAGACACGACCATCAGTCAGAAAGAGTATGAAGGCACTTTGATTGCATTATTACTGCATGATGTAGGACACGGACCTCTCTCCCATACTTTAGAGCATTCGCTCATCAAGAATTTCAACCACGAGATGATGAGTCTTTCTATAATGAAAGAGCTTAACAAGCAGTTTGATGGTGCACTTGATACTGCTATTGAAATCTTTACCAATCAATATTCTAAAAAATTTCTACATCAACTTGTCTCGTCTCAACTGGATTTAGACCGACTCGATTACCTTCGCCGTGATAGCTTTTTTACAGGTGTTTCTGAAGGCATGGTAGGTATTAATCGTATTTTAAAAACAATGCGGGTTTTCAATGGAAATATCGTGATTGAAAAAAAAGGTATTTATGCCATCGAAAACTATATAATTGCCCGCCGTTTGATGTATATGCAGGTATATCTTCACAAAACAGTACTTAGTGCAGACGCTTTAATACGAAGAATTTTTAAGCGGGTATCTTTCCTCATCGAAGCCGGAAAAGAGCCGGAATTTGTATCAGAAAATCTGAGCTATTTCTTTAAAGAACAACCATCAGCAAAAAAGAAAATTACAAAGAAAACGATTGAATTGTACGCTTCGATGGATGATTACGATGTGTATCAAAACATCAAAAAGTGGCAAGTAAGTAACGACAAGATATTAGCAGACTTAAGTCACCGCTTTCTCAATCGGTCGCTGTTCAGAACTACTTTTCTGGATAATGCACCCGATGAAAAATTCCGGGATGATTTGGTAAAAAAGACCGTGAAAGCGCTTAAGAAAAAAGGGATAAAAGCCGAAGAACAGGATGCTGAATACTACCTGAGTTTCGAACGAAATTTAACCGAGGCATATAAGTATAAAAACGAAAGCATCTGGATTTTGGATGATGAGGAAGCTGTCGAGTTTTCAAAGGCTGCTGACACAAAGAATATAATTGCCCTGGCTGAGCCGGTAGTGAAATATTTCTGTGTTCACCTGAAAGAGATTACGCCTTAATTTTATCCGAATCTTGTAGGAGCTTTACAACTTTTGTAACAAAGAGATAGTCGTAGTCTTTAGCAGCGTTTACCAAAAAATCAAACTCCGGATTGGCTTTGTACTTAGTACATTCTTCCATTTCCGGCAGCTTAGAGATCGTATCCATATCCTGCAGTTCGAGAGTTGTAATGATCTTTTCACGACATTGATCATCCATAGAAGCAATAAAAAGAGCAACACTTTCCGGTCCTGATTGCTGCGATGGATTCGTAGTAGTTTTTTCTGATGAAGATGCTTCAGTGCCCTCTTTTCCTACAAAGCTGTTGATCGTAGAAATGAGATTTTCAGTCTTAAATGGTTTTAGAATATACTCTGAGAAACCTTGTTCTATGAGTTCGTTCCTATCACCTTTAAACCCTCCTGCCGTAACTGCAATAATAGGAATATCCGCAAATTTCCCCCCAGAAGCACGAATGCTAAGCATTGCTTCCAGTCCATCCATTACAGGCATATTTATATCCATAAGTATACAGTCGGGGACGAAGGTTTCAAGAATATCTAGTGCTTCCTGTCCATTCTCTACCTCTTTGAATTCGAACCCATTCTCTTTTAGAATTAGGCGGGTGATAGTACGATTTGGTTCAAGGTCGTCAACAATAAGCACTCTAACACGATCTTCACTGGAAGAGTTAACAGTTGTAAAGTCAGTTTCTGAACCTCCTTTCACAACCGAACTTTTTTGCTCAGATACTTTTACAGGAACAGTAATAGTAATTATGGTACCTTTGCCGACTTTACTTTTTATGTCGATCTCTCCTCCTAAAAACTCAACAAGGCGCTTACAGAGGGTAAGTCCAAGCCCTGTACCATCATTTTTTAAACTATCGAGTTGCCAGAAAGGTTCAAATACATGTTCGAGCGTCTCTTTGGAGATACCAATGCCCGTATCCTTAATCTCAATATTCAAAAAGACTTCTTCGGCTTTCTTTTCGATTCCATAAGACAAACCTACCGTGCCCTCTTTAGTAAACTTAATTGCATTGGTTAATAAATTTTTAACAATAGAGGTGATTTTATCCACATCAACTTCTATGATATCGGGACTTTCATCGTCTGGTTTAAAATGGAAGTTCAAGGATCGGGATTTGGCTTTCTTAGCAAATTTGTCGGCCAGCTCTTTCATAAAAGGAGCAAGTGCAACTAATTCTTCATCCAGTTTTGAACGGTCAGAATCCAATGTTGATAGTTCGAGAATATCTGTGACCATCCCCAGCAATTGTTCTCCCGCTGTAGAAATGGTCTTAATATGTTCTTTCTCAGTTTCTTTAAGAGAATCGCTTTGTCCTAAGATTTGTGTGTATCCCAGAATCGCATTCAGAGGGGTTCTGAACTCGTGTGACATACTAGCAATGAAACCGGTTTTCGTTTTACTGGTAGCTTCTGCAATTTCTTTAGCTCGTTTTAAATAACTCTCCGTTTCTTTTGCAGTGGTGATATCCCTTGTTACAGATTGAAACCCCTTAATTTCCTCATTATGCTTGATAAAGCTAACTGATTGCCCTAACCATTTTTCATCTCCTGATTTAGTCTTTACCCGAAATTCTAAATAAGTATTGGTTTTCTTTCTTTTAAGCTGATCCTCGTAAAAATTGACCACCTTTGGATAATCTTCCTCAACAACCAGATCTTTGAAGTTCATCGATAGAAACTCAGGCTCAGAGTATCCGAGAGTCTCTTTTACAATAGAATTAACAAAATTGAAATTTCCCTTTAAATCCGTTTTAAAAATAATGTCGTTTGCGGATTCAACAAGTTGCTTATATTCACTTTGTGTATCTGAAAGGCGATCTTCCACCATCTTTTTGTCAGACACATCCGCAGCTTCGGTAAGGATGTAGGTAACATCAGATTTTTGCAATGAAAGAGTTCTTTTCTGAAACTGAAACCACTCTTCCTTTCCATCTCTTAAAAAAGTTTGTTTGTAAACAATTGATGAAGACCTTCTTTCAGCGATATCGTCATTATGTTGCAGAAAGGCATCTTTCAGACTTTGATCAACAGCCAGATGAGCCAGCTTTTTTCCCTTAAATTTCCGTGAAGAGAGACCTGTCAGTTCTTCAAACTTTTTATTGGCAAAGATTATTTTTGATTCGAAATCAAAAAATACGATGTATTGATCCTGCTCGTGAACTAATGAATTCAATAAAAAAGAATTCATCTTTTTATTAGCCCTTCTCAGAAATACAAGGTAAGTGGCGAAGAATGTGACCACAATTACCAAACCGAGAATGGTCAGGTTTTGTGCTGTTAAATCGAAGAATGATATGATATTAGACCCGTCCAATTACAAACTCTACTAACGTATTATTATAACTACATAACAAAACGATTTAGATTAATCTTTCCTAATTAGAAAGTATTCTAAGCGGTCGACAAATAGTCTACAAAAGCTAGTTCTTCTCTATCATCTCTGGAAACTTCTTTCCATCTGGACCCGATATCATCCCTGTATTCAGGGAAAAAAGTATCCCCTTCATATTCCTTTTTAATCTCGGTGATAATCAGTTTATCAGCCATACCTATTGTTTGACGATAAAGCACCCCTCCTCCGATAATGAAAACCTCTTCATCTTCAACTACTTTCAGTGCGGCTTCTAAGCTTTTGTAGGTATCTACGTTATCATAGGTTGCAGAAGTAGAGAGTACAATGTTTTTTCTTCCGGGAAGTGGAACTTCATTCAGCTCTTCGAAAACCCCTCTTCCCATGATAATGGTATTACCTAAAGTTACATTTTTGAAATGTTTTAAATCCTCAGGATAACGCCAGGGTAATCCACCATTATTGCCAATCACCAGATTCGGGTCATGGGCGGCAACTAACGTTAATGTCATACTGCAACCTCGAAACGAATCACCGGATCCGGGTCGTAATTTTCGAGCACGAAGTCATCAAAAGTTAGCTCGTCTACCGGTTTGTTAACGATTTTAAGGGTTGGAAGAGGTTTTGGCTTTCTGGTAAGTTGCTCTTTCAAGCCCTCCACGTGATTTTCATAGATGTGCGCATCAACAATAGTATGCGCGAAAACACCTGGCTCTAAACCCACTTCCTGAGCAATTGCCATGGTTAGCGCAGAATAACAGGCTAAGTTGAATGGTATTCCAAGTGCTATATCTCCTGAGCGTTGGGTAAGATGACAATTCAAACGTCCGTTCTGCACATTAAAAATATACATCAGATGACACGGTGGCAGAGCCATTTCTCCCAATAAGCCGGGATGCCAGGTACTTACGACAATTCTTCGGCTGTTAGGATTCGTTTTCAGCATATCGATAGCGCGTTGTACCTGGTCGAATTCTTTTCGAACCCACATTTCTTTTTCAATCTTTCCTGCCTGCCCTTCTAATTCAACTACTTCTTTTTTGAGATAAGGAAATCGTCTCCAGAGAACCGGATAAATCGGACCTACATGTCCATTTTCATCTGCCCATGCATCCCAGATATGACAATCATTCTCATCTCTCAGCCAACGGATATGATCTTCCCCCCGCAAATACCAAAGTAACTCAAGAACTACTGATCTGAAAAACACTTTTTTAGTAGTAAGCAGTGGAAAGCCTTCAGCAAGATCAACCTTATAATATTCAGCAAAGTTTGAAATGGTATCAGTACCTGTTCGGTTTTCTTTTCTTACTCCATGTTCAAGAACGTTTTTTACAAGATCGTGATATGCTTTCATAGGTGAATAAAGAGGTTATAGTAGTATGTTACCAAGTAATAAAATTGCTATTGAAAAATAAATAATGATTCCGCTTACATCCACTATTGTTGCAACAAATGGAGCGGATGAAACGGCGGGATCCAGCCCTAGTTTTGAGAGAATGAACGGGAGCATAGCGCCAATAAAGTTTCCGAATAAAACAATTGCTAACAAACTGAGAGCTACCACCAATGCAGTCATAATCATTTGGTAGCCAAAGGGATTGCCAGCTATTAATTCCCAGGAAATTAGCGTTACGAATCCTAGCAAACCAATTAGCCCTCCTAATGCTAAACCCGAAATAAACTCACGCTTAAAAACTTTTTTCCAGTCTTCCGCTTTAATATCGTCGGTGGCAAGTGCGCGAATTACAAGAGTTGCAGCCTGAGCTCCGGAGTTCCCACCGCTGGAAATTATCAAAGGAACAAAGAAAGAAAGAAATACAACTTTACTTAGTAACTCTTCATACTGCCCCATTGTTAACGCGGTTAAAATCTGGCCTACAAAAAGAACAATCAACCATCCAAGTCTTTTCTTTACCATAGAGAAAATGGAAGTCTGAGAATAGTAATCGTCCAACGCATCCATTGCAGCCATTTTCTGCATGTCCTCAGTGGTCTCTTCCTCAGCGACGTCAATCACATCATCTACAGTTACGATCCCAACCAAAATGCCATCTGAATCTACAACCGGTAGAGCAACCCGATCATACTTTGCAAGCATCTTAACAGCTTCTTCCTGATCATCAAAGGCACTTAGAGCATTAAAAGAATCATCCATAATACTTGAGATCATCTCATCAGGCTCGGCTACAATAATTTGGGTAATCCGAAGGTCATCGATCAAATGTTCCTTGTCGTCTACCACATAAATCACGTTCAACGTCTCAGCAACCTCGGCATATTTTCGGATATGCTTCATGCTTCTGTCTATGGACCAATCTGACTTTACTCGTACATATCGCGGAGTCATTAGTCGGCCAACACTATCTGCAGGGTAGCCAAGCAATTTCTTAATCTGCTTCTGATCTTCCGGTTTCATGGAATTCATCACGCTTTGCGTGAGATGTCCGGGAAGCTCTTCCATTAGTGCAACTTGCTCATCCGGCTCCAGATTGCTCATTACATCAGAAAGCTGCTGTTTGTTGAAAAGCTCAAGCAGCTCTACCCCTTTTCCAGATGGTAGTTCGGCGAAAACATCAGCGGCTACAGGCTTTTTAAGAAGGCGGAAAACAACAACCGCAACACTACCATCAAGTTCTACCAGGAGTTCGGCAATATCAGCAGCAGGCACATCGGAGAGTACCTCTTTTAAACCGACCCAGTCTTTGGCTTCGATGAGTTCCTGGAATTCCGGTTTAATAAGCTGAATAAGCATGTTTTCTGGGCCTGTGATAAAATGACAGCTGCACTTAGATGACGGCTAAGAATCGGGGTTTATCACTCTAAAAACAAGTGGACCCTTACAGAAGTTCAGGCCAGATTTAATGCCTGAAGTGCGGCTTCGGCAGCCAATTGTTCAGCTTTCTTTTTGCTTTTACCAATACCCGTACCTAACTCGTTATCACCGATAAGAACGGTCACCTCAAAAGTACGATTATGCCCGGGGCCCGATTCATTGATTGTTTTGTAACTGGGAAGGGGTAATCGTTCAGCCTGAGTATATTCGAGAAGGGCGCTTTTATAATTATCAACTGTATGAATTAATTCTTCAAAGTTTACAAACTTGTCAAACACGTATTCTACGAATTGAAATGCGTTTGAGTATCCTTTGGTGATATAAATTGCCGCGATAATTGATTCGAAGACATCCGCCAAAATACTATTCGAAACTTTTGTATTTCCCGGGCGCTCACCCATTTCCATCAACTCATTCAAGCCAAGTTTGTTAGAAAATCCGGCCAAAGTCTCTCCCTTTACAAGCTTAGCTCGTATCTTTGTCAGGAAGCCTTCATCTTTTTTCGAATACTTGTGAAAAAGGATTTCAGCGGCTATTAAATCCAGTACTGCATCTCCGAGAAATTCGAGCCGTTCGTAGGAATCATATTTGGCATACTGCTCTTGAGTGAGCATAGAACGATGACGAAGTGCTCTCTGAAATAAAGAAGTATCATCAATTGTGAGACCAATTATTTTTTCGAGCTGAATTATTCGATCATCACATGGAACAGAATCCTTGCTTTTTTTTGCAAACAAAGATCTGAGTGAAAATCCCATTTAGTCTTCGAATTTTTTAAAAACTAAGGTAGAATTGTGTCCACCAAAGCCAAACGCATTATTTAGTGCGTACTTCACGTTTTTAACTACCGGCTCGTTAGCTGTGTAATTTAAATCACACTCCGGATCCTGGTTTTCAAGATTTATAGTGGGCGGAATAGTTCCATGATAAATTGCGAGTAACGCGGCAACAGATTCTATGGCACCGGCAGCTCCAAGGGTGTGCCCGTGCATAGACTTGGTGGAGTTCAGATTCATTTTCTTAGCATGATCACCGAATACCTTTTTGATGGAATTAGTTTCAGCGATATCGCCAAGCGGCGTAGAAGTACCATGCATATTAATATGATCAACATCATCTTTATTAATCCCTGCCGCTTTTAGCGCGTTATTCATGGCAAGCATTACTCCTCCGCCATCAGGGTCTGGCGCGGTAATATGGTAGGCATCTGCAGAATAGCCATATCCAACCAACTCTCCATAAATCCGTGCACCTCTGTTTTTTGCTGATTCGAGCTCTTCAAGAATGAATATTCCGGAGCCTTCACCAAGAACAAAACCGTCGCGGTCAACATCAAAAGGGCGTGAAGCGGTCTCTGGGGAATCGTTGCGGGTAGACATAGCCTTCATCGCGTTAAAGCCTGATATACCAATTCTGGTAATAGGAGCTTCTGAGCCACCAGTTACAGCCATATCAGACTGTCCGTAACGAATCATATCGTAGGCAGTTCCGATATTATGTGAACCCGTAGCACATGCTGAAACTGCGCAGAAATTTGGCCCTCTGAATCCATATCTTATTGAAATCTGACCAGCAACTAAGTCAGGAATCAACATTGGAATGAAGAAAGGAGAAACTCCTCTCGGGCCTCTCTCATGAAATGAAACAGATTGTTCGTAAAAGGTTTCCATCCCTCCTATACCGGTTCCAACAATAACCGCTACCCGGTCTTTGTCGACCTTTTCAAGATCCATTCCTGAATCTTCAACCGCTTCTTTGGTTGCTACAAGTGCGTATTGAGCAACCAGATCAAGTCTTCGGGCATCTTTATGCTCAAAGTGATCTTTTGGATTGTAATCGACAAGTTGTGCAGCAAATTGCGTTGCAAAATTGGTAGTGTCAAAATGATTAACCTTACGGGCTCCACTTTTACCAGACAAAAGTCCGTTCCAAAAAGCAGGAGCGCTCTCACCTATCGGGGTAAGAGCGCCAATTCCCGTAATAACGACTCTGCGTTCACTCATAAATAGAAAGAGTAGATATTAAGAAAGTTTACCTGATAGATAGGTTACTGCATCGCCAACAGTGGCAATGTTTTCAGCATCTTCATCAGGAATGCTTAAATCAAATTCTTTTTCGAATTCCATGATCAATTCAACAGTATCTAAAGAATCAGCACCAAGATCGTTAGTGAAATTAGCATCTGTAGTTACTTCAGATTCGTCAACGCCAAGTTTATCAACGATAATGGCTTTTACTTTTGATTCAACATCTTGTGACATAATTAGTCCTAATTATTTTAATGGTAGTTAGATTAAATTTAAACTCGTTTAACTTAAAAATTCATTTAGGTATCCGCAATAGCTACATAGCCATACCGCCATCAACACGAATGGTCTCTCCGGTGATGTAGCTACTCATATCTGAGGCGAGAAATACAACAGCGTCTGCTATCTCATCCGTATTGCCTGCACGGCCTAATGGAGTGGCTTCTTTGATGCCTTCGAGCACTTTTTCGTCCAAAGATCCTGTCATATCCGTAGTGATATATCCCGGAGCAATTACATTCGCCCGGATGTTCCTGGATGCAAGTTCCTTTGCATACGACTTGGTAAAACCAATAATTCCTGCTTTTGAAGCAGAATAATTACTTTGTCCTGCGTTCCCGGAAATGCCCACAACTGAGCTGATATTAATGATTGATCCGCCTCGGTTCTTCATCATTGGGCGGGCTGAAACTTTGGAATAGTTAAAAATACTCTTAAGGTTTGTGGTAATTACATCATCCCACTGTTCCTCACTCATTCTCAGAATCAGATTGTCTTTGGTAATGCCCGCGTTGTTCACCAACACATCAATTTTACCCCAATCTGAGACAATTTCATTGATCACTTTTTCAGCTTCACCAAAATCTACTGCATCGGCTTGTATCGCTTTCGCTTTTCTTCCTTTAGCTTCAATTTCATCTTTTACTTCATTCGCCGCGTCCGCTGAGCGAGCATAAGTAATGGCAACATCAGCACCAAAATCTGCTAATTTGAGAGCAATAGCTCTTCCTATTCCACGGCTTCCACCGGTAACCAAACATACTTTTCCTTCGAGTGATAGTCCCATAGTTCTTTTATTGATGTCCTGAAGTTTCTGCTTTACGGTCTGTTCTTTTAACTAATCCCTGTAGTACTTTTCCAGGTCCTACTTCTACAAATGAGGTTGCTCCATCTTCCATCATATTAAGAAGAGTTTGAGTCCAGCGAACAGGATTTAATAATTGATCCAAAAGGTTTGATCTGATTTCTTCGGTATCTGTAGTTGGCTTAGCGGTATAATTGCTGTAAATCGGGCAATCAGGTGTACTTATTTCGAGATTCTCTAACTGTTCCCGCAATCCGTCTAAAGCGGGCTGCATTAACGATGAATGGAAAGCTCCGCTTACCGGTAGCGTCATAGCCATTCTTGCGCCTTGTTCCTTAGCTAACTCAACCGCCTTTTCAACAGCTTCTACAAATCCTGAAATTACTAGCTGTCCCGGGCAATTATAATTCGCTGCAATAACTTCTTTACCCGTTGCTTCAGTTGCTTCTTTGCATACACTTTCTACAGCTTCATCAGCCATTCCAATGATAGCGGCCATTGTTCCCGGGTTTTGAGAGCCAGCCTGTTGCATCAACTCTCCCCTTCTTCGAACAATTTTCAGAGCATCTTCAAAACTTACTGCTCCACATGCTACCAGCGCCGAAAATTCTCCTAAACTATGTCCTGCAACCATATCCGGTTCTGCATCCAGTGTTTTAAATAAAGCTACCGAATGAAGAAAAATCGCCGGTTGTGTAAATTCTGTTTGTTTGAGTTTATCCTCGGGTCCCTCAAACATGATCGACTTCAGGTCAATTCCTAAAATCTCATTGGCTTGATCTACGTACTTAGCAAACTTGGGATTGGAATCGTAATGATCCTTCCCCATTCCAATAAATTGAGATCCTTGTCCGGGAAAAAGATACGCAGCACTCATTTTACAAACTCCATTTTACGTAAACAGCTCCCCAGGTAAATCCACCACCAAAAGCCGCTAAAACAAGATTATCACCTTTGTTGAGTTGATCTTTCCAGTCATACAAACATAAAGGAATAGTAGCTGCGGTTGTGTTCCCGTAACGATCAATGTTGATCATCACTTTATCTGATGAAATTCCCATTCGGTTTGCAGTGGCATCAATAATTCGAAGGTTCGCCTGATGCGGCACTAGCCAGGCCACGTCTTCAGGAGCAAGATTGTTCTTCTTCATAATCTCCAAAGAAACATCCGCCATACCCATGGTTGCTTTTTTGAAAACAGCCCGTCCATCCTGGCGAATGGAATGCATTTTGGCATCTACTGTTTCATGTGTTGCGGGGCGTAAGCTTCCTCCCGCTGGTTGATATAACCCACAGTTCACATCCCCTTCGGTGTGATGAATACTGTCAATAACTCCCGTTTCATCATCTGAAGCTTCAAGGACTACTGCACCAGCTCCATCTCCAAAAAGTATACAGGTTGTTCTGTCTGTGTAATCAAGAATGGATGACATTTTATCTGCACCGATAACTAATACTTTCTTTGCTGTGCGCCCCTGGATGAAAGATACTCCTGATGTCAGAGCGTAAATAAATCCGGAACAAGCGGCTGAAATATCAAACGCAAAAGCATTTTTTGCTCCTAATTTTTCCTGTACTAAACATGCTGTAGCTGGAAAAATGTAATCTGGTGTTACAGTTGCTACAATAATTACGTCAATTTCTTCAGCAGTAACCCCGGCTGATTGCAATGCTTCTTCTGCAGCTTTAGTGGCCATGTATGAAGTGGCTTTATCAGGATCTTTCAAAATCCTGCGTTCAGAAATACCTGTTCTTGTTCTGATCCATTCGTCATTGGTTTCTACCAGTTTTTCGAGATCAAAATTAGTCATTCGATCTTCAGGCAGAAAATGACCTACTGCAGAAATTTTTGCTTTTTGTACTTCCATTTGGAATTTAAATCAATTTAGAGATGCGACAATTTTGCCATTAACATCATTCTGTACACAATTAATAGCACTTTTAATCATATTTTTGACTGCAAGCGGGCTGCTTCCTCCATGTCCAACTATACTTACTCCATTTACCCCAAGGAAAGGAATTCCTCCAACATTTTCATAGTTGAATTGACTAAGTGAAGTTCTAAGTACTTTTTGCGCAGCTATAAGATACAATTTTGAAAGAATGCCCTTACTTGCTGAAGCTTTCACCATTTGTTTAAGCGCTGAAGGTATTGATTCTCCGAATTTGAGAAGAATATTTCCTACAACTCCATCCGTTACAAATACATCAGCTTTAGCGGGGAAAATATCACGGCCTTCCACATTTCCTATAAAGCCTTCCAGTTGAGTCAGGTGCTCATAGATTTCTTTCATCCCATCAGTTCCCTTTCCTTCTTCTTCACCCACATTAAGCATACCAACTTTTGGGTTTTCAATCCCCATAACCTGAGTGCAAAAAACCTGTCCCATTTTGGCGAATTGGTATGCGTGTTCAGGCTTCAACTCCAGGTTCGCACCCGCATCAACTAACAATCGAAATCCTTTTAGTGTTGGATAGTAAGATGCAATAGTCGGGCGAGATACCCCTTTCAACTTACCAAGAATAAAGGTAGACGCAGCCAATAAAGCGCCTGTATTTCCAGCGCTTACAAAAGCATCACACTTTCCTTCTTTGTGCAGATTTATTCCGATTGTGATAGAAGAATTTCGCTTGTTCTTTACTGCAGATGACGGTGAATCATTCATTTCGATAATCTCGGGTGCGTGTACTACCTGCATCCGACTTTTATCGTAGGTATGATTTACCAGTTCCTTCTCCAAAAGTTCTTCAGGACCTACAAGAATAATCTGGAGCGATGCGTCCTCATTAAGGGCTAAAACAGCTCCTTCAACAGGATTTTTTGGAAAATAATCACCACCGGCCGCATCTACTGCAACAATCATAAAGTCAGGTTTAGTTAGCTACGTTAACTACCTGTCTTCCTCTGTAGTACCCGCAATCCGGGCAAGCATGGTGATATTTGTGAAGCGATCCGCAGTTCGAGCATTTTGCAAGAGTAACATCAGAAATTGCATGATGTGATCTTCTTTTATCTCTTCTGGCTTTTGAAGTTTTTCGTTTTGGATGTGCCATTAGTAATCCTGTGTATTATTTCTTTAAATCTTTCAATGCTTCCCATCTTGGATCGATGTTATCACCCTCTTCTTCATCATCAGTTTCTCCAAATTTTTCATTGAGAAACTCTGTCGGGTTACCATCTTCATCCAAAAAACGGGGATGTAATTTCTTTGCCGGCAGACTTACGAGTATTGTATCCAATACGTCTTGTTCTATATCTATTTGTTTAGATGCAAAATCAATATTCCTGATGGAGCCATTCTCATCGGCCGATTCTTCGATTTCTTCTTCTTTGAAAAGAATTTCGTAATTCTGATGTACTTTATAGTCAAAATTATCCAGAGACCGGTCGCAAACAAGTTCAACTTTTACATCAAACTTGAGCTTGGCAAGAATAAAGTGAAGTGAACGATTAAACTCGATATCGATCGTTCCGGATTTAAACGAAACTTCTCCTAAATCGAGATCATCAGCACTTAGCTGAATTGTTCTCTCACTTTTTCCTTCAGGAATTTCAAAGATCTTAAACTTAAACATAGCACGTCTCCGTTACAGCCAACAAAGATAAGGATAATACGCTTGTAGTACAATCAATTAAACAAGCCGTAAAGACGCTGCTCAATTAGTTCAATTACTTTACCTAAATCTTCAGGATCATTTACAAAATCAAGGTCATCGGTATCGATAATGAGCTTTTCGTGGGGATAACGATCAATCCAATCTTCATATAAGCGATTTAACCGCTCCAGATAGTCAATGCGGATCGTATTCTCATAATCTCTCCCCCGTTGCTGTATTTGCTTCACTAAAGTAGGAACCTGAGCGCGAAGGTAAATCAAAAGATCCGGTGGGCGAAGGTAGTGGCTCATTTCATGGAAGAGTGCTTCATAATTTTCAAAATCACGATCACTCATCAGATTCATTTCATGAAGGTTCTTCGCAAAGATTTCCACATCTTCATAAATAGTTCGGTCCTGAATAAGGCTGATTTCCTGCTTCAACATTTCTTTCTGATGACGGAATCTGCTCGAAAGGAAGTATATCTGGAGGTTAAAACTCCAGCGAAGCATGTCTTCGTAAAAATCGGCTAGGTATGGATTATCCTCTACCGATTCGTAAAACGCTTCCCAGTTAAAATGCTTCGACAGAAGGCCGGTAAGAGACGATTTTCCCGCCCCGATATTACCCGCTACTGCAATGTATTTAGATTTACTCTGATTGTTCAAAATATGGATTACCCTTCTTTTCCTAAGAGGCGATACATCGCCTTTTTATAGTCTTCTACTCCAGGTTGGTTAAATGGATTAACTCCCAGACTATATACAAAAACTCCGGTCAATAATTCAAAGAAGTAAATCAATTCGCCAATATTTTCTTCATTCAGCGCGTCAATAGTAATATTGATAATGGGGACATCACCTTCCTGATGAGCTTCTGTAGTACCAAGCCTTGCGCTTGTATTTATGTCATGGAAAGATTTTCCGGCCAGATAATTAAGCTTATCATCATTCCCCTCAATTTCTGAAACCTTGAGTTTAGAGAAAGGCTTCTCAACAATGATGAAGGTTTCTATCACACTACGCTGCCCCTGTTGGATAAATTGGCCAAGACTGTGCAGATCAGTAGAATACGATGCAACTGCAGGGAAAATTCCTTTCCCTTCTTTCCCTTCACTTTCTCCAAGCAATTGCTGAATCCATCCGCCTAGAGATTTAAGCTCAGGTTCAAAACAAGAAAATACGTCAATGGTATAGCCTTCTTCGTGAAGCGCGTTTCGTAATGCGGCATATTCCAAAATATCTTCCGCATCTTCTTCATACCTGTTATACGCGGAAACTGCTCCATAAAACAAAGTTTTAATATCAATACCGGCAACAGCTATCGGTAAAAGTCCTACCGGTGTAAGAACAGAAAAACGGCCTCCAACATCATCCGGAATTATGAACTTCTTATATTTTTTGGCTTCAATTTGGGGATTGAGTATCCCTCCTTCTTTACTCGTTGTACAAATGATGCGTTTCACCACGTCATCGGGGTACATCTCCTCCATCACTTCCCGAATAGCTCTAAATGAAAGCGCTGTTTCTAATGTTGATCCGGATTTTGAGATAACATTGATGTATAGACTCTTCTGGCTTCCATCGGCTTTAGGAGTTTTCAGATATTCGGTTAACTCTTCAAGATATTTCCCACTCATGTGATGACCGGCATACAAAATTTCAGGACCGTTAGATCTGAAGTGAGGAGTTAACGCATCAATAACTGCTTTTGCACCGAGATAAGAACCTCCAATTCCACATACTATAAAAACATCTGCTTCATTACGAATTTGTGCTGCCAGTTGAGATATCTCTTCTAACTCCGCATCATTGGGTTTAGCAAGAATATCTCTCCAGCCCAACCATTCAGAACCCGGTCCTGTTTTTGTTTTTAGTTGATCAAGGCCTACATCGGCACTAATTCTTGACTTAATGTATACTTCGTCGCTCAAAAATGAACGTGCAATTCTGATATCATTTTTAATCATAGTTTTTTTATCGTAGTAGTTTTGCCAGTTCAATTAGGGCGTAATCCAGGGTCTTTTTCTTAGACACAGCTACTCTCATCGGGGTAATTTTGAGAGCATTATTTACGATCCCAACCATTACCTCGCTATGGCCTTCCAGCAATACTTTTACTGCTGAAGCACCTAACCTGCTGGCAAGAACTCTGTCATGCGCAGATGGAGCACCTCCTCGTTGGATATGGCCAAGAATACATACTTTCAGATCGTACTGTTTGAAATCGTCTTTAATTTTTTCAGCTAGTTTGAGAGCTCCACCGGTTTCATCCCCTTCTGCTACAACAACCAAACTGCTGCGTTTCTGCTCTTTGAGCATATTTTTGAGCTGTGATTTTATCTCATTTACATTGGTAAGTTCTTCGGGTAAAAGTGCCAGTTCGGCACCACAAGCTATCGCTGTTTCAAGTGCAATAAAGCCGGTATCTCTTCCCATTACTTCTACCAGGAACATCCGTTCATGAGCATCTGCGGTATCACGGATTTTATCGATAGCATCAAGTGCGGTATTTAATGCAGTATCGTATCCTATGGTTTCATCGGTTCCTATAATGTCGTTATCAATAGTACCGGGTATGCCTACCACATTAATACCATGCTCAGTGCTTAGGTAATGAGAGCCGGTGAAGGTGCCGTCTCCTCCAATAACAACAAGTGCGTTGATATTTCTTTCTTTGAGCTGTTTAGCTGCTTTGGCACGTCCTTCTTTAGTTCGGAATTCTTTTGATCGGGCAGATTTTAAAATGGTTCCGCCGCGCTGGATTATATTTGAAACTGAGTTCGAATCCATTTTTTCAAACTCGCCTTCAATCAATCCCTGATAGCCATGGTACACGGCATATACTTCTATGTTATATGCCCAGGCCGAGCGTACAACCGCCCGAACTGCCGCGTTCATTCCCGGAGAATCACCTCCGCTTGTTAATACTGCAATTGTCTTAATTTCAGACACTGGTTCAATCATGTGAGTAAGTACTGTGAGTTGAGTGAGAAATACCCTTAAATATTGTTATGATATTAACTAATTTAAAGGGCAGCCAAGTTTAAGAAAATTTGAACACTTTTGATGATCGATAGCGCAGAACTACAAAGAATTACTACAGAGTCGGTTACCCGGAAAACTCTGAAAGAGATTACTGCGCCCGTATCCTCTGATTTAAAGGAATTTAGAAGCTTTTTTAAGGACACCATTAAATCTGACGTGTTCTTGTTAGACCAAATCATTTCTTATTTATTGAAGCAAAAAGGCAAAGAGTTGCGACCTACTTTGGTTTTTATGAGCGCCAACTTGTTCGGAGGAATCACAGAACGGAGTCATATAGCGGCTACCATGATCGAACTTCTGCATACTGCAACGCTGATACATGATGATGTAGTAGACGATGCAAATTCTCGGCGCGGCTTTGTAAGCATTAATAAAATATGGAAAAACAAAGCGGGAGTTTTGCTTGGTGATTATCTGCTGTCGAAAGGGTTGCTGATTGCATTAGAAAATGAAGAGCATCATTTGCTCAAAGTACAATCCCGGGCAGTGCAGAAAATGAGTGAAGGCGAACTTCGGCAACTCAAAACTGCCGGACTTTTCAACATGACCGAGGAACGATATTTTCAGATTATTTCCGAAAAAACGGCCAGCCTGATTTCTACGTGTTGCGAATGTGGCGCAGTTTCCTCAACTGAAGATCCACAAATGCACAAACTACTTCGTGACATTGGGATGTGCATCGGGATAGCTTTCCAGATCCGGGACGATTTATTTGATTACGGCGTGTATGATATTGGCAAACCAACCCGAAATGATATACAGGAACGAAAAGTTACCCTTCCGCTTATTAAAGCTATGCAACATGCTCCCAAAAAAGAGGCTTCACATATCCGTTCTTTGATGAAGAAACGGAAAAAATCATCCAAAAATGTGGAGGAGATTGTGAATTTCGTTCATACCAATGGAGGCATGAATTATGCACGGAATATAATGTACGATTATGCTAATGAAGCAATAGCAGGATTAGAAAAAATACCTTACTCCTCTCATATTCAGGATTTTGTGGATTTAATACATTTCATCATCACCCGAAAGAAATAATTGATGTCTGAACAAGAACACCTGTTCATTTCTGATGTTCACCTGGGTGCGTTTTCTTCAAAAAATGAGAAGGAAGTTGAAGACCGGTTAATAGCGCTTATTAATTATGCAATAGAACAGAAAGCTCTACTTTATGTACTTGGTGATCTGTTTGACTATTGGATGGAATATTCTGATTCTAACTTTGTCCCTGATTTAGGAAAGGCAGTCCTTGATAAGTTCGAAGAGTATAATAAGTTGGTACAGCCTGCCATTTACGTAACCGGGAATCACGATAACTGGACGTTTGGGCATTTTACAGACCGGGGCTTTGATGTGGAGCCTAAATACAGAATAATCCCGGTTGGTAATTATAAGGTTTTGATTATGCATGGAGACGGTCAGGTTGGTGAGCGTAATGATTTTCTTCGCCCTGCCTTTCATAACCTGCTGAGAAATCCTTCTTTTATTCAGTACTATCAAAAAATATTCCCTCCTGAAATCGGAGTTGGGTTAATGAAGAGCTTCTCAAATTTAACCCGGAAAAAAAATCACAATAATCCACTTCCGTTAAACAACCATGCTAAGAGCATCTTAACCTCTGAAAATGTAGACATTGTGCTTTGCGGACATGATCATATCCCAAGAGTGGAAACTTTTTCAGGTGGCAAGTATATAAATCTTGGTACATTTTTTAAAGATAGTACACTCGTGAGGTATATTAATGATGAGTTTCGGCTCGTTATATGGCACGCGGATACCAAAGAATTTGTACCTTACAGCTCAAATAATTCTCAAGCATGAGTGATTCTAAAAACCCAATCGATCATCATAAATATTTCAATGACCCGGAATACCGAAAAAAAATTCTGGCTGAAAGAGAAGGTTCTGAGAAGCCGCAAACGCCTCCATCAAAGAAAAAGAAAAATGATGGAAACTTAGGCAAACGAATTGTAGCGGGGATTGGAGTTTTCCTGCTGGTGATGACACTCGGAATCTCGATTTACGCATACTTTTTGTTTCAGGGACTTCCTTCAATTGAGCAACTTGAAAACCCTGATACTGCAATTGCTACTGAAGTTAGAAGCAGAGACGGAGCTGTTCTCGATAAGTATTATACCGAGAATCGAACCTGGGTCCGGTATGATCAGATTTCTCAGCATGCAGTTGATGCTTTAGTTGCAACCGAAGACCATAGATTTTTCGATCACTGGGGAATGGATATGGTTAGAACACTCGCAATTCCCTACCACATATTGAGAGGAAACCCACAAGGCGGATCGACATTAAGTCAACAGCTGGCGAGAAACCTCTACAAAGAAATTGGGCTGGCATTCTCTATTTCCAGAAAGTTTAAAGAGATGATAACCGCAGTACAGATCGAGCGGAATTATACCAAGCGTGAAATAATAGAGATGTATTTGAATACGGTTGAATACCCGAATAGCGCTTTTGGAATTGAAGCTGCGTCCAGAACTCATTTTAATAAATCGGCAGCCGAATTAAATGTTTCTGAAGCTGCCACCCTGGTAGGATCCCTGAATGCGATATACGCCTACAACCCGAGAATACGACCAGAACGATCTAAGCAACGGCGTGATATTGTTCTTTTATTAATGAACCGGCGTGGGTTTATTGATGATCACACTACTGCAAATCTCAGAGCAGAACCTATTCAGCTTGATTACCAGCCTCCGTCTAAAGCAGGCCGTGTAAGTCGTTATTTTGGAGAATACGTGAGACAAAGAGTTTCCGGTTGGGCAGAAGAAAACGGATATGATTTGTTTACAGATGGACTGGTAATTTATACCACTATCGATTCAAGACTTCAGAAGCATGCAGAGCGTGCAGTTAAAACTAAACTGGATTCTCTTCAGCAGATTTATGTTAACGAATGGACTACCCGGGGAAGTGGAATTTATATGGACAAACTTTGGGAGGAATTTCCTTCTTTCAAAGATAGCTTTTTAGAAGAAACTGACGAGTATAAAAATGGATTTCAAAACTACAATACTACCATCCGGAAAGTAGTTCTTGACAGCCTGAAAATGGATTCTCTGTTTGTAGATTCTGTTCTGAAATCAAAAACCAGACTCGAATCAGGCTTTGTGGCCATAGATCCATCCAACGGAAATGTACTTGCGTGGGTCGGGGGATCTAACTACGGAAATGTCCAGTTCGATCATGTGTATCAGTCCAGAAAGCAGGCTGGATCTACGTTTAAGCCATTCGTTTATTCGGTAGCTATTGATAATGGATTTAAACCGTATCACAAGTTCTCTAAATATCCTACAAAGTATTACGACCGCGTGGGCAACGTTTGGGCTCCTAAAGATGAGTCTGTTCCCAGCGGGCCGATTATGGTTCCTTTAAGACAAGCCTTGGCAAGAAGTTTGAATAACGTGACTGTAAGGCTTCTTCCCGAAATTGCAGGCTATCCCGGAACCAATAAACTTTGGGAATTAGATCCTGCTGCAAGAAAGATCAAGCAAATGGCTTCTAACCTGGGAATAGATATGAGCAATACTCCTGCCTATCCTTCTATTGCATTAGGTACCCCTGAGGTAAGTTTACTCGAGATTACCAGCGCTTACACTACATTCGCAAATGCCGGGGTTCATATCGACCCAATTGCAATTACCCGAATTGAAGACAAAGAAGGAAATGTATTAGTTGAATACTACCCGGAATATCAGCAAGAAGTAATAAGTCCTGAAACGGCTTATATAATGACCGATATGATGCGCGGAGTCATTCGTGGTGGAGACGGATATCACGGAACAGGTGTTCGTTTAAGAAACGTTTATGGTATTCGACAGGACATCGCTGGCAAGACTGGAACTACTCAGGATGCAGCTGATAACTGGTTTATGGCTATGACTCCTCATATTGTTATGGGAGCATGGGTAGGCGGTTCTGATCGAAAAATTCGTTTCCCTGAGAATACCTATATAGGCCAGGGTGCCCGTTTAGCTTTACCCATTGTGGGTACTTTTATTAATAATGTTACGGCAGATCCAGAAGCATATTGGGGTTATGATGCTTTTACGCCACCTCCAGGATTCGTAATGCCGGAAGATCCTGAAGAAACGCGAAACGAATTATTAAGAGATAATAACAGAGGAAGGATTGGGTGGTAATAGGTTAAAATCTATGATTAGATTATACGGGTAATATACAGCTGGAAGGTTGAGATAGAGAAGTTAGAAATGTTCACCGAGAACTATAAAAAACAACTACCAAAATCCATAAAGAAGTTTTTGGCGCAAGTGGTAGTTTCATTGTTTCTCCTTTATTTATAAAATTGACTTTCAATACATCCCATATTAGTCTAGACTGCCATCGAGATCAATAAATTTTGTATGAGAATAATTTAAAGCTCCTCTGCCACTTTTTTGACCAAGATTAAAAATTCGAAACAAAGCTTTTGATACCATTTGTACAAAATGGAAAAGTACGTACTTTTGAAAATACACTTCGCCTATCCAAAAATATTGAGGGAGAATCAAACCTATAGCTCATGAAATTTATTTTTATCCTAATTTCATTTTTGATTTCATATTTCATTTTCTCTCAAAACAAAGGAGTTTCAGATCCAAATTATAGAGATGGAGAAGTTTATTTTAAATTTAAAGACAATGTGGAAATAAAATGGAAGAGAAATAAACATCAATCGATTAATCAGTTTAGCTTTCTAAATACGATTAAAGATAAATATGAAATTATTGAAGTTTTAACTCCATTCTCTTTTACAGAAAAAAAGATTCCTACTTTAGACAGGACTTTTAAAATTGTGTTCGAAAATTTCGACAAAACTGATGAATTAATTCAGGAATTACAAAACAATGGAAGAATTGAATTCGCAGAAAGAGTTGCAATTGATTATAAATTTAATGTTCCAAATGATGAAAATTTAAGTGAGCAATGGTCATTAAATGTAATTGGGGCATTTGATGCCTGGGACATTGAAACAGGTTCAGGCAATATAGATATCGCAATTGTTGATGACGCTTTTGATATTTGGCATGAAGATTTTTCGGGTCAAATTGAAGACATGTGGGATATTGCAAACGATGATGGAGATGTAGGTCCCGATGTTAGTGAAGATACGCATGGAACTCGTGTTGCCGGAGTAAGTGGCGCAAAAACTGATAATGGGATTGGCATGGCTAGTATTGGGAGAAACATAGACTTAATCCTGGTTAAGCATACTACTGATGGGAGAATTACTCATGGATATGATGGGATCTTATGGGCTGCTGAAAATGGGGCCGAAATTATCAATTTAAGTTGGGGCGGATCTCCTTATAGCCAAGCCAGTCAAAATTTAATAAATGCCGTACATGAAAATTATAATGTAATTATTGTTGCAGCTGCTGGCAATGACAACACAAGTGAAGAGCATTATCCTGCCGCTTATAATAATGTGATAGCAGTAGCTGCAACGAAAGAAGATGACACAAGGCCTGATGAAAATGATTGGGGAAGTGGGGATGGCTCTAATTTTGGTTTTTGGGTGGATATAGCCGCCCCTGGACATGGTATCTTTACAACCAGATTAAATGATAATTACGGTAATTCAAACGGAACTTCATTTTCAAGTCCTATGGTAGCAGGTTTATTAGGGCTGATGTGGTCTGTTGATCCTACAATAGATAGAGGCACGGTGGTTAATTGCCTTTTAAATTCAGCTGATCCTATCACTTGGAGAGGAGGTTCTGGAAGAATTAATGCGCATCAAGCACTTTTATGTATTTCTAATGTTAGTAGCGCACAAGCAAATTTAGAATATAGTAACCAATTCATAAAAGACGGCAAAAGGAGCCTCATTGGAAATGATAATGGTTTAATTGAACCTGGCGAAGAAATTGAACTGGAAGTTGAACTTCATAATAGTGGAACTGGCGATGCTAGTAATGTTGTAGGAACATTATCTACTACAGATCCTGACATAGTTATTACCGACAACTTTAATAGCTGGGAAGATATTAACGTGGGGGTTTACAAATGGGCTTCTGACTTCGATTTTAATGTTTCAAATACTGCTCCAGAAAAAGAAGTTATTTTCGCATTAGAATTAACATCGAATGAAGGAAGTTGGACGGAAAATTTCACGGTTCGAATTAATAGCCCTTTGGCAACAAACGATCAAGAGGAAAAAATTATACGTGTTTTTCCTAATCCAACTGAGGATAAATTATTTTTCAAACTAAGAGAGCCTGTTACGTTTAATGAAATCGTAGTATACAATATTTTAGGGCAGGTAGTTTTGCAACAAAATCAAATCAATAGTAATTATGTTGACGTCTCTTATTTGAAAACTGGTAGTTACTTTATAAGAATAGCTTTTAACAATACTGAAGTCATAACCCATAAATTCATAAAAAAATAATCGAATACTGTTATTAGCCTATACGGTAGTTCCATTCCCTAACTAAAAGTAACCCAATCCGGCGCCACCTTTCGGCCTCATCAACCCTTCATCTATAATGAATCTCGGAACAACTATATCTTCTTTCAAATCTAAGCTTCCATCCAGATCAATGTATTTTTTATGGGGATAGCTGAATTCAAGATGAGTAGCGGCTGTAATTCTTACGGCAGATCCATCGTAGCAGACCCACATTAGATTGACACCTGACAAAGCAGCAATATCAGCTTGAACGGGAACTCCATTTGGCTTGCCTTGCAGTGCTTTCCCTGCACTTACCTGAACTATCACACCGATAATATCAAAACTCCGTGAGAAACGAAGCGGGTCATGTGCAGTTTTAGCAGTATTCGTTTCCATTTGGTAAGTATTACTGCTTTACCAGATATATGTGATTGGTCCGTAAATTAATAAGTCAAAATATCATCAAAACTTGGTGCATATTTTTTCGGGCGTTCTAACTCAAATTCGTAAATGGCTCGTCCTAATCCTGCCATAAATGGGAATGCAATTTCATCGTATTCATAATTATTATCATTGAAAACGCGATTAGAATTGGTGTGGATTAGAACACTCAAAAAGAATTCTATATTGTTTTCCGTGTCCACTATATATGCGTTATCAATGGCATATCCATAGGCTAAACCAATTTTATTAAAAATGCGGATATTTCCAGGCATATTTACATCCGGATCAGAGCCGTACATCACAAATTTGGCATAAGAATCCCAATAATGGCTGGTATCCTGATATACTTCTATCTCTGATTCCCGCGGTAAAATGGAACTGTATTTTAATACCAGCTTTCGGTCTTCAGGTCTTAAATCAAATGATTTCTCAGGGAAAGAACCCGGAAATATAAAAGCTTTCATCATCTGATGTTGTTCATCTAAGGGGAAGAAGTTCTTTGAGGAAAAATCAAATGGTTCATTTATAATTTCTCCTCCTGAATAGTAGCCTGTTCCCCTTTTAATCGGGGTTTTACTGGTGTAGTCTACCACTCCAACCTTCATCTCTTGTTCATGTACCAATTCTCCTTCTTCAAACAGTTTAACTGGGTTAGTCCTGGCATTCTCTTCTTTTGAAAGCGCGATACTAAGACGATGCTGAATTCTGGAATTTGAGTATCCTTTCTCATGTAAACTTAGGTTCAATTCATCCTGACCAATAAATTCATAGAGTCGATTAAATGCATCATTATCAGAGACCAACATTATTTTCTTTGAATAATGAGCTACAGAAGGTTCCAGATTGGGAGCGGTTGAATCAACTTTAACTTCTGATTGTCCGGAATATGCACTGTCTATTTCCATCCTTGCATCTGCTGGAATACCAAGCTCATTCATTTTTTCCAATGCAAGTAAAACCGCAGGGAATTTTACCGTACTCGCAGGATAGAAATATCTATCATCCACATTATAACTATGTGTCCTGAAACTTGGTTGGTTCAGGCTATCCCTGTCAACCTGAGTGTAAATAATCTGAACTTCGTGGTCAGGATTTGTGGCTACCGAGTTTAATTCCCGATCGGTTTTAATTATTTGAGCCAGTGGGTCTTGTGACTTCTTACATGAAATTAAAGCCCCAGCTAACATTAAGAACAGAATTGACTTAAAAGAGATATTCATTTTTAGGAATTGAGTTACAGAGCAAACCCTGAAGCAAGCTCATTTGTTCTTCAGAATTTCAGATCTCAATGAGTAAGGATTATAGAGGTTATGAAAGGAATATCAAATAGGTATAATGATCACAATGCAAAGAAATCTCAGCATTTATCTTCTGCTAGTCCTGATTAGAAATACAATTGAATCTACCCCAAAATTATTACTACTGGTTTAAGCCAGATAAATATTTAACCAACGCATCTATCTGGTCTTTGTCTAATATTTTTCCATAATCGGGCATTACCCCCTCACTAAATCCTTCAGTAATCATCTTATCGGGGTATTTAATTGAGGTTCGTACATATTCAAGGGATTTCCGGTTTGCGATACCAAACAAATTAGGTCCTATGCTTTCTTTCCCTTCTTCCAGCGAATGGCATCCATTACAACCTCTGGTTTCGAACAACATCTCCCCTGCTGCCATTGGGTTCTGTTCATCTACGGGATGAAATTGCTCACGGATATCAGCTACCAGAGTAAACTCGAAAACAATAAACAGAGTGAAAACCGAAATCAGAATTACTATTGGAGCCACAAAAAAATACTTAACTATAGTTTTTCTTTTCATTATCGATTGATTTGGTTATTCAGGCTTATATATCAATCGTACTGAAATTCTTTTTGTGTATTGTAGTGATTTATAAATCAGTAGTAGTTTTTAAATCCAAGTTTGGCAGTAAAGTAATACTCAATTCTAAGAAAAAATCACTAATCCAGATGGGTAAATGATTAGTACTTTTTTTAGTAGATTTATTTATGCTTAATCACTACTAATTTGTGAATCAGTACTTATGATTCCCATTTATTTCGGTTTTTAATATTCATTTTAATAGGTAGGACTTAAGACTAGTATGGCTATGACTTTTTATGAATTAATCTTAATTGTGGGAATACTAGCTGTAAGTCATTCTATATTTTTATGCTTTGTACTTCTGCGGTTAAGTAAAAAACTGGCCAATCGGTTATTGGTTTTTCTTCTATTCTTCCTGAGCATCCGCATCGGAACTTGCATAGCAGGTCTGTTAGACACAAATTTGGAATTCCTGAGTGCTTATTTCGGAGCAGTAACCATGCTTGGGATAGGTCCCTTATTTTATTTATATCAAACCAGTTTGTGGAATCCCTCTTACAAACTTTCGATCACGAATTACTATCACTTTATTCCGTCAGTACTAGCACTAGCATTGTTCTATTTCGTCCATTTAAAAATAGCCATGGCTATCTATATTTTTTCGTTACTTGTAATGGTTATCTATGTGGTATTGGGAATTTTAAAATTCTATGCATCCGGTAATTCGGTTCCGTCAAAATATCACAAGAGGAATTGGGCTTTATATTTTAATTCGGGCATTGCTGTTTTAACAATAATCTTTATAGGTCAACTTTTTCTTCTTGATCCCTATGCCTATATGTTTATTGTAGTTGGCTCAGCGTTTTTAAGCTATGCTTTATCCATCTGGTCGGTCAAATATGTAAAGCTATTTATGCCAGATCCAAAAAGAAAAACCGGTTCCAAAGAGAAACTAACAAAACTTGGCAAAAAGATTGAAGAAGTATTAGAGGCAAACACTTTATTTGCTGATCCTCAACTAACCGTCTCCAAACTTGCCGAATACCTGAACAAACCTCCCTACCTTGTTTCATTAGCAATTAATCAGCACTACCAAAAAAGCTTTCCGGAAATCGTGAATGAGCTCAGAATCAAAAGAGCTGAACACCTTTTATCAGACCATGAAAAAGAACATTATACCATAGAAGCTATCGCCTATGAAAGTGGATTCAATACCCTTTCAGCATTTTATTCAGGGTTTAAAAAAATTAACATGAAAACTCCTTTACAGTATAAAAAGGAAACCATCTCAGAGAAATCAAGAACTAAAAATTCTAAATGAGTTCTTGGAGGATAGCAGCCACAATAGAGTTGGAACTAATATCCAACTCTTGTTTTCTCATGTATTTGATATCTGAATTGTTTTTGTGACATTGTATCTATCAATTACTTACAACTTTTAGCCGATTATCAATGAACATCCGCAAATCTATTTTAGGTACCCTTCTTTTTATTTTAATGAGTACTTCAATCCTCGCTCAGGAAAATCAAAACCCAATTCAAATTGAGGATTTATTAAATCTCAAACGAGTAGGTTCACCGGTTGTTAGCCCTGATGGTAATTGGATTGCATTTACTATTTCCGAAACAGATATAAAGGAAGATAAGTCAGAAACACGAATCTGGATGATCCCTTCAAAAGGTGGTGAGGCAATTCCCATGACCGGAAAAGGCTACTCAGCAAGCCAACCTCAATGGAGCCCGGATAACAAATATCTTTCCTTTATCTCTTCTAAAAGTGGAACTTCACAAGTTTGGACATTGAACAGAATGGGAGGAGAGGCTATCCAAATGACTGAAATTATTCAGGGTGTGAACAGCCATTTATGGTCACCGGATGGAAGCCGGCTTCTTTTAACTATTACGGATGCAAAACCTGAGGAACTTACTAAAACAAAAGAGGATGATAATAAGCCAAAACCTTATGTGATAGATCGCCTTCAGTTTAAAAGAGATTATGCAGGGTATTTAGATCGTTACCGAAACCATTTATATGTGTACACTCCGGGTGATTCTGCAGCAACTCAAATTACTTCGGGAGATTATGATGACTCAAGTCCTGTTTGGAGCCCGAACGGGAAGTCAGTTGCTTTTGTGAGTAACAGAACAGAAGAACCTGATGGAAATACCAATTCAGATATCTGGATAGTTTCAGCGGATAACACTGACAAAGGAGCAAACCTGACTCAGGTTACCACTAACCCCGGACCTGATCGCTCCCCTGCCTGGAGCCCCGATGGGAAACATATTGCTCATATATCAACTGTTGATCTGGGAGCAATTTGGTATGCTACTAATCATCTGGCTGTAGCTCCGTCTTCCGGCGGGAAAGCTACTCTGTTAACTGAAAGTGTTGATCGCAATATGAGCAGTCCGGAATTTTCAAGGAACGGTAAATCCATCTACTTTTTGCTTGAAGAAAGTGGAACAACTGTTCTGGCTTCAGTTTCACCGGATGGAAAAAACTTCAGAAGAGTAATCCCCGGGAATCACACCGTTTCAAGTTTTGAGATCATGGATTCAGGATTTGCACTTTTAATGGAAAAAATTAATCAACCCCGGGAAATATTCACGTTCAATCAAAATAGCTTAACTAAGCTGACTTCAGTAAATGATGAGCATCTTTCAAGATTGAAAAAACCAATTATGGAAAAGATTACTTTCAGCAGCGCTGACGGCACTGAGATTGAAGGTTTTGTCGTTAAACCAATCGGTTTTGATCCATCAATAACATACCCCACCATATTATGGGCCCATGGAGGACCGGTAAGTCAGTACGAATATTCTTTCCACTCTCCTTCTCAGCTCTTTGCCGCCAATGGATATGTAACATTATTAATCAACCCAAGGGGTTCTTCCGGTTATGGACAGGCTTTTTCAGAAGTCCTTTTTGCTGACTGGGGAAATAAAGATTTTGAAGATGTGATGGCCGGGGTGGATTACGCGATCGAACAAGGATGGTCAGATCCTGAAAAGCTGGGTGTGGGCGGATGGTCATACGGTGGAATACTGACTAATTATGTAATCACAAAATCAGATCGATTTAAAGGAGCAATTTCAGGAGCAAGCGAGGCTTTATATCGTTCTAATTACGGTCACGACCATTATCAACTAACCTGGGAGCTTGAACTTGGTTTGCCTTGGGAAAATGCAGAAGCCTGGGAACGTATTTCTCCTTTTAATGATGTAGCAAACATTACCACTCCTACCCTTTGGATTGGTGGTGCGGATGACTGGAACGTTCCTATCATTAATTCGGAACAAATGTATCAGGCTATGAAGCGTTTGGGAAGAACCACCCAATTAGTAGTTTATCCCGGAGAACATCATGGTATCCGAAAGCCTTCTTTTCAGATTGATCGGTATGAGCGTTATCTGGATTGGTTTGATAAGTATGTGAAGTAGCAGGACTATTCACAAAAAAAGCCGATGCTTATCACATCGGCTTTTCAATTTCTAATCGGTAAGAAAATAAAAAATTACTCTTCCACTACAGACTCAGCTAAAAGTGTAAGTTTATTCTTTGCTACTTCTACAAAACCACCGGAAATGTTGTAATTCACATCTCCATCAGCTTTGCGAACTAATACAGTTCCTTCCTCTAATGCTGAAACGATAGGTGCGTGATTAGCTTTTACCTCAAAGCTTCCCATTTCTCCAGGCATTTGCACACCGGATACTTCTCCTTCAAAAAGTGAGCCGTTTGGGGTTAATATCTGAGCTTGAAATGTACTCATTTAGTTTCCTTTTATGCTTCTTCTTCGGCTTCAGCAAGCATCTTCTCGCCTTTTTCGATGGCCTCTTCAATGCTTCCAACCATATAAAACGCGTTTTCTGGAAGGTGATCTAATTCACCATCAAGAATCATCTTCACGCCTTTAACCGTGTCATCAATCTTTACATACTTACCAGAAGCACCGGTAAACTGCTCTGCTACGAAGAATGGCTGGGAGAAGAAACGCTGTACCCGACGTGCGCGACTTACAACCAACTTATCTTCATCAGAAAGTTCGTCCATACCAAGAATCGCAATGATATCCTGAAGATCTTTATAGTTCTGGAGAAGAATAGTCGCTCTTCGGGCAGTGTTGTAATGCAAATCTCCTACTACCTTTGGATCGATAATTCGTGAAGTAGAGTCCAATGGATCTACCGCAGGGTAAATACCAATCTGAGTTAATGCACGAGAAAGTACCGTAGTTGCATCCAGGTGAGTAAAGGTTGTTGCCGGAGCCGGGTCAGTCAAGTCATCGGCAGGTACATAAACTGCCTGAACTGATGTAATAGATCCTTTTTGAGTAGAGGTGATACGCTCCTGCATGGCACCCATCTCGGTTGCCAGTGTTGGCTGATATCCTACTGCTGAAGGCATACGTCCAAGTAGTGCCGATACCTCAGAACCAGCCTGAGTAAATCGGAAAATGTTATCAATGAATAAAAGAATGTCACGGGATACTTCATCACGGAAGTATTCAGCAACCGTCAAACCTGATAAAGCTACACGGGCACGGGCTCCCGGAGGCTCATTCATCTGACCAAATACCAGTGTTGCCTGAGACTCTTTCAATTTAGATTCGTCTACTTTCGAGAGGTCCCACTCGCCGTTTTCCATCGACTCTTTAAACTCATCGCCATAGTTGATTACACCAGACTCGATGAACTCACGAAGAAGGTCATTTCCTTCACGTGTACGCTCACCAACACCGGCAAATACGGAAAGTCCACCGTGCTGCTTCGCGATGTTATTAATAAGTTCCTGAATCAATACCGTTTTACCTACACCGGCACCGCCAAATAAACCGATTTTACCACCTTTCGCATACGGGCAAAGAAGATCAACTACTTTAATACCCGTCTCCAACATTTCTGCTGAAGTTGCAAGCTGATCAAATGCAGGTGCCTCACGGTGAATAGGGTAACTTCTTTTTCCTTCGGGGGCTTTGATTCCGTCAATCGCTTCGCCCACCACGTTAAAGAGTCTACCACGAATATCTTCGCCAACTGGCATTGCGATAGCTTGCCCGGTATCAACTACTTCCATTCCCCGAACAAGTCCATCGGTAGAGTCCATCGCGATAGTTCGCACCCGATCTTCACCAAGATGTTGGGCCACTTCAAGATACAGCGCTGAGCCGTCGGTTGGGTTTTTAATAGTTAGGGCGTTAAGAATAGATGGGGTTGTTCCTTCGGAAAAATCAACATCAACAACAGGTCCGATTACCTGGGCAACTGTTCCTTTATTCATGTGCGAACTGCGATTTATTTAAATTTATGTGTCAAAACGTTTTGAGAGATTTGCACTCCTGCAAAGGCTGATAAAGATAGGGAGATGTGTGAAGAGAGGCAATTCAGAAATCAATATTTTGGCTTCGCATTTTTATGTGATTATCGCGGACAAAATGAATCGTTATTTTGAAAAGAAAAAATATGCGCACTCTACTTTTTCTTTTCCCCATTCTGTCCATTTCGTGTGTAGCACCAGCTCCTATTTCTCAGGTAACACCAAGTGAAGAAACAGATTTTATTTGGTCTAACGGTCGTGAGGTACTCACTCAATTAAAAGACAGCATCTCTGTTGAGCTATCGTATTACGATAAACAAGAGGAACTATTTATTTATGATGTAACCATTACCAACTTGAAAGAAAAAACAATAACTGTTGATCCTACCCAATTCTACTATCTGCCCGTGTCTGAAAAAGAAGACACACTTCAGCCCGTTAAGGCTGTAAATCCGGAGTATAAAATACTGGAACAGCAAAAAAGGATTTCCAAACTTGATGCAAAGAGAAAGAGAGAGCTTAACCAGGTATTCATCTTCGGATCGCTTGAACTTGCTGCTGAGTTGACAGATAACGAAGAAGGAGATTCAGAAAATTATCCCAGCTCATTTGAAATTTATGATCGTGAAATAGCCGAGATTGATTATAAAACGCTGAATACAATGGAAAGAAAAAATTACTGGGAAAATCAGGCATTGAGAAAAACCACGCTTTTCTCTGAATATTATACCTCAGGTCAAATTTTTCTCCGATACAAAACAGATATCAACAAGATTGGGGTTTTCTTCACCTTTGAGGGTACGGTGTTCGAATTCTGGTTTAACCACTCATTAATTACTCACCGGGATTTTTAGCAGCCCCCTTCATATAATCTTCATATTCTCTTGTTTTCTTAGAGGCTTTTGAAATTTTCAATTCAATACTAGTTCTCAAAATGCCTTTTGTAGCTTATATACCTATATCTACTACTCTTTTTTGTGTTTACTTTTTCTATGTGATTTACAATCACTGGCGCCAAAAACCAGACGCTCTTTACCTTCTCTGGTGGACTCTTGGCGTGGTTTTCTATGGCATTGGCACCCTGGTTGAAAGTATTCATACCATTTACGGCTGGAGCCCCTTTATATTCAAAGCATGGTATATCGCAGGAGCATTTCTTGGTGGTGCTCCTCTGGCTCAAGGAACCATTTACCTTTTGATTAAGCGAAAGACAGCCAACGTAATGACCAGCATCCTGATAGTAGTTCTGATCATTTCCAGCATACTGGTAATTCTTTCACCACTCAATGAATCTCTGGTTTCAGACAAACTGAATGGCAACGTCCTTGAATGGACCTTCATCCGTTACATCACCCCATTCATTAATATTTATGCGGTGATTTTTCTGGTAGGAGGTGCTTTCTACTCGGCATTCAAATATTACAAAACAATAGAATTTAAAGGTCGGTTCTGGGGAAATGTATTGATTGCGGTAGGAGGTATTTTACCAGGAATTGGTGGTACCGCAACCAAAATGGGTTATACCTATGTATTATATGTAACCGAGCTACTCGGTATTCTTTTAATCTTCTGGGGATATATGGTGATTAAAAATGACCGATCACTTTCAGTGCATGAGAATCAGGTATCAGAAACTGCAATGAACTAGTTAGTTACGGGAACCTCAACAAAGGCTTAGGGTTACACTCATTTCTCCTACCCTAAACTAAACCCTAAGCCTTATGTCAAATCAAGAAGAGCAACCCAAAACACCCTTTGGTCAAAAGCATGCTTTATTTATTAAGCTGTCTTTTATCTCAATAATCACACTCATATTGTTAATTCCATCGGCAATGATCAAAGGACTGATCACCGAGAGGAAGCAAACGAAATCTGAAGCAGTAGCTGAAATCGGTGAAAAATGGGGGAAAGAACAAATCATTACCGGGCCGGTATTAACTATTCCCTATAAAGATCATGTAGTTGTCAAAAATTCTGATACCGAGCATGTTGAAATCATAGAACGGATAAAACAACTCCACATACTCCCGGAGTCGCTTTTTGTGAATAGCGAAATAATCCCTCAACGCCTTCATCGCGGAATATTCGAAGTAGCAGTATATGACAGCCATACTACGTTCGAAGGTAGTTTTGCTAATTTCGATCCGCTAACTCTGGATATTGATCCTGAAAATCTGCTGCTTGATAAAGCCTTCCTGAGCGTGGGAGTTTCTGATATGCGTGGTATTCAGAAGCAGATTCAGATCTTATGGAATGAAAAAAATATTTCCTTTCAATCCGGTACCGAAATAAGTGACCGGGAGCTTCTTGGCTCGGGCATTCATGCTCCTGTTGTTCTTACCCCGGATGAACATACCTTCAAAACATCTAAATTTGCGTTCAATCTTGAGCTGAAAGGAAGCGACTATATTTATGTCACCCCTGTGGGTAAAACAACACATGTTCAAATGGCATCATCCTGGACTTCACCAAGCTTTTCCGGTGAATATCTCCCTGAAACAGAAGGGAAAGTTATTAATGATGACGGATTCAAAGCCTCATGGAATATTATTGACCTGAACCGTGATTTCCCGCAAGCCTGGACCTATCAAAAGCAAAATATCAAAGCTTCAGCCTTTGGTGTTAACCTCTTCATACCGGCCGATAACTACCAGAGAAGCGAACGAAGTGTTAAATACGCCATTCTATTCATAGGACTTACTTTTCTTGTTTTCTTCTTTGTTGAAATCATGAACAAAAGGGCTGTACATCCCCTGCAATATATTTTAGTTGGTCTTGCCCTTTGTCTTTTTTATACCTTGTTGCTTTCTATTTCAGAGCACAGCTCGTTTAATTTAGCTTATATCCTTTCGGCAGGAATGACACTTGCTTTGGTTGGGGGTTATACTCGTGCGATTTTAAAAAACACACATTTTACCGTGTTACTATCAGGTATACTGGCAGTACTTTACGGCTTTATATTTGTAGTAATTCAACTGGAAGATCTCGCTTTATTAACCGGAAGCCTGGGCCTTTTCTTAATTTTAGGACTCGTGATGTATTTTTCACGAAAAATTGATTGGTATAGCCTGAATGAAAAAATGGCCCCTGTTTCTTAATGAAATGAGGCAAAAAATATTTTTTTTAATTAACATAACGCATCAACTAAGCTGATGCGTTATGTTTATCAAGAAATTCAGAACTTCCACTTTACTTCTACTTTTTAGTCTTTTCGTACTCTTTTCATGCTCTAAAACGTACACAACCACAATAATCCAAGAACGGCAACCCCTTCCCGATTCTGTTAAAGTGTACAATTTCTCTTTTGGTGATAATATCTACGGCTCCTATGATGTACTTGGATCCTTAAAAGTTAATACCAAGAGTACATACAGTTGCAATATGATCCAATTCCGAAACGAATCTGCTGCTATTGCGCGAAAATTAGGAGGAAATGCCTTAATTCTAAAAGATGTGGACATCAATTATAATTCAAATATCCGGGATGTTTGCTACAACTTTGAAAGCGATATCGTTTACCTGAACTTCTTTGAAGATTCTGTTCTTTTTAGCGAATCTGTTTTAAAATCAGAGTGGCAAAACAGGTACGACCCCCTTGAAGGAATTTATGAAAGCACCGGACCGATGATGCGAAATTTAACACTCGGTGTGCGTAAGAATGATCGAACCGGCTACTCCATTCATTATCTTGAAGGAGCATCGGGAGCTTATTCTGAGCTATGGAGTGAAGGAAGCCTTAAAGCTGAATTATCAGCAACTGGTTCTCCAAATAACTTTAAGGCCATCTGGTACGATGATAAACGCTCCTTTGATGAAGATTACCTTATTCTGTTCCAGGGCGGGTTTATGAACGTTATTCATAAAGACGGGAAAATCAGTCAGTCTTTTATAAAAACCTACCCTACTGAAAATGCACTTACAACCAGCTCTGGTACCGGGTTTGCAATTAGTAAAGAGGGATATATTGCAACCAATAATCATGTTGTTGAGGGCGCCAATACTGTACTCGTGAAAGGAATTGATGGCGATTTCACAAAAGAATATGAAGCCAGAGTTATTATAACAGACGAAAAAAACGACCTGGCAATAATAAAAATTGAAGACCTTAGCAATCAGCTTGAGGAAATACCCTACTCTTTAAATAATGATTTATCCAGTGTTGGTGAAGATGTTTTTGTATTGGGATATCCTCTCAGAGCTACAATGGGAGACGAGATAAAACTCACAAGCGGATTGATAAGCTCAAGAACAGGTTATCAGGGTGATGTGACACTCTATCAGGTTTCCGCTCCAACCCAGCCGGGAAGCAGTGGCGGCCCTATGATTGATAATTCCGGAAATATTGTGGGCATTGTCTCAGCTAAACATGCTGGAGCCGAAAATGTAACTTACGCTATTAAAACCCGTTACCTTTTGAATTTATTTGAGTTACTTCCCGAGGAAACCGATTTCTCTGTCTCAAATAATAACTCACTCAATTTTTCAGACCGAATATCAATGATCAGCAACTTTACCTATATCATTGAGCGCAAATAATGCTTTTTTTCACAAGCATTGACTAGCAAATCCCCTTGTAAAATTTTATCTTAATACTCTACGAGCCGATCTAGCCCATCGGCTTGTTTTTTTGAACCGAACGCAACCAAAGGTGATCAAAATCACCTTTTTTTATAGTTATAACCCAGAAATTTAAAATCCGGACTCCATTGGAAACTGAATTCTCAGAACGCTCAGCAAGTATCGATATACTCATTGAATTTGATATTAATCAAAACCTCGATTTCTCCATCGCCGACGAACTTGAAACCCGCGAGAAAGCTCAGGTACGCGAATATGTCCAGAATATCTTCCGAAGAAGAAGCTATCTCGACTTCCTGATTGATCATTATTCCAGTATCGGAGTAGATGAGATGAAAGCTGAGCTTAAAAATATTCTCCGTCTTGGTATTTACGATATGCTGTTCATGGACAGCACCCCGGATTACGCTGCAATTAACGAAGCTGTCGAAATTGCTAAGTTCAAATTAGGTTCTAAAACCGGAGACCTGGTAAACGCGATTATGCGCAATCTTCAACGGGATATTGAGAATCTTCCAAAACCTGCTTATAAAGATCGAACCAAGCTGGTTGCTGCTACTTTTTCGCACCCTGAATGGATGGTTGCCCGTTGGAGCAAGCGTTTCGGGGAACGTGAAGCATTCAAACTAATGCAGGCGAATAATAGCCGTCCAAACTATTATGTTCGGGTAAATACGCTCCGTACCAAGCCGGAGAATTTTATAAAACGCATGGATAAAATGGGCGTTGAGTTTGAGGAAAGCGACTGGCTTCCAAACTTCTATAAAGTAAACTCTGTGCAGCCTTTTATTGAAAAAGGATTGCTTGCAAAGGGTGTTTGCCAGGTACAGGACATTGCGGCAGGGCTAGCCCCTTTTATACTTGATCCTCAGCCGGATGAAAAAATCTATGATCTTTGTGCTGCCCCGGGAACCAAGTCTATTATGATCTCGGATCTCACCGAAGGAAAAGCAGAAATCCTCGCTGTTGATATTTCCGCAGACAGATTAGAAAAACTTGCGGAAAGTGCTCTCAGTTTCAACGCAGAAAACATCAAAATACGACGGGGTGATGTACTTGAACTCTCTCTCCCACTGGCTGATGCTGTTCTGCTGGATGCTCCTTGTACAGGAACCGGAGTTTTAAGTAAACGAGCAGATTTACGATGGAGACGAGACGAAGAAGGCCTGAAAAATGCTGTGAAGCTTCAGGAGGAATTACTTGAAGAAGCTGCAAATATGGTGAAATTAGGGGGTCGTCTGGTGTATAGTACATGCTCAATCGAGCCGGAAGAGAATATGGAGCAGGTTAAAAAGCTGATTGAAAAAATGGATGACAACTTCGAGCTGGAACCATTGGAAGATTATGTACCTGAAGAAGTACTCGCCGAAGATGGAAAAGCCTATCAGACTTTACCACATGTCCATGGATGTGACGGGCATTTTGGGGTACTGTTGAAGAGAGTAAAATAAGAGACTAAGAGACTAAGGCACTGAGGCACAGAGACGAACCTTTGTCTCTCTGTACCTCTCTGATTTAAGTTAAAAGTAAAGATTTAGATCCCTGAAAAGTTTTGAGTAAAGCATCACAAAATATTCCCGCCCAATACGATCCTTCTAAAGTTGAAGACAAATGGTATTCCTACTGGATGGAGCATAATTATTTCCATTCCGAAGTAGACCCTGATAAAGAACCATATACCATTGTGATCCCTCCTCCCAACGTAACGGGAGTTTTACACATGGGGCACATGCTCAATAACACCATTCAGGATGTGTTAACCCGCCGTGCACGAATGCAAGGCTACAATGCATGCTGGGTTCCCGGAACTGATCATGCATCCATTGCTACAGAAGCAAAAGTTGTTCGGAAACTCCGTGAAGAAGGCATCAAGAAAAGTGATTTGAGTAGAGATGAGTTTCTGGAGCATGCGTGGGAATGGACCCATAAGCATGGCGGAATTATTCTTGAGCAGTTAAAGAAGCTTGGAGCCAGCTGTGACTGGGATCGCACTTCGTTCACTATGGATGAAAAGTATTCTGAAAGTGTAATCGACACCTTTATCGATCTCTATTCAAAAGGTAAGATTTACCGTGGTGAGCGCATGATCAATTGGGATCCCGCCGCTTTGACTGCTTTAAGTGATGAAGAAGTAATTCACAAAGAAGTAAACTCCAAACTCTACCATATTCGTTACCAAATTGTTGGCTCGGATAATTTTGTAACTATCGCAACGACGCGCCCTGAAACTATTCTTGGAGATACTGCGGTATGTATCAATCCGGATGATGAACGATATACTCACCTTCATGGGGAAAAAGTGATCGTTCCTCTGGTAAATCGTGAGGTTCCGATTATCCTCGATGATTATGTAGATATGGAATTCGGTACCGGATGCCTGAAAGTGACTCCGGCTCACGATATAAATGATTACGAACTCGGACAAAAGCACAACCTTGAAACCGTCAACATGATGAATGCTGATGGTACAATCAGCGAAGAAGGCGAGTTGTATATAGGTATGGATCGGTTTGAGGTTCGTAAACAGATATCTAAAGACCTTGATGAAACTGGTAATCTGGTCAAAATTGAGGACTACCAGAATAAAGTTGGATACTCAGAACGTACTGATGTGGTAATTGAACCCCGACTTTCCCTGCAATGGTGGGTAAGCATGAAAGAGTTGGCTCAACCTGCTCTTGAGAACGTGATGAACGATAACATTCAGTTTCATCCTGCGAAGTTCAAGAATACCTATCGCCACTGGATGGAGAATGTGAAAGATTGGTGTATTAGTCGCCAGCTCTGGTGGGGACATCGGATTCCGGCTTACTATTATGGCGATGGAGATGAAGATTTTGTAGTAGCAAAAAGTATAGAAGAAGCCGTTGAAATGGCTCAGAAGAAATCTGGAAACTCTGCTTTGACAGCTTCAGATCTCAAGCAGGATGAAGACGTGCTCGATACCTGGTTCTCAAGTTGGCTGTGGCCGATTTCTGTATTTGATGGATTCTACACGGAAGAAGAAGTCGATTATTACTACCCTACTAATGATCTCGTTACTGCTCCGGAAATCATGTTTTTCTGGGTTGCACGGATGATCATTGCCGGATACGAATACAGAGACGAGCTCCCTTTTAAGAATGTGTACTACACCGGAATTGTGAGAGATAAACTTGGTCGCAAAATGAGTAAGTCGCTCGGTAACTCTCCTGATCCACTTGAGTTGATTGCCGAGTATGGCGCGGATGGAGTTAGAATGGGAATGCTCTTCTCCACCCCTGCCGGAAACGATCTTCCTTTCGATCCATCCATTTGTGATCAGGGAAAGAAGTTCTCTAATAAAATCTGGAACGCTTTCCGCTTCCTTACCATGAATATGGAAGAAGGGGTGGAATATAATCCAACGACCGAAATTGATTCTGAGAATCTGGCTGACCGCTGGATGATGGCCAGGATACATCAGACTAGTAAAGAAATTGATGAAGACTTCAGGAAATACAAACTGAATGATGCCCTGAAGAAAGTGTACTCATTAATTTGGGACGATTTCTGTGACTGGTACATCGAACTGGCCAAACCAGATAATTACGGGGATAAGTTCGATATTCAGAAAATGAACGTAGCTTTGGGGATGTTCGAACAGTTGATGAAGCTCCTCCATCCTTTCATGCCATTCATTTCTGAAGAAATCTGGCAATATATTAATGATCGTAAACCGGAAGAAGCGTTAACCGTTTCTCACTGGCCGGAATATGATGCGGCTTTTGATACTGCTCCTGATATAGATCTGTTTTCAACTATTCAGGATATGGTATCAGCCTTAAGAAATATCCGGGCTGAAATGGGAGTTTCTCCAAAAGAAAAACTGGATGTTTTTATTAAAACAACTTCTTCTGAAATTACCAAAGCACTTTCTTCGAATCAGTGGATTTTGACAAAACTGCAATCCACAAAATCATTGCAAATTTTAGAAACTATCGAAAAGCCCGGAGCTTCTTCTTCAGCTATTGTGAGAGGAAATGAGATTTATGTTCCACTAGAAGGTTTAATTGATGTGGATAAAGAGATTGAGCGAATAAATAATGAAATAACCCGTATTGAAGGCTGGCTAAAAGGGATAAACGGAAAGCTCAATAACGATAATTTCGTGAACAACGCACCTGAAGCGGTAGTTCAGAACGAACGTAATAAAAAGCGTGATGGAGAAGCAAACCTGGCTAAACTCCGTGAGCAGCTTAAAGATTTTAAGTAATTAAGATACTACGAACATCCCCCGGATCAATTTCTAACCAAAATTGACCCGGGGGATGTATTCTGAATTTATATGAAAACATTCTCTCTGCAACCTGAAGAACCCCGGAAAGGCCCCGATTTTTTAACCGGACTGAACAAACAACAATATGAAGCTGTTACCCATACCAATGGCCCGCTTTTGATTGTTGCCGGTGCGGGTTCTGGAAAAACGCGCGTTCTTACCTATCGAATTGCCTACCTCCTCCAACAGTTCAAAGCGGCACCTAATGAAATCCTGGCACTAACTTTTACCAATAAGGCAGCTCGTGAGATGAAAGAGCGTATCAAGAACCTGATTGGCGATAAAGCTCAGAAACTCTGGATGGGAACCTTCCACTCAATCTTCTCTAAAATCCTTCGCTTTGAAGCTGAGAAATTAGGCTACGGTAAAGACTTTACCATTTATGATACCAGCGATTCCGAAACAGTTATCAAGCAAATTCTTCAGGAACTGAATTTTGATCCCAAAGAGATCAAACCTAAAACCATCCGGAATAAAATCAGTGACGCAAAGAACCAGCTCATTGATCCGGATTCGTTTCAGAGCCGCTTTGTAAGTTCAACTCTAGACGATATCACAGCCAGGGTTTATTCGATTTATGTGAAGCGACTGAAGCAAAGCAATGCAATGGACTTCGATGATCTACTCATCAAACCTGTTGAGTTGTTTGAGGAAAATCCTGACCTACTGGATAAATACCAAGATCGGTTCAAGTATATTTTGATTGATGAGTACCAGGATACGAATCATGCTCAGTATAAGGTCACGAAAATGCTGGCGGAAAAGTACAAAAACATCTGCGTGGTAGGTGATGACGCTCAAAGTATTTACTCGTTCCGGGGAGCGGACATCACCAATATCCTGAGTTTTCAGGAAGACTACGAAAAAGCCAAGCAAGTACCTTTGGAGCAGAATTACCGTTCCAGCCGATCCATTCTGCAATGTGCCGATTCTATCATCAAGAAAAACAAAAAACAGCTCGACAAAACGCTTTGGACAGAACAAGGACTTGGAGAACCGGTTATTCTTCTAAAGAATTATGACGAGCGCGATGAAGCCAATCGCATCGCGCAATACATTGTAGAGCTAAAAATGCGTCACGGTTACAAAAATAATGAGTTCGCTATTCTTTATAGGACAAATTATCAATCCAGAGTTTTTGAAGAAGCGCTAAGGCGGCATGATATCACTTATCAATTGATTGGAGGTCTTTCTTTCTACCAGCGAAAAGAAATAAAAGATGTGTTGGCTTATCTAACTCTGTTAGTTAATAAGCACGATGAAACCAATCTTATTCGCATAATTAACGAACCTTCTCGTGGCATTGGAAATAAGTCGATCAATGATTTAAGAAATCAGGCCAGGGAACGGGGTATGTCAATCTGGAGCATGATCGAACAAGTTGAGCAAACAGATGTGTACAAGCCTGCCAAAGTCAGGATCAGGGAATTTGTGAATATGATAAACCAACTCAGTCAGGATTTGGAACAAGGCCGGAGTTTGTCGGAAGTAACCCGCTCGGTGTTGGAGCAATCAGGATACATGAAGGCGTTGGTCGAGGAAAATTCTCACGATTCTATGATGCGCCGGGAGAATATCATCGAATTTCAGAATGCTATTTCCTATTACGAAAAAGGAACTTCAAAGCCATCGCTAAGCGCTTTCCTGCAAGAAATCAGTCTCATAACAGACGGTGATAAATTTGATGAAAATAAGCCAGCTGTAACCTTAATGACTGTTCATGGCTCCAAAGGACTTGAATTTCCAGTCGTGTTTGTGGTTGGTTTAGAAGAAAATCTTTTCCCTGTTGGAGGCCGTGAGGGTTTTGAAGCAGATATAGAAGAAGAGCGACGCCTTTTTTATGTAGCAATTACCCGTGCTGAAAAACGGCTCTATTTCAGTTACTGCACAACTCGTTTTAAGTTTGGGGAAGAACAGCAACAGCTTCGATCCCGTTTTCTGGACGAAGTTGATCCCGGAGTGGTTCGAACGGAATCGGGTGCCACAATTAGTCAAAAGAATGAGCGTTTCACTCTGGATAATTCATCTTCGAAAAGAAAAACAGACAATTCTACACATATAGAGTATGATTGGGAGAAGCCAATCACTAAAAAAACACGATCATCAGCTACTTCCACTATCCAGTATGAATATGAGGATGGCGAAGATCCTTTTCAGGTTGGAACTCAGGTTCTGCACGCCAAATTCGGCCCTGGGAAGATCATAAGTCGCAGTGGATTAGGAATGGATGCTAAAGTTGTCGTATTTTTCAAGCAAAGAGGACAGAAAAAACTGATGTTGCGTGCCGCGCCACTTCAGATCATCGAATAGACGGTTTATTAACATTCAGATTGTGAGAAGGACACTTTTAGTCATAACGTGGGCTCTGTTATGCGGACTATATTCGTATGCCCAACCTGTGTTAACACCGCGTAATGTTGCGCTTGGTGGTGGTGGAAGTACTTACATTACCGACTATAACGCCAACTTCTACAATCCGGCAAATCTAATGATTCAGGATCGCCAGAGAAATATTGACGTTGGGCTTTTCATCACAGGTACCTATTTCAATGCCGTGCAGAATTTCAGCAACCTGAATCAACAGAGTACTAATCTAGAAAACTATATTACCGCTTTTGATGCAGGTTCTTATACAATAACTCCACTTGAGCGATCGAAAATTGCAGAAGACAATTACATTAGAAACCGAAGCTCTTCCCTACATCAAACGAGATTGGATGTCACTCTTCTCGGCTTTAAATGGCGAGATGATCAACGAGCCTATTCTATTGCCTTTCGAAACCGGATTTCTTCAAGTTTCGAAACTGGGAAAGGTTGGTATTCCTCTGAGGTGCAAGAGATCAAAAATGATATAGGAGTAAACCGCTCACTTACCCATCGTTATCAATCACTCTACGAGATTTCTTTCGGTTTTGCAGAGTCTTTTCAGTTTTTCTCGGATATGACTCCCAGACTGGACGAGTTTAATTTTGGAATTGCACCCAAAATAGTAATTGGCGGTGCTTATCAGGATGCTAAATGGGATAACCTTTATTTTGATAATGGTAACGGACAGGTTTCTAATATGAGTGAATTTGAGTATCGGGCATCGGGTAGTTTCGGAGCCGCTACCCAGCAATATCTCAATGGAACTCCAGCTCAAACTGCATTGCAGAATAATATCAATGACGAACTATTTAGTCCTTACGGAATTGGCGCGGGGCTTGACATCGGATTTACTTATCTGATTACCATCGGGAGTGACCTTTCTACCATCAATGAAAATGAACAGCAAACCAATAAATCGCTGCGGCTTTCTTTCGCAATTACCGATATAGGTTTTGTGAACTACTCTGATGATGGAATCTCCATAAATTCAACTCTGGATACAGTCGGAGTTTCCGGATATCCTGTGGGTCTTGCAAATGATGCTTTTGTTGGGGCCCCGGGGCAATTTCTTGATTTCATTGAACAACATGGATCAACCAATCCGTTTGTATTGAACCCTTCTCTGGAAGAAAATTTCTCCGTTTTACTTCCAACAGCAATTCATGCGGGAGCTCTTATCGAAATTAACAGGCTCAAAGTAATGGGAGATTTAAGTATAGGACTCACCAACAATGCCTTCAACTCTACGAAGCTGGTTGCTTCTGTAGGTGTTGAACTCCGACCTCTGAAATTTCTGCCCCTTAGAGCTGGTACACAGCTCGCTACAGAACTTCCAAGTTATTTTAGTTTTGGAACTGCCATAGAGACGAAACTCTGGGACCTTTCTATTGCAACCCAGTTTGTGTCCCGGTCTTTTAATGAAAATCCAACGATTACTGGGGTTACTGTAGCAGTATTGCAGTTTCATTTCTAAGACCTGTCACTTTGCCTTACATTCCTGACAGGAGCTTTTTTTTCTGACTCTTTGTGGGATGGCAAACGAGTGGCTTCGTATTTGCGTTGTAAGCAACAAATAAAAAGTATAAGGATTTGATGAAGACACGACTGGATTTATTTAACGAATTAGGGCAATCAGATAATGAGTTTGAAGATTTTGAGCAAGCCATCCCACTGATGTCTGAAGAGGAAGAAAAAGCGTTAACAGAGGCGCTGGTTCCTGAAAGCCTCCCCATACTCCCACTTAAAAATACCGTTCTATTTCCCGGAGTTGTTGTACCTATAACTGTTGGACGAGACCGTTCTCTGGCACTGGTGAAAGAGGCCTATGCAGGAGACAAGACTATAGGAGTTGTAACTCAGAAAGATATGGATGTTGAGGAGCCGGAATATGATGACCTTCACAGAAGAGGAACCGTTGCTCAAATCCTGAAACTGATAAAAATGCCGGATGGCAGTCGAAGTATTGTAATCCAGGGAAAATCTGTTTTTGAAGTTCAGGAGTTCACACAGGATCAGCCTTATTTTAAAGCGAAGGTCACTCCTTATCCGAAAGAAATGGATATTCAAGGTCTGGAATTAGATGCATCAGTTCGCAATGTGAAGGAAACGGCAGTTGATATCATCAATAAATCGCCGAATATCCCATCTGAGGCAGCTGTTGCAGTTAACAATATCAACAGCCCTACGTTTCTGTTGAATTTTATTGCCTCCAACTTGAATGTAGACTTGAATGAAAAGCAGGATTTGCTCGAAACTCAGAAGTTTTCAGCAAACCTGGAGAAAATTATGGAGTTTCTCGAACAGGAACTTCAGGTTCTGGATATGAGCGAGAAAATCCGCACGAAAGTTAAATCAGATATTGACGATCAACAGCGCGAGTTTTATCTACGCCAACAGATGAAAGCCATTCAGGAAGAATTGGGTGAAGGTGCTGAGCAGCAGGATGTTGAGAAACTCCGAAAGAAACTAGAGGAAAAGGCTCTTCCCGATCATGCGAAAGAAGTCGCAGAAAAAGAACTTCAACGATTGGAAATGACTCCAAACGCTTCTCCTAACTATGGAATCATTCACAGTTATGTAGAGTGGATTCTGGATCTCCCGTGGGAAGAGTATTCTGAGGACAAGCTCGATCTGGAGTTCGCCCGAAAGGTATTGGATGAAGATCATTACGGACTTGAGAAAGTAAAAAAGAGAATTGTTGAATATCTGGCGGTTCTTAAGCTTAAAAAGGATATGAAAGCTCCTATTCTTTGTTTTTACGGCCCTCCGGGAGTTGGTAAGACATCGCTGGGAAAATCGATAGCAAGAGCGTTAAATCGTGAATTTGAGCGCTTCAGCCTAGGTGGAATCAGAGACGAAGCCGAGATTAGAGGTCACCGGAGAACCTACATTGGCGCGTTGCCCGGACGTATTATCCGTTCGATGAAAAAAGCCGGTAAAGGAAATCCGGTTATTATGCTGGATGAGATTGATAAAGTTGGCGCTGACTATCGTGGAGATCCGACCTCTGCCCTGCTTGAGGTTCTTGATCCTGAACAAAACGATACCTTCAGCGATAACTACCTGGAACTGGAATACGATCTTTCGAAAGTACTTTTCATTGCTACAGCTAACTCACTGGAAACAATCCCGGCTCCACTCAGAGATCGAATGGAAATCATTAATATCAGCGGATATACTCTTGAAGAGAAAACGGAGATTGCTAAGAAATATCTCATTCCGAAGCAGGTAAAAGAAAACGGACTTAATGCTGATCAAATTGAAATCGAAGATACCGCTATCGAGCGCATCATTGATGAGTACACCAGGGAATCTGGCGTAAGAAATCTGGATCGTCAGGTTGGGGCTGTTTGTCGTGGCGTTGCCGCAAAAGTGGCTTCCGGAGAAATCGAAGAGTTTAAAGTCAACAAATCTGATGTCGAGGATTTCCTCGGAAAACAGAAGTTTTTCAGTGATGTAGCAGAACGTACTACCGTTCCGGGCGTTGCAACCGGGCTTGCATGGACTCCTTTTGGCGGAGATATCCTTTTTATCGAGGCGAGTGTTTCTAAAGGATCTGGCAAATTAAATATTACCGGGCAACTTGGCGATGTGATGAAAGAATCAGCTATGCTCGCGATTTCATATCTAAAAGCACATGCTGAGAAAATTGGAATCCCTGAAGAAGCTTTTAAATACTGGGATCTGCATATTCACGTACCTGCCGGAGCAGTACCTAAAGACGGTCCTTCCGCAGGTGTATCTTTGATGAGTGCCATTGCTTCTATTTTCACTCAACGTAAAGTGAAGGGTACAGTCGCACTAACAGGTGAGATTACCCTTCGTGGAATGGTTCTTCCAGTGGGTGGAATCAAAGAAAAAGTACTTGCAGCAAAACGTGCTGGCATCAAGAAAGTCCTGCTTCCAAAAAAGAACGAAAAAGATGTAGCCGATATCGAAGAAGATGTAATCGGTGATCTGGAAGTTCAGTATCTGGAGCGTATGGAATCATTGCTGGATATTATTCTTGAAAAAGATTCGGTCAACGATCCTGCTGACTATTTTAAGGTGAGTGATGCTCATAAATCTGCAATTTCAGGAAAGAATGGGAAAACAGAACAGGTTTCTGTTTCTAATTAACTGATGTGATACACCAGTGGGATCATTGCACGCAACGATCCCACTGGTTATCGAAATTATTCCAATCTTTCCTAGCTCCAATGTTCTGCGTTGGAGCTTTATTTTTAGTTGACTTATCCCAAATCGGTCATCCCTGCGAAGACAGGGATCCAGATAGTTATAAAATCACCAACTTTTTCAAACTCAGATTCCCGTCTTCGCGGGAATGACGTGCCATTAAGGAATAATTAAAATCCCTTTAAATGCACTTACGGATTTCGAAAATTATTCCAATCCCTTCCATTCTTCTTCCGTTGCCTGCGAGATCTGATATTCCATCATCATCTTCCATTCACCACTGGCTTTGGTTAGCAATCCCTGAAAATGGATTAGTATATATTGCATCTCTTCACCTTCCGGCTGCCAGAAATACCTGAAAATTCCGGTATCATGAGCCGTTGTTTCGCTGTGTAATCGTTCTGAAAAACGGAATTCAACCCCAGCCTTCATTTCTCCGGCTTTAGTATCATCAAACCCTTGCTTCCAGCCGGCCAATGCCTGAGAAATTGGATAACTGGTTTCTGACATTCCATTAACCAGAATTGCATCGGGATGATACGTAGCAGAATACCCTTCAAAATCCCCTTCTGATACTGTTAGGGAAACTTCCGCCCAAAAAGCATCTACCTCTTCGGTTGGATTAGAATCCGTTAGTAAAAGAGAAAATGACAGCGCCGTAAGGAGAATAAACTTAATCATAACAAGATCATTGGATGTTGGGTGTTTGTTGTTGAAAATACTATTCCATTCGGTAAAAACTAATTTGTTAATAAACCCTTGCCTATCCCCTGCTCTTCCGTATTTTCGGGGATGCAAAAAGGAAGAGTCATTCAGTCTACCGGAAGTTGGTACAAAGTTGATCTTGGAGAAGAAATTATCCAAAGTAGACTCCCGGGGAGATTTCGCCTTGAAGGCAAAGAAGTTACTAACCCGATTGCTGTAGGGGATTGGGTGGATATTACCATTGGGAAAGATGGGAGCGGTAATATTGAGACTATTCACGAACGAGATAATTACATTACCCGACAAGCCACACATGGACGTAGAGGTGAGCAAATCCTTATCTCTAATCTCGATATTGCTTTTGTGGTACAATCCATCAAACAGCCAAAACTAAAAGAAGGATTCATTGATCGCTTTTTAGTTACCTGTGAGGCTTATGAAGTTCCTGCTGGAATTGTAATTAATAAAATGGATTTAGCTACCAATAAAGCCGAAGCTTATATTGAACAGCTTGAGGAACTTTATAGAAACCTTGGCTATACTTTCTTTACATGTACCGCGACCAACCCTCAATCACTAGAACAGTTAAAAGAAGAATTAGCCGATAAAACTTCCGTTTTCATTGGACCATCAGGGGTTGGCAAAACCAGTCTTTTAAATACTATTGATCCGAATTATTCGGAAAAGGTCGGTGAAGTTTCATCTTTTTCGAATAAAGGAAAACATACTACGACTTTTGCTAAACTCATCAAGCTTTCAAATGGGGGATATTTAGCGGACACTCCCGGAATCCGCGAATTCGGTCTTTTTAACATTGAACCATGGGAGTTATCACTTTATTTCCCTGAAATGCTGGAGCCCCGACAATATTGTAAATTCAATACCTGCACTCATCTTCATGAACCACAATGCGGGGTAATGGAAGCCTTTGAACAAGGTAAGATTGATCCAAGTCGCTATGATTCTTACATAAAAATGTTGGAGTCTTTGTAACCCAATCTGATAAATACCTCAAATTAGGTATTAGATTTCGGATTTTTATTGCTAATATTGGGGAAATATAAAAAACAGATAACCTGGAGGTTAATATGTACTACCGCTTATCAAGAAAAATTTTACTCGGAGCAACTTTTCTCGTAGCTCTTTTAATGTCAAATCCTGCACAAGCTCAATTAGAAGAGATCGAAGCATTTCTCGAATCAGGAGCCGATAATGCAACCGCTTTAACAAAAGCATATTTGAGTCCTTTACCAACCGGCCTTGCTACCACACTAAATTCTGGGTGGACTACCAAAGCCGCAGCTACAAAAACGTTAGGTTTTAGTATCCAGATCAGAGCAGCTGTTGCGGCAGTACCTTCTAGTGGTCAATCATTTGATGCCTCCCAAATAGGATTAGAAAATGTGCTTGTAACAGGTTCATCAACAAGTACTATTTCAGGAGAGAATAGTGGTGGACAAACAATTTCTTCAACAGACCCTAATAATTCATTCTCATTTACATTGCCGGGAGGTACCGGATTTGAATATGTACCAACGGCTATGATACAGGCTAATGTTGGTTTAATAAAAGGAACTGATATTACGCTCCGTTATATACCGGAAACTTCGTTAGGTGATTATGGAAATGTTTCTCTTATAGGCGCTGGCATTAAACATGGTTTGAACCAGTGGATACCTGGAGGAAAATTACTTCCAGTTGATATTTCCGTAATGGCTGCTTTCTCACAGATCGATATGAATGCTGATCTTGAATTCAACCCTGGAGCAACTGATCAGATAGTTGAAACTTCTACAAACACTTTTGTTTTAAACGCCCTTGTTGGTAAAACACTTCCTTTCATTTCTGCATATGCAGGAGTTGGGTATCAAACCGGTAGTTTTGAGTTAAATATGTTAGGAGACTATGTAATCGGGACGGGACCTGCCACTACTACAATTAGTGATCCGGTTTCTTATACTCAGGATAGTGACGCAGGAATTCACGCCTTGGGTGGCGTTCAGTTCAAAATCGCTTTTTTCAGAATTTATGCTGAAGCAACTCTGGCTGAATATGCTACTGTTAATGCAGGTGTTGGATTCGGATTCAGAAACTAAATTACTTCAAGTATACGAACTAAAAAGGCGCTCAATAGAGCGCTTTTTTTATACCAATTCTTTTCCTGCAAGGACAGGGCTTTCGACGGGTGTATCAGATTCTATTAAACCATCTCTCAACCGTACTACACGTCTGGAGTATCTTGAAATCTCATCTTCATGCGTAACCAGTATAATGGTATTCCCTTGTCGATACAGCTCTTCAAAAAGAAGCATAATCTCGTCACCGGTTTTCGTATCGAGGTTACCGGTAGGCTCATCTGCGAGCAGAATAGATGGGTTGTTTACTAACGCACGGGCAATAGCCACACGCTGGCGTTGACCTCCGGAAAGCTCGTTGGGTTTATGATCCATTCGATCGCCAAGACCCACTTTATCTAATACTTCTGCCGCTCTTTCTTTACGTTCCGAAGACTTCATTCCTGCGTAAATCAAAGGAAGTTCAACATTTGCAAGACAACTTGTTCTGGGAAGAAGATTGAAGGTCTGAAAAACGAAACCAATTTCACGGTTTCTAACTTCGGCGAGTTCTGCATCATCCATTTGGCTAACCCGATTTCCATTGAGAATATACTCTCCGGAACTGGGGGTATCGAGACAACCAATCATATTCATCAGGGTTGATTTACCCGAACCTGAGGGTCCCATAATGGCGATATACTCATTTTCATCCACGTTAAACGAAACCCCTGCCAAGGCTCTTACCAGGGTCTCACCCATTTGGTAGGTACGGGTCAGATCAGTGATCTGAATTATAGCTTTTTTGTCGCTCATTATTATGCCCTGTATGTTATTCGCTAGTGTTTTCGTCGTTATTTGAAACGGTTACTTTATCGCCATTATTTAAATTTCTGGAAAGGGTTCGGTAGCTGCCAATCACGATTTCATCACCTGCTTCTAATCCGCTTGTAATTTGTATGTGTGTATTATCACTAATTCCGGTTTCTACAGGTATTCGAACTGCTTCTCCATCCACTACTTTAAAAACAACTTTTCTAAAATCTTCCCGCATAATTATAAGGTCATCATCAGTATCTTGTGCAGAAGCCATTTCTACCTGAGCCTCATCATCACTTTCATTAGACGATTCATCAGCCTCTTTTGGTTTATCCTGTGCAAAATCTCTTACAGTTACTGCCTGAATAGGTACAGAAACCACATTCACCGCAGTGTGTGTCTCTATATCTACCGTTGCAGACATCCCTGGTTTAAAATTGGGAATAAATGCATCGCCAGGGTTTTCTGGTGCTTCCTGTTGAACCAGCTCTCCTCCTGATAATCCTGGATTATGTGGCGTAACAATTCTAACCTTAACCTGATAATTCGTTACCTGTTCATTTGATCCCGCACCGGTAATTTGGGCAGAGTTTGCAATCTCAGTAACAATTCCATTAAATCTTCGCTCAGGATAAGCGTCTACTTCAATTCGTGTGGTATCTGTTAATGATACATTTACAATATCATTTTCATTTACCTCAACAAGAACTTCCATTCGATCTAAAAGTGAAACCCGCATCATTTCGGTTCCGGCCATCTGAGAATTACCTAATACGCGCTCACCTTCTTCAATTGCAAGACCAGTCACTGTTCCATCCTGAGGAGCACGGATTACGGTTTGTTCAAGCTCTTCCTGTGCCTGACGTAATTGTGCCTCAGCGCTTTGAATTTGATATTCAGCAGCCTTCAGACTTGCTTTTTGAGAATCCCAATTCGATTTCGTTTGAATGTAATCCATTTCAGAAATTACTTTTTTCTCGAAGAGTTCTTTATCTCTGGTATGAGCAGCTTCAGACTGAATCAGGGTGGCCCTGGTTTGCTCCAATCTGGCTTTCTGTGTAAGCAATGCCGCATTAAGATTATCAATCTGAGCCTGGTAGATATCCGGTTTGATACGAACAAGTAAATCACCTTTTCGTACGAAGTCGCCTTCTTTAACAGCAAGATTGATGATCTCACCGGAAACGTCCGGTCGGATGATAACCTCAACCTCAGGTTGAATTTTACCCGAAGCAGACACAACCTGTGTAATCGTTTTGAGCTTAGCCTGAGCTGTCTCAACACTCGTACCTGTTGGTTCGCCTCCTATTACTCCGGTTGTTTTTAAACCGATTCCTACGGCTAAAAGAAATACAATGATCCCTCCTATCCAAAAAAGTGTCTTCTTTGAGGAAGATTTTTGCTTTGCCATGTACTTACCCTTGAAAATTGGTATTAAAATTCGATTGTATCGCCGGTTAACTTACCTAGGAAGAAATCGAGAAGTTTTTCCTGAAAAATTAAATTGTATCGAGCTTGTGTAAAATCGGATTGTGCAGATACGTAGGTAGATTGTGCTTCACTTAATTCAATAAAAGTGCTGGCACCAACATTATATCTTTCCTGCTGTGTCTCCAGAGCTTTTTCACTGGCAAATAATGCCTTTTGTGCAGACTCTATTTGTTTTGAATAAGCTGCAAAATCATTGTAAGCCTGGGTAACCTCCTGAACAACGCCCAGCTTTGAATTTTCCAGAGAAAGCCGCGCATTCTTAAGCTGAACCTTAGCTAATTCCAGGTTATAAACTCTATTCCAGTTCTGGAAAATTGGCAGGCTTATACTAAATCCATAACCCTTGTTCACTTGTTGATCAAAAAATTGTTCGCTAAAATTAGCATCAAGAAAATATGGATCACTCCATCTTGTAGAGATTGCGCCACTAGCAGTTATTGTAGGCAAAAATCTTGTCTTAGCTAATGTTAGTTGAAGTTCACTAGATAAGATATCTGCTTCTTCGCTTTTAATATCAGAACGATTTATAAGTGCTTCATCAATTAATGTCTGTAATTCTATGCTCTCTGGGTTTTGCGCCGCTGCTCTTTCTTCGATATTTGGTACAACAAATTCATAATTCCCAAGTGGGTCGATCTGTAATTGTCTTATTAATTGAACACGACTAAGCCTTAATTGATTTTCTCTTTGAATAACTGTCAACTCGTTACCCGCAACGGTAGACTCCTGATTATATTGATCAACTAATGGTCTAGACCCCACCTCAACCTGGGCCTGTGTTTGTTCCAGTTGCTTTACCGAAGTCTCCAAATTGTCTTCTGCGATCTCTAACAATTCTGTATTAACTAAAACAGTTAAATAAGCCCTTGCTGTATTAAATATCACGTTTTCTTTGGCGCGTTGAACCTGCTCTTCAAAGGATACCTGATCATGTATACTTTGCCTTAAGCTTATAATATTTTCAAAACCGTTAAACACAGTAATATTTGCACCTAATCGTCCACTTGCCCCCTGAGAAGTTACATTATCAAAAGCCAGAATATCCTGTACAAATTGCTGCCCGGTTGTTTTATTGTATCCAGCACTGGATGTAAGGCTTGGAAGAAAGTCAGCCATCTCACTTATCCTTCTTTGATCAGACAAATTAAGATTGTTCTGTGCTTGTTTTAGTTGGAAATTATTCTCAAGTGCAATTTGAATTGCTTCCTGAAGTGTAATGCGCTGAACGGTTTGCCCTAATGTTGTTCCGCTGTAGATAAGAATCGCCAGAAGTGCGAGCGAGATGATTTTTTTCATGTTTCCTTTTCTTTTGTGTTAACGGTGTACTTCCACGATGAACTTGTAAAATAGTTACAGAAATTTCCGGGATTTACGTTTTTTATATCCTTTTACTTTTCAGGCTTAAGAATAGAAATAAGCTTACTCTTCCTCATTCTGAGAAAGTTTACCCTCAAAGAAATCTAGTGCAGTATCGATCGCTTTTTGTGCGAGTCTTTTTTTGATCGAACGGCCTACGGAATCGACGATTGTATTTTTTGATGAGGTTGACTTAGGAGATGATTTCGATCTTTTTGAGCCTAATAGGAAACCGATTGCAATTGAAGCCCCAAGAATTTGAAGCGGATATCTTTTTATAAGTTCTTTTGGTGATAAAGATTGAGTAACATCCTCTTTTACTTCCACCAATGAATTGTCCAAATCATTTTGGATGCGACTAAGATTGGCTTTAAGCTCTTCTTTCTTTTTCTCAATTTTATTTAATGACCTGGCCATATTAATCTAGCTTCTCCTGCTCATTATGCTCTGGTAGTTTTAGTTTCTTTGAACCTGGTTTCTCTTCTTCTATAGCCTTCAGAATGCCGGACATTAATTGTTTTTGAACGGAACTGGCAATACCAAAAGGTTTCGCAAAAGCAAAAATTAATCCAAGTATCATAAGGGGAATGGATACGATTAAATAGCCTAATGCTTCGTTTTGGAGAACATCTCCCAAATAAATAGCTAATGCAACTGAAGCAAAAAGAAGACCGAAACTAAGAATCAGATATCCGATAATCTTCTGGGTAGAAAGCCCCACCCATGCTGAAATCTGATCTCCAACATTAAGAACTAAGAGGTCAATCCTGGTTTCCAGGTATTCCTTTAATTCAGAAGTAATTTGTTTTAATCTGGAGCTTAGTTGATCCATCACTTAATCATCCGAACTAAAAAGTCGGGCGAGAACAAATCCAACCGCTAAACCGGCTGCCACACTCAAAATAGGATGCTGCCGTATTGTTTCCTCAGCCTGTACCTTAACATCTTCAACCCGCTGCTGAAACTCATCATCTGATAGAATGACCCGGCCTTTATCAATAGCTCTGTCAAGCCGCTCGTTGAGGTTTTGAATAATCTCTTCGTTCATATTTTGCCCTGTTGATATTATTTCTATACTCTATAATATACAAGAAACGGTAATTCGTTCCGCACCAATTTCTTATTCGTACCGCAAACTTTCGATGGGGTCTAATCTGGATGCTTTAAAAGCTGGAAAAACGCCAAAAACCAAGCCTATTAACGTCATTCCGAAAAAGCTACCTAAAACAGACCAAAGAGGAATAACCGGCTCTGTGTCAATTAATATAGCGACATAGTTTCCTGCACCTACACCCAATAAGAGACCTATAAGTCCTCCTATTTGACATACAAAAATGGCTTCCATCAAAAATTGACTAACTATTGCTTTTCGGGTAGCACCAACAGCTTTTCGAACCCCTATTTCTTTAGTCCGTTCTGTTACAGAAACAAGCATAATATTCATTACCCCTATACCGGCGCCCAAAAGGGTAATAAGCCCAATAAAGAATCCCGCAGCATATAAAACTCCAGTAAATGCATCAAAAGTGCCGGAAAGAGAATCATTTGTTATAAGTTCAAAATCATTTTCATCAGCGGGGTTTACCGCTCTAATAACTCTCATAATACCCGTTACTTCTTCTATTGTATCCTCAATCTTTGAAATTTCTGGCGCTCTGAGCTGAATTCCGATTCCTCTGTTTGCTCCTCCGTAATTATTAATTCCAGTAGTGTATGGAATGATGGCAATGTTGTCGAAGGAGTTTCCAAAAATTTGCCCCTTTTTTTCTAAAAGCCCAACTACCTGATACGGGTTACCATCAATACGAACTGTCTTGCCAAGTGGATATTCATTTGGGAAAAGTTCTACCTGAACATCTTTACCCAATACAACAACATTACGTTTATATTGAACATCTTCCGGAGTAATATTTCTTCCATCCCCTAAAGTAAATGCATTGTTTTCAATATATTCGCTATTACTCCCACGTATACGAACATCGGGATCTGTTTCAAGATCTTCGTAAGTAATTTTTGTAAAACTGAATGTAGTAACTGGCGAAGTTCCTTCAGCAACTCTTGCTCTTTCCTGTAGGTCTTCAGCATCTTCAAATTTTATATTCTTACGATTTCTCAAGCTTGCATCCCGAGGTCCCATTTGAACAGCCGGATTTTTTTGAACCGTGATCACATCACTTCCTAAAATGCTCATGGTGTTTGTAAAGAAGTTATCCAATACCGCGACTGCAGTAGTAGAAACGATCACTGAAAAAACGCCGATAACTAACGCCAGCAGAGTTAAAAAAGAACGAAGTTTATTCGCTTTTAAAGAATCGGTTGCCTGACTAACAGTTTCAAAAATTTGCATTATTCAAACCTCAACGATTCGATAGGATCTGATTTCGCAGCTTTATAAGCAGGAATAAATCCGAAGAAAACTCCTACTAAAGTACAGATCATAAATGCCACAAATACAACACTTAAGTTCATTGTTGCAGTGAATATTTGATCAATCATAACGGTAAAAACACCAGCTAAAGCAACTCCAACCAATCCACCCAGCATACATATCATTACTGCCTCTATCAGAAACTGAGTGAGAATTTCCCATGATTTTGCTCCCACTGCTTTTCGTATTCCTATTTCTTTGGTACGCTCACGCACAGAAACAAACATGATATTCATAATTCCAATGCCCCCAATCAGTAGCGACAAGCCAACTAAAACAAAGCCCCCCATATATAAGCCATTTTTAAATGCGGATAACTGCTCTTCAAATGCTTGTGGTTTATTGATGGCAAAATCGTTACCCTCAGCCGCGTCAATTCCTCGAACTTGCCGCATCAAACCTTCTATTTCATATTCACCATCTAAGGCTGCCTGCTCACTTGGGAATTTTACCCCAATTTGAATTCCCCACCTTAAACCATATATCTGTCCATAAGACTTAATGGGTACAATTATACGATTATCTGAATCACCTAAACCTAAAAAACTACCTTGCTTTTCCAGAATTCCAATAACTGTAAATTTCTGCCCCCCAAGCCTGACCTGCTTACCCAATGGATCTTCTTCTTCGAATAAGGCTTCCTGGAGGGACTGCCCGATTACAGCGACTTTTACCGCCGAACGAGCTTCCTCTTCAGTAAACATTCTACCTCTTTCAATATTCAAACCCTGAATATTCAGGTAATTTGAAGTAGCACCATTTATTCCAACATTATCAGCATTTTTCTCTTTATAGCGAATAGAAACATTACGATTAGCTGAAGCTGCTACATCGCTTGCAAGTTTACTTTTCTCCTCAAGAAAAGCCACATACTCCAGTTCCATTTCTTTTCTTCCGGCATATACCCACCAGTCTTCATCCCCGTCCCATGGCCATTTTTCAACATATACAACATTGGTACCCAGCATTGCCATACTGTTATCAAAACTTTCATCCATTCCAGTAGTCACTGAATCAACCACAGTTACCATGGTGATTCCGATAATAATACAAAGGGCTGTTAGTATAGAACGGGTTTTGTTAATAGCAAGCGCGTGAAGAGCAACTTTCAGACCTTCTACTAAGCTGTTTATGAATCTCATAGCAATTTGTGAAAAGAGTTAGGGAACAGGCTACGTATTGTTCCTTATTTCGTTTCAGTTATTCTGAAAATAATCTTTTTTTTACGATCATTTCGATGAAGCTTTATGAACACCCTTAAAAGTTGTTACCTTAATAAGAAAAAATATGAATGTTGATGTCTTGGTTTTTGCTGCTCACCCTGATGATGCCGAATTGAATTGCGGAGGTACTATCGCCGCGTTAGTCGCTCAGGGGAAGTCTGTTGGGATTATTGATTTAACCAAAGGAGAAATGGGAACCCGTGGTACTCCCGAAAGCCGTGCTGAGGAAGTATCTACAGCTTCAGAGGTTCTGGGTATCTCCTATCGCCAGAATCTGGATTTAGGTGATTCTCTTGTTGAAAATACAAGGGATAATCAGCTTAAAGTAATAGCTGAAGTGCGCAAATGCAGACCTAAGATTTGTTTACTTGGAGCCCCTTATGACCGGCATCCTGATCATGGAAAAGCTACACAGCTTTGTATAGATGCTCTTTTTTATTCAGGATTAAGCAAAATAGAAACTGGAGATCTGGAGCCTTGGCGGCCAAAAAGGATGTTTAATTATATGCAAGACCGGCCTTTTGAGCCCGATTTCATTTATGATATTTCAGGACACTGGGAAACCAAGAAAAAAGCAGTTCTGGCCTTTTCTACTCAGTTTAATATTGAAAACCCTGGAGATGAACCCGAGACTTATATCTCTTCTACCAAATACTTCAAACAATTGGAAGCACGGGCAAGATACTTTGGTCATCTGGGAGGCTTTGAATTCGGCGAACCTTTTAAAGTACTGAATGGTCCATTAGGGGTTAATTCGTTTGATGCTTTTCTGAAATAGAACAGTCGAATATTAATTAAGCTTCCTCAAGCTGATCTTTCCGAATTAGTTCTAATCCATTTTCGATCAGTTTTTTTAGTGCTTCATTTTTCTGTAAGTCTTTCAGGTAAGAAAGCAACTCATACTGTACATCAAGCTCGTTAGCGGCAGCCAGTTCGTACAGTTCTAAAGGCAACAGCCAGTCTTTTGGAAAATCAGTTTTAAATTGTTCAAAAATCGTATTGATGAACCCAGTATTAGCCGAATTCTCTTCTCTTACCCTTCGAACTTGCTCATATAGTTCATATAAAGCTCTTTCCCGGTCTGAATACTTTATTTTATGAGTTTTTGTCTCTGATACTTTTCCAACATCACCAAATGAATGAACATCAGCTGGTCCGGCGTAGGCTGAAACCACTTCCTTGCCAATAGCCATATCATAGATTCCCCATTCAGGCTTAAAGAGAACTTTATCATCATAGGTCACTGTACAGTCTTCCAGTGTAATTATGAGAATTTTACCCCTCAGATCACGGGTACCAGTAATAATTTTGCCATCAACGGTAATGCCGCTTTCAAACTCGAAACGTTTCGTTTTACCTTCGTAAATCCCATAAGCGTCCAGATCTCTGGGCGCCATATCTTCAATTGGAAGATTAATCCCTTTCAGTTTACCAACCGGACTGCCATACCCATCCGGATGATTTAAGGTTCCATGGCTAATAAGCTCTTTGTCACGGTTTGCCAGGGCGGTCGCTCCTTTTGTTTGAACGTATGCAACCCTTCCTTTTTGATCTTCGATAACCTCGCTAAAATTACCGGAAACCTGTATCCCGGTACTTAATTCTATGGTTCCTAATCCTTTGGAGTCGATCAGTTTCTTCACCCCTTCAAGTCCGCCGGTCCTCAATGCCATGGTATTGGCAAACTCTTCCAGAACCTGGCTCAGATAGGCAAAATCAGGAGTTACAAAAAGTTGTGGCTGTTGATTGGTGATATCAAAATTAACATCCGCTGCTTTTAAAGAGTATGGAATTTTCTTTACCTCCGGCTGAAGGCATGCTTTACTTTCCCCTATTGATGAAAGCAATCCAGCACCATAAATCTTAGGATTATCAAGTTCTCCAATAAGCCCGTACTCTACGGTCCACCAATGTAGGTTTCGGATTTTCGCCATTTCCGAAAGCTCTCCCATATTATTCTGGAGATATTCTACCCGCTCTTGCGCCTCATTAATCTCTTCTTCAGAGGAGTTTGGATCTTCCTTAAGAATGGAGAGTAACCGAATAGCCTCATACATCTCATAATCTTCTGAAGATGAAATTGCCTTACTCCCGATTTCACCGAATCTTCGCAGATATTCTGCATACTCCGGATTAGCGATAATCGGAGCATGTCCGGCTGCTTCATGAATAATATCAGGTGCAGGCGTGTATTCTATATGATCAATGGTTCTCATATCGGAAGCTATCACCAATACATTATATGCCTGAAACTCCATGAAAGCATTGGGAGGGATAAAACCATCCACAGAAACAGCAGCCCATCCAATATCTTTCAGAATACGATTCATCCCTTCCATCCTTGGGATATTATCAATAGTGATTCCTGTAGCAGCTAAACCATCCCGGTAAGACCCATGAGCTACCTTGCTCAGATAATCAATATTCATGCGCATTACATAGCGCCAAACGGCCTGGTTTTGAGGGGTATATTCCTCGTAAGGCTGAGCTACAATAAATTTGTGTAAATGCTTTGGAAGCTTGCTGGTAACTTCGTTTAATTCAAAATGAGCCATTAGAAATATTTTCCGTATTAGAATTACGAATAACCATCGATGAGTAAGTACAATGTTAGTGTTTTTTAGCCAGATTTTGAAATGAAATGTGTTTCCCAGGCCATGGGTATCGGTTCAATAATCAGTGATTCCAATTTTTTGTACTGATTAAATACACCTAAATTTCCTGCATGATAAAATACTGTTTTCTCATCCCGTGCTTCTGTTTATTTATTTCCGGTTCTGGCTTAGCTCAATCTTCGGAGGCAAATGTTGTACTTGATCATGTGATAGTAGCAGTTTCTGACCTCGAAAAAGCTACGAAATCCTACTCCGATCTTGGTTTTACGATTAAGCAAGGCCGGCTTCACCAAAATGGATTGTTGAACAACCACATTAAATTAAGAGATGGGACTTCAGTTGAGCTTATGACAGTAGTAGGTGAACCAAAAGATGATCTAGCCAAGACCTATCATAATTTTTTAAAAGAACAAGAAGGTGGAATTTACCTTGCCTTACAAGCCTCTTTTGATCTTGTACTTGAAAAAGCAGAGGAACTTGAATTGATCTATCAGGCAAGTTTTGGCGATCCTTTTTCCTACATCACTTTTGAACATGAAGATCTGAAAAATATCTTTTTCATAAGCTATAGCCGCGTTTTCTCTGACCCGGATTCTATTTTATCTCACTCGAATGATGTAACAGGAATAAAGTCTGTGTGGATAAAATCTTCTCCTCTGTTTACAGAACTGTTAACTTCTTTAGGGGCTTCATACGGAGGAACATTCAAAACACCGGATAACAAAGAGAACCCCGTTTACAGTCTGAATGGCTATGATTTCATTATTGATGATACAACGCCGGAGGATTCCGGGATTATGGGCGTTCAGTTTAGAAGTACAAAAAAGCTTACCCTTCAGTGGTTGAGCCCGTCTGATAATCATGGGATTTGGATTGGTTTCAGATAATTTTCATCTGATTTTAGGCTCCTGCTGACTCAGACAATGAAAACTTCCCAGTCCCCATATAAGATCCACAGAATTAATTCCCACTACTGCCCGATCAGGGAAACAATCCTGTAGTATTTCCAGAGCTTTTTCGTCATTGGGATCGTTGAAGACAGGAACAATCACATACTTATTAGCAATGTAGAAATTAGCGTAAGAAGCGGGAAGCCGTTGACCCTGATAATACACCGGGGATGGCATTGGCAGGTCGATGATCGTCAATGGTTTTTTGTTAATCGTAGAAGCTTCCAACAATTTACGATTAACGATTAATGGCTGATGGTTTTCATCATTTGGATCATCCTCCATCACTGTAACTACCGTATTCTCATTTACAAATCGGGTGATGTCGTCAATATGTCCATCGGTGTCGTCGCCAACAATTCCATCTCCGAGCCAAAGGATTTGATTCACTCCGTAATAGTTTTTGAGATACTCTTCTATTTGCTCTTTGGAGAGATGTGGATTTCGGTTTTTGTTTAGTAAACAGGAAGTGGTTGTGAGTACTGTTCTTGCCCCGTTGAAATCCACCGAACCTCCTTCCATCACAATATCAGCTTGAGCAACGGGAAGTCCAAGTTGACTCGCAATTCGCGTTGGAATTTCTTTATCTAAATCGAACGGAGGATATTTTTCTCCCCAGGCGTTGTATCCCCAATCTACAATCATTTTCTTTGAATGATCTTCATTCACCAAAAAAGCCGGACCGTGATCTCTGCACCAGGCATCGTTGGTGGGATTCAGATAAAAGAATATCTGTGACGTATCAGCACCGGCTTTCTGAATCTTAATGAATGCTTCTTTTGCCATTGCCTCATCTCGAACATTGATCTTCACCTTCTCCCCTTCGGCTATACGTTTAATGAATTCACAATAGGGATTGTATATCGCATCAATTTTACCAGGCCAGGTATCCGGATTATGCGGCCAGCTCAGCCAGGTCGCTTCATGTTCTTCCCATTCAGCCGGAAAGTGAAATCCTTCTTCCGCGGGAATTCCTTCAAAAGCTTGTGTCTCCTTCCAGTTTGAAGGAGCCTCAATCAGATTCATCTTCATCCAGAAAACGCTTGGTGATAGGCTGATAAGAATCGATGCGTCGATCTCTCAGAAACGGCCAGTGTGTTCGGTATTCATTGGATGAATCCATCGAAAGTGATTCGACATGAATGACCTCACTTTCATGAGAAGCCTGATACAAAACTCTCCCGAATGAATTGGTGATGAATGAGCCTCCCCAGAAATTCATTGCTCCTTCGGCCCCAACTCGGTTTACCGAAATGACCGGGACTCCGTTTGCGACTGAATGAGAGCGCTGAATGGTCTGCCAAGCCTGATACTGTTCGTCATTGGTTGGGTCATCCTGATCTTTGTGCCAGCCAATCGCGGTGGGATAAAACAACATTTCAGCGCCTTTTAATGCTGTAATACGAGCGGATTCAGGGTACCATTGATCCCAGCAAATCAACACCCCGATTTTAGCAAATTTGGTTTCAAACACTTTGTAGCCCAAATCACCCGGAGTAAAATAGAACTTCTCGGAATATCCCGGGTCATCGGGAATATGCATTTTGCGATACTTCCCTAAGTAGTTTCCATCGGCATCCAGCACCGCCGTGGTATTGTGATATAAACCTTCCGTTCTTTTCTCAAACAAAGAAGCCACGATTACCACACCCAACTCTTTGGCTACTTTAGAAAGTGCATCCGTACTTGGTCCTGGTACCGACTCCGCTAACTTGAAATTATCGTAGTCCTCCACATCACAGAAATACAGGGACCGAAATAACTCCTGCAAACACACAATCTGTGCTCCTTTCTCAGCCGCTTCTTTTATCTTCTGAATCGCTTTTGAGAGATTTTCTTCGGGATCCGATGAGCAACTCATCTGGATCATTCCAACGTTTACGGTTCGGTTTTGCACGGGTTTCTTTTTTGATTCGGAGAAAGGTAGGGATTCTGTTGCGTTCTTAAAATACTATAGGCTCAGCGAATATAGTTTAATTTAGAAAAGCGGTATAAACCACTCCAACTAATATGGCAATACCAAAACTAATCAATGTACCTATCAGAATATATTCTGTAAGGTTTCTGTCTTTGGCATCACTTAAATCTCCAAACCGAAACACCGACTTGGCCGCCAAAAGAAATCCAATGCCTTCCCAGTTATTGGTAATAACAAAACCGAAAACGAATAACCGCTCCAAAATACCAATATATTTATCTGCATTTGCCAGCGAATGATCTCCTTTTTTCTTTTCTGTAGGCGACCAGCTTGAAATGAGTACTTTGATAAGAATTGCGGATGGATTGGTAAGAAACAAAACAAGTACCAACAGTAGGAATACTTTCTGAGTGAATACCATCCTGATATTTTCCCAATCCCCTTCCAGCGCCAACCAAATACCTGCTATTACTAACAGGTGCGCTGCCTGATCGGCTAAAAACCAGACTACCTGTCTCCCCTTTTTCTTTCCTTGAAACTGTAATTTCAACGCATCGATAATCCAGTGAGTCACCATAATTATTGGAACCACCATCCAATATGTTCCCAAACTTTCCGGAATTAGTACGAGAAAACTTAGCAAGCCATGTAAGAATACATGCATTAGCAACTTGGGCGATTTAAATTTTTTTGTCTCCTTATCTTTAATAGAAGCATCGGATTGGAGAAAAAAATCTACTACCAGGTGAACGGCAATAAGTTTTAAGATTAACATGATATTAGCCCAATTTATATACTGAGAGTTTATCCCTGTACCAGTTTTCTACTTCTCGTACTTCTGAAAGATAGGATCTTTGACTCCGTTCACTTACTGAAGACTGGCTGATATTCAGAAGTTTTGCTATTTGCTCCTGCAATAAACCACCTTTCAAACTGATTGTAACATATTCTGCTACGGCCGGAGTCCAGTTATCCATTATAATTAGTATTAACCGGATAAGCAGATTCATTTCCTCATCAAAAACCTCGCTTTCTGTTACAACACTAAGTGTTTGCTTATTCTTCTTAAGCGCTTCAAACCCTTGCCCCGAATACAAAAAGGCAGTTCCATTCGACTCGGTTATTCGGTCAGACGTGTAGCTTTTATCCCCAATACCGATACACATCCTTACATCCACATTTTTTTGCTGTTTTATGGCTGCTTTTATTTGAATGGCCCGGTATAGTGCGTCTTTTGGATGTTTGATTTCCACTTGAAAACTATCGCCCCGGTATATTTCCCACGTTTCAGGATTAGCTCCTTCTCTATCCAGAATTTTTTTAAGCCCATCCATCCATCTTTGTGTATTGGATGTTCTTGAATTAATGATATCGCCGGTAATTATACTTGTCATAACCAAATATAGGCTAATAAGCCTATAATTCAAAATATCGGTTTAAAAGCCTATATATATTCGAATCGGGTTCTGAGCCTATATGCTCATTTTGGGTTTCTTTCACGAGCCATCCAAAGTGATCTCCCGTTGGTTACTCGATATCAGAAGATCACTTTGCTTCGCTCATGAATGGATACGTCAAACCGAAAGGCTATCTTCATCAAAACAAGCTTTGATCTCCCCTTCCAGAAATTTACAGATTTCAGGATTACCTGTGATGATTCTCTTCCCAAAGAGTTGATTAGGTTTTCCTTTCCAGTCGGTACAGATTCCTCCTGCTTCTTTAATGATGAGCATTCCGGCGGCAATATCCCAGGGATTTAAGCCGTATTCGTAGAAACCTTCTAAACGACCAGCCGCTACGCAACATAAATCGTACGAGGCTGCTCCGGCTCTGCGGACACCATGTGTTTTTTGCATCATGTTTTTGAGTACCTGCAGGTAAGGATCAACCAGCTCAAACTGACTGTATGGAAATCCGGTGCCAATTAAAGCTCGTGAAGGACTCGTGATTTCCGAAACAGAAATTCGCCCATCATCCAGCCACGCTCCTTCCCCTTCTACCGCCCAGAACCATTCATCATGGGCTACTTCAAGTACAAGTCCAACTTTTGCTTCCCCATCTTCCCAGAAAGCAATGGATACACAATAAGGTGGAAATCCATGAGAGAAATTGGTGGTTCCGTCAATGGGATCAATAATCCAGACTCTTCCATCAGGTAGTTTCGAATGGGTGTTTGATTCTTCTGCCAGAAATTGATCTTCGGGAAACTTGGTTTTAATGATCTCAATAATCTTTTTCTCGGAAGCAAAGTCGGCATCTGTCACCAGATCATTCTTTCGTTTCAAGTCTATTGCAAAAGATCTATTACTAGCAAATTCTCTAATGATTTTTGCGGCTCCAGCTGCCGCCTTCCGTGCAGTTCCCAGTTCTTTTTGGTACATGTATGTTTTTTATTTAGTCATTCAGAGCGAAGCTATCAAGTTAGTTAATTTATCTTGGAAATCGGGAGTGTTTGTAATGGAACCATCTTCGAATTTTCTAAGTAAGGTCATCCGATTAGGAGAACTGATGCGAATTCGTGAGATCCTGAAACATGTCTGCCTGTCGGCGGACAGGTTCAAGATGATATCGAGATTTCTAAAGCAATTTTATTTAAGGAGTCCTTCCCCTTTACCAAGGGAAAGATAGATGGGGTCAGAATTCGCAAACAAGAATTGTGAAACATTACTCCCCAAGAAGGTACAATATACTACCCATCTACAAGAAGGATGGGCTCATAAATTTGATCAATTGAATCCTTTAACCTTAGCGATTTTTTGAAGATATTTGTGATCTAATCATTCATTCCAAATTAAGTTTAATGATCATCCCCATAGCGAGCGATCACGCTGGTTTTAAAGCCAAAACTATTACCAAAGAAATTTTGGAGAAACTCGGACACACCCCGGTAGACTTTGGGACTCATTCTGATGATTCTGTAGATTATCCTGATTTTGCGATTCAGGTTTCAGAAAGGGTTAATTCAGGTGAACATGAGCAGGGAATTATTTTATGTGGTAGTGGTCAGGGCGTGTGTATGACCGCAAATAAGTACCCTAAGGTACGAGCCGCTTTGGTATACAACCGTAAAGTCTCGGAAATGACACGATTGCATAATGATGCCAATATATTGTGTATTCCGGGAAGAGAACTTGAGGATAATGAAGATGAACTTGAAGCCATTTTAACCGCGTGGTTTGGAACTAATTTTGAAGGTGGCCGACATGAACGACGAATCAAAAAAATTGAATCACTAACTCAAAAAGACCCTAGTTAATGAAATCTATTCAGGAGCAGGACCCAAAGATTTTTGAACTTCTCGAAAAAGAAACCGGACGTCAGAATAACAACTTGGAGCTCATTGCTTCTGAGAACTTTGCAAGCAAAGCAGTTATGCAGGCAAATGGAAGTAATCTCACAAATAAATATGCTGAAGGATATCCCGGGAAAAGATATTACGGCGGCTGTGAATATGCCGATGTAGTAGAAGATATTGCCCGGGATCGCGCTAAAGAGCTTTTTGGAGCTGACTGGGTGAATGTGCAGCCACATTCTGGAGCTACGGCGAATGCTGCGGTATATCTGGCTTTAATGAAGCCCGGCGATACACTGCTCGGGTTTGATTTGTCTCACGGAGGTCATCTTACACATGGATCTCCGGTCAACTTCTCCGGAATTTATTTTAAGCCGGAATTTTATGGCGTTGAAAAAGAGAACGGTCGTTTGGATTATAATAAAATCCGGGAGAAAGCTAAGGCTGTTAATCCGAAAATGATTTCAATCGGTGCTTCTGCTTATTCCAGAGACTATGATTATGAAGCCTTCCGCTCTATTGCAGACGAAGTTGGCGCCCTTCTTTGGATGGATATGGCTCATACTGCCGGACTGATCGCCACCAAGCTATTAAACGATCCTCTTCCTCACGCTCATGTGGTTACAACGACAACTCATAAGACGTTGCGTGGTCCTCGCGGTGGAATGATTCTGGTTGGGAAAGACGGTGAAAACACACTGGGGGTAGTCGCACCAAAATCGGGACGGACAAAAAACTGGAGCGAAGTTTTGGATTCAGCTGTTTTCCCAGGAACACAGGGTGGTCCGCTTATGCATGTTATTGCTGCTAAAGCAGTTGCTTATGGTGAAGCATTGGAGCCTTCGTTTAAAGATTATCAAGTCCAGGTTCGTAAAAACGCTAAAACACTGGGGGCTAAATTTGTTGAGCTCGGTTATGACATTGTAAGCGGCGGAACTGATAATCACCTGATTCTGATTGATCTTCGAAATAAAGAAGTAACCGGGAAAATTGCTGAAACCGCATTGGAAAAAGCCGCAATCACCGTAAATAAAAATATGGTTCCTTTCGATACGGAAAGCCCGTTTGTAACCTCCGGTATCAGAATTGGCTCTCCCGCTATGACAACGCGAGGTCTTAAAGAAGCTGAATTTGAGCACATTGCGGTTTTGATTGACAAAGTGATTCAAAATCCCGGAAATGAAGACCTCCTTGCCAAAGTAAAATCTGAAGTGATCGAGCTTTGTGAGCGTTTCCCTTTGTATGATTTCGTAACTGCATAATTAAGTGATTTGAATACCGGAGAACGCCAAATAATGGGTGAGGAACCACCCAAGGTTGTAAAACCGCCAGACAGAACTGACCAGATGTCGTTTCTGGAACACCTGGAAGAGTTACGATGGAGAATCATCAAAGGAATGATTGGGATTGTTGTCGGGGTAGTCGTAGCTTTTATTTTCTCTGATTTTGTGATCGATGCTGTCTTACTTGGCCCCACTAAGGCTTCTTTCTTCATGTACGATATCATCAAAGTAGATGCTATCGACCTTACCTTGCAAAGCAGAAAGCTTCCTGGACAGTTTTTCACTTTCTGGGGAATGTTATTCGTCTCAGGATTCCTGATTGGTTCACCGATTTTTATCTTTCAGATGTGGGCATTTATTGAGCCTGCTCTTGAAACTAAAGAAAAGTGGAAAACCATTGTAAGCGCCTTTTTTATTACTCTTTTCTTTTTGATTGGAGTGGCATTCGGTTACCTGATTCTGGTTCCATTCGCGCTGCAGTTTTTTGCTTCCTTCAATATTTCTGATTCGGGCATTGTTCGCAATGATTTTGATATCAACGAATATTTCAGTTCACTGGCAATGTGGGTGGTTTCCTGTGGAATTATTTTCCAGATACCTATTGTAAGCTATGCGCTATCCAAAATTGGAATTCTCACTCCTGCTTTCCTTCGGCAATATCGGAGACACGCACTTATTGTTTGCCTGGTAATGGCAGCTTTACTTACCCCGCCTGATCCAATCTCTCAGGTTCTTATTGCAATGCCATTGGCCGTGCTATACGAATTTTCGATTTGGGTGAGCCATGTTGCCGGGAAACGAAGAGAAAAGGAACTACAGGAAGCATTCGGAGAAACAGATTCATAAAATCGAATACAGTTTTTCTCCTGCTGAAATAGTATCTTTAATGCTTCGAAATTGCATAATAAATTGTTCAAATCCGGGTTGTATACCCGACGTTCTAAACTCATAAGCTCTATTGATGAATTCTTTCAAAAATCTGAAAATCTTCTCACTAATCATTCTTACTGCACTTATCGTTTCTGCGTGTAATGAGAACAGTAATCCCTTCCGGGTTGATTATTCAGATGTACCTCCCCTTCCCGATACCACCGCACAGGGCGTTACTAAAGTGATCACTGAATCAGGGCTCATTTATTATGTGATCACCGAAGGCAATCCGGAATCTTTTGAAGTGGTTATCAGAGATGACATTCAGATTTACTATACCGGAAGAACCGAAGATGGTGAGATCTTTGAAAGTTCTTATGGAAACGGGAGTACCACTCCTGATCGCTTTAATGACATTGGTTCTTATGTCAATGGTCGTGGTAACAATTCCAAAGGGAAAGGCTTTGTTGAAGGAATACTCGGGATGATAGAAGGTGAACGCCGTGTTCTGGTTATTCCCTCCGATTTAAACAGAACGGAGTCTTCTTTTATCATTTATGATATAGAATTGGAAACCATCGAGTATTAAAGATAGATTTTTGTAACCCGGTTTCTGATGTTCGTTGTAATTTCATAAGGGATGGTGTGAGCAACCTTAGCCCATTCAGTCGCAGTAAGTTCTTTACCTTTTAGAAAGAAAACTTCCGTTCCCCTTTGAAATTGATCTTCTCCCAAAAATGCGATGGTATAATCCATACTGATCACCCCTGCCTGATCGTACAACTTTTCTCCAATCTTGAGTTTGATTGAGTTCGTCAGAATTCTTGGGATTCCATCACTGTAACCAGTTGGAATAATTCCAATATATCCATCTTTTGGAGCAACCCACTTAGCGCCATAGCTTACCGGCTCTCCTTTTCTTACTGGTTTAACCTGCATCAAAAAGGATTTTATATCCATAATGGGTTCTAAGTCTGGAACATCCACTTCACCAGCTCCAAATCCATATAAACACACTCCGGGGCGCACCGCGTCAAACTGAAGATCAAGATCTTGATAGTGAAAAATTCCTCCTGTATTTGCCGTGTGAGTCATCCATTCCGAAGGAAACTGAGCCCGGATTTCCCTAAAAAGAGTAAGCTGCTGCTTCACCTCCTGATTTCCGGGGTCATCAGCTTTGAAATAATGAGTGTAGATTCCGGTACAGGTTACTTCCTTATAACTGGGAATACTCTCTAGCAGAGCAGAAACATCGTTTGGTAAAACCCCAAGCCGGTGCATCCCGGTATCAATGTTTATTTGATATTCTGAACCAGGTAAAAGCACATCCAAAGCATCTATTTCGTTAAGGGTCGCTGTGAGGTTAAAGTCTGTATACAGAGAAGCCGTTTCCTGTAGTGGAGCTTCGAATACAAGAATGGGTTTGGTTATTCCTGCTTCCCGAAGTTGCTTTCCTTCAAGGGCATGAGCCACGCAAAGCCATTCAACCCGGTCTTCTAAATGCTTTGATACTGGAATAAGCCCATGCCCGTAAGCATTATCTTTTACTACCGCCATTCGTTTAACTCCGGGCTTCAATCTCCGATCAATTGCATCAAGATTGTGATCTAATTTGGATAAGTGTATTAATGCTTTTGTATTCAACTAAACCACTTTTTCTTTTTTGATTTCTTTAAAATTACCTGAGCAGCATTATGCCCTGCTGCACCAAAAACCCCGCCACCGGGATGACAGGATGCGCTTGAAAGATATAGATTTTTTATAGGTGTTTCGTAACGACTCATTTCCGGAATTGGACGAAACATAAACATTTGATCGAAACTCATTTCCACATGCATCACATTGCCTTTTAACAAGCCATGCTTTCGTTCAATATCCAGTGGTGATTGTATATACCAGTCAATTAACTTGCCCTTCATATTAGGCGCAAAATCTACAACCACATCATAAATTTTCTGTGCTTCCTGCTCACGGATATCATCCCAATGCAGTCCATTCGCTAATTCATAAGGGTGCCATTGAGCCCACACAAACATGGTGTGCTTTCCATCTTTTGCCACTTCCGGATCAATTTTGGAGAATGTCATGGCAAGTACCGCTGGTTTTTGAGGCGGGCGTTTTTGCATGTAATCACCGATGGCATTGTTCATGTATTGCACTGATGGAGCCATCAACTGAATTCCGTTATGGATATAAGGATCGCCGGGAGCAGCGGTATATTCGGGGAGCTCTTCAACCGCGCAGCGAATCACCATTCCAAACCCGTTTCCCACATTAATGTTCTTCACCTTTGTAAACATCGAATCTTCTAACTGTTCAGGGCCTACCATTTTCATCATAGTAGTTTGAACATGAGCGTTGGAAACAATAATCGGAGCTCTGAATTCTTCTCTGCTCTCTGTTTGTACACCAATCGCTCTTCCATTTTCTATCAATATCTTTTCTACCGGATGATTCGCTTTTACTTCTCCTCCGTGTGCTTCTATCAGGTTCTTCATTGCCTGAGTAAGCATACCGCTCCCTCCTTTCGGGTGCTTAGCACCACTTTCGTGCAGCATAGATTGCCAGCCAGCAAAGTCACCAGTCGCTGAGTGATCGGGTAATGGTCCCGATTGTGCCGCAAACCATAGCAGCGCTGCTTTCATGTGAGGACTTTCAAATGCATCATCCACAACTTTCCCATAACTGGAAAGTATTTTTTGGAGTCCGGAAGCCTGCTCCCCTTTCTTAAACATAGCGCCATCCTTAATCTGAGCCTTAGCCATCTCAGCTACAATTCCGCCTGTTGTAGGAGTAGTCATAAATGCTTTCAACACACCTTTGTTGATTTTACCCCAAAACTTTATGAATTCTTTGTAGTTTTTCACATCCTCAGGAGCCACTTTTGAGATTGATTCCAAAGTTCGATCCACATCCTTCCAAAAATGAATCACCCCTTTTCCTGTTGGCACCGGATATGACATGATCGGATCCATATCGATATACTCAAGCCCATATTTAGTGAGTTCAAGTTCTTCAATAATTCCGGTTTGATGAATCATTATATGAACAGAAGAACCTACATCCATCAAAAATCCATTAGGGTTTTCCTCAGACTCGAACATCCGCTCGGTACAAACTGCTCCACCAATTGTATCTCTGCGCTCAAGTACCAAAACTTTGTAGCCATTTTTTACCAGATAACAACCCGTGGTAAGCCCATTGTGCCCCGAGCCTATGATAATTGCGTCATAAGAATTCATAAGGAGAAAGATAAAAGGAATTGATTGAAAGCGAAGATTTATTAAGTTGTTTACCAGCTTGAGAACTAAAATACTAATGATGTCATTCAGAGCTTGTCAGCTGTACAAGACTTTGGAAAGCGGGCGAAGCGATGAATCTGCAAATTGAGTTTTAAAGAATTAGCCCTGTAGATTCTTCCTCATGTGTATGTGAGATCAGAATGACTTTAAGGTAATCATTTATGAAAGTAGGCCGCTTTGAAGTAGAACAACTCAGCGAAGGAATTTTTGATGTATTTGATGACGGTACTTTCCAAAAGATTGATGCCGGAGAAATTACTTCGAAAAAAGAAGTAACCGACGTACCCAGAAGTTCTACACCCATCGGAATAGATCCCATTCTTATCCGGGATGGAAAACATGTGATTTTAATTGATACCGGACTTGGATGGGGACTTGATTCGAAAAGCACCTATACAGATACCTCCAACCTGAAAACTAACCTCGATATTTTTGGGCTTACCTCTGCTGATGTTACTCATGTAGTACTTTCCCATCTTCACTTCGACCATGCGGCAGGCTCCACTTTTGTTGATAATTCGGCGACAACACAACCAACAATGCCTTATGCTAATTATTTTGTGCAAAAGCTGGAATGGCATTACGCGGTGCAACGGGTTGGAGAACAAAACCCGGTAAAAGGTGCTAATTACGACATGGATGAACTATATAAGCTCCATGCCGAACAAAAGTTGGTTATGATTACCGATACTTATTTCGAATTATTACCAGGAATCACTCTCATTAAAACGGGCGGACATACTCCAGGGCATCAGATTGTAAAAATTCAGGATGGTGGTGAAACCGCGTATTATCTGGGGGATTTGGTTCCGAGTGAAAATCATCTGAATCACTACTCGATGAAGCAAATGGATATCGATCCTATTCAATCCAAAAAAGCCAAAACATTAATTCTGAGGCAAGCTGTTAAAGAAAAGGCAGCGCTGTTCTTTTACCATTCTATCCATGTTAAAAACGGAGTGCTAGTGCAGGATGAAGAGAAAAGGTATGCTTTGCTGGAGGTTAAATAACTTTATTAAATATTTGTTCTATTTTGATTGCATTTACAAACACAACCATGTTGAGATCTTTCTTTAATTTAGCTTTATTTTCAATTATTCCTCTTTTTTTATCGGCGCAGGATTTAACCTATTTCGGACCTACTGATGTTTTAGGTAATGAACTTACTTATCCAATTGATGGTTTTTCCTTTACCCCTTCCAACCCACCAACAAATATTGGAGACATTAATGGAGATGGGTTCGATGATATGTTACAAAATCAATCTCTTATTTACTTAGGCAGCAATGAGTTAACACTGCAACCTTTTCAAGTTATGGAAGGTAATATTTTAGCTATTGGGGATATAAATGGCGATGGTTATTCAGATGCTATAGGGAGCACTTTTTCAGGATCAGATTACTCAGGCACGTTATATAAAGGTAGCGAAAGTGGTTTAGTTGAGATAGAAAGCCCCGGATTTGACGAGTATTTCTCCACTCATGTCAAAGGGCAAAGATATCTAGCCAATAAATTAACTGTTTTAACCAATGTTGATTTCAACTCTGATGGTTTTTCAGATATTGTTAGTTCTTACAATGCCTCTGGTATCCGTTACACAATTATTACTTACGGAAGTAAGAGCATCTTTGAAACTGGATTTTCGAAGAGTACTAGTACAATTTCAAATAATCAGAATCTGGACTTTGGCTTTTTCCTAGATTTCTTTGAACAAGAAGGAAAGAAATATTTTGCTTTTGAAACTTGTGTTAATGAACCTAAAGACGAATTTGACCCTTTTAACACATCAGGGAAACTGGATATTAAAATATTCGAATTAACAGATTCGGATTCCTTAAAACTAAATGCTATCGAGCGATTCCCATATTATAATCCAGGGAGTAATTGCTCTTTTTCAACCAGTAACAAATTGAGTAAAATTTTATTAGAGGATGTCAATTCAGATCAAAAGAAAGATGTAATCTATCATTATCAAGGAAACGTTTTTGTACAATCAGGACTAGGAGTTATAGACGATACCTTAAGGTTTAACAATCCCTTTGATGAAAACTTTATTAGTGATGCTGTTATTGATAGCATTTCTGAAATTCATCTTATTGGAGACTTAAATGAAGATGGTATTCCTGAGTTCCAATACTTAGAATATGATGGTACTAATTTGTCAATAGGGAATTTCAATTTCGGTGAATCCTCTACCGAATGGAGCAACTTACTTACACTTTCTTCTTCGGATTTTCTTAGTGATTCTTACTTCACTACCGGCTCTAACATTTTTGTAATCTACAACAAGAATTATAGCTGGTTTTTTGATATTCCTGATTCTGATAATAAAATTTTGGTCTTGGGAGCCAGAAACGATGTGAGTTTTGAAAAATATCAATTGCAGTTTTCGTCACCTTCCGATGATTTCTTCAACGACTATACTCAATCTAAAGTAAGTTCCAACCTATCAGATTATAGCAGAATTGTACGAAAAGAACTTTTCTATTTGGGAGATTTAGAACAAGATGACGTTGATAACTTCGCAACATGGGAAGATAGATTTGACGGAGACTACATCGTTTACAGAAATGGTTTTTACAGTGAAGAAACCCCTGAATTCAAAATACCAGATAGCCTGAACCTAAAAACCATAGTGTCAGGTAATTTTATCAGTACAAGTAAAAAAAATGTAGTGCATTTATATAACACTAACAGAGGTCCAACGAATTCTTATTTATTCTTCTTTGATACCAGTACAATTAACGAAACACCTGTTTTAATTTTAGAATTAAATGGCGACTTAGATTTTTTAAATACTCTTGGAGACTTAAATAATGACGGCCTCGATGAATTTGGATTAAGTTCCAAATCCTCTGGTTTTCTTATTTTTAAAGGAGCTTCCAATTTTACTGTTACACCGGATTTTGAGATTAACCCCGATCAATATCTGAATAATGTTGGTGCTGATCGATCCTCTTCGTCTTTGGGTATCACTCTAATTCAATCCGTCGATGATTTAAACGATGATTCATTTGATGATTTTATAATTTCAGATCCTTCGAGGTTAAAATTTTACGATTTCGACAATAATTATTTTACAGACGGCTCTTTATACCTTTTTTATGGGGGTGGGGATGAATCTTTTGAATACAGTGTCCCTGATTTTGAATTTCTACCTGATACTACTTCTTTTACTAGCAATTCTAGCTCACGTTTTGGTGGGCTTAATGAAGTAGCATATGGTGATTTTGATGGAGATGGACTAACGGATTTTGCTGCAAAAGCAGCCAAACATACAAATCCTGAAAGAACAAATGGGATTGGTGCTATTCAAATATATTATGCCAAGGGTGGCTATAAAGCTATACCTGATACAACCATACCAATCCGTTCAGAGTATGTGTATTCGAGTAATCAATCTTTTGAAAACGAATATGTCTTAGAAATGTATCATGCGTTAATGAAGGCTGTTGATGTTAACAGTGATGGAAAAGATGAGCTATTATTAGTTTCTGGTGGTGGTTTAGTAAATGCAGTATTGTATAATTTTGATAATGGAATTACTGAAGAAGCGGAAAAAATTTTTAAAGGTTTAAATGATTATCCACTAAATCCTTCCAGAAACTCAACAGTTAAACAATATAATTCTCTTGTTGGTGATTTTGTTGGAGATGGTGGTTTATACTTTCTAGGTCATCATACTATTTCAGAAGAAAAATATCGTGATTCTCCGATATTACTTTTTGATTTGATAAAGCCCAATCCCATTTCTACTGAAATCAATGAGCAACCTGAAATTTTTTCGCTTTTTCAAAATTATCCAAACCCATTCAATCCAACTACGAGTATCAGCTTTAGCCTCCCAAAAGCAACCGAAGTAAATCTTTTTGTATACAATTTATTAGGACAAAAGGTCGCTACGATAATCCAAAATAAAAGAATTGCTTCGGGCAAACATTCAGTAACTTTTAACGCTTCAAATCTATCAAGTGGTGTATATCTTTATAGACTTGAAACAGGTTCATTTATGGAAACAAAAAAAATGTTACTTATTAAGTAGCGAATGAACCAGATTAGAATTTCAGAGCTTTGTTAGTTTTATTCATCTAAAGAATAGAATATTAGTACAGGATGAAGAGAAAAGATATGCATTACTGGAGGCCGGGTAGTTGATTTCGAGAAGACTTCTTTGTTCAATCGGTATTTCTGTCGCACTGATTTCCTGTAAGAAAAAGGTTGAAACGGCTACTTGAACCAGTTTTTTATGTACCAATACGTTGACTGAATTGATCTGGGTTGATTAAGTTTTAGATTTATTTTTAACAATTATCCTGATGCATTCCATCATCCAAAAAAAGTCCTGCCGATTGCTCAGCAGGACTTTGGTCTTAATAGATCAACATTAATTAATCAAGAAAAGTAACTTTTCCAGTATCCAAGTCATAGAAAGCACCGGCAATCAGGATGTCACCATTCTTTTCCAGTTCAGCAATCATTGGGCTGTTCTTTCTCATTTCTTCGATTGTGTGACGAACATTGTTCTCAACAACATGAGTTACGTAGTCACCATTTGCATTTGATTGGTCACCATTGAAGTCGTTAGACATTTCGATAGCTGGTTTGATGTTTGAAAGTAACGCAGTAATGTTGCCAACCTGAACATCATCAATTGCAGACTTAACAGCTCCGCAAGACTCGTGCCCCATTATGATAACTACTTTTGAACCAGCAACTGCTGTTCCAAATTCAATACTTCCAAGCATATCTGTATTTACATTGTTACCAGCAATACGGCCTACAAATACATCCCCAACACCTTTGTCAAATACTTGCTCAACAGGTACGCGGCTATCTAAGCAAGAAATTATTACTGCTTCAGGAAACTGTCCGCCCGCTGTTGCAGCTACTTGTGCTTGCCAGTCGCGTGGAGTTAGATTATTGTTAACAAAACGCTCGTTACCAGCCTTAAGTCCATCCAATACAGATTGAGGAGTTAAAGCATCCTGCTTTTCCTTTGTAAGTACTTCTTTTATAGGAGCATCTTGAGATATTGCGTCCTTTTGAGTACATCCTATTAAAAGAACGGTTAGAAATAGAAAACCGAATGTGTTAATTCTACTATTTTTCATTTTAGTATAGTTTTTTTGTTAGTTGAGTTATTTGATTTATAAAATTGATTTAGAAATAGATTCAGTACTGATAAAACAGACTTTTATCATTCACCCGGAGAGATATTTCTCCAGTGTGTTAAAAACTTATTCTAGATTTTACCAGTGTATTTAAGAGGTATAATCCGGGGGGGGAACAATTATACTATGTTCATATACACTTTTTTCCTGCCCAAAATGGTAAGTTTTGATATAGTTGGGTAGGTTATGTCCTTCAAACACATCTTCGGGAGTTATATACTCCTGTGCGACATTTTCTTCAACCAAACCTGGCGCAGGTGAATCTTCACCTGGAATAACATGGGAATGTTGAGTTAATTCCTCTTGTAATCCCATGAAAACATGAGCTGCCATGTCCACTACTAAAAATGAACATAATCCCAGTAAAATTGCAGATATAATATGTGGTTTGAGTTTCATCGCTTCCGAAAACTCAAAGAAAATCCCGAGAGTTCCCGGAAAATCAATTTTTTTTACTTATTCATCGAAATGAGGAATTCCTCGTTGTTCTTGGTGCCCTTAATCTTATCCAAAAGGAATTCTGCAGCTTCGAAGGAATTCATATTCGTCATATAACGACGAAGTAACACTACTTTTTCTCTCTCTGCATCACTTACTAAAAGCTCTTCACGACGGGTTCCACTTCTGAAAACATCAATGGCAGGATAGATTCGACGATCCGAAATACGACGATCAAGTACAATCTCAGAGTTTCCGGTACCTTTGAACTCCTCAAAAATCACATCGTCCATTCGTGAGCCGGTTTCAACTAAGGCAGTAGCGATAATGGTCAATGACCCGCCACCTTCTATATTTCGTGCGGAACTGAATAACTGACGAGGTACTTTAAGTGCTTCTGAATCTACACCACCAGTCATGGTACGGCCTTTATTTCCCGCTCCAACATTATATGCGCGGGCAAGTCGGGTAATAGAATCCAGCAATAATAACACATCATGACCGCTTTCAACCAATCGCTTTGCTTTTTCGAATACGATTTCTGAAAGCCCAATATGGTTTTCGGGTTTTTCATCAAAAGTAGATGCTACTACTTCAGCTCCTTCCACCGTTCGTTCCATCTCTGTTACTTCTTCGGGGCGCTCGTCAATCAGTAAAATCAGAATTTTCGCTTCGGGGTGATTGTGAGATACTGCATTCGCGATATTTCTCAGAATCGTGGTTTTACCGGTTTTTGGTTGAGCAACAATCAACTGGCGTTGACCTTTTCCAACCGGAGCAAACATATCGATAAATCGGGTTGTGTACTCTCTTGGGCTATACTCAAGCTTAAATCGTTTGTCCGGGTGAATCGGGAGCAAATCATCAAACACTCCACGATTATCCATGTCGGTTGGAATACGGCCATTTACTCCTTCCACTCTGAGTAGCGCAAAATATCGTTCCCCGACTTTAGGAGGTCTGATAATTCCAATTACACAATCGCCCTGCCGTAGTCTGAATCTCTTAATCTGAGAAGGAGAAACATAAATATCATCCGGACTCGCTTTGTAATTATAATTTACAGAACGAAGGAAGCCATAACCATCTGGAAGAATTTCAAGAGTACCTTCATTAATCAGATACGGTCCAAGTTGATCTGAAATTTCATCCAACCGTTCCTGAAGTGTGGGGGCATCCGAAGTAGGAAGCTGGTCGTGTTCGTGTCTTCTGTTATTGTTCCGATTGTTGTTTCGGTTTTGATCTCTTTGCCTTTGCTGATGTCTCCTCTTTCTCTCTTTTTCCTCTTCCTCTTCCTTATTTTCCTTTTTGTAAGAAACAATATGAGATGAGCCACCATAAGTGGTCATTTCTTCTTCTTTTTGGCTGGTTCTTACAGGCTCTTCCTGTTTTTCTTCAGTCTCTGGACTTTGCTCCTCTTCAGCCGGAACTTCTATACGTTCTTTTCTGGCGATTCTTTTTCGTTTTCTCTTTGGAGCATCGCTGTTTTCGGGTAGACTTCCGTTTCCGGTTTGTTCTTTAATCCGTTCAATCAGGTCGCCTTTTTTAACTCCGGTAACCCTCTTAACGCCAACCGATTTAGCAATTACTTGTAGTTCGGGTAATTTCTTTGATGATAGAGATTCCAGCTCTTCTGCTGAAAGCCTGCCTGTCGTATTATCTGACATAAAATATGTGTGCTATTGCAAAAATTATACTTACTGAATTTGGGGTGAGTGCTGTATTATCAAACCTTAGGATAATGTATTAAAGCACTCAATCAGGTAAGGATGAAAAAGAGTTGGTGGTTAAGATTTTGTACTCTGTTTATTTAGCCACCGCTTTATCGTGGGGTAAAAGTAAAAACTTCCTGCACAAATTACTAACTCTGTATTCAATTCCTTTAAAATTGCAGAATAGTTGTTTTCATTGATTCTTTTAATAGGCAGAAAGGGTTCTATTTCACTAAATTTCGCAGCCCGGTCTCCTTTCTGCTCATAGTAATAGATATCATTGAAGAACTTGAATTTATTCAGAATCTCAGGTTTAACTTTGTCCTTCATCATTGAAAGAATCAGGATTTTTTGGGATTCCATCATTCCCTGAACCGCTTCCAGGGTAGTATCAATGGCCTGTTCGTTATGGGAGCCAGAAAAAAACCAGTTTTTTTTGGGGTGAAGCTTCTCAAAACGTGCAGGAACTCCCGGAAACAATGCTATTGCTTCTTTAAACTGTGTTTCTGTAACTTCATAATCATCAGCCAACTCGGCTACGGCAGCATAACAAATAGCAACATTCCAGGCATTAACCGGTTCAATGAATTGGGTTATAAACTCCTTACCTGACTCTTTGAAGCATATCATTCCATTATCAAAAGAAGGAAGCAAATCTACAGTATAGCTTACTTTCGCTTTTTTGGATGCTGCTTCTGACTGAATGACCTGTACCGCTTCTTCCGCAAGGTTTCCAAGCACTACGGGCTTCCCTGGTTTAATAATGCCGGCCTTTTCTTTTGCAATGGCTTTAAGGGTATTGCCAAGTATTTTTTCATGATCCATCCCGATACTGGCAATTATTGAGAGTTCAGATGCGATAATATTAGTCGCATCAAGCCGCCCGCCCAAGCCTGTTTCTATGATTGCAATATCTACTTTCTCTTTTGAAAATATCCAGAATGCCAACGCCGTACTGATCTCGAAATAAGTCAATGGTACTTTATCCAAAGCTTTCGAAGACATCTGAAAGAACTCCAGAATCAAACCGTCTGATATTTCCTGCCTGGAAATCCGAAACCGCTCGTTATACTTCAATAAGTGAGGAGAAGTATACATCCCTGTTTTGAAACCAGCTTCTTTGTACACTGCTTCAAGCAGATAACAGGTTGTTCCTTTCCCATTTGTTCCGGCTACGTGAATACTTTTAAGTGCATTTTGGGGATTGCCAATCAGTTTACAAAAATCAGTGATGTTTTTAAGTTCAAAATTGCTGGCTTTATCTCCCATGTTCGAAAACATGGGAATAGAATCTAAATACTCCCAAACATCATCGATGGTTTTAAATGCACACATCTACTTAAGATTCTTCTTTTTGAAGAGTTCATACATCTCTTCAGCAATACTGATTGACTTGTGATTTACATCAAATCTTACTTCGTCAATAGATTTCACTGGTACTACTTCTTTCAATGAATTTGTTGTAAAAACAGAATCTGCGGCTTTAATTTTATCAACACTGAATTCCCCTTCAATTACTTTAAAGTCATTGTTTCTCCTGAGTAAACTGATCAGAGTATTTCGCGTGATTCCTGGAAATAAATCGCATTCTAAAGATGGGGTAAAGCAGGTATTTCCTTTTATCCAAAAGACGTTGGCAATAGTGGTCTCGCTTACTTTCTCATTGATGGTAAGCATTAAAGCGTCATCTGCTCCCTTTTTTGAAGCTTCCCTCGATGCAATAATATAATTGATGCCATTGGAGAGCTTAAATTTTCGGTCTAAGGCTTCAGATGGAATTGTGCGAGTGTTTACGGTAGCTAAATCTATTGGCTCTTTAGATGCCATATAAGGCGTGCAGATTGTTAACCAGTTTCCTTGTACTGAATCTGTTCTATACCCGCGACTTCCTTCTCTCCAGCATTGAACCCGAACCATTGCATCCTCATTCAATAACTCATTAGCTTCGAGCAGTTCGAGAATTTTAGCCTTGAATCCTTCAAAATCAAACATAACATCAATCCCCAAATATTCTGCCGTGGCTTTTGTGCGTTCGAAATGTGCCTCAAGTCTCAAAAACTTTCCTTTATAAAATCGAAAGGTATCAAAACAACCATCGCCATACATAATTCCTCTGTTCGCCGGTGAAATCCGCACCTCTTCTTCGGGTAGAAGTTGTCCGTTATAGACTATAAAATTGGTCATTCTGATGAAGGCATTAGCAGCTCACTTACTTCGCCTTCTTTATAGCCGACATGGGTAAACTTCAGCTCTCCGTTTTCATCCAGAAGGATGAAGCTCGGAATACCCGGTGCTCTTAGTTCATTAAAAAGAATCGTACCGTCAATGTATTCAAAATCAAAATTCAAGGTCCCTTCTTCAATACTTTCCTTTGCATCTTTTACTAAAGCCGCAACAATAGTGAGATCATCTCTTTGGGCTTTTACTACATCTAATACATTCATAATTTCAGCAGACTTCTCTGACCAGGAAGCCCAGAACAAAACCAGAATTTCTTTTCCTTTTATATCTCCGAGTCGCAAGCTATCACTTTTATCAATATAGGGATGAGTTTTGGTTAGCAATGCATCGTATTGCATTGTGTATTCTGTAAATCGTTCTTGCCTTCGCTCTGTAAAGTTAAAGGAAGAAATTACAATAAAAAGCAAAGTAAAAGCAGCGCATACCAAGATAAACGGTACAAAATATTTCTGATCGAGTCTCATGCGGTTAAATTAAGAAACTTATCATCTTGTCAGAAATAGAAAAAACACCAATGTTCTCATTGGTGTTTTTAAAGAATCAATACTCATATATATAAAAATAGATCTAGCCTCTAACTCCTTCGGATTGTCCCTGATCGTCTACTCTCAAACATAAAATTCCGGAAAGTATCATCGAAACTCCTCCTAAAACAAGAATCAGAATAGTCTGTCCTCCAAAAAGTGAGGTCAGGATAAACCCTAAAACGGAGGCTGCCAGAATTTGAGGAATTACAATAAAGAAATTAAAAACTCCCATATAGTATCCCATCTTTTCGGCCGGTATAGAACCTGATAGTATTGCATAAGGCATAGATAAAATACTTGCCCAGGCAATCCCAACACCTACCATACTTAACCAAAGCATACTTGGGTTACTGATGAAGTAGATTGAGATAAGGCCTATACCTCCAATAACCAATGCAAGCATGTGCGTTACTTTGCGACTGGTTTTGCGTGCTATCCATGGTAACATAATAGCTGCCAATGCTGCGATTCCATTATAGCCGCCGAATAAATTACCCACCATATCAGCTCCCTGATTGTAAAGTAAAGAAGTGGTATCTGTTGTTCCGTAAATATGAGAGGTAACTGCAGAGGTCGTATAAATCCACATAGAAAACAGGGCAAACCAGGTAAAAAACTGAACAACTGCTAGTTGTACCATCGTTTTTGGCATCGTGTTGAAGTCTTTAACAATGTGAACCAGTGCTGATCTGGTTCTTCCACCTTTCGTAAGCGATGAACCCAGAAAATGTACCAATCCAAAAATGATTAAGCCACCACCTAATACATGTAATTGTTTATCGATTCCAGCGATTGCAACGAAACCAGAAAAAACAGCTCCTGTTAAAAAATAAACCAGACCAATGCGGTTAAATTTATTCGCAAACATCGATTCTTCATCACTTGCCATTGCCGGCTCATCATGATCTTCGTCCTCTTCAGGCGGGTATTCTTTGGTTGTAAATACCGTCCACATCACCGTTATGAAATACATTGCCGCCCCAATATAGAACGAGTACTTAACCGAAGGGGGAATTACACCTTCCGGTGCTGTATTAGGTATATCCAGCCAGTTTGCAAAAATCCATGGGAGGAAAGAAGCTACCAAGGCTCCAATCCCAATAAAAAAGCTTTGCATCGCAAAACCCGAAGTTCGCTGGTCTTCCGGCAACAAATCACCTACAAAAGCTCTGAAAGGCTCCATAGTAATGTTGATGGAAGCGTCCATAATCCAAAGTACACCAACGGCAATCCAAAGTGCGGCGGAATTAGGCATGGCAACCAGTGCGATCGCTCCGGTAATCGCACCAAGAGCAAAATAAGGTCGTCTCCTGCCCCATTTGGGAAGCCAGGTTCTGTCTGAATAATAACCGATAATTGGCTGTACAATTAACCCGGTAACGGGCGCTGCAAGCCAGTAAATAGCCAGACTTGAAGTATCGGCACCAAGGGTCTCAAAAATTCGACTGGTGTTGGCATTTTGTAATGCGAAACCCATCTGAATTCCTAAGAATCCGAAACTCATATTCCAGAGCTGGATAAAATTTAGTCGGGGTTTTGTTTTTGGAGTATTAGACATTATTCAGGTCTTAGATTATTTAGTAGCTAATATAAACCAGCGGTGCGGAGGCAATTCGAAGTTGTATGTTTTTCTGTCCGTGTCATTTATTTCTCCTTCGGTAACTCCGTATTTCGCGTAGGTACTTGACGACCATAGTGGCACCGAAATCTGTTTTGGTTCATCGGAGTTATTGATCGCCACAATAACTTCATCGGTGCCTTTTTTACGGGAGAATGCATACGTTTCTTCAGGGGAAGAAATACGATTAAAATCACCGCCATACGCTCCGTTCCAGAGAGCCTGATTCGTTGTATTAAGGTCTAACAGTAACGTGTAAAAATCCTGATAGGAATAATCCTTCCAGGGGATTTCATCTTTTTCAAAAAACTCGAGTTGTTTATCCAGAACCGACTCCTGTCCGTTGTAAATCAATGGCATCCCCTGAACCGTAGCCGAAAGCACTGCAAAGTTTTCGAAGTTCTCTCCGTACATATCCGGATCAGTACCATTCCATGAGTTCTCATCATGATTTGAAGTGAAATACATTCGGTACGAATTCTTAGGAAATCGTTTTGCGTTTTTTTCCAGAAGTGCATCCAGGTCTGCGAATGTTTGCTCTCCTTTTGCAATCTCCCGAATTACATGAGCATACTCCCAGGCATAATTCATATCAAACGCTTCAAACAGCAATTCAGGTTCCCCATCTTCCGCTAACATGAATACATCTTTTATTTTATCTAATTCTTCGTGGGCAGTAATCCAAAAATCTACCGGAACCATCCCTGCTACATCGCAACGATATCCATCTATACCAAACTCGTCTACCCAGTAGACTAGCGCATCGATCATTGCGGCACGCATATCCTCATTTTCATAGTTAAGATCAATCACATCGCTCCAGTCTGCTACCGGTGGCTGGAAGTTGCCGTCTTCGTCTAAGGTATACCAATCTTTGTTTTCCGTCCATGGATTATCCCATGCCGAATGATTTGCTACCCAATCAAGAATCACTTTAAATCCCATCTCATGAGCTTCATCAACCAGAGCTTTAAAATCTTCTTTGGTACCAAACTCCGGGTTTATCCCTTTGTAGTCTTTGATGGAATAATAGCTCCCAAGTGTACCTTTACGGTTTAATTCACCGATAGGCTGAACAGGCATCAGCCATAAGATTTTAACACCCATCTCTTTTAAACGGGGAAGGTCCTCACGAAAAGCATTAAAGGTTCCTTCCGGGGAATATTGCCGAATATTTACCTCGTAAATATTTGCGTTTTTGCTCCATTCGGGATGCTCAACAATACTTAACCGGGGAGCTTCTGATTTTTTTTCAGGGGTTCCACAGCTTGCAAATACCACTCCTATTAAGAGAGTAACTAGCGCTATTTTTTTTGAATAAGAATTCATGAGTGATCTATTCTAATGTTAAAATTTCGAATGAATTTGCCGGTAGTTGAATGCTTAACTCTGTGCCATTCACTTCAAACCCGTTACTAAAAGTGGCTTCCAGAGCTGAGTAATCAAAGTCATCCCGTAAGCTTACTGAGACATTTTGTGTACGCCCTGACTTATTAAAGACTACCACAACCTGGTGATTGAAATAAGCCCGTGAATAAGAAAGGATATCATCTTCTGTTAAGTGAAACTTAAAGTCTCCATACAAAAGTGGTAGTGATGAATTTCTAAGATCGGTAAGCATACCATAGATGGTTCTGTTTCTCAGCTCAAATGCATTTAACTCTTCCTCCCCGAACTCCATCCAGCGTCTGTTGTCCGGATCGTTAGCTCCCGGCTGACCGTATTCGTCTCCCTGATAAGTGACCGGGATACCGGGTATAGTTAAATTCCAGGCGTGAAGCATGCTGAGTTTATCGTAAGCAAATTCCTGCGGGTCTCCAATTTCCCGTGTCCAGCCCGCGAGTTTTGCATCTTCGCCCCAGGCTACTTCGCCACTTGTGTAAGTGATGAACCGGGCTTTGTCATGATTTCCTGAAATGTAACCCATCAAATTGTGGTAGCCATAGTAATTAAAGCTTTCCTGCAACTGATCTCTTAATCCGGTGAAGGAAGTATTTTGTCCAAAGGCATTAACAGCGGCATCATACATCCCAAAATCGAACTGAGCATCTAACATACCGGAATTTATGTAGCTTGAAATCAACTCCCGGCTCCCGTAGGTCTCCCCTACCTGATACACTTGTTTGCCTGTTTCGAGCGTAACTTCTTCTTTAATCTTTCGGGTGAGTGTTCGCCAGAATTCAAGCTGGATATGTTTGGTCGCATCGTGACGGAATCCATCCAAATCAAACTCTTTAACCCAATAAAGAGCGGAATCCGTCATCGTCTCAATCACTTCAGGATTAGAAAAATCGAGGCTTGGCATAAAAGTATCGAACCAGGTAGTAAGGCGTTGTTCGTCCCAAAGCTGAGTATTCATCGTTCCATCTGGCAGATATAAATCCGTGGCCCAATCGGGATTATTCTGATATACAGGATGAAGTTCATGCACGTGATTAGCCACATAATCCAAAATCACATTCATCCCATTTTCGTGGGCTACATCCAGCAATTCTCTAAATTCTTCTTCGGTTCCGTACCGATTATCCGTTTTAGATGAAGAAATTGGCCAGTACCCGTGGTAGCCGGAAAATTTAGTCACTGGTCCGCCCTGATCCCAAAGTCCGTACGCGGTTTCTGGGTTTTGTGTGATCGGAGAAAGCCAGAGGGTATTCACTCCAATCTTATCAAAATATCCGCTTTCTATGGTTTGTGTGATCCCGGCAAAATCACCACCATAATAATTTGCTTTGGGATGAATATCAGGGTCATCAACCAATTTGGTGTTAGCTTCATCTCCATCCTTAAAGCGGTCGATCAATACGAAGTACATATTCCAGGTATGGAAATCGTGTCGTGTAAGCTGATCAGTATTTTCTACAACTTCTCCATTTTGAAGAGGAATAAGAACATCGTTTGATATCTCAGAATTGTTATAAGCCCAGGCTCTGATATAAGAGCGCTCTAAACTTCTTGCCTCATCGGGTATCATCACCAGGAGTATTCCGTTATTTTCGATGACTTCCAGCTTCTTATTTTGCCAGAAAACGATTAACTCTGTTGCATTCTCATGGCTGAAAGCCACTTCGGATCCATCAAAAGAACTGGTGTATAGTGTTGGTTTCTGAACTTCAGAATCACCTACAACCAATAAAGAGTTTCTTCCTCCCATCCCATTCGATACACTATTTGGATTAGCAGGATCAATGGTTTCCACCCCATCAACAACAAATAAATACTGGTACATCCCTTTGTTGATCAGCATAGAAGTTTTCCATACATCCCCATCCTTTTCTAATACAGTAGAAGATGGATTCCAGTTGTTCATCTCTCCTTTTAGCTGTACGGTTTGGTACTCGTTGCCTTGAGCGTTAAAAACAAGTTCAACTTCTTCTTTCGCTGATTTTTTGAGCAGTATAGCACACTCCTCGCCAGCAGCGGTAATAGTAAGAACATCTACTGGTTTTGAAATTGATCCCTGAAGTATCAAAATGCCATCTTCAGATTTTGAGAATGTAATTCCTTCGGGCACTTCTATGTTTGTAACCAGGTCGTCATTAATAAAAAAGTCTTCCAGAACAATCTCTGTAGTTTCAAAACCCAAGTTTACCGGACTTGCCAGCCCTATGATTTGCGAACCTTTGTATTCTACTGGTTTCTGACAAGTAAGAATCAGGATGGGCAATGCGATCAGTATCCTAAGCTTTTTCATATCCTTATTTTAAAAGAGTCATTTTTTGTGTTTGAGTAATCTGCCCGGCATGAAATCTTACCAAATACATTCCACTGCTTAAAAAAGAAGCATCAAATGTAACGGTGTAGTTTCCCACTGACTTTACTTCGTTCACTAGTTCGGCAACTTTCCGTCCTACTATGTCATACACTTCAAGGGTAACCGGACCTGATTTTGCGACATCAAAAGTGATGTTAGTAGATGGATTGAATGGATTCGGGTAGTTCTGATAAAGCTGGAAAGATGATGGTGCTCCTGAAACGTTTTCGCGTTCATTTTCTACAGTTATTCCTTCCTCGGGAGTCTCGAATTCTTTAGTGGTAAACACTTTGAACTCACCCGGTCCGAGATCATAAGTGATCGTACCGTCTCCTACATCGAAACTTTCACCTGTAAAGAAATCAAACCAGTTTCCGGTTGATGGGAAAGTGAACTCCATCGAGTTAGTGGTAACCCCAAAATTTCCGATAATGGCCACATCTGAATCAGAATGAACCATTTTAACCCATTTTGTATCTCCGGTTAAATCGTGAGAAAATATATCGGGATTGGTAAAAGCTCCTGAACTTCTTCGGAGATTTATCAATGCACTCCAGGTTTTGTACAGTTTAATACGCTCTTCAGTGTCCGGATTGTTCCAGTAATCCCACCTGATTGCCTTTTGGTCTGTTCTTCCCGGAGCAAATGAAGGGCAAACCCCATCACTTCCATCTCCCGGTTTCAAACATTGTTCGCCATTATCACCATATCCATAGCCAACCTCTGCAAATTGCCAGATCATTTTTGGTCCCGGAAGAGTAAAGAAAAAAGCCCCGGCTACTTTTTGTCTGCTTACCGCGGTGCTCAGGTCTTTTACATCATAGGCTCCCGAGGAATTACCAAAGCTTCGGTTTTTGAACATGAGCCATTGCTCATCATGACTTTCCATGTACCCAACGAGATGTCTTTTTTGAAAACTTCTGGATTCAGAAAGAACACCAAAAAAATTAGATTTATTTCCTTCGTTATAGCCCATAGTAGCTTCGTTATAAGCCCCGTTCATGTTTCCCCAAAGCATCACCCCTTTACCTTCACCAATACGGTAATTTGCCCATTCACTTTCTTCCTGATTCGTTCCAAGGTGCTCAAAAATTACAATGAAATCGGGATCTGATGCCCATTGATAGTCTGCGTATTTCTTCAGCAGATCAACTCTATCCTGTTGATAGCGCCCTGTACAAGCACCATCGCTTTCAGTACAGTTTTGAGTGAATCCTTTTGTTAAATCCCACCTGAATCCATCAATTTTATATTCATTAATCCAATGTTCAATCATTCTTTTTGTGTAATACTGAGTACCTGAGTATTGATGGTTGAAATCATTAAACACATTAAATGCATGAGTAGGTGTGGTATTGAAATATGGATTTTCACCATAATCATATAATTGATATAAAGAATGCCTGCCTGTGGCGTGATTCATTACCACATCCAGAATTACAGCAATACCTCTCTTATGGGCTTCATCAACAAATTTCTTGAACGCTTCCGGAGTACCATAATATTTATCAAGAGCAATATGTGATCCGGGGTTATACCCCCAACTTTCGTTTCCGTCAAACTCACTTACAGGCATTAGCTCTATAGCATTCACCCCAAGTCGTTCCAGGTAATCCAGCGAATCTATAAGTGAATTAAAACTATGATCTTCCAGGAAATCTCTGATGAGTAGCTCATAAATAACTAATGATTCTTTATCCGGGCGTACATAATTCGTTGCCTCCCAGTCATATTCCTGCTTTCCGGGCTCTATTAGTCCAACATAGCCTGAAGTTTTACCGGTGGGGTATTCTTTTAAGTTTGGAAATACTGATGCTGGAATTCCATTATCTTCACTTGGGTGTAATAATAAAGGAGCATAAGGATCAGCTATTGCCAGTTCTCCTTCAACCAAGTATTGAAAGGCATATTGAGTTCCATCAGTTAATCCTTCTATCTCAATCCAATGCCAAACACTGTCGGCGTTTAATGAATCTTTTTTCATCAAATATGCTTCATCCAGGCTCCAGTCATTAAAGTCACCAATCACAAAAACGTACTCTTTTTTAGGAGCAAAGAGAGACAGCCTTACATTATTCTCATAAGTAATTCCATCCTCTAACCCTTCAGGACGAGCTTCAAGTTCAGGTTCAATATCAGGCAGATAGAAAAATTCCAGAGAATCAGTCACCGATTCACCTGCTTTTGTTACAGCTTCAAGTCTGATCTTATTTTTACCTGTTATTAAATCGAATACTGATAAATCGGTAATTGAGAAAAGTTGTCGGTCTTTATCATAATTAGCGGAGAAATCTTCCTCTAAATTACCGTTCAAGTAATATTTTGAATCAGCAACATCAATAGAATCAGAGTTTTTTGCTGCTACCGTCGCCCAAATTTGTGTTTCTTCATTTGAAACTCCATTTTCGGAAGTTTGAAACTGAAATATCATTGGGTGAGTTACTCTTATATAAGAATCACTATTATCCCCTAATGCGATATCATTTAAAGGATCTTTATACCATTCCCAGGAGGTGCCGCTGGCATTATACTGCTCATGAAACTTATAAAGGTAACCTGATTGTCCTTCATAAGTAGCGGTTCCTCCTCCTATTGTTAGACTAATTTTTTTATACCAAAAGCCATTCTCGGTATCCTCTATCATTAAGGATCCATCAGTTGTACTTATCTGACCACTCGAATTATTTCCCCAATTATTGAACTCACCAGGAACAAACACTCTTAGAGCATTTGTATTAGGATAATGTCGAAATGTTACATCGATACTCTCTTGTGCTGATAACTGAAACTGATAGGATGTAATCAATAATGCTAAGCAAAATAAAACTCTGATCATGTCGGGATTTTATTATCAGTTTGCTAACCCATTTGTGGATGAGCGATGAATTAACTCTGGTGAATAGATCGTCTGGGAAATTGCTTTCCCTTGATTTTTCATACGTTCTACTAAATTTTGAGTAGCATAGAATCCCATATCTCTCATTGGCTGCCGAATAGTGGATAACCCTATATACTCTGACAATTCAATATCATCGTAACCAATAATCGGAATATGCTTCCCAATATCTTTCATTGCCTTAAGGGCACCAACGGCTTGAATATCTGAAGCACAAAAACAGGCTTCCGGTACTTCTTCCATCTTCAGCATCTTGATCATTCCTTCATACCCTCCCCGTTCGGTAAAACCATCACGGTATTGAGATTCTCCGGAAATAATGAGGGATTCACAAAATGGAAGTCCTTTTTCAGCTAGAGCTTTTTTGTAGCCTACTAAGCGATCGCGAATAGGTTTTGAAGATTTAAGTGCTGCAAGCATCGCTACTCTTTTAAAGCCCATATCAAGTAAGCTTTTTGTTGCACTGTATGCACCCTGTACATTATCTACACTTACGGAATCAAAACCTTCATAGTGCTCATCCACCAAAGTGATAGGCACATCATATCGTGTTAATTGTTTCCACTGCTCTTCCTGAAGGTGAATGGAAATGAAAAGATATCCTTTTGCCCAGCGCCGCTTTATTACATGCTCTACCTGAGCGAAAAGATTATCATTTGCTGTAACATTGAAAATACTAAGCTCATACCCGAGTTCCTGCAGCTTATCCTGAACTCCTCCAAGTACTTCCATAAAAAAGTAGTTCGAGATAACAGGAACAACTACCATAATGGTATTACTTTTTCGACTTGCCAGGCCCTGAGCGTAAGCCTGAGGATGATAGCCTACAGCTTCAGCTACATCTAATACTTTCTTACGGGTACGTTCAGAAACACTATTGCTCTGATTAAACACCCTTGACACGGTAGCAATACTTACCCCCGCTTGCTTTGCTATGTCGTAAATAGTTGAAGCCACTTGCTGATTGTTTTTTTAAATACGCAGGTACCGGTCAAGGTACCTGCGAGAAAAGACTTATTAAGAAATCTTATTTAATTAGCATCATCTTTTTGTTCTGTACGAAAGAACCTGCTTCGATTCTGTACAGATACATGCCAGATGAAAGGCCACTTGCATCAAACCTCACACTGTGAAGACCTGAGCTTAGCTTGCCATTTACAAGGGTAGCTACTTCCTGCCCGAGGATGTTATACACTTTTAGTGTTACCTGAGAGCTTATCGGAAGGTTAAAGCTAATGTTTGTAGATGGGTTGAATGGGTTTGGATAGTTTTGCTCAAGAGCAAACTTACCAGGTATCTCATCGATTTCGTTAGGAATGGTAATTCCATTATCGTTTGCTCCACCTCTTCGAACCACAGTTGGTCCCTCTGTAGTAGCAAGAATATATGGATCGTAAAGATCGTCATATACGGAATCAGCACGAATTACTGCACCGAAGACGAAAGAAACTCGGTCTCCTTCGATAGATAAGGTATGATCTGCTCCAACACCAGCTTCATTATCAAGTCCGTTTACGCCAAATTTAAACGTTCCTTTTTTCGCTTCTGCTACTCCGAAGGTACGAGTAAACGACCATACGCTATCACCTGCAACTAAATCTCCATCCTCTCCATTATCATTTAAGACAAGGTCAGGATCATCTCCAAGACCAGCGCCCCAAGTATCCCAGGTTCCCCCTGTTACTAAAGGCCCATTTGCGGCTAGAAAATCGATGGAAGTTGCAATACCGGTTTCTCCGGAAATCTGTACATCTTCAGGTAATTCTGAACTATCAGCCAGATGGTAATAAGCTGGTCTCAAGTCTACTTCAAAAACAACATCTGTTTCTTCTGCAAAGATATCTTCTAAAGTGACATCTGAGAAAAATGGTGGAGTTCCTGAGTTATTTACAGCTACATAATTATCTGTAGTGGCATTGAAACTGTTTTCATCTACACTGATGATTCGGTTTCCGCCTTGTTGTGGTGTTTCCGGAGCTACACTTTCCCAAACTGTTTCACCATTATTTAATACAAACTTATACCCCCAGGTTTGAGGTATAGATGCGGTTGGAATGGTGATTGTTGTCTCGTATATACCTTCAGTTTGACCAGCAGTTAATGAATTTGCTGTTGCACTCCAACCATTCATTCCACCAGCTACAGTAACACTATGCTGTTCATTAGTTGGGTCAAAACTTCCATTCAAAATTTGAACTTCCATATTAACCTGGAAGAATAATTGTACTTCACCGAATGTAGCATCCGTCAAATCAGGAAAATCGATTCTTGGCGCATCAGCAGCTAAAGTAGTGTCTTCTGTTACAGTAAGAGATCTGTTTGGATCACCTTCGTATCCACCAGTGATTCTACCAGTGTGTAGGAAATACTTCCAACTGTAGTCACCAGCTGCTAGAGTTAGTGTTTTAGAATAGACTCCATCTTCATCTGCGTCAGTTAGCGTATCAGCAGCAGTATCCCAACCATTCATAGCTCCTGGCATAGTAACAAAGTCTTCACCAGGAATGAACGCAGCTGAATCAATAAATTCAGTCATATCAGCTTGGAAAGTAACATCAAAGTATCCAACAACATCTGATGCAAATCGTGGTTGAATCTGAGATCCATTAAATGTACCCACAACACCGATCAAGTCAAACATTCCGGCAGGAGGTGTGACTCCAATAGCTTCTGTATCTGCAAGCAATCGAATTGCGTAAGTGCTGTCATTTTTGTCAGTAGCAGATACGTTTGAAGAACTTGCAGTTGTATCTGCTGGCCAAGTACCCGGGTCTGTCATCAATCCGTTAATTCTAACCAGGCTTCCCTGAATTTTTAGGGTATCTGTTTCCGGGTCTCCTGCATCAACGAATTCCTGATAAGAAATTACTCTTGGTGCCGGGATATCGTTTCCTGAATTGATAATTGTTATATCTGTATCTACATCAGATACAACTATTTCTTTTAGTCCATTGAATGTATCAACTTCACCTGTAACCATGATGCTATCTCCAGCTTCTACAATTCTAGCAGGAGTACCGAAATCAAAAATATTGATTCCAACACCATCTTGTTGAATATAAAAAGATGTTCTTGATCCAGATTCCAGGCTTGGGGTAACCGCAATACCTTTAACCGTAACCATAGCACCATCAGTACTGTCTTTAGCAGCGCTGATAGAAATAACATCTTGTGCTTGTGTACTATTAACGCTTAAAAAAGCTATAAGTACAGCACCGAGTAAGGTAGTAACCTTATTCATGTTTGCTCCTTTTTTTGTGATTGTTTTCTGCTTACGCAGTTTTTGTTAAAATTCAATTTCAATAGTCCACAATAGCGGATTATCTAAATATTCGTGTGTCATATAAGCGGCCCCAAGGTTTGCCTTTACTCCACTAAATTCATACTTGAGACCAAAACCCATTGTAAGACTTTGATCTTCTGTCTGGGAAGATAAGAAACTTCGATACCCCCCTCTTAAAAAAACCAAATCGTTGAATCCGTATTCGACTCCAACATCAATGCTTTCTGAGTTGTCATTCGGATGTTTCGCATCCAAAGCAAAAATGACTTTATGATTTTCCATATCGACCAGATCCATAGCCATTCCTACACGGAATACTAGAGGCATAGGCCAATCTTTCACTCCTAAAAATGCTTCTAATCTATCGTTATTACCTTCAATACTTTCGTCGATATCAATGGCTCTTCTGAGGTCATCGCCACTTAGCGCCATATCAGTACCAAAGTTTAGAATCGACATGCCTATTTTCAGGTTTTTGAAATTAGTAGTGTAAATCATTCCCAAATCTATCGCAAAACCTAAAGCAGACTCATTCCAGATTTTCTGCTGCACATATCGCCCTGTTGCTCCAAGAGAAAACCGCTCGGTAACAAATCTTGAATAAGAAAAAGCTATTGTGAGGTCTTTGGGAGTAAATCGTTCTCCGGTACCTTCAGGACGTTCTATAGTGGTTACATTAATATCACCATAGTTAATGCCCCGAACGGAGAGTGCAAATTTACCCTTTTCATTTCCATCAATAATCACGGAAGCATCCTGAATTTGCGTGTCAACAAACCAGTTCATATTGGAGAAGGAAACAAGGCTATTATTTGAACGTGCTAAACCTGCAGGGTTCCAGTACATTCCACTGGCATCATCACTTAAAGCTACATAGGCACTTCCCATTGCAGAAGCTCTTGCACCAGATGTAATTCCCAGAAACTGAGCGGCTGTACTACCTACTTTGTCCTGCCCATAACTCTCACCTACAAACCCTATAAAGGTTATAACAGTAAGTGCACTAATTTTGAAAGTTTTACTAAATAGATTCATAGCTGATTATTTGATAAGTGCAATCTTTCCGGTTTTTGTTCCTACTCCGGGTGCTTCCAAATGGTAATAGTACACTCCGTAAGACACTTCAAGGTTTTCTCTTGTTTTTAAATCCCAATCCACATACCCGCGATCAATGGTGGTTTCGTGTCTTAATTCTCTAACCAAGTCTCCTCTTACACTAAAGATACGAATTACCGAACCAGCAGGAACATTCTGGAATTGAATCTTCCGTTCTCCTCTACCACTTGTAATGGTTGGGGGAAGTTTTCCCTCCCAACTAGCTGCTGCCACATAAGGATTTGGTACAACCCGAACCAGGTCAAGCTCTGATTTGGCTACATCTCCATCTACATCAGACGCGGTAGTAGTGAATGCATAACTGTCATTCGAGCGGAAAGATTTATACGTTCTGATCGTATAAACATCTCCATCTGTTGGTAAATCTCCGGTTGGAACACGTCCCTGCCCAATTACACTCTCATATCTGATTCGGAATTCATAGGTCATGTTGAGAGAATCACCAAAGGTATCATAGATATAAACAAATTCTCTGTCGCCCAGTCTTCCATCAGCAGTTCCCTGGCTTTCGTCAAGGGCAAATGGAACATCCACACCGTTTGTGGCATTTCGAACCTTGAAAAATGTTTGAACTGAAGGAGTATTCCGTGCCTGAAATCCGCTTCCGTTTACAGTATCTAATGACGTGGCAATAATTTCATCGGAAAAAATAACCTCATAATCATACGGGGCTTTGATTCCTTCAAACTGCCAGAAAGGACTATTACTTAATGTCCCTTCCCGCACCAGTACCTCGATCATACCTTCAGGCTCATTCCATGACGAATTATCAACATCAACACGGTTTGCATCATTTTGGAAAGCTACCCGCATACCATCAAAAATATTGGATTCAGAGTCTGTTATTTCAGCATCTTCCAAAATAACATTCCCTCCTGCCGATACGGAGTAAGTTGATGCTCTAAGGTTATCACTTCCATCAAAAGTGATTTCATATTCTGTATTATCGCCTAAGAAAAGAGGATCCAGTACTTCAACAAATACCTCTCCGGTTGCTGAACCTGAGTTTTGAGTAATATCTCCGGCAATGTTCCCGGCTTGATAACCCAGTACAGAAGTATTTGGTTCAACTTCCACCACATTTATATCTGTGATTACTGATCCATCTTCTCGTACAGTTACTGAGAAATTATTTTCAGCAGGATAGAAATCGATGCTACCTCTGTCATAGCTAACGAGGGAGTAATAATATTTTTGCCCGTTCACCACATTTGTGTCTACGAAAGAGTGTGCAAGACCGCTGTCATCACCAAGATAGAATGGAACCCCTCTAACCCGATCGGCAAGATCAGGATTGTATATATATGAGGGATCTTCTATAGCTGATGATGTATCCTCTGCCGGCTGCCAAAGACCATTTATTCCATTATCTAAATCAAACTGTGCTATTGGCTCTAACAACGCATCGTTTCCGAAGGCATCCGTAATTCTATCCGGGTCAAGGAAGTTTGGATCTGTACTTTTGAAAATCTTATAGCCTTCAAAGTCCTGACCTAGTACCGGATCTTCACTTTGCTCTGCAATACTATTCCAGTATAGAGTAATTTTCTCATCACCTACAGCAGCTTTTAGTGTTGGCTTTTCCGGAGGACGTGCAAAGTTATAGTTCCGGTCATAAATTTCCTGAATAGTCTTCACATTGTTTGTGATGTTTGCAAGATCTTCTCCAAATACCAATGCAAGAGAGAAGCGCAGAGTCTGTCCAGGTTCTAACCGGAAATACCCGGAGCTGAAAATAAAGTCTCCATCAATACCACCATTAGCCTGTTGCTGAGATAGCTCGTTATTCGTTGTGAAAAATCCAGGTGACATTGCACTCCAAACCTGAGCATCATCGTTAAATCTCACGGCTCCCGGAGGAGTAAAGTAATAGAAACTGGAAAGTCCTACCTGATCCGTTTCATCTTTATCGAGAGCATCAAAGTTAGGCTCTCCATTTGTTGGACGACCATCACCCTCACCAGCATCTCCAGTACCAGCCCGGCCATCAGCTCCAACATCGTTAGTAATTGGATCCCAATCGCCATCATTATCAATACCGTCATCTCCGGCCTCATCAATCATGTTATTAAGTAAGCCGAATTGGATTGAATCTTGCCTGGTTCCGTCACCCTCGCCAACGGCGTTGGCAAACCCAACGTAGTTTATGTATCTAAGAGCTGGGAGTGTAATTACCTCACCTGTAATTGCCTGCTGACGTCTTTCGAAGTGAAGGAATACGTCCTCATCAATTACTCCGTCTAAATCTTCATCGATGAGATTTTTTTCAGTTACAGTAATTCTATCAATTTGCCCCTGAATTTCTTCTTTCGATTCTTCAATAGTAATACCTGGTGTAAGATTATACGTATAGCCCTGCGATTCTACGGTTAGTGGACCATTTGGCATGAAAACTTTGGAACGCTCACCAGTTTGCTGATCAATAAGTATAATCGGATCGCCTTCGTTGATAGTTCTTGGCTCAAAATCTACGCTTAGAAAGATATTATTTGTCCCGGCTAGTGCAGGATCTACGTATGGGAACCCATCTACATTAAGTTCAGAAGGATCGCCATCGCCATCATTATCAATTCCATCATTTGGGTCACCAGGACTTTCCATGAATGCATATCCAACATAACCTACATCATTTCCATCCGCATTAGTTGCATCAGCATCCCATGAATACACAATTCTGTTCGCCTGATCAAAGAAGGCAAGGTCATCCTGGGTGTCACCACTTCCGCTAATACCACTTTCTCCAGCTGCAGTACCTACGGCGAGTCCAACGGATACTCTGGGGTATGTAGTAGTGCTTGTATTGGTTAGCTCGTAGATATAGAACATAGCATCCTGAGCAAGGAATTGGCTCCATTGTAAACCGCGAATCCCCATCGCAAGACCTTGTCCATTTCTGGTTTCATCTGTTGAATCAGGAAAGAAACCGTATCGCTCCTGCATAAACCGATCGTTGTGATCGTCAGTCCAAAAATAAGTTTCGAAATCGGCATTAAAAATATCACGTCCAAAAAAACCATTCCATTCCGTTTCGCCTGAAGGATCTACCCAGTCTGGTTGATCTGGCCACCTATCAGGCCAGGTATATGGATCTGTGCTGATTGCCGGACGATCGTTTATTCCATCATTATTTGCAAACCCGCCCATTGGCTCAAATCCCCAGAAATCAGTCTCACCGGGTCTTGGCCCCTGGCCAGCTCGTGGTCCTCGATTAGTAAGTGTGTGTTGAACTAATGTATCTGCTACACCATCATTATCTGTATCAACCGGAACTTCCAGTGCAATTACAGGAGATACATCACCAACGTAGTTAACATCTGAGCCTCTTGGCCATTCACCCCTGGCTTCTCCTACTCCACCTAAAAGACCGGTGTTAAAGAAAGTAATGAGAACCCGATTACCATCAGAAGTTGAACTTTTTTCAAAGTTCCTGCTTGATCGGTATTGTGGGTCTCTTAAAAACTCAGGAATAGAAGCCTGCTGCGCAATAACAACTGCTCCCTGAGCCAAAAATGAGATAATACAAATGCTTAAAAGCTTTTTAAATAGCATGGTTAGGCTTTGTTAAATTTTTTGATATTAAAATCTGTATCTGAACCCGAAAACAACTCTTCTCGGTTCGTTATAAAAATCAGGACGAATGTAATTTTGATCGAGGAAGAACTGGTCTCCAAAAAAGGTTTTTGCGTCTTCATTTTTATAGAGTGAGTATGTTGCTCTTCCCGTGTCTCCAAAAACACCCCGCTCGTTTCCTCGATCAAGAAGGTTATCCACCCTTCCGTAAATCTGAATGCTTTGAGAGCCCTGAAGCTCAATATCTTTAGTTACATTGATATCAAGATTATAGATAAAAGGTCGTCTTGAGCTGTTCAGAGAAATCTCAGAAGGAGGAGTAATACTTGTAGTAACACTGGAGAAATCAGGGGTATAAGGAAAACCAGATCCTGAAGTAAAAATAGCTGCTGCACCCCAACCAGTAGTTGTTCTATATGAACCGGTAACATTCAATGTATGTAATTGATCCCAGTTAAGAGGGACTATAACTTTCTCTAATTCTGTTTTTGCGGCTGCAGCATTATATGCCTGAGCGGGATCAGAAGCATTACCTTCTGCAATCTGAAAAGTATAATCAGCAGACATAAAAATACTGCGGCCGAAGCTCTGATCGAATGCTAAAACTACTCCTTTTATAAAACCGAAATCTGAATTCGTTATGATTCCGTATCTGGCGGAAGTCCCCTGAACTGCAATCGCGTCAGTTGCGGTACCGGCAAGATTCCGAATATCTCTGAAGAATGCTGTTACTTCAATAGCTGAACTGGAACTTAGTTCCTGCTTGTAACCAAGCTCGCCATTCACAGTTTTTTGAGGCTTCAGGTTTGAGTTACCCAGAAGGCCGATCAACCCTGAACCACCGCTATTAAGTCTGAAATATGGGTTTTGATATAAAAGCGAGAAGTTTGGAATCTGGAAGAAGTGTCCATACGAAAAGTGAACTACACCCCCTTCTGATACAGGAAACGCAATTCCCAAGCGAGGGCTAAACTTAAAAGTAGGCTCAGAATCTTCAAAAACTAAACTCAGATCATCAGATCTTTGCTCAGCGAAAACAACAGAAGGATCGGTAGGGTCTCTGAATACTCTGAAGTTTGCATCAAAATAGTCGAAACGAACTCCTGCGTTAATAATCAGATTACCTACTTCAACTTTATCCTGGATATACCCGGAAAATTCAAATGGATTTACATCAAAAGAACCATTATCAAATAAACCTACCACTCCACTGTTTTCATCAATAACAATAGAGGTAAAACTCTGCTCCTTTAAATTGTGCTGCCGGAATTCAACCCCCATTTTAACCTGGTTCTGATTATCAACCTGGCTGGTTAAATCAAATTTCGCAATATAAGTATCAGTTTCTCTTTCATATCTGCCATTATCTGTTCCCCCAATTCTAAAATTTGAAACTACATTACTCGCACGAATTCCCGCATAATCATTTGGCAGGTATCGGTCATCAAAAGGATCTTCATAAACATAAGATTCAAATTGCTTATAACTGTTAGAAAGGCTTAGATCGTAAAAAGTAGTATTCGAAAGCAAATGAGTTGCTTTTATATAGAAACTTCTGTTTGTGGAAAATTGATCTCGTGCAAAACTTGGCAAGAACTTGTTAGTATGATCATAGCCCGATACTGAATTATCTGTCCCATAAATACCATTAATAGCTATTTTAAATCCTCTGGCAACATTCCATGTAAGCTTCAACTGCCCATTAATTTTACTAAATGGATTCATACTCACAAATTCCCCATTTCCGGAACCTGTAGTATCAAGCAGAGCGATTTGCCCCAGATCATTAACTCCCACATCGGTTCTGGTAAACCGCTGTTGACCATAAAACCAACCTTCATTATTGAAATAACGAACAGAACTAAAAAACGAAAGTTTTTCTTTAATGATTGGTCCACCCAAACTTGCTTCCAAGTTGCGAACTGCAACCGGATTGATATCATCAATGTTAGTAAATATTTCATCTCGGGTAGACACGTAATCACCACTAAAAGCGTGAACGCTACCTGTAAATTCGTCACCTCCGTCTTTAGTGACAATGTTTACAATACCACTCATTGCCTGACCATATTCTGCACTAAAGGCACCTGTAACTACCTGTACTTCCTGTACCGAAGAATTCTCTACACCAGCAGATAAACTTCCATCATAAGCATCTGTCACCGGTACACCATCAACCCAATAGCCTACTTCGCCTGTTCTCCCTCCTCTGAAGTGCCCATCAACTACTCCTGCCTGAAGCTCCACAACTTCACTAAAATCTTCTACCGGAATCGCTTCAATTTCTTCTGCCCCAACAGAAGAAAGGCTTGCTGTCACATCTTTTCGAACCAGCTCCCTTTGAGCTACTACTACTACTTCTTCACCCTCAACAGTTTCCGGAGAAAGTTGAACGTCAATTTGTGTTGTAAGGTCTATATTGATCCGCACATCTTCTATTACTGTAGTATTGTAACCGATATAAGATATTCGAAGTGAGACTGAACCAGGAGTTACTGCAAGGATGATATATTCACCATCTATATTAGTTGCAGCCCCTTTTGTAGTACCTTCAATTAAGACACTTGCGCCAATAATTGTTTCTCCGGTTTCGGCATCGGTTACTACTCCCCTGATTTTACCATATTGGGCCTGAGCTGAAATAGTTATCAAACTTAGTGTGAGGACTGAGAGAAGAACTTTTAATTTCATATCGCTTATAGTGACTCATAATTAAACTACATAGTTAAAATAATGAAAGCGCTTACATTTTTTCAACCAGAAAAGGGCTTTTTTTAAAAAATTATTAATAGTCCTTTTTTCATTTATTTTTAATAGAATAGGTATAAAACAAATTATTACAATTAATTATACTTTATACCTTTCTTCAATGAGTCATTTTGAGTACTTATTCAGAAAACATCAAAAGAATTTATTTAATGTAAGGGGTTACATTTTAATGTGAAAGTGAGCAATTTATGCGCATGACGGGAGGCTGAAGTACTATACTTCTACAAGAATAGTCTAATTTTTTCTGCTATAGTTTTCTACTATATAATCATTGAGAATTTTTCGGAATTCTTTCCCGATATGATCTCCCTTTAATGTTGTAGAATGCTCTCCATCAATATAAACCGGAGCTTTGGGTTCTTCGAATGTACCTGGTAGAGAAATACCAATATTTGCGGCTCTTGATTCTCCTGGGCCGTTTACCACACAGCCCATTACTGCCACGTCCATTTCTTCTACTCCGGGATATACTTCCCTCCAGACAGGCATTGATTCAACGATATAATCCTGAATTTCCTCTGCTAATTCTTGAAAATAGGTGCTTTTGGTCCTACCACAACCCGGGCACGAAGTTACCTGAGGGAGAAAACTTCTGATGCCCAACGACTGCAGAACTTGCTGAGCTACCTGTACTTCCAAAGCCCGATCTGCTCCCGGTTGAGGGGTTAGCGAAACCCTGATGGTATCGCCTATTCCCCGTTGCAGAATTACAGACAAAGCCGTAGAACTCGCTACCATCCCTTTCATACCCATTCCTGCTTCGGTTAAGCCCACATGTAATGGATAAGGGACTACTTCCGCAATTCGAGTGTAAACTTCAATCACATCCTGCACACCCGACATTTTGCAACTTATGATGATCTTATCAGAACCTAGCCCTACATCTTCAGCCAAAGCTGAAGAGCGTTTGGCACTTTCTACCATGGTATCGAGCATTACTTCTTTTGCCGATTTTGGAGATGAAAGCTGATTATTGGTATCCATTTTCTGAGCAAGAAGCTGTTGATCCAAAGACCCCCAGTTTACCCCAATCCTAACGGGTTTATCATATTTGATAGCCTGCTCTACAATAGTAGTAAAATTCTTATCTCTGGCTTTAGTGCCTGTATTCCCGGGATTAATCCTCAATTTTGCCAGTGACTCAGCCATATCGGGATACTTTGTAAGCAGAACATGCCCGTTGTAATGAAAGTCCCCGACAATGGGCACATTAACCCCACGGTTAAGCAGTTTCTCCTTTATATGTGGTACCGCTTTTGCTGCTTGATCATTATTAACAGTAATCCGGACAATTTCAGAACCTGCGAGATGGAGATGATCAATCTGATCTACGGTTTCATCTATATCTGCTGTATCGGTATTGGTCATCGACTGAACTACAATTGGAGCCTTTCCTCCCACAGGTACATCCCCAACCATTACCTGAATTGAATCTCTTCGTTTAATTACCGCCATCTTTGCCCTAATCTTTTTTACTTAATTCAAATAGTTTCTTTTTCTCTTCCTTGGAAAGTGCATCGTATCCCTTCTTGGATATTTTCTCTAAAATCTCGTCTAACTCACTTTGATCTACCTCTTCAATCACTTCCGCATCGCTCACAATGCTCATATTTTTGTTTCTTTTTCTGGCTTTTGGAGTACCTGAAGGTTTAAACTTTCTATAGAGATATTCAAAATAACGCGGAATCAAGCTCAGATCGAATCCATTATTGTGAGCACGCATTAATAAAAAACCACCAAGTGCTCCACCCAAGTGAACCAATCGGGCAACCTGCCCGCCACTATTAAGAAAAATAATATCCAGAGCTATCAATCCACCAACTACATATCTGGCTTCAATCGGAGGAAGAAGAAATAACATAATCGGAGTTCTGGGAAAAAGCATTGCGAAAGCCACCATCACACCAAATACAGCACCAGAGGCACCTATTACTAAGGTTGTACCTGCTGCAAAGCTTAAAGCAACGTCTACCAATGCACCAGCTAACCCGGCACCAAAATAAATAGTAAGGAAACTACGCGGACCAAGTCGTTCTTCGACAGGACGTCCCATCCACCATAACCAAAGCATATTGAAAATAAAATGGAACAGATTCCCCATCGAGTGGAGAAACATGTAGGTAACAATCCTCCATGGCTGGGTGATGGTAACAACTATATTGGTATTAAGACCAAGATAAGTAGAAAGATCTATTCCAAAGAATGCGAAGAATATGAATTGAGCTACGAATGTTGCTGCATTAAGCAGAATAATTGCACGTAATGCATCCGGCATTGCCGCGAATCCCCTCTTCACCGAATATCCAAATGAATTAGTTGCCATCTTCTACTTAATTATCATAGGGTTTTTTAATCTTCCAAAGCTTGATCAATATAAATCCAACAACCAAACCGCCTAAGTGAGCAAAATGAGCTACCCCACTGTCTGATCGAGACAACCCGGAAAACAATTCAAAAGCCCCATAAATTCCCACAAAGTATTTTGCTTTAATAGGAATAGGCGGGAATAGTAGTATGATATATTGATTGGGAAACATCATTCCAAAAGCGAGAAGAATTCCAAATACCGCACCTGAAGCTCCAATGGTGTAGGTAAAGTATCCGCCCACCGTCATATGAATAATCGCAGCACCAATTCCTGTCAGGAGATAATAGATCACAAAACGGCGGGTTCCCCAGAGGTTCTCTATAGCTTGCCCAAAGATCCAAAGGGCAAAAAGATTAAAGAAAATATGACTTAAGTCGGCATGTAGAAACATATAAGTAACCAACTGCCAAGGCATAAACGAGGGTAATGAACTCCCTCCTCCTAAAGACCATAACGCAAAGTATTGGGCAACGATTTCACCAATCGGAGTCCAGCCACCTGTAAACATACTTTTGGTGATAAGAAAGATGATACCGTTAGCTATAAGGAGATATTTGATAGCCGGTGGAAATATCGAGAATTGAGTATTAGGCTGAAATTGATTCAAACGGAAACAGGTTTTTTGTGATTTTTTAAAACGCGATAATATACGTTTATCCCACTTAAAGTTACGCCCGGAATTCCTTGTCCCGGATATGTGGTATCGCCAACCAGATATAACCCTTTAAATGGAGTTTTGTTCGGAGACCAGTTGAGCAAGCTTCGTGCCATGCTTTGGGGGATTCCACCCACCCTGCCTTTTTTTCGGTACACCCAGTTTTCCCAGCTTACCGGCGTGGCAGTGTCTGCTACTTTAATTTCAGATTTAGCAAATCCGGGAAGTTTCTCTTTAAGCTGTGCCAGAATATATTGGTGAACTTCTTCTTTATTGGATTCATACTCGTCGCCCATCCCAAACCAAACTTCCGGACTCGCGTGACATGAAACGTTTAACGTCCGTTCGCCTTCAGGCGCTCGTTCAACATCTCCCCGTTTCGACATGGATACAAAGATAGATTCAGATTGAGTAAATGGAACCTTCTTCCCGTCCAGATGAATTTGGTGATGGATACCCAGGTTCCCTGGATAGGTATCGGTAGTAGCAATTCCCATGGTTAAAGCGCCCCAGGCTTCATCAAAATGGGAAGCATCTTTTTGGAAATAGGATTTCATCTTTCCTTTGGAGATATCGGGCATATTCCAGATCGGGATATTGGAAATAATGACAGGGGCTTTATAGGCGCGATCTTTTTTTGTTTTGATTAAGAACTCATCACCATCCTCCTCAATTTCAATTACTGCTTCTTTAGTTTGAAGTGCTCCACCTTTTCCTTCTACATATTTTTTGATGGTATTGATCATTTCAATTAATCCACCTGGAACATAATAATTAGAGTAATTTGTATAAGTGAGACCCGGAGCACCAAACAGGAACGGAGTATCATTTGATTTTGACTGAGCCGTAATCATCAACTGCTCATCCAGAAATCTAACAAACTTTTTGGAATCGACTCCACAGTTACGGGCTATCTGTCTTACTGATTTGAAAGCATATTTTAATACCCAAACATCTTTTAGAGAATTAGAGATGACTAGTTGAAACCAATCTCTAATGTTCAAAGGTGGGAACATGGGATTATTTAGCGATACCTTCCAAACTACTTTGGATAAATTAAAAGCCAGATTCCAGAATTTCTTTTGCCCTTTTCTGTTTCCAAAAATCCGGACAACTTCCTCAATCCATTCAAACCGATCCTTATAACGGGTAATAGGTTCTCCATCCAGCCATACCTTCATAGACGGATTGAGTTCTTCTCTTGGAATTTGAATTCCTGTTTCTTTTTCCAGTTTTTTCAGAGGCTGATTTTCATCAAATCCAATCAAAGTAGTTGCGCCGGATTCAAAGATATATCCTTTTCTTGGATACGAAGAACTACAACCACCCGGATGTAAAGCTGCTTCCAGAATTAGCACTCTATACCCATCTTTGGCAAGCATTGCAGCAGCGCTCATTCCTCCCATCCCCGAGCCAATAATGATTATGTCGTATTCCTGATTTATAGTCATACGGGGCTTAACAACAAGACCAGATTCTAAATTCCTTTTTTTGAACGAAAGAACCTCGTTTTTTTATCTGCTTCTCCGTACCTTTAAAACCGCTTTCAATAACAAGATTTGATTATCAATCGAACCATTTTTAAGCAAAAAGCATTACACCTTTCAAAGACTTAAATAATCCGTACGAGGAAACTACCCCTTGAAATCACTTGAAGCCATTTTCGGCCCGAATTCAGCATTAGTAGAAGAACTTTACGAGCAGTACAAAGATAACCCGGGTTCAGTACCAGATCACTGGAAAAAGTATTTTGATGAACTCAATGGCATAGAACCAGATCAGGCTTCTCCCGAACAAGCAACTCCTGAATCTTCAAAAGTAGTTGAACCAACAAACGGAGCCGCTGTTAAAGAAAGGCCTGAAAAGGAGTCAAAGGAGGAGGAGAAAAAGGTTGATGCTCCCAAAAATGCTGATCTGCAAAAGATCAAAGGGGTGGCTACCAAGATTGTTGAGAATATGGATCAAAGTCTGGAGGTTCCAACTGCTACCTCCCTGCGGGTACTTCCTGTTAAAATGATGGTGGAAGACAGAACCATCATTAACCGACATTTGATTAAGCGTAACGAGCCAAAAGCTTCGTTCACACATTTTATTTGTTGGGCGGTTATTCAAGCTATTAAAGAGTTTCCAACAATTAATCACACCTACCATTTCGATGGTAAAGATCATTTCAGAGTAGTTCCCGAGCAAGTTAATCTTGGAGTAGCCGTAGATCTTCCAAATAAAGATGGCTCCAGAAATTTGGTAGTGCCCAACATTAAAGGCGTAGACAAAATGAACTTCAAAGAGTTCCTTTATGCCTTTGCGGAGCTTGTTGATAAGGCCAGAAATGGAAAGCTACAGATCGATGATTTCCAGGGAACAACAATAAGTATTACAAATCCCGGTACGATTGGTACGGTATCCTCTGTTCCACGACTTATGCGAGGGCAAGGTGCAATTATCGCGACCGGTGCCATCGACTACCCGGCTGAGTACCAGAATATGTCGCGCGAGGTGCTAAATCAATTGGGTATCAGCAAGGTAATGACCATGACCTGCACCTACGACCACCGAATTATTCAAGGGGCAGAATCTGGTTCATTTCTACAGAAAGTGAGTACATTTTTAAGCGGAGAAACAGATTTTTATCACCAAATATTTTCGGATTTGGAAATTCCATACGATCCGATTCCTTATGGAGAGGACAACTACTCTGCACTCTTTGCCGGAGCAGGAAATACATTAGCCCATGATCGGCGCGCAATTGGTGTTTGGAGACTTATCAATATGTATCGCATGCGTGGGCATGTGCTGGCAAATCTTGATCCACTTGAGAAAGAACCGGGCCATAATCCTGAATTAGATCTCGACTACTACGGATTATCTCTTTGGGACTTAGACCGTGAATTCTACTGTGGCGGGCTTGGAGGAAAAGAAAAAGCCACCCTTCGTGAGATCATAAAGCTTCTTAGAGACACCTATTGTGAACACATCGGTGCCGATTACATGCACATTCTTGATCTCGAGGAACGTCGCTGGTTGCGTGAGAAAATGGAGTCAACTGGTAACGAGCCCGATCTAAGCAAAGATGATAAAAAGCAGATTTTGCATAAGCTTAATCAGGCTATGGCTTTTGAAGAGTTTCTTCACAAAAAGTATATCGGACACAAACGATTTTCGCTAGAGGGGAATGATACTCTTATACCAATGATACACTTCCTGCTGGAAGATGCAGGCAAGGCTGACATTGAGAAGATTTTTATGGGAATGGCTCATCGGGGCCGTTTAAATATGCTCGTAAATATCATGAACAAGCCCTACCACAGAGTATTCGCTGAATTTGAAGGAAATGTGGATCCGGATACTATTCAAGGCTCCGGAGATGTGAAATATCACCTTGGCGCAAAAGGTAAGCATGAGACAAAAAGCGGAAAAGAGATCGAAATTGAATTGATGCCAAACCCAAGCCATCTTGAAGCTGTAAGTCCTGTAGTGGAAGGTGCAGCAAGGGCTATTCAGGATCATCATGAATCGGATGAAGCAGGTAAAAAAATTCTACCCGTTCTTATGCATGGAGACGCAGCTTTTGCCGGGCAAGGAGTAGTTGCTGAAACATTGAATATGTCCCAACTTGAAGGTTATGCAACCGGGGGTACAATCCACATTATTATCAATAATCAAATTGGGTTCACTACCCTTCCAAAAGATGGGCGGTCCACTGAGTATGCATCTGATCTAGCAAAAATGATTCTTGCACCGATTTTCCATGTAAATTGTGATCGCCCTGAAGCTGCGGTTCATGCTATTAAGATGGCCCTGGAGTATCGGCAGGAATTTGGGAAAGATGTGATTATCGACTTAATTGGTTATCGTAAGCATGGTCATAACGAGGGCGATGAACCAGCATTTACTCAACCGGGTATGTACAAAGAAATCAATGACCATAAAACGGTTCGGGATTTATACACCAATTCTCTGGTTAAAAACAAAGAACTAACCGAAGAAGAAACTCAGGATATTTTTGATGAATTTGACGAATTACTTCAAGCCGCCTTCGAGGATGCCAAAAAATCTCCTAACCTTAAGGTTACTAAAGATCTTATAGATCGTACTGAAACGAAACAATCGAAAAGGAATGAATTCCCTGATACGACCTATCCGGCTAAAGAACTCAACGATATTGCTGTTAAAATTAATACCGTTCCTAAAGATTTCGATGCTAATCCAAAGTTACTTCGTCAACTTGCAAAACGTGCTGAAACTGTTAAAAACAACGAAAAGAAAATAGATTGGGGATTTGCAGAAGCACTTGCTTTCGGTTCATTGTTAAAAGAAGGCAGAACTATTCGTATCACAGGTCAGGATGTAGAGCGTGGTACCTTCTCTCATCGTCATGCGGTATTGCATGGAACTCAAACCAATCAGACTTTTACCCCTCTTAATCATTTACAAGATGATCAAGCTGCCTTTCATGTTCATAATAGCTTGTTAAGTGAATATGCTGCTTTAGGTTTTGAATTTGGATACAGTGCAAAGAAACCCGATGCCTTGGTTATCTGGGAAGCTCAATTTGGAGATTTTGTGAACGGAGCTCAGATTATCATAGATCAGTTTATCTCTTCAAGTGAAGCGAAATGGGGACAAACCACTTCGTTGGTAATGAATCTCCCTCATGGATATGAAGGTCAGGGACCTGAGCATTCTTCTGCCCGGCTTGAACGTTTTCTTCAACTTTGCGCTGAGGATAACATGCAGGTAATGAATCTTTCTACTCCTGCTCAATATTTTCACATGTTGCGTAAACAGACATTGCAAGAACATAAAAAACCCGTAGTGCTGATGAGCCCGAAAAGCTTACTCAGACATCCTATGGCTACCTCCAGTACCGATGAATTAGCTGAAGGTAAATTCATGCCATTTATTGGAGATGATGAAATTGGAAACAAAGCCAAACGTTTAGTCATCGCCTCAGGTAAGGTCTATTACGATCTGCTTAAGTATCGTGAAGAGAATGATCTGAATGATGTGGCTATTGCCCGACTTGAACAGTTTTATCCATTCCCGGATAGTGATATTGAAGAATACCTGAAGTCGCTCAAAGATGTAAAAGAAGTGGTCTGGTGTCAGGAAGAACCTAAGAATCAGGGTGCCTGGTTCTTCGTGGCAGAGCGTTTTAATCAAATTCTTTCAAAAGGTCAGAAACTCAGCTATGCTGGTCGGCAAGCATCTGCTTCCCCTGCTGCTGGGCAAAAAAAGATGCACGATGTAGAACAAGAACGATTGGTTGAAGAAGCAATGAAAGGTTCATAAATAAATTGCCACCGATTTACTCTGATTCCTTTTAATAAAATATATCTTTTGGTTTGACGTATAAATTGAAATTTGAACTTTCAATGTACTCAAATGAATAGAATCCTTCTTTTATTGGTTTTTTCAGCTACACTTTTTTCCTGTGATACTACTGAAAGTAAACCTGATCTCAGCGAGTATACATTCTTCAAAGTCGGGGAGTCTGTTCCTGATAAAGGAGAGTCTTTCATTATTGCTTTGAAAGATTCTGTAGATATCAGTCTCGCAAGAAAAATCATATCTGATCCAGATAATTCACCAGATAAAATCGTTCTGGCAAAAATTGTGAGGCAAGACGGAAATGAGGATTTTCTTAATATCGATTTGAATTCTAATACTACCTGGAGCTGGAAAATTGAAGTATTTATGGGTTTTGTGTCGTCCTCTATTGAAATTTATGATGGCTGGCCAGGATATATCGAAGAAGATATAGACCGATGGTTTAACAATACTTCTGATGACCCTGATTCAGGTATTATTGGCTTTTGGGGATATACTGTGGTAGAAGAAATTGAGCCTGATCAATTGAACTAAACATCCGCCTTGGTAGCTTACCAGAGCTCTATGAGACTCCTTTAAAATTCAGAATTATTTGATTCGTTCAAGCTACCATGAATCATTTTTTATTCTTAATTTAGAAACAGTCTAAATTAAAATAATAAAGATTCTCAACAAAACTTTGAAAAAAATCTCCCCTTTTTCTACTCTTATAATTGCCTTACTAACAGTTCTCTCATCTGATGTTTATTCCCAAAAAACTATTCCCTTAAATCCTGAAATCGGGGTTTTGGTGCTGGCACATGGGAGCATGGATAAAAACTGGAATAATTCTATCATCGAGGTAACTACACCTCTTAAAGACGACTACCATGTTGAAATTGCATGGGGAATGGCTAACGCGATGAACATGCAACCTGCTATTGATAAACTAGAAGAAAAAGGTGTTGAAACCATCGTTGCAGTTCAGCTTTTTGTGTCTTCTTATAGTCCGATTATCAGACAAAATGAATATCTGCTCGGAGTACGTGATTCACTTGCAGATGCCCCAATGCCTATGATGATTCATGATATGGAGAATCATCGTATGACCATGAAAATGCCGGAGAATCTTCAACCACTTAAAATAAATTCAAAGGTGATTATCACTAATCCATTAGATGATCATAACCTCGTAGCTGAAATTCTTTTGGACAGAATTGAGAAACTAAGTGTCGATCCTTCTAATGAAACTGTTTTACTTGTTGCTCATGGCCCAAACCGCGAAAGTGATAATACGATGTGGATTAAAACAAGTAACAGTCTCGCTAAGCAAATTCAACAGCTTCAGGTGGAAAATGGCGAAGCGTTTAAAAATATCATTTCGCTTACCGTTAGAGACGATGCCGATGAAGCAACGCATGAAAAAGCTAAACAGGCATTCAGAACTGAAGTTATTGAAGCTGATAAAAAAGGTGATGCAATTGTAATCCCTCTCCTGCTTTCTCAAGGCGGAGTAGAGAAAAAATATCTATCGAGATTAGAAGGGCTAAATTATAAGTGGAGCGGTGAAACTCTTCTTCCCCACTACAATATTGCCCGATTTATACGAATTTCAGTTGAACAGGCTTTGAGTAGTTCAATAAACTAGGTTTTTCTAAACCTGATCATTCTTTTCGAAGAACTTTTTCGGAGATTTATTTCCCGTTTATCAATAAAGAAACATTATACAAAAGGTAAGCTCCTCTGAAAAATCACAATTGATATATATTTTACTTAATACACTCAACATTTTCTTTTCTCTAAAGTATACTCTGCCAGTTAATCGACAGAACAACCGCCGGTGAATCCATCGGCGGTAAACTTCGTTTTGAAGCTCCCAAATTGTTTTTCGTAATTCGCACGTAGCTCGATCGTATGTTCGCCTGAACGTTTTGGTGTGCAATATTCCAACACATAAAAAGACTTCGATTCACTTTCTACTTTTTGGGCTACATCCAGAAAAACAGAATTCAGATCGAATGAGTTTTCAGCAAGCTCAAACCCATCACGCCCAAAACTTTTTAAGATATCTTCGTCAATTTCGTCTCCGAGTCCGATGGTGAATACTGCATTATCCTGTCCGGCATTTCGAACGGCATTTTGTGCTTCCCGGGTAGAAACCCTGCTGGCCTGGTCGGTTCCATCCGTAAAAATAACCAGTGATCCTGCTGCCGAAAGATTTGGATTTAACCGTGCTTCGGTGAGCCTGGAATTCATGATAGATAAACCCTGAACGACGGCTCCATTTAAGTTTGTAGAATTGTCGCTACTTATGTCTTCGTTGATGGAATCGATACTAACGGCCAACGAATCACGGTCGGCTGTAAAATCAATAAGCTGATGAATATCTTGCTCACCGTCAAACCAATAAATAGCCATTTCTTTTGAGCCATATAGCTCATTACCTTCGTTAGGCATTACTGAGGATATAAAAGAATGTGCAGCGCTTTTCACATTTGGAAGCTCACTATCGTTTAATACACTACCACTAAGATCGAGTAGTAAAATGGAAGCAAAAAGAAACTCCCCTTCTTCCCTTTGAATTTGAGCTTGCGACTCAAGCCTGGAGATTAACGAACCATCTTCGTAAATATCAAAATCTGCTGGTTCGAGGGTTTCAAAAAGCTGATCCTCACCAAGATCAACTTTAAAGAACAATCGTACTTTAGCAGGCATCTCTGCCTTGGCTTCAATAAGATCCATATCAAATCGTTTTGTTTCATCGTCTTTGCCACATGATGAAAGCAAGAACAATGAGCAAATACTTAGAATAAGAATTTTTGGCAATGTAGAATTTGAAAATTGCATATCGGTATTTAGTTTTTTCTCTCTCTGAACTCCTACAAAATATCGAATTCAGAGTTTCAAGACTAAAGAATTTGAAATTTCTGTAAGAACTTCCCTCCTTCTGTCAAACAAGGGAAATTGGAATGGATATTTAATGACAAACTAGAACAGACCCGAGCTAAACGAGGTTGCCGAAACAGTGGAAAAAGCAGCGCAAAATATCCAGGCCAATCAGTGGGTTAGTTCTTTTTTTTGTTTAGGGTAAGATGATGTTTGGACTTTGAAATTAATTCAGGTTTATTCCCCATATTCTATTGTTAGCAACAAGCTGAACAAATATTTTGCAAATAACAGCGATTTTATATCAAGCAAAACTTCCGCCAATTAAAGATGGTATTCAGAAACCAATAAAACCGGGTGGATATTCTGATAGTGGAGCGGATATCGCCTGCGAATTGGCAAAGAATGATATCGGAATAGTTACTCCGGTCAATAACCCGGACATTGAATCTGATTTGGATTGGGTATTTCCAGACACAAAAAAGGGAATTCAAAATGCGTTAGACAAGGGGGCAAACACTTTTTGGTTAAATACAGTTTTATATAAAAACCACGAAATAGTGAACTTCTTTGACCGAGATATCCAGTTCATCGGACAGTTACCAAGTCAAGTGGATATTTATGATGATAAATATTTTACGAACGAATTTTTGAAAAAAAACGAAATTCCTATTCCTAAAACAAAATTGATCTCAATAGAGAAGTTGACCGATTACTCACTCGATATTGACTTTCCGATGGTTATCAAGCCAATAAGAGGGCGAGGTAGCCAAGGTGTCGCATTGGTCAAAAATCGAAAAGAATTAGACAACAAATTAAACGAAATATTCTCGAGCAAAGAATACGGGAATACGTTATATGTCGAGCAATTTTTAAGTGGTCAAGAAATAACAGTTACTGTAATGCCTCCTGGGAATTACCTGATAGGCAATCAGGAAAGAACTTATAAAAAACCTTGGAGTCTACCGGCTGTAAAAAGATTCAACCATAAAGATGGTATCGCACCTTATAATGGAGTAGTAGCAGTAATTAAAAACAGTTCGGTACTCAAAAATGACGAACTGAATTCAGGAAAGATCATTGAAATTTGTAGTAGATGTGAAAAAGCAGGCGAATTATTGAATATCAAAGCACCGATACGAATAGACTGTCGTGCAGACGAAAATGGAAATTACTTTTTGTTTGATTTGAACATGAAACCTAATATGACCGGTCCATCAAGACCACATAGGCAAAACCAAGATAGTTTGACCCTACTGGCTTCGAGAAAAATTGGCTGGAACTATATAGATTTATTAAGAAATATGCAGAAACAGGCATGGAAAGCCAGTTGCTAACAAAAAGTATAGTGTATTTGGCGGATAGTGCTCAAATCGAAGATGACAGCAATAAATAGAATAAATTGAAAACTTGGAGCGTAGAAGTGCCAAATGCACCATATTCAAAGCAATGTGTTCATCATTCAACGAAGCAGATCATTATAGTCTTTCTTTCCCTTCTCTGTTAAATAAGGGTAAATCATCTCAAACAATAAATCCTGATAATATGTTATTGGTTCTTTAATGACTTCTGTAAATAGCTCAGATGCATTAATCCAATTATCTCCTACAATCATCATTCGTTCGTATAGTCTTTCGAATTCACTGGAAAACTCTTCAGGCCTGAGTACCCCCTCCCGGATCATCGAATCGTAGAGCTGCATGAACTGCTTTTTTCGCACATCCTGAAGTTCTATATAGTGCTTTTTTACGGTTTCGCTTTCCCTAAAAATCAAATAGATATCACGCAACAAAAAGCGGTACTCAAAAAATATATGCATCGAGATTCCTGCTGAGGCATACAACGTGGAAATAGAAGAAAATGATTGCGTCATGGTAGCCATCTCTTCATTTAGCTTGTCTACCAAATCGAAATATAAACGTTCTATAATGTCCTGCTTGGTTTTGAAATGGTAATTCAAATTACCCTGGCTCATTCCAAGCGCTGAAGCTATTTGCCTTAGGGTGGTAGTTTGTATTCCCTGCTTATTAAATAAGCTCTTCGACTGCTTTAAAATTTTTTCTTTTGTATTCATTAGTAAACTTGACCTAATTTTAGTAAACTTGACCTAAACTTAACTAAAATTACCTCAAGATAAAATTATGACCGTAGGAATTATTGGTGGTGGAATAACCGGATTAACAACTGCACTGGCTTTACACAAATTTGGATTATCGTCTGTAGTTTTTGAGCAAGCAAAAGAATTAAATGAAGTAGGAGCGGGAATTTGGGTTCAGCCAAATGCAATGAAAGTGTTAAACTGGCTTGGAATTGGGGATCGCATCAAAGAACAAGGAATTGAATTAAACCGAATTGAGATCACTGACTCTCAACTTATTCCTTTTAAAAAATTGAACAATGAGGTAGTTCATGATAAGGACAAGATTGTTGCAATTCATAGGGCAGAATTACAAAATATTCTATTTCAAGAGGCTCAAAAGAATACCTGTATCTATATGGATAAAAAATATGTGAGCCATGAAACTCATAAAAACGATGCTTCCATTACATTTGAAGACGGGACTGAAGTAGTAGACCTGCTTCTGGGCGCAGATGGGATAAACTCTCAAGTTCGAAAGTCGATCGCACCAAATTCTATGCTGCGAAATTCCGGTCAGCTTTGCTGGAGAGGTATCTCGAATATTAATTTACCGGATTCATTTAGACAACACGGTATTGAAGCCTGGGGAAAACAGATAAGATTCGGATTTTCTCAGATAAGCCTAAACAAGGTGTACTGGTTTGCGGTAGCTAAAGAATCCCAACTTAAACTATCAGATACATCGGATGATAAAAAAGTTGTAGCAGATCTTTTCAGGGAATTTTCTTCCCTTGTAACGAATCTTATTGCAAATACCAATCCTGAAGATATACATCAGGCTGTACTTCATGATCTGAAAAAAATAAATACCTGGCATGTAGATAAAGTTTGCCTTCTGGGAGATGCAGCACATGCCACCACACCTAATATGGGGCAAGGTGCTTGTCAAGGAGTGGAGGATGCCTATTACATCAGCAAATTTTTATCCGAATCAAACGACCAATCAATACATGCATTTAGGCAATTTGAAAAGCAACGCATTGAGAAGGTCGATTATGTAGTCAACACATCATGGCGTTTTGGGAAAATGGCTCACAGTATGCCTGGCCAAGCTATTATGAAGCTGCTATTAAAACTTACTCCAGAACATGTACTGCAAAAGCAAATGAAAAAGCTTTACCACGTTGATTTTTAGAAAGGTACGTCCGTTAAGGAGCCTATATGAATTACAAGCAAAAACTGATTCAAAGACACAAGAACCCATTTGGCCTTGCTTTACGAGTTGTAAGCTATTTTATGATTGGTGTAGGACTTTGGAGTCATCAATTGGCGTTAATTATCGTTTTCTTGTTCCTCGATATATTGAATTGGTTTTTTATGCCGATGGTGAAACCTGAAAATGAATCAAATATGGTAAATAAGATAGTTCAACAAGAAATAGCTTGGCTTAAAAGTCCACTTAGTGTCTCAAAACTCATTTCATTTATAACCGGACTTATACTTGTTCTTCTTTTAACAACTGGACTTTGGAATCATAACTGGCTCATACTTTTAGCAGCTTTGATTTGCTTGACACTTCTGAAACAACTTCTGTTGAAATCCGCTGCCCCCTATCCAAGAAATCGAACATAGAAGAAATCTATTAACAACCAACCAATACAAAAATGATAACTATGAGTATTCCAATATTGCTTGCAAATATTTTGACACTGCTTGCATTTGCTGTACATACATTTATGGGTGATCGAGAAATAAGATTTATTGAGCCGATGCTTGAAAACGATGAAAATCACTTGAAAAGAGAAAAATGGACTCTGGCTAGAAATGGATGGCATTGGGTTTCATTAGACTTATTGTTCGCTACCATAGGTCTTGGTCTGATAAATTTCACAGAGTTTTTTGAACATGAAAAGCTATTACTTCAGATTTTAGCCGTTTACTTTCTTGGTTATGGCATTGTCTGGTTAATTGGAATTACCATCTCAAAAAGTTTTCCAAAGAACTATCTAAAACTGGGACAGTGGGTTTTGTTATTTACAATCAGTGGACTAATCTATTGGGGAGCAACCTAAATGAAAAAACTAAGAATTAGTGTACTTCCAAACATCCTGATTATGCTTCTGCTTATCACAAATAGCCGTAGGCAAACGAATACAGTAGACGCTATTGATTACGAAGAAGCGGTGCGAAACGAAGCTATAAACTACTTCGATACTTTTGCCGATCGCTCTGATTGGGATAAATTCTGTTCGTTTTATCGAGAGGATCTTCTTTTTAAGGATATAACCCTCCAGTTAGAACTGGATAGCCTGTGGAAATTCAAACGATTTTATAAATGGGATGAAGAAGGTGACCGGTTTAAGAAATTATACCCTGAGCAAAAACACCTTAATGTTCAATCACTTGTTGTGGAAGGAAACACAGTAGCGGCAAAGGGACATTTGAATCCATTTTATTATGATGGTGCGCTTATAGATTTAGAATGGGGAATGGAGTTTACAATTTGGTTGACCTTCGATGAAAACCTGAAAATAATCGAACAAATTGATTGGATGGAATATGACGCAGGTACACTGGAAAACACGATTCAAAGAATTAATAAAAACGGGATTGAAGCAATTCCCGACTGGTTGGACTTATCTACAAAAGAATAACAAACGGACAAAAGTGGTTATAGTCATAGAGCGGACAAGTACTTTCCAAAAGTATCGGAATCTTAGCATTTTTTGTCTTGGTAGCTAAGTTTGTAATTGCTAAACGACCTGCATTTCAATCCCGAGACCGTTACAAAAAGAATCCTCACCCGTTTCAAAACTCCTCCTTTCACTACCAATTATTCCGTAATTTAAACCCATGAATACACCCTTTTCAATTGCCATTCATGGTGGCGCCGGAACAATCCATAAACATCAAATGAGCGAAGAAAAAGAACTCGCCTATACTTCAGCTCTTTCTGATGCACTTAATAAAGGCTACCAAGCTCTGGAACAAGGTAAATCAGCGCTGGACGCCGTTGAGATTGCCACTATTATACTGGAAGACTCTCCCCTTTTTAATGCAGGCAATGGTTCTGTTTTTACCAATGAAGGAACTCATGAAATGGATGCTTCCATCATGGAAGGAGAATCTTTATTTGGTGGTGCTGTTGCAGGAATCTCAGGAATCAAGAACCCTATTCATCTTGCCAGAAAGGTGATGGAAGAATCGGGACATGTTTTTTTAGTTGGCAAGGGCGCAACTGAGTTCGCGAAAGAGCAGGGATTCGGTTTTGAATCTGAAGAATACTTCTATGATGAACTGAGGTATAAACAGTGGCAGGAAGCACTAAAAACTGGCGTAGTACAGCTCGACCACTCCCCTCTTAAAGAAGATAAATTTGGAACCGTTGGAGCGGTAGCTTGCGATCAGTTTGGGAATGTGGCAGCAGCAACATCCACAGGTGGTATGACCAACAAAAAGTATGGTCGTGTTGGTGACAGTCCCATGCTCGGAGCCGGAAATTATGCCAATAATAAAACCTGTGCTGTTTCCTGTACCGGAAATGGTGAGTTTTTCATCCGCGGAGTAGTAGCTTATGACGTGAGTTGTTTGATGGAATTCAAAGGGTATTCTCTTGCCAAAGCCTGTGAAGAAGTAGTTCAAAATAGATTAGTTTCTATACATGGCGACGGCGGCTTAATCGCCGTTGATCCTCAGGGAAACATCTGTCTGGAATTCAATACAGAAGGCATGTACCGGGGAATGAAAAAAAGTTCTGGTGAAGAGCTTATTGGGATTTATAGGTAGTTTTAAAAGTCTCCCCTTTAGGGGAGATGAAAGTCCAGACAAGTTCTTTGGACTTTCCGTGGGGTATTGTAAAGCTTAGTAAATCCGAATCTTAACAACACCCTCCGTCTCGTTTCACTATCGTTCAACGATCCACCTCCCTCAAGGGAGGACTTTTAAATATACTCAGCATCAATAGGAGAAAAGTTCACTTTTCGGTCATCAATAGTAAACTCATCATTATTCGCCAGGATGTGCACAACCAGATTACCAAGGCTTATCGGCGTTCCTTCCGGTAAAATACTGTGATTATTATGCGAGAGTTTACTTGGATCAAAAAGAAGCACCATACCTGAGCCGATCACTTTAAAATGATTCCGTTGTTCGATCACTATCCCCGTGTCTTCTGCGAGACCAAGTCCTAATAAATTTGGATGTATTGCCATTGCTTCAGCAATTCTTCCAAACCGACCTCTTTTTATAAAGTGGGTATCAATAACAAGACCTTTAATAAAACCCAAACCATTACGCATGTGAACGGCCCCTTTATTCATTGATTCCTGACTGCTTCCCCCCGCAATCATGTGCTCACTCATGGCCATTGCTCCTGCACTTGTTCCTGCAATTACAAATCGCTCGTTCTGATATCGATCAGATAAAATTTGATGAGCTTTTGTATTCCCGATAAACTTAGCAATTTTGCTCTGATCTCCACCAGAAAACATTACCGCATCGGCTTCTTCCAACGCTTTGATGGTTTCTTTGGTCTCACTTTGTAGTCGGTTTCTGATATCCAGCACTTTAAGATTTGAACAACCCAATTTGCTGAACGCCTTTTCATAATTTCCGGCAACTTCTTTTGGAATACTGGATGCCGTTGGAATTATCACAATGTTGGAGTCGGGTCCTCCCGCTTCTTTAACAACATGACTGAGGATACTTTCTTCTACAAAATCGAGTGAAAAGTTTTCACTTTGTTCCAATCCTTTATCTTCATTTCCACCAATTGGAATTAGTACTCCTTTTGCAATCATATACTGACTTTCTTTTTGTCTACTTATTTATTATTTCGAAGAGTAATTTTATCTACTTTCCAAGCCAAGTATACGCAATTTATAAATCCTGAATTCAAAACAACTGCATGAAAATTCGTGAAATTAACGCAATGCGTGGACCAAACTATTGGTCAATCCGTCGACATAAATTAATAGTCATGGTGTTAGATCTGGAGGAACTGGAAGAGAAACCCACAAATAAAATTCCAGGATTTCGCGAACGATTGGAAGAATTGCTGCCTACTCTGTATACCCATCGTTGCTCGGTTGGAACAGAAGGCGGCTTCTTTGAACGTGTTGATGAAGGTACCTGGATGGGGCACGTTATCGAGCATATTGCCTTAGAAATCCAAACACTTGCAGGAATGGATACCGGTTTTGGGCGAACCCGCGGGTACGGAGAAGAAGGCGTGTATCATGTTGTCTTTTCCTATATGGAAGAGAAAGTAGGTCGTTTTGCAGCAACGGCATCCGTGGCTATCGCTGAAGCACTGATTGCAGGAGAGGAGTACGACCTGGAACCAGATATTCAACATATGCGAGAGCTGCGGGAAGGAGAACGCTTAGGCCCTTCTACAGGAAGTATTATTGAGGAAGCTGAAGCGAGAGGTATTCCGTGGATTCGATTAAATAAATACTCACTCTGTCAGCTTGGCTACGGTAAAAATCAAAAACGAATTCAAGCAACGGTAAGCAGCGAAACAAGTAGTATTGCCGTTGAGCTTGCCTGTGATAAAGAAGACACCAAATATATACTTGAACAAGCTGAAGTTCCGGTTCCAAAGGGTGAGATTGTGAGAACAGAAGCTGGCTTAGAAGACGCAGTTAAATATATTGGATATCCTTTAGTAATTAAGCCAATCAACGGGAATCACGGGCGGGGAATTACAGCTGATTTGAATAACTGGGAAGATACCTTGGTTGCATTTGAAGCAGCTAAAGAAGTCTCCCGCTCTGTTATTGTAGAACGTTTTATTGAAGGGGAAGATTACCGATTACTCGTTATCGATTACAAATTGGTTGCCGCTGCTAAAAGAACTCCTGCAGGAGTAACGGGAGATGGAAAATCCACTATCCAGGAATTGATAGACGAAGTAAACGACGATCCGCGCCGGGGTTACGGCCACGAAAAAGTATTGACCCAGATCACTGTTGATGCTATGACGGAAGGAATCCTTGAAGATGCCGGAAAAACGCTGGATTCTGTTCTTGAAGATGGAGAGTGGATCGCATTAAAAGATACCGCCAATTTAAGTACCGGAGGAACATCCACGGATGTAACCGATATCGTACATCCATTTAATGTATTTATGGCAGAACGTATTGCACGGCTTATCGGTCTGGATATTTGTGGAATTGATGTAATGACCACAGATATAAGCTCTCCGCTCCATAAAACAGGTGGTGCTATTCTTGAAGTAAATGCTGGTCCCGGATTCAGAATGCACCTGGCTCCTTCTGAAGGTTTACCCCGAAATGTAGCCGGACATGTAGTCGATATGCTGTTTCCACCGGGTGTTGAATCCAGAATTCCAATTGTAGCAATTACCGGAACCAATGGTAAAACTACCACCACTCGTCTGGTTGCTCATATTATGCGGATGAAAGGTAAGAAAGTTGGATACACTACATCTGATGGAGTTTATATTCAAAACAGGCTAATGATGACAGGAGATTGTACAGGACCGGCAAGTGCTGAGTTTGTACTTAAAGATCCTACCGTTGACTTTGCTGTATTGGAATCTGCCCGTGGCGGTTTGCTGCGTGCTGGTCTTGGTTTTAAGTCTTGTGATGTAGCCATAGTGACAAATGTAGCTCCTGATCATCTTGGTCTCAAAGGAATTCATACTATTGAACAGCTTGCACGAGCGAAAGGAGTAATTCCTGAAACCGTACATGCTGGTGGATACGCTATCCTTAATGCGGATGACGAGTTGGTATACGGAATGAGAAAGAGTGTGTCCGCTAATGTGGCATTGTTCTCAATGGACGAAAATAATCCTCATATTAAATCTATTGCCAAGGTAGGTGGACTTTCTGCAGTTTATGAAAATGGTTTCATCACCATATGCAGGGGTGAATGGAAAATGCGTATCACTAAAGCAATAAATGTGCCTTTAACATTTGGTGGAAAGGCCTCTTTTATGATTCAAAATGTTTTACCTGCAGCACTCGCAGCCTATGTTCGTGGTGTAAGTCTTGAAGATATTAAAGTTGGTCTGGAATCATTTATCCCATCCCCTTCTCAAACTCCCGGTCGATTAAACATGTTCGAGTTTAAGAACTTTTCGGTACTACTCGATTACGCACATAACGTTGCTGGTTTAAAAGCGCTGAACAACATGCTTACAAAAATGGACGCAAGTCCTAAAGTTGGGATTATCGCAGGTATTGGTGATCGTCGTGAAGAAGACAACACTGGTATTGGCGAAATCGCTGCCGAAATGTTTGATGAAATCATTATCAGACAAGACAAACATCTTCGTGGAAAAAAGGATACTGAGCTAATCGATATGTTGTCTGAAGGAATCAAAAAAGTGGATCCTGATAAAAAAGTCACCATTATTCCAAAGGAAAGCGAAGCTATTGAACATGCAATAACAAAAGCTAAACCGGGTAGTATGATTATTATTTGTAGCGATGTTGTACCAGACGCGTTGGCATTGGTGACTAAATTCAAAGAGATTGAAGCTAAAAACTTATACGATTTCACAAAGGATGACATTCCAAATCTTTAACGTTTACTCCTGAATCAAACGAAATCCTTTAAAATTGGCTTTGGAGCATTAAAGATTAAATAATCACCTTAATGTGAAGATTTTACTCACCGGAGCTACTGGTTACATAGGAAAGAGATTATTACCGGTATTGGTAGATCGAGGGTATACGGTAGTATGTTGTGTCAGAGATAAAAGGCGCTTCATCCACCGGAATCTATTCAGGATAAAATAGAAGTTATAGAAGCAGATTTTCTGAAACCAGAAACTCTTTCCTCTATCCCTGATGATATTGATGGAGCTTATTACCTGATCCACTCGATGTCGGCTTCTAACGATTTCGAACAGCTTGAAACTGATTCGGCTATTAATTTCAGAGAGGTAATCAACAAGACAAAAACCACTCATGTTGTCTACTTAAGTGGAATTGTTAATGATGAATCACTTTCTAAACATCTGAAATCCAGAAAACAGGTTGAAGAGATTCTCTCGGAAGGTGGTTTTCACCTAACTACGCTCCGTGCGGGTATTATTATTGGTTCCGGAAGTGCTTCCTTTGAAATAATCCGGGATTTAGCTGAGAAGCTTCCAATCATGGTTGCTCCAAAATGGTTAAAAACTAAATGCCAGCCTATTGCCATCAGAGACGTAATTTCATTTCTTCGAAAAAGTCTTTTTAATGAGCAAGTGTATAATGCCAACTACGATATTGCCGGCCCCGATGTACTCAACTATAAAGAAATATTGGAAGGGTATTCAAAAGTAAGAGGGCTAAACCGGAAAATTTATACCGTACCGGTAATGACACCAAGACTTTCTTCTTACTGGTTGTATTTTATCACCTCTACTACCTACCAACTTGCAGTGTCTTTGGTTAACAGCATGAAAGTTGAGGTTGTAGCACGTGACAGCAGTATTAATTCAATATTGGATGTTGAACCTATTTGCTATGAAGACGCTCTAAAAAAGGCATTTAACCGAATTGAAAGTAACTCGGTAATTTCCAGTTGGAAAGACTCAATGATAAGCGGTGCAATGAAATTTAAAGTGTCTGATTTTATTGATGTACCAACGTATGGTTGCTTCGTGGATAAGCGACACATTCCTGTAAAGGATGAAGAGACAACCATAAATCGTATTTGGCAAATTGGTGGTGATGTCGGTTGGTATTCTGCCAATTGGCTTTGGAAATTAAGAGGTGGTTTAGATAAACTTTTTGGAGGTGTAGGTTTACGAAGAGGGCGAACTAATAAACATGAGTTAAGTGCCGGGGATGCCGTAGACTTCTGGCGTGTTCTTTATGCAAATCAGGAGGAGAAACGGCTTCTTCTTTTTGCAGAGATGAAACTTCCCGGGGAGGCATGGCTGGATTTTTATATTAAAAAAGGCGAGTTATGGCAAACTGCGACTTTCCGACCAAAAGGCATCTTAGGGCGCTTATATTGGTACGCAGTTTATCCGTTTCACGGAATTATTTTCAACTCGATGCTTAAGAAACTTGCCAAATAGAATTCAGTTTCTAGCCCCTCCTGTTTTTTAATAAGTTGAAGTTTGATCCGATTTCTATGACTTTCCCCTTTCAAACCAAAATCAAATAAGCAGAATGATCAAGAAAATAAATTGGGATGATGTCCCCGAAGAGCAAGTAAATCCAAAAATGAAGCGAAAAATGATATGGGGTGAAAAGATCATGGTCGCTAAAATGAAATTCAAAGATGGATTTGTAGTTCCAATGCATGAGCACGAAAATGAGCAGATCACTCAGGTACAAAAAGGAACCATACGCTTTTGGTTTGAAGATGAAGACTCTGAACCCGTTGATTTACACCCGGGAGATTCTGTGGTTATTCCCGGAAACCTGCCTCATAAAGCCCTCATGATCGGTGACGTGGAAGAAACCGATACCTGGGCTCCTCCCCGCACCGACTGGATTGATGGAACCGATGATTATCTGAAGAAATAGTTAAACTGGTCATTCCGTCCGTCAGTTGACGGATCGGAATCTTGTGATAAGGCGTAGATTTATTTAATTGCTTCAGTTTTTTTATTTAAGCCTTACAAAGATTCTCAAACTTCCGAAGGAATACCTTCTGCAAAATTCAGGATGACCCATTTAAATTAATCTTAAAACAAAACCCGATATGGATTTAGGAATCAAAGGCAGAAAAGCGTTGGTGATGGCTTCGAGTAAGGGGCTCGGGAAAGCGGTAGCAAAAGAGTTATCCGGTGAAGGTGTCGAGATCATGATCTGTAGCCGTAACGAAGAACACCTCCGTATTGCAAAATCAGAAATAGAAACAAAAACCGGAGGAGTCGTGCATTATGTGGTCGGAGATGTCACTGAGCAATCAGGAAGAGAGAACATCATCCAGGCTGCAAAAGCCAAGTTAGGAACTGTTGATATCCTGGTTACTAATTCCGGAGGCCCGCCAACCGGAAAGTTTGAAGAGCATGACATACACGCGTGGGAATCGGCCTACAAACTTTTACTGGAAAGCACGGTAGAAATGATAAAAGGGGTACTTCCGGGAATGAAAGAGCAGCAATGGGGTAGAATTGTTACCATAAGTTCTCAGGCTATCAAACAACCTGTAAATGGACTAATATTATCCAATTCCGTACGAGCCTCTCTCCTTGGGCTTGTAAAAACGCTCTCGAATGAATTAGGGTCGTATAATATAACTGTGAACAATGTTTTGCCCGGCTATACTGAAACGGAACGCTTAATACAATTACGTGGCGATGCATCAAACTGGGATACATTTACAAAAGATGTTCCCCTTGGAAGAGTTGCTCAGCCAGATGAATTTGCTGTAGCTGTCACTTTTTTGTGTAGCCAAAGAGCAAGCTATATCACAGGAATTTCCCTACCTGTAGACGGTGGATGGATTAAGGGGATTTGAGTTGGGATACGCTGATGTTTGTACTTTATAAATAATTCGGGTATTCATGTTCTCCCTTAGAATTGATCGGATATGTTGAATATATTTACAGACGAAATCAGGACAATGCCCATTCAACCCGTTTTATTCTTTTGTTGTTTTTCAATAAAACCAACCAGTAATCAATGATAAAATTCTTTCGGAAAATCAGACAAAAACTACTCTCTGAAAATAAATTCAGTAAGTATTTACTATATGCTATTGGTGAAATTATTCTTGTCGTGATTGGAATTCTAATAGCCCTTCAAATCAATAATTGGAATGAAACTCAAAAACAAATAGATAAAGAGATTATACTTTTGACGGAGGTAAAAGCTAACCTTCAAGAAGATCTTATAGATTTCGAATTTAATATAGAGCACAATAATAAACGCATAAAATACAATGAAGTTATTCGCAGAGTTATTGAAGAAAGGCTTCCTTACAATGACACGCTCAAAACTTATTTTGGAAACATCTTCGGTAATTTTCAACTATCGGAAAACACCTCCGCCTGGGAAAATTTAAAGTCAATTGGTCTTGATTTAATCTCCAGTGATTCACTTCGGAACAATTTGTCGCACCTTTATTCAAACAAGTACAATTATTTAGAAAATCTAGAGAAGGGTTTTGATGACAAATATCTTTGGGACTATATGTACCCACAAATACTTGAGCATATTTCTCTTGATGAGTTATGGGTTTCAGGACAACCGAGAAACTATAACCAATGGCTAAATGATGATGAATTCTATGAAGTGATAAAAATGAATATTATGATCAGGAGATATATGCAAAATCAATATGAGACTAATTATCAATTAGTTCTTTCATTGGTGGATCAAATTGACAGGCATTTGAAGTATTTAGAAAGTTAACGAAAACACAATAATGTATATGAAATCATAACTCCAATTAGGTCTTTATGCTTCATATACTCACCATTGAAGAAAAACGAGTGAGAGTAACCTACGATAAACACTATAAGACGGAAAACCTGTTCGGGAAACCTTATCCCGAATTGATTGAATTCTTTGCTGAATATCCTGAAAAAGGGAACGTGCTCGATTTAGGGTGTGGGCAAGGACGAGATGCAATTGTTTTGGCCCGACTTGGATATTCGGTAACGGGGATAGACCATTCAAAAGTAGGAATTGAACAAATGAATCAAATTGCTCAATCCGAAAACCTGAATTTGGTTGGGGAGGTCGGTGACATCTACAGGTTCGAGAGTTTTGAAGCATTTGACATTATCCTTCTGGACAGCATGTTTCATTTCACAAAAAAAGATAGAAAAAACGAAACAGGATTAGTCAAAAAAATTGTCGCGCGAATTAAAAACGGAAGTTCAGTAGTTGTTTGTATTCAGGATACAGGAGATAAGGTTCGAATTCTTAATCAAGCAATTGACTTTGAAAAGCCCCTAACAAGATTGACTGAAAAGAAGTTTAAATACACTTTTACAGACAACGAAAGTGGGCATAAAAGCGAGACAGATTACAGAATTATTGCAGTGAAGAAATCCAACTCTTCGCACATAACGAGCTAAATAGATGGAAAATATCCTATTCGATTTTATCTCCAGGTACATTGATTTAAACGAAGAAGAAAAGAATGCTTTAATTGAGTTAGATATCTTTAAATCGTTCGAGAAAGGAACCGTACTTCTTGAAAGAGGTCAACGATCTACCGATGGATATTTTGTATTGAAAGGTTTTCTTCGAACTTATTATGTAATAGATGGAGAAGAAAAAACAACCGCTTTCTATACCGAATTGGAGGGGCTAACTCCTAACTGTGTGTTAACCAAACAACCTTCAGAATACTATATAGCATGTGTAGAAGATTCAATTTTGACCGTGGCCAACCCGGATATGGAAGCCGAAATCTTTCAGAAGTTTCCTAAATTCGAAAAAATGTGTCTTGTATTGTCTGATGAACTCCTGGCAAGACAACAAATTGATTTTGACACATTTAAAACCTCATCCCCGGAACAAAGATATTTGAATCTACTCGATAAGAGACCAGATCTCATCCAGCGTGTTCCACAACATCAATTAGCAAGCTTTCTGGGAATAACTCCGCAGTCTTTAAGTCGGTTGCGATCCCGACTTCAGAAAAAATGACTCGAAAATCTCGTTTCTTAACTTAAGTTAACTTCTTAAGAGTCCTACCTCCTTAAATTTCTGCTCACGCTTAGAATCAAACCAATAGCTTATGCAGATTAAATTTTTAGTAAGTATATCCTTAATCCTCTTTGCCTGCTCATTAATTACAAAAGCTCAGAATACTGAACGGGATGATCCACAATCCAACTTCTTTATAGGTAGCACATTAGCATTACTGGGAAATCTGGATACCAAATATAGTCCTGAATTCGCACAGTTGAATATGGGTTATCGTATTACTAATAAAGACGTAATATCCCTGGAATTGAAAACCTGGAAATATGAATGGTCATTAGGTGTACCATTAACTTCTTTCCAAAATCCGGATGAAAAATTTCCCGGATACATCAGAGAATATGGATTTGCTTTGGCTTACCAGCGATTTCTGTGGAAAGGGTTATACTCTGCAATCCATGTAATGAACGCATGGCAATCGTTTGTGGATGAATCCAACAGTAAGATTGATAACGGCTTTCAAATATTTAACACTTATCGAATCGGATATCACGTAAGACTATTTAGGGGCAGACTTTTTATCGAGCCCTCATTAGCAATTACACATCGCCCTTATCATACAGAAATGCCGCCTTCATTTAAGCGATTAGATGATAAACGTCCAAAATACTTTCTGGGAGAACCAGGTTTTCACTTTGGATTTAATTTTTAATTAGATTAATCCTGATTCAATCTAATTAACGTTTATGGTTTCTTTCAAAATTTCGGCATTCTTTCCAGTCTCTTCGGAAGAACTTTATTCAGCCTGGCTGAATAGTGAGCAACATTCTGCAATGACAGGCGGGGAAGCAATTTGTAGCGACAGAGAAAGTGAAACCTTCTCTGCATGGGATGGATATATAACTGGTACTAATCAAAAGCTGGTTAAAGGAAAAAAGATTGTTCAAAGTTGGAGAACCAGTGAATTCAATGACTCCGACGAAGACTCACTACTCGGACTTCGATTCGAAGATTTACAAAATGGTTGTAGGCTCACTTTAGCTCATTCTAACATACCCGATGGGCAACCTGATTATCAACAGGGATGGTTAGAGCATTATTTTGAACCGATGAAGGAGTACTTTTCAAAACCATAACATTCTTCAAAATCATTTGTTGATGGTTAGCATTTGTACTTTAAACTTATACAGAAATAAGCGGCATAAAATGACTATAGAACAACGAAAACTCGAATTAATTAACTGGATTTCAACTCTTGAGGATGAAACCTTTTCATAATTAATGACCAAAGAAGAAAAATATTTATCTCAGCTATCTGGAAAGTTACAAAAGGCACTTGGAAAGAATCTAATAGGGTTATATCAGACTGGATCCAGCTCTTTGAGCAACTATAAGGAAGGTAAAAGTGACTTAGACACGATCGGTGTTGTACTTGAGCCATTGAGCAGGAAGACAAAAGATTTTCTGGCAAATGAACTTGATCATAATAGCTTTCCATGCCCCGCCAAAGGTCTGGATCTGATTATATGCACTAAAGACACTGTGGCCAATGTTAAACCAGAGCCTCATTACGAATTTTGGTTTAGTACGGGTGGTAGTTGGAGTTGTGAAGGTTGGGAAGATGGAAAAAATAAAGAAATAGCAATCTTCATTGAACTGTGCCGTCGAAACGGCAAAACCCTTTATGGTGAAAATCCGGATAAACTATTTTCGCAAGTAAAAAAAGAATGGCTGATTGATGCATTTTTAGGAGAGTTACGTTGGCATCAAACTAAAGTATTAGACTCATTCCATGATCCACTTGGAATGAACTCCGTTTTAAACGCATGTAGAATATTAGCTTTTGTAAAAGATGGTGAACTCATATCGAAATCTGCCGGAGGAGCATGGTATTTAGAAAATGAATCTGATAGCGATCTCATCAAAGGTGCTTTAGCTATTCGGGATAGGGAAGCAGAGATAAAGTTAAAAATAGAAGAAATTAGCCTTTTCCTTAAAAAGACAATTAAGGAAGTCGAGAACCATAAATAACCAGAAACTTCGTTCATCCCACCCAAACCGTTTTGGTATTCACAAACTCACGGATTCCATAGCGACCTAATTCCCTGCCATAGCCCGAGTTTTTGATTCCTCCGAAAGGGAGTCTTGGGTCTGACTTTACATATTCATTAACAAACACGCATCCTGCTTTAAGCTGTTTAACTGCAATCTGTTCAGCCTTTTCTCTATGAGAGGAAAAGACGGCTGCTCCCAAACCATATGCTGTGTCATTTGCTACTTTTATGGCTTCTGATGTATTCTTTACTTTAATAACAGAAGCCACAGGCCCAAATAGTTCTTCTTCGTAAGCAGGCATGCCTTCGGTTACATCTGCAAGAATACTTACGGGGTAATAGGCCCCCTCTCCTTGCGGTTTTTCGCATCCAATTAAAGGTTTTGCTCCAAGCTCTATACTTTTGCTAACCTGATTATGTAAGGTGTCTCTGAGATCTTTCCTAGCCATAGGTCCCATATCAGTCCCTTCTTCAAAAGGATCTCCGACTGTTCTCTTTTCAAGTTCAAACCTGAAGGCTTCCAGAAACTCCTCATACACTTTTTCCGTAACTATAAACCGTTTTGCAGCAATACAGCTTTGTCCGGAATTTATGAGTCGTGAAGTTGCACAGGTTTCGGCTGCTTTTTTGATATCGGCATCTTCCAAAATCAGGTAAGGATCACTTCCTCCTAATTCTAAAACCGTTTTCTTGAGCGCTTCTCCCGCCTGACTTGCTACAATTTTTCCCGCTCGTGTACTTCCTGTTAAGGTAACCGCTGCAATACCTTTGTGTTGGATAATGGGTTTCATGTCATCATTTTCTACCAGAATGGTTCGAAACAGGTCACTTGGAATTCCTGATTCATGAACAATTTCTTCAATCTTCAAAGCACAACCCGTTGTTACTTCTGCATGCTTCAGAATAACAGCATTCCCGGCCATGAGTGCAGGAGCTCCAAACCTGAAAAGCTGCCAGAAAGGGAAATTCCAGGGCATTATAGACAATACCGTACCCAACGGCTCGAACGAAACATAACTTCTGTTTGCTTCGGTTTTGATAAACTTACGATCTAAAAATTTAGCCGCCTTATCAGCATAGAACTCACACACCCAGGCGCATTTTTCGATTTCGCCAACTCCCTGAGCAACTGGCTTTCCCATTTCCTTTGCCATCAGCTCTGCTAACTCATTCTTTTGTTCTTTTAACAACATTGCAATTTTCTTCAGATAAGGTGCTCTGACCGGGTAATCAAGCTTAGCCCACTGCTCCTGGGCCTGATTAGCATTATATACAATCCCTTCAAATTCCTCGAAGCTGGTATTCGCATATTCTTTAATAAGTTTTCCGGTAGCAGGATTTATAGTTTTCATCTTATCCTTCTGTAGTTATTCATTGTTATACTACTACAAAGAAAAAGAGAGACATATTGTTCCTTTTTCTCATTTGCTATCCTTTTTAAAATAATGAATGTCATTCCTGCGAATGCTGCGGCAAGGGCATCCCTTCGGGAGAATCTGGATTACAGTATCATTGAAATTTTTATTAAATATCTAGATTCCCACCTCTATGGGAATGACTCCAATTAAGAGTTCAGATCAAATTGATTTCTAGATTACCAACACTGCTCAATACTCATCATAATTACAGTCAGTACATCATTAAGCAGGTCTTCGTTGATGATGAGTGGCGGCGCCAACCTGATTAAAGTGTCTGAATGGAGCGTCCATCCCAATAATATTCCCAAGGAGAAACACTGTTCTACTACTTTTTGAGTGAGTTCTTTACTCTTTAATTGAAGTCCAAGCATAGCTCCTTTTCCCCTTACTTCTACAATGCCTTTGCCCTTTAGTTTTTCTTTGACTTTTTTTTCAATCATTTGAGCTTTTTCAAGATAATCTCCTGAAAGCAGTTCATTCAAATTCGCAAGTGCGGCTGCGCTACTAACGGGATGTCCCCCAAAAGTAGTCACATGATTGAGTGGTGGATTATACATGAATGCTTCAAAAATCTCTTTTGACGAAACAAAAGCGCCCATAGGCATTCCTCCCGACATTGCTTTAGCTAGGCACAAAATATCGGGAACTACTCCATAATGCTCAAAAGCGAACATCTTTCCTGTACGACCAAAGCCGGACTGGATTTCATCGTATATCAACAAAGCTCCGGAATCATCGCATCGTTTTCTGATCTCTTTCAGCCACTTTTTATCCGAAGGAATGATCCCTCCTTCTCCCTGGATAGGCTCTACGACCACCGATGCCGTTTGATCATCAATAATATCCAATCCTTCAAAAGAATTGAATTCCAGAAAATGAACATCGGGTAACAATGGCAGGTATGGATCTCGATAAACATCACGACCTGTTACACTTAAGGAGCCATGAGTATCTCCGTGGTAGCTGTTCCTGAAGGCAACAAGTCTTGTTCGACCTGTGTGTTTTTTGGCCAATTTTAGAGCACCTTCGACCGCTTCTGTTCCACTGTTTACAAAATATACCTGATTCAGATTTTCAGGCAAGATACTTGTTAGAAGCTCTGCAAATTCCAGCTGAGGTTTCTGTATAAATTCACCATACACCATTACATGCAAATGTTTTTCAATCTGTTCTTTAATAGCTTCAATCACCTTTGGATGGCGATGTCCAAGGCTGCTCACAGCAATTCCAGAGATAAAATCTACATATCTCTTTCCATCAGTGGTGTACAGATAAGGACCTTCCGCATGACTGATTTCCAGTCCCATAGGAGCATCACTGGTCTGAGCAACACTTTTTTTGAATTTGTCTAGATTCGACATTGAGTTAATTAGCCTAAAGTCTGGCGCAATTTAAAACATCCAATGTTAAAATCTCAGATTTGCTTTAATACTGATGTAAACTCTTTCTGGGATGTTATTCCTTTATCTCTTGCATACCAGATATGCAGATTTTTGGCTGCTTCTTTCCCTCCGATTTCCGGATTGGCTCGTTCACCCAAGTATCGCCTATGTGTTTCCAGCGGTCTTGGTCCCCAGTCGCCTAATACTTCCAGCGTCTCTGTATCAAGGACAATCACTTTTGGAATCGAACGACTTTTTCCATCAGTAAGAAATGCATCCATCACTTCCGGATATTCGTTTCTTAGAATGATTTTTAAATCAACTAAAGGATTTGATTCTGCCATTATATTGATAAACGGAAGAATCTGAGCAGAATCTCCACACCACCCTTCCGTTATAACCAGCCATGTTTGAGGGCGGCTGATATTCTTAACCACTTCCTCCACTTCAGGTAGAAGTTTTCCTCTTTTATCCCAACGGGAAGTTCTTTGAAGATTAAGCTTTGTGTAATCCAGATTACTTTCGGTGTTGTTCTGATCCGTCACCTCATCCCTTTCGAATAGTTTTTCAACGATAGAATTGAAGGTGGAATAGGAATATGCCTGATCAATTACATCCTGTGTAATTGGAGAAATAATAGTAGTACTCATAACAGTTTATAATAATTTTAAAAGCCGATTAAATATACAAACTGTACTTCTGTTAAATAATTGATTTGATCAATAGTGTTGATAGGATGAATGCTACAAAACTAAACGAAGCCAAAAATTTAATTTTCATCACCAGCCCATACTCCTCTTCCTTTCCTTTTAGTTTGGATAGAATAACTAAGATTCCCGAGAAAGCAAGCATTCCCATTCCACCAAAAATTAATCCGAGAATTGGATCTACTTTATAGAGGAATGAAGCGATAATCCATGTACCTGTCAAAAACATGACGGAATAGAAAACTCTCACCCCAGAAAGTCCAAATCTCATTGCAAAGGTATGGTCACCTCGTTCTTTATCTTCTTCAATCTGGAAGATTTGAGAAGCCGGATATAAACTCAGAATAACACATGCCACACCAAAAGCTATAAACCCTTCCGTTATGGAAAGTGATTCACCTCCTCCAGCCAGATATCCCATTAAAAAAGAATTAGTACCTGTACTTATTCCGATTGCGAACAGACTCAAAATCGGTTTTCCTTTCCAGCGCGCTAACGGTGTTGAATACAACCAGAATAAAATCAGGCTTACGAAATAAATGATCGAATAACTGATTCCTATGGTAAAAGCCCAAACTAATCCTACCCACTGCAGTCCCATGGAAACCACCCACATCCAGCGGGTCATTTTTGGGGGATTCTTTAATCCTCCAATTGGTCCTTCGTCTTTATCCCAATAAGAATTATACGCCGTTGCTCCACCAAATAGCAGTACATGCACATTCAGAAATTGGAGTGAAAATGAAGTCCAGTCAATCTCAGGAAGAAAAAGAGCAGAGAGCAAATACCCACCCGAAAGTATAAAAAACTGATAATGCAGACGAAGGTGCAATACGAAATGCCAGAGTTGAGTAGTCAGTGATGTAGATGGATTCATCCCAAAAGATACTTTTCCTGAAACTCTATTCCATGCTCAATCAAGAAAGATCGATATTCTTCTTTAAAGGTAACTTTCTTGTGGTGCTCTTCTTGATTTTTGATGTATTCAATCAATCTGTCTTTTTCTTTGAATGAGTATGTGAATGCTCCATATCCCTCCTGCCAACCTTCAAAACCTTGAAATAACTTCTTTTCTGTTATAAATAAAGAACTGGAAACTTTGATGTCTTTAACTAAAGAAGAAATTGAAATCGAAGACGGAATATGAGTCAAAATATGAAGATGATCCTCTACGCCATTAATTCGGTACAAATGGCAGTTCTTATTTTTCAGAATACCCCATATATACTTGTAGAGTTGATCACGTTCATCTTTTAACATACATGGTTTTCGATTTCTGGCAGTAAATACAATCTGGTACAATAATTGGGTATAGGTACTCATTCTATGACTTCGTTTAACCCCTTCGGGGTTATTGTTTTATTTAATTTTAGGCTATTCGTATTTAAGTCCTTCGGACTTATTTCGCAAGTATAAAATCAGATTCCAAAAGCCCAAAAGTGAGAAAATCGTTAACAAATATGAGTCATAACAACCCAAAGAATTGAAGATGATTAAGACTTAATCCAATTCGGATTTGTTAATAGACTAAATTAAAAACCTGATATGGTTTTTATACAATAACCGTTAGACCAAAACTAATCCCGAAGGGATTAAATACGAATAACGCCGGATGAAATCCGGTGTAAAAAAAGCCCATCTCCGAACCCTGAAAGTGTTCAACAAAAAGAGGTCAAAATCCTTATCTTTGCAGCCAATGATTACCCAATCCCACATAGCACTTCAACAAGTTCTTCCTGAAGCCGAATGGAAAGCCCGAAAAGCAACCCATGAACAACGTGTTGATGAACTTATTGGTGATTACCTGAAAGCCCGTTCCGCACATAAAAAGCAGCCAGTGATGGACTTCCTATTTGAATACTATGCATTCCGACCGTCTGCACTTCGGCGTTGGTCGCCGGGTCTTGGAACCGGGCTGGAAGTTAAAAATTCTGAAAGTATACCGGAATTGAGTGAACTGGTAGTAGAAGATGGAATTGCCTTTCTTGATCCGGGATTATTCCCAGAGAAACGAATTAAATCCACCAAATGGATTCTGGAGATGCTGCAAAACACGCAGGATAAAAAGCCAATGTTTGGCTGTTTTGGGATGCACGAATGGGCGATGGTGTATAAAGCTGAAAAACCCCGCCACGACCAGGTTCCGTTACGAATGGAACCGGAGGAACTAGCAGTGTTTGTGGAATCTCGTCCACTGGTATGTACTCATTTTGATGCTTATCGCTTTTTTACTCCTGAAGCCGTTCCTATGAATAAGTTTGAACTCAGCAGGCAGGAATTTGCAAATACCGAACAACCGGGGTGTATTCATTCCAATATGGATTTATACAAATGGGCACACAAGCTCTACCCATGGATTGGCAGTGATTTAATTCTGGAAGCTTTTGAACTAGCCTTAGAAGCACGAACCATTGATATGATGGCAAGTCCCTATGACTTAGTGGAACACGGCTTAAAACCAATCAAAATTGAAACTGAAGAAGGCCGAAAAGAATACCTGAACCATCAGGAAACAATCTTTGAAAAAGGAAAGCCGGTTAGGGAGAGGTTGGTTTGGGAGATTGAAAACTTAATTTGTTTAATTTCTGATTTGTGATACTTTAGTATCACTATGAAAACAAAATTAGTTACAACTCTGAAACGTCAAGCTACCAAAGTTCTAAAGGAGCTAAGGGAAGAAAAAGAGCCAATCCTTATTACTGAACACGGTAAGCCTTCTGCCTATTTGGTAGATGTAGAGCATTTTGATCAACTTCAAAAGAAAATAAATTTACTTGAAGCTCTGGCCCGTGGCGAAAAAGCAATTCAAGAAGGGAGAATCGTATCTCATGATGAGGCCAAAAAACGTTTAGCTCGATGGCTGAAATAGTTTGGGCTGAGCCTGCTCTTCAATCACTTGACGAAATAGCCGATTACATTAGCTTCGATAATCCTGATGCAGCCACAAAATTAGTCTCAAAAATAATTTCCAAAGTTGAATTATTGGCACAACAACCTCATTCTGGAAGAGAAATACCTGAACTCGAATTATCCATTTATAGAGAAATCATAGTTCAACCTTGCAGAATATTCTATCTTTTTGATGAGGATAAAATTGTTATTGTTAATGTTCAAAGAGAAGAACAAAACTTTAGAAACCCATTCTACTAGTATTTAAAAATTCGAACTCTTCATTTTCAGCATGTCATTAACCACCATAAATACTCTTCACAAACTTAGCTAAAGGAGTTGTTGAAAGTCCATTCCCCAATCGCTCATCAGCAGTGTAGAAAATGGATTCAGTCAGGATTGCTGTGGCGATGTAAGTGGCATCGTACAAAGTAACTGGCAAAGTCACAGAAATATCAAATGCAATGTCGGAAAGTTGATGGTAATTCAGAAATCGTACCGGAAGTCTGGAGACCTGACTTTTCTTAATCGGAGCTTCGTCAACACTCAATTCTTTCTTTCTCACCTTTTTGGTGATGATAGATTGCAGTTCAATTCGGAACAGATTCGGAGCATAAAAGAAATCAAACCGCTCAAGTAAATCCTGAGCCTTATCCGAGCCCTTTTCCAGAAATAACCACTTTGCTGCAATAGAGGCATCAATCACATAATTGCTCACCGATCCCGGTCCTCTCTGAGATCATCCGCACTGTCGAAAAACTTCTTCCTTCGGCTTTGTATTCAATCAGAATTTCATTCACCATATTCCGGATTTCTCCAATTCCCGGACCTACGTATTCTCTAAGTATCTCGTGCAACTCTCCTTGGAGCGAACGGTTATTCTTTTCTGCTTTGGCTTTCAGCCTCTCAAGTGTTTTCTCATCTATATTTCGGATTAATACATCAGCCATAGTTTCTACTCTCGTTAATTGATATCATTATGATACCAATTAGAATAAGTAGATACAACTCCTTATTTAATAGTTATATAACAAGCTTAAATACTGAGACGCAAAGTATTGCCTCTTTACGGTATGGAGATCTTTCCAAGATCGATTTCTTTATTATTCACCAAAAACTGATCACCAATAACCAATGCATTCGCTAGAAAAGCCATAAGTGCGGCTTCTTTAGCATCGGCAGACATCCTGAGTTCTTCAAAGTTTCTGATTTCTGCATTTGCAAGGTTTCCCCTCAGACCGTTCATGAGGGTTTGGTTGTGAACTCCTCCTCCACTTGCAAATAGCTGATAGTTTTGGTTTCCAATGACTTTATCAAAAGCTCGCTCTATGCTTTTGGTAGTCAGTTTGGTAAGAGTTGCCACCAAGTCCTGAGGACTCACTTTTATTTGGTAGCCTTCCATCAGGTTTTCGACTAATGCGAGATTGAAGTCTTCCTGTCCCGTGGTTTTTGGAAATGGTTTCCGGAAGTAGGGTTCCAGCAGTAAATATTTCAATAACTCAGAGTGGACGGTTCCTTTTGCCGCCACCTTTCCACCTTCATCAAAAGGTTTATCAAAATGCTTTTGCATGGCTTCATTAATGAGCGTGTTGGCCGGACCTGTATCGGAGGTGATTACTTCTCCCCCATGATCTTTTGATGGAAGCCAGGTGAAATTCGCGATCCCACCAAGATTTAGCAGAATCCTGTGATTCGTCTCATGTCGAAATAAACGTTCATCCATCAATGCAACTAAGGGAGCTCCCTGTCCACCTGCTGCTGTATGCTTTTGCCGGAAATCTGAAATGGTGATGATTCCGGTTTTATGAGCAATGTGATCTCCATCCACAATCTGTAGTGTGCTTGTTTGCTCGTCTGTTGGATGGTGATAGATCGTTTGTCCATGGCTGGCTACCAAATCCACTTCTTCATTATTCACTCCCCATTCTTTCAAGGCTTCTAAAACCGAATCTGCATACAAATACGCCAATTCGGTATTCAATACAGTGACTTCTCTCAGACTTACCGTTTCTTTAGACTGTATTGCTGCTATTCGGGCTCTGAGCTTAGCGTCATATTCAACCGTGTTGAATCCATTCACTTTGATAGAGTTTTCCCCACATTCGCAGAGTGCAATATCAAGTCCGTCGAGTGAAGTGCCGGACATCAACCCGATTATCAATCGTGTTGGTTTCTGAGCAATTTCGGAAAGTTTGGTCAGCTGCTTGTTCATGGCTCAAACTCGGGGTATTTTGGGAAGCAATCAATCCCTGAAATTATGAGTGCTCCTGAAGAAATCGAATACGAATCCTTTGAAGAAGATCTCACTATTCTGGTTCAAACCCTGAAAGAGAGTTTCGAATCTACCGCCGCAGAATATTATATCGACGAACATAACGAAACCTTGTATATCAAGCTGGAAGGTTTAGATGATTATTCTCAGGATGAAATTGTCGAAATAGCAGGCCCCGTTCTGGAAGAACTGGATATGGATTTTGAGGAGATTGTCTTTTTGCCGTTTTAAGAAGGGACTAAGGGACTAAGGGACTAAGGGACTAAGGGACTAAGGGACTAAGGGACTAAGGGACTAAGGGACTAAGGGACTAAGGGACTAAGGGACTAAGAAGTTTTTTCTTTTTAAATTTAATATCAAAACTTTGTGCCTATGTGCCTATGTGCCTATGTGCCTTCACTGCCTTCACTGCCTTCACTGCCTTCACTGCCTTCACTGCCTTCACTGCCTTCACTGCCTTCACTGCCTTCACTGCCTTCACTGCCTTCACTGCCTTCACTGCCTTTCTTTTAAAAAAAGCGCTTTTTTATAGTTTTTAGCTTTGTATTTTTGGGACAAATTTTATTCTGAATCTTTATGAAAAGCTCCAATTCCGGCTATACTCTGCGTTGCATCACTTGCAGTCATATTAATGATGAAAGGCAAACTTCTACCTATTGTACAAACTGTGGCAGTGTGCTTACCGTAGAATACAATGAAGTCCGAAAGGAGATCCAGTATCCGCTTAAATATATTCAACCTGACCCCCTCAAAAATCATTATACCGCTTTAAAGCCACTTACCCGTCTTTCAGAAATATATGGCGCGGATATTCATGCCAAGTTAGAATTTGAATGTCCAACCGGATGCTTCAAAGATCGCGGCAGTTACGTAGAAGTATTAAAGGCTATCGAACTGGGTGCAGATGCTATTTGTTTGGCTTCTACTGGAAATATGGCTGCATCAGTGGCAGCTTACGCGTGCTATTTCAAAATCCCATGTTTTGTATTTGTTCCTGAAAAAACACCGGAAGTAAAACTTGCGCAGTCTACGATATACGATGCTACCATCATCAAAATAAAAGGTGATTTTAAACAATGTGAGCTTTTATGTAGAGAATTCGCAAAATCCGGAAACTATTATCTGGCGGGGGATTATGTGTTCCGAATGGAAGGACAGAAATCGTTCTCTTATGAATTGTTTGAGCAGGGTCCGATAGATTACGATTACATCTTTGTTCCGGTTGGAGCAGGAACAAATTTCGCGGCTATTTTTAAAGGGTTGAAGGAATTAAAAGCTGCCGGACTGATCGATCATATTCCTTCTTTTGTAGCGGTTCAGCCTGAACAAAGCTCTCCGGTGGTTGAAGGGATTTTCAAAAAAGAGAAGGTAATTGCAGAACAAGTTCACACTATGGCAGATGCCGTTGCGGTTGGAGATCCTTTCGATTTCTATAAAGTGATGGAAGGAATTCAGGAAACTGAAGGGCTTGCCTTCACGGCAACTGAAAACGAACTTCTTGAGTCTATGAAGGAAATGACCATTGAAGAAGGACTTTTTACGGAGCCTGCATGCGCCATTCCTCTCGCTTGTTTCAAAAATAATCTGGATCAGTTTAAAGGGAAAAAATGCTTATTCGTACTGACCGGTACTGGGTTAAAAAGCTCTCAGATTGTTTCAAAATACTCTCTCTCCTCCCCTGTACTATCCCCAAAGTTAGAGCGGATTCAGCAGTACATTGAATCGGGTTTCCCTGTACTGCAGCGTAATAGCTGGGGGCAGTCCCGCGAAATGATGATGGGCAATGTTTCTATGACCGAAGAACATACCCGATTGTACGACGAATATGTAAACGGGATTAATAAAAAGGGAAAAACACTGAAGGAAGAAGAGATTAAAGCGTTAAAATCACTTGTTTATAATGAAGAGCTTGATCTGAAGCCCCCTATTGAAGTTCTCGATTATAAACTCACAATGAGAATGCATGGATTAGTTAGTGCGGCTGTCAAACTCTTGTTACCAAATGGAGAAGAAGTCATTTCCCTTGATCAGGGAGTTGGCCCCATGGACGCTGTACTAACTGCTATCAAAGCCGAAACCGATTCGTTTATCCCCTTAGAGATTAAAAATCATGAGGTAGAGATCTTAAGTCCTGATACCGATTCTCTGGTAATCGTTACACTCACTCTTGAAAAAGAAGGGTACGCTTTTACTACCAAAGCGGCTTCGCCTGATACCATTGAAGCTTTGATACAGGCTTTTGTAAAGGGATTGGCTGTAGCTAATAAGGCGTTGGTCTGAATCATCAACTCTAACAAACGATTCATCTTTAATTAGCTTATATATACTTAGATTGCATTTTTAAAACGAAAGATAGGGTATGACTCCACTGAAAAGATGAAACCTCTTTCAGATTCCGCAACAAGTGCATTCGAACAACTCGGATATGCCTCCCCCTCTTTGGAAGCGAAATTATTACTTCAAACTATGGATGGAGTAAGTACTGCATTGATTAAAAATCAGGTGTATGACCGGGAAAAACTAAGGAAATATATTGTTCAGAAATATCAATAATAAAAAATTTAACTTTAAAATAAGTGATTACTCACTTTCAGAATAAGTATTATGGGAAAAAAGAAGACAGCATTAATAACAGGGGCTTCATCGGGAATTGGAAAAGAGCTTGCAAAAATACACGCTGCATCCGGGGGTGATTTAGTAATTGTTGCACGATCAGGAAGCAAACTTAAAGAACTCGCTGAAGAGCTTGAAGCAGCCCACGGAATACGTGTACATATCATTATAAAAGATCTTTCTGATTTGTCTTCGGCTAAAGAAATCTATGATGCGGTTTCTACAAAAGGTATTCAGATCGATTATTTAATAAACAACGCCGGCTTTGGAGGTGTGGGATATTTCCATGAACGGAATTGGGAAGATGACTTGGCAATGATAAACCTGAATGTAACTACTCTTACTGCATTGACCCGATACTTTCTGCCCGATATGGTAAAGCGTAATTCAGGCCGGGTTCTGAATGTATCTTCAACAGCTGCTTTAGTACCAGGACCACTACAGGCTGTTTATTATGCCACTAAAGCTTTCGTTACCTCTTTCAGTAATGCCATTGCTCAGGAATTATCGGATACAAATATTACCGTAACTGCATTGATGCCGGGAGCAACCGAAACCGATTTTGGTAAAGTCTCTGGTATGGACAAAACCGATCTTTTTAGTGATCCGGCATCTTCCTACGAAGTCGCTAAAACAGGCTATGAGGGAATGAAGAAAGGCCAACTCGATGTGATTGCTGGAATATCCACCTCACAAAAAATCATGTTTAAGTTGATCCCTTTTACCCCAAAAAAGCTCGTACTTAAACAAATATTTGATATGCAGAAAGTTTGATGAAACGGATATTTAAAATCATAAAATATATAATGACCACGCTAATCGTTTTGATTGCCGTTCTGGCCGTCTCCACATTTTTCTATATGAAACAAGCCAAGTTTGGTAAAGCACCCAATGGAGAACATCTTGATCGTATATCTCAATCCTCTAATTATAAAGATGGGACGTTCAAGAATCTTTCAGTAACTCCTGATTTGAGTCAAGGTCACTCTTACTGGAGCATTATTAAAGATCAGTTTTTTACAAACCATCCAAGAACTGAACCCAAAGAGCCTATTCCTTCTAACAAAACGGATTTATTCGCTCTTGCTGAAGATGAGAATGTATTGGTATGGTTTGGACACTCCTCTTATTTCATTCAACTCGATGGGATGAAAATTTTAGTTGATCCGGTTTTTAGCGGAAATGCCTCCCCCATTCCAGGAACTGTGAAATCTTTCTCTGGAACTGATCGGTATGCACCTGAAGATATTCCTGAAGTCGATTACCTGATTATAAGTCACGACCACTACGATCACCTGGATTACAAAACCATTAAAGCTCTTGAGAAAAAGGTGAAAACTGTGATCTGCGGACTTGGCGTAGGTTCACATTTCCATCACTGGGGATACTCTAAAGATAAGATCACTGAAAAAGACTGGAATGAAACAGTCAAGGTTGATTCCGGCTTTACCATTTATACGCTTCCAGCCAGGCATTTTTCAGGTCGTGGATTTGCCAGAAAGAATACACTCTGGGTTTCTTATCTGATTGAATCACCATCCATGAAAATCTATGTAGGTGGTGATAGTGGCTATGATACCTTCTTCAAAGACATCGGCGACCAATTTGGCGAGATAGATTTGGTGATTCTGGATAATGGTCAGTATAACGATGCATGGAAAGAGATTCACCTTCATCCTGAACAGGTAGTACAAGCTGCACAGGACTTAAACGCCAAACAACTTTTCCCAGTACATTCTTCTAAATATGTGCTGGCAATGCACCCCTGGGATGAGCCTTTAAATAGAGTAAAAAAACTTAATGAGAATAGTGAGAACCCGATTTCTCTTTTTACCCCAGTTATTGGCACCAAAATTGATCTGGATAATTCGACTACTGCTTTTACTTCCTGGTGGGAAGACATTGAATAATATTTGCTGTTAGAATAAGCTACCTATAGGGTCTTATTAAATACAATTATTCATTCTATTTTAGCTTTTAAAGAAATTAGATGAACAAACTTTATATATGAACCTGGATAAAATTAACACCAAAATAATCAAGCTATTTTTACGACTAGCAATATCATCCTCTTTTCTATCAGCAGTAGCGGATAGATTTGGAATCTGGGGTAAAGAGATCTCAGTCTGGGGAAACTGGGATAATTTCCTGAGCTATACGCAACTGATAAATCCCTGGATTCCGGGTTTCCTGATTCCAACAGTCGGAACTTTGGTGACTATAGCTGAAGTTATTTTTGCGCTTTGCCTGATAATCGGATTTAAAACTGAACTGTTCGCAAAATTAAGCGGGGTACTGCTTTTACTTTTTGCTTTGTCGATGACCTTTTCAACTGGGATCAAAGGAGCGTTTGATTATTCTGTATTTAGCGCTTCTGCTGGAGCTTTTGCTTTGAGCCTTATAAAACTGAAATATCTGGAATTAGATAGCTTTATTTCTAAATCGAAAATGGAATGATTCACTTAATGGCAGGGAATACCGCTCCAGGAAAAAACACCTGCTCACATAGCCTAAAAGAAGTAAACAGCAGTATCATTTTTTCAATCATGAAATAGATGAATGCTTTTTTTTATTAACGCTTTACGAAAATAGAATAGATATCATCAGATCAAGCCTCAGATAAGATTAAAAGCGTATTTGTGTCTCCAAAATGCATCAACTTATCGAGTAAATCCTGTAGCTCTGCCTGATTCTTCAGGATTACTTTTAAATGCAGGTTTTGACTTCCTGTTATCCTGTGAGCCTCTTTAATTTCAGAAAAATCCTTTATTTGCTTTAGTACATCTTTTAAAAGTCCGGGAAAAACTTTCAACAAAATGAACGCCTCAAGTTCGTAGCCCAATTTTTTTTTATCAATTTGAATACTGTACTTTTTAATCGTACCAGAGTCTTCCATCTTCTGAACTCTTTCCCGAACAGATGATGGCGATAAATTTATTCTTCTTCCTAAATCAGCAAAAGACAATCGGGAATTTTCTTTTAGAACTTCCAATAGCTTTAAATCGAGAGCATCTTCCATCGAATAAATATTTATTTTAATAAAAGCACCCCGAATCAATGGTTTTTTCTACCCAAAAACAATTAATCGATTTCAATGTCTGTTTCGGATAATTTATTTTTGAGTAAACACTTTCGAAATCAATTAATCATGAAACTAAACGAAAAATTTGAAGCTCTCAAAGCAGACAATGCTCCAGGTCAGGAAGTCCGGCAAGATTTTGTAGATATTAAAACTATAAAGAAAGGAGAAATGCTGGATGGAACTCCCGTTGATTTCTCTCACGGGGATGTAGATGCCTTCCCGCCTACACCTGATTCTGATAACGTATGGAAAAAGGGCTTTTATAAAGGAGGTCAACAAGCGTACACAGAGTATCGAGGGGCGTATGAAATCCGAAAAAGCCTTGCAAAACAACTTGCTGAATTTACAGGAACCCCAATCCTTGCAGACAAAGAACTAATCATTACACCGGGAACTCAAGGAGCATTGTTTTTAGCACTTGGTGCAACAGTTACTACGGGAACCAAAGTTGCTGTGGTTGAACCTGATTATTTTGCTAACCGTAAGCTTGTCACTTTTTTTGGGGGAGAAATTATACCAATTCCTCTTAATTATTTGGGTAAACCATCTGAAAGTGGTTTAGACCTGAGCAGGCTTGAGAATGCTTTTAAAAGTGACACAGAAGTGTTTGTGTTTTCCAATCCCAACAACCCTACTGGTTATGTATTCTCAGAAAGCGAAATAACAAAAATTTCAGCTCTGGCAGCTGCTCATGATGTAACTATAATTGTAGATCAACTTTATTCAAGGATGCTTTATAATGATGAGATATACACTCATCTTCGTTCTCGAAAAGTAAAGCCCGAGAAACTTATTACAATAATGGGACCATCAAAAACCGAATCTTTGAGTGGTTTTCGTCTTGGAGTGGCTTTTGGTAACTCTGAATTAATTGACAGAATGGAACGTCTTCAGGCAATCGTTTCACTTCGCGCTGCTGGTTATAATCAAGCAGTTCTTAATACCTGGTTTCGGGAGCCTTCTGGCTGGATGGAAGACCGGATTCGGCAACATGAAGTTATAAGAGATGAAATATTAAAAGTGTTTAGGGCTGCTAACATAGAAACTGCAACTCCTAAGGCGGGAAGTTATCTTTTTCCAAAACTTCCCCCATTGAAAGTTGACATCCATACATTTGTACATTTGCTAAGGTATCAGGCAAAAGTAATTGTTACCCCCGGGACTGAGTTTGCTCCTGAATGTGATGACAGTATCAGACTTAATTTTTCTCAGGATTTTGAAGCAGCTATTTCGGCAACAAAACGAATCGTAAAAATGATAGAGATATACAGAAAATGAATACTTCAGAAGAACAACCTGTTCCTCAAGGAAAATATCTTCCTGCTGTTCGGCATTTAGACTTCATCTATACATCGGGCATGACGCCACGCAAAGCTGGTAAACTTCTTTATTCTGGAAAAATAAAGACCAGAGATCTAATAGAATCCTATAAAGATGCGGTACATTTAGCCACATCAAATGCCTTAACTGCTGCACAATCCTGTTTAAATAAAAACGAAAGAATATCCTTAATACTTAAACTGGATGTCTTTCTGAATGCTGAGGAGAATTTCACTGCTCATGCCAAAATCGCTGATTTCGCATCCGATTTTTTAATAGAAAAACTTGGCTCAAATTGTATTGGAAGTCGAGCTGCTATTGGAGTTTCATCCTTACCTTCTAATGCACCTGTTGAAATAACCCTGATTGGAAAAGTAGTTAATATTGAATGAGCCATAACATAATGCTTTTAATTACTGCTTTACTAGTACTTGCTAATTTTACTTAAAACTCAGAACCACTGCGGTTTTTCTAGCGTAAAGTATCTTCCAGTTCCAGAGAAGCATTACTCCCCTCATCCCGGTACTTCACAATAATCGGGCAAGCCATACTGAGTCCTTCTTTCTGAGCCCATTCGCCTTTCATTGGGCGTGTTCCGGGAATTACCACGGCTCCTTCAGGGATTTCTGTTCCTCGTTCACGGATTTCTTCTTTCACAGCATCATATACCGGTATGGATTTAGATAAGGTGACACCGGGAGCAATTACCGCTCTTTTTCGGACTAAAATCCCTTCTACAATCACCACTCCGGCTCCGATAAAACAATCATCTTCAATAATAACCGGACTCATTCCTACCGGCTCCAGGACCCCTCCAATTTGTACTCCGGCCGATAAATGTACATTCTTCCCGATCTGGGCACATGAACCTACCAGAGCGTGACTATCCACCATTGAACCGGAATCCACATAAGCACCAATATTCACATAGGCGGGCGGCATGATAATTACTCCGGGTGCCACAAAAGCTCCCCGCCGAACCGAAGAGCCACCAGGCACTAACCGAACCTCATCTTCTGGTTCGAAGTATCTTGGAGGCATGTTGTGCTTATCAACAAAACCTTCGTAAATGCCTTCATAGGAAGTATTTTTTCCATTTTTGAACGCTTCCAAAATTGCTTTCTTAACTTCGGTGTTTACTTCCCAACCTCCGTCTTCAGCAGGATTAGCAGCTCTGACTTCACCATCTTCGAGTTGGTCTAAAATTTCTTCATGTGTCATAACAAAGGGACAAAGAAGCAAAGGGACAAGGGCACTAAGTCCTTCTGCTATATTAAATTGATATTATAATTGAGGCTTTGTGCCTTTGTGCCTCGATACCTTACACCTCTAAAGAGGCGAACCAGGCATTAATTTTCTTGTCAGCTTCTAAGAGAGCTTCTTCCGTCTCCGGTTTCAGATCATTTGAAGACAGGGGCAACCTAACCTGGTCATTAGCTAGCCAGCCTTTATGCTGCATGAGAGTTTTAACGGGTATTGGGCTAGGCGCATCAAAAAGTAAATCGGCACATGCTACCCAGTCCTTGAAAGCCAGCTCAGGTTTTCCTTGCAAAAATAAGCCGAGTTGTTTGTTCGTCTTATCAGGCCAGGCATTTGATGCTACTGATACCAATCCCACTGCGCATTCTTCCACAAATTCTTTTATAAGGTTGTCATCCCCACAATAAACAGGAGCCTTCGGTGCTGACTGAATGAACTCTCTTAGTCTCTCAATACTTCCGCTGGCTTCTTTAAGTCCCATATAATTTGGGAACGTCTTTGAAAGCGTGGCGGGCACTTCCGGATGCATCTGTATTCCGGTTCTCGAAGGCACATTGTAAATCATGCTGGGAGTTTTGGTTTCCTTCAATAATGCACTAAACCAAGCCAATTGACCTTCCTTACCTGGCTTCGCATAGATCGGGTTCACCATCAAAAAGGCATCCACCCCAACTTCATCGCAGTATTTAATAAACTCAATCTGCACATTTATATGAAAGCCACCTAAGCCTGCCATTAAAGGGACTTCAAGATTCAGCAACTTCACAAACTTCACAATTTCCCGTTTTTCCTCATCCAGAAGGTTTAGTCCTTCTCCGGTACTGCCGAGTACGAGAACCCCGTTTCCTGCTTCTTCCTGTTTACGTAAAATAAACTCGAAACTGTCGTAATCTACTCCTCCGTCTTTTTTAAGCGGTGTAACTATTGCGGTCCAAAGTGGATGCTTTACCATTTGTTAGGGTTCCTTCATTACAAGATCAAATAACTCTCCGAAAGTATGAACTCCATTACTCAAAGTCAGGTTATTCACCAATTGTTCCGCACTCCAGATAGCTCCCTCTGCAAATATCGACCTGTCTAAAGCTTCATGTTTCAGGTTGATTCTTTCCATTTCTGTTGAGAGCGTGAGTTCGTGAATTCCATTTACATCCCCTTCTCGTGATGAGGTTATTTCTGCATTCTTATTCAACCATTCCCTCCAAGAAAGAGCAGTACCGCTGGGAGCGTCTTTTTTGTGGACATGATGAATCTCATGGATCTTAAATTCCGGGTTTTCGAGGATATCAGAACCTTTTGAAATCTTTCTAATCGAATGGCGGATGATGTTCATTCCCAAACTAAAATTAGTAGCTAACACCCATTTAGTTCTGGCAGTTTTAACCTGATCATCAAGGTTTTCCGGCCATGAAAGCCCTGTACTTCCCCATGCTGCAGGAGTTCCCGATTGAAGCAACAAATTCAGGATGTCTGTAACAGCATCTCCCGGAACAAAAACAATTACTGCATCCGATTCTTTGAGTTTTTCGAGCGTTGGGGGATTACTTTCATCAAAGGCGTACGCCAGGTTTTTGCCAAGTAGCTCTACTACTTTACTCCCGGTTTTTCCTGTTCCAATTACTGAGATTTTCACTTCTAATGATCGTTACCTAGTTGTATTTATTCAGATGATGAAGTTATCAAATCTTTCGACAAATTTTACTACTCTTGGCCAATTGGATTAGATCTGATTCATCTTTTTTAGATCTCAGATAATGGATATAAGACTAATTCTCAGGAAGGCTATGATGTTTTTTCTGTAGATCATCAGAGTATTCTTTCCGAAGAAAATATCACTATGATCAGGAGAAACTCAATCAACAGAAAAATTATGCGCAGGAAATAAAAGAACTGACAAATTTAGAATGATCATTTGAAGTTCTTCAGGCCTTCGCACTATTTAGAATTTGAAACTATATCTTAGAATACTTGTTAAAAAGACAAATTTAGAAATTAACTAATTTATGAAATACTACTCGCTTCTGATCTTAGCAGCTGTATTGATATCCTGCTCTTCAAATAAGAATGAACTTACATCTTCGAAAACCGATCAGCTGATAAACCGATTTCAGGAAATAGCTTCAGTCTCGGATGAATCACTTCGAACTACCAGGATTGATGCTATTTGGGACTCCCTAACTATCAACAAGTTAATACCTCTTACAGAGGATAGCACAGCACTTTTCTTATATCGTGGAGAAGCTGAGTCTGTAAGCTGGAATGGAGACTTCAACAGCTGGAGCGGGGATAATCGAGTAGATATTCAGGGAAGCAACATTGTGGGAACCGATATCTGGTTCTTAAAAATGAACTTCCCTCCTGATTCCAGACTCGATTATAAAATTACTATTGATGATGAGAACTGGATTCTTGATCCCGCTAACCCTTATCAGCAGTGGAGTGGTTTTGGACCTAATTCGGAGCTCAGAATGCCGGATTGGAAAGAAGAACCATTGACTAAACTTATTGAAGGAGTCGAAAAAGGAAGTCTGTCGGCTTACAAACTTATTCAAAGCGATAATTTAGGTTATGAAGTTCAGTATCGGGTATACACACCGGCAGGTTATAAGAACTTTCGGGATCTACCCGTACTGTACGTAACTGATGGGCAGGAATATTCTGACGAACAACTGGGTGCTGCCACCATTGTTCTTGATAACCTGATACATCTTCAAAGAATTGAGCCCGTTATTGTGGTATTTGTGGATCCATTAAATCCCGATAACACCGATGAGAATCGTCGCATGGATGAGTTTGGTAACAATGAAGAGTATCTGGCTTTTTATACGGACGAACTTATTCCTGAGATAGAACAAAATTATAAAGTAAAAGCAGACCAAGATAATCGGGCTATTTTAGGGACTTCCTTAGGTGGATTAAATGCAACGTATTTCACTTTTTCTGAACCTGATATTTTCGGCGCTGCTGCTATTCAGGCTCCTGCGTTCTGGTTTCGTGAGGAAATCTATGATCTTGTTCGGGATTTTGAAGGAAAACAGCCGAAGCTATTCATGAGTACCGGAACCATCGGCGACAATACCGAAGAAAGCCGGCTAATGAGATCAATATTCGAGGAGAAAAACTATTCTTTTGAATATCTGGAAGTCAACGAGGGTCATTCCTGGGGAGCATGGTCCGCTCAAATGGATGATATTTTAGTTTATTTTTATGGTAATTGAATGGAGTCACATAGATACAAAGGCACAGAGTTTTTTGCTTTGTGCCTTTGTGCCTCAGTCCCTATCCTTAGGGAATTCTGAACCAACGCCTAACTAATGCCTTTAATAACTAACGACGCTGTTGTATTTGGACTTCTAATGGCCATTTTGGCTGTTATCTTTGTCACTTCTCATAGTAAGAAACCAGGCTTGAAGAAGTTCTATCGCATTATACCTTCTCTTCTTCTCTGTTATTTTGTCCCTTCAATATTTACTACACTCGGTGTTATTTCTCCGGATGAATCAAATCTCTACTATGTGGCTTCGCGATTTCTTCTTCCCGCAAGTTTAGTTTTGTTAACCCTGAGTATTGACCTTAAAGCCATTATGGGGCTCGGCTGGAAAGCGGTAGCTATGTTCTTTACCGGTACGGTTGGAATTATAATCGGCGGGCCATTAGCTTTGTTGATTGTTGGAACTATCAACCCTGAGATTGTCTCGGGGGCCGGATCAGAGGAAGTATGGAGAGGTCTGGCAACAGTAGCTGGAAGCTGGATAGGTGGCGGAGCAAATCAAACTGCCATGTACGAGGTATTTGAACCAAGCGACACGTTATTCAGCGCTATGATTACGGTTGATATTATTGTTGCCAATATCTGGATGGGCTTTATCCTATACGGTGCTGGGATTAGCGATAAAGTGGATAAATGGTTTAAAGCTGATTCTTCAGCAATTGAAAAACTCAAAAAAAGTATCTCTGATTATCAGGCAAGTATTGCCAAAGTACCGACATTGGTAGATCTGGTGAAAATAGGTGCAGTCGCTTTTGTAGTTACCGCTGTTGGACATATGGTTGGAGACTGGATTGCTCCATGGGTCGAGGAAAATTCCGTAACCATGAGTAGACTTAGCTTAAACTCATCGTTCTTCTGGATTATTGTAGTTGCAACGCTTGGTGGATTTGCTCTGTCATTCACAAAGCTACGCTATCTTGAAGGGGCTGGGGCATCAAAAATGGGGAGTTTATTCCTTTATATTCTGGTGATGACCATTGGTATGAAAATGGATCTTGGTGCTTTCACTGATGTACCGGGCTTCTTTGTTATCGGTTTTGTGTGGATTATCATCCATGTAATTTTATTACTACTCGTTGGAAAATTAATTAAAGCCCCTTTCTTTTTTACTGCTGTAGGGAGTCAGGCAAATGTAGGCGGCGCAGCATCCGCACCTATTGTGGCATCTGCCTTCTCTCCTGCCTTAGCTCCGGTTGGGGTATTACTTGCTGTGCTAGGTTATGGGGTGGGAACATTTGGAGCGTGGCTCTGTGCTTTAATTATGAGTGTGGTTTGAAATTATTCTGGTGATGTATTGATTCAAAATTTTTGATCTGTAATAGATAGAAGTTGTTCATGCCCCGAAACATTAAGATACAGATCTTATCGGATTGACTAATAAGTTGTCATCTACAACCCTAAACTGTCTGTAGGCAGGTTTGAGTACATACCCCTGAAGGGGTTCGATATAAATAGCCCCGTGATTTATCGCGGGGGTTAGAATAACAAAAGAAATCAAACCCGAGGCTTTATATTTGTCAATGGTATGTATCTCATCGAGGGTTTTGCTCAAATCTCCCGGAAAGGAGACGTTAACATCTGTATTGAACAACCCTCGATTAGATGTTGGAACTCAAGGAAACCATAGGCTCGGGTTATTGGGATGGGGTCTGTTTTTACCCCGGGATTAATCCCGGGGCCAAGCATATTCAACTCCGCTGGAGTTGAGGAGTGGATATAAGTTCCCTCAGGTAACCTTCCTGTCAGCAAACAGGTTCGATTATCTAACCCTGAAAGGGTTTTACAAAAAATCTCCTGAACCAAATCCTGACAATGGTTGTTTGATCTTCGTATCTTTTACAGATCAAAAATTTTGAACAAAACTGAATCATTCCTTGAAGAGAGCACTCTTATTTCTTGCGGTATTTGTGGTCATAGCTTCGGCGACTTATGCCTTAGTCATCATCCCGAATTTCTCTGCTTTTAAAACGCTGTATTCCAATAATGATGGCATGCGGGATGGCTATGAATACATTGAAAGCACGTACTCGTTAAAGGCTTTAACTGAATTTATTGGTAATCACCCAGAATACATGTCTGTGGTTTCATTTAATGTGAATGAACCGGATTCAGGCATTTTCTATCAGGCGAATGTACCCAGAACTCAGGGTACGCTTTCTAATTTCTTCTTAATCCTGGAGTACGAACGTCAGGTTGAGGAAGGCATGCTCAATCCAGACGAAAAAATTTCAGATTTCAATCAAATCGAACGCTTTTCATTGCCGGACATCAGCGAAGAATCTCACAAGAAGTCCGTTGAAATTCTGGGAGTGGAAGATGAGAAGCTCATTACGTTAGACAACCTGGTTTCGGTAATGGCAGAAACGAATGATCTCGCTATCTCCGATTATCTTTGGTTTAAACTTGGGGGGCAAAATATCCAGGCTTTGATGGACTCTTTAAACCTTCAATCCACAGATACTCCCCTCCCATTTACTGGTTTATATTTATCCATTCACCCTGATGTGAGTGATACTTCAAATTATATTTCTGAAGCAAATGTAATTGCATTAGCTGAACAAATGTTTCGGGATGACCAATTTGTTTCTGATACTAAAGAGCTGTTCGATGACGTACGTCTTAGTCTAAGTTTTATCGAAGAACGCGATGCTCTGGAACATTTCCCTCATACAACTGCCAGAGAAATGGCGGATTTGATGGCTCGGCTCTACCAAAATGATCTTCTGTCTCCGGAAATATCGCAACAAGTAAAAGAAAAGATGGGTTGGGTTTTTGAAGGAGAAGCCATCAAGCGAAGCTTCAGTAATTATGGTGCTTTGTACGATAACCGGATGGGAATTCTTAGTGGGATTGATTTCGGAACGCGTATCTATGATGGACAAACTTCAGCTCAGGCTGTTTTTTTTGATAAACTGCCGGTGGCATTCTGGCTCCATCTTTCTGCGAACCACATGCAGGAAGACTACCAGCAGCGCCTGATTTGGGATCCTGCACTCTACGAAACTACTATTGATGAAATATCAAATTCCGAAGATTCACCAATAAACGAAGACTGAAATTGAGCATTGAATTTTGTGACTTCTTTGAAATTTGCATTCTGTAATTTGAAATTTAACCTATGAAATACCGTTTTCTATACCTCGTCTGGCTTTTACCCGCGTACCTGTTATTCATTATAGTTCAACAGGCATTGGTATATCAGGGAACTATTGATACCTATGAAAGTGGAGAAAGTATTGCCGCGAATGTGCTCGATTTCGATATAAAACAGATAGCTGCACAAAGTAATGGGTACGTGGTTATTTCGTTCACAAGTCCGGATGGAGAACCAGTTGAACGTAAACTTTCGCTATCCATCCAAATGGCTCAGCGCATTATCGATACTTCTGTTATCCCCATTCGGTACATGAAAGGTAACTTCCAGGATATTGTGATGATCCCCACTTATGATCTTCAGAAAAGTACTTCTCTATCCAATATCGGAGTGGCTTTTATGGGCTTTCTGGCACTGATTTTCGCTTCTGTAATGATGACTCGTTTTGCTAATAAAAAAATAGCCAACAGAGAAGATGAATATATTATACAACGGATTGATGTATGAGTAAAGGAACGCTTTATCTGATTCCAACCACATTAGGAAAAACTCCTGAGAACAATACTATCCCCGAGTTTACGCTTTCTGTTATCAGGAAACTGGAAGTACTTGTGGTTGAGAATATCCAGACCTCTGTTAAGTTTTTGCACTGGGTTGGAGACACCATTCCTGAATATAAAATTGATTTCTACCCACTCAACAAGAATACTCCTGATCAGGAAATCTATTCGTTTCTTAAACCACTAAGAGCAGGGAAAGACGTTGGCTTGATGTCTGAGGCTGGTGCTCCTGCTGTTGCCGATCCCGGTTCGAAGCTGGTAAAGATGGCACATCAGAATGGAATTAAAGTAGTCCCTTTAGTGGGTCCTTCTTCTATCCTTTTAGCGCTGATGGCTTCCGGATTTAACGGTCAATCTTTTTCTTTTCATGGCTATTTACCTATTGATGCTAAAGCCCGCAAACAAATGCTGATTCAATTGGAAGGAGAATCCCGCCGTCATGACCGGACGCAGATTTTTATGGAAGCTCCCTATCGCAATAATGAGATGTTTAAATCGGTGCTTGAGACATGTAATACCTCTACCCGGTTTTGTGTAGCAACTGACATCACCCTTCCAACAGAAGAAATCCGTTCTATGGAAATTGGTGATTGGAAGAAGGCTTCAAAGCCTGAGCTGAATAAACGACCGACTATTTTTATTCTGTATGGGAAGTGATTCATTTGGGACACCATGTTAAAACCTATAGCATCGTACTTATACTGGTTCCGATGCTCCGCGTCGGAACCTAATCTGGTATTGCTCCATTATGTAACTTACATAGGAAATAAAAAATCCCGACCTCTCCTACAGAAACCGGGATGCTAAATGTGTATGTAGATTGCTTTCTTAGTGTGCTCCCGCCTCACTCAAAGTACTGGCTACTAAAGTATGCTTCTGAGCTACTGCCTGATCCAATGCCGACCAACCACGATCGTCATGAACATCCACTTCGCTTTCGTTTTCGATTAATAGCTGAACTATTTCGTTAAACCCGTTTGTCGAGGCCCAATACAAAGCTGTTGTTCCTCTGTTATCTCTTTTATCTACCTCCGCCCCATGTTCGATCAGCAATTTGGCTACATCAAGATGTCCATGTTTTGATGCTTTTAAGAGTGCTGTGCGATCGTGTTCGTCTTTAGTGTTTACGTCAACTCCATCGTTAAGGAGCCCTTTTACTGTCTCAAGGTCGCCATTTTCAGCGGCATCAAGAAATATTTCATCGTTCATAGATTTCCTCCTACAGTAATTAATATTTAGATGTGCATTCGAATTGTAATTTTCGATTGAAACAATGTCAAATTAGAATCTAAAATACCAATGAATTTTAGATGAAGATCAGGAAGAAACTCCGCTTACCCGAAAACTTTCAGGTACCATTCCATGAGTATTCAGTTCTTTGAGAATAAGCTCAGTGATTTCACTTTTCAATAAAAACTCATAGCGAATGTCCAGCACATAGGCTTTCACTTTAAGCTGTATCACGTAATTCTGTTCAAATACCTTGTTTTCAGAAACTATGACGATTGGTTTGTTAAGATATACATAGCGTGATGATACCGCTGCCCGTCTGGCTATTTCTTTTACCTTTTCTACATTTACTGTTGCAGGGAGAAAGATGGAAGAAACCACCTGGCAATCCAGAGCTCCCGAATTTGTATTGGAAACTGCGTTGCTTACCAAGTCTGCATTAGGAAGTGAAACCAGAGAATCATCCGGAGTAACTATACGAGTGGAACGTAAACCGATTTCGGTTACTTCTCCGTAATACCCGTCTACCTCTATTTTATCCCCTACCTGGAACGGTCGATCCATAATGATGATAAATCCCCCGAAGATATTCTTAAGGATATCTTGTGCAGCAAAACCAACAGCTATACCAATAGAAGCACCAACAGTTAAAATTGTCTCGATGGGAGGTGAAATGATCCCTGCTATCACTATAAAAATAGACAGCGACCATATCAGCACATTTAAGAAAGGAACAACGCGCTTTAGAATTAGGCGATAGGAGGAGCGTTTCTCGGCCAGCGCGCCAAGAAGGAATGAAAGGATTCTTGTGAAAAAGTAGGTCCCGAACAGAACTACCAGACTCATGAAAATCTTAGTAAAAGAAAAGAAATCCTTGAACTGGCTGACTTTAGTACCCGCAGGCTGCTCAATAGTGGAATCAGGTTGTGCAGTTGCTATTGAATCCTGAGTAATCGCCAGTGAATCCTGAGCAACTACAGGTTCCATTGTAAAAAGCATCACTAATATGCTCAACATCACAATTGATATGTAATTCTTTATCTTCATCAGTGTAAAATATTTCTGCTTTTGAGCATTCTTACCACCTGGCGATATACCAGATCATTGAGCGCATAGTAATTCCCTTTTTGAGAAACCAACAACCCTCTTGATGCCAGCCTGGAGATTGTCATTTCTGAATCCGATTCCGTTTGATTAAGAATAAGCGCTAATTCTGAAGCTGTTAAAGAATCATGTAGAATAAAGCCTGACAATGCAAACTGAGCCTGGGCATCTAAGCCATCCAGACTTGTAGTATTCATAAATTCAAGCGACTCAATTGTGAAAAAGACTTCTCCAATCTCTTTAATAGACCGGATCCAGAGAATCATCGCAACTGTAGCATTCCCTTCTGCCAGATTTGTCAGTTTTTCGAAATACTTATTTTGGAGAAATTCCTGCTCCGCTTCTTTATCTCCTAGATGCTTTTTATAAGCTCTGCTCTTTTGAGTGGAGGTATCCGGAATATATTCCAGCTGATACCCACTTGCTTTTTGGCGCTTCAAAATAAGCGATTTCATCTGATCCGCGTTCAGGTTGTCGGTAGTTATAGAGTGAGAAAAATACTCCCCAATACTAAAAACAACATTCAGGAAATCCCAGGCATATCTGGAACAGGTTACCACCCACAAAATTTCTCTTTTAGTACTCGATATTATATAAAGAAGGCTTTTAATTGCTTCATAGCCCGACATATTTCTTAGGTAGCAATTCTGGAGATTCTCGATAATCACCACACTTCCTTTTCTCTTCTTTTTTATTTCAGCTACCAATTCTTCCGGACTTTCTGATTCCGGAAGTCCCAGCGTTTTAGAAACCTCTTTCATAATCAACCCACCTTGCCAGAACGTTTTTGTAAGGGAGAGGTTATAGCTTTTCTCGTCCTTGAAAACATCCTCCGAAAGAAAGCGGATGAGCGTGCTTTTACCACTACCCTTTTCTCCTAACAGATTGATGCTTGCAGGGAAGCCACCTTTCCATAATTCAAGTGCTTTCTTGCAATTATCGAAATACAACGGATTCTGAATAAAAAACCCCGGTTCTATTTCCCTTCTGAAATCGAACAACCTGCGGTAGATAAAAGGAAGTTCTTCAAGTTTTTTGTCGGTTTCGTAAAGAAAAGTGGCCAGATTAGTGCTTTCTACATTTTGAGAGACCGGTTTTTTCAGTCCGAGAAATCCGCGCACGATGTCATCGTATTGGCGGTATTTACGAGTTATAAATCTCCTTGATAAATCCGCACGATCTACAAAGTTTGCCCAGAAAACAGTAAGCTTAGTCCCAAAATCGCCCGCTGATTCAGTGACTTTCAACTGTGTATCTGCCCACTTGATTTCGCTAACATCCTGCTTAATCAGCAGTGCTGAAAGCTTATTAATCAGCACTTCATTCTGTGTAATTACTTTCTGATATAGTTCTTCTCTTTGGTCTTTTATCAGTTCTTCAATTTCTTCGATACTGGCACTGCTTCTCTCTAAACTCTTCAGAGCTATTGAAACGGGTTCCTCTTCTTCCTTCTTTGACACCTCGTCGATCACATCAAGATTGGTTTCTATGATCTGTAATACTTCCTCATAACGTTCTATATATAGAGAAAGCGAAGCTTCAGGATTCAATAAAGACGCGTCTAACTCAGCGGCTATGTGTTTGTTCATCATTCGCAATACAAACCGTTGCCACTCCACTTTTTTAATGGTAAACGAAGGCTTCTCTTCTTCTATCTTAAGATCTTCAATGATCGCGCCTTGTTCGGGTTGTTTTGAGGAGTAATCGGTTACTTCTTCTACATAATCATTCAGTAAAGAACTTAAATACTTTTGCTCCAGCGCTAATTGTAGTGGTTCTATAAGCTCTGCCCTGGTGAACTCAGAAGCTTTGTTATGTACTATTTCACATTGAGCTACTAATTCATCAATGGAAAGCTTTTCAGATGTTGTTAGCTCAGAAATACCATCCTTTACGATGTCAGCAAGTTGCTTATGCCCTGAAATGATTTTCTCTCTGTAGAATGCATATATCTTTTCTTCGAAATCATTTTCATTTTGATCAATCCCTTTTTCAAGTACTTTCAAGCTTAGTAAAAGCTCCAATCTTTGAACCAAGGCGTCTTTCAGTTCAAGCCACTTTGAATTACTTGCTTTCAGATTCGAATTGAACCCGGTTTTTTCTTTCTCAAGAATTTCATCATCAAATTTGGATGAAGAAAGTTCAATCGTACCCGCCAGTTCCACTATGTTTTTTAGTTTCTCCTCTATTGATGAGTAAGCTTCATTAAGCTTTTTTTGGTGAAGGGTAAATTCTTCCTCATACGTCTCTATCAGACCTGAGAGCAGATCGTCGTAAGGTTTCTTCTCGCTGGTTTCTTTGTTTTCCTGCTCTTCTCCTTCTTCTTTCTGTTCTTTTACTTCTTCGGGATAGGACCAGATTTGGATGGCCTCGAACACCCTGGCAATGAATCGATACTGAGCCTGTTTCCAAAGAATAATCTCTGGCTTAAGGCGAAAGAGTAGAATCCTGACAATGTTTTTGAAAGGAACTTCACGAACGGCAACTTTGAATTCCTCTTCCGGCTTTTTAAGCATCCTGCGAAATGCATTAGAAACAGAATGCCCTGCCTTTCTAAGCCCTCTTCTTCCCCTCTTCAAAATCTTTCCCGCGGAAATATAAATCGTATCTCCTTCCCGGGCTTTAAAGTGCTCCTCATTTTGGGGAAGTATAATTATTTCCGGAAGATTTGAAGTCGCCTCCTCGATAGCTTCGGTCCAGATTTCATCCAGATTTTCCAGCTTTGACTCTTTCAATAAGATGAGTTTCTGAATCGCTTCAATCGGAAAGCTATCGTCACTTTCAGAAATGCTGGCCTTTAGTTTCCCTTCAACATCGTTCTTTTGTGCCTGAGGAATATGCTCAATAGCCTTTGCAAAAACCGGAAATACAAATTTGTTGAAATCGTTAATAAGTTTTTCTACGGAATACCCCGGTTTCATAAAATTGCGCAAATAAAATTGTTTGTGAATTTACTGGGAACTGATCACAATAAAATCTGATAAATGAAGTAAACAAACTAATTTAAAAATAATCCTGCCTATGTAAACACCCTCTTTCATTGCAAATGCTAAAAACGTATCTTTCCTATCATCTACAAAAGCTATGACTTACGAATTTAACCCTCTTAAAAGAATGCAAACGTATTCTTTGATCCGTATTTGTACGGTTCTTGTATTCGTATTCTCTCTGATCAGTACTTCTGCTTTAGCGCAACCACACCTTGAACGCATCTCCAAAGCAGAGCGCAGCGATGGACTAGGTTACGTGGTTCGTTATCATTTGAGCGCACCGGTAGACTCATTTACGGTTATCCAACCTGCTCCCGATCTAATTCAAATGGAATTATTCGCAGATAATATTGATACGACTGGAATACAGATGTTTGACCAGGAAGGAAAAATTCAGGAAGTGCGTCTGTATAAACTTGAGAGAAGTTTTGGAGTAGATATTTACCTGGATTCGGATATCTATGTCAAATCGAAAGCATACCATGATCAAAACGGATCAGATATTTTATTAGCGCTCACCAAAGCTGACCCCTATGAAGTTGATGTGTATACACAACAGTTTCTTGCAAAAACATGGTATCTGGGAATCGATCCTGAAGAAGCACTTAAAATCGAATCTATACCTCTGCCACAAGTTGATTCTGATGCTGAGTATATCCAGGTAAGAGATAAATTGAAGTTTGATACCATTGTAATTGACGCAGGACATGGAGGGCACGATCCTGGGAACCTTGGTTATAGAAAAAGAACTAAAGAAAAAGATGTTGTTTTGGCTATTGCTCTGAAACTTGGTGCATATATTAATGAGTACCTGCCAGATGTAAACGTTATTTATACTCGTGATGACGACAGTTTTGTAGAACTTGAAGAAAGAGGCCGTATTGCGAACCGGGCAGAAGCTGATCTTTTTGTTTCTATTCATGCAGATGGATGGACATCTTCTAAAGTATATGGATCATCTGTGTTTTTTTTGGGATTAAATCGATCAGATCTTTCTCTTGAGATCATGAAAGAAGAAAACCAGGTATTTAACACTCATGGTGTAATTGAAGATTTGACCGAAGAAGACCTTTTAATCTATGAACTTGCTCATAGTGGTATCATTTCGACAAGCGAGCGAATTGCATATATGGTTGAAGATCAATTAAGAAACCGCGCCGGCAGAAAATCCAGAGGCGTAAAACAAATGGGATTGGTTGTTCTCTATCAAGCTTCCATGCCTGGAATTCTGGTTGAAACAGGCTTTCTCACTAACCCTTCTGAGCAACGATTTCTCACCAGTGACTATGGACAATCAATAATGGCATCTGCAATTTTCCGGGCTATCAGAGATTACAAAGTTGAGTATGAGAAAACCGAAACTTTCTCTTCTTCAAATTAGGCTGAAACTATGAAACCTTTGGTAATCGGTGTGGCAGGTGGTAGTGGGTCAGGTAAAACTACCGTAGTTGATTATTTGTGTGAGCAGTTTGGTTCCGAAAATATACTCCGCCTTGAACATGATTCTTATTATCGTGATTTAAGTCATCTTGAATTCGAAGAGCGAGTTAAACTCAATTTCGATCACCCCTCCTCTCTGGAAACTGAACTTTTAATTCGGCATCTGAAAGCATTACTTGAAGGCTATCCGGTTGAAGTTCCGGTGTATGATTTTGCTGCCCATACCCGAAAAGATGAAACCATTAAAGCAAAACCAACTCAGGTAATTCTGATTGACGGTATTTTGATTTTCAGTGAGCCGGAGTTGCTCAAATTGATGGATGTGAAAATCTTTGTAGATACTGATGATGATATCCGCTTGCTTCGACGTTTAAAACGTGACATCCAAAAAAGAGGACGTTCAGTAGAAAATGTAATGAAGCAATACGAGACCTTTGTGCGCCCCATGCACCTTGAATTTGTGGAACCCAGCAAACGATACGCTGATGTGATTATCCCAAGAGGCGGAAAAAACAAAATCGCCCGGGAAATGGTCATCTCTCTGATTGAGCGAAAGCTTAGCTAAGTTCTTTCGCTGCTTCCTTCAGCCCCATTAGTACCAACCTAGGGTTTACTTCACCAACATGACCCAATAACTCGAATAGAATGGACGCATCTCCCCCCGTTAAATACAGTTCATAGTCCTCAAACTTCTCATCGTAAGATTCCAGAATGGAAATAACTCCATCCACAAAAAAACCAACCTGCCCCCACTGCAACGATTCTTCCGTGCTTTTACCCGGAAATACTTTGGGGATTCTAATGTTGATATCGGGGAGTTCCGGGGCACTTTCTTTAAATACGTTCATAACAGAATTGAAACCGGGCATAATCACCCCTCCACGAAATACTCCATTCGCATCCATATAGTCGATAGTGCAAGCTGAACCTGCATCGATAACAACTACTCCTTTTTTTGAGTTAAAATAAGCTCCAAGGCAGGCAAGGTAACGGTCGATCCCCAATGTTTTGGGAGTATCATAGTCCAGCTTATCCGATGGAATATCCGGGATTGTAATTTCCCTAAGGTTCTCCGTTTCGATTTCACGTTCAAAGACTTCTTTTACGCTCTCTTTTACACTACTTAAATAAATATGCTTAACAGGATATATGTGGTTTTTAATCTCTTTTGCCGCTTCGAGTGCTGTTTTATGAGTATGAACCGTCCACTTATCACTACTCAAAAATCCAACTTTTATAGATGAATTTCCGATATCCACATAAATTAAAGATTCCTGATTTTCTGAATCGAAATTGCTCATGTTTTTGTAGTACATTATTGAACACTAAAATATAAAATTCGAAGTGTAGATTGTATGAATTTAAAAGGAAAAACGGCGATTGTAACAGGAGCAAGTAGTGGAATAGGTGCTGAGTTTAGTAAAATACTTACAGAAGCTGGTGTTAAAGTATACGGGCTGGCACGAAACGTTAACAAGTTGACCTCGCTAAAAGAGCATTTGGGTGATCTGTTTATCCCTGTAAAAATGGATGTAACCCAATTTGAGGAAGTTGAAGAGTGGGTTGAAAACACGTTCGATAAGAAGCATACACCTGACATTTTAGTGAATAATGCGGGCTTGGGTTATTTTGCGGATGTTGATGAACTAAGCCTTGAGCAATGGCATTCTATGATGGATGTAAATCTCTCGGGAGTGTTCTACTTAACCCGATTGATTGTGCCACTAATGAAAAAGAATGACGCAGTTTGCCACATTGTAAATATTGCTTCTGTCGCAGGCTTGATGGGAAATCCACAAATCTCGGGATATAATGCGACTAAATTCGGACTTCGTGGATTCAGCGAGTCTTTGTTTAAGGAGTTGCGTTATGATGGCATCAAAGTAACGTGTTTTTTTCCAGGTTCAATTGCTACAGGTTTCTTCGATTCTATTGACGCTGTGGAGCTTCACCCCAACATGATGCAACCGGAAGACATAGCCAAGACCCTAAAGTATGTGCTTGAAACACCCGATAACTTCCTGATCAATGAAATGACCATGCGGCCTTTGAACCCAAAACCACCCGCTGACTAATATGCAAAAATGGCTCCCGGTTTTATTTAATTTTCTATTGATTCTTTTCGCAGGTTGCGACGAAAAAGAACTGGTACCAAAGCCAGAAAATCTGATCCCTGAAGAAACGTATGTTAAGGTAATTACTGAACTCCAATTGTTGGATTCCTGGGTGTATACAAATGAGCAAGTCACAAACCCTGATTCTATTATGCTCCAGATGTTTGCCTTCTACGAAATAAGCGAGGAGCAGTTCGAACAGTCTCATACGTATTATCAAAGCAAGCCAGAAAATCATAATGCGCGTATTGATTCTGCGCTGAGTATCCTGGAGAAAGAACAAGAAAGGCTGAATCAATCTTCGGAGGGTGAATCAGACTCCGAAAGAAGATAATACCCTTCTTTTTTGAGATCTGAGACAATTACCCCTTCTTCCACTAAATATTGAAGACAACTGATGATTCGTTCTTTATGCCAGCCTGTTTCTTTTTTAAGTTCAATCACGCTCTTCCCTTCCTCAATCAATACATTAAATGTTTTCCGGATGTCTTCTTTGGTTACCTCTTCACTTTCTTCAAGCCCTTTTTCACAATTATCGCAATGACTGCATGCCTCAGCTTCGGTATCCCCAAAGTATGTGCGTAAGTATACTTCCCGGCAGCCTTTTGTTGTAGCGTAACCGTTCATTAAATCCAGTTTTTTCAGCAAGTTCTTCCGGTAAGCTTCTACCTCAGGCTTTGAAACCGGGATTTCTTTCGAACGTGCTTCAAGCAATTTAATCAGGTTCCGCTCTGGATAAACGGTAAACATAAGTACATGATCGTTTTGCATCAATACATTCAGGGCTTTTATAAAAGCATTCTTTGATATCGAAAGTTTTTCCATCACCCTTTCCAATTCAAGGTCAACCATATCCGCGTATGCATGATGCCCGAACATTCGCTCCAGCTTATCCACAAACTCCGCCTTCTCAGGATTCTGACAACGTTCCTTAAACTTTCCCATCATCTCAGGGCTTAGTGTAAATTGAACACTGGCCATAGGTGGAATTTCAGATTGAGTAACCAGGATCCCAAACTGTTCCATCAAGCGAATCGAAGAAGTACAAACCGACATTGGTAAATGAGATCTGGATTGCACTTTGGAAAGTTCAAATGCCACCATTTCACTCATCTCTGATCCAACAGCAAGCATTAACACATCCCCCAAAATGGTATATACCTTCTGCATTTGTTCCCAGTTAGGATAGTTCTGTTCAATCCGTTTTTGTGCTTTGATGAAATCAGAATTTCGGTAAAAAAGAATGGGGAAACTTTCTTCACCATCTCTGCCCGCACGCCCTGCTTCCTGATAATACGCTTCAATGGAATACGGCATTTCCTCATGAATTACATAGCGGCAGTCCGGTTTATCAATACCCATTCCAAACGCATTCGTTGCCACCACCAACGGAGTATCTCCTGAAATCCACCGCTCCTGAATTGCTTTTCTTAACTCATTTTCTATACCTGCATGATAAGCTTCGGATTCAATACCGTTCTTTGAAAACCGATCTGCCCAGAACTCACAATTCTTGCGTGTTCCTCCGTAAATAAGCCCATTCCCCTTTTCATGAGCCTTCTTTACCGAACCGAATAACATCTCTTTTTTATTTTCGGTTTTTAATACCCACCACTTCAGATTTGGTCGGCTAAAGCCTTTTGATATCACTTTAGGATCGTCAAAACCAAGTGTGGCTATGATGTCTTCTTTCACCTCCGGAGTAGCTGTTGCTGTTAATGCAATCCATCTCGTTCTATCAGCGATGCTTTCCAGATTGGTTCTTATTTCGCGGTAGGATGGACGGAAATCGTGACCCCACTCAGATATACAATGGGCTTCATCTACAGCGACTAAATCAATGTTCAGTTTTTCTAACTCTGCCTGAAATAAAGGAGATCCTAAACGTTCCGGAGCGCAGTACAACAATTTATACATACCGTTTCTGGCATTAACCAATCGTTGCTCTACCTCATAATTTGGGATAGTGCTGTTGATGAATGTGGCTGAAACCCCATGATTTTTCAGCTGCTGAACCTGATCCTGCATCAATGCAACCAAAGGTGAGATTACCAGAGTCGTTCCTTCAAAAACTGTAGCCGGAACCTGATAGCAAAGAGATTTTCCTCCTCCTGTAGGGAAAAGTACAAGTGTTTCGTTTCCATTTAATACAGATTGCACGACTTCATCCTGTCCTGCTCTGAAATCCCGGAACCCCCAATATTTTTGCAAATTCTGTTGCGCTGATTCGAAAGAGTATTGCAATATTTTAGTTAAATTTCGTTTAGCCTGAAGGTATCAATAACAACTAACTGACCAAAGTGCCAAAACTAAAATCAATAAGTTTATTTTTTATTTTTTTGATGTCCGTCAATCTGGGATGTGCTCAAACCCAAGTTAGTATCGACTATAAAGAAGAGATGAGAAATTTTGTTGTGGAAATTTCAGAATATGGGAGAAGCCAAAACCCGAGCTTCATCGTCATACCGCAAAATGGAGTACAGCTTGTTTCTGATAATGGAAAATGGAATGGAAAACCCGATACCGACTATCTTGATGCCATTGATGGTTTAGGTCAGGAAAGCCTATATTTTGGCAGTTATGGCGATGACATGAATACTCCTATTGATTTGACTGATTACCTTCAGTACTACCTGGATATAGGAAAAGAAGCCGGCAAAGCTATTCTTGTTACCGATTACACCTCTGTTCCAAACAAAATGGATAGTTCTTACGAGATGAACGAACAGAAAGAGTATATATCTTTTGCTGCTGATGACAGGGAACTAACCACTATTCCTGATTACCCTGAACAAATTAAAGATGAAAATCCGGATCCGGTTACAACTTTAACAGAAGCTGAGAATTTTTTGTATCTGTTAAATCCTGAAGGATTCGAATCGAAACAGGATTTTCTCAACTCTATAGCCGAAACAAATTATGGAGTGGTAATTATTGATGCTTTTTATATGGGCTCTATACTTACAAATGAGGATTTAGCAATAATCAGGAGTAAAGCTGATGGTGCTCAGCGACTTATCATAAGCTATATGAGTATTGGTGAAGCTGAAAATTACAGGTACTACTGGCAGGAAGATTGGAGGCCCGGAAATCCAGATTGGATTGTCGCTGAAAACCCAGATTGGGAGGGCAACTATAAGGTTAAATACTGGGAGCAAGGATGGAAATCATACATCTATGGCAATCATGAATCCTATCTTCAAAAGGTAATAGATGCAGGTTTTGATGGCGTTTATCTCGATATCATTGATGCCTTCTATTACTTCGAACAACTAGAAAATTAATGCCAGGTTTCATTCTTCAGATCCTGAATCGCTGCCATGACATCACGTTGACTAATCTGCCCAACCAGTTTTCCCTGATCAAGTACCGGAAATCTGCGAAGTCTTAGCTTTAGAAAAAGCCGCGCTATTTCGAAAATGTTTTCATTGGGGCCAACAGTTACGGGATCAGCCGTCATATAATCCTCAACAACTCCCATCATTTGGGGACTGTTATTGTATTTTCCCTTCACTACTTCTTTCAGACAATCACCTTCAGAAATTACCCCAATGAGAGATCCATCTTCGTCAACTACGGGTCCACCTGATATCTTTTTGGCGATCAGTGTTTGAATGACTTCGTTCAAAGGTTGCTCGGGGCTGAACGTGATAAGGCTTTTAGTCATGAAATCTTTGGCCAGAATTGCCTGATCTAAGACCTTTTCCGGTTGCTTTTGGGCAGCTTTATAACTGATTACCATAGTACCTCCATATGTGATTGATACTAGTTAATACACTAAAGAATCAGATTAAAGGCAAAAAATATCTAAATGATATATATGTATATATAAATCCAAACAAAAAGTATAATTATTGGAAGCCCTATTTGATTCACTCTTCTAAAAATTTTGCAATACCTTTTCCTCCAAAACTCTCTTCTTCAAAATTATGTATTCTAGCTAGCCCTATAGAAATATAAGCTGCTAAGACACCAAGAAATGTAATCCCTGCAATTAAAGCACCTAAAACGGGTATCACATGGAATAATTAACTTTGATTTGCCTCTTCTTTCGACAAAGTAATTGAAGCAAACAAAAATCCTTGAAAAGTTAGCATCCAAGTAAGTCTACTATTAATCAAAGATTCTTCATGTTTTATTTTTTCTATAAGTAACATAATAATCCTGTTTAAATTAAAGGCAAACTCCCCTCAAATAAATTCTCAAAAGATGTATCATCATCAAGATCAGATTCGATTAGAAGAGCAATAATATCTCCAACTTTGGAGCAGGAAATGAAATCCTCGGGATTCAGATCGGGAGTCACTAGTCCTTTTTCGATAACTTTATTCACCGTATTTCTAACCCTTTTAGCCTCGTCCAGCATATCAAAGCTTTCGAGCAACATGGCTACCGATAGAATTGTAGCTACCGGGTTGGCTAAGTCCTTCCCGGCTGCCTGAGGATAACTTCCATGTATAGGCTCAAATAATGAAGTTTGCTCTCCAACCGAAGCTGATGGAAGTAGACCAATAGAGCCTGTAATCACACTGGTTTCATCAGAAATAATATCCCCAAACATATTTTCAGTAAGAATCACATCAAACTGATTAGGGCGCTGTATTACTTGCATTGCTGCATTATCAACGAATAAATATTCGACTTCTATTTCAGGATATTGTTTAGCAATCTTCTGTACAGTTTCTCTCCACAACCGGGAAGTTTCTAATACATTGGCTTTGTCTACCAAGGTGACTTTATTTCTCCTCCGACCAGCGGCCTCAAATGCCATTTTAGCAATTCGGGTAATTTCTTCGGTATTGTAATCACAGTGATCGTAGGCTGACTTCCCGTCTTTACTTCTCCCTTTCTTCCCGAAATAAATCCCGCCTGTTAATTCTCTGTAAACCACTAAATCGGTTCCAGAAATCCGGTCTTCACGAAGCGGAGATCGATCTATCAGGGATTCAAAAAGTTGAACCGGACGGATGTTGGCAAACAATCCCAGGCTTTTTCTAAGCTTTAGCAATCCCTGCTCGGGTCTGACTTTCGCTTTGGGATCATCATCATATTTTGGGTCTCCAATCGCACCAAAAAGTACCGCATCCGCCAAACGACAGGCTTCAATTGTTTCCCCTGGAAGTGGATCACCGGTTTCATCGATTGCAGCTGCTCCTACGAGCGCAAAATCATAGATGAATGTATGATTAAATCGGTGTGAAACTGCATTCAATACCTTGATGGCTTGCTTTACTACTTCCGGGCCTATACCATCCCCCGCTAAAACCGCTATGCGTTTTTCCATATATCCTAAAACTCCACGTGTTCTTTTTCGAACGCCTCTATTTTTTCCTTGTTACTGATCAGAAAATCAATATCGTCATATCCATTTAGTAAGCACATTTTTTTGTAGGTATTGATTTCAAAACTTTCAGATAAATTAGTCCCCGAAATTGAAACTTCCTGTGCTTCAAGATCAATTACAATTTCAGTATTGTGATCTTCATTGGCTTTATTGAGTATTTGCTGCAAGAACTCAGGACTAACCTGTACAGGAAGAAGTCCGTTATTAAGTGCATTTCCTTTAAAAATATCCGCGAAAAAGCTCGACACTACTGCCCTGAAGCCATAATCAACCAGCGCCCATGCAGCATGTTCACGACTTGAACCGCATCCAAAGTTGTTACCAGCCACCAATACAGAGCCGGAATAAGTTGTATCATTTAATACAAAGTTTTTCTTTGGATTGCCTTCCTGATCAAAGCGCCAATCTCTAAACAGATTCTCACCAAATCCTTCCCGCGAAGTAGCTTTCAGAAACCGTGCAGGAATAATCTGATCTGTATCCACATCTTCAACTGGAAGAGGCACAACTTGAGTGCTGAGTTTTACAAATTTCTTCATTAAGCCAATACTCCTTCCCCGATATACTCACGAGCATCTACAATTCGACCTTCAACAGCGATAACAGCAGCCGTTAACGGACTCACTAACATTGTTCTGGCACCTGGTCCCTGTCGTCCTTCAAAATTTCGGTTTGATGTGGATACACAATACTCTCCTTTTGGAATTTTATCCTCATTCATACCAAGACAGGCGGAACAGCCTGGTTCCCTAAGCTCAAATCCTGCTTCAGCTAAAATATTGTGGATTCCCTCTTCCTTCGCCTGAGCTTCTACTTGTTTTGACCCTGGGACAATCATAGCCTGAACATGCGGAGCTTTCCTTTTTCCCTTCACATAATCTGCTACAATCCGAAGGTCTTCGATCCTGCTATTGGTGCAACTCCCAATAAATACATGATCAATTATTTTCCCAAGCAGTGTTTCGCCTGGTTCCAGACCCATATAATCGAGTGATTTTTGCAAACCGGATGGGTTTTTCACTTCATCTAATTTAGGGATATTCTGAGTTACCCCGATTCCCATTCCCGGATTCGTTCCATAGGTAATCATTGGTTCAATGTCTTCTGCACGAAAGGTGTACTCAGCATCAAATTCTGCATCTTCATCAGAATGCAAAGTACTCCAGTATTCAACTGCTTTTTCAAACTCCTCTTCTTTAGGAGCATGTTTTCTGCCTTTCACATATTCGAAAGTCGTTTCATCGGGAGCGATCATACCACCACGGGCACCCATTTCAATGCTCATATTACATATGGTCATTCGTGCTTCCATCGAAAGTGACCGGATCGCTGAACCAGCATACTCCACAAAATGTCCAGTTCCGCCTGCAGTTGTAAGTTTTGAGATGATGTAAAGGATAATGTCTTTGGAATAAATACCTTCTCCTAACTCTCCTTCAATATTAATGCGCATGGTTTTAGGGCGTTGCACCAGCAAACATTGAGTTGCCATTACCTGCTCCACCTGCGAAGTACCAATTCCGAACGCAATGGTTCCGAAAGCTCCATGAGTTGAAGTATGGCTGTCTCCGCAAACAATTGTCATTCCAGGCTTGGTAATTCCTAATTCTGGCCCGATTACATGAACGATACCCTGAAACTTATGTCCCAGCCCAAATAAATCGATCCCAAACTCTTCGCAGTTTTTTGTAAGCGTATCAACCTGAAACTTTGAAAGTACATCTTTTATCGGAAGGTGCTGATCTTTGGTAGGAACATTGTGATCGGCTGTTGCTACAATACGGTCTTTCCTGAAAATATCTATACCTCTGTTCCGGATACCATCAAAAGCCTGCGGACTGGTTACTTCGTGGATTAAGTGCTTATCTATGTATAAAATCTCCAAACCGCCTTGAACCTTATCAACAACATGCCGGTCCCAGACTTTCTCGAATAGTGTTTTCCCCATAAAAATTCTGTCAGGCTGTTTTTACTGCTGTTCGAGAGAAAAGTACAATTAAATCGGAATCCTGTACCACCTTCTTTTCATCGGCAATTTCTAAGAACTCTTGATATAGCTCTTCAATAACTTCGCGAGGAACATTAAAACCAAGTTTTTTAGCTCGATAGTTAAGTGCTGCACGTCCGCTTCTGGCTGTTAAAACGATTGTGGACTCATCCACACCTACTTCCAGAGGATCGATGATTTCATACGTTTCTCGTTTCTTTATTACCCCATCCTGATGGATACCTGATGAATGGGCAAAGGCATTCGCTCCAACAATGGCTTTATTTGGCTGAACCGGCATTCGCATTTTTGTGGATACCAGTTCACTCATAGATTTCAGGCATTTTGTGTTTATGCCGGTGTCGTAGTTTAAATCCTGATGCTGGCGTAAAATCATTACTACTTCTTCAAGCGAAGCATTTCCTGCTCGTTCACCAATTCCATTGATAGTACACTCAATCTGTCCGGCCCCGTTTGCAACTCCGGCAATTGAGTTTGCTGTTGCAAGCCCGAGGTCATTATGACAATGCGTTGAAATCGTAGCATTATCAATCCCTTTCACATTCTCTTTAAGGAATTTGATTTTTTCACCATACTGCCATGGCAGGCAATATCCTGTGGTATCGGGAATATTTACTACGGTAGCTCCGGCTGCGATAACCGCTTCAATTACCTGAGCCAGATATTCATTATCGGTTCGTCCGGCATCTTCGGCATAGAATTCCACATCTTCTACAAACTTCTTTGCGTACTTTACGGCATGTACTCCCCGCTCAAGTACTTTTTCACGAGTGGATTTCAACTTATCAAAAATGTGGCTGTCTGAAGTTCCAATCCCGGTATGAATTCTTGGTCGGGCTGCATCTTTGATTGCTTCAGCTGCTACTTCGATATCCTTTTCAACGGCGCGTGAGAGTGCGCAAACAGTTGAGTTTTTTATGATGGATGCAATCTTTTGCACCGATTCAAAATCTCCGGGGCTGGAAATTGGAAATCCAACCTCCATTACATCCACACCCAGACTCTCCAGAGCCTGCGCTACTTCAATCTTTTCTTCAGTGTTTAACTGGCAGCCGGGGACTTGTTCTCCGTCTCGTAATGTGGTGTCAAAAATCTGTATTCGCTTGTTTGGCATTATGCTATGGATTTCTAACTTATCAACTTGTCATTTACAGATTTGGTCAGAATCCGTAATTGGTAGCCAAAAGTACTTGGAGTACATCTACTTACGAAACTAGAATCGATGTATATTACAACATCCAACTATAGCCAAACTCATTCAATAAATACTCAAGGGTAATAAAATCAATGTATTATATATCCTGAAAAGTCCCTTTTTCTACAATGGCCAACCAACCAAATGATCATTTATACCTGTTAATTAAATCGCTTTCTAAAGCAGAAAAGAGAAGCTTTAAGATTTATGCGACCAGAAACAGCCCTGAAGACGCTAAATTTATTCAGCTGTTTGATGCGGTAGATAAAACCAAAGAATATGATGAAGATGTAATCATCAAAAAAATTAAGGGGTTAAAAAAGTCGCAGCTTTCTAACCTTAAAGCGCATCTTTATAAGCAGATTCTCACCAGCCTGAGACTTACTTATGTGAATCATAACATCGATATACAACTCCGTGAACAAATTGACTATGCACGGATCTTATACGATAAAGGCTTATACAAACAAAGCTTGAAAATCCTTGAAAAAGCTAAGTCTCTCTCTTATCAACACCACCGCATTACGTTAACTACCGAGATTCTTGGTTTTGAAAAACTGATTGAGTCGCAATACATCACCCGAAGTTTAAGGAACAGAGCAGATCAACTTATAGAAGAAACCGAAGAATCTGTGCTATCGGTAAGCCGATATCACGCCCTTTCAAACTTGTCTTTACGTTTATACGGAATTTATATCAAAGCAGGACATGTACGTAGTGAAAGGGACTTTGACATTACCGAAAAGTTTTTTGAAAACGCGCTTAAGCAAATCGATTTGCGGGATATTGGTTTTTTCGAAAAGCATTATCTGAATGTCTCCTATGCGTGGTATAGCCTTATTGTGCAGGATTTTCTGATGCAATACCGATATGCACAAAAATGGGTTGAACACTTCCGCAACAACCCGGAAATGCTGGAACTTGAATCTATCTGGTATCTGAAAGGGATGCATGTACTGCTAGAGGCACTTTTTATATTGGGGCATTCAGAAAAACACAAACAAGAGGTTCAGCGACTTAAAGAATTCCTTGATAACCCCCCTTCCCGGTCTAACGAAAACCTGGAGACGTTAGGTATTCAGTATTACTATACCTCTTTGATAAACCAGCATTTTATAACCGGAAGTTTTACGGATGGTTTAAAAATTATTCCTGAGCTGATCAAAGCAATAGAAAAGTTCGAGCTCCGTATCGACCCGCACCGAGTTCTGGTATTTTATTACAAAATTGCCTGTATGTATTTTGGAGCAGGAAAATTTAAAGAAGCGATTTCCTATTTAAATCGAATCATAAATTACCCGGATCCCAGACTACGCGAGGATATACACTGTTTTGCCCGTATTTTAAACCTGATTGCACACTTTGAATTAGAGAACCAAACTCTAATTGAGTATCAGGTACGCTCTACCTACCGCTTTATCCGAAAGATGAACGACCTCAACTCCGTTCAAAAAGAAATTCTTAAGTTTCTTCGTAATTTAACATCTACAAACCCTGTCGAACTAAGAAAGAAATTCACAGAACTCCGGGAAAAACTTCTGAGAATTCAGGAACGACCCTATCAGCGCAGAGCATTTTTGTATTTGGACATCATATCCTGGCTGGAGTCTAAAATAGATGAAAAACCCATTCAGGAGGTTATAAAAGCTAAATTTAAACCTCGAAATGGTTCCTGATTAGTGTTGGCCATCCCATTAATTCTGATATTTTATTTAACCAGCTATTGATATTCGACACTATTAGCTATTTCTTTGCCTGCATAAAGAAATTATAACTATGCTATCAACAGTCATTTCTTTGGTCATTATTCGAGTCATTGGTATCACATACCGATCAGGGAAAGCTATATGTTGATGAATTAATTTAGAAACTGAAAAGCCTTCCCTTGAACCGGAAGGCTTTTTTTTTGAGAAATACTTTTTGAACTACAGAATGGCAGAATTAAACAAATATAGTAAACACATTACTCAGGATGGCTCGCAACCTGCGGCACAGGCAATGCTCCATGCACTCGGGTTAAGTGATGAAGACCTCAAAAAGCCAATGATTGGGGTTGCAAGTACGGGTTATGAGGGTAACCCTTGTAATATGCATCTGAACGACCTGGCTGTTCACGTAAAACGAGGCGTTAATGCTTCTGATATGACCGGCTTGATATTTAATACGATTGGGATCAGCGATGGCATTTCTATGGGAACTCCCGGGATGCGCTACTCACTACCCTCTCGCGATCTGATTGCTGATTCAATGGAATCTGTGGTAAAAGGTATGAGCTATGATGGAATGGTTGCTATTGTAGGTTGTGATAAAAATATGCCGGGAGCTTTAATGGCTATGCTAAGAATTAACCGTCCCGCTATTCTTGTATACGGCGGAACTATTGCACCCGGACATCATAATGGCCAAAAACTGGATGTTGTTTCAGCCTTTGAAGCCTGGGGACAAAAAGTATCAGGTTCTATTGATGATCAGAAATTCAAAGATATTGTAATGAACGCCTGTCCCGGACCGGGTGCCTGTGGTGGAATGTACACCGCGAATACTATGGCTTCCGCAATTGAGGCAATGGGAATGACCCTTCCCTATAATGCTTCCAATCCCGCAAACGCGAGTTCCAAAGTGATTGAATGTGAAGAGGTTGGGAAGCACCTGATCAAGTTGCTCGAAAACGACATCAAACCAAAAGATATCCTCACCAAAAAATCTCTGGAAAATGCGTTTCGATTGATCACCGTTTTGGGTGGCTCAACGAATGCAGTGCTCCACATGTTGGCGATAGCTAAAGAAGCAGATGTCAAATTCACACTAAAAGATTTTCAGCGAATCAGCGATACCACTCCATTTCTTGGGGATTTGAAACCCAGCGGTAAATATGTAATGGAAGATCTCCATAATGTGGGTGGGATTCCCGCGGTAATGAAATACATGCTTGATGAAGGTATGCTTCATGGAGACTGTTTGACTATCACGGGAAAAACCATTGCTGAGAATCTGGCTGAAATAGAACCGCTGCAAGGCGATCAGGATGTGGTTCACAAAGTAGATAACCCTATCAAAGAAAGCGGACATATTCAGATTTTGTATGGTAATCTCGCTGAAGATGGCGCTGTAGCTAAAATCACAGGAAAGGAAGGCTTAGCTTTTTCAGGCCCGGCCCGGGTTTTTGACAGCGAGGAAGATGCCAATGAAGGAATAAGCCAAGGCAAAGTTCAGAAAGGCGATGTCATTGTAATTCGGTATGTAGGTCCAAAAGGTGGCCCTGGAATGCCGGAGATGTTGAAACCCACTTCAGCTATTATGGGAGCAGGTTTAGGCAAAGATGTAGCTCTTATTACTGATGGAAGATTTTCAGGAGGTTCACATGGATTTGTGGTTGGGCATGTAACTCCTGAAGCTCAAACCGGGGGAAATATTGCTCTTGTCGAAGATGGAGATTTAATCAGCATTGACGCAGAGAACAACACTATTCATCTGGATCTGAGCGATAAAGAACTGGAGTCCCGAAAGTCCAACTGGAGCGAACCTCCACTTAAAGAACAGCGTGGTCAACTGTATAAATATGCTAAAACCGTTTCATCTGCCTCAGAAGGCTGTGTAACAGATGAATTCTAAATCACACACTCAATTGCACTCACTATGGGAACTGTAGAAGCACCCGAACAAACATCAAAATCAAAAGCATCTAAAGCTGAGAGCTTAACCGGTGCTGAAGCAGTCGTTCGTATTTTACTGGAAGAAGGTGTTGATCTTGCCTTCGGATATCCGGGAGGGGCAATCATGCCCGTTTATGACGCGATGTATGATTATCAGGATCAGTTACAACATGTGTTAGCCAGGCATGAGCAAGGAGCAAGTCATGCTGCGCAGGGTTATGCACGCGCATCAGGTAAGGTTGGTGTTTGCCTTGCTACATCAGGGCCGGGGGCAACAAATTTGATTACAGGTCTTGCCGATGCTCAAATCGACTCCACGCCTATTGTTTGCATCACCGGGCAAGTTCCTTCTGCCCTTTTGGGAAGTGATGCTTTTCAGGAAACGGATGTAATTGGAATATCCATGCCCGTTACTAAATGGAATTATCAGGTTACTAAAGCGGAGGAAATCCCGGATGCCCTCGCAAAAGCGTTTTATATTGCTCGTTCCGGGCGACCAGGACCTGTTTTGGTTGATATAACCAAAGATGCTCAGTTCGGTAAAATCGATTTTGAGTACAATAAATGCACATCAGTTCGCAGCTATGTAGAAAAACCCACTCTGGATCTTTCTAAAGTTGAAGAAGCAGCCCAGTTGATCAACAATGCCAAACGACCTTATGTGTTATTTGGTCAGGGTGTGACTCTGGCTCAGGCTGAAAAAGAATTCAAAGATTTTATAGAAAAAACGGGCATTCCTTCTGCATGGACTATCATGGGGCTTTCCGCTTTAGAAACGGATCATCCGCTGAATGTTGGTATGTTGGGTATGCATGGGAATTATGGTCCAAATCTGCTTACCAATGAATGCGATGTGTTAATCGCAATCGGAATGCGCTTCGATGACCGGGTTACCGGAAATCTCTCGAAATACGCGAAACAGGCAAAGGTTATCCACCTCGAAATTGATCCCGCAGAAATCGATAAGAATGTAAAAACAACAGTAGCCGTTTTGGGTGACGCAAAAGAGTCTCTTACCGAACTCATCAAACTGGTAAAACCAAACAGTCATGAAGAATGGCTCCAACGTTTCCGGGATTGCGATAAACTGGAATGGGAGAAAGTAATTGATGAGGAGCTTCATCCAAAGTTAGATACTCTGAGTATGGGTGAAGTAATTAGGATCATTAATGATAAAACCGGTGGCGATCATATACTGGTGACTGATGTAGGTCAACACCAGATGGTAGCATGCCGTTATACGAAATTCACTCGCTCAAAGAGCAATATAACCTCCGGTGGGCTGGGGACCATGGGCTTCGGCCTACCAGCTGCACTGGGGGCTGCTCTTGGTGAGCCGGATCGTACTGTAATTGCCGTAGTTGGTGATGGGGGTTTTCAGATGACTTTGCAGGAACTGGCTACCATCTACCAAACTAAAGCGAAAGTAAAAGTACTCTTACTGAATAATGAATTTTTGGGAATGGTACGCCAATGGCAGCAACTGTTTTTCGATAAACGGTATTCATCTACGGAGATGATCAACCCTGATTTCCAGACAATCGCCAAAGGATTTTATATCCCAACAAATAAAGTAACCGAAAGAGAAAAACTTGAAAGTGCGATCGAAGAATTTGTGAATTATGATGGAGCTTACTTCCTCGAAGTGATGGTTGGAAAAGAAAATAACGTATTCCCGATGGTCCCAAGCGGCTCGGGCGTTGCAGAAATCAGATTGGAGTGATCATTATGTTCATTTACATTCAGACCCCATCTGTCGTCCTCTTATCAAAAGGGAAAAAATTTAAATCAAAATCGAACCATGTTCAAAAAGCTCCCTTCTCCTTGCGAAGGAGAAGGGTCGGGGATGAGCTCGAATACTGCAAGTAAAGAATTGAATACTTATTAATATGGAAAAACAGGAATTTACAATCACCGCTTACACCGAGAATCACGTAGGACTCCTTCACCGGATTACTATCATCTTCACTAAGCGGAAAATCAACATAGAAAGCCTTACCACCTCTGAAAGCGAAACGGAAGGTATACACCGCTTTACCATTGCAGTTACCGAAACTGAGGAATTGGTTCAAAAAGTAGTGAAGCAAATCGAGAAACAAGTAGAAGTACTTAAAGCGGGCTACTACAAAAAGAAAGAAGTGGTTCAGCAAGAACTGGCGCTATATAAAATCCCGACTGAATCCCTTACTAATGGTTTGGAAGTAGAGCGCATCGTTCGTGAACATAATGCCCGATTCCTAACCATAGAAAAAGACTTTGTAGTAATTGAAAAGGCAGGATACCGTCGAGAAACCAAAGCCTTATTCGATGAACTTGAAGCTTTTGGTATCAATGAATTTGTCCGGTCTGGTAGAATTGCCGTTGCCCGGGAGGCATTCGGACTTGGAAAGGAAGTCGAAAAACTCCTTGCAGGAGTTAGTTAATTGTTATTGGTTAATAGTTTCTTCTAATGACTATTAACCAATAACTAAAAGAAGAAACAGAAACTCATTTAATAAAAACTAATACAACAAATGGCACTTTTAAATTTTGGCGGAGTTGAAGAAGAAGTAGTAACAAGGGATGAATTCCCACTCGAGAAAGCTCGGGAAACCCTCAAAGACGAAACCATCGCAGTACTTGGCTATGGGGTTCAGGGACCGGGTCAGGCGCTTAATCTGAAAGACAATGGATTTAATGTAATTGTGGGTCAGCGGAAAGGCTCCAAGACCTGGGATAAAGCGGTAGCCGATGGATGGGTTCCCGGTGAAACTCTTTTTGAACTTGAAGAAGCTTGTGAAAAAGGAACCATCCTTCAGTATCTCCTTTCTGACGCTGGTCAAATTGCTCTCTGGCCAATGGTGAAAAAACACCTGACTCCCGGCAAGGCCTTGTATTTCTCTCATGGATTTGGAATCACCTATAAAGAGCGAACCAATATCATCCCTCCTGAAGATGTAGACGTAATTTTGGTAGCACCTAAGGGGTCAGGGACTTCCCTCCGACGTATGTTTCTGGAAGGGCGTGGACTGAATTCCAGCTACGCTATTTTTCAGGATGCTACAGGTAATGCCTTTGACCGCGTGGTTGCATTGGGAATCGGAGTTGGTTCAGGCTATCTGTTTAAAACCGATTTCCGTAAAGAAGTGTATTCTGATTTAACCGGAGAACGGGGAACGTTGATGGGTGCCATTCAGGGAATCTTTGCAGCACAGTATGAAGTGCTTCGATCCAACGGTCACTCCCCTTCCGAAGCTTTTAACGAAACCGTAGAAGAACTCACTCAATCATTGATGCCGCTTGTTGCAGAGAATGGAATGGATTGGATGTACGCCAACTGTTCCACTACTGCACAACGCGGTGCTTTGGATTGGTGGAAACCATTCCGTGATGCAACAAAGCCCGTCTTCGAAAAACTCTACAGCGAAGTAGCTGCAGGAAACGAAGCTCAAAAGTCTATTGATGCGAATTCCAAAGAAGATTACCGTGCCGGTCTTGAAGAAGAGCTTAAAGAACTCCGCGAAAGCGAAATGTGGAGAGCTGGAGCAACGGTTCGGAAACTAAGGCCGGAAAATAACTGACCCCGCACTAACTCCTGCGGGTTATCCTGAACCATGTGCTGAACTTGATTCAGTATCGTTTCAGGATCTTCCATTTCACAAATTAGCGTTTTTTCCGCTCCTGTCTGATCATTCCCTCAGAGGTAGTAATCTGGAGTTTGCTATAAGATATTGGCTTTTTAGTAGCTCCAGATCCCTGCCTCCACAGGGATGACTTCTTTGGCTGGTCGCCAGTAATCCTGTATATACTTCCAACTGTATACATCCTTAAAAGATAAGTATCTTCAGAATTATTTTTCAAGACTTAATAATTTGGATAGCCAAATCTTACTGCTAACTTCGATGCATGCTTTTAAAATACCTGATTCTTTTATCGGTTGTTCTTACTGGTTTCCAATGCGCAAGCTATAAAAAACCTGTAAACTTACTTTCGTTTATGGAATCTGCTCCTGATCTGGTAATAGCTACTCATAAACTTAAAATGGAAGCCAGAGAATTGCTGCATGATGAATCTGACACTGTAGAAATCAAAGATTTTAGAATTAACTTTACAGATTATAAAGATTCAGTAGTATATATTGGTTTCATTGACGCTAAAATTACTTCTGACTTTACCCCAACTGATTCATTGCAATTTAATATTAAAGAAATGACTTCTAGTTTTAAACCTTATTCGTCTGATGAAAATTATTTTAGAGGTACATACTGGGCAAGAATTAATTTTAACTATATAAGAGATGGTGAATCTTATTCGGATTTCTCTTTACTAAAACTACCCATCGAAAAGAAGGATTAAAACCTAATCTGGTATTCCTGAAAAGTTCTCTTCAAGTTATCAAGCGAAGGTCTTCAGGCCTTCGCGATCTTTGCTACTTTATCGGCATCACTTGTTTCTTCTTGTTCTTCTTCATCTAAGTGAAGTTGAATTTTTTCGGGTTCTTCTCCCGACTTAAAAGCTTCATAAGCTTCACTGGTTACTATAGCTTCCAGAATTTGCAGGCGTTCGAGGATTTTCTCTTTTTCGGTTTCACTCTTCTTTAAAGCTGTCCACAACTCTTTGGTATCTGAATCGAGATACTTAGCTTTTTTATCAATTATTTTTGCCTGCTCTTTAAATTCAGATGACTTCTTGACTCCAAATATTAAAATTCCCATAAAAGTGACCAGACTTATCATTGCTGTTGCTAAAAAAATAACCGTAGACCATTCCATACTTTTCCTTTTCTGTTACCCGAAGCTTTTTTAGTTGATCAAAATTTAATCAAATTTTGGGAGCTAAGCATTAGTACCTGCCCTTCGTTTAACTGCTGTCTCTTATTATAAATCCTGGCTTTTAAAGGGTGGTACTTTTGAGCGGTCAAAAGTACCCAAAACCCGCCAGAAATAATGTAGATTTCGCTTTTACGAAACTTTTTTAAATAGAACGATTACGATCCTTACACCCTCTTACTTCAGGGCTTGCCCATTTTTTCTGGTCTTGGTTTGGAGACCTTAAAGAATTCCGCATTAGAAATTTGAATGGTTAATTAAATTGAGAAATAATTCTAAAAGAGGATGAATTAACCCGGCCTAATAATTTTTTATGAAATAGGATGAACCGAAGTAAGTGTCTCCGCAGGAGGAATAAATTCACACAGGCTCGAATAATATCTTTAGAAAGAAAGAGCGAAGACCATTGAATTTATTAAACGAATAGAGGTGAATCTCATCAAAAATTATCAGCCTTGATCTTTTGGTACTTTTGCATCAAGGCAAAAGTACACTTATAATTGAAATGCTCCACGGCTTTTGATCACCTCAAGTAAAAGAAAAGAAGTATGAACCCCGAAATCCAAACCTGGAACAACAAACAATCTGAAGAAGATCAGGCTATCTGTAATCTTCTTGCAAAGGAAATTGATAGAGGTCTGCCTGAAGCCGAAAATAAAATCTGGCACAAACATCCGGTCTGGTTTTTAGAGGGAAATCCTATCGTTGGGTACAGCAGACAGAAGAAAGGGATTCGGCTCATGTTCTGGAGTGGTATAGGTTTTGATGAAGATCAACTTCAACCCGGAACAGGAAAATTCAAGGATGCCTCTGTATTCTACAATGACGCTGAAGAAATTGATACTATTGATTTACAACGCTGGCTGGAAAAATCCAGAAACATTCAGTGGGATTACAAGAACATTGCTAAGAGAAAGGGCGAGTTAATAAGGTTGAAATAGGCTTTATAAACATTTACTGACCTCTGAAGTATACAGGAATAAGCGCGCCTGAAATGATTGATCGTGAAAATAAAGCCTGAATTTTGTTTATTTCAGACTATGAAAAAGAAATTCTTTCTAATTCTCTTCCTACTCTTTTGCGCTGGAGAACTACGAGCCCAGCTAACTGGCGTTATAAACTATGAGCAATATGGGATTTCATTTACGATTCCTGAAGGCTGGTTCGGTCGTGAAACGGAAGAATCTATCCTTATTCAATCTCAGACAATTCCCGGTTTAGGTCTCATTACAACCCATACTTATACTAAAAGTGAATTAGAGGCTGAAGCCAAAAAAGGGTTAAAAGAAGGATACGGCACTAACATGCAGCTAAAAGGAGATCTGAAACATCTTTCTGCAACGGCTGTCGGTGGGATTTTTGAAGGAAAACTGGAAGGTAGCAATGCGAAAAGCTATATGATCGGAATCGAGAATCCGAATGAAAATGGGTTAGGAATCACCATTATGATTGCCACTTATCCAAATATGTTTACTGATGAGCATATTCAAACCGCAAAAAAGATTTCTAGTTCATTCACTTTTAAAAAGGTGGAAAAAAGCGATGAAATTATGGAATGGATCGAGTTCTTTTCAGATGTAAAACTAACCTACATGGATTCCTATTCTTCCTCTTCCGGTGGAGGATACAGTTCTGAGGAGGCTATAGATTTGTGTAGTGAAGGATATTTTATATTCGGAAGCAATAACACGATGACGTTAGGAGGCTCAGGGTATTCAGGATATAGCGAAAGTCAAAATGCAGGTTCCGGAACGTGGGATGTGATTCCTGGAAATAATGGAGTCCCTCATCTTGTACTAACCTATTATAGCGGGTCTCAGGATTCGTACGAACTGGAATACACAGACAATAAAGTATATCTGAACGGTTATCGATATTTCCGGACTATGGAAGGAGAATTTGCTCCGAGCTGTAATTAGAAAATAGAAAGATAAATTTACTCTGATTTATTCGCTTCAAAGCCACATTTTTCCATTATATCGTCAAGCTCTCCGTTCTCTATCAGAACTCCGAGAACCACACCAAGAGCAATCCATAATCCTAAATTTCCTGTTGCTACCCCTACTGCTGTTCCAATTGCAATTCCTATCGCGATACCTGATCCTTTTTCCATTTTGTTCTCCTTTCATAATAATTGAATACCTTGCCCGCTACGGTACTTGAAGCAATAAAGTTTCTTTCCATTTAGATTCATTTGTATTTTTACCTGCATCCAACCCTTCTAGTTTTATTGCATAAAAAAGCCTGTATTTATTCTTCTGACATAGGGTTGTCAGAATCTATTACGATATTTGCTGAGAACTAATCGCAATAGCAGTGGCTGAGCCTCTAAAAAATTTGTATAACGATTCCTTCTTCTACATCCTTACGCAAGCTTGTAAAGATGTGATACCCTCGTTTGACACCTCTTTATTCCTAAAAAGGATTTATGATTCAGAATGGGAGAACAGAGAACTCAAAGAACGCTTACGGCACATCACCATTACGTTAAAAGAGCAAATGCCAGCCGATTATCGGGAATGCATTTCTCTGGTGACTGACCTTATTCCTGCCTTGAAAAATTATGGAGCTCCAAGTGGCACCTTTGAGTACACCTTCCTTCCTGATTTTATCCAACTATATGGAACGGATCATTACGAAATTTCAGTACAGGCAATGAGGGAAATCACCCAATTTGTGACCTGCGAGTTTGCAATTCGCCCGTTTCTAATGCAGTATCCTGATTTAATGAAAAAACAAATGCTGGCCTGGTCTACTCACAAACACCCTGCTGTTCGCCGCTTGTCTTCAGAAGGATACCGTCCACGTCTACCCTGGGCTTTGGGTGTACCTTCACTTAAAAAAGATCCGTCACCCGTTTTGCCTGTTCTTGAAAATTTAAAATCGGATCCTTCAGAAACAGTTCGCAGAAGTGTTGCTAACAATCTGAATGACATGTCGAAAGATCATCCGGAACTGGTTATTAAAATCGCAAAACGATGGAAAGGCACCTCCGAAGATACAGACCGTTTAGTAAAACATGCGTGCCGGACTTTATTAAAGCAGGGAAACCAGGAAATAATGAGTTTGTTTGGATATGGTTCAACAAATGACATCTCTGTTTCTGGATTCGAAATACTTACTCCAAAAGTGGACATAGGTAGCAACCTGGAATTCAGTTTTAAACTTGAAAACCTAAGTTCTTCAACACAGAAAGTACGTGTGGAATATGGCATCTATTATCTAAGAGCAAATGGGAGTCATTCAAAAAAAGTGTTTAAGATCAGCGAGAAAGAATATTCTACTGAATCTACCAGCCACATTAGTCGGTCACAATCTTTCCGGCCGATAACTACTAAAGTGTTTTACCCCGGAAAACATAAAATATCAATCATTATAAATGGCATTGAGATCGATAAAAAAGAATTTAAGTTATTAGCCTGAAAGCCATTATTCGATGAGCAGATCGAAATATGTATCCGGAAACTCCTCCGGCTTATACGTAAAATGCCACCATTCTTTGGAGTAGTTAACGAATCCATCTTCTTCCATTACTTTTAAGAGCATTTTTCTGTTTTCCAAAACCTCTTCTTCAACATCCGCATTCATAGTATGTGATAATTCGTCAAAGCAATCATAAGCAGTTCCCATATTCAATTCGCTCCCTCTGAATTTGTATCCCTCAGGATCAATACATGCGTAATTGAACCTCTCCGGTTTTTGGTAAGGGAGCCGTACTATCGTTAGATCAACCGTTGAGCCCCGACTGTGCCCGGAACGTTCAGCGATGTACCCAAGCTTAAATAGTTTATTACCCGGAACTCGTGGAAAATAAATAGGTTTGGTGGAATGAGTTTTATCAATGCCTGCCCATCTTACAAAATGATTAACAGCTTGTTGAGGTCTGTAGCAATCAAAAACTTTTAAAGAAAAAAAATCTTTCTCCAGTTCTTTCTGAACTTCAACGAGTGCTTCTGCAGCTGATTTGGTAAGTAAACATTTAGGTGCTTCATACCCATCAACAGGCTGACCTATAAAATTCTTATCCGATGCATACCTGATCTCAGTAATAATTCCATTTGAAATCTCATTCACATCTATAAGTGAGACTGAAGATTGTGCTTTTAACCACGGACAGGAGACCGTAATTATGACTATTAAAAAAGATAATCTCCTCTTTATCATTACGCTGTTATAAATAGCTTTCTCTTTTTTATTAAAACTTAAAGTTTGATTGCTTTTGGTCATAAAACGGAATCTGTTATTTTATTTATTTCATTAACTAACTTTTGAGCTAAGTATGAACTACAAAGTAGAAACCCTTATCTATTACTCTAAACTTTTTGCAAATAAAAATCATATTAAAGATGATTCAAAAAGGGATATTCAAAAAAAACTGGAAGAATATTCCGAAAAAGGATACTCATTGATATCAACAGACGCTACAAGTTTTGGTGCAGCAGTATATATTTACCTCTATTTTGAAAAAGAAAACTAATCTTTAATTATGAAAACAATGACCTGCAACCAGTTAGGCGGTGCCTGTGATAAAGAGTTTCGAGCCGAAACCTTCGAAGAAATCTCAAAATTGAGTCGTCAACATGGGAAAGAGATGTTTGAGCAGAATGATGAAGCTCATTTAAGGGCGATGCAACAGATGCGCGTTAAGATGGGAGATCCTGAGGCCATGCAGCAGTGGATGGAAAAGAAACGCCAGGAATTTGAAGCCCAGCCTGAAGAATAACAATCGAATAAATAAAGAAGAAGATGAAAGACGTAATGTTAATCACCCATTTTATTGGGTTGGCAATGGGACTCGGAACCAGTTTTGCCATGATGTTTATAGGAATCGTTGCTTCAAAAATGGAGCTGGATGAGAAAAGTAAATTTATCATTAACGCTTCAGTAATTACAAAAATGGGGCACATTGGATTGGTACTTTTGTTCATATCCGGCGGATATTTAATGACTCCTTATTGGGCTGCTCTTAGTACCATGCCAACTATGATCGCTAAACTGGTGTTGTTTGTAGTTTTGGGAGGCTTGATTGGAGTGATGTCTGCGAAACTAAAAAAAGCCAAAGCAGGAGATACTGCTCAGCTTCAAACCGTTAAAAAGTTGGGCCCTGTTGCCTTATTTACGGGAATCGCAATTGTTGTGCTGGCTGTACTTACTTTTCATTAACAAGTTTTTCACCTTATTTAATGAGGCAGTTTTAAAATATTCATAGTTCTTTCATCATCAGACTAACATATTTCTTATATCCCTCGGAATACTGCTGATCCACTTCTTCAAATCCCAGCATTTGATGGAACTGAATTGATTTAGGATTGGGAGGTTTGATATTTACTTCGCAGGTTATGCAAGCTTCCTGAGATTGCTCAAACAAATACTTATAAAACCGTGACCCCAATCCTTTACCCCTAAACGCTTCTCCGATTACAATTCTGTCTACATAATCGAAACTGGAATAATGTTTTGAAAAATACCGGTAATTTTCACTGTCGTAACTTTGTCCGGGACCTAATACAATCAGAAAACCTGCCAGTTTTTCCTCTTCTTCAACAACAAGAAAAAAAGAACTAATCCTCATAAATTCTTCGAATTCGGAGACAGGAATACTGTTAACATGAGGCAAAGCCGCCTCATTAAGTTCTCTCACTTCTTCTAAATCACTATGGTTGACCGGGCGAATATTCATGCAGTTTTTCCTTGAAATGTAATAAAATTTACTCCTCTCATCATTCCCTTCAGAAAGCTATATTCCAGCACTCACAATCATCGAAACTATTTTGTTCAAATAATGGCAGATACCATTGAATCGAAGCTGGTAAGTGTCACTGATATTGATCAGGCTGCGCTTACCCTTAAAAATATTGCTACACATACCCCGTTGATCAAAAACCTTCAGCTCTCAGAAGAATATGAAGCCGATATCTGGTTGAAACGGGAAGATCTTCAGGTAGTACGTTCATATAAAATTCGGGGGGCTTATAATAAAATCGTAAATACTCCGGCTGATGAACTTGAAAATGGCGTCGTTTGCGCAAGCGCAGGGAATCACGCTCAGGGAGTTGCTCTTGCCTGTTTTAAGAAACGAATTAGCGGGACTATTTTTATGCCCGTTACCACGCCCGAGCAAAAAGTGAAACAGGTGAAGATGTTCGGAAAAGAATTCGTCACCGTTGTACTTGAAGGCGATACCTTCGATGATTCTTTCGCTAAAGCCAAAACCTTTTGTGATGAAAAACAGGCTGCTTTTATCCCTCCTTTCAACGATCCTAAGATTATTGCCGGACAAGGAACCGTAGGGAAAGAAATCCTTGATGATGCTAACTTTGATATCGATTATCTGCTCCTTCCTGTAGGCGGAGGCGGACTTTCAGCCGGGGTCGGGTCTTATTTCAGTGAAAAATCCCCGAACACCAAACTGATCGGAATTGAACCTGAAGGCGCTCCGGCGATGAAGGAATCTATTGAGAAAGGAGAAATCGTAATGCTGGATCACATCGATAAGTTTGTAGATGGGGCTGCCGTTAAGAAAGTAGGTTCAATTACTTTTGAAATTTGCAGAGAAGTTTTGGAGCGGGTGATAACCGTACCCGAAGGAAAGATTTGTGGCACCATTCTGAAAATGTATAACGAGCAGGCCATTGTGGTTGAACCAGCCGGAGCGATGTCCATCACTGCACTGGATACTGTCCGGGAAGAAATCAAAGGCAAAACCGTGGTCTGTATAGTAAGCGGTAGTAATAACGATATCACCCGTACAGCCGAGATTAAAGAACGGCATATGATGTACGAGGGATTGAAGCATTATTTCATTGTAGACTTCCCCCAACGCGCCGGAGCACTAATGGAGTTTCTGAGTGAAGTACTAGGACCTACCGATGACATCTCCTACTTCGAGTATTCTAAGAAAACCAACCGTGAACAAGGTCCTGCACTCATCGGACTTGAAATTAAACACCGAAATGATTTACAGCCTCTGATCGAACGCATGGAAGCAAAAAACCTAAGCTTTGAATACGTAAACGATCAACCGAGGTTGTTTAGGTTTTTGACGTGAGTTATTCATACCTAAAGGATTATTCCAAAGATCGATTTTGTTTACGATTTACAAGTTTCTCACTCAGTTGTAAATCATAAAAAAGATACCCGTATGGGCGGATGGCCTTCCGCCCCGACTGTAGTGCCAGGAAAATTTCTAAATAAGTTTTTTGTTCAATAGCTTACCTTCTCAAAATGGTAACTACTTTCAAACCTATGAACTGCCAAAAACATCTCTTTTCTCTCGATTCTGAAGTTACTTATCTGAACTGTGCATATATGTCGCCATTGATGGATTCTGTGGTACAAGCGGGGATTGATGGGATCAAAAGAAAGCAGCAACCCTGGAAAGTAAAAGGCGAGGATTTTTTTGAGGAATCGAACGAGCTACGAAATGAATTCGCAACTCTCGTTAATACCCCCGAATCCAATCGTTGTGTAATTATTCCTTCGGTTTCTTATGGCATGGCAAATGTGGCGAATAATCTCGAATTAAACGAAGAGGATGAGATTCTGGTGGTCAGTGAGCAATTCCCGAGTAATGTGTATTCCTGGAGGAGAGTTGCTCAGAAAAATGGTGCCCGTATCATTACCATTACTCCTCCTCAGACTACTGAGAACCGCGCAAAACTTTGGAATGAGTACATTCTCAATGCCATCACTCCAAAAACAAGACTGGTGGCATGTGGACATATTCACTGGGCTGATGGCACTTTGTTTAACCTTGAATCCATCAGGCAAAAGACTGAAGAAGTTGGAGCTTTGATGGTGATTGACGGAACTCAATCTCTTGGAGCCCTCCCCTTCGACATACAGAAAATAAAACCTGATGCGTTAGTAGCAGCGGGATATAAATCGTTGATGGGTCCTTATAGTATTGGGATGGCCTATTATGGTGAGGCTTTTGATTCGGGTACTCCTATCGAGGAAAACTGGATTAATCGGTACAAAAGTGAAGACTTCGCAAATCTGGTGAATTATAGCGATGACTATCAGCCCCAGGCTCTAAGATATGAGGTTGGTGAACACAGCAATTTTATTCTGGTACCCATGATGTTGGAAGCGATTAAAATATTAAACAACTGGGGTGCTCATAATGTGAAGACTTATTGCGATGAGCTAGTCAGGGAGCCTATTGCAAAACTCAGAGAAGTCGGCTTTACCATAGAAAAAGAAGGGCAAACAGCATCGAACCTATTTGGTATCCGGCTTGGAGCACATCATAACATGGATGACATTAAACAGAAACTGACGACGGCCAATGTCTTTGTTTCCTATCGTGGTGATGCCATCCGGGTTTCTCCTAATGTGTATAATGATTCGGAAGATTTAGCTACATTGGTAAAGGTGTTAACTTCATAAAGCAATATGAATACTTCTCGAAAAGATTTCCTTAAAACGATTACCACAGGCTCATCTATTTCTGCGCTTTCCCTATTAACTCCAATAGATTTAGTGTTCCGCAAAGGATTAAAAGAGACATTCTCATCTGGGAAATTACCGACAAAAGAAGACTATAGCCTTGGTACAAATATTAAGTACCTCAATCACGGTTCTACTGGTACAATCCCAAACATAGTTCAGGAAGCTCATCAGGATTATCTAAAACTATGTGAGAGTAATCCCTGGTTTTATATGTGGAGCGGAGCATGGAATGAAGAAGTTGAGAAAGTGAGAGCCAAAGCAGCTCAGTATATTAATGCGGAAGTGGATGAAGTTTCTTTTCCTCACAATACTACTGAAGTGTTCAATGTGTTAGCACTTGGACTTGAATTAAAGAAAGAAGACGAAGTTCTATTCTGCAATTTTAGCCATGCAGGAGCTGCCATTCCATTTCATAGACATTCTAAGAATTTGGGCTATTCTGTTAAGACTTTTGATATTCCCCATGATAATTTATCATCTATCACCAAAAAAGATATTCTTGCATTATATGAAGAGAATATAACCTCTAAAACTAAATTGGTGGTTATTCCGCATCTGGATAATACTTTTGGAATTCGCCAGCCTGTAAAAGAAATTACGACTCTTGCCAGATCAAAAGGTGTGGAATTTATTGCTCTGGATACCGCCCAAACGATGGGAATGATTCCAATTGATGTGAAAGATTTAGATGTAGATGTGATTGGTACCAGTGCTCACAAGTGGATTCAAGCCCCAAAAAGTATCAGCGTAGCCTATTTCAGTAAGCGAATTCAGGATCGAATTAATCCTATGTTTGTAACCTGGGGACAGGCACGCTGGAAAGATTCTGCCCGAAAGTTTGAAGATTATGGAACTCGTAATCTTGCTCAGGTTTTAACGTTAGGTCATGCACTCGATTTTCAAATGAGCATTGATCAAAAAGCCAGTGAAGAAAAGTTCTACTCACTCTGGAAATTTTCAAAAGAACTTTCTTTGGAAAACCAAAACACTGTTTGGAGATCTCCTTCCAGTTGGGAGCTTTCGGGTTCTTTGTTCGTGATTGAGCTTAAGAATCGAATACCCTCTGAATTTGCTGATGAAGCATTTCAGGGTAGCGGCTATGTGTTCCGCCCTTTTGATGCCTATTCAACAATTCGGATTTCACCAAACCTGGCGACGACAGAAGAAGAGATCGAAGGCTTGTTTCGGTTAATCTAAATGTTAGACTTTTGTGATTCTTTAACTTGATTCAGGCGCTATACTCTGATCGTAGTTTAGTTATAGTATTTTACTCAATACCCCGAAACAAAAAAGCCACCTTTGAACAGGGTGGCTTTTTTTGATTTTCTATAGAGAAGTCCAGAATTTAGACAAAATAGTGGTATGCTTGATCTCTTCTCCTGTATCAATATTTTTGATGGGTATGTGTATTTTAGTCTTTCCCCATTCGGCGATTATCTCATTATGCGTAGTACTTATCGTAAATTCTTCCACAAACTCGGGATTATACCTGGCACGTACTTTAAAACTTCCAATTTCCTGTTCTCTGACCCTGTAATCGATGTCTTCACCTAAGTGACTGATAGATTCGGAAATAAATATTTCCCATTTCCATTTACCAGGAACTACATACATCGAGTATCTCCCTTTTGGGACTTCCACATCCCCTACTATTAAATCCTTGTTGGTGTATAGCCGGGTAGGATCGTTGGCACCAAATTCCCATATCTCATCATAAAGAATCTGATTTCCGTATATATTCTTTTGATCAGCAGCTACTGTGCTGTAGCAAAGTAATGCATCTGCATCATCAACATTTATAGCGATACTCCTGAGTTCGCCTTTTGAGCCGGAGTATGAAGCTTTACTGACTAAGTTCTTAGTACACTTGCCAACGGTATATTCAACGGGAACATATTGATAACCTGTCAGAAAGAACCCCGCTCCAAGAAGTGCTGGTATCAAACCAAACAGAAGCAGAACAATAATCGTCCTTGGCCTTATAAATAATGTCATAGCTTATTTTTTCTTTAAAGAAACTGAATAAGCCTGAATCCTACTATTTAGTCTTTTTTAATGAATAAAATTTAATGTGCTGATTACTTCATTAAGTAAATTTAATCCTCACCTAAGAAGACCAAAGGAATTTTAAGCATTGTTTTTTCCCATTCTACGATTAGCATTTCACCGTTATGGGTTATTGAAAAGCTCTCTTCAAAATCAGCACTTGTTTCTGGTGCTATTTCAAAACTTCCAATCTCTTGATCTCTTACAGATTCAGAGATCCAGTTTCCCCAGTGAAATGTTGATTCAGATATGAATATCTCCCAGGTCTCCTCTCCTGGTATGGCATAAATTGAATACCTCCCTTTTGGAACAACTACCTCTCCAATTACTAAATCTGATGAAGTATAAATGCGGGTTGGTTCATTTGCTCCAAATCTCCATAATCTATCGTGAGGAACTAAATTCCCGAATACTTTTCGACCCTTTGCAGAGGGGCTTCCATAACAAATCAGAATTGTGTGCTCGTCACTTTTAATCTCAGTTGATTTCAAGGGACTTGAACGAGCTGTATAGGTTGATGGACTTGTATAATCCTTAAGACATGAACCTATTGTAACATCAACTGGTACATAATGATATCCCGTTGCAACAAAGAATATTAGAATGGCCAAGGGAAGTATTCCAAAAAGCCCAATTTTTATTCCTTTTCTAAGATTTAAAGACATCCTATTCAGTTTTATTAGAATCTTTCTGACGATTTCACTTCAATTAAGTTGCTAAAATAAAAAAGCCACCTCACAAGGTAAGGCGGCTTTAAAAGTGATTAAGAGTATGTTTAACTGAATACAGCTTTCACATAATCTTTTCGCATTTCCGCAATTGCAGAAATTGAAATACCAACTGGGCATACGGCTTCACATTCTGCGAAGTTCGAACAATCGCCGAAACCTTCTTCTTTCATTTGATCTACCATTGCAACTACACGCTTACTTCGTTCTAGTTCACCCTGAGGCAGTTTACCAAGGTGTGCAATTTTTGCCCCGGTAAATAATGAAGCTGAAGCATTAGGACAAGCTGCAACACAAGCTCCACATCCTATACAGGTTGCATAATCAAATGCTAAATCAGACTGTTCTTTTTCAATTGGTATTGCATTAGCCTCTTGAGCGGAACCTGTTTTAACAGAAACATAGCCTCCGGCCTCAATAATTCGATCAAATGCAGAACGATCGACCACTAAATCCTTAATGATAGGAAAAGCTCCGGCTTTTGGAGGTTCGATAGTAATATGATCACCATCTTTATAGTTTCTCATATGCAGCTGGCAACAGGCTACTTTTTCTTTGGGACCATGGGCCTGACCATTAATCACCAGATTACAGGAACCACAAATTCCTTCCCGGCAATCATAATCGAATTCAACCGGATCTTTTCCTTCGAGTTGAAGTTCTTCGTTGAGTACATCCAACATCTCAAGAAAGGACATATGCTCGTTCACTGTATTTAACGTCTTCTCTTCAAAGTATCCCTGAGCATCAGGTCCAGCCTGCTTCCAGTACTTCAAATGAATGGTCATTTCTTTACTCATACTTTCTTCCTTATTTGTAGCTACGTTGTTTTAACTCAACGAATTCAAATTCTAAATTTTCTTTGTGAAGTTGCTCTTTTAGTTCACCATTTACTCCCTGATATTCCCAGGCAGATACATAAGAATAGTCTTCATCATTACGAAGAGCCTCTCCTTCTTCGGTTTGATACTCTTCACGAAGATGACATCCACATGATTCTTCACGATCTAAAGCATCTTTTGCCATTAACTCAGCTAATTCAAAGAAATCGGCAACACGAGCTGCAAACTCTAGATATTTGTTGTAGTTATTCTTTTCGCCTGGCACATATACATTCGACCAGAATTCTTCCCGAAGTTCCTGAATCTCTTTGATCGCCTTTTCAAGATCCTCCTTATTTCTGGAAATCCCGATGTTATCCCAAACGATTTTACCAAGTGTACGATGGAAGTCAACGATAGTACGCTTTCCTTTAATACTCAGAAGTTTATCGATTTGAGCCTGAGCTTCAGCTGCTGCCTTTTCGAATTCTTTGTGGTCGGTTCCATATCGCTTGCCAATTTCCTCATCCGCAAGATAATTGCCTATCGTTGCAGGAAGAACGAAATAACCATCAGAAAGTCCCTGCATAAGTGCACTGGCACCCAAACGGTTCGCTCCATGGTCTGAGAAATTTGCTTCGCCAGTAGCGAATAGTCCCGGAACATTAGTCATCAGGTTATAATCTACCCAAAGACCACCCATCGTGTAATGTACCGCCGGATATATTTTCATCGGCCGTTCATAAGGATTTTCTCCGGCTATATTCAGGTACATATCAAAAAGGTTACCATACTTTGCCCGAATGGTGTCCACACCATAACGTTTTATAGCATCCCGGAAATCGAGATATACAGCAAGACCTGTTTCTCCAACTCCCAATCCATCGTCACATACTAACTTGGCATTTCTTGAAGCCACGTCACGAGGCACAAGGTTTCCAAAACTAGGATATCGTTCTTCCAAATAATAATAGCGCTCTTCGTCAGGGATATCATTAGGATGACGATCATCCCCTTTCTTTCTTGGAACCCAAACACGGCCATCATTTCTCAAACTCTCACTCATTAAAGTAAGTTTGGACTGATAGTCACCTGAAACAGGAATACAAGTAGGATGAACCTGCACATAGCACGGATTTGCAAACAATGCGCCTTTTTTATGCGCTCTCCATGCTGCCGTTACGTTTGAATTCTTTGCATTAGTCGAGAGATAGAATACGTTTCCATATCCACCAGTTGCCAGTACTACAGCATCCGCTTCATGGCGAACAATTTCACCAGAAACCAGGTCACGGGTGATAATTCCTCGTGCTTTGCCGTGAATAATTACCACTTCCAGCATTTCATGACGAGGAAAATACTCAACGCCTCCCTCCTGAACCTGACGCATCATAGCCTGGTAAGCACCCAACAGTAATTGCTGCCCTGTCTGACCACGAGCGTAAAACGTGCGGGATACCTGAGCACCTCCAAAAGATCTGTTATCAAGCAGACCTGAATATTCTCTTGCGAAAGGCACTCCCTGTGCTACCGCCTGGTCAATGATGTTATTGGCTACTTCAGCAAGTCGATATACATTTGCTTCACGGGAGCGGTAATCCCCACCTTTGATCGTATCATAAAATAATCTCCACACACTATCTCCATCATTCGGATAGTTTTTAGCCGCATTAATTCCGCCCTGTGCAGCAATAGAGTGTGCGCGTCGTGCTGAATCCTGAATACAGAAGCTCTTTACTTTGTAACCCATCTCGGCAAGGCTTGCTGCTGCTGCTCCACCTGCCAGACCTGTTCCAACAATAATTACTTCATACTTACGCCTGTTATTTGGGGCAACAAGCTTCATATTCTTTTTATGAAGACTCCACTTTTGTTCCAGTGGTCCTTCAGGTATTTGTCCGTCTAATTTCATTTCCTATACTCCCTTAATAACTAATTAATGAACCTTCACCGCCGGTGAAGTAGATGTACAGCGGGATAAAAATAAATCCAAGCATCAGGATGATGCTAAATGCATACGCTGCGGCTTGTATTTTTTTTGAAGTCTCACCATGTTTCATTCCCAGTGAAGTGAATGCACTCCAGAATCCATGGGATAGGTGCAAAATTGCCAAAAGCAGCACAAATACGTAACCGATAACAACCCAGGTCTTTTGGAATTCCTCAATAACTAACCTTCTCAGATCACGGGCTTGCTCACCATCAATCATAGTAGAATAATCTGCACCGAACTTAAAGTGAATGATGTGAAGAATCAGAAAGATGAAAATCACCGAACCTGATATAATCATACTCCTTGATGCAAGACTTTGATGACTGGGACCACCTTTGGATTTATAGGTATCATATCCCTCAGGTCTGGCTTTTCTTCTTCCGAGCCAAATAGATACGCCAAGTACGGTATGGTACAAAAAGAAAAATGCTAATCCTGCTTCAATCACATAAAGAAGCGGACCGAGGTCCATCAAAGTTTTCGTGTAAATATTAAAGGCATCTGCAGTTCCAAAAATTGAGAGATTGCCGGCAAGGTGACCGATCAAAAAGAACATCAGTCCAATCCCGGTTAAACCAGTCATGATCTTCCGGCCTACCTGAGAGCTTAGTGCTTGTTTAAGTGAAGGCATTAATTTAGTTAGTTTGATTCGTTGTGCTTAACACGATTGAATTCTGCTTAGTTTCGATTTTTTTTGAAACTCTTATTTGCTCAAATTCGGTATAGAAAATCGGTTTTTCGGGCACGAATGGCAAGGTAGAAAAGCTCTAAATAAGACTGGTACCTTACCATTTTTTTAAGCGATCTTCTTTTAATGAAAACAATTAAAAAAAATACCAAAGCAACGCTCAGAGAACTCGGCTCAAAATTCATAGGATTCCTTTTTTATTGTGAGGATGAAAATGACTTCAGGGTACAATTGGATCAGATTAAAAAAGAATATTCTGACGCATCGCACCACTGCTATGGCTATCGTATTGGTCCCACTAATCTAATTGAATTCAGTAGTGATGATGGCGAGCCATCTGGCACTGCCGGACTTCCGATATTAAATCAGCTTAAATCCGTGGATTTGGTTAACTCAGGAGTAGTAGTTGTGCGTTATTTCGGTGGTACAAAATTAGGTAAAGCCGGATTGATTCAGGCTTATGGAGGAACTGCAGAATTATGTATTTCTGAAGCTTCTTTAAACCAAATCATACAAGTTCAGTTAATACAGGTCAGATATCCTTATTCACAAGAAAATGTGATTCAAAAAATTGAACTTACGTTTGATCTTACTATACAAGATTCAGAGTATTTAGAAGAAGTAACTAAAATATACGCGTGTCCGGTTGCTAACTTTGAAAAATGTGCTTCCGAATTGGCTTCATTTGAGCATTTATCCATTCAATCTGATATGTTATACAAAAGTTATATTTCGGTATAGTCATTTATTATTATACTCAATCAATAATATTTACAATCTCTTTTGCTCAATTTCCCGTAGTTATTAGCAGATAATTCTTTAGGCATTTAATACTATTTCTTATGAAAAATGATATTCATGATCAGGTAGCTTCCTATTATGGCAAAATGCTTTCCTCTTCCAAAGACTTGAAAACAACTGCCTGTTGTACCACCGAATCATACCCGGATTATATCAAACATATTCTTTCTCAGATTAGTGATGAGGTAATGCAAAAATACTATGGCTGTGGGCTTACTATTCCTCATGAGGTTAAAGGTCTTTCAGTGTTGGATTTAGGTTCTGGTTCTGGTCGAGATTGTTTTGTACTGAGTAAGCTAGTTGGCGAAAATGGCTCTGTAACCGGAGTTGATATGACTGAAGAGCAAATTGATGTAGCCACTCGAAATATTCCATATCATAGCGAGAAGTTTGGCTATTCCAATGTCGAGTTTAAGAAAGGTACCATCGAAGAATTAGATAAATTGGGATTAGAAAAAAACTCTTTCGACCTTGTAGTATCCAATTGCGTAATTAATCTGGCTTCTGATAAAAAAGCAGTGCTGCGAGGAGTTTATAATCTTCTCAAAACAGGTGGTGAGCTTTATTTTAGTGATGTCTATGCAGATCGAAGAATCCCTAAAGAATTACAAAACGATCACATTTTATACGGAGAATGCCTTTCAGGTGCGCTTTACTGGAACGACTTCCTCAATCTAGCCAAAGAAGCTGGGTATACAGATCCAAGAGTTGTGAGTACAAACCCCATTGCTATTGAAGATGAGGAAGTACTGACGAAAACAGGAAACATTAATTTTCATTCTGTCACCTACCGCTTGATGAAGCTGGATGGTTTGGAATCAGATTGTGAGGATTATGGTCAGGCTATTCGATACAAAGGAAGCATACCTGAAAGCACCCACCTCTTTAAACTCGACGATCATCATCTTTTTGAAAAGGGGAGAATTTATTCCGTCTGTGGAAACACTTATAAAATGCTAAACGAAACCCGGTTCAAAGAGCACTTCGAGTTTTGGGGTGACTTCTCCAAGCACTACGGAATATTTGAAGGATGTGGAGGAAATGCTCCATTTTCGAATGAACAGATTAATTCTACAGAGGCTGTTTCATGCTGCTAAGAGAACAGAAAATTCAAAAAAACTTTCACAAGAATGGTAAATTTGTTGATGAACAAATCACTGCTAAAGGGGAAGACCGGGCTTATGTAGATTTGGTTAGGCTGGAAACGCTCTGGATTAATACCGGAACCCGATGCAACCTTGCCTGCGAAAATTGCTATATAGAATCGTCCCCCACGAACGACGAGCTTTCTTTTATCACTTTTGAGGAGGTTAAAACCTACCTGGATGAAATTGAAAAACTAAATCTGGGAACAACCAACATTTCATTCACCGGCGGAGAACCTTTTCTGAATAAAGAAATCATCCCCATTCTCACACTTTGTCTAGACAGCGGATTTAATGTTTTGGTGCTAACTAATTCCTATCGTGCCATAGACAAACACTTCAGAATCCTTGATGAGTTAAACAGGGCGCATCCAGGAAAACTACGACTTCGGGTTTCATTAGATCATTACACAAAAGAAGCCCATGAAAAAGAGCGAGGAGCTAAAACTTTTGTGAGAACTCTTGAAACTATGAAAACGCTCTTCGATCTGAACTTCAATCTTAGTATTGCAGGAAGATCGTTATTCAATGAGTCTCAAAATGAAGCCCGTGAAGGATATCAAAACCTGACGAATGATTACCATCTTGAACTCGATCTTTCTAATAGCGACAACATCGTGATCTTTCCGGAAATGTCTGCTGAAAAAGATGTTCCTGAGATTACCACTGCATGCTGGAATATTCTGAATATTCACCCGCATCAACAAATGTGTGCAAATGAACGCATGGTGGTTAAACGTAAGGGAGATGAATATCCCGTGGTGCTACCCTGCACTCTGATCGCCTACGATGAGAATTTCATTCTTGGTAAAACGCTTAAAGAATCCTTCCAAAGAGTATATTTAAATCACCCTTACTGTGCTCAATTTTGTGTACTTGGCGGTGGAAGTTGTTCGGCTTAAAATTAATCCCACACCGTTTCAGGAAAGACCACAGGATTAAAAATCTCCTGATTCAAAGTATCCTGAATTACAATTTGAGTGTATTCCTCGTGGAGTCCCATAAATCCATTCGCTTTAAAAATTACTTCGGGAGCAATCCACCCCTGCCCAAGTCGTTCGTATTTGTTAAACTGCACTTCCTGAATGGTATTTTGCCTGCCAATGGTAAAGTTCCTCACAAAATATAACCGCTCTTTATCAATCCAGAATTGTGGGCTAGTGGTATCTGGCTCGCTTACTCCTACAACATATACCGATCTGCCCTGCCATTCATCTTCATACATTGCATCCAGATTAAATCCCTGTTTGGTAAGCTGAGTGGCTGTGACATCAGGAGATTGGTGATATACATCGAAACCTAATACCAACAACTCGTGCACTCTTTCGGCCTCTTGTATGAGTTGACCATTTGCATACCCATACTGAATTCCATCATTAAAAAGGATTCCATTATTGCTGTCTTTGGAATCAAATCGAATCGCCAGTTTGCCGGGCAGACTCAGTGCTTCGAACCAATCCTGAGTTCTTGCAACAGATCCATCCTGTGCATAAAAAGTAGTTTTTTGAGTGAAGGTGAAATGTTTATACCATTTTCCATCATACCGGGCATGCATAGCTTCAAGTACATCATATCCGTTTTCAATTTGCCTTGCTTCTATCGAAGAAGTCGAAATAATAGATGAAATTAAAAGAAAGAAAAATAGTCGTTTCATAGAATCAATATTTTGTGAACGATAGTACAGGGATATTTTTTTCATTGCATAAAAAGGATGTAAATAATTAGTTCAAAAACCAATCAGGAATCAAAAGAATATGTCCTCTCAAACACCTATTTTTGACAAAAATATTTATGAAAATTTATACTAAAAAAGGCGATAGCGGAAGTACATCTCTTTATGGTGGAAAAACCGTATCGAAGAGCTCTAAGAGAATTGCGGCTTATGGTACTGTTGATGAACTTAACTCGGTATTGGGAACTATTCTTGCTGAAGATCACTCTAATAAAACGAATGCTTTGTTAACTACTATACAGGAGCAACTTTTTGTGCTTGGAGCAGATCTGGCTACTCCATTATCGAAAGAAACCCGCATCAACAGAATCTCTGAAGAAGAAATTTCTTTTTTAGAAAACAGCATTGACGAAATGGAGAATAAACTCCCTCCTCTCAGGAACTTTATTTTACCCGGAGGAACCAAGGCAGGAGCTGCTATCCATTTTTCCAGAACGGTTTGTCGTCGGGGAGAACGTCTTGCTGTAGAATGTTCGAAAGAAGAAAATATTTCGCCTGAATCAATTAAATATTTAAACCGCCTGTCTGATTTTCTTTTTGTATTAGGTCGCTACGAAAATCATATTTCCGATACTCAAGAAACTCCCTGGATTCCAAAAAAGTAATATGGCGAAAAAGGCTAAGAAAAAGATTCCTGAAAAACCTATCTCAGCAAAGAAAAAGGCCGTCTTCTACGCGATTACTTTTTCGATCCCTGTTTTGTTTTTTATAATTATTGAGGTTGTACTCAGAAGTACTAATTACATGGGGAATACTGATTTATTTATCGACCCGAATATCCCAAATCAGGAATATCTGATCCCAAACCCTAATTTTGCAGCCCGATATTTTTTCTACACAAACACAATCCCAAATCCTTCAATTGATGTATTCCTAAAAGAAAAACCGGAAAACGGTTTTCGGGTATTTGCTATGGGAGGCTCCAGTGCGGCAGGCTATCCTTATGGTTTTAATGGAACATACTCGAGGTTGGTTCAGGATGTGCTACAAGATGCCATGCCCGATCGAAATGTAGAAGTCGTAAATGTGGGTATTTCTGCAATCAGTTCGTATACATTGTACGATCAGGTGAATGAAATTATCGAGCAAGAGCCCGATGCCATAATGATTTATGCGGGTCATAATGAATTTTATGGTGCTCTTGGTGTTGGATCGAATGAAAATCTGGGAGCTTTTCCGGGCTTTGTTCGTTTCTACCTTAAGCTTCAGCGTTTCAAAACATTTATGTTGCTCAGAACTCTCATTGTTGATTCCGGAAAGTGGCTTACAGAGAATTTCTCAGGAGAAGAGATCGATCAATCTGCAACATTAATGGAGCGTATTGTTAACTCTCGGTCTATTGAACTTGGGAGTCCACAGCATAAACTCGCTATGGATCAATTTCAAAGTAATTTAAAAGCTATTGTTTCTGCTTTTGGAGAAAAAAATATTCCTGTTTATGTAGGGAGCTTGGCAAGTAACCTGAAAGATCACAAACCATTTGTCAATATCACAGATGGCGAACAACCTCCTGCGCATACCGTATTTGATCAAGCCCAAAAAGCTTATGATAGTCTGGATTTTAAAACCGCCTTTGAAAAATTTAACTATGCCAAAGATTTAGACGGACTTAAATTTCGAGCTCCAACTGAAATCAATGAAATTATCAGTTCAACGGCTTCTTCGTTCGACCATGTACACTATGTTTCCTCTGAAGAGGAACTTGTAGAATACACGAATGATGGAATTATTGGTTTTGAATTAATGCTTGAACATCTTCATCCCAATCAACAAGGGTACTTCCTTATTGGTAAAGCATTTTCGGAAAGTATTCTTCAGCAATACAATCTATCTGCTGCCAATGATCTGGATTATTATAAAACCAGAATGTTCTTCTCAGAATTTGATCGTAGGGTGGCGTGGCACCGGGTTGCGACATTAAAACAAAGTTTTCCTTTCGTTTTGGGAGAAAAGCCAGAACCTTATTTCAGAACTTACTCAACCATTAGCAGAGCCGATAGCCTTGCATTCAAGACTGTACATTCGAATCTGGCCTGGGATAAAGCCAAGGTAGAACTTGCAAACTACTATCAGAAAACAGGGGAAGTAGACAAAGCCATTCTTGAGTATAAAGGATTGATTCGTAATCAGCCCTGGAATGATTCCCCATATACATTTGCTGCTCGTATTTATTTGGATCAAAACGATTTCAATAATGCTGAACCTCTTTTGTTAAAGGCTTACGAAATAACCCCTGATAATGCATTTATAACAAAAATGTTAGGTGCAATTGAAGTACAAAGAGGAAACCCTTTGAAAGGGATTGAATATTTAGAAGCTTCAAGAGCTATAAATCCAACCGACCCACAAATGCTTTACAATTTATCGGGAGCGTATGGTACAAGCCGTCAATTTGAAAAGGCTCTTGAAATAGCTGATCAGGTAATACAGAACAGTCCAAATTTTCCTGGTATTCAGGCTTGGAGACAACAACTTTTAAACATATTACAACAAAAAGGAAACTAGATGGCATTAATGATATCTGTATCGGGAATACGTGGAGTATTTGGAACTGACTTAACACCTGAAAATCTTGCCCGGTTTACCGCAGCGTATGGAACTTGGGTTAAGGGCGGAACAGTAGTATTAGGCAGAGATTCGCGGGTAACAGGACAAATTTGTGAAGATATTGTTGCTTCCACATTAATGAGTGTTGGTTGTGATGTGGTAAGGGTCGGGATTGTGCCTACCCCAACCGTGGCAATGGGTGTACTAAAGTATAAAGCAGCTGGGGGGATTATCATCTCCGCGAGTCATAATCCAGCCCAATGGAACGCATTAAAATTACTCAATTCCACCAGTGAATTTATGGATGCTATTCAGGGATCTGAAATGATTGGCATTTCTGAAAGTGGGGAATTTAACTATCAATCCTACGATAATATCGGCGTTTCTTGTAATGATAACGCACTTATCGATTATCACATTGAAGAAATCTTAGCGCTTGATTACATCGACCCAATAGTCATTTCCGGAGCAAACCTATCCGTAGCTGTTGATGCGGTTAATGGAGCCGGATCACTTGCAGTTCCAAACCTGCTTGAGAAACTCGGAGTTAAAACCGTCCATAAAATCCATTGCACTCCGAACGGATTGTTTCCTCACAATCCAGAGCCACTTCCCGAACACCTCACCGAGATTTGTGAGTTAGTAAAAGAAACCGGAGCAGATATTGGAGTTGTCACCGATCCGGATGCCGACCGGCTCGCTTTGGTGGATGATACCGGAACTCTATTCGGAGAAGAATACACACAGGCAGTGGTATTCGATTTCATTCTAAGCAAAAAACCAGGAGCTACCGCAACCAACCTATCTTCTTCCAGAATTGCTGATGAGGTAAGTGAGAAATATGGTCAGAAATGTCATCGATCTGCAGTGGGCGAAATCAACGTGGTAAAGAAGATGCAGGAAGTGAACGCTGTTGTTGGGGGTGAAGGCAGCGGTGGAATTATAGTCCCGGATTTGCATTACGGGCGTGATGCTTTGGTTGGTATTGCTTGTGTAATACAACATCTTGCAGAAAAGAAAATATCCTCATCGAAACTACGAGCCGAATTCACAAACTACTACATGAGTAAAAGCAAAATTCAGCTCGATGAATTAGGCAAAGATGCCAATGAAGTTCTTGAGATGGTTAAAACAAAATATGCCAGCCTAAACCCAACTACCATTGACGGAGTAAAAGTTGATTTTGAAGAAGGATGGGTTCATCTTCGTAAATCGAATACCGAGCCGATTGTGAGAATTTATTCGGAAGGTCGCTCGATGGAAGCAGCAAAAGCATTTGCTGGAAAAATTAAATCAATTCTTTAGCAATCATGAAACGCTTTACTTTTTACTTTTCTATCGTACTTATTTTTTCTCTTCAGGCCTGTGCACAACAGGCTGAAAAGAAAGAATCTGTGGAATTATCTGAAATCTCATACACTGAAAAAGACGCTGAAATTTTCTCTGATATCCTCTCTAAATATAAAGATCAATCTGATCAACCAATTTCAACTCTTATTCCTGAACTTGGCAAGTATTTTATCGGAAATGAGTATGTAGCGCATACACTGGAAGTAACAAATGAAGAACAATTAATTGTGAATCTTAGAGAGCTGGATTGTACTACTTATGCTGAGAATCTTCTGGCTTTAGCCCGCACACTAAAATCAGAAAATCAAACATTTCAACAGTTCGCCACTGAGATCAAAAAGATCCGCTACCGTGATGGTGAATTAGATGGATATCCATCCCGATTGCACTATTTCAGTGACTGGATTTATAATAACAAAGCCAATCAACTAGTAAGTACACCGGCAGACAGTTTTGGGGAACCTTTTCCTAATAAAGTAAGCTTCATGAGTTCCAATCCTGAAAGCTACAAACACCTTAAAGAAAATCCGGATTATATATCTGTCATTGGGCAACAAGAGGCTCAAATCAATAGCAATAGCTATTATTTCATACCTAAAGAAAAGATTGCTGATTATGAACACTTGCTAAAAGAAGGAGACATTATAGGACTTACCACTAGTATTAATGGTCTTGATGTTGCTCATGTAGGAGTACTAGTGGAGCAAAATGGAAAATTCCATTTGATGCATGCTTCTCAATCTAATCTAAAGGTAGAAATTTCTGAGGAGCCTATTTCATCGTTCCTTAAGCCAAATTCAAAAAACACTGGAATTATGGTCGCAAGACCTGTCGAAATTTAAATGCCTTATTATGATCAATTGGAATGATATTCTCCAATACGCTAAGAAAGGGAATCCGGAACCAGATCGTCGGGTCGAAAAGCCGGAAGAGGAGTGGAAAAATCAACTCACAGATGAACAATTTGCGGTAACAAGACTCAAAGGTACCGAGCGTCCTTTTTCTTCCGAAATGTGTAGTCGGTTTGAACCAGGTGAATACGCCTGCATTTGCTGTGATACCCTGCTCTTCGATTCGAACACTAAATTCGAAAGCCATACGGGCTGGCCTTCGTTTACCCAACCCGTAAAGGAAAATGCAGTTGCTTACAAAGGTGATTATACTCACGGTATGGTCCGGGTTGAAATCCTCTGCAATACTTGTAATGCTCACTTAGGACATGTATTTCCCGACGGACCCGAACCCGGCGGACTTCGCTACTGTACTAATGCGGTGAGTTTGAAGAAAGTGGAAAGCGAAGAAGCATAAATTACTTACTGCCGTCCTCTCCCTGATCATCACGCAAGCGAATGAATCTGTCCCTCCCGAGGAGGGACACTTTTGAGGCTTTACTTTTTTATGGGCTAAATTCCATACTGGAGCTTCGACTGACTAATTATTGCCATTTTCAATTTCAGTTTTAAGCTTATTCAGGCTTCCTTCAACGTTTTTCTTTGCGACCTTAGTAATGATACCATGAAGCAATTTTAGAATAACGCCCTTGGGTTCCCAGGTATTCGCGTAGCTCAGTTTTGTTTTATCCCCTTCATCTGACAACCTATAAGTCATAATCATCGGGCCTTTTCCAAGGCTGCCACCGGAAAGCTTCATTTTAAGGGTTGTGGAAGGCTTAAATTCAAGAATTTCTTCTTCATACCAAACTGATTTCTTCCCCTCTTTCATCAAAACCCTTGACCTAAAACCAGGTCCTACTTCTCCTGCTGAAATTGTTTCCTGTTCCAGAATTTCCGGATTCCAGGATCTGATTTTTTCAGGTTCGGTAAGCCATGCCCATAATTCCTCAGGATTACAGCTTATTGAGATTGCGTTACTAAAATTCATTTAATTTACTCCTCATTAAGTGGTATCTATTTTATGCCCTACACATTCTTCAAGAAACTGGTGGATGTATACAATCTGTTGGTGACCAAATTTTTGACCGAGATAGGCTACCAGATATAGCGATAAAAAAATGAGAATAAGAACTGGCACTGACCAAAAGATCAGACTCTCCTGTTCCAGTGACCAATAAGAAAGGCTCACCATAGCGGCGATCATGGTAACAAAACCAATGAATGAGTAGAAAAACATAAACATGGTCCAGACAGAGGGTTTAGGGCCATAGAGTCCCCGGATCAAGCTGCCGTTTTCCGTTTTCTCAAAATGGATAGTAAGTTGGGGTGACCAGTAATGCTGGTTTTCTTCTAGCGGATAAAAAGTCGCAAATCCGGGTAGCACATGTCCTTCGCATTCCACATCAGCTTTTTCCAGGTTTTCTTTAATCTTTCTATATAACTGCTCCGGAGAGTACTCAGATTCAAACTGTATCCTTGGACGGATTCTTGTAAAGGTTATTTTATCCATAGAGTTTGAATTCACACTACTACCCCCAATTTCACTTTTTCACCCCATACGTTTTCAATGCTTCTTCAATCATATCGGCTTCCGTTTTATCAGGAAACACGAAATAACCCGGAGCTTTAATTTCTTTTACCTCTTCCACTTTTATACTGAACACAGTCTCGAACGGATAGATGCCTTTGGTGATTTTTTCCAAAGGTTCGGCAAGCGTTTGAAATTCCTCATCTGCATTTGAGACAAGCGTACACTTTCCTTTCAGTTGATATCCTTTTTGCACAAATATATCTACAAAACTGACTGCTACATTCGGGTTTACAAGAACATTTTCTGCTGAGCCAGGAGAAGCAATGTTTGCAATAATTATTGTTCCGTCTTCAAAACAGACAAAAACTTCTTTGGGAGAAACATTAGGCTGGTTATCAGTCGACGAGGTCGCCAACCAGCAAAGTACGCTTCTGTCGATGTATTCTTTAATCTTTTCTGAGATCATTGCTCCAAAAACCATTGGACGGATTGTTCAATATAATGATCCAGCACTTCCTGTATTTCATCGAATTCTGACAATGGTAGAATAGCTCCCTTGAAACCTTCGGTGATTTCCCACCTGCCTGAAGTAAGCTCCGGAGCATCTGCATACTCTAGTTTGCCTTCAATAGGGTAGCCTGACATATAGAAATAAGGAGTGCCCGCCATTTCATCTTTCATCGCTAAACCAAAGCCTATGCCAAGACTTTCGGTAGCCTGAACGTAAATACCGGTATCAAAATGATGGGGCCAGATTCGAATAGGCGCTTCCACATCAAGAATTCCCAAAACTTTTTCGCAGGCTTCGTTTGCCAGAGCTCGCCATTGCATCCATTCATCCAGATTGTGTCGGTTAATCATCTGAAAAGGCTTACCGATAAAAGAATACTGAGGAATTTCGAAATGCAAAGTTTCTGAAAAGCCCTCCGGATCTAATCCTGCTTCCTCAATTCCTTTCTTGAGTTGATTCTCAACCTCTTCCTGTGTTTTAAGTACGGTAGAAACCGTTTGAAAAGCTTCCTCTTTTTCGTCTATCCATAGCATACAGAAATCGGTAATCCGAAGTGCCAGTTTGATCTTACCTTTTGGAGATTTCATCCAGTGTGTTTCCAGCCAGTTCTTTTCGGAAACAAATCCCAGGTTGGTATGACTATCGTCTTCTTCTTTTTCTACAAAAGTCCGCCCTGCTTTTGCCAGAATTTGAGATAAGTAGTGTATGCGTTTATCTGTTTGGTTGTAGGTGTTCATTTTCTTTTCTAATTGACTCCAAATCTATATTTATCACTTTCCATCCATTTTGGAAAGAGCTCATCCCGGAAACTAAAACAGTCTCAGCAATATAAGGTAGGATTTCTTTGTTCACCTGCTCTCCTTCGGTTCCTTTTACTAAGTAGTAATCATAGTTAATTCCGTCTTCCTGAAGCACCCTCATCACAGGAGGAATTCCTCCACTGATACATCGAATTGCACAACTTTTGTGGATTTTACCTTCTCCTGGCTTCATTACTCCGAAGTAGCACTTTGGATCTAGGATTTCTCCCGACAAAGTCTCGTTATAAAATCCACTCATACTTTCTTTATGAAGGAAAGTGAAATCAGGATTAATTTTCACAAAACTTTCTTCCCGATTTGTGAGCTCAAGTAAAGTAACTCCGTCACCATAAATCCGAGTCCCTTTAAATGTTACTTCCTTTCCATCCAACTCCCCGTGTTCTGTTTCGAGATCAGAAATGATTTCTTCAGCTCCGAATTTCCCAAATCCCACCAACAGCACAAATTCACTAGTATCTCCTTCTGCAACTTCAAGAATGGGTACGGGTTCTTCGTGATAAATCCCAGTGAGTTCGGAAATGGTCCCAAATTCAAAATGATGATGATTGAATTGCTTTTGTTTGCTAACTACTCCAAAAACAAGAATGGGGATTAGTACAAACGCTCCGACTAAAATTCTTCGAATGAAGCGTTTGTTGGATGGAGGCATTTCATCCTGCCAGCCGATATAGAATTCATCCTTGCTCATACTCCCTCCAGTTTTGCGGGTTCTACAAAAGTACCTTCTTTATTTGGAGCCGGATTTACCCAAACCTTTCCATCCAAGATTTTCACCTCAAAAGTCTTCAGTTTTTCTGTAAAGGGAGCTGGAGCTCGACCATCTTCTGGTTTGTACTGGTAACCATGCCACGGACAGGTTATGCATCCATCAACAATTTTCCCCTCACCCAACGGCCCCATTTGATGTTTACACACATTATGAACAGCAGAAAGCTTTCCATCATATTTAAAAATGGCGATGTTTTCTCCTTCAATAAAAACAGTCTTAGCACAATCCTCAGGGATTTCGGAAGCAAGACAGACTTCGATAAATCCCTCTTTCTTCAGCAAATTGATATCTCTACTCAAGCTTCTATTCTCTTTAATCCCTGCAATAAAATGGAGTAAAACGATCGCTGAAAACCCTCCAATCAACAATATCCAATATGCCGGATGATCTTCATACTGAAGTGCTCCCAATGCCACATGAAGAACTAATAATCCATAAACTACATACACTCCCATATGCAAGGTCTTCCAGATTCTGGGAGACAAATTATTCAGCCAGAAATCGTGACTGGTGGCTGCCATCAGAAAGAGAATAATTAATGCAAAGAATCCCAGTGTTTGAAAAGGGTATTCGCTAACCGACTGGTAATTCTGATTCGAAGTAAAGACACTTACTATAGCATTGGTATCTCCCAAAGCGTGGAACTGGATAACGGAAAAGGTACCATGGATAAACGCGATTAAGAACATAGAGACACCCAGATGCCTTCTATTGTAAAGTAAGGGCAGAAACTTAGTATTCAATCTTGAAAGCGGACCGATAGCTAAAATAATATGCAGAAGCAGAAAAGCTGTGATTGCCGTTGCCCTAATGATCAATGTTTCTGCGGTGATCTCAGGATGAAGCCAAAGCTGGAATCCTACAAAACAGGCGAGCGTGAAGAAAATCCCTAGCCAGAGAATTTTATCATATCCCTTTTTCTGTTTATTCCACTGAACCGATATATAATTTACACTCATACTATAACAGGATCAGGATTGCAATTATGATAATGGAAACCAACACCCAAATTCTGAGATGTATTCTTCTTAATGGCGGATTCATGCTTGTCTCCATTTGATTAGAAAAAGAGGCCAGAATGCAACCAGTCCGGGGAATATCAAGACTTTGAAAAATTTTCCACTGTCTTCCACGCCATGATCAACTTTGGAGAGCCCTTTCCAGATGAATATTCCCGAAAAAAGAATTCCAATTATGATATATATCAGAACGATTAGAAGAATTATTGAAATTATTTGTTCCATTAAATAACATTTTAGAATCTTCGGCATTGGATTGGTGAAGGATTAGCATGTAATACATACCAAGAATTTGAATCATAAAACCTGCTCACCTGTGAGCGTTTGGTTTTATGTAGAATTCGCGGTATTACATGCCCGGAAGCAATCACAGCCGAGAGTTTTTGGTTCTTTTGTCGGCACAAAAGAACAGTATACCTGATCAAGGCTAATAAACTAAACCTAACACCCATCAAGCGGAGACTTTGTATATCAATATTTATTTCTGAATAAATACTCATCACTTCACCGGCAAAACACCAGCGTAATTAATTCCGGTTAAACGGTGAATATCATAATCGAATGTGCTCAAATCATTTTGATTGAATTTAGAGACATCATCGTGTCCACAAGCACGGGCGATTACTTTCACCAGCTCCGTACTTGCTTCAAAGAAGTTTTTAAGTTGATTCGCTGAAGAATCGATGATGATCCGTTTTCTGAGCCCTTCTTTTTGAGTGGCAATTCCCACCGGACAGTTATTACTGTTACAAGCCCTCATCCCCAAACAACCAATAGCCTGAAGTGCTGAATTTGAAACCGCTATGGCATCGGCGCCGAGCATCATTGCTTTGGCAAAATCTTCGGCAACTCTGAGTCCCCCTGTTATGATCAATGTCACATCTTTTGCTCCGACTTTATCGAGATGCCTTCGCGCCCTGGCAAGCGCCGGAATCGTTGGGACATTGATATTATTCCGAAGTATAGTCGGTGCTGAGCCGGTCCCTCCGCCACGCCCATCCAGGATGATATAATCCACGCCCACTTCAAGCGCAAAATCGATATCTGCTTCTACATGGCTTGCTGCTATTTTAAAACCAATCGGAATCCCTCCCGTTTTCTCGCGGACTTCCTCAGCTACTTTTTTGAAATCAGCTGCGGTTTTCAGGCCCGGGAAAGCTGCCGGAGAAATCGCTGTTTCTCCCTCGCTCAATCCACGGACTTCCGCAATTTCTTTGGTTACTTTATTCCCGGGAAGATGTCCACCTGTTCCGGTTTTGGCACCCTGACCACCTTTAAAGTGGAAAGCCTGAGCTCTCATTACTTTCTCCATCGAAAAGCCAAACTTACCGGAAGCGAGTTCATAAAAATATTTTGAGTTGGCTTCCTGTTCAGCCGGAAGCATCCCTCCTTCGCCACTACAAATTCCGGTTCCCGCAAGCTCTGCACCTTTCGAAAGAGCAATTTTTGCTTCTCTTGAAAGCGCCCCGAAGCTCATGTCTGAAACAAAAACCGGAATATCCAGGACTAATGGTTTTTTTGCTTTGGGTCCGATTGTCACTTTAGTCGAGACTTCTTCTTCATCCAAAAGTGGACGACTTGCAAGCTGAGCGGGTAGAAACTGAATATTCTCCCATTTAGGAAGGGTGTTACGATCAACACCCATCGCTTCAGAAGGGCCGTGATGTCCGAAATTCTTTAATCCGTTTTTGGAAAGCTCCTTGATAAGTCCTGTGTAAGGCTCTTCGTCAACAGGATGTGTATCAGCATAAGCTCCAAGGTATTCCTCTCTATTAAAAGGTTGAGGATGATCTGCGAGGTACTGATCTACTTCTTCTTCATCAATCCAAACTGCACCATCTTCAACCCAGGCTTTAAACTTGTGTAAAGCTTCCGAATTATCGTATTCACTTACCCCTGTATCGTATCTGAAGTCCCAGCCATGAACGCCACAGATCAGGTTTTCGCCGTCAATATGACCATCCCCCAGTAATGCTCCCCGGTGCAAACAGCGTCCATATAATACTGAAACCTCATCTCCATACCTGATTACAACCAGATCAAGCCCGTTTACTAATTCATGGTTTGGCTTTTTTTCTCCCAGGTCATCAAACTCACAAAGCTTAAATTCTTTCATTTATACCGAATACTTTAATTAATAATATTCGATCAATAAATGGAAAAACATTGCCAAAGTCTGTAACGAAAGTGTGACTAATTCAGTTAAGTAGGCAAACCTTCCATCTTCATAATCTCCAATGCATTGGTACTAGGGCATGGACCGGGACGCAGTTTATACTCAAAACTCATTTTTCCATTTTCGATCGATTCCACAAAATGCCAGTTACTGAGCTCGGGGATTTCAGAATCTAAATCGGCCAGTTCCAGATCGTGAGAAGAGACCAGACCTACCCCATTCTTCCCGGCTACTTCTTTAAGGAAGGCCGCGCTTCCAGCATAACGCTCCCGGTTGTTGGTTCCGCGGTAAATCTCATCCACAAAAAAGAACAATGGGGGTTCGTCCTCCTTCAACAATTCGTCCAGCAAATAACGTAGCCTTTTAACTTCGGTATAAAAATGTGACAGTCCATCATCCAGAGAATCGGTGATATTGATACTGGAAAATACTCTGAAAAACGGTGTAATGAATGACCCTGCACATACCGGTGCGCCCGAATAGGCAAGTATCAGGTTAATACCCACTGTTCTCAAAAAAGTACTTTTCCCTGCCATATTGGAACCGGTAATCAGAAACAAATCCTTTCCTTTCTTTATGTCAAAATCATTTGCTACGCACTGCTTTGAAGGGATGAGAGGATGTCCAAGACTCATTGAGTGAAAAACCTGATCAGAATCTGTCTCAAACTCGGGCCAGGTGTATTCCGGGTTCAACATCGCGAAGTTAGCCAACGAGTTAAGGGCTTCCAGCTCATAAAAAGTATCGAACCATTTTGTGAGCTTTGGTTCCAGTTCCTGCTTAAGTTCTTCGATCCGCATGGCATAATAAAAATCCCATGGCACTATAAAATTAATTATGATATGAAATATTCGGTTTGCCTTAAGTGCTGCACGATTCAGCAAACCCTGTGTCTTCTTTATAAACCGGGAAGGACGTTCATTACCTTGATGATAAGAGACTAACAATGTTTCTAACTCACTTCCCTTTTTGGGTCTAAATCCCTCAACATGAAAAAGAATTGATTTGAATTGATTTAGTACTCTCTCTATCTGATACGAAGAGTCAAATAATTCAACAATTTTGTGATCATTTAATTTAAAAAACGCAAGGTAAGCGGTTACTCCAACAACTAAAGGAAGCGCGCTTAATATTCCGTTCAAAAGCAATATCCCAAAAGTGATATTCAGAACTGAAAGTATACTTAAAACAAGTAAGGGAATCTTAAGTCCTGTTTTTTTTGGTAATCGGAGCCAAGTCAATATTTCTTCTACGCTCCAATCTTTTCGTAACGTGTGTTTGGCTGTGAATAAACCAATTACTCTCAGTTTATCTCGAAAACCCGACAATGGAACTAACTCTTTAACCTGTTCCTGCCTTGTTTTGATTTCATCTTCATTTGGAGAAGTAGAAAGAAACCATTCGGTAAGCTTTAAAGCACTGGCTTTGTAGATCGAGGTATCAATCAAATGTTGTAACGAATGTTTTCCAAGAATATCCAGATCATTGGCAAAAGGGTGATTTCTAGTATCCCCATCGATCTGCTGGTAGTTGATTTGCTCCCAATCCAGGTCCATCCGCGCAACGTGTTCCTTCTTAATTTCTCTTAGATGCTCAAACTTCTCCAATGATTGATAGACTCTCCGGTGCCGGTCTACCAAAACCAAAAACCCCGCTACCCAAACAATCAGACTAAATAAATACACTTCATCCTGAAGTAGTCCGTAAGTGTAATAAATGCCAAATATAGCGAGTATAAAATACCCGAAACGCACCTTCGAAAACAGGTCATCCCATTTTTTTCGTTGTTTGATTGCCCGTTCAATCCGTGCAATATGTCTCTCAAGAGATAACTTCAGTTCTTCTTTTGTCATTGTTTGGTTTGTTCAATTCTACTAAGGTAGCGCCCCAACTGCTGCTGTCATCTGCCAGACGGTAGGAGATCACTTCATCATGTTTATCTAAAATACTATGCACTAATCTACGGAGTACCCCTTTTCCTTTTCCATGGATAATACGCAACGAATAAATCTCTTTCTCAAGACAGGCATCAATATAATCAGGCACTAACTCCTTCACTTCTTTTGGACTGAAGAGATGTAAATCAAGAATTCCGTCAATCGGTAGTTCTATGGGTTCGGGTTCGTTCAATTTGTTATTCGTTATTCGTTATTCGTTATTCGTTATTCGTTATTCGTTATTCGTTATTCGTTATTCGTTATTCGTTATTCGTAAAGGGGTAATTTATTCCTAATTCAACTATTCCTAATTCATTTTTAATTGAATCATTCTTAATTCTTAATCAACCTCATAATCCACCACTCTTCTCCCTGAAACTATACTTCCCGCAAAAGCAACCACTTCCTGATGATCCGGATGTACTGCATACTCTTTTAGTTTCTCTTTCGAATCATGAATTGTCGTCAGAACCATATCAAAAACCGGTCCTTCAGCTTTATTATACCCAATTCCGATTTCCATTGATTTGATGGCATCAATTTTCGGGATCAAAGCTTCGAGTCTTCGTTTGAATTCTTCTGCATTTTCCTGCTTTGATTTCCCATTCGCTTCTTCTTGAAGCTTCCACATTACAATATGTTTTATCATTACAATAGTTTTGAGTTCTTAGATACGAGTTTCAGGTGTTTAAATTAGGAATATTTAAATTAGGAATAGACTTTAATCGAAGGGTATTCCTAATTCACATATTCTTTATTCCTTATTCAAAGCCTGTTAATTGATCTCAGGAACTCTTATTTTTAGGGTTCGGTTTTGATACCTGCAGGTTAGTCCTGTTTCCCTATGAAAGAAAATAATCCCCTATTGGAAAATTTAGACTTAGATCAAATTACAGCAGACGAAGTTGGTGATGCACATTTCGGTTCTTCTGAACTCACTCCGATCAGAGAAGATGCTTTCGATCTCTCCGATTCAGAGAAAATTGAGATCATTCAGGAGCACTTTGCAAAAATAATGGAAACCCTGGGGCTGGACCTAACCGATGACAGCCTTCGCGGAACTCCCTATCGTGTTGCTAAAATGTACGTGAAAGAAATATTTCACGGCCTTGATCCTAAAAACAGACCTGAAGCTCGAACGTTTAGCAATGGCTACGATTACAGCGATATGGTAATCGAGAAGAATATTCAAGTGACTTCATTTTGTGAACACCACTTCCTCCCTTTTATTGGAAAAGCACACGTTGCCTATATCTCTAAAGGAAAAGTGATCGGTTTATCTAAAATCAATCGCCTGGTAGACTATTTCTCGCGAAGACCGCAGGTTCAGGAGCGGTTGACGCTTCAAATTGCAGATGCCTTATCAGAAGCAATGCAAACCGATGATGTGGCTGTATTCATTGACAGTAAGCATTTATGTGTTTCTACCCGCGGTATTAAAGATACTACTAGCAGCACCATCACATCGGAATTTCGTGGAGCTTTCAAAAAGAAAGAAACGCAACAGAAATTCATCGATTTCATCAGAACTAACACCGAGCTTTAAGTCCGTTTTGGCTGAACAACAACTTCACGTCTATAATACACTCTCCCGGGAAAAAGAACTTTTCGAGCCATTAAATCCTCCTTTTGTGGGGATGTATGTATGCGGACCCACTGTTTATGGTGATGCACATTTGGGTCATGCTAAGAGCTATGTTTCCTTTGATGTAGTACTTCGATACCTCCGATATCTTGGATATGATGTCCGTTATGTTCAGAATATCACCGATGTAGGACATTTGGTGGGTGATGGTGAAGAAGGCGAAGACAAACTCGCTAAGAAAGCACGGCTTGAGCAAGTTGACCCAATGCAGGTTGCTGAAAAGTACACCTACACCTATTTCCGGGATATGGATGCACTAAATGTGCTCCGACCTGATATTGCTCCCCGCGCAACCGGGCATATTCCCGAGCAAATCGCTATGATCAAAACACTGATCGAAAAAGGCCACGCTTATGATGCAGATGGGAATGTCTATTTTGATGTAAGCTCTGATCCTGATTACGGAAAGCTTAGTGGAAGGAATGTAGAAGAGTCAGAAGCCGGAACCCGTGTTGAAACGGCATCTGACAAAAAAGACCCAAAAGATTTCGCGCTTTGGAAAAAAGCGGATGACGGACATCTTATGAAATGGGATTCGCCATGGGGAGTTGGATATCCGGGCTGGCATATCGAGTGTTCAGTGATGAGCACTAAGTATCTGGGTGAAAGTTTTGATATTCATGGTGGAGGATTGGAAAACCAATTTCCTCATCACGAATGTGAAATTGCTCAGTCCGAATGTGCACATGACGCACAGTTTGTGAAATACTGGATGCACAACAACATGGTGACTCTGGAAGGACAGAAAATGGGGAAATCGCTGGGAAATGCGATTAATCTGGAACAGTTTTTTAGCGGTAAGCATGACTTATTGACCAGAGCATGGGATCCACAGGTGATCCGGTTCTTCCTGTTGCAAAGTCATTATCGAAGTACTACTGATTTCTCTGAAGATGCACTAGAAGCTGCTGAAACCGGGCTGAAGAACCTGCACTCGATGATTGCCGCTATTGAAAAAGCAGAAGCAGGTAATGGAGACGCTTTTGATATTGAAAGATTCAAAACTTCTTTTGAGGAAGTTATGAATGACGATTTCAATTCAGCACAGGCAATTGCGGTGCTGTTTGAAAATCTCAAAGAAATCAGAAAGCAAATTACCACAAATCAGACTCCTTCAAACCTTGGAGAACTGAGGATATTTCTTCACACCGTTGTTGAAGAAGTACTAGGTATCTGGCCAAATGAAGCTGGTGGATCAGGGAATGGTGAATTGACTTCCGGACTGGTGGAACTATTTATTGAAATCAGAAAAGAAGCCAGAGCTAATAAAGATTTTGCTCTTTCGGACAAAATACGGGATGATTTAAAGGAATTAGGCGTGCAGTTGATGGACGGAAAAGACGGCACAACTTTTAGTATTGACTGATGAAGGCGCTGAAATTCATATTCAGCAAACTCATTATTGGACTTGTACGATTTTACCAGTTAGCGATTTCCCCATGGTTGGGAAGCAGCTGCCGGTACTCCCCCACTTGTTCGCACTACATGATTGAAGCAGTGAACGAATGGGGACCTTTGAAAGGATTCTGGTTAGGAATTAAACGCATCGGGCGTTGTCACCCCTGGGGTAGCGATGGCTATGATCCTGTTCCTAAAAAGAACCCTGAACAAGGAACTTTGAACAAAGAACATTGACTCCAATGTCCCCTCTTGAGACGACCTGCCTGCCGAACAGGCTGGGGGGATTCAGGGGTGTGTTATTCTGGACTAGAAAGAATGGCGAAGAAAAAATTAGATGACTCAAACACGATGAACGAAATCACATTCAAAAAAAGAACTTCCATTTACCAGGTAGAAGAAGAAAAAGACCTGGCTCCTAAATTTCAGGACGACGGACTCATTCCCGTTGTTACCACCGATTATACTTCAGGTGAACTGCTCATGCACGGCTACATGAATGAAGAAGCCTTCAAGAAAACCATTGAACTTGGCGAAGCGGTGTATTATAGTCGCAGCCGGGAAACGCTTTGGCACAAAGGTGCTACTTCTGGCTTGACTCAGATCGTAAAAGAAATGCGTATTGATGACGACCAGGATTGTGTGTGGCTTCGTGTGGAAGTACAAGGCAATGGTGCCAGCTGTCATGTGGGTTACCGCTCCTGCTTCTACCGCAGCGTACCAACAGGCAAAGACTTCTTTGAAAAAGATGGCGAACTCGCTTTCGAAGAATCCGAAAAGGTCTTCGACCCTGAAGAAGTGTATGGCGATACTCCGAATCCAACGAAGTTGTAAGATTAGTTTTAGATTTATTCATAGTTAACTTACTATTTAAGTAAAAGACAATCATGAATAAGTACTATAAAGTCGTTATTCCTATTTCAAAAGAGTTTGATCCAGAATGGAATGGATATGAGGTGGAATTCCAAAATCTATTCACAAAGACTTATTCTTTACCTTTTACAAGACTAGGTTATCAAATTGGTTCGCTAAGTTTTAAATTTTCAAAAGTAATTAGTGACTCTGAACTTGATGCTCATTTTAGTACCTCAAGTCAAGTAAATGGATATTTAGAATTTACTTTTGAAATAGATTGGTTTGAACACAATGAGCTTCAAAAAAATTACCATAAAGAAAATATTGAGTACCTCATATTAAATAGAACTTATAATTCCATTCTTCTTTTCAATATTGCAAAACCAGGACTCTTTCATGCATTAAAAGGTTACATTTTTTTTGGCGATCAAATTATAGAAACTATTGAGGTTTTATATAGTGATTTATTTACAGCAATCCATATTTCTAAAAAATTGAATTGGCCATCCTTAGAATTTCTTGATTATGAATTATGCTGGAAGTGGTACTTTAAATTTGATTTGACGATTGATAAAATAAGTTCAAACTCTATAGGAAGAGCAATAAATGCTTTCTCTCATTTATTTACTAAGTCTAATGATTTTCAATTTGATGAAATTTTTTGGAGCTTAATAGCTTTGGAGGCACTTTACTGTAAAGGAACTGGGAATCTCCAAAAACAATTAAACGAAAAAACTGAGATATTTCTCGGACCTAAAACTGAGTTCAAAAAATCGGTTTCTAAATTATACGATTTTAGATCAAAGTTTATCCATGGAGAATTAGACTTCACTAATAAGTTTCTTTATGATGATATGTCTGATGAATTTTCAAAATTTTATGGAGAAGATTATTCTGAAAACTCAGCTTTAGCTAAAGCTATTATAATTGCTACCTTTCAACGATTAATAAAAGAAAAAAGATTTAATCTTGATTTTGAAACCAGATTGGTAGATTGATACTTTATCTCATTCCGAAGGTCCTCCTTCAGAAACCTGTGCTGAAGCTCTAGCTTCCTTTTCCTGATTCAAATCCTAACCCATCGAATTCTCCCTTCCCTTTTTCAAATGCACAGCCTCGGGTTCTTCCTAATTCATTTTCTTTATGCCCCAGATGAATCTCGTGCCAATTAATCTTAAGCTATAATGGTATTCGGTGTTGATATGATACACTCCAACGCAGAGCATCGGAGCGAGGTAAATCTAGACAATTTGATTAGTCTCTATATCGATAATTTGTCAGATCCTTCTCCGTCAACCGACGGATAGGGATGACGAATTTAGTTTTAACAACAAATTGCCAATCTACTTCCAAAAAAACGGCCTTAGAATTGTTGTCGGAAAAAGTGAGCTAATGATCAAAGTGTATCCGCAGGATGAAGAATTCCACACAGGCTCGGGCTAGTACACCTGGATAATAGAACGAAGACCATTGGAATTCTTCAGCGAGAGCATTGTGAACCCGACAAGAATTCGTAGTCTTGACCTTTTGTTACTGGAGCCTGTCCCGTTGCAGAACGGGAAGTCAAGCCAAAAGTAAGAAGAGAATGTAAATGCTCATAGATTCAATACCGTATCTCAGATCGTTTAAAAGAGCCTCAGTATTAGTAACAAGTGGAAAGGGAAAATCTGAAGCACTTAGTGATTAAACCTCAATATTCTTTAAAAAAATAAAACTGCCTATTTGACCTAGGGACATTTTTGGGTACCATATTCGTAAATGAACGTTCATGAGTAAAAACAAAAATGTTACCTTTGGCTGGGCTGTTAAAAACATCATCTGGCCAAGAAGAAAAACCCTCTTTATCGGCCTCCTGCTAATCATTATAAGCAGACCTGCAGGACTAGTCCTTCCCGCAGCAACCAAATATCTTTTGGATGATGCTGTTCCCAACAAAGACTTTCAAATGCTTAAGCTCATTACGATCGTTATTGTTATTTCACTGATAGTACAAGCAGTCTCTTCCTTTCTTCTGACACGAATTTTAAGTGTAGAAGCACAATTTCTTATTTCTGAATTGAGAGTGAAAGTGCAAAAGAAAATTCTCTCACTACCGATCAATTTTTTTGATAATAATAAATCCGGAGCCTTGGTTTCCAGAATTATGACAGATGTTGAAGGGGTTCGAAATCTTGTAGGAACAGGCTTAGTACAATTGATTGGAGGAAGCATCACTTCTATTCTTGCTCTGATCCTTTTACTTCAAATCAGTCCAACTATGACCATCTTCACTTTAGTTCCTGTTGGATTGTTTGCCTTTATCGCCTTGAAGGCTTTTGGAAAAATAAGACCCATATTCAGAGAGCGTGGGAAATTGAATGCAGAAGTTACCGGACGTTTGACAGAAACGTTGAATGGTGTGCGTGTTATTAAAGGATTCAATGCTGAAGTATCCGAGAACAATACTTTTGAAGCAGGGGCCAGAAGATTATATGAAAATGTAAAATCCAGCTTAACAGCAACTGCTTTAGTGACAAGTTCAGGAACCTTTCTGATCGGTCTTGCAAGTGCCGGTATTCTCGCGATGGGTGGATATTATATGATTGAAGATAAACTGACTGCCGGAGAATTAATTTCTTTCATTTCCTTACTCGCATTTATGATTGCTCCAATTGTTCAGATGAGTAATATCGGAAGTCAGCTTACTGAAGCATTTGCAGGACTTGACAGAACAGAGGAAATCATGAAAATGGATCCGGAAGATTTGATAGAAGATCGCCCCATCGTACTGGAAGAAGTAAATGGAGACATAGAGTTTAATAACGTCTCTTTTGCATATGAAGAAGATAAAGAGGTCTTAAAAGAGATCTCCTTTAAAGCACCTCCCGGTTCGGTTACGGCTTTGGTAGGAAGCTCAGGCTCTGGAAAATCCACTACAGCTAGCCTGGCAGCAACTTTTCTTAATGCAAGAAAAGGATTGATTACCATAGATGGTCATGATATTTCTAAAGTAAATCTGTCAAGCTATAGAAAACATTTGGGTGTGGTGCTTCAAGATGACTTTCTGTTTGAAGGAACCATCAAAGAAAACATTCTTTTTCCTCGTCCTGATGCAACAGAATCAGAATTGCAGGATGCCATAAAAGGAGCTTATGTGAATGAGTTTACCGACCGTTTTGAAAATGGATTGGAAACAGTAATTGGAGAGCGTGGAGTAAAATTATCAGGTGGACAAAAGCAACGGATCTCAATTGCCAGAGCATTACTCGCAAATCCTAAAGTGATCATTCTGGATGAGGCTACTTCAAATTTAGATACTGAAAGTGAAACCTTTATTCAGAAAAGTCTGGACGGTTTAATGAAAGACCGAACTACTTTTGTGATTGCCCACAGACTAAGCACCATTCGAAAAGCCGATCAGATATTGGTGATTGAAGATGGTCAGGTTGTTGAGCGGGGCACTCATGACGAGCTTATAGCGAAAGAAGGTAGATATTTTGAACTGTATACCTATCAAAGCAGGATATAGAAGATTCCTCGCAACCTTTCTACTTAGAAGAACTGGACAGTTAAGAGTTTTGATAGGAAGTCATTCCTGCGCAGGCAGGGATGACTATGAAAATTTAAAGAGATGCCTTAATTACAGCAGCTAACCTCTCCGCAGCTTCATTATTCTTTCGAAACCACAACTCCGGCTCAATGAGTTCTACTTCTGAGACTGCGAGTTTATCCTCATTATCCCACATCACATCTACCCGGGCGTAAGCGGGAAGTGGATCGCAGGCTCTGGTGACTTCTTCCGCGAAAGCAATTTCTTCGGGTGATGCCTCATACTCGTGAAGTGTTCCTCCGAAATCGTCCTGCACTCTGAAATCACCTGCTTTTCCTTTCTTCAAGACCGCATGTGTATACTTACCCCCTATTACAATAAAAGAGGCCTCTCCTTTAGTCATAATATTCTTCTGAAAAGGCTGAAGCATCATATCTTCATCGGAAATCAATTTTGAAAATACTTCCTCATGAGTTTCAATGCTTTCCGGAACCAAACGATAGGTATGTCGTGCCGTGGCAGCAATAGTAGGTTTCAAGATCACTTCCTCCCAGCCAGTTTCGGCTATATACGCGGCTAAAGACCTCGTATCACCTTGCCTTATATACCGGGTCTCGACGACATGAATTCCTTTCTCACTCAAATCTTTCAAATACCACTTATCCATATTCCAGCGAATCTGGTCAACCGGATTAATAAAGCGAGTAAGAGATTCTACGTTATCCAGCCAGTTTTTAAATTCCTGAATCCGATCAGAATAATCCCAGGTAGTCCTGAACACAGCCGTCTTAGTTGAACTCCATTCAAAATCCGGATCAGCCCAGTCTTTTCGGGTTACTTTCAATCCGTATTTTTCTAAAGATTCCTTTAGAAGCTGGTCTTCGGCAAGTATATTTTGAATGTAGTCATTTGTCTTCGTCGGGTTTATATACCTCGATTCCGTTAAAATGACTACATCAAAAGACTTCATTTATCTTCTTTTTCTGGTTTTACCACTGCTTTTACGGAAGCCGCCGCCGCCCTTCCCTTTCTTTCGTCCGGAAGATTTTCTTCCTCCACCACCTCCGCCACCTTTCCGACCGGGGTCTTTATCGGAAGTTTCAATAGCAACATCACGTCCTTCAAATTTCACGCCTTTAACACTCTGAATCAAACTATTTTCGTAGCCCGGTTCCACTTCAAAAAAGGAGAAATTGTTTTGGATATCAATCTTACCGAAGTCAGGCTTCTGACCATTCAGGCATTCATTGATCAATCCCATCAAACGAACAGGGTTTAATCCATCCCGGCGACCAACATTAATGAAATAACGATCGAAAGAGCCTGCATCGTCGTACTTCCTGCCGCTTCCACCAGAATTTCGCCCGCTATCTCTTCCGCCACGGTCGCGACCGCCTTTTGCAGAAGCATTGAGATCTCTGGAGTCTTTGTAGTATTCCAGGAATTGATTGAACTCTACAGAGAGGAAATGCTTGATAAGTTCTTCTCTTTCAAGATCAGCCAGTTTTTCCAAAGCCTGGGGAAGAAACTTTCCCATCTGCTCTTCATTCACTTTGGTTTCTTTTACGGTATCGATCAAATCCAGCATACGAATGGCACAGATTTCTTCGCCACTAGGCATCTCTTTTTTGATGAATTCTTTGTTCACCATTTTTTCAAGGGATTTAATCCTCCGCATCTCTCTGGTATGAACTATGGAAATCGAAATACCACTGTTTCCTGCTCTACCGGTTCTACCACTACGGTGAACATACACTTCGAGATCATCCGGAAGGTTATAATTAATTACGTGGGTAAGACTATCCACATCCAGTCCACGTGCAGCCACATCGGTTGCAACCAGTAATTGCAAATCTTTAGTTCTAAAGCGATTCATCACCTCATCACGTTGCGACTGAGATAAATCTCCATTCAGTAAATCAACGTCGTAACCGTCTTTAGTAAGCTTTTTAGAGATATCCTGAGTTTCACGTCTCGTTCTACAGAAAATGATCCCATAAATCTCAGGGTTCATATCCACAGTTCTCTTAAGTGCTTCGAAGCGATCCTTCGCCTGCACCATATAGAAGTGATGCTCCACATTCTTAGCGCCGGAATTACGTTCACCAACTTCCACTTCCTGAGCGTTGTGCATGTATTTTTTTGCAATCTTAGAGATCCCTTTCGGCATAGTAGCAGAGAACAACAGCGTTTGCTTTTCCTGAGGGGTATCGGCAAGAATGGCATCCAGATCATCCTGGAATCCCATGTTCAGCATTTCGTCAGCTTCATCAAGTACAAGAGTGCGAATATGTCTTACATCCAGCTTTTTTCTTTTAATCAGATCAAGTGTTCGGCCAGGAGTTCCGATAACAACCTGGGCTCCGTTATTCAGAGCTCTGATTTGGGTAGAAATATTGGCTCCACCATATACTGCGACTGAGGTTAAGCCCTTTACTTTTTTTGCGTAAGACTTCATGTCTTTTGCAATCTGGATAGCAAGCTCTCTGGTTGGTGAAAGTATTAATACCTGAACAGTTTTTAATTCAGGATCAATTTTCTGGATGCTTGGCAAACCAAACGCTCCGGTTTTACCCGTTCCGGTTTGTGCCAGGGCAACCAAATCTCTTTGTGAATCTAAGATGATCGGGATGGCTTCCTGTTGTATTTGTGTAGGAGTTTCGAAGCCAAGGAGCTCCACGGCTTCAAGCAGTTCCTGCTGTAGCCCAAGTTCTTTAAAGGTCGACAATATGTTATCCGTTGTAATCCCGTCCAAAAAACTAGCGCTGTAAGAAATCTTGCCCGGAATGATTAGGTGAGCCGGGGACAAGATACAAGCGCGACTGCTTGATTTAGACTGCCTCAGTGCGAGGCCAGCACATTCTAAACCTGAAAGGTTCTTTACAATACTCCCTCTTAAAGGGCATCAGTATCAATTATCCAGTCTTATCGTGAGCTCACGATTTTAATAAGTGCCAAAGATACGGAATTATTAGCCCAAACCTCTCATTGGAATGTATTAATCAATCTTTTTAAAAAAATCAATCTGCTTAGATATACTTATCTCCCCGTACCACACTTACAGGATATGCATAAGCAATCACGGAATAGTTTTCGAAGTAAACGTCTGCTATATAATCAATAATCTTATTGCCTACTTCTTTACTTACTACTACTTCTATTTTAACATTCTTGCCTTCAAAATCACTGGCTCGCATACCCCTTGAGCCTTCACCGGTCGTATCCGTAAGGGTAAATCCGGTTGCTCCGAACTCTTTTAGTTTTTCCAGGATTTCATCCCTGAAATATCTTTCTGTAATAATGGTAACCAGATATAATTCTGTCAGTTTCATGTCAACCTCCCATCCATTGTGCGATTATATAATAAAGCGGAATTCCAAGTGTAATATTAAAAGGAAATGTGATTCCCAGTGAAGCAGTAAGATATAGCGATGGACTTGCCTTAGGCAACGCAATTCTAACCGCCGCCGGGGCTGCAATGTAAGAACCGCTTGAAACCATAGCTGCTAAAACTGTTGCTCCGGCAATACTTAGTCCCGATAGTAATCCTAGCCAAACAGCTATAAATCCATGAAAAATTGGAATGATGATGGCAAAGCCAAATAAAAAGAACCCAACTTTTTTTAAATCCTGAAGCCTTCGGGCGGTAACCATTCCAAGTTCTAAGAGGAACAGTACAAGTGCTCCTTTAAATCCGCTTACAAAAAAGGGCGATACTGCTTCAAATTTAGCAGGTCCGGCTATATACCCGATAATTAAACCCCCCAATAACAAAATGATACTACTCCCGGTTACTACTTCATGTAAGGCTTTCTTGAACGAGCCTCCGCCATTACTCAATAGTTGTGGAATCATAAGGGCAACTATTATACCTGGCACCTCAAGCAAAGCAACCAGGGTGGGCATAAATCCTTCTGAATCTACTCCAAGCGTTTCCAGGTAGCTGATGGAAGCAATAAATGTTACTGCCGAAACCGATCCATAATGGGCTGCTATTGCTGACGAATTGATTATATCCATCTTTCCAAGGTATCTGAGTACTGCAAAAGCAATAAGAGGTGTTATACAGCCTAACAAGAGAGTGGCTCCTGCGGGTAACACAAATTCATTCATTGGTGTTTTGCTTAATTCCACCCCACCTTTTAATCCAATAGCCAATAAAAGATAAATGGATAAGCCCTGGTAAAGAGGCTTTGGAATTTCGAGATCACTTTTAAGCACCTTTGCCAAAATGCCTAATACAAATGCAAGTACAACCGGCGATGCAAAATTCGAGAGTAATGATTCCATGAACTGTAATTTAATAGCTAGATTTTTCAGCTCACGAAACTAAACAAAAATCTAAATGATTCATATTCGGTCTAAACTTTTGGTAACCAGTTATTTGTATTGGTAGAGACTAAAAATTCAACAAAATTCCTGGAAACAGGGCTTAGTTTTTTCCCTTTTAAATAGACCAGTTTCCAGGAATTACTATAAGGAAAATCCACGATATCAAGAACTCGAATCCGATTCATCTCTCGTTCCTGCTGCAAGCTGTATTCTGAAATTAATGAAAGTCCAATTCCAGCCATTATAGCTTGTTTTATTGCTTCATTTGTACTGAGCTCCATCACAATCTCTGGCTGTATTTTGGCTTTCTTAAATAGTTTTTCCATAACCATTCTTGTTCCTGAACCTCTCTCTCGAATCAGAAATTCAAAGGGTTCTAAATCACTTAGCTTAAGATTTTTTTTACTGGCTAAAGGATGGTCAACCGGTGCAGCTATGTGTAATGGGTTTTCTAAAAATTCATGTACCTCGAGATCAATATCATCTGGAACCTGCGATACAACTGCCAAATCATATCCGTTTTGCTTTAAATGTTCTATAAGCTCAACTCTATCAGTAACTTTAAGCGAAATATTGATATTTCTGTTTTTCTCTCTGAATAAACCCAGTGCATAAGGCATGAAGTATTTCGCTGTCGAAACTACGATCAACTTCAGGTTTCCTCTCAGTGAACCTTTCAGTTCATGAAATACCATGTTCAGGTTTTCTAACTCAGTCTCAATTTTTTTCTGGGCTTCGAACAATTGCTCGCCAGCTTCAGTGAGATACAATTGTTTCCCGATAACTTCAAAAAGATCAATCCCAAAATGTTCTTGCAGCTTTTTTACTTGTATAGATACCGCTGGCTGACTCATATATAGTTCTTCAGCTGCTTTAGTCATGCTTTTATTACGAGCTACTGAAGCAAAAACTTTCAATTGATGTAGAGAATAAGACATAAATAATAATATATGTATAACATTAAATGTATTAATTATTGTTTATTTAATAAACTCTCTATTTTTTGTTAAACCTTAACCCTCAAAAATAAATTATGAGTCGAAAAACAACCATTACAATTGCACATGGGGATGGAATAGGCCCGGAGATAATGGCATCTACAATAAAAATTCTCGGAGCATCCGGAGCAAGGCTTAATTACGATACCATTGAAATCGGAGAAAAAGTTTATAAAAGGGGAATTAAATCCGGAATAGAAGACGACTCCTGGGATCCGATTATAAAAAATAAAATCCTGCTCAAAGCTCCTATTACTACTCCTCAGGGAGGCGGTGTAAAAAGTTTGAATGTAACTATGCGAAAAACGCTCGGGCTTTTCGCAAACATTCGACCTTGTTTAGCTTATGCTCCCTATGTAGAAACAAAACATCCCGGAATGGATGTAACGGTGGTACGTGAAAATGAAGAAGATACTTATGGTGGTATTGAACACCGGCAAACCTTTGAAGTATATCAGTGTTTAAAGCTAATCTCTTTACCAGGAACTGAGCGAATTATAAGATATGCATTCGAATATGCCCGATCTCATAATAGAAAGAAAGTCTCCTGCTTTACCAAAGATAACATCATGAAACTCACCGATGGTTTATTTCATGAAGTTTTCAAGACAATTGCAAAGGAATACCCTGAAATTGAATCCGAGAACCTTATTATAGATATCGCTACTGCACGACTTGCTGATACCCCGGAAATCTTTGATGTTGTAGTTATGCCAAATCTTTATGGGGATATTGTTTCTGATGTAGCTGCTCAAATTTCAGGATCAGTAGGGATGGTTGGTTCCGCAAATATTGGTCCTTCATGTGCTATGTTTGAAGCAATTCATGGTTCGGCCCCTGATATAGCCGGGAAAAATATTGCAAACCCGTCAGCGCTAATGAATGCATCGGTTATGATGCTAAGACATATAGGTCAATACAACCCAGCGGAAAAAATTCAAAATGCATGGTTAAAAACATTGGAAGATGGAATCCATACTGCTGACGTTTATAACTCCGAAACAAGCACACAAAAAGCCTCTACCCAGGAATTTACCGATGCAGTCATTTCGAGACTGGGATCGAGTCCGAAAGCTTTGTCTTCTGTAGATTTCAGTAACGATCAACCAATTGCTATTCCGGAGTTGACGTTAAGCAGAACAGATGCACGACCAGCTATGCATCAAAAAAGAGAGCTTAAAGGAACGGATGTATTTGTGTATTGGGAGCCGGATAATCCTGAAAAATTAGCTTCGGCATTACAAAAAGCTTCAGGTGATAAGTTTGAACTTACTATGATCACAAACAGAGGAACTAAAGTATGGCCAAACGGTCTTCCTCAAACATTCTGTACCGACCATTGGCGATGTAGGTTTAAATCTATTGATGGTGAAAGGAACTCCATTGATATTGTTGAACTTCTTGGAAGGTTATCAGAAAATTCTGTAGATGTTGTTAAAACTGAAAACCTGTACGAATTTGATGGGCAAGTTGCGTATTCGCTGGGTCAGGGAGAGTAATATTATTAGATAGAACAGCTATTTAAAAAATGGCTGTTCTATTTTCTGCATTAAGTTCAGTTTTGTATTATAAGTTTTCTTTAAAACAGAACGGCTTAATGCACACTACCATACCTACACATTACCCCAAAGCTATTCGAATTACCGAACTTGAAACAAAGATTATTACCGATCTTGTGCACAAGAAACTGGATTTAAAATCCACAATCTGGGCAACTTCATTCTGTAGCGATGAAGTGAACAATCTATTCTCTCCGTTTTATGATTTATTTGCAGGCCCCGGCCCCTTTATGTTAGGAGGAATTTCGGGTTTGCCATTCTCAGGGATAACAGGGATGAACGCATTTCTGAGCCATGCCCCTTCACACGGAGCAGTGTTAGTTTTATATGGACCTCATATAGGAATTTCTGAAGACGGACAGATTGGACAGGTTAATCGTCAGAATCAATTCGCTTCCTCTACCTGTTGTGGTTCTTTGGTTGCTGCACTGGAATCGCTAGAAAATGATACACACATGCCTCTGGATAACCCGCTCGACTATCAACAAGCACGGGTTATTGAGCACCTTCATAACAATAGAAAAGAGATACTGGAAAGCCAGTTCCCTTTAAAAGAAGCCACAGACTCTGCGTATGAAGCCATCCACACAAAAATAAACCGCATTCTGGATACTATTAAGCCAGAACTGGATGACATAAAATTATACCTCATCGGGGGAATTGTTATCAATACCGACTGGATGATCGAGGATTATTTTGAAGTCAGAAATGTGGAATATCTTGAGTTCTGAGATCAGGCTTCTTCGTAGAAAAACTCGATCATATTTCCATCTGGATCAGCTACAAATACAAATCGCCCCTTTTTACGGTTAGCAGGTCCGCTCATAATGGTTACTTCTTTATTACGTAAAAACCCGGCTATCTCGTCCACTTCTTCGGGAGATTCAGTATAAAACCCAAAATGATCAACCCGGAAATCCCTGGATGTCGGATCGTAACTGGTTTCCGCTTCTACAATTACCAATGTGTCTCCGTTACCCACATCATATACGGCCATACTTTGCCCCATGGTTTTAACTAACTCAAAACCGAGTATATCCCCATAAAATTCTTTTGAAGCATCGATTCGGTTTACCCTGATGGTGATGTGATTGAGTCCGGTTGGCTTAAATTTCATGTTGTTCGTTTAATACGTGTTATATTTTGCAGGATAAACTAACATTTTTATCGAATCATTCTTAGTGCGGGAAAATTAAACTACTTACTTTACAGGCTTCGATAGCAATACATATAAAAAGCCCTGAATAAAATATCTTCAGGGCTTTTTATTCGTAATAGATTATTTAACTAGATGCATTTTAAGTGTATGCTGATATTGGTTGCCTGAATTCCCAATAGCGAATATACGGGCAAAATATACTCCACTAGATAATCTGTTTGCGTCAAAAGATAGTTCTTTAGAGCCTGCATCTACCACACCGTCTATCAGAGTAGCAACTTCCTGTCCCATAATGTTATATATCTTTACAGAAACCTGAGCTCGCTCAGGAAGAGCATATTCAATTTTTGTTACCGGGTTGAAGGGGTTCGGATGGTTTTGAGGGGCTTTAAACTGTAATGATTCTCCCTCGCCTTCACACGGATCAGAAGTACAGGTGGTTGGAAATACATAGGCAATATCTTCAGCATAAGTTAAACTCCCATCTTCCAGTACTACTTTCACCTCGGAATCAATTGGTGGGGTGCCGAAATACACATTCTTGGTGGTTCCGGTTCCAAGATAGCTCCACGAACCAAAACCCTCTCTTTTATACCAATAATAATTCTCATAGGGTGTAACTCCACCGCTGCCTGCTGCCTGATACAGGTATGTTCCAGGAGCTATAACCGTACTGGGACCGGTAATGTTTACTGAAAGGGGCGGAGTTCCTGGTTTACCGTGCACGGTGTATGCAAAAGTAGCATTTGACGGAGAGGTTGGGAACCAACCAACCCGTTGCCCGGAAGTAGTAAACACTTCATACACATAGGTTTTTAATGTTGCGCTGTTATTAGAAACAGAAACGGCATCATTCCAGCCCATGGCAAAATTAGGATTTGCATTAGAGTATCCGTTCGTAGCTACTCCTCTTCCCCATACGTGTACTTCACTCATCCACGGAAACGAAACCGTTTTACGTACTTCATTTCGTTTTACCACATACACTCCATTGGCAAGTCCTGGCGTGTCGTAAAACAATTTGGTTTCTTGGGTTACATTGGTGACCGTGCCCCCTGTAGCTGTATGGTGGTTAAGCACATATGGGCTTTGTAGGCGCAATAGGGCTTGATGCGCGTTTACACGTCCGTGGCCGTATTCCGGATCAAATCCGGTAGGGCCTCTGTCCTCTGCACTTAGTTGAATAAGGTGTTCGATGTCGTCGTTGTACAAACTGGAATTGTACCCTTTTAGTAAAGAGGCAATGCCTGTGATTTGTGGAGTGGCCATAGAAGTTCCAGCAACATACCGGACACCATCGTTTTCCCAAGTGGAAAGTATATCCCTACTATTATTTGAAGGATAAATATTAAACCCTCCAGGCGCGACAACATCAATATGGTTCCCTGTTTGAGAAAAAGGGGATTTAACGTCATTGTTTTGTGTACCTCCAACCGCGATAATTCCTTGGCCAAATGCGGCAGGAAAATTTGTTGGGTTACCATTATTGAAATCATTACCCATTGCTACGCTATTCACCGTATTCATCTTATAAGCGTAAGCAAATGCTTGCCTGATGATTGTTTTATACTGGGGTCCTCCCCAACTATGGTTCATAATGTCTACATTCTGATTATCCACGGCATCAAGTATTTTATTTACAACGGTATTGTCTCCAAGGTAACTTCCATAATTACCGAATATTCTTTTTGATACAATCTGTGCGTTCCAATCTACACCTCTCCCGCTTTCCCCGTTATTGGCTTTGGCGGCAGCGATGCCCGCAACATGGGTACCGTGATAGCGGTCTATATCTTGTCCAAAGCTTGGAATATTATCTCCACTTACTTTTCCAATAAAGTCGTCATGGGATAAATCAACCCCTGAATCAAAAACACCGATTTTGATAGAAGAACTACCTGTAAAAATTTGCCATGCCTCCGGAGCATCTATATCCGCATCGACACTCCCTCCTGTTGACTATCCAGTATTATTCAAATGCCACTGTGCCGGGTAACTTGGGTCATTAAATAGTTGAGCATCCATGTGTTTCTCCGCAAATAATACACTGGGCTCATTATTTAAGTCCTTTAAAACGGAGTCGGCGCTGGCATTCAGAGGTATATGTAATGTAAATATCCGATCAAAAGATGGACGTTTTACTTTAATCCCATTTTCAAAAGTGTGTACAGAAGCTCCAGGTTCCCAGTTTGGAAAAGTTTTGGAGATTTCATTTAAGGATAATTTTTGAAATGTTTTAGAAAGCAGTTTGGAATTAATTTCTACAGAACTCAAAGCTATTCTGCCACTCTGTTGAGACAAAATTTCCAATGAATCTGGCAGAATATAAACTAAAATTTCCTGCTTAAGATTTCTTTCCTGGGCATAGCTGCCATAAAAAGGAATTATACAAATTGTTAGCAGAAGAAGAATGATTCGGGTTTTTTGAAAGAGATGTAGTTTTCTCATGATAACCTCAGGATTACTTGTTTGGGTTGGGTTTATTAGTTATTGTAATCCTACATAATTGATACTGTTTAGTATTTACTAAGCATTTGTTTTACCACTTATGTAGTACCACCGGAGTGTTACAGCACTTCGGTGGGTTTTTTACACTTTTCGTTTAATCTTCAAACGTTAATTGCCTTTTCTCACTACCATCGGGTTTCATTAGCCATAGTCGTCCCGTGTCGGAGGTCTCAGTGAACACAACCCATTCTCCATCGGGCGACCAATCGTTGCTATAACCACCTTCAGTAGTAAGTTGCTTGATGCCTTTATCATGTAAATCCATTAAGTAAATATTCGTTTGTGAGGCATAGGGTTGTGAAGTGAAAAGAAGCCTCCTTCCATCCGGAGAATATTTAGGATAATAATCTGTTGCTTCATTTTCTATAAGTCGAATTGGATTGCTTCCATCAGAATTCACTGAAAAAATTTCTGAAGAATAAACACCAACTAAATACTGTATATGAACTATTTTCTTGCTATCTAAAGACCATGACGGCATCCTGGCCTCACCTTGCTCAGGTGTAAATACAATTCTTAGCTTTTGAGACCCATCATTTTTCATTTTACAAATAAAACTTTGTCCATTTGGACTGTCATTATTTGAATCATATGCAATCCACTTCCCATCAGGACTCCATGCAGGGAAAAAATTTCTACCCTCAAAGGTCAGTTGCACTAGGCTGTCGGTAACAAGGTGCTTTTTATAAATCTGTGCGTTTTCGTGAAAAACAAGCCAGTTATTGTCAGGAGACCAAGAAGGGAAGCCAACATTTCCTGAATGAAATAGGTATTTATCAGTTCCATCCGGGTTTATTAAATAAATGCCGAGTTCTCCTGCCGAGTCTGCCCCAACATAAGCAATCGTGTTACCATCAGGACTCCAAGCAGGCTCACTATCAATAACAAAAAAATTCCCAAAACATAGCAGGCATGGATCTTTTCCATCTGGTCCATCTGCATCAAAAACGGAACATGAAAGCATTAGACTTAGTAAAAAAATAAGATATAAATACGTTCTGATTATTCTTAATAAAGAAGGAAGTACTATTAATCTCACTTGTAATCGATTTATTTCTGATTGTTCTCTCATCTCTGTTTAAAAGATAGAAATTCAAAGGTCATGTCACATTAATTTATTCCTAAAGGAATAATTTTTAATGTACTGGATAGATGCTTTCAAAATTTCTTGGAAAAATTATCTGTCACTTTTCCAAAAGTATTCAACATCTAAATAGAAGCAAGTCTTTATTTGTGAAGATATTATGAAAAGAAGGCTGAATTTACTTAATCAAAATCATCCGGAGGGTGAGTCGCTGTTCATTTTTTGAAGATGATAGATGCATAAGCCTAAGGGAATTCAGGGGTTTGTACAGTTTCAAAGAATATTATAACCCAGTATTGTGATTATTGAATAAGCAGGCCAGATAATAGTCTCATATACCTCTTAACTTTTACAATCAGGCTTATTTACTCTTTAAAAAGTTATTCTTAATCAAAAGAAAATAAGCTGTTACTTTTTTGCGGATAAAGTGAGAAGTTAGCCGGAACTCAAAAACCAAGCCATTGTCTACCTTTTATATCGTAGCTACTCCAATCGGAAATCTGGGAGATTTTTCGCCCCGAGCGGTCGAAACACTTCAACAGGTAGCATATATTGCCTGCGAAGATACCCGTACATCCGGCAAGCTATTGAAGCATTTTGGAATTAATAAACAAACGTTCTCCTTCCATCAACATAACGAGCATAAAAAAGTTGGGCACCTGCTTAATATCCTTAATGCTAATCAGGATGTTGCTATAATTAGTGATGCGGGCATGCCCGGGATTTCTGATCCCGGTTTTCTGGCTGTTCGGGCCGCTCAGCAAGAAGGCCATACTATTTGTGTTATTCCCGGACCCGATGCTGCCACTACCGCACTGGTGGCAAGCGGACTCCCCTGCGATCGATACTCTTTTGAGGGGTTTCTTCCACATAAAAAAGGGAGACAAAAAAGACTGGGTCAACTTGCTGAAGAAGAACGAACACTGGTGATTTATGAGAGCCCTAATCGGTTACTGAAACTACTGGATGAACTGGAAAAACATTTTGGTTCAGACCGGTTGATGGCCGTAGCCCGGGAACTCACTAAAAAGTTCGAAGAAATTCAGCGCGGCACAATACTGGAGATAAAAGAAGAGTTTAGTTCCAGAGATTCTATTAAAGGTGAAATTGTGGTGGTAATAGCAGGTAAAGGATATTCGGAATGAATCAGTTTTTTGAGAATAAATGGGCACTTTCGATTACAGCGGGTGTGCTTCTGGGATTAAGCTTTCCCCCGGTGAATCTTTCTTTTTTGAGCTTCCCGGCTTTTATTTTGTTCTTTCTGCTCGCTGAGAAAAGCACAAGCTACAAACAGACTGCATATTTTAGTTATGTCGGTTTTCTAATCTGGAATATTGCTACTACCTACTGGCTAATGATGGCCAGTGTAGGAGCCGGAGTTGCTGCGATGTTAGCCAACAGTGTTTTGATGACCATTCCACTTTGTCTGGCTCGGTTTTTTGATAAAAAGTTCACCAGCCCTTTCTTAATCGCTCTGCTGCAAGCCTCCGCGTGGGCAGCTTATGAATACCTGCACCACAACTGGGATCTGGCATGGCCCTGGCTGGCTATTGGAAATGCGTGGAGCAATCAGATAAGTCTGATTCAGTTTATCTCCATCACGGGGCATTTGGGGATTTCATTTTGGGTTGTTCTTACTTCGGCATTGGCAGTACAAGCCTTTCGTTTTAGAACCCGGTTTTTAGCTATTTCAACAACCATTTCTTTGTTATTACTCCCCTTGGTATCACTGATTTACTTTGGAATAACCAATCCTGTTGAGACGGACTCTGATCCTGTTTCAGTAGCTGTCATCCAGCCCAATCACGATTCTTACGAAAATTATGGTGGAATGAGTGGTGTTTCTGAGGTTTTAGATAGTCTGTTTTCGATCACTCAAACAGTCAGAACGGATGATACTGAACTGATTGTATGGCCCGAAAACGCAATAGATCAGGCAACCAGAATTGGTAATTATGTATCCACGAGAATTGCAGACTCCGCAAATTCCTGGAATACTAATTTACTAATTGGCACAGGTCTGACGATTGTTTACGATGAGGATAATCTTCCAGTCACCTACCGAACCAGCCGAAATGGAACCAACTACAATATCTTCAATTCCACGCTCTTTGCTGATTCTGATGGAACCCTTACTTACTACAACAAAGCAAATCTGGTACCGATTGTTGAGCGAACTCCTTTCCTCGATTTCTTCAACAAAATAGATGTTTTTGAATGGGTGGACTGGGGCGGAATTCCAAATTATGGAAAAGGAACTACTCCGAATATGCTTGAAACGAGCTCCTTCTCTACTCCTGGGCTGGTTTGCTATGATTCGGTTTATCCGGGCTGGATTCGTGAGTTTGTAAATAATGAGGCAGATTTTATCACCATTATCACAAACGATGGCTGGTGGGGGAATTCAAGCGGTCATCTTCAGCATTTTGCTTACGCTCGTCTCCGAGCTATTGAATTTGATCGCTGGGTGGTTCGAAGTGCTAACAATGGAACTTCGGGAATTATCCGCCCTGATGGAACTATTGAACAGAAAACAGAATATTGGGTTCGTACCGCCTTTAACTCTTCCATTCCAAAAAGAACAACGAGGACTATATATTCCCGTTTCGGGGACTGGCTTTCTTATTTCTGCCTGATTCTCGTATTGGGAGGATGGACCTACGGAAGGTTCTTTCGGAAAGCTACCTCGAACGAATAGCAATTCTCACGTTGAACCGGATATCATGATTGGTTCTTGTAGGAAGATTGTTTGATTCAATCCGGCTGTACGTATATGAGAAGTTTGATGAAATGGTTCTCGAAATCTGATAACCAAGAGTGAAAGACCCGTTTACCCTAGTTCTTTCTGTAGTACGCTTTGTATCCTTACTATTCCGAATGGCTTGATCAATCCCCGGAAGTGCGTCTGCATCTTTTAAGGCATTGTTTAAATCGGTATCCAGTTTAAAGCTGTTTTCAGTATCACTATCCAAACTTCCCCTCAAGCTCATGTCAATGTTGTTTTTGATCTTAGGAAGAAAAGAAATACGGACATTTCTGAACGTATAATTAACCCCAAAATCAATTCCACGGGTCAGGGTTTCTGTTACCCTGTTACTGTTTACCGCAAATGTAGAAATATACCTCGATCGTAGCCAAGCTCGGTTCTCAGGTTCGATTCCCAGGTTACATTTAATTTTGCCAATGGAGAAAAACGTTGCTCCACCCTAATCGTTGTTGGTTCGTACAGTCCACGTTCATCAATCAAAGAGAAATCACCTAAAGACTTAGCCGGCTGCTCTCCAGTGACCGCATTTAAACTCCAGTCAACACGATATGTGCCCCGATATGAATGGGATAGCGTAGCTGAGGTCATTCTTTTCCCAATAAAAGGAATAAACCGTTGGAACTGCGTCCAGTTTATTCTCCACTGGGGTAACGGAAACGCCATAAAACCTTTGCTTCCAATTCCATTACTTCCATCTCCAAGGTACGCTCTTCTGAAGTCATCCTGCAAAGTATTCCGGTTTAATACAGCTTTGCCATCATTATTCCCCAAAGAATCCCGAAGTACTGTACTTCCTTCCACTATATCGGAATAGGCGGTTTCAAGCTGACTTCTCAACAGATCTTCGTACCCGGTTCCAAAAGCCCAAACCGAAGTACTAAAGTTTCCGGATTCTGTACTAGTTGACGTATATGTGCCGTCTGTGCCGGCAATGATATTTTCAGTTCTATTATTTGAAATAGACATTGTCCAGTCTAAATCCACCGTAATATTCTGGAGCGGGTTAATTCTGGTACTTGCAGTTATATTATCCGAATATCTGTTATTAGCCGGGAAACGAATCTCATTTATCCCGTTCACATTTCCTACCAGTTGTTCACGAGGAATTCTTTCAGTGAGTCCCAAACGATATCCAATCGGTGGAGAAAAATTATCTGCCCCGGGACTGTTGAATGCATAATAGATTTGTGATTCACCGCTATAACCGGGTTGACTTCCACTTTTAGATCGTTTGTAGCTTGCAGAAATATCCTTCATGCTAAAAATAGCAAGAAATGCCTTTCTACCCAGATAGCGGGCATCTTTAAGTAAGTCGGGCTCAGGCCTAGGTGTTCTAAGGCTGTCGGGCACATTCTCAGCTTCACGCTCCCTTGCTTGTTTTTCAGCTTTTCGATCTGAAGTTTCCTGCTTATCAGATTCTTTAATTTTGGCAAAGAACCCAAACTTATTGAAAATGCGTTCTGTATTTAACCTGATTGAATTATCGAGTTGAAAACTATTTGCCACACTAGCTCCCAAATTCGATCCTCTCGGGCTGTTGTTCCATTGATACCCTCCTCCATAAGAAGTGGTATAAGTAAGCCAGTTTAGCCCACCTATTTTGGTAAGGTCAGGCCTCCATGACGCAGTAAATCGTTCTGAATAGGTTGATCTTCTTGCAGTAAGTGTATCAGAGACAACTCCTTTAAGAACTTCGAAAGTAGGAATAACATCAAATGAAGAGCTATCAACACCGGTAATATTTCGGTTCTGTATCCCTGCACTTGATAAATCGAAACTGGTACTGGTATTAAAAGTAATTGGTATGGACGGAGTAAGGGGAAAGTTAAGAGAAAAGTTATTCTGGTTTGTGAACGCATGCTGCTGATTAATAGCCTGTAGGTTTCCAGGATCTGTAAGATTACGCCTCCGGTCTTCGCTGTACCTTCGTGTAAATGTAGTTGAGGTAGAAATAGAGGATGGTAAATAACCCAGACGTAGACCGGAAAGTACTTTAGCTACTGGAATATTTTCTGTAAATCCAAAGGGACGAAATAGTTTTGTGCGTTGTAACCTCAGGTTGTATTGAACAGAAGCTTTGTAATCCCACTTGTTTTGGAAAATCAATTGCGGGTTCTTCGCGAAACCTTTGTTGTACACATAACTCAACCGAATATTATCTAACGTATACTGAGCAAATTTACTTTTTGAGCCCGTTTTAGAAATGTTCGACATATTGAATGAAAAGTTCTCACTCACAGTCTGGATATCATTAATTTTGGCATCAATAATATCCTGTTTTTCACCGGTAGTTAAGTTCTCATCGGAATTAATTCTATTCTCAAAATCAGTTAGCCGGATATCTCCCTGATCCGGTAGATATTTTGGCGTTTTCGTATTTCTTCGTGTAGAAACATTTACAGGGAAATTCCAGCCGAATCTATCTGGTACCAGTTTATGAAGATTTACGGTAGTACTGACCCCGTAACCAACCTGGTCGGTTACAGAACGTTCTCCCAATCGGGAATCTAATCCTCCGAACCCATTTGTACGTCGGGTCAGGTTCGCGTTCACCGTAGCAAAATCCGCTAATTTAACCGACGACTTTGCATTTGCCGCCCAGCCAAATTCGTTATCAAAGCCGGAAACACGAAGCTCGTTCAGCCAGAATTCCGCGTCGAGACTTGCGGTTCCCTGAGACTGTCCACCCACCTCAAATGGATTCCTGATTCCAAGCCCGATTTCAGAAACCCGATCAAGCGAAGGATTCCCTTTGATAGCAAGCACCGCACCATCAACCACTTTTCCGCCACCAAGGCGTTGCAGAATTGAAGCATCGTTGTACAATTCCGCTGGATCTTCTCCCTTTTCATCCCTTTCCTGCTTAAGTACATTAAATGCCGAAATGATGATATTCATACTGTTTTCATCGTACCTCCAGATTTCCTGCGCCTCTTCCTGCAACCTTCCTTTATCTGAGATGTCATATTCAAAATTTCTTTGCTGAGAAGGTGTAACCGGCTGACGGTATTCATAGAAGTTGTTCTCCAAATCGTTTCCAAAACGCACAACCAACTCCGCATCACCTGTAGTTGTGTACCCTTCACCATGAACAAACATCCGGACATTAGAGTAATTCAGTAGATTTAACTTTCCGGGATATACCCGTTTAACCATATGAATTTCTTGTGGGCCAAGGTTTTCTACACTTAGCACCAGCGACTGTTCGTTTTCTAACGCCTGAACCTGAGCACCACGATTCAATGCTCTAATCGATCCATCTGGCTGACGATATGGAAAAGGCTCACGGCTGGCATTCTCTTCAATGTTAATGGTTGAAATCTCAAAATTATCCAGTGTATTTGGAGATTCCGATAATTCGGTAACTTTTCTCCATTGGCTACCAATAAACTCAAAGGTGGCAAATCGAAGGGTAAACGGGCGCTCATAGCCAGACATCCACAAACGCATGTATGAAATATTCTGAAAGCTTTCAACTTCACCAAACTTTCTCTTGAAATCACTTATTGGAACGCGAACCAGGTACCAGGAAAGTTCTTCATTTGTGATTGGGCTTACGATATCAACTTTATCAACTATATAAGTACCTTCTGTTCCAATTTGAAGGTTATCACGATCGGCAGGATTAAAATCAATTTCATACTGATAGTAAGAGTTTGACTGCTGAATAGAAGACGAACTCACCAATCCTTCAGTATCAGGTTTTAAAGTAATAGCAGTTTTATCACTACTCGAAGAACTCTCGGGAGTGTTTCCATCATGATAGCCCAACATTCTGAAAAAGCGCTCATTCAGATTAAGCTCTCTCACTTTGGATTCCCCGTAATACACATAATCATCGTTGGATGGATCTGCCTCTACCTGTTCCAGCATTTCACTCCCATCCCCATAGCTTGTTCGAATTGATTCAATAAAACTCTGGAATAAAGCTCCTTCGTCCCTGCCATTTGCGCCCTCAGTTCCAGGATTTGGAGCTCCATCTAAACCTACATCCTCTAGTTGCCTGTTTGAATTTGAGAACTGACCAAGTGGAACCGGTGGCGATGGTGGAATATAGGAGCGCGGATCGCCCTCAGGATCATCTTCGGTGAGGTTATTGAGAACCGTAGAAAGACCATCCTCTGTATTCAGTCTTACATTTGGAACTACATCCTCTGAAATAATCCCTAAATCAAGATAAATCTTTCCATCATAGAATGACTCTTGTCCAGTAGGATTCTCTCCACTTGGAAGTACCGGTTGAACCCAAAACTCCAAAAATTCAATATTGTTCTGCAATAAATCTTCCTGTCCGGGAGGTATTACAGCTGTCATCCCTCCCCACGTTCTCTCGGGTTCATTTTCAAGTACATTTCTTAAATCCTGATTGTAGTTGTACGGGCCCCGTCGATTTGGATTATAATATATATCCAGCGGAGTTAATTGAGCTTCACTCGCATTTACAATTTCTCTTCCTCTGAACACCTCATCCACTCTTATTGGCCTCGATTCTTCGGTAATAATTGCATTTCGGATAGATTGAATATTTCTGGGAATGGAATACCAGGAGAATTGTGAACGTAAATCAGACCGTGCTTTTCTGTCTGAGATTGACTGAGGCGGATCGTTCTCCGGATTCTGAAAATAATTGATATCACTATCATACCCCGGAATTGCTCCCGGTGCTGCGGCGAGGTTCCAACGCGTTGGGTTTACAAAACTGATACTGTACTCTGCGCCTTCAAAATCATCAATAAAAACCAGTCCATTTTCTTCATCGCTGTATAACTCTCCGTTATCAATAGCTTCCCGAACGGCGTTCGTTTGAGCCACTCCGGGTCTGATTTGTGCAAACTCACCTGTAAATGTAAAGTTGGATGGAGTCTTAGTTTGAAGGAGCGGTATGCGATCAATAAACCTGGTAAGCCAGGGAGTGTCGAAACGAGCGGAACCATCCAAACCAAGTACTGTGTTATTAATGGGCTCGTTTCCAATTCTGATTTTGTCGGATAAAGGCTGCTCCTTGAGTCGGAAAAAGGTACTCCCAAACTTAATGTCTTCATTAACCGTGTATTCTGCCCGGACTCCGGTAAAATTCTTTTGTCCTATTATGCTGAACTGGTTGTTCTCATATTCAACTTCAATCTCCTGGCCAGAGGCTAAATATTTATCATTCAGAATGGTAAGACTACCAAAAGAGTAATCTACCTCGTAATCTACTCCTTCAGTAAGTTCTACATTGTTAGCAAACACCTTTACAGAACCTTCTACCAATCCAAACCCAAGTGTAAAAGAACCGGATACTCCACCACTCGAAACCCCGGTAATCCCGTAATTTCTGTTTTTGGAATTATCTCTCGCATCCGATTGCTTCAAATCGTACAGTTCTGTAAATGCGTAAGAAGTAATTACTGAATCGGCTATATTCGCGTCATTTAGCACATCAATAATACGATCTCCAAACGGTTCCAGATATGGAAACATTAGTCTTCCAGAGCCAGCATCAAGGGTAATTCCGGTAAAATCAATAATATTATCTGATCCCACTGCCCCTTCTGAATCTACCCGGTCTAAGCCCAAATCCTCCAGAATATCCTGACTTCTACCCGGGAGAGTAAAAACAGGCTGATTTCCTCTAGTCTCCGCAATCTGAAGTTCAAATCCTTCGGGGGTAATTCCTGAAACCCCAAGCGAATAAATATTTCTCATGGTTAGCGGCCAAGCTCTGTCCTGCGTAGTCATTCCACCAGGGCGGAGCAGCTTTAAATACATTCGGTTTCCTTCGGTGGTATTTAACTCTCCAACCTGAACCGGAACCCCCGTAGCAGGATCAGCGTAAACATAAGAAACAGCTATAGCATCACCGGAATTAATATAACTTCGCATACTTATGAAACCCAGAGCCCGGTTAAAGGTGTAATCCACACCTTCTTCCAATAGCTCAAAGATAGCATCGACATATTCCTGAGATCCTGCTTCAAAATCGTCGTTTGTGGCATTACTATCGGTGGGTCTTAGTTCATCCAGTCGGGCATCGTCAAAGCGATCCACATTATTCCCGGGGCGACCTGTGGGATTGGTATTAACTCCTAAATCTAAAAGTGCAATCGCCTGAACCGTTCGGTCTCCCGGAATCTGTTCTGCCTTCCTAACATAAACATATAACTCCGAAACCTGGTATGGCTGTAAGATATTCTGGGGATCAGCCAGTGCTTGCTCAAAAACTGCTCTGTTGTAAAAATCCAGGAAAAAGTGCCTTCCATCTTCATAGTCAGCCGGTGCCAAATCAATTTCCGTTTCCTGGGAACCTCCACTAATCCTTTGCGAGTTATTCTTTCCTTCCTGTTGTGACACTACCGAAGTCACCTTTAAAGGACCCAGTTCAGATACCGCTTTTATACCAAACAACGATTTACCACCACTTACAAGGGAATTCCCCGTTTCCATTGAAACGTTTCCCATCTCAATACTTTTGATAATTTCGTCTTCATATCCACGGTAAACAATGCTTAATCGGTTCTCAAAGTCAAATTGTCGCTCGGTATCCCAATCGGTGGCAATGGTTAGTTTATCTCCAATGGTTCCCTGGATATTCAACTGAAGGTTTTGATTAAAGGTAGGATCAACCTGGGTTCTCAAATCCGGAGGTAATGTACCATCGTCCAGTTTTTGGATAGAGGCTCCGATATTCATATTCGCAGAACCATTTACCCGAAGATTTACTTCATTAGTGCCGAAAATGGTAGTAAATGCGGAGTTCTCACCTCCCGGTACACTAATCTTGAAATCCAGCAACCCACGCCCTTCAGATTGCTGAGCTTTAGACTCTTCAACCAAAAGGAGCCTTATGCTTTCTTTCTGCTGCTCTTTACTGAGTTCAGCATATTCATCAAAATCTACTATAGTTGGGAAATAGTAATCTCTTCCATAAATGGTTTTGCCTATTCTGTATGTTGATGAAGTATCCCAGCTAACTGTTGTATTCTGGAATGAAGGAGCCGGGCCATATAACCTACTCTTCCTGGCACCCTGAAGAGCACTTACTTTTGAAGAAGGAGTGTTGTAGTAAAACTTTATCCCTTCCAGCAAACTATCTGGTGTTGCCCCTGCATGAGTAGAGTCGGAATTCTGTTGTGCATAAACCGTACAGATTCCAATTGCAACGCTACAAAGCAACGTCAACAGAAGTAAATTAAGTAGCTTATAAAATATGCTCACCGAAGCTGATTAAATCTCGGTTTTTGAATGTTTTAGTAGCTGTGGTCGATAGGCAGTTTTTCTGAGATGATAGATTTAGTACAAATGAGCACCGATAATACCATATATTTGAGTATGTTGAAAGTGAAATGAACCCAAATCAACATGGATTATTGTACACCCCGGACTCAATAAATACGGCTTTCAACTCGTATTAGTGTACAGCTAACGGATTAATTTTCTCTATTGAACTTCTGGCAAAACAAAATACAACTCGATCTGCTTAAAAGGCATGTTGGGCCTTTTCTTTTCTGCTTTTTGACGATGATGTTTTTGTTGTTGATGCAATTTCTGATTCTTCACGTAGATAAGCTGATTGGAAAAGATATTCCTGTTCCTGTTATTATTGAACTGGTACTCACCAACCTGGCTTATATGGTTGTGCTAGCTGCTCCAATGGCTGTATTGGTAGCCACTTTAATGGCTTTTGGAAAATTCTCTGAACTGAATGAACTCACTGCTCTCAGATCTTCCGGGGTTAACCCTTTATCAATCATCAGACCGGTACTTCTTGCATCCGGATTTATGTTCATATTTCTGGTCTGGTTCTCGAACAGTGTGCTGCCTGAGGCGAACAATCAGGCACGCTCACTTTTTATTGATATTCGTCTTAAAAAACCCGGGTTCGAGCTTCAACCTAATGTGTTCTACGATGGCATCGAAGGGTATACTTTTTTAGTGAAGCACATAGACAATGAGACCGATAGCTTATATAATATTACGCTTTTTCAAAACCCAACCAATGCCAGAAACCGGGCTTATATTAAAGCAGAACGTGGATTTTTAAGCAGCGAAGGAACTCAGGGCTTATCCCTGTTTTTGGAAGATGGAGAAATGCTCCGCTATCTCGACAGAACAGCCTCCGCTTCCAAAGACAATATGGAGCGGACTTTATTTTCAAAATACCGATTATCCTTTGATTTATCTGATCTTGCTTTTTCACGTTCCGATCCGAATCGCAGAAACCGCAGCGACCGAACCATGAGTATGCAGGCTATGTCGGTGGTGGTAGATACCTTGGAGCACGAAATTCAGGAATATGCAGAAACATCAACCAATGCGAGCAGTTACCTTACACTCTCTATGCTTAAAACTAATCCCGAAGAGCTTAACCGAAATATATTCACCAACTTTTCGGAAGAGGATTCTACGGAAGAAGTTTCTGCTACTTCGCTGTTTATTCTGAACCAAATTAAGGACAATTCATACCGTAAAAGATTGATAGGAGTAAGCACCACCCGGATGGAAGAACACAAATCAAAGATAGAAAACGTAAGCTCTAACATGCTTTGGCGTTTAAAACGCGTTAATAAATTCCTGGTCGAAATCTATAAGAAATTCTCTATTCCCTTTGCGTGTATTGTATTTGTTTTACTGGGAGCACCTATCGGAATTATGACTAAAAGAGGAAACTTCGGTTATGCGGCTATCATCAGTTCGGTAATTTTAACTATCTACTGGATATCAATTATCCAGGGTGAAAAACTGGCCGATCGCTTGTTTATTACTCCATTTTGGGGGATGTGGAGCTTCAATATCGTTTTTTCTATCATTGGGATCATTCTGATTATACACCTTACTACCGACCTAACCCCCTCCAAACTCTGGAAAAGAAGCAGTGATTAAGCACTTTGATAAATACATTTTTACCCGGTTGCTAAGCATCACCATTTTTGTGCTTCTAATCCTGATTTTCATTTTTATAATGATCGATTTTTCTGAGAATAGCGATGACTTCACCGATCGTGGCGCTACGTTCTCTGAAATCTGGGGAGATTATTACCTCAATTATATCCCTGAAATGATTCGTTTGGTGATTCCGGTAGCAGTGTTCTCCGCTTGTCTTTTTTTAACCGGGCAGTTATCAGAACGGCTCGAAATTACTGCCTTAAAGGCTGCAGGTGTTAGTTTATACCGATTGCTATTTCCATACCTGGCATTTGCGATTTTTGCAGCAGGTACAATCAGTGTGCTGGATGCCTACGTTATCCCAACTTCCAATAAAACCAGAATCACTTTCGAGGATAAGTACATCAAACAAAAAAATGAGCGCATAGACCGAAACGATATTTACCGTGAGCTTTCTGAAAACTCCATCCTTCAAATCAACTATTTTGATAAGGACCAAAACACTGCTTACCGGGTTCGATTGTCCCATTTCGACAGCCTCACTCTAAAAAAGACAATTATAGCTACAAACATGTCCTGGAGAGAAGACACTGAAAAGTGGAGAATGATTTCGGTTCGTGAACGCACTTATTCAGATACCGGCTATGTGGAACAATCTTTTGCCGGGATAGATACCACGCTGGCTATACTGCCACAGGATTTATCCCGAACCACCTCTGACGTCTACCAGCTCACCTATCCCGAGGCGCAACAGTATATTGCTTCCATTGAACGAAGTGGAGCCGGAGGCGTGAATATCCCCAAGGTTCATTATTACGGAAGACTGGCGTATCCCCTCTCTATCATTGTAGTTATTATCGTAGGATTTTCAGTTGCTGCAGTACGCCGACAGGGAGGAAAAGGGTTATATATTGCCGCAGGATTAGCAACCAGTTTTTTGTATCTGGCATTTATGAAAATAGCTGAGCCTTTTGGTGCTCATGGTACTATTTCGCCTGAATTAGCAGCTACAATTCCCCATGTTTTCTTTTTTCTGGTTGGAATGGGACTTTTGATTCAGGCCCGAAAATAACTCAGGCTTCCGGCTGAGGACCTCGATACATCGGGATTTCAACCTTCTCACGGGTATTGATCACTCCATGCTCTTCTTCAAAACGCTTCACATTATCGTTCAAAGCAGTTGCCAGCCTTTTAGCATGATCCGGAGTTAAAATCATTCTCTTAGCTACTTTAGCTTTAGGAACACCGGGCATCACCGCTATAAAATCCAAAATGAATTCTGAAGGAGAATGCGTGATCATCACCAAGTTTGAATAGGTACCGTTTGCTTCTGTTTCCGGGAGTTCGATTTCCATCTTTCCCGGGTTTCCAGTCTGATTGTTCTTTGCCATAATTACTCTATTAGCTATTAAATTTAACAAGCTGTCATCCTGAACTCGTTTCAGGATCTGTGAAGGAAATAGCGTTGTTCTAACCTTTTTGCTTACCTAAGAATCAATCTCTACAGATCCCGGATCAAGTCCGGGATGACAATACAAGATAGTTAAAGCTTTCACTTTAACTATTATTCCAAAAATCCGTGTTCTTTCATCCACTCATCATTGTACACCTTTCCGATGTAACGGGTTCCGCTATCAGGCAGGATGACTACCATTACATCATCAGCGCCTAGCGGATTTTCTTTCATGTACTTGATGGCTCCTTGCACCGCTGCTCCACAAGACCACCCCACAAACAATCCTTCTTCTTTAGCAAGCCGACGTGTGGTAAGTGCTGAATCTTTATCGCCTACCTGGAGCACTTCATCTATAAATTCGAATTCTATGGTTCCGGGAATGATATCTTCACCAATACCTTCTGTCATATAAGGCTTAATCTCGTTCTTATCAAACTCGCCGGTTTCGAAATACTTTTTATATACCGAGCCATAGGAATCAATTCCGATTACCTTTATGTCTGGGTTTTGCTCTTTCAGATATTTCCCAACTCCGGAAATTGTTCCTCCGGTTCCCATTCCTGCAACATAGTGAGTAATTTTACCTTCTGTCTGTTCCCAGATTTCAGGCCCCGTTGTCTCATAGTGAGCCTGTAAATTGCTCTTATTATCATACTGATTCGGGTAATAGGAATTGGGCGTTTCTTCACTCAGTCGCTTAGCCATCGAGTAGTAACTTCTGGGGTCTTCCGGCTCCACGTTAGTTGGACAAATAATTACTTCTGCCCCAACGGCTTTAAGAATATCTACCTTAGACTGGCTTTGTTTGTCGGTAGTAGTGAACACACATTTGTATCCTTTCGCGATAGCAGCCAGTGCCAGTCCCATTCCGGTATTTCCGGAAGTTCCTTCAATAATGGTTCCGCCGGGAGTGATCAAACCTGCCTCTTCTGCATCTTCAATCATTTTAATCCCGATTCGATCTTTAATACTGTTCCCGGGATTAAAGTATTCTACTTTGGCTAACACCGTTCCCACTGTTCCGCCATTTACTTTCTGAAGTTTAACTAAAGGGGTATTTCCCGTTGCTTCAATAATTGAATTAAGGTACATGTACTCTTTTTGAATGGATTAATTTCTAGGCTTTAAAACTACGAAATAAATCACCGAGGGGCATTAAGAGATTGGGGAGATTTCGAGGCTTGTTTTGGGATTTCTAAAACCCGTACGAGCGGATGGCCATCCGCCCCGACTGTTTCCTTATTTAGAAAGTTGAACCTGGAGCTTCATAACGAGGTGAAATCAGACATCAATCTGTACCTTAATGCAAGACAGAGTCTTGCTGTTCTACAAGTTTTAAGTCACAGACTTAAAACATCTTGGGGACTGTTAACATACCCATTGTCAGGATCTTGCTAGGTAATTTAAAATTAGTTTCTGATTCATATTAATACAACCACCTTTCAGCTTATTTATATTCACTGTATCTTCTTGATGAATAAAAAGAAACGCATTTCATGTTCATAGAACAACAAAAACCAAAAGATTTCGACTGCGGCTATAACCTCGATTTGATGATTGCAGCCATTCCGCGACTCCCTGAAGGCGAAGAGCGCATCAACTATGCCAAACGTGTCGTGGGGCTCATCAAGCAAAGTCACCCGAACTGGGTGAATGAAGACGGAACCAGCGAGGCTGCCTGGGATTTTCTATACGAACTTGCCGAGTTCGATCTGGATGCGCTGGGCATTCACAACCCATTCAAAACCGGACAACAAGACGACGCAAAATAGTCTTCAAATCCTGTAAAAAGCCCTCAAAAAACTTTATTCTTGCTAATTTTCAATTTATATTGAAAGTTAGAAATTCAGGAATAATTGATGCCTAACAAAATTACTTCAGAGTCGGCGCTTTTTACCTCCTTTCAACAGCAAATAAGCCGTTCGAAGCTGGACCAATTTCTATCCGGCATTGAAACTAATAATTCTTATTCCACATCCCGCTACCTGGCATTTTCTATCTCACTTTCCCCGGTAGACTTGCTTGCCGTGGTTGAGCAGGATCATCTTAAAAACGGCTTCCAATATTACTGGGAAAAGCCGGTGGATGATTTCGCAATGGCGGCCTCAGGAGAATTAGAACGGGTAACTGCACACGGCAAATCCCGATTCAGAGATTCTTCCACTAAAGGGAAAGAGGTACTGAGTCGCATTCATCACCTTAAAGGAATTGAGCATCAAAACGCGGTAGTACATTTGTTTGGGGGCTTTTCTTTTTTTGATGAGAATGAATCCAATTCCTGGTCTTCTTTTGATTCTTCTTCTTTTACTCTGCCCGAATGGATGATCATAAAAGAAGGGAAATGCTGTATTCTCACTTTTCTCATTAAATATGATCACCAGTTATCAGTTTCAGAAATTGAGTTTGAGATTTCGAATAAACTCGCTAAGCTAGATCACATTACTAAAGCAGATCAGTATTCCCTAAGTCCTGTACTGGATAAAGAGTTCTCTATTGATACGCCCAATACTGACTCTAAAGAATATTTTCAGTGGATTGAGAACATCAAACGTGCCAAAGCTGCCATTGCTGACGGTCGGTTTGAAAAAGTAGTATTCGCACGGCAACTCAGCATCAAGCTTGATCAGAAAATAAAAGGCACCCATATTCTAAACCGACTCAGGTTTCAGTATCCAGATTGTTACTCGTTCTTGATTCGTCAGGATGGGGAGTCCAGTTTTATCGGATGCACCCCGGAGCGGCTGGCATCTTTTAACTCAAAATATGTGCTAACAGAAGGACTTGCAGGGAGTACCTCCCGTGGTAAAACAGCTTCTGAGGATGCAGTACTGGAATATAATTTATTACACAGCCGAAAAGACCTTCACGAACATGAAATCGTGCTGGATGCCATTGAAGAAAATCTGGAGCATTATTCTGATGAAGTTCAGCATCCCAGGGCACCACAAATTAAAAAACTATCTAATGTTCAACATTTATACACCCCCATCACCGCGAGGATTAAAGAAGGCGTTTCCCGAACTGAGGTTTTGAGAACATTACATCCGACTCCTGCCGTGGGAGGATTTCCGAAAGACAAAGCGGTAGAATTCATAAAGGAACATGAAAAGTTTAATCGTGGCTGGTATGCTTCTCCAATCGGATGGATTAACGCCCACGGAAATGGTGAATTTATTGTAGCCATCCGGAGTGGGTTAATCAAAAATGATGAAGTGCGCTTTTTTGCGGGATGTGGTATCGTTGAGGATTCCGATCCCGGAAAAGAGTGGGAAGAAACAAACCTCAAATTCATACCGATGCTAACAGCCCTGGAATATGCCGGAACGTGATCCCCAAAACCTGAATTTTTACTGGAGTACAGAGTTTGCCCGGGCGTTGTACGAACAGGGAGTCCGGCATGTAGTTATTTCGCCGGGATCACGATCCACTCCCCTCACTCTTGCTTTTGCTGCCCATCCCGGTTTTGAAAAGCATATCATTATTGATGAGCGCTCTGCAGCATTTACTGCTTTAGGAATTGGAAAAGGAACAGGAGTCCCCGCGTGTTTGGTTTGCACTTCAGGCACTGCTGTTGCAAATTATTATCCGGCGGTAATTGAAGCTACCCAGTCGGGAGTTCCCTTAATTATAGCCAGCGCCGATCGCCCCCCGCATTTAAGAAATATTGGTGCTTCCCAAACTATCGACCAGCTTAAAATTTTTGGAGATTATCCTGTTTTTTTTCACGAAATCGGTGAAGCTAAAGAGAGTAACCAAAGTTTTTTAAGACTTGAACGAGCTGCTCAGCAGGCTACTCAAGTTGCCATAGAAAAAGGGGGAGTATCGCATATCAACTTTCCATTTTCCAAACCTTTTGAACCAACCAAAGAATATCTTGAAAAGATTGAAGCTGAAAATGAAAAGCATTCCAAACAAGCATTTCATCAGTATAAAACAATCATTGAGAGCGTAGATGTAAGCGAGCAGTTTTGGTCAGAGTTGGTATCCTCAGAGAAGCCTTTGTTAATTGTTGGGCCTGGCACAACGAGTGAAAATCATGAAACCATAACTACCCTTGCAAAAACCCTGAATGTTCCGATTCTTGCTGAACCAGGATCGAATATGCCTTCTTCTAAATATACTATTTCCGGTTTTGATGGTTTCTTGAGAAGTAAGGAGATTAAGGCGCATTTTAAACCTGATTTAATTCTTCGCTTTGGGGAAGAACCCGTAAGTAAAGCGCTCATCAATTTTATTTCTGAGAACAATGAATGTACTCAAATACGTTTTGTTCACGGTCCCTTATTAGAGGATGAATCACTATCAGCTACAAAAGTTATAAAACTGGCTGGTGTACTAAGAATTCCGCAAATAGCCGGAGCTACAGAAAAAAACTGGCTTAAAGATTGGAGGAAGCTTCAAAAAGATTTTATTTCCTTCCGGGAAAACCAGCTTCACCCCTCTTCTCCTTTAACAGATGGGTATATCTTCCATACTCTGAGCCCACTAATCCCAAAGAAATCCTTTACCATGCTTTCGAACTCATTTCCGGTTCGGGATTTATCGCTGTTTGGGGATTTTGATGGCAAAGAGATTTATGTTAATCGTGGAGCAGCAGGAATCGACGGTATTACTTCCACCACTATAGGGTTAAGTAAGTCTTTAAAAAAGCCCGGAGTTTTATTTATTGGTGACATTGCTTTCCTGCACGATTCAAATGCACTTTTGAACGCTTCATACTTACCTGAATCTTTAATTATTGTGATTTTGAATAACGGAGGTGGTACCATTTTCAGAATGCTCCCGATAAACGAGTTCGGTAAGAAGTATCAGGAGTATTTTGAAACCCCTCAATCTACTTCTATTGCTGCATTATGCCGTGCACATAAAATTGGGCATGATCTGATTTCCCGCCCTGAACAACTGGTAACCCTTTTTGAAAAAAGACTGGAAAAGCCAGGTCTTCATGTACTGGAATGTATCACCGATGCAGATGATTCCATGGTTCAGCGCTACGTTCTCTGGAATTATGACCCGGAACAATCATGAATATTCGAGTTCGGGGCATATCATACTTCATTAAAAGACATCAGAAAAAATCAACTTTGCCGGAACTGGTTTTGTTGCATGGATTCATGGGTTCTGGTGAGATTTTTCAAGAATTGATTAATTCACTGACACCTTTTTCGAACCCGATAACAATCGACCTTCTTGGACATGGAAGAACGGAAGGTGCAGAGCTTCATTATCGTTTTTCTGCTAAAGAACAAGTCGCAGATTTAGTGAAGTTGATTGGTGAGCAGCTTGCAAATCCTGTTTTTTTATACGGATACAGTATGGGAGCTCGGCTTGCTCTTCAACTTGCTGTACACCGCCCCGATTTAATTCAGGGATTAGTTTTGGAAAGCGGAACATTTGGAATTGAAGGCGAGACAGAACGGCAAGTCCGGCAAGCACTTGATGCTTCGAGGGCTGATCAGATAATGGGTAATTTTGAAGGTTTTTTAGAAGATTGGTCAGCCAAGCCTCTCTTCCAGAGTTCTGCAAGTATCCAAGAGTTAGATAAGGTTTCAATGATTCAGCAAAAACAGAATAACGTTTGGATGGCTAATAGTCTCCTTGGATTTGGAACCGGAACCATGCCTTGTGTGAGAGAGGAGTTAAAGAATCTCGTATCTCCTGTTCAACTTATTGTTGGAGAGCAGGATTCCAAGTTCATTCGAATCAATCAAACCATGAATAAAGAAATCCCGGATTCAACACTTTCTATTGTTGAAGGAGCAAACCATCGAGTACATTCAGATCAGCCTGAAGAACTGACTCTTATATTAAATCGTTTTATAAAGAAAAATTCTTACCCTAAATAACTATGTTTTTGACCCCACCCTGTCCCTCCCCTTTTATAAGGGTAGGGAACTCGTTGATTTACTCCCAAAGCTCTTATGTGAGTTCTCCTCTTTCTGAAAGCTGCCTGTCCGTAGGGAGTCAGAGGAGGTCGAGAAAAGATTGAAATTATGGAAAACTTAAAAACTTTGATTTTATGAACTGGACAATCGCTAAAGAATATCAGGATATCACCTATAAAAAAGCGGAAGGAATTGCCCGCATCGCATTTAATCGGCCTGAAGTACGAAATGCTTTTCGTCCTAAAACAGTATTTGAGCTTTACGAAGCCTTACTCGATGCAAAAGAGGATAATGATATCGGTGTAGTATTGATTTCGGGAGAAGGTCCTTCTTCTAAAGATGGGAAATGGGCTTTTTGTTCCGGTGGAGATCAAAATGTACGTAGTAAAACCGGCTATAAAGCCGAAGATGGAATTCCTAGATTGAATATTCTTGAAGTTCAGCGGCTGATCCGTTTTATGCCAAAAGTGGTGATTGCAGTCGTTCCAGGTTGGGCAGTTGGTGGGGGTCACAGTCTGCATGTAACCTGCGACTTAACCTTAGCCAGCAAAGAGCGCGCAATTTTCAAACAAACCGATGCGGATGTAGCCAGTTTTGATGGTGGATTTGGTTCCGCATTACTTGCGCGGCAAACCGGTCAAAAGCGGGCGCGCGAGATATTCTTCCTCGGAAGAAACTACTCAGCACAGGAAGCCTTTGAAATGGGAATGATAAATGCAGTTATCCCTCACGAAGACCTGGAAGACACCGCTGTTGAATGGGCAAAAGAGATTTTAGGAAAGAGTCCAACTGCCATCAAAATGATTAAATACGCTTTTAATTTGATTGATGATGGTTTGGTAGGTCAACAGGTATTTGCGGGTGAAGCTACCCGACTCGCCTATATGACTGAGGAAGCTGAAGAAGGAAAAAAAGCATTTCTGGAGAAAAGAAAACCAGATTGGAGTAAATTCGGCCGATCTCCTTCTTAATTGTTAAAATTATGACTTCTTCAGAGTTTTTTAAAGGATTAAAAATTTTGCACTTGGCTCTTACACTGGTACCACTTGTTTTTCTTATTGCGTTAATTGGATTGAGCGTAGAAGGAACTGTCCCAATCCTTCAGGAAGCAGAAAGTGAAATAACGCCACTGCTCGATATTTTATGTGTTGTGTATGGCGCACTCGGAGTTGCCGGAGCTTTAGTTATATTCAACAAACTTGGTAAGTCCGCTGCACTAAAGGAGAACTTAAGTCAGAAATTGGTTGGTTTCAGATATGCTAGTCTGATACGACTGGCAGCGATTGAAGGTGCTGCACTTCTGGGATGTGTAAGCTATTTACTTACTAAGTCTAATATAGCTTTAGTTGTTGCTGTGTTCCTCATAACTATTTTAGTAAGAATGAAACCTTCAAAAAAAGAAATGGAGAAGTTATTACAATTATCTCCTTCTGATATCCAAAAATTAAATTCTGATGATCAGGAAGTACTGAGCTCTTCGAACTTTAATTCAACTAAATTATGAAAATCTTCTGTTATTGATATGCCGGGATTTCTGATGCGGGAACCTTATACAAATCCCCGTTTTCCTCTGCTATAATTAAATCATCATTCGAAAACACAATGGATTCCACCTGCTCAACTCCTCGAATGGGTTGCCAGTAAGTAGTTCCGCCAAAAAAAGGACTCCCTTCTTCCAAATCGAATAGCCAAATACTTCTGTAAGTTAATACAACAAGCTTAGACTCATCTGGCGAAATATCAGCCGCGGTTACCTGCCCCCTGAATTTGAACGTAGTTACTTCGATTGGAATGTTGATTTCGTTTTCTACAGGATTATCCAAACGGAACAGCTTTGCCTCTCCTCCACTTTCATTTTTAGTTATGATGTAAATTTTCCCCGCTCTCATGAACACAGCTTCGGCGTTATGATTATCCTGTATAAACAAGCTTAGCACCCCCTCTCTTTCCGGGTATTTAATCCTGTACTCTACAAGTACGTCTGCTTCGTCATCGTCCGGTTCGGGCTCTTCGATAATCAGAATTTTTAAATCATCCCTGCAATGGCAGTTATTCCCAAAATCAGCCAGAATCAAAGTACCATCTTCTCCTAATGCTATATCTTCCCAATCTTCGTTCTTCGCACCTTTTATTTCTGCTCCCTCGTATTTTTTCTTTCCGGATTTAATCTCACCTTCACTATTGATGGCGTAAATGTGATCTTTAGTACCCGAATCGCCATGCACCCAATAAGTATCTTCGTACTTTCTACTCTTAACTATTCCAGAAACTTCATCTCTGGCAGGTTGGTCGATGCGCTTATATGCTTCAAGTTTCTTTACCTTTATGTCTGGGGTTTGAGCGTTAACTCCCAGTCCCGGGTACAAAAATAGTAGTACCAGCCAAACGATTTTTTTCAAAATGATGTAACGTTAGATAATCAAATATTTCGAGGACAAAATGGACATTCAACACGAAGAATCAAATACCAAAGGCGCTTTCTTTATCGAAAAAGATGGCACCCGAATTGCTGAGATGACGTACAGTAAAAACGGAGACTACCGGATTATCATTGATCATACCGAAGTTTCCGAAGACTATAAAGGAGAAGGTCTCGGTAAAGCTCTGGTTTTTCATGGGGTTGAATTTGCCCGGGAACATAATCTGAAAGTACTACCTCTTTGTCCTTATGCCCGAGTTGTTTTCAGGAGACATAAAGATGAATTTTCAGACGTCACCTGAAGAACATTGAACAAAAAATTTGAAAGTTGAACGTCAAACTTTAAATGTTCAATGTTCTCTAGCCAAAAACATCTTTCATTTTTGAAAAGAAGCCTTTTTCTTCTTTGGTTTGATTGGATGCATCAAAATTCTCAGCACCTTTTAAACCTTCAATGGATTTCTTTTCTTTATCAGATAACTCTCTCGGGATGTACACATTAACACGCACATACTGATCTCCTTCACCGGAGTTATTGAGTCCAACAATTCCTTTACCCCGCATACGAAGTAACTTTCCAGGTTGTGTTCCGGGCTCGATTCTAAGCTTGGCTTTTCCTTTCAAAGTAGGAACCTGGACTTCAGTACCAAGAACCGCGTCAGGAATACTAAGCGTCAAATCATAATAAATGTTATTTCCTTCACGAATGAAATGCTCATGCTCTTTCTCTTCGATCAACACAATCAGATCACCGGCATTTCCCCCTCTTCGTCCGGCGTTTCCCTGTCCTCTGAGCGTAATATAATTTCCATTGGTTACACCGGATGGGATGTTCACCTTAATGGTTTCTTCCCCTTTCATTCGACCTTCGCCGGAACAGGTCTTACATTTATTCTTAATGATTCTTCCATCACCCTGACATGTAGGGCAAGGCTGTTCGCTTACCATCTGGCCAAGCATCGTACGGGTTACCTGGCGTACGGCCCCCATTCCATTACAAGTTCCGCAGGTTTCAAAATCTGAATCGGTGGCTGCACCGGTTCCCGTACAGGTATCACAAATAATCTGCTTTTTAACTTTAAGCTTTTTCTCTACACCAAATGCAATTTCCTCAAGAGTCAGAGGCATTCTGATTTTCATATCAGAACCGGGTGTTCCGGGCTGCCTTCTCGCTCTTGAACGGCTTCTTCCTCCACCGCCAAAAATATCATCTCCGAAAAATCCCCCACCGAAAATATCCCCGAAACGACTAAAGATATCTTCCATATCAAACTCAACGCCACCACCACCGTAGCCACCTTGATTATTTACTCCTGCGTGACCAAATTGATCATATCTGGCTTTTTTCTGCGGATCGCGGAGCACTTCATAGGCTTCTGCTGCCTCCTTAAATTTCTGCTCAGCGTCGGCATCCCCTTTATTTCTGTCGGGGTGGTATTTCATCGCTTGCTTACGATACGCCTTTTTCAGTTCAGCCTCGCTTACCCCTTTATCAACTCCCAGTATTTCGTAATAATCTCTTTTACTCATGAATCAGCCTTACTCACTTACAATTACTTTTGCGTGCTTAATTACTTTATTTCCAATTTTGTACCCGCTTTCGAGCACCTGCAATACCGTATCACTTTTTGTTTTTTTATCAGGAGCAGGTTGTCGAAGCATAGCGTCATGAAGATTTACATCGAATGGAACTCCGGTTTCATCAATGGTCTCTACTCCGTATCTCGAAAGCACCTCTTCGAACTTATTGGATACAAGTTTCATGCCTTCCAAAAAGCTATCCTCGATTTTATTACTTTCTGAAGCTCCAAGTGCCCGCTTCATATCTTCCGAAATTGGAAGAAAATCCTGTAACGCCGCTACTTTAGCATCTTCAAAAAGTGCAATTCGTTCTCTTTGCACTCTCTTTCGTACGTTTTCAAGTTCTGCTGCTTTTCTTAACAGGGAATCTTTAGCGTCAGCCAGTTCCTGTTCCAGTTTTTCAATCACTAGTTCTTTTTCATCCTTTTCGGGTTCTTGGCTTAGTTCTTCTGAAGCGGCCTTTTCTGCTTCAGTTTTTTCTATCTCTTCCACTTGTTTATTTTTTTCTTTTTCAAGTGTAGCGTCTTGCTCTTTTTCTTCTGCTTCTTTGATGTTATCAGCGCTCATCTGTTTTAAATAATTTTAATTCCTTTTTGGTGGAAACAAAGCAAATATAATGCCATTCATTCCATTAGTTTACAGAATGACAAAGTTACCCATTTCTTCACAGCATCCCATAAAAAAGCCCTGTACAAAGTTTGCACAGGGCTCTTTTACTAATCTTTAAAGATTACTTCATTATTGAGCAATAACGATACTTGGGTAGTTAAGCGTCGTTGCGCGAGGCAAACTTGCCCCAAAAGCAGTTTCAATAGTGGTAATAATTTCGTTTGAAACTAAGGCATACCCTCTGGGATTTGGATGTACAGCATCTGTAGAAAAAATACCATCAGGACCGAAAGTTGGCATCAGAGTAACCCCACTGACTGACAACCCAAGTTCTCCATCTGCAAACATAGCATCTCGTGAATCGGCTGATAAAGCCAGTTGTGTAGCTGTGGCTACATCTAAACCGAATAAATCAACTAACATAGGATGAAGGTCGACCAAAGCTATATTTTCAGCTCCGATATTATTGTTGGTAGCTGCAATTACTCCATCAATCACGCCATTGAAGGTTGCACGGGCAGTTACAATATTAGCCTGCTCCGCCTGAGTTAAGTAATACTTATCCCCTTCTAAACTACCATCTGCATTAAATCCGAGTGGAATAACCACTCCAATCGGTTTAGCCGGATCATCACCGAAAGGAGTATTCAGAACTGCGCCAGCAGTAAGTAATACTAATTCACCAGCTGCCATTGGTCTTGATTGCTCATAAGGAACCAATTGAGCCCTTGCCTGTGCATCTATTTGTCCTGCTCCCAGTAGTGCGTCGAAACAAGGTCCTAAGTCTGTTAGTTCTTCATCGATCGCCAGAATTGGATTTGGCCCAGCAGAGTAATTGATATTTCTTCTAGCGGCATCTTCTTCATCAATCAAACCTACTAAAGGAGTTGCACATGCATTTATCGCATCATTTACAGAAGAAAGCCCTGCATTAAGTTGTCCTGCTGTTGCTTCATCAAGAGCAATCACATTCCATGGAACCGCTCTGAAGAAAGGCAGAACAACAATTGGAGGTATATTGACAACTACACCTTTTGCCCCTGTTTGCGCAAGTGCGCCGAGAGCATTACCAAAGTTAGTTTGGAAGTCGCCCTGGCTTGTAATTAATGCCTCGCTGATTCCTCCACTTATAGCATATTGAAGGACATCGTTAGTGCCGATCCATAGTGAAAAGAATGTAGGAGAAGAGGCAGTTGCATCTCCAATTATAGTTGAAGAACCAGGGTTAGATGCAAACCTTGAATAATACAATCCAAGTGCAGCATTACCTGCTAAGTCAGTGGAGAATAAATCTGCTACTCTAATTCCTGGTACGCTGAAGTTTGTAATTTCAGATCTCGAGCCAGTAAAATCAGGTATCGGGAACTCTCCAAGAGTTGGAACCGGACCCGGAATATCCGTGTCCAGCTCAGTTCTGCCCAGAATTAAACCACTTCCAACGTCTGATAAAGTAGCGTTAAATCCATTAGCTGAATTAACGTCTGGTTGATTAATAGCTACACCTCCTGCTGCCTGAAACTGAGCAGAGAGAATAGCGGGTATTGAGTTATTCTGTCCGGCAGTGTATAAAGCACCATCCATAAAGCCAGCAGTAAGTGAATTACCTACCGCTATATATTTTGAGAAATCCGCACTCCCTGAGGAATATTCAGGGGTAGGTGGAAGCGGATTCTCTTCCAGTTCTGTATTTACAAGGGAGTCTTCAATTCCATCACAAGAAAAGGTGATAGCCCCTGCAACAATAAATAAGAGTATATATTTATGAAATTTGTTCATTGTCTTTCCTTTTTCTTAGTTCAAGAATTGATCGAAGGTTATTGAGAAATAATAAATCGCTCCAAGAAGCGGATTACCAAACGAAGTAGTATATCTTTCGTTTAGAATATTACTTCCCCCAATCTTAAGTACCGTATTGTAGTCTGGTAATTTGTAGCTTACCTGAGCATCCAATGTTCCATAAGCCGGAACAACTCCATCTCCGAAAGATGAATCCCAGAAGTATGCATCCTGCCATCTATACACCATGTTGAAACCAACATTATCTACCACTTTACGGTTTTCAAGTTTTACATTATATCTCCATTTAGGAGTATTGTAGCTTGACCGGAAACCTTGTCTTTCCAGATCATCGGCACTGATGAGTTCATTGTATGCAACGTTACCACCAACTTTATACCCACCGGTTAGTGAATAATCGAGGCTTACACCAAATCCCTGTGATTTCACTTTACCATCAGCATTAATATCAAAACCGTATTCCTGAGTTAGAACACCGCCGTTAATAATCTGATCTTTTCCAGCATCACTATCAGCATCAAATGCGCCGGGATCATTAGTAAGACCGTTTGGAACGCCCTGTACAAATTGGATTTCTGCGATAAAATCTGTGTACTCACTGTAGTAGTAATACGCATCCAAAAGAAGGTTATCTGTTATAAAACCTTTATAGCCTACTTCATAGGTGCTTATTTTTTCAGTTTTGAATTCTTCAAACTCTATGGCAACAAGTTGAGCTCTCGCTTGTGCTTCTGTTCCTCCACCATTAAGGGTAGCCCGTGCAGCTGCAACACTTTGTGCCTGATACACGGTGTTGCTCTCAAAACGATATCGATCTACAAGGTCCTGATTACTTCCAATTAGTAATCTTGTTACCACATCAAGTTGGATGAATTGATCCTGAGTTGTAGGCATTCGGAATCCATTCTGATAGGAAACTCTGAAGTTATGATCATCTGCTACTGTATAAAGTGCAGAAACTCTTGGTGAGAACTGCCCTTCGAAGTACTCATTTTTGTCATAACGGGCAGATGCTGATAACGCGAGATCGCCATCAAGAAGATTTTTTGTTGCTTGAAAGTAAGCACCCCATTCATTGATAGTATATTCGTCTCCATCTTCTGTAAGAGCGAACAAGGTTGCTTCAGAGTTCAAAGCATACTGCCGATAATTGGCTCCAGCTATCAACTCAACAGTTTCCGGGTTTATAATGTTTGAGAAATTATAAAGTCCTTCCACATGATACATATCAGATTTCTCTACGAATCTGGCACCGCCGTCAGCGATAGAAGTTTCTCTGAGTTGTGCTTGAAGTTGTTTGAAATTATCTGAACCAGGAAGGTAGTTAGCTTGATTGGCTGAAGCTGCAGCTTCAGCTGAAACATGTGCCTGTTCTACACTTGCTCCTTGAGAGCGTGCCCCAAGAAAAGTCTGAAAATAAGGAGTTAGATAGACCTGTTGATTAATTCTTGTAGCAACTGTGTTTGCCGCGTAAGAATCCCCGGCATCTTCCTGTGTGGTGTACGCTCTGATAAAGAAATTGGGATTTCTCAATTCAAATTTTGCAGTCCAGATGTTAAAATCGTCCAGCACAAACCTATCGTTTGCTGTATAAACTGTACTACCAAATCCGGTATTATACTGAACAAGCGCTTCCAGGTTGTCTGATAAACGATAATGCAACGCTGCTCCTAACTTCAAACTCTCAGTTGTATTATCTACAAATGATGCTTCTGCAAAACCTGGAGCTGAAAATGCCCCGGCTTGTCCATCAGGTACTAAGCTTCGTAGGGCCGCAACCTGAGCTCCGGTTGCTCCACCACCTGCAATAGTAGCATCGGCTAAAGCACCCAAAGTGAACACGTCATCACCATAGATGTTAACACCATTGTAAACCCGGGCATTTCCTCTTTCAGTAACTCCACGTTCTACTACCCCTGCGGTTAAGAAACTTTGATCCCTGGTATCCTGAGCTACAAAATCCTGAGCATTTAAGTAGGAAGCGGTAATTTTGAACGCGAATTTATTATTAAATGCTTTCGCATACCGAGCGTCATAAGACTGGTAGTGTGAAGGATCTTGTATATTACTATCAATATGGTTTACACCTTGTTTGATGTTAACAGACAGACCTTGATAATCGAACGGGCTTTTACTCTTCATAAGTAGTATTCCGTTTAGTGCGTTCGGCCCATAAAGAGCGGAAGCAGCACCGGGAATCATTTCCGCACTTTCTAAGTCAAGTTCTGAAATCCCCACAATGTTACCTACTGCGAAGTTAAGACCCGGAGCCTGGTTATCAATACCATCAATTAACTGTACAAAACGGGTATTCCCATTTGACCCAAAACCACGGGTATTAATTGATTTGAAAGTCAAACTCTGGGTACTGAAGTCAACCCCTTTCAGATTGTTTATTGAGGAATAAAAATCAGCGGAAGCCGAAGTCTGAATATCTAATACATCCATTTTCTCAATCGAAACCGGAGACTTAAGTATACTTTGCTCTACGCGGGACGCTGAAACTACTACATCGTCTCCAAAAACGGTTTGCTCTTCCATAACTACATCAATATTCATATCTGTGCTTGTAGTTACATCAACTTCCACAGACTGAAAACCTACGATTGAAAAAACCAGGGTTAATGGGGGATCCTGTGATATACGTAACGTAAATGTGCCATCTGGTTTTGTAGTGGTACCTATTAATTTATCTTTTACTCGAATATTTACCCCTGCCAGTGGTTCACCACTAGAGTCAACCACTCTACCTGCAACTTCTGTTACATCGTTGTTAACTTCGGGATGAGCTTCAAGCGTAGTTCCTACTCCTGTAATAAGAAGCAGGAAGAAGAAAAGCCGCCATATCTGTTTACTCATGGTCTGATCCTTTTTGATTGATATTATTTTTATTTAAAACTCGCTATTGTATTAACCTCTTTAACCATATCTAAATCATTACCAGATATAATTAATCCTTATCTAAGAAAAGTTTGTTTCGGGGATAATGCAAGCGCTTCCATAGATTTTTTTTAACTCCAAAACTTAAAGAAATTCAGTCTTTTGAATGAATTTTATTTTCAAAAAAAATCGTGTATCTACCTTATTAATATTTTAAAACATTACACTGTGACTTCACTAAGAATTACTCTTCTATTATCCATATTCATTCTTTTTTTAAGTGTTTGTGCTTCTTCGCCTGAAAGAGGTTCCACAACTAAGGCAGATCAGAATATTTCTGAGGCCATAACTTATCTTGCTTTGGGTGACTCTTATACCATTGGCGAATCTGTTCCTGAAGACAAACGATGGCCGGTTCAGTTAGCTGATTCTCTATCAAAAAAAGGTGTTGAAGTATCAGATCCTACTATTATTGCAACTACAGGATGGACTACAGCAGAACTCCAACAAGGAATCTCTGAAACTGAGCTAACCCCTCCCTACGATTTAGTTTCTTTGTTGATTGGGGTTAATAATCAGTATCGCGGATATGATATTGAAATCTACAGAACCGAGTTTCGAGAACTCCTCGAGCAAGCTATCGTATTTGCAGGAGGAGATTCCTCAAATGTATTTGTCGTTTCTATCCCTAATTATGGAGTAACTCCATTTGGACAAACACGGGGCGAAGACAAAATCCGAAAAGAACTTCTGGAGTATGATTCCATCGCGGAGGGAATTGCTTCCGGGTATGGAATTCCGTTCGTAAATATCACTCCGATTTCTGAAGAGGCTAAAACAGACCTCTCTCTTATTGCAGAAGATGAACTTCACCCGTCCGGTAAAATGTATACGCTTTGGGTAAGTGAAATGCTTCCAATTGTTCTTTCACGAATTGAGCAATAGAATCTGAAAAATCAAGTTTATGTACTGTTTACTAACATTTATGGAGAGCAACATGAAACAACTATTCATTATCATACTTTTTGTTTTTGGGATGGGATGTACCACACAAGCCAGGCAGTTAACCGGCCAGGAGAAAATCTCAATTAATATGAACGCTACTGAAGCCGTTGAAGCTGATCTGATCATCTTCAACATTAATATCAATGCTGAGGCTAAAAGTCCACAGGCAGCTTTTGGGGTTCATCAACAACGGGAAGAACTTTTGGCAAGCCTGCTCAAAGAATTCGATATCGACGATGAGGATATCAACTTTCAACCCGTTCGAATGAATAAACGATATACCAACGATCGGAATTCTCAGATAACCGTAACTAATCAGCAGGTATCTGTTACCTTCAATGATTTTGATATCTATGAACAAATTCAACTCAGCCTTATCGAAAATAACTTCGATAGTTTTAGCGGTAATTTTTCAAGTACCAAAATAGCTGAAGGAAAAGACAACGCTTTGGTGGCTGCAATTCAATCAGCTAAAGAAAAGGCAGTATTAATTGCTGAAGCTTCAGGTGTAGAGCTTGGCGGAATAATTGCTATCTCATACTCAGACTATACAGTATCCCCAAGAAACTCTTTAGGAAGATATGACATGGCAATGTCGATGGAAGCTAATGCTCCCTCAATGATGGACTTTGATCAGGTGGTGAACGTAACAGCTAACATCTCCATTGAGTTTTCTATTGAGTAATAGTAGATAGTTTTCTACTCGTAAAGGTAATTCATGAATTACCTTTACGGTACTAATATTACATCTTTAACGTGCTCTTATAAAGTTGAAACAATCTTTGGTTAAGAGTAGATTTTTTAGCTTTTCTCCGTGTTTGAACCATCCCTTCAAGAGATTCTAATTCGGTTTTTTCCAGACTTTCCCTCTCATACTTTCACCCAATCCCGTACATAACCAAGAACGGACTTTAGTCCCTGAAAGCCATTTTACCACACATCCCTCAGACTACGCTCAGCGTTCAGAGGGATGTGTGGTATCTATAAGTATTATTTCACTCTAAAAACGGCTTCAAACTTTCCCAAACGGTTTCGGCAACTACTTTATGACCGGCTGCATTAGGGTGAATTTGATCCGGTTGCATGTACTCATCCCGCCCTCCTACTTTATCCAGAATTAGCGGGATTAGCTCCAGATTGTTCGATTCAGCAAGATCAGGATATAAATCCTGGAACTCCCGGGTGTATTCAATCCCCAGGTTGGGTGGAACCTGCATACCGGCGATCAGAATTTCCATATCAGGATTTTTGGCCAATGCACGGTCTAAAATTTGTTGGAGATTCTCTTTCGTGGATGATAAATCGATCCCACGAAGTCCATCATTTCCGCCAAGCTCCAAAACCATAACATCAACCTGACGTTGAAGCACCCAGTTAATCCTTCGCAGTCCTCCCGCTGAAGTCTCACCGCTCAATCCCCCGTTAATTACTTCATAGTTCAAACCGAGAGAATCAATCTTGTCCTGAATAATTGCAGGAAATGCCTGATCAGGATCTACACCGAGGCCTGCTGCAATGCTATCCCCGAAAATCAGAATAGACTTCTTATCTTGCGCTAGTGCTGATGTTGAAAAGAGTAAAAAAAGTATAAGTAATCGTTTCATAGTTCGTTTTTTGAAGCTAACCCTCTTAGTTTACCAAGGATTCCATTTCTATAAGAACAAATTCAAAATTAAAACGTAGCTCTATCGCCTTTAGTCGGAATGAAATTAGGGATTCCAAAGGTTAACGTACCAAGTTTAATAAATTATCATCCATCGTGTCTAGCATTCTTACTGTTAATAATCTCACCAGAGAGTTTAAAAGCGGCTCTAAAATCTTAACTGTTGTAAATGATATCAATTTCGAAATTGATGAAGGTACTACCTGTGCTATTGTTGGTCCTTCAGGAAGTGGAAAAACAACCTTATTAGGATTATGCGCCGGACTGGATCGTCCTTCCTCAGGAGAGGTTATTCTTAAAGGAGAAAATCTTAATCCTCTGAGTGAGGATGAACGTGCTTCAGTAAGAAACAAGCATGTTGGTTTTGTGTTTCAAACCTTTCAGCTGGTACCAACATTAACCGCTATCGAAAATGTGATGGTGCCTCTCGAACTCCGTGGAGAAGCCACTAAAGAAGTTCGGCTACGGGCAAAAGAACTATTAGAAGAAGTTGGTTTGGGTGACCGAACGCATCACTACCCCACTCAACTTTCGGGTGGAGAGCAGCAACGTGTTGCCATAGCCCGGGCTTTTATTAATGAGCCAAAAATCCTTTTTGCGGATGAACCCACAGGAAACCTGGACACCGAAACCGGAGAATACATCGAGAAATTGATTTTTGACCTCAATGAGAAACAGCAAACAACGCTTGTCCTGGTCACCCATGATTTAGAATTAGCCGACAAATGTGGTCGCATCATTAAAATTAAAAACGGGAAAGTAGACGCGGACATCCTTAATTCCAATACAGAGGTACTTTCCTGATGAGTTGGTCTTGGGTATTTAAAATGGCGTGGCGGGATTCCCGCTCAAACCGCAGAAAATTATTTCTCTATATGGCGGCCATTATTGTTGGAGTAGCTGCTCAGGTTGCAATTACCTCCTTTCGGGTAAATTTGAATACAAGTATTGATGAACAGGCTAAGGAACTCCTTGGGGCTGATTTGGAAGTAGAACGCAACGCGGAGTTTCAACCCGAGCTACAAGCCTATCTTGATTCCATCAGTGAAAACCAATCTAAGATGCTTGCGTTCACTTCGATGGCGCTTTTCCCAAAAACCGGAGCCACGAGGCTCTCACAGATTTCCGCCACAGAAAGCGGTTTCCCTTATTACGGTGTGATTGAGACAAACCCACCAAATGCAGCCTATCGATATTTAGATGAATATGGGGCTTTAGTTGATCAAACCATTTTAACCCAATTTCAACTGGAGCCCGGCGATTCTGTAAAAGTTGGGTTTCTTACTTATGAGATTATTGGAGGAATTGAAGAGATTCCCGGGCAGTCGATGGCCACGTCCTTCCTTGGTCCGAGAATCCTCATCCCGCTCGAAGGTGTTGAGAATACCGGACTATTAGAACGCGGAAGCAGATTGGAACATAAAGCCTATTTAAAGTACCGAGATTGGGTAGAGCCAATTGTAGTTGATAATCAACTGGACGCAATGAATGATACTCTCGACTTTCGCTATGATGATATAGCGGAGCGCCAGGAAGAAGTCGGGGAGGCTATTTCCAGTCTTTCAAGCTTTCTAAATATGATTGGGTTTATCGCGCTTCTTTTGGGAGGAATCGGTATTGCCAGCTCCATTTTTGTATACATCCGGCAAAAAATAAATACCGTAGCTGTACTACGTTGTGTTGGGGCTTCATCGAACCAAACTATGGCAATTTACCTGATTCAGGCGACTGCGATGGGATTTGTCGGTGCTATAATCGGGGCATTTCTGGGAACTATTGTTCAATTATATCTTCCTGTTTTAGTGGGTGATTTTATCCCCGTTGATATCGAGTTATTTATTTCCTGGAGTTCAGTTTTCATTGGCTTGATGACTGGCGTATCTATCTCAGTAATTTTCGCGCTTTTCCCACTTCTTGCCGTTCGGAAAATCTCACCTTTATTCGCTTTGCGCTCTGCAGAAATCAACCTTTCTAAATTACTGGGAGTAGTAACCAAAGGTATTCTCTTCATTTTGATAGGACTTTCCATCACAGGCTATGCCTGGTTAATGCTTGGAGAGCTTCCTGCTGCCATTTTCTTTACCCTTGGATTTGCATTTTGTTTGCTTCTTCTTGCTGGTTTTGCTGTTTTGGTGATGAAAGCTTCACGCAAATTTATGCCCTCGGGATGGAGCTATGAATGGCGGCAAGGTCTTTCGAATCTGTATCGGCCCAATAATCAAACAAGTACATTACTCCTCACTTTTGGGTTAGGAGTTACCCTGATCAGCTCTTTATACTTAACCCAGGATATGCTGTTGGGAACTATCAATTTTGAGGGACAGGATGAACTTCCTAACCTTGCACTTTTTGATATTCAATATGACCAAAATCCCGGAGTGAACGCCATCATTGAAGAAAACGGGCTTGAGATAGTACAAAATGTTCCTATTGTAACCATGAGGCTCCAATCTATTCAGAATCGTTCTTTGGATGAAATCCTTTCTGACACCAGCCGGAATGCACGCAGATGGGCACTTACCCGGGAATATCGATCTACATACAGGGACTCGTTAACTTCAACCGAAAAACTGGATTCCGGAAAATTTATTAGCTCCGTTCCCAATCTAAGCGATCTTGTACCAATCTCTGTAGAATCCGGCCTGATGGAAGATTTAGACGTGGCGCTGGGAGACACTATAGTATGGGATGTTCAGGGAATCCCCATTGAAAGCTATATTGCCAGCACCCGAACAGTAAACTGGCAAACACCTCAACCCAACTTTTTTGTTGTATTCCCAACGGGAGTACTCGAACCCGCTCCTCAGTTTTTTGCCACAACTATCAAAACGCCGGATCGCGAAACATCAGTAGCTCTTCAACAAAAGATTGTACAAGCTTATCCCAATGTTTCTGCTATTGATGTAGGGCAGATTATTGGTACAATCCGTGAATTTCTGGATCGGGTCACTTTTGTAATCCAGTTTATTGGGCTGTTCAGCATCATTACCGGACTTATTGTACTTGCAGGGTCTGCAGCTACAAGTCGTTTCCAGCGGATTCGCGAAGCTGTATTGTTGCGCACGCTGGGAGCAAAACAGAATCAGGTAGTTAAAATCCAGATTATCGAGTACGCAATTCTTGGGATTATGGCCGCCTTAATTGGTCTCATTCTTTCGGTTGGCGCAAGTGCCCTACTCGGTTACTTTTACTTTGACATTGAGTTCATCCCTAACTTTGTAATTCTTGGTGCCGAGGTTGTGATTTTAGTTATCTTGGTTCTGGCCATCGGTTTAATCAACACCAGAGGAATTCAGGATAAACCACCCCTTGAAGTTCTCCGTGCAGAAGGTAGATAGCCTGTATATCCTATATTAATATCAGGAACATAATATTGGTTTGATTCATAGAAATTATAAATCAAACCAAACATCTTGATATGAAATCTATTTCGACAAAACTATTCACATTAATATTAGTGATTGGATTAACGGTATCTGCCTGCGATTCAATCAGCAAAACTGCCAAAGGTACTGCCATTGGCGCAACCGCAGGCGCTCTGGCAGGCGCAATTATCGGTAAAGCTGCCGGAAATACAACTACGGGAGCGATAGCCGGAGCTGCAGTTGGTGGGGCTACAGGAGCTGCGATTGGTAACTATATGGATCGCCAGTCCAGAGAGATGGAAGAAGATCTTGAAGGCGCCAAAGTAGAGCGCGTGGGCGAAGGAATTAAAGTAACGTTCGATTCCGGTATTCTTTTCGAAGTAAATTCTTACGAATTAAGTGAACAATCAAAAGAAGAAATCGCAAAACTTTCTGAGATTTTGAAAAAGTATGAGGATACTAACATTATGTTTGCCGGACACACAGATAATACAGGAAGAGAAGAATACAATCTTGAACTTTCTGAAAAACGTGCAAAATCAGTTGCTGAATATGCCGCCTTTACAGGTGTTGAACCTACAAGGATGACTATTACCGGATATGGAGAAGAAAACCCCGTAGCCGATAATTCCACCGTAGAAGGCAGAGCTGAAAACCGTCGTGTCGAAATTGCAATCTGGGCTAATGACAAACTCAAAGAAGCGGCAGAAAAAGGCGAAATTGAATAAACGGCCCGAATTCATTTTTCTAATCCCCGTTCATTGTTATGTGCGGGGATTTTTTTTGTGTACTTTCGGCAAATTAATTCAGACACATGAGTATTAGAAAAAGAATTATTCCAAAAAGAATTCAATCTGTTTTGTTCAATAAAAAGGCGGGTAGTGCTCCGGGTACATTAACTCATATCGGACAAAAGAAAACCGAGAAAGTTACTATTGAAGTACATGATTACGGAGTTGATCATCTGGAGGAAAAGCTGATTGATTCAGTAAAAGAATGTCGTCCCTATGTTGATACTCCTAATCCTACATGGGTGCAGGTTAAAGGGCTTCACGACATCGAAAAGCTAAAGGAACTTTGGGATGAGTTTCACTTCCATCCACTTATTCAGGAGGATATTCTTAATACAAATCAAAGACCAAAAATTGAAGACTATCAGGATCAGATTTTTGTTGTTCTGAAGATGATCTATATCGAAGATGGTCAATTACTTCAGGAACAAGTCAGTCTTGTTTTTTCAGATAAATTTATTTTCTCCTTTCAGGAATCTGAAAAAAGACTCTTTATTCCCATCAGAGAACGGTTGAAAGCAGAGCATACCAGAATGAGAAAAGGTGGGCCTGATTATATGGCTTATGCCCTTATGGATGTGATTATCGATTACTATTTCAATGCACTTGATGAACTAAATACTACCATTGAATCAATTGAGGACATACTTTGGTCGAATACAGATAAAGACGCCCTTGCAGATATTCACAAATCCCGCAGAATGCTTATCCAATTCAGAAAAAGTGTTTGGCCTTTGCGCGACAGCCTAAACTCTTTATTAAGAGATCAATCACCTCTTGTTGCTGAGGAAACTAAGCTATTCATTCGAGATGCTTATGATCATGTTATTCAAATTATCGACAATCTGGATAATAACAGAGAAATAGTAGCGGGACTGCATGATATGTACATGACCAACATCAGCAATAAGATGAATGAGGTAATGAAAGTACTTACCATTATAGCTACAATTTTCATTCCACTTACTTTTATTGCTGGTATTTACGGTATGAATTTTAGCTACATGCCCGAACTGAGTTGGAAGTGGAGTTACCCAATCGTATGGGGGCTAATGATTGTTGTAACTATTGGAATGATCTTCTATTTCCGAAAGAAAAAGTGGTTATAAAAAAAGAGAAAGCCTCTTTCAAAAGACTTTCTCTTAAAACTAACTACGGAGGTTTTGGGGATTATCAATCATTCTAAAACCTATACTTGAATCCCACCATAAGGTTTATCTGACTTATGGTTTCGCCGATACTCTCAGTTCTCTCTTGACCAGACTGAGAGTCGAAGTATTCGTATAGGATTGAACGATCGTTCCACCCGGTATATTGTGTTGTTATATCCAGGTAGAGTTCCCTTGATAAAGGAATCCCCAAACCTCCGGAAAGGACAATTTTGTCGGCAGAATAGCTTGAACTTTTACCCGGAAGGAGTCCAAAACCCCCTCTTATTTCAAAGCCGGTCCTGGACTTGTATTTCAAGCCCGCCTTAAAGTTCGTTACTAAGTTATAGTCTGCACTGATGAGGCTGTCAAATATAGCCTCTTGCTCTCTTAACAAAGCGATGTCTCTAAATTCAAGGTCAGCGTCTCTGGTAAGATTTAAATCAGTATTTCTGTAATCGATTAACTCTACAGAAGTTGATATTGTGAATCCGTTTAAGTCTTCCACTGCCACACCCAGATTCAATTGACCGGGACGACGAACTGAATAACTAAAATCTCCTGAATAACTATCTCCAAATGGAGTTCTACCATCATCTAAACTGGTAGTGATTTCTGAATAATACTCTTCTGTTACAATGAATCTTGTGGGGAACAACACACTTGCACCAACATTCAAATTTGGTAGTACTTTGTACAGAAGTCCCGCCCTCACATTTGCTCCAACGATTTCTGAATCAAATTCATCTTGTAGTAAAACATCAGCTACGTCTGTCCCTCCATCTCCGTTCTCATCGGCATCAATAAAATCGCCATCGTAAACATTGTCTTCATCTTCCTCTAAAAAGTACCTGTCGTAGGAGTAATTCCCATAAGTAACCCCTAGTGATGCACCTAGAAAAAGGTTGCGTTGGAGTTCAGTAGCCATGAAAATGGAATATTCACCGATAGAACCTCTCTGTTTAATTTCTGAGTTTTGTTGTATTCCCAGAAACTCTCCCGGAGCAAACCCAATTCTGAAAATAGATTCCAGTGTTGTTTGCTCTACATCCGCATAATCAATTGCATAAGCTTCGAATGCGATATCATTATAATCGCTTGCGCTATTTTTAAAAACGTCTGTGATTGTGCTTACATCGTTATAACCATTCAATATGTTCGTACGGTTAATTTGAGTATTGAGTGTGTAACCTCCTCCTACAACTAAGCTCCCTCTTTCTGTTGGAACAGAATATATAAGCCCGATATTACCAAACTGAGTCCTGGAATTATCGAATGATGCACTATTTCCGAGGTAAGAATTACTCTGTTCGGCATAATTTGAGAGAAGTCCTGTATTAAAGTAGCTCATATTTATAAGCCCCATACTGGCGGGGTTATCCAGGAAACTTCCAAAACCATTCTGAATTGCAACAGAGGGAAGTACACTCGCGTTTGGATCCCCATTAGTATTGATGGTTGAAAACTGCTGAGCCAACGTTGAATACCGGATCGGGTTTTGCCCATCCTGGCCATAAGCAGCAGCAGGAATAAGCACTCCTGCCATTAAGAGAATGATAAATAGCCTCTTCATCGACATTTCAGAATGTGGTTATATTTAGTTTTTCTTGCTTCGCTTGGACTTGCTACCAGAGGATCGCGTACCTGAAGATGATCTTGATGATGATCTGCTTTTCACTGATTTCGTAGAAGACCTTGAGGAACTGCCACTACGAACTGCACGCGACGAAGAACCTCTATTTGAAGAGCTTCTTCTTACAGTAGTGCTTCTTGAACCGGATTTAGTTGAGTGTGTACCTACTCGTGTGTTAGAATTCCCGGAAGTACTTCTAGGGACTCTAATAGTTGTTCCACGGTTTCCAATTGCACTTCTGCCTGAGTTATTAGTTCGAACAGAAGATCTTCCTCGGGTTACTCCAGATGAATTACTACTTCTTCCACGGGTACTTCGAACTACACCTGATCTGTTCGTATTAGATCTGCCTGTACTTCTAACTGTCCCGGAACCTCTTGTATTTGTCCTGGTTCTACCCACCGTTGATCCGTTGTTTCCTGATGTTCGGGTTCTTCCGGTAGTTCTTACAGTTCCTGACCCATTATTTGTACCAGTTCTGGTTCTTCGTACGGTATTCCCAGTTGATCTGCCTGTATTTGTTCCTCCTGTTCTGCCGGTATATCGGGAACCTGTTGAATTTCCGGTGTTAGATCTTTTAGTAATAGCGGAACCACCATTTCTCCCTGTTCGGGTTATTGCAGAATTCCCTGAGTTTCCACTTCCTGAGCGGGTTCTTGTTCCAGTTATCGCACTGGTGCCATTTCCTTTGCTATAAATACCTGTACTTCTTGGTCTTGTATTACTTCGGTTATTTCTGTGATAATCGTTGTATACAATTACCGTTGGGTGGTAGTAATTCCATCCTCCCCATCCGTAATAATGATCGTAATAATCCCAATAATGAGGGTATCTGTATCCACCCCAGGCGTAATAAGAATTATATCCGTACCAATTGCTGTACCAACCTACTCTTCCAAAGCGAAAACCCCATCCGATTCTAGAGTAGTACGGTCGGTGATGATACCCATAGCCAGACCTTGAATAATCAAATCTTCCATCCCAATAACCTTCTTCATAGCCATCTTCGTAACCTTCCCAGTATAGTCTGTCTGCATAATTATCTTTGTACCATCCCTCAGTTTCATAATCTTTATAATATAATTCAGATTCTACCATTTCATCTGAATAGACAGGTTCTTCTTCGTAATATTCATCTTCGTAAACTGGTTCAGTAGCAGCAGCCGTATAAGGTTTTGCAGTTTGTTCTTCTTCGCTCCAATTATATCCTGCCTCAGCGTTCTCGCTATCATCACCCCAGGAATAATATGTACTCGAAGTATTTGGGCTGGTCCGGGTAAATCCGTCGGTAGTTTGAAGTTGAGTATAGCATCCGGACAAGAATAATGATAAGGATGCGATGGTAAGGCTAAGAATATTTTTTGAGGCTTTCATAATTGCTCCTGAGAACATTATTTAAGGTTACATCTTAAACATCAACTAATACGCTCACATTATATATAACATGTTAATGTTAGAATCATGTCAAATCTCTCCTCTAAGAGATTTAGCTATTACTTCTGCTTTAGAATTCACATGTAATTTCTTGTAGATATTTCTGATGTGCGCACGAACTGTATCTATAGAAATATCGAATCGGTCTGCGATCATTTTGTAGCTCAATCCATCAACAAGTCCATTCACAATATCCTGCTCTCGGTTGGTCAGCATACTGTCTTCATTCTTTTTGGGAGCCTGGTCATTAAAATGTGTAATTACTTTGCGTGCTATTTGCGGAGACATAGGAGCGCCTCCTTTTAACAGCATTTCAATAGATTCCTTTATTTCAGGAAGTGAGGTGTGTTTTAACAGGTACCCAGAGGCCCCGGCTTTCAGAGAATCGAAAATCTTATGTGAATCGTGGTATACCGTAAGCATGATAATGTCGATTTCCGGATATTTGGATTTAATAATTTCCATCCCTTTGATACCAGACATACCAGGAAGCTGAATGTCCATCAAAAGTACCTCCGGGTTCTGATGATCTTCCAGGAACTCAAGCATTTCCTCAACAGTATCCGTGGCTACAGGACAATCCATTCCTTCCTGCATATCCAAATAGCGTTGTATTAAGTCTCTTATTTTTTTGTTGTCTTCTACAATCCCAATTACTGCCATTTTGTTCTCCGCTTATTAATTCAGTTTGCCTTTCAAACTAACCGTAAATCCGTTTTCGTCTTCAAAGTTGAACATTCCACCTATTCTTTTAGCTCGCATTTCCATGTTACGTAAGCCATGTCCGGTTTTTTTAGTTCCTCTTCCTGTATCTCCATTATCGTAAATTTTAAACTCATACTCTCCATTATTTGTCTCCATACTAACCAGTACTTCATTTCCATTGGAATACTTCGCGATATTGTTCACCGCTTCCTTAAAAATCAGGTAGAGATTCTCTTTTACAGGAACCGGAAGCTTGTTTTCCATTTTAAGTTCCTCGAAATCATAGGTCACCTTAAAATTCTTTGGTTCAAGCACATTTATGATATAATCCTGCATTCTATCGGTTAAATCCCCTAAAGTATCGTTTCTGGCATCGATAGACCATACGATGTCATCCAGGCTTGTAACCACATGTCGGCACTGCTTACCAATTTGATTCAGAGATTTCTTGAATTCCGGTTCGGCATGGCTCGCTTGAAGAAAGTCTGACTGTAGGGCAATTTCTGTTAAACTAGCTCCTACATCGTCGTGTAAGTCGCTGGCGATCCGAACTCTCATACGCTCGATATCTACCATTTTAGAAATTTTATAGTTTCGATAGAATAAGTAAATCACCCCAAATACAGCGAGTGCAATAACTGCGAGAAACCACCAGTTCATCCAGAAAGGCGGGTTTACTGTAAAGCTGATTTCGGCGGTTTCTTCACTCCATATTCCATTAGAATTACGAGCCTGAACTCTGAATGTATAATCGCCTGGAGGTAAAGATGGATACCTGGCACTTCTTGAGGTTGTTCTTTGTCTTCCCAGATCAATACCCCCATTCATTCGGTATTCATAAATTACCTGGTTGGGTGCGGTAAAATTTAATCCTGCAAATATAATCTCAACGAAATTCTCATTATGAGAAAGCTTGAACCCACTTTCATAGTAATGATTTCCTGAAGCTATGAAATCTAAAATGTGTACTCTTGGGGGAACCTGATTTCCAAAATATACTTCAGGATTAAAATGACTTACACCCTCAACCGTACCAAACCAAAAATGCCCTTCCGTATCCTCATAAACGGCCCCAAGGTTTGTTTCGTCAGAAACGAGCCCTTGTTCTCTGGTCAATATCTGGATAGCACGTTCCTTTTCATCAGGATCATCGCTGTAAAACAGCTGTATATCCAAGCGGGCAACACCGGCATTCGTGCCAATCCACAAATAACCATTCCTGTCCTGAGAAATAAAATAGCACACGCGCCCGGGTAATCCATTTTCATCGGTAATATCCACGAATCGGAACCCATCAAACCAGGCAATCCCCCCAAATGTTGAAATCCATATCGTTCCGCTCTGATCTTTCATAATAGACATGACTCCGTTGTTTGGAACGCCTTCCTGAAGAGAATAATTGGTAATCTCTTCCCCTGCTATTTTGGATACTCCGCCATAAGTTGCCACCCAGATATTACCCTCATCATCTTCTACGCTTCTACGAGTGCTATTACTTGCCAGCCCCTGATCTTGAGTGAATTGTTCGTAGCCGGATTCAAAAAAACGTAAAAGCCCTTCATCTTCTGTGCTTATCCAAAAATCACCATTACTGGCTTCCATAACATATCTTATTTTCCGGAATGGAAATTCGTCGCTATCAAATGTTCGTATTTTCCCATCTTTGATATAGGCTAATCCGTCTCTCATCCCTACCCACAACCGATCTTTTGAGTCTTTACTGATATGGTAGATTCTGTCATCCGGCAAACCATCAGAGGTATTCAGGTAGTCGAACCCGGTTCCCTTCATTGCCATCATGCCTCCCCCATAGGTTGCGATCCAAAGCTGTCCATCTCCATCTTCCGCGATAGATGTCACTAAATCATTAGAAAGCCCGGATTCGGTATTAAAGTTCTCGAAATAATCCCCAAGAAAAAGACTTGCTCCTCCTCCAAAAGTGCCAAACCATACATTTTCTTCCACATCTATAATTGATGAGTTTACAATATTGTTTGAAAGCCCCTGATCTACCGTGTAGTTTTTAAATTTACCATCAATAAGATGCGCTACTCCTCCTTCTGTTCCTACCCAAATTGATCCGTCTGATGCAATAGATATAGTTTGTATTCTGGGATCATTGATCCCATATTCTCTTCCAAAATTTTCAAAATTTATCCCGTCAAACCTGGAAAGCCCGTTTCTTGTAGCGATCCAAATAATACCTTCTTTATCAATCTGAATATCTCTCAATCTGTTTTCGGGCAAACCATCCTGCATGGTATATGTTCTAAGGTTTCCATTGGATAAACTCGTAAGTCCCCCTCTGGTTGCAAACCAAAGGTCTCCGTTTTCCGATTCTGCAATCCCCCTTACCTGATTGCTTAAAAGCCCCTGTGAAGTTGAGTACAAAACGAGTTCTTCCTCATTTATGTAATGCCACACACCGTCTCCGTCTGTTCCAAACCAAAGATGCCCTTCTTTATCCTCGAAAATACTTATCACCTCGCTGTTCCCGAGAGCTGCCAGAGAAGACGGTATATAAATACTATCCCCTTCCATATAATTCACTCCCTTGCCTGTTCCAATCCATATTTTTCCATCTCTTGATTGATGAATAGATAATACTTTACTATGATTAAGCCCGCTTTCTTCAAAAAAATTCTCGAAATTAATCCCGTCAAAGCGATTCAGTCCATATCCTGTGGCAAACCAAATATACCCCTCATCATCCTGTATCAAATCATTAACAACCGACTCACTTAACCCATCCTGGATAGAATAGGTTCTGAATGGATAAGTCTGGGCATTTACATCAGAGAGGAAGCCCGCGTAGCTAATTACTAAAAACACTAATAATTTCTTCATGATGGAAATGTAACGGAAAATCTCTGAGAATAGTAGGAATCGGAGTTAAGCTTTATATTAAATCTGATTTTCTTCCTCTATGTATGCTGAATGAAAAAAGTGAGTACAGATAAACATATAAATGATTTTAGTGTGGTCACCCAGCCGGGTACTTCTCCGGAGATTATTTCACTTCTTAAACAAACTGTGTTTGGCACAAAAGGTAAAGTAAGATACCGCCAGATGAATATAGCCGAAGGAATGAACTCTCAACAAAATTTAGAATTCATTCAAATTGTAAAGCGAGACCGGGTAATAGGAACAACCGGAGTTGTTACCAGAGAAACTTCAGGGCTTGGTGATGGGTTGAAAAGCCTCTATGTACGCTACCTTTCAGTAAATAATCCGTTTCGGAAGAATGAAAAAAAACGAGCTGCCGGGCGAAAGCACAAAAAAAGCCGGGCGGGTAATCACCTTAAAAAAATGATTGGAGATCAAATAACCAATCACTTTGAACAACCGGTGTATGATGAGGGAAGTAAAGCCTCTTTTTATGCTTTCGTTGAGTCTGAAAACTACAACTCAAAAGAGCTCTGCATCAACTTGGGGTTTTATCCAACCCGAAAAATATCTACAGTTTTATTCAGTCGTTTTTCACCAAAGACTTCAAACAGAGTGAGTACAATTGCAAAAGAAGATGAACAAAAGGTTGCTGACCGGTTACATTCTTTTTACAAGACCCACTCTTATTACTTTGAAGACCGCCTTTTCGAAAACGGCACCTATTTGGTTCTCAAGAGCAAAGGTGAAATTACTGCAGGAATCCGGTGTAAACCAGTGAACTGGGAAATTGTAGAAGTACCAGGTTTCAGTGGATTCTTAATGCAAAAGGTACTGCCCTATCTCCCATTCACTAACCGCTTGTTTAATCCGAAAAATCTCGTTTTTCTTGCTTTCGATTATGCCTGGGGAAACACCAACCTTGTTCTGGAATTGATGGAACACTGTTGTGCCTACTCGCAAATTAACCTTGGAATGTTCTGGGGAGATCTGGAATCAACTCTTACATCGGAATTAAAACAATCAGGACAGCTCGGATTCCTTTATCGCTTAAATGGAGAAGTCACAGCCGAAGTAATGCAACGGTTTATCAACTTGAAAGAAAACGAACAAAAGGAGCTTCTTCAAAAACCTGTTTTCGTTTCCGCCTTGGATATGACGTGATATGAGATTCATATCTGATACTTAATGCTGTTGATCAGATTTCGCAAACAAAAGCACTAGTTGATAGATTGCCGCAATTACAGGCAGGAAGGCTGCAATTGCTGCTACATAAAATATCCAGATTCCTTTCATAACTCCCGGGAATAGATTTGTAGGCAGAACGAGTGTTGTTAAGACGACCAAACAAGAATAAGCCATCAAATTGAATGACATTCTTGATGCTTGAAAATGGACATGAATCCATCCAAAGCCTGCAATGGTGAATGCTCCAAGTAACAGAATATGTAAGTACAGAATTCTAAGATTGTGGTCAGTTAACCAAAGTTCATTAGGGAAAACTGAGATTAATAACTGGATTAACCCCTTTACACCTAACAGCAATAATGGTAAAACCCAGATGGACTTTTTTCTTCCCAAACCAGTAAAAGCACCCAGCGTAAATACCAAAAGTGCGATTGAAGATATTATGCCACCTGCGCGTGCCGACCATAACAATTCCGTTGTGAGTAAAGAGCCAGGTATACCATAAGCAAAAGTAAGCGGAGCACCGAAAGCAATCATAATTCGAATAGTACTTAGGGAAAAATGAAAATTCCGTGATTGTAGTTTCAGTGATTGTACGATCATTCCCACTACTATCAACACAACCCATCCTTCGGTAAAAGAGCCCAGGAAAAAATGGGTCATTGCTTTTGATAAAAGGGCGTTTTGAACACCAAAAAACTGAAGCAGTCCAACTCCCCAAGCCCCCAAAGAACTCACTAAAAGCATCAACAAGGCCACGGAAAACCATGGTAGATATGCATTCGGTTTTTCAAACTTAGAGCTCCAGAATCCGTATGCAAAAACATACCATGCAATCATCACAAAAGAAGAAAAGATAGCAGCTAGCGGAAGTTGTGCATCACCAATGGCTACGGGATGGTATCCCCACAGCAAAAAGAAAAAATAAGTAATTGGTGAAAGTATGATAATGGCCCAAAGAGCATACTTCTGCAAACTTACTTCTTTTTCGGGTAAATCTGATACCTCTGTTTGCATGGCTATCAGAAACGGGAGAAATCCTGCCCAACCGAAAAACATGAGATGAGAGTGAGCATGCCGGATATTCTGCAAACTTAACCCGAATGTGTCGCTGCCTAACACCCCCATTCTGAAAAATACTCCGGTTAGGCCAGCAATCGTAAAAAAGGCAATTGCGCTGCGCCAAAGCCAGCGATCGGTATGCAAACTCATTCTCATCAATCTAAAACAAGACTTACACTGCCTGTAACATACCCTCTACTTTAGCAAATAATACATTGTTTTCGAGATGAACATGTTTATGCAGATCGTCTTGAAATTCCTGCAAAGTTTTGAAATAAATCTGATATGATGAACATGCTCCTTGCGGAAACTGATACTCGTTACTTAACTCACTTAATTGCTCCAAAATGGATCCGGCGGCTTCGTGTTCATCTTCCAGTTCTGCAATCAAAAACTCCTCCGTTTCCGGCGAAACTTCTTCGGCTTCTAACTTTTTGATAAGCGGGAATGTATGCTCTTCTTCTTTTTCTAAATGCGCAAGTAATTCAGAGTTTAGCTCTTGAACCAATGTATTCATGGCAACCAATTCCGGACGCTCTGCCCCATGTACTCTCGCCACTTTATCAGATAAAAAGAGTAGAAACGGCAACTTTTCCTGCACATATTTGTGGTGATTATTCACGATATAGTCAATTAAGAAACCAGACGACCACTCATTATACTTGTTCTCTTGAGCCTGATGCTGTGTTACGGATTCTATTTCCCGAAGGATTTCATCCATTTCAATATTTTTGGATGCACAGGCTTTTGCCAGCGTTTTTTTACCACCGCAACAGTATTCGATTCCAAAATTTTTAAATACAAATGCGGTTCTATAATCTTCGGCTACAATTTCGCCAATGGGTTTGTTTGCTATCATATCCATGTTAATAAGGGTTTTTAGTTAAAAGTCTTTTGAGGTGGCGATTTTTAAAACCAATCCACTTGGTAGCAGCGACCACACTGCCAGTAAGCCAAAGGAAATAAAAATACCTGCCATGGTTCCAAAAAATTGCTGGTATAAGGCCCCGGTATAGCCTAGTAGCGCCGAGATATCAAGTTTTAGCAGAATCAAAATCCTGGATAAGTCGATGGGATTTACTACTGTACTCACTAAAGAAAAAGTGTCGAGCGGGTAATCCTGAAATTGCATCATAATAACCAATAACATGCCATCATAAAGAATGGCAAATACCAGCCACATTAAAAGTGCGTAGCCAAAACCTTTCACTTTGTTGTCGTTTTTAAGTGCAATGATGTATGCCAATCCCACAAAAATGAATGTGAGTACAACACCATCAACCAGCAGAATCACAAAGTCGAAAATTGCATCGGAGTAGAGTAATCCGTAGAACAAAAACGGAAGTCCCAGGCCGAGTACTAAGCTCAGGCTGAGTGAGATGCATAACCCGTAAAGTTGCCCAAGAAAAATGGTACTGCGTTTTAAGGGGTGAGCAAGTAACAGCTCGCTGAAGTCTGATGAGTTGTAGTAGAAAATGACACCGAAAATCGTGCCCACCAATGGAGCTAAGATCAACAGAATGTTCATTAAAGAGATTATTGCACTACCCAGATCATTACTTAAAAACAGCAATGCCATACTGGTTACCAAAAAGAACAGCATGTAGAAAATGCTCCAGCGACTGCGCAGTAGGTCGTAAAATGTATACCTGATAATATTAAGCATTTTGTGCCTCCATTAAGCGTGCAATAGCACTTTCTAAATCTTCGGTGTTTGTGGCCGATTTCAACTCATCAATGCTTCCTTGATAATGAATGTGTCCTTCTAACAAAAAAACTATTTCATCAGCTACTTCTTCTACAAAACTTAAAATATGAGACGTAACCAAAATGGTTTTCCCGGCATCCCGCTGTTTAGCTATCAGCTGCTTCAGCGTTTTCAGGGCGATGGGATCTAAGCCTGTTGTTGGTTCGTCCAGTATCAAGTACTCCGCATCAAACATCAGAGCCATCACAATGTTGATTTTCTGCCGGGTTCCACCTGACAAATGCAGCAGTTTTTTGTCCAGATAAGATTCCAACTCAAAGTGTTCAAGCAAGTCAGATTCGGCGCTTTTTGCCGTTCGAACGGAGCTGACCATTTTCAACAGTTCTCGCGCGGTCAGGTTTTCGGGGAAGCGTGCTATTTGCGGTAAATAGCCAATTTTATTGCGGTAATCAGCCTTGCCGTTAAGGCGGTATCCATCAAGATGAATATTACCGGAATCAGGGTAAACCATCCCTAAAAGTGATTTTATTAAAGTTGTTTTACCCGACCCGTTTGGACCTAATACAGCTGTAACACGACCCTGTAGTACTTCAAAATCAATCCCTTTTAGCACTTCTAGCTGGCCAAACTTCTTCTTAATATTTTTAAATTCAATCATTATGGCATTCTCATTAAAGGAGCGTTATCGACTAAGTCTACCGGAGTAAAAACCGGGGCTACATTTTCTGTAAAGTTGATGAGATCCACAAAAAAACTACGGAGTAACACTATACTTTCCGGAGTACGATTTACTACATACGAAAACAGTTTTACCGGGCGATGTGGTACATCTCCAATACCGTCTTTGTTCAAATCATAGCCGGAATAGGTACTCCAATAATTACCCGAAAACTCATTGTCGTTTAGGCGACTATTAAAAGAAACATCGAAGGAGTTATTTGAAAACGCATTGTTCGAAAATCTGTTCGAATAACAACCGCCCGACATTTTTACTCCCCAGCCATTTCGGGATAAGCTGTTGTTCAGGTAATTGATACGTGATGAGCCTTCAACGGCGATGGCTACAGTGTTTTCATCAAAAATATTATTAGTGATTTCTGCATCGTAAATCTCTTTTAAAAGTAGTCCGAAAGAAGCAGTGCCCCAATTGTTCACAAACTGATTCTCTTTCATCTCTATGTGTTTGGAAAACATTACGGCAACGCCGGCTCCGTTATTTCTAAATGTATTGTTACTATAGGCATTGTTATTACTAAACATGAAGTGCAGTCCATATCGGATGTTCTTTTCACTAAGATTGTTTGTTACAACCGAATTATCTACAAATTCGAGGTAGATACCGTCACGCAAATTTTTGATGGTATTTCCGGTAATGGTTAGATTTTTGCTTTTCCAGGCATGTACTCCGTTCCCGGAATAAAACTCCAATTCTGATTCGCCCGAAAGAACATTGTTTGTAATCGTACCTTTGGAGCTTCCTTCGATCAAAAAGCCAAAAAAAGCGTCCTCGACAACGAGATTATCCAGTGTGAAATTCTTGCTTTCTGAGACATGAACCGCAGCAAATTCATCGGTATGGGATAACCCAACACGTTTCAAGTTCAGGTTTGATATATGAACATCTTCGGTCTGAACTTTCAGGATGGTTCCTTTCTTTTCGCCATCAATAATTACACCGGTTTCACCCTTTAACGTAAGAGGTTTAGCTATCAGAATATCATATTCGTAGTAAACTCCCTGCCTGATCAAAACGGTATCGTAGGGTTCTGCCGCCTCGATCCCTTCCTGAATCGTACTAATCGAACAATTTGTGCAGACATTAATCTGAGCCTGAGCACTTAGGGTGATCATTATTAATGCCATGCAACCTACTATTAACCATTTATATAACATGACGTGCCTTTATTTTAAACACTCAATTAATGTGTTCCCGGATGGTATTCCAGGTATATAAAGTTCCTTCGTATCCAATATTTAAAGCATCTTGTTCCGAAGAAAATGCCGATAAATTTGCTCCCATTGGGCTAGATAACTGAGGGCTGATCAAAAAAGAAGCTGAATGTGCATCGATAAATTCTCCGGTTTTGAAGTCCATTACTTTTTGCAAAGCAATGGATTCTTCTTCCATAGTTCTTTTATCTCTGATCATGCATTCAATAGAATCATATTTAAACACTTTACCTTTGTTAGTTACTATTTGGGAAGGGTGTTTTTTATCCACGATCATCATTGTACAATATGCACACGTATCATGTCCGTAATTGATTTCATCTATTTCGATTGCACAGCCCGCAAACAAATAAACTGTAAGTAAAAATAATGTTCTAAGCTTCGTCTTCATCAGCTTCCTCTTCTTTTTTATCTAAAAAATATGCTACAACGGATCCAAACATTCCTGCAAATAGAAGGTATGCTCCGGTTGATGGATAAGAATAGGCTTCAAAATTGAGTATTTTTTTGTAACCGAAAACAGGTGGTTGGTAAGATTGCCCAGGAACCTTTATAGGTGCTTTTGGATTCAAATTATGACCGTATTCATATTCCCAAAGGTAAAAATCATACATCCCTGCAGCTCCAAGCAAACACATTACAATAAACCAGGTTAGAAAAAGCTTTCGATTTCCAATGAGCCCAAAAATCACCCCAATTCCACTCATTATGGCAACAACCCAAGGAAAAATTACAAACTCTTTCATTTCTGTAGGAATGGAATCCATTCCTACGTAATGGTTCATCAAGTTTATATTTTGAATATCATTCGGGTTGGCACCCACTATTTTGTTAATCCAGATATCCATTCCAATTCCATCTGGATATTGTGGAGCTTTCAATAAAATATTCCACATTGGAAAGATGAACAATCCTAAAATCAGTAATGAACCTGCAATCATTAGTAGCTTTGATTTTTTCATAACTAACCTTCGATTAGTATTAAAAACCCCTTCCGGCATGAAGGGGTTTTTGTTGGTTTAAAGTTTATTCACCGTCGAGAGACCAGCTTAATTCGATATTAGAGTTTGCTGGCGAAACCCGAACATATCCTTGCATTTCCTGGTGGAGAGCTGAACAGAAATCGGTACAGTAAAATGGCCATACACCTACTTTATCAGGCTCCCAAAGGAAAGTTTTAGTTTGTCCCGGCATAATCAACAGCTCAGAAGTGTTGGCACCAATCATTGCTACACCATGAGGTACATCGAAATCTTGCTCCAGGTTGGTAATGTGGAAGTACACTTTATCCCCTACTTTTATTCCTTCGATGTTATCGGGTGAGAAGTGACTACGGATAGTAGACATGCTCACATGCACGATATTGCTATTTCTTTCTCGTACTACTTTGGTTTCGCCTTCATTCATCACAGCATACGGATGCTCATTTTCTTCTAACTGATAGAATTTTTTAGAGCGTGGCGCAATCAGGCTTGCTGGTGCTCCGGCGGCGTAGTGAGGCTCACCGTGTGTAGGAAAATCAAGCAGCAGCTCCATTTTGTCTCCGCTTATATCGTAAAGCTGAGCAGAGTGCTCCATTTCTGGTCCGGTTGGTAAGTAACGGTCTTTAGTGATTTTGTTCATCGCCACTACGTATTTACCGAATGGGCTGCGTGAGTTTCCGCCTGGAATCATTAAGTGACCTACTGAATAATAGGTTGGCTTGCGATCGATAACTTCCCATGAACCTAATTCCCACTTCACAACTTCAGAAGAGATAAAGAATGTGGTATAAGCATTTCCACGTCCATCGAACTCGGTATGCAGTGGTCCTAATCCCGCAGATTCCACTTGTCCGGCAGTTACTTTCTCAAAATTCAGAATAGGAATATTATAAGCTTCGCCATCATAATCCTCAGTCTCAATCGCTTCCATCATATTAGAAAATGAGTGAACTGTAAGTGAGGCCGACAGTTTACCAGCACCCACGATGTATTCTCCTGAAGGATCAACATCCACGCCGTGTGGAGATTTTGGAGTTGGTAAAAAGTAAACCAAACCTGGTAACTCAGAAGGGTCAAGTACTCTCACTTCTTTTTTCATAGTAGAAGTACCAGTATGCGTGCTTTCATCATACACGTTATGTGCATACTCAGCTTCCATAGTAGTGTATTTACCTTGAGCGATGTACTCTTCGGCCAATTTCCAGTTAATCGCCGCGATAAAATCTTTATCGTTTTGAGACGCGTTTACTTCAAGTAGGGTATTGGCTTCCTCAGTATTATAAGTGGTAAAGAAAAACCAACCATGAGACTCGCCACGACCAGGGTGTCCCAAATCGTAGTTAAAGCCCGGCATCATAATTTGAAATGACAGATCCATGTGTCCGGTCTCTTCGTCGACACTCACAAAACTAACTGCACCTTTAAAATTGCCTTTGTACTCGTCGATGGAAATATCACGCTGAGGAACTGGTACAGAAAAACGTGTACCTGCTACCACATACTCGGTGTTCTCGGTAATAAAAGATGAACTGTGGTTTCCTGCCGAGTTCGGAATCTCGATGATTTCTTCGGTTTCAAATGTTTCTAAGCTTATGCGGGCAATACGTGGAGTATTGTTAGCATTTGCAAAGATCCAGCGTCCGTCTAGTTCACCGTTGGTTTGTGAGATATCAGGGTGATGCAAATCATCCCAGGGTATAAAACCATGAGAAGTATTAAACATCGGCTTAGTTTCTTCAGAATATCCATACCCTGAAGTAGGGAATTGAGAGAATACTGGAATCTCTTTCAGCATTCGTCCTGATGGAAGTCCGTATACGGTTAAGTTACCGCTATATCCACCGGATAAGAATGCATAAAATTCATCCTGTTCACCTGGAGCTACGTACACTTTCTCAGCAGCACTACCACCAAGCGCACCATTATTGTTCGACTGCATACATGCAGAACCCGCTATCGCAAAAAGCACCACGAAGAGAGTTATGTAGTTTGTTAATTTCATAGTATTACCTATTTATTGTTGATTTATTGAATTACAGAATTACTTTGTCTACCACGTTCACAATACCATTCGATGTTTGAACGCTTGCCAGAACCTTGGCACCTTCTACAAATATATCGTCGCCCTCGACAGTAACTGTTAGATAAGAGCCATCGGCCATATATAATTTACGACCCCGATCTGCCTCCTTTTTTAAACCTTCCAGATTGTAAGAACCAGGAGCGGCATGTTTAGTAAGAATCCCAGCTAATTTGCCTTTGTTTTCTGGCTTAAGCAGATCTTCTACTGTGCCTGCGGGTAAAGCATCGAATGCAGAATTAACCGGTGCAAATACGGTTAATGGTCCTGCATTAACTAATACATGCTCTATTTCAGCGGCCTGAACTGCTGCTACCAATGTGCTATGATCTTCTGATTGAATTGCGACTTGCAGGATATTTGGATCAGAGTCTTCATCCACTACCGAAGCTTGCCCTAGTGGGGTATTGTTCGGAAGATTGCTTGAAGACTGCTCACTTTTCGATGAACATGCTAATGCAACAAGCAATAGGGCTATGGGTAGGTATTTTAGTGTTTTCATATTATTCTGATTTAAGGGTTCGGAAATATTCTAAAACGGCGCGTACTTCTTCCTGAGTGAGGTTTTGATTAGCCATAGGAGTACCGTTGAACTCCATAAGCAATTCTTTTGCCATAGGGTCTTTTTGCACCATTTCCGTAGGATTTAAAATCATATTAGCTGTCCACTCGGGTGTGCGTCGCTCGAAAATACCTACCATAGCCGGGCCTATATATTTCTTATTAGGTTTATGACATGCAGAGCATTTAGCTACAAAAATAGATTGACCTTCCTCAGCCAAACCCTCATCTATGGAAGAGTCGAAACTGATATTGGTAACCGGACCAATACCTTTGTTTGTAGTCCAGTCTCCCGGATCGGCTGCAACTTCGGTTGAAGCATTGCTTTGCGCTTCTTTTTTCTGTTCTGCATTGGAGCATGAAGAAAAAATCAGAAGTCCCAAAATTAGTTGTGTAGAAAGTAGTTTTGTGGTGTTCATAATTCTATTATTAAGATTTAAGACTATTTTATCTTTTTTATGTGAAAATTTTATGAAGATTTGCTCTTTTGCCATTGAAATTTATTCAGAAGTCAGGCGGTGTAATATTGACCCATTTTTCGATATTTTTTCAAGGGTCATACTTTGGAGCATAGATTTAAGATTCTCTCTTCGTATCGCCCACTCATCGTGTAAAGCACATGGTTTTAAATGTCCACAGCCTGGTAAGCCAAGTACACATTCGTGAAAAGTTTCTACTCCATCTATAATATCTACTAAATCATATAATCTTATGTTGATTCCCTTCGTAGTAAGTTTAACCCCTCCTTTGGGGCCTTTTTGAGATTCTATAATCTGTTCGTTCGATAATTGCTGCAAGATTTTTGTAAGAAAATGAAAGGAAATATCCAGTTTCTCAGAAATCTCTTTGATCGATATCAGCCCTTCGTTCTGGTGATTAGCCAGATAAAGAGCAGCTCGTAGCGCGTATTGACACTTGTTTGAAAGCAACATGAATTAATAATTAAGACTATTTTGTCTTAATTTAAGAATATTATTTACAAGTGCCATACGAAATCGAAATTAATCTTTTTTTTCTACTTCATATTGTCTTCACATTACTTGGTGTATTTAAGACCGATGAGTCTTAAATACATATACCACCAAATCACTTCCCTCCTGCTCGCTGCAATCGTTGCATGGAATAGTTTTGGTTACGCCGGAGTTATGATCGGATCGTTTGTAATTCTGGAAATGCATCATGACCAAGAACAATGCGAGAAAACGTTTTGTTATTGCGACGTTTCTGACGGGTTAAAAATCTGTGTATGTCATCACCAAAATGAACAAGAAGTGCCTGAAGGCAATCATGAAGCACCAGCTGATTGCTATCTTGATATATATCCGAATGATTTCGCTCATAACTCCTCTCTGATTCAATGGGATAGCAGAACTTTCATTTTAAACGATTTTGATTTGATTTCCATCTCTGTGGATAGCAATCTTTATCCTGTCCCTCCTACCCTGGAGCTTCCACAAGGTGTACGTATTGCAATAGAACGCCCTCCTGCAATGGTCTGATTCTTTTCCGCTTTCAGTAAAATTCAGACTTAAATACACACTATAATGAAACTCTTTAAACAAAGCTTAAAGGCTATTTTAATCATCTTATTTACGTTTTTTTCTTTTAATTGCAACTCAACAGATTCAACCCCTAAACCCGACTTCAACCTTATTAAGTCTGCAGAAGTAGATGGATACACTGTTGAATTATTTAGCGAGTCCCCTTTTATAACCGGGGCAAACACGCTGTACTGGACCATTAAAAAAGATGGAAAAGCTGTAGATCTGCGCACTTTAGAGATTACACCGATGATGGATATGGGAATGATGCAGCACTCTACCCCATTCACTCAGCCTGAGGAATCTTCAGAATTTCCAACTTACTACCGTAACTATGCCACCTTCATTATGGCCAGTGGGGAAATGGGGTCGTGGAGTATCAACTTCACTTTTACCACCATGACTGATGAAGAGATTTCCGGATCGGTAGATATTTCTGTGGATTCATCCTGGCATTTAACAAGTGTAAAAGATGCGAATGATCAGATGTACTTCATTTGCTGGAATTCTCCAAAAAACCCGGTTAATGGTAGTAACGATGTCACTTTCATGCTTTACAAACGAGAAAGCATGATGAGTTTTCCAATGATTGCAGACGCTTCCATTTCCATTTATCCTTACATGGATATGGGTTCAGGTCAAGGTCACAGCACCTCGTTCACTGATCCTGTAAGTACACCTGAGGGCAAATATATGGGAAACATTACGTACAGCATGAGTGGAACCTGGACAACCACGGTATCTGTAGTAACTGCTCAAAATGATTCCCTGCCCGATATCGTATTTGAGTACAAAGTCCAAGCCAAATAAGGTGCAACACTATGAACTTCAAAATACATACTATTTGTTTTTTGTTGATGTTCGGAATATCAATACCCCCTGGTTTTACCCAGGGGGTGTCGATTCAAATCGTACAGGAGCAAACAAATACTCCCATTGTTGGTGCTCACATAATTTCGGCTGATCAGGTTATTGCTGTAAGTGATATGAATGGCTTCTTTACAGTGGATACCCTCAAGGTAGATTTTCCAATAATGATTCACGCTTTGGCGTATCAATCCGTTTCCGTAACAATGCTGAACAATGGACAACGATTAGTACTTAGCCCAAAAACTGTCTCTTCCGATCAGGAAATTGTTATTAACGGAGAATCTGAAAATCGTCATAACCTGCATCAGTATAAGCATCAAAGCTCCGATATCAGTATGGATGACTTCCTCTCATCTGTAGATGGAATGTCGATGATTCAACGCGGTGCGTTTGCATGGGAGCCGTCTATTCGTGGGCAATCTGATCAACGCTTAAATGTGATGATTGATGGAATGGCTGTTTTTAAAGCTTGTGTCGACAAAATGGACCCCATTACTTCTTATGTAGAAGTAAACAATCTAGCCAGTTTAAAAGTAGATAAAAACGGAGCATCGGTTGCAAAGAATGGTAATGGATATGCATCCATAAATATGCAAACTGAAAAAGCTTCTTTTAACGAACAGGAACTTGATTTCGAATCGAATTACAAGGCTCCAAATAACATGTATTTATTCCGGTTAAACACTAGTGGAAGCAGCTCGAATAACAGGTTTTCTTATCGGCTATCAGGTAGCTATCGTAAGGCAGGCGAGTTAGTAGCTGGAAACAATATTACGGTTGAAAATACGCAGTTCGAGAAATGGAATTTAAATCTCTCAATGCTGATGAATGTTTCAAAAAAAATTCAGATCGAAACGAATTACATCACCGATAAAGCCTATGATGTGGGCTACCCTGCTTTGTTGATGGATGCTTCAGCAGCTCTGGCAGATATCCTCAGAGTTCAGGTTAATATAAAAGAAACCGAAGCATCTTTTTCTGTTCAAAGCATGGCTGTTTATGCCAACCTTATCCGTCATACCATGGACGACTACAGCCGCGATGTGAGCCAACGTAGAGTTATGAGAAATATGAACATGCCGATGTATGGCGAAACTAAAACCTATGGCTTCACTACTCAAGGCTTATTCAGAACTGAAAATCGTTTGTTCAACTGGTATCTGAATGGGTATAAGTCTACCTCTTTTGGCGACATGGAAATGATTAGCACGTTGCCGGATATAACTGATATGTACATTTATAACCTGAATGATATCATCACAAACAACATTTCCCTGGGTATTTCCCACAACTGGTTATTATCGAACCGTGCGAATTTGAGTATTGAACAAAATTTTCAATTGGTCACTGTCCAGTCCGGGAATGCGTCCTATAATTCTTTATTTGAAGGGATCTACCAGAAGCGAATTAATGAACGAGTGCAGCTACTTCCTTCCTTTTCAACTTCTCTGTTATATATGCTTTCTGAGGAGTTGAGCCTCACCAATACGTTAGTTTATTCATCCCGCACAGGCAATCATATCGAACAGTATGGGCATTATGTTTACAATTATGTGGATGGTTTTTTCTATGATGGGAACCCCTGGCTAAAAAACGAGCACGCTTTTAACGTAGAAATTACACTTGTTTTAGAACGAAGCTCCTACTCCATTTCACTTTCCGCATTTTCGCGATTTTATCACAATTACATTGATGGCATGTTGTACACTATTGATAATACCCGGGGGTTAGGTTTTAAGCGATATTCCAATGTTGGGAATGCCCTTTTTAGTGGTGGAGAGTTCCGCACCATTCAACGATTCGGAAACAATATTTTCCTCGATCACCGGATGGCGTATGTATATGCCCAGAATCTTTCGTTGAATGAGCCTGTTCCGTTAATTCCCCCATTAAACGGAAGCTCAATGCTTAATTTCAAAGTGAGCGATATTTCGAGTATTGTTACGTTGGAGTGGGCAACCGAACAAGATCGGATAGCAACAAATACATCTATTGAAGACCGAACAAGAGGCTATGCGATTATCCATGCGAGTATTAGTAGAACGTGGAGTAAAAAACGAGTAACAACCTCATTAAATTTCAGGAATATCACCGATCGGTATTATCATACACATACAAGTATCGGCAATATCCCAAGTGAAGGTTTCTCTGTGATGTTAGGATTAACCTTTGAAATTTAAGCGCACAAAAAAAGCCTTGCACAATTTAATGGGCAAGGCTTTTCAATTTCATTAAAGTAATCTCTTATCCGAGATATACTCTTAAAGCAGCACTACGGTTATGATGACGTAGTTTTCTGAGTGCTTTTTCTTTAATCTGACGAACACGCTCACGGGTAAGGTCAAAACGTTCTCCAATCTCTTCTAATGTAAGTGAATGCTCACGTCCGATTCCAAAATAGAGTCGGATCACTTCTGCTTCTCTTTTAGTCAACTTTGAAAGTGCTCTTTCGATTTCCACTTTCAAAGACTCTCCCATTAGCTCGAAATCGGGATTTGGAATCTCTTCATTCTCAAGAACATCAAGCAGGCGGTTGTCCTCACCCTGTGCAAATGGAGCGTCCATCGAAAGGTGGCGACCTGAAATCTTAAGTGTATCAGCTACTTCGCCAACCGTCATTTCAAGACTTTCTGCTAATTCGTGTGCAGATGGAAGTCGCTCGTACTCCTGCTCAAGTTTAGAAAGCTCTTTACCAATTTTATTCAGGGCTCCTACCCTGTTCAATGGAAGACGTACAATACGACTTTGCTCAGCAAGTGCCTGTAAGATAGACTGACGAATCCACCAAACCGCGTAAGAAATGAACTTAAATCCACGGGTTTCATCAAAACGCTTAGCAGCTTTAATTAACCCAAGGTTTCCTTCGTTAATTAAATCACCAAGTGAAAGTCCTTGATTTTGATATTGTTTTGCAACCGATACTACGAAACGAAGATTTGCTTTGGTCAGGTCTTCGAGTGCACGCTGACTGCCTTTCTGTATCTCTTTGGCTAACCGAACTTCGTCATCCGGAGTAATTAATTTCTCTTTCCCAATCTCGTGTAGATAACGATCTAACGATTCCGACTCACGAGTCGATATTCCTGAACTTTTTGCCACAATTAAATTATTTGGTGAAAATTATGTGCAGTTTTCCGGAGTGTAGGTAATTAATTTTGGTAAGCTGAACGGTTGCAACCTGTATTCGAAGCTTCATTTCACATCTACACTCTAACGAATCAACAAGCAATCAATATACGAATTTATAGATTTAATATTTTGATTTTCCTGAAATGGAAAGTTAAATCTTTTATATAAATGATTGAGCTCCGAAATCACTTTTCAGTCTGAAAAATTCAGCAATAGCAGCTGCCACATCAGCGAAGGTTTCTCTGGTTCCTAAATTCAAGCTATTCCATCCGTCTGATGGATTACCCGTCTGACGGGTCACTTGAGTTTTTGGATAAATCAATAGCGGAACAAATTCTCTGGAATGGTCTGTACTGGTTGAGCATGGGTCGTTTCCATGATCTCCAGTAATGATTAGAAGATCATCTTCTTTTACTTTGGATAGAATGGAAGGCAAAGCCCGGTCAAATTCTTCTAAGCTTCCTGCATACCCTTTGGGATCACATCGGTGACCAAATAGTTGATCGGTGTCAATCAGGTTTACAAAAACGAAGGTTTCTTTAACTTCATCCATAACACGAAGTAATGTCTGTATTCCTTCTGCATTGTTTTTAGTGCGCTCAAACTTCGAGAATCCCTTTTCAGCAAAAAGATCTATGATTTTACCAATGGAATACGTTGGAATTCCTGAATCATACAGTTGTTGAACGATATTATTTTTGGGAGGAATGGCTGAAAAATCATGGCGCTGATCTGAAATCCGGTCAAACGGGTGTGTTCCTGTAAACGGTCTGGCAATCACCCTGCCTACTTCATGTTCATTTACGCAAACGCTTTCTCTCGCAAATTCACACCATTCATAAAGCTCTTCGACAGAAGTTACATCATCATGGGTGGCAACCTGGAATACACTGTCCGCAGATGTATATATAATAGGTTTTCCTGTTTTAAGATGTTCTTTCCCATAATCCCGGATTACATCGGTCCCCGAATAAGGAAGATTACAAAGTACTCCATCAACTCCTATTCCTTTACAAAAAGCGTCGATAACTTCTTTTGGAAACCCATTTGGATAGGTTGGAAAAGGTTTTTCAAGTTGAATTCCTGCAATTTCCCAATGACCGGTTGTAGAGTCCTTCCCTCCGGAAACCTCTCTCATTTTCCCAAATGCAGCTATAGGATTTTCTTCTTCTGGAATAGATACAAGTGGGATGATATTCCCAATCCCCATTTTAGCAAGGTTTGGAAGCTCAACTCTGGTTTCTTCAGAAACATGACCCAACGTGTTCATTCCGGTATCCCCATAAAGATCTGCATCTTCCTGGGCACCAACTCCAAGCCCATCAATAATTATGAGGTAACAATTACCCATTAGGCTTCGAAGAGTTCAAGCTCTTCGTTACGCACTACTTCACTCAATGCCTGTTTCGCTTTGGTTAATACCTGATAAGAATTAGCATCTTCTTTAGAAAGTTTAGTGAATCCAGCTTTGAATGAAATATCCAGAGTCTCCCCATTCGAAAGCCTAAGTCCATGCGCGAGTTTGGTTTTAATATTATCCATCCACTCATTTACCGCATTTTCAGAATCACTTTGGATGATAAAACCGTACACATAGTCCGAATTATAACCTATAAAGCCAGGTATTCCATGTGCAGAAGGGTTCAGAAACGTCACAAAGTCTTTTTGAATTTTCTGAAGCTCTTCGAGTCGGTATTTAGTCCTTAATGCAGAGAGATCGTGTGGAGAGGCAAGACCAAACCATGTGTGGGTTCCTTTGCCGGATCGGATTCTGTGGAGTTCGTTATTTAAAGACGTTTCCCACAACTCCGTCATGTAGGCACCAAAATTCTGGGTCAACAACTCCTGGGCCATGCCTGCTTTCTTTACTATAGACTGGATTGAAAGTGAAGCAATCCGTGCCAAATTTGAAAGCTTATGCTTAGTGGATTCTTTGTACGTAAGAGGATCATTATCGTAGGTAACAATCACTGCCTGCCGTCGGTCGTGAATCATAATCGGAATAGCAAAACTGGCACCTTCAGTTCTCCGCTCCTTGCTGGAAATCAACCTTGGACTGTTATTAAAGTGGATGCTGAAAACCGGACTCCCTTTTTCCACCGCTTCATAAGCCACACTCTTCTCTTCCATCTGCAATCCGGTAAGAGGTGGATTTTTAGCAAACTTCGAAGACATCACCAAGTTCCAGCTTTCCATACCGGGGCACACCAAACAGGCTCCTCCATTTGGCAGAAATAACTGCATCTCTTCCAGCATTTTTGAAATCAAATCAACACGGTGAAGCCGATAATCCAGTGCATCCAATGATTCCTCATACTCTTCCCATTCCTTTTGCTGCTCGTGCAAGTCTACGATTTCCAGATAGGTGTCCAGCACATTCACCAAAGCATTATTATATGCATGAATCTGATCGTTAATGGTACGAAGCTCAACTTCTTTTTCAGTCTCCAGCACAGTAATGGCAACCGTTTCCCCTTTGTTGATAAAAGGGATTAGCAGCATATTCTTGGCGTTAACAAAATCAAAATAGTGAGCTAGTTTCCCCTTAGAGATATCCTCACCAATTTTTAGCTGAGTAATTTCAGTGATGTCTTTATAATCATTGAGGAAATGCTGTTCAAAAGCTACCCGATCCTGAAACATGACATTAGGCAGATTAGTACTGTTCGATTCCCATACAAACTGCTCCCGCTGATGATTCACCCAACACATATACGCTAATTCCACCCTCGTTGAGGTTCTTAGCAGATGAACCAGATCGGCCATGATCTGTTTAAATTCCCGTAAAGCTTTTTCCTGTCGGTCAAGAGACATCTTTCAGATGTAATTTTCAATGTTCAAATTTCAAATACCAAACAAAAATCAATTAATAAACAGGAATGTACTAAACATATCCGACATTGGGATTTTGTATTTGAAACTTGTTTATTATTTACTTTTGTTTTTTGTGATTTCTGCTGCCAGCTGTTCAGCTTCTTCCACCATTCGTTCAAATGATGACAGTCCTTTATTCCAGAATTCCGGGTCCCGGATATCGAGCCCCATTTTTGCTACCAGGTCATGTGGCCATTCAGAACCACCTGCTCCTAATAATTCCAAATACTTATCTGCGAAACCTTCCGGTTTTCTTGTGTATTCTTCATACAAAGCGAGTACTAGTAATTCACCGAAAGCATACGCATACACGTATCCGGGGGTATGTAAAAAGTGAGGAATGTAACTCCACCAGATTCCGTATTCATAAGTTAATCTAACTGAATCACCATAAAGTGCTTTCTGCTGCTCCATCCATAATTCTGAGAATCTTTCTGTGGTCAACTCTCCTTCTTCCCTACGTGCGGTATGCATAGCATTCTCAAAGCGATTCATCGAGATCTGTCGGAACACGGTCGCGATGGTATCGTCAATTTTACCAACAATGAGCGCCAGCTTCTCTTTAGGATCATCCAATTCTTTAAGGAGTTTTTGGAATACCAGCATTTCTCCAAATACAGAAGCAGTTTCAGCTGTGGTAAGCGGAGTTCCGGCTTGTAAAGGACCTTGCTGCCTTGATAAATATTGATGGACTCCATGCCCCAACTCGTGTGCCAAAGTTTGCACGTCTCGGATTTTTCCATCAAAGTTCATGAATACATAGGGATGAACCGATGGCACTGTGCTTGCTGAATACGCCCCTCCTCGTTTCCCTGGTTTGATGGCGGCATCAATCCAGTTTTTATCAAAGAAATAGCTTGTGATTTCACCCATTTCAGGGTGGAATTTTGTGTAAGAATCCATCACCATCTCTTCCGCTGCTTTCCAGGTGATGGTCGCTTCGTTCTTTGCAATAGGTGCATAGCGATCGTAATCCAGCATTTCATCCAGACCAAGTAACTGCGCCTTCAGCTTATAATAACGCTGAACAAGCTCATATTTTGAAGTTACAGAATTGACCAGTGCATCTACTGTTTCGTCATCGGTTTCGTTAGAAAGGTTACGAGATGTAATCCAGCTTGGGTACTTTCGAAGTTTGTCATTAGTTGATTTATCCGCCAATAACGTATTAAATACAAACGTAAGAGGATGAGACAGCTCTTTGAACTTTTTTGTAAGAGAAGCATGAGCTCTCACCCTTAGTTCACGATCTGAATCATGTAGTTTACTAAGTACTTCCTGCTCAGAATATTCTTCTCCGTCCAGTTCGAATTTCGCCTGACCCAAAGTTTCATCAAAAAAACGAACCCAGGCACTTCTTCCTGTTACTGATTTAGCGGATAGAATTTGTTCCTGTTCTTCTTTTAAAACATGATCTTTATATCTGCGGGAGGATTCCAAGTAGTGCTTGTAAAACTCCAACTCAGGAGCATCAATCATCTTCTGAGCTTCTTCCTCTGGCACCTTCAACCATTCCACATCCAGAAATACCAGCTTCTGACTAAACTCAGACCCTAGTTCATTAGATTCCTGAACAAGCTTTCCATATTCCGAATTACCTGTATTGGTACTCCATTGCAGATAAGCGAAAGAACCGATCTTCCCTCCTTTATCCTGAAGCGCTTCATATTCCTGAAGCATTTCCTTGAATTCAGAAACTGACAAATCTGCAACTCTACCTTTGAATTTCTCCGCAAAAGCGTCCGCTTCTTTTAAGACAGATTCTTTATCCTTGGCTAGTTGTGGGTCATTACTTGATGCATATAAATCGCTGAGATCCCAATTAATTTCCTCAGCTCCGGTCAACCTTTTGTCGTCGCTCATGTACTATTTCTAAAGCGTTAATTTTGAGTTGGAATATACAGGAAGTGACAAGCGATTTAAAGCGGAGAAACAGATAAATATCCGAATGCTAAATTTTTGAGAACAGTTGCATATCCACCAAAAAAGTAACAATTTAGAACTAACAATTAATCAAAGCCCTTTTATCGACTGAACATAGCTACTACAATCAAACATTAATCCCCAAATGTATAGCTATGAAATATTCATTAATTGTTCTCCTTCTCTTAGGTCTTTTGAACTTTTCCTGTTCAAATAGCACTTCATCAGACGAAACTGAAAAGATAAGTCTTCCCTTGAAAGTTGGAAATTCCTGGACTTATGATGTTACTAACACAAGTTATAGTGTTGATCCACCTGAAGTAACAATGGAAGTGGAAGCTATTTTCAGAGTTCAATCCGATACGATTATTAATGAAAATAGGTGGTTTTTTATCACCAGTGATAAAAATAATTTGAATGAATTGATGGCTGGCTATTATAGCAATCAGGAAGACGGTATCCACTATAAGCGTTCATTAGAAAGTACTTCAGTAGAAAAGAAATCCACTAACCTTCTTCCTTTATACAACAATGATTTTTTTTCAAAGACTAATCAAAATGAAACCGGAGAATATCCTTTTCTTCATCACCCTGATACTGAAATTTCGGACCGGCTTATTAAAAATGAAACTATCATTGCTTCTGTAACTTACAAAGGGGAATCAGAGGACGAAAATTTTAAGGTTACAACTCAAAACTATATATGGAACTATTACCAGCAAACTGTTGGATCCAGAACGTATACTTTTGTTCCATTCGATCAATATTATTCAGTTTCTAACGAAGTTGGATTTATTATTTTTGAGCGTGCTTATTCATCTATGCGTGGTACCACAGAAGAAGATCCAAGACTTCGACTTTTATCAATTGTAACATTCGAGCTTTCAGAGTTTAACGAAGTTAAGTAATTACTTCAGTGTTCCTCTCCATGTACATTTAGATAGCTTTAATTTTTAACTAGCCAAATTTTGAATTGCTACATTTTACTGGGCAGTGAGTTAAGGTATACTCCCAAGTTGAGAAACTCAGAATAAAAGAAGATTTGGGCATAGTTCTTAAACTCGAAATACAAAGAGTAAACTTATCGATATTCTTTTAACAGCCATGCAACGCTATCCCGTTGGTGTAATGATTTCCAGAGGAGGTTTGGCAATTGAAGCAGATTGGAGAAATATGCCGCGGATTCAGAATGAGATTCTTCGGCTGTCCGATTCAGCCTTTATACCAAATAGTATGGGCCACACAAGTTTTGGAAAGCATGACAAGGAAAAGAATTCCATCCAGAGCTGAATTAACAGATGCAGCGAGCAGCCTGAAAGCCAATTGTGTAATGCTTAACAAGGGTACTTACATATTATATTAGATGCTGTCATCTTGTGCATAAAATATTGTCTTGTATGAATTCGTACAGCGATAAAGATGTGAGGATGTTTGAAGCAATAGTGTAATTGCATGGAAATCACTATAAAACTTCTGTCTACTTATATTTATGATCAGATTCTAAAGTAGTTATCAAATACTTTTTTACGGGATTTTTTTCGAAAAGACTACTACTTAATTAATTGTCACCTATCAAAAATAAAAACCTGATGCCCTTTTGGTCATCTATGTTTAGGAAGCTACCCCTGTATGTTCGACGTTTCTATTGGGCACCAGGCTTTATTTATTTGACCAACGATTTTTTAGAATCTGTTACCTCTTCCGGTTGCAATCGTTCTATTCAGGTTGTGCTGAATAGTAACTTGTTCATCCGGAGTATCGATGGTATAGGCATCGAATTCCGCAATTGGAGGCAAATATGCCGGAATCGTAGCTGTACGATCTGAAGCTACGATGTTTGGATTAATCAATGCCTCACGCTCTGCTACCGGCCAGCGGATGCCCAGATCAAACATTCTGCGTCCTTCCCCGAAGAAGATTTCCTGGCGCAGTAAGTACAGCATGGTTAGTGCATCTGTATTATTTGCAAGAGCAGCGATTTGTGCTGCAGTAACTGAAGTCGCAGAAATAGAAGGTGTTTGAACCGAAGCTGTACGATCAAGTACTAAGCTGTCAACATAAGCATCCGTAGCACTAGCTCTTACACTATACGAGCTTGTGTCGGGGCGTTGCGCTACCGTACCCTGACCATCACGACCTTCGTTTGAATCATCGACGGTAGAAGTAGGTCGTGAGTTTGCTAATGCCACGATGTTATCCATTACAGCCTGAGCTCCTGGCAGATCTCCATCCGCAAGCTCTGCTTCAGCCAGAATCAGGTGCGCTTCTTCGATTTTAAGTAACGGGATATCACTATCCAGTGTACCGCTAATATCAAAGAATTTTGGATCCAGGAAGTCCAGGCGTGGAAGGGGCTGGAGGTCATCAAAGTTTCCACGGTCATGCACTGCATTCTGGAATGTGCTAGCAGGGCCATTCACGGCGTCAAACAGAATATAACGCACGTAATCTCCGGCAGCATCGGCTGCAATAGCCGCATTCGCATCCGCAACGGCCGCTGACTGATTCCCCAGGTTGTAGTTTGCCCGCGCCCGCGCCAGCAGGTAGCCTACGTTGTCAGAGTCAATCGCTAAAGCGGCGGTAAAATCGGCAATCGCCGTATTAAAGTGCATGGTTGGCCCAACCGCAGGCGCTACCGCGTCATCCGGAAGGCTCGTGAAGATTTCACCGGACCACAGGTTCGCAATTCCTTTAAAGAAGTGTGCTTCGGCTTCCAAAGCTGCTCCCTGCGCATTCGGATCAATCGGCACAACTTCTGTAAGCGTGTATTCGGCTTGTTCCCTTAAGGTGCCGATACCCAACTGACAGTTACGGAAATCTGCGTCGATATCCCGGTAGGTTCCGCCATCTACGTTCTGGTTGAAGAAGGTTTGTACGTTTACGTAGTTATCGGTAGCCAGCTCCTGTGTGGTGATGCAGACGTTAAACACTATAGCTAATCGTTCCTGCAGTCCGTTTACAAAAGCCGTTGCCGGGTTCGGTAATTCCTTTGCTCCATCTAAGGACAGATTAGGATTTTCCACCCCGGTTCCATCGATCAGATCGCACGAGGCGAAGACCGCAACAGCCAGAAATGTGGTTAAGATTATATTCTTTTTCATAATACTAAGTTCTTTGTGTTTGAAGATTGATGATGCGCAGGATCAAAAGTCAATTTTGATGCTGCCGATGAATTGTCTTGGCTGGGACTCCGTTCCATACACGAAACCACCAACACCAACTTCAGTTCCACCACCCTGAGCGCCAACTCCAGCACCTGATACTTCCGGATCTACATCATTGGCTACAAAGTTAAACGGATTTATGGCCATCGCTCCAAGGCTTACCTTCCGTACAATCCCATCATACCATTCGGCAGGCAGATCGTAGTTCAGGGAAATCAAACGAATCTTGGTATAGGTCGCATCCTCTACCCAGATACCAGCCAGGTCGAAGAAACTTTGGCCGGCAGTGCCCTGCGGATAGCGGTCATCAGGTACCCCTCTAAGAAACTTCAATACTTCCGTGGTATTCACAATATTTCCACCTAACTGGTAATCACCACTGATATTCAGAGCCAGAGCCTTGTAGTTGAAGTTGGCTCCGAATGAGCCAAAGAAATCAGGAATCGTACTTCCCAAATCATCATTTGGCACCACATTAACCAGATTCCCTGCCCCATCGAATTCCGGGTTGTTTCCGCGGAAATACCCAATCGGCTTGCCTTCTTCCACCCAGGAGCCTAAAAAGGTAAACCCACCAACATTAAACGGAGCACCGCCGGAGGCTACTACTTCATTGGTAAAGCTGTTAATGGAGGCTCTCAAAGAAAGGCTATAATCTCTGGTTTGGAGTACCTGAACTCTCGAGGATAGTTCCCATCCATTATTTTCGATTTCTCCAACGTTTTGCAGGGAAGCTCCAAGACCCGTAGAAGGGGCATTGTTTGCGTTAAACAGGGCATCTTCGGTTGTGGTTTGATACACGGTAAATTCCACATTTGCACGGTTATTCCAGAATCCTAAGTCAATTCCAGCCTCATACGTTTTAGAACGCTCAGGCTTTAACTCCGGGTCACCGGCTATTCCAAACTCAATCGACTGCCCATTTCGGAATGGATCAATATTAGCCAGTACCTGATTGGCGAATGGCGTTGGGAAGTTTCCGGCCTCGCCATAGTTGGCGCGGATTTTAACGTTCGACAGAATATTCTGTGGAACCAACTCCTGGAAGAAGCTTTCGGAGGAGAGCGAGTAGCTGAATCCAACCTTAGGGAATAGCTGAGGATCTACTTCCTCTCCAAAGGCGGTGTTATCATCCACGCGGGCACCGAACTCCACGAAGTACTTATCCATGAAGCCAATGTTCTCCTGGAAGAAGAACCCGTAGTTGGCCACAGTTCGCCGGAAATCAGCAACATTGGTTTCCGAAGCAGAATTCATGGTCTTAACTCCATCCGGGATTTCGCTTCCCAGAATGTTGACCTGGCGGTCATCGGCTCTGAAGAGCTGACCACCCACTACGGTTACCGTAGAAATGTCTTCGAAATCTTTCTGATACTGCACACTCCCTTCAAGGGTAATTCCTAATTGATCGCGTTCAAATAATTGTATTGTTCCCTGATCAGAGGTTCCGGCTGGTATTGCACCCAACGCGATCAAATATGCATTAGTCCAAATCTGACGTTGACGGGAAGTTCGGTTATCTACTCCAACCACCGCTTTGGCAGCCAGGCCTTCCATGATATTAAAATTCAGGCTGTGTGAGGTCTGGAAGCGTTTGTTGTTTTCTGTGAAATCAACATTATTCTGAATAGTAGCGATCTGATCATCAAGTGCATCAAAAGCAGCGCCATCCAAAGCGTCCACATCTCCAAAGCGTGCACTTTCCAAACTACTGAAGGAACCGAACGAACTGTTGGCGTTGTTATCACGATTAAATTCTGAGCTGGTAAAGCCTAGAGAACCCGTGTAGGTCACTACCTCATTGAGTTGCGCGTTTACTGTGGTTCTTAAATTATGACGAACTTGCCCGTTATTTGGACGGAAACCATCATCATCCAACATCGAACCTCCAAAGGAGTAGGTAACATTGTCGTTACCGCCACTGGCTGAAAGCTTGTACTCCTGGTAGGTACCGGTTTCGTAGAGTATTTCAGCAGTATTATCGAAGAATAAAAAGTCTTCGGTTCCTTTCGTGACACCAATGTTCGACTCAAAGCTGAACTGGCTGGCTCCGCGAACCCCTTTCTTGGTGAAAATCTGTATCACTCCATTCGCCGCATCAGCCCCATACAGGGTCGTTGCTGCACCCCCCTTGATCACCTCGATACGCTCGATGTTTTCCAGTGGAATATCCGCAACAGCCGAACTTTGAGCTCCACCTGTGCCAATATCCTGAGCTGCACCGGTTGAATTATCCACGCGAACACCGTCTACATAAATAACAGGAGTTGTGGATGTTAATGCCGAGTTAATACCTCTACCTCTAATTAAAGAAGCTGTACCCGGCTGGCCTGAGGAAAGGCGGATTTGAGAGTTAGGCAGGTTGGCCTGAAGCACCTGATCCAGGCGCTGAGCTGGAATAGCTTCCAGGTCTTTGGCCGAAATAACATCTACGGTGGTAGATAGTCGTTTCTTGTCAATGGCTTGTCCCTGACCGGTTACAATAATTTCTTCCAGACCCGCGATATCTTCTTCAAGATAAATGTCCAGATTGGTTTCACCGTCTACGGTTACCGTAAGATCTTGTCTTAAGTACCCAATATAAGTGACTCTGATATTGTAGGTACCGTTAGGAACGGCAGATACGGTGTAATCACCGTTGATATCTGTAGATGCTCCTTTTTCAAGTTCTACAATGTATACGTTTGCACCAGGTAATTCTTCGCCTGTTACATCGTCAGTAATCGTTCCCGTGATACTTCCAAACTGGGCGAACGCCAGGCTCGAAAATAAGACACAGAAAAGACCTGAGCTTAATAGCTTTTTAATCATAAAAAACCTCAATAATTGAAAAGTTTTTAGGTTTGTTTTAAGTCAACTGTATTTTACGCTGACCTATATTGTGAGGTAGATAGAGGTTTAAGAAAGGATGTCTTATCAATATGTGATGACAAGAGTAAATTGGTGATGAGATGTTTTTTCCTAAATAGATTCCAGGAGACTTTTAAAGTTCCTGCTCATTTTTAGACGCTCACCATTCTTTAAAATTACCAGATAGTCTCCATGAGCAGCGGCTTCTTCTATGTAAGAAACAAAATTAATATTTACTATTACAGACTTATGTATCTGGAAAAATTTCCCTTGATCTAATTGCTTGTAAAAACCACTTAATGTACTCCTGATGAAGTATTTTTTATCGTTAGTATAGATATGAATGTAATTTCCATCAGACTCTATCCATTGAATATCGGAGGTTTGTACTAACCGAATAGAACCATTGTATTTAACCGCTAATCGTTTCAAGTAGCGTTCTTTTTCTGATTTCTCTTCAATAATAGATTCTATGAGCTTTTCAAAAGACTGCTTATTATTATTTTCGATTATCTTTTTTGAATTAAGTAAATACTCATATGAGCCTTTCAAAAAAGTAGATTTCATTCTGTCATATTTTTTAAAAGCGCGTTCTACTTCCTTCTCCTTAATTGGCTTCAATAAATAATCAACACTATTTAATTTAAATGCCTTAAGTGCATATTCATCAAAAGCTGTAGTAAAAATAATAGGAAATCGTATATCCAGATTGTTAAAAGTATCGAAGCAAGATCCATCGGCAAGCTCTACATCTAAAAAAATAAGATCAGGCTCCGTATCTTTAAGCACCTGAAGGGCCTCTTCTCCTGTTTCAACGGTCGCAACTATATGTACATCTTTACGGATTTTAGTGATGAGTTTACATAGTCGCTTTAAAGCAGGTCGTTCATTTTCGCAAACGATGATGTTCATTTCCCTGGTAATTATTCAGTTACAATTACCTGAACATCGGAAGCTTTTTAAGAAAATATCAGTATTTAAGTGCCAACAGTCACTTTTAAGGTATCAAATACCCTTTCTTTAGACACCAAGCCACTTTTTAAGGTCAGGTGTTTTAGAACGGCTTATAATAATCTCTTCCTCTACAGATGGTGTGATATGGACAGTAACCTGACCTTTAAAATATGGCTCTAATTCCTTTATTGCTTCTATATGAGTAATAAACTGCCTATTGAGCCTGAAGAATTGTTTAGGGTCCAGTATTTCTTCTAATTCCGACAGAGTATAATTGATAATATATCTTTTTCGATTAGTGGTGACCAGCCAAACCATTTTATCCTGAGAAAGAAAGTAAGCTATTTCCGAAGTGTGAAGTGAAAATAATTTCCGCCCTAATTTTACTAAGAACCGGTCTTTATAATTCTCCCTGTTCATAATACCTTTTGAGAAGGTAAATCCCGGAGCATTTTCAAAACTCTCTTTAATTTTATTGTACTTATTAAAAGCCTTCTCAATATCCACCTGTGATATAGGCTTCACCAAATAATCAATGCTATTAAGACTAAAGGCTTTTAAAGCATATTCATCGTAGGCGGTGGTAAAGATAATCGGGGCTCTTACCTCAATCTCATTTAAAGTTTCGAAGCAAGGACCATCTGCAAGTTCAACATCCATAAAAATTAAATCTAACTCATATTTACGGATCGCCGAAAGTGCTTCCTCTCCGGTTTCAACTGCCTCCACAATATTTGCTTCGTTGCAAGCTTGTGTAATCAGCCGGGCTATTTGTTTTCTGGCCGGAGCCTCGTCTTCACAAATAAGAATATTCATTTTTATCAAATTTCAACACGGGCAAAAGCACCGTGAATTCTTCTTCATTTTGATTTATCTCAACAGGAAGATCTGTAAAGTACTTAAATCTATCAGATACATTTTTCAACCCAACCTCGGTACTCTCATATGAACCATTTTTTGGTTGAAGATTATTCCTTACCTCTAATCTGGAATCTGAATTTACTTTGATGGAAATCATTAGTGGTTTACGGCTGGAGATTTCATTGTGCTTTACAGCGTTTTCAACCAAAATTTGTAATGTTGCCGGAGGCACTTTGCTTCTGCCAAATTTACCAATATCGATATCGCAGATTACCTTGTCATCAAACCGAATTCGTAAGAGAAAAAGATATTTTTTAATGAACTCTACTTCGTCTGTAAGCGAGACTAGCTCTTCATTTTTATAGTTCAGAACATACCTGTAAATATCACTTAAAGCATCAAGATATTGTTGAGCAAGCTTTTGATTGTCATCAATAAGAGCGTTAAGCACATTGAAATTATTAAATAGAAAATGAGGACTTATTTGTGCCTGAAGCGCACTTAATCTTGCTTTAGCATTTTCTTTCTCAAGCATTTCATTTTCCAGAAGAGACTTTTTCCAATCATCAATGATACCCTCAATATTCACAAAAACAACAATCAGAAAGGAGAAAGGAAGTGCAAACAGATTGTATTCGACCATCCCCGGAAACCATACCGACATATCCCATATCGTAATGTACAATAAAACCATTACCGGAGTTACTACTAAAGGAGTAAATAAAATTGTGAATAACGACTCAATCCAGAATCTGGAAATCAATTTTTCTTTCCATGAAATCTTCCTTTCCAGAAAAATACTTTTTAGCTGATGCCCTTCGAAAAGAATAGCTAGAATAATGAAAACTGCCGTTGAGTATTCTAAATGACCATACAGTGTAATATCTTTAATGTCATATCCCCTTATTGCCCAAAGCAATAAATAAGATGGAGCAGCTAAACAAAAGCTGACCACCAACCTTATTTTCAGGGTATTAAACTTCATTCAATCTTACTTCCTTCCAGTTTCATTATTTTGAGATCGGGCCATTCTTCGAGCTTTTGTGTATTATCTTCATTGTAGTAACTCCAGGGGCTGTTACCAATATAATATAAATCCTTACCGACCCAAGTGCCCAGAGTTGGTTCTTCAAGATGCTCATTAGCCTGGTCCAGATATCTTAAAGAACTTTCAATTCCCAGACCTTCCTCATTTAAGCTTATTACCGAAATACGTATGGGAAGTGTTCCATTTTGTATTGCAATAAGTTTATTCCCTTTTAAATAAAGACCGTCTGTACTTCTTAGAAGCTCATTTTTTGGGATAAGCGGCTTTATTACACCTTTAGCTAAATCTATCAGGAATATCCCTGTAATGTAATCCGAAACGTAAAGTTTAGACTCATCCTCCGAAAGTGTAATTCCCTGCAAACTCCACCAATTTGAATGAGAAAAGGCTTCAATTATTTTACCATTAAACTTATCGAGTTTATAAACTTTTGAAATCTGGCTATCTGATATATAGACCTCTCCTTCAGAACTTATTATCAGATCACCAAATAAATGATTCTCTTCTGAAGGGAAATATTCCTCTAGAACTTCTCCGGTGTCCTTACTAACCAGTAATAAAGCAGATTTACCCTTCATTAAATTATCATACTCTGAAAGAACCGTTACGGCTGAACTTACCACCCATAATTGCTGCTTATTTTGAGGATTAGTTTTAGCACTCATAGGTGCCCAGTACCCTTGTGCTAATAAATCTGTAAGTACTTCTAATTTATCTCCTTTACGGTCTGTCTTGTATATTTTTCCAGCATGGACATCTGTAAAGTAAAAACAATCTCTATCTGCATCATACTCTATGCCTTCCAAATGTAAATTTTTCGGTTTAAGCTGAAAGGCTAATTCGCTGGAACTTATTTTATGATTGGCTTGCCTGATATCGTTTACAAGCTTCCCCCAATCTTCATGATCAATCAGATTACTAAAGCTAGTGGAATCCAGGATAGTTTCTGATGCGTAAAATGAAGAAACCTTTTTTAAAACCTCAAAAGCTTTTTCTTCTTTACCATTTTCTGCATAAGCTCTTGCAAGAGTAAAAAGAATAACCCGGTGATTTGGTCTCAGTGAGTCTGACTTTATCAGATTATCCAGAAATAACTCATTATCCCCACTTTCAAATGCTGTACGACCTTGATTAAAATAATCAATATAGTTTTGGGCGAATACCCCTGTAGCACTTAACAGCCATATCAATAATGTAGAGAAAATAGTTTTCACACTCATCCTTATAATTTATTCCTGTTTAGTTTGAAGTTATGATTGCTGATCGTTTTGATCTTAAGAGAATTACCCAAGTAACACTTTTTTGTGATGAAGGTAGCCTTGTAATAAACCCTGTTACCTATAAACATAAAAGCTCCATATTCATCCCTATTTAGAGCCATTCAGGTACACTATTAAGTCTATTCTAAGCTCGTGGGTTTATATTTAAAATATGAAACACTCTTTTCGAGACTTCCTGAATTCTAAAACCCCTATTCTTAACTCAATCCTTTTGTTGTGGATATTCAGTTGTTCGCACCCAAATGAAGTAGTGAGCCAGGTCTCCAAACAAGTTGAAAGGTATACATTACCCAACGGAATGATAATAGACGTTTACACACCTTTGGAGGTAAATTCAGAGCAATCATATCCACTGTTAATCATTAATGACGGAGAAGTTATTTTTAATCAGGCAAACTGGAACTTTTCAACCAAACTTAACCAGCTGATTGATTCGGAAGAGATAGAACCGATCATTGCAGTTGCTATACATACTAGTGGAAACAGAAACGACTGGTATATCCCATATATCGATTCATGGATTATGCTAAACTGGGGGACTTACACTCCTTCTTCAAAGGAGTATGCTAATTCAATTTTTGAAGTTGTAGTTCCCTTTATCCAAAAGCAGTATAACATTGAAGAAAACAGAACTGGAATTATGGGCGCATCCCTTGGCGGACTTGTCTCAACATGGATGGGGATTCAGTATCCCGAACATATAAAATACTCCGCTTCACTTTCAGGTTCATTTTGGGTTAACAATTATCAGATTTTCAAGGAGGTTAATACCATGGAAAATCTGGAGCAAAAGCTCTGGTTCGATATAGGTACTAACGAATGGAATTATTACGTGCCCTTTTATAAAGCTTTAGACGAGAAAGGGTTAGAACCGGGTATACAAAATTTTTATTATGAAGTTCCTGATGCTCGCCATACTAATGCCGATTGGCTTAAACGTATCCATTTACCATTGAAATTATTCTATGGAACTGATACGGAATCAACTCCTGAGTCAATGAAAGTACATCTTGAATGTATTCCAAGTCAGTCGGTGCCAGGAAGAAAATTTCGCAGGTTGAACCCGGTACTAACATTATCCAATGGTATAAAGTACTCTTTAGCGCATACTGCAACCTACTCTCTTGAGTCTGGTAAAGCTCAAATCGGAATAGACGGATCATTTATACCTGAAGGAGGCTCTGATATTGAAATTAATGTTTTCTATCAGGATTTTTCTTCGTCTGTGAAAATTTCTGAAGATTGGTGTAATTAAAAGTCCCGGGTTTTATGAAAAAATTGTCTGTGTTACATCATTCATTCTAGTCTCATATTTAATCCTGAGTACTGAACTACCAGCACAATATGCATTTTCTGGTGTTTTAAAGGATTTTGCCAGAAGAATAGGCGAAGTACTTGACTGGCATACACAAATGAATTTTGAAACTGACCTTTTTGGAACTTATAGCTTATTGAAAAAGTAACTTTCCCTATATTTTTTTATGAGTAAGAACATTATCAATACTAAATACTTTGCTCCCATTAAATAACAGATAACAAGATCCTGCAAGCATCATAATTGCTGGAAACATACCCGGGTAGCTGTCGCCAATATGAACCATAATTAAGGCAACCAGAAAGTTGGAAATCATAACCATTGCTGCGACTCTTACCTGAAAACCAAGAATGTACATTATGCCAGATATAAACTGAGCATAAACAGAAACCATTGCTGAGATAAGAGGTAATGGAAATCCGAAGGCTGTAAGAAACTCTGAAAACTCTAGCATTCTATCCCAAGAGAATATATTATCCTGTGTACCATAAATAAGATGGAAACCTATTGCAAAGCGAATAAATAGCTCTCCAAATGCCGATTTTTTTTCAAAGAGATTATTTAGTTGATTCATAATTGTACCAGGTAGATGACGTAATGGACAGAACTTAAAAACCTGAAAGTAAGTCGATCCATTAAAATTTTAATTATATAAATGAACAAGATAGTCCGCACTTACCTATAAAAGGTGTCTTTAAGAATAGTATTGTGCGGTTTCAGCCCCATTTTTCGCACTTTAAATACAAAGTGAGTACTTATTCGCTGATTTGATGATTAAGAATAGAAACAATAGTTCGTATCCCATCGAAATAATTTCCCAGTCTTAAGTTTTCATTTGGGCTATGCTGATTGTTATCAGGGTTTACTAAGGGTACCAACACTGCAGGGACATCCAACTCATTTATAAAGAATGATAATGGAACGCTGCCCCCGCTAATTCGGATCTGTACAATTTCTTTTTGATGTGCCTCATCAACAGACCCTCTTAACCAGCTTCCGATTTTAGAATCAATTGGGGTTCGGAAAGGAAACATTAATGGGTTGGCTTGAAAGTAGATCGGTTTATCTATAGTCAACATTTCAGTTTCATTAGGAGTGTGATCCAGGATTGTAAACCCTTGGCTTGTGATATGTCTTTTCACCAGATCAATTAATCGATTACTATCACTTTCAGGAACTGTTCTGATATCCATCTCAACTATTACTTTATCAGGCACTATGGTTCTGGTCTCACTATCAACCCACCCGGATTGTATTCCTAATACAGATAGAGATGGATACTGAATAGATTCCTGGTAATTCTCCCCGACCTTTTCAGGACGTGCAAAACCTGCTCTTTGCTGAATACCTGTTTCATCATCAGGAACAGCTTCCATAATTTTCTTAGCGTTCTTATCTAGTTCAATTCCATCATAGAATCCCGGAATTATTACTTTTCCATCTTCATCTTTCATACTTGCCAATAACTCAGCCGCTCGAAAAACAGGATTCGGAGCATAATTCCCAAAATGACCACTATGCTGTGGTTTCGAAGGTCCATAGATTTCGAGCCTCATTCTGGTAATTCCCCTTACTCCGTACAGAAGAGTCGGGAGCCCTGAGTCATGCATGGGACCATCAAAAACTACCAGATAATCAGATGCCAAAACTACTTTGTGATCTGCAACGGCAGGAGCGAGAACTGGTGATCCTTTTTCTTCCATGCTATCCAAAATTACTTTGATATTGAATTTTGGCTGAACACCTTTTGCCTGCATGGCTTGCAAGGCTGATAAGAACATCGCTATTGGTCCTTTATCATCAGACGCCGACCGGGCAAAAATTCTCCAGTCTTCATCAAGTTTCTCAATATCTACATTATCGACTTCTTCCCATTTATCTCCTGACGTCATTTTGATCACAGGGTCATACGGGTTTTCCTGCTCCCATTTTGAAGAGTCTACGGGTTGCCCATCAAAGTGCATATAGAAAAGCACTGTTGGCAGGGTTTCATCTACTTTTTGTTCTGCAAAAAAAAGTGGCAAAACCTGAGTTTTCAATATCGAAGTTACAAAGTCGAGTTCTTCAAATCTATCTGTAAGCCACTGGATGTTTTGCTCTATCTGCTCCGGATAGTTGGCATCATTAGGTATAGACAAAAACTCTTGAAGCAATTCAAAATGCTCTGCTTTGATTCTTTGATCAATAGAATCGTAAATAGAGTTAAGAACTCCGGGTTGAGAATAAAGCTCAAAACTGCTAGCTAAAATCAATAAAAATGAAAGGAACAGGATTTTCATAATCGCTATTTATTTAGTATTTGCAATTCCGGCTTCTGCCTTATGAAGATCAGTATGTATCATACCACGTATAATTTTTATTAATGTCATAAGTTCTCACGTCTATTGTATCTCTTAACTTTATATCCTGATAGAACTCTTCCATTCTCTTCTTTCCATCATAGTAGAAAGTTACTTTCTGCTCCACCCAGCCGTCACCCAGAGGTTTAAAATCTTCATATACTACATCTGTTTTCTTGTTTTGGTTGTTGGTAGATATCCTTCTCACACAATAAAAATGTTTAGCATGAAGCCAGAACTGGGTATCCTCATCGCCTACCACATATACAGGCTCATCCATGAATACATCTTTTCTAAAAGCCTGAAGGTTGAATCCATACTTCTCTAATTTTTCAATGGTTTCATCTAATGAAATAAAATACAGACCGCCCTTAATTACCAAATGCACAGCCGGATTGTCGGTAGCGCTGTACATAGTATCGGCTAGTATATGATATGTACTATCATTTCGGTAGATCGTGTAGTTATCCTTGTTAATATCCCTATCTATTCTGAATAGGTACGGATAACTCACGGCTTCGTACCATAAAGCAGAATCAACTTTTTGAACTGTTGTATCAAAAAAAACTGTGTGCTGTTTAAACGTGAAATGTTTAAACCACGTACTATCGTTTTTTGACTTCATTGCTTGTAGTAACTGCCCGGTAGTTTCAAAACCTGACCTATTATAATTCTCTTTTTTTGTAGAACAGCCTGTTAGGATGGCAATGACTATGAGAAGAAGTATTCTATCTTTCAGCATATTTAAATTCAGAGTTTTTATATCCATTTAAGAAGCTTAAACATGATTGTTTGTTATTCATCAAAAGAGTCTCCAATCAAAACCTACTCTTAAAGTATTGGAGCAAAAAACTAACATAAAATATTTAGATGACTGATAGCCTATACATTTATACTTTTTTGCATCTCCATTCGATATAGATCTAAGCCTTCTCCCCAATAGTCTTTTTCTTTTTTCACTGTTGAAAACCCAAATGATCCAAAGAACTTATAGCCGAATTGAGAAGTCTCTACCCTGATTACTTTGAGGGCCTCTTCCCTACTGAAAAGTTCCAATAGAAAATTGACCATGTAACTACCTATACCATTTCCGGTATAATCAGGATGTAAAAAAATCCATGAGATTGAGTACGCATGTTTTTCTTTTTCAATTTTATACCCTGCCCCTCCAATAAGAATTCCATTATATCTAACGCTAAAGTAATTACCGGAATAGGAATTCAAATAGTGTATGAAATCAGCTTCTTCCTTTGATGCAAAGTATTCAGGCACATTCAACCTGAAGATGTAAATCAGCTTTTTCAGGTCTTTGAGATGAAATGGAGTAATTACCAATGATGAATTATTTATCTCTGCAACACACATTGCTTTCAGTTAGTATTAGATTCTTTTATCCTTAACAATTGATTGACCTTAACATTTTCAAGTGCGGTAGCTTTTGAAGAAGGCCATTCTATTCTTAGGGTATCGATAACCCTGCATTGTCCTACTCCGAATTGTTTGCTAAGTCCGGATTGTGATCTCCAGGTCTGTTGAGATGAGATTTCATCGTAAATGAGTAAACTATTTTTCCCATCAGTACAGCATATTCTGATCTTTGCACCTATTGCAGATCTATTCGATTTAATACCTTCCAGCTTAATGCTCAGCCAGTTTCCTGCACGTGTAGTTTCGTTTAGATAAACATGATTTTTCTCAAACTCACCTCTTGAATTGGGCCACTGAGGAAGAAGTAAATCTTGTTTTCCATCACCATTTAAATCTCCGCTTGAAATAGTTGACGCAAAGAGTATATGATCTCCAAGTATTTCCGTATTTACCCATTCACCCTCCTCTCCTTTTTGTGAAAAAAACTGTGCGGAACTTCCCCAATTAGCTGCAACAGCTTCTTGCATTCCATCATTATTAAGATCTGCAAAAATAGCTCCATAAGTATGTCCGCCAAGTGAAGTGAGTGCTCCAGCTTCTTCGAATTTAAACCCGGCTTTTCCATCATTAATGAAAAGAAAGTTCGCACCTCCCATTAAGGAAGTTTGATAGATATCAATATCGCCATCATTGTCTATATCGGATGCTGTACCTGCGCTTTTGGGAAAGGAGTAACGCTCAGCAACAGGAGCTTCAAGCTCTACCATCTTAAATACCCAATTTCCCTGATTGAAGTACACTCTGTCCAGGCTTAATCTGTGGGATACATATAAATCCGGAAGACCGTTGTGATCAAAATCTCTCCAGAGGCCTCCAATTGTTGAAAGTGTGTCTTTAGTTATTCCGGTTGAGGTTACCTTCACAAATGAATCTATTCCTTCATTCCTGTATATAAAATCTTCTTCTCTGTGACTAAGCCCGCCGTTGGCTACATATAAATCCAGATCTCCGTCCAGATCTATATCAACCCAATTTGCAGAATATGAATGCCCCCCATCACCAGATAGTATACTCTCCACCTTTGTAAAGATTCCGGGACCTTCTCCTTTAAAAAGAACATTATCCTGAGCTCTTTGATTTGAAATAAAAACATCGATGAAGCCATCATTGTTAAAATCTCCCCATGTACTTCCTGAAGAAAACATGCTGTCGTTACTGAGTACTGATAGTTCGTCCAGAATCAATCCTCCCTTTCCATCATTAATGTACAGACGGTTTTTTTGAGGTTCGGGGGATGTGGAACTTACATCATAGCCATTCGATACATACACATCCAAGTCTGAATCATCATCAATATCAATTAAACTAATTCCACCTGTACTTGCCTTCGCGTTGGTGAAATCTGACGTAACGGGAGTAAATATGAATTCCTGCCTTATCTCTTGTTCGCTAACCGAAGTACATGAAAGAATGGATACAGCAATTACATAAACCCAGCTTTTAAATACCTTTAAATACTCCTGTAACCCTTCCAAACTTAGCCCCCTTCTTTGAAATTGACCGTATGACGGGTTGCTCTGTTCAATGTTTTTAACAAAACAGCATCATATCTGAGAAGCAGATACATAAAAGCCCGTTCTTCTACCTTAAGAGTTCCGTCAATCAGAGCCATTTTAAGTGGTCGCAAATCCAGAATAGTCCAGTTTTTATCACCCTCCTCTTCATACTTGAATAACTCTTCATATTCAGGCACAAACTCTAATCGGTCTATTCTTTCCCCTGTATCACGCACATAATACCTCCCTGCCAGTGCTATGTTGAATGACTGACTGTTGTTGTAAATAGCCAATTCTCTGAGGTAATTTCCGATATCATAAATCCCAATAGCTGTATATCCATATACTGTATGCATACTTCCCATCTTAACCAATACTTTAGGCTTTTTTTCTGTCTCTAATGCTTTTTTGTACTGATCTGTGAAATATTCTTTGATAAGCTCGATACGGATATTGTTATTTCTGAAGCTCCTTCTCAATGCGTTATCTTCATAGATTCTCCATGTTATCTGAAGAGCCTTAATCAATTCATCTATTTCTGAGTTATAGCCAAAAGACATTAAAAGAAATACGTTAATGTCTTTATCCTTAAAAATCATTTGATACCTGTTTTTGTCTTCACTCCACAACAATTCTTTGATTCGATCTGAGGCTTTTTTATAGATTTCTTCATAAACAGATTCTTCAGATTCAAGTTTAAGAGCTAAAATATTTCTATAAATATCGTCGAAGAAAAAAGGAGCAGCAAAAACAAATTCCTGATCGATACCCCATGTTTTATATTCTTTTGAATATGCGTTCTTCAGCATCTCTGCTTCATCCATTGCCCAAAAAAAAGGAACGGGTACTTCATCTTTTAAGGAGTATTCTTTATAAAAATCTGCAAGTGATGAAATCCCTCCTTCGTTAAAAAGGGTATGTATTTTTTTATTTGAATATGGACCTATCTCAAGAGCAAGGTGGTTGTAGCCCAGCTCTTTTAGAGGTGATAGAATAGCGGATATAAAAGCTGGAGTTTCTGAATTTCCGTGTAACTCCCCAACCATAAAGAATTGGGAATTAGCAGCTTCATTAACGATGAAATTAAATCCATCCCCTACAATTATTCCATCTTCAATCTGAAATGTATACTTGTTTGCAGTTAAAATTGAATCTAGAATACTACTATTCTGAGCTTGTATATAATTCACAAATAGAACCAGTACTACAATTGGTAAACAAAATGTAATTCGATGCATATTTGATTTCATTTTTAAGAATGAAACAAAAGTTACTTATGCAGAAATTATTAAATGGGCTCTACGAAATAGAAAAGTGTCGGTTCAGTGAATTAATCTTCAGTTTGGAAAAAAATAGTGCGCTAATAAAATTTGGTTTCATCTATCTTTTAGGTGAGTATTTACATAATGGGTTTTTTGTTTTTTAAAAAACGTGAATAACCAAACTCTGATTTGCAATCTTGAATTCAATTAGTATGATACCTTCTAACTTTTGAGCACGGATATGAGCTTAATCTCTCTTTGTTGTTAAACGGCTTAATCTATTATTTACTGTTAATCGATGGATAACGAATATCCAAGTTTCTCTAAATCTAACACGTAAAAATCCGTTTGCTGGCTATCGAAGGTCTTTGAGCTTGCGAATACTAGTTTTTTTGATTTATAAAGGATACGAGGATTAAGGTCCGATCCTTTACTATTAATCTCAGACAAATGAATCGGTTTTATCCAATTTCCTTTTTCATTTTTTTTACTCAAATAAAGATCACCATAGGGTGATAATCCTTCTGGTCTACCAGACGATTCAAAGATCATCCAATCAGCATGTGGAGAAATAATTAAATTCCATTCACCAAATTCTGAATTCACTTCCCCGGGGATTAACACCGGCTGCTGATATTTTCCTTTATCATCAAGTTTTGAAGTATAAATATCGCCCAGACCAAATCCACCTTCGTTCATAGATATGAAATAAAGGTTTCCGTTAGCATCTGATACAGGACTTGATTCATATCCAGATGAGTTAACTGCTAACAGAGGTTTAGGAATACCCCACTCCTTATTATCATTCTTTTTTACTGTAAAGATATCCGGATCAGTTTCGCCGGGCTTTCCTTCATAAAACCGATTTGAGACAAAGAAAGCCGTTTGTTCATCTCTTGAAATAAAAATATCTGTATCTGACCATTGAGAATCTTTATCACTAAATGATGAAAATCCTTTGGCTATCCAATTATCGTTTTCTTTTGTATATCGGTAAATTTTTGCCGGAGGATTATTTCTCTGTCCCAACTTTCCATTATGCCTGACGATATAAGCAACTTCTTCGCCTCTATCAAAAGCGATTCCCGTATCAACACTATCTGTTGAAAGAGATCCCTCTCCATACATGCTTAGAACCGATTGAAATACCAAAAATTTAATTAAGAAGGTCATTTCATATTCCTTGAATATTTTTTTCAATTACGTTTTTAATTGTTTCTTGGATTATACTGATCCGAAGATTTCCTTCACAGCTTTTATTTCGGGGTTTCCAAGATATCTTACTACTGCAGCTTCTTACGATATTGTCCAGTATGAATTCCTCTCGAGATAAAGATGTGAGGATGTTTGAATCTATTGCACCAAAATAAATTAAACTGTTAAGAATTTTCTTGCATTGGAAACAGATGTTGAATTATCCCACTGATTTGGATTAATTAGTATGTTTAGATAAGTGTACACTGTATGAAATTTAATATTGTATTTACTATTGCTGCCGTATGGTTTTTTTCAGGATTGAGCTCAACACAATTCAGTTTTTCCAATCCTGAAAATCAAGAATCTTTTTGCGGTGAATTTATTCCTGTTTTGTACGATAGCCTCACAATATGTGTGTCTGCAGATTATTACTCAGAAGATGGAATCAGAACTCCTTTAGGATACTCAGCTGCACTTCAACTTGTTGACAGTTTAGAAATGTGGCTCCCAACACCGGAAATGGTAGATGCGATCTATAAACAGGCAGACATTAAACTTGCCCCCATTCCAATGCCACCAACCGATGAAATGACAACCAGAACGTATTACCTTAAACACCATCAATTAATTGAAGAACAGCTAGTGGACTCCGGTTTCACAAATACGTCTGGAAAATTGATAGCGGGTCATAAAAAAGATGTAATTGCAATACGCAGAGATTCTGAAAAAGTAGCAATTTATGGCTGGCATTTATCGGATTCAACCGTTATACAACCATTTAGCACCGTACACCGCAGAGATTACTTTGATTACAGCCATGGTATTCGACTCATTAAAAGACAAGCTTTAGCAAAAAATGGAATGTTAATTGTGCTGGAATCACCATATTGAGTAAATATTTAAATTGTGGGTAATTTGATCAATTCGAATCGCCAAATTTTTCCATCAACAAAAACCCGTCTAAATCGTTTACTCCTTCAACTCAAGATTTAGGTGTCATCTATTTTATTCAAATGAGCATCTGATATAGATATAGTCTTAAATGCTCCACCCAGACCAATATTGCATTTATGTTTAACTGTCTTAGTATCTAAAATTCTATGTATCTTTCTATCCGAGCCTATTGATGAAAAGAAGCCTCAGAAATATGTTGTTTTTGCATCGAGATTAATAGAATTGGTAATAATGCAGTCGTTTTTTGAATATACTTTTGAGATTGTCCCTCCTGTTATAGTCTATCTCTCGTTTTTTTTCACCACTATACTTTTATCCTCAAAAAGTAAAAAAATTCACAAGCTCCTATTGGCAAGTTTAACTGCCTTAATTGGGCTCAATTTTCTAAATGTCATCCTTATTACGACCAATCTAATAAGTCAACAATGGAATCTTGGAGTTTTTTTTGGGTTCCTGTATGGTCCTCTGATTTATCTGTTTGTTGTATCAATGATGTATGAATTAAACAGCAAGCTTAGCAATCTGAAAATTCACTTTCTTCCCTCTATTATTATCCTTGCAGGTCTCATTCCTTTCCATCAATTCATCTATAACTTTATTTATAAAACTTACCACCTGCCTGTTATCATCCATATAGGTTTTTACCTCTACTTATCTCTTAAGGAGATAAAACATTATCACAGGGAATTAGAGAATAACTATTCCAGTGTTCACAGCTACCGGTTAGACTGGGTAAAAAACCTAATAGTCATTTTTTTAGTAGTACTGATTTTTTTACTGCTTGAATCTACGTTACAAAGTGTAGACGATTATATGAGAAGTACCTTTGTTTTCTTGTCCGTGCTTGTACTAATCAGTTATCTCTACTATAAATCTATTAATTCCTCTTTTTTGCTGATCACAAAAAAAGAAAAGTATGGCGGTAACTCTTTATCTCAGGAAGAAATTGATTCTCTTTATGAACAATTAAAATCAGTTATCGATAAGAAGAAGCTATTTCTTAATGAAAAGTTAAGTCTTGAAGATCTTTCCCTGGAGCTGGGAGAAAAGAATTATAAGATCTCGAGAGTTATTAATGAAAAAGCAGGACGAAATTTTTATGAATTTATAAATTCATATCGAGTTCAACATGCCAAAAAATTGTTACTCGATCCGAATAATCAAAGAGACAGAATCGGAGAAATTATGTTTGACTCCGGATTTAACTCCAAGTCCACTTTTAACTCTGTTTTTAAAAAAGAAACCGGATTAACCCCATCAAAATACCGTCAGAAAAAAAGTGCGAACATATAAGTTCGGGCTCCAAACAGTGACTAGTTGCATATAATTAGAAGATCAATACGATTTAACATCTAATTATAGAATATTTTCAATGTATAAATTTATCCTTCTGGCCCTGATTCCTCTGATTGGTTTTCAGCAAGAATCTACCCAAAAAACTGAGGTAACTTATTCAAGAGAAGAACTAATTCAAGACCTTGACTATTTTACCGAATCTCTAATGGAAATCCACCCGAACCCCTTCGCCTATTATGAAAAAGAAAGATTCATCGAGGCGGTGGATTCTGTTAGAAGTAATTTACCTGAACAACTGAACCGGATTGAGTTTGCTAAGAGAATAATTCCACTCTCTACTCTGCTTAATGATGGACATACAGAAATCAACTTCCCTGCAAAAGAGTATAATTCTTTCAAAGAAAGTGGGTTCATATTTCCGTATGAAGTATCAATTGATCAGGATCAGGTCTCGATATTTGTGTCTGATCAAAATGAAGTAGTAGAGAGGAAAGTACTCTCTATCAATGGGGTTTCTGCGGACGAACTTCTTACCGAAATGAGGACGTATACATCAGCCGAACTCACCTCTTTTCAAAACATCGTTATCGAAAAAAGGTTTGCCAAGTTTATCTGGTTCATATATGGGGATGTGGATTCCTTTGAAATTGAATTAGAAGGAGATTCTGAAACTCTTCTTATAAAAAAAACAGATGAAGATTCAGATACTCTGAATAAGAATGAGGATGTAAGTATTCCGAATCATTCATTCAGAATATCTGAAGAATTAAATGCAGGTGTTCTGGAGTTCAACTCCATGGTTAAAAAGGATGAGTTTGACCAACTTTTAAAATCATCCTTCAGAGAGATGGAAGAGAAAAATATCAGCAAACTGATTGTCGATCTCAGAGAAAATTCCGGTGGCAATTCTGAATTAGGAACCAGTCTTCTTAACTATCTTTCCAATAAGCCTTTTAAACAAGTTGACAAAATGCTGGTGAGAGCCAGTAAAAAACAAAAGAAATACATTCGTGAAAACTATGTGCCGTGGTACGTGTATCCGTTCGCATTTCTTACCAAAGTTGGAAGAGCAACTTTTGCGAAAGAAGGTAAAGAGACAGAAATAGTGTTCGGTCTTGAAAAACCGAAGCATAGTTTTGAAGGAGAATCAATCTTTATTACAAGTAATTTTACTTTTTCCAGTGCTTCAATTCTTTCAAATACTATAAAGTGTTATGAAATAGGTACCATCGTAGGAGAAGAAACCGGCGGATTAACAATTTTCTATGGAGACAATATTGGATTTGAGTTACCAAATACTAAGCTGACCGGCACAATCTCTTTCAAAAAATTCTACCTCCCTTGTGGACAGGAAAACTTACAGGGAGTAGTACCGGATATTCAAATAGATAACGTTCAAAGTTTGTCGGTAGAAGAGATTGTCAGTAATTATATGTAATAGCCAAGACTTGATCTTACAGTCAGGGGTTATTCTTTTGTCACCGTTATTTTCGGAGTACCACCTGCAAAACTAATTTTGATTAAATCATTATTGAATACTGAATAATTAAAAAGATTTCCAAACTGGTCAAATCCAAGCTTCTTATATAGCGGGTAATCGGTGCCGAAATGATAGGCAATAAGCTTATCCCTGAACCAAACCAATGTTCCCGTTTTTGAACCTTTTTCGAATTCGAGCTTGAAATAACTGAACGACATCATCTCGTCTGAGATATAAGTACCGATGAGCTCCTGGTTTCTTTTTCTCCCTAACTCTTCTTCGAATATATTCATAGAAGTCCTCCAAATATTTTCTACCGCAGGCACTGTAAGATTCCTATTCAGATACTTCGAGGTCTCATTAAATTCCTGGTTTTCTAATCGTTTTAAAACTTCGCTGGCCTGTCGGTTTAAAAGATCCAATCTCTCTTCATCCTGAATACTGCTAAAAAGAGCAAGGCCTTTCTCTGTTTGAGGTGTCAGGTATAAAGCATCCTTTTCCCGGATTACTTTATAATCTGATGAGTGAAACTGATAGTCTTCTATATCAATATTCAAATCTTTTGCCGGATATAAATCAGGAATTTCAGGTAATTCAGTTTCTCCTTCTAAATACTGTCCGATTAAGTTCATCAGAACCCTTCTATATCCGTTAGCATTTTCACGGATATTACTTAGTAAGATGATTGTTCTTGACTCATCGACGTATCTCCTGAACTCAACATTAAAGCCCTGAAAGTCTCCCGGGTGCAAAACAACTTTTGTTCCTCTGCCTGTTTCAAAAACTCTCCAACCAAGGGCTTCATTTCTTAAGAACGGGGTGATCAGTTTTTTGCTCTGCTCTTCATTTATGATCAGGTTTTCGTTTAAGGCTTTTTCCCATTTATTAAGATCTTCAACGGTACTTAATTGTCCTCCTGCTCCAAGAGATTTCAGAAAAAATGGTTGTTTCGATGCATCGCCGTGATCAATATTATCACTGTAAGAATGTGCTCCCACTACATCCAGAGAAGGTGAATTAAAATGAGTGTTTTCCATTCCGGCAGGCTCAAAGAGCTCCTCAATAAGATACTCCTGAAATGATTTCCCTGATTGTTTTTCTATGATCAAACCCAGAAGATTGTATCCCGGATTTGAATAAGAACTGCTCGTACCGGGTTCAAATAAAAGATTCAGGTGTACTATTCTGCGCTCTAATTCCTCTCGCGTTATTCCTTCCTCAGTGAAATTTGAATCCACATGATAGGGCAGCCCTGAACTATGCGTTAGCAGGTTTAAGATTGTAATAGCTTTCTTATCCTCAGCCAGATTATCAAAATACTTATCAATAGTATCATCTATGCTTAGTTTCCCATCTTGTTCAAGCTTTAAAATTGCCGTTGCCGTAAACTGCTTTCCCAATGAAGCAACCGAATAAACCGTAGCTAAATCAGATTTTCTACCCTCGGATCTACCGGCATAACCATAAGCCTTTTGAAGTATTATTTCTCCCTCATTTTTTATTAATAACTGTCCTCCAAAACCAAAAAACTCCAACTTAGTGAAGAACTCATCTAATGCTTCTCCTTTATTCCCATTTACTATTTCTGTTTCCCCAAATTCAAGAGCTAATAAGGAGCAACTGTTTATGAAAAAGGTTAACAGTATTACAGATATAACAGTTTTTAGACTTTTCATTGTTGCTCCTGCGATGAGATTGGCTGTCTTTTTTAGTTCTTATCAACATCTCAGACTATACTAACTGAAGCTGCCTTAAGGAATCAAATTGCTTTGAATAGCTGATTTTTTGATTTAATTGGGAATTGTTTTTAACTGGGATATAGTTTTCAAGCATAATTAGCGAAAATTGTGCGATTATATTTAACAAGAAATATTAGAGGCTATATCTTTATAACACCCGTTCTATTTTGTAATTATTGTAAATCAGAGAATAAATAAACTGATCTTCTCTCACCTCTGCCTTTACATTGAATGAAGGTTGAGTTAAAGAACGGTATCCTGAGAAACCTGGATGAATAAAAGTGAATACCTGATTTCCCTTTTCATCCTTATTCCTGTACACGGTCAAATCGAACCTGTCAACGATATATTTCTTTCCGAATTCTTCGGAGTTCATTTCAACTTGTACAGAGGGTAACTGATCAGCCTGTCCCTCATTGAGGCTCTTTCGCAGCATTAGTCCCAGTTGATAATTTGCAAGAATATCTATATCAAAATAACGGGATGTAAAAGGCGCCAACAACAACATTCCGGGTAAGAATGGTTCTTCGTATTTAAATGTCCCATGAAACGGAGCCTCTCCTTCAACAATTACTTTTCTCCCTGATCTGTAAGCAGAAATTTGAGATTCTCCATCTGCCCCTTTAACAATAACAGATAAAGAATCTACCTGGCGTCCATTAACTCGATAATACGCATAGGTTTCACGGAAGTCAGGCCCATCAACAACAGAAACAGCACGCATGATAAAATTTCGACTAGATTCTCTGTCAATAATTATTTTCTCTTCTCCAACTTCCTGCTCAAATGATGTATAAGAATAGTGGTATTCTTCTGACTCTGTATCCTTCACTAAATAATTCTCCCAGTCAGCAAACCTTTCTCTTGGAGAAGAAATAACTTCTTCCACTGCATCCAGTTGCTCATCAAGAAACTCCTTACTTAACCATCGTCCGTTCAATACAACGCCCTCAACATTCTTTGATTCGGCAATATTCTCTAATGGATTTCCGGCCAGCAATACTAAATCAGCTTCATAACCTTGCTTAACTAACCCCGTTTTTTCTTTGCCTAAATATTTGGCTGCATCAACAGTAGCATATTTTAGTGTAGCGAATTCAGGAATGCCAGCATCTACAAATGATTCTAACTCATCATGAAATGAAAACCCATGTACTGCCATCGGAAATCCGCCATCGCTTCCAACATACAGTTGAATGCCTTCATCATGCATACGTTTGATCAAACGTGCTACATTCTCATAATTGTACGTACTTGGCTGAGAAGGATCCCCATCAGGTATCCAGGAAGCTTTCATTTTTGTTGGTACATACTGAAGTGGTAAACTTTCGTGCAGCTCGTGATCCAGATGACTTGTGCCCCATAGCCGGTGAATTGATATTGTTGGAACAATAGCTTTGTTATATTTCTTAAGTCCATCTATTAAAAATTCCTCGTCAACTCTGAGATTACCGCCCCTTGTTAGCCCTGAAAAATTATCATAGGTTGATTGAGATCCGGAAATAGTTATTTCCTGATCTACATACATAGGCCAATGCCCGGATATTGGAAAATTGTGTTTAGCCGCTTCATCCATTATCGCTTCATAGGTTGATGGAGAACATGTAGCATATATCATCATACCATCATACCCTAAACGTATTGCTTCACGAACTTGCTCTCTTCCTTCTTCTGGAGTTGTTGTCGGTTGTTGACCATGATAAGGCGCTGGCATCCCGGTGGCCCGTAAACCAATACTATGCACCTCTGGACCTAACAATTCACCAGATTTTATTCCTTCCCTCAAACCAAGTACTGCAATATGACTTGGCGCATCTCGTACGGTTGTTTGTCCATTTGCAAGATATAAAGGAAGCGACTCTTTACTTATATGGGTATACATATTAATGAAGCCAGGAAGCAAATACTTACCTCTTCCATCAATAATCTGTGTATCTGGGCCCGTTTCAATTTCGCCGGATCGAGACACCTCTTGAATTATTCCATTTTGTATAAGAACCGCATGGTTAGTAAGTATCTCATCGGTTTCCATAGTGATAACATGTACGTTATCTAGCAACACCGAAGTCTGCGCATTTAAATAAGCAGGAAAAAAAAGAACAAGTAAAAAAATGATTTTTTTGAAATTGATTAAATCCATTTATAAGTAATTTAAGTTTGAATCAGAAAGGATAAAGTAGTTTGCAGTTTGAAGTAAATTTTAGAGCTAATACGTTCTATTCTAAGTAAGATTATTTTATCTTTGTAAAATCAAGTAAACATGATTTTTATTTTATGATTTAACTGAGATATAGTTCTCATGCATGATTAGCGAAGGAATGTGCGATTATATTTAACAAGAAATATTCCCCTCTCAGAAATCGGCAATGTTGGTTCGTTAATACCGTCATTTGATACCGTGTTTAAATCCCCATTTAAAACAACAAACAAATCATGCCCTTCTGAGAAATTATATCGAATTCGAAGATTTACCAGTGCTTTTTCGTTGATGCTGTTATACTGAGAATAACTTTCTGCTGACAGCATTTTATTAAACGCGAGATTTATCCTTGCTCGTACAATATGGCTGTTGAGTAGCTGATCTCTTTTTGAAAACCGAATTCTGTTATACAGATATTCTACCCCTAACTCTAAATGTGAATTTGCATTCCAAACCGGTGATCCGGATACGAACGTACGGTACCCATCGTAAAAACTTCCGATATTCGCGGAGCTATTTAACGTTATCTGCTTGCCGGATGCGCTTCTGTATCGGACCGAAATATTGGAGAATTCGTACGATCCGGAGGGCACTGATATAGCTCTTGCAATCGTTAATTCTCGTGGGAGGTCTTCATAGATATAATTTACCCTTAGCTCTCCTTGTGAATTGTTGGATGCTGTATAATACCACGCATTATGAATATTCAGATATTCGAGGCTGTTTGTAACATTTCTGATTCTAGTAAATAGCCCAACCCTGGAAGCAGCAATTCGATAAAAGGAATTATCAGGAACCCATCCATATATAAAATTCGTAATCCCACCGTAAAAATCATTGGCAGCCGTAAAACCAACTTCCGGAAAGTATTCCTTCCCCGACCAAACAAATTCAGTGTTATAGAGAAAACCCTCCCTTCCGATTTTCTCGAATCTGGCTAATAACCGACCGGATTTTAACCCGTTTGATAATTCATGATCAAAGGTTTGTGCCCACCTGATCGCTAATTGGTTTCTTACTCCCGTCATTATATTGGTATCAATTCCGTATGCTACATTGTAATCTCCCTTTGAGGAAATTCTGTGTGTATATATCCCTCCTACATTGGATCCCTGATTTATAACCGGTCTTCGAACTCTGAAAACCCCAAAATTTTCAGACGGGATACCTCTTTCGTCTTTCGTTTGCATGCTTAATACGCCAACGTCATTTCCTGAGAAATCACCGGCAATTCTGGCACCGCCATATATTCCAATAGGTTCTCCATCAGGACCTAAACCAATCCTTCTGCTATAAAAAAGTCTTGTTGTGCCCCCCGTACTAAACGCAAAAATATCTGACCTTTCTTGAAAAAATGGCCTTTTTTCGGGGAAGAATAATGAGAATCTACCCACATTAAGTTGCTGGTCATCCGCTTCAACCTGAGCAAAATCTGTATTTACTGTTAGATCAGCAGTAAGCCCTGAGCTAATACTATACTTTACATCTCCTCCTAACTTTAACTCCGCGGATTTGACTCTTTCGTAATCGGTATTATTGGTATTAAGTTGATGATCGTAGCCTAGCCCGGTTGTAATAAATGGTGTAATAAAAATTGGAGTCGTTGATTCCACATCCTCAAGAACAAAGTCCTGATCTAATGACGGCTTAAGCCAGGGTCTGGAGGCTTCATTCGGAGATGTAAGAGGAAATACTTGATTCTCCCCTTTTCTCGGAATCCATCTGAAAGATCTGATACCCATAACTACCGGCTCGCCTTCCTCAGCTTTAAAACGTAATGTTGAAAAGGGAATTCTCAACTCTGCGAACCATCCTGTTTCGTCACTACTGGCTTCTGCATCCCAAAAAGCATTCCAGTCTCTGTTTATGATAGTCCCCCTTCCGGGCTCAGCATCATTAAGAATCAGCTGATCCATTCTGACTCCTGCCGGGTTTACTTTAAACTGCATTGCCGTTTCATTACTGTTGAATGAATCAATAATTACAGAAAAAGTATCATCTCCGCTATCTCTGTCACGATAGAGTGAGTTTATTCGGATCAGTTCCGGCGAACTGTCGTAAGCCCTGATTGAAGCCCAGATATAATCCTCGGTATATGCGATTCGGATTTCAGTTTTTTCTGTTGGACTTCCATTGTACTCGGGAAACAACATTGATACACCTAGTGGAGTAATGTTTCCCCACTCTGAGTCGTGCACTTTGCCATCTAACTGCGGAGGGGAATCTAGCTTCTGTAATTCTATTGGAGGGCGCTTCTGAGCTAACACCTTATTGTTGAAAACGATTAGTAAGCTAAAACAGAAAGCCAGATTGAAAAGGAACTTCAATTTTTTCGTCCTTTATACTTTTAGATAGAGCAAACCATTTAACGTTATCGCTCTTTCTTTCAGAGTAATCTAATTCAGTTATATTTATTAAGTTTTTGATCTGAAGAAGTAGTAACTGAATATGAGTTATTTAAATAAAGCTATAAAAATTTTCAAGAGAGGTTATTCAACTACTCTACGTAAAAAAAACCAAATAAGTAATTCGCATCGACTACTGGTAACTGAGAATCTTCATTTAGTTAATATTATGTATCCTTGTTTCATGATCACTTTGATATCTTTTATTGAACTAAAGTCTAATAGTGGGTTTTCATTTAAAACCAAAAAACTTGCTTCGTAACCCTCCATCAATTTCCCGGCTCTTCTGTTTGGATACATATATTTTAATGAATGATAAGTAGCAATATTTAATATTTCTTCCTTTCTAAAAATATTTAAGTTCGAAAACGCAATCAGTCCTTCAATCAATGATTTTCCATATTGATTTGATCCAAAACTAATATTAGCATCTAGGGAGTTAAGTAATTCAATATTCCTTAACGATAATTGATCAACCTCTTCTGTTCTGGTTCCCTTTTCAAATTCATTAACAATCACTGTAATCTCTACTCCTTGGCTAGCTGCTTTTTTAGCTACATCCATTGTAATTAAGCACTCTTCACCTTCATCTCTCACCTGATTACATGGCAGATGAGTAACATGATCTACTCCTGCTTCGATTGCGATTTTAAAATCATTAAATGAATTACTTGAACTGGAAACTTTAAGTCCTTCTGAATGAGCAAGCTTAACAATAACTGGTAATAAATCTGGAGAAATACCGTCATCGTATCTTTGAATTTTTTTAGGTCTAAAGTTTCTTCTTTGATCGTAAACTTCACTATTTCTAAGAAATACTTTTAAAATATCAGGTTCACCAGCTTTTATTGTATCCCATTTATTATTTAGATCGTTAAGATTATCAATAATGAAATAAGCATCATCTTCCATTTTTCTACTGTTCCAAACCTCTTCAGCATTATTTACTTGTTGCTCATAAGAATAAAAACCTAATGCTAATGCCTCATATACCTCTATTGGATGACTATAGTTACTGGTTAACCCCCCATGAGCAAACAAGACGTCAACACTTTGTGGAATATTTATTAAACCATCAAGGCTGGATGCTCCTCTCTTAGAATTATTAAGAACTTTAATGTAAAACACACCTTTTAATATGTGCTCTTCTAAATCCGATTGTAAGGTATATGAATTTCCAAAATTGTGAGAATGTGCATCAACAAATGGTGGGATTATATACTTGGAAGCTAAATTTATAACTGTATCAATTCTAGAGGGTTTAGTCTCTGAAAAAACTCCATCTACCGAATAGAGTTCTTTTTTAACAAAACTTTCTCCATCAAACCAGTTTCCATTCTGAAATCTGATATTCTTTTGAGCATAACTTTGGCTTTGTATCAATAAAAGGAAGCCGAATAAAAATAAAGTCCGCATAATTGATAGGATTGGTCGTGAAAAATTCAACCTGAATTCGTTTAATAAATCTCATCTTAAAATCATTCTAAGAACCTTCTGGATTCAAATTAACTTGAGAAGAAGCTTTTTTATAAGTGAATACAATAATCCATCACTGGTATTGTTGATAAAAATCCATTGATATTTTGTAATCGCCTTCCTCAAGTTCCCAGTGAAGTAAAAACTTCGTATTGAAGATGTTAGTGGATCCATTAATCCTAACCCCTAATCTTGAAATGCCTGTCTGTATAATTAAATCTTCTCGTTCCTCAATCTCTAAAACTTCTAATTCCCAACTAACCCCTCTTCCTTCCAGTGATTTCCAATAGTTTAGTATTGCGTCTTTTCCTTCTACTACCTGATTATTTGGTCCCATAATCCTGGCATTTTCTGTGTAGAAGTCTGCAAGCTTTGCATATTCTCCTGAATTAAATACTTCAACTAGTTCTTCATTTAATGCTTCTATTACTTCTTTTACTGATACGTACTCATCTACTTCGTCCAGCCAATGAATGACATTCAATGCGAATTGCTGATTTTGAGGGGCTCTGGGAGAACTCATACCCATTTTAAAGCTATTTACTGTTTGTGCAGTGAGCATGGCGGCCTCTCCTAAAATCACCAACCTCCCGTTTCTATACTTTTGATAGGCTCCTTGCAGCCAACCTTCCAATCCTTGTCTTTGGGTTCTTTCATTAAATCTCCAGGCTGTATCAGGTGTTAAAGCATAATATTCCGGAGGAAAACCCAATAAAGGTTTCGATTCTTCAGGCCCTTTAAATGCGCTACCCGTAAAAGTGGCTACCATATTGATATTATCATCATCGTTAATTCCTCTTGTAATTTCACCTTCCATTAATGTATTATCTTCGGTTTTAAACTCAGCAGGCGGCCAATGATTCCCATCTTTCTGCTCGAAACCGTTTATAAATTCATATCCAAAAGATGCTGCCAGTTCCTCAGCTGCACCTGCAAAGGGCATATGATCTGCAATGAGAAGAAGTCTTCCCCCATTTCCCACCCATTTATTGAGTTTCTGAATTTCTGTTTGATCAAATGCGGACGGATTAGGAAGTACCCATTCTCCTACATCTGATGGATGTAAGGGATTAGCAATGACTAGAATTCGGCATTTATTTAAAGCTTCGTTTGTAAACCTCTCAGAATACGAAACCAACTGATATCCATCTGCCTCAAAAAGCTTCCCAAATGGAGCATAGCTGCCCTCTAAGGTATGATAGTTTTCATGAGCGCTATCAATACAAATGGTGGGTCCATTACCTTTTATATACGCTTTCTTTTCCAGAGATGGGTTGTATTCTGTATCAATTTCTACCTGAGAGAATAAGTCTGTAGAAATGATCGATAATGAACATATGAAGAAATATTTTAAGTAATTCATGATTTAAACTTTCGTGTACTCATTTGTCCATAGCTTAAATTCTTTCCCTTCGTTTACTTCCTGGGTGCTCCACTGCTCAAAGTATTCCAGTCTTAATGAGTTTTCATCCAGAAAATTGATCACGAACCTTACATGGAAAGCTATCTCTTTCCTTTTATAGCTAATAATCGATGTTCTGCGAAATGTAAGTCGATTTTCAGCTTCAGGTTTTCCGATCAGATATTGGGTCATAACCGATCCGGTACCCATTATCCACAAGACATACATTTCTCTTAAATTGTCATACCCAAAATAGTAGATTGATTCTGAAACCATTGTTGAATCAGTAATTGGTGAGGATTCATCTCTCCACTCAAAAAAATTGCCTTTTAAAATCCACTCCCCTTCTGCATTTCCTGTTGTAGGAGTAGGACCACTTGAACTTGGGAGATAACCAGATCCTGATTTATGCCAAAAACCTTCTAATTGATCAAGAATTTTATGATTCTCACCCGGGCTTTGGACTTCTATGAAAGCGGGCCGGTCGGTAAAGTCTATGGCAGTAGCTGGTTTACCTGCTGTATCCTGCTTTGATGTACAACTTGAAAAATTCACTACAAAAAGTATGAAAAATAAAATGTGACTCTCTAACCTCATTTTGAATCAACCTTTTCTTTTACCCATTTGAATTGAACTCCTTGCAAACATAGAATAAAAAGCACCAAGGCTGTTTTATTTAATCTTGGACAGCTCATAATTTGATGTATTAATAATTTCTTCTCTTTTTAAGTTTGTGATATAAGGGTCTTTCAGTACTAATCTCAGGCTTAGCTTGAATCCCTCTTTGGCTTCTTGATTCTGACCGATTAACGAATCAATGAATGCAATCCAAAAAATCACTTCTGAAGATTTAGGATAGAACTCACTAGCCTTATTAAAGATTTCTTTTGCTACTATAATAGCCCCTGAGCCCCCCACAGCAATTCCAGCGTCTAAAAGAGCTTGCAGTTTATAGGACTCCGGTTTCATTGATATTTCTTCAATTAATGACTCTATTCCATCATTACTCAGCCTTTTAATTATATCACCAGATGAAAAACGCTTAACCGTTGAGGGAGTTGCTTTCTTTTGAATCCCTTTTCCTTCAATAATCTTATAAACATGATTTGCAGTGAGATTTTGTAGATGTGTAGTCTGTCCGGATGGCCACTCAATTCTTACAGAGTCTATTGTTTCTAAATCATTAAGCCCGAAATGACTCTGGGCTGAGTATTCGCTCTGGCTTCTGAACCCATGTGAACTAATTATTTCGCGAAATTGATGTCCCTTCTCAGTATAAAGAGTTAACTGAGCACCAATTCCATTTGCATTAGATTCACTGCCTTCCAGCTTAAACCGGATCCAATTATTAGAAGCTGAGTTATTTTCAAAAACTACATTATTCAAATTCTCCCAGTTTGCAATAGCAATATCCAGATCTCCATCGAAGTCATAATCACCAACGGCATTACCTGTAGCATATGAGGGTTCCTCCTGAAAAGCATTAACTCCAATTACTTCAAAATTCCATTCTCCATTATTTCTATACAGTATTGGTGTATTTTTGTATCTGGTTACAAAAAGATCTAAGAAACCATCATTATCAAAGTCAGCACAAGTGGCTGACATTGAATTATAGTTTTGTTCTGTGAGCCTCTCATCAAGTACCCGCTTTAAATTAAAATCCCCTTCATTTTCGTAAAGAAAATCAAACTCACCTCCCCCTTGGAATCCTCCATTGGCAACGAATAGATCCAGGTCTTTATCATTATCTAAATCGCACCAAATACCCCCATTAGAATTGCCTATATCCTTTGAGAATTCGGTATCGATAAGTAGTTCAAAGTCACCATTTCTTTGATTTATGAATATCTGATTTGGTACTGCTCCCTTTTTAGCAACAAAGATATCCTGATAGCCATCTGAGTTTATATCAGCTACAGAAACCCCAAATGAAGCGCTGCTTCCACTAAGGATATCTTCATTATCTTTTATATAATTGCTGTTAGTTTTTCTAAAGAAAAAATCCGGTTGAAATAAGCCATTCGCATAAAATACTTCTAAGTCACCATCATTTTCAGCATCAAAAACAGAGACCGAATACGAATTTCCAAAAGAATTATCTAACTCCGAAAACTCATTACTTAACACATACTCACCTTCACTTGGAGTAAATATATAATTACTCTGATTTTGTTGTGTAGCAGTCAAAATATCCTGAGTACCATCAGAGTCAAGATCAGCAATTGCAATTCCCGAATAGTTACCTTCAACAGGAGATAGGTACTTAAAAATTAATGACCCATCTTCATTACCATAGAAGTGGTTTTTTTGTAATCCCCAGTTTGTAAAGATAAGTTCAGGATAATTATCCTCTTCGAAATCAATCCAGGCTACTCCTCCTGAAATTCCACCATTACCGATAAAATCTGATGACTTTATAAAACTTATTGATGTATCCTGACTGGACACATTCTTGACACAAACAAAAGTGGTAATTATTAGAGTAAATAATATTTTCAAACTGAGTTATTTGTTAACTGAGACAAAGTAAGTTTGAAATTTAGAGAGGCTGATAAAATCCTTAGTTTTTCAACTTGCTCAATAATGAATTGAAGTGCACAATATTTGAATTAAAAGATCAATTCAGAGGATGTTTTAAGCTTAAATTTATATATGTCATTCAAGAAAAAATTCAGCGCGTTAATCTTTATCTGGTTTCTGGCTAAAGTTTTCAGTGTAGTTGAGAACTTTTATTGGTTACGAAGTGCAGAGGATTTGAGACCTGCTTCCCAGATTATAACTTCGGGTTTTCTTCAGTTCATAGCCGGAACCGTAGTTATCTACATCCTGTTAAAACTCGTTGAAAAATCCGGATATACTTTGAAAGGCGTTTTTTTTCAAACTCCTCTTCATGTTCTGAATATCGGCTTACTCTTCGTACTTACGTTTACAGCAGCGCTTCTTAGCTTTTTTATATTTGAGGATTTAAGAGCTGGAAATGGTCTCTTTTTGATAGTTAAAGATATTTTAGAACAAAGTTATCCGGGGTTTCTAAAAGCATCCATTTCTTCTTATTTCCTGATGTCGATTGCCACGTATTCTATTCACTTTTATGACAAAACAAGAATTCAGAAACTGGAAAACCTTGAGCTGCAGTCTAAATACCTGGAAACTAAGCTGGAAGGATTGCGATCCCAACTTAACCCTCATTTATTATTCAACTCACTCAACACTGTTGTCTCTTTGATTGACTCAAGCCCTAAGCAAGCTAAAGACATGGTTGTTGACCTGAGCTATTTATTGCGAAGATTACTGGAAACCTCAAACAAACAATTTGTGACTATTGAGGAAGAGATTTCTTTTCTGAAGAGATATCTGGACATTGAAAAAACAAGATTTTCAGACTCTTTAACGGTTAATATTGAAGTAGATCAGGATTTAAAAGAGAGATTAATACCAAACTTACTTCTGCAGCCGATTATAGAAAATTCTCTGATCCACGGATTTAATAAAAGCAGGGCTGATATTTTCAATATTGATGTAAGTATTACTCCGCTTAGCGCAACAATGATCCAAATTATTATTGCTGATAACGGTATTGGAAACATAACTGAGGAAAGTATTAAACCCGGAATTGGTTTAACAAATGTTTTGACAAGGCTTAAAGCCATCTATGAAACTGAATTTGTTTTCAAGATTGATCCGAGCAAATCAGGAGTTAAAACTGAGATACATATCCCAATAATTAATGAAATTAGAGGAAGACCATGAAGGACTTGAAAGTAATAATCGTTGAAGATGAGTTACCAGCTCGTAATAGAGTTAAAGGTCTGCTTCAGAATAATTTCGATATCTTCAATAATATTGTTGAATCTTCAACCTTTGAGGATGCTCTCTTAAAGTTAAGTCAGGACCTGTACGATATTATATTTCTTGATATCCAGCTTAAAGACAAGAATGCTTTTGATCTTCTTGAAAAAGTCAATTTACCAAAGCCTACAAGAATAATATTTACTACTGCATATGATCAGTATGCGGTAAGAGCATTTGAAGCCTTAGCCTATGACTACCTGCTAAAACCGTTCAAAGACGAGCGTTTTATAAAAGTAATTAAGAGAATTATCGAGGAAGAAGGTGACCGTGGTGAAGGTTCTGCGCAATTTAATGCTCCGGAATTGAAGTCTGTTATTGAGTACATCGAAAATTTGAAAAAAAATGAAGGCTTAAAAAAAATTCCTGTCAAGATATCGAACCGGGTTTACTTTGTAGATGTTGATGAAATCAATTACATATCTGCCTCTGGTTACTATGCGGAGATTTATATAGATAAGCAAAAACACTTGATAAGAGAGTCATTAACAAATTTAATTAAAGAACTCCCCCCAGATAAATTTAAGCGTATTCACCGCTCAACAATAATTAACATAGCCTTTATTAAGGAATTAATAAGCGTTGGATATGGTGACTATGAGCTCAAAATGAATGATGGTAAAGCTTTCAGGATCAGTAAAACTTATAAAGTTGATATATTGAAAACCTTAGGTGTTTAATTTTTTGCCCCATACTTTTCAAAATCATACATCAAGGATACTCTGAACGGATGTAATTCGGCAGTCATTATTTCTTCTCTAATGGCCGGGTCATTATTCATTATATTTTTTGCCTCATCTTCAGACGATGCAAAGAAAATCACTACTCCGAAAGTGTTATCAAGATTTGGACCTGCCAGAATTAAGATTCCTTTCTCTCTCAACATTTTGAGATAATTAAAATGTCTGGGAATTACATCCTTTTCTTTCCTATTAAGCTCTTCGAACATCTCTTTTCTTACCGGCTTATTCAAATACATGAATTGTAGGTTCCTCTCAATATTGTCTTCAGGAATGAACGTATTTAGCTCATCAGGCCCTGACTGTGCGTAAGTTTGATCCGTAAAAATTAACGGCAAACAAAGAATAAATCCGATGATTAGTGCTGCATTTTTATAGTTAATCATTCTTAGCACCCCGATAGTACAACCAGCAAAGTAACGCACCTCCAAGACCTTGTTCAAAAACGTGCCATGCAGAATCAACTAATATATAAGCAAGTGATATCTCCCATCTGCCATATAGTATTAAATACAATGGTAAAGTAGCAGCCAACCCGAATGTGCCCCCATACATAAAACCGCCAACGAATTTTGGATTTTCATTAAAATTTTGGACAACTATCAACGTCATTATTGCTGTTAGAACTACATATCCTAATGCAATAGAGGCAATTGAGAAATCTTCTGGTGGAAGAATATTAATTGGTGAGTACGCTAAATAGAAATCCTGCATTAGCACAGCATTCCAGATTCCTCCAAGAGAAAACATTAAAACTAAAGCCCCGATAAAAGCAAAAAATAGCCGCATCATTCTGATTTTAAAGTTAGAAATACAATGTGGGAAAGAATGTAATTTATCTTTCATTTATGTATTCCCTGATCCTTTAGAGTCCTTAATTGTTGAATTGAAGTGCTCAACAATTGAAGTGAATGATTTATTTTTTTTGTTCGCAGACTATCAGGCTGGATCAAATAGTTTTCAAGACTTTAATTTCTATTTATCAACTTATTGATAGTATAAAAAGTAAATTGAGATAGAAGAACTACAACAGGAATAGTGATGAGCTTTGTTTTTTACTGTTATATAGCAGTAAAAAAACCGAAGCACTGTCACCGCTTCAGTTTTGGACATGTTAATACAATTAATCTCTTAGGTTTCTTCTTCTTGCCTTTTTTTCTTTAGCTTTTTATAAGCATAAGCGCCTCCTGCAGCTGCAAGTAAACCAAGTCCTCCGTCGATTGGTGCTTCACTAGGAGCTCCTGGCAAACTTGGTTGAGCTACTATTATTTCGCTCAGAAAAAGTATAATTGTAATAGCTAGAGATAAGATTATTAATTTCATTGGTACATACCTCTTTATTTAATTAATGTCATTTTTTTGATCGATGTAAAGTTTGCGATCTCCATCTTGTAAAAGTACACACCGCTTGTTAAAGAGCTTGCATTAAACCGGATCTCATAATTACCAGCTGGCTTTTGTTCATCTACTAATGTGCGAATCTGCTGTCCCAATAAATTAAAGATCGATAGCTTTACATTTCCAGGCTCTGATAGAGCATATTTTATTGTTGTTGATGGATTAAATGGGTTTGGATAGTTCTGAGATAGTGAAAATTTACCAGGTAACTCTTCTCGCTCATTAGAAACTGACTGACCTTCAGTAATCACAATATTAAATCGCGGCGAACTCGAATGATTCACTTTTAGTGCACTATCAGTATCCTTTTCTAAAAACCCGGATAGCTCTAAATGGTACTCAGAGTACTCTCTCATATCGATAGATTGCCCGGTCTTAGAATCTTTAAATACCAGTTCCCAATCGGCAGGGAGTGATTCTATAAATTTCCATGATAGAGTAGCACTTCCTTCAACATCAAGACTTATTAAATCCATTGGTATCATAACCGGAGCATCCAGAATTTCAGGAAGTGACTCCACGGATTTTAATATAGTGTCATTACCCAATGTGCTTACAAATGCCAGGCTAACAAAAGTGCTAGATAATGACTTCAATTTCCCTGCATCTGCCCGATCCCATCCTTGAGTAGCATAATCTCGAACTGCCAGTCTTATCGCATCATCTCTGTAACCGCTTTCTGTCTGTAAACTAAATTCTAAATCCCCTGTAAAACCGTTTGGTTTTCTTAACCAGGTACCAGAGGTATCGGAGTCAGTTTTCCCGGATTTGGGGATGGTCAGTGTTGTTGCTGAGTTGCCATTGGTTATACCCACCCAAAAGCCCTGATAGGGACTAATTATATAATTAGAAGTCCGATCTTTTACTTGATAGGTTTGCCCACTTGCATCCCAGAAGCTCACGTTATCTTGTAGATTACCACTGTTTACAGTGAGTGAGTTCAAATCATAATTTGAATAATACGGGTTGCCAACTAACGTGTAGTAGCTACCTGATTCTAATGTTGACTTATTTAGACTTACTGAAACATCAGTAGCAGGTTCATTCCCTCGGATATCTAATGAATCGGCAATACTGTCAAACGTATATACAGCAAATCCGTAGCCATCAACCATTGCATCATTTACGGAGCTTGGTTCTTCCCAGGCTCCAGAATTATCGTAGGTAAATATATTAGCATCGCTGCTTGTGTTATCACCATCTGCAATACCTTGTAGGTTAATGAAGCTCGATATATCAGATAATTTAGCACTTGATTTCGGAAGTGATATCAAACGCCATTGAGCTCCTTCTTTACCACCTAATGTTACCTGATTGGTATAAGTGGTATTTTCAAACCAGGAAATATCAGCGGACAGACCTTCTGCCCCGGAGATAAAGTCTAATTTCCCGTTGCCATTTAAGTCTGCAATTCCAAATCCTCTTACCAATTGAGAAAGACTACTGCCAACTATATGCTCGGTAAAATTTTCTGCCCCATCATTTTCGAGCCAACCTATTTTTTGTAATCCTGCATTTAAAAAAAGGATATCAATATCTCCATCTAAGTCAACATCCTCTAACTTGGTCTCGCCTAGAATTGATATAGAATTTATATTTGTCTCTGAAAAAGATTGAGAACCATTATTCAAGTACATGTTTATTTCACTTGAGCCATTAGCAATGATATCAACATCTCCATCTTTGTCGATATCAGCGACATTTACTGTACTTGCATTGGATAAGTTATCATCTACATCAAATGCCGTAAATGATTCTGAACCATCATTCTCAAACCAAATTAAATCATGACCTGCTTTAGAAGATCCGACGATATCTAAATCCCCGTCATTATCCATATCTATTATTTTAAGATCAGAAGGATCGCTATAGCTACTTGAAATAAGATTCTTGGTAAAACTTTCAGAGCTATCGTTCTCGTACCATACAAACTCTGCGTCATTATCGATTGCTGCTATAACATCCATATCTCCATCTTGATCAAGGTCAGCTACTTCTACAGCTATTGGCCCGTCAACTGAAGTTGTTATATCATTGTCAGCAAATGATTCTGAACCATCATTCTCGTACCAACTTATTTCATCACCGCTAAATTCTGCCGTTATGATATCGATATCTCCATCGCCGTCCATATCTATGGGTACTAAATCTCTTGTGGTTGATAGTCCTGAAGCAAGGGTTGATTGACTAAAACCACCAGATCCATTATTAGTATTCAGGATTAAATTGACACCGGTACTTACAATATCCTGATCGCCATCAGAATCTATGTCAATTGTTTCAACTGCAGAAGTAGAAGTAGATGAAATTGATGTTTTTGAGAAGTTTGGGAATGAGAGCTTATGGAGTGGATTAATAAATACTTTGATATCATTTGATCCACTTACTTTTGTAGTGGTTAGAATATCAAGTCGTCCGTCATTATTTATATCTGAAAAGAATACTGAACCAGTAGTCCCGATTGTAATCGGAGTGCCAAAGCTTAAATATTCATATGTAAAGCTTTCACTTCCATTATTTAAAAATAGGTTTACTCTATCATCTAAAATTGAAATCATAGCAATATCTACATCGCCATCTGTATCAAAATCACCTGTATCAACAAAATATGGACCATCTAAGCTCGTGCTAATGTCATGATTGGTAAAACTAAATCCACCGTTATTTTCAACCCAACCTACCAGATCAACTTTAGAGGTTCCACTATTGGAGCCTACTTGTACTATATCTAAATCACCATCTCTGTCAACATCAGTAATGCTAAATTCTCTCACAAAGCCTTCGTAAATAGTTCGATTGGTAAATACACCTGCTCCATTGTTTTCTAATATTTTGATATTCCTGGTCAAGTCTACAAATACCACATCTTGATCTCCATCCAGATCGAAGTCTATAATTTCTAATCTTAAAGAAGTGGCCGCATTAATTACACTTTCTGCAAACGATTGACTCCCGTTATTTTGTAAATAGAGGGTTTGAGATTCATTGTCTTCAGAAACCAAAATATCTATATCCCCATCCGAGTCGATATCGCCAACTGCTAATTTTCCGGATTCTGACACATTGGAGGCTAACGTTGATATTGAAAAACTACTGCCTGTATTTTGAACCCATAGAACCTTGTTTGCAGACCAATCTGATACTACTAAATCAGTATCTCCATCTTTGTCTAAATCAACTACTTCAAAATCATTCAATTGCTCCAGATTGATATTTATAGTGTCTGAAGTTGTTGAGGAGATTTCCCCATTCTCATTCTTTGCAATTATAATTCTATCGGAAACATCATCGCCTATAACCAGATCTATATCTCCATCCCCGTCAAAATCTAATGGTTTTAATGTACTTGGAAATACTCCTGTAGATATAGATGTAGGTGAAATCTCTGTGAACCGTGATTGAGTTGTTGAATTCTCAAATAATTTGATGGTATCGTCAAAGAAGGAAGCAGATAAAATATCGAGCCCAAAACCACTACCTATATCTGCCGCAAAAACAGTTCTTGCTCCATTTACTGTAGTTGTGATACTATGTGTTGTAAAAGATTCTGAACCATCGTTTTCATACCACGTTATACTGTCATCATTATTTGAGGCAGATACCAAATCAATATCGCCGTCATAATCTAAATCGACAGCAAAAACATCATTTGCTCCATCTTCAGAAGTTGAAAGAGAATGCTTTGTAAAGCTTTCTGATCCATCGTTTTCATACCAAGCAATTTCATCTGTGTTGTAGATTGCTACCGCAATATCTGAGTAAGAATCATCATTGATATCTTCTACAAAAACAGCTTTTACTCCATCTAAAGATGATCCGATTGTATGTTTAGTAAATGATTCTGAGCCATCATTTTCGAGCCAACCAAACTCATCGGCTACGTCTGCTGCATATATAACATCTATATCATCATCATCATCCAGATCTTTTACAAAAACATTGGTAACACCAGACATAGAGCTTAGTATGGTTGTCTCAGTAAAACTTTCAGATCCATTGTTTTCATATAATGTAATATTTCCATCGCTTGAAGAGGCAACGATTATGTCCACGTCATCATCGTCGTCAATATCTGCAGGGAAAGCGTGTCTTGGTCCATCTATAGTTGAAGTTAGCGTATGCCTGGTAAAACTTTCTGAGCCATCATTTTCAAACCAATAAACGGCATCATCTGAAAAGGCCACAGAAACTACATCGAGATCATCATCGCCATCAACATCAATAGCATACACACTACTTGCGCCATTTACCGATGTATTAATATTATGTTGAGTAAAGCCTCCACTTCCATCATTCTCGTACCAGGCAATGGTATCATCCAGATAAGAAGAAGAAAGAATATCTACATCCCCATCTTCATCAAGATCAATTGCGAAAACATCTGTTGCTCCATTTTCAGCACTAGAGATGGTTGAACTTGAAAAATCAATAGGAGAGACAGCTTGAGCGAATGTGTTATAACTAAGAACAGCTAAAAGCACCCCTAAACAAACATGTATTTTTAAAACTTTCATAACACCGAAATTTTGGTTCTACGGCATTAAGAAATACAACTTAGATTGTTTATGTCCTGATATTTAGTGAACGACGGGAATTCTTAGCAAACAACAGAAAAAGAAAGGTAAATGTTAAAGCATCTGAATTTGATCGAATAAATTTCCTTTATATGCCCTCCCCAAAGGTATCTCTTTAGATTGTATATGAACTTGTCCCTGAACAATCGAATCTATACAAAGAATATTTATAAGCCAGGATTTATGAACCCGAACAAATCCTGAAAGTTTTAGCTTTTCTTCGATACTTTTTAACGTCTGACTAATTAGAAACTTCTGATTCTGAGTGTATATGAAAGTATAGTTATCGTAACTCTCGGCATATAGTATCTCTTTTGGTTTTACAGAGATCATTGCTCCATCATGTTTTACAAAAAGAGGCTCTTCTGACGATCGGTTTTCCTGATACTCTTTTTCTCTTTTTGCAAGGGCTATCTCAATATTTGCTTTCAGGTTATGCTCGTCCCAGGGTTTTACAATATATCCGGCAGGGTTTGTTCCCTTTGCTCTTTCTAATGTCTGTTCGTCATAAAATGCGGTAATGAATATAAAAGGGATTTTGTACTTCGTATTTATCTGATGTGCGATGTCGATTCCATCCTGTGCTCCCTCAAGAAAGATGTCCAGAAGCAGGAGATCAATTTCGGTTTTTGATATATCTAACAATGCTTTATCTGCTGATCCTGCTTCCCCAACAACCAGATAATCCAACTCCTCTAAAGTAGCAACCAGATCTTCACGGATAAGAGGTTCGTCTTCAACAACAAATAATCGGGTTTTACTCATGATGCTCTTTTATACTCTTTAATATCAAGTCGTATACTGGTTCCGGAATCGGAATTAACACTTAACTCTCCTTTCAATTTTTGGGATAGAGTTTCAACCATACTCATTCCAAAAGATTCATTTTTTAAACTGACATTTTGAGTTCCTTTCCCATTATCTGCAACCTCCAAACGTAATATATCTTCAAATTCATTAAGAGAAACGGTAAGCTTTCCACCCTTTTCTGCAAAGGCATATTTAACAGCATTAGTAACTAGTTCGTTAATTATAAGTCCCAATGGAATAGTAGTATCAACATCTAGCTCTATATCCTGGATATTTGTTTTCAACTCCACCATATTATCAATTCCAAAGGAGTTCATTAAAGTCTCTAAAAGCTGCTCTATATAATCCTTTATCTGTACACTTGTAATGTTTTCTTTTTGATATAAACTTTGATGAATAAGAGCCATTGACTGTACCCGGTTTTTACTTTCTTGTAAAGCCGTTGAAGCAGATTCATTTTGTGATTTCCTGCTTTGAATGTTTAGCAGACTTGAAATAATCTGAAGATTGTTTTTAACACGGTGATGTATTTCCTTCATCAACAATTCTTTTTCATTTAAGCTTGCAGCTAATTTCTTATTCAACCGGTCCCGTATTCTCGCATTTCTGGCTCCATAAAACAGAACAACAATTAATAATAATGCTACAAAAAGGCTGAAATTTCTGATAATATTTGAACGGCTTAGCTCAAGCTCTTTTAGATTATTTTCCGAATTCAATAAAGCCAGTTCTTTTTCCTTTTCACTTAGCTCGTATTTGGTTTCAAGTTCTAACAATAATTCCTTTGAGCCAGCATCAAATAACGAGTCTTTAATTTCAGATTCCAATGTTTTCATTTCTAATGATCGCTTATAGTCGTTGTTTAACAAATATACCTGAGACGCAATACCATAAAATTCTTGCAACCGATTAGGCTCTACTGTTCCAAGATTTTTTTTAAGCATTTCAATAGTATTGATTGCTTCTTCTATCTTTCCTTCTTCCATATAGTTAGTAACCAGCATGGTGTATCCTTCAAATGCTATTGAAGTCTCTCCGATTTCTTCAAGCATTTTGATCCCCTCAAGAAGTTGTTGTTCAGCCTCTCTATAGTTTGTAAGAGATGTATTTGCTGATCCAATATTAAGTTTTAATGCAGCAACTGAGCTTTTATCCTGATATTTACTGGCAATAACAAGTGCTTCTTTGGAAATGGAAATTGCATTTTCATATTCTTTCATAAAAATGTACAGACTTCCCATATTCAACATCGTATACATTGCTGAATACTCTCTGCCAATTTTTCTTTTGAGATCGGCTGATTTCATATAATAATCCAAGGCTTGTTCATACTCTTCCTGATTCCGTAAAAGAATTCCAAGATTATTATAACTTTGACTTAATCCTGATGAATCCTGTATTTCTTCCCGTATTTCAATCGCTTTGAAATAATAATCAGAAGCCTTTTCATAATCCCCAGCATGATAATACAGAGCGCCCAAATTGCTTAAACTATTTCCAATTAACTTTTTGTCTCCTAAATTTTTACGAATCTCTAAGGCTCGATTATAATAGCTACTTGCCGTTGGTACATCTTCCCGGTAATCGTACACTATTCCCATGTAATTCAAAGCAATAGATTCGTTTTTACGATCACCTATATCAATCGCTAATTGAAGATACCTCCCTGCATAAACCTCAGCTGAATCATAACTATTATTTAGCCAATAGAAATAGATTTCTTCCAGGTAGAAAAACTGATCTTCTTCTGTGACAGAATTTTTCAGTCCTAGATTTAAGCTATCCAAAGACATTTCTTGTTGTGCTAAAACAGTAGGATTACTCACGATAAAAAGAAAAAACACGCATATCCCAAGACCTTTAAAATACCGCATATATAACCCCATGATTACTATCATTATTAAATTTCTACCATTATAGAAGAATACAGTGAAATTTAAAAAATGAATTCATATCGAATATCTGGCGATTACCGAATATTATTTTATTGATATGTAAGCCATAAAACCTTCCAAAAAACTAAAGCGGAATTGTGAAATCTAGTTGGATGGTCCGATAGTTTTCAGATTGAAAATGAACTTAATAATATATCCAAGGTCCCGGCTTTAGTCAGGTATTTGAGGAAAACCTTTGTTTAAACTATTCCCATAAAAAAAGCCCTAGATCAAATAAGATCTAAGGCTTTGAAGCTCCCCGGGTTGGATTTGAACCAACGACCGATCGGTTAACAGCCGATTGCTCTGCCACTGAGCTACCGAGGAAGATATTCTTGTGTGACTCTATCAATAAATTCGTTGGTGAACCAACGTCCGTCAACCGACGGATAACTTGCCCCTTGCTCTGCCACTGAGCTACCGAGGAAGATATTCTTCATTTTAGAAGAGCGGTAAATATAAAAAGAATGTTGACCGACAGTCAATATTAATTTCGGGTTTTTTTAATAAAAAACGTTAGAAAGAACTAAACCTTTGGCAGGAGCTGTTTTGGTTGTGACACTAGCTTCAGGCTTCTCCAGCTTTTCCTTAAAATCCTCTCTACTCAACTTTCCTTTTCCTACTTCAACTAATGTCCCAACTAATCTTCGAACCATATTTCTTAAGAAACGATTGGCCTGAATTTTGAAGATCACTTCATCTTCCACTTCTTCTAATTCAGCATTTAAAATGGTACAAAGAGTCGTGTAGTTTTCTTCATTGAATTTTGAGAACCCGCTGAAATCGAATTCTCCTTTCAATATCTGAACGCACTCCTTCATTATTTGAAAATCTACATTTCTACACGGCCACCAGGTAGTTCTGTTTTTCAGTGGAGAAGGTATTTTTAATATAGTGTATTCATATTCACGTGAAGTAGCATCAAAACGGGCATGAAACTCTGAGTGAACCTCTACCATATCATGAATTCGGATTTCTTCTCCTACTAACCCATTTACGCCAAATAAAAACTTGTCTGGATTTATTGAGCCTGGTAAGTCAACATGAGCAACCTGACCTTTGGCATGAACTCCGGAATCGGTTCTCCCCTGCCCGACAATATCAACAGGTTGCTGAAGAATTTTGCTCATCGCCTTTTCTATTTCTCCTTCTACTGTTCGTGCGTCAGGTTGAATCTGCCACCCGGAGAAGTCGGTGCCGTCAAACTCTATGATAAGTTTATAGCGTGGCATCGATTTGATTAAAAATCGAATCTGAGATGCCCAGTAATTCCCGGCTGACCAAATTCATTCAGATAGGAAACACTGGCCTGGGGAGCATTTTCCCAGATTCTACGGGCGTGATTATATGCACTTAATCCACTAATTACCCGGTTAACCACCATCAGCGTTATGATAGTGGGAAGCTGGTTATTGTTCTTATCCACCCTTTCGCGCATATCCTGATATTGGAAACGATTGGCATCTTCATCCCAGTTCCATTGATTTGCCTGAACATCGGCCAACAGATTATTCCAGTTTCGGGCTCGCAACTGAAAGTCGTTGTACTCTTCAAGGTTGTCAAAATTTGCCACTGCAAGTAAAAAGTCACGATCGCGACCCGCAATATTTGCGTTAGCACGGGAAAGTGCATAAGTCTCCAACTCTGTTTCGAGATACGTTCCCCGGACTCTTAATCCCGTATAGGAAAGAATCATAGCTACATCAGCAGCAAGATGATATTGTCCTCGGGTCCAATTGTTTTTATCAACGTAATGATGTCCCCAGCCCGGTATAACAAGTGAACGAAGGAAAGCAGTTCTCGGCGAAGGCAGAGTTGAGTTAGATTCGAATTCCTGAGCACTTACAAAACATGGAGCAAGAACTAAACCAATAAGCACGAAGCAATTCAAAATTTTGAATTTTGAATTGTGACTTAATTGTGATTGGTTTTTGATCAGATTCATTATCACCTATTCGTCATTTTTCTTTCGCTCACGATTCCAGTGCCGGAGAATTGAGAGGCTGAATCCACCCATCAGCAAAAAGGTTCCTGCCCAAACTACTGAAATAAATGGTTTCTTCTCGGCTACAACGAGTACCCAGTCCTCTTCGTATACTTCATCCAATCCTGCTATTTCCAAATCTATGGAACTGTCCTCAGGATTAACTTTTGTAAACTGGAACGATAAATTATGTGAAGTCAGATTTACAGGTGGCGACATAACGTAGTTCTGATCATCTTCCATAAAAATAGCAAACAATGGCTCAATGATATTTAGCTGACCACTTGGTACATGATAAACCTCCACTCTCGCTCTGATTCCAATGCTTGTATTTGGAGGAAGATTCACACTATCTGCCTGAACAAAATCCACAAAACTGAATCTGAAACTCCCAACTTCTTTGGTTTCTCCTTTTTGAAATGATAGCGTTTGAACTTCTTCATCCTGAGCTTGATCAGAAGCAGATTCAACCATCTGGGCTTTTTCGACCTGCTCGTTACGATCTTCCACAAAAGAGCTTCCGGCAACATACAAGTAGATATCACTCATTAATCCGGTTCGAACGTCTGGGTCTACCGACCAGTTTACATTCTGTGCATTGGATGTCGTAAGCATCGGATAGACCTCAGGATACAGGTAGTACAAAAATTTTCCCTCGGAATTATCGAACCTGATTTTATACGTTTGCTGTCCCGGACGATTTTGATTACTTAAATCATACCCCTCATAAGTAACCCAGTATTGATCATTAATGAGTTTGGGTTGATTGAGTTTTAACTCTAGCATGTCGATGGTCTGAGAGACCGTAAATCCCTGCTCATCATTAATCTCACCTCGTTTAACCGCCGCGTTATAATTCTCAGTATTCTTATCAAGTAGGGGTCGGTTGTAGGCAGATGAAGCTAAAATCCCCACGAGCAGAAGTCCAAAGCCAACGTGTGTTAATGAACCACCAATCAACTTTGGGTTTTGCATAGCAAGCCTTCCCACCACCCATGAGTTTCCAACTATTGCAAAGAATCCTGCAAACAGATACAACATGTAATATGGATTCCTTACATCACCAAAAATAACCGAAACGACCGTGAGTAATGAAGTAATCAGCAATGGATAAATGAGTGCCGTAGCCAGAGTTTCAAAATCATATTTCTTCCAGAACAGGTATTGCCCAATAACAGTAAGCAGAGCCATGATAATGGCAATAGGCATACTCCATTCATTGTAGAAGCTGATCTCAGGTGGTGTAGGGTTTTCATTGAAAAGCAGCCCGATAATTGGAGAACTGGTTCCCAGAATAATGACCAGTCCCAGCACAAATAACATCACTGCACCGGTAAATGTCATAAACTCTCGACTTAGAATCTTTGACTCTTTTTCAGGGGATGGTAGTTCTTTATATCTCCAGGCAAACATTCCAAATCCAAGCCCGGTGATCACCAGCATAAATACCAGCAACTGATTATAAAGCCCTAAATCCACAAAGCTGTGTACAGATGAATCAGCAAGAATTCCTGATCGGGTGAGAAACGTTTCGTATACAATGGCTACATAAGCGAGAATGGCAAAAATCAGTGACGACTTCTGAGCGATTGAACTTTTTCGCTGGATGATCATGGTGTGAATACCGGCAGTACCGATTAGCCAGGGAACTAATGAGGCATTTTCTACCGGATCCCATGCCCAGAATCCTCCAAAAGACAGCGTTACATACGCCCAATATCCACCAAGGAAAATCGCTGTCAATAACGACAGATTTGACCCTAACGTCCATGGAAGCGCAGGGCTTACCCATTCATTGTATTTTCGCTTCCAAAGTGCTGCCATTGCGAAGCAGTATGGAATAGTCATCATTGCAAAACCGACAAAAAGTATAGGCGGATGAATCATCATCCAGGGGCTTTTCAACAGATCGTTGAGTCCGGTTCCATCCGCAGGAACAAAATCCGGATTCGCCTGAATGAATGGCGCATTCGGCATTTCCTCTGCAATGGTTCTGAAAGGAGAGGCTCCAAAAGTGATGTCACCAAACCTCCATCCAAGAATCATGCTTAAGAGAAATAGTTGTGTTAATCCCAGAAAGAAAAGTACCGGAGCTTTATAAGGAGCTCGTGTCCATCTCATTAATCCCAGTCCTGCTACCCAGGAAAAGAGAATCCATAACATGAAACTCCCCTCTTGTCCTCCATAAAAAGCCGACCAAAGATATTTGGGAGCTAAATCCAGGCTAGTGTAATTAAACACATAGTAATATTGGAACTGATGTGTCATCAGTAGTTGAACTAATATCACCGATGCAGCAACCAGAAAAACTCCTTTTAGAACGAAAAGCCAATTTCCTATTCTCAGCTTCTTGTCATCATCGTTTTTTGCAGCGATGAAATAGTATATCAATGACAGTAAACAAAACAGGAAGGAGAATGTGATGAGCAGCTTCCCTATGATTCCTGTAACAGGACCAAATTCAGTCATGTCAGCTCTCTGAGGCTTTTACGTATTCGGATGGATCAGCATTGTTATATTTTGAAGGGCATTTCATAAGCATCTCATTCGCGTAAAATACATCATCCCTCATTTCGCCGATAACGACTAAGCGGTCAGCTTCCTCAAAATTATTCGGCTTCGGTCTTGGGTAAATAACTTTTCGCGAGTTGCCCGACTCATCCTTCATAAAAAACGTGAACTGCATGGTTTCTTTAGAGAATCCATATTCCTGAGAATCATCCCAGGTACCGGGAACATGAGCGCTTGCCATTTCCGAGGCGGTTTCAAAATCGGTATACGTACTGATACTTTCCCCAAGATTAAACATCAACAGGGAGGTAAATGCCACAATGGCTATAATTCCAACTATTACTTTTGGTTTCATTCTTGATCTGTGGAGTTAATTTTTTCTTCTAATGAGGATACTTTTGAGTCAACCCGAAACATGAAGAACAGCAGTACACTCCAAATAATAAGTGTGACTCCGAGTACTACAAATATTAAATCGTTTGAATACATAAGCGAAATGAACGCGTTTGTTTGTTCTAATTCTGCTCCGCTCCACTTCTCAGCGTAAGCTTGTGTAAGGGTGTCAACGACTGCAACTGAATCTTCTTGCATCAAATTCCTCTAGTTCTGCAAATTTACGAATTTTCAATACGGGATTGAACTGTTTTATAACGGTGAACGATATCATAAATCCAAAAAGCTACCGAAATAAAACCAATCATAGCCGGATATAAAATATAGCGTAACTCAGCTGCTGTTATTTCACTGAAAGCCGGGTTTCCATCTGCTCCGGGATGCAGACTAGTTAATTGTCTTGGAACTACATAGAGTAAGAATGGAATAGTTGTAACAGCGAAAATATTATACACAGCCGATATCTTTGCACGCTTGTCTTCATCATCAAACGCTGAACGAAGCACGAAATATGCCACATAAATCATCATTGCCAAGGCTGCTAAATTCATTTTTGGCTCGGCAAATGTCCACCAGGTTCCCCATGTAAAGCGCGCCCATAGCGAGCCTGTAAGCAATCCACATACTCCAAAAACCATCCCAACCCGAGCAGCGGATTCCGCTTTTATATCAAACAACAGATCGGGAGAATTCAAGTACCGGATACTGTAGACCAAACTCACAGTAAACATAGCAAACATGGCCATCCACATGGGTACATGAAAAAATATATTCCGTGCCGTTTGTTCCAGAATAGGGATTTCAGGAATCTGAATAAGAATACCTCCGGCTATGACCAGAGTCATCCAAACAGCTACAACGTATTTCCAAGGCTTCAAATCGGAAAATGATTAATGAAAATGAAGCCTGAAGATATGAATTAGTAAGAAGTTTTGTTCGTAAAGAATCACGATTATCTGTGTAATCACTCATCCCTTACAACTTATAACACTCTTTTCTTTTCGTAATTTTCAAATCAGTATAAAAACTCATTTATTAAATCTTTTATTAACCAATTACTCGAAAATGAAAGCTCTTCAGGGTCATAAGATTATTCCTTCCTTATTTTTAGTCACCATTCTTCTGTCATCCACTTTACTTGCACAAAAAGCCAACTTTGAGCTGGCTGAGCGCTTTACTACACAAAAGATGGATAAAATGATTGGAACAACCGATGTAATTCCGCGCTGGATAGAGAACACCGATAACTTTTGGTATGAATACAGTACCGCCGATGGAACTAACTGGTTTTACGTCAATTCTACTCAAAGATCCCAACGGGAGCTTTTTGACCGGGAACAACTTGCTGGAAAACTGAGTGAAGAATTCAAACGCCCCTTCAATACAAAAGATTTAGAGCTAGACGGCTTTGAATACGATACCGACCGGGGACTATTCACCTTTCACGTAGATAGTATTGAATTCACTTATTCCGTGAACAGCAGCAATCTTATCAAAGGTGATTCTCTGGAGACAGAAAAGAAAGAGCCCTGGGCCACATATTCTCCGGACAGCACATGGATTGCTTATGCTAAAAATCACAACCTGTATTTAATGAGTTCTGATACTTCAGACACCACAGAGCATCAACTTACTAGCGATGGAGAGCGCTGGTTTAGTTATGCAAGGGATCAGGGAGATACTACGAGAGATGAAAAACAACGAGCAAGAGTGCAATGGTTTGATGATGAAAAAAAATTCTACGTGGAGCGCTCTGATAACCGGAAAGTAGATGAACTCTGGGTAATTGATATGCTGAAAAAGCGACCTGAGCTTCAAACCTACAAATATGCGATGCCGGGTGAAGAAGAGGTAGGTATCGATTATGTAGAGATTTTTGATGTGGAATCGAAAGAACGATTAATTCTTGATCTGGTAAAATGGGAAGACCAAAACTTGAATGCTAATGCCGGAAATATTCGAACAGGAGATTACCGCCCCAATTCATCCGGCGAACTATATATCACTCGTCTTAACCGGGCAGCAAGCAAAGTCGAGGTGTTAAAAGCAGATACAGAAACAGGAGAAGTTGAAGTCGTATTTGGTGAGGAAAGCAAGCCGTACTGGAACTGGAGATTCATGAATGTCTCAGTTATTAATAATGGAGAGGAATATCTGTGGTGGAGCGAACGAACTGGTTGGGGACAGCTTTACCGATATGATAGCGAAGGCAATATGATTAATCAGATCACGGATGGTAATTTCGTTGCAGGTAACATTGTAAAAATTGATACCACTGCTCAAACCATTTTTTTTCAGGGATATGGTAGGGAAGAAGGTCAACATCCCTACTACGAAAATCTGTATAGTGTTAATTTTGATGGTAGTAATTTCAAACACCTTACTCCGGAAAATGCTAATCATCGTATCTTTGCTTCGGATGAAGGCAACTACTTTGTTGATAATTACTCCAGAGTTGATCAGCCTACAAAATCTGTTCTTAGAGACGGTTCCGGAAGAGTTATTCTTGAGTTGCAGGAAGTGGACATCTCCCGGGCTACTGAACTAGGATGGAAATTTCCGGAGATGTTTACGGTAAAAGCCGCCGATGGTGTGACCGATCTGCACGGTGTAATGTGGAAACCTTTTGATTTTGATGAGTCCAAAAAATATCCGGTTATTTCTTATGTATATCCGGGACCACAAACCGAACCATTTCCTATTCGATTTGGAGATTCGAGACATCAAACGCTGGCACAGGTTGGTTTTGTAGTTGTTGCCTTCGGGAACCGTGGTGGCTCTCCCCTTCGAAGCCGCTATTATCATACTTATGGGTATGGCGACTTGCGGGATTATCCTCTGGCAGATAACCGATATGGACTTGAACAGCTAATCGGAAGGCATTCATATATCAATGGTGAAAAAGTTGGTATTTATGGCCATTCGGGGGGAGGTTTTATGAGTACAGCTGCAATTCTTACCCACCCTGATTTTTATGATGTAGCTGTTTCATCTGCGGGTAACCACGACAATAATGTGTACAACCGATGGTGGAGTGAAACACATAACGGGGTTAAAGAAACAGTTAAAACTGTTAAAGAAATGGGAGAAGACAGTGTTGAAGTAGAGAAAGAAGAAATCACCTTTGACGGTCCCATCGAAACCAACATTTCTTTAGTGGAAAACCTCCAGGGCAAACTGATGCTCGTTCATGGAAATATTGACAACAATGTACATCCTGCCAACACAATCCGTTTGGTGGATGCACTTATAAAAGCTGGGAAGCGATTCGATATGATGATGCTACCGGGTCGCCGACATGGCTTCGGTCCTTCTATGCCTTATTTCGAGCGAATGTACTGGTACTATTTTGCTGAACATCTGCTCGGAGATTACCGTACCAATGTGGATTTCAATATTCCTGATGATGAGGATTGATAATCTTTCTAGTCATCCCTGCCTGTCCGCCGTAAGTATACTTTGGAAGGCAGGCGAAGGCAGGGATCTGGAATTTCTAAGAAGTTTATATCCGACTTAAGATTCCCACTTTCGCGGGAATGACGCCTTCTTCTTCAGCTTAAAGATGATAAGCTAGTGCTACTTTGATAAACTTTTTCTTTTCTGGTTATCGTCAAGCTCCAGACAATCCCTGCCAGAACAGCCATTGATCCATAAATCATAATCAATGGCTTGATAGCGATCAGTTCAAATTCCAAAACAAGAGAAGCGATCATTACTGAAATAGAATTGGCAAGCGTAAAAAGCAACCATTCGGTACTGAATATTCTTCCTCTGAAGGTGTCTTTAGTTCTTTTTTGAAGTAAAACGGTACTCATCACCCAATTTGCGCCGGATGCAGCATGAGCAAAGAGTACAAAAATGATCATCACCCAAATGGTATTAGTGAAACCAACCACCATATACATGAATCCTGCTATAAAGAAAGCTCCCCCCATCACCATTACCCAGTCCTTTTCATCCGGAAATAAACGCCGACCAATAATCGGGCCGATGCCTGTTCCTATTCCTCTCGATGCATACAGCAGCCCAAGACCAATACTCCCCATTTTCAGCACGTCTTCGCTTACAATAATCAGCATATAGACCAGCCCACCAAGAAAAGCGCTCGAAACTCCTTTTGCAATACTTGGGCGTAAAATGTGATGATTCCTGATCAAATATTTCGCTCCCTCTTTAATCCCGATGAGTGGATTTCGTGTATCTTCTTTCTCTTTTGCACTCATTTCCTGTTGAGGGATTACTGCCCTATAGATAAAGTAGGCAGACAAAATATAGGTCGCTGCATCCAAAATAAGCACCCAATCTGTTCCTAACAGTTCCGTAGCGAAACCTCCAATCGCCATCCCGGAAGTGAAAATAATACTCCAGGTAGCGGTAGATATCACATTAGCGTCCACAAGTTCTTCCGGGCTGGTTACATTTGGGATTGAGGACGTTTTAGCCGGCTCAAAAACAGCTGAAAGCATCATCTGAATGGAGGTAAGCACGAAAGCAAGCCATAGCATTTCTTCTGATTGAACAACTAAAATACCAGCTATTGCAACTGCTCTGGCAAAATCACAAGCGATCATTAACTTCCTGCGATTAAACCGATCGGTTATATATCCGGCAAAAGGAGAAAAAACCGCGAGGCTCAACATCTTCACAATAATGATCAAGCCTAACAGAAACTCTGAGTCCGAGTATTTGGCTATGATGGCATAGAGCGCAAGCAACCCAAACCAATCCCCAAAATTAGAAACCGACTGCGCCAACCATAAGCGCCGGTAATTTTCATTGTTCTTGAGAAGAGTGTAATAGGGTTTAAGGGAATTTGGCAACTGCTAGTGGGTTTTCAATTTCCAATATTCAACAAGGAATAACCAAGATTCAGTTGATCAGATTCCCCAAAAATTAAACATTGAATATTCCTTGTTGAATATTGATTATTGTATTCCAGTACTTCCAAACCCTCCTTCCCCCCGATCAGTTTCATCTAATTCAGAAACTTCTTTGATCGGCAATTGAATAACCGGAGCAATGACCATTTGGGCGATCCGATCTCCATGGTTGATCACAAACTCATCCTGTCCATGATTAATAGCAATCACTTTTACTTCTCCCCGGTAATCCGCGTCAATGGTGCCGGGCGAGTTCAACATAGTAATTCCATTTCTGATAGCAAGACCACTTCGGGGACGAATCTGGGCTTCATAGCCTTCCGGCAGAGCCATTTGCAGCCCGGTGGGTATCAGTGTTCTTTCTCCTGGGTTTAAAGTGATAGGTTTTACCAATGCTGCCCGGATATCCATCCCAGCTGCGGAACCTGTCTCATATCCCGGCAACGCCAGATCTTTGGCATGAGGTAGTTTCTTAAACTTAATCTGACTCATAATTCTTCGCGTTTATATTCGATCAATTTTACAATTGCATTGCCTAAAAATACTTTTACCCGGGCTTCAAGAGGCACTCTTAGATCGTCATTTCGAAACCACGCTCTGAACTCTCCGGAAAATCCAAACGGGCCTTCTATATTTTCAGTGGTGCCACTGGTAAGATACGACTGAACAGGTTCATCAAAAGCAGCGTATTTCCTTTTTTCCAGTTTGGATGGATTCTCAAAATGAATCGCCCCCGCTTTTTTAGTCACATACACAGGCATTGAATTATCCATCTCTCCCCCGGCAAATAGCCGTGAAAAATAGAAAATGATATGACCCGCGGTTGCAGGTTCTTCCAGTTTCAAAGTATCCCTGGTATCATCTTCTTCTTTGTATGTCACAACCCCATTTTCACGATCAAAAACATATTCAATTTCCTTGTACTCATCCTCATCTATGTTGTCTTTCCAATAGTAAGAAGTAACCGGAAGTCCATCCTCATTCTCATAAAAAAAACTGTGAAAGTGGTCAACTTCTGTACCTATAAATGGGATTCTCGAGTTGGATTCGATTTTAGTAAACAGATGTTTATGTAGTTTCCCGTTGTACATAGTATCAGCCAGAAGGCTTACCTCCACCCATCCCAGTTTGAAGAACCCGTATTTAACTTCATATCTGAAGGTCTCTTTTACAGAGAACAAGTCGTCAAGGCTTGGTTGACCTTCCGGTGTTGTCTGAGCAAAAACCAATCCGGGAATCAACAGAAGAAAAAGAAGTACGAAACGTTTCATAAACGGTGTGAAATTTTAGGGTACAACGTTTCAATCTTCAAGTAGTTCATTTTCTTTTAAGAAATTTTCAAAAGCTTCTTCATCATATCCTACCAAAACTCCGTCTTCGTACACTAAAACAGGTCGTTTTATCATGCTTTGATTCTCTTCCAGAACTTCCAGCATTTCGTCTTTAGATAGGTCTTTGTCTTTCAATCCTAAATTTCGATAGGTGGTTCCTCGTTTGTTTACCAGTACATCAAGCCCAACTTTAAACTCAAGATCTTTGATTTCATCCAGTGTCAGGGGTTCTTTTTTCACATCTATGAATTCAAACTCAACTTCTTTTGAGTCCAGCCATTTTTTAGTGTTTCGGATTTTGTCACAGTTAGGGATACCAATTAGATGTAGCATGCGTTTTTGCGGAATAGTTTTGTATTTTGACCAAAGATAAGGTTTGTACCTACAACTTCGAATGATTTTAAGTTCTTTTCGTATGAATTTATCCCGACTGATTTTACTCCTCCCTGTTTTTCTTGTGATGCTCTCTTGCACTAATAACGATGCGCAATCAGAGTTTGAGCAAAAGGCATACTCACAACCTGAAGGCATTACCCAAACGGACCAAAACGGAAATGTTGTAGGAGATGAAGACCCTGATGACTGGCGTACTTCTCCTTTCTACGCCGGACTTGCAGAAATTGAACCCTCATTCCCAAATCCCCTTTTATATAGCGAAACAGCTTCATTGGAAGTGTTTTTGAATGGGACTCCCTTTACCTCAATCTTAGAACTTGGATATTTTGATTTTCAGGATCGGTGGACTCAGATCGATCTGGAACAGGACATCTCTGAATTCAGTGTAAGCTCGCTCACTATCGACCCGCAATTCTTTGGATCTAACGTAAGCCTTGCCAGAGGCACATACCGCCTCATTGTATTTGATGGAAATCAACGGGTAATTACCTATGGAGATATCACGATAGAATAGGTTGTGATAGTTTACCGCACGTTCTATCTTTCCTCCATGAGAAAGCTAATCCCATCTGAAAAACAGGTACTCAAATGCCTCATTTTTCCTGAGGCTTATGAAGTGATTCTGGAAGAAACAGGTTCCAACATCGGAGCACTTCGGGATGATTTGATTAATCTGATTAACTACCGGCTTATTGAAGTTATTGACAGCAATAGTGAATCAAAGCCGGGTACTTCTTTTTATGATGCGGATAACCTGCAGGATTTCTCATTCCGGGCCACAAAAACAGGGTTAAAACACATTCGGGAGATCGTATGAAATTTGAAGCCAACCTTAATGAACAAAGCATCGACATCGAAATAGATGAAGAAGCTTCCACTTTTACCTCAGGCAACACCTCTGGCTCCTTCAAATTCTCTTTAGAAAACGGGCGCTATTTTTTACGTGTGGGAACAAAAGCCTACAGAATTGATAATGTAAGTTACGACGGCTCAGACATCACTTTTTCCATTGATGGGAGCTGGCATACGGTTTCCGTTAAAGATGAGCAAGAATTACTGCTTGATAGTCTTGGGTTTAAAACCGGAGCTGATTTGGCAGAAGGTTCACTGAAAGCACCTATGCCTGGTAAAATCCTTGATATTCTTGTTAGTGTAGGTGATGAAGTCTCCAAAGGACAACCCGTTGCTATACTCGAAGCCATGAAAATGGAAAACGAACTGAAATCACCCATAGACGGCACCGTGGCCAGCATTGATGTTGAAACCGGACAATCATTAGAAAAAAACACCCCTATTCTGGAGATAGAAGCACTTGGATAAATTTATTATTGAAGGCGGCACGCCTCTTGTTGGAACCATACCCGTAAGCGGATCAAAAAACGCGGCACTACCCATTATAGCAGCAGCTTTGCTAGGTGATTCAGAAACCACCATTCACAATATCCCACGACTACAAGACATTTACACGTTCAATAATGTATTGCGTGTGGTTGGTGCTAAAGTAGATTTCAAAGAAGAAGAAAACACTGTTTCTATTGATCCGACTTCGGTTTCTTATCTCGAAGCGCCTTACGATCTGGTTAGAAAAATGCGAGCCTCTTTCTATATGCTTGGCGCTTTGGTTGGCAAACATGGAGAAGCAAAAGTCTCCCTTCCCGGTGGATGTGCCTGGGGACCCCGTCCCGTTGACCTCCACTTAAAAGGAATGAGAGCGATGGGAATTAATATCACTTTAGATAAAGGATATGTAATCGCTACCGCTGATAAAACTTTAAAAGGGGGGAGTTTTACCCTGGAGCCGAGTAGCGTAGGTGCAACTGTGAACCTGCTTCTGGCTGCCGTTTTAAAAGCTGAGAAGTTTGTAATTAATAACGCCGCTAAAGAACCTGATGTAGTTCAACTTTGTAATGTTTTGGTGAAAATGGGTGCCAACATTGAAGGAATTGGCACAAGTACTCTCATCATCAGAAAAGTAGATTCTTTATCAGGAGTAAGAGTAAGTAACGATCCTGATCGAATTGAATTGGGAACCTATATGATTGCCGGAGCTATGATTCCCGGCTCTGACGTCACACTAACCGGTTGTAATCCTGCACAATTAGGGGATTTCCCGGAACTTCTTCGTAAAACAGGAACCGCTGTTGAGGTTGAAGGAACCGTCATTAAAGTGAAAGCGCCAAAAACATTAAAGCCAGTTTCTATCACCACGGAGATTTATCCAGGTTTCCCTACCGATTTACAAGCTCAATGGGCAACAATGCTTACCCAGGCAGACGGGGAATCAAGTGTAACCGACACCGTCTATTTCGATCGTTTCAGCTACGTTCCAGAACTGGTTCGCCTAGGCGCAGATATGCACAACGAAAAGAATACCGTTCATATTAAGGGAAAAACACCCCTAACCGGAGCCTCAGTAATGAGCACCGACCTTCGCGCCAGTGTAAGCCTGGTCCTGGCCGCAATGGTAGCCGAAAATACGACCGAAGTACTTCGCGTTTACCACCTCGATCGTGGCTATGAATCTTTAGAAAATAAACTCAATCCAGTCGGCGCTAAGATTTCGAGGGTTGTGGATTGAGTTCTTAGTCTTGTTATTAGCTTCGCTTCCGAATCCTTGCATAAAGCGCTACCTCAAAATAATTTCCCTTCGAAGGGAGACCAAAATCATCGTTCAGATGATTCTGCGAGGGATGTAGGGGTTTGAACAACGCCCTTACCTTTTCGGACACCCTCCGTCCCTTCGGGACACCTCCCTCAAGGGAGGACTAATACGTCTCATAACAATTTGTAAATAGCATTTACTTTAGTGCCGTGCAGCTTGTATATTGAGTGGTGGTAAAAAATCGGCCACAAGAGATTTATAAAGAACTTTTTCTACTTGCTTTACGCACAGAATATATACTACAAAAAAACAGCAGAAGTGACCTTAAAAACACTTTTTGAAGACTTCTGTATCGATTTACTATGTCTTTGGTCTATTGTAAAGACACTAACCAGCCAAAGACTTTTCAGCGATTCCAATTACACCGAATCGCACGCTAATCAGACAAATTTAACAGGCAATACTGCCGGGGCGGATGTTTCGCCATGTTACCCAGCTTCACAAAGCTCAGACGAAATTTTATCGGATACGATTAAAAAATTCAGACGATGGATGGCTTGCATGGACAGCGGACGCCGTAAAAAAGAATATTTCAATAATGAAAAATCAAATTATCATCCATTCGTCGGGCAATCAGTCCCGAATAGCCCTCCTGGAAAACGGGGAACTCGCTCAATTATTCATAGAGTCGGAAGAGAACCAGCGCACTGTTGGTAATATTTATGTAGCGCGCGTCCACAAAGTGATGAGCGGTATCAGAGCCGCATTTATTGATATGGGCACACCAAAGGATGCATTCCTTCACTTTTCGGATGCCGGAGACCACCTGGACGAATATGTGACTAAGCTTAATGGTCCCAATGCAATCCCCGGGCATGCCCGCAAAGACATTCAGAACAAAGAAAACCTTTCCAACATCCAGAAGCAGATGCTTGCCGGTAAAGTCCTCAAAAGCGGACAAAAGCTTCTTGTTCAGATTGTAAAAGAGCCTATTGGTTCTAAAGGACCCAGAGTTTCAACGGATATCACAATTGCAGGACGTTTTCTGGTGTTAATTCCGATGGGCGATTACATCGCGGTATCCAAGAAAATCAGTAATTATAAAGAGCGACGGCGTCTTAAAAATCTTCTCAATGGCATGGTTCCAGATGGCTTTGGGGTGATTGTACGAACTGTTGCACAGGGACATGACGATCAGTCTATTGAAGACGATCTTCGGAATGTGTTGAAGAAATGGGAAAAAATTGTAGACAATCTGGATAAGGCTAAACCACCTCAGTTGCTTTACAAAGATCTGGATATGACAGAGAGCCTGATCCGTGATCTGTTCGCAAAAAACTACGATCGGGTCTTGATTGATGATCCTAAAATGTATCGGTCTATCAAATCGTATGTAGCGCAAATAGCCCCGCACATGGTTCCAAATGTGGAGCTGTACAAACGCAAAGAGCATATTTTCGACTACATGAAGGTTTCGGAAGATGTGAATTCTATTTTCAGTCCACGGGTGCGGATGAAATCCGGTGGGTATTTGATTTTTGAGCAGACTGAAGCCATGTATGTAGTGGATGTAAACTCAGGACCTTATGCTGCTAAAGAAAGACAAGAAGACAATTCCCTGAAAACCAACCTCGATGCAGCCAGAGAAATCGCAAAACAGCTTCGTCTGCGTGATATAGGTGGAATCATTGTGGTGGACTTCATTGATCTCAGAGATGAAAAGAACCGCAAGAAAATTTACGATGAGCTAAAGAAAGAATTCAGAAAAGATCAGGCGAAAACCAATATCATTGGAATGAGTGATTTCGGACTGGTTCAGATCACCCGACAGCGTATTCGCCCAAGCGTGGTAAATTCTGTTTCTAAAGTATGCCCGATGTGTGGTGGTTCAGGAAATGTGGTAAGTCAGGATACTATTGTAACCGATATTGAAAGCTGGATTAATACTTTCAAACACAATACCAGCTATCGCGCCATCGACCTATATGTAAATCCTTATCTGAAATCTTTCCTCACAAAAGGAATGTTCAGCAAGCGCTGGAAATGGATGAGTAAATACCATGTGAAAGTATCCATCATTGGGGATGAAACCATCTCTCTTAATGAATTCCATGTTACTTTAGCCGGATCTGATATTGATATCACAGATGTCATCATCCGTGGGGAATCATTGGAAAACTTGCTAAATAGTCAGGAGCTGGAAGAAATAAATAGTGGTCGGCATAACAAGAATGACCTGGAGTATTCCAAAAAAGAGCGCCATCAGGGTAGAAACAATAATAACAACCGGAACAACAATAACCGGAATAACAGATCGTCAGGTGGTTCTGCCAATTCGAACGGAAATTCTAATCGCAGATATCAAAACTAACGCGATTAACTAATGGCTCGGTTATTGCCAACACCGGGCTATATGTTTCACAAAAAAAAGAAATTAGATGAGTTCATTTAACTTACACGCCACAACGGTGGTGGGAATAATACATAATGGCGAAGCTGCCATTGGAAGTGACGGTCAGGCTACAATGAAAACTACGGTGATGAAATCTACCGTAAAGAAAGTCCGTAAACTAAACGAAGGGAATATTCTGGCTGGGTTTGCAGGGTCTACCGCCGACGCATTCACCCTCTTCGAGCGCTATGAAGGAAAGCTCGATGAGTACAACGGAAACATGCAGCGTGCTGCTGTTGAACTAGCCAAAGAATGGAGAAAAGACAAATTCCTCCAGAAATTGGAAGCATTGCTTGTTGTGATGGATAAAAATCACGCGTTGGTGATTTCAGGGCAAGGCGATGTAATTGAACCGGATGACAACATTGTTACAATAGGTAGCGGTGGAAGCTACGCCTTAGCTGCTGCCCGGGCAATGGTTAAACACTCTCCTGATATGAAAGCCAAATACATTGTAGACGAAGCACTCCGCATTGCGGCAGATATTGACATTTATACGAACCACAATCGTACCCTTTTAGAAATTGAAGATTAAATAAATAATGGAAGCAAAGAATTTAACCCCGCAACAGGTTGTCCGTGAATTGGACAAGTACATCGTTGGACAAAAAGAAGCCAAACGATCAGTTGCCATCGCATTAAGAAACCGCTGGAGAAGAATGAACTCCGGTGAAGAAATCAGAGAAGAAATTGTTCCGAATAACATCCTTTTAATTGGACCCACAGGTGTTGGTAAAACCGAAATCGCGCGCCGACTTGCAAAACTGGCCATGGCTCCTTTTGTAAAGGTAGAAGCCTCTAAGTTTACCGAAGTCGGTTATGTAGGTCGTGATGTGGAATCTATGATCCGTGATTTGACCGATCTCTCCCTGAACATGGTGAAAGAGGAAATGCAGGAACGTGTAAAAGAAAAAGCAGCTGAACAGGCTGAAGAACGAATTCTGGATATCCTCATCCCTCCCGTAAAAAAAACAGGAGTTGGTTTTTCAAGTGATAATAACTTTAAAGCGGAAGACGCCAGCGACTCTGAATTAAATGAACGTACCCGCGAGCGATTCCGTGAAAAACTTAAAAACGGTGATCTGGATGACCGCGAAATCGAAGTTGAAGTTAAAAGTGGCCAGAAAGGTGGAATGATGCAGGTATTTGGTCCCGGAGGCATGGAAGAAATGGGGGTAAACCTCCAGGATATGCTGGGCAATCTTGGCGGCAAGGGCAAGAAATCCAAACGAAAGCTACAGGTAAAAGAGGCGCGTGAATTACTGATTGAAGAAGAAGCTGAAAAGCTGATTGATCACGAATCAGCTACACAGGAAGCTTTGGAAAGAGTTCAGAAGCAAGGCATCGTTTTTATTGATGAAATTGACAAAATCGCCGAACCCTCAACAGGCGGCGGTAAAAGCGGGCCTGATGTAAGCCGGCAAGGAGTTCAGCGTGACCTCCTCCCTATTGTTGAAGGAAGTACAGTAAGTACAAAACATGGTATCGTGAAAACGGATCATATCCTGTTCATTGGTTCAGGAGCATTCCACGTTTCCAAACCATCGGATTTAATTCCTGAACTCCAGGGGCGTTTCCCAATCCGGGTAGAACTGAATTCACTTACCGAGGAAGATTTCTTTGATATCCTCAGCAAGCCTAAGAACGCACTCACCAAGCAATATCAGGCGATGTTGGAAACCGAAGGAGTAACGATCACCTTTACAGATGATGCTGTTCGGGAACTGGCGAGAATCGCTGCTCTGGTGAATGCCCAGGTGGAAAACATCGGAGCGAGAAGACTTCATACCATCATGTCCTCGCTATTTGACGAACTGCTATTTGCTGTTCCTGATGATATCAACTCTGGTGAAATAACCATCGATCCTGCGTATGTCGAAAAGCAGTTAGCCAGTCTTGTAAAGGATAAAGACCTCAGTCATTACATCCTTTAACATTGGTACATACGTAATTATTTAGTACACTCGTTAGGAGTGAAACTTATTACAGTAGTTTTGGTTATCTAGTTAAAGAATACCTGAAATATGACTTTTATGACGTTGAAAAGATTTTTAATTCCTAACCTGTTTATCGCGATAGTTCTTACAACCCTGAATGTGGTTGGGATTGACTCCATCATCAAACCAAAAAATGATGACACCACGAACCTGACCAAATATGTGCAGGCGCAACGGAGCATCCTTCAAAACTATTACGGCTATGCTGATCTGGACATCATGTACAAAACCAGTATCCGGTATATGGTAAATGGATTAGAAGATTCAACGCTTCAGATTGATGGAACCCCGATTGATACTACCTTCCCGGGAGTTACCATCACATCTCTCAGAGATTCCTACCAGAACTTTGAATCTGCCTATTTGTATGTTTCCAATAACAGCCCAGATGAGGATATGGGAACCCTTACCGAGCGTGCTATTCGCGGACTTTTTTCTACACTGGATCCTCATTCCGTTTTTATAGAAGCGGAAGACAGTGAAGTAGATCAGGAAAACTTTGCTGGAAAATTCCAGGGAATCGGAGTTCAATTCAATGTAATCGAAGATACCATTACCGTAATCACTGCTATTGCCGGAGGACCTAGTGATCAGCTTGGAATACAATCCGGCGATCGTATTGTTCAGATTGATGACACATCTGCAATTGGATTTGAAAATGAACAAGTACAGGCACATCTTCGCGGTGAAAAGGGAACTAAAGTACGGGTTGGAATTATTCGTCCGGGAGTAAAGGATATGATCTTCTTTACAATTACCCGTGATGACATCCCTTTATACACGGTAGATACCTCTTATATGCTGGATAATGAAACCGGCTACATCAAAATAAATCGCTTTGCGGCAACAACCCATGAAGAATTCATGCAGGCCATGGACGAATTAAAAGGTGAAGGCATGGAAAAATTGATCCTAGATTTGAGGGGAAATCCCGGAGGATATCTCGGGCAGGCCGTTGCTATCGCGGAAGAATTTTTCCCCAAAGGAACGGAGCTTGTTGCAACCGAAAGCCGACATTCAAGATTTAATCAGGAATATTATTCCCGTAAAGACGGCGTATTTAAAGACAAACCGGTTATCGTTCTTGTAGATGAGGGAGCAGCCTCTGCAAGTGAAATCGTTTCCGGTGCCCTTCAGGATCACGACCGTGCGTTGATTGTTGGACGCAGAACATTTGGAAAAGGACTCGTTCAGCAACAGTACGAATTGATTGACAAAAGTATGGTTCGTGTAACTATTTCTAAGTACGCAACACCATCAGGCAGGGTGATTCAAAAGCCTTTTACTGATGGCGGAGGTGAGGAATACGCTTATGAGATTTATCGACGCACCGATGCTATGAACGACGCTGTAGAGTTTGTGGATGAAGTACCGGATTCTCTGAAATTTACAACCGATGCTGGACGTACCGTATATGGCGGTGGAGGAATTATACCGGATTACATCATTCAGCCCGATACTACCCGGTCAGCTTATATGATCAATTTCTCCTTACGAAAAAGAGCTTCCTTCGAGTTTATTCGTGATTATCTGGATACTCAGGGAGATGAATTCAGAGCTCAATGGGAGAATGATTTTGAAGGGTTTCGGTCAGACTTCACCTGGAATACGGACGAAGTTGAGGGATTTAAAGCTTCTCTTCTGGATAAAGGTATGGTTATAACCAATGATGTAACTGAACCGGAATTCAAAAATGATTCGTTATTTGTTCCTCAGGGATATTTTGAGGAAGTAGCCTGGATGGCAGAAGGACGAATGAAAGCTGAGCTTGCAAGACAAGTTTGGGGACTCCCCTACTTCTATCCGGTAATAAATGATGTATTTGATACCACTTTAAAAGAAGCGATGACGCTTTGGGATGCCTACACCCGCCTTGAAGGCTTAGCTTCTGGCAAAGCCATGGCAGATGATGTGACCAACCTCAAAAAAGAAGGGTAAAAAACTTTCATTTATCCCTTGAACCGCCTGATCGGTCTGTTGGATACATAGTTTTTATAAAAGCCTTGTACAAAAAATGTACAGGGCTTTTTTATGCAAGGGAAGAAAATTCCGATAACGACTTTCTTTTGATATATTAATCCATAATTACGTGATCATTTATCATCTATAGATTTTGTTATGTCTTGGAAATTTAACTCCCTCTCACTTATTGCACTTTTTATTTCTCTACCGGCTTTCGGGCAATCGGTAATCATCAATGAAATAAACTACAACTCTGCTCCTGAAGCAGATACTGAAGATTGGGTAGAGATTTATAACCGGTCTGATGCCGCAGTTGATATCTCCGGTTGGATAATAAAAGATGGTAATGATGACAACGAATTTGTTTTTGAAGCTTCGACTATCCTGGATGCTGGTGCTTATTTGGTTATTGTAAGAGACTTAGATGATTTCAAACTAGTATTTCCTAATGTTACTAATGTTGTAGACAGCATAGATTTTAACTTTAGTAATGCTGGTGAGCTTATACGACTCTATAATTCCAGCGAGGAATTAATTGATCAGGTAGAATACGATGATGAAAGTCCCTGGCCAACCGAACCCGATGGCGATGGGCCAACTCTGGAACTACGTGACCCGGATCTAAATAATGACCTTGCTTCGAGCTGGTCTACTTCCTCCGGAAATGGAACACCCGGAAGTCTAAACTCTGTACTTTCAAGTAATGAAACAGGTACAGACGCTCCACTCCGATTTAAGCTTTCACAAAACTATCCAAACCCTTTTAACCCGTCCACTTCTATTAGTTATTCTATTGCAAAAGCCGGAGTGGTTAAGCTGGAAGTGTTTGACCTTCTTGGACAGAAAATAGCTTCATTGGTAGATCAGGTTCAGACAGCCGGAGAATATGATGTAAGCTTCGAAGCTTCAGATATTCCTTCCGGAATCTATATTTACCGCCTTTCGAATAACGGGCAAACTTCTATCCGAAAGATGACTTTGATTAAGTAACAAGAGTATTGTTACAAGGACTAGTCATTATTAGAGAATTAAGTTCAATCTTTCAGGCCGCTTTAAAGCCTCTAGGCGAACCGATGATCAAAAAAATCTTTTGCAATCCTTCTATTCTGTTCCTCTTCTCAGAATTATGGCTCTAGCATATTGGTTTTAAAACAAATTGGTGATTAAACTCTAATAAGTAGCGCCTATTTTACATTACTTAATCTTAAGTATATATTATTGTGTAACAAAAGCCTCCTCAAACACTCTTAAATAATAAATATGAAGGATTTAATCTCATTTGTACTACCAGTTACTTTTTTATGTTTTTTCACCGGTTGTGATATCCTTGGTGGAAATGAAGACTCTTCTTTAAAAGAGTTACTAGTACCACAAAATGAGCTGATTCCTTTGGAAGTTGGGAATTACTGGGTTTATGAACAGTGGTTTTTAGATCCTTCAAATAAAGATACCGTTCGAGAAGAGGTAATTGGAACACGACAAATCATTGCCGAAGATATTATTGTTAATGCTTTTGAAACTGTTCGGTTCAGATACGACACTCGCCCGACAGACGATGCATTATTTTCTTTAAAGGCTAATGGGATTGATGGACACTTTTTTTTGGGAGGATGGGCTAAAGTTGATTCATTGTATATAAATAACCGTAGATACAAATACCCTGCGGAAGTAGGAGAAACTTGGGAATCCCGCCAAATTCTGTTCGATACAGATATTAAAGAATATAAAATTGGTAATACTCGCACGATTGAATTAATTGATACCAATCGCACTATTACCACTTCAGCGGGAGTTTTTGAAAATTGCTATGTGTATAAACATCAAGATTATAATCCACTGTTCCCATACTTCCAGTTTGTTTTTATTAAGCCTGGGATAGGAATAGTCGGTGGTGAAACAATTGCTTCAAATGATACTACAGATTTAGCGGGTCAATATTTTTTAATGGAATACAAGATTGAGTGAACAAAGATTTTGGGAATGATCCCACTTAATAATAGAACAAGGAGAAAAATGTTAAGACTAATCATAATAATACCAGGCTTATCATATACTTCTGCTGTTACCGTAACAGTTCATTATCCAAAGAATTTACTTCGATCCATCAGACCGTTCAAAACGGTCTGATGGATGACTGGTTTTCAGGTTGGATAAAAAATTACCTAAATAAACGTAAGGTCATTCCAAATTTTGCAGAGAGCATTCCTTTGGAAGTCTCGGAATCTTATCAAAAGGCTTTGATTGCGATCTCTTTCATAACTAGGAATGAGACCTCGCAAAGATCCTGATCCGTCAACTGACAGACAGGATGACCCATTTATAGATCAAAAGAAAAAGCCCCACCCTGAAAGGATGAGGCTCTGAATCTTATCAGTAAGTAAATTATTCCACTTCTTTCATTAACTCTTCTATGGCTCTTTCCAGCTGTTGGTCACGACCTTCATCAACCACGCCCGGCATATTCTTAACTTCGATATCCGGTTCTGTTTGCAGGTTTTCCATCCAGCGACCTGATTTGTCTTTAGCACTCACAGGTACTACTCCCCAAACCATTCCGTTTGGCAATCGCTCCCATCCTGCATAACTACACGTTCCGGGAACCGGCATACCTAAGGTAGTACCAATTTCAAGATCGGTATAGCCCTGAGCATAGCAATGCCCGTCGGAATAGTTGCTTTCGTTAAACATGGTTAGTGTTGGTTTTGTCCAACGTGAGGTCGGCTCACCTCCTACTACTTTTGTAGCTGTAGCATAAGTAATAAACCGTTCGCCGGTAAAGAACATTGCCAGATCCGCGACAAGGTCTCCACCACCATTATTTCGCGTATCAACGATTATAGCCTTAGCATCAAAATACTTGCCCATAATATCTTCATAAATGCTTCGGTAAGGACCGTCGCTCATTCCGGGAATGTGTACATATCCAAGTTCGCCATTACTCTTTTCAGCAACTTCCTCTTCATTCATTCGAACAAAGCGATCGTAGAGTAATCCTCGCTCGGCACCTAATGAGATAGGTTTTACTGTTAACATCTGAGCATTTCTTCCACGATCATCAGTCACCTCAATCAAAGTAAACTTGCCTGATTTTCGGTTCAGAAAACTCGCGATATCTTTATCGGGGGTAATCGTTTCCCCATCAATTTTTTGGATAATCATTCCCTCTTTTATATCAAAAGCAGCTTTATCAAGCGGACCGCCTTTAATCACTTCGGTAATTTTAATTCCATTTCCATTATGATTGTAGTCAAAGAAAATACCCAGCGAAGCAGTAGCATCACCATTTTCGATATTATCTCCGTAGCGAGATCCTGAGTGAGATACGTTCAACTCGCCCAGCATTTCAGAGAGTACTTCTGAGAACTCGTAATCATTTCCAACGTGAGGCAGATATTTCTTGTACTCGGTGTACATCAACTCCCAATCTATTCCATGGAAAGTAGGCTCGTAGAATATATTTTTGGTTCTGATATACACATGCTCAAACAGAGCTTCTCTTTCTGCACGTTCATCATACTCCATTTCTCCGGAAATACTGATTCCTTTTGTACTTCCTGCTCCAAGATCGACTTTAGAAATACGTCCTCCACTCAAGAGATAGAGGTTCTCCATATCTTTATCCCAAGTGAGGCTACCTCCTCCGGTATTCAGTCTGATCGTCATCTTAGTATCGCCTGTTCTGAGTTCGGTTTCCCAAAGATTGTAACGACCTTCAAACTGAGCAAGGTAGTACAACTTCTCTCCGTCTTTGGAAAGAATTGCATCCGAAAGATAACTGGAATGAATAGTCAGACGATCTTTACGCTCCTTCATTCCATCCCAATCAAACGTCAGACTTTCATCTTTTTCTTCCGCTTCTTCATCCTTGTTTTCGTCTTTTTCTTCAGATTTATTTGCCTTTTCGATTTCTTTCATAAGTTTATAATCGTCTTCGCTCATGTTATACTTATCCCAGGCATCCTGAGTAAAAAACATGGAATAGACATCTGCCTGAAATCTTCCGCTTGTAGCATAACTTTTAAGCCCATGACGGTTGCTGAACCAAAGCATTTGCTTGCCACCGTTCACCCATTTTGGCCGGTAATCGTAATAACCGGATTCAGTAAGATTGATGCGTTCTTTGCCATCGGCAGACATCAAGAGCACTTCGCTGTCATTCAGAAGCTTGTTCCAGTCAACCAATAACCATTTACTATCCGGACTCCACGTGAAGTACTTGTCTCCATCCCGCATGTGATACAAATCTTCCGGGGTAAGCAGATCAACGGTATCACCTGATTCCATATCTTTGACTCTCAACGTTCTCCTTCCGGCAATGTATGCCAGTTTCTTACCATCTGGTGAAAACTCCGGGAGATAATTATCTAGATCATCAGAGATCAACACACTTTCTTCCAGCAAAGTAGATGCATACACAAACGGTTCTTCATCTCGTGTTTTTTCCGTTTTGAAAATACTCCACTTCCCATCTCGTTCACTTGCGTAAACCACTCCTTTTCCGTCAGGAGCAAAAGTCACAAAACGCTCCTGTTCAGGGGTATTAGTGATTCGCTTTGTAAGAGATCCGTCAACGTTGGTTACAAATACTTCGCCACGGGCTATAAAGGCAATCTCTTTTCCATTGGGTGAGATTGCCATTTCGTTCACACCGCCATTAATGGTAATGAAGCGATCCGTATTACTTTTTTCGGCTGTTGTGATTGTAACATCCACTTTCTGAGGATCCTGACCTTCACGCATAGTATATAATTCTCCATCATACCCGAAAGCCATTGTACCATTACCAATCGTTAGAAAACGTACCGGATGGGTATCAAAATCCGTCAATTGCTCATTTGATCCCGGGTTTGCAATAGAAATCTTATGAACGTTGAAATTTCCACTTTGCTCACTTAGATAGTAAAGTGAGTTCTCATCAGGAGAATAAACCGGGTGACGATCTTCCCCATTGAAATTCGTAATCATAGTGTGCGTATCTGAGTCAACATCATAAGTCCAAAGGTCGCGTGTTACCGAAGAGGTATGGTGCTTTCTCCACTCACTTTCGCCTCCTGGCTTATCGTGATAAACCATTTGCTTTCCATCTTCACTTACCTGAACGTATTCGGCAGGAATAGTAAATACCTGATCGATACGACCTCCTTCAACAGATACCGAATAAAGCTCCGGCTGAGAACCTGTTGGATACCCGCGGTGCTCAGCAATGTCCATTCTCTGGGCCCCAAAAAGAATGTGTTCATCATCATGAGTAAACGAAAACGGAGATTCATCCGCCGAGTGGAATGTTAATCGCTTGGCGGCTCCGCCATTTACGCTGATCGTGTAAATATCAAAATTTCCATATCGGTCGGAAGCAAATGCAATAGTACTTCCATCCTTACTCCATACGGCTTTGTAATCGTGTGCTTCGTGAAAAGTAAGCTGGGTTGCTGCACCGCCTGAAGCTGGCACTTTGTAAAGATCGCCCATGTAAGTAAATACAATCTGGCTGCCATCTGGCGAAATAGTTTGATGGCGTATCCATTGAGGGTTGGTCACCTGAGCTGTTGCTATGCTTCCCGCCACAAGCATCATACAAAGAGAGAAAAGAGATTTCATAAAATAATCGAATTAGTTTTTTTGATTAACCTTTGAATGTAGAAAAAATGAAGCAGTCGGTTTTGTAAATAATTATTTGAGAAGCACTTCATAATTATCCAAAGTCGTTCTAAAGCTGAATAAGTATAATTATTAGCTGATCTACTCTCCGGTATAATCAAAAAGAACGGGTTATCCTGTAACTATTTTCGATTCAATTCGACTAAGTATGCTTTAACTCAATTAGGAAAATGCCCCAGGAAAATATCTCTAAGACTCGTAGAATTATACTCTTTGTCGGAACAATCCTTTCAGGTTTCATCCTGTTTATTATTCCGAATCTCTTTTTTGGAATCACTAAAATTAACGGGGGATTGAGTGGAATAAACCTCTTCTATATCGCACTTTTTCAAATAGTAAGTATTTCTGTACTTATCGGATTTTCTCTAAAAAAACGCGGATGGAATTGGAGCCAAATAGGATGGGTAAGGGCGAAATTCAAGCATATACTTCTTGGGCTTCTTGCAGGCGCTATCTGGTTAGTAATTCAATTTTATTGGCTTATACCAAGTACCGGAGGGGCTTCTCGTCCGGACATTATCCAAATGGTAAGCATTATGGATAACTCAATTGTCACTATGCTTTCATATTTGAGTTTAGGGATAATTGGGGGAGGAATAGCCGAAGAAATATTCAACAGAGGCTATTTCATTCGTGGAATGGAAGATCTTTTCAGCAATAAAAAAATTGGGGTTGCTTTCGCAGCAATTACTTCGATCTTATTTTTCGTATTAGGGCATCTACCCTATGATTTAGTTTCAACGATTGATATCCTAGTTCCAACCATTATTTATACAGCTCTTTTTCTATCAACTGGTTCGTTATTTCCTTCAATTGTGGCGCATAGCCTTTACAATGGATTGGCAATCATACTTGTATATGTAAATTACTATCCCGGTTAATTACAAATTGTAGAACCAAGACCTAACACTAATTCTGATATTTTCGGAACACCGTAAGGCGTGATTAAAGAATGGGTTCTAATGCAGCATCAATACATCTATATCCCATACCTATCTTTCAGTGCATCTTTAATCCGATCGAGACCGGAAAGTATATACTCCTTCCGCTCTCCAATCCCAATTCGGAAGTAATGATCCATTCCATAGCAATCTCCGGCCAGGATAAATACACTTTTCTCCTTCCTTAACCATTCAGCTAGTTCTGTTGAGTTTATGTCAAGATTGTATTTTATAAAAAGCATCCCTCCTGCTTTAGGTTCTACATACTCAAATAAATCTCCATACTGATCCAACCATTGCTTTACTTCCCTCAGGTTCTCATTCAACATGGTTCTGTTTCTGTCAAGAATCTCGGCTCTCTTTTTTGGTTGAAGGGCAATTTCCCCAATATAATGACTCATAATACCCGCTGTAATCGAAGTGTAATCGTGATATGCCCAGGTATCATCAATGCTATCTTTCGGGCCAACAAGCCAGCCTAATCGCAAACCAGGAAGTGCATACGCTTTTGATAATCCGCCATTCACCATCACCTTGTCGTACATCCCAACAAAACTAGGTATGGTATTTCCATCAAGTTCAGCTCCCCGGTATACTTCATCACTGAATATCCAGGCATCAACACTCTTAGCAATTGAAACTATCTCATCCATTTCCTTCTGACTCAGCGTATATCCAGTTGGATTATTTGGATTACAGATTGCGATCATCTTTGTTTTAGGAGTCACTTTTGATCGCAGTTCTTTGAGGTCAGGAGCCCAATTGTTTTCTTCTTTCAGATGAAATGCTTTTGGGATACATCCCATCTCTTCCGCTATTCCCCATATCTGCATGTAATTAGGAACCATCATTACCACTTCATCTCCTTTTTCGAGCAAGGTATGGCATGCCACAAAGTTTGCCTCAGAAGATCCATTGGTGACCAATACGTTGTCCTTACCTACTCCCTCGTAAATTGCACTGATAGATTCTCTCAGGGAAATAGCGCCATTGGTTTGACCATAGCCCAGTACGGTATTAGACAACACCTCTAGTTGTTCTTCAGAAAGTAACTCCTTCAAAGTATAAGGATGGAATCCGCTTTCGGTAAGATTGTAGTCGACCGTATTTTCGAAAAGAGACTGAACTCTTTCCAGTTCAAAAATGGGAATATTCATTGTAAGCTATGTTAAGTTATAATTTTCGTAAACGGCTTTTCCGATTGCCATATCCTGAACAGCGACTCCGGTCAGATCTGCAACCGTAATCTGATTTTCACTGGTTCTTTGGAGTTCTTTATTTTGAAGAGCAGCTCCGAGTTCAATCACTTCATTTTTTGAAATCGCTCCGCTATTTAAAGCTTTATACACCTCTCCTCTTTCTTCACTTTGAGAAAGACTATCCACTACTACAAGATCTGCTTGCTTTAAGATCTCGGTATCTAATTCTTGCTTATGAGCTGTGTCAGAACCAACTGCGGTTATATGAGTGCCGGGGCGAATATCTTCAGCCTTTAAAAGTGGCTTGTTTGATGAAGTCGTTGTAACAATGTAGTTAGTATTTTTTGCTAACTCTTGTATGCTTTTAGCTACTTTTATACTCTTCGTTTTTTTGAATTCGTTGGCTAATTCTTCTGCTTTTTTTTGATTTCTACCCCATACCCATATTTCGTTAGAGTCTATTACATTAAGAAGAAGCTTTAGTTGGAGCTTAGCTTGAATTCCTGTTCCTACTACCCCAATTCCTTTAACCTTTTTGGGGGCAAAATGGGTAGCTACCAGGGCTCCTGCCGCGGCTGTTCTGATGTCAGTCAGTTTACCGTTGTCTAATAGTACGGCTTTAATCTCCCCTGTTTCTTGGCTGAATAACAAAACCACACCCTGACTGGAAGCTAAATTAAGTTTCGGATTTTCATAAAATCCAGAGGCAATTTTCACTACATAATATTCCTCTCCCTTTATATATCCATATTTGATATGAGCCTCACCATCGGGGTTATTAAATAAAAGCTCCCCAACAGGAGGAACCACACTATTCCCATTACTATATTGAATGAATGCCTCCTCCATAGCTTTTACTAAGTCAATATTCTTAAGAATGGTCTGAATTTCCTCTTCCCTAATAATCGTCGCCATAATCTGATAGAATTTCGTTTAGTAACTTCATATTTATCTTCTTACCGGTTAGTACAGCCACCACATTTTTGCCCGCATATTTCTTTGTATTTAACAAACAAGCAACCGCTAATGCCGCACCGGGCTCAACAAGTGTCTGATGGTATTTAACCAGAAACGCGATCGCTTTTTTGATCTCTTCCTCAGAACAAAGCTCAATGCCTGATAAATATTTTCTACAAATATCTACAGTTACAGAGTCTTCTTCCAAACCACCCGCAGTAGCATCGGAAATAGTTTTAAGCTTACTGGGTTCAACGATATAACCCGCCTTTAACGAATGATACAGCTCAGCGGCATTTTCTGGTTGACAGCCCACTACTTCTACATTTTCATTTTCGCCAAAATATGAGGCTAACCCGGAAATTAAACCTCCACCACCAACAGGAGCCATAACAATTTCAAAATCTGGTAATTGATTCTGAATCTCGATACCTAATGTCCCCTGACCTTTAATGATTTCAATATCGTTATAGGGATGGATCAAAACTCCGTCAATCTCATTGGCAAATTCTGTGGCTTTTACTTCGGTTTCCATACTGTTTTCGCCGTGATATCGGATATCAATATCATAGTGCTCAATTGCTTTTACCTTAGCAGGACTTGCATCATTTGGAAGAAATAATACTGCTTTTAATTTCATCTCACTGCAAACATGGGCAAAGGCAGCAGCGTGATTCCCCGTAGATGCCGCAACAAAAGTTTTTGAGTATTCTGAACTATTCAGGCTTTTAATCTTATTTAGCGCACCTCTTAACTTAAACGATCCGGTTCGCTGTTGATTCTCCATCTTCAAATATACATTCGCGCCCGAACGCATACTTAGTTTCGGCGAATAAACTAAAGATGTCTTCTCAATCTGCTTTTTGATTGAGTGATAAGTTTCCTCAATTTCTTTAGAAGTGATCATTTTGACTCCTTATGATCATTGGATAAAGTTCAGACATAAAAAAAACTCCGCATACCATAATTGTTTGAATTATTAAGGTATGCGGAGTTTCCGCAAGAAAGCAGCCTGTTTTCTCAATTTCTTCCTTAAGCTAGAAAACAATCAGGTAGCAAGTGCTACAGTATTTCATCTGTCAGAATGTATTAAAAAAAAATTACTACAGCCAAAAAATCATTCACTTCGGATACCTGATATTCTCAACCATCTCCTGTACTTCTTCCGGGGGGTCGGGGTAAATCATTCCGACTGCCAAAGAAACCACCAAATTCACCAGCATCCCTAAAGTCCCTATTCCTTCCGGGGAAATTCCAAACCACCAGTTTTCGGGGGTGTTTAATTCTGGAAAAGCGATTTTGAAAAAGATAATGTAGGAAAGTGTGAATAGAAGTCCGGCTACCATTCCGGCAACTGCTCCCTCACGGTTCATCTTCTTATAGAAGATTCCAAGTATAATCGCAGGGAAAAAGGATGCAGCTGCCAATCCAAAGGCAATAGCCACTACCTGAGCCACAAAGCCAGGGGGATTGATTCCAAAATATCCAGCTACGACCACTGCCACAGCTGCTGCAATACGAGCATAGCGCAATTCCGCTTTATCAGAGATATCCGGGTTGATTTGTTTCTTTATTAGATCATGAGAAACCGCAGTTGAAATTACGAGTAGTAATCCTGCTGCGGTTGAAAGTGCTGCTGCCAATCCCCCGGCTGCAACAAGTGCTGCTACCCAATTCGGGAGTCCAGCGATCTCGGGATTAGCCAGTACCATAATATCCCGGTCTACATATAATTCATTTGGACCCGGTGCAGGTTCGTTAGTAACGAGTACCTGATTAAATTTCCCTCGTTCAATCTCGAAGAGACCATCACGCTGAATGGTCGGAGTTCCAACTATGGCGGAACCGGGTGCGTAGTTAATAATTCCGTCTTCGTTTTTATCAACCCAGTTTAGGAGTGCGGTTTCTTCCCAGGTATTAAACCAGGCTGGCATCTCTTCATAAGGCTGTTCGCTTACCGTTTCGATTAAATTAACTCTTGAAAACACAGCAATAGCGGGTGCTGTAGTGTACAAAATCGCGATAAAGATAAGTGCATATCCTACTGAAATCCGGGCATCCTTTACTTTTGGAACCGTAAAAAACCGAACAATTACATGGGGAAGTCCCGCAGTTCCCACCATCAGTGCAACGGTAATAAAAAAGACATCCTGCATACTTTTAGTCCCCGAAGTGTACTCAGCAAAGCCAAGCTCGGTATGGAGTTGATCAAGCTTATCCAATAAATACATCCCTGAACCGTCATTCAAGGTTGAACCAAAACCTACTTGTGGAATCGGACTTCCTGTGAGCTGCAATGAAATGAAAAAAGCTGGAACCATAAAAGCAAAAATGAGCACACAATATTGAGCTACCTGAGTGTAAGTGATTCCTTTCATACCACCCAATACGGCATAGAAAAAGACAATAGCCATTCCGATGATTACCCCCCAGAAAATGTCTACTTCAAGGAATTTGGAGAATACAAGGCCGACTCCTCTCATCTGCCCCGCTACATAAGTGAAAGAGACAATTAATGCACAAATAACCGCCACAGTTCGGGCTATCTGAGAGTAGTAACGATCTCCAATGAAATCAGGTACGGTAAATTTCCCGAATTTTCTGAGGTATGGAGCTAGTAATAAAGCAAGAAGTACATATCCACCCGTCCAACCCATCAGATAAACAGAGCCATCATATCCCATAAATGAAATGATCCCCGCCATAGAGAGAAAACTTGCTGCTGACATCCAGTCTGCTGCGGTAGCCATACCATTGGTAAGGGGACTCACTGCGCCTTCAGCAATATAAAATTCACTGGTTGATCCTGCTTTACTCCATATTGCAATTCCGATATAAATCGAGAATGTAATGCCTACTAATATATAGGTCCAGACTTGTACATCCATCAGTCGTCCTCCTCGTTTACACCGTATTTCTTATCCAGCTTATTCATCAGGTATACATACACGAAAATGAGAATTACGAATGTGTAAATAGAGCCCTGCTGCGCAAACCAAAACCCGAGTTTAAAGCCTCCAACTTTAATCTCATTAAGTGTTGGGGCGAGAAGAATCCCAAAGCCATAGGAAACGATAAACCAAATGCTAAGAAGTATCCCAAGGTATTTCAGATTCTCTTTCCAGTATCCCTGTAAGTCTCGATCCATTTTTCCTCCAAAAGTTAACCCGATGAGTATGCAGGTTTTGGAGGAGCTATGCAAGAACCTTTAAAACCATTCCTGAATTTTTTTAATCCGGTTTCGACTACTAAAAGAGTATAGAGCACATAGGAATATGTTTTCCGCCGGGGAGTTGCAAGAAGTTGTAAACAGAAACTCTTCTCTCCTCTAATTTCATATATTCAAAAAAAATGGAGTTTGGATAGGCATTCAGGTGGGGGTCAGTCATATCAATAACTCGCACTAACCAATTATTTACTGATGCGATTTCTATACAAAATGCTGGCGGTTTGTTTAATCTTTCCGGCTTTTAATTCTCATTCTTACGCGCAATCAAGCAACCCCGGATCAGATGAAGTTACTGCTGTTCGGATTGATAACCCTCCCCGAATAGACGGACATCTCGACGATGAAGTTTGGAGAAACATATACCCTATTACTCAATTTACACAAGTCTGGCCCAGCGATGGAAGTCCTGCAACCGAAGAGACGGAAGTAAGAATAGCTTACGATAAAGACTATCTGTATTTCGCGTTCAGGTTTTATGATAAAAATCCGGAGTTAATTCGCGCTAAAAATCTAGAGCGTGGTGGCAGGAATGATCGTGACGACCATGCTTACATTGCTCTTGATACCTACATGGATGGTCGCAATGCCTACCTTTTTGAGGTGAACGCTTTAGGTACTCAGGATGATGCCACTATTACCGATGAAAGCATTTCGATAACCAGTTTTTCCTGGGATGCAGTTTTTCACAGTGAAACCGTAATTGACGAAGAGGGCTGGACTTTGGAGGTGTCTATTCCTTTCCGTCAGCTGCGCTTTCCTGACGAAGAAGAACTCGAATTTGGTTTGATGTTATCACGCACGATAAACCGGAAGAACGAACGTGTGATGTGGCCCCGAATCGGGCTTGAGTTTGGTAATTTCGCAGCTCTTGCAGCAGTTTCTCAATACGGTACTCTGAAAGGAATTAAAAATGTGCGGAGAGGTAAAAATCTGGAGATTAAGCCTTATGTAATAACCGGAGTTCAGGAAGTTCGAAATGATATAGCAGTAGAAGCAACCGATGTAAAAGAAGAATTCGATATGGGCCTGGATGTTAAGTACGGCTTGTCCTCAAACCTTACTCTTGATATGACGGTAAATACAGATTTTGCCCAGGTAGAAGCCGATAATGTTCAGCTAAATCTTACCCGTTTCAATCTCTTCTTCCCTGAAAAAAGAGAGTTCTTTCTCGAGCGATCCGGACTTTTCGAACATGGAAATCTTCGTTCAACCCAAACCTTTTTCTCAAGAAGAATTGGCCTCAGTAATGAGATTCTGGCCGGTGTAAGAATGACTGGTCAGGTTGGGAATGTATCGGTGGGTGCTTTAAACATTGAAACCGGCGACAAGATGGGTGATTTTCTTGGATCAAACTCGCAGAATAACTCTGTAATTCGATTGAGATCGGATATTTTTCCAAGAGCAACCGCCGGAGCTATCTTCACCAATCTGGAAACAGCTGATACATTTAACCGGGCACTCGGTGTCGATACCCAATACCGCTTTGGCAGTTCCAGTTCTTTTACAGGTTGGGTTACCAATGTTTGGGATGCAACGGAATCATTGAATGATGCAGCAGGAAATGTAGCTTTAAATTTGAGAAATGATACGTATAGCGCCCGGTTTTCCTACACTAATGTTGGAAAAAACTACCAGCCTGCGTTAGGTTTCGTTCGAAGACAAAATATGAGGGAGTACTATACCCGGCTGGGTTACACCCCTAAAGTTAATTTTGAAGCTATTCCTTCTATTAACAGGTTAAATTTCTTTGGTCTGTATGATTATATAGAAGGTCAGGATGGAAATAAGCAATCCACCGGTTTTGAACTGGAGGGTGCCATAGAATTCAGCAGACGCGACCGTTTTGGTATTGAGTTTGATAATCAGTTTGAACGCCTTGCTGTTGATTTCAATATTCGTCCGGATGCAGTAATTCCAACAGGCGACTATACCTTTTCATCATTCAGGTTGTATGGAGAAACCGATTCCAGCAGACGAATATTTGGAAGAACTTCGGTTTCTTTCGGAGAATTTTTTAATGGGAACCGAACCGGCTATAATATTGGTATAGGGTTTCGTCAATCTCAACATTTAACACTTGAAAGTTCTATAAATCACACCGTCATCGATCTTCCTGTTGCCAATGGAGAGTTTGACGCTACCACCGCTTCCGTTTCGATTCTTGGAGCAATTAGTAGAAAATTATTTACAAAGACATTGATCCAGTACGATAATTTCTCCAGAGATTTCAGAGCTAATATTCGAGTGAACTGGATCCATACTCCCGGCAGCGATTTATTTCTTGTATACAATACCTCCTATCATTTAACAGAGGATAATGAAGCAACCTTCGATCCAAGAAGAAATTTAATTATGAATAATCAGGTGGCCATCATTAAGCTGACTTATTTGGTTCTTTTATAGACTTAATCTTTCTTTTAAGAATAGACGCAGCTGCGGTGTAACCACCTTCACTTCCATCGATAAAATGAACGTGGTTATTGATCCTATCCTGTACATAGCAAGACATTATACTCTCTCTACAAATATTCATCCCGTATAAAACTTCCCCGGATTCTTCTAAATCATTGAGTTTAGCTTCTAACTGGGTTCGCTGTTCTACTGTACCTGAAATTACTGTATTAAGCATCCCATTCATTACTAAAGTATCCGAGAGTTCCACCAGGTCTTTTAAATAATTCTTCCCGGAGTTCTTTTTCAGATAGGCTTTGCCAATAGCATAACCAGCAATACTTTTTACTACTCTTTTAGCGGAAGACTCTCCGTATTTAAGTTCATTTTCTGCTTTAAATCGCTCAATACTTGCCGCTAGTTTTAATCCTTTCACTGAGATCGGTCGCCGATCTTTGTAGCTTCCATATATATTCTCAATTGCTGTGAATACCTTACTAAAAACAGCTGCCTGATCATATCCTGCCTGAATCTTCAATAAAAGACATACGATCTGTTTAGTCACTTCGGGAGGTTTCACGGCATCCCATCTGCATTCCATTCCGTCAAGATTCAATGCGTCCCGATCGGCTTCCTGTTTTAGCTTAAATCTCTTTTTTTTGATCAACTCATCAGCATATAACAATCCTTCTCCCAATACTACGGGTATGGTATGTTTATTACTGAGTTTGTTTTTTGAAAGCAGGAGAAGCTGACCTTCAGCATAGAGTTGAGAAACCGGCACCTCATCTACCCTTAAATCGAAATCAAAGGCACGCTTCACATTTCCCTGATATATAGAAAGAGCGTTGATCACATCATCATGCATCAGGTTTGGGATAAGCAACGTAGCACCATCCCCGCCAAAGAAGAATGGGAATTCCACCCTTTTTGACCGGGCAATATTCAGGGCCGAAATAATGGAAGCAGTAGCAGCGAGATTTACTTGCTGATGCATACCTTCCCGAATAACACGGCTAGAATCTTTTATGTCTGTAATAACCACGTGCCAGTCTGCAGGCACTTTTTTAAACCGGTTTGGGTAGGACAAATGGTTAATCAAACCATCGTTAAAAACTGGTAGCTCTGTGTAAAAATTTTTGGACTCGGAATTGCTCATACTAAATTAACATACGCATTAAAACGAAAAACGGTTCTCTATTGTGCCAAACTTTTTGTGGACTATTGAGTACTGCTTCAGGTTCAAAAACTAACGTACAGGAAACCTGTAGTGAAAAAATTACTATAAAATCTTATGTCCGGCTGGAATTGGAAATTTGTGAAGCCGTTTTCAAAAATTCTGACTTAAATACACTTATTCATGAGATTTATAAGCGAATACTCTAAGCTAAAGCAAAATTCTCCCTTCTTGAATTTGTAGCTGAAGAATTATTTCAGCTTGTACCTGAAAAGCAGTAACTCCAGTTTTGTGATGAAATCAAACATCTTCAAACTGGAGGAACTCTCGAAAGAATATAAGCTCACTCACCGAACTGTATTCTCTGCTTTATTCACTCTGAATACTATCCACCGGGTTCAAATTAGCAGCTTTAAGAGATTGCCAACTGATAGTTAGTAAAACGATTCCAAGAGTTACCAGTCCGGTATACACAAAAACCATCAGGCTGATATCAACTCTATAAGCGAAGTTTTCTAACCAGTTTTGAATAAAATACCATGACAATGGGATGGCTAATACAAACGCGATTGAAATAAGTTTGATAAATTCTGTTGATAATAAAGCTAATATCGAAGTCACAGAAGCACCCAGTACCTTCCTTACCCCAATTTCTTTAGTTCGCTGCTCGGCCATATAAGCCGAAAGTCCTAACAATCCCAGGCAAGCAATAATTATCGCTATGATGGTAAAAGCTGTAAATACGCTTCCCAGTCGCTGCTCTTGTCGGAAAAGCTGATCAAAGTCTTCATCCAAAAAAGTATAATCAATGGGCTCTCCAGCTGAATATTCGTCCCATTTGGTTTCAATCATAGCAACAGCTTCTCTGGGATCCTCAGATTGGAAACGGACGATCATTTCGTTCGCAGTTTCTGTAAGCAAGATTGCCAAAGGCATTATTTCCTGTCTCAGCGATTGGAAGTTGAAATCTTTCATCACCCCAACAACTTTATAAGTACGTCCGTCATTCGAGAAAAGGACCTCTTCTCCAACAACTTCTTCCTGAAATCCTAGTTCCTTTACAGCAGCTTCGTTTAAAACCATTGCAAGGGTATCTGTCGAGAAATCTCTACTGAAAAACCGTCCATTGGTCATTTCAAAGTCTAAGGCTTCCTGATGCTCGTAATCAGCATAGTACATTGCCATTACATAATCTAAGTCTGTTGTTGGGCGCTGGAAGATGGTTACATTGTTTGTCCCGGGAATGGTAAAATTGCTGTAACTGGCAGAAATAACCCTGCTATCCTGTAATAGATCTTCCTTAAAAGCCTCAAGATTGTTATCAAGTCGGCTGGTATTGGTTAATACAATAGACTGTTCTTTATTGATTCCCAGATTTCTGTTCTGCATGTATTGCAATTGTTCATTCACTAGAATCGTACATGAAATCAACCCAATAGAAATGAAAAACTGTCCCACAACCAGTGATTGTCTGAGCCTGCCACTTTTAGCTGCTCGTTTGATTTTACCCTTCAGCACATCCACGGGATTGAAGGCTGTTAAATATAATGCGGGGTAGCTACCTGCCAGAAAACCAACAAAAACGATCATTCCTATCAATGTAGCTATAAACCATGGCTCTGAAATAATCGCAAAGGTTAATTCCTTTCCTGAAAAATTATTAAAGAATGGCATAGCAAAATAAATCAAAGCTATAGAAAGAATCGCTGCCAGTACCACGTAAGCAATCGATTCTATTAAGAATTGGGAAATCATCCCACTCCTTTCTCCTCCCATAGTTTTTCTTAAACCTACTTCTTTTGCTCTTCCTGCGGCGCTTGCAGTAGAAAGGTTCATAAAGTTTACACATGCAATAACAACCAGAAAAATTCCAATGATGGAGAAGATGTATACATACATTATGTCTCCCGGAGGATTAAATGAAGTCTGAACATCCGGAGCGTTCAAGTGAAGATCCGTAAGGGCCACTTGGAAATATTTATATTGATTTCCTTGTTCTCTCATTTTCTCTATTGATGCTCCCATGAATTGCTCTAGTTCAGGACTTACATATTTCAATACCAGCTCGTCAAAAGAAGCTTCCACCTGCTCAGGATTAGCACTTGGATGGATCTCAACATAAGTATTGATACTATTCGCCGACCAGACCGTAGAGCGGCTGAACGGAACGGAACTATAGGAGAGCAAGATATCAAACGTAAAATGCGAGTTCGTAGGAGTATCGGCATTTACCCCGGTTATTTCATAAGAAGTCTGGTTGTTACCCACAAGAATGGTTTTGCCTATTGGATTTTCATTACCAAAGTATTTTCGGACTGCCGATTCAGTTAATACTGCTTTATTCGGCCCCTTTAATACCGTTTCAGGATCACCTTCGAGTAACCTATATCCAAAAAAATCATAGAAATTGGAATCTGCCCAGAATACATTTTTCTCAGTGAAGGCGTTATCATTGCGTCGAAAAACAATATCCCCAACCGAGTTGGTTCTGGTTGTACTTACAATTCCCGGAATTTCTTCCATTATGGTACCAGCGAGAATTGGTGGTGTAAAAATCCCAATTATCTCCTGACTCCCAATTTTTCCTTCCAGACCGATTACATATTTGTTCTCAACATTATCATGAAAATTATCATAACTAAATTCGTCCTGAACATAAATTATGATGAGTACAGCCGAAGTGATGCCTATTGCAAGTCCAAGAATATTGAGGAAGGAATAGAATTTATTTTTTAAAATATTCCGAACAGCAAGTTTCAGGTAGTTTTTTAGCATAGCAATCCTGTGAAAAAAATTTATCCATCAGCTTTACTATCACGAAAAGAACCGTACTTAGTTACAAAGTATTTATAAACACCTTTTCTTAGTACTTATTCGAAAACCTCTTTTAACCTAAAATGAGCTATACCTCCCATCTTTATTTACACTAACAGAAATTTTAGGATAACTATTGGTAACCTCTACTTTACTTCCTCTCTAAGACTGGCACTTCCTAAATTTCTTTTTGCACCATCAATCAATCTGTTAAGCTCACCTATTGAATACCATTGCCCATTATTAATAATGCCTTCAACAGTGTTTATATTTCGTATATCTGTCAACGGGTTTTTGGATAGCAAGAGTAAATCCGCTTCAAAACCTTCTTTTACCATTCCGAGTTTATCTCTTTCTAAAAAAACCGCTGGTTTTGTGGTTGCTGTGGTTAATGCTTCATAAGGTGATAATCCAACTACTTCAACAAAGTTAAATAGCTCTCTATGAAGACCTGAACCATGAAGATTCAACCACTCAGGAGCATCTGAACCTGCCAATATTCTACCAGATCGGTTATAAAGTTCTTTTATGATATACGACCTTAACTCAATGTACTTGTGTCTGTACTTTTCATCCGGAGGGTTCTCCCAATAACTCTCTCTGTATCCGAGCAGTTCATCCCTTACATCTTTTGAAAGTATTTCCCAATCAGGACTTTTCTCTAATTCTTCTAGTGTCTTCTTTTGTGCAAATGAACTTACAAAAAAATGGTTGGTGGGAGTGTTCCATACTTCATTTTCGATCGTAAGTTCAATAATACGTTCAAGTTTTGCTGAGTCGATGAAGTCCATTGTTTGCCATACCTCATCTTTGAATATCCCAAAAGCACTTAGCCCTTCTTGCATGGGGGAATTATCACTTACAATTGCATCTGAATATTGATCTAGATGTTCTACATGTTGCCCTTTTTCTAATGCCGTCTCTAATTTTGTTTCTCTGGAAACATGACCTATTACTGGTATTTTTACTTCTTTTGCGGCATCTGAAATTCCTTGAAATGCATCTTCATTAAGGTCGAATGTTAGCTATATAAATTTATATCCAAGTCTTTCGTACTCTAAAACAGCCTTATAACCTTCTTCATAAGTATCTACTACTCTTCCATTAAAAACCTTTGAAAACCTAACTCCGCTAAGCTGTGGACTGGCTACATATAGTTCAGGACCATTAATATCACCTTTTTTAAGGTTGCTGTTAACTTCTAAATGAATTGGCTTGCCAATCATTACTCTTTGATTCAAAACCCCATAACGAAGAGGGATCAACAGCTCATCATAAATATACTTCTCATCAATCCTGTCATCCGAGACGAAATGCATGTGCATATCAAAAAGACCCGGCATTAAGTATTTGTCCGTTCCATCTATTACTTCTGCATCTTTAGGAATTGTGATGTTTCTGTCTAAATCTATCTCTTCGATAATTCCATTCGAAATAATCACTGTTTGGTTTTGAATAACCCCATCATCCTCCATGGTAACTACTGACACGTTCTTTATAGCAACAATATCACTGTCAAGATAGTTAAGGTTAAAAAGAATGGTTGTTATTGAAGAAACTGTTAGAATTATTCCTAAAAACAGTCTCTTCGATTTATAAGACTTCATTAGTGCACCTGAAATACTCATTCTATTACAATTACTAACTAGTTTAAATTTTCCGAGAATTAATATTCATCATTCGATATCAAATACTACTCTTACTCTTTTGGAAAGACCCCATTCCAGTTTCTTTTTAAGATCAGGTTCTTAAGCTTTTCCCTCAGAGTCGTGCAAGAAAATTCTTAAATGTTTTGCCCATCGGATTTAATATTTCTTAAGATACCCTCGGCTAATACCTATGCTTTACTTCCTCTTTAGAGAAAACCAACTTCCTGAACTCAGAAGGCTGTTTATCATTTAGTAATCTTCTGGGACCTTTTTCCTCGATTAGGATTGCAAAATTATCTTCTCTTAAATCATATTGGTCTTGATTCGGATAGGTTGTAATCAGCATTATGTGAAAAGGAGCATCTTCAGAAAAGGGGGTTTCCAGAAGCTGAAATGACTCGATATAACCTTTCTTAACTGCTTTATCTCTCAGTAATTTCCAGTTATTTTCATAGTAATATGTTGTTTCTTCTGAATTACCATTAAGAATCTGTACAAAATCTATTGTAGTAATTCTGGTACCCTTCTGAGAAGAATTGAAACTCAAACTGGTTAAGGGAACTAATAATACAATGATTAAGATTTTCATTTTTTTTCTTTTTTAATTAGTCTCAAATATTCAACTGCCCTAGAACTGGTTGAGTCTTCTGTCAAAGCTTTTTCAAAATCCACTTCTGCCTGATCTGGATTGCTAAGTAAAAGATTTGTGATTCCCAGTTGATTAAAAACTATATCAGACTTACCAAAGAGGTCTTCTTTTATCTTAAATACTTGTTCTGCTTCCTCATACATCTCCCATTCATTCAAGGTATATCCAACCGTTGATAGTGTTCCGGTCCGGAGTTCTTCTCTTGAATGAAAATCATTTATGGCTTTCAAGCCAGACTCCATCCCTTCCGATTTGATGAGATCAAGAATTACCTTGTCGGTATCTCCGTCTTCGGCATCTTCGTATCTGGCCTGATAGTCTGGTCTACGCATATGAATATCTATCTCAAGTTCAACTTCATCAGACAGCTGGGTGAGTCCGTTTTCCATTACAGAGCTCCAGAAACTGCCTCCGAACACATCAAAATCCTGACGATCAATAACTGCTTTTCCTGAAAAATCGACCTGTTCGTTCTTTGCCCAGTCTCTGGATATCGGAGTAGGTTCGTCAAATTCAATTGTAATTTCTTTACTGATATCCTTAATGGTTAAGTCCCCAATCAAGTTGAAGCCCCCGTCTTCAAAAACTTCTGTCTTTTTGCTTTGAAACTTTGCATAAGGATAATTGGCTGCATCAAACCAGGTTCCTTCTCTTTTCAGATCTTCATCCCTGGTTTCATCACCGGTATTAATGGTTCGGATATCAATAAAAAGGGTAACCGAAAGTGAACTAAGGTTACCAGGATCATAAAATGCAGTGCCATCAAACTCATTAAAGCGACCTCTTACCGGACTAAATCCAAAGTATTTTATCTTAAAACCCAGATAGGAATGCTGATCATCAATCAGGTAGTCTTTGCCAATAAACTCGTTGATATTTGTTGAAGTACCTTGAGTTTGAACCTGATTTCTGCTCTCCTGTTCAGGAGTTTGATTACCTCCGCATGAAAGAAAAATTAAAGCGACGGGGATGAGAAAAAGTTTAGTGTTCATAAAAGAGTTTTTGATAATTATTAGTAACTAACCCAGATGACCGCTTCGAATTAACCGATTTTTATAATCCCTAAATGTAATTAATTACCAAAATGCAGTGAATTCCATGAAATTTGCAGTTAAAAAAACCCGATCAGTTATTAGTTGATCGGGTTTTAAATCTAGTTTCCTTTTCTCAATCCGGATGCCGTTCGGTCATCAGGTTTTGGTGCCGGAGTCATTTTATTGGAGTTTTCATCAACCATCTTCATGACTTCTTCCACAACCTTTCGCATTTGTGGATCAATCCCTTGCATCAACAGGTTTGGATCGTCCCAAACGGGGAAATCAGGTCGTACTCCCTCACCCTCCCAGAACCAATGTCCATCATTATCATATAATCTGGCGCCGGGAACCGTAATTCCACCACCATCAATTAAACCGTGACCTGTAGCTGGTCCAACAAGAATTCCAAGGGTTCTTTCACCTACAATCGGCCCTGCTTCTAATTCCTGAAATGCCCATGGGAGTCCATCGCCACCAGAACCAGCCCAACCATTAATCAACATTCCCATTGGTCCTGTATTTGCATGTATAGGTTGGGTGTGATCGCGACCATGACGCCAGTGCAGATTATAAACAACCGGGCGCATCATCAATTCAAGAAAACGATCCGCAAGCTGTCCGCCTCCATTAAATCTTTCATCGATAATGAATCCTTTTTTATCGAGCTGACCGTAGTACATTTTTACTAATTCTAACTGACCTCTACCAGCAGTATTAGACATATAAATATATCCCAGTTGCCCGTCAGAAAGCTCTTCTACCATCTTGCGGTTATTCTCAATCCATTCCAGATAACGAAGTTGCGTTTCTTCGCCCTGGGTGAGCGTTTCTATAATAACTTGCCGGGCATCGCCTTTTCTTCCGTTACTGCTAACCATTAAAGAAACTGTTTCACCATCAAGACCTTCAAATGCGGCATAAGGATCTTTAGCCGGATCGAGAGCAATTCCGTTTACTGAGTGAACATAATCCCCAACGCTAACATCAACTCCGGGACGATCGAAGGGAGAACGTACCTCAGTATCCCATTCCGCAGGTGTAACAATCCTTTTGATCCGAAACATATTGTCATCCATCTCCCAGTCGATACCTAGATAACCCGTTCCTGTAAATTCAACAGTTTCGTTATCTCCGCCAAAGGTATAAGTGTGTCCGGCACTTAATTCCGCCTGCATATTTGATTGAATATTGGTTACATCCCATCGGGTACGGGCATCCTCAATTAGTGCTCCATATCTTTGTTTCATTTCATCCCAATCCACACCATGCATATCAGGATCATAGAAAAAGTCACGATACCGTCGCCAGGTATCAGCAAAAATCTGGTGCCATTCTTCCTTGGGGATGAGATCCATTTCCAAACCATCTGTGGGGATTGCATCACTAATTGACTGACCGGGTTTAGGCTGAATAATCCCATATCCTCCTCTCGAAGAAACAAGGATTGATTTCCCATCAGCTGTAGGACGAGCACTGCTTACCCCTTCCATAATGGTGATTTCTTCCCTTTTGTCGAAATCGTAAGCCATCAATAATGGTGCACCTCCTGATGAGCCTGTATTTGGCCATCTTCGGTAAACAACCATTCCATCAAAAGCCATTAACTGCCCGATATTTCCAGCCTCAGGAGGTAGTACCGTGGTTCTGGTCTGAAGCCCATCGAATTCAACGGCCAAGCCGGATTCTTCTTCTGCCTCTTCTGCATCTTCATCATCACCTTCCTCTTCTGTTGGTTCTTCCTTTTTTTCCAGTGTGTCGTTCTTAGGAGCCAGTGGAGAAGGAGCATCCTCAGTAAGACTCACAGCTACCAAACGGGTTGAATTGGGATAGGTCCATGTATTGTCCAGATCAGAATACACTACATTGTGGTCTCTGTTTGATGTATACACTAAATATTTTCCATCGGTAGTAAATACAGCATTACTTTCGCTATAAAATCCGCTGGTGACCTGTTGAAGTTCATCTTCCTGAACATTGTATAGCATGATTACAAAATTGGAATTATCAAGTCCTTTGTGAAAGGTTAACCAGTTTGAATCAGAAGACCAGGTAATTGGATAGCCTCCTCTTCCTCCGTGTCCTACATTCCAGTAGGTATTTCCTACTTCAGTAACATCACCGTTTTCAGCCTCCACGGTATAAATAGTGTTGGTTTCATCTATAAATGCAATATGCTTACTATCCGGAGACCAGTATAAACGATAGCCATATCCTTTGCCCCGATTAGTGAGCTTTCTGGGAGCTTCTGCTCCCTCAGGGTCCTGAAGATAGATCTCGTATTCTCCACCCATATCGCTCCAATACGCAATGGTTTCTCCATCCGGAGACCAGGCGGGATCGCGGTCAAAGGCTCCACTCGATTTTGTCAGATTGATAGTATAGCCATCCTTCGCAGGCGCATTAAACAGCTCTCCTCTGGCTTCGAAAATAATTCGTTTCCCTTCCGGAGATGCAGATGCATCACTGATACGACCACTCACATCCACACTTCTTGGCATTTCTGTCGAAAGATCACTGATTACATGAACTTCCACAGGCTTATACTCCTGAGAGGATAAATCCATGATGTACAGCTGTCCTCCTACTTCAAACACCAGATCATCAGGTCCCGCCGAAAGGTAGCTCACATCAAAGTCTTCAAAAGAAGTAATCTGGGAATGACTTTCCATATTCGTGTCATACGACCATACATTCAGCCTGAAATTTTCTCCTTTATCAGAAAGATAATAGACATTGTCTCCTGCCCAGGCGGGTTTACCGTCGTTGACTTCATTTTCTGTAACATTAACTACTCTTTGAGTTCGAAAATCGTAGATAAGAATGTCTGATGCTAACCCACCGTAATAACGCTTAAACGGATAGTTCTCAGTGATTTTAGTTATGTAAGCCAATTTACTTCCATCTGGTGAATAACTGGCCAATTCACCATACGGAATCGGGAGTTTTTCGGGCATACCTCCATCCTTAGAAACCTTATAAAACTGCCGGGATGATCGCTGCCCTAAATGTCTTCTTGAGGCAAACAGCAGGTGTTCTCCATCAGGGTGCCACTCTACCATACGATCTCCATGGGATTGGTAGGTTACTCTGGTAGGAATTCCACCGGTAACCGGAATCACATACACATCCGTATTTCCATTATAACTTGCGGAATATGCGATATGTTCGCCATCGGGAGAAAAACGGGGATAGCTTTCCTGTCCCGGTGAATTAGTTATCTGAATGGCAGTGCCCCCATCTTTGGGAACCAACCATAAATCACCACCATACGCAAAGGTGATCTGGGTTTCTGAGACATCAAAGTAGCTCATTAGTTTGGCATTTATCTGAGCGATGGCGGATTGAGAAAAGCAGACCATTACAATCCCGAGTACAAGTCGTTTCATTATTTCTTTGGTTTGATTACGATTACTGAACAAAAGCGGATAAGTAGTTAACCCGAATTCAATTAATTAACGCAATTACGGGAGGAAAGAAAAGATGTTCGTTATAAATAGTGTATTCCTTAATAATGAACTGAACCTCGCTCCGATGCTTCGCGTCGGTGCGGTATGTAACGACGCAGAGCATCGTTACAAGTGGAAAAGATTTCCGGTCTCAAATTAAAAACCCCAATCAGTAATCAACTGATCGGGGTTTACTTCTCAAAAAAAATTCCTTTCTTTAAAAGGAAAATGATAAAAAATAATACTCTATTCATCCTTGGAGCAGGTGCTCATATGCCGTATGGATTCCCGTCTGGACAACAATTAGTCTCTGATCTTTTATATGGATTTACTGATGTAAACTATTCTGGTCAAAAATTTGGAATAAATTATTCTATTGAAAAGAAATTCATTAAAGAATCAATTTTCGACCCAATGACTCTTAGATACTTTAGAGAAAATCTAAGAAATAGCGGAAGAGTTTCTATTGATAAATTCTTAAGAGATCAAAGTAATGGCTGGGATGAGCTAGGAAAAAGATTAGTTTCTTTTATAATAGCACTTTATGAGTCTTTTTGTAATCCTTTAGAAGGTTCTAAATTAGAAGGCTTCTCTGAATCATTTTATCATTATTTGTTTGATAAAATGGATACTAGCAATGGAGAGAGTTTTTTAGAAAATAATGTTCGTTTCATCACATTTAATTATGATAGATCTCTAGAATATTTTTTAAGCCTTTCAACACAAACTAATTATTCAATTGATATAGCTGAATATATTAATTCAAATATAATTCATGTTCATGGTAAAATCGGGCAACTAGATAGAAAAATCGATCTAGTAAGAAATAAGCTTCCCTTTGGAGCAATTTATGATCATAATAAAAGTACCTTCAACATTATGGATTAATGGGAGAAAACATAAGAATTGTTTCTGATGATGTAATAGAAGATGTACAAAAAAAGTGTCTTAATTATTTTAAATGGGCTAAAAGAATCATTTTTTTAGGCTTTCAATTTGATCTTCAGAATCTCAAAAACATTGGCATACTTGATGAAAACAAAGAGCTCTTTAATAGAAAAGAAGTTTATGGAAGTACTTACGGATTAACTCCAAGAGAAATTCAACAAATTGAAGCATATCTTAAACTTAATACAGTAGATTGCAGATTAGGTCTTGACGGAAAAGGACAGTTAACCGCAGTAAATTTTTTAAGAAAACACATAATACTTTAGTGAATTTAAAAACCCCAATCAGTAATCAACTGATCGGGGTTTATCCTGTTTCTCCATGAAAGAAAATCCTGGATAATAACCACGAGATTGCTTCTCCCGCTATTCACGGGATCGCAATGTCGAAGTTATTCTAACTACATCCTGAGGTAGAACCGCAGGTGATACATTTCATACAAGTTCCGTTACGAACCATGGTCATGCTACCACACTCGGGGCAGGCATCACCGGTATAACCTAATTGCTTGGCTTTTTCATAATCACTTTCGTAGCTACTGGCTTTTTCTGCTTTTAATACTTGTGCAGCAGCCGCTGTTTCAGCAATCACTTTTTCCACTACTTCCGGCGCTTTGGCTACTACTGGCGCAGGTGCCGGACTTGGCGCAGGAGCTGCTGCTATATCTTCTTCCAATGGACGAAGATCCCGGGTATGGATCTGATCGGCCGGAACATGTGCAAGGTCTTCTCTTCCGAGATAAGTAACTGCCAGTTCACGGAAAATGTAATCGATTACCGAAGTACTCATTTTCACATGTGGGTTTCCATTCACCATTCCACTTGGCTCAAACTTTGTAAATACAAAGGCGTCCACAAATTCTTCCAGAGGCACACCGTGTTGCAGTCCTAATGAAATCGAAATCGCAAAACAGTTCAGCAAACTTCTGAAAGCAGCGCCTTCACGATGCATATCAATAAAGATTTCGCCAAGCTGTCCGTTTTCGTACTCACCGGTTCTCAAGTAAACACTTTGTCCTCCGATTTTCACTTTCTGTGTATATCCTTCACGACGGAACGGAAGTCGCTGACGGCGTGCAAGATATTTGTGAATGATTTTCTCGGCCACTTCAACCACTTTATCCTGAGCAACGGCTGTTTCCTGATCAACTGTGTCTTCTTCCTCTTCGAGTTCTTCAAACACATCGGCCATGCTGTTCAACGGCTGACTCAGTTTAGAGCCATCTCTGTAAAGCGCATTTGCTTTCAACATCATTTCCCATGAAAGCATATACGCGTCTTTCATATCCTCAACCGTTGCCTCATTTGGCAGGTTGATGGTTTTTGAAATCGCGCCGGAAAGGAATGGCTGAGCTGCAGCCATCATTCGGATGTGACCTCTCGCTGAAATATATCGCGTTCCGATTCGACCACATTTGTTAGCGCAATCGAATACTGCAAGGTGCTCTTCTTTAAGGTGAGGAGCCCCTTCTACCGTCATGGTTCCACAAACAAAATCATTTGCTTCCTGGATTTGCTCTCTGCTGAATCCAAGATGACGAAGCATATCGAAGGTAAAGTCTGAAAGTTGCTCTTCGGTAATTCCGAGTACTTCTTTGCAAAAAGCTTCACCTAAGGTAAACTGATTGAACGCAAATTTGATATCAAAACTGCTTGGTAGTGCTGCATTAATCGCTTCAAGTTTGTCATCAGTAAATCCTTTCGCTTTAAGCGTTTCAGGATTGATATGAGGACAACCCTCGAGCGTAGCATATCCCTTCGCGTAATTAATTATCTCTTCAGACTCTTTCGCACTGTAACCCAACGTTTTAAGTGCTTTTGGAACACTTTGATTGATGATTTTGAAATACCCACCACCAGCAAGTTTCTTGAACTTCACGAGAGCGAAATCCGGTTCAACACCAGTTGTATCACAATCCATCACCAACCCAATGGTACCTGTAGGTGCAAGTACAGTTACCTGTGCATTTCGGTATCCGTGTTTTTCACCTAATGAAACAGCTGCATCTGAGGTTTCCTGAGCTGCCTTTAGCAGATATTCCGGGCAGATGGAAGCATCAATACCAAGTGGTTTTACGGTAAGTCCTTCGTACTCTTTTGGTTCTGCATTGTATGCGGCACGCTTGTGATTGCGAAGAACACGAAGCATGTGCTCCTTATTTTTCTCATATCCTTTAAATGAACCCAGTTCTCCGGCAAGCTCTGCACTGGTTTCGTAGGCCTTCATGTGCATAATGGACGTCAACGCTCCGGCTGTCGCAATGCCTTCGTCACTATCGTAAGGAATTCCCTGAACCATCAACGCTGCACCAATATTAGCGTAACCGAGTCCAAGTGTTCTGAATACATACGAAAGCTCAGCAATTTCTTTGGATGGGAACTGAGCCATCAACACAGAAATCTCAAGGACGGTTGTCCATATTCTGGATGCAAAACGAAGAGACTCCACATCAAAGGTGGTGCATTCTTCATCTTTGAAATACTTCATCAGATTTAACGAAGCCAGATTACATGCAGTGTTGTCCAGGAACATATACTCTGAACAAGGATTACTTGCACGAATTTCTCCATCTTCGGGGCAGGTGTGCCACTCGTTGATGGTATCATGATATTGCGTTCCCGGATCGGCAGAAGCCCAGGCTGCATACGCAATCTGATCCCACATTTCTGACGCTTCCATCGTTTTGCAAGGCTTTGGCTCACGTCCTTCTTCTTCAGCTTTTTCCTTTTCAATTCTCCAGTACAAATTCCACTCAGAGTCATCTTTTACTGCTTTCATGAACGCGTTTGGCACACGGACAGAGTTGTTTGAATTCTGACCAGCTACTGTCGCGTAAGCTTCTGAGTTCCAATCGGTATCATAGGTTTCAAACTCAAGATCTTTGTATCCCTGAGCAGCAAGCTGGATTACTCTCTCTATGTAGTTGAGAGGTACCTGATCCCGCTTCGCCTGACGGATTACTTTTCCAAGTTCTTTATTTTTTAATGGGTCACGACTCATCGCGCCGTTAAAAGTACGTCCTTCAATCTCTACCGGTGTGTGGCAAAGTTTGATAATATCTTTCAGGTGCTTTTGGGTGATTTTAGAACCGGAAACGAGAGCTGCTACCTTCTGCTCTTCTTTCACTTTCCAATTGATATACTCTTCGATATCCGGATGGTCTAAATCCAGAGTTACCATTTTTGCCGCACGGCGGGTTGTACCCCCAGACTTGATTGCACCGGCAGCACGATCGCCAATTTTCAGGAAACTCATCAAGCCGGAAGATTTTCCTCCTCCACTCAATGGCTCATTAGCTCCACGTATAGAAGAGAAATTACTACCTGTACCTGAACCATATTTAAAAAGACGAGCTTCACGAACCCATAAGTCCATGATTCCACCTTCATTCACCAAATCATCATCCACACTTTGAATAAAACAGGCGTGCGGTTGAGGATGTGTGTAAGAGTCTTTAGAGCGGGTAAGTTTTCCTGTTTTCGCATCTACATAATAATGACCCTGAGCCGGTCCATTAATTCCATACGCCCAATGTAGCCCTGTGTTAAACCATTGCGGACTATTAGGTGCCGCCATCTGCTTTGCTAACATGTAACAAAGCTCATCATAAAAAACTTTCGCGTCTTCTTCGGTATTAAAATAGTCATGCTTCCATCCCCAGTAAGTCCAACAGCCCGCCAATCGGCTGAACACTTGCCTGCTGTCAATCTCATGAGAAAAACGTTTTTCTTCGGGAAGCTTTTTTAATTCTTTTTCATCTGCCGCAGAACGCTGAAGCCAAACAGGAACCCCTTTTTCTGACACTTTTTTAAGAGCAGCAGGCACACCAGCTTTTCTAAAATATTTCTGCGCGATTACATCCGTTGCAACCTGCGACCATGATTCAGGCACAGCCACATTTTCCATATGGAATACTTGTGAACCATCCGGGTTTTTGATTTCTGATGTTCTCTCAACAAAGTTGATTCTGTCATATGGGGATGACCATTCTGGCTTGGTATAAAAGCGTGTAAATTTCATTGGCGTACTTCTAAAAAATTCGTGTTAGTCTTCGTAGATGAGATACCGTTTTACCCCTTGTAAATCGGAGCCGTTTCTCCTAAAGAAGTGCCAACAAATATATACGCACGAAGCTATGCTAACAAATTAAATCTTGATTTCTTTTCCACAATATTCCACACTTATCCACATTGGCTAAAGGTTAATCTTGAGAAAGGCAAGTACCTGTAAATTTAATTATACATTTTTATGATAAATTATTAAATATTTACTGAATATATTTTCTATACAACCTAATAAATCAGCTTTCACATATAATAGAGTGCTATTTAATCGATACTCATTTTAAAAAAGTTATCAACACTTTTTATATGTATACCTATTTTATATAATAATATTTATTGTAAATTATAAACATTATTATAGTTTTTATGATTTAAAATAGTATATATTTTTTTGTTCAATATACTTTCTTTTAACCTCGTAAATTTACTGTATTGGTCTCCATGTTATCTCTTTTTTGGGGTTTACTTCTCTCTCATAAATAGCTGACCAAAAACCTCTTCTCTGAATCCGTCACGGACTGCTTCCGACTAAAAAAAGAATATCACAAAAACACCTCTAGTCTAATTCTAATTGTCTTTCGATACGGGTTTAACTATTTAGTATGTATTCTCTAATAAGTTCGAATGATATGAGAACTTTATTTTTTCTCTTTCTCTCCTCTGCCATGATTTCCAGTTGTGCTGTGCAAAAAGAGCTCGCCCAAAAAAGTGTGTATAGTTTTTCGATTGATGGAGAGCAATTTCAGATCACGAGCATAAACATCGAAAGCGGAGAAGGAACTAACTTTCTTTCTCAAACGAGTGAAGTAGGAACTACACTTCTAAATGCCAGAGACTTAGACCAGGATGGAACCATAGACGCTATTCTTAAAGGTTCGTGGAGTCTATTTGAAGCAAACCTTATTTATAGGGAAGGGATTGCCTCAGCAAAGGCAAATGGAAATTTTAGGGAACAAACCTCGCTTCGCACCTTCGAATTTCAAACCAATGCTTATCATTTCACAATAAAAAGCTATTCTTCTGAACCGGAAAATGTAAGTAACTTATTTATCGTTGTAGATAAAGCCACAATAAGCGAATCTATTTTTCTGGATTCCAACGCTGATGGAAAGCTTGAATCGACCGAGAAAGGAACCTTTGATTTAGAAAAAGCTGAAATTCTTTATAGAGAAGTTCTGAATGAGGGTATCATTACCGATCAAATTCTTTTTATAAATGAAAGATATATAGTAAAGAAAGCCAGCGAACTACTCTCCTACAGCAACAATTGAAATCCGGTTTACAGAAACTATCGTACTCTTACTTTAGTTAATTAGCTAAAGATAAAGTATGACATACATAAAACTCTCTTCAACAATTTTATTGCTCTTCTTAGTTGTGAACTCATTTCCAGTTGTTGCTCAGGAAACTATTAAGGTACCTGTAACCGATTTTAATCCTGAAAGCCTGAAAGATGGGGAATCTGAAAATCCACGCTGGAGTGTTCTTAAGCTTCCCAAGAGAGACGCTACCAAATACACGCTTGTAGAAAGTGATGAGCGTATAGCAATAAAAGCCGAAAGCATGAATAGTGCTTCGGGATTGGTTTATAAAGTAGACATCGATCCCGAAGAGTTTCCGATTATCGAATGGAGCTGGAAAGTGAAGGAAGTTCTCAAAGACGGAAACTATGCCACAAAAAAAGGAGATGATTATCCTGCACGTATTTACATCACTTTTGATTACGACAAGAGTAACCTCAATTTGGGAGATCGCATCAAATACTCTTTCATCAAAACATTTACCAGTTACCCCATTCCGTTACGAGCCATAAATTATATATGGGCAAATAAAGCGGATAAGGAAACCATTGCTCCGAATGCTTACACAGATTGGGTATACATGGTTGCAGTCAGGTCAGGAAATGGTGACTCCGGAAACTGGGTAACAGAAGTAAGAAATATTTACGAAGATTATAAGAAAGCATTTGGTGAATCTCCTCCAAGAATAAGTGGTGTAGCTATTATGAGCGATTCCGATAACACCAAGGGTTCTACAGAAGCTTATTATGGAGATATAGAATTTAGAAAAGCAACTGATTAACTATTCAGTAAGAAACTAATCTGACTTTCCGAAACATTGTTAAATACAGGTCGTAACAACGTTCTTGTAATAACAACCAATCAATCTTCGGAATGAACAACAAACGCTTCGGATACTTTATACTTGCTTCCGCCCTTTCAATATTTACCCTTCAGGCTTGCGGAAATGGAGACGATCAAAACAACAATAACGATGATGACAACGACTCTACCCTTGTAATTCCGGTAGAAGTAAACGATGTAAGTCGCGGCGATATCTCAGCATATTACTCAAATACAGCAACTCTGGAAGCCGTTGAGGAAGCTACCATCGTTTCTAAAGTACGCGGCATTGTGCAGAAGCTTATGGTTGAAGAAGGAGATGATGTACGCGCCGGACAAGTGCTGGCAAAAATTGAAGACGACCAGTACCGTATTGAAAGTGAGCGTGCAAAAGCCACTATGGATCGGCTTTACAACGAATATCAACGTAATAAAGAACTGTTTGAGAAAAACTTAATTGCTGCTGAAGTGTATGAAAATTCAAGATTTGAGTACGAATCTCAAAAATCAGCTTACGAACTTGCTCAGCTTAACTATGAATATACTTCCATCAAAAGCCCGATTAGTGGTGTAATTTCTGAGCGCTTTATTAAAGTGGGAAATATGATTGGTACCGATCAACAAGTATTTGAAGTGACTGATTTTGACCCGATTCAAGCCAATCTTTTTATCCCGGAACACGAACGTGCAAAAATTAAAGCCGGGCAACGGGCTGAATTGATTGCAGATGCAATTCCTGGAAAATTATTCACTGGAAAAGTTCAGAGAATAAGCCCAACCATCGACCCACAAACCGGAACATTTAAGGTAACTGTCTATTTAGATGATAATCAGGATGCTCTACGTCCGGGGATGTTTGGAAGAGTTAAAATTGTATACGATACCCGGATGAATACCAAAATGATTCCTAAAGCCGCAGTAATTTCTGAGGACGAGACTCAATCTGTTTTTGTAATCAAGGACTCGCTCGCATTTAGAAAAACCATCCGTACCGGATACGTTAATGGAACTACTATTGAAGTAATTGACGGGCTGGAAGATGGCGAAATTGTAGTGACCACTGGTCAGGGAAGCTTAACAGATAGTACCCGTGTAAACATCGTTCGACTTTAACAACAAGGAGAAAATACTATGAAACTGATCGATTTCTCCATAAAAAGAAAAGTAACCATCAGTATGTTTACGGTTGCTATTCTTTTATTCGGAATGGTATCGCTGGGACGCCTGAATGTTAACCTGCTTCCCGACTTGAGTTATCCAACCCTTACCATTCGTACCGAATTTGAAGGAGCAGCTCCAGTAGAGATTGAAAACCTTATTACCAAGCCCATTGAAGAGGCTGTAGGTGTAGTCAAGGGTGTTAAAAAAGTCCGTTCCATCTCACGAACAGGGCAATCTGATGTAGTTCTTGAATTTGCATGGGGTACCGAAATGGACTTCGCCAACCTTGATGTAATCAGCAAACTTGACGCCATTCAACTCCCCCTTCAGGCCAAAAAACCGGTCACCCTGCGCTTCGATCCTACGCTCGATCCCGTAATGCGGTATGCGCTTTATTTTGATGATTCTGAGACTTCCGATGAAAGTGAAGGCTTGGCTGTTGATTATGCCTCGTTCGAAGAACAGGATATAAATGATGCCAACGCAATTGCAAGATTAAAGCAACTTCGGATTATTGGCGAGGAAATCCTTAAGAAGAATCTTGAATCCACAGTCGGCGTTGCTTCTGTAAAAATTAGTGGTGGTCTCGAGGAAGAAATTCAGGTGAACATCGACCAGCAGCGTCTCTCCTATCTTAATATTCCAATTGAAAGTGTCACCTCAATTTTAAATGCTGAGAATATCAATCTTTCCGGTGGAAGGTTAGAAGAAGGCACACAGCAGTATTTGGTTCGTACACTTAATGAGTTTCAAAACCTGGAACAAATTCGCAATGTGATTGTTTCTACCGAAAACGATAATACCATCTACTTAAAAGATGTAGCCGATGTTGTTCAGGCATACAAAGAACGCGAGGCGATTACCCGCCTTAATGGGATGGAGGCTGTTGAAGTAGCTGTTTACAAAGAAGGTGATGGAAACACCGTGGCTGTTGCAGAAGTAGTTGAGGAACGCCTGAACCGAATCAAGGGCATGCTTCCTGATGGAATGAAGCTGGAGAAAGTTTACGATCAATCTATTTTTATCTCTTCTGCGGTAAATGAGGTAAAAAACGCGGGAATTATTGGTGGTATTTTAGCTGTATTGGTTCTTTTCTTCTTCCTGAGGGATTTCTGGAGTACTGTTATTATCTCTATTTCAATTCCGGTTTCAATTATCGCCACTTTCAACTTAATGTATGGTAATAATATCACCCTGAATATTATGAGTCTGGGTGGAATAGCACTCGGTATTGGTATGCTTGTCGATAATTCCATCGTGGTATTGGAAAACATTGCAAGGCATAAGAGTATGGGAAAAAATGTATTGCAAGCTGCTCAGGATGGAGCCGGTGAGGTAGGAACAGCTGTGATCGCCTCTACACTTACTACCGTTGCCGTATTCTTCCCCCTTGTTTTTGTAGATGGAATTGCGGGCCAGTTATTCCGGGATCAGGCGCTTACCGTTACTTTTTCATTACTTGCATCGTTAGTGGTTGCGGTCACGCTCATTCCAATGATGTCTTCTTTAAGCAGTCGAAAAAAAGAACAAGCCCCGCTCACATTAAAAGAGCCTCGTACCGGATTTGGAAGAGTATTAAGAGCAATTCGATTATTCTTATTCTACACTATTCCTTCTATCATAACAAAAGGTATTCGATATGTAATCGCCGGAATCGCCTGGGTATTCTCAAAACTTTTCGCAATTCCTCTTTACCTGTTTGATAAGTTTTATTCAGGAGTTGAGAAGGTTTACAACAGCTTACTTATTGCTTCGCTGAATCATCGCTTTATTGTAATTTTGATTGCGTTAGGTACTTTTGGAGGAACCATCGCATTAATTCCAAAAATTGGAATTGAACTTATTCCACAACTTTCTCAAGGTGAATTTGCTGTAGAATTCAAACTTCCTCCGGGAACACCAATTGAAGAAACAGACGACGCTTTACGCTCGGTTCAGGAAGCAACACGTTCGAGAAGTGGTGTGCGTTCAACCTTTGCTGTGGCAGGAACCGGTAATCGAATTGATGCCAACCCTGACCAGGGAGGTGAAAACTGGGGAGAACTGAATGTACTTTTAGCATCGGGAGCTAGTTCTGCTGCAGAAGAGCAAACAATGAGCTCTATGAGAAATTCGCTTTCTCAAATACCAGGACTTCAATACAAATTTGCCCGCCCTTCCCTATTTACTTTCTCTACTCCGGTTGAAGTTGAGATTAGTGGCTTTGACCTGGATAAATTAAAAGCGGTTAGTGATGAAATTACCAGAAAGATGGAAGCGAACGGACGCTTTGCAGACATCAAGAATTCAATGGAAATCGGTAGCCCAGAAATTCAGATTCTGTTTGATCGCGACCGGGCAGCAGCGCTTGGACTTCAGGTTCATGAAGTAGCCGACCGAGTGGTTAGTAATGTCCGCGGAGATGTAGCAACACGCTATTCTTGGAGAGACCGTAAAATTGATGTACTCGTTCGTGCCCGTCAACAGGATCGATCTTCAGCAGAAGAGATCCAGCAAATTATTGTAAATCCCGGCAGTGAACGACCTATTCCTCTTAGTGCAATCGCTACAGTACGAATAGCAAACGGACCTGGAGAAATTCGCAGGGTTTCGCAGCAACGTGTTGGTATTATTTCAGCCAATCTCGCTTATGGAGATTTAGGAGACGCTGCTGAAGCAGTTCAGAACATTATTAACGATACGGCAAAACCAACTGGAATTTATGCGCGGGTTGCAGGTCAGAATGAGGAGATGTCTGACTCATTCCGCTCCCTTCTTTTTGCGCTTTCTTTAGCCATCTTTTTAGTCTATCTGGTGATGGCTTCTCAGTTTGAATCATTACTTCATCCATTCATCATCCTTTTCACTATTCCTCTGGCACTAGTTGGAGCGGTACTCGCCTTATTTATTACAGGTACCACTATCAGTGTGGTTGTGTTCATTGGTTTGATATTGCTGGCAGGAATTGTAGTAAATAATGCCATCGTACTTATCGATTTGATTAACCAGATGCGTGAGCGGGGAATGGACAAATACGAGGCCATAATGGAAGGCGCTAAATCCAGGCTTCGCCCTATCTTAATGACCACCTTAACCACTACATTAGGATTACTTCCTTTAGCAATTGGTTTTGGTGACGGAGCCGAACTTCGTGCTCCAATGGGAATCACTGTAATCGGGGGATTATTGGTCTCAACCCTGTTAACGTTGGTCGTGATTCCGGTGATGTATTCCATCATGGATCATAAAACATACAATGTAGAACCAGAAACAACTGAGGCCTGATTATGAGTTTAACCGAGCTGTCCGTAAAACGTCCCGTAACTACCATGATGGTTTTTATAAGCCTTGTGGTAGTTGGAACAATTGCAACCCGGCTAGTACCGCTTGAGTTTTTTCCTACATTGAGTTTTCCGGGGGCCTTTATTCAGATTCCTTATCCCAATGCTTCTCCTGAAGAAGTAGAAGAAGAACTTATCAAGCCAATGGAAGAAGTACTCGCTACTATAAGCGGAGTAGAGCGAATGAATTCAAATGCAGGTGAAGATAACGGTGGAATTCAGATAATGTTTAAACAAGGGTCGGACATCAACCTGAAAGCCATTGAGATAAAAGAGAAAATTGAAAGCGTTCGAAATCAATTCCCTGATGACTTCGAGTACTACAATATTTTTAAATTTCAGGCTGATGGAGGAAATGCTCTTCAATTAAGGATTTCCAGTGATCGCGACCTTTCTGACTCTTTCGACCTTTTAAATCGAAATCTGAAACAGCGAATTGAACGAATTGATGGCGTTGGTCAGGTTACTCTTTATGGAGTGGAAAAAAAGGAAATTCGGATTGAACTACTCACTGACCGGATTTTGAGTTATAACATCGATTTAAACCAACTTACTGCTACATTGAGTAGAGCTAATTTTTCGACTTCAGCTGGAAAAATTACAGATAGCGGACTTCGATATAACGTTCGCCCTATGGGAGAGCTTAGAGATGTTGAAGACATCGAGAATTTGATTATCGGAGAAAATAACCTTCGTGTAAAAGATATTGCAGAAGTCAAATACACCGAGCCTGTTAGAAATTACGCCCGCCATTTAGACATGAAGTATGCAATCGGGTTAGATATCGTTAAAGAGTCTTCCGCTAATACAGTTGAAACTGTTAGCAGAGTACTTGAAGAAATAGAGGAAATTAACAAGCTCCCTGAAATGCAAGGCATTAAGATCTATGAAATGCAAAACCAGGCCGATGGTATACTCAGCTCTCTTCGCGAGCTTTTAAGTGCAGGTATTCTTGGTGCATTCTTATCCATCTTTATGCTTTATTTCTTTCTAAGACAGTTTAGTACTACTCTTGTTGTAGCTACGGCTGTTCCTTTTTCTTTAATTGTTACACTTGGCTTTTTCTTTTTCCTTGATATCTCTTTAAACATACTTTCGATGATGGGGTTGATGCTTGCTGTGGGAATGCTTGTTGATAATGCAGTAGTAGTAACCGAAAATATCCACCGCCACCAACGAAAAGGAACAAAACCGTCTAAAGCAGCAATATTTGGAGCTAAAGAAGTTGGAATTGCGGTAACAGCTGGTACGTTAACATCTGTTGTCGTCTTTCTGCCAAATATTGTAAATGAGTCATTCATAAAGCAACACATGTATTATGTTGGAATGCCTATCATCATTTCTTTGATAGCTTCTCTGTTTATTTCGTTAACGGTTATTCCTCTTCTTTCTTCTAAAATTAAACCGCCAAAACAACGTAAAAGAACTATTATTGATAAGTTCGCTGACAAATATGCCCGTTTTTTGGGATGGTTTGTTGATCGAAGGTGGGTATCCAGTATTTCCATAATTCTTTTATTTCTGAGTGGTGCAGTGCCATTTGCTTTCGGCCTTATAAATGTAGACATGTTCCCTCAAACAGAATCAAGAGAAATTCAACTCAGGTATAATCTGAACGATTCATATACTTTAGACAGAGTAAAGCAGACGGTCGATAAAGTGGAAAAATATCTCTATGAAAATAAAGATCAGTTTGAAATAGAGTCGGTATATACTTACTACCAGCCTGAATTTGCTAATTCAACCATTATTCTTACTGACGAAGATGTAGCAATAAAATCTGTTCCTCTTATTAAAAAAGAAATTGAGAAAAATCTACCTGTAGTTACTATAGGTGAGCCTGCTTTTGAATTCAGAAGTAGAAGTAGTAACGAAGGAATTCGAGTTTTTGTTCAGGGTGAATCTATGGACGTACTCGAGGAACTCGCAGAACAAGTAGAATGGAGAATGAGTCAAATTGAAGGTCTTGCTGACGTTAAGTCTGAGGCAGAAATAGGGAAATCTGAAGTTCAACTTACTATTGATCACGAGCGCGCCAGAAACTTTGGTCTTACTTCCAGCAGTGTTGCCCAGGCGGTCTCTGCATCTGTAAGAGGCCGAAACCTTCGAAAAATACGTGGTCCTGAATCTGAAATTGACGTTATACTTGCTCTTAAAAATTCAGACCGGCAATCAATTGAAGATCTTAAAGAACTCCCGATATCAATTGGTGATAATAAATCCATCAAACTAGCCTCTGTTGCAAACTTTGAAGAAAGTAATGGCCCCGGACGGATTTTCCGTGAAAACCGAAAGACATCGTTAGGAATTAATATCAACCTTGATGATATAGCCATGGATGAGGCTCGGCCTAAAATTTCTGAAGTTATGAACCAAATAGTGTACCCGGCTGGTTACAGATGGAGCTATGGGAGGAGTTTTAGTCAGGATACTGAAGCAATGAATCAAATGATTTTCAATATTTTGATTGCCTTCTTTCTTATTTATTTGGTGATGGCAGCCTTATTCGAATCACTCATGTATCCAACCAGTATTCTTGCCTGTATTTTCTATGGAATCATAGGAATATTTTGGTTTTTCACCATCACCGGAACCACCTTTGATTTAATGGCCATGATCGGCATCCTTATTCTAATGGGGATTGTGGTAAACAATGGTATTGTTTTAATTGATCATATTCTTCACCTCAGAAGTGAAGGAATGAGTCGTCGAGAGGCTGTGATACAAGGTGGTAAAGACCGGATGCGACCAATTCTTATGACCGCGGGAACAACCGTCTTAGGATTGATTCCTCTTTGCATCGGTAACACTCAAATTGGTGGTGACGGCCCCCCTTACTTCCCAATGGCACGTGCTATTGTAGGTGGATTAACCTTCTCAACGGTAGTTACGCTGGTAGTCCTTCCTTCTATCTATATTATTCTTGATGATATCAGATTATGGGCCGGTCGCATTGGGGTGATGTCCAGAGTTGGATAATTCTTTTAGTAGCCCCTCATTCTCAGAGGGGTTTTTTGTATGTTTCTGAAAAAAGATGCCAAAAGCTCACACATTTTATACAGAACAATTTACTATTAGAGCAAACGAGGTTGATACCAGTGGAAATGCCACTCTCAAAGCCATTTGTGATTTTTTTCAGGAAGTAGCCGGGAATAACGCTAAAGAGCTTAACTTCGATATTACCGACTTACAGGAGCAAGACCTGACTTGGGTTTTACACCGAATGGATATTCAAATTGAGAGATTCCCAAAATGGAGAGAAACAATCACTATAGAAACATGGCCTGCTGCTGGTGATGCCCTGCGAGCCTATCGAAACTACCGTATTCTTGATGAAGATGGAGAGGTATTAGGTTGCTGTCTCAGCTATTGGATGATGATTAATATGAAAACACGCAGACCAGTGCGAATGCCCAAAGAAGTTCTTGAGACACGCCTTGCAAAAAGAGATCATGTGTTAGAAGTAAAATCAAATCGTATCTCCTCCATTTCTGAATTTCATAAAACGAAGGAATTTTCTGTCCGTCGCTCAGATTTGGACATGAATATGCATGTAAATAATGCAATGTATATAGACTGGATGCAGGAATGCCTGTCTCTTGAGGAAACGAAAAACGTTAATCGTTTCGATATCATCTATATGCATGAAGGTCTTCAAGGTGATGTCATTTCCGCTTCTGTTAAACAGACAGAAAGTGGCATTAAAAAACTTCAGCTTATTAATCAAAATGAGAAAACAGTAGCTTTAGCTGAAGCTAGTTTTGGTGCTGACTAATCCCACTCAGGAGCAAAATCAGGATTTATGATTCGTGTAGTTTTATCCAGATCGTCTATAGCGTAGAAGTCATCATCTTCTAAAACAAAATCATAGATATCAAGATTCTCTTCCAGATGTTCTTTTGAAGAGGCTTTTGGTATAGCCACCACCTGTTCTTGTTCAATCAGCCACCGCAAAGCTACTTGAGTGGCTGATTTATCATATTTCCTACCAATTTCAGTAAGCAACGGATGGTCGACCAGCTTACCCTGCCCAAATGGGCTATAAGCAGTAAATAATAAGTCCTGATCCGCGGCATAGTCCAGTAAATCAAGTTGCCCCAACAATGGATGGTATTCCACCTGGTTGCAAAAGATTGGTGCTGCCAATTCCTCATTCACCTCTTTGAGTAATTTCAGCGGAAAGTTACTTACCCCAATGTTTAACGCTTTCCCCTGATCTCTGAATGAAAGCATCGCTTCCATTGTCTTCTCAATATCATAATCAAGGTTTGGCCAGTGGATCAGCAACAAATCAACATAGGAAAGATCCAGTTCTAACAACGAGCGTTCTGCCGTTTTCAAAAGCTTCTCAGGCTCCAGGTTATTCCGATCAATTTTGGTGGTAACGAAAAGTTCTTCTCTTTTTATGTGAGCCTGTTTGATTGCGTTCCCAACTTCTCTTTCATTTTTATAATCCTGGGCAGTATCAATGTGGCGATATCCCATGTTTAATGCCATCTTTATAACCTGCTCTCCCTGTTTTCCGATTAACCCATAGGTTCCAAGTCCAATTTCGGGGACATCGATACCTTGAATATTCTTGAATTTCATAATTTAAAAAGTGATCAATTAAGTTTTAAAAATTAATGGTTATTTGACCAACGTCATCTTTCGGGTCATTACTTTGGTACCAACTTCAAGTTGGTAAATATACATTCCGCTTGGTAAGCCAGTTGCGTCCCATTCAAATTCGTGATCCCCGGGACTCAATGTTCCTTCAGTCAGTACTGCAACAGGTTGGCCTACCACATTAAATACAGAAAGCTTCACAGGAACAGATTCAGGTAAATAAAAGGATATAATTGTAGCCGGATTAAATGGGTTTGGAAAATTCTGATGCAAAGAGACTTCTTCCGGAATTAAACTCTGATTGCTTTGTGCTTCTGGTGGCGTAATAACAAGCAGGAACCTATGCTTTCTTTCAACGGGTTCAACATCATCTGCCTGGCTCAGTCGAGGAATAGCTTCAATCTCACTTTCTTCCGGCTTGAAATACTCAAATTCAAATTGCCAGTTCGAATTCAGTTCGTATTCTTTCTCAGAGAGTTCGTCGATCAATGTAATCACCCAATCGCCCGGAATTCCATCAAACCTATTTACTGAAAGTTTAAAAGAACCCGATTCCGAAGTTTCAAAAGCTAACGGGAACACCATTTTTTGATCCTGTATGCGTAGGAGATAGATTTCTGAATTCCAGTTTAACCCGGTTCCTGCTCCGAAAAACAAAAACTCATTCCCTGATACCCCAAGTCCCGGCTCTAACCCCGGAGTAATTACATCTCTTATTATCGGTTCTTTTTCTTCAAAAAACCGAAACGAAACCGACTTGCTAAAACTGGTTGTTTCTAATTGCAATTTTAACTCAGACTCTATCAGGAGTTCCTCTTCCTCAAATTGTTCCTGCTCCTGAAATAACTGAGGTTGAATTAGAATTTCAGTTGCTTCTAAAATGGAATCGGCCCGTATCCAGAATAAACCTTCATCAGGTACTACATCAAACTTATCAAGACGTTTCGAAGACATCCAGCCTTGACCATCTCTCTCCCACAGATACAGATATGGATATATAGCACCGTCAAAAAGAGATTCCTCAAGACTTGTAATTAACCCTATAACCGGTAGTTCATTTCCTGATTTATTCCTTATCAAATTAAACCCTTCTGAGCCATTAATAACTCCGTTTTCATCTGAATCTGTACCAGACAAGGTAAATCTCCATTCTGCTATCTCATTTGGTACTTCGACTTCCGAATCTATGGAAAGACTGTCTGAAGTTTCCGCCTCTTCATGGAATTCCACTTCAGTAAAATAGCTGAATAAAATACCTTGTTGATTCTCAGCATTAACGAGCGGATCATATTTTGTGAAAGATGCCGAAGTCTCATCCCACAGAAAAAACTCTTTCTCATTCATTCCTTTCTCAAAAACATCTTTCATACTCACAGGATACCAACCCGGGAGCTGTATAACTTCTGTTTCAACCTTTTCAGAAACAATGTCCTTAAGGCTTGACAGCTGAACAGATGTAACTGCCTCTCCGGGAGAGATTTCTGACCGGGTAATTTCCTGATTGCTAATTCTTCCCTCCTCAAGTCGGTTTATTCGGTATTCGAGACTTGATACTAATTGCTCATACGGAGTAATCAGTTTTACTGTACCCTGATTTCTTTTAAACCATTTAGTGGCTTTGTTTCCCCCGATTTTAGATTCTGGCTGCGAAATTCGGAATTTCTCAAGCGGAGAGAGATACGTGCCATACGGAAACTCTATTATTTCATCCCGGCTAACCAACTTCCAACCTGACAAGTCTGCATCAATTCGTTCGTTATTTTGAATTTCAATATAATCGGAATCTTTATTCCCGGTGTATGAAAGCCCGGTTATTAACACATTTGGAACTTCATTATCGGGCAGGAAAGCAACGTGCGTTACAAAGTCTCCAAGTTCACCTTTTGTAAGATTCTGAAGTTCGAAAAATGCATTCTCGGTGCTTTCATAGATGTTGTCATCAATTGTTGGGATTTCAACGGCATAAACGGCATCACCAATCAATCCTGTGAAATTGAATGTATGCTTTTTGAACTTGCCTACATCATTCGTGTCTGCTGTGCTATTAAATTCGTTAAATACAGCATCTACTGTTAACCGCGAACCGTCATGCTCAAAAATGGCCACATTCAGAATAATCGATTCATCTTCTGTGGTAGTGGAAATACTCTCATCAAACAAAACAACCGGTGGTCTTAAAATTCTGAAAGCTGTACCAAAAGATGGGAATCCCTGCTTATCCCTGCCTCTCCACTTTGCTGGATCACCAACAAAAGAAGCCAGCATACCCGGGGTTCCACTTGCTCCATTTCGCAGGTAATATTGATAGTTATCGTTCAGACCTAGTTGAAGAAGTGAGTGGCTATCTCCGGAAATGCTTACCGGCACCGGAGAACCGATCTCCGACTCCTGATTCCAGATATCTTCATTTCCCCATCCTACACCATAAATCACCCTTGAAACCTCTTCATCTTTCTGGTAAGAGAAGATCCGATCCCCATTCCCTGAAAACACTAAATGTCCGTTTACAGCGACCCTTGAATCCTCGATTTCGTTAATATGGATGTTGGTTCCGGCATCGATATTCGATTTAATGGTTACTTCAACTTCCTGGCCTCCCTGAACTGTCTTAGCTTCGGGACTCCATATACCATTCGAAAACCAGATTGTAGTTCCCTCTTCCAGATTAACCAGCGGGATGAAATCAAACGAATGTCCGGTAGAATTTACTGAGACTATTACAACATCTGCCGGAAGCAATACCGATTGTGAAAATGCAGTACTGCCGCTTAACAAAAAGAAAAGCAAAAAGGCGATATGTTGTTTTAATAGTAGTACTCTTGATAGTAGCTCTTGAACCATAGGCACCTTGCATTTGAGCGACAACTCAATAAACAGATTTCATGTTAAAAAGACACATTAAACTTTAGTTTCAGAAGAAATCTAATCTTCCAAGTCCGGTTCGTGCAATTTGTCTTCCAATGAAGCTACTGTGTATGATACCGCTGCGTCTCCGGTGATATTTACCGTAGTTCTACACATATCGAGAATACGGTCAACACCAAGTATAAGTGCGATTCCAGCTACTGGTACCTGAATTGCCTGAAGCACTACTACTAACATTACGATTCCTGCTCCGGGTACTCCTGCTGCACCAATAGAAGCAAGCGTAGCGGTTAAAACTATCGTAAGCTGCTGCGCAATAGTGAGATCCATGCCTAAGGCCTGCGCAATAAATACTGCCGCTACAGCCTGGTATAAACTTGTTCCATCCATATTAATGGTTGCACCAATCGGAAGTACGAAGCTGGCAACTTCCTCATCTACCCCAAGGTTTTTTTCTACTCTTTCCATAGTTACTGGAAGTGTAGCAGAACTTGAACTGGTACTGAAACCAAGCAACATGGCGGGTTGAATTGCTCTAAAGAAATCGCGAAGCTTCATGTTGCTAAAGATCTTAAACATAGTACTATAAACAAGCAATACATGAATAATTAAGGCTACCAATACAGTTAAACAATACCAGCCCAAGGCTTGCAGTAATCCCCAGGCTTTTCCTAAATCATCGCCTGCAAGATCTACAATCAGTGCGGCCATTAGCGCGAATACTCCATAAGGAGCCACATCCATAATCAGATCTACAATTTTTATGATTACATCATTGAAGGCATCAAATACCTCAACCAGTGTTTCTCCTGCTTTACCCCCAACTTTTATAATACCTATTCCTAAAAGAATTGCTACAAAAACAACCTGAAGCATGTTCGCGTTTTTACTTGCTGATGCAAAGAAATTCTCAGGTACAATTTCTACCAGGAAATCTAGTGGCCTACGTTCTTTTATTTTAGCAGCGCCTTCCTCTTTTTCTCCAATATTATCTTTATAGGTTTCCTGGAGTTCGATTTTGGTAGCTTCAGGTAACGCTTTTCCAGGTTTAATTAAATTCACAGCAGCTAAACCAATTGATATCGCAAAAATAGTTGTACAAAGGTAAATAAGTACGGTTTTACCTCCCATTCTGGAAAGTGAAGCTGTATCATTTAAACTGGTAACACCAGCAACAAGAGAAACGAGTACTAATGGAACTGCAATTAATTTCAATAACGTGATAAAAATAGTTCCAAAAGGTTTTATGAAATTGAGAGTGAATTCATTAAACCCTGCTATTGCCGATATCAGACCCCAGATTAAACCAAGGATAAGCCCGATAATTATTTGCCAGTGTAATTTTTTATACCACATAATAGTTTTGTGTTGTTTAATCTATTGTCCTGAAATTAATAAAGTAAGTAGAGCTACTACCGACGATGACCCCGCGGCCATCCAATTAACCAAATCATTATCAACATACGTAATTTGACGAGCAAAAATATTCTTTAACTTTTGACTGAGCTCCATTCCCTGAAATTTAGCCCCAATCCAGGAGTCGATGAAACTCCCTATAAAGCCCGTAACAGAAACCAGCAGAAAGGTCGAAAAAGTGATTTCGGGCTCTATTAACCAAAAAAATCCTCCAATAAAAAATGCCCCGAATAAAGCAGCGATTGTTCCAATAACACTGATTCCTCCATCAGTTCCCGGTTTTACATTCCTGAAAGTGGTTATTAACCAGGTTTTTCCTTTAACACGGTGTCCTCCTAACTCAGAAGCCCATGTATCGGCAGTGGCAAAAGCCATGCTCGCAACTCCGGCAACCAGAAAAACCTTCTCTTTTGTTAAAAACCAGATAATAATCCATAGTGCAAACCAAAAGCCGTTCGACCAAACCTGAATACCATCCCGCCTGAATTTTTTGTCTAACAAAGCTTCTTCACTAATCATATCCTTAGAAAGTAGCGAACTGGAAATAAAAAAAGCCAGAACAATTAAAGCCCCGGTTAATCCGCCCAGACCATAAGCAATCATCCCAAACAAAACTGCTGCTGTTAAGCCATCCAGGGTGAGCCAATTCAAAATAAATGCCAGAAATGCGCAACTCAGGGAAAGTAGCAATGCTAATGTTATTCTAAGGTGATCATCAACATTTGCGAAAAGAATAAAAATGAATACCAGTGAAAAAAGAAAAAAGATATTTATAAGTCGGTCGAGCACGTTCAGGCGGCTACTTCCTTATCTGTTTCCTCAGTTTCGTCACGGTCGTGCTTCATTATGGCAAATATGACAACAATATACCCAGCCATTATTACGATAGGTGAAATGTACAGTGAGATAAACCCGTGAACTTCATTTTCTATGTACATTGCTGTAAAACCGCCCACAATCAATAAAATAGCTACGCCAATAAGCCGGTAGTTAAATGCCGAAAAAAACATTGGCTTATCATCAGTTTTTCTTTGTTTTCCTTTTGCCATAGTAAACTTTTAAAATCCTTAACGTAATTAGGGTTTGAAACGGTGCAATAAGTTATTTATTTATCCGGTAACTCCAAAAGATGAGTCGATACAGATATGCTAAAAATTGTGCTGGCTTCCAAAAGCCCCAGACGAAAAAAATTGCTTACCCAATTAGGCCTGATATTTGAGATTATCCCTAGTTCAAAAGAAGAAATAATCACATCAAATAACCCTTCTGATATTGTAAAAGAGCTTTCTCTTCAAAAAGCGGTTGATATTTCCCAAAGAGTCGGAAACTCTTTAGTAATTGGGGCCGACACCATTGTTGTTAAAGAAGGAGCAATTCTGGGAAAACCCAGAGACGAAGCTGATGCAGTAGCAATGCTTTCTAATCTTAGCGGAAAAGCTCATTCGGTTTTTACCGGGGTAAGTTTTGTTGTAACGAATGAGCAAAAAGAAATCATTTCAAGGTATAGTTTTTTTGAAGAAACCAAAGTTTGGTTTAGTACGTTGAGAGATAGCGATATTCGTTCTTATGTTGCATCCGGTAGCCCAATGGATAAGGCCGGATCTTATGGAATTCAGGATGACTGGGGTTCTGTATTTGTAGAACGCATTGAAGGTGACTATTATAATGTTGTTGGTTTTCCGTTAAATCGCTTTTACCGTGAACTAAATAAATTTTATCCTGACTTACTGAACTTAGTGGTTATACCCCCTCATTCATCATGAAAAGAATATTTCTTTTATTTTTTACGCTTCTGTTCTTAGCTAACCTATCCTTAGTAGAAGCTCAATCGAATAATGAGTTTCAGATTGCTAACCGGTTGATGCAACAGCAACGCTATGATGAAGCACTGCCTATTCTGCAGAGAATCAGTTCCCAAAATCCGGATATTTTCTTGTTTTTTGACCGGTTGGTAGAAGCTCATATTCAGCTCAAGCAGTATGATAGAGCGCTGAAACTGGTTGAGGAGAGCATCAGTAACCAAAGAAATGTCCCTGAGTCAAATATACTGTTAGGGCAATTGTATCACTTTATGGGGGATACCTCTAAAGCATTTGAAATTTGGAATCTAAATCTCCAGCAATATTCGAACCAGTTACAGCTTTATTTAAACACCGCCAATGCGATGATGGATCGTCGCGAATACAACAAAGCGATAGAGGTTTACCGAAAAGGCAGAACAATGTTCAATAACGAGCAGCTGTTTATGTCAGAAATCCCTAATGCTTATATGCAAGCGGGTGAATATGAAAATGCGATCGGGGAATGGCTCAGGCTGGTTAGGCAAAATCCACAGCAAAGTGCGGGAATCCAACGTATGCTATTGCGCTATAATGATCCCATTCTTTACGATATCGCAATTTTAGAGCTTGGCGATGAGTTGGATAACATGGCACTAACTGATCCCTCTTATACCCCTTTTTACGAACTTCAAATCTGGCTTTTGCTCGAAAACAAATTATACCGAAGAGCTTACAGTTCGGCCAGAGAATATGAGGAGCGCACCTCAAACTACAATTTCACCTTGTTTAATGTGGGTCGACAGCTTGGGGAAAATAATGAGTTTGAACTCGCTCTTTCTGCTTTTGATTACTACTCAGAAAACTCGTTTGGAGAGATTAAGTGGCGTGCTGAAGAAGAAAAAGCTTCCATTTTTACTAAATGGGCTAAATACCTTGATGACTACAGCCTGGATTTTGACAACAAGCGGGATAGCCTGTTCAAAGAAGCTTCAGATATTCTGGATCAACTGATCGAACAAACACAAACCTACAGCAGAATTGATCAGGTATATTTAAAAAAGGCTGAATCAGCACTCGATTTTGTGTTTGATCTGGAAGCTGCCAGAGAAGTAACCAAAAGGTTGAAAAGTCTTCCTAATATGTATGATACCCCCGAAGCAAGCTACCTGGATGGCCGAATTTATCTGGCACAAAAAGAATATACCTCTGCAAGAATATCCCTCACCCGAAGTAATAAAAAAGCTGAGGTTGGCGATCTGGCTGAAAAAACACGCTACTTTCTTGCTCTGACAGATTTTTACTCGGGAGATTTCGAATTCGCTAAGATTCAGCTCAAAACTTTAGGGCGTCAAAATACTTCTTATTACGCTAACGATGCCCTTGAACTCAGGCTTTGGGTTCAGGAGGGTTTAGCGGCAGACACAACCGGGGAGTATTTGACCGACTTTGCAGACGCTCATTTCAACTTAAAAACTGGTGAGAAAGAAAAGGCCGAAGCACAGCTGTTTGCAATAGCAAATTCAGACGTTCCCACTCCTTTTAAAGATGATTCGTATATGCTTCTTTCAAAAACGATTGATCCGGGTTCGAATAAGTTTTTAACCACACTTTCGGGCTTCCTTGAAAATACTTCGGAAATTTCGATCAAAGAACGTTTACTCTGGGAACGCGCAAAAGCGGCTGATGAGGCATTAACCGCAATTAATGAGTATAAGTCGTCTGTTGAAGAGTTCGGAGTTTCGGGGCAGGACAATCCTGAAAACCCGGTAAAGTTTGATGTTACTCTTAGTAACGTGATCGAAAATTATGAGATTCTTATTATGGAATATCCACAGGGGTTTTATGCTCCCTTCGCACGAAAACGACTCAATGAATTACCAAAAGTAAATTCCTAATATGAAGAACTTTTTACTCACTTTTTTATCTGTAATTTTGATCAGTCTGAGCACTAAAGCGCAACAGCAGGTGCTTATTCCGATGGACGCGTCACAAACAGACCATCTTAAAGCGTATGGGGTGGTATTCAATCATATTGTGGATGGTTACCCTGCAAAATGGCTGCTGAACTATCGCGGAGGCTCTTTCATGGCAGTGGTTGATAATGATATAGTTCGGAAAGCCCGCCTCAGAAATGTTCAGCTTCAGCTTTTGAGTGCATCTGAAGCCGCTTCTATCGTTGCAACGGTTGAATCAGAGGGATCGAACACTTCGGTTGTTAATCTTGAGAAAGCACCGAAAATTGCCGTCTACACCCCCGATCAGGCTTTGCCATGGGATGATGCTGTTACCCTGGCATTAACGTATGCTGAAGTAGAGTACGATAAAATATGGGACATTGAAGTGCTTGAAGGGCAACTGGATCAATATGACTGGCTGCATCTTCATCACGAGGATTTTACAGGTCAATACGGAAAGTTTTGGGCACGTTACCGAAGTACCCCCTGGTATATTACTCAGGTTCGCCAGATGGAAGCCATGGCAAAAGAATTGGGGTTTTCGAAAGTGAGCGATCAAAAGAAACAAGTGGCCCAGGAAATCAAAAAGTATGTTGGAAATGGAGGATTTTTGTTTGCGATGTGCTCGGGAACCGACACCTTCGATATCGCATTAGCCTCTCAAGGCATTGATATTGCTTCCAGTCAGTTTGATGGTGACCCGGTTGACCCGAATGCAAAAGATAACCTCGATTACAGCCAGACTTTCGCTTTTGAAGATTTCACAATCAGCCTGGATCCTTATGAGTATGAGCATGCAGATATTGATGTACCCGTAGCAATCCGTGAAATTGATCAAAGTCTTGATTTCTTTACGCTGTTTGAGTTCTCCGCAAAATGGGATCCGGTTCCTACGATGCTTACTCAAAATCATGTAAGTAGCGTACGTGGCTTTTACGGACAGACCACCGCGTTCAGAAGTGAAAAAGTGAAATCATCGGTAGTAAATTTGGCTGAGTCGCCAGGAAGAAATCAGGTTAAATACCTTCATGGGAATTATGGAAATGGGACGTTCACTTTTTATGCCGGGCATGATCCGGAAGATTACACTCATCACGTAAACGACCCCCCAACGGATTTGGCGCTACATCCCAATAGCCCGGGTTATCGTTTGATTTTGAACAACATCCTCTTCCCTGCTGCCAAAAAGAAAAAGAGAAAAACTTAATTAATGCTTAATGATCAATGTGTAAGTGTTAAATTTACTTCAGTGATCATTTAAAATTTAACACTTAACATTTTTTATGGAGCCAAGCAGGAAGTTTGAGGATCTTGTTGAACTTGTAGCAATACTAAGAAAAGAGTGTCCCTGGGATCGCAAACAAACCCACCTTTCAATCAAAGATAATCTCATTGAAGAAGCTTACGAGGCCATTGAAGCACTGGACGATAGCGATTTTAATGAATTCAAAAAAGAGCTGGGAGACCTTTTACTTCATGTGGTATTTCATAGCAACATGGCCAGCGAAACGCAGACATTTGAGATCGGAGATGTAATTTACACGCTCATGGATAAACTCATTCGTCGTCATCCTCATGTATTTGGAGAGACTATTGTGGGAGGAGATGATGAAGTCGCTGAAAACTGGGAAAACATCAAACTTAAAGAAGGAAAAAAATCCACATTAGATGGATTACCTGCTCATTTACCAGCGCTTATAAGAGCACAACGCATGCAGGAGAAAGCCGCTAATGTAGGCTTTGACTGGCCTGAATGGAAGCAAGCCTGGGAAAAGCTCGAAGAAGAAATTCAGGAGTTTAAAGAAACTCTGGAACATAAAAATGCCGAACGCTCTGCAGACGAATTTGGCGATGTGCTTTTCTCGATGGTAAATGTTGCCCGTTTTTTTGATCTGGCTGCCGAAGACAGCCTTCGGAAAACGAACAGAAAGTTTGAAGCCCGTTTTCGGTTTGTCGAAGAAAAACTAAAGCAACAAGGAAAAGCTCTTAAGGATGCTTCTCTTGAAGAAATGGATGTTTATTGGGAAGAATCTAAGCTAGATGTGAGCTGAGTTTTTTACTTTAGTAATTTAACTTATTCAGGATTTTCTTCTTTTTCATTTTAATCAGTGTTGCTCCTACGGCTACCGTTATAGCTGTGGCAGTAGCTACCACCACCCAAAATCCTGAAAAACGAAAAAACCGGCTAAAAGTCTCTGACCAAAAAGCAGCATACAAACCAACTACCGACCAACTCATAAATTCATAGTGAAACTCGAGCCAGGTCTTCTCAGGCTTTTTTAAATAAGCTGGCACAATACCGCCAATCAAAGTTAGTGAACTAATTACTGCTGCAATGTGGAACGGCCCGAAAGTTCCTGTCACTTTATATATCATAAATGCTGATACCAAAAGTACAAGCATCGAAATTGAATATGCATACCCGAACTTTATATGAGTTTTAGTCCCTTTTTTGTTGAAGATTACAACCATCCCGAAAAGCATTGCAAAAATTGCGGAAACAAAATGGATCAATCCTATTGTGTCAAATTCATACATATTCATCAAATCTTCATTTAAAAAGGTCTAATTAATTACGAGGTTGAATGTTCTGTGTTTCAGGATATAAGTGACTTTTTGTATTTATAAAATTGCCTGTGTTTCATTACCTTTATCTCCCTTCTCTTTTTTCCGAGAAGAAATTTTCGCCGAAAGATATTTGTTGGTGGAGAAGAATAAAGAATGGTCAGCACAGGCCGTTAGCAACGCAAAACAATTTAATAAGGAAGTACTAATGTCGACGGATTTACATACAGGCTTTGATGAAACTAAATACCCTCATATAAATAAGGGATTAGACGGTATTGTAGCGTTTTCTACGACTAAGAGTTTTATCGATGGGGCTGTTGGAGAGCTTATTTATTCCGGGTATAACATCGACACACTCGCGGAAAAAGCAACCTTCGAAGAGGTATGCTTCCTGCTTTGGAATGATCGCCTTCCTAACGCCGAAGAACTCAAAGACCTGGAAAATGCTTTTATTAAGGAAAGAGAAATTCCGGGTGTTGTTTTGGATTATCTGAACAATACAGCTAAAGATGCTGAACCAATGGCTGTGCTTCAATCAGCAGTTTCTATGTTAGCTGATTTTGACCCAACTAAAGGGAAATTTGATAACGATTTATTTATGGATCAGGCGATCGCCCTTACCGCAAAGATTCCTACTATCATTGCTGCTTACGACAGAGCCCGAAAAGGAAAAGAGATTATGGCTCCGCTTGACCATGGGAGTACCGCTTTCAACTTCCTTTATATGCTGAATGGCGAAGAGCCTGGTACGCAAGCTGAAAAAACTATGGATCTATGCTTAGTGCTTCATGCCGAACATGGTATGAACGCTTCTACATTTACATGCCGTACCGTATGTGCAACAATGAGCGACATCTACTCGGCTACAACTGCAGCAATAGGAGCACTGAAAGGTCCGCTTCACGGAGGAGCAAATACAGCTGTGATGAACACTCTTCTGGAATTGGAAGAACAAGGCAAAGATGCTGATGCAGTTGAATTCACAAAAAATAAGCTTGCAAAGAAAGAGAAATTGATGGGATTTGGGCACCGTGTTTATAAAACCTTTGATCCAAGAGGACGTCATCTTCAAAAAATGGCTCAAGCTCTTTCTGAAGAAACCGGTCACGAAGAGTTATATCGCTGGTCTATGGATATGCTAAATACCATGAAATCGGAAAAAAACATTGACCCAAACGTTGATTTCTTTTCGGCTACCGTGTACTACTCTATCGGAATTCAACCGGATTTATATACCTGTATTTTTACCATGAGCCGTATTTCCGGCTGGGCTGGTCATTTTATGGAACAAGCAGCCAATAACAGATTAATAAGACCTAGAGCACTTTATGTAGGCGAGAAAAATCTGGATTGGACACCTGTTGAAGAGCGCTAATTTATCAACTTACTCTCTGTTTAGTTTTTTGATGCCCAGGTCTTCATCTCGGAAGGAATAAATCTTAGCTCAAAGAAGGCTCCATTCTTTGACGCCCATTCTATTTTTCCGTTCAACTGTTCTGTCAAACTTAGAATCAGAGTCATTCCTAACGATTCTTTTTTCAATTTATCGAAGTTTTTTGGTAATCCGATTCCCGAATCCTGAACGATGAAGACCACTTCCTTTTTCTCCTTCCTCACATCCAAAGTGATTGATCCATTAGTTTCTCCGGGGAATGCATATTTAAAAGAGTTTGTGATCAATTCGTTGGCCAGAATACCAAATGGAACAGCTTGATTTACATTTAAAGAAACTTTTTCTCCTTTTATAATAATTTTGATCTCTTTTCCACTTTGTCTGAATGTCTTCTTAATATCGGTTAGCAAGTCTTCCAGATATGATTTCATTTCAATGCTGGTAAACAGATTAGTTTGATAAAGCTTTTCATGGATGGTGGAAATCGACTTTATTCGCGACTGTGATTCATTGAATATCTGAATCATTTTTTCGTCTTCCATATTCATAGCCTGAAGAGCAAATAAACCTGAAACTACCGCAAGATTATTCTTAACACGATGGTGAATTTCTTTAATTAGTACCTCTTTTTCTTTAAGGGAAACCTCCAGCTTTTGCTGATACTCAAGAATATGGGTAATATCTGTAGCCGTGCCCGAGCAACCTACAATATTTCCTTCTACATCCCGCATTGGATATGCTTTGGCTGAGAGATATGTAAGGTTTCCATCCTTTTTAACCATGATAAGGTCAAAATTTTCAAAACTTTTTCCTTCAATTACATCCCTGTGAATTTGCACTGTCTCCTCAACCTTTTCCGGTAAAATATGTGGCACAAAAGAAGTGCCAATAAGTTCTTCAGGCGTAAACCCAAGTATTTCATTGCTAGCGCTGTTAACAAAATTGAAGTTTCCTTCCGGATCTATTCTCCAGATTAAATCCTTAGAAGCTTCTACAAGGTTTCTGTATTTCTTCTCACTATTTATCAGAGCATCCTCAACGTTTTTTTGCTCCCTGATGTCTTCTATAAGAAGCATCAGTTTTTCGATATTACCCTCATTATCTTTTATTGGAGTAAGGTATTCTCTCAGAATAATTGGCTTTCCTTGCTTATTATGTCTGTTGATTTCTACTAGTTTGGTTTCTCCTTTCTCAAAAACTTCTTTTATTTTTTCCTTAGCGTCTTCAACGTTTTCTTCAATAGCATACGGAAGGAATTTCCCTCGTACCTCTTCATGTGTCCAACCGAAAATAGATTCACACTGTGAATTCCATACATCAAGCACTCTGCCACCCTCATCTATTGTAAAAACGCCAATCGGCGCTGAATCAATCAGGGTTTTTAATACCGTATTAGTTTCAATTAAATCATTTTCATACTTCACTTTCTGGGTAACATCGTTAACTAAGATCAACCTTCCTTTCACCTGGTCAAGACTTATAGATTTCCAATGAATATCTACCGCGATTAACTCTCCATTTTTTTTCTGATGGGTAGCTCTTACAGAATTCGTACTTTCATCAAGACCAAGCTGATTATTCCTCTCGATTATTTCTTCATAGAATTCAATTTCGCTTTGAGGGCGTATTTGATACGTAGTCATATTCAGTAATTCTTCTTCAGAATAGCCATATAGATCCAGTGCAGCCGAATTTGCCCCAACTATTTTATTCGATCCATCCTCTTTAATTATTAATAAAGGATTGGGATTATTCTCAAATAGATACCGATATGTCTGCTCTCTCTGCTCTCGCTGTATTTCTTCTTCTTTCTCTTCGGTGATGTCTTTCAGAGACCCATATAATTTTATGGTCTTTCCGTTTACGACAAGTGGATCAAAAGTAATACGAACCCATTTTTTTGTACCCTTTGCTCCAGTGAGCCTGAGCTTTAAATCCTTTGGATGAAAATTTTTGATAGTGTCTTGAATTGCTTCTCTAAGTATTGACTGATCCTCCGTACGGTAATGCGCAATAGCTTCTTCAGATGATCTTTCTCTAGGTTCATCCAACTCATAAATCTCAAAAACCTTAGGGCTCTCTTTCAGCCTGTCATTTGCAACAATGTACTCCCAACCACCTACACCTGCACTTTTACTGGTTTGCTCTAAAAATGACTCGTTAAGAAGCAGATCAGAAATATCCTGAATAGACGATATCACATATACCTCCCCATTGATTTTCTCTACCGTAGACGAATTCATTATATCTACAAAAGAACCATCTTTACATACTTCAATATATTTCTGCGGTTCAGAATCAGCCTTTCCTTTCTTTATAAACTCTTTGTAGGCATCTTCTTCTATCTCTCTCATCTCTAAAGGGGTGACCAGAGTGAGATCACTTCCAACAAGCTCTTCCTCAGTATACCCAAGCATTTCACAATATTTCTTGTTAACACGTATTATTTTCCGGTTCCCATCTGTGATACGAACCCCAAGCATCGAGTTAAACAAAGCATCCAGGAAAAAATCATTCATTTCTTTTTCCTTTTTAGCCTGATAAGCATCGACTTCCCTACGTATAGCTGGAACAAGTCTGATTAGCTTATCTTTTAATACATAATCCTTTGCCCCTTTTAAAACTGCCTCAATAGCCGTTTCTTCCGGAACTGTACCGGATACAATAATGACGGGAATATCCACCTCTCTTTTTTTGAGAAATTCAATCACATCTAAGCCAGTAAAACCAGGCAGGTTATAATCTGATATAATAAGGTCAAACTCTTGCTCACCTAACAAAGACCCTACACCCTGTAATGAGTCAATCGTACTGGAAGTATGCCCTAACCCTCCCTTCTTTATTTCCTTGCTCAGCAGTTCTGCATCGAACGGATTATCCTCTATAAATAAAATATTCAATTCATGCATTCTCAACTTTCCCTTTCCAACGGTTAAAGCTCAAAACTAACGAAGATAAGCAACAACCCCTTTTATAAAGCCCTGTTTGCTGTACTCTTAATAATCTAATCGTTTTTGGCTAATACACAATTCCTGAAGTAAGATTATTTTACCACAAAATTGATAATACGCCCAGGTACAAATATTTCTTTAATAAGTGTCCCATCCTCAAGGTATTTAGATACTTTCTCGTCTTTTTTAGCCAATTCAAGAACATGGTTTTTGTCTTGTGCTTTATCAGCTGAAACAAAAATATCGGCACGAACTTTTCCATTCACCTGAACCGGATACATAACCTCGTCAGCTTTCAGGTACTCTTCGTTGAATTCTGGCCACGTTGAGTAAGCAATCGTTTCCGTTTCTCCGATTTTTCTCCACAATTCTTCCGCAAGATGAGGGGCATAAGGTGAGACTAACTGGATAAAAGGTTTTGCCACTGAAAGCGGAACCGTATCCCATTGATTGGCTTCATTCACAAAAATCATCATTGCTGAAATCGCTGTGTTGAAACGCATTTCTTCAATATCCTCAGTAACCTTTTTGATGGCTTCGTGAAGTACTTTCAGTTGTTCTTTGGTTGGATCAGTTTCTATCACGGTAGATTTCAGCTCTCCTGAACCTTCCTCAACCAATAACCTCCACACACGATTTAAAAAGCGGTTTACTCCGTCCACTCCCTTTGTGCTCCACGGCTTAACCTGCTCCAAAGGTCCCATAAACATTTCATAGAGGCGCAAAGAATCGGCCCCAAACTGTTCAATTACGTGATCCGGATTAATTACATTTCCGCGGCTTTTGCTCATTTTATGAGCTCTTGCCTCTACTTTCTTCCCAGTCGCTTTTTCTACAAACTGATCCCCTTTCTTTTCTACTTCATCTTCAGAAAGTTTCTCTCCTTCTTCAGAAGTGTACTCCATCTCCCCAAGAATCATCCCTTGATTTACAAGTTTCTTAAAAGGTTCTTTTGTGGAAACAACTCCTAAATCAAACAAAACTTTATGCCAGAAACGGGCATACAATAAATGAAGTACCGCATGTTCCGCTCCACCAACATATAAATCCACAGGCATCCAGTATTTCTCGTAGTCCGGGTCAACCGGACCTCCATCCCACTCTGGAGAGATATACCGTAAGTAATACCAACAGGAACCTGCCCATTGAGGCATCGTATTCGTTTCGCGCAGAGCGGGCTTTCCGGTTTCGGGATCAGTGGTATTCACCCAATTAGTAGCATTAGCTAATGGTGGCTCGCCGTCTCCGGTTGGCTGATATTTATCAACTTGAGGAAGTTCCAATGGAAGGCTTTCTTCAGGAACAGCCTTTGCTTCTCCATCTACGTGAATAATTGGAAAAGGCTCACCCCAATAACGCTGACGTGAAAACAACCAGTCGCGTAGTTTATAATTCACTGCTTTGGTTCCGGCTCCCTGTTCTTCCAGCCAGGCAATAATCTTCTTTTTTGCTTCTTCAATCTCTAATCCGTTCAGAAAATCACTGTTGATAGCAACTCCATCTCCAGCGTACGCCTTTCCATCAAAACCATCACTTGGTTGAACAGTACGAACAATTGGCAGATCAAATTTCTCAGCAAATTCCCAGTCACGCTCATCCTGACCAGGTACCGCCATAATTGCGCCGGTTCCGTAACTCACGAGTACATAATCTGCGATCCAGATCGGGATTTCCTTCCCGTTTGCCGGGTTGATAGCGTAAGCTCCGGTAAATACTCCGGTTTTTTCCTTGTTAAGTTCCTGCCTGTCCAAATCGGATTTCAAGGCGGCCGTAGATTGATACTCAGCAACCGCACTTTTTTGTTCTTTAGTAGTGATTTGAGACACTAAGTGATGTTCGGGGGCAATGACCATGTAGGTTGCCCCAAAAATGGTATCGGGACGGGTGGTATATACTCTGAGCTTCTCATCCGTTCCTGCAACTTTGAAATCAATTTCAGCTCCAACCGATTTTCCGATCCAGTTACGCTGCATATCTTTGAGTGACTCCGGCCAGTCCAGATCATCTAAATCCTGTAATAAACGCTCCGCGTATTCGGTGATTTTCAATACCCATTGACGCATCGGCTTACGAATTACAGGATAACCTCCTACCTCACTTTTTCCATCAATTACTTCTTCATTTGCAAGCACGGTTCCCAACTCGGGGCACCAGTTTACGGCTACTTCATCTTCATACGCCAGCCCTTTGTTGAACAACTGAAGAAAAATCCATTGGGTCCATTTGAAGTAATTCGGATCGGTAGTGTTTACCTCCCGGTCCCAGTCGTAGCTGAAACCAATTGCTTGTAACTGCTCACGAAAACGATTGATGTTTTTCTCAGTGGTGATTTTAGGATGAGTTCCTGTTTTCACCGCGTATTGCTCTGCCGGTAATCCGAATGCGTCCCACCCAATCGGATGGAGCACATTAAACCCATTCATCCTTTTATAGCGAGCTATAATATCGGTGGCAGTGTATCCTTCCGGGTGACCTACATGTAATCCCGCTCCACTTGGATAGGGAAACATATCAAGTACATAGTACTTTGGTTTTGATTTATCAGTAGGAGTTTTAAAGGTCTTATTTTCGAGCCAGTACTTTTGCCATTTAGGCTCAATTTCCGCCGGTTTGTAGGAGTGCATTTACGCTTTATCTTTATATTTTTTTTGTAAATTGTATATTGTAAAGAGCCTGTAAAATAACACTATTCTTGCCTTATCTCGAATGCGGATTTCATTAAAAATATTCCTTCTTGTCTCACTTCTAAGTATCACTTTTTTTCAGGGTTCATTTGCTCAACAGATTAACGAAGACCAGGAAAAAAACTGGCTTAAGATAAGTACTCATCTGGAAGAGTTTTACCTGGTTGTAGACAATGATTACCTGAATAGTTATCACCTTGCCTCAGGCGATAGTATTTTACTCCCGGTCGGAGGACATGAGTTGAGAATAATTTGGAGAAATATAGACGATTATGTTTCCTACGTGGATATTCGAAAAGATCAAACTTCGGTTAAACGCGTTACTTTTACTTCATTTAAAACTTCTCCAAACTCTTCCTACTCAATTATAGAAAGTCAACAAAATGTAAGTATTCAAACAGACCCTAACTCAAGTATTTATATAGATGGTGATTTTAAAGGGACTCAATATTCTGAACTTTTTCTAAACCCGGGTAAGTATGAACTTTACATTGAAAGTCCTGAATATGGATCATTAACTAAAACGCTTAGTGTAGGTCATACTGAGTACACTTCTGTGGCTCAGTATAACCAAAACATTAATCCCATCCCTACCTTTCAAAGGTTTATTCCTGGAGTTTCTTATCTCGCTAACGGTCAGCGTAATAAAGCGGTTGGCACGTATGTTGGTTTAGTTGCTTTGGTTGGTTCTGCTTTATACTTCAATTCAGAATACAACGATAAAAACGATCTATTTGAACAATTGAATATAGAGTATTTAGGTGCTGATACTCCTGAAAGAGCTATTGCATTGAGAAAAGAAGCTCAGAATACCCTGCAAGAAATGGATAAATTAAATACCAGAATTACTGCTTTTACTTTGGGTGCGGTAGCATGGTATGTTATCACGACTCTCGACGGGCTAAGAAAACCGAAAAAAGGATATCCAGGGAATATCAGATTCGAGCCTCAGTTTTCTTTTAAAGGTAATTCATCACCTTATCCCAAAGTCTCCCTAAATATCGATTTTTGATATGATGCGATATATAATCATACTGATCGTCGCTTTTTTAACCGGTATTTATTGTAAAGAAACACCAACATTTACTCCAGATAATGGAATAGATCCAGCTTTTCCTACAAATATTATACAGCCCCCCAGCAACCTTATAATTAATACAACAAATATAGCTTTTGCCGAGACAAGACTTGTTTTAAGTTGGAAAGCTGGCGAAACATATCAGGATGGCTTCCTTGTTGAAAAATTTGATTTTATAGAAAATAAATTTATTGAAATAGGCAAAACAGTAAACCGAGAAGTACGATATGTTGACCAAACTTCTGATAAAGATCTTCGCTTTCTTTACCGAGTATCTGCTTTTGTAGAAATTTCCTCTGATTCTTTAAAAAAATCTCTGCCAGTCGAAGTCTCTTTTAATCACAAAATTGAAGAATTTGAGATTGATAATGTAATGAAAAATGGAATACTGCTGACTACTAATCACTCCATTTTTACAGACGATTTAAAAATCCAAATTGAACGAAAGAGAGGAACAAATAACTTTGAACTAATTGCCGAACTAGAAAAAAACCGTACAACCTTTTTTGATAGCTTCGATTTAGAAATAGGTGAAGAGATTTATTATAGAGCTTTTGGAATAGTCAATAATCAATCTACTGATACACTTGAGACAAATAAATATGTACTGAACTTAAATGCTCCGTATAGTATTGATATTATAAGAAGCTCTAGTGATTCTCTAATAGTTGATATAAATCATATTGGCTTGGTTGATCAGTTTGTTTTAGAGCTTTCAGATATAAACGGAGCTCTAATTACCAAAGAGGTAATTGAGGTAAAATCTAATGGCCTTTACAAAGCCAATCTTTTTATACCAGGTGATGATGAGAAATATAAACTCGACATATTTACTAAACTATATAATGAACTTTCAATACCCCTTGAAGAGACAGTTAGGTTATTCCCATCACTTGAATTAACAAAGTATGAGACTTTTAGTGAACAATTTTTTTACCCCATTATCTCTCATAATAAAAGATACTTAGCTTCATATAAAAGAAACAATAGCTCTAACCAACTAGACCTCGAAGTTTGGAATCTAGATACTTTCAGTAAGATCGCAAGTATAAATACACAAGAATTTGACGTAGGTGGGATTTATTTTGATCAACTTGATGATGCTATCTATATATCTAAAACAGGAAAAATTGAAAAATGGGATTTAAATGGTGCTCTGATTTCTACATACCATTTACCCAATCCAATATATTATCCTCGAATTATTGTCAACTCATTTAAGGATGAGATGTATTTGCAATTGCCAAGTCCTAGTGGCAATGAGCCTGAAAGATATGGGTTCTTAATTTTCAATTTTGACAGCAATAAAGTAGTTAAAGAAATTAGCTTTCAAGGTGGACAACTATTTCTTTCAGGTGAAGGGAAGTATCTCCTAATTGAAGGAGTAGGCCAAAACATGAATACTAAAGTCTTTATAACTACTGATTTTAGTGATGTATTTAATCTTAACCAAGATGGATATTCTATTGGTAACGTCATCTTTGAAAACGAAAATTTATATATATGGAGTCCTCAACTTGGACTTGATAAGTATGACTTAACCAACAATTCGAAAATAAATAATATTCCAAATTATTATAGTTCTGATCGAGAAAACTATAAGGGTTTGCTAATCAGTGATAGTAATTATTTATTAGTACATGATGGCCCTTATTTCTCAACTGGAATAAGTTTTATAGACGTAGGATCAGGTAATTTTTTGACTAGAACTGACAGAAAAAATCTAGAATCAGGATCTCGGATAGCTTTAAGTAGTGAGGCCAATATTTTTCACTCTAACACCCTAGACAAGGTCTTTATAGTCGATAATTACACAATTGCTAAATATAGTTTTATTTACTATTGGGGAATAGAAGAATGAACAAGGTTTCCATTTTAACCCTTTTTTTAATCGTCTTTAGATTTTCTGCAACCGCTCAGGAAACCGGCTTCTTAAAATTCGACTTCAATACGGATTCTATTATTGTTGTGATTGATCGGGATATTGAAACTAAGAGAACCGTGTTTTCCGGAGATTCACTGGAACTTCCTGTTGGTACACATATTATTGAAGCTTACCCTCCTTTAGACTCCCGAACTATCACCCGTCGTTTTATCTATCGTGACTCAACCAGAACAATAAACTACAACTTCAACATAAACCCATCCAAAAAAACTATTCAGGGTAATCTTGCAAGCGAGCGGTATTTCAATGCCAATTTTATGTTGATGGTTGACCATGACTCAGAAATTTATCACCTGGGGGAATTAGTCGGAACAGGTTTTGCAAAGCTTAACTCTCCGTTCAAACGAATTGAACTGGAAATTGTGAATCCTGACTTCGGTTCAAAAACCAGTGATTTCTCAATTAAACCTGGCATTTCTGTGTATGAACATTACCGAAGACCAAATGAGCTACTGGCAAAAACGATTTCCGTATTTCCGGGAGCGTCTCAAATCTATAAACAGCAATATTTAAAAGGACTAGGATTCTCTATTGCAACAACCTCTTTATTAGCTTCTGGAATTAGTAAGTCCCTCGAATATTCCGAAGAGAAAGAGAATTTTTACTCTCTCAGAAAACAATACAACGATGCCAGAGATGAAGAGCAAGCATTTATTTTAGGAAACCTGACTGAACGCCAACAGGATCTAGTTACTAAACTCGATAATCAACGCAGATTCCTGCTCGGTGGTGCTTTGCTGGTTTACGCCTACAATATTTTTGATGCTTATACCAATAACCCAAAAGGAGGTTATTACAAAAAACGGTCTTTGGAGTTCTACTTATCTCAGGAAGTGGATACTTTTGGATTGATTAACCAGACAACTATTCAAGTTAACTTTGGAGCCGAATGAACAGATTAATTTTAATATTCTCTTTCCTTTGTGCCGGGCTTCTTGGTTACTCATGTAGTACTGCTCCAGAGTTTGAGAGGGATAATGAGAATGATTTAGGTAGCGACAGATTTCTTCCTGACCCTCCCTCAAATGCTAACTATTCAATAGATAATCAAAATGCTGTACTTCTACAATGGGTAGATAATAGTTCTTATGAAACTGGATATAGAATTTATAAAGCTCTGGGAGACACGTCTTTTTCTTTAGTTGTTGAATTGCCACCAAATTCTACTTCTTATACTGATAATACTGGAGATTTTGCTTTCCCAACTTCATTCAGAATAGTTTCAATTACGGATAGTATAGAATCTATTGCTCAAGAAATTGAAATCTATTTTGGTGAAATACTTGATTTTTCAGCATCTAAGATTGATCAAGGAATTGAGCTAACTTGGTCGGATAACGTATCTCTTCATGATGGGTATTTGGTAACAAGATCTCCAGATACAAATGATGATCATCTATTTGTTGAGAGTGTTTCAAGAGGAATAAAATCCATCCAAATCGAAGTTCCTCAGGATGGATTTGTTCATGATTTTTTTATAACCCCGTTTAAAGTATTCCAATCTGATACTACTTTAGAAATTTCGAAATCTACCACTATAAATGCAACCGGACCCACAAAAATTGCGCAAAGCCTTATTGGAGTTGATTCTTTACTTGTAACATGGGAAGATAACTCAGAATTTGAAAACGGATTTGAATTAACTATTCAGATCAATCAAAATAAAGAGGCCTATACTGTTTCCGAAAATAATAATTCATTTTACATTCAAAATGCATTTGAGCAAGGAGATGAAATTTCAAGTTCAGTAGTTGGCTTTGTAAATCAAACTCTAAGTCCTGTTTCTAAATCAGATATTCTTGATTTAGCTAATATTCCCCCTCCAGCAATTGATTCTGTTTTCACTACAAGCAACTCCGAACTACAGTTATTGATAAGAGAACGATTCCCTGTAAAAAGGAACATTGAGATATTCCGTAGTACAAATGATAATGAATTGATTCCAATTGGAGTTCTTGCACCTGGAGACTCAATATTTGTTGATTCCAACTTAGACAAAAAAGACATTTATACTTACGTTCTGAAAACTACTTTAAGTAATGATTCATCTCCATATTCTGTTTATTATAAACTGGGATTTTCTTTTGTCGACAAAATCTATCATTCTGAAAATTGGTTATATAGTTTTCAATATTCACCTTCTACAAATCAACTTGTTTATTGTGCTGGAATAAGCGAAAACCAAGCAGATTACCTTTATTTCTTTAACCTTGAGAACTTCTCTTCTACCCGTATTTCCACACCAACCCAAAAACATGTTGAGTACATTAAGATGAACAAAACGGGAGATAAATTTGCGTTATATGACCGGATAGGAAATGAAGATAAAATTTACCTTTATAATACTAACAGTAAGAGTTTAGTCAAGACATTATCTATTGAAAACTTAGATTATGCCCGAGATTTGATATTTTCGCCAGATGACGAAAATATTTTTCTAAGCACTCAGATTCATAATCTAATAAATGGTGGAATCGATCATAAAATTCTAAAACTTGAGCTCCAAAATGGAGCTGTTCAAACCATCGAAGAAAATCTTTTGGGCAAGTTTTATACAAATTATAATTCCAATTCTCTTTTCCTGTTTTTTAAACGCCGTAATACAAATGCATCTTTATTAAAATATATATTTCAAGATGAAACTATCCAATATGATAGATCATATACCTTTAATTCAAATTTAATTTCGTCATCTCAGCAAGTAATAAGTTCACCTTTTTCCATGGATACTTTATTATTTTCATCAAGGTATCATGAGCATCGTAATGGAATTATAAGATACGATTTAGGTCTGGATCAGATAATTGATAGCACAGCCATTACAATAAATGGTAATCCTAGTTCCGTTACAGGGTTATACCATTCACCCAATTATTCATTAGGTCAGGTATACGATGGTGTTTATATTATTGAACATACTTCTGAAGGGTACGAAGTGATAGATTATTATAAGTATGATTTAGCCTACCAATTCAAGGATGACTTTATTTATTTGAATGATAAAAATCTACTTATAGATGTAAGAAGTAACTACGGAAGTACTCAATATTTGGAATCAAACTTTCGAATCTTCGAAGTAAAGAAGAAGTGGAGACAGGTTTACGTTCAAGAGTAAAAAGTGAGTACCTATATACTACTAAACAACCCCCAGCCCATCCGGTTTCCACCACAAGTCTGGGGTTTGGGCTTTGCTTAAGAATTCAGTTTCAATTCCTTCAATTTTCTCTCCTGCTGTATATACGGTTTGAATAGCAGGGCCGAATTTTTCTTTAAGTTCTTTTAGTTTCTCTTTGTCTCCCTGAACCCAGTGTAAAGTAAAATCCAGTTCAGGGAATTCTTCACTTTCCTGAATCAGAAAATCATCGAGCCAGGCTTGTGGCCGGTCTATGGCTTTGTTGTAGGCGAACTGGTAGGAAAGCGCATCGGTTGGCTTTTTATGCTGTGGGTTCTTCAACCAAAAGGATTCAATATAGTCCTGGAAATGACATTTTAGTTTGTTGAATCGAATTGGACTCACTACCACTGCCACCGATCTGCAACCCTGCCCCCCATACCGGAAAATGGCTTCTACTAAGTCTGTGATTACTTCAGGTTCTTCGTTGGTGATGTATGCCATCGAGAACTTGGCTGTTCGAATAACAAACTCGGTTTCAGGAGTTGTGGCTTCTATTTCTTTAAGCTCTTCCTTTACCTTAGGAACCGATTCTGAAGATCCGGCAAATAAGAGTTTATCGGCTTTGAGGTTTTTGAAATTAGAAAGATCTGTAGAATAACCGATGTGAATTTCTATTCCGGAAGCTTTCAGCATTTCAAGAAAAGTAGCTAGTAAATACGGGTCTTTTCGGGAAAGCTTGCCGTAATAATCAGCGCCGGAAAGAACCATCCCCAGCGCATCCTGAAATCCAACCAGTGGTAAATTTCCTGCATGCAGACAGAGTACTTTTTGTCCAATCGAGTTCTTTTCTTCACCTAATCCGGCTCTTGCAACCCATTCCTCAATCTGACCAGAATCAATGTTTTCTTTAAGCGCTCTGACCTGAAATTTAATGTCTTCGAAGCTAAATAAGCCTTCATCAACAGTTCGCTCAATGGCTAGCTTTAGCTGGATATTATCTGGTTGCAGCCATTTTCGGGCTGCTTCTGCTACTTTTGATATGTGATTTTGGAAGTCTTTCATCATGAATTAAACTTACACAGATGCTGAATCAAGTTCAGCATGACAACTAAACGGTAAGGCTATTGTCATTTTTAGGTTCGCTATCAACCCGTAAAAGTAATTCATGAGTTACTTTTACCTGTTAAACTTTCAATCTACATCTATTAGAAAATTACAGCCTCTTAGGTTCTGCGGGTTCCATCTTCCCAGAACCTGAAATTGTCCTTTTTCATTCTGAATCCCTTTGTCTCCGGTAAGTATAAAGGAACATGAGTATTGATTTGCGAGGTCAATTACTCCAATCAATCCTTCTTCTCCGTAAGGCATTTCTTTCATGGGATTTTTTGGATTCCGAATGGAAATCTTCATCCATGGCACTGACTGAAACCACTCCGATCCAAAGCTATATGACTGACTCAACAACTCTGTCATACCATATTCTGAATGTATATTCTTTATCGGAAGACCGAACCCCTGAGCCAATTCCTGATGAAGCTCAGCCTTACTCATTTCCCGGCGATGAGTTTTCATTCCTCCTGTTTCCATAATGATGGAATCTACAGGTAACTCTATCTTTTCAAGTTCAATCAAATCGAGTAACCCAAAGGCTGCCCCAAAAAGCATTACCCGTTTTCCCCCAGACTTTATGCTGTCGATAATTTCTGATTTTATTGGCTTTCCTAACTCTAAAAACTGACTTAACCCAGTCTGGTCTCTTTCAATCAATACATTCAACATCCAAACCAGAGAAGAATGAGGGTTTGAGATATAACCGGGAGTGTAAGCAAGAATTATGAATTCATCTAAATTATAAAACCCCTGCATCCCTTTAATGATGGAAGCTTTATATAATTCCGGATCTGCAATGTAATGCCGACTTCGGTTCATCCCGCTTGTTCCACTTGATTGGAAAAATTCAAAATTTTGAATTTTGAATTTTGAATTCGATTGTGAAACAATCGTGGTGTCTTTAAAAGCCTGAATAGGCAGTAGCGGTATTTCTGAAATTTCTTTTACCTGAGTTACACCTAAAGCTCTACAGAATTTTCCATAAACAGGATTGTGTTCTTTCTGAAATTCAAAGATTTGAAGGGCTTTTTCTTTAAAAGGAGTGGATGAATCGAACGGATCAATCATTCAGTAACAATTATTTTCCTGATCTGATTTCTATAGAGATCAAATCTATAATTACCAGAAAAGGACTGATCAAGCAAGCTTTTACCATCATAGAAGAAAAAAGGCCATTGCTCATGAAAAATCCCATTGGAACTCATCGTATACATAATCATCTCTTTTACATCAATGATCCTTAACTCATCATTAACATCTCTTAAATTGTAAACTGTAATGGTTCCCGGAATCTGATAATTGTCCAGATAATTCCCATTTTCATCAAATTTAAAAAGAGCTTTTGAGGACTCATCATAAACAAAGAGTTCTCCGAAATTATTTACAATAAGCTGGGTAGGCTTGAAGTTTCTTGCCATTTCCGGAGCTTTAATAGTAGTCAGATACTGAAATCGCCTGTCGAAGACTTGTATCCGGTTATTCCGGTTATCAGAAACGTATATTTTAAGACCGTTTGTTGCATCTATATCAATCGGGGTATCAAACTGATAGTCTCCGGTGCCCAGTCCGCCCATGGTTTCGAGAAGGTTTCCATCATGATCAAGCTTTAAAACTCTGTGTTTGCCTGATTCAACTACAAAAAGATGTTGCTGAGTCGCATAAATGGAGGTTGGATTTTTGAGATTGGTAAAAAGAACTTGAGGAGAAGTTGATTTTTGCTGAGCCAGAAGAGTTCCTGAAAGAAAAGTTGAAACTACTAAAAGACACACCCCTAAATCCCCTCTCCAGAGGGGACTGTTTCTCTTACGATATGCCCCCTTTTTCCTCAACATATATTATTTCAGATGTTTTAACCCTTTTGATCCAATATCTTTTCGGAAGTAGACTTTGTCAAAATGGATTTTCTTGATTTCGGAGTACGAATTGTCAATAGCTTGGTGAAGGGTATTTCCGGAACCAACTATATTTAACACACGTCCCCCGTTGGTGTATAACTTACTATTTTCTTCTTTGGTACCGGCATGGAAAATTATCGCTTCTTTTACTTCATTCACCCCGGTAATCTCTTTCCCTTTTTCATAGGATTCAGGATATCCACCGGAAGCCATTACCACTGTACATCGATATTGATCATCAAATTCGATACGAGTTGAAGCCAGGTTACCTGTTGTACAGGAGTGGATCGCTTCCAACAGATCTGTTTTCATTCTCGGGATAATAACCTGACATTCAGGATCTCCAAACCGGCAGTTGTATTCCACTACTTTTGGTCCTTCAGAAGTGATCATCAACCCTACATACAGAAAGCCCTGATACGGGTAACCTTCTGCTTTCATGCCTTCAATCGTGGGCTTAATAATATCCCTTTCTGTGATGTCCAGAACCTCTTTTGTAGCAATAGGGGCAGGTGAATACGCTCCCATTCCACCGGTATTAAGTCCGGTATCGCCTTCTCCAATACGTTTATGATCCTGGGCATTGCCTATCACTTTAAAGGAATCCCCATCACAAATTGCGAAAACTGAGGCTTCCTCGCCAACCATAAACTCTTCAATTACTAACCGTGAGGCAGCCCCACTCAACGTTCCGCTTTTTAATTCTTCCAGAGCTTCCAAAGCTTCTTCTTCTGTTTCCGGAATCAAAACTCCTTTACCGGCGGCCAATCCATCCGCTTTTAACACAACCGGATATTTTCCTTGTTTTTTGATGTACTCAGCAGCTTTATCAAATTCATCCTGACTAAAAACTTCATAACCTGCTGTTGGTATATTATGCCGCTTCATAAAGTCTTTGGCAAATTCCTTACTTCCCTCCAGCATGGCGGCCTGCTTTTTTGGGCCAAACACCGAATGACCTTTCGCTTCGAGATAATCAGCGATCCCATCCACAAGAGGCTGCTCCGGGCCTACAACGGTGAGCTCGACATTATGGGTTTGAATGAACTCCCAAACCGCATCATGGTCAGAAACATCCAGAGCTACATTTTCGCCCAATTTTGCAGTACCGGGGTTTCCCGGTGCGGTGTATAGCTTATCAAGCCTGGGAGACTTCGCAATTCCCCAGGCAAGGGCGTGCTCACGACCTCCGCTTCCGATTAGTAGTACGTTTAGGGACATATTGATTATTTCAATGTCATTCTGAATTCATTTCAGAATCTGTGAGGCGTGGAAAGAAAGAGTTAGCTACTAGCTCTCTACCCTAACAGACCCTGAATCAAGTTCAGGGTGACAACCTTGTTTTAAAATTTAATTACGACAATTTCTCCGCGATAGTGATGATTTGGGCAAAACTATCAGCATCTAAACTAGCTCCACCTATCAAACCGCCGTCTACATCTTTCTGGCTTAACAATTCTTCTGCATTGCCAGGCTTCATGCTTCCGCCATAAAGAATTCGAATTCCTTCAGCAGTTTCTTCATCATATAAATCTACTAATACTGAGCGAAGATGAGCATGCATTTCCTGAGCTTGTTCCGGTGAAGCGGTTTCGCCGGTTCCAATTGCCCAGATAGGTTCATAAGCGATGACTATATCCAAAGCAGCTACCTCACTAATTCCTGAAAAGGCTGCAGTAACCTGATCCTTCACTAAATCAAAATGTACGCCTTGCTTTCTTTGATCAAGAGATTCACCTACACAAACAACAGGTCCAAGGTTATGATCGATAGCTTTGTGCGTTTTCTTATTCACAGATTCATCCGTTTCACCAAAATATTGACGTCGCTCGGAGTGCCCGATAATAACGTAAGCACATCCCGCTTCGGTGAGCATTGTAGCACTCACTTCGCCGGTGTAAGCTCCGTTATCCTCAAAGTGAATATTCTGTGCACCAACCTGGATATCTGTATCGTGCAAATACGTCACTGACATTGACAAAGAAACAAAAGGTGGACAAACTAATACATCCACATCTTCAGAAACTTCTGCTTTATGTTCTTTCAAAGCTTCCAAAAGCTCTGCGGCATCTGAAGGTCCGCAATTCATTTTCCAGTTTCCGGCTATTAAAAATCGGCGCATAATTGACCTGTTTAGTTAGTTAGAGTTCGAGTAATTGAAGGAATCATATCCTCAAATTCCTCTCCCACATATTTCCGTACGATATTTCCTTGTTTATCCACCAAAATTCGGGTGGGGAAATATTGAACATTAAAGTCTTCTACAAAATCCTGTTTATTAAATGATGGCGGCTCGGCCAGTTCCCAATACCGATCCCTTTCCTGAAAAAAGGCGATAATCGTATTAGTGCTTTGATCGAAAGGTATTGTGAGATATTCCAAGCCCTGAGGATTATACAGCTGGTAAATTACCGTTGCTTCGTCATATTGCTGCTGGTAAAGCTGATTCGCCATCAAGGTAAACTCCAGTACATAGGCAGTGCCCAGCATGCTTTCGTTACTTACAGTATCGCCAGCGGTAGTTTCAATTTTGAATGCAGGAAGCGCCATACCGGGAGCCAGATAATTCAACTCAAAACGCATGTTTTTATACCAAAAAGGAGCTTCCTCTCCTTCTTTGATGTACTCAGATTCATAGTCTGAGAACAATTCACGTGCTTCTTCTACCCGTGCACTATCATAATGAAGCTTGATTATTGATTTTTCGATAGCCCGGTGAATGCTTTCTTCACGAGTGAGGCTTTTAACAGAATCCAGATAGGCTACCGTTGCCTCCAATCCTTTTTGACCAGCTACATAATTTTTACCCCTGGTAATTGCCAGACCAAACGCGAGTTCTTCCTCAAAAGATTGATTCAGTTTCTCAAACATCTGTGGCTGATCATATCGGTTTAACAAATCAACCATGCTCTCAAGAGCAAACTTTGAAGCAAAGGTTCCTTTTTGGTCGTTATGAACTCCCCAATATAAATCCACCCATTTCTGCAATTCTACAGGAATTAGTGAATCAGCTACCTGACCGGCTATTATAAATCTCTCCGCTCTCAAATGGCCGGAATTCACCCGCTCATATTGTTTCATTGCATGGGCTTCCCTGGAATCAACGGTATAAGTGCTCTCAAGATCGGGGAATTCTCCTTCAACCTTTACAGTATCTCCCCAGGCTAGTAGTACTCGAAAAGAACCCAGATTAACTCCATTTCTGGTAATCTGTGCAGGAAAAGCTCCCTCAGATTCCAGAGTAAAAACACCCTCAACAAAACCTGTGGTATCAGTCACTCCATAAAATACAGTGTCGGCAGCAGCCGATGCATTTGCCCGGTTAAATACCAGGATCCGGAAGCCTGAATAATCTCCGGTTTGATCAACAGAATCAGCTACTGTGAATTGCGCCGAAAAGTAGGTTGGCTCAGCCTGTTTTTCCTGCTCTGCTGAGCACGCCGTTCCAAACATCACGGCGATAATTGTGGTCCAGATAAATTGTCTCATATTTCTTTTACTACCCTTCAAGTTTTTTGGAAACCATCTGGGTTACCATTTTTGGATTAGCTTTTCCTTTTGATGCTTTCATTGCCTGACCGACAAAAAAGCCCATTAATTGTTTTTTACCATCTTTATAGCGCTGAACTTCATCCGGATTTTTTGCGATGATTTCATCTACCAATTCTTCAAGGAAACCACTGTCAGACACCTGGATTAGGTTCATTTCTTTTGCTAACTCTTCAGGTGATTTTTCTGAGTTCAGCATTTCATTAAAAATAGTCTGCATAGCCGAAGAGTTGATTTTATCTTCTTCTTTCAGCTTGATCAGTTCCGATAGCTTTTGTGGAGTGATAGAAAACTCCCCAATATCGATACTCTGCTCATTCAGAACACGAAGTACTTCACTCAAAACCATATTAGAAGCTGCTTTAGGATTACCAGAATATTCAGCGACTGACTCAAAATAATCAGCCAGATATCGGCTTTCGGTAATCGTTACTGCATCCACTTCACTCATTCCATATTCTTTCGCAAACCGCTTTTGGCGAACATCAGCCAGTTCTGGTAATTCAGCTTTTATCTCATCTAGCATCTCTGAAGTCACGATAATTGGGGGTAAATCCGGCTCAGGGAAATACCTGTAGTCGTGCGCCTCTTCCTTAGATCGCATTGGGCGGGATTGCATTTTGGATGTATCCCAAAGTCGTGTTTGTTGCACCACTTCGCCCCCACCTTCAATCAATTCAATCTGACGGTAGATTTCGTATTCGATCGCTTTTTCCACGTTGCGGAAGGAGTTCATATTCTTAAGCTCAGTTCTTGTCCCGAATTTCTCCCGTCCACGAGGACGAACTGAAACGTTCGCATCACAACGAAGACTTCCTTCTTCCATATTTCCATCGCAAATCTCCAGATACTGTACGATCTGCTTGATTTTGGTGAGGTAGGCATAGGCTTCCTGTGGAGTTCGTAAATCCGGCTCCGATACAATCTCAATCAAGGGGGTTCCAGCGCGATTCAAATCCACCAGTGTATTGTAAGGGTCTTGATCGTGAATCGACTTCCCGGCGTCTTCCTCCATGTGAATTCGAGTGATACCAATTCTTTTTTCGTAGTCTTCCAGTTCGATATCCAAATATCCATCATGACAAATTGGAGTATCAAACTGAGAAATCTGATATCCTTTAGGTAAATCCGGGTAAAAATAATTTTTCCGTGCAAAAATAGATTTCGGAGCAACCCCGCAATTCGTTGCCAGTCCCATCTTAATGATGTAACGAACGAGGTTTTCATTAATAACGGGAAGAGTTCCGGGATGCCCCAAACAAAGCGGAGTAACCTGGGTATTTGGTGCTTCACCATAAATGGCAGCCACAGGGGCAAAAGCCTTACTTTTTGTTAATAGCTGGGCGTGTACTTCGAGACCAATAACGGCCTCAAAACGTTCGTGCGCAATCGTGCTCATTCAGTAAATGTTTCTGTCGTGAGTTAAAGACCACAAAGATATTAAAGTTGAGGGTGAGATAGTATTTTAGTTGCAAGCTTTTAGCTATCAGCTCTTTTTACCACCGAAACAAACATTGAGTCTGCTTTTTGATCGTAGCCTTTTAGCAAGCCACTATCTACTTCTTCCATACCTAGCTCGTTGACCAAATACTCTACATTGTTTTCGTTTTCTTTTTTAAAAACTGAACAGGTGATATACACTAAATATCCCCCTGGCTTTAAATGTGAAATCGCGTTCGAAACAATTGTTCTTTGAAGATCGACGTATTCCTGAATTTTTGAAGTTTTGAAATAAGTTAGTTGTTCCGGGGTTCTCCCCCAGGTACCACTTCCGGTGCAAGGCACATCCGCAATGATTACATCGAAAGGTGAATCCGGAACAGATTGAGCGTTACTTAAATCAAGTTGAAAGCTCTTATAACTTTTGATTCCAGCTGCATCGAATCTCTTTTTCAGGTTAATAAGAATGTTCTCTCGCACATCAGAAACCGTTAACCGGATCTTTGGATTAATATCGTATGCCATTATGGACTTCCCTCCACTCCCGGCACAGCAATCCCACACTTTTAAATTATCAACATCCATAACTCCTGATAAATACTCTCCTACACACTGAGAGCTCAAGTCCTGTATTACAACCTCTGAGTCAATTTGAAGAGCACGATCCACTTTAGAGGTAGCCTCCACCGAAAAAGTAGTCGGCTTAATTTCTTTGAATGAAATATCTGATTCATTCAGCTTCTGCTGTACCATTTCTTTTTGATTGGGTCGAACCCGTAGAAATACATTCGGTTGTATAAAATGAGATGAGGTAAAAGCTTCAAAACTAATCTCCGGGCTGAGTTCTTTTTCCCACGGAAATAGTTTTGAGAATACATCGTTGGGTTCTGTTTTCAACATCTCTAGTTTTTCTGTCAGGCTCAACTCAGCTACTTCATTCCACTCAGGTCTGTGAATCTCGAGCATACGATTAGGATCAGTTGAGCATAAAAACCGTCCGATCAAAATTCGCTCTGAGAGTTCTTTATCCGAAAAAGCATTACCAATCCGAAAGTACTGATAGCAGTAATCAGAAATAAGTCGACGATCTCTGGAGCCGTATTTTTTATGTTTGGAGAAGAACTTCTTGATAAACAAAAAAAATGGAGAATTCCCATCATATTCTGAAAGAATCCGCACGGAAGAATTTAAGTAAGAATGAAATCGGCTCATGCCCAATAATATCAACTTTAACGTAGAGAACGAAAGTTAATATGACTTCGTGAATACGGTTTAGTATGTTCAGGTAAACCAAGAGCCTGCTGTTATGAAAAAGCTTCTTATCCTGATCTTTCTTTTTCCAGCCTTACTCCCTGCACAGGAAAAGTACTTCCATGAATTAAGGGGAATGGAAGATTCTACCGGGACGACTCATTTGTTTTATAGGATTTATGAAAGCAAACAAAGTTCTTGCTCTTATATAGATACACCAACTTCTCCTTATACCGCAATTGACAATTCGATTTATCAATTCGATACCTTCACTAAAGAGGAAAAGAAACGGTTCAGTGCTGGAATAGGAGTCAGAATTGACTGCATACATAGCAGTTCAGAGATAGACCAGTTTATATTCCCTAATTTGGATCCTGACTCTGTTATTTTTATCCGATCAGGTGGAGGCGGTTTAAGTTTATACAATTATTTGGTAATCAACTCTGAAACAACAATTGATCTTGGTCTCGGAAATCCTAATGGTCTTTTTTTTGAGCCAATTCATCAAAAACTGATACTTACTACTCCCATTTATGAGTTAGTTGCCAAACGCAAAACCTGGGAAGAAAAGCTAGGGAAATCATTTTATTTCTCATTGGATGATTCTTCATGGGACTACTCTTATTTTCGAGACATTCCAGACTCTTTACTTATTGATTTTACTGTAACCGGAGCTAATCCTTTTTCTAATGGCGTTTATGTGGGAATAAAAGATTCCAGTATAGTCCTGTCAAAAGATTTTGGGAAAACTTTTTCACCTATTGCCAAATCACCGTTTGATATTTGGGCTTTAGGAGAATATCTAAATATTGAGCCAACTATTTTTGATATGGATTCAAGTAGCTTTTATATGGTTTTTAAAGCCAATTTTATAAAAACTGTATTTTTAGTTAAAAAAGTTGCTTCCGAATGGTCCGTAACTGAATTATCCGGTAATTCGGAAGATTTCCATTTCTCGATCAATGATTCCTTCTCGGGTTCTTATTATTCCTCTAATAAAGATTCTTTATTCTATGCCGAACAATTTGGTGAGACTTCAGATTTTATGCTTTCATTACCCTATCAAATAAAAGGCCTCTACAAAAAGCCAAATTCGGATATTCTTTACGTGCTTACAACTGATGAACTTTATGAAGTAAATACAGAAACAAAGGAAACTATTTCCCTCAAGAAACTCCCGGTATCTAATGAAGAGCCGGAAGAGATTCCGGTTGGAATCAAACTCCACCAAAACTACCCTAATCCCTTCAATCCAAGTACTACTATCTCTTTTGAGTTGAACCAGCCTGAAGAAGTTAGGCTGATTGTCTTTGATGCACTTGGAAGAACCATTTCTGTATTGATGGATGAAAGAAAAACAACCGGATTACATGAAGTTAGGTTTGATGCTTCAAATCTTTCTTCCGGGATATATTTCTATAGATTAGAAACTGATCGATTTACTAAAACCAAGAGATTTACACTAATCAAATAGTCATGAGAAAAATCTTAACTATCCTTTTTCTTCTTCCTCTCACCCTTTCTGCTCAGGAAAGATACTTCCATGAACTAAAAGGCATGGAAGATTCTACCGGGACTACGCATTTGTTTTATCGGATGTACCAATTTGAAGAATATCAGCTTAACTGCGGAGGCTCAAATGAAAATCATTATTCAGAGGACCAAGATATATATCACTTTAATACCAATGCCAAGGTTGACTCAGTACTACTTTACTCTCCTGGTGGTTCGGGTGGTTGCTATAATTTAGGAGGAGATTTAAAAACCTATTCATACAGTTTCTACAAGAATAACCCTAATACTTGGATCATTGAAAAAGGTGCCGGTGATTGCGCCGAACGTGAACTATTAGATTATTTGGGCAGATCAACATTTATACATTCTGCATGCATTATAAAAATTAACCCTTTATCTCAGACTTCATTCTTAGGGAAACCGACCTTTACTCTGTCCAATAAAAACGACAGCATTTATTACAACTCAGCTTTATTAAATCATTCATTTAGAATCAGCATTAATGACACCACTTTTTCACCAAAATCGATTTATTATGGCGAAAACGAAGAAGATATAAATCAACTTATAGATTCTATTGGTATCGATTATGAAGTTGAAAGTATACACCCTGCTATAGACTCCCTTTTTTATTCAAGAAATACCGCTGGACAGTTGATGATCAGCGAGTATTACTCAGCTGATTTCCAACTTGTTAATGAACCGGGTTACTTTAGGATACTTGCATTTGATGCTGATCCCAGTACTTTATATTCAATAGTTCAGATTTCTGAAAATGACACATATCGTTTACTGTTGAAGAAATCTGATGATTTTGGTAAAACAGACTCTTGGATAGAGTCGAATCTCCCAAACGATTTTACTCAGCTCCAATATCTTGCAACTGACTCAAAACGAACTGGTAACATTTTCATAGCAAATTCCAGTATGGTTTTTAAGTCCTCTAATTTCGGTTCTTCTTTTGAAATGATAGCAGAAATGGATCATCAAATCACCGGCCTCTACAAAAAACCGGCTTCTCAAATACTTTACGTTCTTACAACCGATGAGCTTTTTGAAGTAAATACGGAAACGAAAGTAGTTACTTCCCTCAGAAAACTCCCTGTTTCAAACGAAGCACCAGTAGAAATTCCGAGTTCAGTAAAACTTCATCAAAACTACCCCAATCCATTCAACCCAAGTACCGCCATTTCTTTTGAATTGAACGAGCCAACCGAAGTTACCCTGACTGTGTTTGACGCTTTGGGAAGAACCATTTCCATATTAGTGAATGAGCGAAAAACTTCCGGACTACATGAAATTAGTTTTGATGCTTCCAATCTTTCTTCCGGGATTTATTTTTATCGTTTGGAGACTGAAAGTTTTACTGAAACCAAGAGATTTACCTTGATTAAATAATCATGAGAGCATTATTCATCCTGATCTTTCTTTTCCCCCTTACACTATCCGCTCAGGAAAAGTACTTTCATGAATTAAAAGGAATGGAAGATTCAACAGGTACTACGCATTTGTTTTATAGGATTTATGAGAAAACTTCTTTTCAGTGTAGCGAAGCAAATAACAATTATGTTGCCAGAGGCGAAAAAAATAACATTTACCATTTTGATACTTCAATCTCAAAGGATTCTACTATAATCCGAAGTGGCTGGAGTGAGTGGTGCATCCCGGGCGTGTATGATGGGACAAGAGTAAGTAGCTACATTTTCTTAAATAACGATCCAAAAAAAGCAATCTATAACTCTAGTTGGGAATGCTATCACTCCTTAGAAAGCTTTTCAGATAAATACTTCCCATTTTATTTTTCCTGTGTTATAAAACAAAATCCTTTGAACAGAGCCATCTATTGGGACAATAATGGAATACATCATGAAAGTAATAAAGAATCCATCTTGGCTTATTCGCAGACTGTCGACTCTTATCTACGACTTCCTATGGACCCAAAAGATTGGCCATTTTTTGAACCGGAAGCATTCGAAGGATATGAGGACAACTCCGGAACTTATTTCGATTTTATTGATAGCGTAAAAGTTGGTTTTGATATTTTGGCTATTCATCCTACCGTTGATTCTATCTATTATGCCAGAAGTATTTCCGACACGCTTAAAGCTTCATCCTTTGATGTTATTATCCCAGACCTAAATATCGTTTCACTTCGGTTTGATTCGGACCCCTCAATAGTCTACTCCATCTATCATGATGGTTTTCGAAAGCTCTCTAGATCGGAAAATGTTGGGAGAAATGAGTCTTGGATAACTTTGGATCTGCCCAATAACTTTGGAAACTTTCAATTTCTTGAAACTGATACTTATAATTCTGGCATTTTAATTATAGCAGATTCCACAGCAATTTTTCAATCCATTGATTTTGGCTCTTCATTTGAACCAATCTCAGAACTGGAATATAGAATCACCGGCCTCTACAAAAAGCCAGATTCTGAAATACTTTACGTTCTTACAACCGATGAGCTTTTTGAAGTAAATACAGAAACAAACGCTGTTACTTCTCTAAAAAAACTCCCGGTATCAAATGAAGAATCAGAAGAAATCCCGGTTGGGATAAGGCTCCACCAAAACTATCCAAACCCCTTCAACCCAAGTACCACCATCTCTTTTGAGTTGAACCGACCAACCGAAGTTACCTTAACCGTTTTTGATGCTTTGGGAAGAACGATCTCAGTGCTTGTGGATGGTCGAAGAACCTCCGGGTTGCACGAAATTAGTTTTGATGCTTCGAATCTTTCTTCCGGGATATATTTTTATCGATTGAACACTGGAGCTTTTTCGGAAACAAAAAGGTTAATGCTGATTAAATAACTAATGTATCTCCTCGCTTTATGAAAAAATTAATCATCCTGTTACTATTTATCTTTCCTCTTTCTTGCAGCCAAAAAGAATCTTCAACTCAGGAAACCACTCAAACTCAGACTGTTACTTCAGAATATGAAGACATCACCGTATCAGAATTCAATACAAAATTAAGCACATCTGACCCGAATGTGGTAATTCTCGATGTACGAACCGATCGGGAATTTGAGGCGGGTTATATCCCTAATGCCGTTCAAATTGATTTTATGAGTCCGGATTTTAAAACAGAAGTTGCTAAGCTCGATACGTCCAAAACTTACGTGGTGTATTGCCAGTCAGGAAGACGAAGTTCAGCCGCTTCTAAAATCATGACGCAGGAATTAGGCTTTAAAGAGGTTAAAAATCTTGAGGGCGGCTATTCTACCTGGAGTAAAACGAATAAATAAAAAAATTTTCATAGTTCTTCCAGATTTAAAAAAATGCCGCTGAAACCGCTTTTCCAGATCGCATAGATAATTTTATCGACCTCGCACAAGCTTTTGAGTAGTACAGTTTTTCTTAACTTTCCAAATCAATTTCCCTGGCTTTTCTTTTTCATACAATCTTCATTTTGAGTAATGATTTTTAGGTGGCTTTTAGGTTTTGCATTAATAAAGTATGCTTTTTCTATTAGCCCCAAAAAAGGTTTAACTCACAACCAATCTCACTCATAGAGGTTAAAATCCATACATAGATGCTTATCTTAAAAGGACCTTATAACCCAATACAAACCGGAGCTATGAAAGCTGACTACGACGTACATCCAAGAAGTAATATCGGCTTGGATTATCTAGGACTCGAAAACAACAAAGAAGTATACTGGAACCTGAACCCTTCTGAACTTTACGAACATGCGATCCTGCATGGTGAGGCTATCCTGACCAAAGATCACGCCTTGCTTGTTCATACCGGAAAATTTACCGGTCGTTCGCCTAATGACAAGTTTGTTGTTGAACAACCAGAAATTATGGACGAAATCGATTGGGGCCCGATTAACCAACCGACTACTGAAAAGGTTTTCGATAATTTATTCGAAAAAGTACAGAAATATCTGTCCGGTAAGCGTCTGTTTGTAAAAGATGTTTTTTGTGGCGCTGATGAAGAAAACAGACTCAAAGTAAGAGTGGTATCTGAAGTAGCTTATCACGCGCTTTTTACTGATAACATGTTTATCAACCCTACTAATGAAGAATTAGCAGTACATATTCCTGATTTTACTGTGATGGCCGCTCCATTCTTTGAAGCTGATCCTGAAGTTGATGGTACCAGAACCAGTACGTTCATTCTCGTAAACATGGAAAAGAAAATCATCTTAATCGGTGGTACCATGTATTCAGGTGAAGTGAAAAAAGGTATCTTTTCAATTATGAATTACCTCCTTCCTAAGAAAGGGGTAATGGCAATGCACTGTTCTGCTAACCATGATGAAAATGGTAAAACAGCTGTTTTCTTTGGTCTTTCCGGAACTGGAAAAACTACGTTATCAGCCGATCCGGATAAAACTTTGATTGGTGATGATGAGCATGGATGGAGCGATGACGGTATCTTCAATTTTGAAGGAGGCTGTTACGCGAAAACCATCAATCTAACAGAAGATAATGAGCCACTGATTTACGCTACTACCAAAATGCCGGGTACCATTTTGGAAAACGTAGTCTTAGATGATAATCGTGAACCAGACTTTAACGATGTGAGTTTAACTCAGAATACTCGTTGTTCATATCCGTTGAAATTTATTCCTAATGCAAGTGCTTCCGGTAAAGGTGGGCACCCGGAAAATATCATATTTTTAACCTGTGATGCTTTTGGTGTTTTACCTCCGATCAGCAGGTTAACTCCGGAACAGGCTATGTATCACTTCATCAGTGGATACACTGCAAAGGTAGCTGGAACTGAGCGTGGTGTTACTGAACCACAAGCAACGTTCTCTGCTTGCTTCGGCTCTCCATTTATGCCATTACATCCATCGGTATATGCAGAGTTATTAGCCGAAAAAATTCGTAACCATGACTCAAAAGTATGGCTGGTTAATACTGGCTGGACTGGCGGACCCTCTGGAGTTGGCGAACGCATGAAACTTAAATTCACACGCAAGATGCTCTCAGAAGCTATTGATGGTGGATTAGAAGAAGTAGAATACGTTAAAGATCCTATTTTTGGATTCCGGGTTCCTATTAAGGTTGAAGGAGTACCTTCAAAACTTCTTATACCACGCTATACCTGGGAAGATGCTCATGAATATGACAAAAAGGCCAAGCAATTAGCCCAAATGTTCATCGATAATTTTGAGCAGTTTAAAGATAATTGCAGCGCTGAAATCTTAAGCGCAGCACCGAGAGTCCTTTCTTAGTTGATTGGAGTGAGTGAATTGAAAGCCTGTCTCAGCAATGAGTCAGGCTTTTTTATTCAGCCAGTTCCTGCATTTTTTCCAGATTATCCTGCACACGAAGGGCTTTGATAACTTCTCCAATATCGCCCTTCATAATCGCATCCAGATTATAGAGCGTTAGGTTAATACGGTGATCGGTACATCTACCCTGAGGGAAATTATACGTCCGGATTTTTGCTGATCGGTCTCCTGTCGAAACCTGACTTTTTCGTTCAGCAGCTCGTTCTTTCTGCTTTTGTTCGAGCTCAATGTCGTACATTTTTGCCCGAAGCATCGTCATTGCCTTCTCTTTATTCTGATGCTGTGAGCGCTCCTCCTGACATTCCACTACAATGCCCGTTGGTTCATGCGTAATCCGGATCGCAGAATCTGTTTTGTTTACGTGCTGCCCTCCTGCTCCACTTGCCCGGAAGGTATCAATTCGCAGATCGCTGGTATTAATGTCAATATCTACATCCTCCACTTCAGGAAGGACAGCCACGGTTGCTGCAGAAGTGTGAACCCGACCCTGGCTTTCTGTTGCCGGAACTCGTTGTACCCGATGTACTCCGGATTCGTACTTCATCTTCCCGAAAACTTCATTGCCTTCTAAAGAAAAAACTATTTCTTTATATCCCCCTTTTTCAGATTCATTTACACTCATCAGGCTCATCTTCCAGCCTTCGCTGGATGCATAGCGGTTGTACATATCAAATAAATCTCCGGCGAAAATAGCGGCTTCGTCTCCCCCTGTTCCTGCCCGCACCTCCACAATCGCATTTTTTGAATCTTCGGGATCTTTGGGAACCAGTTTCATTTTAATTTCTTCTTCAAGTTCCTCCAGTTCAACAACAATCTCTTTGTTCTCATCTCGGGCCATTTCGGTAATTTCAGCATCTTCATTAGCTTCGATCAACTCCTTATTCCCTTCCAACCTGTTTTTGAGATCCGACCAGGTGTCATAATCCTGAACCAGTTCTTCTAGATCGCTTCGTTCTTTAGTAAGCTGTGTATACTTGTCGGGATCATCGAATACAGAAGGATCGCTCATGGCGGTATTTACTTCCTGAAAACGTGATTTAATCTGCTTTAACTTTTCTTCGATGTCCATGGATGGCCTTGTGCTGAATCTTTCTAAACGGATGAATTCTTAAATTAAGAATATAAAATTACGAATAAGGATTTTTTTAAAGAAGAAAATCCTTATTCGTAATTCCTAATTTCATATTCGTATTTTAAAAAGAAAAAAAGTAAATGCCCCGAACTTCACTCCACTCAACAACTAAACTCGGCTTTCTCGGTGCCGGTCAACTCGCACGAATGAGTGCTCTACAAGCCTTTCGTTTTGGAATTCAGGTTGCTGTTTTTTCAGATCGACCAGAAGATGAGCCTGTTCAATTTATGACTCCTTTTTCGTATTCTGGATCATTTGATTCAGTGGATGACATGGTGGAGTTCGCAAAAACCTGTGATGTAGTTACACTTGAAAACGAATTCATAAGCTCCGATTTGCTAAAGCAAGTTCAGGATCAAAGTGGAACACCCATTTTTCCTTCTCCTGCAAGTTTTGCCTTGATTGAAAATAAGCTCATCGAAAAAGAAACCTTTGAAGGGGCGGGCATTCCGGTTACTCCCTATAAACTGGTTAAATCTGAAAAAGACCTGACTTCTTTTGGGGATAAATACGGCTGGCCCTTCATGCTTAAATCATCCAAAGGTGGGTACGATGGCTATGGAAATGCGATTGCTAACGATTTAGAAACAGCAAAGGAAGGCTATGATAAACTTGGAGGCACAAAAGGGCATGATATTTTGGCCGAAGCTTTTGTCTCCTTTACAAAAGAATTGGCTGTTCAGGTTGCCAGAAATGAAACAGGAACCGTGGTTTACCCATGCTGCGAAACCGTTCAGGAGAATCATATTAATGTCGCTGTAGTTTCCCCGGCCCCTATTGATGAAAAACATCAAAAGAGAGCACAAGAGCTGGCCATCAAAGCTATGGAAGCTATTGACGGGAAAGGAATATTCGCTTTTGAATTCTTTCTTACCGAGTCAGGTGAGATTTTATTGAACGAGTCTGCTCCCAGACCTCATAACTCAGGACATTATACCATCGAAGGGTGTGTAACTTCTCAGTTTGAAAATCATGTTCGGTCAGTTTTGGGGCTTCCACTCGGATCAACCCAAATGAATAAACCGGTTGCTGTAATGATGAATTTATTGGGAACTCATAACCGACCCGCTGAAACAGATCATATTTCTGAAGCTCTTTCTTCAGAAAACGGTCATCTCCATGTATATGGAAAGGTTCAAAGTAAAGTGGGGAGAAAAATGGCACACTACACTTTATTGGGAGAAGAGATGGAAGAGACCTTCAAGAAAGCAAAAACCCTTACTGAAAAGATTGAGATTTAGTATACAAAAAGTGATCATGTTTCCACTTTTAGCTTAATCTTTTTAGAATGCCCATATTCTATCTCTAAATACACTTTTTATAATGGGAAATTACCGGGGGTTACTACTTATTTTATTTACTCTTACTTCAGGATTACTTCAGGCTCAGATTTTATCAGAGAACGGTAATCTGATGGGAGAGTTCATCAACTACGAACAAAACCTTATACCTGATGAAGATTCTGAAGGCTTTGCTGTACCGGATACCAACCAGTTAAAGCAATGGAAAAGAATGATGGATTTATTTGTGGCAAAATCTTATTCACAAGCTGAGGATAGTTTAACCACCAATTTTTCGAATTATGAGATGGTTTTGCTTACCGACACTTCATTCAGTAACAGAGAATACTACTTAATTCGAGAAAAAAGTCCGGTCACTTTGGGTTGGGGATTATTTGCTTCAGACGCAGATTTCCAGAGGGATGTTATCGTTGCGGTTCCTCACCCTCTGCATGATTCTTATACTCCCCAGGAAGGAGTTAATCTTTTTCAATATCTGGGTGGGAGACTTTTGGCGATGGCGGGAACTCACCGTTGCTCGAACGATGAAGCTGCATTCAGTGACGGTACCACGACCGTTTGTAGTGATACCCAAACATCGGAGAAGTATAAAGTTTCAGACATGGCTCATTATGACAGCACTGCTTTTCAAATTGCCCATGAATCGTTGAAAGAGATTTCAACCAATATTTATGCCCTTAACCTTCACGGACATGCAAACGCCAGCTGCGAAGACGTATTCTTGTCTAATGGAAGAAGCGACGACCCACAAACATCCCTTCAAACAGTAAGGGATAGCCTGATTGCAGATGGAGTTGATGCAGCAATGACCGGAGATGGATCTTCTTGCACTCTTGCAGGAACCACCAATGTTCAAGGTAGGTATATGAATGGTTCAACAAACCCCGCTGACGACCAACCGGTTAGTAATACAGGATTCTTCTTCCACGTAGAACAATCTAAAAATATTCGCATCTCTTTGGCGGGACATACCCAATTAATTGAAGCGTTCAGAGACTTAATTCCGAGGAGTGAATCCACATTTACATTTCGTGATTTTCCTTCCTTGACTATTAATGAAATTCATTTTAATCCCGATGCTACAAACGGTGATGCAAATAACAACGGAAGTGTGGGAAGTGTTTCAGATGAATTTCTTGAGATCATAAATACCGCGGATACAACCATTACGCTGGATCAGTGGATCATAGCAGATAACTCATCTGACAGGCATGTAATCGAATCTAACACGAACATATTACCCGGGCAGGCTTTACTTGTTTTCGGGCAAGCCTCATTTGATGGGGTTTTTGGAGGCTCTACGGTTCAGGCGGCTTCAACAAATGCCTTAAGCCTTAATAATTCGGGCGACAAGATTTATATCAAAACGCCTGCAAATGATATTGTTACGTATCTGGAATATCCGGGAGATGAGAGCGGCGTTTCAATCACCTTAAATCCCGATATCACTGGCGATAGCCTTGTTTCACATTCAACTGCTGATACCGATGACAACTCTCTGTTCTCGCCCGGAACGAAGATTAATGGCGACCCTTTTTTGCCTTTCATAACTATTGAAGGGAATTCCGGTTGGCGGATGATGGCAAGTCCAACCATAAATATGCCTATCGCTGATTTAACAGCTTTCAACCCAATACAAGGTTTCGGTGATGGTTATGACAAAAACTTTTATACATCATATAACGGAAGTACCTGGTTATCCCCCAATTCGTTCACAGACAGTTTGGAAAACGGAAGTGGGTTCATTTTTTATTTTTTTGATAATGATGAAGCTCAAAGTACAGAATTACCGATTACGATTCGGGGAACTGGTACCGTTCCTAACTCAGATGTAACCATTGATTTGCATACTTCAGGCGATAAATGGAATCTTACCGGAAACCCGTTTGCTTCAGCAATCGATTTCTATGAAATCTCTGCCAATGGAGGAGCTCTGGCAAGTTCAGTAGGCTATGTTTATGATCCGGGAATTCAGAATTATATTACAACCACTTCAATAGGAGATTCTGTCTCGTCCTGGCAGGGAATAATGATTGAAAACAATTCTGCAGCCAGTATAACTATACCTTCATCCTCACAAATTGATGAAGCTACATTCTATAAGCACAACCCTGCAGAACGGAGCTATTTAGTACTGGAATTATCTACCGTTGGTAACAATCTGGGAGATCAATTGGTAATTCCGTTTTCAGATGAAGCCTCTGTTGAGTGGGATAAACTTGATATGCTTGAGCTTCCTTCTATTTCCTCTGAATTTATCGGACTAGCCGGGAAGGGATTCAGAAATGGTGAAGAAGTGCTTCAAAGTCAGTTTTCTATTCCAAATGATCTGGGAAATGCATTAGAAATACCTCTTTTAATCACCCAAAAAAGTAACTCTGCTGGTAAACTCGTGCTTTCTCTAAAAAAGAAAGTGAATATACCGGAGCATATTTCATTATTTATTTCTGACGCAACCTCCGTACCCTCAACCAACATACTATCCCCGGACTTTAAAGAACTTGAGCTGAACGGGGCATGGGATGTGGATTCTCTCAGGCTTCTAGTTGAGCCTAACCTATCCATCCATAGCGAATCCGATCAAAAGCTTCCCAACCATTTTGAGCTTTACCAGAATTTTCCAAACCCATTTAATCCGGTAACAAAGATAGATTATGACCTGCCCGAAAGTTCTGAAGTGCAATTTAAAGTTTTTTCAGTAACTGGAGCTTTGGTAAGAACAATTACAACTACTCACCAGAATGCAGGTAAATTCACTATCAGCTTTGATGCCTCCAACTTAAGTTCAGGGATGTATATTTATACATTAAAGACAAAATTCGGGATAAAATCGGGTAAAATGATATTGCTCAAATAGATTTTGTATTTTCACTCAAGAATTAATCTAACCCTGTTTAAATGAGTAAATCCCCAATTGTTGGCGTAGTAATGGGAAGTGACAGTGACTGGCCCGCCATGAAACAAGCCGCTGAAATTCTGGAACAATTTGGAATCCAGTTTGAAAAAAGGGTTGTATCAGCACATCGTACCCCGGATGATATGGCAGACTATGGAAAAAAGGCACGGGATCGGGGAATCAAGGTAATTATAGCCGGAGCGGGTGGTGCGGCACACCTTCCCGGGATGCTGGCAAGTCATACTACACTGCCTGTGATTGGGGTTCCAATCCAAACATCTGCACTTGGGGGAATTGATAGCTTGTACTCCATTGTTCAAATGCCTAATGGTATTCCGGTTGCCACTGTTGCTATAGGCAAAGCTCAAAACGCTGGACTACTCGCATTGAGGATGCTAGGTATGGAAGACAAAGGAATTGCCATACAACTGAAAGAATATCATGAAGGAATGGCGACTGAATCCAGAAAAAAGACGGAGAATTTAAAATAGCCGAATTCTAATTTTTATTTTAAACTTAATTCTATAAATAATAGCTGATTAAAGTAATTTATTAGCTATGAAGGTCATTCTTAGAATTGTAAGCTACTTGCCAATCCTCCTTTTTGGTTTTGCCGATTGTGACAACGAATGCTACGAGATGAGAAATGAAAATGTAAAACATCTCGAATTTAAAATTATAGAAACGGATTTTGACGCTTCAATCTTTGAAGTTTTAAGAACACCAATCATTAAAAGAACGGGCAAGGATATTCGGCTTAATGATTATTTCGATGATCTATATTTGCACGATATTACTTTTGATAAATCGGGATTAATATTTGATAGAGGGACTGGTCTTTACGTTTTGGATTTCTCGAGTATCAATCATTTCCACCCTTTTTTTTCGGACACAAGCATTAAAGGGCTCATTGATCCTTTTAATTTTAGTGATGATATTGATTTTTCACTAGCATCTATAGGGTTACTAGCTAACCCTGATTACGAGACAAACCCACATCTACCATTTTCGAATACAGAATATTATCTCGCCAGTTTAGATAATTCATTTGAAATAGCTGATACTATCTTTGTCTCCAGGGATGAGTTTCTTGAATCAGATCTCTACGTTGCAAGGAAAATAGAAGACCCTTCTTATGACCTATCAACAGGAACAGCAATTTTTAAGCTATCAGAAGATTATTATTCCTATGATACTACATCCACTCAGAACTCGTACTACGGTAATTTAATTGAAAGTAAGTACCATCTGTTATCTCAAAACCCAGACCTTAGTGTTGACACCTTAATCAATTCTTCTAGTCTGGATTTTTCATATATCATTACTGAAAACTATTTTTTTTTAACGACTAATAATGAAACACATATTCATACTAAAGATGGTAACTATTTAAAAAGTGTTAACTACGGACCGGTTACCCCTTCGCAAAGCGGACTCACATTTATTACAGAATCGGGTGACCAGTTTGTTTATACACGTACTGAGGAATCGATTGACATATCCATTCATAATAAGAATGGCACCTATTATGCCACTAATGATGAATATCTCTTAATTGTTCAAGAGAATAAGTACATAGATATAATACAAATCCCGGACAACGAATTAGTTGGCTCAATAACCACAAATAAAATTCCCGGATTAACATTATCTGTTGATAAGAGAAGTACTTTAAAGATGTTTTTCCCGGTCTTTACATCAAATGGAAAAATCAGATTTCTATTTGCTGACTCATATTATATTGACGATCCATATGACGATTGTGAGATTTAGGCTTTGCATCTTATATAAAATATCATAATAGTAAATCCCGAACGGCTGAAGTAACTTCCCTTAAAAAATGAAGCGCTTTCTATTATTCCTATTTCTTTTCTTTTCGTTAGATGTAACAGCTCAGGATGCTTCATCTGATTCATTATCCAATCCTCTTCAACATTTCGAGCATCTTATTGGTGGGATTTGGACTGGCGATAAAACGCAGCAGACATTCGAATGGGGCGTTGGAGAAAAGTCCGTAGTTTCGAAACTTTATTTTATTGAACCTGACTCTCTGAAGTTAGTTGGTGAATTAATCTGGTTTTGGCATCCTGGAATTAACGAGATTAAAGGATACGGTACATCCATTGATATGGCTATGGATTTCTTTGATTATACCACCACCTTCGAAAGTCCTTATAAAATGGTAAATACCTTTATCGGTTATGGTGGTCAATTTGATGGAGTTCCTCAATTAGAGGTAGTTGAGTTCATATCAGAGGACAAATATAAGTGGACTTATTTTAACAAAGAAGGCAATGAGTTCCACCCATCGTATAGCATTACATTTAACCGGGTAGAACTATAATAGCCGTCTTTTAATAAATAATTGGCTATGGCATTTAATTAACGTACTTTTGGCTTGGATTGGTAATGATGAACAGACTAAAGACTCATTTTTCGACCTATAGCTCTGGGTTCTTATTCTCTCCGATATTTTTTAACCAGATTTTTATAGACATGAACATTTATGTAGGTAACCTTAGCTATGGGGTTAACGACGACAATTTAAGAGAAGTTTTTGAGGCTTACGGAGAAGTAAGTTCTGCAAAAGTAATTACAGACAAATATTCCGGCCGTTCCAAAGGTTTTGGATTTGTTGAAATGGATAACGATTCGGAAGCTCAGGCTGCCATTGAGCAACTTGACGGAGCTGAAATTGATGGACGATCAGTTAAAGTTAACGAGGCTCGTCCAAGAGAAGAACGTCCGAGAAGAAATAACTTCAGATAGACCAATTTTCTTATACACTTTTAAAGCCCTTCATCTCATGAAGGGCTTTTTTTGTTTTACATACTGAAGTAACATTTTCGAAGGATATCAGTAAGATGTTACTGTGCTGAAAATAATTCAGTAATCTAAATTTGAACTTAAAAGGGCTATAACTATGGTAATGACCACAACCAATAATCTTCAGGGAAGAGAAGTAAAAAAGTATTTAGGAATAGTGACCGGAGAAGCAATCTTAGGGGCCAATATTTTTAAAGATATTTTTGCCGGTATCAGAGACATAGTGGGAGGCCGCTCAGCTTCTTATGAAAGAGAACTACAAGAGGCACGAAGAATCGCATTTACTGAGCTCGAAGAAAAAGCGAATCGTGTGGGTGCGAATGCAATAATGGGAATAGATATTGATTACGAAACTATAGGCGCTAACGGAAGCATGTTAATGGTTTCAGTAACCGGAACCGCAGTTTTCGCTGAATAAAAGAAAGCCCCGCTCATTTTTTAATGAGCGGGGCTACTCCTACCCTCTTCTCTCTCTTCTCTGTTGTTCTAACCCTTCAACCATTGTGTCTCTGAATCTGTACATCAGCTTTCGATGCACTCTCTCGTTGATAATATGTCGGCCGCGGTACTCTGTTAATGCTGTTCTCTCAAATCGGTTTTTGATTCGTATTTGTCTCTCTAGTTGCTCTATCAACAGTTGTTTTTCGAATCGGATGGTTTTTCTGCCATTATTTCTAGAATAAACCCCTCCGCTTCTTCCTCGATATGACCGGTTGCCCTCTCTTTTAGAGTATGCATTTGAATGCCCGGAAAATTCACTCAGGCTGATTTTGGTATCAAGAATCTCGTTTTCCATAGCCCGGATAATCTTAGCTTTGTTCTTTCTGGCTGCCCAGCTATCCCCAATCATTAAGGCGTAAGAAAACTTATCCAACTTATGATCGAAATTCCGTATTTGTCTTAGCTCTTTGTTGTATCCATTAGAAGAATAATTTGCCTTGTGTATACGGCTTCTTTGTGCCTCTGCACTTGAAACTGTGAATAATGTGATGAATGTAATTACCATTAGCCTTTTCATAGTTCCTCCTGATTTATGAACTCACTGGCTAATTAACGCATCGAATTACACTAACTTTCTCACATTTTGATGTGAGTTTAGTCATTACTCATGTCGGATAGCATCAATAGGATCTAACTGAGATGCTCTCCAGGCCGGGTAGGTTCCAAAGATAATTCCTATAAGCATTGCAATCAGTAGGATTACAAAAACCGTTTCAATTCCTAAAGCTGCCCGAAAGTTCATATCGGTAAAGGAATTGACAATAGGAATAAAAGTAAAAATTCCTGCTATCCCAACAGCCCAGCCCGCAATGCATCCCGCAAAAGAAATAGTAACCGACTCTGCCATAAATTGAAGAACAATATCTTTCTTCTTTGCTCCGGTGGCTTTCCTGATTCCTATTTCTTTGGTCCGTTCGGTTACCGAAATTAAAAGTACGTTCATCACTCCTATCCCTCCCACTAAAACGGAAATGCCGGTAATTGCACCCATAATCAGTTTGAATAACAAAATCCCTTGTGAAAATTGTTCTACCCTTGACCTGTTTGATACCAGGTTAAACGCCTCATTTCCTTCTTCATAATTTTCATCAAGCCACGATTTCAAACTGTTTTCAATTTCAGGAATTTCTTCAGCGTTGGTTACTTTTAAAGAAATGGCAGGGAAACTATCGGTTAATTTTAAATAAGAAGTAACTGGGAGAAAAATTCTGGGCAAATCCTGCTCCTTTTCACCTAAAATTCCTATTACTTCAAATACTTGTCCCTTAGATGTAAACGATTTATTCAAAAGTTCTGAAGGATTCCCCCCCGTCCACTGATCTGCAATCTGATAGGTGATTACGGCAACATTTCGACCTTCAGATACATCTCTTTGAGAAAGATATCTACCCGCATGCAAGGAATCCAGGGAGAACTCCAGTCCGAATTCCATATTACCTTGTAAATATACCGCCATTGTAGAATCCTGATACTGCGCCTCTCCGGTACCTCTTACTACAAACTCAGTAAGAGCACGATCTGCATAAGTTTCGGAGAGAGATCTGGCATATTCGTAGCTTATTCTCGGAGGTTTTTCAATGCTCACTCTGATATTATCAACTACTTTTGTTTGCTTAGTACTAAGATTCAGGATATTAAGAGAAGTGGTATTCCGAAGTTGCTCCCTCCCGGTTTGTTCCAACCCGTCTCCAAGTGCCAGAATCCCAACCATAGCGGCAACTCCAATGATTATGCCCAAAGTAGAAAGAAATGTGTGAAGTGGATTTGCCCTGATGTTCTGCAAGGCAATCAGAATGGATTTTAAGAAATAGCTCATACACCTGTATTAATTCAGGCAGAAGCTACGAAGATGAAAAGCCTGAGTTACAGCTTATTCAACAATTATGAGGTGACTAAATGACTGTTCTGAAATACTGAATTTTGCATCTTCCCAGGAAGCCGGCCCGAATTTCCCTCGGGCGTTGTTAGAAAAACCGTAACCTTCTTTGGGAATTCCCAGGAAATTAGTATCCAGTTTACCATTCTTGTTTTTGTCATGGTAAACCGCAATTGCGTATTCGCCATACGGTAAATCCGGTACTTTCCATTCAACCTCTTCCCCTTCTACTGGTAATACTACCGCGAAAACAGGTTCTTTTGTGTAATCCTCCTTAGAATCGAACATAGCAATTCTAAGCTCTCCCTCCACTTTATTAAATCCATGTACCTGTAGAGTAAAAGATGTCGAGTTATCGGTTACATAGTCCGGAAGTTCCTGGGCAAAAGTGTTTATCGTAAATAAAACTGAAGCAACTAAAACGAAAAATGAAAATCTGAGCATATTTTTTTGTAGTGAATACATCGAATACTTTTACAGTATATCCGCAAAAAAAGTTTCTTAAAACTAACTAGTTCTAATACAGAAAAGAAGAGATAATGTTTTTATTGTCACCCTAATTTTGACCCGTTTGAGATTTTTTGTTGAGGTACAGCCAGTACAACTTCACCTTTTTCATCATAAAAGCCCGTTACCAGACACTCTGAAATAAAAGGACCTATTTGTTTGGATGGAAAGTTTACCACTCCAATTATTTGCTTCCCAACCAACTCTTCCTTTGTATAGTGATAGGTAATTTGAGCTGATGATTTCCGAATTCCGATTTCTTCTCCGAAATCAACGGTAAGCTTATAAGCGGGTTTACGTGCTTCGGGGAAATCCTCAACCTTAAGAATGGTTCCTGCTCTTAGCTCAACTTGCTCAAATTCCTTCCAGTTAATTTCTTTCATGTTATCTCTTCCTATTTTACTAGGGTCATTGCTTTGGTTAGGCGGAACTCATCTGTAACTAATTGATAATAATAAACCCCGCTTGGAAGGAATGAAGCGTCAAAACTGACTTCATGGAATCCGGGAGGTTTCTTTCCCGAGAATAGCTCCGACACTTCTTTTCCAAGTATATTATACACTTTAAGGTTCACATCAGCTGGCCTTGTTAAGGAGTAAGAGATTGTAGTTACCGGATTGAAAGGATTGGGGTAGTTTTGAGAAAGCTGAATCCGGTCCGGTATCAACTGTAATGGTCTTTCAATAGATGTTTCAATCTCCGGTTCTTTATTAATCTCAAATGAATCTGAAGCTGACCAATCTCCTTTCCCATGATTATTACCGGCCCTTACGACCCAAAAATATTCTCCATTATCAAGGCTATCCAGGGTAACACTTGATTCACTAATGACCGAGTCTTCGAACATAACGTTAGTAAAAAGAGAGTCGCTGGCAATTTTAAGATGATACGTTTCAGCATCAGCAAGAGGAAGCCATTCGAGCTTAACTTTATTTTCAGGGATGATTGCTCGTTGAACTGGATAGATTAAAGAAGTCTGCATTGGAGCGGTACTAGTATCACTTACACTAAATTGGTGAGTATACATCTCGCCTTCGTACTCAACCTGGAAAGTCCAGATTCCCAGGTGGGCGTCATCAGGTAAAACACGGGTCCAATACCAGTAAGATGCCTCGTAGAACTCCTCTGAAATTTCATGAGTCCAGGTGCTAAACGTACTGCTATCCGGCTTTAAAATGGCGTATGAGCTTACCCGCCCTTCTCGTTGATCACGGTAATAAGCAGCACTTCGTACCGTATCCCCTGGGAAAAATGCGTTTTTAAAATTTGGCAATTCCGTTTTAGGGCATTCATCAAAATAAAATTCGGGTGGAATGCCATGAGTATGCAAAGCATTAATCTTAGAATCGTAATAGGGACGTTGTTCCTTCCATAAACTTTCCTCCACAGTATCGTTACATGGCCCTACATACGGATCTATAAGCATCCCCTGCTCATCATAAAATTCGATATGCAAATGAGGAGCCGTCGAGCTTCCCGAGCTTCCAACTACTCCCAAAAACTCACCTTCCTTTACTTCATCACCAACTTTTTTTGAGGTTAACGAATTGGTTTTCAGATGCCCGTACCAAACTACATTACCATCATAATTTTGAACATAAACAGCGTTCCAGCTGCTGCCTCCAAAACTACAGCTTCTGTCGAAGTTGCCATCTCTTTTCTCGATAATCACTCCCGGAGCTACTGCTACAACCTCAACCTGATCGTGATCCATTTTGTACCACTTAAAAGGCCAATTAGAAATATCTGTCCCTGAGTGATTATATCCGGTAACCCGATCATAAGATCTCGTTCCACACATGTAATCCGAGAGAAATCCCTGAGTTCTGGTATCGTGATCAACAAAATTTCCAAGCCGGTGGTAACCAAAACCATGTACACCTTCCGCTTGTTTTACCGGCCAACTATATTTGTCAAGGTTTCTTTTAGAGGGTGAAATTTTCCCAATAACAGACAAACTATCTATTCGACGAGCAAGCAATTGTCTGATTTCAAGGCGCTGTTCTTCTGTCATAGAATCAAGCTGGTCTCCAAAAACAACTTCCCCACCTCCATCAGCCTTCAAAAACTGGGCTGAAAGAGCAGTGCTGAAAAACATAAGAAAAGAGGCGATGAGTAGATATTTCATACATGAAATTTTTATGATAATAAAAAACCCCACCTTCTTTTGAAAGCGGGGTTAGGTTACTTCGATGAGAAGTAAAAAGAATTACCCGGTTACTTTTTTCACAGTTTTGATAATTCGGGCTGCAACTTTGTATGGGTCGGCATTAGAAGCAGGGCGTCTATCTTCCAAATAACCACTCCATCCGTGGGTTACAGTGTATACCGGAATACGGATAGAAGCACCACGATCTGACACTCCATAGGAGAATTGATCGATCGCCGCCGTTTCATGGTCACCGGTTAAGCGCTCTTCGTTGTGCGCACCGTATACCGCAATATGCTCGTCTACTACATCCCGGAAAGCTTCACAAACTTTTTCGATTTTTTCCTTGGAGCCTGCTGTTCTGATATATTCATTAGAAAAGTTAGCGTGCATACCAGAACCGTTCCAATCGGTTTTACCAAGTGGTTTTGGATGGTATTCAATGTAAACACCATACTTCTCAGAAAGTCTTTCCATAAGGTAACGGGCTACCCAAATCTGGTCTCCCGCTGATTGCGCGCCTTTGGCAAAAATTTGCCATTCCCACTGTCCGGCAGCAACTTCGCCATTGGTTCCCTCAACATTCAGACCGGCTTCCAGGCAGATATCTAAATGCTCATCTTTGAATGCTCTTCCAAACGCATTTTGCCCACCTACGCCGCAATAGTATGGACCTTGCGGGCTTGGATATCCGTTTACCGGAAATCCTACAGGTAATCTTGTTTCAAGATCCATTAAAAAATATTCCTGCTCGAAGCCGAACCAAAAATCAGCGTCTTCATCATCAATCGTTGCCCGAGCGTTGCTTTCGTTCGGCTTACCATCGGCATTCAACACTTCGGTCATTACCAGATACCCGTTTTTTACTTCCGGATCTGGAAAAATTGCGACTGGTTTTAACAGGCAGTCTGAATTACCCCCTTTTGCTTGCTCAGTAGAACTTCCATCAAAAGACCATTCCGGACAATCCTCCAATTTTCCCGAAAAATCAGAAATGATTTTAGTTTTACTTCTCAGGCTTTGAGTAGGTTTGTATCCGTCAAGCCAAATGTATTCAAGTTTAGACTTCGACATTCTTATATAATTTTGTTGTTTGATTAATGATAAAATTAAGCATAAATATAAAGTACTTTTTAGGAAACACTCAATTAAATTAGACTAAAAATTATTAACATTTAAATTACGCAGGCATAAAAGCGCTTCCACTTAAAATAATTCGTGTCTAGCTTATCTAACTATTCATTTGCTTAAAAAATTAAGTTCTCATTTCGTTATTCTTATCATTTTTAGGGGAACACAAATGCATTATCTTTGTTCTGCATTTATCCACATTCCAATTCAGTAAAATTTTTCAGTTTAGTGTCAAAAAATATCTCGCTTTGGGTAGAAGCAGCCCGACCTAAAACACTTGCAGCAGCCTTCACTCCGGTGTTGGTGGGAGCAGGAATTGCATGGAACAATAATGCCCTTTCTTTTGATGCAACAAGTATCGCTTTACTCTGCGCTTTTCTTATTCAAATCGGTACCAACTTCGCGAACGACTATTTCGATTTTATAAAAGGCGCGGACACAGAAGATCGCATCGGTTTTCAACGTGCTACAGCTTCGGGACTCATCTCTCCCAAAGCAATGCTAAACGCAACCATCATGAGTATGTCGCTGGCTTTCCTGTTTGGATTGTATTTGGTCTGGATTGGCGGATGGATTGTATTAGTGATAGGCTTGCTCTCTTTATTATTTGGAGTTCTTTATACCGGAGGCCCTTATCCCCTGGGATATAATGGTCTTGGCGATGTATTTGTTTTCATATTCTTTGGAATTGTAGCTGTAATGACAACCTATTATGTAAACGCTCTGGAGTGGTCTGAAGCTTCATTTTGGGCTTCGCTGGCAGTGGGTGCCTTGTGCACCAATATTCTTGTAATCAATAATCTCCGTGATGTGGAGCAGGATGCCATTGCAGGAAAAAGAACTCTGGGGGTACTTTTTGGTGAAACCGCTCTTAAATGGGAATATACTTTGATGCTTTTACTCGCCTATGCGATCCCGCCCCACTTTTATTTTCGTTTAGAATATGAGCCCTGGATTTTCCTTCCTTTTCTGGTATTCCCTATTGCAATAATTCATATCCGCAAAGTGTGGACGGAAACTGATAAGAGAAACCTGAATGGACTGCTTGAACGTACTGCCCGGTTTATGGCTATTTTTGGAATCTTATTCGCCGTTGGAATTATCCTGAACTGATGCTTAAATATTTTAAATATAGGATCCCATTCAAAAAACCTTTTAAGACAGCCACAGATGAGTTTAGAGTGCGTGACGGGATAGTATTGGTTTTTGAGTATGAGGGCATTCAGGCTTTAGGTGAGGTTGCCCCGCTTCCAGGTTTTTCAGCCGAAACTCTTGGACAGGTTGAAGTAATACTTCAGCAAAACAAAAAATTCCTGGAGAATGCTTTTCTAAATAATGATGCCAGACAAATAATTACGGTCCTTGATCAGATTCATCAATTCCCGTCTTTGAGCTTTGGACTGGATACCTTGTGGCATGATTTCCAATCCAAAAAAGAAGATAAATCGCTTGCTGAATATCTTTTTGGGCTGAATGAACCTTCAGTAAAGTGCAACACTGCTATTGGAATTCAACCTGAGAATTCAATGCTTGTTCACATCCAACAAAAGAAAGAAGAAGGTTTTGATACTTTTAAGCTTAAGGTAGGAGCTGATTTCAACAAAGAAAAATCAGCTCTGGAATTCATCAGAAAAACATATCCGGACATCAAATTGAGACTTGATGCCAACCAAGCCTGGGATAAAGCAACAGCAGTGGAATACTTAACTTCAATTGAGCATTTAGATATCGAATATTGCGAACAACCTGTTCCTGCTGCTGATATTGATGGTTTAGCATGGGTGAAAGAACGTACACAAATTAATATTGCAGCTGACGAATCTCTTAGGAACAAAAAGCTGGCACATGAACTAATACAGCAGAATAATTGTGATATAATTATAATAAAACCTACGTTAATGGGGCTTTTTGAAAACATTGCCGTAACAAAAGAGCTTGCAGGTACTCATAATATAGAAGTTGTATTCACTACAAGTTTGGACGGGATAATTGGAAGGAAGACATCAGCAGTTTTGGCATCCGGGTTAGGAACAAAAGTTTTTGCACACGGACTTGCAACAGGATCTCTGTTAAAAGAACAGGGAGCCCATTCAGAAACAATCACAAATGGCTTTTATATTATCTCTGAAACTCAGGGAATCGGCAACTCTATCGACCTAACTTTTTTGGAAGAAATTTAACGTGTTTAAATCGCGCCTACATATTTTTGAGTTTAAGAAAACAGATCCTGAACTGGTTTTCCTTACCTCTCAACATGGCATGTTTACTTACAGTGATCTGGATCGGTTTACCGCTTTTTTCCAGGATATTGTTGAACGAAAATCTGATTCTGTAAAATGGCCCGTAGCATTTCTATCGGAATCATCCGACATGCTGATTTTCTCTATAGCCGCCTGCTGGAAACTGGGCATCCCTTTCATTCCTTTAAATACCAAGCTCCCTCAAAAAGAATTGGAAGCCCAGATATTAGAACTTAGTCCAAGCCTGATTTTTTGTGACTCGAAAAACCGAGGCAAACTCCAGGGGGATGATGTTATTCACATGGATGAAAACTTCTTCCTGAACGCGTTCACCTTCGATATCAGAGACATGAAACTCCCTGATGAATCTAAAATCAAAGATTCGGACGTATTTGGATACTTCTTTACTTCCGGCACATCATCGAAACCGAAAATTGTGCCGCTAAAGCGTAAACAGATGTTTGCCGCAGCTAAGTCATCTGCCAAAAACTTCAAACCGGATCTAAATCACTTCTGGCTGCTTTGCCTCCCTTTAAATCATATAGGTGGAATTTCAATCATACTCCGATCATTGATTTATAGAACCGGCATTTATCGCATGGATGTTTTTCATGAAGAGATGATTAAAGAATTTCTGGGGGAAAACACCCGATTCCAGGCTGCTTCTCTGGTGCCTACTATGTTGAAACGATTGTTAAACGACCCGCTTTTTAAAACGCATCGTGACTTTAAAGCGATTCTGCTTGGTGGAGGTCCAACCAGTTCTTCCCTACTCAGCAAAGCGGTTGAGCGTGGAATCCCGGTAGTTTCTTCCTACGGAATGACTGAGACCTGTGCACAAATTGCAGCGAATCCAACGCTGGCGCCTTCCGGGGCATACATTCCGATGAAAAGCGTGGGCAAACCATTCCCTCCCAATGAACTTCAAATCAGAGATGATAACGGGAAAGTGATGGGGAGAAATCAGTCTGGCTCCATTTGGTTAAAAGGTCCGCAGGTTTTTGATGGATACTATCACAAGGAGGACAATAAAGGACGTTTTGATAAGAAGGGCTGGTTCAACACCGGAGATTATGGTCACCGAAATACTTTTGATATGGTGTTCATTGAGTCGCGAAGAACTGACCTGATCATTACCGGTGGAGAGAATGTCAATCCGATTGAAGTTGAAGAGGCCATTCAAAAACTTCCTTCTATAAAAGAAGCGGTTGTACTTGGAATCCCCGATGAAGAATGGGGTCAAAAAGTGGCTGCATTTGTAACACTCTCCAATGGTAAAACTCCAAATTTGGATGAAATCCGTGAGCAATTAAAGGATGAACTTGTAGATTTCAAATTGCCCAAAGAATTGAAAATTATTAAAGAAATTCCCCGAACTGCTACCGGAAAAGTAAAGCGGAATCTGCTTTTAAAAGGATCCACGTTCTAACTTTAAAAAAATGAAAGTATTTTTCTTTTTACTAAGTACGCTTAGTATACCCTTATTGTGTAATGCACAAATTGTACCTGTTAAGGGCGATACTTTAGGGTTATCAATAAAATCCGTTTATCAATTGGATACTTCCCTCTCCTTTGAATTCATAGCCGAAAATTTTTCTCATAACTGTGATTCCAATGGAGTTGTTATGAGGGTAAATTCGACTAATAATGATACAATCAATCGAATGTTTGACATTGTTTTAGAGAGCTATTTAAATGGAAAAAAATTGGACATCCATATAACCGGATGCGACCCGACTGTAAAAAACAGAGCTTTAGTTGAATGGGTTAGAATCAGAGACTAACTCAACCCAACCCTCTCAAAGATAACATCCACGTTTCGGGTGTGGTGATCTAAATCGAATGCATTATCAATTTCATCCTGACTTAGCTTTGACATTATGTACTCATCCCCTTCGATTAAGGGTTTAAAAGGAATCTGATTCTCCCAGGATTGCATGGCCAGCGGTTGTACCGCATCGTAAGCTTCCTCACGTACAATTCCTTGTTCAATCAATTTATTGAGTACACGCTGTGAGAATACCAGCCCGTGTGTTTTCCAGATATTCGCTTCCATATTCTCTTCGAAAACCACCAGGTTCTCTATCACATTAGCAAAACGATTCAGCATGTAATCGAGGAGAATGGTTGCATCTGGAAGAACAATTCGCTCCGCGGAAGAGTGTGAAATATCTCGTTCGTGCCAAAGCGGAATATTTTCAAATGCTGTAACCATGTACCCCCGAAGTACCCGCGCGCACCCCGAAATATTTTCTGAGCTGATAGGGTTTCGTTTATGGGGCATCGAAGAGGAACCCTTTTGCCCTTTTCGAAATGCTTCTTCCGCTTCCCGAACTTCGCTACGCTGAAGGTGACGAACTTCCACCGCCATTTTCTCCATGGTTGATCCGATTAAGGCGAGTGTGGAAACATAATGCGCATGCCTGTCCCGCTGTAAAGTCTGAGTTGAGATGGGTGCCGGAGTTAAGCCCAATTTCTCACAAGTAAACTCTTCTACTTCGGGTGGAATGTTAGCGAAGGTTCCCACAGAGCCGGAGAGTTTTCCGAACTCAACATCAGCAGCTGCTTTTTTGAATCGCTCCAGATTCCGAATCATTTCCGAATACCAAAGCGCACATTTCAGCCCAAAAGTAGTAGGTTCGGCGTGAATACCATGCGTACGCCCCATCATCACGGTGTACTTATGTTTCTGTGCTTTTTCTTTTAATACAGAAATGATTCGTTCAAGATCAGCAAGTAGTAGCTTATTAGCCTGTTTCAACCGTACTCCCCAGGCGGTATCAACCACATCGGTGGAGGTAAGTCCGAAGTGAATCCATTTTTTTTCTTCGCCGAGTGTTTCTGAAACAGCTCGTGTGAAGGCGACTACATCGTGACGTGTTTTCTCTTCAATTTCTTTGATTCGATCTAACTTGAAGGATGCCTTTTGATAAAGTTTATCCACATCCTCCATCGGGATAGTTCCAAGTTTAGCCCATGCCCAACAAGCAGCTAGCTCAACCTCAAGCCATGCCTGAAATTGATTTTGTTCTGTCCATATATCTGACATTTCCTTTCGGGCATATCTTGAAATCATACCTGTAATTTTTCTTTGATGTAAGTTAGTTCGCGCACAAAGATAAGACTTATGGCAACATGAATTTTATAAAATGAAGTTACGGAAAAACTAATTGTATCATTAATAGCTGTTCTGGCTGTCATTATCCAGAGACGGTTATCTTTAACCCCAACTCTGAACAGTTTTATATTCTGGCAGGATTTTCCTTCTCTCAAAACCTTACTTCCAAGATCAATTGATCTACTTTTAATTAACACAGAGAGTATCCTGAAAAGCCCCCTCTTTTTTATTGAACAGGAATCTTTAAAACAGTTCCTCTTTGAATAGTTTCATCCAGCTGGACCTGATTAATAATGGCCACATCCAACGGCTCGATATTCATTGGAAGATTTGATGGAAGCAATTCTGAGAAAGCAGCTGTTCTTTCGGCTCGTACCAAATCCAGTCGTACGGGCTCAACATTCAGAATATCGGAATCTGTTACTTCTTCAAATCCATTAAATACAGATTCAAATCTACTTCGGTAATCTTCAAACTGAGAAGTAGCGGTATAGCTTAAGAATTGGTATATATTTCCGTTGTACTCAACTGCTGAAAGGTCGATTGTTAAAGAAGTTCCATCTTCAGTCTGAGCGGTAGCTTCAGCCTTGTAACCAGTATAACCATTTACATTCATAGCCTCTTCTTCAATAGTTGTAATTCCTTCCTGATTCAGAAAAGCCTGAACGGCATCTTCCGGGCTTTCACTTTCAGAACTGATAGTAAATTGTACAATCGCATCCTGAGCTTCATTAACAAGAATTACTGCGCTTGGCTGGTTAAATACAACAAATCCATCCGGAACCGGAAATTCGAACGCTAATTCGGGATGATAAAACACCCCGCCTTCCTCAAATCCTTCCCGTGGATTCTCTCCATACATAAGCCCGTCTATCATGCTCATGTATTTCTCTTTATTTACGATGGTCTGACTATATCCCTTTTCTTCCCATTCTTCAGCTAATCTTGGAATATTTTCTTCTCTTTCGCCCGGATCCGGGTGGGATGATAAATGAGACGGGATGCTATGCCCCGCTTTTTCTGAGATACGTTTTAAGGAAGTGAAGAACTCTCCTCCTTCAGCTGCTTCATATCCTTCCATAGCCGAATACTCGACTCCAAGTTGGTCAGATTCCCGCTCATCATCCCGGCTATAACTTAAAAACAAGAGCTGCGCTGTTTGGCTACTTAACTGAAGGATGTTTCCTCCATCCAAGCCAAAGGATTCTCCCAGAACTGCACCACCAATTATCGCCAGTTGACCTAATTGCTGTTCTGCTGCTCTTTGAGATGCATGCCTGGCTGCTACATGACCAATTTCGTGCCCAAGCACTACCATTAATTGTGCTTCATTATCCAGGTGTCCGAGCAGTCCTCTTGTCACATACACGTATCCTCCGGGCAGTGCGAACGCATTTACTACCGGACTGTTTAACACACGAAAAGTAAATTCTGTATTTCGATATTCATCCGGTGTGTCTTCCCGATTAAAATGGCTTACTTCGAGTAATTCCTGCCCAAGTTGGTCTACATAGTCTGAAAGTTCAGGATCATCATATAAGCCATACTGAGCAATTATTTCTCCATCAGCTTCCTGACCAATTTCTAATTCCTGCTCCCAGGAATACCCGTATACTCGTTTATTCCCTGAAACAGGACTTACCTGAAGAGATACGCATGCTGAGTTGAATACCACAGCCACGATTATTAGATAAATGTATTTTGTGAGTTTCATAATATCTTTATTCAATAATTAACAGCTAATAAGTTAATAAAATAATAGGCCCTACGGTTCTATAAGTTAATGTGTAAGACCTAATATATTTACTTCGGGAGTTAAGCGAATGTCAAATTTTTGGTGGCATAGCTTTTTTGCTAACAATGCCAGCAATTTAAAAACATTAAGAGTATAAAGTATGATTTATCGCATTTCTAAATATACTTTTGCAGAGTCATGCTTCACCTAAGCTCCCATTCTAAAAAACCACTTACTAAAACTATTACTAACGCAGTGAGTTAGTGTTTTTATAAAGAACTACATCACTATTCGTACTTACTCTTTGTGTTATAAGAACTTTCTTTTTGTCTCCTGACAAACTCATTCCCGCCACGTTCGGGATGTTATTCAACTTCATTACTAATTCAGTAGATGATAGCTCAAAATCATAGAATCTTAATGAAGGATCAGCTGATGCAGAAATGCGACTTATATAGTAAATACCCTGTTCTGTTATTACAAAATTACCCCAATCAAACAAGTGAAGATCTTCAATAATTCTTTTTTCTAGTCCAGTTATGAGTGATTTCTCCCATATACCCGTTGAATCAAATTTTGTGAAATAAATATTTTCATTGGATCCTACCTCTACTGCATAACCACCGTTGTTAGTAATTTGCTTTTGAGAATTATTCTCAAGGTCATAATACCATACCTCCCATTTCTGTGTTTGATTTGAACTAAAATAAAAACCCCTATCTCCGGAAGCCCATTGGGGTGTAATCTCGTTAAAAGCACTAGTGGTTATTTGTTTTAATTGCTGTCTTTCAATATCCAGATGATATATATCCGCATTTCCCTTAAGGGTAAAGACATTAAATAAGAGTTGGGAATCATCTGATGACCAATGAGGAGAGCTCACATACTTTGAATCTATATTAGTAATTTTTGTCGCTCTAAGTTCATTTTTATCATAAATATAAATTTCAAAATTGCCCGAGCGATTTGAAATAAAAGCCAGCTTTTGTCCATCATTACTTATCTCAGGAGAAAAATCCTCCAATGTAGAATTAAGACCCTCAACTATTTTACTGATACGTACTGCATTCCCTCTATTGGTCACATCTACACTTATAATGTCATAGTCATGATCCCATACTTCTGTAACTAATAAATCACCTTTTTTATCAATACTTGGATACCTCCCTGCAATATTCAACCATGTAGACCCTCCTCCATTTTTTGACACACTCCATAGTTCGGCTGTACCACCTCTCGAGGCCGAATAAATGATTCTATCATCTTTAGACCAAACCTGACCAAGGGTGCGCTGAGTATCGTACGTCAGTCTACGCTCTTCCCCGCTTTGTAAATCATTAATAAAAATATCATGAGTGCCGGCACTAACACCCCTGATAAAAGAAAGTTTGGTTCCATCCGGGCTAAAGGAAGGGGCGTAATCTCCCCAGTGCTGATTAGTAGGAGTTGTTAGCTTGGTTTTTGTACCATTTTCAACATTCATAAGATAAATACTGTAAGAATCTGCCAGTGATTCTCGATCAACATAAGCTATTTGCTTTCCATCTGGTGACCAGGACATATGCTGTACGATTAAGTTATAAGGCACCCCGATTTTTTCCTCCATCCCACCCTGAGCCGGAACTTTATAAATGCCGCTTTTTTCATCTTCGGTCCTGAAATAGGCGATATAACGTCCATCCGGAGACCAGACAGGTGCAAACTCATTACCAGGATGGTTCGTTATGCGAATACTGTTCCCTTCTAACCCTGAAATAGCTACTGTTATATCCTGATTGGTAATCGAATCTGAATACATGGTATAAGCTATACGGCTGCCATCTGGCGAGATAGCAGGAAAAATTTCATTTTTTTTGGAGGTTGCAGTTGGGAAATCCTGCCATACTACAAAATCATTTTGATCCCCAAGACTATAAATTGTGTTCCCAATAAACAAGAGTATTAGTATTGAAACCGAAAGAACTATACCCATGTTACTTTTTTTTCTTTCAGAAACTCGTTCAATCTTTCCATCAGAATCACTAACAGTCACATCTGCTATCAACTGATATCCTTTTTTTCGAATCGTTTTTATGACTCCAGGATCTTTTATGTCATCGCTAAATACGCGCCTCAACACTGAGATACACCGGGTTAACACTTCCTCTGAAACATAATCCTGCTTCCAAATTTCCTGAAGCAACTCCTGCCTTGTAACTACCCGATCTGAATTCAAAGCAAGATAATCCAAAACCTCCATCACTTTATTCTCTATCGGTACTGAATTCTCATTTATTATGATCTCATTTTGCATAGGTAGAACGGTAACGTCGCCTATGTTAAAAGCCCCGGTATGAATTGTGTATTCCTTCAAAATTTATCCTAAAGCTAGTTTTTCTTTAAAAATCAGGTTTCCATTTGATAAACATCAGGTTGAAAAAGTACTCTTTCAATACATTCAAAAAACGATCAATAAAACATATAAAAATGCAATCCATTAACAAATACTTACTTGTCTTTCTACTCATCATTAATTCTTGTTCAACCCACAAGCAGGTTACGTTTCAAACTTTTACCAAGTTGCAAAATACTCCAATTGTTACCGATCGCGCTAGTACCGGGGGAGCTAGCTGGATTGATATTGATAATGACGGAGATCTGGATTTAGCTATCACGAACGGATACGACGTAACCAATCCGAATGGTGCTATCCCCCAAACTAACCGATTGTATCTTAATAGCGGTGATGGAACTTTTATAGAGCTTACAGATAGTCCTTTTGCCACAGAAGAAGGTTTCTTGTCAGGAAGTACCTGGGGTGATTATGATAATGATGGAGACCCAGATGTGTTCATTTCCAATCAGAGACGTCAAAATAATTTCTTATTCCAAAATATGGGAAATGGTCAATTATTTATCCCGGATGATAGTAGTGCTACTATTGATGGAGGGTCTTCATTTGGGGCCGCATGGGTTGATATAGATATGGATGGTTGGATCGACCTTTATGTTGGGAATGGAGGCCTTAGTGCCAGAGAACCTGATTTCTTATATAAGAATAATGGAAATGGAAGTTTTACTCGGATACAATCCTCTCCAATTGCTACCGATTCACTTGCTACTACAGGAGGAATATGGAATGATTTTGATAATGATGGAGACCCCGACTTATTTGTTCCCAATAGAGGCGGTTCAGACGTACTGTATTTGAATCGGGGAAGTTGGGAGTTTGATAAAGTTGAAGACTTCTCTCTTACCAGAGAAATGACACTATTTAGTAGTCAGGGAGCTTGTGCAGGTGATTTTGATAATGATGGAGACATAGACATTTATATAGCCAAGCCATTGGGAGGTAGTAATATTCTACTAGTAAATGATGGATCAGCGAACTTTTTACCTCTTGAACATGACCCAATTGTTACACAAAGCGGATACTCAGGTAGCGTTATATCAAGTGACTTTGACAATGATGGTGATTTAGATGTAATAGCTTCAAACTGGGGGGGAGCACTTGAATACTATGAAAATCTTGGAGGTTTGAAATTTCAGCGAACTTTTCCCGGAGAGCTAGGTGCCAATATACTATACACATCTTCAATAGTAGCTGGAGATTATGATAATGACGGTGACTTAGATGTTTATATCGGGAATTGGCCTAATTATCCTGGAGAACCTGAAGAGAATCATCTATACACCAACCAAATCAAAAAAGGAAACTGGCTTAAAGTAGAGCTAGAAGGAACCGAATCTAACCGATCTGCAATTGGTGCCCGAATACTTATCACTTCTGTTACTAATGGAAAGACTATTACTCAACTTAGAGAAGTATCAGGAAGCCAAAACTGGAGAAGTCAAAGTGGGTTAATCCAGCATTTTGGTTTATCAGATACTAAAGTCATAGACAGAATAGTTGTTCAATGGCCATCTGGTAGAAGATCAGAGCTTCAGAATATCAACGTGAATCAGGTTTTATTTATAAAAGAAGAATCTTAATTAAACCGAAATGAACAAGATATTACCAACTATCTATTTTTTAGTCGCAATACTAGCGGCTGGTTCTAATACTTATGCTCAACAAACAACCACAAATTATTGCCCTGATACTGAATCGAATATAAGGCTCGAATTAATACAAACGTTTAATGATAGTACCAAGAGAATTACCAGGTAGCTGAGCATGAATCTGTTCAAGATTTTCTCCTGAACAAAGAACTTCAAGAGTTCAGCAAAGCACAACTTTTTAAACCTCATTAGAAAAAGCTGACTTCTTTACAATATTGGTCAATCCTGATGTAAACAGAGATGTAATGAGCAGCCATATTAATAATAGCTATTAGGGTTAATGACTTGACTAGGCTCAGACTATGTTAACTTCGGAAATAAGTTTAATCCCGTACTTCTCTAAAACGTCTCGTTCTATTCGTTTGGCTAGCTTCCATATTTCCTCTCCGGAGGCATTCCCATGGTTTACCAATACTAAAGCCTGTTTGCTGTGAACTCCGGCGTCTCCTTCTCTCTTCCCTTTCCATCCTGCCTGCTCAATTAACCAACCGGCTGGTACTTTAACTTGTCGCTCGGATACCGGATATCCGGGTAATTCAGGATGGGATGACTTCAACTCATCAAACTGATAAACAGAAATTACCGGATTTTTGAAAAAACTGCCTGTATTTCCGATTTCATCAGGATCAGGGAGCTTACTTTGTCGAACCTCAATAACAGTATCACTTATATCTTTTATCGTTGGTTCTGTAATTTCTTTCTCCCTAAGTCTTTCACTGAGGCTGGAGTAGCTGAAATTCAACTCTGGTTTTTTGGAGAGGCGTAACGTGACAGAAGTTATAACAACTTTTCCTTTTAGCTGTTTTTTGAAAATACTATCACGATACCCAAAGGCACATTCTTTTCTGGTGAATGTCTTCAACTCCTTATGTTCAATATCGTAAGCTTCCAGACATTCAAAAACATCCACTAACTCAACACCATAAGCACCGATATTTTGAATAGGAGCTGCCCCGACTGTTCCAGGAATTAAAGACAGGTTTTCAATTCCACCATAACCTTTCTCTACACAGCCAAGCACGAGTTGATGCCAGTTTTCTCCTGCACCAATTTTCAAAGTAATTTCATTATTGTCTTCAGATATAGTCTGAATCCCTTTTATACCATTCAGGACCACTATTCCATCAAAATCACTAACAAAAAGAATGTTACTCCCTCCCCCCAAAATCAGGAGTTCAAGGTTTTTTTCAGTAGCAAATTGTAAAGCGTCTCTTAAATCCGAAATGGAGTGAATTTCTGCAAAAAAGCGAGCTAAAGCTTTCAAGCCCATCGTATTGTGATTCGATAAATCGAATTTCTCTTTTATAGAGATCATCGTTATCCCTCTTTCTCAGCAATCGGTTTTTGTGGCTCATCCACCTTTACGCGAACTTTCTTAATACGATTATTCTGAACGGAATGAACGGTTAACTCCAGGTTTTTGAATTGAACCCTGACCCCAACAGTTGGCAGGCTCTCAGTAAGATGGTAAATAAGTCCGCCCAAGGTCTCGTATTCATCTACTTCAGAGGTGAGCTCGCATTCCAGAATATCTTCCATATCATCCAGATCAATCTGAGCGTCAAAAATGTAAATCCCACTTTTAAATCGAGTATATAAATCCAGCTCCTCGCCTTCATCGTCTACAATATCTCCCACAATCTCCTCGAGAATATCATCCATCGTTACCAATCCTTCTGTCCCTCCATATTCGTCTACAACAATGGCCATGTGGGTTTTTTCTTTTTGAAAATCCCTTAGCAGATCATCCAGTTTTTTTGTGGCCGGAATAAACAAAGCCTTTCTTGAAATAGTTTTCCAGTTAAGGGAAGGATCTTCGTCATCCCGGTTTAAATACGGAAGCACATCTTTTGCATAAATTACTCCAAGAATAGTATCCAGATCATTTTCATAAAGCGGCATTCTCGAACAGCTTTGCTCTTTAATCAAGGCCAAAACATCGGGTAAGGAATCATCAAGAGAAACACCAACCACATTTACTCTGGAAGTCATAATTTCGCGAACAGTGGTGGTTCCGAATTCGATTACATTCTCAATTATTTCCCGCTCATCTTCTTTTATAGAACCTTCTTTCTCGCTCACTTCTGTGATCGTTTTGATGTCATCAGAAGTCATTTTATTGGTTGGTTTTGGGAGATAGCGTTCGAGGCTTATCGCGCTTTCTGCTAAAAGTTTTGCAACAGGTTTAAGAAGGATGAACAGCACATAAATAAAACCGCTTACTCTTCTTGAAACTTGTAATGGGTTGTTGATAGCAATGATTTTGGGGGTGATCTCACTCAGGATTAAAATTGTAAAAGTAAGTACCACAACTTCTACGGCATAAACCAATACCTCAGATAAACCAATTACCGAAAGTAAGCTCCCTGTAATTACCGCGGCCATTACAGAAGCCATAATATTTGTAAAGGTATTCCCGATTAAAATAGTAGCGAGTAAACGTCGGGGTTTGTCGAGCATTAACAAAATCCGATCATCCGCTGTATGGGGATTCTCATCTTGTTTCAGGTCTTCCATTCGGTTACTTAACGAGAAGAAAGCTACCTCAGAGCCGGAAAAGACTGCTGAGAAAATAAGTCCGAGAACCATAATCAATAGTTGGATTCCTATCACAAATAAATCCGGCTCTCCGGAAGTTGCTACGAATCCAAAGTATAGTGCTGTGTTCTCGATAAAAATGTTAGGCTCGGTAAAGGGTGCCAAGGTTTGTTGTGCTCTTTTGGTTGAATTTAATAACGTGCTACCAAGCTGCAAAATAAAAAAGCGATGAGAACCAGGCTCCCATCGCTTTCAAATATAACTAATTGATGCTAGAACGGTAAGTCATCATCCATATCATCAAAATTACTTCCTAGTTCTACATTGCTGGACATTGGTTTTTCCTGAGCATTTTTATTTCCGCCTTGCGCAGGTGCTCCTCCGCCTTGATTTCCACCACCGCTGCCTTTGCTGTCGAGCATTGTCATTTGCAAAGCTTTAACTTCGGTAGTATATCGTTTCTGCCCCTGATTATCTTCCCACTGCCGTGTTTGTAACGGGCCTTCGATATACACCAAAGAACCTTTATGAAGATATTGTTGGCAAATTTCGGCCAGTCTGCCCCAGGCGACTACTCTGTGCCATTCGGTTTTTTCCTGATACTCACCATTGCCATCTTTATAGCGCTCGCTGGTTGCTACGCTTAAGGTTGCTACTGCGGTGTTTGATTGGGTGTAGCGAACTTCCGGGTCTTGCCCCAGACGTCCGATTAACATTACTTTATTTAGTGAACTCATTACGTATCCTGCTGTCTAATTTATGTTTTGTTTTGCAAGGTAAGACTATCCCCAACATAAATCCTTACAAAAAAAATTTAAGCTGTCTTTCATTAAGTAATACTTAATGTTTTTTTGGAAGTACTAATCTTCCGACCAACCGAATCTTTTTCTTACTGATTTTAAAGTAATGGAATGCTTTTCTGTGCCTTGTGTTCCCAGTAAAAAAGCATACGGTTTGTACTCTTCGATACTTTCACAAAAAATCTTTAGCATTCCTAAGGTCGGAATCACCAAAAACATCCCCGGAAGGTTCCAAACCAACCCTCCTGCGATTAGCGAAAAGATGATGACAAGCGGGTTAATTCTCACATAAGATCCGGTAATATTGGGGGTGAGAATATTGTTCTCGATGAACTGGACAATAAAGAACTGGATGATAACCGCACCAGCTACCGCAGGAGACTGAATACCAAAAACAAGTAGGGCCACAATTCCATATCCCAAAACGGTTCCCAAATATGGAATAAGATTGAAGATAGCTGCGATAAGCCCAAATAATAACGGATATTCAACACCAATTATGTAAAAACCGGCTGAATTCAATCCGATTAAAATCACACATACTACGAGTAAGCCTTTTAAATATTTAGGGACTACATCAGCTGCTTTTTCGATTATGTCCTGTGCGTTTTCCTGATTTTCATCTTTAACCATCATATAGATAAAATCCCGGAATTTATCCCGGTAAAACAGGAGAAGAAAAGTGTATACAGGAATCAACGCGAGAGCAATAAGGGTATTTTTACCGGCTTCAATAATCGATCCAAAATAATCTCCGCTTAGCCCGGCTGTTGTAATAATATTTTTTTGCTGTTCAATCGATATTCCAATCACACCTGATATCCAACCCTGAAGCGATTTAAGATTGCCAGCCAGCCGTTCTCTGATTTCAGGAAGATCGTCGCTAAAGCTCCCGAACAGTTGAATACTAATCCAGATGGTCCCAAATATGATGGCCATAAAACTGAGTATCATAATAAAATTGGTAGCAATCCTTGGGACGCCTTTTGTTTCAAACCATCTCGCGCCCGGGTAAAGTAAATAAGCCAAAAAAATGCTGAAAAAGAGAGGAACCAACAGCTGTTTGGTAATACTCAGTACCGTTACGACGGCAAAAATGAGCATTATTCTGATCAGGTAACGAACCGCTATGGGGTAATCTTTAGTGTGCATACTCCTGTTAAATTAACTGCTTTGGTATGTAAATCATAGTTTCGAAACCATAAAATGTTTCGATGAAGTCAGCGCTATTCTTTTTTTACCAGCACCAGTTGCTGTTGATCGGCATATTTAACTTTATCAAAGAACTCCTTAAGCGCGGAGTAATCTTCGGGTTGAATTGTGTCTTCTTTCAGGGCAAAACTCCTTTTGTAGATCATCTCCTGATCCCCTTTTATTACAAAAGATGCATTGAACTCTCCGAAAGCATGGTCGATATCAACATTTGTCGGGGAAGCTTCAATTTCATATCCCTCAGGAGTTTCAAATACTACAGAATCAAATTCCATATAAGAAAATCCCAAATGAAGTGGATATTCTCTTTCGTCGTTTTCAGGAATTGAAAATCTCCAGCGGTTCATTTTATTAACCGGAATATATAATCGTTTACTGGATGACCGCACATAATCAACGAGTTCAGCGGTATACTCATACTGGGCATAATCATCGGTTTCGGTTAGTTTGCCGAAATTATAATCTGAGATTGTACTGTTGTCTGCTTCCAGGCTTTCGTGCAACCAATCGAGGCGTTCTTTTTCTGAAACCGGCAGAACCCTTCTCAACAACATATCCTGAGAAAGTCCCTTTTCTTTAACACTGGCCTCCATCGTGGCAGCTCCATCCTGTAAGACTTTAAATCTCCAAACACGGTCGCTTGTATTTTCAGAATAAGCACGGGAAGGTGTTTGAATGACCTCTCCTCCTTCGGGGGTGATCAGAAGTGCATGCTTACCTTCATTATCAGGACCAATATGATTTGGGGGATAATATTTACTGGTACATTCCAGCCAAATTACTTCGCCACTAGATAGAGTAACTCTTAAAATAATATGATTGAATTGGTTACTTGGGAAATCCACATTCATTCCCCCTTCATTTATCCCTCTGTAAATCAACACTCCTTCTGCTTTTATACCAACATAATCCAGTACAGCCTGCATATAATTTGTAAGAGCTTTACAGTCTCCATAGCTATTATTGTACACATATTCCGCTGAGAAAGGCTTCCAGCCTCCAATTCCCAACTGTATGCTTACATATCTTGACTTAGCCTGAAGGTAATCAAACAAGATTCTCACTTTTTCTTTCTCGGAATCAACGCCTGCTATTAATGCGTCTACCTCTTGTTTGGCTTCTTCCGGGAGCTCCCTGGTATCTTTTCCCAATTCATAATACCATTTTCCGAAATCCTTCCAGCTGGAAGCATCGCCTACGGATGTTTCCATTTCAAATCTCCCTGGTGCCACCAATACCTGAGGCAAAATTTCTGAGGAAGGCGGGCCCATTGCTTCTCTCTCAACAGGCATTAACATATTTACCTTCCAGGTATATTTCTGAGCCCCGGATTCATTGGTTACTTCCGGTTTTTTATCCAGGTTCTTAGCAAAATATCTAACCCCGGTATTTCCTCTGTCAATCAGATTAAAAGTAGCTGATTCCACGCTTTGCCCGGTAATTTGAGGCCGCCAGCCGGGCAAGTTCAGAAGACCGGAATAGGTTTGCTGGTACTCATAAACTATCGTATAAGGAAACATACTATAGGGCAATTCCAGTACTTTTACTCGTTCATCAGAAAAGAATGTTGATCCCCATGCGGTACTGTAATCGTCTGCGTCATCTAATGAGTAAGAACGCACAAGCTCTCCTCTTTTGTTGAAGATGTTGGCATTCATATAGTCAATCGACTTAAACTCTCCATACCATAATGGAACTACGGCGATATCTTTATCTTCTTTATCATAAATAGTCACTGCTTTTTTTACCCGGTAAACAGCTTTAGATGGGCTGATTACATCCAGCGTTATTTCACTGGCTCTTACCGTTGAATTGGCACCAATTTCTAACAACAGATTGCTCTGGGAGTAATCTTCGTAACCCACATCTATTACTTTCTTAGAATTGGAACAACTCAGCAAAAGAGTTCCGGCAATCAAAAAAGGGAGTATTCTTTTCATTTCAGGATTCCTTTTTTAAAACGATGTTTTGAGCAAGCTTATCCACCATTTGATCATAAAATTGCTTCAGCCCTTCATATTCGAGAGGCATAAAGCGGGTCTTTGCTATCATGTAACGATAGTTCATTGAAATCATAGTACCGTTGTTTTGTACAATTCTCCGGAATTCACCTGCTTGTTCCGGCAGCCGGATAAGAACAGATTCCGGGATTTCATCTACAACCCAGCCTTCAGGAATCTGGATATTCATTATGATGCTTTCGGTGAAGGGGTAGTTATAATCCACAGGAAATGTTCGTTCTTTTTTTTCAAACGGAGATTCCTTGAGCCTACCCATCAACATAGGATCTAAATAGAGGATATCGGAAGCCATAGAATCTGAAAAACTAAATTGAGTCTTGAATTCAAAACTTTCATCTAATTGATCATTTGTGATAGACACGCTATCAACTGAAAACCGGGGATCTTCTACTGCAAAAACTTCTTCATTTACACTTTCTTTAAGCTCCATTAAGTCAAATGAATTCCTTAAATCAACAGCATAGAATCCTTGATTTTGTGACGTCACCTCTCCTCTATATCCTTCTTCATCAACAATAATCCGAACCACATTCCTGCTGGTATTGGGAACCTGATTCTGGAGTGGAACCCAAATTTCCTGCCCTTCATAAATAATAAGTCCTTGCCCGTTAAGTACCTCCGGAGGCAACAAGTTATATGGTCTTAGTTCGTTTTTGGCATCAAGAAGAAAATAAGAGTCATCAAACTGAACATAGGCTATCGTATGATTGAATTGACCGGCAAGAGGAAACAGGCTTACTATTTCACCATTAAACCTTGTGCTTAACGCAACCGGATGAGCTTCAAAACCGGCTTCCCGCAGCATTTGAACAAGAATCAGATTTATCGCTGTTCCATTTCCTGTGCCTTCTTCATAAACTTTCGCAAGACCGTCAAAAGCATATAATCCGTGCTCTTCATCCCATTCCATGTGATTAGAAACATGATTATAGATACCGATCATTTTATCCATTTCCGTCTCAGCGCCTTCGAGCGCCTGTACCAGACCCATATCCAGTTCCGAACTGCTTCTCAGTCTTTTTCCATAATCCTCGTCTTTAACCAGTTTGTTCACCAGCTCAACCCAGGTATCAAGGTAGGTTTCCATTAATGTTTGTGGAAACTGTATGGATGAAAGCTGGAACCGAATATGAGAGAGATAATCCATGGATGCTTTCATGTATGGTTCATCTGCAATTGCAGGAATATCCTTCATTACATAATGATACTCTGTTCCTTCAAAGTCGAGGAAAGCGACTCCATTCCGGTCGTTAAAGTTGATACGATCATTATATCTTTCCTGCTCGTTTACTAAAAAGTCGTGGAAACCCCGGCTTACTGTCAGGAAGTTAAACCATTCAGGAATTTTAGCAGTGTATTCGCTCCAAATTACAGGAATATTATCCTGGAAAACCCATGATGGAAAATCCAGTGGATTATTTGAAGTAAGCTCATATTCATACTCGAATACGGTTCCCTTTTTTAGCCCGGGAACATTGAACTTGATTTCAGAGACATTTTCTGAAACCTCTTCTTCATAACGATCTCTTCTTCCAACCGATTCTTTTATCACCTCACCCGACTCAGACAATGTATAAGATTCCGCTTTGATGCCGCTAACTCTCTGCGGAGAGTTCGAGCCTCTGTCTCTGAACCTTATTGCGATCTCTCCTTCATCGAGCCCCTCATCTGTTAAAATTTTAATTCTAATATGGCGGAAGACCGTTAAGTAAAATCGATCATTATAATAATTGAGTTCAGCCTCACCTTTGGAAAACAGAACAACCGCACTGGCTGATGAGTCTTTCTCATAAACTTCCATCTCAAGATGCTCTCTTGGAACATCTCCGAATTTATAAGTTTGTGCATTTCCGAGAACCGGAATCATTAAAAAAAGAGCGAATACCAGGATTTTCATAGCAGTTAGTAAGTTATTGAATTTATTGCCTAAAATAATTTTTCGGACCTCAAATAAAAATCGAAATAAGAAAAATTCTTTTTCTGCGGGAACCTTTCTGAACATGAGAAATAGAACACAATTGAATCTAAACTGTAACACATAACGGGTACGAGCTCTCTTAACTGTATCTAATATGTTAACAGAATTCTAAATTTTTAAGAAGTTTTTATGAATTCGACCTCTCTCTTTAAAGAAAAGTATTCATCAAGTTTAGACAAGTACGAAGGACCATGGGGTAAAGCACAAGCTGCCCATTTGACCCGTCGCACCCACTATGGAAATAAGGTAAGTGACCTTAATCGCCTCAGAGCTCTGGGTTCCGCTGAAAACGCTGTGAACACCATTGTAGATGAAGCCGCAACAGCAATCCTTCCGGATGATCCTTCCTGGTATAATTCCGGTAATTCCGGAGACATCCTGGATATGTATGATATCCAGTTCAGATGGATGGATCGAATGTACAATGATGGACTCATGGAGCGTATGATGCTCTTCTGGAGCAATCACTTCGCGGTTTCTTATCAAAATATGAACGATTTACCAGGTAAAGCACCAAACAGCTATACCAGCCACATGTATAAATACATGAAGCTTATTCAGCAAAAAGGGTTTGGAGATTTTAAAGAGCTGATTCGGGATATGAGCAAGAATTCGGCGATGGTATACTACCTCAACAATTACAATAACAGCGCCGGTCAACCTAATGAAGATTTTGCCCGCGAATTACTGGAACTGTTCACCCTCGGACCTGAGGATAAAAATGGCACTGTAAATTATACTGAAAACGATGTAGCCGAAGTGGCCCGGGCGGTTACAGGCTGGCGTGTAAATGACACTACTCTGACAGGATATTTTGATGCTGAACGTCACGACCCGGGTTCTAAAACCATTCTTGGGCAGACTAATAACTACGATCTGGATGGGGTTGTGGACTTAATTTTTGATCAGAAAGCGGATGAGGTTGCCTGGTTCCTGTGCCGGAAATTATACGTGTTCTTTATTAGCGCCGAACCTAATAATGCCACCATTCAGCAGCTAGCCGATTACTGTGTAAGTGTGAATTTCAATATCGCAAATGTGTTGAAGAACCTGTTGAGCAGTGAACACTTTTACGATGCCCGTTTTATGGGAGCCCGCATCAAAAGCCCAATTGAAGTGTTTATGTGTTTCCTTCGTCAGTTAGAAGTTGCACCAAATGCTGAAATCAAGGAATACATTCGCCTAAGGATGCAGGAATTAAATGAAGAATTGCTTCGGCCGGAAACTGTTTTTGGATGGTCCGGATACAATCCTCCAGACTCTGACGGAACTCCCGGACACTACACCTGGCTAAATACCAATTTAATGCCTTCTCGTTGGGACAACTTAACAGATGTTATTTATGGATATGATGGAGCGGGAAGTCAATATGATCCTATTCGTATTGCTGAAAAAGTTTCCGATCCATCCAATCCCTTTAGCCTTGCTGAAGATATCGCCGAACACATGCTTTCCCTTCCTCTTGATCAGGTTGGGATACGACAAGTGGATGAGGATTTTGCAGGCAACCCTGATCTGGAACCAGATCTGAGTGGTTTCCCTGATTACAAAATCAACCTTGCAAAAATACTATTGGGAGATATCCCTTGGTATGAATGGACTGCCAACACTGATTCTGATGACAATCTTTATTACGAAGAAACCTTTGCAGAGAATCTAAGGCAATACATTTCCTATCTCATTCAACTTCCAGCGTATCAACTTATTTAAGAGGGAACACCATGTGCGATCATCATAATCACAAAAAACCGAATCTGAACCATAACCGGCACGGGAGTAGCCTTGAACATGGAGAAGCTCACGAACACGATCACCAAAGTTGGACAAGAAAGAGCTTTCTGAGTACGCTTGGTATTGGGGCGCTCGGTTCCGGATTCATGCTTGGCGGGCTTTCAGTTAATGCCATGGCAAGAACCAAGTTCTTGAACCGCTTAGTTGCCGCTGATAATGACCGTGTACTTATTCTGATTCAACTTGGTGGTGGAAATGACGGTTTAAATACCATCGTACCTGTTGAGAATGATGTCTATTACCAGAAACGTCCAACTATCGCCATCAGTAAAGAAGAATCTATTATGTTGAGCGATGATATTGGAATGCACCCGGCGATGGCTCCCCTCGAACCCATTTGGGGAAATGGAAATATGTCGGTCATTCATAACGTGGGTTACGATAACCCAAATAGATCTCATGCCCGTTCTACCGATATCTGGACATCAGCAAGCGATGAAAATGAAAACCTTGGTACTGGCTGGGCCGGTCGGTTTCTTGTTGAGGATAATCCTGATTTTATAGCTAATCCACCTGAGTTTCCTTTAGGTGTTCGTATTGGAGGTTCTGCTACTTTATTTCAAAGTGAGTTTGGAAATCTGGGGGTTACCTTTGGCGGTGCTTCTCAGTTTGCTCAATTCCTGGAACAAGGCGGTTTCTATAGTGAAGAAAACGTGCCTGCTAATGAGTTTGGTCGTTCGCTTTCATTTGCCCGTAAAATTGCCAACTCCTCATTTAAGTACCTGGAATCTATCCAAAATGCGGCTGATTCGTCTTCAAATTTAGGAGAATACCCAAACTCCGGGCTTGCCCGAAGTCTTTCCGTTGTCGCGCGACTAATTCGTGGTGGACTCAAAACGAAAGTCTTTTTGGTTTCTAAAGGAGGCTTTGACACACATAATAATCAGGGAAGTACCGATGGTGGTCACGCGAACTTACTTGCTGATATCGCTAATTCGGTGAATGCTTTTTACGCTGATTTAGAGATGGATGGCCAACAGGATCGGGCTCTTACTATGACTTTTTCGGAGTTTGGGCGAACCCTTGATGAGAACTCCTCGCAGGGAACCGATCATGGCTCTTCCGCACCAGTGATGTTATTCGGACCTGTAAATGGTGGACTTTATGGAGATCATGCAAATCTCACCGATTTAGATAACTCCGGTGATCCGGTATTTAGTACTGATTACCGATCGATTTATACCTCCATTTTGAACAACTGGTTTGAACTGGATATCTCTGAAACCGAAACCGTTCTACAGGGAGAATTCCAGGATCTTGGTTTTGTAGATCCACTACCTGTTAGTTCGGAATCCAATGGTAAAGCACAGAAATTTACTCTTCATCAAAACTATCCAAATCCTTTCAACCCAAGTACTAATATTTCGTTTGTACTCCCTGCATCTGGATTAGTCTCCATAAAGATTTATGATGTAAAAGGAAGATTGATTCAAACATTGACCGAGCGCACTATGACTGCTGGTGAACACACAATTACGTTTGATGCTTCTGCCCTTCCAAGTGGAGTTTACCTGTATCAACTAGAAACTCCTGCAGGAAGTCAAACAAAGAAAATGACATTAATTAAATAAATAGCATTCAGCAGATCACTGATAGCCAACATTAATCTTATGAATAAAAAGTTACAAACAATCGCTCTTATACTTTCACTAATCAGCCTCTTTGCACTTTCGGGTTGCTCGGTAGTAGAAGGTATTCAAGGGGATGACGAAGACAAAGAAGAAGCTCTTCACCCGGTTTTACTAAATGGTAAGTGGGGGTATATCAATACTACCGGAAATATGGTTATTGAACCCAATTTTGATGAAGCTCGAGCTTTCTCTGATGGCTTTGCCGCAGTGCGCCAGGGTACAAGCTGGGGCTATGTATCTCAGGAAACCAAAAGTCTGGCAATCCCGGTTTCCTTTAGTGTAGCAGGTGATTTTTCCGGAGAACTCGCTCCTGCTCAACGTCCAGGTCAATCCTATGGTTTTATAAATACCAGTGGGGATTTTGCCATTGCCCCTGAGTTCGATTTTGCTGGCGCTTTTTCTGAAGGGTTGGCAGCAGTCAGGTCCGATGGGCTTTGGGGATATGTTTCTACTGATGGAAGTATCGCGATCGATCTAAGATTCAGCGATGCCCAGCCATTTTCACAGGATGTAGCAGCTGTGGAAACTTTTGAAGGATGGGTGTATATCGACACAGACGGCGAAGAACAAATCAACCCCGATTTTCAAATCACTGCTGCAGGAGAATTCGCTGATGGTATGGCTCCCATCCAAACAACAGAAGGATGGGGCTACATCGATAAATCGGGAAACCCGGTAATAACCCCGAACTTTGACCTGGCAGGAGTTTTTTCTCAAGGATTAGCATGGGTTCAGGATGATGATTACATCGGATTTATTAATAAAAAAGGAGAACTGATTATTCCTTATCAGTTCGCAGAAGTTAAGTCGTTCGCTGAAAACCGAAGTGCTGTTCGCCTAAGTGGAGACTGGTTCTACATTAACAGAGAATCAGGTCTAATTGTCATTAAAGATGGCTTTTTTAATGCAGAAAGCTTCAACGACGGTATCGCTCGGGTTCAGATTGGAGATGACGAAAACCCACGTTTCGGCTACGTGAATAAAGCCGGTGAATTTGTTTGGTATCCAACACGATAATTACAGAATTATGAAACGCTCGATTTTACTATCCGCCATACTTTTATTAACTCTTTCAATCTCTTGCAACGTCGTAAATGACATAACCGGAGGAGGTGACGACGTTGAAGAAACCGTGAACCTTTATCCTGTTCTTATTGATGGAGATTGGGGGTACATCAATGAAAAGGGAGCTATTGTAATAGAACCAACTCTGCAAAACGCCTATGAATTTTCAAATGGACTTGCTCGGGTTCGGGACAGTTGGCAATGGAAGTATATGAACAAAGAAGGTGAGTTTGTGATTGAAGAAAGTTTTCAGGAAATACGAAGTTTTTCTGAAGGCAGAGCAGCTGTTCGTGTGAATGGCCGATGGGGTTATATCAACACAAAAGGAAATTTTGTGGTTAATCCGCGCTTCCGTGAGTCTAATCCATATTCAGATGGCCGCGCCTTCGTTCGTAGTATCGATTACTCTGAGTATCTCTACATTGATGAAAATGGAAGAGAAGTCGAATCCGTAAATATGCCGGAAGATTTAGACGATATCGATGAAAATGAGTTCAAAGATGGAAGGGCTTTGGTTCGTGATGATGATTTGTTTGGTTATATAGATCGATCAGGAAATACTGTGGTTGAATTGAAATATTCTGAAGCCCTGCCCTTCTCAAGTAAACTGGCAGCAGTAAGAGTTAGTGACCGTTGGGGATATATTGGCTCTAATGGTGAAGTATCTATCTCTCCTCAATTTATAAGTGCCGGAAAATTTGGAAACGGCCTGGCTCCAGCCCGAAAAAATAGTAACCAATTTGGCTTTATTGATAAAACAGGGACGTTCCAAATAGCTGAACAATTTGATGAGGTACGGCCTTTCAACGAAGAACGAGCGCCTGTATTTTTAAATGGAAAGTGGACGTTCGTAGACATTAACGGAAATCAGATTACCACCCCTAAGTTTGATGAGGTAGAACCTTTCTATAATGGGCTTGCACGGGTTACAATCTACATCACCGTAGAAGACGAAATTGAAGAACAATATGGTTACATCAACAAATCGGGGCAGTATGTGTGGTTTCCCACCAACTGATGATATTGCTTTAAACATGGTTGACTGACCAAATAATACGTAGGTAAGAGAGGCACTTTTTAAGTGCCTCTTTTTTTTGATACTTTGCTTAAGTTCTGGCCACAGCTATGTCAAAGAGAAAAAATAACCTCCTTTTTATACTCCTTTGTCTACTCTCAATAATAAATTGTGGAGTACTTGATGGAAATAATCACCGCTCTGATGAAAACAGACTTTATCCTGTTTCTGTTGCAGAAAAGTGGGGCTATATAGATAATACAGGAGATTTAGTAGTTCCTCTTCAGTTCGATGATGCAAGAGATTTTAGTGAAGAACTAGCTGCAGTAAGAGTGGGAGCCACCTATGGATTTATTTCCTATAGCACAAAAGATCTTGTTATTCCTTCTGAGTTTTTCTTTGTCTCCGACTTTTCAGAACAGTTAGCGGTAGCGCGAAAAGGAATAGAAAAACTTGGCTATATAAATACAAGAGGTGAGATGGTAATTCCTGAACAATTTGACTTTGCAACTAATTTCTCCGGGGGATTAGCTGCGGTTCGTATTGACGGCTTTTGGGGATATATCAATAAAAAAGGTGAGGTTTCGATTGAATTAGAATACAATGATGCTCTCCCCTTTTCTCAGGATGTTGCCGCTGTGCAAGCATTCGATTCATGGATTTACATTCGAAAGAATGGAGCACTGGTTTTTGAAACTGATGAAGCTTTTTTAGAGGCCAGGAGCTTTTCAGAAGGACTTGCAGCTGTACGAACTACCGAAGGCTGGGGATATATCAACAAAAAAGGAAAATGGATTATAGAACCTCAGTTTGAAGATGCCAGGAATTTCTCACAAGGATTGGCAGGAGTAATGATTGACGGGCTCTATGGGTACATAGACAAAAGGGGAGGATTTTTTAGAAAACCCCAGTTTCAAAATGTGTTTGAGTTTAATGAAGGTTTTGCTGCTGTGCAGATGTCATCAGAACATGTTTTTATAAAAAGAGACAATGGTGATTTTCTATATACAAGGCCTTTTTATGAGGTCGGAAATTTTGCAAACGGTATAGCTCGTATTAAAATATTCAGCCGTTTTGAAGCTGGGCTTCCTATTGGTTACATAGATACCGAAGGAAATTATATTTGGCATCCAAGAATATGACCTTAAGAAAAACATATCTTTTCCTGTTGCTGTTTTCTGCTACTTTTTTTTATTCCTGCTCACTCGTAGGTCCGGATAAAAATACCACTGACACTCACGAAGTTCTTCTGCCAGTAATCGTAGAGAGTGGTTGGGGTTATATCGATTTAAAAGGGACAGTAGTCATCCCCCCCACCTGCGACTATGGGATTGCATACGAGTTTAATAATGGTCGTGGAATAGTTCGTAGTAACTCTTCATTTCTGCTTATAAATGATAAAAACGAAGTGATATTGGACAATGAATACCTGCGGATTTTTCCTTTTTCAGAAGAAAGAGCTTTGGTAGGATTTAATAACACTATAGGCTACATCAATAAGCAAGGTAAAACAGTAATACAGCTTCAATACTCCAGTGGTAGCAGCTTTAAAAACGGTTATGCTATTGTTCGGGACTTCTCACGTGAATATCTCATTATTGACAAAAATGGAAATGAATTTTACGCTCCGGATTCCTCTCAACTAAATCTAAATCAATATTCATTACTCGATACAGAGCGAATTCTATTCTATAAGAACAGAGGATTTGGATATTTTAATATCAACGGTGAAATTGAAATAGAACCGAAATATGAAAGAGCCGAACCTTTTAATGAAGGTGTGGCCTTCGTCAGGTTAAACGACCAATGGATGTTGATTGACCGGAACGATTCCATAGTTTTTGAACTATCGGACGAAACTCTGAGAACCCGGCCTTTTTTTAATAACAGAGCTTTTGTAATGGATACAAGCCGGTATTGGAGACTAATTAACAAACAAGGAAATTTCGTTTCGGATGAGCGTTATGAGCAGATAATCGATTTTTCTGAAAACAGAGCCATTGTACGGGTTGATGATAAATGGAAAATTATTGATGTCGATGCAAATACCGTGTTCAACGATCCCTTCAGTCCTACCAGTGCAAACCCGTTCAAACATGGAGTCCTTCAGATTCGAAGAGAAGACCTGCCCCGTTCTAATGAAGTAGGATATATTGATACTCTTGGTAATTATCTTTGGTATCCCACCTATTAAAACCGATAAACATTCTTGTCTCCTTTTTTCTGCTCAGTTTGTTACTATGTTACAGTTACACTAACTAATAAGGGAATCATGAAACAAACATCACTATTTTTCGCACTTAGCTTTTTCGTAGTCTCTGCATTTGCTCAAACTTCAAAAGCAGATAAGGAATTTGCTATCAAATATTTAAATGCCACACATCAAAATATTGTTGATGTGGTTAGTAGTCTTTCCGACGAAGCTTGGAATTATACACCCGAAGAAGGCGGATGGTCTGCTGCAAACTGTGTTGAACATATTTTGTTAACAGAAGAAGCTTTCACCGGAATAGCAATGGGAACAGTATCCCAGGGCGAATCTACAAAAAAAGATCTTTCCGCTGCAGATGGTATGCTTATCGGGATGATGGCAAACAGAGGTACGAAGGTAACTACAGCACCTCAGTTTGAACCTTCAGGTCGTTGGGATTCGAAAGAAGATATGCTTACCGCACTCGAAGAATCCCGGACAAACCTTATCAACTTCATACGTACATCTGAGGTAGATCTTAGAAACTACAAAGCAGAACTTCCTTTCGGAGAAGCTGATATGGTGCAACTTATGCTAGCTGTTTCAGCGCATAGCCAGCGCCATACTTTTCAGATGAATGAAGTGCTCGCTGAATATCAGGCCATGTAGCCAAGCGTTTCTTTTTCAAATTAAGGCTCAGGATTTTCTATTCTGAGCCTTCTTTTTTTAGTACTACCCTTGCGTTTGTAGCATCTACTTTAGCCTGAAACAACTCTTTTATTGAGGAATATTCTTTTGCAGGATAATATACAGACGCGATATTTGTGGTAGAAACGAAAGTGAGTGTGCTACCTGAAACACTACTCATAAACCGATAATAACCTCCTCCGTTTGGGAGCATTATCTGCTTCGCCTCAGGAAGCTCATCAATTACATATCCTTCAGGAATTTCTACTTTCACCATCAACTGTTCTGAGTGAGGGAAAGGAAATTCAACGGGGAATTGCCGATCGGGCTTTTTGAACGGGTTTTCTTCCATTTTTTTGAACAAGAAGGGCTGAAAATAAATTACCTCATTATTCAATGCTAAAGATTCATCTTTGTCAAAAGAAAATGATGTTTGGTAGGCTACGTTTTCAGACAGGCTTTCAAGATTCTCAAAACTTGAGGAATCAACCTCAAGTCCGGGTAGTTTAGCGAATTCGCCCTCCCAGTATGAATTAAAGTTTATGCTTTTTACTTCCTGCCGGATTTGTTCAGAATATGCCCCCTTCAAATTTGCCTGAATATTCATATTTATTCGGGAGGAATCCGCAAGGGAGTATTCCATGCTCATACGGCGGTATGTATTATCAATTGGTACTGTTGTAAGCCAGCCAAAGGAATCATCTTCTCTTACTACAAACGCATTCCGGTATAAAATTTCAGGATGCGGGAACCGAAGCGAACGATCTCCGGAAGATACATCTACGATAAAAGCTCCGTTACCAATTTCTACCACAGCAATCAGCATATTAAACTGAGTTACCAGAGGATAATCTGTCATCACAGTCCCGTTATCTCTCGTGCTTAACAAACCCGGATTAGCTGATACTCCTGCTTCTCTAAGCATTTCAATAAGTAAAAAATTTAAATCACCTGTACTTCCTTTTTTATCTTTGAAGGTATCTCTGATCCCCTTCTCGGTAACTAAACGGTAAAGCCCGTCCCATTCAAAATGATTGACCAGATAATTATAAATAGCCTCTACTTTTTGAAGTTCCGTCATTTCGTTGTTTACCAACTCTTCCACTTTATCTCTTACAGCGCCATCAGGTTTTTGCTTGCCAAAATCACCTCTATCATTTAATTCTCTGGCAATATTTTCCCAGCTTTTAAAGTAGTTCTGGGGATTCATTCCTGGGATTCTTATGCTTCTTAATTGGGTAAATAACTCGGAAAGATGATCATCCCGGTTTATTAAATATGGGAGATCCTCAACGGGCGGAAGTTCTTTCTTCACCAGTTGAAATCTCTGCGCACGTACATTATTAACCAGTCCTGCTCGTTTTTCTATATTTTTGATAAATAGCGAATCTTTTCCCTTAAAAATCATCTGATAATTCAGGGAATTTGGAATCAACATGTCAATCTCACTCCACTGAACCGGAATGTATTCGTGGAACTTCCAATCCGGCAGAAAGAATGGATTACCTAAATTCTTCTTGTACGTATACTCAATGATAACCCCAGGTGATAACGCAGGCATTGTAAACTTTTTAAGGATCACATCTTCCCTTACTTCGGTATCAAATACATCTTTTCTGCCTAGTTTTGTTTCTTCAATTCTCCCGTTCTCATGAAGTGTATAGGTAGTAGCTTTAATCCCGTACACATTTTGATCCCGGTCTTTATACACAGGGATTTCAATATCTCCGTAATCGAAGCCGTCATCATTTAAGATTTTTATTCTTTTATGATATTCGAGGATGCAATTATAATCCGAATCAAACTCAACATCTCCCTTAACAAATAAAACTATTGCAGGCGAGGTGCTATCATATTTAGAATCGTACGCTGAAAAATCAAAAACACTAACTTCTCCAAATTTCTTGGGTTGAGCTGCCGAAGAGGCTGTTATCAAGAACACAAAAAGCGCCGGAAGCAGCGCTTTTGTATATGCATAAATACTATCCATAAAACTGGTTTATTTATCTGTTAATGATGTCACTCCCGGTAAAGCTTTTCCTTCAAGAAATTCCAGACTTGCTCCCCCTCCTGTTGAAACATGGGAAACCTGATCACTTAAACCTGCATTTTTTATGGCTGAAGCTGAATCCCCTCCTCCAATGATAGTAGTTGCTCCAAAATTGGTCGCCTCTACCAGCGCCTGAGCTACGGCATTGGTTCCATCTGCAAAACTTGGCATCTCAAACACACCCATAGGTCCATTCCATACTACCGTTTTCGCGCCCTTAATGGCATTTCCGAACGCGATTGCAGATTGTGGTCCAATATCCAACGCTTCCCAACCATCTTTGATGTTATCCTCATCCACAACTTCCTGATTGGCATCATCACTAAAGTCATCAGCTATCACAAAGTCGAAAGGGAGCATCAGATTCACCCCTTTTTCTTTCGCGGTTTCCATCAACTTTTTGGCGGTGGGAACCATCTCTTCTTGCAGCAAAGAGTTTCCAACCGATTTCCCGTTAGCAACCAGAAAAGTGTACGCCATGCCACCACCAATAATGATCGTGTCTACTTTGTTAAGTAATGCTTCAATTACAGGTATTTTATCCGATACTTTTGCTCCTCCCAAAATTGCTACAAACGGGCGATCGGGATCGTTTACACTATCGCTTAAATACTTAATCTCTTTTTCAAGCAAATACCCCGAAACTGCCGGTTGAAGATGTTGAGTTACCCCTGCCACAGATGCATGAGCACGGTGACTGCTTCCAAATGCATCATTTACGAACATGTCTGCATGGCTTGCAAGCCGACCAGCAAAAATTTCATCGTTTTCGGTTTCTTCTTTATGAAAGCGGACATTCTCCAGTACAACAATTTCTCCGAACTCAGCTCCCTCAATTACTGATTTAGCTTTCTCCCCAACACAATCTTCCGCAAAATGTACTTTTACATCCACCAAACCACCAAGGTGCTCAGCAACTGGTTTTAAAGAGAATTCTGAATCAGGCTCACCTTTAGGTCGCCCAAGATGACTTGCTAAAATTAGTAACCCTCCTTCTTCAATCACATGTTTTATAGAAGGGAGCGCCTGAACTACTCGATTGTCATCTGTAATTTTTCCATCGATAATAGGCACGTTAAAATCTACGCGCATAAGTACTTTTTTTCCTTTTACATCGACGTCGTTGAGAGTAAGTTTTGCCATTTTTTTGTAAGGATTTCGTTTTAAATCGATCTTATTGTAAGGAAGGTACAATCTTTACAGCTTGATGTATAGTTTTGCAGCCCAATCATTTTGGTGCTTTTTTGTGAAATTTTCACCACATTAAAGTTCCTTTCCAATATTAACTAACAATAAGGATAGTATTATGAAGTTTTTGATACTATTGTGCTCTTTGAGCCTTTTAGGTGGTGCAGCCTTTGCACAAAATTTAAATGTTGTCAGCACCTACCCCGCTGACGGTGCCTTCGCAGTAGATACAGATTCGGTGGTATTAACTTTTGATCAGAAGTTTGATCCCGGTTTTTTTGTCGGAGATAGCATGGGGGCGGGAGTTTATTTCTTTTTAAGCCCAGAGGATTCTGTTGAATACACTAATTTCAGCTTAAGTGAAGACAGCCTTTCCATAATTTACCATGTGGATTTGGCAGCCAATACGGACTTTATCGGAATTCTTAGACAAGCTTATAGTAAAAACGGATCCGTTTTGGAAGATCCTTTTCTCTTCCAGTTTACTACAGCGCCAACCCGAGGTCAATTTGTAGTTGAGGGAAGTTTGCCTCAACCTGTGCTTGAAAAAGCAATTTCTGAACATCCTTTCGAAAACATCATTCTTGCCTTGAGCCCAAACCCGATTTTTTTAGGGTCAGATGATTGTGATGATGAAGAGTGTGAAGAAGATAATCTCGAACCTGCTTATGCTACTTTTGTAAATAAAGAAACAGGAGCATACAGTGTCTCGGGCGTTCGGGAAGGGAGTTACTACCCCCTTGGTTTGAACTTCTTTGATGATGATTTTGAAGAGGAAGATGAATTCTTTATTCCTGAATTTTACTTTTATGATACAGATGACAATTTCGTACCCGATTCTATATCTGTTAATTCAACCACTGCTCCGAATGATACCCTCTCCGGTATTGATTTAAGAATTTTTGAGCTGATTCCGATAACATTTTCCGAAGCCTTGGAAATGGCCCAGCCAGTTATTGATGAACTTGACAATTCTCCGGTAATTGTTGGTGGTAGTACTTTCTATGCATCAATTTCAACATTTGAAGACGATGACGATCATGAAGGTGATAGTGTTCACTTCAAAAACAGACTCCTGAAAAACTTCATCGAACGACAACGCCCTGCGGAAGTAATGTCTGCAAATGATCATCAGGGTGAAGAGGATATTTTTGAAGTGCTGAGTAATCCATCCGGCGAGCAATTTGAATGGATGATTTTTGGCTATGATGATGTGAAAGATTCAGCTTTTTCGATTGCTGCATCTCCATTCAGTGTTGAATTTTTAGGGTACATTAGCGAAGAAGATGCTGAGCTGCCAGACAGTGTAGACTTTGCAGATATTTCTCCCTTACCCACTACATATATTGATAGTGATTCGGCAGCTGCAATCATTGAAGCTAATGGAGGTTCGGAATTCCGAAGTGAATTTAGTGATAATCCATTCAGCATTTGGACCATGGAACTCCAGGCGCTAAATAACTTCTGGGATGTGCAAGAGGATACCCTTATTGAAAATCTGCCGGTAATGTGGTCGGGCTATTATCATGGATTTACGTTCAACCCGGCAACAGGATTTGCTGAAGAAGGATATCTAGTTGTTTACCTGGATATGGAAACAGGTGCCGTAATTTACACTGATTCCTTTATAGGTGGTTTAGGTGAAGAGTCTTTAATAACATTCTCTGAAGCTTTAGACCTTGCTCAACCATTTATTGATGAAATGGAAAATAGTCCTGTTATTGTTGGCGGATCCACTTTCTATGGGTCTGTAGGTCTTTTTGAAGGTGGGGATAGTCTTTCCACACCAAAATTAAAAACTTCCGTCCTCAATGATCTAGTAGCAAGTCATAACGATCATGAAGGCGATGATGAAATTGATTTACCATTTAACTTATTCAGCGAACCTAATGGAAAACAGTTGGAGTGGGAGGTTTATGGATACGATTCGGTTAAAGATTCAGCTTTCGTACTTGCCGTGTCCGACTTCGAAATCAAATTTGATGGATACGTTGGTCCCGAAGATGCCGAGCTACCCGATTCGGTTGGTTTTGCAGACATAGAACCTCTTCCTGCCAGCTTCATCGATAGCGACTCTGCGGCTGCCATTATTGAAGCTAATGGTGGATGGGACTTCAGAAATACGTTTAGTGGAGAATTCAGCTTCTGGGAAGTGGAACTTGAAGCTCTGGATAATTTCTGGGAATTAAATGAAGACACACTATTAACAGACCCACCCACAACCTGGCACGCTGAATATTATGGATATAGTTTCGATCCTTTTACAACCAATTTTGTTGAGGGGTATTTTGTTATCTATATCGATATTGAAACTGGTGAAGTTATATACAGCCACACAGAAATCTTAGGCGAACCCTTTACCTCACATATCACCTTTAATGAAGCCGTTGATTTAGCGGATTCACTGATTGAGTCGCTTCCAAATGATGTGGAAATTATGGGAGGTTTAACTCATTACACCAATGCTGATAAAGCCTTTAAAGGTACCAAAGGGAAAATACCAGAGTCTTTCAAAGCAAAAGTAGCAGCTGCGATGGATGATCAGGGACCTTTGCCTACTGGCAATATCCAACCCGATGGCTATGCCTTCAGTTGGGAAGTTTATGTGTACGATGGAACCGAAGATGAAGTCATTATGCTTAATGTTACAGAGTTTGATGTTTCGATTGCAGGCTCCTTTACGGAAGAAGACTTCGAAGAGGATATTGAATTTGATGACATGATGCCCCTCACTTTCACTCACATAGATAGCGACTCAGCGGCTAAATTAATTGACGCAGAAGGAGCTCTTGATTTCAGAACCTCGAAACAGGAATCCGAGTTAGATTGGTACTGGGACTCAGAACTTCAGTTACTGCATCAATACTGGGATTTCCCTCCAAATCCAACTTCTACAGCTCCGATAACATGGCGGGCAGATTTTTATGCCTGGGCATTCGATGACGGAGCGATGGTTGAGGACTCTCTCACTATCTATCTGGATGCAGAGTCGGGCGAAGTACTATTCTCAACAGTAATCGTTTCTAATGATGAGGAACCCGTTACTCCTGATCGGTTTAGTCTTTCTCAAAACTATCCGAATCCGTTCAACCCATCTACAAACATTCCGTTTGAGTTGAGTGAAGCTTCTAATGTGGAGATTAATGTGTACTCAATTCTTGGGCAGAAAGTAGCCACCATTGTTAGTGAGTTGTATTCTGCGGGATCGCATACCGTCCAATGGAATGCTCAGAATCTGGCTAGCGGAGTATATATATACCGAATGCAGGCAGGTGGATTTACACAAACCCGAAAGTTGATTCTTTTGAAATAGAGAAAAACACTAATCTTGCTAAATTAATAGCTACAAGTTGATTTCCAGCTTGTAGCTATTTTTTTTTGTCCCTGACTTTCAACCTCTATTTCAGTATTTTTAGCGCCTCTAATTAAATGTCTGTACATGAAAACACTTTATCTCGATCACGCCGCTACTACACCTCTTGATGAACGCATTCTGGAAGCCATGCTTCCATTTATGACAGAGAATTTTGGGAACGCGAATTCAGCGCACCATTTAGGGCAAAAAGCTAAAGTTGTAGTTGAAGATGCACGGGAAAAAGTGGCACATCTCATTAATGCAGAACCTTCGGAAGTTATTTTCACAAGCGGCGGAACCGAAAGTGACAATGCCGTTATTAAAGGAGTATTGGCTGTTTCGGGGAATAAAAAAGAAGTAATTACTTCGCATCTGGAGCATCATGCGGTCCTGCACCCTATCGAAATGTCGAAGATGGGAGGTTTTAAGCCTGTATTTGTCAAAACCGAAGACTGTGGACGAATTTCTGCCCGGAATGTAGAGAAAGTGATTACAGATCAAACCGCTTTGGTTAGTTTGATGCATGTAAATAATGAAATTGGATGCATTAATGAGATTAAGGAGATTGCTGAATTATGTAGAGCTCAAAATATTCCCATTCACTCTGACACCGTTCAGAGCCTTGGTAAAATACCTGTTGATGTACAAGAGTTAGGCCTTGATTTCCTTAGTGGAAGTGCTCACAAAATTTATGGCCCCAAAGGCATCGGAATAATGTATGTACGAAATGGAGCACGTTGGATTCCCTGGATGACCGGAGGTTCGCAGGAGCGTCGGCGACGCGGAGGCACCATTAATGTACCGGGAGTAGTTGGCTTTGCAAAAGCTCTTGAGCTGGCTGTAGAAGAGATGGATGAAAATACCGCCAAATTCAAATATCTCAGAAAAACATTGCTTACCTCTTTGGATGAAAAACTTACCAGTTGCAGTTACCATGTGAATGGAGGAAATGAGAATAAAGTACCTCATATCATCAACCTTTCTTTTTCTGATAATGATGGACATGGAGTTGATGGCGAGATGTTACTTCTGAACCTCGATATAGAAGGAATTTGTGTTTCAAACGGGTCTGCATGTACCTCTGGGGCTGTAGAACCTTCTCATGTACTAATGGGGCTTGGAGTTGAAGAAACTGCAGCTAAATCAAGCATTAGGGTGAGTTTTGGAAAGAAAAATACGGAAGAGGATGTGCACTTTTTTGTTGAGAAGTTAGATGCCGTTCTTAAACGAATGTTCAACCTTGTTCAATGAAAAGTATTTGCGTGTATTGCGGTTCCAGAAAACCTCAAACTCAGGAAATAAATCGAATCGCGGTACAATTAGGAAAAGAAATTTCCAGCCGGGAATGGACACTGGTTTATGGTGGGGGCAAAGTTGGAATGATGGGGCTTGTTGCCGACTCGGCTCTTAAATCCAATGGCGAAGTTGTGGGGATAATCCCAACTCACTTAAAGAAAGTGGAAGTAGTACATCTCGGACTCACCAAACTCCATGAAACTCAGGATATGCATACCCGAAAGGCATTAATGGAAAGTCTTTCTGATGCCTTTGTAGTGCTTCCCGGAGGTTTCGGCACACTTGACGAGTTCTTCGAAATCCTCACATGGCGACAACTGGGAATCCACAATAAGCCCATCGTTCTGTTAAATGTAAATGGATATTTTGATGGACTGATGCAATTTGTTGAGCAGGCTCTGAGTGAAGATTTCATCCAGATTAAAAGCACCCGGTTGTTTAAGGTGGCTACCACTGTTGATGAATGCTTTGAAATGCTAGAGCGTTGATTTCGGTTTGAAAAATACATTCAGCAAACTATCCATCATCTTATTTGGTATAACGCTGAGCAGCTGTAGCCCGAATTCTTCCCAAAATATGTCTTCTATCGAAAACCCTTTACCGGAATGCCCTTCCTCTCCCAATTGTGTACGCAAGGCTATAAGCTTTGAAAAAGATTCTTCCCTGATTTTTCCTGCGGTTAAAGTAGCTCTTGAAAAATTAGGGGCTGAAACGATTGAAACAGACACATCAGGTTACAGAATAGATGCTGTATTCAGAATCCCCGTTTTCGGGTATAGGGACGATGTAAACGTTTTAATTGAACCAGAAAATGGCTCCTCATCTGTTTTTATACGAAGTGCAAGCAGGGAAGGCTATTGGGATATTTTTGCAAATAGTATCCGCGTTCATCGAATTATCAATAAAATACATAAACAACTTTCGAATTAATCATGCAAAAACTAACACTCTCTTTAGGAATCTTATTAACTATTCTTGGTCTCGCCTCTTACTTGGGTACAGGCCAGGAAAGCGTAACCGCACTTATCCCATCCTTTTTTGGATTTGTTTTCATTCTTCTTGGAATTGTAGCCAGAAATGAAAAATTCAGAAAACACGCTATGCATGGCGCAGCCGGGTTAGCCCTGCTTGGAGCCCTTGGATCAGCCCGTGGGATCCCCGGAATTATCGAAATTATTCAGGGAGCTGAAGTGGCTCGCCCTCTGGCAATCTATGCTCAGACTGCTATGTTTTTGATGTGCCTTGTATTCATATTCAAGGCGGTTCAGTCGTTCAGAGAAGCTCGTAAGAACGGGGATGTTTAACCCTTATCATTTTTAAAAATATCCGCTATTTGATCGGCATATTTCTCAGCGATTACCCTGCGTTTCACTTTAAGCGTTGGGGTAATTTCGCCTGTTTCAACTGTAAACTCGTTGGGTAATAACCGGAAATCTCTGATTTTTTCATGTGAAGCCAATTCCTTGGAGAACGCTCGCATTTCTTTTTTATACAGATTCAAAATCTCTTCTTGCTCAATCAACTCTTCAATCGAACCATTTTCGATACCATTATCACGGGCATATTTTTTTATAGCATCAAAATCAGGCACGATCAATGCTCCCATGAAATTCTGAGCTTCTCCGACCACCACCAACTGATCAATCCATTTGCTTGATTTAAACATGTCTTCAATCGGTCCAGGGTAAATATTTTTTCCTCCCGCATTTACAATCATGTGCTTGATACGATCGGTAATTTGAAGGTTACCATCCACAAAACGACCAACATCCCCTGTATGTAGCCAGCCATCATCGTCAATCATTTCTTTGGTAGCTTCTTCATTCTTCCAGTATCCTTTCATCACATTCGGGCCTTTGCATAAAATTTCACCGGCTTCGGATGTAAGCTCTGTCGGATAGTCCTCTCCACTTATTTCTGCAATAACTTTTCCACTGTTTAAATCCTGAATTCCAACCGTTACACCGGGAATTACCTGTCCGACAACCCCAACAACTTCTTTCCCTGGTTTGTTGGCAGCCATCACAGGCGATGTTTCAGTTAGTCCATAGCCTTGAAGAATAGTTAGTCCGGCACAACGGAAGAAAATGTCAATATCCGGCGGAAGTGCTGCTCCTCCCGCTACAAACAAACGGACATGCCCCCCAGTGCGCTGTTTTAGTTTGTCGAAAACTAGTTTATCTGCAATTACTTTTTGGAAGGATACAAACCCTCTCTTTCCTTCAGAATATTTTCTACCTATTTCAACTGCCCAGTTGAAAATCTTTTTCTTAGCGTCACTGCCATCTTCAACGCTTTTAACAATCAAGTTGTAAATTTTCTCAAACAACCTTGGGACACTTATCATCACCGTAGGCTTAACTTCAGGCATATTTTTTGACACCGTGTCAACGCTTTCAGCATAGTAGATTTCTGCACCACAGGAAATGATTGCATAGTACCCTCCGGTTCGCTCGAAAGAGTGGCAGAGTGGTAAGAAAGAAAGCAACCTGTCTTTATCATCCCAGTAAATATGCTGAGTTGCTGCCTTAACATTGCTCACAATATTGTTGTGGGTAAGCATCGCCCCCTTTGGTCGACCAGTTGTTCCTGATGTATAAATTAACGTGGAAATATCATCCGCCTTTACCTTAGCTGCCCGCTTGTTGATGGCTTCCTCATGCTTAGGATATAGCTTAGCTCCTTCTTCAAGTATGTCTTCAAACAAAGACACATAATCCGGTTCCATAAATTTTTCAACTTTAGGAACATCGAAGGCTACAACTTGTTTCAAATCAGGACAGTTATCGTATACTTCAATGGCTTTTTTAAGCTGAATTCCTGTTGACACAAAAAATAATTTCGATTCTGAATCCTGTAAAATATACTCACACTGATTTGGTGGAAGTGTAGTATACAACGAAACATTAATCGCGCCCAATAACTGGATCGCCAAATCAACCACAACCCACTGGTATCTGTTTTCACTAAGGATTCCTACTCGATCTCCATGCTCAATACCTTGCTCATTCATGTAGGCTGCCATCGAGTGAACATCATCAGCAACCTGATCCCAATAAATTGGTTCGTAGCTCCCATTCGGGTCTAACTTATGATGAAAGGCAGCTTTGTTATTACCAACGTATTTCTTTTTAAGATTTATGAAGAGATCCGTAATGGTCTCGAAGGGCACTATAATAGGCATGAGCTAAACGTTTGTTCCTTTTTATTCCGACTGAATATAATATTCTTCTGATCAAAAGCATGAGTTTCAAAAGCACCTTAACAAGTCTTATATTTAGTGAAATAAATTTGACCCTATGGCACACCCGGCACACGAAGATACTATTCAACTTGTTAAAGAGATTTTCCGCTCTTACTTAAAAGAAGGAAACCAACGTCAGACTCCAGAACGTTTCATGGTATTGGAAGAGATTTACAGAGCAGATGGGCACTTTGATGCTGACGACATCTTTTTTCGGATGCAGGAAGCAGGAACACGTGTAAGTCGCGCTACTGTGTACAATACTCTTGATCTGTTAGTGGAATGCGGACTAGTACAAAAACAGCAATTCGGAAAGAGCCAGTACTATTACGAACGCGCTTACGCCTATCAACAGCACGATCACATTATTTGCAACGAATGCGGACACGTACTCGAATTCTGTGATCCCCGTATTGGTGAAATCCAGAAAATGCTGGGCAAAATTCACGGTATGAATATCGAATCTCACTCTCTCCATTTTTATGGAACCTGTAAGGATGAAGAAGCATGTGATAAGAGAAAGGCTGGCTTGAAGAAAGGGTCTTTGGTTAATTAGTTATTCGTTATTTTAGTAAAATTCAGTTTTCTATTTTTTTGAAAATCAATTGCCTCCAGATTTATCTGGAGGAGAACAGATTAGATAAATCTTGGGCTTCAGCCCAATAAATTTTCAAAGCCATATTTCTTAATAAATTCATCATATTCCTCTTTAAAAGTTTTTGTTTGATGATGCTTTTCTTGATTTAGTATGTATTGCTTTACTCTTGTTAACTGAGACTCTCCAATTGATACCGCAAAATAATTTTCCTGCCAGCTAAACTTTTCTAAACATAGCTTTTCTTTATTAATCCAAAAAGAAGACTCACCTTTAATCAGTTGAACTATTTTTGAGATACTTTGCCCACTTTTAAGAGAGATCAGGCAGTGAGCATGATCTGTATGTCCATTGATCAGAGATAACTCAATGTCTTTTTCTAATGCATTATCTCTCATGTGTTTAAATACCTGTTTCCTAATCTCTTTATTCAGATAGGGTTTTCTGTTCTTTGTACTGAATACGATATGAAGCCAAACTTTTATAAATGGCATTTAAACCCTCCTCTATTGGGCTAAAGCCCTGTTTAATTCTCATTTTTATATCCCTGAGATAAACCTCAGTGCAATTGATCGTTATTGATATAAACTAATTACCTAGTTAGATCAGAACAGAAGAGATTCCTTACAGAAAAATCTAAATTTCTGTTTATTTCTTACTGTGCTCTTCTTGAAAAAACACATCAATTGCATCCAGATTTATCTGGATGATTAATTTATTAGAAGAGAAATGGGCTTAAGCCCATTTTAATTACTATATACAAACCCTGAGATAAATCTCAGGGCAATTGATGATTTATTAATCAATCTCTTTTGGTTTAAAAACTGTATTCATTAGAAACGAAAAAGTGACCCAAATAAATAAGCCTGTAACTATCAGATAGAATAAATAGTTGACAAGAGATGATTTCGCTATATAAATAGAAGACATAAAGTATCATATTTACACCTCCTGGATTTTGAATCCAAATGAAGACTATCACTGAAATGATTGAAGCAATGAACAGACTTAAAAACTTCCTATGGTTGCTCTCATCGCTTATCCAGAAATATAAGTCTCCTCGATAAATTTTCGGGCGGCGAGGCGACTTCCCCACCATCCCATAAGCACCGCAAGGCCAAACATAGCGCCGGTTAAGAAGTACCAACTGCCGAACGGCCAGGAAAGTAATCCCATTTCAGGGAGATAGAGTGGGATCACAAATTCAAAGATGAAAAATACACAGGTTACCGCCATTAGCCCGGAGAGAACACCCTGAAGCACCCCCTCGATAATAAACGGACTGCGAATAAAACTGTTTGTTGCTCCAACCAATTTCATTGCGCGTATCAACTCACGCTTGGCATAGATGGTAAGACGAATAGTGTTGTAAACCAGAATTACAGAAGCGAGTAAAATCAATAAAGCTATTCCTCCACCTACCAAAGAGAAGGTGTTTAAATTAGATTCCATAATTCGAAGCAGTCCTTCGTTATACTGAACTTCATCAACACCACGTAAATTCTGAATACTGGAAACAAGAGTTTCAACTTGTGATGCTCCTGCTTCCGTATCTACTTTCAGTTTGAAAGAAGCTGGTAAAAAGTTTAAATCCACCAAATCTTCTACTCCCGGTCCGAATTCCTGTCTCATAATTGCAGAAGCGCTGTCTTTGGAGATATATGTGGTTTCCAATACAATTTCCTCCGCATTAAGCTGACGTTCAATCTCTTCGGTTGTGCGTTCATCAATATCAAACAAGAACACCTCTACCTCGATCAAATCCTTAATCGACATCGCCTGCACATACACATTGTACCCAACTCTTGAGAGTATCCCCAGCAGAAGAATCGCGATGAATAACGAAAAGATAGAGGTAGTTGCCGCGAGTTTAGCTCGCCGGATTCCTGCAAAACCTTCTTTGATGATATATTTAAAGCTCATACTAGTTTCTGAATTGGGCTCTTATTCCTACAATTAACCGTCGTGCATTCATGGGAAATGTAGCCGCCTCAAAGTAGCCTAACTGACCAATTCCATCAAGTGCATTTTCCCACCGTATTACTACCATGATAGCACGAACCCGAGCAGAAAGTTCGGCATCTAAACGGAAAAAAGCCGGAATATTAACTTCGGCACTATTGGCCTGCCAGTACTGGAGTTCGGCATTAAAAAATTTACTTCCATAAGCTAATGGCGATAGCGTTGTTCGTACTCCAAGCTTCACATAGGCTGCCCGATTGAACGCATACCCTTTGATGAAAGCATTATTCCGAATCCAAATTTTTTGCTCATTGAAACTGATTGAGTTGGTTGAATCCACCGGGCTGAGATCGTTTAGCGCATCAAAGGTTGCTGAACTTTCCAGTTTGAACCGATGATTTTCGAACGATCCAAACACTGTTCCTGAGAGTGTGGACAGATCTCCGCTGTTTACGAACGAAGAATCATTTCCAAGGAAAGCATCGTTATTTGATTGTTTGACCCGGCTGGAAACACCTACCGTAATCTCATCACTTAAACTAAATGTAGCTTCTCCAAAAACAGAAACTCCGGTTTCATTTTCCAAAGCCGGATTCCCGGAGAAGTTCTCGCCTTCCCAATATAACTCCTGTATGGTAGGCATTCTGCTGAATACAGTAGCATTTAAGGTCAGATCAACACGGTTGTTGATACCTAGCTTTGCTCCTCCACCTATTTCAGTATCTGTGAACCCATCACTTCGTTGGGTTAATTTTCCGGCTGCATACACCTTAAGGTTTTCATCCAGTTGGGTTTGCAAGTGAGCAGAAATCCCAACATTTGTCCACTCATTTCTGGATATAGCCGAATTTTGTTTGAAAGTGTTATAACCGAGTTTTCCTTCGACCTTTAAGGAGAGCTGATCAGTGCCTAAAAGCCTGAACAGTTTTCCGGAGTAACTTCTCAAATCCCAGCCCAGCGTATCTGGTGTGGATGTAAGTCGGAAATCATCTTTCCCAAGATTGATTTCAATTCCCATATTCTCGACAGAGTTGCTATCCGGTCGGAAATAAATGCCTGTAACCCAATCTCTGCGGGTAGTTTCTGAAGACGCACCTGTTAATTTAGGAGCGGAAGAAAATCTGCCAAAAGAAAACACCAATGGATCGATTACCTGATACCCAAAAGGCTCCTCCAAATCAAATTGATTTCTTAAAAGCAGCGTGCGTATTTGAACTTTTTGGTTAAGATAATGATACCCTCTGGCTACAATCTGATTCCCCAGAACTTCATTATTACGGTAATTCTCTCCCCCGCGTCGATCCCAGAACGAAAGTTCGATATTAGTTCGCTCAGTCAGATTTTGAGTAACCATGAACTCCAGGTTCCGGTAATTATAAGCAGCTTCATCATAGTTTAAATAGCTTACTGGTTCCAGGATATAGTACTTCTTCAACTCAATATCAGAATGATAATTGGCAGATTTCTGCTCGTACAGACTGCCAATTTTGTGATGCGGCACATAGTTGTAGTTTACTAGTCCCGTAACGGGGTTTGAAAGTTCAATCCCTTCAAGATTCAGCGTTTGTTCATAGGGACTAAACCCAGATATCTGAAAGGCATCGTATCTGCCGATAGTACCCTGTCTGAACGAAATCGCATCTTTTCGATAGGCATAGAAATCACCCCAATTAGGCCATATTTGCCAACGGAGCAGGCTGTCGTCAGAAATGAATTCCATCCCAACAGATTTGAATTGCTCCCATGGCACAATCGGTTCAGGTTCTTTGGGTTTTTCAGGTTCAGGAGGAGTGGATGTGGCAACAGAATCAACCATAATAGAATCTGTTTGAACTGAATCAGGAATTACCTGAGCAGAAAGCCCGCTGGCAAGGCCCATCACTAATAAAAATCCAGTAAAAAGTGCTGATCTTATCAAGCGTGTTCTTTTTTAAGTGCGTAAGGTAGCTCTTCCATCCCGGAAAGTAAGCGCCTGATTATTTCAAGTGCAATTATTGTGGTTCGTTCCCGGTTTACAATCCTGTCTTTGGTAAAAAACGCTTTAACAGCAAAATGTTGTCCCAGCCCGAATATTCCAATCCAAATGGTGCCAACAGGTTTTTCTTCTGTGCCGCCTCCCGGTCCTGCAATTCCGGTTGTAGAAATCGCGATATCACTCCCTAAACGCTCAGCTGCACCTTTAGCCATTTGAAGAACTACCGCCTTGCTTACCGCACCAACCGAATCCAGATCTTTCTGTTGCACTCCAAGTTCATTTACTTTCACGGAATTGGCATAAGAAACTATTCCCCCTAGCATATAATTACTGCTTCCCGCAATATCAGTGATTCGGGTTGCAATCAAACCTCCGGTACAACTCTCCGCTGTTGCAATCGTAAGGTTTTGCGACTTCAACAATTCTCCCACTGCTTCACTCAAGGTAATTTCTTTTGAATAGCCATAAATAAAAGGGCCGACTTTTTCTTTTATGAAAGCGATTAGTTTTTCGGATCGCTGAATAGCTTGTTCTTTTGTGTCGCCTTTTCCGGTAATTCTAAGAGTAACCTGACCGAACGATGGCAGAAAAGCCAGGGACACGTGATCATTCAGAAGAGAAGATAAATCACCCAGCACCTGATCACTCAAGGTACTTTCTCCGATTCCTGCAATTTTGAGATATTCGGTGTGAATATATCCCACCGATGTCCATACTTCCCTCAGTTTCTCAGTAACTCTACGCTTCATCAGGTATTTCATCTCGTAAGGCACTCCGGGAAGTACCGCCAGATAGCAATCATCTTCATGAAACCACATCCCCGGTGCCGTCCCGGCTTTATTAAAAAGTACCTCACAGTTTTGGGGAACCATCGACTGCCAGCTATTTGATTCTGAGAAAGGAATATTTCTGCTTTTAAATAACTCTTTGATGTACTCTTCCACCGATTCATCCTTCACCAGCTCAGTATCAAATAATTCTTTAATACTGGTTTTGGTGATGTCATCATGGGTTGGACCAAGACCACCGGTCGTGATAACCAAATCAGATTCGGACATGCTTTGCCGAACGGTTTCTTTGATCAGATATCCTTCATCAGAAATGGTATGCACCCTGGTGACTTCAATCCCCAATTCGTTCAAAAATTCCCCCATCCAGGAAGCATTTGTGTTAACAGTGTCACCAATAAGTAGTTCGTTGCCGATCGAGATGAGTTGTGCTTTCATGTTTTAGAAATTCCAAATTCTGCTATCCAAATGCCAACCATTCCTCAAAGATATATTCTTTACAATTTCTCATTAATAAATAATTCCTATCTTCGGCGATGCATCGACTTCCGAATATCCTTAGTTCAGTACGGATAATACTTTCACCCATATTTCTGTTGCTTTGGTTTCAGGATGAATTCCTCCTGAAAGCGTTAGGTCTTGCTGTATATATTATCGCTGCAGTAACCGATTATTTTGATGGATATTACGCCCGTAAATTTGCGGTAGAAAGTAAGCTGGGTAATTTTCTGGATCCTCTGGCAGATAAGTTCTTAACCTTCAGTGGTTTTATTGTCCTCCCTTTTATCGATGCAGAGCAGTTCCCATGGTGGGCAATTGGGGTCATTCTTTTCAGGGATATTGTTATCACTATTTTCCGGATTTATACCAATCGGAAGGAGCAACCAATGGTAACCCGCTTTACCGCTAAGGCCAAGACAACCATTCAGATGGTTTTCCTCTATATCGGTCTGGTAGTCGGGCTTTTCCAGAATGTTGAATTCTTTGCCGGAGATTGGGTTCGTTTAATTCTTCAGACTGACATTCTTCTTTACATGATGATTTTTGTGGCATCTGTTACTTTTTACTCAGGGGTTGAGTATATCGTGGTAAATCGTATGGTTTTTAAATCAGAAGATTGATGAATCAAATCCAGCTTTTTATCGGTTCCGGATTTGGTTCCGGATACTCTCCTGTTGCTCCTGGCACAGCTGGAAGCCTTGTAGCTCTAATTATAATGTACTTCATTCTTCAGGTTGATCCGGTTGCAGGTACGCTCATTATGGTAGCAACAGCAAGCCTTTTAACTCTTTGGGTTAGCAAGACCTGCGAAGAAGAATGGGGAAAAGATCCGGGAAAACTTGTTATGGACGAATTTGCCGGACAAGCTCTGGTCTTTACAAGTATCCCATTGAGCGGTTACTTAATTACTGATATACTTATACTTAGCACCGGATTTATATTCTTTAGAATTTTTGATATCTGGAAACCACTGGGCATTAATAAAGTGCAAAAAATAGGTGGTGGAACCGGTATTTTACTCGATGACTTAATTGCGGGTTTTTATGCGTTTATCTGCTTAAAAAGTCTTATTTTTGCCTTCCCTAATTTTTTTGGATTCGCATAAAAAAAGCGAGGAAACCAAAGTCAGATTAAAAGATTTACAGAGCGCATGATTATTGACACCGCATTTGCACGGGAATTAGCTGCACATTTGTTGGAAATAAATGCAGTGATACTAAGACCTAATGAACCATTTACATGGGCTTCAGGATGGCATTCTCCCATTTATTGTGATAACAGATTGACCTTACATTACCCAGAAATCAGAAAAAAGATTGCTACGAAATTCACAGAAATCATTTCGAAAGAGTTCCCTGATACCGAAGTAATCACCGGAACGGCAACAGCCGGGATTCCACATGCAGCCTGGGTTGCAGATATGCTAAACAAACCAATGGCTTATGTTCGTGCAAAAGCCAAAGCGTACGGTATGGGAAATCAGATTGAAGGGGGGGTGGCTAAAGGTCAGCCAACGGTGGTGATTGAAGATTTGGTTTCGACTGGCGGTTCTGCAATCTCGGTAATTAATGCGCTCCAGTTTGTCGGGGCTGATGTCCAAGCCATTATTTCCATCTTCAACTATGGTTTTGATAAATCGGTTGAGAATTTTGAAAAAGTGAATGTACCAGTTTACAATTTGACTGACTACAGTACGCTGGTTGATGTTGCCGTAGAAAAAGGTTTTGTTACAAGTGATGATCTTGAACAACTCGCAAACTGGAGAAATCATCCCGACACCTGGCCGAATTAGAATTTCAGATTAGAAAGAAATACAAGAACGTGAGTAACAAAAAATTCTTTATCGAAACCTACGGCTGTCAAATGAACTTTGCCGACTCAGAGATTGTGAACTCAATCCTGATTGAAGATGGCATGACCGTGGCAGCTAATCCGGAGTCCGCCGATGTGATTCTGGTTAATACCTGCTCGATTCGTGAAAATGCCGAAACCAAGGTTTGGAACCGATTAAAGGAGTTGAGATCTATTAAGAAATCGAATTCTGAGCTTACCGTAGGCGTGCTTGGATGTATGGCCGAGCGCATCAAAGACCGGATTATTGAAGAAGAGCACCTGGTTGATATCGTGGTTGGTCCCGATGCTTATCGCGACATTCCCCGACTACTTGCCGAAGTTGACGATGGCAGAAAAGCAGTAAATGTGCTCCTCTCACTTGAAGAAACCTATGCCGACATCGCCCCGGTCCGAACTACCGGCAACGGGGTTTCATCCTTCGTTTCCATAATGCGCGGTTGTGACAATATGTGTTCTTTTTGCGTAGTACCGTTCACTCGGGGCAGGGAACGAAGCAGACCTATGGAAAGCATTCTGAAAGAAATTCAGCAGCTAAGTGACGAAGGATACAAAGAAGTAACCCTGCTTGGTCAAAATGTAAACTCTTATAAAGATGGAGAAAATACATTTACCTGGTTGATGGATGCTGCTAGTTTGATAAATCCTGAAATTCGTTTCAGGTTTTCATCCCCTCACCCAAAAGATTTCCCGGACGATCTGCTCCATCTAATTGCTGAACGCCCAAATCTTTGTAATTACATTCACATACCTGCTCAGGCTGGTAGTGATTCAATGTTAGAGCGTATGCGCCGCCCTTACACACGCGAGCAGTATCTTACTCTAACTGAAAAAATGAGAGCGATCATCCCAGACGTTTCTTTATCAACAGATATTATTGCAGGTTTCTGTGGCGAAACTGAAGAAGAACATCAGGGAACTATGACTTTAATGGCAGAAGTAGGTTATGATTTAGCCTATATGTTTGCTTACTCAGAGCGTGAACGAACACTTGCTTACCGGAAGTTTGAAGATGATGTGCCGGAGGAAATCAAAAAACGACGGTTATCTGAGATCATCACCCAACAAATGAATATTCAGAAAGAGCGAAATCTGGAAGAAATCGGTCAACGCCACCTTGTGTTAGTTGAGGGAACCAGTAAGAAATCAGAAGAGCAGGTAAGTGGGCGAACCGATACTAATAAAATAGCCGTGTTTGATCGGCATGATTTTGAAAAAGGCGATTATGTGGAAGTTGAAGTAACGGATTGCACATCAGCAACTCTGATTGCGAAACCCATCCAAAAAACTACCATTACTGAATTTTACGGAGCTGCTGTAGAAGCCTAAGTGAGAAGCAGAGCTACATATTCTACTTTCTTATTGTTGTTCTTCGCCCTTATTCTGGGCATTAATTCAGAGTTATCTTTTGCTCAACAAACTTCTAAAACCGATCTTGGGGTTTATTGGAAAACGAATCCCAGCCCTGATGAACTTTCCGAAAGGCTTACAGAATATGAACAGCTTGGCATTTCATTTATAGAGATCCACCATCCTGTAAGTAAATCCATTCTTGATTCTATTTCAGCTCATCCATTCAATGTCCTTATACGTTTTGATGAGCAATTTTTGCTAGCTGAAGAGATAAAGACCAATAAAGAAGAACTAATTCAGAATTATCAAAAACTGATTCTTGAGTATGCTGAATTTGAAAACGTAGTAGCCTATGGACTTTATTCATTCAGCCAATCTTTTGATACAGAATTTATCGAGGAGTTCAACTCAGTAAAGAGTGAATTGAAAAGCATCACTAACCGTGAGTTTTATGAAATTACTTCCTCGACTTTTAATGGACTCGATTTTTCCATCACAAAGATTGAATCAGACTCTGTTCCTGAGAATTCTTCTTCGTTTCTTTTTTCAAAAAATTATGCGAGAAATGATCTCCATTTAGTTGATAACATCTTCAGAAAACAGCCCGCTTTATTTTTTATGGATGCAGATTGGCTTGATCAGGCTACAAATGACTACCCGGAGTTCAAAGAATCTCTGATTGATTATAAAACATCAGGTTCCTTCATCCTTCCTTTACCTCTTAAAACACCATCGGGATCAGAATTTAACTGGCCCGTATTTATTTTTGTTCTTATCTGGATCAGCCTCGGCGTTCATATTCGGGTATCAGCAACTTACAGCCCTTTGATTCTCCGATATTTCACAGGGCACCGTTTTTTTGTTGATGATGTGATGCGCTATCGTGAACGGTCAATTCTGAGTGGTACTTTCTTGCTTTTCCAACACGCTGCCTTTACAGGATTAGTAGCTTATATTTTGGCAAAGCTTTTGATATCCGCAAAAGGACTTGAAGCACTCTACCACTTTCTACCTCAAACCGCTGTTTTTGGGGAGAACTATTTTTCTGTTTTTGTGATCGGGATGCTTATTTCACTTTTAGTACAAATCATTGGACTGATGTGGCTTTATCTACCTAGTAAGTCAATGACACATTTTAGCCAGGCACTAAATCTTTATACCTGGATTTTTCATGTCGATTTTGTGCTGGTGAGCATCATGCTTATTCTCCTTCTCTCAAGTGGAAGCGGAACAGTCATCGTGATTTTAGGAATACTCTTTGCAATAACCTGGCTGATTGGATTTCTTCTCACCTCTTTCGACAGTTCAAAATATCTCATTCAAAAAAGACCCAGTTATATTCTTTATACTTTTGGTCTACACACCCTGGTAAATATTGCTCTACTCATACTAATCCTCAGCAACGATTACCTGATTGATATGATTGAGCTTCTTTTTGTGTTATAACTTTGAGCTTGAAATCTAAATAATCTGCTTTCTCAACCTCGCCACTGGTTCATTCAGTTGCTCTCTGTATTTACTCACTGTTCTGCGGGCTACTTTGTACCCTCTTTCGTTCAGGGCATCAGCCAGCGCCTGATCGCTCAACGGATTTCTTTTGTCTTCTTTGTCTATAATGGTTTGGAGGATATTTTTTACTTCACGATTTGAGACTTCCTCCCCACTCTCGGTTTCTAATCCCTCGTTAAAGAAATATTTGAGTTCATAGACTCCAAAATTAGTCTGAACATATTTGCCATTTACAACTCTTGAAACTGTTGAGATATCCATACCAATACGTTCAGCAACATCTTTCAGAATCATCGGCTTTAATCCATCTCCGAATTTAAAGAAGTCTTCCTGAAGAGCTACCATCGTTTTCATGGTATTCATCAGTGTATTCTGGCGTTGTTTAATCGATTCAATAAACCAATTCGCTGAATCAATCTTACCTTTCATGAATTTCCGGGTCTGCTCATCGGCCTGTTGTTTCCTGGCTTTTATTTCGTCCCACATCTGTTTGTATTCTGGAGAGATTCTAAGAGAAGGTGCGTTTCTTTGATTTAAATGAATCACAAATTCTCCTTTCCCGTTTTCATTCTGATCTGCTCCCCGCCAATACACTTCAAAATCCGGTTCGATATAATTTTGTGTTTCATCCAGACCGCTGCTTACTGCTCCGGGACGTGGATCCATCCGTCGAATGGCCTCGAAAGCTTCTTTTAGATCCTCTTCATCCACATCAAACTTCTGGATCAGTTTATCGAAATGCTTCTTCTCAAAAGCGGTCCAGGCATTTTTGATGATTCTGAGTGCAAGGTTTCTTCCCGGAAGATCTTTATCTGATTCCTGAAGCTGAACCAACAAGCAATCCTGTAAACTGGTTGATGCGATCCCAATCGGGTCTAAAAGCTGAATCTGTTTTCTCACCTGGTCTACATCTACTTCCTCCATATAAATACCGTGATTAAAAGCGATATTATCAGCAACGGCAATCAAATCTCTGCGAAAATAGCCATCTTCATCCAACGAGCCCAGAATCTGATCTGCAATGAGTTCTTCTTCCTCGGTTAAGTCCAGCAAAGCCACCTGATTTTCTAGCTCCTCCAGCAATGATTCATTGTAGGGGTTGGGCAGATCTTTCCACTCTTCAATATCCGGATTTCGGGGAGGTGTATAATTTTCTCCATCATATTCTGTGTTATCATCAAAATCATCCCAATCCACCTCGTGTTCTTCCAGACTTTCTAGGGCTTCTTCTTTTTCTTCTTTGGGATCTTCGGCATCTAACCGCTCCTGACTTTGTTCCATAAAATCCTGCTCTTCAAGCACCGGATTCATTTCAATTTCTTCTTTGATTCGTTGCTCTAAAGCAATGGTCGGAAGCTGCAATAACTTGATATACTGTAATTGCTGAGGGGAAAGCTTTTGCTGTAATCCCTGCTGAAGCTTTTGACTAATATTTTGTTGATTTCTCAGCACTTCTTACTCCTCTTTCGACCTCACATACTCACAAGCAGCAATAAACTCATCATACCAATCCTGTCCATACCTTCTAACCAATGGTTTCTCTAAAAATTCCGCCAAATAGGTATTTTCCTTTTCCGCTTTCTCACAAGCAGCTGAACAGATTTTAGGAACATATTCGAAGTTAGCGTAATCGAATCCTGCTATTTTCTTTAGACGAACCGGAAACAAATGGCAACTAAGTGGCTTCTCCCAGTTAAATCGTCCTTCGAAATAAGCCTTCTGAATAGAACAATATGCCACATCATCCTCATCATACTTTACAAAAATACACTCGGCTTCATCCACACAAGCAATTTCGTAGCCTGCTTTTTCACTTCCAATTACCACACCTTCCCGTTCTGCAACTTCTACTGCTTTCGGATTTAATTCGCCCTTAAGTTCCCGATAGGCCTTATGAAGAATGGGAATCTCTCCTTTTGCAACAGGTGCACCTGCGTCACCAACTACACAACATGCTCCCTTACATCTGGGCAGGTCGCAGGCGAACTTTGCAGTAGCAATATCATCGGCTATTATGGTATCTCCAACTTTAATCATGGGCGCAATATACAAACATCGTGCCATAAGGTAATATGGCATTATTTATTTCTTAATGCATTCTTTAACAAATCCGGTAACTTCCACCGAGTATATTTCGTCAATAGCTGGTCATTCTTAAATAAACCCTGATTATGAAAAAGTTTTTCTCTCCCCTCTTTTCAATTATTCTGATCTCTTTTTTTATAGCTTCGTGTTCCGATTCCGGGCAACAGGACTTCTCAGTTGAGTACGAAAAAATTACGCTAGATAACGGACTTGAAGTTATCTTCCATCAGGATGATTCTGATCCCGTTACCGCGGTAGCCCTCACTTTTCATGTAGGCTCGGCCAGAGAAAAGGAAGGACGAACCGGATTCGCTCATCTTTTTGAACATTTACTTTTCCTCGAATCTGAAAACCTTGGAAAAGGCGGACTCGATAAAATGAGTAGCCGGATTGGTGGGTCCGGAGCTAACGGTTCAACCAGCCGTGATCGCACTAACTATTTTCAAACTGTTCCAAATGATGCCCTCGAAAAAATGATATGGGCCGAAGCGGACAAGTTAGGTTTCTTCATCAATACAGTAACTGAAGCCGTTGTAGCCAAAGAGAAGCAGGTTGTTAAGAATGAAAAACGCCAAGGTGTGGATAACCAGCCATACGGCCATGCAAATTATGTAATTGGTAAAAACATGTATCCCGAAGATCACCCATATAACTGGCAGGTAATTGGCTCTTTGGAAGACCTTCAGAATGCTACGCTTGCTGATGTAAAGGAATTCTACAACAAATGGTATGTACCTAATAACGCGACATTAGTTATCGCCGGAGATTTTGATGTAAACCAGGCAAAGGAATGGGTACACAAGTATTTTGATGAAATTCCTCGTGGAGAAGAAATCACTCCATTGGCTGATCGCCCTGCTACTCTGGATGAAACTAAAAAACTTCATTACGAAGATAACTTCGCCCGACTTCCTGAACTTAGAATGTATTGGCCCGGAGTAGATTTGTACCACCCAGACTCCTACCCTCTGAATATCCTTACACAATTACTCGCTTCCGGAAAAAAGGCCCCATTAAATAAGGTGTTAATTGATGAGAAAGAGCTGACTTCAAATGTATTCATGTTTGATAACAACTCTGAGATTGCAGGCGAAATTGGACTTATAGTTCGTGCCTTCCCAAACACAAACCTTAACGAGGTTGAAGCTGCTATAGAAGAAGCCTTTGCACTTTTTGAAACAGAAAGTTTTACAGAATCTGATCTGGACCGGATAAAAGCGGGTATCGAAACACAATTTTATAATGGACTATCCAGCGTACTGGGCAAAGCATTCAATCTGGCACAGTATAATATCTTCGCTGATAATCCCGGTTACATCAATGAGGATATCAAGAAAACACTTGCCGTTACTAAAGAAGATGTTCAACGGGTGTATGAGCAATATATAAAAGGGAAAGATTTTGTAGCGACGAGTTTTGTACCACAGGGACAGGTTGAGTTAGCTCTTGATGGGTCTGAACCGGCTCAGGTGGAGGAAGAAGTTATTGCTGAAAGTGGTTCTGACGAATCTTTCACTCTTCCAGAAGAAACTGCCTACGAGCGTACCCCTTCCAGCTTTGATCGATCGGTTGAGCCATCTTATGGTGACGCTCCCGAGGTAAAAGTTCCGGATGTCTGGGAAAGAGAATTGGCTAATGGGCTCGCAGTTCATGGTATCCAAAATAATGAATTACCACTCGTTCAGTTTGAGCTAAAAATTGATGGCGGCCTTTTGCTGGACAACCCTGATAAAGTAGGTATAGCAAATCTTGTTGCTCAAACTATGATTCGCGGAACTGCAAATAAAACCCCTGAGGAGCTGGAAGAAGCGATCGATGAGCTTGGTGCTAATATTAATATTAACTCGGGCAGGCTGAGTATTAGTATCACTGGAAATACGTTATCCAGAAATTATGCACAAACGATGGCCCTGATCGAAGAAATACTGCTTGAACCTCGTTGGGATGAAACAGAATTTGAGCTTGCCAAGCAAAGTACATTGAGCCAGATAGCAGCACAAAGTGCTAATCCGAATAACATTGCGACCAATACATATAGTAAGCTACTTTATGGTGAGAATAATATTCTCTCTAACAATCCAATTGGTACAACTGAAAGTGTAGAATCAATTACTATAGAAGATTTAAAATCTTACTATGAAGAAAATTTTGCCCCTAATCTTACCAGTTTTATGGTTGTTGGATCTGTATCCCAGAATGAAGTTGTAAACTCACTTTCTGGTATAGCTGAGGAATGGGAATCTAAAAATGTGGAACTACCTGAACTGGAATTCCCGGATTCACCTGATGAATCAACAGTTTATTTTTATGATGTACCTGACGCCAAGCAATCCGTAATTCGTTTTGGATACCTTGCTATGCCAGAAACAGATGAAGATTACTATCCGGCTACCGTAATGAATTACATACTTGGTGGTGGTGGATTTGCATCTCGTTTTACCCAAGAGCTACGGGAAGGGAAAGGATATACTTACGGCATCGGATCAGGATTTCAGGGATCAGAACTTCCCGGACCTTTCATCATAAGTAGCGGAGTACGAACAAATGTTACTTACGAATCAGCCGCACTTGTAAAAGAAATCCTTGAAAACTACCCGGATACTTTTACTGAGCAGGATTTGGAAACTACCAAAAGCTTCCTGCTGAAAAGTAATGCCCGCCGCTTTGAGACCCTTGGAGCAAAACTCAATATGCTGGAAGATATCAGCGATTACGGCTGGTCTCCCAGCTACGTAAAGGAGCGAGAGCAGATAGTTAAGGATATCACTATTGATCGGATCTCCGAACTTGCTGAACAGTATGCAAATCCTAACCGAATGATCTATCTCGTTGTTGGTGATGCTAAAACTCAAATGGACCGTTTAGAAGCTCTTGGATTTGGAAAACCTGTTTTGATCAGTCAGGATTTTAAAGAAGGGAATTGATTTTAGAAAAAAAGAACGTAGGCTCAATTCATGAATTGAGTCTACGTGTTGAATATGATTTCCTATGCAAAACCGGATAAAAGAACTGGTAGAAAAGCTCGATCTTCAGGAACATGTTGAGGGCGGGTTCTATAAAGAAACCTATCGCAGTGATGGGATTATCAAACTAGGAAATATACCGGAAGGCTTTGAGAGGGACCGGAATTACTGTACTGGGATTTACTTTTTACTCACATCGGAAAATTTCTCTGCCTTTCATCGAATTAAACAGGATGAAATGTGGCATTTCTACGAAGGCTCTCCACTCACCATCCACATGATTGATGAAGGTGGCAGGTATTCTTTTCAACGACTTGGACTTGATTTAGAAAACAATGAACTGCCTCAATTCACTGTTCCAAAGAATGTTTGGTTTGCCTCCGAAGTAGAGGACCCTAACACCTATTGTTTAACGGGATGTACCGTTTCACCCGGTTTCGATTTTGCTGATTTTGAATTGGCTGAACGCAAGATATTGATCGATGCACACCCGAATCATAAAGAAGTAATTCATAGGTTGACAAGGTTTTGACATTTGGCTTTTGCCTATTCTTGATACGACTTTTCTTAGTTCGCTGCTTTATTTCTGCTGGCACCTAATCTGACCTCCCCTCTTTCCCCTCCTTAGCTAAGGAGGGGAAAGAGGGGAGGTCTGAAAGAACAAGAAATTCGTTCATGGCCATAAAAAAAGCCGTTCACTTTTCAGTAAACGGCTTTCAAATTCAATTAATCTGAACTTTTTTACATCGAAGCCAGATCTTTCAGTGTATCGGCTAGTTTACTCACTTTTTCTGAGTCGTTTGCCATACTTGCCATTTCGCTTACTTCTTCGGCAAGCTGCGAAAAAATGCTGGTTTTAGCTTTTCCTGAAGTTGCATCCGCATTGGCAAGCCCCTGGCGGACTGCCGTTAAACTGGTGCCATCTAAACCATTGTCCCGGTCCAACTGATCAACGTAGGCTTTTGCAAGTGCCGGAGTTGATGGCCATTTAAACATTGGGTTGCCCTGAGCATTCAGATAATCCAGCTCAACCGTATTTGCAGCAGCAATCTCATTCTCAGTCAGATATGGGCTGGGCTCTAATTCAAAAATATCCAATCCACGGGCGATCTCTGAGTTTACAATAAGTCCGTTATACCAGTAAACTGACCAACTTCCTCCATTTCCCATACGGTCAGCACGAACAGGTCCGCGATCATGAAACGCGATTTCAACAGGATTTTTTCGGTCAGTCCAATCAAATACGGAAATACCACCCTGATACCATGATTGTACCATAATATCGCGACCAGGAACAGGAATCATAGAGCCGTTATGAGCCACACAGTTTTCCTGAACGGTTTGAGGTGCCGGCATTTTAAAATAACTTTGAAAAACCATTTCACCATCTTCAATTGTGAAGATTGCATTAGCTCCCCACTCGTAAGGATCGGTCTCGCGGCATTTAGGCTGTCCGCCTCCACCCCATTCATCGGTAAAAAGAACCGCACTACCATCATTTGTAAAGGTAGCGGAGTGCCAGTACGAAAAGTTGGAATCGGCAACAGCATCAATTCTTACTGGATTTACAGGATCTGAAATATCCAGTAATAAGCCATATCCCTCACAAGCTCCTCCGGCTAAGCCAATTTCCGGGTAAAGTGTGATATCGTGACACTGATCAGGACCACGGTTGTCATCATTACTACTACCAAACAGTGTATTAACCATTTCAGTCGCATTTTCTCTTAAATAAAGAGTATCCGCAGCATTTGGAGTTGCGTCATCACCCGCTCTTTCCTGGGCAATATTTTGAAGCAATCTACCTGCAAAACCAGTTGATAATGCACGTTCCTGGCCACCTCTTTCGTACATGAATGCCCCGTTTTCTTTAGCAATTCTGATAGCTTCCAAGTCAGCTGGTGCTAAACCATGCGTTGGAGGCGCTGTCAAATCATCGAAGATTCTTGGTGAACTTACTATGGCAGCATCAGTCGGAGAGTCCAGTGGCACTTTAATTACTTCAATTCTGAATAATGCTGAATTCGGATCTTCTTCAGGTGCAAAATTCGTACATCCCGGAAGTTCATCTTCAGGACGAACAGACGCAGAACCTGAAACATATACATACACATTTTCATCATCTTCTGGATCTTTCAATACCGAGTGGGTATGTGACCCGCGGCATGTTTGTACATTAGCGATATATTTTGGGTCTTCAATATCTGAAATATCAAAAATTCGGATTCCACGAAGCCGGTCTTCACTTACCGCTTCCTGAACTCCCTGAGTTCCGCAATCCAGGCGACCACTATATCCTTCTCCAGAAACAAACATTAGATCTCCGTATACAGATACATCACTCTGAGAAGCCGGACATAAATAATCTTTGACTAAAACAGGCTGTTCCGGATTTGAAATATCCCAGATTATAACCCCATTGTAGTTCCCTTGTATAGCATATTTTCCTTTAAATGCGAGATCTGAGCTGGTTACTCCAACGAAATCTTTTGGTGGAGGAGTAGTTGAAACCATCTCTAAGTTCCAGATTGCTTCTTCTGCATCAAAAAGTCCGGCACCTAAGCCCACTCGTGGATCCGGGGTTGGCGGGGTAACTTCATCCATTGGGGCTACTTCGGGAGCTGTAAAATCTGCCTGAACCATTGGACCTTTTGGCGCACAACCATAAGTAGCAACCAGTACTGCAAGTAGCGCAATTACTGGTAGGTTTGTTGTTGAATAGTTTTTCATACTTGTATTAGTAGGTTATTTATTGGTTTAAATTTTTTTGAAATCAAGAACTAAAGTTCTCCATTTAACTCGAGGTCACTAAGCATGGACCTCATACGTTCAATTTCTGTTATTTGATCTACGTTTATATCAGTAGCCAGACGGAATGCTGCTTCATCCTGAACTGCTCCATCAGTGGCTATAAGTTTTTTTACCATGGTTACCGCTCCCTGATGGTGTTGAATCATGTAGGTGAGAAACAATCGGTCAAATTCTTTGCCTTTAGCCTCAGAAAGTTCCACAAGCTGATCCTGAGTAAGCATACCTTGCATGTTCATATGGTCGTGATGATTACCAACTCCATGAATCATAAGCATCAACCCATCTATATGGACTTCAGGAACTAGTTGCTCGCGATCTCGCAGCCAGGTTTGCATGGTAGCTATTTCATCTTTTTGAGCGTTAATGATTCGGGCTGCCAGTGTTTGAATCACAGGACTCGCATCATTTTCAGGTGCCAGATCAGACATTATTAACGCCTGAGCATGATGACCAATCATATTGGTCATGAAATCAACATCGGCCTGAGTAAAGTTCATCCGGGAACTATCAATCCGGGCCCAGTACAATTCCTCGAGCTCTTCGGTTGAAGCAGAGGAAGAACGTTCTTCTGATGGCTGAGTAGAAACCGTTTGTGTTGAAGCGGTTTCAGTACTTTTGCATGCAAATGTGAACATTCCAATAATTGCTATAACCGTTAGCTTACTACTTTTACCTATCACTGATTATTAACCTTGAATTTAGAAATCTCAGATTGCTTTTAGTTCACTTATAATAAGCCCAATCTTCGAAAAAAACCATTGTCTGAACTATGACTCAATATTTTTTACTTTGCTTTTGTTCTATTTCTATCTGGATACGACAGAAGCTTTAACCATCTTCTCCTCTCGATATACCTCAATAATTTTTATATTCATCAATTAATAATTTCAATTTTAAACTCCTGACCATGAGTGCACTAGAACCTGCAGTAGAACAGAAAATTAACAGCTGGCTTAACGGCGGTTATGATGAAGAAACAAAAGCTGCAATTCGGAAAATGCTGGATAATGAACAATACACAGAATTAACCGATGCATTCTATAAAGATCTGGAATTTGGTACTGGTGGCCTGAGGGGAATTATGGGGATTGGTTCAAACCGGGTAAACAAATATACCTTTGGAGCCGCAACCCAGGGATTGAGTAATTTTTTAAAAAAAACTTATCCCAACGAAAAAATTAAAGTAGCCATCGCTTATGATTGCCGAAACAATTCCGATACGCTTGCTCAGGTTGTGGCTGACGTATTCTCTGCGAATGGAATCCATGTGTACTTTTTTGAAGAACTCAGGCCTACTCCCGAGCTTTCTTTTGCCATCAGACAACTTAATTGCCAAAGCGGTGTGGTGTTAACTGCTTCACACAATCCAAAAGAGTATAATGGATTTAAAGCTTATGGGTCAGATGGTGGACAGTTTGTTGCTCCTTATGACAAAATGGTGATGGAAGAAGTTCAAAAAATATCAAGTGTAGATGATATAAAGTTTGAAGGAGTACCTGATAATATCCAGTTAATAGGAAAAGACATTGACCAACTATTTTTAGATGAACTTGTAAAGCTCTCTGTATCCAAAGAAGCTATCAAAAGGCAGAAGGATATTAGTATTGTTTTTTCTCCTATACATGGAACCGGTGGAGTTTCAGTTCCTCCTGCACTTGAGGCCTACGGTTTCGAAAATGTGACCTTAGTGGAAGAACAAATGGTAGTGGATGGAAATTTTCCTACCGTCGTATATCCAAACCCTGAAGAAGAAGATGCCTTGAGCATGGCAATGGATAAAGCCAAAGAGATTGATGCCGAGCTGGTTATGGCTACCGACCCTGATGCTGATCGTGTTGGAATTGCAGTTAAAAATGACTACGGCGAATGGATTCTGCTCAATGGAAATATGACGGGGACTTTGATTATTAACTACATGCTAACTGCCTGGAAAAATGCAGGTAAGCTAACCGGGAATCAGTACATCGTTAAAACGATTGTTACCTCATACCTAATCGATCGTATTGCTGAATCTTACAGCGTTGATTGTTACAATACACTTACAGGCTTCAAGTACATTGGCGAACTTATGACCGAACTCGAAGGCAAAAAAGAGTTTATTGCCGGAGGTGAAGAAAGCTATGGCTATCTGATCGGCGAGCATGTTCGTGATAAAGATGCGGTTGTTTCAGCTGTTATTATTGCAGAAATGACTGCATATTATAAAGATCAGGGAAGCAGCCTGTTTGAAGCCTTAGTAGATATGTATGTAGAACATGGTTTCTTCAAAGAAAAATTGGTTTCTGTGACAAAAAAAGGAAAATCCGGGGCAGAAGAAATTCAACAAATGATGAAGGATTTCAGGAATAATCCTCCAAAAATTTTAGGCGGATCGAAGGTGATAATTCTTAAAGATTATCAAAGTCAGGAAGAGAGGAACCTGGAGACCAACGAGGTCACTCCAATTAATTTACCAACAGCCAATGTGTTACAGTTCGTTACTGAGGATGGTGGTATTATTTCTGCGCGACCTTCCGGAACCGAGCCGAAAATCAAGTTCTATTGTAGCGTAAATACAGATCTGGAAAATGCTGATAAATATTACGAAACAGCTGCTTCACTAGACTTTGTGATTGATGCTATTTTAAAGGATTTGGGAGTATAAGTCTCTCATTTTAATATTAACTAATACGGGGTAAACAGCAATGAAAATGAAAAAAATGTGCTTGGGAGCTTTCCTGATTGCTTTATCGACAATTCCGGCTCAGGCCCAGTCTTATACAGAAGTTGTATGGACACAAATTCAGGATTCTTATAAAGAAAATGCTGAAATGGGTTATGTAGTTAAAAATTACATTATCGGAATGATTCAGGAATCAGATGATAACACTTGGTCATTCTACCTTGATTCTTCTAAAGAGTATCTTATGGAAGGTTTTTGCGATGAAGATTGTGAGGACCTTGATTTGTACTTATACGATAATGAAGGAACAGAACTAGACAAGGATATTGAAGAGGATGATTTTCCTTTGTTCTTTTTTGAGCCTGAGGAATCCGGATACTACAAGGTTAAAGTAACAATGTATTCTTGTTCAGTGGAACCGTGCTATTTCGGCTTGGCTATTTTTGAAAAATAGTTTATTTAAAAGGGGGGCTCGAAAGCCCCTTTTTATTTCAGATTAACCTTCACCCCAAGATTCCAGGCCAGACCTGTGGTATTGAATCCATATACTTCAGAATAATCTGTGTCAAGAATATTTTTTATAACTCCAAATATCGTGACCTTATTCTCAACTAGTGAATAAGAAGCGTTTGCATTCAGGAGAAAAATTTCATCCAGTGTCACGATCTCTGAGCTGAAATCCGGCTTGAAGTATATATCATCCCGCTCTCCCAGATAGCTGCCTTGTACAGAAAAATTAAAACCGGAAAATGGAATAACCGAGCCACTCAAAACAACTTTGGTTTTTGGTCTGCGCAATAGATTATCAGTCTTTTGCCCATTTATCACTGATGATCCAATCAGGTAATCGAAAGAAGCATTAAACTGCAACCCGGATAAAGGTGAGTAGGAACCAAAAACTTCGATTCCTTTGTCATCCTGCTCGTCTTGATTCAGATATCCGGGAAAACTATACACAATTACATCGGTGATATTCCGAATAAAGAAGTTTCCTGTGAAATTGAGATCATTATCCAAAAAACTGAGCTCAGTTCCAGCATTGAAGTATATACTTCTTTCAGGTTGAAGATCTGGGTTTGCTCCGAACGGTCCATATAGTTCATCTAAAGTAGGTGCCTTAAAACCTGTTCCAACCGAGCTTAGAATTTTAAAAACCTCATTAAATTGATACGAAGCAGAACCACTAACCGTGACATTGCTTCCATATTCACTATGACTATTCAACCTGACTCCAAGCTCTCCGTTTAAGCCTGAAAAGTTTCTAATTCGAACGGTAAAGTAAGGGCTGTATAAATCCGAGGTTCGATCATTGCTGCCAATCTCCATATTCTGGTAATTAAAGCCAGCCAAAAAATGAAGCGATTCTAAAGAGGTGTACGCTCCATAGAAGTCGTAGTTATTGAGCTTCCCTTCAAACTCACCTCCAAAAGTAGCCACATTTTTACGATTAGTGTTCGCATATGAATAATCACTTTGAAGCAAGAAATTCTCATTCTGATACTGAATTGTAACACCAGGATTGAAGAAATCGGAATCGAAGGTGTTGGGCGAGTCTATAAATGCTCCGCCATCATATTCCCCTTCAAAGGTGTTTATCAAAATCCTTGGTGTTATCGTGAAATTGGAACCCGGTTTTACTGATACCTTGGCTGAAATCGTATTCTTGGTGAAACCATCTTTATCAAAACCCGGAGAATTCTGTGCTCTGTCTCTTGCCTCACTAATCCCTTCAGATTCTTCACGGGAATAAAGTATTGAAAAATTCCCTCCTCTCTGCGCTCCACTCAACCCAATTTGATTTCTGTAGGTAGCGAAACTACCAACTGAACTCATCGCATTGAGCTGAATCTCTTCTCTTCCCGATTCTTTAGTGATAATATTTATGACACCCGCAATGGCGTCTGAGCCATATAGGGTACTCATACTTCCTTTTACTATTTCGATATGTTCTACAGCATCTAAGGATAGGTTTCGAATATCAAAAACCCCTCCAATAGTAGATGGATCGTAAACTGGCAATCCATCAATTAAGAAAAGAGTATACCGTGTTGATGCACCCTGCAAATAGGTCGCTTTATCCTTTCCTCCGTTGCTGTAGGCTCCATTTACATAAACCCCGGATTGCTCGCTCAAAAGCTGAGCTACATCCTTTCCAGAATTTCTGGATATAGTTTCCTGATCGATAACTAAAACTGGTTTAGTAGTTTCCCGCAACGAAATCGGAATCTTAGATGCAGTTACTACTACCTCCTCAAATTCAAGGGTATCTGTTGGTTGAGAGGGTTGTGCTTGTAAACTAAGGCTGCACAAAAAGCCTGCTAGTATGAGTGTTAGTATTTTGCTCATGGTTTTTTTATTTAAAGTGTTAACCGATGAGCTCTCGTTAAAAAAGTGGGGAAACACGAATTGTGCCGAATTAAAAAGCCGACAAATTGTACATTCCCGGCCCTTCCTCCGAAAGCCTGAATTATTGATGTGCAAAAAGGCAGGTCTTCTGACTTACTCTACGTTAGCGGCCTTCCCGTCACCTCAAAAAGGACAGTGGCAAAATTTGGCTAATGCTTTTCAGAGCTTACAGCTACGGGGATAGTCCCGGATTTACACCGGATTCCCTATTAATTTTCTTACCTGGATAAGAAAAACCTATTGCGGCACAACGATATGCTTTGTGCCACGAAATGTCAATAGAATTAAGTTAATTAATCTGAAATTCTACCCTAAAAGAAGTGCCTTCATCAGGCGTAGAATTGACAGACATAGTACCGTTAAGTTCATTTACGTGATGCTTTACGAGGTTTAATCCCAACCCATACCCTTCTTCGCCCCGGGTACCTTTGGTAGAATCAGACTGCCCCGAAAGAATAGACTCAACCGTCTCTTCATCCATACCTACACCGGAATCCTCCACAATTATCCGCAAACTGTAGCTTGTAGTTTTTGCGTCCATTTCATCGTTTCCAATCAGATCGAACCGAACAGAGACCTCTCCATCTTTTGGAGTGAATTTCATTGCGTTTGATACAAGATTACCAACAACCTGAAGTATGGTTTTCCTTTCAAATTCAAACCCGCAGTTCTGTTCTCCAAACCTTACTTCAAAGCGTATGTCTTTTTTTATTGCCAGCGGCTGGTATAGCCGTTCAAGTTTTTTTGATAGTTTTTTAAGGTTGGTGATATTTTGATCCTCTCTTTCTTCTCCCTTGGATGAAAGTATATTTTCTACATATTCGATGATTGAGGAAGTACTCCCTTTTAGCAGTTTTATATATTTTTCTATTTCCTGATTATCCCCTTCATTTTCCATCTTAATTAAATCGCCCAGCCCTGTAATCCCGTTGATCATACCCCTCAGATCATGCGCCACTTCTCTCTTTGATTGTTCAAGCTCAGATTGCTTTTTCTCTAATTTGAAAATTGCCCTCATACCCTCAAGTCTTTGCACAATCTCGTCGGCAATTATTGAGAGTAATCCTTTCTTCTCATCACTAAGTTGAATCTCTTTTAAGCTGATAACACATAACGAACCGATGCTGTAGCCTTCTTTAGAAATCAGAGGAATTCCAAAATAGTATTTCGCACCAGCAGCTTTAACTGTTTCCAAATCTTTAAATCTGGGGTCTTTGCTCAAGTCTAAAACCTCCATCGGAGCCCCATCTTCAATCGTATAGGTACAGATAGTTTCTTCTCTTGGTGTTTGAAGATCTTTAGTTCCAACTTGTGAAACGGACCACTGAATGAAATTATCGATGAAATTAAGCTGAGAAACTTCCGAATTAGCTATTTCGGCTGCCAGTCTGTTCAGTCCGATAAATTCTTGCTCCAGTGTTTCATAATCAAGATTAAAATCTGAAAGGTTTACCAGTCTTTTGAATTCTTTTTCTACACTCACAATGCTTCTTTGTTTTTAAAGCTCAAATTAATCCCATTTACCCTACAATGTAAGTTACGCAATTTAAACCAGATTGGATTTACCTGACCTATTTCAGACTAAAAATCTTCCCTACCTTCTGAACGACCAGCTCTTTCATTTCGAGCTGTAGAAGTGTTACCAATAATTGACTCGTATTGAGCTCCAATTCGTCCGATATTGTGTCAATTTGAGCCTCTCCTGACTCAAGAAACTCACATACCTTTTGGCTCAACTCATCCAAATCCTCATCTTTCCATAGTTTTGGATTCGGGAGCTCCTTTTTTTTGGATGAAGATTTTTCACCCTGATCAATGGGCAGTTCCTCCAGAATATCATCCACCGTTTGCACTAGTTTTGCAGCTCCTGTTTTGATGAGATAATTGCATCCCGAACCTGATAAATTCTCCAATGAATGTGGTACTGCGAACACTTCTCTATTTTGATCGAGAGCTAAATCAGCAGTAATCATGCTGCCACCTTTTATACCAGACTCCACTACCAAAACTCCCATACTCATTCCGCTAACTATCCGGTTCCGAACTGGAAAATTCCCGGCATCGGGCATTGTGCCTAGCGAAAATTCGGTGATTACTGCTCCTCCTTCTTTTACAATGCGATTCGCTAAATCTGCATTTTCACGTGGATATAAATTATCGATTCCGGAACCCAGTACTGCTACCGTTGGAGCGCCAACATCAAGGGCGGCTTTATGGGAAATAGCATCAATTCCGTGAGCCAGACCACTGAAAATACACACGCCTTGTTCTCCCAGAGCTTTAGAAAGTTTCTCTGCTGTTTTCTTCCCGTAAGACGTAGCATGTCGGGTACCGATCACTCCAATGCCCGGTTTCGAAAGAGCTTCCGGGTTTCCTTTTATCCAAAATAGTGCAGGAGGATCATAAATCTGCTTAAGAAGAGGAGGGTATTCAGGATCAGCAATCGTGATTATCTGAGCTTTAACTTTTTCCGTTGCTTTGATAATCTGATCAACTTCGTCCCACTTCTTGAAAGACAAAATGGAAAGTGCGGAAGCCTCTCCGATAGTTTCTACACTCCGTAGCTCGGTTTTAGAAAGACTAAAGATTTGTGAAGGATCTTCAAAAGCCTTTGCAAGTAACTTGATGCGTTTAGACCCCAATCCCGAAATCAGGCTGAGCGCAAGGAAAGTTCTAAGATTTGGATTCGAGTTCTTTGGCATTTTGAATGAGTCCCCATAACGTTTCTCTTAATTCATCAACTCCATGACCGGTAGCCGATGAAATAAGAATAACGGGAATTTCATCCTCAAAATGCAACTCTTCTTCTAACTTAAATCCTTGTTTTAAATCCATCTTAGTGATAGCCAACACACGAGGCTTGTCAAGAAGGTCTGGTCGATAAGATTTTAACTCATTGAGCAGCGCCTTGTATTCATACTCAATATCAGTCTCGGCACTCACCATAAACAGAAGCACATTATTTCTCTCGATATGTCGCAAAAATTGAATTCCTAACCCTTTTCCCTGATGTGCTTCTTCAATAATTCCGGGTATATCGGCCATTACAAAACTACGGTAATCGGCAAATTTAACTACCCCAAGATTTGGCTCCAGAGTTGTAAATGGATAATCAGCGATCTTTGGCTTAGCCTCAGAAAGTGCAGAGAGTAAGGTGCTTTTTCCCGCATTTGGAAATCCAACCAGACCAACGTCGGCTATTAATTTCAATTCAAGTTCTACTACCTTTTCTTCTCCTGGTTTTCCTTCCTGAGCAAATTGGGGAGTTTGGTTGGTAGAACTTCGGAAATGCCAGTTCCCTAGCCCTCCCTTGCCTCCTTTAGCTATAACGATGGTTTCTTCATCCTCAGTAATTTCTCCCAAACGTTCTCTTGAATCGGCATCAAAAGCGACCGTTCCAAGAGGGACTTCCAAAATTACATCACCTCCATCTGCTCCGGTTTTTCTGCTTTTTGCACCATTTTCTCCTGCCTTAGCTTTAATGAATTTCTTATATCTCAGATCAAGAATAGTATTAAGCTGCGGATTCCCTTTTAGTACAATATTTCCACCTTTTCCACCATCTCCACCATCAGGCCCACCTTTAGGAACATATTTTTCTCTCCGGAAATGAGCAGAACCATCTCCTCCTCTACCGGCGGTTACATAAATTTTGGCGTAATCAGCGAATCTCATTGATTTCGTTATTTGTTAAGCGTTAATCGTTGATGAATCACTAATAACGATTAACGAATAGCGATGACATTTATAGTTTTTACTGAAGTACTAATATCTACTTCTTATGTAATATTAGCTTCAACAACTGGGTAAGTTTCGCTTTCATCTCTGTTCGTTCAACGATGAAATCGAGGAAACCATGCTCAAGTAAATACTCAGCAGTTTGGAATCCTTCCGGTAAATCCCTCCCGATTGTCTGCCTGACCACTCGTGGTCCAGCGAATGCAATCAAAGCGCCGGGTTCAGCAATGTTAAAGTCGCCCAGCATAGCATAGCTTGCCGTTACTCCACCAGTCGTAGGGTTCGTGAGATATGAAATAAAGGGAATTCCCAATTCATCCAACTGGGCTAGCTTAGCTGAGGTTTTGGCCATTTGCATCAAACTTAGAACGCTCTCCATCATACGCGCACCGCCTGTCTGTGAAATAATAATTAAAGGGATTTTTTTCTCTCTGGCTGTATCAATAGCAACTCCTAGTCGCTCGCCAACTACTGACCCCATACTTCCGCCGATAAAGGCAAAATCCATACACCCTACTATCAACTCAATGCCATTCATTTTACCGACTCCAACACGTGCTGCATCAGAAAGCCCCGTTTTTTTCTTTGACTCTTCCAGGCGATCGGTATACTTCTTTCGATCAGTAAATTCAAGAGGATCTGTAGGGACAATATCATCGGCCAGCTCTTTGAATTTGCCGCCATCAAAAATGATACTAAAATATTCTTTACTCCCAATTCGGAAATGGTATCCGCTCAGCGGATCTACAAATAAGTTTTCTTCCAACTCGCGCCGGTGAATAGTCTCTCCGGTTGTTGGTACTTTAACCCAAACACCTTCCGGCATTTCCTTCTTCTCAGAAGTTTGAATGTTTTCGTCTTTTCTTTTAAACCAGGACATAGACTCCGTTTTTCAAGTTTTAGCTAAAATAAAGATTCTTTGGGTTAATATTGAATGAGAATTCTGATATTACACTTATTCACATTGAATTTTCTCGCCTAATAGGTTATTCTCTGCGTTCAAATCTACAGATGGTACATATGCTTGAAAATGTAAAGGATTTCAACCCTGATATTCCTAAGGGTAAATTTGGATTTAGTGGCTTTAAATGGTCTTTTCTTTTAATGATGGATTTCCTTTTTGGTTTTTCTCAGAAGAAAAATGAAAAAGGGAAAGTCATGCGAAAGATTGAGAACACAACATGGATTGGTGAGAGGTTTAGCAATTTACACAACAAAAATGTTGCAAGATTAAAACGTAAAAATACCAGTACTTATGATCAACCTTTTTTGATCCCTTCTATCGAGGCTAAGCACTTTAACAAAGAATTCTTCCAGTATTGGAGAAAAAAAGTAAATATGCCCATTGTGATAAAAGGATTTCTTGACGAAGCCCCTATTCTTAAAGAGGCTTCTGTAGAAAATTTCATCGAAACTAAGGGAGATATTGAGGTCAAATCCATTAAGAAAGAGATCAATACTGAAAATCGTATAGGACAGAATATATCTACAGTAACCAGTTCGTTTGAAGATTTCCTCACAAAATCCCAGTATGAAGATCATTACATAAATAATTTTTATGGAATCTTAGAGGATGAGGACTTTCAAGCTAAATGCTTTGGTGATGAAATAGATAGTGTACAAGGGCAAAAAAATGTACTTGTTCAATGGTTTATTTCAAGGTCTTCGAAGCTGGGTTCTTCGATGCACTGCGCAGGAGGAGATAATATGTTTTTGAATATAGCCGGAAAGAAGGAATGGCATTTTATACACCCATCTTATGCCCCTGTATTACAGACGAGTGTAAGTCAAAACGCTTCATTTGCAGTTTCCGAAATGCAGGAACAAGTTGAAGATGATGCCTTCAAAGAACTTATTGAAGGCTATGATTTCATGTCGCATGTTCCTTTTTACAAATATACCTTAGACGAAGGCGATATGCTTTTCAACCCACCTTTTTGGTGGCATAGTGTTAGAAACAGAACGGAGTTTACTGTAGGCTGTGCCACCAGATACTTGTCAATGAAAATGAATTCAATACCGATTAATCTCTGCTTGTATCTTGATATCTTAAAAAATCCGAGGAATACTATCTTTGTACATATGGCAAAGATGAAGACGGGAAAAATGTCCAAAAAAGAGTTTATCAAGATTATTTTTTCGAATTGATAACACCTCTTTATACCAAGATTCTATGATTCAAGATTTGCTATGAGTTATTCACTTGCGAGCTGGTTAAATAATTCGGATTCAATTCCTCAGGACTGGTTTTAACACAAAACTCTTTAGCATTCGGCAATTGATAGAGTTTGATCAGTGAGCTTGCAGTCACCCACATATCAGCACAAATACATACCTCCTTCAATAACTCCTGGTCGAGTCGGGCGATACCAGTGCCAACAATACAATCTCCAGGCTGTATGCTATTCTGAAAATCAGAAATCTCGACGATCTCCAACTCAGATTTTTTGATGAGTTTTTCGCCTAATTCGAAAGACTGACAGTAAACATGGGTTCTCCGGGCATCTATGACAGAATGAATAATTCCATCTTTGTGACCAGACTCCATTGCAAAAGAAGCCAGAGTGTTTGCTGCATATAGTGGAACATCTGTTTCAAAAAGAATTCCTTTCAAAGCACTGGCAGCTATTCTAAGCCCTGTATAAGAACCCGGACCATTGCTTACCAAAACCGCATCCAGGTCCATAATTTTGAAATTATGTTCCTGCATGAATTCCTGCGTGAACAGAAACACATGATCAGAATGCACTCCCCTGCCCTGAATTCGTTTCTCAGTAACATTCCCATTTCTATCCTGAAAGGAAACCGAACACACATTAGTTGCTGTTTCGTAGGCGAGGATCATTTCTTGTTATTTCTGAATTAATAAAAATCATCCTGAGCAAAGGCGAAGGATCTACACACTTAAAAATCTGGCTGATATACTGTTTTACAGATTCTTAAGTATTACCCTCAGAATGACTTATAAATTATTTCAATTTGTTTAAAACCAACTGCCCTTTGTTGAAAATCCCAACTGCTCTCCCGGTCAGTTTTTGATCCAGATACGGTGAGTTTTTGGATTTCGAGCGGACGTTCTTTTTGTCAAAGGTCCATTCTTCATTGGTGTTGAAAAACGTAAGGTTGGCTTTAGCTCCTTCTTCAAGTGCAAGCTCATCCAGATTTAGAATCTTACGCGGATTGTAGCAAAGCTTTTCTACTAATTGCTGTAAATCCAGTTTATTAGTTTTGAAAAGCCGCATGTTTGAAATCGACCATGCCGTTTCCAAGCCAATGATTCCATTCGGAGCGTAAATAAATTCTACTTCTTTCTCTTCGATTGCATGCGGAGCATGATCCGTGCAAATCACATCAATAGTTCCATCAATCAACCCTTCAATCATCGCGTCTACATCTTCCTGAGTCCTGAGTGGCGGATGCATCTTACAATTGGTACTGAATTTCTGTCTATCGATTTCCTCATCAGTCAGATCAAAATGATGCGGACACACTTCGGTTGTCACATTTACTCCTTTGGCTTTTCCTTTTCGAACCAAATCGACCCCTTCTTTGGTGCTGATGTGAGCAACATGCACGTGTCCACCTGTATACTCAGCAAGCAGGATATCCCGGGCTATCATCACTTCTTCAGCAATTCCGGGAGTTCCATCCAAGCCAAGCCGTGTTGAAACTCTTCCCTCATTCATGTGTCCCGGTCGGGATAATGCCAAATCTTCTTCATGATTGATAATGGGCATTCCCAACATCGAAGAGTATTCCAGTGCAACACGCATTACCTGAGAATCATACACCGGATCGCCATCATCGCTGAATGCAACTGCTCCCCCATCTTTCATATCCGCCATTTCCGCGATGGATTTTCCTTTACGTTCTTTGGTCACGCAGGCAATCGGATGGACATCAACCGCAGTACTTTCTGCTTTTTTGATGATGTATTCAACCACATCACGAGTGTGGGTAGCCGGACTCGTATTTGGCATACATGCTACAGCTGTGAATCCACCAAAAGCGGCTGCATCCGTACCGGTTTTGATGGTCTCTTTATGCTCAAAGCCAGGTTCCCGCAAATGTACGTGCATGTCCATCCAACCTGGACTTACATACGCCCCTCCAAAATCATGACTTTCCTCTCCCTTCTCTTCCTTTAATCCACTTCCTATTTCTTTGATAATACCATCTGTAATTCTGAGATCAACGGTTTCATCGCCTTTATGACTTTTACTTACTGGACGGAGGTTTTTGAGGAGCATAGTTTTTTACTAGAGATTTTCAATTCGGTTTAAATATAGGAGTTTTGAAGAATCGAAGTAGGGGTTTTACGAGCTATGCTTCTCAACCTTAAAGTGCACCCTGAGTAAAATATATCCTCAAAGAAGTGCATTAATTTAAGGAATAAGATATAGAAGTAATTATTAGTTCTCGATTTTGCGCCGAAAAAATGAATCTGATTTATCAGTGTTTTGAAGATCTGAAGATATTCCCGACTTCAAATTACTATTGAAAACATCTAAAATTTTAGAAAACATAAATTGGTATTTTTCCACGACTGATTTATCCAGGTTGGGTACGGCTATCGTGTTTCCGGTAAGATAAGCATGTCCGAAATCAGTAATAACGTAAGAGCTTTTATCCAGACTTTTTAAAGAACCGAAAATGGTTTTGTTAAGCTGAAGAGGTTCTCGGTCTGTTTCCTCATGCTGATGAAATTCCAAGAAAGGAATAGTAAAGCTTTCCGGATTGAAATAAATACTGTTACTTACAAAGCAGCCTCCATTATTTTTTCCATCCCATCCGTCTATGTTTACAACTACATCAGCTTCACCATTTTTCATCTGATATAATATCGCCGTCATCCCGTCCGCATTCATACCTAAAAGTCCAATTCTTGATTCATCTGCAAAATCAAAATCAGGTAGCATTTTACGAATCAGTTCAAAAGTTCGGATTCTTCGTTGTAAAACAGCCTGAGGGTTAGATCCTATCATAGAAGAACTTTGAGATAACAGACCTGTTGAAATAACTACAAATCCATGACTGGCTAAAAACTCATTCAGAGTTGTCCCTTTCCAGACTCCTCCATCATGACCAGCAATAATAACAGGGAATGTCTCCCTATTAGGTTGGGCATCCTTTAAAGCAGCTGAGGATTCTTTGCCTATTTCAGACAGTTGCTCTTTTGTAAGTTCAATTTTCGCACCATAGTTTGTAAAATTGAAAAAGATATCCATAGCTTTTTCTTTCGTCTCTCCGGCAGGTCTCTTGAAGTCATTTTTTGCTCCGGTCAAATAAAAATATTCTTTAAAAGGCATCCCTTTATCAGCATTCCAGTTCTGATCTGTTGGGTACCAAACTGATATCTGTATTGGGAAAAAGCGGTCTTCATTAACTTCACCATTTTCACCATACTTAGGTACTACATTCCTGCTCTTATCCCAGTAATCAATAACCCTGAAACCTACATTGTATTCTCCAGATTCAATACCATTCCATAATGGATAGGTGTTAGTATCTTGTGCCTGGCATTCAGTTATAATTATCGAGCCTATGAAGAATAATAGGAAAAATGTAAATTTTGACGCCTTCATTTTTTGTCTGTTTTTTGTATCCAATTATCAATACTGTATTTTCCAGGCCCGGTAAACATTAAACCAAGAAATACAAAAACCATTTTAAGTGCATGGGAAGCAACACCCCAGCTATCACCCGAAATTAAGTGGGCATAAACTGCAACGATCATAGTAAAACCAAGAAGTGCAGATACCGGTCGATAAAACAAACCTGTTGCAAATAAAACAGCTCCAACTGTTTCAGATAGTACAGCACAAAAACCCCAAAATATTTGAATCTCTTCTATTCCAAATGAGGGCATTAGTGACCCCAGTCGTTGCCAGCGTTCAGGTCCGGCCATCAACTTTCCCCAACCGTGTAACAGTAAAAAATCTATTCCTATCCCCAAACGTAAAAATAAAAGACCAAAATCCTGATATTTTTTTAAAAAATTCATCACCTGTCAATTTAATATGGACTACTTTTTAATAGTCTTATTTGCCACGTTACTTTTTGTGAACCATTCTCTGAGATATCAATCGGAAGTAAAAACATGGTCCCATACTTCTTTACAAGATTTTTTATATCACCTGTAATTCGGTTACCTCCTTCAAAATATGCCGTATATTCAAGCTCCGGATAGTTGGGCGTATTGATTCTTAAATGCAGGTGTGCCGGGTTTATACTATTGGGATATCCAGCAGGCTTAATAGTATGCACGTTAAACGTGCCATCCTCTGCTGATTTTAACTTCGCAGAATACAGCGAGTGTCTCCAACCTTTTTCCTCACCGTTATCATCACGTGCATAATAGCCTTGTGAATCGGTATGATATATCCATATATCTGCACCAGGAACGGGCTTACCATCTGAACCTGTTATTATACCTTGAATAATGAGTGGGTTCCCACTTTTCTCTGGCACCTCTATTTGAACTTCTGATGATTCGGTATCAACTACCTGAGCAAAAGCGTACTGATGGAGACTAAGAGCTAAAATTACTGCCAGACAAAAAAAAGATTCTCGCATTATCCTAAGTAGTGTGAAATTAAAATTGGAGCAGTTTTAAATATTTATATCAGCTGTAACAAAAATATAACAGTTAAAAGAGGCTGAATAAGATGGAACTACACAAGATGAGTAATTCACCACGTAAGGTGAGTATTATAGAAAAAGATCTCTAAATGGCTTAGCATAATTTCTACTGAGACGAATAATCGTGCCGCATTTCATGACTATATTATAATCTCCATTCCCTCTCGATTTTAACTCTTTTATATAATCAATATTGACTATCGTTGATCGATGAATACGCTTAAAATTTTCAGGCAGTTCTGTAATGATATTTTTTAAGCTGTCTAAAATAACATATTTCTTTGTGGTAGACTTGATCTCCAAATAATGCCCGTCAGAACTGATCCATTTTATCTCATCAACATCAACCAGCGTAGTGTTTCTCCCATTTTTAACTGAAATATTTTTTGGGGGGCTTTTGGCATTGGCAAGATTTGATTCTTCCTGATTTTTTAGCCGAAAATAAATAACAGAAAAAATGATGTAGCATGAAAGTCCAATATACAAGCGAGTAGATAGCTTTTCAGTTAGTAAAATGTACAATGGCCATGGTTCTGAATATATGAAGTAAGAAATTGCAAATAGGATTAGTGAAAATAAAATCAGATGAGCTAATGCAATCACTAATACGATACATGCGATATAGATATAATAAGTGTTTTTGGAAAAATTGGATTCAACTTTTTTGAACAGGTAAATCAGTAAGAATAGAAAAGGTATAAAAATGAACCAAAAAAGCTTATATGAGAGGGAGCGTACTAACGAGAAATAGCTTTCATTTAAAACGAAACTAATATAATCTTGGCCAAACTCTAAAAAAGCCATCAGAAAAGCCCAAAAAATTATACCGTAGAAATATTTTTTTGAGGATCTTCCCAATATTTTATTATCGATAAAAATATAGACAGATGAATTAATAAACCACATCCCGGAAATTATTACTTAATGCCTGCAATGTGAAGAATAAAAAAATTGGTTTAGAAAAATTTCTTTTTAAAAAAACATATCATAATAGTTAACAACTTCATTAATCCTTTAAACGATGCTTCTCTCTCGAAACCACATTCTCAACTGTCCACTTCACTTCTCTCTCAAAAGGCGCTTTACGAACTTCGCAGTTTTTGATATCACATAATGGACAGGAAAAATCGTGGCAATAGTCGGAGTGAATATTCAGCTCTATTCGGCTGCCAAAGCGTTCTAAAATTAAAGCTTCCAGCTTATCGGTTTCATCGTGTCCCTGTTTGATATTGAAGTACCACGGAAGTGTAAGGTGGCAATCAATATGAAGCACACTTCCATACTTCACAATTCTTAGATTGTGTAAATCCACCCAGTTCGGGTGTCGGTTTTCCTGTAAATAGGTAACCATTTCTTTCAGAAGCTGTTGATCTGATTCATCCATAATCCCGGCTATGGCTCTTCTCAGAATCTTATAACCCATACGAATTATAAATAAAGCAAAAACAATAGCCACGGCTCCATCTAGCCAAATTGCATCAGTAAATGAAATCAGGAATAATCCTATGATAATTCCTAGTGTGGTATATGTATCAGTTTGAAGATGTCGACCACTCGCAATCAGTGCCAGTGAATTGTTACGCTTTCCTGTGCGATATGCCCATGTTCCGAAAGCATAGTTTACTATTGCTGAAAAACTGATGATGGCAATCCCCCAGTTTAGCTGCTCAAGTTCAGGAGGATCAACAAAACTCATTGCTGCTTCGTAAATAATAAATATTCCGGCAAGAGTTATCAGCGTGCCTTCAATTCCTGCAGAAATAAACTCAATCTTACCATGTCCATAAGGGTGACTACGATCTCTGGGGCGAGCTGCTATACTCAGACTTATCAATCCGATTAATCCACTCACCATATTTACAATACTCTCCAAAGCGTCGGTAAGAATTGCTACTGACTGAGTCATGTACCACGCAACTACTTTAATCACAAAAAGAATAATCGCGATGCTAACTATGAATTTCTGAACCCTGATATTTTCATACTGAGACTTCATAGCAGCAAAAGTACACCTATTCCCAATGATTCTCACTTTTCTTTAATATGGTGTCCCCTTTTTGGAACCTATTTTGTTATATAGCAAATAGTTAATCAATCATATTTTAATGAGACCAGAACAACAACTTTTTGTAACCATCCGAAATGAACTTGTGGAGACTCATCCTCACGTTGAAATTGGAAATATGATGGGCTCGCCTGCCATTACTCAACATGGAAAAGTATTCGCTTTTCTTTCTAAGAAATTTCTGATGGTATTCAAGTTGGGTAAAGAGTTTAATCCTGAAAGCCAGGATTTTGAAATCAGACCCTTTAATCCGTTCAAGAAAAAAGGTCCATTGGCAGGTTGGTATGAAGTACCTTTTTCGGAAAAACATCTATGGAAATCTTTAACAAACGAAGCATTGGAGTTTAACTCATGATCACTCAGGAATACATCGACTTTTTTGAAGAACTATCTTCCAATAATCACAAAGAATGGTTTGACAAAAACCGGAAACGTTATGAGGAGCATGTGCGCCATCCTTTTATCGGGTTGGTAGAATCGCTCATTCCTCCTCTCATGGAAATCGAACCGTCCCTCCTCCCGGACGCAAAGAAGGCATTATTCCGAATTAACAGAGATATTCGGTTCTCTAAAGACAAGACCCCTTACAATACTCTGATGAAAGCCGGGCTATCTCCCGGTGGCAAGAAATCAGAGCTCCCTGGTTTTTATCTGGGTATTGGTTCGGGTAATGTTCACATGGGTGGCGGACTTTATCAATTGGATAAAAATGCGCTCAAAAACGTAAGAACTCTGATTGCCGGGAATACCGATGAATTTCTGGATATCATTAATGCATCTTCTTTCAAAAAACACTTTAAGGAGCTTAAAGGAGATCAAAACAAACGAATTGATGCTGAATTCCGCCCACTCATCGAACAAACTTCCTTCATCCTTAACAAGCAGTTCTACGCTATGGCAACTTTGCCAACTTCTCAGTTTATTAATGAATCTAATCAGGTTGAAGCACTTATGGGGTACTACAGAGCGGTTCAACCTCTACATTCATTTTTAAATAAAGCCTTTACATGAACAAATACATGTTAATTTTTCGGGGACAGGAAGGCGTAGACACCTCGGATGAAGCGTTGCGGGATCGGATTCAGCAGCACATAAACTGGATTGAAAAACTGGGAAATCAACATATTGATTCACAACGACTGGAAGATGTCGGAGCCCATATAATAGATCACAACAATGTAGAAACAGATGGAGCTTTTATTGAAGCCAAGGAAATTATTCTCGGTTATACCATTGTAGCAGCAAATAATCTCGATGATGCTATTTTCCTGGCCAAAACCTGCCCGTTGTTAAATTACTTTGAGATTATGGTTCGTCCGGTGGTTTCTTAAGTTTCCTGTTTCCCTGGAGGTATAAGTTAGACCAATTCAAACAGGATTCTTTACTAAAGAATTACTCCTTTTCTTTCACCACTACATAATCACCTTTAAATACGGCGAAAGTTTTGCCATCTTCTTCAATAACGGCATCTAAAGTGATGCGGGCTTTACCAAAACGTTTGTAGGCATCCAGAAATTTATCTACTTCTTTCTTATCAGGGATAACCAGCTGAGCGGCAAAGTCTCGAGTGATTGGGCGTTGAAAACTCGTTCGGGCTTTACTTCCTACAATTACTGGCAACGGATCAAAATGATCAACCACCAGACGAATATATGACCAGCCCGCAGTTAAAAATAAACTATCTACGCTTCCACCAAAAGCAGATCTGCGATGGTTTACATTCAACTCGATCGGGGCTTTTAGTTTTACTTCATTCGTAGTGAGTCTTTGCACCTCAATACCCATAGCTCGGGTAACGGGAATTTCTGTATGTAAATAGTCTTGCGCTTTTTCTTTATTAAAACTCAATGTATTGGTAGTAAAATCAGGTTCATCAGGGTCTCTAAAATCGTCTTTATCCATACTGTTGTTGAAAACATAAGAAGAAAAATTCAGGATTATATTTAAATGTTCGCTGGTCACTAAAATTTCCCGGGGTACCTCCACTCCATTCACATTCATATATCGTTTGATATAGTAGTTGACCACTCCATTTCTTCCTCTCCGGTAATAATAACTTTGTTTTATAAACGGTTTGTTATCGTCTTTTGAGATATAGTACAACTCTTCTTTATCCGGAAAACCTTCTAACCTCACCAGCCAAACTTCTTCTCCTGAGATGATAACTGATCCTTCGAACTTCATAATGAGACCTTTTTTCTCGAAGTCCACCATGTTGTTTTCATATAAAAAAGCATTTCTGGCTACGATCTTTTCCATCTCATCAAAACGATCATATTCTTTGATGATATTACCAGGGTCGTTTATCCAGCCACGTCTTCCATATCTTGATATTGTGTGCGCTTCCTCTTCAAACCTGAAGTCAAAACGTGCCAGATCAGGGTCCATCGCTTTAAAAATAAATGGTGTTTCATCGCCATGAGGAAATTTCCAAGTACCCTCTGCATACATCGTTTCGAGTTCTTCCCACGCCTCAGTTCCTCCTAAGCTTTCAGAAACTTTTTCATAAATCATGACGAGTTCTTCGCCGAAATCGAAATCAAAAGCCTGCTCCTGACCGATTCCTGAAACCGGAAGTAAAATCAACACCAAAATAGACAGAGCTTTTCGTATCATAACAGTCGATTAATATCTCTTAAATAACTCTCTAAAGCTGCTAAAAATCAATAATGGCTGATCAAATTCCCTTTCTTTTTGATATTCCTACCGTAACCGAACTCACCGGGAAAATCAAAAACCTACTTGAACAGAACTTCAACGACATTTTAGTAGAAGGTGAAGCCAGTAATGTTAAGCAAAGTGCCAACGGACATATTTATTTTACGCTGAAAGATTCCGGGGCTCAGCTTCCTTGTGTGATTTGGAGAAGTACCGTTCAACGTTCGGGAATAAATCTAACCGACGGGCAGCAGATCGTAGTCGGCGGTGATCTTCAGGTGTACGCTCCGCACGGAAGATATCAACTGATAGTAAGTTTGGTTCAACAAGCTGGGATTGGGAAACTGCAACAGGCATTTGAAGAACTAAAAGCCAAATTAAAGGCAGAGGGATTATTTGAAGACATTCACAAAAAACCACTTCCTAAATTTCCTGAAAAAATCGGGGTCGTAACCTCTAAAACGACCGCAGCTTTCCAGGATATCCGGTCTACTTTAGAAAAAAGATGGCCGTTAGCTCAGGTAAAGCTCTATCATGCCAGCGTACAAGGAGTAAACGCTGCACCCGAAATTGTGAAGGGGGTAGAATATTTCTCCACCCAAAAAAATGTAGATGTTGTGATTATAAGTCGCGGAGGGGGCTCTCTGGAAGATCTATGGCCTTTTAATGAAGAAGCCGTCGCCAGAGCAGTTTTTGCCTGTGAAATCCCTTTAATTAGTGCTGTTGGCCACGAGGTAGATTTTTCGATTTCTGATTTTGTCGCTGATACCAGAGCTGCAACTCCTACACAAGCTGCTGTTTTTGCCACTCCAGATATTAATGAAATTAACATGTTGGTCGAAGATCTATTCAGAAGGGTTGAACTCAATACCAAAGGAGCAATTCAGTATTTCAAAGACAGAGTATCAGGCCTGGCAAAATCCCATGCTCTGCTTGCGGTTCAACAAAAAATGATGCAAGCCAAATCAAACATACACCGACTTACAGACCGGTTGAAGTACCAAACCGAATCTTTACAAAAAAATAAACAAACTGCATTAACTCAACTCCGGCACCGATTGGATAAACGGAATCCAAATGAACCGTTGGAAAAAGGATTTGTACGTGTTTGGCAGGATGGGAAGTGGATTCGGAAATCGAAAAAGTTCAATTCTGAAGAATCATTTCAATTACAGTGGAGAGAAGAAACAAGAGAGGTTGGTTAGCCAACAAGTTCAGGAAGAATTGTAAATATTCTTAAAACCGTATCAGCCGAGCTCAATAATTCGAATGCTCAACATAGTGAAACGGTTATTTTACTTCAGAATAAAAACTACATCTTATTGTTATTATGAAATTTAGATTGCTTGCATTATTTCTTCTTGCCCCATTTTTAGTAAATGCCCAGGAAACAGATACCTGGGAAATATACGGGAACGTACGTTTTGCACATATTGGAAGCGACACGAATGCTGATGGTTGGGGTGGTGATAATTATACCATGAGATTAAGACCTGGTTTAAAATACAATCACTCATCAAATCATTCTTTTTCCGCTCGGATTGCCTACTTAGTTTCTAAAGAGTTTGAACCTATCGAGCCTACATTAGTTGCAGATGGAAATGGGCGAATGGCTTTTGGCTCCATCACCTTCGACGAGTTTTACTACAAGTTTATTAACGAAGATTCGGAACTTAGAATTGGTCGGTTTCAAAAGTCATTAAGTACACTTACCAATGCAAAAAGGTCGCATAGCCGTTACCAAAGTAATAGCAATAATGTACATTGGACAGATGGCATCTACTATAAAAGGTATTTTAATGATAGTTGGTATGGAGAGGGTATTTTGGAATATCACCCTAAAGATCATCCTTCGTTCCAGTATAGTTTTCCTCTCGATTTCAGTGAAAATGATCATAATTTTACCTTTTATGCAGGAGCTGAAAATCGTGAAAGAGATAAATTAAATATAATTCAAAAAGGGTTTGGGTTGATGTATATCCCAGGTATTTATTTAAAACCAGACGGTTATGCTGATTATGCTGCCTTTACTTCCAGAATAACTCTCGACTTCCCTCAGGGCGAATCCCTAAGAGGTGGTTCTATCCGGGTTGCCGGAGAACTCGGGCAGAATGTTAATACTTCCTTCAGTGATGGAACCAGTATGGTTGCTTCAATTGGGATCAATAATTTTGCTGAGAAGCATGAGATCATGATCGAATTTGCAAAAAATGATAGTGGCTGGTTAATAGCACGTAACATCTACCGACCAAATGCCGATGAAATGGAAATCAGATATCGTTTCTTTGCAACAGAAAAGCTTGCAATAGATGCAAGGTATCGGATTCGTGATTTCAGAGCCGATGGAGAAGTAAACTCTTACAGTACGTTCCTGAGAGCTACGTATTCATTTTAAATAGCAATCACCACACAAATGAAATCTATCACTGTACTTGGGTGCGGAGTTTCCGGGTTAACTACCGGAATTATTCTTCTTGAACAGGGATATGAAGTTCAGATTGTAACCAAAGAAAAAACCGAAGAAACCACCTCTGCCATTGCGGGAGCGATTTGGTTTCCTTACGAGGCTCGACCCTATGAAAAAGTAAATGCATGGAGTCTGGAGTCCTTTAATAAGTACAGAACGCTTTCAAAAAACCCTTCTACAGGCATATCAATGATCGATTATGCGATTATTTTGAATACCACAGAAAAACCATGGTGGCTTGAATCTATTCCTCAGGATCATATCATTTCAGATTCGGTTTCGGGTTTTTATAAAAAAGACTATTCCGGTTACGTCGTAAATATCCCTTTAATTGAGACTCCTGTATATCTGCCATGGTTAGTTAATCACTTTAACTCACTTGGCGGAACCATTGTGGTAAGAGAAATATCAGGTTTGGATGAACTAAATGAATTTGACCTTACAATAAACTGTACGGGATTGGGAGCAAGGGGACTATTCAAAGATTTACAAATATATCCCATTCAGGGGCAGGTAGTACGTGTTAATCCTGATAGTTCTATTAAAGGAATGGCAACTGATTTCCTCTTTGGGAATAACTCAGAAGAAATGGCATATATCATTCCCAGAAAAGATGGAATTATACTTGGTGGTTCTGCAAGATCAGGTATAGATTCCACAAAACCTGACCCAGAATTTTCTACCCGAATTATTGACTACAACTCAGAATATGAGCAAAAACTGAAGGAAATGGATGTTTTGGAAACCAAAGTAGGTTTACGTCCGGGAAGATCAGAAATTCGGCTCGAAAAAGATCCAAATCTCCCTGTTATTCATAACTATGGCCATGGTGGCTCCGGGTATACCGTTTCCTGGGGCTGTGCTAATTCGGTACTTAATCTAGTCAGAAAATCTCTCAGCTAAGCTGCTTCGCATAGGAACCAAACACCTTCACTTCTTCGGCTTCACCTGATAACTCTTCGAGTGCTTTGGCTATGTCGGGATCATTACTATTCGATTCGATATCAATATAGAACGAGTACCTGAATGGCTCGTTAATTCGTGGGCGGGATTCCAGTTTACAAACATTGATTCCATGTCTATGAAGTACATTCAGACACTCGACAAGTGACCCTTCGTTGTGAGAAGTAACCATCATAAGAGACGTTTTACATGGAATCTGCAAATCAACCTCGACCGAGTTTGGTGAAACCACCACAAATCGAGTAAAATTCTCTTTTTGATTGGCGATATCATGAGCAATTACATGTAATCCATAGTGATCAGCTGCATGTGCACCGGCAATTGCGGCCTGTGACAGATCGCCATCTTCCAATACTTTCTTTGCCGAAATCGCTGTATCAAGGTACGATTCTACCGTACACCGGGGGAGCTTAGCAAGAAAATGAGTACACTGCTCAATCGCTTTGGGGTGAGACAGAATTCTCCTGATCTGAGATATTTCCACCTGCTCTACAGCGAGCAAACAGTGCACTACTTTGATAATTTCTTCTCCTACAATATGCAGCTCAGATTGACCTAAAATATCATACGTGTCATTAATTGATCCCGCCGTAGTATTCTCAATAGGAAGAACGGCATAATCTACATGCTGCTCTTTTACTGCTTTTGCAGCTTCCTCGAAGGTATCATAGCCATAGCAATCTACATGCTCAAAACGCTCGCTAAAATGCCGGACTGCAGCAAGGTGACTATATGCTCCATCAGTGCCCTGGTAACTCACGCGGATTGAATTAGCATCGTTTTTGTTTTGATGATCCACCAGAGAATGAGTCTGAAAGCGAACGGAGTTGGTAATAATTTCGCGAAAGAGATGTTCTGCATAATAGCGGTCTAATCCAACTTCAGCAGCTATGTCACGGATTTTATTTAACAGTTTTTCTTCCCGCTCTAAATCCCGGATTCCCGTATTGGTTTCCAGCTTAAAGGAAGACACTTCTTTTACAAGTACCTGCCGTTCTGCGAGAGATTTTATAATAGAGCGATCAATATCGTCGAGTCTTTTTCGAATAAACTCCAGTTCTTTCTTCATAACTAATCAACATGAATGAGTGTGAACGCTGAAGGTAGTAAGATTGGCAAGAAATTGAATGATTTTTCTCTGAGTGTTGAAATCAGGCTGAATTATTGGTAAATAGTAAAAAAAGGTTTTGAGATACCTGTTAATTTTAATTACCCCTTTTCTTCTTTTGTCTTCGGGATGTTCGTTCAAAACCGTTGTGCACCCTTACCCCTATCAATATTCTGGAAACCCTGATGAAGCTGTTGACAAACTGGAACTCATCCGCCAGAATGGATATTTCTACATAGAACCGGATTCAGGAAAAAAAGTGTCTTTGAATTATTCGAATGGTGCGCTACATGTTAATACCGGTTTTTTTAAAGCACCTTCGTTTACTAAAAATGATGCATATACTAATCCCATCAGCCTTCGGAAATACGCTCTAAGCGCGTCTGCAAAGTTCAATGAAGATTTTAATGCCGATGAGTTTATCCTGAATTTGACCGAAGCAGGTTCTGATAGTGTTCTTGGGTTTGTGGAAGGACTGGTTGAAGATGCGACCGTATTTTTTAACGAATCTTCCTTCCGTTTTACAGCTCTTGAAGTATGGGGGCCTAACGTTCAAAAAGAAAAAGCCGATGGAGAAACGGTTTGGAATCATTACCCCTTTGGAGGGAGCTGGAGTCTTAAGATAAATGATATTATGGTTGGAGAAATAGTGCAAGGAAGCCCGGTTGTACAGCGCTTTGGAGCCAAGTCCCATTATGGAGAATCATTCACTTTTCTATTTATTAAAGATATTGACCATTCTCTTAAATCAGAATTAATTAATGCATGGATGTCTTACCTGGCACTAACTGATATCGAATATTATTACTACGAATGTAATTATGAAAATCCGGCTAATGATGGAAGTTGCCCAGGTTCCGTTATTGTAAAATAACTTACCGCTGCCTTTTTACTTTCCAGACAACTTCTCTGTAAGTACTGCCACCTGAAATTCGAGGCGTTTCATTTCTAAGAGAATGGAGTTTTTGTCCATTTGCATCCAGTGCCATTGTTTAAGCAAGCCATTCATAATCACACCAATTAGCAAGCCTACTCCATATTTCGCCATTAGAATATTGTCTTGAACGGTGAAAAATTTGTAGCCAAACCAAAAAGCCAGAAGTGTGATAATAATCTGAAAAGTTGTTACCACTATGGCCCATTTTCCAAGTTTGCCACTGTAGAGTCCTCCCCACTGTTTAAACATTCCCTGTTCATCAAGATCGTTATAAAACTGGGCATCTTCTTTGTTTAGTGATTCTTCGATTAGCTTATCGATATCTTCTTTTTTCATGATATTCACCTACTTGTTTGGATTAAAAATTTCTTTCAGATGTTCTCTTGCATTGAATAATCTGGATTTTACCGTTCCTGGGGAGATTCTTAATACATCAGATATCTCCTGCACCGAATAGTTTTCCAGGTAAAACATGGTCAATACTATTCGTTGAGAATGAGGCAGACCTTTAATTGCCAACTTAAGCCGGGCTTTACGTTCAAGAATAATGTCCAGAGCGTCTTCTTCGGTAGGAGTATTCCCTTCTTCGTGTACAAGAAGCAGTGCTCTTTTGCGAGTTCTTTGCTGCTCACGAATCCAGTCAACGGCTTTTCTTCTCGCAATGCTTAGCGCCCAAACCTCAAAATTGATTCTCAAAGTAACCTTTGAAAGGCCCGCAATGATGGCATACCAACTTTCCTGCACCAAATCTTCAAGCGATGCTTTATCCCGGGTCTGAGACAAAATCTGCTGCTCTAGCCTTGGATGAAACTGCTTAATCAGATGTTTGAGTGCCTGCTTATCCCCTTCCTGATATCGCGTTACCAGATAGTCATTCGGAATATGTTTTTCTTCTTTTTTCATGACTAATAATAGAGTCGTAGTAGAAATAAAAAGGTTCATTTATTTAGCAAAAAAACAGATTGAATTCTTAACCCTACATTCTCAGAAATTCACATTATCTTCACATTATAATCACAACTTTTATGAATGTAATATTCATCAAAATTATAGAGGAATTATGAATTTTTTCATTTCAATGCTAATGGTGCTTTTTATCAGCAATCCATTTAATGCATCTGATCTTACTCCCGAAACAACTTCTATTGAGACAGAAGTTGTTATCGAAGGAAATGACCAGATGAGATTTAATCTTTCTGAAATCAAAGTAAAAGCGGGAGAAACCGTAACGCTTACTTTAAAGCATACGGGTAAACTTCCTAAAGCAGCAATGGGCCATAACTGGGTGCTTCTTGCAGCAGGTACAGATGTAAAAGCATTTGCAACCGAAGCAATGAAGGCGCGGGACAACGAATACATTCCCGAAAGTACTGAGCAAATTATTGCTTATACGGCCTTAATTGGAGGTGGAGAAGAAACAACCATCGAGTTTACTGCCCCTGAAGCTGGTGAATACGACTTCATCTGTAGCTTCCCCGGACACTACGCCCTTATGCAAGGCAAGTTGATTGTAGAGTAAGTTTTACAAGACTTTTGCTAAAGCCGCTGATTAATTATCAGTGGCTTTTTTTGTTTTTGGTGATGTTGCCCCTTTTACCGTTAACCAAACTGCAAAACTGATTTCAGATATGATGGCAGATATAATTACCAGTACTTCTGTAAGTGAAGAAAAATTAGGAAATATAAATTGGGTAAAGCTATCTGTAATATATAAGAATCCGGAAACTCCAATCAGTAGTGCGAAAATAGATGGAAGATATTCCGACCTTTTAATCAGATAACTCAAAACCATACAGCTGAATCCAAAGAATATCCCGCTTAGTAAGTACCCATAAGAATGAGCTTCCATTAGAAACATGACTGAACTGCTCAGTTGATCCGAATCAAACGCAGTTGCCAAATCGTTGGAATTAATTACCAGGATTACACCAAAATGATTCATCAGGTTTACCCCTATGATTAAGGCCTGAACAAATCGAAGCATAGCAGCCAATAATGACAATGAATTGCTTATATGCCTAAACATTAAGTAAAAGACCAATGCTAAACTGATATCAGCCAGAACCATGAATATATCACTGGCGAAACCGAGCCTGAATAACATCTCAGAGTTGGCGATATTTTCAATGGTTGCCTGAGTATTCCCATCTATGACTAAACTTGATCGAACAACTCCTTCACTAAAGATCCCGCTTATAATGATAACAAGATATAAAACCCCGGCAATTCGCCCATATTTCTTTTGGTTACTGTAATCAGTCATTTTCTTCTCCTGCTACGTTAATTACTACATTTCCCTTCTTGTGTCCTTTTTCAACATATCGATGTGCTTCAGCAACTTGTGGTAACCGATAGGTTCGGTCTATTACTGGCTTCAGAATACCTTGTTCTAGCAAGTCTCTGATAATTTTAAAGAACTTCATCTTAGACTTATTATCTCCCAATCCAGTAGCAGCAAAAATTGCTTTTTTACCTTTTGATTTAGATGTTTTAATCATATCCATCAACATCCTTAACCCTAGTACAGGACTCATATATATTCCCTTTTCTGTTAGTACTTCTTGAGCATCTTTAAAAGTGGATTTGCCTACGGTATCAAAAATGATATCGTATTTTTTCTCCTCTTTAGTGAAATCATATTTGGTGTAGTCGATCACTTCATCAGCTCCTATCAACTTCACCATATCAATATTTGAAGAACTACACACTCCGGTGACATGAGCACCGAAATGTTTAGCTAATTGAACAGCAGCAGTTCCAATACTGCCTGATGCTCCATTAATTAAAATCATTTGTCCCTTTTTGATTTGAGCATGTTCCACTAAAAATGGAACGGCCGTAGTGGCCCCGTCAATAATGGCAGTAGCTTGGGAATAAGTTAGGTTTTGCGGCATGCCAAGTATTACCCCTTCCTGAGAAACCTTCACGTACTCTGCATAGGTCCCGCCATCTATATCAGTAGAACCGAATACTTTTTCTCCCACTGAGAATTTATTGGCATTACTTCCAAGAGCCACGATTTCACCTGCGAAATCAGTTCCTGAAATTGGGTTTTTCGGTTTTAACAGCCCCATAAAAAATCTCCCGATCAAGGGAAATCCGGTACGAATCATTGTATGAGCCTTTGTTACTGACGTTGTATGGATTTTGATAAGGATTTCGCCTGCTCCAGGTACTGGTTTTTCTGCTACTCCATATTTCAAAACATCGGGTGATCCATATCCCGTCGATATAATGGCATTCATTGTTGTAGTCATAATTGAGGTATTTTATGTTGGTTTTAATTTCTGAAACCAACTTATGACTACAGGAAACCCGGAACGTTCGAGTTCATAAACCCGAACTTATAGTTGACGTACGGATTTCAAATACTTACTGGGAGTAGTTCCCGTACTTTTCTTAAAGAAGCTGTTAAATACAGTTTTAGAATTGAATCCGGATTCAAAAGCTATCGCAAGCAAGGTGAAATTCTGTTTTTCAGGTTTTTGAACTTCTCTTTTGAAATGCTCTAAACGATAGTTGTTTACAAATTCTGAGAAATTTTGATCGAACCCCTTGTTCAATAATTGAGAAAGATAATTAGCGGGGATTCCAAGTTTTTCTGCCAAATCACGAAGGGTAAGATAAGGATCTAAAAATGGCTTTTCTTTACTCATCACTTTTGATAATTGTTTCCTGTATTGTTCAAGATCATCATCTGACATTAGTGATTTCTTATAGGAAACCTCTTCCAAAGGATGTTCATCAACCGGTTTTGGAAGTGAGCTCATCAATTCCTGAAACCGTTCATTATCAAACAAAGGTTTTAGAAAAGGATCAACATTGAGGTACATCAGCATAGGTAATCGGTAGGTAACCGCCTGCTCTACATAGTCTAGAGCCTGATCAATATTTCCTGAAACGGTTTCTATGAGAATTAAAAAATTCAGAGCTCGTTCAATTTCATCAGATTGAAGTGCTAGTTGGATACTCTTCATTTCTGATTGTGCTAAACCTATATTTCCCAAAGCAGCCTGAGCAAGTACTATTCCACCTGTTTTCACCAATGATGAAGCTTCATTAGGTAAGTTCTTAAAGTGGTAAAGTGCTTCTTCTTCCTTGCCAAGTAAAATCAATGCCTGCCCCATTTCTATATATGAGACTTCGGCACCGGGTTTTAATTCTATACTTTTTTTGTAATAGGTTATTGCTTGTTCAAAATCTTGCTGAACATAACAAACAAATCCTTTCAGATGGTGAGTAATGTCAGAAAAAGGATCCAGTTGCAACGCGGTATTTATATATCGTTCAGCAGCTTTAATTTTTTTCTCACTGATAATAACAGAAGCCATAGTCTGATAATAGTCAACGATCGGGCGTTCCTGATGAACCTTCTGTAAATGCTCATAGGTCGCTTTAAGATCCCAATCCTGAAGGAAACTCATCCAGGCTAATTGTAATTGACATTCGGGTAAATCAGGGTCTAATTCAATCGCTTTTTTTAAGTATTCTTCCCCTTCCTCAAAAGCCTGAGCCGCCGGCGTAAGTCCAAGGGTACCCTTTAACACAAAGCCCATATGCATTCCCAGCCAACCATAAACATAGTTTGGGAACTCATCAGTTACATCCCGAAGAATTTTCAATCCGTTTTCTATATCCCTTGCGTTCATTTTCAACAAATAATACCTGCTCTTTAAATACGCCTTATATCCTTCTACGGAAACTTCAGGTTGTACCGCCAGTGTATTATCGATCAGAAAATCGCCCAAATGTTCTCTCAAACGTTCGGCAATGATTAAGCTTATTTCATCCTGAACTGCAAAAATATTCTCTAAGGTTCGGTCAAAAGTCTCCGACCAAAAACTGTAATCTTCGTTTACATCTATGAGTTGGGTAGAAACCCTCATTTGATTACCAACCAAACGTACACTACCAACCACAATAGTAGATACCTTAAGTTTGTTTCCTATCTCATTAAGGCTCAGATTTTTTCCTTTAAAGTGAAAAGAAGATGTTCTTGAGGTCACCTTCAGCTTCTTAATTTTTGAAAGAGCATTTATCACTTCTTCAGTAATTCCGTCACTTAAGTACTCATGTGTTTTGGATGGACTAAGATTTTCAAAAGGAAGAACAGCTACGGATTTATTATCTGATATATTCTGAGGAAGTTGAGTAGAATCAGGAATAACTAATCCATTCTTTGAAACCGCATAAACTTCTATCGGATCAGAAATATTTTTAAACTCAAATTTCCCAAGTGATACCGTTTCTATTGTTGAATGATTTTTTAGCTCTTTATTTATGTTCTCAGATATGAGCACAGCCCCCTGTTGACTGATTTCTTCTACACGAGCTGCAACATTCACACCGTCTCCGAATATTTCTATTCCATCATAAAAAATATCACCCAAATGAAGTCCTATTCTTACCGGTACTTCAACCTCTCCGCCGATTAACTCTTTCTGTAATTCAATTGCGCACGAAACGGCATCAACAGCACTTTCAAAAAAACTGAGAGTTCCATCCCCAAAATACTGGACAATTGTACCATTAAATTCTTCGTGCCCTCTTTTAAAAACTTCCCGATGTCTAGATCTGATCCTTAGTGCAGCCTCCTCATTATTCTGCATTAATGCAGAGTACCCCACAATATCAGTAAACATAATGGCAGCAAGTCGACGCATATCCTATAGAATTATCAGGAAACTACAATAACAAATTATTAGGTGCTTTAAAATACGAAAGGAACAACTGTAGATTGACTATTACGAAACTAGTTCACTGTTTTCTTATAGCGATTGATGGAAATCCCCAATAAACCAATTGCCATTGCTCCCAAAATAAGAACCTTACCTATCACTTCATTCCACCCTGCTCCTTTTAATAATACCATACGCATTATTTTTATGAAATATGCCACCGGATTAGCCAAAGTAAGGTCCTGAGCCCAAGCAGGCATACTCTCAATTGGAGTAAACAATCCTCCCATCAGGATGAAAACGACCATAATAAACCATGCAATGAACATTGCCTGTTGCTGAGTATCCGTAATAGTGGAAATAAATAGCCCGAGAGCCTGAATGAGGATCAGGTAAATCCCGGCAATTACTAATATGGTAAAAAGACTCCCCAGAAACGGAATGTCAAAACCGAATCTTGCCAGTGCCAGTCCAACCAATAAGTCGAACATCCCAATAATCCAGAACGGAACCAATTTGCCAATCATAAACTGAGATTTGGTTATGGGGGTTACATTGAGCTGCTCAATAGTTCCGATTTCTCGTTCCCGAACGATATTCATGCCCGACAAAAACAACCCGATCATAGATACCAGTACCACCAGAATTCCCGGAACCATATAAGTTATGTAGTCGAGTTGGGGGTTGTACCAGTTTACCGGAATCAGATTTATGGCCTGTGGTGAAGTCCCACCAACCGAAGCAGTTTGAATTACTGTATTCCCGGTTTTCTCCTGGCTGAAATCTGTAATTATAGAGGATGCGTACGACTGAATGAGCCCGGCTGTACTTCCATCTACCGCGTCAATTATTAACTGTATTTCTGATATGCTGCTGGTATTAAGATCGGCACTGAAACCTTTTGGGATTACCACAATCAGTTTTACAGAACCTTTATCCATTTCCTGCATTGCCCGTTCGGTTGAAGTGTATTCATCCCGAAGTTCGAAATATCCGGTAGCCTGCATTTGAGTAATGAGCTGTTGAGAAGTTATACTTCGGTCCATATCCACCAGTGCAAAATTTACTTCTTTCAACTCATAGGTAGCAGCAAAAGAAAGGATGAGTAGTTGAATAACCGGCATCACAAAAATGATGGGAAGCATAGCTTTATTTCGGAAAATCTGTAGAAACTCTTTTCTAAGTAAAAATCGAATCGTACTCATTGCAGCCTCACATTGAACTTTTTCATGCTAAGTATCATAAAGAACATTGCAATGCCAACAAGAATCAGTGTTTCCATCCAAAGAAATTCAATGCCTGATCCCTTTAGCATTATACTTCTCACTACTATTAAGAACCATTTGGCAGGAATAGCGTGGCTCACCATTTGTAGTGGGACCGGCATACTTTCAACTGGAAAGATGAAGCCGGAAAGCAACACCGTTGGGAGCAAAAGTCCTGCAAGGGATATCATCATAGCGGTTTGTTGGTTATTCGCCACAGATGAGATGAATACTCCCAAGGCTAACGCGGTAAGGATGAAAAGAATCGATTCTGCAAAAAAGAGACCATAACTCCCCTGAAATGGAACTCCAAAAATGTAGTGCGCCAACACAAGAATGGTAATAACATTTATCACAGACAGTACCAGGTAGGGAAGCACCTTTCCGATGATTATATGAATGGGTTTGAGTGGCGAAACAAGTAATATTTCCATATTGCCCATTTCTTTTTCTCTTGTGATAGAGATCGAAGTCATAAGTGCGGAAACCAACATCAGGATTACAGCTATTAATCCAGGTACGAACAGGTTCACACTCTTAAGTTCGGGATTGTACATCATCTTAATTTCGGGCTGAATTCCTTGTTGTATAGTGGTTCCCTGGTAATTCAATTCTTGCGTATAATCCCTGATTATTGCTCCGGTATACGACTGGACTATATTAGCCAGATTTGGATCTGTAGCATCGGTGATAACCTGAACATTCGCTATTCCTTCGCGCATTAATTTTTGTGCAAATCCTTTCTCGAATACAACTACCTCCTTAATCTCATCGGATTTGAAAACCTCCTCTACTTCACCGTAATTGTGTAAATAAGCATTTAACTCAAAGGCTTCAGATGATGCCAGCTTTTGTATAAGCTCTCTGGTGACTTCATCTTTAGAAAGGTCAAGAACCGCTATTTTAGCGTTATTCACTTCATTCCTGAGCGCGAAGCCAAACAAAATCAACATAATCACCGGCATACCGAATAACACAACAAGTGTGCGTTTATCCCGGAAAATCTGTTTGAATTCTTTGACTACAAATCCTTTAAATGAATTCATCCCCCTCCCCTTTCTGCTGAACGCGCCAGTTGTATAAATACCTCTTCTATGGAGCTGGCTTTGAAAGCTCGTTTAAGTTCATCAGGAGAATCCATAGCGTCAATTCTTCCATCAACCATAATAGAAACCCGATCGCAGTATTCAGCTTCATCCATATAATGCGTAGTTACAAATACTGTGATTCCCTGATTCGAAACTTCGTAAATCCTTTCCCAAAACTGCCGCCTGGTAACCGGATCAACACCACCTGTCGGCTCATCCAGGAATACGATTTTAGGATTATGAATGATGGAAATAGCGAAAGCCAGTTTTTGTTTCCAACCCAACGGTAATGAGCGAACGAATTTCTTGCGAAACTTCTCTAATCCCACCGAGTGGATTAGTTCTTCTTTTTTCTGTTTTAGTTCCTGACCTCTCAGCCCGTAAACCCCTCCGTAAAATTCTATATTCTCTTCGGGTGTAAGATCGTCGTAGAGAGAGAATTTCTGACTCATGTATCCGATATTCCGCTTTATCCCCTCGGCTTCTTTGTAAACATCCATCCCTGATACCTTCGCGTTACCGGAAGATGGAGTCAGTAAGCCGGTAAGCATTTTCATAGCAGTGGTTTTGCCTGCACCGTTCGCTCCCAGAAAGCCAAAAATTTCTCCCCGTTTAACATCAAAGGTTATCCTGTCTACGGCTGTAAAGTCTCCAAATGTTCGTGTAAGCCCTTCGGTTTGGATGGCAAACTCAGACATTCACTTCCTCCGGTTTCATCAAACTCATAAACACGTCTTCTATATCAGGGTCTATTCGTTTGATGATTGGTTCGCTTAACCCTTTATCATCCAGGTACTTCTTTAATTCGCCGGTATCAATTTCTCCGCGTTGATCGGTATAGTGTACAAACTCTCCAAATGGATGAACGGAATCGGAATACTCGAATTCACGAAGGCGATGTATCAGTTCGTATTTATTGGGATGTTTAAATCCATACAGTGGTTTTTCAAACCCTGATGTTACTTTCTCCGGTGTATTAATATTGAGAATCACCCCTTTATCAATCAACGCTATACGATCACATTGATTCGCCTCATCCATATACGGTGTTGACGCAATAATGGAAATACCTTCCCCTTTTAGCACGTGAAGCATTTCCCAAAACTCTTTTCTGGAAACAGCATCTACACCGGTTGTGGGTTCGTCCAGGATCAGTAATTTGGGTTTATGAATAAGCGCACAACTCAAGGCCAGTTTCTGCTTCATCCCACCTGATAAATTCCCAGCGTACCGATCTTTAAAGGGCTCCAATTGACTGTAGATTGGTTTCACCAGATCATAATTTTCCTCGATTGTAGTCCCGAAAACCGACGCAAAAAACTTCATATTCTCTTCCACACTTAAATCCTGATAAAGAGAAAACGTACCCGGCATATAGCCTAATAAAGGTCTTATTCTTTTGTAATCAGAAACAACATCCATACCCAAAACGCGTGCTGAACCTGTCTCGGGCATCAATAACGTTGTTAATATTCGGAATAAAGTAGTTTTACCAGCTCCATCGGGACCAATAAATCCAAAAAGCTCATTCTCAAAGATCTCTAGTGAAATATCTTTCAAGGCTTCTACTTTTCCGAATTCCTTAGAAAGGCGGGATATTTGTACAACCGGATTCACTTAGAAATTCACCTCTCCGGGCATTCCTATCTTTATGATTCCTTCCTTATTCGGAACCCGTACTTTTACCGCGTACATCTGGGTAACACGCTCTTCTTTGGTTTGAATGAGTTTGGGAGTGAATTCAGCTTCAGATGAAATCCAACTAACCGTACCACTCAGCGATTGATTACTGTCTTCATCTTTATCAATTAATACCTCTACCTGTTGATTGAGCTTAACATCAGGAAGCTGAGCGCCGGAAACATAAACTCTGAGAATCAATTCTTTGGTGTTGGCGATTTGGTACAATGGCTTGCCCGACATTGCTAATTCATGAGGCTCAACAAAGGTGGCTAAAACTGTCCCCCTCACCGGGTTGATAATAATTGCCTTATCTATCTGCTCTTCGACCTGAGCTATTTTGATTTTTAGAGTTTCAATTTCTGTTAGCACCGATTGTTTCTGCACCTGAACAGCATTAATTTGCTTCTTCAGGGTATTAATCTGCCCCTCAGCATTATCAATTTGCTGCTGAGTTGCCGCGTTATCGTTTTTTAAATTGATCAGCCTTTCGAAACCCTTTTCGGCGGTAGCGAGTTGTTCCTTGTATACTTCAGCTTGTGCAGTGAGATTTGCAATTCTGCTTTTTACTGATGCAATGCCTGCCAGTAGTTCTTCTTTCTGAAGCCTCAGCATAACCGTATCAATGATGCCTACCCTCGTGTTAGCTTCCAAAGTTATTCCTTCCTCTACCTCAAACTGAAGCAGCTTTCCTGATAATTCAGATGAAATGATGGTTTCTACAGCTTCAAACTGTCCGTAGGCATCAGATAACTGGTTTTGATTGCAAGCCAATAATAATCCGGCAATCAACAATACTAATCCAGATGTTTTTAATTCCATGAGATTCCTTTTTGTGTTAGATATTCGTATTTGGCCTGAATGAGCTGCACTTTGTGAATTTCAAGATTCAGCTGAGTTCTGTTCTGTGCGTTCAGCTCTGTTACATATTCTGTGGAAGTAATTACCCCCTGATTGAGCTGGCTTTTTTTCTCCTCTACGATTTCCTTCCTAAGCTCCAGCAATTCCTTATCCAGTGTTATCTGCTGATTTAGTGCTTCAATATTAGACTCAATTTGTACCAGAACCGCATTCACCTGCCGGGTAAAAGCATCCTGATCTGCCCCAATCTTGTCTTGCTCCAGCTGTATAATTTGAGTTTTCTTTTCCGAATTTCTCCAGTTCCTGAAACTCCACTGTGCACGCAAACCAACCATCCAGTAAAGATGGAGATCATCATTAAAAGCATCAAAACCGGGCCGACCATACGCTCCTTTTGCAAAAGCCGAAACAACCGGGAGTTTATCTGAACTAATAAGCTCTGATCGAGCATCGAGTGTATTCTTTTTATGATCGAAGACTTTTAACTCAGGCCTGCTGATTCCTTTCTCAGTTTCGAACGAATCAATGTATTTCTCGGGCAGATCAAGTGGTTGATTCACAGATATTTCTTCCCCGATCAGTTCAGAAAGCACCTCATAACCCGATCTGATATTTGACTCAATTTGAAGCTGCTGTTGTTTCAGTTTAAGTATCTCCGCTTGTATCACTCGTTTGTTGCTGGGCAGGAGTATTCCATTTTCAACTCTTGCTGTAACTACCAACAGTTGCTCTTCAAGATCTTTCACAAACAATTCTGCTGACTCAAGCTGCTTAGCCATCAGCAGAATTCCGAAATACACCTGATCGATTTGTTTTCGGACTTTCCATAATTCTACCTGAATACCAGCTTGGGCAGCCTCTCCGGAAACCTGCTCAACTTCTTTCAACTTCTTAGTTCTTCCCGCATCAAAAACAGGCTGCATAATATCGAGTGAGATATTGTAATGATCTTTACTGAACTCAGGAGCCGCCGGACCTGCAAACGAAGGGTCTGTAGTTTCAGACTGATACGAGACACTTCCGTTTATTTTCATCTCGGGATATAACCCGGTTTGCTTCAGAAGGATATTCAATTCAGTAATCTTTCGCTGAATTTCTGCTTTTTGAGCTACTGGAAATTCTGTTTCAATTCGCTCATAGCAATATTCCAAAGTGATTTTCTCCTGAGCAGATACTAACTGACAGGATAAAAGTATGATTGGAATGAGTATCATTTTTTTCATAGTTATTCCTCCCTAACCTGATGTCCATTGAAAATGAGATTTGTAATTATCTCCCGTCGCTCATCAAGAAAATCCTCGTATTGTTCATTATCCATTTTGAACAGGCTTTGCACCATATTCCTGGCTACCATTGGCATCATGCACATGCTTATTATATTCATCAGAAACTGTTTAGGATTGATGGGTTTGATATTGCCCCCCTCTACTTCTCTTTCCACCTGATTAAAAAAAGTCTCCGGGATTTCTATACTTTGGGCAGCCATAAAAGCTTTGAATCTCTCGGGGTTCTGGTTCATCTCGAAAATCACAAAAGAAGGCAGCTGTGGATTTTCTTTAAAAGCTGTGTGATAAAATTCTACAACGAGTGTTGTTTTTTCTTTGAGTGAAATATCCCTGTTCAGAATTTCAAAAACCTGAGGAAAGATTTTTCTTACCCCGGCCTGAAATACTTCGAAAAAGAGATTGTCCTTATTCCTGTAGTAATAGTGGAGCATCGATTTATTGATTTTGGCTTCATCTGCAATCTCTTGCATTCTGGCTCCTTCGTACCCTCTTTTTTGAAACACCTTTCGGGCTGCTTCAAAAATCTTTTCTTCGGTTTCTTTCTCTACTGGCATCTTTTTGATTTTTAATTCAGCGTAATAATAGGTAATTCAACCGAATGATTCAACCATTTGGTTGAACTTAATGGTTGACAACTTAAAAAAGGATTAATTTTAAAAGCCCAATGAGTGTGTGAGATAAATTAATCCAATTAAACTGGATGAAAGGAAACTCCGCGCCTCCTCTTATCTCTATAATTGGAACTACGCTGGACTGAAATTGATTGCTAGTGGCAGATATGAAAAAGCTAATCGAAACAGGAGTCGAACTTGAATAGTGCAGAAGAAGCGAAGAACAAATCCAGAATGGGGCTTGGCTTTCTGGTTGGAGTACTTGGGGCTTATATTTTTGTGGAGGGATTTGTCCGGACTGGGTACTGGCTTGGGCTGTATGAACTTACATCATCAACTAATATGAATTATCTCATGAGTATTGCATCAGGTTTGACGACCGGCATCCTAACTGTAATCATAAGCAAACAGCGACAACTTAGAATTCTGCTTTTTGTAACAGGTACTCTTCTGATAATGGATAACATTGCCTTCTTTTCCAACCCGAACTTCAGCATTGCAAGGATGATCAATCGAATGTTTATTGACTTCAGTGTTTTCATAGGTGGATTCATCACTTATAAAATACTATTGCTTAGAAAAAAGTAAGTTACTTAATCTATTAATTGATTAAAGGTATTTAGTGTTTATAGAAAATGCAGGTATTCCGGAGAATATCTCTTTGTGCTGAAATATAGGATTGTTTATAAAATGAGTTTTAGGAGTTATAATGAAAAGTATTGCTGTTCAGGGAATTAAGTTTGATGAAAAGTCTTCCTATCAAAAAGGGCCTCGTTTAGCACCTCCCTTAATACGTAAAGCTTTATACAGTGACTCAATGAATCTCTATTCAGAAGATGTTATCTCTGTAAAAAAATTCGGAAGTTATTGAAAAGGGAGATTTTGAAATCAACAGCTACTTTGAAATTGAAGATATCACCCGGGATCACCTCAGAGAATATTCAAAAATATTTACTCTGGGAGGGGATCACTCCATAACCTTTCCCATTTTAAAAGCATTAGGTGCTGTTTACTCTAAAATAGATATCCTTCACATTGATGCTCATACTGATTTATATCATGAATATGAAGGAGACACGTATTCACACGCCTGTCCTTTTGCACGAATTATGGAAGCAAATCTTGCTGAAAAACTAGTGCAGGTTGGAATTCGAACTTTAAATCCTCATCAAAAAGAGCAAGCTGAACGTTTCAATGTAGAAATACATGAAATGAAAGATTTAGACTTCAAAAACATTTCTACATTCAATAACCCGCTATATATCTCCCTCGACATGGATGCTTTCGATCCCGCTTACGCACCAGGGGTTTCTCATCATGAACCGGGTGGTTTAAGTTCAAGACAAGTAATAAAGCTTATTCAGCAAATTGATTGCGAAGTTATTGGTGCTGATATAGTTGAATATAATCCTACCAAAGATACCCACGAAATGACTGCCTTTCTTGCAGCTAAGATGATGAAAGAAATACTTTCAAAAATGATTTAAGCGAAACTGAATGAATTCTGTTTCTTAAGCCCCTTTCCGGTTGCTGCCCAGTATATTCCTCCGAATAAATGATCCAGAAACATTGTAGATAACACTCGCATTCATATTCGGTATCGGAAGTCAAGTGAATGCCTACAAACCTTTTTCCACTCCGGATGAAGCAGGAAGTGTTGATCGGATGATTTTATATAAAAAATCGGATCATCGCATAAAAGATTTCTATAAATTCGAATTCAAATAAACCCAAGAGTAAATGTACGCACCTAGTCATTTCAAAATTGAAGATCTGAATTCCATCGAAGAGTTCGTAAAAAAGAATAGCTTTGCTACCATAATTTCGTCTTCGGATTCTTATCCGTTTGCTTCTCATACTCCTTTACTAATCAGGAAAAAGGGTGAAGATTATTTTCTTTACGGGCATTTAGCCAGAGCTAACAAACATACCAAGTATTTCGAAAGAGGCACCAAGGTTCTGGTCGTATTTCAGGGCGCTCATGGGTATATCTCATCTTATGCTAAAGACCCTGAAGAAATGAGCATACTCCCTACCTGGAATTATCAGCTGGTTCATGCCCGGGGAGAATTGAATGTATTATCTGATGAAGAACTAAGAACCTTCATGCATACCTTGACTGATACCCTTGAAAAGGACCAGCCAAAATCTATGGATTTAAAAAATTACCCGGAGAAAGGACTTCAGGATTACCTGAAAAGGATTATCGGGTTTGAGATAAAGGTAACAGAATGGTTTGGGTGTTTTCGAATGAATCAGAATCGTACTTCAGAAATAAGAGAGCATATTAAAAGTCATAATAAAGATAATCCGGAACTGGTTAAAGCTATTGATGAGGCTAACTCGTAAGACTGGTACTATGTAATCCGAAATACCGAACGAATCTCTTAGGGATAGAATTTAGATGAGTATATCATATTCTAATTCAAAAAAGACTCCCAATGTTTGGACTATTCAGAAAAAAATCAGAAAAAGAAAAACTCAATAAGAAGTATAAAAAACTGCTTGCCGAAGCTCACCAGTTATCTACTACTAACCGAACTCTAAGCGATCAGAAAATGCATGAAGCAGACGAGGTATTGAAACAGATTGATCAGCTGCCGGAGTAAACCCTCTTTACCAATCTCGCTACTTTTTATAAATACCGACTTGACATACATTTACATATATATTTAATATGTATTCGCGCTAATTAAGAGATGAAAGATAAATTTCAATAGAGATTAAAAGAAGATTAGTTTCACCTCGCTCCAATGCTCTGCGTTGGAGCACAAAGTTTGCTAACGAAGCGGAGCATTGCAATCAGGATAAGGGTTGGTTCAAACAAGTAAAGGTCTCCTCCTTAAGAGATTCGTTTACATCCCTCGGTGAGATAGAAGGCGCTGATCTGTAGAAAGCCTCGGGGTTGGTTTCTTTTTTTTGTTTCAACCCCCGGGATGAATCCCGGGGCTATTGATGTTGAACCCTTTCAGGATTGTGGCTAACGAACCTGCCCTGCCTACCCAAGCAGGCTGTCTGCAGACAGATTACCTGACATCTACAAGCATAACAACTGTAAAAGACACAAATCTGCATCTTTCACTTCAAGGTTCAACCTTCTTTATTCAATGTTCAATGTTCAATCTTCCTTAGCCCACCCTAAACTTCAATTCCTCGATTTTAGACATCAACTCATTGCGATCCATTTCGCGATAGCGTTCAGGGAGTAATTCTTTAGAAGTACATTCCAGCACAGCGTTTAGTGTTTGAAGTTCTACTTCTTCCGGGTACGTTGGAGGTATGAAGTCATTCAGGGCAATATCCAGTATTTCTGGTGTGACTTTCTTTCTTCCTTCTGCTGCGGCACGAAATTTAGCACGGGTTAGTGCGGCTTCCATATCAGCACCGGAAAACGTTTTAAATCCTTCTTCGATGATTGCCGGGACATAAGCCTCCGTCATGTGCAATCCGGTTTTCTTTTTCATCGCTTCAAATAATTCCACACGTTCCTCATTGGTATGAGGTGGAAACAACGCCAAATGCTCTTCCGCTCTGCCCTGACGCTTTAAATCGATAGGCATCAAATCAGGTCGTGCCGTCATCAAAAACCAAATGATTTTACCACGATTAGCGGTATCACTCATAAAGGTAGCAATCTGTGAAAATACACGACTTGAAACTCCGCTATCACCACTCGAGCTACGATCTCCAAGATAAGCATCGGCTTCATCAATCATGACAGCTACCGGCGACATTGCCTTCAATAGCGAAAGTATTTTTTCAAGGTTCCCTTCCGTAACTCCCTGCCATTGACTTCGGAAATTTTTCAGTTTCACCATCGGTACACCAATTTCGCTGGAAAAACAGGTCACCAAAAAGGTTTTCCCGGTTCCAACAGGTCCGCAAACTAAATATCCCATTGGCATAACATCCTGGCGTCCACCTTTTAGTGCTTTTACCGCGTGGCGTAAATGAGCTTTTACAAACTTATGTCCTGCAACGTTATCCAGTGAATATGGATTCTCAACAAATTCAAGTAATCCATACGCTTCTGCTTCAATCAACTCTTTCTTGTTTTTGGAAAGACTATCGAAGGTGATTTTCTCTTTATTCTCACGGGCGTTTGAAAGTACGCTTCGAATATTTACGTAATTTAAACCTGCTGTTTGCTGAGCTATTATTTCCGGCTTTACTGATGAAACTCCTTTAAAATCATCATTCCTTGTTTCAAACTTCACAAAATCCAGTCGTTCTTTTTCTCCCGGGATAGTGATCTTAATTTCGGTCGTATAGGGGTTTTGAATCAAAGTCTTGTTCAGATCCGGAAGATTTTCTGTGATCAGAACCGTTGTAAAATCGGAAGCCAGAAACATAGGATCGTGTGCCCATCTTGAAAGATAGACCAATGAAGTTCTATCTTCATTTCCTGTGGAACCTGTATCACTCATAGGAATGATGGTTTCTGCGTAGTCGATGATTAGAGCCACACTTTTCTTCTGATCTAACCGAAGCCTGAAATACTGCTCGAGCAAAGAAAACACACGAACGGGATCTTTTGGCATTTTCTTTGCGTAATCGGTACCAACTAGGCTATCACGTCCTGCAATTGCCTGATTGAAATCGGTCTGTGACTCCTTATCTCTGAAGTAAATCCCTGAAGCACGATCATAGAAAATTACATAGTCACGAGCTCCAAAAAATTCGTCTGAAAGAAAGCTCTTAAGGCGATGAAAATCTGTTCCTTCACCATTTTTAAGAGGAACCAAATCGTGCACATTGCCATGCAACAAAAACGTGTTGATGGTTCGGCTTAAATATTTTCTTGCAAATTCCTGTGACCAGGCTGGATAGTTGTCAAACATCTTTCTTTGAGTTACAAAGGTTCAGAGTAGCAAAGTTACAAAGTGAAAAAAGCTTTACGCCTTTGTCACTTTGTAACTCTGTCACTCAATTAAAATGAGTTTCACTGTTTCAATTCTGCTTTGAGTCGCCTTACTAATTATGAATTTTTTACCCTCAATAAGCACCTCTTCATTCACGGTAGGAATGCGCCCCAAATAATTTATTATGTAGCCCGCTACGGTATCATACTCCGAAGGTTCCACTGGCAACATAATTTCTTCAAACTTAGCAACGAGCTCTTCAATTTCCACATTTCCGGAAACAACAAAGGTGTTCGGAGAGAGTTTTTTCATGATTTCGCTATCTACATCATGCTCATCCTGAATATCCCCGACTACTTCCTCCAGCAAATCCTCAATAGTGACCATTCCTGCAGTTCCTCCATACTCATCAAGTACAATTGCTACCGACATGTTAGACTGGCGAAATTCTGTGAGCAGATCTTTTGATTTTTTGCTGTAGGGAACGAGCTTAACCGGACGTATAATCTCATTCAGTGTCTTAGGTTTATTGAAGAGATCGTAGGCAAATACTACTCCAATCACATCATCAATGGAATCCTGATAGATTGGAAGTTTCGAATGCCCGGATTTGATGAATAAATCCAATACTTCTTCCAAAGATGTCTTTTTATCCACTGCCTCAATCTCGATACGGGGAATCATCGAGTCTTTTACTCTTTTGGTGGAGAGTTCCAGAACGTTGTGCAGAATTTCAGAATCATCCTGATCGATATCTTCACTTCCGCCACTTTCGCGAAGTTCTCTAAAAATAAGTTCCACATCTTGTCGGCGATACAGCGATACGGCCTCTTCAGCATCTGAAACTAACCATTTGATCAGAACATTTGATGAACTATTAGCAAGTACAATCAGAGGACGAAGTAAGTAATAGCATACACGTAACGGAATCGCGATAACACTCACCATTACATCCGCTTGCGCTCTGAAAATCGCTTTAGGGAGGATCTCCCCGAAAATCATAATTAATACAGAAGCTATAATGGTCTGAACCATCAAAATTTGTAATTCGGTAGGTGTATGGCCGAACCAGGCTTCTGAATACCCAATAATAGGGTTCACAAGAAAAATAGCCATCAACGTAGCGTAAAGTACATTAATGATATTATTACCAACCAAAGTAGTGGTGATAAAGGTTTCGGGATTACTCTTAAAGAAATCAAGAGAATTGGCTATAAAACTATTCTTTCTGGAGGCCACTTCCAGCTTCAGCTTATTAGCCGTAACAAAGGCAATCTCAGACCCTGAGAAGAATCCACTTAGAAAGATGGTTGCCACGATAAGGAGCCATTCCATAATTATTTGGCTCCCGCTTTTTTAAGATTTGATATGCTACCCGATGGAGGCTCGTCGCTCATTAACGAAATATTAGTTCCTATTTGCCGGAGAAATTCGGTTTACGTTTCTCGATGAATGCCGAAGTTCCTTCCTTAAAATCAGCAGTGTCGAACAAATCTCCAAATAGATTTGCTTCTGTTCCGAATCCTGAACTTTTGCCTGCTTCTTTAATTGCTAATATAGCATTTTTTATAGCGAGAGGTGCTTGTTTTATCATTCCGGAAAGCATTTTTTTTGCTTCTTCAATGAGATCACCTTCAGCCACATTGTTTACCAGGCCCAGTTGTAAAGCTTCCTCAGCTTTTGCGAAACGACCCGACATAATTAACTCCATTGCTTTGGGTTGTCCCACAATTCTGGTTAGTCGCTGAGTGCCACCATAGCCCGGAATTAAACCAAGACTTACTTCCGGTAATCCAACCAATGCATTTTCGGAAGCAATTCTCAAATGACAGGAAAGCGCCAGTTCAAATCCACCGCCTAATGCATAGCCATTAATTGCAGCCAAAACGGGAATTGTTAAGTCTTCGATTCTTTGGAAAACCCGATGCCCTCTTTTTGAGAGCTCTGTAGCTTGCTTAGAGTTGAAATCAGCGAATTCTTTAATATCAGCTCCAGCCACGAATGCTTTTTCACCGGATCCTGTGATAATCAAAGCGCGAATTGAATCATTTTTTTCTATTCGATCAAGAGCGGCATCCAGTTCAACAAAAACCTGGTTATTTAACGCGTTTAACTGTTTAGGGCGATTTATAGTGAGAATTCCTATTCCGGAGTCTTCTACTTCCAGAATCAGCGTTTCAAAATCTGTTTTCATTCTTATTCCCGGACTCTTTTCTTTGGTTTTACTTCTGAAGTTACATCATCAGATAGTTCATCCAAAATAGAATCGAAATCGAGTTCTGTTTCCCACTCAGTAGTATATTCAGGAAGGATATCCTGATCCAGGTCGTCGATAAGTTGTGAGGTTTCATCCACCTCGGTAAGCAGGTTATCCAGCTGGAACCCAATTTCTTCGGGATTGCTCATCGTCATCGATTGCTCGTAGATATATCGAACGGCATCTTCGATGGTTTCAAGATGAGTTTCACACACCAAATACTTTTCCTTGGCGATCTTAAACTTCTGCAAACGCTTTTGCATAATCGCCACACGTCTTGATTTGGTACGCTTCAACTTCTCAGACTCGATACTTTTAATTTCTTCAATCTGCCGTATTACTTCTTCTTTCAAATTCGTCTCTAAAGAAGTGTTCAGATAAATTTCATACCGTTTAATCAAATCCAACAAAGTGAGATAGTTTCCAAGTAACTCGTCGATTTTCTTGCCAATATTATCCAGTAGTCCCTGAGAGCTGTACGGGAGCTTTTCAAAATTCTCCTGCACTAATTGAGCAAGGTGCTTAAGCACTAAAAATCGTTTCTGACTTGCAGAGTCTAATGATTGGAACAAGTCTTTTTCATTGTTCGAAGCATGACGTTCTTTAATCTTCTTTAGCTCTACTCTTTTCCGGAATCGCGGCAGTTTTGGGACCACTCCCAAATACATTAATTCAACCCCAAATACAGTAGAAAGTAGAATATTTGATACATCTACGCTGAGATTACTAAAAAATAAAGCTCCTAACGTTGAGGCAAGCAGAACTCCCAAATTAATAGGGTTCAGAAAGGCCTCCCGGGTGTAATTTATATTTAACTCGTCTGTAGACATTAACTCTTTTCTGAAGTGTCTTCGTTAGCGGAAGTGTCTTCCTTTTTGTTTCCTATCGTTTTTTCCGCGTGAATTTCTTCGGCATGTTTTTCGATTTCCGAATAGAGCATACCCATTTCAGCTTTTACTTGTTGCAGGGTTTGTTTTGCTTTCTGCTTTTTTATTTCAGCATCAAGTTCTTCCTGCTTTAGTTTACCTGCAGCAGTTGACGGATCATCTTCATCCAGACTATCCATAGCTACATCCAACCGGGCTTCTACATTAGTAACCTTATCCTTCACTTTACCCAGAAATTCATCCACCGATCCCAGAAGATCATCGGCATTCATATTATTCAAAGCCTGTGCAATCTTTCCTTTTTGCTCGGTTTGTTTTAAACGCTCTTTCGCCTCTTTAATACGTCGGTAGTGATCCTTGTATTCTTCTTTAAGACGTTCGCGTTCCTGTTCGCTTTGGGTACTCATGATGGGAGCCTGTTAGCTTTTTTCTTTATTACCAACAGATTTCGTAGGAGCGGCTTCTTCCTTCTCCGGCTCTTCATCGATAGAGATTGAACCTGAAGATTCCCCCATCTCAAGCTTAAACTGTTCTACGAGCTCATGAGCTCTGATTTTCTCGGCATTAGCTTCGATTTCCATGGTTTGCGTATCGATGCTGTCGAGTGCAATTTCCATGCGTGCTTCGTTTTTAGCTGACTCTTCGTTGATACGGGAAATCATTTCGTCATGAGTCTGATCAATTCCACCCACTTCAAACTGCTCTAAAGTATCCGCGATTTTGGATTGCCATTCTGCACGCTCGCTGGCACGTAATGCTTCTTTGGCTTCCTGGATTTTGCGGTCTTTTTCACGCATGAACACCTTCTTCACTTTCAGTGCTTTTTCATACGCACGCTCCGCAAACTGAAGCTGATCCTTAGAATGAATAATTGTTTCTTTGGCTTTTTCTAACTGGAGAGCGTACCCCTCTGCAATATCATCTCGGTTCGCTTTAATCGCAGATTTTATTTTTGAAGTAAGATCTACAATCTGTTTTTCATTGCGCTTTACTTCTTTTTGAAGCATGATGAGATTCGCCTTTACAGTGGCGATATTCTCATTCATTTGAGGAATCTGATCGTTCAGTTCCCGAATATTCTGCTCTAAAATTAATTTTGGGTTCTCCATGGAGCTGATAACTCCACCGAACATCGATTTGATAGCGCGAATAAATCTTTTTAACATGGTTTTTACCGTATTTTTATGCCCTTTTTATATCAGGAACTAAGTTAACTGATTATTATCGTAATTCAACATGCTAAAGCTCAAATGCCCTTGTGCCTTCGCTGTCGCAAATATGAGTAACCAAACGTTCCGGTTTCGGTTGCTCATTACTAATTTCCACCGCCCCGTATAGTTGCTCCGTTACAGCTTCAATCGTGGCAGGCTTGTTCGTGTATCCGGTCAAAATTGTTTCACCTTTAGAGATTTTGTCTCCAACTTTCTTTTTTAGTGAAATCCCTGCCTCGGGATCAATAATATCTTCAATACTTTTGCGCCCTGCTCCGAGTTCCAAAGAACCCATTCCAATATCATAAGAATTCATGGAGTTTATGAAGCCATCATACTTGCTTAGAAGTTCAAATTCGTAAGTTGCTTTGGGGTAATCATCCGGGTTTTTGATAACTGATGTGTCCCCTCCCTGCTCTTCCACAATATCAATCCATTTCTGGAAGGCTTTTCCATTCGAAATCACTTCTTCACTCTTTTTGATTCCTTCCTCAACACTCACTGCTTTATTACCCAAATAAATCATTGTTCCGGAAAGCAGGTTCGAAAGCCTCAGAATATCATCGGGACCATTTCCATGAAGTGCGTGAATGCATTCCTCCACCTCCAACCAGTTCCCGATATTAAGTCCTAATGGTTGGTTCATATTTGTGAGATAAGCAATCGTCTTTTTCCCGAACTGATCACCAATTCTTACCAGAGCCTCAGCCAGTTCAATAGCGTCATCAATAGTCTTCATAAAAGCGCCCGAGCCGTACTTTACATCCAGTACGAGTGCGTCAATCCCTTCTGCAAGCTTTTTACTCATAATACTTCCTGCAATGTAGGGGATAAACTCAACGGTGGCAGTTACATCACGAAGTGCATATAATTTCTTATCAGCCGGGGCAATTTCCTTGGTTTGCCCTGCAAGAACCAGATTGTGTTTAGAGATAATTTCGACATAACGCTCCAGATTCATATCCGTGTAAAAACCTGGAATGGATTCCAGCTTATCTAGCGTACCACCGGTATGCCCTAATCCACGACCAGAAATCATAGGAACCGGAACACCTGCCGCAGCAACAACTGGGGCCAGAATTAGGGACAATTTATCTCCTACTCCTCCGGTGGAATGCTTGTCAACCTTTTTGCCGGGAACAGATGACAAATCTACCACAATTCCTGAATTAAGCATCGACTCCGTTAAGGCCGCTGATTCTTCTGAATTCATTCCATTCAAAAAACCCGCCATTAAAAAAGCACTTACCTGATAATCCTCTATCTCGTTTTTGGTATAAGCCTGTACGATATATTTGATTTCATCACTGCTGAGACTTTTACCATCCCGTTTTTTGCGAATAAGTGAAACTATGTTATACTTAGTGTTCATAGACCAAGTATAGGTCAATTCAGCATTATTTTCTCACTTAAACCTGATTTTCTTTGATCAAAGTAATAGCCGATCAAAATCTGTACAGACTGGAAGAATTTCTTCCCAATGAGGTTGAATTAACTACTTATGATCCACATCACGGGCTACCTGATACAACCGGATTCGATGCTTTACTTCTACGCACCGTCTCTAAGCTAAATGACCAGTCATTTAAAATTATCCCTGATTCCCTGAAATTTGTGGGTACCGGGTCTTCCGGAAGCGATCATGTAGACATCAACTACCTTAAAAACAATGGTATTGAGTTCGTGGATGCTCTTGGAAATAACTCCCGGGCAGTAGCTGAATATGTAGTGACTGCCTTACTCCTTTGGAGAGAAGACAAGAAAAAAAACCTCCATGATTTTACCTACGGAATAATCGGTGTTGGAAATGCGGGCTCAGCTGTGGCAGAAATATTCGCTGATTTTGGGTTTAAAACTGCGCTTTTTGATCCGCCCAGAGCTGAACGAGAACCTGATTTTGACTCGGCTTCATTAGACGAAGTTCTAAATTGTGACATCCTCACCTTCCATGTTCCCTTCTCAGATTCAGGAAAATATCCAACTAGACAATGGCTTAACGAGGAAAAGCTGGCAGGACGATCTTTTGAGTTAATTATTAATGCTGCCCGGGGCGGAGTAATTGATGAATCTGCCGTTTTTAAAGCTATGGATTCCGAACATGTAAAAGATGTAGTTATTGATGTATGGGAGAACGAACCGGATTTTGATATCGAATTTGCCAATCAGGCTTTTATCGCAACCCCTCATATTGCAGGATATTCAGAGCAATCGAAGCTAAATGCCAGTAACATGATTTGTGAGAAGTTATGCCAATTTTTTGGATTGAAATGCCCCCCTACAGAAAACCTGTATCAATTTAAAGAAATCAAGCCGGCACATATTCAGTATTCGTTAGTAAATTGGTTGCTTCGGCTTCATCCAATCAAAGAATACGATGCTGCACTTCGGGATTTAGCAAAACGCCCCGATAAAGCCATCCTTTTTCAAAAACTGAGGACCGACCGACCTTATCGGTTTGAGTACGGTTTTTTAAAACTTGAACCTGAGTTCTTAAATGGTTTTGAGGATTTGAAGAAGCTGGGGTTAAATCCCTCTGGTTAATTCTCTCATTTCTCGCTTTGGCTCGAAATTACAAAGAGTAATAATGCTATCAATCTCTTTTTCGTCTGCTAGCTCCTTTACTCCCTCCACCCAGAAACGTCCCAACACCCAGTAGGAATCCAAAGTCGTACCATCCTCCGGTGTTATTTAGCGCATACACGGCTATGTCTTCTTTAAAGAGGCTTCCGATAAAACTGAACGGAGCAATAATCCCATGTAAGAGTCCGCTCCAGAATCCATAGGGGTCAGCTGTTACTGCCGGATCTATGGCAACCACTTCTGCACATGACATCATCAAAAACACGATGATTAAAAATCCCATTACTCTCTTTTCCATGATTTTTCCCTTTTTTTGATTAATTGATGTATTTACAGGCTAATTATCTGATATGAAGATTTTATTAATCTGGTTTTGAACTGTGGCTGTTACTGTATAGACATCAGTTTGTTACGAAGTAGCTGTGACCCTCTTTGGATAGGGACAGATTCATGCGCTTGCGTATGAATCAGGGAGAGGACGGGAGTGGCTCGTAATTTAATGTCACCACCGTCCTCCCTCAGAGCCCAAACAAGTTTGGACTCTGTCTCCCTCCAGCGGGAGACAGTTTTATAGCAAAATTAAAAAACTACCTTTTAAATATCGCCGGGAAATATGAAGCTAGAATAAGTGTACCCAAAGGAAAATAATTCCGATCAGGCGAATAATAAATTCAATTGCTCAAACCAAAAGCACTCCATTTACCCTCGCTCCGATGCTCTGCGACGGAGCGTATGGAGTTACGACACAGAGCATCGTAACCAGAATCAAACCTTCGAAATTATTTAGCAAATGAAAGTTGAATGAGATAAAATCTTAGTTTCGTACTTTTTTGATGTTTACTTAATCATACTTTAATTCATCCGGATGCTTATTTATAAAGTCGGGTTCAGGTAACTCATTAAATACCTTTGCTTTAATGTGCTTTTCTTTCTGAATCAGCGCTTTTAATACCCGGTGCATTCCATCAATAACCCTACCATCTTTTGTGATAAGAATAGGGTAACTCAGATCGGATTTTTCCATTAAGTTTAAATGTCCGACAATTTCACGAACAGAAGGGATATCATCATCATTTTGAAACCAATAATTCTCATCTATGCTCTTAATCTGATCAAGGTGTAACTTCGTGGTTTCTATTTTTTCGGACATGGTGATCAGTCGATCCACATCCCAAATCAACATATCCTCTCCAGACCTTCTAAAGTGATACTGTTTTCTCATTTGAAGAATAATTTTGTTACTGTTTCACTAGTCTTCTCCACCACTCCCTCCAAACTCATTTCAAAAATATCGGCGAGTTTTTGGGCTGTGAATTTTATGAAAGCAGGTTCATTGCGTTTGCCTCTTTTTGGAGTGGGTGAGAGATAGGGTGCATCAGTTTCGAGCACCATTTTACCCAATGGTAGCTGAGCCACGGTTTTATCCACTCCTCCGTTTTTGAAGGTAACTACTCCCCCGATTCCCAAGTGAAGTCCGAGGTCGATAGCTCGTTTTCCTTCATCTACGGTTCCGTTAAAGCAGTGCCAAATTCCGGTAAGACTTCCATCCTGTTCTTCTTCGATCAGGTTCAGTAAGTCTGATGTGCTCTCCCGGTTATGCAGAATCACAGGCTTTTTAACCTCTTTGGCAACGTTGCAGTGGATGTGCAGGCTTTGCTTTTGTTCTTCCTTAAAATCGGTGCTCCAGTAGTAATCCAGCCCCGTTTCACCAACTCCGTAAAAATCATCCCGTAAGCAGAATTCGTGTAGTTCCTGCTCAAAGTTTTTGGTAATGTTTCCCTCAACATCACAAGGGTGAATTCCCGCCATTTTGTAGAAATCAATTTCCAGGTGACTCAACTTCTCCATCTGTTCGATAGAGCTGAAGTCAATGGCGGGCATAAAGATCGCTTTCACTCCGGCTTCAACAGCCCTACTCATCACTTCGTCTCTGTCTTCATCAAATTGCTCTAAGTAAATATGTGAATGGGTGTCGATCATGCTATTTAATTTGTCACTTCTTTGACTTTAAAATACATTAATAAGCCTTAGTTTTCACAAATCAAATCCCTACAAATTTACTCTCTTATCCTTTTCTGTACCACAATGTTAAGAAATTAATTTTTACACATATTATGGCCACAATAACATGTATTTCTCCATTCTAACTTTTATTTTTGCCCTCTCTATGTATAGTACCTATTTTTTAAAAATTAAAACTAACCAGCCAGCAGTATGTTAACCACCCCTCTTGTTCAACCTGAATTTGAAAAGTATGAAAAAGTACCGACGAAAGTTTTTGAAACTGCGAAATCAGCCTCGGTTTATGCTGCCAAAGAAATTGCCACTCTAATACGCACAAAAAATAAAGAAGGAAAGCATACTGTTTTGGGACTCGCTACGGGTTCTACTCCTACTCAAATGTATGATGAACTTGTAAGAATGCACAAAGAAGAGGGTCTGAGTTTTAAAAACGTCCTCACCTTCAATTTGGACGAGTACTACCCTATGGATCCTGATTCAATTCACAGCTACGTTCATTTTATGAATGAATATTTATTTGATCATATCGACATTAAAAAAGAAAATATACATATACCGGATGGTACTCTGGATCGACAAAAAGTTTATGACTTCTGTGAATCTTATGAAAAAAAGATCGAAGATTTCGGTGGACTCGATATTCAGGTTTTAGGTATTGGAAGAACCGGACATGTTGGGTTTAATGAACCTGGATCTTCCATTAACTCAAAAACAAGGTTAATTGCTTTAGACAGTTTAACAGTACTGGATGCTGCGAGTGGTTTTTTTGGTGTTGAAAATGTTCCCCGAAGAGCAATCACTATGGGAGTAGGTACCATTATGAAAGCCAAGAAAGTATTTCTAATGGCCTGGGGAGAAGGGAAAGCAGGCATTGTTAAAAAAGCAATCGAAGGTGAAATCACCAGCCAAATCCCTGCTACTTTTCTTCAGGAGCATCCTAAAGTTGAATTTCTTCTAGACGAAGCTTCTTCGGCAGAACTTACACGAAGTAAAACCCCATGGTTACTTGGACCTATTGAGTGGAGCGACCAAATGTTAAAAAAAGCTGTTGTATGGCTTAGTACTACCCTTGAGAAACCTGTCCTTAAACTTACGGATGAAGATTACAGTGAACATGGAATGAATGACGTTCTAATAGACATTGGTAGTGCCTACAATGTTAATATTCGCATTTTCAATGAGATACAACATACCATAACAGGTTGGCCTGGAGGGAAACCAAATGCGGATGACACTAGCCGACCTGAGCGTAAATCTCCTCATCCAAAACGGGTAATAATCTTTAGTCCACACCCTGATGATGACGTAATATCAATGGGTGGGACTTTTATTCGGCTTGTCGATCAGGGACATGAGGTTCATGTTGCTTATCAAACTTCAGGTAATATTGCTGTTTTTGATGATGAGGCTATTCGTTTTGCTGATTTTGTAACAGATTACCACCAAAAATTTGGATTCGAAAATTCAGAAACATCCGAACTTTTTGAAAAAGTCAGAGATTCAATTAGTAATAAAACTCCTGGTGCAATCGATTCCGAGGAGATAAAAACTATAAAAGGTTTAATACGACGGGGAGAAGCAAAAGCTGCTTGCAGATACGTCGGCATTCCGGATGAAAACATGCATTTCATGGACTTGCCGTTTTACGAAACAGGTAAGGTTAGAAAAAATCCGATTGGTCCAGAGGATATAGAAATCACGAAAGAACTAATCAAAAAGGTTAAGCCACATCAGATTTACGCAGCGGGTGATTTATCTGATCCTCATGGAACACATCGAGTTTGTTTGGATGCTATTTTTGAAGCACTCAGACAACTTAAAGATGAAGCCTGGATGAAAGATTGCTGGACTTGGTTATATCGTGGTGCCTGGCAGGAATGGGATATTGAAGACATCGAAATGGCTGTACCACTCAGTCCTGAAGAAACAGACCGTAAAAGAAAAGCAATTTTCAAACATCAGTCTCAAAAAGATCGTCCTTTGTTTCCTGGTACAGATAAAAGAGAATTCTGGCAGCGAGCTGATGATCGTACCCAACTTACAGCTAGAATGTATGATCAATTGGGACTGGCAGAATACGAGGCGATGGAAGCTTTTGTACGTTGGAAAGAACTCGATTAAACCAAAAACAACTTATAAAAAGGCGGAAGCGCAGCTTTCGCCTTTTCTGTATTTACTAAGGGTCCAAGAGAATCAAATTTGTTCATCCTTAGCAGACCAGCTGTATACAAAAGAGATACACGTTAACTTGATACTTAATACAGCACCTTTTTTTATATCTTCGAACTATGAAGAATCTGATTATCCCCGGACTTAACCTCTCAATCAATACTATATTTTGTATTGGTAAAAACTACGCCAAACACGCTCGCGAATTAGGAAGTGAGCCCCCCGCCTCTCCCATTGTTTTTCTTAAGCCAATAACTACAATTTGCTTTGATGGAGATGTGATTGAGCTTCCGGAACACAGCAAGGAAATACACCACGAAGTTGAACTAGTACTCGCGATAGGCAAATCCGGGAAAAATATTCCATCCGAAAAAGCTTTAGAATATGTCGCAGGCTTTGGAATAGGAATAGACTTTACAGCCCGTGATTTGCAACAAAAAGCGAAGGAAAAGGGCCATCCCTGGGCTATATCTAAAGGTTTCGACAAGTTTGCTCCAATAAGTTCATTTATTCCTTTTGATTCAGACTCTTTTCCCAATACTGAGTTAAAACTGACTATTAATCGAGAAATCAGGCAAAAGGCTTCAACCTCCGAAATGATCTTCGATATCCCGACTATAATCAGCTTTCTTTCCGAAATTTTCACTCTGAAAAAAGGTGACCTAATTTTTACGGGAACTCCTGAAGGTGTATCGGCTGTAAAGTCTGGTGATGAACTCACAGCAACACTAGATAACGACCTTACATCTTTAACCATTTCTATCGCAAAGTGATCTTAAGAGCTTTTCACTTTCTTTTATTTTTAGCCTTTTTCCCCAGCTTAGTTCTTGGTCAGGCACAAGACTATTTATGGCCAACTGATGCAAGTCAGCATCTAACTTCTACTTTTGGAGAAACCCGTTCGGCACATTATCACTCTGGACTCGACATAAAAACCTGGGGGCGTGAAGGCTACAGAGTATTCGCTTCGAAAGACGGTATCGTATATCGTCTTGGTGTTTCGGTTGAGGGATATGGGAAAGTAATTTATCTAAAGCATAATGATGGAAGTTTTACTGTGTATGCTCACCTGCAGCGATTTAATGATACGCTTCAGGCCCATGTAGACTCTGTTCGAATGCTGGATTACTCTTTCGAAACCAATCTAATGGTTGAGCATCTGGGAATTCAGGTTTCCCAGGGAGACGTAATCGGATACACAGGTTCAACGGGGGTGGGACCGCCTCACCTTCATTTCGAAGTAAGAGATTCAGAAGACAATCCCATCAATGCACTACGAACGAATCTTAGAGTTCGAGATACTATTGCCCCAACCTTTTCGGCTATGCTGGTATTTCCTCTATCGCCCGAAAGTACCATCAGAGGATCCAAATTCCCCCAGCTTTACTACCCATTTAATGATGATTCGGGAGATGTCAGCTTTGGAACCATAGAAGCAAATGGCCCAATTGGAATTACCGTTTCCAACTTTGATGAAGCCAATGAAGTAACCAACAAATATGCAACCTATGAGCTCGGTTTACTTCAAGGCAAGGATACTTTGTTTTATGAAAGACTTGATCAGTTTAAGTTTGAAGAAGATGATGTGATGTTTACTGACCGAATTCCTGATATAGGAGCTCATCGAAGATCGTACCAAACCCTGTACAAAAAAGATGGGCCTGAAAATCCTTTTTATGAAATTGTTGATACCCGAACTTCTATAAATCCAAGTGACGCGATTGCTTCTTTCACTATATTTGCAAAAGACTACTACGGGAATAAAACGGAAGCAAATTTTTGGGTTGATGGAGCTCCCTCAGTTTCAACTCAGCAAAATAAAGCCTCTCCTAATCCAATGCATACACGGTTTTGGACAGAAGACTGGGTTTACGATGGCACCGAAGTTATCGATTTGAAAAACTTTGAATCGGGTGTCACATGGAATTCTGAAAAGAATCAACATTTATATGGGAACCCAGAAGCAGAAATACTTATATCCCGCTTCCTTCCGGAGGAGTCGTATTCGTTCACAACACCTAATCAAAAACTATCAGTAACCTTTTCTCCGAACACCTTTTTCGATACGCTCTCTGTGATAAGTTATACAAATTACTTAGATGGCTTTCCGTATATAAATGTACAACCAGCTATGATCCCTTCAAGAAAAGAGTTTAAGATTGAGTTTTATTTAGGCGAGAATTTTGAAGATGGAAATCGTTATCAACTATTCAGAATTGACCGAACTCGAGACCGAATCACCCATATAGATTCTGAGTTGAAAGGGCGAACAGTATATGGATATCCATCAGACCTCGGTGAGTTCATTATTATGCCTGATAATGAGCCTCCTGTTGTACAAACCCCTCAAATTATAAAGACCGATTATGGCAAATGGGTAGTGCAGATTTCCGCAGAAGATTCTCTTTCGGGAATCAATTTCGGAGATTCGAATGCTTTTGTAAATGGAGAACGAGGAATTCTGGAGTATGATAACGAAGAAGATTTACTCATCTATTACCACCCCCAGTTCGTTCCAAAGAAAGAGAATATTATCACCCTTACCGTGTTTGATAAGGCCGGGAATAAAATCACTCGCTCTTTTAAAGTAAATCAGATGTAAGCGATACAGCTGATTTCTACCAATACTTCTTTTGGCAATGTTTGAACAGCAACAGTTTCTCTTGCAGGAGGATCTGCATCAAAATAGCTTCCGTAAACTTCATTAACTTTCCCGAAGTCTCCCATGTCATCCAGGAAAATGGAGCACTTAATCACTTTTGAAAAATCACTCCCAGCCTCTTTAAGAACCTCGTTTAAATTCTTCATTACCTGTTCAGCTTGTGTAGCTGCATCATCACCAACAATTTCCATTGTTGAAGGATTTAATGGAATTTGTCCTGAACAGTATACTAACCCATTGTGGGTAATAGCTTGGCTATAGGGACCAATTGCTGCTGGTGCTTTCGAAGTAGAAACTCTTTTTTTCATAACAGTTGATTTATAAAATTCGGTTTGATGCTTCTCCGTACTTTTATTGCGGAAAGTTCATTATATGGTTACTTTGTAAAACTTAAAAAAGAATCTTTAATCATCCACTTTCAATTCGAATAAAAAATGAAAAAGCATATCTATAGTCTCTTCGCTGCTCTTTTGGTTGTCTTCTTTGCGGCCAGTTGTGAATCAGGCAATCCACTTATTAAACCGATACAAGCAGGAATAGATTCGCAAGATTACAACGCAGCTCTATCTGCTGCCGACACTCTTATTTACAAAGAACCTGCTAATCCACTTGGCTACTACTACAAAGCCGTTGTTTTAGGAAAAATTGCAGAAGCAGAGCCAATCGCCTCAGAACGTACTCCAACTTACGAAGATATGCGTTCAAATTTAGATGAAGCAGAGGAACTATTTGCCGCTCAGGAAGAGCCTTCCGGAGAATCAGAACAAATCACTCCTTTGGTTTTAAATTCCTGGAGTTTAGAGCACAATGAAGCTATTCAATACGCTACTGATGACAGTGTAATGGCTAGTGTAGACAATCCTCTTCAAATCTCAATTGCTCACCTTGAAAATGCTACCACTATAAATCCTGACAGTGTGTTGTCTTTTGATGTACTAGCTCAGGTATACTACATGAATAGTGATTATAATAACGCTGCAGAAGCTCTTACAACTGTTATTGAACTTCAGGATCAAGGCAAAGCATCAGAGTACGACCGCTTAGGATCTTATTATTTCCTTAGCGGGCAGCCAGATAAAGCCGTTTCAATAATGCGTGAAGGTCTGGAACTTTATCCAGATAGCGTTAGCCTTGTTCAGAAATTAGCTGATGGTCTTTTCCAGATTGGTGAAACAGATGAAGCTCTGGAAGTTATGAATGGTCTGATCGAGACAGATCCTAATAATGCAAGATACTATCTTGTTGTTGGCTCGAGAGTATACCAAAGAGTACTTACACTTACCGATCAATACTCTGAGAATTCTGATAAGATCTTTGACCTTGAAAGAAATGACGGCTCAGAAGAAGAGATCAACGAACTTAAAGCTGAAAACGAAAAAATCGATGCTGAAATAGCTGATTTAACTGCCAGTGCGGAAGACGCCCTTGTTAAAGCCGCTGAACTTGACGACACCATACCAGCAACATTTAACACTCTCGGAGTACTCTATCAAAATAAATCTGCCGGATTGTTTGAAAAGAGAAATAATACCGTAGATAATGACGAAGCTGCAAAATATGATGAAATGGCTCGTGAAGAAGCTCAAAAGGCAATGAAAAACTATGAAAAAGCTGCAGAATTAGACCCTGATAACACCTCATACTGGTCTTCACTTTTCCGTATCTATACTCTTCTTGACATGCGTGAAGAAGCTGAAGCTGCTATGGAAAAAGCAGGAATGTAATCCAGGCTTATTCAAAATAAATAACTCCATGAATAATTTTCACTATACCCGATTAGCAGGCCTGGTGCTTGCTATCGGGTTTTTTTTCGCTTGTTCTTCTTCTAAGCCTTCTATCGATTCGTTGATTGCTGAAAATCAGTATGAGATGGCATTAACTCAGATTGAAGAACAGCTGGCTGAGGATCCTAATCAACCCGGTCTACTCATCAATAAGGGAAAGATCAATACCTTAATTGCCGAGCCTTTAGACCCCAGAGAACGAGGAGAGTTCTATACCGAAGCCATCGCTTCTTTTGAGCAGGCGGCAGAAGTCGGAATGGATTCAACGCAACAGACAGAGGTTGAGGCAATCAAAACAAAGCTTTGGTCTGAGGAGCACAATGCGGGTACAGCTGAATTCAACAATCAGGAAGAAAGCAATGACTTTTCACTAGCACAGGCTCACTTTTCAAACGCAATTATCCTGAAACCAATGGAAGCAAGTAGCCACCTTTCTCTTGCTACTGCCCAATTTTCGACCGGAGATGTTCAGGAAGCAATCTCTACGTTGAATATCGCTAAGAATACATTGAATGAAGTACCTCCTAAACTCTATGAAAACCTCGGATTTCTGTATTTACAACATGGTGAACCTGATCAATCAGTATTCTACTATGAACTTGCAAATAAAGACGTTATCCAAAGCAAAAATATCGCTTTTGGATTGGTGAACGCATATATATCAAGTTCGAACAATGAAAAAGCTGTTGACCTGCTAAACGATTTAGTTGAAAATTACCCTAATGACGCTGCTTTGAGAAACGTTTATGGTACTCAGCTTTATGAAATCACCGGTTCTATCATGAGCGATCTAGCTCGGGCCTACCAGAATAATGATACAGTTCTTGTTTCTCAGATCAGGTTTGAAGCCGAAGGTGTTGGAGAACAAGCCGAACAAGAATTAATTCAGGCTTATAGCCGGGATACATTGAACACAAACTATGTTGAAAGTCTTGCAGTTTTTTATAACAACCTTACAGGAAAATATTTAGGAGTACACGAAGTTGCTTTTGAAAGTGATAAAGAAGCGCTTCATACTAAAGCTGAGATTTTGCTTAACTTTGCTATTGAATATTATGAAAAACTCACTGGAATTTCCCCCCGGAATGAAACTGCGGAATCGACCTTAGAAGGTCTTAAGGCACTTAAAGAATCACGATTTAGTTCTTAGCACATCAATGAAATTTAATACTAAAGCAATCCATGCCGGTCAAAAGTCTGAAGAAACCTCAGGCGCGGTAATGCCCCCTATTTTTCAAACCTCTACCTACGAGCAATCTGCTCCTAACGTTCATAAAGGCTATGATTATGCTCGGGTGGGAAACCCCACAAGAACTGCACTGGAAAAGCTGATTGCCGGTTTAGAAGGTGCAGATGAAGCAGCTTGTTTTTCGAGCGGGGTTGCTGCAATGGATGCTTTAATGAAAATGTTCAGACCCGGAGATCATATCATTTCCTCTGATGATTTATACGGCGGATCTTATCGTTTATTTACTTCGGTTTTTGAGCCTTACGGCATTAAGTTCTCATTCATTGATATGACCGATCTGGAATTGGTTGAGAACACCATTACTCCACAAACAAAAATGATGTGGATTGAAACTCCAACGAATCCGCTTCTTAGGGTAGTTGATTTAAAAAAACTGGTTGGAATTGCTAAATCGAACGATATTCTCACTATTGTAGACAACACTTTTGCATCCCCCTATCTACAACGCCCGTTGGAGTTTGGCGCTGATGCAGTACTCCATTCCGCTACAAAGTATCTGGCCGGACATTCGGATGTAATCCACGGAGCTGTTGCGACTTCCCACAAAGAAATTCTTGAGAACTTAAGATTTCAGGTCAAATCGACCGGAGCAGTTCCCGGACCAATGGATTGCTACCTTACACTTCGAGGAATCAAGACGCTTGCCGTTCGTGTAGAGCGATCGGTTCAGAATGCTAAAAAAATAGCTGCATTTCTAAATTCCCATCCTAAAGCAGGAAAAGTGATATACCCGGGGCTGGAATCTCACCCTCAGCACGAGCTTTCTAAAGAGCAAATGGATGATTTTGGAGCTATGCTTTCTTTCACTTTGAAGGATGATTCCATCGATGCAGCCGTAAAATTTATGAGTAGTACCAAGGTATTTACTCTTGCTGAAAGTTTAGGTGGAGTAGAATCTCTGATAAGTAACCCTGCCTCTATGACTCATGGATCTATCCCAAAAGAGTTAAGAGAAAAAGCGGGATTAAGCGATTCCCTTATTCGTATTTCGGTAGGAATTGAAGATGTGAATGATTTAATTGCTGACTTGGATCAAGCATTTTAACAGTTCCTTTTCTTTACTATTTGTATCTTTGGTGAGCTGGAAAAGCGCTTACAATCAAAATATTCTAATTCTATTCTTCCAATGAGAAACGTAGTTATTGTTGCCGCAAAAAGAACCCCCATCGGAGCATTTGGAGGAAGCCTCGCTTCGTTTACCGCTCCTGAACTTGGTGCTGCTACCATTTTGGAGGTCATTAAATCTGCAGGGATTTCTCCGGATTTAGTTAATGAAGTGGTAATGGGCAATGTGCTAACTGCGGGAATTGGTCAGGCACCGGCCAGACAAGCTGCTTTGAAAGCAGGCCTTTCAAAATTGACACCTTCTACCACTGTCAATAAAGTATGCGCTTCCGGAATGAAGGCAATAATGATTGGTGCGGATCAAATCAGATTGGGTGACGCTGATATTATTGTTGCAGGAGGAATGGAAAGTATGAGCAATGTGCCTTATTATCTCCCAAAACATCGCTTCGGCTCTAAATATGGTCATGCCCAAGTTGAAGATGGAATCCAGAAAGATGGGCTTTGGGATGTTTATAACGATTACGCCATGGGAAATGCGGCAGAATTATGCGCAAAAGAATGTTCTATAAGCCGTGAGGAGCAGGATGAATACGCCACGCTTTCTTATAAAAGAGCCATTGAAGCCCATGAAGAAGGGTATTTTTCCAATGAGATCATAAAAATGAATGTGAAAGATCGAAGAGGAAATGTTACTGAGGTGATTAAAGATGAAGAGCTTGGCAAAGTTAACTTTAAAAAAATACCATCACTTCGCCCTGTATTTGAAAAAGAAGGAACGGTTACAGCTGCTAACGCCTCCAGTATTAATGACGGTGCTGCAGCGGTACTTTTGATGAGCGAAGAAAAAGCAACTGAACTCGGGCTTAAACCTCTTGCCAGAATAAAAAGCCACTCAAGTGCTGCAAAAGCCCCGGAATGGTTTACTACTGCTCCGGCTGACGCCATTCCTCTAGCTCTTAAAAAAGCAAACCTCAGTAAAGAAGACATTGATCTGTTCGAAATAAATGAAGCCTTCTCTGTAGTAGCTCTTGCTAATAATCAAATTCTGGAATTAGACCCTGAGAAAGTAAATATCCATGGCGGGGCGGTAAGCATTGGGCACCCAATCGGTTGCTCAGGTGCACGGATCGTTGTCACCTTGATTCATGCTCTTCATCGAACTGAAGGAAAGTATGGTTGTGCAGGGATTTGTAATGGCGGTGGCGGTGCTTCTTCTCTTGTATTAGAAATGCTCTAAAAAGTGTTTTTTTGTTGACATTATTACATTCCACTGCTATAATTAGCATTCATCTTTAACAAACCAGTTATACCATACGCACAGCTACAAATTCATTTTTTAATCCCTAAAAAAAGAACATTGTTACTGTATGGTTTTAAAAGCCAATCCCAACGTTAAAGATCAATCTTAAATCAGGTTTATTCTGGTTCGCTGGATTTTTCTAGTCCGGCAATATTAGTTGTAATTCCCGGTTTAAACACCCTGTATGTCTCAAAGATTTTCCTATATCGGTTTGTTCTCCTTTTTATTCCTTTTCACGGGAATATTGAGCGCGCAGGAACTTAGTAAAGTTGTTGTTACTGACTCCTACACTGAATACGAAATTGTAAACCTAGATCTGGGTATATATCCTTCTTATGAGTTCATGGTACCAATCGAAAACGGTTCTGCCAGATACGAAATCATTGATCAATCAGTTTTTTCGACCAAAGAAATTATTTCCGATGCTAAGAAAATTGCCTTAAACCTGAGCTCTTCTGAAAGTCCCGTTGCCGAAATTACCAACCGTGGCATGTACAGGGGAAACGAAGTCGCTTCTTTGCAAATTCATCTAACCCGTTATTCTTCTGAATCTGTTTTGCACACACAACACATTAGATTCAGGATATATAAAGTGAATGATGAAGTGCCACTTACTTCAATCAACCAAAAGAAACTTCTTGCAGAAGATCATCCTCTTTCTGTCGGTAACTGGTTTAAAATCCCAATCGGGAGGCGAGCTATCTACCAAATGGACACAAACTATCTGTCTCAACTTGGGATTAATGTTAGTTCAATTGATCCCAAAAACATCCAACTTTGGGGAACTGACGGATATGTTCTAGCCGAAAGAAACAGCGATGAACGTCCTGAGTTTTCTCAGATTCCCATTCTTGTTGAAGGCGAAAATGATGGCAGTTTTGATACTAATGACCGGGTAATTTTTTATGGGAACAGTCCACATCAGGAATCCAGAGCCGGAAATTCATTTACTCACGAACTTCACCCTTACAGCGATAGCACTTATGTATTTCTGACCATTGGAAACTCTCCGGGAGATCGTATTTCGGTAGTAAATACAGGCTTAACTCCTAGCAGAACAATTTCTTCTTTTGATGATTTCGTCTGGAAAGAAGAAGAACTCACTAAAACAGAAACTAAACAAAAATCTGGCAGGTATTGGTTAGGGCAAACTATTCCTGCAACGGCTGCCAATCAACTTATAACTGTGTTCAGAGATACTTTACCCGACGTTGATACTTCGGTTCCTGTCCGGCTTTCCGGGCAAATTTATCTTCGTTCCGAAGCTACCACTTCTTTTGACCTGAATTTTAATGACAATTTATTCAGAAACTTTTCAATATCGCGATTGACCACAGATTATGGGTCCTACGAATTTGAGTCAGCCCGACGATTCGTCTTCTCAAACACTACAGCAGAAGAACCATCTGCAAATGGCATACTCCGTCTCGACTTAATGATGAAGAATACCGATTCAGGAGCAAATGCTTTCATCGATTATTTTAGAATAATAGTACACCGCCAACTTACCGCTAAAAATAATCGACTGTTTTTCTACGCTCCTTTTGATGGATCAGCTTCAGAGATTGTGGATTACAGAATGGGAGGTTTTTCAAGTACTCCTTATGCAATGGATATTTCCAATCCAACCCTACCCCAGCTTCTCAATGTAACTTCGGTAAATAACGAATACAGTCTTATATATAATTCAGATCCTGAAACCAAAATTATGGTACAGGCTAATCCTTCTACTCCAGTTATGGGATCACAGGTTACCAATCAAAATCTTCATGGAGTTTCCTCATATCCTGACTACATAATTATTACCTCAGAGTTATTTCTTGACTACGCTCAGGAACTGGCAAATCACAGAGCTCAGCAAGATGGATTAACCCCTCTGGTTGTAACTCAGAATCAGGTTTTGAATGAGTTTTCTTCTGGAGTTAAGGACCCAACTGCGTTAAGAGACTTTTTAAAACATCTTTGGGATGTGGCTGTTGCAGATGGCGAAACTCCCCCCCGGTATCTTCTTCTTTTTGGAGATACGACTTACGATACTAAGAATATTATTGCCAATTCTTTCACCAATTATATCTTAACCTATCAAACCGCTGAGTCAATACATCGAACACAGTCTTATGGCAGTGACGATTACTTTGGGTTGATGGATGATTCTGAAGGGAAGCTGAACCGGTTAGCCAGGGTAGACATAGGAATTGGGAGGATTTCTGCTCAATCCAGAAGCGAGGCTGCCATCATGATCGATAAAATCAAACGGTACGAAAATCCGGCAAGTGATGGGGACTGGCAGAATCTGTTTACTTTCGCAGCGGATGACGATTTACCTGATCCGCAAAGAAACAGAGATTTACATGTAGAAAATGCAGATGGAACCGTTCAACGAATGAATTTAAATCAGGTTGGGGGTAGAGCAAAGAAAATCTACTTATTTGATTATCCCGAAGAAATAACCGGAGCCGGACGCCAACTACCAGCTGCAACCCGTGATTTTATCAACACAATTAACTCCGGAACATTAGTAACAAATTATTCGGGGCATGGAAATGCTCAAAATCTGACTGATGAAGAATTATACAGTTCAGACTATATCTCCCAATTAACGAATCGAAACAAACTTACTCTCTTTGTAACCGCTACCTGCCAGTTTGGTAGGTACGATGATATAAACGCACAATCGGGGGCTGAAAAACTTGTCTTTGCCGATAATGGCGGAGCAGTAGCCAGCTTTACAACTACAAGGGTTGTTTATACAGGTACAAGTACCAGTTCATTAAATTATGGCTTGAATATCGAGCTTTCTCAAAATATGCTCGAGCGAAATGAAAATGGAGAGTCTCTTACATTTGGTGAAATTTATCTTCGTACAAAAAATACCCGCGTAGGTTCTGAAGATAACAATCGGAAGTTTATTTTAATCGGTGACCCTGCCTTAAAATTTGCCCTGCCCGATAAAAATGCCCAGGTTGAAGCTATTAACGGTATTGATGTAGCCTCCAACGATACTGTTCTTACTATAAAAGCCCTAGATCAGGTTACCCTGAACGGAGCCATAAGAAATGCAGACGGAGAAGTTGAATCTGATTTTAATGGCGAAGTAGTAGTCACACTTTTTGATGCTCCCCGAACCGTAAATATTCCAACTGACCGTGCTTGGTATGATGAGCCCAGTGATTGCTATCTGAATAGTAATACCGACCGGGAGTGTACTTATGAGGTTGAAAATGATGTTCTTTTCAAAGGAAAAACTCTTGCTGAAAACGGACGTTATGAATTAACATTTATCATCCCCAAAGATATAAGCTTCTCTGATGAACACGGGCGAGTTATTGTATACGCCAAAAATGGACAAACAACTGCTTCAGGTGCTTACACCGATGTTGTTTTTAATGGCTTGAATACTGAAGCAGTTGATGACGGTAAAGGCCCGGAACTTGATGTTTACCTTAATGACCAGACTTTTATAAATGGGAGTCTTGCTAACGATTCCCCAAATCTAATCGTGGAGCTGAACGACAGCTCCGGAATTAACACCACAGGAACAGGAGTAGGACATGAAATAATTGCTACAATCGATACAAAACCACAACAAACCTTTGTGCTCAACGATTTTTTCGAGGGCACTTTGAATGATTATACGAGTGGGCGTATCGAGTACCCACTGGAAAATATTCCGGAAGGTAACTACGCACTAAAAGTTCGAGCCTGGGATGTACACAATAATCCATCTGAACAAGAAGTTTTCTTTCAGGTGGCTGATCAGGAAGATTTGGTTGTCGATAACATCTACAACTATCCAAATCCAATGAATAATGTAACATCCTTTACGTTCGAGCATAATCAGCAGGGAAATCCGCTTGATGTAGATATTCGTATTTACACCCTAAGTGGCAAGCCTGTACACCGTATTGAAGAATACATACCACCAACTAATACACTTAGTTCTTATGCCAGTATTCCATGGAATGGCCGTGACAGGGATAATGATCGCCTGGGTAACGGTACTTATATTTATGTGCTTCGGGTTGCAACAGATACCCCCGAAGGACGAAAAGCAACCGAAAAAATCGAAAAGCTCGTAATTATCAGATAAGATTAACCAACATATATGTATCTTGAATCCGTTATATTTCGGATCTAACTATTTATCATCTATGAAAAAAGTATTTTTGTTAGCAATAGCTTTAACGCTATTCGTATTTCCATCCGTTTCGAATGCTCAGGTAGCTATTACCGCTGTCCCTTTTTTACAGATTGAGCCAGATTCCCGAGGAGCAGCCATGGGTAACACCGGAGTTGCTATTGCAGATAACGCAGCAGCTATGTTTTGGAATCCGGCAGGTCTTGCATTCCAAACCGACAACCAGATTAGCATCACTCACTCAAACTGGTTAGCAAACTTCAACGTTAGCGATTTATTCTACGATTACCTTGTTGGTAAATATTATGTTGAAGGAATTGGTACGATTGGTGCACATCTTACTTATTTGAATTTAGGTGAACAGGCACGAACTGGTGAGCAAAGTGCTGATGTGATTTCCAAATTTAATAGTTATGAGCTCGCATTCGGGCTCTCTTACGGGTTTGAAGTAAATCAAAATCTAGCCTTAGGTACCAGTTTACGACTCATCTATTCCAGCCTTGCAACTGGTACAACCGTTAGCCAGCAACGGGTTAACCCGGGTAGCAGTGTTGCTGTAGATTTAGCAATGCTTTATAAATCAAACCCTTTTATGATTGGAGGCAATGAAGCTCGTTTTAGTGGTGGATTTAACCTTTCGAATGTTGGGCCGGGAATGCAATACACTGATAATGCACAAAAAGATCCTCTTCCAACACTACTTCGCTTTGGAGTAGCTTTCGATTACAATCTAGACCCTGAAGGCTTTAACCGAATTACAATTGCTTCTGACGTAACCAAAATTATGGCCCGGAAAAAAGAAGTAATACGCACCCAGGCAGGCGTTTCGGATACTATGTTTGTGGCTTCAGGTCCTATCGAAGCTTTGTTCGATTCCTGGGGTACGTTTACCCGAAACAATGGGCAGGAAATTGTAGAACTTGGTTTAGTTCAACAATTTATGATTGGTGCCGGTGCTGAATATTGGTACAACAACTTATTCGCACTTCGTGGTGGGTACTATTATGAAGACCCGGAAAACGGAGACAGAAAATATATAACCTTTGGTGCAGGTCTTAGATATAACTCTTTTGGGATAGATTTCAGTTATATAAAAACATTAGAGTCCGATCACCCGTTAGCAAATACACTACGATTTAGCGTTCTCCTGAATTTTTAAATGGAATGAAATCCAACCCCGTTTTTTCAAAGAGCATGTTAGCTATGGTGGGCATGCTCTTTTTGTTTGCTCAACCTTCATCCTTTGCCCAGCAACTTGAGCTGAAGCGAAGTCATGCCCTTTCTACCCCAACTCCAAGAATAAATGCAGCGCCCGCAGTAGGAACGCTTAATGTTGTGGCAATTATGGTTGAGTTTCAGGAAGATGATAACCGCTTAACATCCGGAACGGGAATCTTTGGAGAAAATGGAATGGAAGGTCTCCCCTACCTCACCAATCAAGAGAATACATTTATAGATCCCCTGCCTCATAATCAGGATTACTTTGAATCGCATTTAGAATTTGCCAAAAACTATTTCGCTAAATCTTCAGATGGACAGCTAACTATTGAATATCAAGTACTCCCTGATGTCTACCAACTGGATAGACCAATGGAGGAATATTCGCCTATTGGAGAAACTTTTACAACTGAGAAACTGGCTCTTTTTTTAAGGGATGTTTGGACTGAGGTAGAAAATTCAGGAGGATTTGACGCAACCGGGCTCAATCCGGATAGTACCGCATTTGTAGTTTTTCATGCCGGAGTCGGGCGTGATGTAGAACTTACGGGAACAAGTCTTGATATCACTCCTTTTGATATCCCTTCCATTTACATGAGAGAAGCTGACCTGGAACAGTGGCTGGGAAATGATTTTGATGGCTTTCCGATCAACAACAGAGAATTCTTTGTCAAAAACTCGATGATTATTCCACGAACCGAATCCCGACGTGGAGAAGATATTTCTGATAACGAAATTGTATTCCCCCTTTCGATTAATGGATTACTTTGTGCTTCCATTGGCAGTCATTTAGGGTTACCTGATTTGTTCAATACCGAAACCGGTGATCCTGCAATTGGTCGTTTTGGGTTAATGGATGGAGCAGGATTTTTTGCTTACAACGGCCTCCTCCCTCCCGAGCTATCAGCCTGGGAAAAAATTCATCTTGGATGGGAAACTCCTTTTTTAATCACTCCCGATTCAACCAATTCAATACCATTACCAGCTGCTTCCCTCAATCAGCCTAATAGCATCGCTAAGTACGAACTTTCCTCAACGGAATATTTTTTGATTGAGAACCGCCATCGGGATCCTGATGGAACGGGAGTTACAATCACTACCCGGCAACCGGATGGGACAGAAGTTCAAAAAACATTTACAAACGATGATGAGGCCTTCATTTTTCAGGAACAGGAATTTGATAGTCTGCTTGATGCCGGAACTATTATTGATGTAAGTAATTTTGACTGGAGTTTACCGGGCGGACTTGATATCGGTTCCGATGAAGAAGAAGGAACTGAAGATGACCGGGAGTTAAATGGCGGAATACTCATCTGGCATATTGATGAAGCCGTGATCAATCAACAACTGGAGAATGGGAGAGTAAATATTGATCCACAGCGCCGGGGTGTTGATTTGGAGGAAGGTGATGGAGCACAGGATATTGGCTTAGATGCAGGATTGCTAGATAATTCCCCAAGTTTTGGATATGCCTTCGATTTTTGGTGGTCGGGCAACAACTATCGGGTTGTTACAGACAACGGAAGCATAGATTTAAACCCGGATAACATCTTTGGACCTGATACTTATCCAAACAACAACAGTAACTCGGGTGCGAAGTCATTCTTTGAGTTGTATGATTTTTCCGAGAATATACCCACAGCCACTTTTAAAGCAAGGAGCGTTGAGTCTACTAGTTTGGGTTACCAGATCATCGGCTCTGCAACATCTTCAAACGATAATGAATATTATATGGGTGGTAATAACTATTGGGGTCATTTCCCTCTATCCATGGTAGTAGCAGATGTTTTAAATGATACTGTACTAGTAATTCCAACAAATGATGGTGTACAAATTGGAGGAGTAAACTCAATTAACTTTGGAGCTACTGTTTCATTTGGAGGAACAACTACTCAACCTATTTCTATTGCTCCTAACTATTTAGTTTTTTCAAATCTTACCACAAGAACTGTTGGAGTTCGTGTTTTAAGTTCTACTACACTAGCCTTACCTGGCTGGATTGCAGATATACCATTATCTACTGGATTTGTAAGTTCGCAAAATGGCAATGTTGTTGATCTTGACTTTACTACTACCTCGTTTGATGGAACTACTGGAGATGAAGTTGAAAATACATCTGGTTATGAATTTCGATCCGAAATTAACGATGGAAAGTTTGTCGGTATCAATAGAAATACGGTTTCTTTCGTAGGCGAAAATATTTCTGATTATACGGCCAGTACTACCGACAGACTCTTCGCCGGAACCATTAGTACTAACAACGGCAATCTCTACTACCTTTTTGAGGATGGCAGGTTCACTATTATTAATCCACAATCTGAAGATCCTTTCACCATCATTTTTGAAGAGGAAAAAGCCGAATGGCCCGCCATAGTTGATGAAGGATATATATATCGTATCAACCGCTCGGAGAATATTATTGAAGGTTATAATCTAAATGGAGCACTACTTTCTGATACCCCGATCATTGCGCCGGATGAAATTCAGTTTATTGGCACTCCTCTAATTGCTGACATTACCGGAGATAATATTCAGGATATTCTGGTTGTCGGTCAGGACGATTACTCAGTTAATATCTTCGCTTACGAAACTACAGGAAATCCCATTGAAGGGTTTCCCTTATACGTTGGAGGGGCCGTTGGAAAAGATGTTCAGCCTATTCACCCTGTGTTTTATAAGGACAAGCTCTACGCCGTTAGTCATACCGGGGATCTAAAAGCATGGCAGTTTGAAAATTTTACAACTTCTCAATGGCCCGGGCGATACGGATCTAATCCATACAACAAAGTATCTGCATACATCAACATTAGTGAAGACAATCGAAGCTCATTCTCCGTTCTTAATCCGGCAGAGACCTACAACTGGCCAAATCCTGCAGATGAAGAAACCAATCTTCGTTTCGAGCTTGAGTCACCAGGTGGTATGGTAGAAATCACAATCATCGATTATTCCGGAAGAGTCATTTTTGAACGAACTCTTGAAGCCAGAGGTGGAGCTCCTGAAGAGATTACCATTTCAACCGCTGATTGGGGAAGCGGTGCTTATTTTGCCCGGATAAAAGCAACCGTTGGTGGAAAAAGCGAATCCAGATTGGTTAAAATAGGAGTAGCACATTAATGAGACGATTGAGCACATATCTGTTACTCTTGCTTTGTTTTGGGATGAGTTTACCTGCTCTGGCTCAGACCGATCCACAGTTTTATGAATATCCCCAAAACCATCTGAATTGGTTTTCTATTGAGAGCGAGCATTTCATCGTTCATTTTCAGGAAGGTAACAGCCGATCGGCTCAGGTTACTTCGAGAATAGCAGAAGAGATTTACGATCCCATAACTTCGCTATATATGTACGAACCGGATGAGAAAGTGAGCATTGTACTTAAAGATCGTGAAGATTATTCGAATGGTGCTGCCTATTTCTTCGATAATAAAATTGATATCTGGCTTCCCTCACTCGACACCCCGCTCCGTGGCTCCCACAACTGGTTACGAAATGTGATTTCACACGAGTTTGTTCACATTGTTCAAATTCAGGCAGGATTAAAGAGACAGCGAAAATATCCCGCACTATATCTTCAATGGCTTTCTTATGAAAAAGTGCGTCGCCCGGATGTTCTTTATGGATTTCCCAATGGAATTGCCTCCCTCCCTTTCGCCTCAATTAATGTTCCTGCCTGGTTAGCTGAGGGCACGGCTCAATATCAAAGAGCAGGATTGTTATATGATACCTGGGACAGTCACCGGGATATGATTCTGAGAACCCGAATTCTAAGCGACACGTACTTCAGCCTGGCCGAAATGGGCACATTTTCATCAAAAAACAGCCTTGAGCGAGAAACGGTTTACAACCAGGGATATGCCTTTGTGATATACCTCGTTCAGCGATTCGGAGAAGATGTGCTGCGCAGGATTTCTGAAGCTTTAGGAGAAAAGGGATTATATAAAGTGGAAGATGCCATCGAGATGGCTACGAATATCCCTGGAAATCAGGTGTTTGATGACTGGATTACCGAAAGAAAGGAATTTTATACTCAGGCTACCTCAAGTATGGAATTTACTTCGTCTGACTATATCGAGGAAACCGGATTTTTCAATTTCTTTCCAAAGCGTTCTCCTAATGGAGATGCCATTGCCTACATTTCTAACCGTGGAAAGGATTACTCTCTGCTTTCTCTTTATTTAAAGAAAGATGGTGAGGAAACCGAAATCGCCCGGATTGATGATCGCACGTTTAATATTCCTGATAATCATGCGAATGCACTTAAACCACTTATTACCTTCCTCAGCACCTCATTTTCTTTTTCTCCGGATGGAAGCCAAATCGTATATGCCATCCACAAGAAGAACAAGTTTGGTGAGTTATACAGAGACCTTTACTTGTTCGATATCGAAAGTTCCGAATCAACGAGGTTGACAAATAACGCAAGAATTGAATCACCGGCCTGGAGTCCTGATGGTGAAACTATTGTAGCTATTCAATACAAAGCAGGAACTCAAAACCTGGTTTCACTCGACCCTGATAGCCCGTCAGAAATCACACTATTGACTAAGTTCGAAGATGGTGAGACGATCTTCTCTCCAACCTGGCATCCGGATAGAAATACCGTGTATTACGCTATGGCAGACTATTGGAATCGAAACCTGTACTCGATTGATCTGGATTCGAAGACAATTTCTACCATTCTGGAAAGCGAATTTATCGATTACCGTGATCCTTCGGTAAGTCCCGATGGTGAGTTCCTTTACTTTGCTTCCGATCGCGATGGCATTTTCAATATCTATCGACAAGCATTTGGATCGAATGATATTGAACGGATCACCAATGTATTAGGTGGGGCATTTATGCCTGAAGTTGACGCTAATACTCTATTCTTCTCTGAATATGAAACAGGTGGATACAAAATCAAGGAGACCGGGGTTTCTTCGGTTATTTCTAATCCCGGCATAGGAAGTTATGATCCGGTTATCCCTGAGTTTTCATTCGACCCGGATTCAATCCCTGATGTAAGCTACCTGAATGAGTTTGACGATAAAGATTTGAATCCGCTTTCTGAAAGAGAACTAGCCAAGGCAGATACAGGAAGCTATAGGTTTGAAATTGAAAGCAAGTACGCTTCAGATGCACGCGTATACAGACCTTATGAAGACACTTTCACCAGCTTCTCCTTCTTCCCCGTTCTTCGGTTTGATAATTATTCTAAGCCAAACGGGCAAAATGGAACCCTCATCAAAAAGGGTCAAGTAGGCAAGCTGGGTGAGAACCTGCTCAGAGATATGAAACCGGGTGTGTACTTTGCATCCCGGGATGTGCTGGATAAGCTTAGTATTTTTGGTGGAATTATGTTGGGTGTAGCTTCTCGTGAAGCTGAGAGCATTGGACAGTTCTTTCAACCCAACCGCTTATTTAAGCTTGACAGAGATGTCTTTTTTATTGCTGAATACCGCGGACTTCCCTTCATAAAACGCAGCTGGTCGCCAACCGTTTCTGTAGAAATTTATAATCTTCATCGAAATGTAGACGACGGACTTTCGATCGAGGAATTTCCATGCACTTCCTGTACTCCCGATACCGCTTTCGTTGATATCGGATATGAGGTATGGGAAGCGAACCTATTTTTCAGAAGTAAACTGAGTCGAAGAAGCTTGCTGGAATTTGGTATTGGTTATTCCCCATACACGGTTCAAACTGATAATTTCTTTTCCAGGGAATTGAATGCATTGATAAGTGGGTCTTCCTCTCAGTATTATAAAGCTACCACACTATCTGCATCTTACACTTTCGATTACTACGAGTTCAGTACAGATGGAGATATTGCTCCCATTGGGTTAAAAGGATATTTGAGGTATCAGTATCAACCATCGGAGTTGCTGGAGGAATATGAAATCAAGGAAGGCTCGCTGGTCCCGATCTTTAAAACTTCAAAAAATCATTCTACAGAGTTGCACCTTCGATATGGATTCCGAACATTTGGCGGACAGGCGTTCCAGGCAAGAGTGCGGGGATTCAGCTATTTCAACAGTCCGGATGATGCCTTTTTCACTGACTATATAGGTGGCTTCCTGGGTATGCGGAGTTATCCATTTTTTGCTGTCGGAGGAAATACAACTGCTTTCACCAGTCTGAGTTGGTTCACTCCGATTTTCAAGGACATCAACAAGCAAATCGGGCCTTATACCTTCGACAAATTGTATGCTCGTTTCTTTTTTGAAGCCGGAAATGGATGGTATCCAAATGGAGCTGCAGATAATAACCCGGACCTGCTCGATTCCGGAAAAAATATGAAAAAAGGAATTGGAGCTGAATTACGTTTAGCCAGTAGTGGATACTACCTGTTTCCGCTACGGTTCTTTGTTAGTGCTTCCTACGGTTTTGATGAGTTTACTCTTACTCTTCCTGACGATTTCGTTACCGGTTCGCAAAGCAATCGAGTTACTTATGGCCGCGAACTTCTCTTTCATTTTGGCTTAACCTTTGATTTTGAATTGCTATGAAATCATTGACTACCCTCTTTACCGTGCTTCTGTTTAGTGGAATTACATCCAACGCTCAGCCTATAGTACAATCGCTAACAGGCTCAGTTGTAATTGATGAGCAAATTCAGAAAAAAGAATCCTACACTCCCGGCATCCAGGATTTCAGATACCTCCCAGAAGAACAAACCAATTTTGAAGGTAGTGGCTTTTTGGAATCGTCACGAAGTAAACCGGGTATTGCTTTACTATCCTCGGCGATCATCCCAGGATCAGGACAGGCACTGAATGGCAAATGGGGAAGAGCAGCCGCTTATTTTTTGGTAGATGTTGCCAGCATCCTGTATTACGTCGATCGAAATAATACCGCTAAACGGAATGAGCGAGCTTATGAACAATATGCCAATCGAAACTGGAGTGTGTTAGCTTATGGGCAGTGGTTGGTAGAATATTCGAGAGCTAATGGAATTCAAAATGGATATGATGCCCCCGGAGGCCTTCAGGAACAAGTTTTTGGCGAAAACCCCACATGGGGTAACACTACAAACGATTGGCAGCATGTTGATTTAGAAACAATCAGGGCTGTTGAGGTCCAAACACCCTTTTACTATCTCAATACGGTGGCAAGCAATTTTTCTCATATAGTTCAGGATTACGGCTCTCAGCAGTATTATGAACTAATGAGCAAGTATTATCAGTTTCAACCAGGCTGGCAGGATTTCCATACTCAACGTTTAGTGGAGGGAGATAATCACCTTTATCGCTACACCTGGGATGAGCGTATGCTTACCGCTAATTTTATGGAAGGAACAGCCCGGGCAGAAGAATTCAACAATAATTACCGGCAGGCAGGGAACATTCTTAAATTGATGTTGGTAAACCATGTTGTTTCAGCCTTCGACGCTTATTTCACTGTAAAGCTGAAAAACAGCAGAATTGAGACTCAAGCTAACTTATTGCAACGAGAGTCATTTTCTGTAACGTGGCACTTTTAACATCCTTCATCTTCCCGTATTTTTAGCACATGCTTAAACAGATACTCACAAACAAATACCTTTACATCAGTCTTGGAATACTGATTCTTCTGGGATCAGTCACTTTGTTTACGCTCGATAAGTTCGTGATGCCGATGTACACCAATTTTAATGAAGGCATTACCGTACCGGATGTTACCAGAATTTCCTTTGAAGAAGCGCAGGAACTTTTAACCAGTAATGGGCTCAGAGTTGAAGTTGCTGATCGGCGTGCTAACTCAGCCTATCCGGCCGACTATGTAATTGATCAGTCACCCTCCCCTGCTGTAATTGTGAAGCCAAACCGAAAAGTATATCTCACCGTTAACGCGGCTGTAAAACCTCAGGTAGTTGTTCCTAATGTGGTAAACCTGTCGCTCAGAAACGCTCAGATTCAACTACAAAACTATGGTTTGGAAGTAGGTTCTATCAGCTATGAGTCATCGAGATTTAAAAACGCCGTACTTCGTCAATCCATTCCTCAGGGAACCACTGTAGAGAAAGGGCGAACAATCAACCTGGTTGTAAGTGACGGACTGGGTGATAAAATTGTGGATATTCCTGAAATTGTAGGCTTAAGACTTCCCGATGCTCAGTTAAAGCTTCGTGAAGTTGGATTACGAGTTGGAGAGATACGTTTTCAACCGATCAAAGATGTAATTCCAAATACGGTGCTTGACTATACTCCAAAAGTCACCCAACTTGTCGAAGGCGGTACATTGACTTTGGTAATCTCCGAGCGTTTTGAGGCTGTTGAAGTTATCGAAGGAGGTGCCGTTATTGTCGATTCCACCGGTAATCAATCGCCCGCACCACAACAACAAAACAACAACTGATGAATTTTAACCTGCCCGTTCTCGCTCCATCCATTCTGGCCGCTGATTTCACCAATCTTGAATCTGAGGTTAAAGCGGCATTAAAAGGTGGTGCAAACTGGATTCATTGCGATATCATGGATGGACACTTTGTGCCCAATATCAGCTTTGGACCGAATGTGGTAAAACAGGTAAGCAAAATAGCCCCTGATGCGTTTATCGATTCTCATCTAATGATCGAAAACCCTGACCAATACATTGATCTTTTTGTTGACGCGGGCTCAGAGATGATCTCAGTACATTTTGAGACCTGTTCCCACTTACATCGAACTATACAGCATATTAAAAGCCATGGTATAATGGCGGGTGTCGCAATAAACCCGGCTACTTCATTGTATAATATCGAGCCTATTCTGGCCGATGTTGATATGGTTGTTCTGATGAGTGTAAATCCGGGTTTTGGTGGTCAGAGCTTTATTGAAAGTAGTTATTCACGGCTTCAGGAACTTGTTGATTTAAGAGAGACCGGCGAACATGGCTTCCTCATTCAGGTTGATGGAGGGGTAAACTTAAAAAATATCAGTAAAGTAGCTGAAGCCGGAGCTGACATATTAGTTGCGGGTAGTGCGGTATTCAGCGCAAAAGATGTATCTGCCCGAATTAGTGAACTTCAGGAAAAACTTTCTTCCTGAATAACTCATTCTTCTCTTCTTTGCAGACTACACAATCTTCAATGAAATCCTTACCTTTAAAGGCTAATAAGAATTCAAAAAGAGCACTGCTATAGAAGACGCCCGCACACTTTTAGAACAAGTTATTCAAATAGAAGACACCGATCCGATTACCCTTTTCGGAGTTCATGATCATAACATCCGAATACTTGATAACAACTTCCCTGAAACTAGAATCAATGCCCGTGGAGAACGTGTAAAAATTACCGGACCAGCCGAAGAAGTTGCCTTGGTAAGAGAAGTTATCCAGGGTATGATTGAAGTGGTAAGAAGAAAGAATAAGATCTCTGAAGACGATATTAAAACACTTATCGCACTCAAAAGTGGTGAATTCAGGGCAAAAGAACGTAAACACCCTGCCTATACCGGCGATGGAGACTTGATCCTCTACACGCATAAAGGTGAAGCAATTCTGGCAAAAACGCCCGGTCAAAAACGAATTGTAAAATCTTCTGCAGCTAACGACATCGTGTTTGCAATCGGGCCGGCGGGAACCGGAAAAACATATACTTCTGTAGCATTAGCCGTTAAGGCTTTAAAAGAGCGTAAAGTTCAGAAAATCATTCTTGCCCGCCCCGCTGTTGAAGCTGGAGAAAACCTTGGATTCCTTCCCGGCGATCTAAAAGAGAAGATCGATCCTTACCTCCGACCACTTTATGATTCGCTTGAAGACATGATCGATCAGGATAAACTCAATCTGCACCTTTCTAAAAATGTGATTGAGATCGCTCCTCTTGCCTATATGCGAGGAAGGACATTAAACAATGCCTTTGTAATACTGGATGAAGCTCAAAATGCTACTAACACACAGATGAAGATGTTCCTTACCCGAATCGGATTTAATAGCCGGGCAATAATCACAGGAGATGTAACTCAAACCGATCTGCCCCGAAGGCAACAATCCGGACTTATTTCGATTCAGAAAATCCTGAAAGATGTTGAAGGGATCGAGTTTGTGTACCTTAAGGATGAAGATGTAGTTCGTCACAAGTTGGTAAAGGATATTATTAATGCATACGATCGTTTTGATAGCGAAGAAAGTGACAAAGAGGCTAAGTAACAGAGATGTCAAAAACCTATTCTGCCGCCCTCTACGAAGGTACTTTCTCTGTAGGTCTCGATAGAAAATTCAATCGGATTACGAGAGATGGGAAACCCGCTAAGGGAGCTCTAAAAATTTCCTTAAACCCTTTTCTGATTGTTACTCCTGATAAAAATATCCTGTTTGATTGTGGAATTGGTGAGTTTGGCGAAGATACCGGACCTCATGTTATCAGAGAGAATCTGGAAGAACACGATCTCACAGAGTTTGACATAACCGATATCTTTTTGAGTCATCTCCACTACGACCATATTGGTGGACTGGCAAATAAAGAAAACGGATATTGGGAACTTACTTTCCCTGATGCTAAAATATGGGCTTCAAAAAAGGACTGGAATCAGGCAACAGCAAAAGAAACATGGTACGATGAAGAGAAAACAGAATTTCTCTCTTTTGTGGATGCACGGGCAGATATTCAGTTTCTGGATGAAACCGATCAACCTTACCCCGAAATCAAGGTGGAAAAGATTGGCGGACATACCGAATTCCATCAAGTGCTTCTTTTTGATGATGGAAATGAGAAATATATGCAGGCCGGGGATGTAATCGCTACCAGAAGTCAGATTAACCGTAAATTTGCTGCCAAGTATGATTTCGATCCGGAAACCAGTCAGCAGCAACGAGAAAGGTTGGCAAAACTGGCTTTTGATGAGGAGTTCACTGTACTATGTTTTCATGATGATGAACACCCAATAGTAAAAATCACTGGTTTTGATGATAAAACAGGTTATGTTACTGAAGTAATAAACTCCGATGTCCCTACCTGACTATATTCATAACATACACTCCTTTTTGGTTCAAAACGGACTTCCTGCAACTATTGATGCAGCCGTAATTCTTGGTTCGGGTTTAGGTAGCTTTGGAGATGAGATTCATGATCCTACAGTGATCTCCTATTCTGAAATCCCTGAATTCCCTCAATCAACAGTAGAAGGACATTCCGGTTCATTGATTTTTGGAACCATTGGAGAAAAAAAGGTTCTGGCCTTCTCCGGTCGATTCCATTTCTACGAAGGATACGGACTTGACAAAACCGTGCTTCCTGTTCAGTTGGCTAATGCTTTTGGCGTTGATAAACTCATCATTTCCAATGCTGCCGGTGGTATTAACCTTGGTTTCAGGGTTGGAGATCTGATGATTATCGATTCGATTTTAAGTCCAGCGAAAGAGTTGGATCATCTTGACTCATCGGACATTAATAAGATTTTAGCTAACCAATCAGTACAGGTCAAAAAGATTGCTACATCTCTTGATATTACCACTCAGCAGGGAAGCTATCTTTATGTAACCGGACCCAATTATGAAACCAAGGCAGAGATTCATGCTTTCCGATCTCTTGGTGGAGATGCAGTAGGAATGAGTACAGCGCCGGAACTTATCGAAGCTGCCCGTCTTGGTACCAAAGCCGTTGCTATCTCACTTATCACTAATGCTGCCGCTGGAATAACTGATGAAAAACTGGATCATGCAGAAGTAAAAGACGCTGCAGACGCCAAGAAAGAGGTGTTTGCAAAGTTAGTTAATGGATTGATTGAAAGGCTTAGTTAATCGTTGAAAGATCTACTTTTTATCTAAAGTCCTAAACCAAGAAGTAAATCAACGCTAAGGAGCTAAATCTTAAGATCCTGAAGTGAATTCAGGATTGTAAATGACCTACTATTCTTCAATAAAATGATTCTTAAACTAACTGATGGCTCTCTGGCTGCATCACTATCTCATTAACAACTGCAGTACCGGGAGCCATTACTGCTGAGAGCACCGATCTTGCTACATCTTTTGGGTTGAGCATCATTTCCTTTTTTACACGCATTCCTACCCGATCGTCATCCCAAAATGGAGTGTCTACCCCTCCTAAATAAAACAGTGTAAATTTTACCTTATCTCTTTTGAGCTCTTCAACCAATGCTCTTGTAAACCCCTGAACACCAAACTTTGTCGCTGCATAGACTGAAGCATTCTTCATCACATATTTCCCCATGGTTCCGGGAAACATAATTACATTGGTTGGTTCATCTTCTTTCATGTGTTTCAATACTGTTTGTGTGACTAGGAAAGTTCCGAATACATTTACATCTATGATTTCTTTCGCGTCTTCAGGATTGATTTCTTTGAATGGCTGGATAAGTCCCTGACCAAAAGCATTTACCAGCACATCGACTTTGCCCAGGCTATTCTCTACTTCCTGTACCATATTATTCACGGATGAAGTATCCGTAACATTCACTTCTATGGCGTAAGCGTCTCCTCCTTTTTCGTTAATCTCTTTCGCAACTTCTTCCGCCTTTGATTTATCTCTTGCTGCAAGAACTACTTTTGCTCCCACTCCAGCCAGCTCCCTTGCTGTTGCTGATCCTATTCCGCCTGAACCACCAACGATTAATACTATTTTTCCTTTCATGCTCCGTATGTCTTTCTTAATGAATAGTCACCCGGATAAATGATTCTGTAGTGTATTATCGTTCCATTATCTTGAATCTACTCCAACTGCTTTACAATGATATCTGAACCTAAATATTCCTGAGATTCCGATAAATACCAATGTCGATATCTGGGAATTGTGATTCCGTCCCAGGAATAAGATCCATCAAAAAGGATAACCTCGTCTTCCTCATTTGGGTCGCCATGAATAAACTTTAATGCCCGAACAGAATAATCTTCTTTAGAAAAATACACCCGCCAGAGATCACTTATAATAGATTCTTTCAATGCAAATTCGATCATAAAATATTCAGTACCAAAGACTTCCTCCCTGGAGTGTTGGGAAATTTTTTTAACTAAATCATTTCTTAAGCTCATCGGAAAACCACTAAGCATTTGATAAAACGTTCTGTACCCCACGTTTCTGGAGCTATCTAACCGGTAGTCCTCTTTAATTTTCTCTGAAAAAGTAGCACTACCATTAACCAATACCTTAGCTTCACCTTCTTTAGAAATGGTTCTCTTTACTTCTCCTATTTCGTATTCCCGGGAAAGACTAAAATTCCCGGAACTCATATCCAACATCAGTTTAGAAAAGCGACCTGGATTTTGAATTCTGGGTTCCTGAATATGAACTAACAAAGTTGCTTGATTCCATTTCGAATCTGGGTCATGGAATTTGATACTCTGCTCGAATATGTATTCGGAAGTTGTTTCCTGAGAAAACCCAACGCCAGATGTACAAAAAAAGAAGAAGCTTACCAATAAAACCAATCTAAATTTTCTTTTAATCTTCATTTGTTGTTGTACTTATAAAGCTAGAACCACAAAAATTATTTGTCAAAAAGTCTGTTACTTCATCAGCAACATCTTTTGTGTGGCTACATTATTACCTGCTATCAAGCGATAGAAATAGACTCCACTGGTAAGTCCCGAGGCATCGAAAGTTACGAAATGACTTCCGGCATTTAAGCTTCCATCCACCAGAGTATGAACTTTCTGGCCTAATACATTGAATATTGTCAATTCAACCTTTCCAGATTGAGGAATTGAGAATGAAATATTAGTACTCGGGTTAAATGGGTTTGGATAGTTTTGTGAAAGCGAAAAGTCAGTGGGACTATCTTTTATATCCTCGATTGAATCCAGAATTTGCTGGTTAACTCCCCCGGGTGTTCCTCCTTTTGAAAGCGATGCTCCCCAATTTTCGCCCAGTTCATTATCAGACTCAGTATCAAGAAGTTCCAGAGTGAAGCCTTCCCCATCCGGCTCAATGGGCCATGGAGCTTCATCCCGGTATCGTACGAAATCGACTAACCGGTCATTGGAATTATAAATCCTGACTTCATCTGAGCTCCCGCCAAGACCAAATTCAAATTCGCCAACTACGTTAGTTACCTCACTGTATCTTTCTGTAAATGCATCTGCATCGTTTACAACTACCAAGTATGCTTCCGATGCAATTGAAGTACCAGTAGGAAATTCAAATATATTATCCTCGCTTTGATCTCTGAATATCCAACCTTCAAGATTGATAGTAGTTTCACCGGAATTGTAAAGCTCAATCCAATCTCCTGTATCAGAATCATCTGATGAGTTATAATTAATTTCGTTAATCACCAGAATATCATCTACCTCCTGATATCTGGCTTCTATGGTAAGAGCAGTATCAGTAAGTTCCGTTTGATAAACTCTTGATGTACTTGCGAGTTCATCATTTATATACCATCCTTCAATTTTGAATCCGGCTTCTGGTTTCGATCTTAATTCAAGTGTAGTACCCTGAAAGTAAATCCCCTCCCAATCTCCATTTCGTGCATCAATGATCTCGGAATTTAACTGAGCACGTCCATTTGTGGTTTGCTTTAGGGTAACTCCTACGGTATCAACTCCCAAAGAATCCAATATCTCCTGATATAAAAATTGAGGATAGTCTGCGGCGTAGTCTTCGGTAATATCCCGAATGTATTCCATATTATAATTTGATTCACCACTGATAGTCATCCAGCCATCCGTCCAGCGTGCAATGTCCCGGGCTATCTCAGGTTCTATGGCTGTATCGATAGAATCGATCAAAGCCAATACATTTTCAGGGCGAAATGCGGTATTCAGCATATCTGCCAATCTCTTTAAAAAGTATTCTTCATAGGTAGGGTTTTCCATCATTTTTCCAAGAATCCAGAAATCATAGGGCCCTGTTTCTAAATAGAATGAAAACTTCGCCAGATATTCTTCTGGTTCCTGCCCCAGGTTTTGCCACCAATCGAAATCATGAGAAATAAAACGCCATTTCCCTTCTTCATTTTTTGGTCTCCAGTAACGCAGATTATTTGGATCGCCATGAGAAGTGTACACCTGATAAATCCAATGATCAGTGAAGCTCTCCAGGTTAATGTTCGCATCTATAAATTCATAAAACTCCTGTGTTGATGCGTCCAGATCAACAATCGTATCCACCATGTCGTAGTAGGCTTCAAAATCTCCGTCCTTGGCTTCATCATAATCGCTTATCATGTCGATATCTTCAAAACCATAGCGAGATTCTACAAAATCATCATTTTTGCGCTCCTGAAGGTTATAGATTCCCCAATACTCTCCATTCAGATATAAAATAACCGGGCGATATGCCTGCATGTCATTTCGGTGATTCCATTTCTGATTAACAGCATACATCAACTCATTCAGAAGTCTTGAACGCTCCTCCGCTCCTGCTCTTAACCCAAACCCGTCATATTCTTCATAGTCATTCTCTTCAAAAAGTTTGTACTCCAGACGGTTGATTCCATACTCTTCGTTGTTGTTAAGGATGAATGACTTTTTGTTGAATGCCTGACTAAAATTCCCTCCGATTTCTGCACCAGCATCCATCTCGAATTCGATACTGCCATCGGTATCCATAAACTCAATATGTGCAGGGTACTGAAATTCTTCCCAAAAATTAGCCCCTTCAAATGGCCATTCATCTTCATAATCAGCAGGATCACCAAAAACGTACATTCCGACTTCTTCATCCCACAGGCTGTCTGGTTCCATCACAAAAGAAACAACGGGGATGGTATGTGGATCTTCAAAAAGATAGGTATTGGTTGAAACCGGACTTGGCGCGAAATCTTCACCCACTGCGATGGCTCGTAATACGGTTGAGGTATCCAGCGAAATTGGCGCTGAATACAGGTTTGAATTTTCTGTTGGTACGGATGAATCTGTGGTATACCTGATTTCCGTATTCTCCGAAACTGAAGATATGCCGATAACCTGAGTTCCGGTATAGAAACCGGTTTCCAATGTGAAGCTTGGTGCCTCAGCTGGAACTTTCACTACTTCTCCTGAATTCGTAGCTCCCGGAGTCGGACTTTGGAATGAAAATGTATCTCCTCCATCTTCTGTTGCTGCCCATGATATATCGGTTTCCTGTTCTCCGAATTCAACCGAATGCACGATGGTACTTCCATCACTTTCGATGAGAATGGCAAACTCTCCGCCAGCGCTTAGTTTGGGTTCCACATGGAGTGCTCCATCATCGGTATCATCATCAAACCAGATTAGTAAAAACTGTCCGGGTGCAATGGTGGTTGCCGAACTTTGATTAGTCGGAATCTGCCATTTTGTAAGATTTTCGGGGTCATCAGATACGAAATAACCTCCAAAATTTACAGATACATCTCCAAGATTTATAATCTCAATCCAGTCGTCGTAATCACCTTGTTCATCTTCTACCGTAGATGAATTGGACGCCATAATTTCATTAATTCTGATTTGTGCAGATGCACTTGTAGCAAAAAACAAGATCAGAATTGTGCTCAGGATATTTCGGATGTACATAGACTCTAAAAGTTAATTTAAATCTAAGATAACTAATTAACTCTATTGGAATAACCCGAATATCATTAGAAACTATTTACTCACTGTTGCTTAGCCCTCTTCATTATTTTGAGATGAAAGGTCCATTTTTTTAAAAATTAAATACGAATAAACGAATGGTACTCCAGCAAGTACTACCACTAATCCAACCGTAAAGCCAGAAATAAAATCTATCGGAATGATGAACGGAGCACCCATTAGAAGTAGACCTCCAACAACCCACAACTTGCTTCCCAACCGATGAGTCCTTTTCCATACTTCGGAGTTTTCCAAAGTCCAAGGAGTTCGTAAACCAATAAAATAATTTGGCTTAACGGAATTCATATAATTTCCAATAATTACAAATAACACTCCAACTCCTAGGTACACATATTGTGAAATATTTACCTCGATATTCATAGAAGTGGTCATTACTAAAGCATAAATCACTACAAAAAATATGGAGGTGAAAATCCTGATAGCAGAAATCGGTTTTTGGGCGTTGGATATCTTTTTCTTCGGATCAATAAGGGGCAAAAATAAAAGTAACAAATAAGTAGCTGCTCCTATTCCGGGTAACAAAAACGCATTTATCCATTTTGGTCCCCAGTCATCGGCTTCTCCTTTCGCATTAAAATGTGTAGGAACTTCTTCGGGTAACTGATCCCATAGAAAGATGGAAACAACAAAAGGTGCCAGCAGAATTGGCCAGACAAACCATTCTTTTTTAAGATTTTCTTTTATGCTCATTGCTCTATTTTGAATTTAAAAGGTTGAACAACCATTGTGTTGCATCTTCTAATACCGTCGTTTCCAAGGAATATTTAATGAACTGACCATCGCGTTCGGTAGAAACTAACCCAGCTTGCTTCAATGCATCTAAATGATGTGAAATACTGGGCTTTGAAATGTTGAATTCCTCTGCGATTTCACCGGCGGTCAGATCTTTCTCCTTGAGCAGATCCAGGATCTCTCTCCGGGTGGAATCATTAAGCGCTTTAAATAGTTTGTTCATTTAGATATTTAGATAATTGTCTAAATATAATAAAGATTGGTCAATCTGCAACACAAAAAAGAAATTATTCTAAATCACGAAGCTGGATATTGAGGGCATCCACGCTTATTTGGATTTCTATGATGGAAAGCCCTAAGGAGATGAGCAGCATGATCAAACTTAGGCCAAAAAGAATTTTACCGAGAATTACTAGTCCCGCGAATAAAGCCACCATACAAAATACAGAAACGAATAAAGAGCCAATGCCAAGTAACTGCATGTTTTTGATAAGTGAAACCCTTTTTTCAAGGTTCTGAATTTGATCTTTCTTCTTTTTATCTCCCGTCTCTTTATACTGATCGTGGAGGGTTCTGATCAAATTAGCCAGTGCTAAAAACCTGTTAGTGTAGGCCAGGAGTAACAGAGAAATTGCTGAAAAAAGAAGTCCGGGAGTAGTGAGTGTGATTTCCATTCTTAAAGATACGGCTTAACAAATTAATTCCTGTACAGCTTCCAAACTGTTGCAGCTTGAAGTGGAGACTCAAACTGAGCTCTGAGAAAATTATGAACCCCTGCTTCTGTATACTCAAAGGATGAGTAGGAAAATACCGGTACAAAAGTGATTCCATTCCACTCAAAAGGCTGTTGATCCTTAATTTCCGGCCAGAGAGTTTGGGTGTAATCAAAGGGAGCTTTATACGATGTGATGTAGCTTATCTCCTTTGATTCGATAGCATCTGCAATAAAGTCTTCCTCACTTTCTGTATTACGGATGGATTTTGGAATGAGCTTATCCGATGATATAAACCGGCTTGGATTCCGCTCACTTTCAACTATGGAAACAGCGAGGTCGCTCCAGATCAGATCATCCCCTTGCACATTCTCTTTAATCCATTCGCCAGCTTCTTTTCTCGGTTGAAGGGAATATTGTCGGTAATATGGAACCACTAGTTGTATCAGGCTGAACGTCAGAAAAATAAAAATCACTTTTTTATTTATAAACTCTTTGAAGTAGCCTCGTCTCAGCAAATGAAAAAACCAAATAATTGCAAAAGGGACAGTTAAAATGAACATCCTCGGATCCGGATAGGCAATGATTTTAAACTGAGCCAGAAAGATAAATATCCAGTGCACCAGAACCAGAAATCCAGCCAATGAAATCCAGTTATTACTATCGGAGCCCGGTTTTGACTTTGGTCTTCTAATCCAAAAAAATAAAAGTAACATTGGAAAGACTTGAACCAGCGAACTTGAAGGAGTCAATAAATATTCTACCCAGAAATTACCAGTATCTGCATAAAATGCTGTACTCGAAGTTGTACTTTGAAATCGGTTAAGTAACCAACTTAACGGATTCCCTGAGTTTAAATACGCCCACAAGGACCAAATCCCCAGTCCAAGGATTAATCCACTTATCGAGTAGCCAACCGCTTTATAATTTTTGAAATAGAATAAAAGGAGAGTCGATATTCCAATCAGAAAGGTAATTTCTTCTCTCGTCAAAGCACCAAGAGCTGAGCAAAGCACTACTAGCCAAAGATTGTTCTTGTACAAACCATAAAACCAACCCAAGAGTAATAAAGCGCCCAGCATCTCCGGCATACTTGCATAGCTGAATACCATCATATAAGGTATAATAGCTGCCGTCAATCCAATAAATAATCCGGTTTTTGGATTGATTAATTGTGCACCAATCCATGCAGTTACTGAAACGACTAAGGCTCCAATCAAGGTGTTCGCAATATTGATGACAGTCAATGAATAGGAGCCAGTAATTAATATTACCAAACTCCCCCAATAACGATACAATGGCAGCCATGTTAAGTGACGATCTTTAAAGTCAGAGTACGTAAATCCATTCTCGAGCGTAAGCTTGCTCATTATGAGGTTATGATGAGCATCACCCCAATAATCTACAAAACCTACGGCGAGTAAAAGCAGCCGGAGTGCCAGAGCAATGATAAAAATCGAAATATACGGACGACCCTCAAGCTGAGATAAGAATAAAGCGTAGTTAGATCTGGATTTCAATCGTTAATCGTTAATCGTTAATCGTTAATCGTTAATCGTTAATCGTTAATCGTTAATCGAAGGTAAACCGATTGAACCTTAATGCACAAAAGAAAATTGTGCTATTGTTGTACTACCCCTATTACTCCGCAAGCAATTCTTGATCCTGCAGCCCCCGATGGCTGTGAAGTTAAATCATCTTCTCCGGCATGTACAATAATTCCACGACCAATAATTTGATCAATAGTAATAGTACCATCAGTATAGCTTAATGTCGCTTCGCCATTACTGTTGGCAGCAATATTCCCCATATCTCCCATGTGTCGGTTTGAGGCTTCAGGGCTGCCATGCTCATTTCCAGTTGGATTAAAGTGTCCGCCAGCTGAAGTCCCGTCAGAAGCCGTGCAGTCTCCATATTGATGAATATGAAAACCGTGATTTCCATCTCCGCCTAAACCCGAAAGCTCGGCCATAACAGAAACACCACCAGAGACCGCTTCAAATCGTACTATGCCGGAAACTCCACTTTCCCCTATCGGGTGAACAGATGAAACAGCTTTGGTATAAGATGGCACCTTCATTACTTCTGAGTGCTCATTTTCAGGTTCACAAGCAATAAGGAAAAAGAAAACTATTATTGAGAGAAAAGAGAATTTCATAAAAATGGTATTGGCTTTATTATTCAGCTATTTAAAGGACTTTCGAACGGAATTCGTTCAGAGTTTTAATACCATCTATGAACTCCTGATATCCTTCGGGGTTTGATTTTCTAAACTCTTCCAGTCTGCTTTTTTCTTTAGCCTCTCTAACAAGAAGATTAGCATTCTTGAAAAATATGGCAGTTAACATACTCAACCCGATATATCCATAAATATACATTTCGGGTACATTGAATAGAAAAAGAATGACCGATACAAATATCCAGAATAATGGAAATAAAATTAATCCAAGTATAAATTTTATGGAGGCATCAAAGGCGTGATCCTTGATTAAATTCGTGGTGATTTTACGTACGGGCTGGTAGGGTATCACATTGTTAATCCAACTGAACAGATATAGTGGCGAAAGTAAACTAAGTGCCAGAATTGGTTTCTTTCTTCCGTTTGCAGATTTGATGCTAAAATCATGTTCTTCAGCAATCTGGTATATTTTCTGAGCGGTTTCGTATAACGTATCGTTTGCCTGCGCCTCAATCTTCTCTACATTCTTATTCGCTGTTTCAGGATCAATAAGTTGTTTTGGATCATCTTCAAGATCATCCAGCAAAATCTTGTTTAGAGGATAGTGATCCAGGTTCTGAACATGCATCACTAATTTTTTCATCCGATCACTAATCTGTTTTTTCAACTCATTAGCTGCATTTCGCTCATCTTCCTCATAAAGCTCCTGAAAATCTTTTATTAAAACAGGTTCTCCAAAGACAACTTTTACATCATTTCTGGATCTGCGATGTTCGGTATAGTTTACACCTACAGGAATTACTTGCAGATCCATTTCCCAGTTACTCCGAACTTCTGCGTCAAACGCGATTCGTGTGAACCCTTTACTTAGGGGTCTGATTCGTCTCTTCAAATCATGGTTTGCTTCCGGAAAAACAAGAATGGCATCATTACGATTTAGGTATCGGATACATTCATCAAAAATGGCATTATTTTTCGTGACTGAGCTCAGACCATCTCTAACCCGATAAACCGGAAGCATGTTCAAACTTCTTATAAATTTACCAAGCAATGGAGGGTTAAAAGCCTTTGCTCTGGTCAAGAAATATAGATATGGATTGGCGTGAGTAGCAACCAAAAGAGCATCCATGAACGAATTCTGGTGATTTGGAAGGAAAAGAAGAGGCTTATTCTTCGGAATATTATGTTTGCCCTCAATGATTATCCTTTTATAGAAAAAGTAAAGCCCTGTTTTTGTAATCAGATAACGGAATGTCTGATACCATAACCAATTTTTACGCATTGCTTAATATCCTTTGTATACTTTTTTTCCCAACCGACCAGTACCAACCAATTGTAAATCCCATAATTATATGCCAAATACCCCACCAGGCAGCAATTAGCGCCATACCTCCAAGGCCATCAAAAAAATTGAAAATTAATAACAAACCCAACCCTGAATTCTGAATCCCAGTTTCAATAGCAATCGATTTTCGGTCATCAAATTCTAATTTCAGTATTGTTGCAATACTATATCCGCCAAGAAGAGCAATAGCATTATGTATGAACACAAAACCAATTACATGATGAACATAATTTAAAAAGTTCTCAAAATTGAGCGCAAAAGTAATCAATACAAAAGCTCCAAAAAATACTATTCCAAAAATCTTTATCCCTTTGGTCAGTTTATCTGCATATTCGGGTTTATAATGTCGTACCAGCATCCCGAAAATAAGAGGAACCCCAAGAATCAATACTACAATTTTGAAGACTTCGTAAATGTCGAGGCTGACTACCTGAAGAATTGCATTCGTGGGCTCGTACATACTTGCCCAAAAAGTGAAATTCAGAGGTGTTGCAACAATGGCAAGTAAGGTTGCAATGGCAGTCATACTTACTGAAAGTGCAGTATTGCCTCCCGCAAGCTGAGAAAAGAAATTGGAGATGTTCCCACCCGGACAGGCAGCCACCATCATCATTCCAAGTGCGAGACTGGGTGCGGGTTCCAATAAAACTACCAATAAAAAAGTTATGGCTGGCAGAAAAATAAACTGTGAAAATACTCCTCCGATGGTCGATCTCGGGTTCTTTGCAAGATCTTTAAAATCCTGAATGGTAAGTTCCAGCGCTACCCCAAACATGATGAAACACAGTGATACATTCATCACCATGAGTCCCCCGCCCCCTAAATTTAGCTGCAACGCATCCATCGATTCTGCCATGAAGACAATGTAGTAATTTTGGATGATTTTCTTCTTTTGTCATTTCGAACGCAGAGAGAAATCTAACATTCTTATAATCAGCTCTTTAGATTTCTCAGTCGATGAACTCCTTCGAAATGACAAACAAAACTTTGAGAGGTTTTAAATGGAAGCAAATGGCTTCATTGCTAAATCATCAAATTGACCCAACTCCGCTTTCATTTTTCCGGTGATGGCGATCATAGCCGCGTTGTCGGTGCAATAGCTTAATTTTGGAATATGAAGTGAGAGACTCATTTTTTCTGCTAGTTTCTCTGATTTAGCCCGAAGCATAGAATTGGCTGAAACCCCTCCTGCCAGTGCAATAGTTTTAACTCCGGTTTGTTCAACAGCTCGTCTCAATTTTTTGATGAGCACTTCAGTAATTGCTTCTGAAACACTCGCGCATAAATCATAAAGGTTTTCTTTAATCCAGCCTTCTTCTTTGTCCTGTACAAAATAGAGCGCACTTGTTTTCAGTCCCGAAAAACTAAAATCCAACGCTTCATTGACCAAGGCCTGAGGGAATTTGTGAAAACTGACATCTCCTTCTTTGCTCAGTTTGTCCATTACTGGTCCGGCAGGATAGGGTAGCCCGAAAATCTTACCAATTTTGTCAAAAGCCTCCCCGGCAGCATCGTCTCGGGTTTTTCCTAAAATCTCATGCTCAAAAGGAGATTTAACATGAACGAGCTGAGTATGTCCTCCCGAAACGGTTAGGCATATAAACGGGAATTCCGGCTTTGAATCGATGAAATTTGCATAGATATGAGCATCCATATGATTTACTCCCACAATTGGAGTATTTCTCGAAAGCGCGAGACCTTTTGCAAAGCACACTCCCACTAACAAAGATCCCATCAAGCCCGGACCCTGTGTAACCGCGATTGCATCAATTTCTTCAAGAGATATAGAAGCTTCCTGCAATGCCTGATCTACGGTTTGTGTGATGGTAGTTTGGTGAGCTCGCGACGCTAACTCCGGCACAACACCTCCAAATTTGACGTGTATCGATTGAGAAGCAATCACATTTGATTGTATACCATCTCCGGTTAATACAGATGCTGAAGTGTCATCGCAAGAGGATTCAATTCCCAGAATATTCATCTTTCAAAAATACAGAAATTATATACATTATGGGTCGGGTCATTATCATAAAAATTCACATTGCTTGCAGGCTAATTCCAATGAATTATTCACTATGAGAATTATATCCATATCACTCTGCATTGCATACCTGTTTGCAGGCTGCCAACAAGTTTCCACTAACGAATCCTCTAATCCGGTTTCAGCTTTTCCTGATACTGAGAGTCATCCCGGGTTTCAGGATTACGAACTAGCGCAAATCTATCTTGATGATGCGGATTACGACTCTGCACGATTTTACGGATTCAGAGCGATGGTTTCCGCTGAAAACAACCCGGATCAAACGTTCAAAGCTAACATCCAGATGCTTCTTGCGGATGCACACTATTTTCAGAGCGATTATGAAGAAGCCAGAACATTTGCTAATGAAGCGTTAGAAATCGCTACTGAACTTCAGATAGATTCTTTACAAGCTGATGCGCTACACCGGATCGGGAATATTTATCGTAGACAGGGATACTATCAACAAGCTACCCAGTATATGTTTGAAGCCATCAAACTGGCTGAAAATCTTGAGCACCCATTGTTATTAGCAATGGTTTACGAGGATCTCGCGAATGTATATGACCACGATGCTGAGTATGTGTTTGCTGAGGAGTATTACCTGAAAGCGAAAGAAATTTATGAAGAACTTAACGATGTAGGAAACATTGCAGGTGTGATTGGGAATCTTGGTTCAATGATTTATGAAACCGGGGATTATGAAGGAGCTCTTGCCATGCACAAAGAATCACTGAGGATGCTCCTCGAAGCTAATCATAAGCGGTACATAGCAAATACTTATAACAACATTGCCGTCACTTATCGTGAGATGGGTGAATATGATTCTACTTTGCACTACATCCAGAAAACACTGGAGATGGATATTGAATCCGGTTTTAAGCGCGGCATTGCAATGGATTACGAAATGATGGGTACCGTTAACCTTCTCACCGGAGATTATTCGCAGGCTAAAGAGGATCTCCTGAAAGGAGTTGAACTTGCAGAACAAATTGGAGTGATAAGCCGACAGCGCAGTATGTACTACCGTTTATTCCGGGCTGACAGTAGTCTTGGTAATTATCAGCAAGCATTAGACTGGTTGAGTAAATCTTATGTCCTCCGAGATTCCATCTATTCGGAAGAGAAAGGACGGGCAATGAATGAAATGAGAGAGCGATATGAGACGGAAAAGAAAGAGCAGGAAATTGAATTCCTTACCCAAAAAAGTGAACTCGAACAAACCAGGAATGCAGCTATTGGTTTTTCGTTGCTTTCTATCATCGGGATAATTATGCTGGTGTGGGCGCGACAACGAACCGCCCAAAAAAAGGAATTCGAAATTCTGGAAAAAGATAAAATTATCACTGAAAAAGAATTAGAGGCATCAAAAACAGAAGCTAAGTATTTGAAAAAAGAGCTCACAAACTATGCTTTGCACATTGCCCAGAAAAATGAATTTCTGAATCAGATCAAAAAGGAAATGGCGGAAGTACGTTCAAAAGTGGTTAATCAGGAAGCTCTTAAACATATCAACCACATGGGTTCAAAAATTTACCAGAATACTTCTGTGAATAAAGAAATGGAAGAGTTTGAAGCTCATGTAGAACAGGTCTGCGAAGGGTTCTTCAAGCGACTTGATGACAGATTTCCTGAATTGACCGATCAGGAAAAGCGACTCGCTGCTTTGGTTAGACTCAACCTCTCTTCCAAAGATATTGCAAGTATTTTCAGTATTTCACCTAAAAGCGTGGATCAGGGTAGATATCGACTTAGAAAAAAGCTCAACATGAACGGGGACAGAAACCTTTCAATCTTTTTAAACAGATTATAAGATTCTCAGTTACCAGCCGAACCAATCGTTGGATAATCACTCATTGTAAAACTCATTCTGGTACTCTCATCAACCTTGGTCATTTTCATAGTCATTTTTTCGTTGGTTTGTTTATTCAATGACTCCATTTCCATTACCGTTGCCGACGAGTTGAACATCATGGTTCTTCCTTGAAAATACCTGGTACTACCGTTGGCATTCATCATTTTCTGATAGCCAGAATCTGTTTCCTCCGTTACCCAAAACTCAGTGGAAGAATAATCGTCTTCCATTTTATATCCCTTGCACTCAAACCCCAGAATGGTTTTACTCCCCAATTCTTCATATTCCGAGAACTCTTCATACCCATTGCCTTCGCTTTCTTCATAATCCATAGTCACTGCGGGTTGAGTCCAGTCATAAGCAAACGAAGCTTTACCATCTTCGCTATTCATAAGCATAACCATGGCTTCGTTTTTGTAATCATAAACAATGAATACTTCTTCCTTTTTATCACGAGATTCTTCATTAATGAAAGATGTCCCTGAATAATCTCCATCATTATTAAAAAGCATCTTCATCAAAGTTGGTTCAGAATCACTTCCGTTTTCATCGGTTGTAATAATCTCCATTTCAGAAAACCTGTGAAATGAATACTCTTCTTCCGTATTTACATTGGAATTGAGTGTGAATGGAAGGCTTCTTGGAGACGCTCCTTTTGTTCCTGACCCTGATTCTGATGCTGATTCTTCACCAAAAACCGACTCCCAGGTTCTATCTACCATTTTATTGGCAGCCTCTTCAAGCTTTTGGTCGATTTTATTTTCAATCTTCTCATTAACACGATCCTTAGCTTTGTTTTTTAATCGTTTTAGCAGTTGTGCGTTTGCATCAACACTTACTGCAGAAATAATGAAAAGTGCCAGAAGTACCTTAATTCCCTGTTTCATCGCTTTTATTTTGATGTTAGTTAGTGCACGAAAATATCTATTAGTGTGTTGCCCTTATTCTGCCTTGAAAATAAATCTATGAATTTGAAAAACAAATTATGGATATCACTAAAGTGCAAATATTCCTTTATGAAGATGAATCAGTTCCGATAAAAAGAACGCCGCTTATAATCTGTTGAAAGGCTTTGGTCTCTCGTTTACAGGGAATTGAGACACCAGAAAGATCCTGGATCAAGTCCGGGATTATAGGTGTTAGGTAATTCTATGACAAAATCTCTTTACGAAAACTTCAAAAGTGCAAACAGGTCATCCCGAATTTATTTCGGGATCTTATGGAAAGGCTTTGATCTATGTAATACCCTTAAACAAAAATTCAGATTTCACAAAGATCCTGAAACGAGTTCAGGATGACGTCAATAAAGTGCACAAAAAAAGCCCTGTACAAAATTGCACAGGGCTTTGAATTTCTAAAGAAGTAAAACTAAGCCTTACTTCTTGTCGTCTTCGTCATCTACAACTTCGAAGTCGGCATCTACTGCTTCATCGCTTTCAGATTTTGTATCCTCAGCAGAAGCTTCGCCGTTTGTTTCGGCTCCACCTGCTGCTGCCTCTTCCTGAGAAGCTGCATAGATTTCCTGAGAAGCAGCTGACCATGCAGTATTTACCGCCTCGATGGCTGTGTCGATTTCCTCAAGGTTTTCTGCTTTGTGTGCTTCTTCAAGTTTAGCGATTGCATCTTCGATGGCTGTTTTGTTAGCATCGGAGATTTTATCGCCGTACTCATCCAACTGCTTTTTAGTTGAGAATATCAGACCATCTGCCTGATTCATTTTCTCTACTTTCTCACGAATCTTCTTGTCTTCTTCCTCGTGATCTTTGGCAGCTTGCTTCATTTTTTCGATTTCCTCATCAGATAATCCTGAAGAAGACTCGATACGGATAGTTTGCTCTTTACCGGTTCCTTTATCCTGTGCTTTAATGTTGATTACACCGTTAGCATCAAGGTCGAAAGTTACTTCAATTTGCGGCATACCACGTGGTGCCGGTGGAATTCCATCCAAGTGGAAACGTCCAAGCGTTCTGTTTGAAGCCGCCTGAGCACGCTCTCCCTGAAGTACATGGATTTCCACGCTGCTTTGGTTATCTGCGGCAGTAGAGAATACCTGTGACTTACTGGTTGGGATGGTGCTGTTCGATTCAATAAGGGGGGTCATAACACCACCAAGCGTTTCAATACCCAATGTTAGTGGAGTCACGTCTAAAAGAACAACATCTTCGACATCACCAGAAAGAACACCGCCCTGAATGGCTGCACCAACAGCTACAACTTCATCAGGATTTACGCCTTTGCTTGGCTCTTTTCCGAAGAATTCTTTTACTGCTTCCTGAATTCTTGGAATACGGGTTGATCCACCTACCAAAATTACCTGATCGATGTCACTTTTGCTCAATCCTGCGTCTTTAAGTGCTTTTTCACATGGAGTGATAGATCTCTTCACAAGAGCGTCGGAAAGTTGCTCGAATTTTGAACGACTGATATCCACATTCAAGTGCTTCGGACCTTCCTGAGTTGCCGTGATGAACGGAAGATTCACATTTGTTTTCTGTGAACTTGAAAGCTCAATTTTCGCTTTCTCAGCAGCATCTTTTAGCCGCTGCATCGCCATGGCGTCGTTTCTTAAGTCAACACCTTCTGATTTTTTGAACTCATCCGCTAAGAAGTTGATGAGTAACTGGTCAAAGTCGTCTCCACCAAGATGGGTATCACCATTGGTCGACTTAACTTCAAATACACCATCACCGAGTTCCAGGATAGAAACATCAAATGTACCACCACCAAGATCATATACTGCGATAGTTTGGTCGATATCTTTCTTATCCAATCCATAAGCCAGGGCTGCTGCAGTTGGCTCATTAATAATTCTCTTTACTTCAAGTCCGGCAATTTTTCCGGCTTCCTGAGTTGCTTTACGTTGAGCATCGTTGAAGTAAGCAGGTACCGTAATTACAGCTTCAGTTACTTTTTCGCCTAAATACTCTTCAGCAGTTTGCTTCATTTTTTGAAGAACCATCGCTGAAATTTCCTGTGGCGCATATTTACGGTCTTCAATCTGAACACGCGCGGTGCCATCATCACCTTTAACCACTTTATAAGCAACCTGCTTGGTTTCTTCTTTCACTTCGTTGAACATACGTCCCATAAAGCGCTTTACAGAAGCGACGGTTTTGTCAGGGTTAGTGATTGCCTGTCGTTTTGCAGGCGCTCCAACTAACCGTTCTCCATCTTTACTGAATGCCACAACCGATGGAGTTGTACGTCCACCTTCAGCATTCTGAACCACTACAGGCTCGTTACCTTCCATTACGGCAACGCATGAGTTTGTAGTTCCTAAGTCAATTCCTATGATTTTTCCCATTGGTCTAAATCTATTTATGTCTGTTTACTGTTTTCTTGTTTGATATTCTTTTGAGGAAGGCTTTGTGCCTTTGCTCCTCTGTGCCTTGATTTCAATTCACCGGAATAGAAGTAGTGTCTTTCAACTTATCTGATTTTGGCATAGACACCGTTAATACTCCATTCCTGAAGCTTGCGCTGATCTCCGCAGAGTTCACGTTTTCAGGTAGTGCAAAAGAACGGGCGAATGCTCCACGCTTTCTCTCCTGACGTTTAAATTCTTCACCTTCACCGGCTGTAATTTCACGCTCGCCTTTCACGGTAAGCACATTATTCTTCAGAGCAATTCCGATTTCCTTTTTTGCAAGTCCCGGAAGGTCCAGAAGAATCTTGTATTCGTCATCGCTTTCCACGATGTCGCAGTCGGGGGCAAAGTCTTTATCCTCGTTTGTAAGAGGAACAACCTTCTCCATGAACTGTTGCACATCCTTTCCAATCTTAGAAAGATGCTTTTCAATTTCGATTCCAAATTCTGAGAAGTCTGACATAGCGCTCACCATTAGTTAAATTCAGTGTGAGTAAAGCAAGCACAATGCCAAGAAAGGTTCGGTTTTGAGAAACTGACGTATTGACACCCTGACATGTTATACCCCGAACTAAGAAGTAAGAGCAATGAATGAAGAGTGAAGAAGGGTGCCTTTACCCCTGATGGAGTACCAAGTTGTCATCCCGGACCTGCCTTATCCGAAACGACCTGCCCGCTGTAAAAGACTTTGGAAGGCATGGCTACGTTCAGTCAGGCTTGATCGAGAAAGTGTTAGTATTTGTTAAAGAGTAAGTAATTTTTATTTTTGGTTATGAATAGAAATCAGAAAGCGAAATCTAGATCTGGTCTGTGGATATATATTATTCGAAAACAAAATTCTGACTTAGCGAAAATTGGATTTTCTAGTGATCCAAAAAGAAGGCTAAAAGAATTGCAGAAAGAAAGCTCCCTACCTCTCAAGATATCATCCACGTTTAGAACCCCGAATAGCTTGGCTGACGCAAAAGGTTTAGAAAAATACTTGCACAAACAAAATAGAATTAAGAGAATCGAGGGTGAATGGTTTGAAAATATTTCAGATAGTGAAATAAAAGAACTGTGTCTAAAATATCATCAAAAAAGAATGTTCAGGGTTCAAAAAAAAGCTGCAAGATCCTTAGCTGCAACTCGGCTTAGTGAAACTTTATCAAAAATAATTGAAGAGATAGAGAATAGTAAATAGTTAATATCATTCCCAAGCAGAGTTTGGGAATGATATCGGAACGAGTTGAAAAAATAATGTCCAAATTACATATCCCAATTGCTGTCATCCCGGACTTGATCCGGGATCTGTGTGATTTGATACTTTGATGTAAATAGATTCAGATTTAAGGTTCACACCCTACAGATGCTGAATCAAGTTCAGCATGACGACTTATTCTTTTTCTTTATTAAAGCAGTAGATATCCATATCTAAAACAAGTCCTGAATCAGTTATAGCTTTGAGTATTTCCGGATTGAAATCAAATCCTAGATTCCATTCATGATAGTAATACGGAACGATTGATAACTCTCCTACTCCTTGCTGAGTGATCCTTTTGATTAGTTTTTTTCTTGGAAAAATGATTCGCTTAATAAAATCATCCACATAGGTTTGTTTCCATTTAGTTTTAGTAAGGTGAGTTTCTTTGTATTCCCACCAATTCGAATCATATTCTCTTTCCAATTCTTTTTTTTTATTCCCTATAAAAAACTTCTCGCCTTTAACTCCTGACTTTGTTGGCTCTAGTTCAAGTATCTTGGTCACTTCATCAGGATGATGTTCAAACTCATAGAGCTTTAGATAAATATGAATGTGGTTTTCTTCCAATTAACTAATCTCTGTTAACCATTAACTAACACCTCTAAATCATCCCAAAAACCTTTATAAGAAACTGCTGCGCATTCGGCATCTTCAATTTGGGAATCGTCGCTTCCTTTGAGGGATAGAATAGCAGAAGCCATGGCAATGCGATGATCATGGAAACTTCGGAAGCGACCGGATTTGAATTTGAAATCAGGATTACCACGAATTACTAAACCATCTTCCATTTCTTCGTAGTTAGCTCCCACTGCCTTCAGCATTTTGGCAATAGCCATAATCCGATCTGTTTCTTTGTGACGAAGTTCACCTGCTCCGGAGATTACTGAGGTTCCGTAAGCAAAAGTCATGGCTACCGCGATAATGGGGAGTTCATCAATACAATTAGGGATCAATTCTTCTTCAATCTGAATGGATCTTAATTCTGCAGATTTCACAACAATATCTCCAACCGGCTCCGCCCCTTCCATCCGTTCATTTTCAATGGTGATGTCCGCTCCCATTTTCTTGAGGATTCCCAACAATGCGTTTCGGGTTGGATTTAACCCCACTGCTTCCAGTTTGATTTCAGAATCTTCTATAATGGAACCTGCCACCAACCAGAAGGCTGCTGCGGAGAAATCTGCAGGAATGATGTAGCTCTGATTTGGAATTTCGTCTTCGAGCGAAGCAGAGATAATTTTCTTTCCACCTTTTGCTTCGACAGGTAAATTCAAAAGTCGTTCTGTATGATCCCGGCTGGGTAACGTTTCGATGACCCGGGTTGGAGTTTCTCCAAACAATCCCGCCAGAAGAATACAGGATTTTAATTGAGCACTGGCAATTGGCAGTTCATAATCCATCGGAACTAGCGGATCTTCTCTGGTTACGAATAAGGGAGCATAAACGCCGTTTCTGGCTAAGATGTGTGCACCCATATCCTCAAGTGGGTCAATAATACGTTTCATTGTCCGGGAAGAAAGTGAAGGATCGCCAATCAATTTTACTCCGGTTCCCACTCCAACCAGCACTCCTGCAAGTAAACGCATTGCCGTTCCTGAATTCCCGCAATCCAGTTCATCCGATAACGGACGGATTCCATATCTGCCGGTTCCCTCAATGGAAACCACATCATCAATCTGAGAAACTTCTGCACCCAATTGTTCCACACAAGCCAATGCACTCTGAGGATCCTGAGCAGGAGAATAATTTTTGATAACCGAAACACCATCATGTAACAAAGAGAAAATAGCCGCCCGCTGAGAAATGGATTTATCCGGTGGTGGAGTGATTGTTCCTCTTAAAGAATCGGCGGGTGCAACGGTTTTAATCATTAATGAATGTGGTAGACTTTCTCGTTTATTGGGCGGGTGAATTTAGCGAATTCGGGAAAGGAATGTTTCAAGGAAATGGTATTTAGTTTCGTATTCCTTGATAAAGAACCAGGTTTACCTTGTTGTCATCCCGGACCTGATCCAGGATGACCAGAAAGAAAAATCTCTAAATAGATTAAGAATCCGTCTGGTCAATCAATGCCTGAGCTTTGGAAGCAGCTTCTGTTCCCGGATAGTTTTCGACGATTTCATTGAGAATAGCTAGTGCATCTCCACGGTTTCCAAGTAGAATATTACATTCAGCAGAATTGTACATCCCTAAAGAAACCCAGTTATCGAATGCTTCGAAAAGCACTTTTACTTTAGCGTATTCAGCGATAGCTGCTTCAAAGTTATTCTGGTCTTGTTGAAGTCTGCCTAGAAAGAACTGAGCTTCAGCGCCAATATCTGTGGTATTTCTTTCTGCTATTGGAGCCAGGATATTCTGAGCTTCTTCGTAATTCGCTTCAGCTCTGGCAACTTTTCCTAATCCAACACTCGCTGCTTCATTGCCGGGATTGACTTCCAGGGCGCTTTCATATTCTTCGCGAGCTGTTTCGAGCTCATTTTGAGCCAGACTCGCATTCCCCATCCCAATATAAGCCTCTTGTGCAAAACGACTAGCCGTTCTCAATAATTGATTGAAATAGCCATGAGAGGTTTCATATTCGCCCTGCTCGTAGTACAAGAGCCCAAGAGAAGTCAATGCAGAAGGTACCTGACCATCATTAGGATAATCATCCACAATGGTTTGATAGGAGCTGATTGCGCGATCAATCTGACCTAGTTGTCGATATGATTCGCCTAAATTTGAATAAGCCTCGGGGGCCAGAGCATCAGAATTTGTTACCCGAAGATACTGTCGAAATTCCCGAATCGCTCCTTCATAATCTCCGGTTTGAAATACGGTTTCAGCTTGTCTGTATCGAAGTCGATCCGCAGTCGAGCTTTGCGGATTATCACCCAAAAAATCTTCCAGAATTACCGAGCTGGAATCCTGTCCACCTGAAGAAAGCTGCGCATACTGAATCCCATTGATAGCTTCGATGATGTATCTGCTTCGCGGGTAGTTATCCAGTACTTTTTTGTAGGCATCAATGGCACGATTATATTCACCTGCGTTGTAGTATGCATCCCCGATATTATATTGTGAACGGGCCGCCCAGTCGGTTCCGGGATAACGGTTAATAACAGTTTGAAATTCTTCAATCGCCTGAGAATAGTTAGAAGTATTCAAGTAAATGTAAGCTACATTATACTGAGCCTGCTCCCGAAGTCGGCTGAATGGATAAATCCTAAGCATCCTTCGAAAATTACTTACTGCTTCGAATGTTCGATTCGAGCGATAGTAACTATTTGCTACCTGAAACATCGCGTAATCTCCTCCGGGTTCAGCTCCAATTGCCTGATTATAGAACCTAATTGCATCACGATATTCTCCGAGCGCATAGTAGGCATCTCCGATTCTAAGCTGCGTGTCAATATCATAGGGAAATAAAGCGATCGGAGGCGCTTCATAGTTGTTCAGGAAATCCTCAAGCGGTCCCACAGCCAGATCATACTGACCGGTTTTGAAATAACTCCAACCTAATGAATATTTGGCAGCTCCTACCATCTCATTATCCGGGTAGTTTTTGATAAACATATCAAAACGACGAGCTGCATTAGAAAACTGATCGAGTTTATAATAGCTGTCGGCGCTCCAGAATAAAGCTTCTTCTCCCAACTCAGTATTAGGTGCTTCGGCATACACAGATTCAAAGATTGGTTGCGCCTGCTCATACGCCTGGTTTCTGAACAGAATCCATGCCTTTTGAAAACGCGCCTGACGTTTAAGCGCCGGATCGATGTCACCTACTTTTTCTGCCTCTTCGAACGCCTGAGTTGCACGGGTAAATTCGTTGTTTGCAAAATAGGCCTCCCCCAACATAGTATAAATCTTTCCCGGATCTTTCAACGATTCCTGATTTCGAACCAGTGTTAGTAAAGTCTCAATCGATTCTCCATAGCTCCCGCCTTCAAAAGCAGAAATCGCCCACTCGTAATACGCTTCTTCAACCCAAAGTCCGGATTTGTAGTTATCACCAAACTGCTGGAAGGTATCCATCGAACGCTGAAAATTACCTGCCAGCTTGTGATTTACCGCTTCATAATAGGTTGCCTTTCTTGAAAGTTCATTATCTCCCGAAATCGCTTTCTCAAATGACTGTGCCGCCCAATGATATACTCCCTGCCTGTGATACAACCATCCCAATCCGTAATGCGCAGCAGCTTCTAATTCTGTTCCTTTAGTCATATTTATATACTGCAGGTAATCCTTAGTAGCCTCATTATAATTCCCCAAGTAGTTATGTGCTTCAGCCATCAAAAACAGTGCTTTTATTTTAGACTGATCGTCCAGATAAGGCATCTGTGCATTTAACGCTTCGATAGCTTCCGGAAATCTTCCTTGCTGGTAATAAGATTCTCCAAGTGCTGTACCTACTCTTCTTGTAATCGGGTTATTGGGGTATCTTGATTTGAGCAACTCAAAAGCTATCGCTGAGGAATCATATTCATTTTCGGTGAGATATAGTCTACCTCTGGCATATAGTGCTTTTGGTGCCCAATGCGACTGAGGATATTCTTCAGCAAGCTTGAAAAAATAGCTTCTTGATTGCCTGTAATCCTGTTTCTCGGCAGCAGCTTCAGCTACCCAGTAGAGTGTTTCGGCTGCTTTAGTTTTCCCCATCCAGGAGTCTACCGCCTGATTGTAGTAATCGATGGCTTCATCATAATTGCCATTATCGGTAAATCGGTGTCCCAGATCTTTAAGCAATATTACCGAGAGGTCACTTCCGGGATATTCCAGAATAAATTCCTGGTAGTAAGATTCTATGTTTGCCGAATCTGCTCCTGTTTTGGCTCGTGCGATGTAGTAATCTGATGAAATCCCCAATTCATGTTTAGGGTGTTGGTTATTAAACGTCCTGAGCTGAACAACGGACTGTTCGAAGAAGCCTTCATTGTAGAGAGAAATCCCTCGTTCATAGTGAGAGGTAGAGGCTTTTTGAAGATCCTGAGCGTGGACAGGATTTCCAATCAAAAAAAAGAGATAAAGTAAGAAGCTGCTTTTGACAACGAAGCGCATTGAGGTTGCGAAATATGGGTTAGGTTTACTCCTTATATGTCAAGATAGCGAATAAGTTCGTCAGCTCTGTCAGAAAAATCTTTTTCCATGGTAGCACTGCTTACTTGAGATGTTACCACATAGCCGTAGCGCTGTAATGCTAAACTTACCGCAGAAGAATCTTCAATACTTAATTTTACTGAAACTCTATAAAAGTCATTAGTCTCGCCTGGTTTTTGTACTGCTACGCCAAGAATTTTAGCATTTTCTGATTCTATAATCCGGATTATCTCGGAAAGCGTAAAATCATATGGCATCATTTCTATAGTAAGAACTGATCCAAATGATTCCAGATTGAACAGATTCCCAAGTGCTTCTAACACTTCCCTTTTTTTAATCATACCCAAAAAATTACTCTCTCCGTCTATAACAGGGAGAATAAAAAGTTCGTGGGATAGCATCTTACGAGTGGCCTCAAACAGATGCTGCTCCTGAGGTAAAGATATATTGTCATCGAGAGGAACCTGTTGTATTAGAACGTCTTCGTTCTCAACCTCAATCAGAGTCTCTAAGGAAACCATACCTACCAATTTACCTTCATCTACAACCGGGAACTTTGTGGTATGAAGTAAATCCAGCTTTGTTAATGCCAGAGCTACCGTATCTGTACTCTTAAGCGGGGCGATGTCTGTATTTAAAATTTCACGTACTTGCATGCCTAGATAACTTCTTTTTCCTCTCCAATAGTATTTAACAAATGGGATAATTGCTTAAAATCTTTTTTGGCAATACTAAACGTGAGTTTCACATCGCTTCCCACATATTCTTCGTGCTCAACCGTGGCGTTTTCATGAATAAAGGCAACCGCTTTATATTTTGATGCCGGAATCTGAAGTGTTTCTGTAATGTAATTATCCTCGATCAACTCTTCAATTTTAGCTTCAAGCTCGGATAGGCCAATTCCCCGTTCAGCAGACACAAAACATGCTCCCGGATATTCGTCACGCATATACGCGATCTGTTCGGCATCCATTTTGTCTACTTTGTTGAGCACTAATATCGTTCGTGTGTTGGTGGCATCGAGCTCTTCCAGCGTAGTATCAACCACATCGATATACTCGTGGGCCATATTTGAAGAACCGTCAACAACATGAAGAAGAATATCAGCTTCCCGCACCTCATCCAACGTAGATTTAAAGCTTTCTATCAAATTATGGGGAAGCTTTCTTATGAACCCAACTGTATCTGAGAGCAGTACTTCATGGTTTTCGAGTTGATGGCGCCGCACTGTTGAATCGAGTGTAGCAAATAAACGATTTTCTGCCAGCACATTGCTTTCTGTGAAAGCATTCATTAAGGTGGATTTGCCTGCATTGGTATATCCAACCAATGAAATTCTTGTCATTCCTTCACGACTTTTTCGCTGTGTGGTTCTCTGGCGATCCAGTTTCTCTAGCTTACTTTTCAATACGCCGATACGTTGCCCGATAATTCTTCTATCTGTCTCAATCTGAGTTTCACCAGGACCTTTTGTACCAATTCCACCACTCTGACGGGAAAGGTGAGTCCAATATCGGGTCAACCTTGGAAGCAAGTATTGAAGCTGAGCCAGCTCAACCTGTGTTTTGGCGGCTGAGGTCTTTGCCCGTGAGGCAAATATATCCAGGATCAGTGCACTTCGGTCTAGGACTTTCGCATCGGTACCCGCTTCTACATTTCTGATTTGAGTTGGAGAAAGGTCGTCATCAAAAATAATAGTCCCGATATTCAGTCCCTTCATCTGACCTTTTAACTCCTGCAGTTTTCCTTTTCCAACATAAGTAGAGACATCAGGCCGGGTTCGGTTTTGAAGTACTTTTTCTACTGTTACTCCTCCTGCTGTATCGGTGAGCATTTCCAGCTCCTCTAAATATTCTTCGGCTTGGCGGCGGGAGGTATCGGGACCATAAAGTCCCACCAGCATTACTCGTTCTTTCTCTATATCTGAATTTTTAACGTCGTCTAGCAATCAGTATCCTTTTATTCTTCTTGAATTCTCCTGAGATCAATTTTGGGAAGTGACTCTTCCTCAAAACGTGATTTCAGCTTCAAAGATACCACTTTTTTGAAAGCTTTGCGTTTTGCTACAGGCACAAAAAGTCGTAACTGTTTATAGCCTTTGGTTAACGTTTTGTTCATCTCTGAATAGGTAAAAGTAAACTCCGAGCCATGGAGGCTTTCACGCTCCACAAAATCCATGACCTGGAACCAGGGAATTGTTTGAGATGGTTCATTCAGGTTTTTTACAATTCCGTGATCCGTTATATAATGCTTCGAAGCAAGATAGCTGGAAATAAACCACATGCATCCAACCCAGAAGTAAGCAGCGAAAATGGTATAATTTGCTGTATCGCCAATTAAGTACACGACCGAACCAAGTGCTCCAATCAACCCAAGAAACACTGTGGCGAATAAAGGATACCCTCTCATTTTGCCTGCACGCCAATTAAGTCGCACATTTCGTAAACGGAATTTATTCTGAAGAGAATATCCCGCAAGTAGTGTGGATGCCACGGTAAAGAGTACCACTGTTCCGTAAAAAAATATGAGGAGTATTTCTTTCATTAAGTTATTTTTTCTGCCTTATAAAGTACCGATAGCAAGGATTCCATCACTAAAAAAAGCAATCCTGCTAACATAAACCAGCTCCAAATCTCACGTCCAAATCCCGAAGCTTTTATCTCTGCTTCTAACGATTCTTCTTCTAAATCAGATGCATCCACATAGGCAACCTGATCTAATATTGATTCTATGTTTTGATTAGCGAAGTCTGATTCATTCCTTTCAAGGTTAACTGACACAGAGTACTCACGATTTTCATCCGTAATAGTTACCCAGCCCGGTTCCCATGCCTCCGCAGGATAAGTTAACTGTGCCCCGGTTGCTTCAATACGCGCATCAGGAATCACGGTTTCTTCATTAACCTTAATCGAAACCTTTTCTGCATCTAAGTCGCCTGACCAGCTAAACATTTCGCCCAACTTATGATCAGCAAATCCCCCTTCATCAGATGCGGCGGCATACAACAATGTTCTGTAGTACAATGGCGCATACAACGGTTTTACGGAAAAGTTAGACCAGCCAGGTGAGTTCCCAACCGTAGATATAATCAATTTTCCTTCCCCAAATCGCTTCTCCCGAATTAATGGGTCGCCGGAGTTGAGTGTAAGAATATTAAACCCGCCAGGAGATGAAGATGGCTTTAGTTTATAATAGTAATACACATCCGGGTCGGCGATTCTGAGATCTTCATTTTCATCACGTTCGAATAATCCTGCGAAAACAGGGTGATCTTCCTGAACTTCACTTCCTTTAGCAACGGCCTTAAATGAAGCATATTCCCCCACTATCCCTTCAAAATCACCTACATTAAACTGGCGCATAAAGTCATTGTAATTCCGAATATCTCCACTTTCAGAAGGATAAAAAATGAGCCCACTTCCTCCCTCTACAAAATCCAGAAGATTACTAAACCCAAATTCTGGAATCGTTTTAACTCCATCCAATATGATCGCATCGTACTCTGAAATTTCGTTTGTGCCCAGTACTTCAACTCCGGCCTCTTCGTACATAAGTTGAGCATCGTTATTTCCTGAAGCTTCAAGTACCACTCCGGTATACGATTCCAGCGAAGCTGTGACGGAGGTTTCTTCTTTCACCCATAAAATTCTCCGGGTTTCGGGGACCTGGATGGTGAAGAAATACTCATTATCCTGAGGAAACTCATCCCCTTCAATAATTACTTTTCCATTGGTTGAACCCACTGATTGAGGGACAACTTCGAAACTAAATGTTCGACTCGAATTCGCTTCCATTGAGAGAGAGTACTGACCCACTAGGCTGCCTGAAAATTCTAACGACACAAATTGATTAGCAATGGGAACATCGCCCTTATTCCCAACCGTTACCGTAAGGTTGACTGGTAATTTTGCACCAATCATATTAGTAGAAGATTCCAGGCTGGTAACCACTGTGTTCTGAACATTAACTTCTCCCAGATTGATATAGCTGGTCGTGATCGATCGGTCATCAGTTTCGGGGAACTCTCCATCGAACTGGCTTGATTGACCATCCCCAAGGATAAACAGTCGTTTATTTTGATACGGAGCTTCGTTCAGCACTCTATACAGGTCTTCAATTCGCTCGTTGGTATAATTCCCGGCCGAAATAACGTCAATTTCTTCGATCCTGCGCAGCAGTTGGTTATGCCCTACAATGGTCGAATATTGAGCTGCACCGTTTGTCACCTGCAATATAAACCGATCATCTTCTTTTGATGAAGCTTCGATCGACTTCACAATACTTTTAGCCTGTTCAATCAAAGGACCTTTATCCCCGATCCTGCTCATGCTAATGCTATTATCAATCAAAATAGCATTCAGTGCCGGGGCTTGACTATTGGCCGAACCACTTAAGCCCGGTGGTAAAAAAGGGCGTGCAAGCACAATCGCTAAGCAGGCGATTGCAAATAATCTTAAGAGCAACAATAAGTAGCGTTTAATTCTGATTTTACGGATGGTGGTTTTTTGAAGTGCCTCAAAAAAAGCCAGTGTTGAGAATTCAACCCGTTGCGGTCTTCTTAAATTCAAAAGATGAATTATAAGCGGTAGCCCGATGGCTGAAACTGCAATCAAAAAAAGCGGGCTTAAAAAACTCATTTAGCTCAGAAAAAATGTTATTTTGTGGAAATAGTAACGAAGGAACTTTTTGGATTCCCGTGCATTAACTACGTATTGTAATATTCAAAAAAGGACGGTCTAATTCCATTCATGCAACGTACTCTTTGCTCAATCATTACCTTTTTTTTCATTGTCGTTTTATTGGGATGCAATGCCACTCCAGAACGAAACTGGATCAGATTAATTCCTGAGGAGTCAACTTTCCTGATCGTTCCTAAAACCGGAGTAGAACTTAGCGATATTTCTCAGGCAGAATACGCTCCTATTTTAGATGATTTGACCCCTACTGCACTTCAACAGTTGTTGGAAATTGATTCTATGCTTACTGAAAAGCTGGATTTAAAAGCTTTGGTTCTCTATCCGGCTGCTTCAACCGAGTCACAGTTTCTTTGGATCAGCGAAACCAGCCAGGAAATTGAAGAGTGGGTTTCTGCTTTTTACGAGCCTTTTGAGCAAAACAATTACTCTTTTTCGGGCATTAATATTCACAAGGTAAACATTCGAGAGTATCAACTTTTTGTGGCTCAGATTCATGATTGGCTGGTAGCTTCTCCTTCGAGCCGGGCTGTTGAAAATTCATTACGGGCTTATTCCGGAATCAGTAAAAGCATGGAAATTGATACTGAACCTGCTCCGGGGCAGCTTATTGTAAATTCGGAACACCTTGATCACTGGGTACAACAGTTTACTCAGGTGACATTCCGCCCATCGGTAATGGGTTCTTTTACGGGAATACAACCAACTTCACTGAGCTTTACTCCTTCCGAAAACACCAATCCCGCTTTCGATTTTTCAGGAACGCTGGATTTAAAAGACACAACAAGATCTGAATTAATCCAGGCGCTTACTTCTGAGAACAGAGCCATCACCCTGGACCGGTTTATAGCAAGTAACGCAGCCGCTTTTGGAATTTTCAGGCTTCAGCCCAAACTCATACCCGAGAATCCATCCGGTTCTCTTTCACGGGTTGATTCTCTGTTAATCTCTGATTCTGATACCTATCGGGATCTGGCGTTGGCTACCGATCGTGAGTTTGCAGTGGTAACTTTTCCTGAATCAGGTTTACTCGCTGCCGGGGAATACTTATTTCTGAGAAAGCTGCAGAGTGTTAACGCATTTAGGAATACAATTGATGATTTTGCAGAACAAGGCCTGATCGAACAAACAGGGAACTCCTATTACATTCAAAGTGAAGTACTGGCGCAACTTGTCGGGTCTGAACTGGTTCCTTTTACCGATTTCTACCTTTCTTTTTCGAGAGATGTAGCTGTAATCTCGAAACGAAGAGGGCTTTCTGAGAGTGTGGAATCCGACAGAAACAGACGCCGGGTTATTTACTACAACGAAACTTATTCTTCTGCCCGAAGGAACTCGCCTTCCGAAATAAGCGGCTTTGTGTGGTCGTACACGGATGATTTCCTGAAATTCATTGAACCTTACCTCATGCCTCGGACTACCCTGACAGGACTGATCGGCCAATATGATATCACTATGATGTCGTTTTCTCAGGTTCCTAATTCAAATTCGGTGAGCTTCAATTTTAAATCCATCACCGAAGAAGGCTCCACTCAACCTTATGATGAATTATGGGTTCTTCCTATAAATGGGGAAGAGCTCTCAGGCAAACCTGTATTAGCGAATATTGTCGGGAGCTCAACCGAAGAAATTATCTTTTCAACCAGAGCAGGGAATGTTCGTGCGCTGGCATTTGACGGGACTGTGGTAATGAACGCCAGTACCAATGGCGATGTACCGGTTGGAAGCCCTGTGCTCTACGACTGGTACGGGAATGGACAGCCTATTATTCTGCTTGCGGCTGGCACAAAAATCTATGCATGGAATGAGGGGGGAAACCTGCTCCCGCAATTCCCACTGGAGATTGGAGAACGAATCAGCGCTCCCATCGTGGTTACCGATGTGCTCAGAAACGGGATTCCTGAGATTATCGTAGCAACTGAAAACCGAAGAATTCATGTGATTGATGGCCGTGGACAAAATGTTCGTGGCTGGCCTCAGTTCACGAATACCATTGTGAACACTAAGCCTGTGTTTACCCAGGTTGATGGAACGTGGTCTATATGGGCATATTCACAAAATATTCTTCATAGCTGGCTACGAAGTGGTGGGATTCGGCCCGGCTATCCTACCTTTACCAATGCCAGTTTCACCAGCTCCCCCTACATTTTTAATGATCAAATATTGGGCTCGGCTACAGATGGATACGTTTATTCTATTGGGAAACAACCCGATTTTAAAGATTCGCTTGCTATAAGCATCCAGATGGATTCAATTTCGATTAAATCCGTGTATGCAACTAATAATCAACTCACCAGCTTTTCGGTAGAGCCAAATGTTTTATTAAGAGACAGTGTCCGCTTTTACCGTTCTGATTTATATGTTACCCAAAGTGCCAATGGCTCCATTTTTATGTTCAACCCGATCGGAGAACTGAAGGTTACTCATAGTCTTGGTCAGCCAGCATCAAATACTATGGCCCCACAAATCATAGATATCAACGGGGATGGAGATATGGAGTTGGTCGCTTTAGCCGATTTTGGAAGACTATTTGCCTGGGAGATTTTAACGGATCGCAGGATTTTCAATATCCCAACTTCAGGCATGAAATACCCTATAATTGCCGATCTGAACGGAGATGGCCAAAAAGAACTTATCGCTCAAACCCGGGAAGGCCTCCGCTGCTGGACAATTAATAAGATTGAGGAATAGGTTCATTTCTATTTCTCGTCTCACATAGACTAGACTCTTCAATGACCTATCTTTCCACTGAAAATCTGAGCAAAAAATATGGACTGAAGCTTCTGTTTGAAGGGCTTACTTTTGGTATTTCAAAAGGAGATAAAACAGCTCTTATTGCTCAGAACGGAACCGGAAAATCCACACTCCTGAAGATCCTTGCAGGTGTAGAACAACCGGATTCGGGAGAAGTAATGGTGCGAAATGGAATCCGGGTAAGTCTTCTGGAGCAAGAGCCGGAACTAGATGATGCAATGACCATCAACGAATTCATCACGCATGGTGATAACGAAATGGTGAAAGTGGTTCGCCGATATGAGAAAGCGGTTGAAGCTCAATCTGAAAACTACTCTGAAGAAACCCAGAAAGCTTTTGATAAAGCGCTCGCGCAGATGGATGCTGCAAATGCCTGGGATTATGAGCAACGGCTCCAACAAATTCTTGGGCACTTAAATATTCACGATTTAGACCAGCAAATCGGATCGCTTTCAGGAGGGCAAAGAAAACGGGTGGCTCTTGCTTTTGCTTTGTTAGACGAACCCGATTTATTGATTCTGGACGAGCCCACTAACCACCTGGATGTTGAGATGATCGAGTGGCTGGAAGTTTATCTCACCAAGAGTACCATGACTTTGCTGATGGTCACTCACGATCGCTACTTTCTGGATCGGGTCTGTAATCACATTCTGGAGATTGAAGACGGAGAATTATATCACCACAAAGGAAACTACAACTACTTCCTTCAAAAAAAAGCTGAACGGGAAGAAGTGTATGCTACCGAGGTAGCTAAAGCCGGAAAGCTTGCCAAAAAAGAACTGGAATGGATGCGCAGGCAGCCAAAAGCCCGAACAACAAAATCCAAATCCAGGATAGATGCTTTTTACGAAACAGAAAAGAAGGCTAAATCAGGGAAAGTAAAGCAAGAAATACAATTGGATGTGAGTGTTTCCCGAATAGGCGGGCAAGTTCTGGAACTCAAAAAGGTGAATAAAAAATATGATGACCTGGTTATTCTGAATGACTTCGAATATTCCTTCAATAAAGGAGAGAAAATCGGGATTATTGGAAAGAATGGAGTTGGAAAAAGTACTTTTCTGAAAATAATTACCGGTGAAGAAAAACCGGATTCCGGAGAAGTACTGACGGGACAAACCATCATTTATGGGCACTACAAACAGCAGGGAATTTCGTTCAAAGAGAGCGAGCGGGTTATTGATGTAATCAAGGAAGTAGCCGAAGTGATTGAGCTCTCGAATGGCGATACCATTTCTGCATCTCAGTTTCTGGAGCATTTTATGTTCGATTCTAAAATGCAATATACCCCGGTTGCTAAACTTAGTGGTGGCGAAAAGCGCCGGCTTGGATTGATGATGGTGCTTATTAAAAACCCAAATTTTCTGATTCTGGATGAACCTACCAACGATCTGGATCTCATCACCCTGGAAAAACTGGAATCATTTCTGGCAGATTTTGGTGGATGCCTGATTATCGTCTCTCACGATCGATATTTTATGGATAATCTGGTTGACCATTACTTTGTATTTGAAGGAAATGGAGTGATCAAAGATTTCAATGGAACTTACCAGGAGTATAAAGATGAGATCGACAGAGTCTCATCAGAAGAAAAAGAAAGTCCCAAAAAGAAGCCTACTAAAAAGAACGTTGAATCAACTCCTGAAGAATCCAAAAAGCTAAGCTTCAACGAAAAGAAAGAATACCAGAAACTGGAAAAAGAGATTGAGCAGCTTGAGGCGACTAAGTCTGAGATTGAAACTCAAATGAATAGTGAACAGGATTATGAAAAACTTCAGGAATTATCGCAATCCTATGCTAGCACCAAAGACAAAATCGAAGAAAAAGAACTCAGATGGTTGGAGCTAGCAGAGAGGGTTTAAAAAGATGTCCGCTACTCCATTTCAGGAATAGCGGTTACCCAATTACAATGTTACTAATCCAAGTCAATAATCCTTCCTGGTGTCCATGGAGCACCAAGCCGGTTTAGCTCCGCGTCGATTGACGGAACTGAATTATTCAGTAGATTTTTCAATGAATCGATAACAGGTTTGAGTTGAGACTCTGCGATTTCCTTTACCATCTTTGATGTTCCTGTCGGATCGGATTGTGACGACATACCTGCATTAATCGCAACGTTGATTCTGTTATTAATAGATGGGGCCTGATCGATTTCTAATCTGGATTTATTACGATCACCAAACATCACTTTTCTAATTTCTTCAAGTTCTTCTTCCATCTCTGAAATCATAGCATTCAAACCTTCGCTGGTCGTGATTCTGGAAGCAGCTTTATAATACTCTAAACGGTCATTAAGTTCATTGTAAGCACTAGTAGCACTATTTGCAGTTTTTGAAAGCTGAGTAAGCTGCTTATGGTATGCCAGCATTTCTTCCGGGTTTGTAGAAGGTAATGTTTGGTTGTTCAGTGATTTCACCTCAAACTCAACCGGCTCCGAAAGAGTGGTTACCTCTCCGTTTACACTCTTTGAAATCTGTACAAAATAGCTTCCCGGAAGTACCATAATCCCCGAATTCAGATTCGTTTTAGGATTAGCAGTATTCGTTCTAACCTGATCTACATCGGGATAGGTTAAGTCCCAGTAAGCCCGGTTTATCCCCTTACTTGCAGAAGCCCTCAAATCGTTGATTACTTCTCCGTTTGCATCCCGGATTGTAAATATCAGATAGGGTTCTTCCTCCTCATCTTCAGCTACCAATTGGTCATAGCTCGGATAGTAAACGGTCTCCCCGTCTTTTCGTTTTACTTTCTCATCTTCTTCTCTGGTTTTTTCGAGTGTTTTATATCCATCTTTTACATAGAAGGTAAATGCGGCACCAAACTTTGGATTTTCTCCTAAATAATAATCCTCTCCCTGAAAGCCCTTAGGTCCCAGCCAGAAAATATCATCACTGGCAGCAATTGCACTATATTCCATGTATTGGAATGGGTCGCGTACAGAAAATAAATGTGCTTCTTTCTCCTGAACTTCAGGAGTAAATTCTCTAAGAGCTGAGTAATCATCCATGATATAAAACCCACGACCAAAAGTACCCAACACCAAATCGTTTTCTCTTTGCTGAATGTTGATATCCCGTACCGCAATTGTTGGCAAGCCGTTGTTTAGTTCTTTCCAGTAGTCACCACCATCTAATGTAGCGAATAAACTAAATTCTGTACCTACAAAGAGTAATTCAGATTTAATATGATCTTCCTCAATTGCATAGATTGAGCCTCTCTCGGGGAGATTATTGGCTATCGATGTCCAGGAACGCCCCAGATTTGTACTTTTGAGAACATAGGGTTTGAAGTCTCCTCTTTTATGATTATTAAAAGCTGCGTACACCGTATTCACATCATGAGCAGAAGCCACTATTTCGTTCACATAAGTCATCTCAGGAACTCCGGGGAAGTCGTCTAACTTTCTCCAGTTTTCGCCTCCATCTTCACTTATATGAATTAAACCATCATCAGTGCCTGCGAATAATATATCCTCATTAATCGGTGACTCTGCCAGGGCAACGATATTACCATACAGAGTGGTAGAAGCATTTTTTGCAACAGCATCCATTGGCCACACTTTACCCATTACTTCGAGTTTGTTACGATCTATCTGCCGGGTAAGGTCACCGCTAATTTCAGTCCAGCTTTGTCCCATGTCATCGCTTCTTAACACTCTGTCTGAAGCGTAATACAATCGCCTGTTATCATGCACACTCACAAAGAAAGGGGAGTCCCAGTTCCAGTTGTAGGAATAGTCTCCGGATGGTGGTTGCGGAATGATATTCTGAGCTTCACCACTTTGTTTATCAAAACGATACAACACGCCATATTGAGCCTGACTGTACACAATATTCGGATTTTTGGGATCTACATGAGGTTCAAATCCATCACCCAATAAAGTAATTTTCCAATCATTAAACGTGAGCCCTGTTGGCTCGATCGATCTGGAAGGTCCTCCAAAAGTGAAGTTATCCTGAGTTCCGCCGTAGACATTGTAGAAAGGATAGTCGTTGTCTACTGCAACTTTATAAAACTGAGTAACTGGTAAATTGGTATAAAAACGCCATGTTTTACCTCGGTCGTAGGATTCATATACTCCACCATCGTTTCCGTTGAGCAGGTAGTCAGGATTGTCAGGGTCAATCCATAGCGCGTGATTATCAATATGTTTGTTAAGCTCTCCAACGTTTTCAAAAGTTCTACCTCCATCTTCAGAAACTCCTGAAAACGTGTTCATCACATAAACCAGATCAACATCCACCGGATCTGCTACTACTTCCTGATAATAATTTCCACTCGAAGAATAGTCGCTCCTTCTTTCCCAGGACTCCCCTAAATCAGTAGAGCGATAAAAACCTCCTTTATCTTCCTGCGCTTCAACCACGGCGTAGATGGTATTCGGATCAGCGTCTGAAATATCCATTCCAATTCTTCCAATATCACCACTGGGCATGCCTTTCATTATTTTTTTGAAGTTAGTTCCCCCATCCGTTGATTTGTACACAGCAGATTCAGGCCCTCCACTTATGTAAGTAAAAACATGCCTTCTTCTCTGATGCGCCGTCGCGTAAATCACGTCAGGGTTTCTAGGATCGAGGTGAACTTCATTTATTCCGGTATGCTCACTTATTTCGAGAATATTTTCCCAGGTTTCTCCACCATCAGTAGTCTTAAATAATCCTCTGTCTCCTCCTTCACTCCAAAGCGGACCTACCGCAGCTACATATACCACATCCGAATCTCTTGGGTCGATTTCAATCATCCCAATATGTTCAGAGTTTTTCAATCCCATGTGTTTCCAGCTTTTTCCGCCGTCCAGAGATTTATAAACCCCATCCCCGTAAGCTACACTGCGCTGATTATTATTCTCTCCCGTACCAACCCATACCACATTTGGATTGTTTGGGTCTAACGCTACAAAGCCGATGGAGTAAGAACCTTCTTTATCAAAAACCGGAGTAAAAGTAATTCCCCGGTTTGTAGTTTTCCAGACCCCGCCTGAAGCTACAGCAACATAGAATTCACTGGTATTATCAGGATTTACAGCAAAATCAGCAATCCTTCCCGAAGTAAAAGCCGGGCCAATATTCCTGAATTTCAGGCTGTTCCATGCCGTTTCATACCTCGGATCTTCCGGTTTATCCTGAGCGTTGGATTCCTTTGAAAAAAATCCAACAGTTAAAATGGCTATTAGAAAGACAAGTAATCGATTCCCCATTGTAGTAGTATTTAGTTTTATAAGCGTAGAAGTTATTGGCTAACAATAACTAAAACTCATCGGAGAATCTGTAAAAAAAATACCTTTGTAATTCAATTATCCAGATAGGTTTCTGGTATCGGATACTCCTCATTTTCAGATGACCAGAAAATAGATACCACCCACCAACGATTCCCATCATTAAATAACTGAATGCTGTTGATTCCCCTGGCAAATACTTCCCCGTCTTTAGATCGTTTTGATTGATAGGTACTGAATACCTGAGTTACGTATCGATAGGTATCTACTTCTCTATGGATTTCATCTTCATGAAAACCATCTCGTTCTAAACTTGCTCCGGCTCGTTCTATATACTCGTCCGGACTCCATTGCACGAAACCAACCTGACCTTGTTGATTCTGGAAAGTTGGGGTTAGTTTAGCCCCTTCAATAAACAAGTTTCTGAATCTATCCCAATCCCTCTCTACCCCTGCATCCCCTGAAATTGAGGCGTACAGTGCTTCGATAATAGAGTCGATAGACTCTGTGTCTGATTCGTATTGTGCAAAGGCAGGAGTCGTAAGCAACATACCTGCTAAGATAATTAAAACTGCGTTTTTCATATTTGATGGTCTAATGATTTAGAATTTGTTCGATGTCGTGTAACTCATTTTCAGATAATACTAAATTATCTAATGCAGCCAGATTATCTTCTAATTGCTTTACACTACTTATTCCAATTAGCGCTGTAGTTACTGCTTCTTGCCTTAATACCCAAACTAATGCAAGTTGTGCAAGACTCTGTCCCCTGGATTCCGCAATTTCGTTCAGTTTTTTAATTTGTTCCAGTCTCTTTTCTGTTAAATCCTCCGGTTGAAGAAAACCTTGTGGATCAGCAATCCTCGAACCGTCGGGAACGCCATGGATATATTTATTGGTCAACAATCCCTGTGCAAGTGGCGAAAATGGAATACTTCCTATTCCTTCTTCTTCCAATACATCAAATAATCCATCTTCGGGATCACGGACAAACATATTGTATTTGGGCTGATGGATAACAACAGGAACTCCCCATGATTTCAACATTTGGATAGCTTCTTTCGCCAAATCGGCAGGGTAATTAGAAATACCTGTGTATAATGCCTTTCCTGACCTGATAATTTGTTCCAGTGCCCGCATGCTTTCTTCAAGTGGAGTATCAGGATCAGGCCGATGGTGGTAGAAAATATCGACATACTCGAGTCCCATTCTTTTAAGGCTCTGATTACAACTGGCAATAAGAAACTTACGTGAACCTCCATCTCCATAAGGACCCGGCCACATTCTAAACCCCGCTTTACTTGAGATAATGAGTTCATCTCTCCTTCCCTGAAATACCGTTTTTAGAGCACGCCCGAATTGTTCTTCCGCACTACCCGGAGGAGGTCCGTAGTTATTAGCCAGATCAAAGTGAGTGATACCACGCTCAAATGCCCGAATAAGCATTTCGTCAACTTTTTCCGGGGTTTGATGTCCTCCAAAATTATGCCAGAGCCCAAGGGAAAGGATTGGGAGGTAAAGTCCGCTGTTTCCGCATTTTCGATAAGGGATTTGTTCGTATTGCGGTGTGCTAATCATATTGTCTGATCAAATTAAATTTCTGATTAAAATTACATCTTTAAGATGTTGTCATAGTATCCTGTGGAATGAGAACTTCTCCAAATGATATTTCCTGCCCGGCAAGCACAAATACGGTGGTTGGCATTTCCTCGGTTAGATGAAGCATATTTTCATAGTATCCGGTAAAATCGTCGCCGGGAGTAGCCATCCCCAGCAAAATCAAATCTGCTTCTTTAGAGCTTTTTCTGAAAACCTGCTCAAATGGCTCCGACTTAGATACAATCACATCAATTTCGGCATCAAAACGAATTTGATTTACAATATCTCTCATATTCGCGCGAATCTCATCCACGGCCTCTTCCAACTCAACAATAATTTTCAACCTGATTTCAGCTCCTTTCCACGAAATACTGTTCTGAAGCATATAAACAAGTATCATCATTAAACCACCGTTCCCTTTAAACCCACCCCACCACAGATCAATTCTCTTCTTCTTTTTTGATGGTTTTTCTTCTGTATCGCCACCGTGAATCAGTATCACGTTTCGCTGCATTTCATAAAAGCTTTTTATCATTCCGCAATATTTTTCCCGAATCTCGGGCGTCTCGCTACCTCCTAAAATGATGGTGTTTGGTACCAGCTTCCCTATTCCGTAGGCTTCTACTAATTTTACCGAGCCCACAAAAGGATCATTTGAAGCTATAACTCTAACCAGCGCTTCGACGGCTCTTTTCTTAAGGAAATTTCCTATTTCATCTTCCATCCGTTCCAGCCGCTGCCGGCCAATACTTTCATCAGGAAAAACAGTTGCTACGGTTAGTATTCCCCGATTGTGAGTAAGCGAATTTGCAAAATCAATCAAGTGCCATCTTCTTCTGGGAGAACCGGATAAAACCAAGGGACGCGGACGCCAGTTTTTGGGTTCGTAATCGTCGCTCATTTTCAATAAAACTTCCCGGATTACCGCCATCAATAATCCGTTCTTAACATTCCCCCAAACTGAGGTGAGTTCACGTCTTTCAAGCCAGAAAAAAATAATTCCCACGAACAACAGTGCAATAACGGTAGCAGTAAGATTGATTAAAAACATCACCGAAAAACATCCCACCGCTCCAAGTACAGAAATACTCCAATGTACTTTGAAAGTGGGTCGGTAAGAAGGACTGTCCAGTAGTTTCTCAATACCTGCAGCAAGATTAATTACCCCATAAGTGGTAAGAAAAAACATAGAAAGGATTGGCGCAATCAGGTTCAAATCTCCGAACCAAACAGCAACCAGTGCGATCCCCATCGTAAAAATAGTGCCGTAACGTGGCTCTTCTTCCTCACCACTACCCGTTCCCAACCATGAAAGCCAGCCTGGAAGAATTTTATCCTTGGCCAGTGCCTGAAGTACCCTTGGTCCACCAAGAATACTGCCAACCGCGCTGGAAAGAGTTGCCCCCCAAACTCCGAGTAGAATCGCATCTCCCCAAAAAGCCATTTTTCGCATAATGAGCGGATCTTCGATTAACTGATCCGGAGTCGCTCTGAATGCCAGAATGAGCACCAATCCGATATAAATGATGTATCCTGTACCAATGGCTGCAAAAGTTCCCTTTGGGATTGATTTAGTTGGATCTTTAAGATCTCCCGACATGTTTACCCCGGCCATAATTCCGGTAACCGCAGGGAAGAAAACAGCAAATACAACCCAAAATGGTTCTCTTGTGGCAGAAGTTGTTTCACCCGCTACAGAAACCTCTATTGGAGAACCAAAAATCAAGGACAATAGTGAAAGTCCAATAGCAAGCATAATGATGTACTGAGCGCGGATTGCTGCTTTTGCTGAAACTAAAGCCAATCCCGTTACAGCCAGTGTTGTAATCAATCCCACCCATTGAACACTGAAATTTGGAAACACGCCGACTACACTTTCCGCAAAACCAACCACATATAATGCAACTGAAAGCGCAAGTGCGATATAAAGTGGAATACCTATGGCTCCCCCAGACTCAATACCCAGGGAACGGCTTATCATGTAATAAGCACCGCCAATTCTCACTTGTTGATCGGTAGCTATGGCCGCTACGGAAAGACTTGTGAGAAAAGTGATTAATGTAGCCAGAGTCACGATCAATAAACTCCCTAAAAGACCTACATTCCCTACTACCCAACCGAAACGCAGATACATAATCACGCCAAGTATGGTTAAAATAGAAGGGGTATATACTCCACCAAATGTTCCCAAGCCGCCTTCTTTGGCTTCTATGGTTTTCTCGATTTTAAGGGATGAGTTTTTACTCAAAAAAGATTGCTTTCATTAAAAGAGAGGCAATGATACTAAGGGTAGTGCTAAGCAACAAGGTGAGATTGTTTTCTTTTTAAGGATTTGAGGCTCAAAAAGTTTTGATTTCCAAAAAAATGATTTCGTGGCTTCTAATTTTTATTATATCCTTCAGCTATGAAAAACCTATCCGCATATCTTCTTTTATTTATTTTTAGTACTTCCACAATTTCAGCTCAGGATTGGCTCATCGAGCGCTCTGACTGGGGAAGCACCGACTCCTTAGTTGAAAGCCATAAACATACGATCTCGTATATCACTATTCACCATGGTGGAGAAATTTTTGAAGACGACAAAGACACTTATACTTATCTGAAAAATCTCCAGAGTTGGAGCCGCAGTGATAGAAAGTGGATGGATGTCCCCTATCATTATATCATCGACAGAAAAGGAAGAATTTTTGAAGGTCGTCCACTTGATTACCGGGGAGATACAAATACAGCTTACGATCCAACCGGGCACGCATTGATTGTGGTTTTGGGTAATTTTGAAGAACAGGAAGTTCTCAGCGAGCAAATTAATTCCCTGAAAATGGTTACGGAATATCTCGCCAAACAAAAATCAGTTCCCGCAACAAAAATCCAAACTCATAAGGATTATGCTGAAACACTTTGTCCGGGTAAGAATCTAACTACGTACCTAGGAACAAGAGACTGGCAGGAGTTTTTGGGAGAACTCAATCAGAAATAAAAAACCCAACACATAAAATGCATTGGGTTTTGAATTTTGCTGTTTGAGATTCAACAAAAGTGGGCCCAGAGGGACTTGAACCCCCGACCAATCGATTATGAGTCGACTGCTCTAACCAACTGAGCTATGGGCCCTGATTTTGTCACACCAACCGCGTAACAAAGGCTGCAAAGTTAAGACCTTTAACGTCTATTTGAAAGCTTTTTTCACCGGAAAATTCGGTTGAGAATTAATTACCCAAAAGTTCTTTCCTGTCTGCTTCTCCACCATCTGATAAATCATTCGTTCTTCCGACTACATAGATATTCCCTTCTTCATCTTTAAAACCAACATCCCCAGAATTATAGGTTTTCTGAGTATACGCAGTATCTGAAGTAATCAGTATAGGTTCCGATTTCTCCCGGGTTCCAATGCAGGTAACCTCCACTCCGTCAATGGCTTTTCCGTTACAGAAATTTTCCATTTCAAATGGTAATACTGTGCTCCTTCTTTTGTGGGATGAAATCAGCCCCCCTGCTTCGGTTTGTCCGTATCCCTGATGCATGAAGCTGCAATGAGGGGAAAGTCTCTTATACTCTTCGAACTTGATAGGATACCCACCATAAACCACATTCGGCACAAACCAGTCTTCATCATATAATGCTCTCAGCACAGCCGGAACGGTTAATAAATAGTCCGGCTGAACATCCCGAACAGCTTTAATCCATGAATCCTCTTCTCCTTTTTGAGTAGTAACGAAGAAATAATCAGAGCCTGATTGTTCCGCCATCAACATCCACGAGAAACCAGCTACATGCCAGGGCAATGCCATCATCAGAAGTGAATTATCGGATTCTATTTCAAATGCTCTGGCTGATCGTTGAGCATTCAGTTCCAGTCTATCAAATCGATTCCATATACATGTAGGGTTACTTGTTGTTCCACTGGAAAACAGCCCGATATATTTCCCATCTTTTGGCGGATCAGGGATGGTAAGTTTCAACCCTTCAAGCTTTGGAGGTATGAGGAGTTGAGATTCTGATGCAGCCATTACTCTTCGGATAATGCCCTTACCAGAACCTTCCAGTGATGTAATTTCATAACTCATTTCTTATTCTTTTATATCCAACAATACAATCCTTTCTTCAAAACAATGTAAAAGAAGTGTTAACTTTGTATTGCTTAACGAACCAGCCATTTACCTCAACCAAACTATGCTCACTAAAAGAATCATTCCCTGCCTCGACATTAAAGACGGTCGGACAGTAAAAGGTGTCAATTTTCTGGAGTTGAGGGATGCAGGCGACCCCGTAGAACTTGCTCAACGGTACTCTGAAGAAGGCGCAGACGAATTGGTTTTTTTGGATATCACCGCTACACTCGAAAAAAGAAAGACGCTGGTTGAGTTAGTCACCCGAATCGCGAAACACATCAATATCCCATTTACGGTTGGTGGTGGAATTAAAACCGTGAACGAAATCGAAGAGCTTCTTAAAGCCGGTGCTGACAAAGTCTCTTTAAATAGCAGCATTGTTCGTGATCCTGAATTAATTAATCGAGCCTCTGATGCCTTTGGTACTCAGGCAATTGTTGCTGCAGTCGATGCCAAAAAGATGAATGGCTCGTGGAATGTATTCGTAAAAGGAGGAACCGAAGACACCGGACTTGATGCGCTTCAATGGATGAAAGAAGTAGAAGCTCGTGGAGCTGGAGAAATCCTGCTTACCAGTATGGACCGTGACGGCACAAAAAGTGGCTTCGATCTGGAACTCCTCCAAAAAGTGAATAGTATGGTCAGCATTCCGGTTATTGCAAGTGGAGGAGCAGGAACTATTCAACACTGCATTGACGCAGTAAAAATCGCCAACTCTGATGCGGTATTAGCGGCAAGTATCTTTCATTTCAAAGAGATTGAAATTTCTGAATTAAAGTCTGTAATGGCCGATAACCAGATTTCAGTTCGAATCTAACCATACCTTTTGCATAGCAAATCTCACTTTTCAGGATTATTTCTAATTTTATTTATTTAGGATTATAAAACCAATAGCCTAAAATATTTATGATCCCGAATTTCTTCAGGAAGCGCTTTTCCAAAAACGATTTTATGTTTCTCTCCTGAAACCCACTCTAATTTAAGCAGATAAATTACTTAAAATCCTTATTTATTTAGTTTAAATAGTGTTTTTTGATTTATCCTGAAGTTTGACAAACCCGGTTTTTTTATGCTTTTTGCTGTTTATCACTCGCTTTAAGTAATCGCCCCGAAGATGGACAACCAAAAAAAATTTAGGTATACAGGACCGGAGAGCTCCGCATGTGGAGTCGGATTTGTTGTAAGCAGACATCAGGAGTATAGTAACAAACATTTACTGGATGGACTTTATGCATTGCGATGTGTGGAACATCGTGGCGCTTGTGCTGCAGACGGACTAACGGGCGATGGCGCCGGCATTATGACCGATATCCCCTTTGATATGTTGGGATATGAACAGGACACTGTTGCTGTAGCCACTCTTTTTCTATCGCGGGATAAATCCAGACAACTGAAAGCGCTCAAAATTTTTGAGAGTACCTTCGCCTTATTCGGTCTCGATATTTTAGAGTACAGGGATGTTCCTTTAAACAAAGAAGTGCTTGGCGAAAGTGCGGCAAAGAGTGTCCCCATAATTATTCATGCTGTTATCAAAAGACCGCCAAGAGCTAAAACAATGCTTTCTTTTGACAAGCGGTTATATACAGCAAAACAACTCACCAAATCGAAGTTGTTCAATAATCAACTGGAAGACAGCCTTTTTTTTACTTCTCTCTCGGCTAAGACCATTGTCTATAAAGCACTCACGCAGTCTTATGCTTTAGAGGAATTTTACCTTGATTTAAAGAACCCTGAGTACACCACCCGTTTTTGTTTATTCCACAGAAGATTCAGTACTAATACGACTACTTCATGGGATAAAGCACAACCTTTCCGTTTGATTGGCCACAATGGAGAGATCAATACAATCGCCGGGAATAGGTCGTGGGCTAAATCCCGTGAGAAAATGATAGGTGCAGAAAAGAACGAGATTCTCACTCGCGAAAAGATCAGCGATTCCGGTAGTTTGAATGAAATGGTGGAAGCCCTCAGATATCGAAGCAGTATCCCAAATGTTGAGGATATTCTTGCGATTTGTATGCCTCCTGCATCAGAGGGAAATAAGTTCTACAAATTCTGGAGTCGGGCGATGGAACCCTGGGACGGTCCGGCTCTCATCACTTACGCGAATGGTTACACCATTGGAGCCCGTTTAGATCGAAACGGATTCCGTCCTTGTCGCTGGGCACGAACTGAGGATCACTTCTACCTTTCTTCTGAAGCAGGGACTTTCAGTTTGGATGAAAGCATCATTGAAGCAAAAGGAACGCTATATGCCGGGCGCGGGGTAACGGTTGATCTCGCCAGCGGAGATGTACTCTTCCGTGATCCCAGCCATTCCCGTGAAAACCACGACGCCCCTTTCGATGCACGTGTTGAACTCATCCCGGAAAAAGTAGCCGATGTAGAAGAGCGATTTGGTAATAAAAAACCCTTTTTCTCTTATACCGACGAGGATCTTGCAAAAATTATCTATCCAATGGCTGAAACCGGAAAAGAACCGATTGGATCGATGGGTGATACTGCGCGGCTTGCGGTACTTTCTAACGAACCCAGACCATTTTTTGATTTCTTCTTCCAGAATTTTTCACAGGTTACCAACCCTCCTCTTGATTATATCAGAGAGAAAGTAGTTACCGACCTGACCGTTTATCTTGGCAAAAAGCCAAATATTTTCGAACCTAAAGAACTGATCCCACCAGCTCCCGCTTATGAGCTGAAAAGTCCGTTTCTGAGTCTTGCTCAAATGGATTTTTTGTACTCCTGCATAGAAAATCGCTCAGCATTAGACCGGGTCGTTCCATATGTAATTGATACCACTTTCAAAAGAACACATGGTGTAGTTGGATTCAAAGCTCGTTTAGCGCACATCGGCGAAGAAGCTATTAAAGCAGTAAAAGAAGGTCACACTATTCTGATTTTATCTGACCGATCTGCTAATCATGAACAGATTCCATTACCAAGTCTGCTCACCCTTCGCAGAGTCGTTAACTCACTTAATGATGAAGGTCTTAAACTAAACGCTGCCGTTGTGGTTGATACCGGAGAGGTTAAAAGCACTCATCAGGCTTCAGCACTAATTGGATTCGGTGCCCAGGCAGTTTGCCCGTATTTAGCGCTCGACATCGCAAGAAATGATGAGAACAGAAGCTTGAAAGACCTGGACGCCAATACCAAAGAGCGCAATTTACTCAAAGCTATGGAAAACGGGCTTTTGAAGATTATGGCAAAGTCCGGAATATCAGTTGTTAGAAGTTATCAGAGTGCAAAATTGTATTCTGCACTTGGACTGGGTCAGGGAATAATCGAGGAATATTTTCCCGGAATTCAAAGTCCGATTGGCGGATTAGAAATTGATCAGATTGCAGAAATGGTGCTTAAGCGAACAGCGCATCTCAATAAAGAAGAGCTGGACGAATTTAAGCCCATAAAGAGTTACCAGTATAAAGAGCACGCCCGTGGAAAAATGGGCGAAAAACATTCCATGACCAGCTCACGCACTAAAATCATTCATGACCTGGTTCAGGAAAAGGGACTTGATCTGAACGATATGGAGTTGTTTGATGAATACCTGAAGCTTGGCCTGGAAGATGAGCCTGTTGCTTTACGTCATCTGTTTGATATAAAAAAATCTGAGTCACCGGCAGAACTGAAAGAGGTAAAACCAGCTGAACACATCCTCAAAACTTTCGGTTCGGGAGCGATGTCTTTTGGGGCAATTAGCGCTGAATCTCAGCGGGATATTTTCCTCGCGATGAAAGAAATCGGTGGACGTTGTAACAGTGGTGAAGGTGGTGAAAATCCTTACTATTTTAAAGAAGGAATCGGGGCTACCGTTAAACAAATTGCCTCAGGAAGGTTCGGGGTAACTGCTGAGTATCTTGTTTCCGGTGAGGAAATCCAGATTAAAGTATGTCAGGGTGCCAAGCCGGGCGAGGGCGGGCAGTTGATGGGGCTCAAAGTGGACGCCGATATCGCCAAAGCCCGTTATGCTAACCCCGGATTCGATCTCATTTCGCCCCCTCCTCTGCATGATATTTATAGCATCGAGGATTTGAAGCAACTGATCAATGACCTCAAGCAAATCCATCCAGATGGAAGAGTGAGCGTTAAGCTGGTAGCCGGTGTTAACATCGGAACGATTGCTGTAGGTGTTGCAAAAGCCGGAGCCGACTCTATTCAGGTGTCGGGAGGCGAAGGCGGTACCGGAGCTGCATCGTTAAGCTCAATGAAACATGCCGGACTCCCATGGGAAATTGGCTTACTCGAAGTTCATCAGGCACTTGTCGAAAACAATCTGCGTGATCATGTGATTCTCAGAACAGATGGTGGACTTTCAACCGGAAAAGATATTGTACTTGCTTCCATTCTCGGGGCCGAAGAATTCGATTTCGGAAAATTCTTACTTATTGCGGAAGGATGCATCATGGCACGAATTTGTGAGAAAAATACTTGTCCGCGAGGAATTGCAACCCATGATCCGAAATTCAAAGCTAAATACGTAGGACATAAGGATCATATCGTTAAAGGGCTTACTTATATCGCCGAAGACGTGCGAAGAATACTGGCGGATATTGGTGAAACATCACTTCAGGATATTTGCGGAAATACAAATCTGCTTTCCATTAACGGGACTCATCTTGAATTGATAAATGAGTTAAATCTTGATCTCGGATTCTTCCTCAACGCTCCGGCGTACAAAAAAGAAATCAACCTGGAAAGTTTATCAGAGCCAATCAGTCCATTGAATTCTGAGTTAGTTAACGACTTAAGCGAGGTCATCGAAAAAGATGAAAATGCAAAGCGCGAATATAAGATCGTTAATACCGATCGCTCAGCGTTGGCTACTTTGTTTGGCTATCTGGCCTCCCGGCAAAGCGAAGCGAGGCTTGCTGGCATCCGTGGAGAGAAAACGAATGTTACCCCTTATACTGGTAAAATTAATCTGACTTTCACTGGAAGCGCAGGGCAAAGCTTCGGGGTTTTCCAAACCAAAGATGTAGACATTCGTTTGATTGGTGAGGCGAACGACTCCGTTTGCAAGTCGATGAGTGGAGGCAAAACGGTTATTGTTCCGCCTCAAAATGCTTCTTACAAACCTGAGGATAACGCGATTATCGGGAATTGTGCTCTTTACGGAGCTACCGGAGGAACACTTTATATTCATGGGCAGGCAGGAGATCGTTTTGCTGTTCGTAATAGTGGAGCTACCGCCGTGGTTGAGGGAACCGGACTCCATGCATGTGAATATATGACCAATGGAACCGTTGTGATACTTGGAGCCACTTCAGGAAACATTGGCGCCGGAATGACCGGAGGAGTGCTCTACCTGTTCGAAAACCCGGGCACCAGAGTTAACAAAGATTATATCGGAGAAGATGCAATCTCTGAGGCTGACCTGTTCAGGCTCAAATCTATTCTGGAAAATTACGCTTCAGAAACCAGCTCAACCAAAGCAAAATATATGCTTTCTGATTGGGAAAATGCCTCTTCAGAGATCACTAAATTTGTTCCGCTTTCGATGATTAGGGAAACCGAAACAGTAACAGATGCTACTGAAGGTAATCCTTTATAAGAACGTTCGATAGATGACCCAGCCCATTGTAGAGTTTTCGTTGCGATTGTAAAGCGATTACTTTGCATGGGCTTTAATGCTTTTTTTAAAATTTTCCTGTTAACTGAGCGCCTGTAAATATTGTCAAATAACATTAATGACCTCTGAAATACTTACGGAGAAAGCGATCCTGAAATGAGTGTGTCTGAAAGACAAATAATTCCGCACTGGCTGGGGTAAGTAAACTTTCTACAATTGAACATAGACCTTTGGAATTATTTAGCGAATGCAAGGTGAGTGCGCCAGTATTTCAGCGTCTTGATCTTTTCGTTCTTTTGGATCAAGCCAAAAGGACATTACCATCTAAAAAAACTCCTTGTTTACTTTTGTGCCGACAAAAGTAACAAAAGCTCCCATCTGAGAATGCTTCGCAGGTTCATTAAAGCTCCTCCTGAATAAATCCAAAGGTCCACGTTCATTCCGTAATAGTTATTACATTTTTCGCCTGAGTGGATTTATTCTCCCTGCGGGGCGTAGGAGCTTTATATTCACTGATCTGCTCACCATTCAAAGGATGGTTTTAAATCAAATTGTTATAACTCGAAAAGAGTTTGTGAAAGAGATAATAATGAACAAACAAACCAAACATTAATTTTCACTGATTTTTTGATTCGCACCCTTAAATTGGTGAACTTTGCACCGCATTAAAAATCACAGCCAAAAAAGCTTTCATGGGCGTAAAAAAACAACTCACTGAAAAAGACATCGATTTCATCAAAGAGCTTGAAGATCTTCTTTATGATCGTAAAGATGAGATGCCTAAAGGCTCTTATACTACTTCAATGTTCAAAAAAGGAGTAGACAAAATTGCCCAAAAGGTTGGCGAAGAAGCTGTTGAAACAGTTATCGCCTCAAAAAATAAAGGCAAAAAAGAAACCATAGCAGAGGCTGCTGACTTGCTATTCCATTTAATGCTTCTTCTTGCAGAAAAAGAAATTCCTCTACATAAAGTGGTTAAAACCCTCCGAAAACGCCACGATAAAGGAAATCATAAACACATTGGGGAGTAATTTAGAATTTTTGAATTCAATCCCATTCCATCAAAGCTCCCCCTCTTGAAAGGATGTAGAAGTTAGGTGTTTCGTTGCCATAACCTTGAAAGGGTTTAACATTAATAGCCCCGGGATTCATCCCCGAGGGTTGAAGTTGAAGTTACTTACACCCTCTCTGATCAGAATGAACTCATTATCGAGTATAAAGCGACCACGGATAAATCCATGGTGGTAAATCTGACTCAACACAGTTATTTCAACCTTTCGGGTATGAAAGAAGATATTCTGAGTCATCAACTTCAGATTGATGCCGACACCTTTCTCGCAGTGGATGATCATAAAATTCCTTCAGGTGGATTGAGCCCTGTTGCAGGAACTCCCTTTGATTTCACATCCCTGAAAACCATTGGGGATGACATCGCCTCAGAGCATGATCAAATACAACATGCATCAGGCTTTGATCATAATTGGGTACTGAATAAAGAGGGAGAAGAACTGAAACTCGCCGCTGTATTAACCCATCCATTATCAGGACGAAAAATGGAAGTCCTGACCACCGAACCCGGAGGAAAGACAGGGACCGAAAACAATCCCCGCTTTGGACTTTGCCTCGAAACCCAACACTACCCCAACTCCCCAAACCGACCCGATTTTCCATCCACCGTGTTAGAACCTAGTGAGGAGTATAATACAACTACGGTTTATAGGTTCACGGTCGTTTAGTTATAAATTCTATAATAGGTTCAAAAACTACCGTTCTGGATTCAGTTTTTTTTGTTTGAGTTCCTTCTCAGAAAACTCAATTTGAAGTTTGTTTTCTCTTAATGCATTATTATAAACTTTGTTGGTCCAAACTACTTCTTTTCTTGAATAACTATGGCCATTTGACCCTTTAGTTATTGTATCAATTATTTTTTTCTCCCAACCGAGTTCTTCCGCTAAATAAGAATCATATAACTCACTTTCGTATCCACTAATAAACACCATACTTTTTACATCAGATATTATTTCCAATAAACTTGTATGAAACTCTTCTTCATATTCATCAAAAGCATATCCCTTTGTTCTTTCACCAAGATATGGTGGGTCTAAATAAATAAGTGTTGTAGGTCTATTAACATATTTTTTTATCAAGGTTCGGGCATCTCTATTTTCAACTCTTACACTTCTCAATCTTTCAACTACTTCTTCTAATCTTTCAGGGAGATTATACCACCTATTTACCCTCGCTTCTCTACCATTCCTAACATAAGAATGAGAATAAGAAAAACCTCCTTTGTGTTCTCCAAAAACACCATTTATTGCCATCATCGATTGAACTAGAAATCTTCTGGCTCGCTCTAAATCGGATATTTCTTTATTTCCATTTCTTGCTATTTCTAATTCTCGAGACGCATAAGGCGTCATCCGTATTGCCCCACAAAGCTCCGAATGATTGTTCCTTAATTGTTGAAAAAGATTAATAATCTCATCATCTATATCATTAATAATTTCAATATTAGAAGGTGGCTTTGCGAGCGTTACCGCTGCTGATCCGCAGAAAGCTTCTAACCAACAAGTGTGAGGAGGAAGGTTTCCTGTTAATTGCCTAGCAATCTTATTCTTTGAACCAAAATATCCAAAGGGCGGGTTAATTTTTTTGTATTTACTTTTCTTTTTCAATTAATCAAATCAGTATTTACTACTTATTAAGGAAAAGTCTTTTATAAGCATCAATATCTTCCAATCCCTCTTCTTCTATTGTAAGATCATATACCTCATAGTCTTGATCAATTATATTATACATCTTTTTAGCTTTTTCTTGAAGATTCAAGAAAATGTCCTCATCGATTGAATTTTCATATTTCAAAAAGTAGTAGTTAGCTTCTTTTTTTTCTGATCCACCAACTCTATGTATTCTATCGAGCGATTGTAAGTACTGTGCAAGGTTATATGAAAGGTCATAGTATATAGCATGGTTACATGTTTTATGAAGAGAAATTGATTCTGCGCAGGCGGCTGGATTTGCAACTAATACATCCAAGGAGGATTCTCGATTTTTAAAAGTTTCTATAATTTCCTCTCTGGTTCTTTGTAAATGAGATACTTTTCTAAAAGATTCTTTTGGAGTATCTCCATAAATCAACTCCGATTTTATTCCTATCTCACTTAATGATTCTTTTATGAGCTTCAGTGTGCCAATAAAATTTGTCCAAATCACGACTTTTTCATCTTTACGATTTAACTCTGATACTAATTCTAATAAAGCATCTAGTTTTCTTGGCGTCTCTAATTTTTTATAGTTTATGATTTGATTCGTTAGTTCCTCATTAAACTGAAATTCATTGTTTTCTTCGATTAAAGCTGATTTAAGTAAATTACTGTTTGAGCAACTTTGCCTCAATCTGATCATTCTGCTTTTCCAGAGCTTTTCTAATGTTTTTTCATTTTCAAAAAAATCTGATTCTGACAAAGTTTCGATTCTTGACTTTATGAATGAATTGATCCTTTTTTCAATAGGCTTCATTTCTATTAAAATAGGATCATGAAACTCAGGCGACTTTAATCCTAATTCTGATTTTCTAACTCTATAAAAAAAAGGGCCTATTTGCTCATCAAGTAAATTCTTTATTTTTTCATTCTCTTTTTCCTTTTCCCATAGTTGAATCTGTATTTTTTGTTCTTCCGTAATAACAGGCCTATTGCCCCATAAGAAATCAAATAAATTAAAAAAGTCAGTATAACTTTTTGGTGCAGGAGTTCCTGTTAAAATGAATTTATGATCTGCAAAATCTTTCAAACCTAAAATCGTATTAGCCCAAGCCCCTCCAACCCGTTTGAAATAATGAGCCTCATCAACTACTAAACAAACTTTCAAACCTATTTTTCTAAGAAAGAACTTTAAATATTCGGAATCATTTAGCGCGCTATGGAAGCTGGTCATATACAGCTCAGCAACATTATCGGAGGTGACATAAAATTCAGACCTCCTAGACTCAGGATCTCCACCACTCAAAATCCTAAAATTTGGGTTTCGATTAAGCGTAGTTGAAAATTCAACTTTCCAAGGCTCAAAACTAGAATATGGCCCAATTACAAATAAACAATTCACTTTCCCTTCAAGTCTTAATTTTTCATAAACAGCTAAAATGACACTAGTCTTTCCACTTCCTGGCACAGAAAAATTGGCGGCATTCTGAACGATATAGTGGTGATATGCTGCTTTGATCTGGTGTGGTCTAAGTCGTCTCCTTAAATTATTTTTCAAAAAAAGTTCAAACTCATTGAATAAATTAACTTCAAAAATTCCATTCTTAAAGTTTTCGCCCCTCTTCTTTATTTCTAAAAATTTTTCCGAATCGTCTTTTATGTTTTGGACAATCCTTTTTACAGTTTTTCCGTATTCAATATTTAAGTTCCCATACTCAGCAATTTGGGAAATAGTTTGAAGGTCTTTCTCAAAATCATCAGAAATCTTTTCAATCTTCTTTGAACCTAGTTCGAAATCGAAATATGAGAATTGGGATTTTTGGTAGTCCTTTAGTTCTCCCTGACCATATTCTATAACAATTTTGTTTTTGAATAAGTCAATTTTCAAAGTCTTTTCCTTTTTCCAAGTTTTTTTAATTTAAAACGCTCGCTGTCTACTTCTTTATGTAGCTCCTTCGCTCTTAATTCAATTTGCTTTAAAAAGTCTAGGGCGTCATCATAGTAACTTGTGTCCATTTTCTGAATATTTAAATTATCATGATAGAGTTTTTTCAAGGCGACTTCCAAAATTTCAAGTGGTTTCTCCCTTTCCTCCCGATTATTTACTGCCTTATATGCTTTAGCAAGTGGCTCCAAAATAGCCTTACTATTATTCTTCCCCCAAATTCTATCAACTTCTCTTTCAGAATGGTTTTTTCCATTTTTATCCTGTTTTTCTTTCTCTGGTATATCCCTATCTACTTCTTTAGCAATATTAAGTATCGATTTTTTCGCAACTTCATTCTTTAAATACTTTTTCAAGTTTGTACTTCTTACAAAAGAGTGAACTTTACCTAAAGCTTTTTGAAGTTCTTTTGAGTCTAGTTGCCTTTTTCTAATTATTTTAAAAATCGCTTCCTCAATTAGTGGAACTTCAACTTTTTGAATTCCAAGATTTTGCCTTTGTTTATCATTTAATAAATAAGTGTGGTAAAAATTGCTATAATCAATAAATGCTTGCCATCTGCCTTTTGAATCTCCTGTTCCAGAGCTGATTGTATCATATAGTTTCGGTCTATTGAAAAGCTCTAAGTACCTATCTACACATCCTAATGGGTTTAAAAAATTTTTGTATACCTCATCCTTTACCTTTTTCAACTCCTTACTATTACCAGCCTTATCAGCGTATAAAGGATCATCTAATATTTGAGCTTCTAAGCTATAATTATCATCGATATTATCTCTTATTGTAAGTGCTCTATTCAAACCAATATATTCAGACTTACCTTCGTCTTGAAGTTGGTACCTATTTTCAATTTTCTTAATGTCAATTCTTTTGACATTTGTAGGAAGAATGACAACTCTTAAGTTTGAATACCCTGAATCTCCATGACTTTCTTTCAATAGTTCTTCGAAAATCATTTTTCTTCTATTTCCGTTTATTAGAAATCCATCACAAGTTACAATAGCAGGCTGTAATTGACCTTTATGCTTAATTTGTTTTTTAAGCGCCTCTCTTTTTTTTGGATCACTATTTATTAGAAAACCACGAATTATGTTTTGACCATCAATAGTTTTTTCATCTATTTCTCCATGTATTTTTTCATAACTAGTAATTTCTGCTTTTATCCTACCATTTTCTTTCCGAAACAATAATTCATTTACAGGAAGTTCATAGACATCTCTAGACCTTTTGTTTAACCTGTCATTACCAAAATCAATAACTTCTTCTTTTGGAGGACTCGCTTCTTGCTTAAGCTTATCCATTTTTCTTTTCAATTCAGGAATAACCTCTCTATAACCTTCTATACTATTATCGTTATCATTTTTTGAAGAATAAATATTCTGAGTTCCAATCTGACTGCCTATATTTTGCTTTTCAGCTTGATTAATGAACTGATTACCTGAATTGTTTTCTGATTTTACCATAAATTTTGTGATTGCTTCTTTAATAACCTGATCACTTACTTCGAGAGAATTAGTTTTATTTTTCTCTTGTTTTTCTTTGAATTCTTGAAGTATTTCAACGCTATACTTTTCGTTTTTGTCAATCTTTTTGTGATGATTCGGGCACATTAAAATCAAATTCTCGAAACCTCTTCTTTCTTCATCACTCATTTCAGGATTAAACCTAATTCCTCCTTCTTCTGCTGCCTCAATGTGACTTATTTCCCCAATTAATTCTCCATCCTTGTCAACTAACATTTCCTCACATTCAGGAAAAGCACAATTATTTCCTGATAAAGCAAAAAGTTTCTTTACTGTCGATTCTTTTGGTTTAAGTCGTGCCATAAAAAATTAATTTTTTTTCTAATTCCCTAAAACGCTAAAAAATAATTGGTTAATTTCAAAACTTACATCTTAAAAATTAATTTTAAGAACAATAGATTTATAACAAACCCAACTGTCCCCACCTACCCCCTCCATTTGTCATACAAATGAAATACAACTAAAAAAAATCGTATGACTAAAGTAATTGTAGCCCTTTGCCTGTTGGTAGGTGTGTCTTATTCACCTTTTTCGGAAATAGAAACGAATGAAACCAAGCGTTTCGATATCAAGGATTATGAGTGGTTGGTTGGCTCGTGGATCGGAGATGGATTTGGCGGAATTTCTGAAGAGAGTTGGGCTCCACCTGTGGACGGAACTATGATGGGTATGTACCGGCATCACAAAGACGGAAAGATTACATTCTATGAATTCCTGCTGCTGGATGATACCGGAATGCGCCTCAAACATTTCCATCCTGACTTAACGGCCTGGGAAGACAAAGAAGATATGGTTCACTTCGAGATGATCAGCTTCTCTAAAACTAAACTGGAGATGAAAGGTTTAGTGTTTGAGCTGAAATCTCCCAATGAAATGGAGATCCGTCTTCAGCTCACTCAAAATGGAGAGACCCGCACCGAAGTTTTCAGTATGAAGCGGGTGGATTTATAGCCTCCATCCCTTTCTTTCAAACCTACACCCTATCCCTCCTTAACTGAAGAGGAAAAGCGCTGCATCGAAACTCAGAATTTGATTCGGAATCAGGGGAGGTCAGAGCGAAGAAGTAGTTCGCGGTCTTGAGCCATTCCGCTCCTCCCCCGCTCCTTTGGAGCACCCCCTCCAAAGGGGGACAGCTTATACGTCACAAAAATCTTGAAATCGATACCCGATAAGATCCAGGCCCCTCAACTGGCGGACAGTGTGGGTTATCTCCGTTCCTCTCTTTCAAACCTCCCCTCTATCCCCTCCTTAACTAAGGAGGGGAGGCGCTACATCGAAACTTAGAATTTGACTCGGAATCAGGGGAGGTCAGAACGAAGAAGTAGTTCGCAGTCTTGAGCCATTCCGCTCCTCCCCCGCTCCTTCGGAGCACCCCCTCCAAAGGGGGACAGTTTATTCGTTAGAAAAATTTTGAACTCGATTCAGGATGACCTTTAAAAAGAGTATTTTAAGGAGAAATCAAAACGAAGGAGAATTCAATGAAAGTAGATGTAAACTGGCTTGGTAAAGACTATCACATGGAAGCAGGTAATGAAGAAGGTGGTAAAATCCGTATGGATGGAAAAACTAATATCGGGGGACTGGAAGGCGGAATGAGTCCTATGCAGTTATTACTTGCGGGTATCGGCGGATGCAGCGCTATAGACGTGATTTCGATTCTTGAAAAACAAAAACAGAATTTAAAATCTCTTCATGTGGAAGTAGATGGTGATAAACTAAAAAATGATGTTGGATACTCTGAATACAAAGCTATCCACATGCATTTTACTTTTTCCGGAGATTTAGAAGAGAAAAAAGTAAAGCGGGCACTGGATCTTTCTATCACAAAATATTGCTCAGTTTCTAAAGCTTTAGAGAAAGGTTCGGAAATTAGCTACGACTTCTCTATCGAAAATTAAAAATATTAGAATTACGAATTAGGAATAAAGGTGAACCACACTTTATTCCTAATTCTTCTATTCCTAATTCACTTTGACCTCGCCTCTTTCATTTTGTATGTTACAACCTTATAAGATTCACAAAAATAAATATTTATATATGGCTAAGTGCGAATTATACCAGGATGTTAAGGAAGAATGGAGATGGAGACGAGTAAACAAAGATGGTGATATCGAAGCGCACTCAACCCAGGGATTTGAAACAGAAGAAGAAGCCCGAAAAGATGGGAAAGACTGTAAAGAATGTACCAGCTACCTCAGAAAATTCTACTAAGACCTATTTCTCAAAATTTTCTTACTGGGGAGTAATCATAATATGCGCTCTGTGAGTTCCTGGATCCATAAGCCACGGATGTCCGGGTTCATTAGGTCGCGCAGGTAATCCCGTACTTTCCAGTGTAGCAAATGGAACATATACTACATATCTGTATTTAGCTCCCTCCATTGTATTACTTTCAGCATTGTAGCTTACATCATCACCATAATAGGCATAGAAAGCCGCAGGTTTTTCGGGCATCTGAAGGGTACCATTACTAGCCTCTTCTTCACGAATATCAAAAATCTCTCCCGGATTTTTACCTTCCATTCTTAACTCTCTACCCCTATTCATAAATGGTTCAAGACTTTTGTAATAGCAGGAAACCTGAAATCTGGTATTTGGATTATCAGCTACACATACAAAATCATTAGTTCCTTCTCTTAATACAATCGGATCTCCATTATCATCTAATCCATATACCATTGCTCCTTCTCTGAATTCTTCAGGAGCTGCTAATGTCGCTATTTTTATTTGTTCTTCCACTGTCGTCTGTGCGAATAATGCCGGAGTTATAAGAAGTGCTACAAGAAGGATTAAACTTTTCATGATTTTTCTGATTATTTGTTATCTAAGGCTAAAACCGCATTCAAAATAAGTTGAACGGAGTTCTTATAAAATTCTTTTGGTATGGTTTCGAAGGTATCCGATGGCTGGTGGTAATGTTCGTGATCTTCCACACCAAAATAGACAAAAGGAATCCCGGCCGCATGAAATGGACCATGATCTGAGGCAAACGTCCAATCCTGATTGCCATCTTCCGGTCGATCGTGTCCGAACAGTAAACTTAATTCACCGGTATCTATAGTTTCCAGAATGGGTTTCAATTCCGGATAATGATACGTCCCTACTGCGTATAGCTCGTTCTTATCATTTTGAGAAATCATATCCATATTGATGTTGAGCACTACTTTCTCCATCAATGTGGAATCTCTTACAAATGCCCGGGCTCCATTCAGTCCTCCTTCTTCTGCATCAAGAGCAGCAAACACTAAGGTATGTTTAGGTGTTACTTGAGTGAAGTAATCAGCCATTGCCAATAATCCTGAAGTCCCGGAAGCATTATCGTCGGCTCCGTTAAAAATTAAGGTATCCCGAACTCCCAGATGATCATAGTGAGCAGTTATTACAATCATTGAGTCGGACTCTCCTTTCACAACACCGATGATATTAGTCCCTTCTACCAAATCTCCGTTATTACGTTCAACCGAAAAATTGTGCTCATAACTACCCTGAAATACGGGCAGCTCCATCTCTTGGAATCGGTTAATTATATACTCTCTTGCCATTGCGTTACCTTCAGTTCCTACCAAGCGTCCCTGCATTTCGTCGGATGAAAGAGTTCTGATATCCTCAATAATTTGATCGGTATCAAGCGTTGGAGTTGTAGTTTGAGGCGTACATGAAATAAATACGCTTACCAGGAAAATAAAAATGGTTAGATTTTTCATAGGGGGTTTAGATGTTTTGGAAAAAGTACAAATGCCTTCGCGATAGCTCAAGAACGGAATTTTCTTTTTACAATAAAAAAGCCTCCCCGGAATCGAAGAGGCTTTAAGATTTTAACCTGATTCTGATTAAAGAATCTTAGTAACCAAATCAGCAGTCCGATTAGCATAACCAGCTTCGTTATCGTACCAGCCAATTATTTTAACTAATGTTCCATCTGCTTTTGTGCTTTGTGCATCAAAGATATTGGAATGTGGATTTCCAATGATATCAGTTGATACTAACGGTTCTTCTGAATATTCAAGAATACCATTCATTGCACCTGAAGCGGCTGCTTTAAATTCTGCATTAATTTCCTCAGCTGTGGCTTCGCTTTTTAGCTCAGCAACAAAATCAGTCAACGAACCTGTTGGAGTTGGAACACGAACAGCGCCACCATCTAACTTTCCATCCAGATGAGGAAGTACCAAACCAACTGCCTTTGCAGCTCCTGTAGAGGTTGGAATGATGTTAATTGCAGCAGAACGAGCTCTTCTTAAATCTTTGTGTGGTGCGTCCAGAATACGTTGATCTCCCGTATATGAGTGGATAGTAGTCATAAACCCTTTTACGATTCCCCATTTGTCGTCAAGTACTTTCGCCATCGGCGCAAGGCAGTTTGTTGTACAACTGGCATTAGAGTAAATCTCAATGCTTGAGTCAATTTTATCATCATTCACACCTAATACAATAGTTTGAATATCGCCTTTAGCAGGTGCTGAGATAATTACTTTCTTTGCTCCCGCAGTAAGGTGTTTACTTGCACTTTCTTTATCTACAAAAAATCCTGTTGACTCAATTACAACATCAACCCCAAGATCTCCCCAATTCAGATTAGCAGGGTCGCGCTCTGCAGTTACTTTGAAACTCATATGATCGATAGTGATGGTATTTCCATCTACTGAAACACTTCCCGCATACGCGCCCTGAGAAGAGTCATATTTGAAAAGATGAGCTAACGTTTTTGTATCGGTGAGATCGTTTACTCCAACGATATCGATCTTATCAGCATACTTTGCGAGAATAGCACGTGTAACCATTCTACCGATACGACCAAAACCATTAATTCCGACTTTAATTTTTGACATTTCGAATCCTTTTTTTGTAATGAATATTTATGATTTAGTTCTCATTCTGGAACCTATCATAATCAAATGAAGTTCTTATAAAGAGCTTAAAGCTACCACTACTAAGTCCCATTTTCAATGGCTTTACCTTAACTTAAACTTACTTTACAAGCCCTTTGAATTGGGAGCGCTTTTCTGGCTATATTTAAGCCTTAATTAATTCGGTGAAACGAAATAAATTTTAACTACTGAAACCCAATAAGCATACAATGTCTGACATTACACTGGAAAAATTTAAAAACGAAGAATATCTCGACTTCTCTGACCCAACCATTGATTCGGCACAGAAGAAGGCTTTAGAGGAAGCCCGTTCGGGTTTTGGAAAAGAATATGATTTATATATCAATGGTGAATGGGTAAAAGGAAACTCGGGAACATTCGAGAGCACAAACCCATCAAACACAAATGAAGTGATTGGCACTTTCCAGATGGCAAGCACAGAACAGGCGCTTGGTGCTTTGGATTCCGCCTGGGAAGCCTTCGAAACCTGGCAATATACTCCGGCTAAAGAACGAGCTGAATATCTGCTTAAGGCAGCTGATGTTGTAAAACGTCGTCGAATGGAAATCAATGCCTGGATGATCAGCGAAGCAGGAAAGAACTACCTTGAAGCAGACGCCGATACCGCAGAAGGTATCGACTTCCTGATCTACTACGCGTATGAAGCCATGCGCCTTGACAAGGGAATGCCGGTAAAAGATTCCTGGGGTGATGCTAACAAAACCATTTATATGCCGATTGGTGCCGGAGTTTCGATCTCTCCCTGGAATTTCCCATTTGCGATCTATCTGGGAATGGCGGCCGCTCCTATCGCTGCCGGGAATACCGTAGTTGCCAAACCTGCTCCTGACACTCCAAAAATGGGGCATATTGTCGCTGAGATTTTCGAAGAAGTTGGATTACCAAAAGGTGTATTCAATTTTGTAACCGGTGATAACATGGAAGTGGGCGAGGCCCTGACTACCAGTCCTAAAACACGATTTATCAGTTTTACCGGATCGAAAGCGGTAGGACTTCACATGGCAGAAATAGCCGGTAAAGTTGTAGAGGGGCAGCATTTCTTAAAGCGACTCGTTTGCGAGCTTGGTGGAAAAAATGCCACTGTTGTAGATGAAGATGCTGATCTGGATTACGCAGCTGACCAAATCGTGAGAGGAGCTTTCGGTTTTCAGGGGCAAAAATGCTCAGCCGGGTCAAGAACCATAGTAGTTGAATCGGTTTATGATGAAGTACTGGAAAAAGTAGTTGAAAAAACAAAAGCACTCAAAGTAGGTGATGCTAAAGAAAACTATCCATCCGGACCGGTTGTAAACCAAAAAGCCGTGGATAAAATTATGAGCTATATCGAGATTGGAAAGTCCGAGGCTAAGCTTATGGTTGGCGGAAAACTAGCCGAGACAGAAAACCCCGGTCATTATATCGAGCCAACTGTGTTTGCAGATGTAGCTGAGGATGCTCGTATTGCCCAGGAAGAAATTTTCGGACCTGTTACTGCTTTCATCAAAGCAAAAGACACCGATGACGCCCTGCGAATTGCAAACAGCACTCAATATGGATTGACGGGAGCATATTTTTCTCAGGATCCTAAGAAAATTGAGAAAGCGTTGAGAACCTACAAGGTTGGCAATCTGTACATCAACAGAAAATGTACTGGTGCCTTAGTAGGAGCGCAACCATTCGGTGGTTTCAATATGAGTGGAACGGATGCCAAAGCGGGTGGGCGTGATTACCTGCTTTATTTCTTACAGCCAAAATCTATGACTGTTCGCCCAAGCGATGGTGTAGATATGGATGTGCATACATTTGAATATGCTGCCAAAAAGTAGTTTTCAAATTTTGAATGTTTATTTTAAAGCCTTGGTTATTTGACCGGGGCTTTTTTTATATCAGAAATCAACATCATGCCAGACAAAATTTTTTCGGAAGACGAAATTCAACTTATCATTAAGCGTGCTGCTGAACTCCAAAAAACTGAACAGGAGAATTCATCCAAAAAAGAAAGTGGACTTACTATGGATGAACTACTGCAGATTGGAGATGAGGCAGGCCTGGATACAGACTACATCAAAACAGCCGCTCTTGAGTATCGGGAAAAGAATATCACCCGCCGATCAGGATTTACAGACACTCATATCTTTGAAGAAAGAGAGGTAAATACCCAGGCTTTTATCGATGATATCTGGAATGAGGTTACCACCGACCTGAAGCATCACGTAGGTGGTGAAACCTTTGGCAAAACAAAAGAAGATTACTCGAAGAAAGAATGGGTCAACACTTCTATGTCGGGCATTGAAACTGTAGCGAGTATTTCAAAAAGAGAGGAAGGTGTCAGGCTGAGAGTTTCTCAAAGGGTAGGATTAGCAAGTTCACTAACGGAAGGGGTAATGTACGGAGGTATACTTGCTGCCGTAATTTTTGGGATTGGCTTGGTCGCGTTCAAGCCAACTTTATTTGAAGGCGCCGGATTATTCGCTTCCTTATTTACCGTAAGCTCAATTCTCGTCTACACACTTGATGTAGCATGGCGCAAAAAGAAACTTAGAACATTGAAAGAACTGGTTGATAAAATTGTGGATCAGATTCCGACGAAAGCCACTGTTTCTAAAGTGAAGAAAGATTCAGGAGAAATAGAAATCGAATCGGAAGATGTTTATATCAACGAAGAAAAAAAGAATTCAGGACTTAAAAATGATCTCAAGGAATAGACTAATCGTCTAAATCAATTTCATCAGGAGCATCATCATCGGATACCAGATCATCTACATCAGGGGTATCATCTATTGGGTTCTCATCGTCTTCGTCATCTTCGACTGGAACAGTCGGTTTCTCTTTTTTAGGTTTTGTTTCAGCTATCGCGCCCGCCCTTTTGAGTAACAAAACTACATCATCCTGATCATTTTCATTAGCAATCATCATCGCGGTATCGCCATTTCGATCTCTCAGATAAACATTTGCTCCTTCGGTAAGCAAGTACTTTACCACATCGGCATGGCCGCTTTTTGCAGCAACCATAAGCGCTGTGTGTCCCCATCTTTGCTGATAGTCTACATCAGCCCCTTTTTCAACTAATAAAGTAACCGCGTCAAAATGCCCGTTTCTGGCCGCTACTATTAAAGCCAGTGAACCCGGATTAGAACCTTTCTCAAGAAGGAAATTCATCATCTCTACATTTCCGTTCTCTGCAGCGCGATTTAAAGCAGTTCCACCCATCTTGGTTTCGATGTTTAAATCTGCACCCGCTTCGGCAAGATACTTTACGATGTCAAAATGATTTTTCTCAGCTGCAGCAATTAATGCCGTAGCTCCACTACTATTTGCTTCGTTCAAATCAGTATTTGCTTTATGAAGCTTTTTTACCTGATCTAAATCACCACTTTTCGAGGCTGCAATAAGTTCTATTGGGTCCATAACATAAATTTCTTTTCTATTTGGCGGGATGATAAAAAACGGATTCCCTATCTCAAACTAAATTATCATTAATTTATTGGAGCGTTCCTTCAAGACTGTTTCCCTGTAAAAAAGTTTCCGTATCCATCCTTTTTTTTCCTGGTAACTGTATCTCCAACAATTCCACCGTACCGTCGGAACAGCCAGCTAAAAGTTTCTGATTTCTAACCAGTAGTTCCCCGGGATCAATGTTTGCGTAAGGACCTAATCTTGACCTGTAGATATTAAATTTCTTCCCATCCAAATTTGCCCATGCCGTGGGAAAAGGACTCAATCCCCTGATTTTATCATGTACTTTTTTGGCGGGTTGATTGAAGTCGATATGACAATCTTCTCTGAAAATTTTAGGTGCTGGGCTCGCAGCTGTATCATCTTGCTCAAGAGTTGAATATGAGTTCTCAGCAATTTTATTAATGGCATCTAAGAGAACTTCACTTCCTTGTTTCATTAATCGCGAGTACACCTCTCCTGTAGTTTCATTATCTCCAATTGAGAGTTCTTTTTGCAGGATGATTTTTCCTGTATCTACTTTTTCATCCAAAAAGAAAATGGTGCAGCCTGTCTTTTCTTCCCCATTCATTACCGCCCAATGTATTGGTGCAGCGCCACGATATTTGGGCAACAAAGATGCATGTAAATTTACTGATCCAATTTTCGGAATCTCCAGTACATGTTTTGGCAGAATCCGAAAGGCGACTACCACAAATAAGTCTGCCTGAACTATCTCAAGCTGCTTTGCAAATTCGTCTGATTTTAAGTCCTCAACCTCAATAACCGGCAACCCTAGTTCCAGAGCTTTGGCTTTTACTAGTGTTGGGGCAGTTTCTGAGCCTCTTCCCCTTCTTTTATCCACATTACTGACAACCGCTTTTATTGTATGCGATGAATTATGAATGGCTTCCAGACTTGGAATTGCGAAGTCCGGAGATCCCATGAATACAATGTTCATTGTGTCTCTATTTAAGATTAAGAATCAATCTTTTGGCTTAATCGGGTATCTCGTTTCCCTTTCTCCGTTTTCAATCTCTTTGAGGTCAGCTTTATGCATCCTTTTTCGGAACACACTCAGGTAATCAATAAACAAAACTCCATCCAAATGATCATATTCGTGTTGAATCACCCTTGCCAGCCAATCTGAAGCTTCAATTTCCTGATCTTCGAAGTTTTCATCTTTGTATCTAACCACTACCGTTTCCGGCCGGACTACTTTATCTGTTACTTCAGGAATACTTAGACATCCTTCATCCATAGGAATTTTCATGCCCTTCTTTTCTATAATTTCAGGATTGATAAATGCCATAGGACCGGGCTTCTCATCTTCTTCATCCATCATGTTGTCTGCATCCAACACAAAAATTCTTAACGAAACTCCAACCTGAGGAGCAGCAAGTCCAACTCCTTCCGAGTTATACATTGTCTCAAACATATCAGCTACAAATTGTCGGGTTTCATCTGTAAACTCTTCAACAGGTTCTCCTTTTTTTCTAAGTACTGGATCGTTATAAGTAACAATTGGTAGAATGGCCATGTGTGCTAAAAATTTTCGTCTAAATAGTTCTGTAAGATAACGGCTGCCGCAATTCTATCCACACGTTCTTTTTCTCTTCTCTTCTTTTTTGAAATACCTGCGTCAATCATCAGCTGTTTTGCTTTTGTTGATGTATTACGTTCATCAACCTTAACAATGGGGATATGAGGGAATGCTTTGCTAAGTTCGGTGATGAATTTCTTCACCATTTCCACAGCATCACCTTCTGAACCATCGGGCATAAGAGGCCATCCTATGATAAACTTATCTACCACAGATTCTTTGGTGATTTTCTTAAGATGAGCAAAAACTTCTTCGGGAGCATAGGTTCCTAGCGGAGAAGCAATTGTTTTAAGGAGGTCAGTCTGGGCGATACCTGTTCGTTTTTTACCAACATCAATACCGACCAGACGTGAATACTCCTGCACTGTAACGTTGTTACTTCTTAACGTCCTCCAGAGGCTGACGTAAAAATGATTTTAACAGTTTACTTGGCTTGAAATGAGTTTTACGGTGTGCTGGCACATAAATCACTTCATTTGTTTTTGGGTTACGAGCCTTCGGCTTAGCCTTAGTTTCTTTAACCTCAAACACACCAAAATCACGTATTTCGATACGGCACTCGGTATCTGCAGACATCATAATCTCGCGCATGGCTACAATTACTGAGTCTACCCAAGGTTCTACTTTGATCATAGGTTCGCCGTTTGCCTCAGCTACACGACGAACTATATCACGTTTAGTGTAAGTCATCATAACTTCTAGTCCTTAAATATTAACAGCACTTTTTTAGTGCCTGGTTTTTGTCCTTCCTTTAATTCGCTGCTATTTTATTAGCTATTTTAACCTAAAGCGAATAACATATAGAGTTTAAAGATACTTTAGGCTAAAGTCTACTTAAAAGTTGGTAAGTCCCTTATTCGTAACGAAGTACGTTTTTGACTCCCTCAACCTTCTCCAGTCTTTTCATAATTTTGTTAAGATGTGAAATACCATCTACGTATACGGTGATAATCCCCTCAAACATCCCTTCATTGCTTGATACATTAATACTTTTCATATTTGTAGAAAGAGATTTAGATAAAACATCTGTTAAATCGTTAATCATCCCAACTCTATCCTCCCCGATTACACGAACAGCAACTAGAAATTTATTATCGATATTTCGAGCCCACGTTACATCTACAATACGGTCGCTTTCGGTTTTCAACAAGTGCTGAGCGTTATTGCACATTGTGCGATGAATCTTCACATCTCCATTTCTGCTTATAAAACCAATTACATTATCTCCAGGTATTGGGTTGCAGCAATTGGCAAAGCTGTATTTAATGTCGCTGATTTCTCCATTTAGCACCAGAGATTTGGCATCTCCTAAAGCTCTTGCTGCAGAAATATAAGTTTCCTGTATCTCTTCTTCAGTTTTTGCCGAAGTATCAGCAGCTTCAGCTTCGATTCTACCAGTACTCTTAAATTTCTTAACCTCTCTGAATACCACATTTACATCTAATGAGCCAACACCCAGGTCGTAAAACATTTCCTGAGTAGACTCATATTTAAAGTGTTTAGCTATCTTGGTTAAGTCCTGATCGGTAATCTCCACTTTGCCACGAGCTGCTCTTTTCTCCCATGCCTCACGCCCTTCTTCAGCAACCTTTCTTCTTTTTTGCTTGATAAACTGACGGATTCTGGATTTGGCTTTATGTGTTGCCACGTCTTCCATCCAATCCGGATTCAGGTTAATTTTATTTCCGGTTATAATATCGACCTGATCGCCGTTTTTGAGTTTTTGGCGCAACGGAGCCATCTTTCCGTTCACTTTTGCTGCCATCGCCCGCTCACCAATCTCGCTGTGAATTTCGAATGCAAAGTCAATCGGAGTAGCTCCTTTTGGCAGTGTTCTTAACTCACCTTTTGGAGTGAATACATAAATTTCGTCCTGATAAAGATTCAGCTGAAAATCTTTAACAAAATCAGTGGTTGAATCGGGACGGGGGTTATCCAGTACATCCCTTACCCAATTCACAAATTTGTCGAGGGTTTCACTTCCCTCTTCTTCACCTTCTTTATACTTCCAATGCGCGGCTAATCCTTTTTCAGCAATATCATCCATTCTCCGGGTTCGGATCTGGACCTCAACTTTCTTTCCTTTTTTCGTGATTACTGTGGTGTGTAATGATTGATATCCATTTGCCTTTGGAACAGAAATAAAGTCACGAAATCGTTCAGGAATGGGCGTGTACCAATCGGTAATAATCGAATATACGCTCCAGCAATCTTGCTTTGTATGAGGGTTTTCTAAAATTATGCGAATCGCGAACAGATCATAAATTTCTTCAAACGGTTTTTGTTGCCGTTGCATTTTCTTATAAATAGAATAGATATGCTTTGGACGACCTTTAATTTCAAATTTGAAATTTTGCTCCAGTAACTGCCTTCCTACGGGCATCATAAATTCGTCTATGAATTGCTCACGGGATTCCTTTTTCTCCCGTAGTTTTCTAGCCACAAATTTGAATGAAGTAGGATCGATCGCTTTAAAGCAAAGATCTTCGAGCTCGTTCTTAATGTTAAACAATCCAAAACGATGAGCCAACGGGGCATAAAGATCCATTGTCTCGGAAGCGATTTTGATCTGTTTCTCCCTCCTCAAATGCTGTATAGTTCTCATATTATGAAGGCGATCTGCGAACTTGATAAGTATCACACGGATATCTTCGGCCATAGAAAGCAATAGTTTCATAAAAGCCTCTGCCTGTTTACTATCCCGGCTTTTAAACACACCGGCAATCTTTGTGACCCCGTCAATAATTACAGCAACTTCATCCCCGAACCAGAACTTAATATCTTCCAACTCCACTTCGGTATCTTCTATAGTATCGTGAAGAAGTGCAGCTACAACTGAAACATCATCAATATTAATTTCCTGTGCCACAATTTTGGCTACTTCAACTGGGTGGTAATAATAGGGTTCCCCTGAAGCTCTTTTTCCTTCCTTATGTGAAAGATAACAGAGCTTAAAAGCTCTTGTTACCATTTGCTCGTCCACAGAATCTATGTGAATTGTACATACTTTCAGCAGCTGATTCAGGTCTTGCTGCTGAGCTTTTTCAAGGATGTACTCATCTAAGTTGTACTTTTCTATGGCAGTTACTTTATCCATCTATTGCATAATCGGAGGAAAGTGAAACAATACGATTAATGTACTTAAAACGTACTAAAGAAGCTTTTGGCATAGATTCTTTAGAAGCTCAACGAAACTCCGAAAATTATCCTTCCTGTTTTTACTTTGGCAACCTCTGGCTCACTAAGTGATGAATCAGAATATCTGTATTCTACAAAAGGTTTAACCAGCGGAATTATGCTAACCTTCGCACCCAGAAATCCATTCCAATAAATATTAGATTCGTTCTGATCTTCCATAGGATCTAGCCCGGGAAGTGAACTGGAAAAATCATTTTTGACTTCCAGTGTAGTTGAACCCAGGCCAAGCCCAATATATGGCTCTATCAATCCCACAGAAACACCTCCAATTATTGCTACACCAAAATCATAGTTTGTTAGATCCTGAGAATAAGTGAGGCCTCCTTCATCTACCTCATTCTCTTCACTAAAAAAACTAAAGTGCGCTCTCATTGCAATCTTTGCGAGTGGTAGTTGTTCCAAAAATCCTTTTTCTATTCTTACTCCAAATCCACTTTGTGGGTCTTCGTCCCTTAGTTCGTAGGAAGCTCCTATCTCTAGCTGAGCATAGGTTGATACTGAAAATAGTGCGCTTACAACTATTATGAGGGTAGCTATTTTTTTCATCGAGTTGAGTTTTTTTAGCTTTAACGGAAGGTACAAAACCAATGAAATAATCAATAACTTTTTAGCAGAAACTGATTGAAGTAGTAGTAGATTAAGCCTTATATTTACTTTTCTAAAAGCCAATGTAAAGGAAGCCGCAGTGGTGGAATTGGTAGACACGTTGGACTTAAAATCCAATGGATATTTAAATGTCCGTGCCGGTTCGAGTCCGGCCTGCGGTACCGAAAGCCTCGTAAATTTTTTACGGGGCTTTTTATTTTTTGTAGAGCAAAAAGCAATCCTAAAAATACACCGGGAGATTAAAGCTCCGGTGTTAAATCTTATGCTTATTTTATCACATCATCTTCTTAGGCTCGATAAATTCCTGGATTGAAGTTTGAGGATACAAATCCTGGATGAAATGTAATCTGCCTCTAAATAAACACTGTGCAATCCCACTTCTTTTTTCTCGCTTTTAAAAAAAACCACTTTCTGGCTTAGTAAATTAAGTACTTTTAAGTCTATTTTTTTAAGCTTTTACCAAACTAAACTGAATAAAATTCAGACTGCATCTTCAAGAAGATGCTTGAGGTTTCCGCACATTTTTAACTTTTCTCTATTGCTAAGGGTGACTTCAAGATGCCCTCTATCACTTTCACTTATTTTATCAACATAATCGATGTTCACGATTATTGATTTATGGACTTGATAAAAAATGGATTCGTCAAGCCTCTCTAAAATCGATTTCAATGTACTTTTACAGTGATAATTTTCCCCAGATGTAAAAATTTGAGCGTTATTTCCCGAAGACTGGATGTAAACTATATCATCAAAATTTATGATGTAAAAAAGTTTATCGGTTTTAATAACCAAACTATCTCTAAGCCTATATTCAATATGTGAAGTGCCTGATTCTCCTGGAGCCATTATGAGCTTTAACTAGTAATTAATATGAATCAGGTTCCCTTTACCAAGCTCTGTACCCGTAATTATAAATATATCGTTGTAATCATCTTCATTAAGCTGAGGTGGAAATTTTCGCTCTCCAATCAGGCTGTTTACTACAAACGGTGTTGTATTAGAATGTCCGCTCATTACAATAGTCTTTCCGGCATATTTATCGTAAAAATCGAAAGGTAATTGCCTTAAATCTTTGGGCTCATAATTTTCAATCTCCAAACCATTCATCCTGGCTAGTTCTTCAACGGTTTGCGATGTTCGTTTAAAAGGGGTTGAAAAAATATGGTCAATTTTCAAATTGGATAGTAGTAAAGCTAGCCTTTGAGCGCGCTCAATTCCTTCATCAGAAAGTGGAGGATCCTGACTTCCATTATCCAACTTTTCAGCATGTCTTATTAGGATCACTGTTGTGGGTTGGCTTTCCTTTTTAATCACTATAGGAACAGGGGATTCTTTACTTCTACTACCTGTCTTACCCTCCTGAGGAAGCAGAACTATCTTTGTGGGTGGGGTCTCTTTTGCTTTTTCTTGTGCAATAGAAAATTCAATGCTTAGCAACACTAAAAGTGAAACTACGATTAAAATTTTTGACGCTTTTTTCATATTAGAACTCCTTTCTGGTATAATTCTTTAATTGTTATAGTTTGATAACCCTTAATCTTCTTCTCATACTTTGACCACCGTCTAGTACATAAAGTCTTTCACCATCTTCAGACACTGCTATCCCATTTGGCACATTAAATTGTGCTACTTCTTTGTCGCCATCCTTAAACCCGGCCACTCCTGTGCCTGCCAACGTGCTTACAACCCCTTCACCATCTATCACAAAAACCTTATTATGGTGATTTCCTGACGCATAAATTTTTCCAGAGTGGTAAGCTAGATGACCCGTTGCATAGTAACCGTCTGAAGATCCCAGAGTAGCAAAAAAGGTGATTTCTTTCTCTTTGCTTGCTTTATAAATTCGACCTGAAGTTGTATTGGCAATAAAAAGATTATCATTTTCATCTATGGCCAAACCAATGGGCGCAAAAATTCCATTTCCCTCGATATATACTTCAGACTCCCCCGAAGGTGTGATTTTATAAATCTTATTATTTTCATTTTGATAGGGACCATAAATTGAAACAAAAAAGTTTCCTTCACTGTCCTGAACAATTCCTGCTGAGCCATCTGTGATAGAGCCAAATCTGGATACATCTCCATTATCAGGATTTGTAACATAAAGCTGCTCTTCCTGAGTGTAGGTTGTACTGTACAACTTACCATCCATTGCCTTAATAGTTGTAATGGGTGCCGGAATTGAACTTACGATTTCGGATACTTCTCCGTTCTCGGGATCAATTGAGTAGATTGCAGATCCCGAAAATCCGCTTGAAGCGTAAATCACCCCATCTTTTAATGTAATACCGTCTATCGGAATCGCTCTACTCAACTCTATAGAGTATACTTCCTGTTCGGTAACATCCGTGACAGGTTCTTCGATTACAGTACTCATGTTATTATCTGAAGTGGTGTTGCAAGAGACAGATATAATTGTAATAAGAAAGAGGTATTTCATTTTTTTATATTTTAAGATTAATTATTCTGACTGAAGAATTCCCCCCGCCACCTCCATTTACCACATAGAGTATTGTTCCTTCATCATTAATTGCCATTCCATTAGGTACATTAAATGTTGCTTCTCTTAAATTACCATCTTCATTTCCGGGTGTACCTGTACCTGCCAATACCGAAACTTTTCCGGTTTTTGAAATTTTAAACACTTTGTGATGATGGTTACCTGAGGCATAAAAAACCCCGTTTTTATATACGATATGCCCTGTTGCAAAGTATCCTTCCGCAGCACCCAGTTCCGCAAACAAGCTCACCTTACCATTCTTATCGACTTTAAGGATGTTTCCATTTTTTGAGTTGGCAACGAACAATTCTCCTTTTTCATTAAAAACCAATCCTATAGGAGCATCAATACCATTACCTTTGGCAAAGAGCTCAACCTTCCCGTCAGGAGATATTTTATAGATCTCATCTGACTCGTTTTGAAAAGGACCATAGATCGAAGTATAAATATTACCTTCGTCATCAATAACAATCCCTGCGGCTCCGCCTTTAGTATTTGCAACTCTTGATACTATTGTGTCTGCTGAAATTTTAAAAACAGCCCCTTCAGCTGTATATGTTGATACATATAAATTGTTCTCTTCATCAAACACTCCGGAAATTCCTGCAAGTATATTATCGGCTACCAGATGTACCCGCCCGTTCTTAAGATCAATCTGGTTTACCTGTTTTCCACCGTATCCACTAAAAGTATATAGACTGCCTTCTTTGTAGGTAATTCCATCTATCGGTAGGCTTTTTTCCAAATGGAGTGTTGTTACCTCCTGAGCTATTCCCGTAGAAGCTAAAACGAGAAGGAGTAAAAATGAGCTTAGTATCTTTATCATAGTCAGTGATTTTTTTGAAACTATGATAATATTTAACAGCTCTTATTTTGAATTATATAGAGTTATTAATCTCAAAGAAATGTTAATGAACCTATTACTGAAAGGAGGACTCAAAAGTCTCTGTTAAGCTTTGATATTAAACGATAACAATTCTTAAGACTAGTTAATTATAAGTTCTTTTCAATACATAATTAACAGTGTTTCTGTGAGGCTTACTAACCTATTTTTTATTCTAATTGCTACCAATTTTGTTATTTCGTCCTGTGCTAATAACGAGATTATACCTGAAATACCTGCTGAACTGTTCTTTAAGAAACCTAAAGCAGCTAATATCCAGATTTCGCCAGATGGAAATTATATTGCTTTCCTGTCTCCATGGGAAAACAGGCTAAACTTATTTGTTACCGATGTTGAACGAAGAGATACTACACAACTATCATTTCAGACGGGAAGAGATATTTCGACTTACTTTTGGATTAATAAGGATGAACTGATTTATGTAAGAGATAATAATGGGGATGAAAACTTCTATCTCACAGTTGTTGACAAAGAGACCAACAACGAACGTGAATTAGTAAAAGAAGAAGGTGTAAAAACAGGAATTATCGACATCTTACGTAAAGACCCAAACCATTTGATAATAGGTCAAAATAAAAGAGACCCACAAATTTTCGACCCTTATCTCTTAAATATTAAAACAGGAAATGTAAAGTTACTAGCTGAGAACCCCGGATTTATAACCAGTTGGATGGCCGATCAAACAGGTTCAATAAAGCTTGCTATTGCCAACAACGGTGTAGACAAAACGCTCTTCTACAGAGAAACCGATACTTCATCTTTTTCCCCAATTTTTGAAACATCGTATGATCAAAACCTGGTACCATTACTTTTTACAGAAGATAATGATCGTATTTATGCAAAAAGTAATATTGGAAGGGACACTGAAGCCATTGTGATCTACAATCTAAGTACAAATAAAGAAGAGAAAGTATTATTTGAACACGCTAAATATGACACAGACGATATAACCTACAGCTTCTCGCGAAATACTATTACCGGGATAGTATATAAAGACCATAAACTAAACGTTGAAATCCTGGATGATCAAGCGAATGTAATTCATGAAGGTTTACGGTCACTAATCCCGGAAGAAAATTTCTTTATTATTTCGCAATCCCTCGATGAGCAAAAAATGATCATCCTTACACAAAGCGATATTAACCGAGGGGTATACTACTATTTCAATAACTTAACCGATGAATTGGTTCTACTTTCAGAAAGCGCACCATGGTTAGATCAAGAATTATTATCTCCAATGAAACCGATCACTTATAAGGCTAAAGACGGCCTTGAAGTAGATGGGTACCTCACTCTCCCGAAAAATAAAACACATAATCTCCCTGCAATAATAATTCCTCATGGTGGTCCTTGGGATAGAGATGAATGGGGATTCAACCCCGAAGTTCAGTTTTTTGTGAACAGAGGTTATGCTGTCCTTCAAATGAACTTCCGTGGTTCAACAGGATATGGCACTAAGTTTCTAGAAGCTTCTTTTAAAGAATGGGGACAGTCGATGCAGGAAGATGTTGATGCCGGAGCGGAGTGGTTAGTTAGAAAAGGCATAGCCAATAAGAACCAAATTGCCATTTATGGTGCCAGTTATGGTGGCTACGCAGCCTTGATGGGAACTATAAACTCTCCTCAGCTTTACCAATGCGCAATAACTATGTCCGGAATTACGGATATCAACTTATGGATCCGTTCTTTCCCTCCATATTGGCAACCCTATCTTGAATTTGTTCATAAAGCGGTGGGTAACCCTAATCTGCCAAAAGATTCTCTTATGCTGGCAACGTATTCGCCCGTAAATAATATTGATAAGATTAGAAATCCATTAATGATAGCCCAGGGTAAGAATGACCCCCGGGTACGCAAATCAGAAGTCGATGAATTTGTTCAATTACTAAAGAAAAAAGGAATTCAGGTTCAATATTTAGTAAAAGATAATGAAGGACATGGCTTTCAGAATGAAGAAAATGTAATCGAGTTCTATCAAAAAGCAGCACAGTTTTTACAATCTTGCACGAATGATGTAAAGTAATTCTATTTTAGCACTAACAACTTGAATCCGTATCCTCTTATGCTTTCAATTTTTATGGAATCATCATGTGATAAATACTTCCTTAATTTTGATATAAAAACATCAAGACTTCTACTAGTGTATATATCTGACCTTTCCCAAAATTGAGTTAGAATGTCTTCTCTGCTAACTCTTTCATTTAAGTTTCTACAAAGATATTGTAATACATCGGTTTCTCTGGTTGTAAGCTCAAATGCTTCTTTTGGGTGAACCAACTCTCTTTTGTTTACTAAAAAATTATACTCTCCTATACCGAAATCATTATTCGGAGAATCATTCGATTGGTTTTTTACTCTACGAAGTACCGCTACAATTCTTAAATAAAGCTCTTCCAGTGAAAACGGCTTTAAGATGTAATCATCACATCCTATTTTAAAGCCTTCAACTATGTCCTTCTTTTGCTCTTTTGCAGTCAGGAATATTATCGGAGTAGATTTATCACTTACTCTGATTTTTCTTGCCAAAGAAAATCCGTCCAGTTTAGGAAGCATAATATCCAGAATTATTAAATCCGGTTTGTCGGAATAATAAGCATCAAAACCAGCCATTCCATCTGTAACAGAAACTATGCTATACCCTTCAGACTCTAAACTTTCTTCAATCAAATAGTTCAGCGATTTATCATCTTCAACAAGTAGTATTTTTATGTCTTTCATATACCGTTTACTTAATCACATCTTTATTGGGGATATCTATACAAACCGTTGTTCCTGAATTTTCTCTGCTTATTAAATTGATTTCCCATCCATGCTTTTCAACAATATTCTTAACGTAGAATAAGCCCAATCCATGTCCCTTTACATCGTGGACTTCTTTATTTGGGATACGAAAAAACTTATCAAATACTTCCTCCGTATACTCCTCAGGGATACCCTTTCCATTATCTTTAAAAAGGATACTCAGACTATTTTTCCCATATTCTATAACAATATCAATGTTAATCTTTTTAACTGAATATTTGATGGAGTTATCAATAATACTTGATGTCAGGATTTTGAAGAGCTTTAAATCAGCCCTTATTTGTGGTCTATATTTATAGTGTAAGCAGATAGCAATTTCTCTATCAAAAACTCTTTTTTCATAATCTTTGATCATATCTTCTAACTGCGTAATAAGTCGGAATTTTACAGGATTTAGTTCGAATTGGTTCTCCCGAATTCCTGATGAATCCAAAATTCTCTCTATCAAAGAGTTGAGCTTCTTACTCTCTGAGTAAATAATTTCGATGAATTTTCCTCGTTTCTCCTCAGTAAAAGACTCGCCCTCATTTCTTAACCTCTCCAATGCCAGTAAAGAAGATGACAAAGGCGTTTTTAACTCATGGGTGATGTTAGCAACAAAGTCTTCTTTCAGAACAGATAATTTTCTTTGATAAAGTATTTCCTTGTAAAGCAAAATATAGAGAACAACAATCACTAATAGAGTAACAAAAATAGATAAGTACCAAAAAAGGTTATCAATTAAAATGCGGTTGACTAACCCCTTCACATAAATAGTTACAAACACTCTGTTGCTTGTTTCTGCCATTAAAATAGGAGCTGTGAATGTTGAATTCTTAAGTTCTCTTATGTAGGCCGGGTTACTTGAAATCAATAAAGAATCTAACGCAGGATAATAGAGACCGTACTCATATTTCAGGTCATAATTGAGCGGTTCTAAGTGTTGTCCTAGTGCATTTTTTATTAACCTTTCGTTTATCGATGGGAGTTCTTGAACGGCAACACTGTTTTCCGGAAGTAATTCTTCTTCAGGTAATCTATAGTATCTGTAAAGCTCTATATTAAGATTTCCATTATCTCCATTTTCTAAGCTTGAGGTAGACTTATTTATTTCATAAGAAGCATCAAATAAAGCCTGATAGATTTCATTTTCCAGATTTTCATAATCTTCATTAAACAATGAAATCAACAGGTAAAACTGAATTACTGTAAGTATGCTAACAGTAATAAACACCAGCACGATTAACCAGATTAGTCTTTGTTCCATATTCTGTTGCGTTTATTTAGATAAACTTTATCATTATTAACGATTATGATCACTAACTTTAAGAATGCGGATTTTTTTAACACTTATTTGTCTGAGCCTGATTCTTAATTCCTGTGAAAAAGACTCTTCTACTAGTTCCGTTCGCGATATTTTAAACAGAGTATGGCTCAATTCAAAAGATGTTCATTCTACATCTTTTAGCTACGATGCTATCTCTACCATTTATCACAACGGTAAAGTATATGGTTCCGAGGAGCACTTTTACGCACAACAATATCCTAATGGGTTAATTGTAAAGTTTGATTCTTTAAATAGCTCAAATGGGATCATTTTTAACTATGATTCCAGTTATGCTTATCAAAACAATCAGATTGAGTTTTCAAGTTACCAACCTCTCCGTTTATGGAAACAAGCTTTTTCAATTAAATTTGAACACCCCGACGAAACTCTAGATAAAATTTTTGATCTAGGAGTTGATACTACACTAATATCAGAACACACTTTTAATGATCAGGAAGTTTACATCATCGGAGCAAAACCGAGTTCGCTCAAAAAAAATCAGTTTTGGATTGATAAAGAAAAACTGGTAACCGTAAGAGTTATTACCTACTTGGAGGAACGAGATTTCCTTTGGGATGTACACTTTGAAGATTATTTGAGTTTAAATGATAGCTGGTATGCAGGTGCAGTAAAGTTTTATGAGAATAATACTTTAACACTCGTTGAGGAACATATAAATCACCGGATTATTCCCATTCTTTCTGATACATTCTTTTCGCCTACTAATTTTGGAAGTTTAAGGTGGTAAAGTCCTAACAAATCTGATTTTTTCTTAACAATTGTTAAGTATGAAAACCGGATACTTACTTTTAGTAACACGGAAAAGAGAATCTACTTTATCGAGTTCTGAAAATTCTACAAGTAATTCCTCAATTAGTTCTGATGAAAATAACTTACAATGGGTTCAACTGAACAAATATTTTCTATGCAACTCTACTAAAGCTTAACATACTATAATCCAATCATGCTGCATCTGAAAAGACGACAAACTTAGTCTTAGCGCTAATCATTTTCTTTATATTGAGAATTTCGTTTTGTAAATATTCATGGTATTATTAGGTGTTAAGGGGCAAGGTGATATTGGAATGACTAAGGTTAAAAATGGAAAAATCTCAGAATAAAACAGTAATGATCGTTGAAGACGATCTGATACTTAATCTTTTATACGAGAGTTACCTTGAAAAGCTTGGTTACGATGCTGAAGGTGAACTCGTGTATGGTAAGACTGCAATAGAAGTAGCTAAGAGGATAAATCCCGATCTTATCCTTATGGATATTTCACTGGAAGGTGAAATGGATGGAATTGATGCAATGACTGAGATCCGGAAATTCTCTGATGTTCCGGTAATTTATATCACAGGAAATTCAGACCCTTACCACGTTCAAAGAGCCAAAGAAACCAATTACGTGGATTATCTTGTGAAACCTATCGAGTTTAATGATCTTAAAGAATCACTCGAAAGAAATTTTGGGAGCTAATCCCTTTACCCATCTGTACTGCTTACCCTAAGACATAATTCACGAAGTTTTACCATTTTCTGATTGATGTATTCTCATCTTCTGGTATTTTAGATACAAAGTTACAGACAACAACAGGTTCTCATGTTCAGAAGTAAAGCATTTAGGTGGGCACTGTTAGGCATTGGATTAATTTCTATTATTGCTCTGACAGGAATGAATGTGTATTCATTATATGATATACACGACCGAATGGTAGTTGGAGAAGAAGAGCGGCAGCTTGCCTTACTTGAAGAACTTGTGAGTGAAATACGGTACGAAATTTATGACCCTTTCACTGGTTTGGGCAGCCTCGAACTTGAGCCTACAGAAAATACAATTTCGGCTTCGGGTAAATTTCCTCCCCAGGTTCAGGAAAAAATAGTTAGTGCGGCTAAAAGCTCTCTTTTTGACGGAATCTATTACACTCCTGCCGGAACTGACCCATGTACACAGAATACCAAGGTCTATTCGTATAACTACGATACACAGTTAATGGATTATACCGACTCCTATCCATCAAAACTATGTGATGGTGTAGGGCTGGCACGAACCAAAGCTCAGATTGAGCTGAATAGTTTTGAATACCGCTGGAATACTAATACAGAGTTCGATGCGCACAGAACCATGAACATTAGCTTTGTAAATCTGAAGGAAAACCGAATTATTGGCTATCTAACTGCCTCCCTGAATAAAGAGTATATTGTCAATGATCTGATTGCCCCTAAACTTGTCGAGTATTTTGATCCGAAAGTAAATCCAGGTACAGTATTGTGGTTGCACGACTGGGCTAATAATGAAGTTCTTGCCACAAATAACCCATCAATTAACTATGACAGAGAAATAGTAAACGCAAGACGAGGGTTTATTTGGGGAAATATGTTTGAGAATTGGAACATCAAGATTGCATACCTCGATAATCCTGTTGGTGCTCTTTACGATGACACTCTGTTTAAAAATCTTTTTGTATTGGGAGTCGCTGTACTTTTCGTGATTGGGGCTTTGCTGTTTATGTTCTTTACGGCGCAGAAAGAACGGAATTTATCTCAAAGGCAGGCTGGCTTTTTGGCAAATGTTACTCACGAGCTTAAAACCCCATTAGCGGTAATGCAGGCTGCCGGTGAAAACATTTCTGATGGACGGGTAACAGAATCTGCACGTTTAAAAGATTACGGAACCCACATTTATAATGAGTCGATCCGGCTTCGTGGAATGATCGAAAAATTGCTGGATGTGGCAAAAACGGATTCTGGTCAAACATTAATCAAGGCGATCCCGATCAACCTGAACCAATGGATTAAGGAGTATCTAAAGGAGAACCGCGCCTACATAGAAGACAAAGGGTTCAATGTTACATTAAAATACAGTATGGATCAGGCGCTGGTAATGATTGATACCTCGCACTTTGAAACGGTTTTGAGTAACCTTACAGAAAATGCCATCAAGTATTCGGGAGATGGGAAAAAAGAAATCAAGCTCCGGGTTCAATCAGAGCAAAAAAATATGTTGCTAAGCATATCTGATACCGGAATCGGAATCCCAAAAAAACACCAAAAAAATATTTTCAAAAAGTTCTACCGTGTTGAAGATTCCCTGAATGCTAAAACCAAGGGACATGGATTGGGGTTAAGCATTGTCAAAAATCTGATGGAGTTAAACGGAGGAACTATTACTGTTTCAAGTGAAGTCGGAAAAGGCACTACTTTCACCTTAAGATTTCCTATTTTCGTACGCGAAAATGAAAAACTGAAATCCCGAAAAGAAAACAGCTCAACCAAAACCGAGATCAACACCTCCGAGTATGCCTGATAAGACCATCAAAATTCTTGTTGTAGAAGACGAACCAAGTTTAATTTTTACCCTCCGTGATACCTTAGAGAGTGAAGGCTATCAGGTAATTGTTAGTGAAGATGGCGAACATGCTGTTGAATTAGTACAGGAACACTCCCCTGATTTAATGATCCTGGATATCATGCTCCCCGGTAAAAGCGGCTACGATATCTGCAAAGAAGTACGTGAGCTTAAATACACCTTTCCGATCATAATGCTTACTGCTAAAGATCAGGAAATCGACAAAGTAAAAGGATTGAACCTGGGCGCTGATGATTATCTTACCAAGCCATTTGGTGTGAAAGAGCTACTGGCACGAATTCAAGCCCGGCTTCGGAGAGCAGGCACTTATTCTTCTTCCAGTGAAGTAGAAATACTAAAGCTTGGTGAGGTTAAAATTGACTTGCTGGAATCTGAAGTTTCTTTCCCGGATGGAAAAGTAAATGAACTTACTGCGAGAGAAGTTGAATTAATCCGCTACCTCTTAAGCGCCGGTGGCGAACCTGTATCCAGGGACGAACTTCTTGAGAAAGTGTGGCGCTACGAATATAGTACAAACACCAGAACCGTGGATGTACACATTTCAAAGCTACGCGCTAAGATTGAGATGCACCCTGATGATCCCCGCTATCTAATCACACTACATGGTGTTGGCTATCTCCTTAAAACTAGTTGATCAGAGCCTCAACAAACTTGACGAAACCTTCCGTTTGAGACTGAAGTAACTTCTGCTGGAAATCATCTTTAATTCCTGTTTTAGGATCAAACATATCCTGTACTCTGCTTATAAATACTCTTTCAGGATATTGATGTGCATTTAAATAATTAGCCACCATCTGAAACTGCTCCACAGGTCGCAAGCCACCAAATGCCCCTCCCGCAATTCCGACATAAGCGATTGGTTTTTCTACAAGTGCACTGGGGTAGGGAAGATAATCAATGAACATCTTAAGAATCCCTGGAAAACTGCCGTTGTATTCCGGAATCACAAACAAAAGGGCATCAGCCTCTATTACAGGTTTTCTGAATTTTTTTACTGATGGCACTTCTTCCATATATTTTCCACCTACAACATCTGCAAGAGGAAAGTCTGCCATATCAATTACATCAGCTTCTACTCCTAACTTTTGATAAAGTCCTTTTATATAATTAGCCACTTCCAAACATTTGGAATTTGACATATCTGTACCGCTGATGACTTTCAAATTCATTTTATCTTTGATTGATTCTTATTTGATGACTTTTTTTAAAAAAGATTATTCTTGAAAATAGGAATTTTATTCCTCTGATTGATCCTTTCCCTTTATCGCATCAAGTCGCTTTTTTAGTAATCCTTCTCTTCCCTCAGGCCCTGGTTCATAAAAGGAAGTGTTCTTAAGCGGGTCGGGCAGGTATTGCTGATCCACCCAATGCCCGGGATGGCTATGTGGATATTTATAATCTTTGGAAGCATTCTCGATATCCTGATAGCGGGCAGACAGTTTATTCGCGGTTTTATCTTTCAGATATGGTGGAACATTGCCCACTCCCTTTTCTTTGATTTCACTGCTCGCCTTAAAAATCCCCAGTGTACTGTTACTCTTGGGGCACATCGCCAAATAAAGTGCCGCATGTGACAAGAAAAACATTCCTTCGGGCATTCCGCATTTCATAAATGCTTCGTGACATGAATTCACAATCGTAATGGCGTTTGGTTCTGCCAATCCAATGTCTTCGCTGGCAAGAATAAACATGCGCCGGAAAAGAAAGTTCGGATCATCTCCTCCTTCCAGCATAGCGTTCATCCAATATAGTGCTCCATCAGGATCGGAGCCTCGGACCGATTTTATGAAAGCAGAGATATAATGATAATGCTCATCTCCGGTACGATCATAACGAACCGTTCTGCGCTGGATACTTTCTTTGGCTACATCGAGATGTATATGAATAATTCCTTCATCATCGGGCTTGCTTGATAAAACCGCTACTTCTAAGGCATTAAGTGCATTTCGGACATCTCCTCCGGCATAGTCTGCAAAATGATCGATCGCATCCTGATCTATTTTGATTTCTTTGCTCCCCAACCCCTTTTCTTTGTCTAGCAAAGCTCGGTGAATCATGTGTTCCACATCTTCTTTGAGGAGCGGTTTTAACTCGAACAACTGACATCTGGAAAGCAATGGATTAACCAGTGAATAAAATGGATTTTCGGTAGTTGCTCCAACCAAGGTGATAATTCCACTTTCCAAATGAGGAAGTAAAGCATCTTGTTGGGCTTTGTTCCAGCGATGAATTTCATCCACAAAAAGGATGGTTTTGCGGCCATTGAGTTTTCTAAGCTTTTCGGCCCTTTCAACCACCGTTCGTAGTTCTTTGATTCCATCCAACACCGCATTGATGACTTCGAAGGCCGCTTTAATTTCTTTCGAGATTACATGCGCCAAGGTAGTTTTCCCTGAACTTGGCGGACCATAAAAAATGAGTGACCCAATCACACCACTTTCGATCATCCGGCGAAGCATTTTTCCTTCCCCAACCAGGTGTTCCTGTCCTACAAATTCTTCCAACGAATTTGGTCGCATTCGTGTGGCAAGTGGCTGGTGATAATCAAACGAGTCAGGTTCGTTTACACGAAATCCTTGCTGACTTTTATCCTGAAACAGATCCATAGAAATGGATTAATTAAAATATGTGCAATATATGTTATTGGTACTCAAAAGTCATAATAGACTTTTCTGACTTCCATACTTATCCAGATACTGCTTGAGCTTCACTTTTTTACGGGTGCTGTCGCTGGTCATATAACGGAGTTTGCCAAATACCTCCCGCTCCTGCCAGGCACGATCAAAGCGTCCTAACACCCAGAAAATGCCTGAATAGCTATTCGGATCTCTTCCATCAATTGCATATTTGTTGTTCAGCTCAATAAGATAGTCAAGCGCAGTTCGGTAATCAGGGGTCCATTCGATGACTTTTTTCCCCCAAAGCATGCGTAAATAATTATGGATGATTCCTTCCTCCCGGAGCTGTGTTTGAGCAGCGTTCCAAAGCTCGTCATGTGTTTTAGATTGTTCAAATTCTTCTAAAGAATAGATGTACTCTCTTTCATCATTTCTGTGTTCATCCATAGTTTTCCGAACCCAATCAGGGAGGCTTTCAAACTGATCGTAATCCGGACGGTGGTGTGCATAATGGAATCCCACTTCCCGCCAGGTGACCACCTCATCCAAAAAGCTTTCAATATTAGGATCGCCATTGAAAAATCCTGAGTTCTTACCCCCGTTTGGAGTGATACTGTCCAAATCCCAGTCTTCGGGTTGGTGATCCAACACCGTCTTTACAATTTCATATGCACTGATTTTCCCGAAGTGGAGCCATGGACTTAGTCCGCTGGTTTTCTTTTCATCAGGGTGATTACGTTTCTCATCGTACTCCAGCAATCCATGCCCAATAAACTGACCGAGCTTTCCTAAAGCTGCTTGCCGACTTCCTTCCATATCAATCACTCCAACAGAATGATCGATATCTAAACCCGAAACAGTTTTTTCTATGGCATGGAGGCCTTCATCTCCACGAGGATACTTTTCTAAAAACTCATCAGACAAAGACACTGCACTTGTATTCTTCAGATCATCCAGAGGATTTTGCTTTGGTGGATTAGTGTAAGCTTCAATAAAATGCTTCTGCATTATCTTTCTGAAGAGATAGGCTGAATAAGGGTCTTTATCTGTTATTCCAAGCGGTATCAGACCATTTGAGTCTACCGTGATGTACGGGACATCAAGTTTTTTACCTACTGATTCATTGTGTTTTCGGATAATAAACACCGGAAACTCATCAGAGATCACAACAGAGGCTTTTTCAGCCAACGTGTATAGCAGCCCTTTACCAGCCCTTGGCTCCGGCTCAACATAGCTAAACATGTTTAGGTCTTTGGACTTCGCAATCTCAAGATTTTCTTTCATTCCCTGCATAATAAAGGTATGAAAGCGGTCGCTTGCCCAAGGATAACCGACGTTTAGGCCTTCATAAATAAGTAGTGGTTTACCGAGCTTGTTGGCCCATGCTATGGCATATTCCAGTGCATAATTATACTGAAAGCGCCGGTTGATCTGCATCCAATAGAGGACATATTCGCCATCCTTGTTTGGCTGATTGTCATTTCGGCTGAATCTTCTGTAACTGTTGATGTTTTTTATATCGGTCTGCATAGCAAGTACACAAACCGATATTCACTGTACTACATTCCAGTTTCAGAAATTGAACACAAAACCTACGTTAAAGGTGGTAAGATCTGTTCTTGATCTTGACAGGTTATAATCCAGTCCCCGACGAGTTCTGATTAAATCCCCTTCTTTCAAATAGTCTGCTTCTCCACCTAGCATATATTTCGCTTTCACGATTATTGAAAACCCAATAAAATCTCCATCCTCATCGTATCCTTCATATAGCCTGAACTTCATACCTCCTCCGATTCCGTAACTAGGTGTATAGTAATCGTGATTAACGGTGCTCGCTAACTCGTCATCATCCCAGCCATCAACTACACTACTTTGTGTATACAAGTAATTGAAACCTACCAAACCCTCAACAAAGGGTTTAATCACCCCATATTCAGGCTCAAAGCGCATAATTAAATGCGGAGTAAACATATTATTTGTGGTTCTCACTTTCACTCTTACTTCCTGAATATCAGGACTAAAGAATTCTGTGCGTTCGTCCCACCCGAAGTTTTGATATACACCACCAATACCGAAATGAATTGGTGATCTTGGAATCTGATATGTCGCCGACATGTCCAGCCCGTAGGCATTTCTTTCCAGTGATTGGTGGAAACTCCCCTGGGGTGTTCCTAATGCAAACCCGATATCAAAATTAAATCCCTGAGCATTTACTAATCCGGGTATAAGTGCAATAGCAAAGATGAGGTAGTTTATTTTTTTCATAACCCGCTCCGATAACTTTAATGGTTAGTTTGAATCTAACCCGTTAACCCGCAGGTGGATATTGCATAAAAATGCGAGTCGGATTCGTAGCTAACTACTTCTCTCTAACCCTTCGATAAAGCTAATACTGTTTGATTTAATGGCTTCTTTCTCCTCGTCTGATTTTTTATCAAACATATTCACCATAAAATTTGCTCTGCCATTTTCCATAAAAGTCTCCCGTTGCTCATCCACAAAATTCCAGTACAGATAATTAAACGGGCAGGCATCTTCACCAGTTTTCTTGCTGATTTTATAGGAACAGCTCTTACAGTAGTTGCTCATCTTATTGATGTAGTTTCCTCCCGCCGCATAGGGTTTTGACGCCAGTACTCCTCCATCTGCAAAGGTAGACATTCCGAGCACATTTGGCAGAACTACCCATTCATAGGCATCGGTATAAGCAAACCAAAACCACTCGTTAAGTTGTTGAGGGTTCGTTTCGGTAAGATTACTGAAATTACTAAGCACCATCAGCCTTGGAATGTGATGGGAATACCCGGATTTAATTACTGGCTTCAGACATTCGCTCATGCAATGCATCTTCGTATCTCCGGTCCAGTACATCTCTGGTAAGTTTCGCTCAAACTCAAAGTGATTTGCTTCCCGAACTTTTGGCATCATCGCTTCATAGTATATCCGCACAAACTCTCTCCAACCAATAATCTGTCGGATAAAACCTTCTACTGAGTTGAGCCTTGCCTTTCCCGCGTCGTAAGCTTCTTGTGCTCTATCACATACTTCCTTTGGAAGCAGCAGCCCATTATTTATATACATCGATAGGTGAGAATGAAAGATTACATGCTCTCCGGTAGCCAAGGCGTCTTCATACGGACCAAATTGATCGAGTCCGTGTTCAATGAAATCGTTTAGCCGATATAAAGCTTGCCGACGGGTAACTGCATAATCAAATCCGTCCAGCTCCCCGAAATGATGGCTAAATGAATGTTTTACTAAATCAATTACTTCCTGAGTCACACTGTCAACTTCTGTGGAAGCCCATTCTGGAGTTTTGATATTCTTAGGTAGCTTCTTCCGGTTTTCCTCATCATAATTCCACTCTCCTCCTTCAGGCTTTGTTCCGTCCATCAAATAACCAGTCATCCGACGCATGTCCCTGTAGAAGTATTCCATCCTGTAGCCAGGCCCAATTTTATCTTTGTACTCTTGCTCATCCGCTAAGAAAAAGGTGTTTGGAATTTCCTTTACACGATTATTGAACTTTTCCCTTACTGATAGAAGACGTTCACGTGAACCCCACTCTGAAGGTGTCATAAATGTAAGTTCCAGCTCTTTTGAGTCTTCAAGTATCTCTTTTAAGCCATCATCATAATGGCCTTTTGTAGAATGGTATAGTACCGGAAACCCCGTCTCAAAACATTCCAGGGCAAAATTACGCATAGAGCTCAACAGGTAAATCAACTTCTTTTTGTGATATGGCAGTGATTCCCCCTTCTTTTTCGATTCGATAAAAATAAGTAGTGGCTTTTCTTCTTTCACCCAATCCGGCCACACTTCCAAATTCAGTTGGTCATGTAATACAAACACCGCTTTTGGATGTTTATCTAATTCCGGCTTATTAATTCTGCCATCAATCTCTGATAAAAAAAGTCTTGTTTTCATGCCTTTAAAATTGATATTTGATGCAATTTAGTTCCTCAATTGAAATTCTAATTTTGCATCTCAATTAAATACTATTATAATAGTATTAACTAATTCGTTTACTATGACTAATAAAAGATTTCTACCGATTGGAAAAACAGAACTTGAAGTACTTCATATTGTATGGGAGCTGAAAGAAGCAACTGTGAATGATGTTCTGGAGCAAATCCTGAAAAAAAGAAAAGTAGCCTACACCACGATTATGACGGTAATGAAAAACCTGAGTGACAAAGGAGTTCTGAAATACAGAAAAGAAGGAACGACCTATGTTTATAGTGCTAGACACAGCCAACAGCCGGAACATGTTCAGGGAAAACTGCTAAGTGAAATTCTCGATAAGGTATTCAAAGGCTCCCCATCAGCACTTATCCAAACTCTTGTTAAACATGAAAACCTCAGCAAAGAAGATCGGGCTGAGATCAAAAAATTAATCGACGGGATGGAGGATTAATCATGCAACCTATGTATGAATTTTTTCAACTTCTTGGCTCCCTCAGTGTTGATCTTTTTTGGTTTCCACTACTGATTTGGTCTGTCGTAGCCTTTATTGCTTTTGTTGCACTAAAACATGCTTCCTTTTTAAATCCGCTGTATCAGTATCATTTGCGACTCGCAACATTAGCCGCTATTCCTTTCGGATTTTTAGCAAGCTATGTCATTCATCAAATAAGACAAAGCACCATTAGTTCCGGTAATTTTGAAGGAGCTATTTTTGTAGTTCAAAGTCCTATTGAACTTGCAGTAAATGCTCAGTCAGCCACTTCTGTTTTTCAGCCCGATTTTCTTAATCCTAATTTCTTGATCGGAGCTGCCACTGCCCTCGTACTAACTATAAGTCTCTTCTTTTTAATCCGGCTATTAACTTCCTATATCAACTTGAAACGATTGCATGAAGTATTGGAAGTATCTCCTCTTCAAGGTTTTCAGTCGACCAAAAAAAATATACAAATTGCATTTCATGACCATCCACTGGTTCCGTTTACTTTTGGATGGGTTACCCCTGTTATCGTGCTTCCGAAGAAAATCCAGGATCAAACTGAAAAAGTGGAGATGGCGATTCAGCATGAACTGGTGCATATAGAACGGGGTGATTACTTGCTCCAGTTTTTTCTTTCCGTGATTGAATCTGCTCTGTGGTTCCATCCTTTAATTCGATTTGGCGCCAAAGAAATTGAAACCTACCGGGAAATTTCCTGTGATCAACAAGTACTGAGCACAACACAGGTTTCCACAAAGAAATACGCTTCTATGCTGTTTGAACTTGTCCCCCTAGAACGAGGGCTTAGTGGATTTTCAGTAAGTATGGCGGTTAAGCAATCAACCCTAAAACAACGCATTGAAACCATGAAACATCACAAGCTTTATAAAACATCACTCAAGAGAAGCCTTTTGTTCTTTTTTGCAATGACTTTAGTAATCACTCTACCTATAGCCTGCTCAGATTTGAGAGAAACTGAGGGATTAAGCATGGAAGAACTTGAAGACTCTAAGCTTACATTTAATCAGTTTATAATAGAGGCCAATGGCAATGAAATCATTAACCTTTCTGAAGAAAAGGGGGTTGAAGTGGGGTTACCCGCCAACAATATTGCGGCTTTCAATATTGGAGAATATGGCATCGTTGCTATTAGTTTACGTCCATTTGAAGGCGGTGCGCTTTCGGGAGCTTTAGATGGTAATAAAATCAGTATTGAGCTCAATGAAATAAATTTTAAAATCTCTTCAAGTGCACAGATTTCAGAATCTATTGACAAAGCAGATATATGGGCAAAGCTTTTTATAAATAAAGAAAGTACACTTGGCTTTGGACAATTTGCCAGCGTAAGTAGTTTAGAGGAAAAATTAAGAACATCTTCTGAATCTAAATTTAATAAGGAAGGAGATTACTTTGTTGTAGTGGAAGAAATGCCAAAACTAGTTGGTGGACTCGCCTCTATTCAGGGCAAAGTAGAGTACCCTGAAATGGCAAAACGCGCCGGAATTGAAGGCAGGGTTACTGTACAATTCATTGTAAATGAGAATGGAGAAGTGGAGAATCCTAAGGTTATAAGAGGAATCGGAGGCGGTTGTGATGAAGCAGCTTTAGAAGCAGTAAAGCAAGCCCGATTTGAGCCGGGAATACAAAAGGGAGAACCAGTACGTGTACAGTACTCCCTTCCAATTGTCTTCAGATTAAATGATTCTGATTTTTCTACTCAACAAGGTTCGTTGAATGAAAAAGAGCTTAACTTTGAAGTTCTGGAACGTAATAATGGAACACTAAAAGTCAAAATTTTAGGTGGAGGAAAACCTTTGATTGGAGCTGAGGTGGCTTCAAATGAAGCAAAACGAGGAGCTACTACTAATTCAGATGGAATTGCAACTATTACTAATCTCGAGAAAGGAGAGTATTCTTTTGTAGCCTCATATTTAGGGTTCGAATCGGCAACATTTAACACTTCGATCGATCAGTAGGTTGGTTCTAATTACTGAATACATAACTAACTAAACTTTTTCGTAACATCTTGTTTGTTGCCTCGTACGAGCGCCGAGATCTAAAATCAAACATGTTTGTTATGCCTGCTAAATTAAGAAAATCCAAGAAGGACAAAATGATTGCCGGAGTATGCGCTGGATTGGCAGAATACCTTGGCTGGGACCCAACTATCATTCGAATTCTATTCATCATCTTCGCTTTTATGTACGGGTTCACTATTCTCGCTTATTTTATTCTTGCAATTGTAATGCCTGATTAAGCCTCTCTTTTCACCTTACCTTTGTTGGAAATTTGAAGCGTCCTGTGCATTTTAAGTAAAATTAAACGGTTTACTTATGAAAGTAGGAATTGTTGGGGGCGCAACCCGGGGTGTAGCTTGGGAAGGACATCTTCGCCCGCATAGTATTGTTCGCCAGGTGGATCTTACTCCATCCCTAAAAGATTTGGATTCAGTTGATGCGTGCCTCATTCTGGACGAATCCGAACACAATCTTGATATCCTTCTGGAAGGAATTCATAAAGGATTTAATTGTTTCTTTATTGCTAAGCCTCCTACCAATGTTCAAAAACTAGAGAAAATTCACCGGGCTGCAAAAGAAGCGGGCGTTATCGTTCAGTTTGCACACTGGCCTACGCTTGCACCTGCCACACAATGGATGATGGATAAAATGGCGCGCCCTAGCTTCATCCACATTGAAAAAGAAGTGAACAAAAACCAGTTGATTGATGTGGAACATGAATTCAGACATCTTTGGATTGATGAACTCGGGCTGTGTTTAAAATGGATTGATAGTGGGATACACCATATTGAAGCGAAGCAGATTGCTCTGAATGAAAATCATCCGGTCGTTATCCATCTATTTTTAAGGTTTGATAGCGGAGCTTCTGCATCTGTAAGTGTTTATACCGGAGCGCCAGAGAATAAACACAAGCGCATCATTTCGAATAAGAACCAAATTTTGGAATGCAATGTACCTAACCAGGTTATTAAGCTTGGGCGGGTAAATGAAAGCAATCGGCTCTATTTCGAAAAGCAGGTGTTTGATCCGGCAACTTCAGCTGAGAAAGCTGCTCTTCTGTTTTTAAAATCGATTCAATTAAACCGGGAATCGGCATACTCCAGTTATGACGCTCTTCGACTCGCAACCCACATATACAAGGTAGAACAAAGACTTAAGCAATTCTCTTAATATTAAAGAAATCCTGGGTTAATATTAGCTTTACTTTTTGTTAACAATTTGGTAACATTGGATTGGCATCAAAATTTGTGAGGTATTGCCATGAAAAAATTATCATTTACACTCCTTTTTCTAGTCGTTGTTGCTTTAACTACTGCGAATGCGCAACAAATAGAAATCCCTGAAGAACAGAAAATTGTCACCCATATAATCGGGGATAATTATGATGTAGTCTACAAAGACCTAAATGGTAATACTCTTAAAGAGGGACAATACCTGAAAATTGGTGAACGCTTCAAACCACATGGTATTTGGAAGTTGTATGACAGAAACTCGTTCGAGTTGATTACAACTTCAAAGTATGATGAAGGCGAACAGTTATGGGTTGAAACTATCATTGACGGTGAAATTCTTTATGTAGGTAAAGATGAGCTTAAAATGAAGCGGCATGAAGAACGCATTGCTGAACTGGAAAAGAAAGCGAACAAGCTACAATAACATCATCAAATTTAATTGACATCAATAGAGGTCGCCATGAAAAAAAGTTTATATAATACCTATTACAAATTCGGACTGGAATACTTCATTAATAAGAAGCTTCTGGGATTGCACAAGCCAAACTTATACACCAATATCTTTTATTTTGGATTGATTCTGGTGATAATTACACTGGCACAGGTTTTCTAAAAATTACTTGGGCTTCATTGCCTTAAATGCTGCTTTAAGTTTTTTGCGTGACATCAGGTCGTTGATAAAATTAAACTGTCCGGCCTGAAGCCGCTCTCCCCCATCTATTACTACAGACTCCCCGGTTATATACGGAACGAGATCAGACATGAGAAACGTAGCCAGATTGGCGAGTTCCTCATGTTTTCCATATCGCTTCATTGGGATTTTCTTTATAAAAAGCTTTTCAATCATTTTATCAGGGACTAGTCTTGACCAAGCCCCTTTTGTTGGGAAAGGTCCGGGAGCAATTGCGTTCACACGAATTCCATATTCTGCCCACTCGAAAGCCAATGAACGGGTCATGGCCAATACTCCCGCCTTACTACATGCTGATGGAAGCACAAAGGCACATCCTGTACTTTCTGCATAAGTTGTTACAATGTTAAGGATTGAACCTTCTTTTTTGTTGTCGATGAGGTAGTTGCCAAATGCATGTGTACAGTTAAAACTCCCGTGCAGCACAATATCTACGATTGCTTTAAATCCTCCCGGAGTAAGGTCTTCGGATGCAGATAGAAAATTCCCGGCGGCGTTATTTACCAGTCCCTCCATCGATCCAAAATCAGAAATTATATCTGAAATCATATTCTTTACGGCTTCATGATCTCTTACGTCATTCACATAATACCGGACTTCAGCTCCATCTTTTTCTTTTATAATTTCTCCTACAGCCTTTTGGAGCTTTCCTTCCGTTCTGCCACAAATTGCGATCCCTGCTCCTGATCTCGCGAAGCCTTTTGCCATTGCCAAACCAAGCCCGCTCCCCCCACCTGTTATCAAAATAGTTTTCCCAGCTAGTGTGTCTTCCGTAAACATGATTTCGTGTTAGTTTAGATTTTCGAAAATTCCAGCAGCACCCATTCCACCACCGATGCACATAGTCACGAGTCCATACTTAGAACCGCGGCTTTTCATTTCGTGTAAGATTTGGGTAGTGAGTTTTGCTCCCGTACAGCCTAGTGGATGCCCCATAGCAATTGCACCCCCATTCACATTCGTGATCTCCTGATCCAGACCAAGTTCTCTTATCACCGCCAGCGATTGCGATGCAAAGGCCTCATTCAATTCAACCAAATCTATACTTTTTAACGATAAACCGGCTTTATCCAATACTTTTGGAACGGCTTCAACCGGACCAATTCCCATATATTCGGGGGCTACCCCGGCAACATCGAAACCTACATATCTGGCAATTGGGGTTAAACCAAGTTCGGTCACTTTTTCTTCGCTCATTACCAGCACTGCAGCGGCTGCGTCGTTCATTTGAGATGAGTTACCCGCTGTAACGCTTCCTCCGGCTTTAAAAACAGGACGCAGTTTATTAAGAACTTCAGTTGATGTGTCTCCCCGTGGACCTTCATCTTTATTGAAAGTAAATGTTTCTTTTATAATCTCTCCCTCGGCACTGATCTTCTTTTCAACCACTTCGATTGGAGTAATTTGTCCATCAAATCTACCATTTTCCCAGGTAGCTATTGCTCTTTGGTGACTTTGATAAGCAAAGGCATCCTGATCATCCCGACTGATCTTATACTTTTCGGCAACATTTTCGGCAGTGAGCCCCATACTGATATACACTTCGGGACGATTATCAACTAAATCAGGGTTTGGCTGAAAGGATATTCCGCCCATTGGAACCATACTCATTGATTCCACTCCACCTGCGATAATCACATCTGCTCCACCTGCCATAATACGTTCTGCTGCCATCGCAATAGTTTGCAGACCAGAAGAACAAAATCTATTTACAGTCACCCCGGGAACCGAATCCGGTAGTCCACCAAGAAGTGCAATTTGTCGTGCGATATTTAATCCTTGTGAAGCTTCAGGGAATGCACATCCCATCATTACATCATCAACTTCAGCAGGATCCAGATCGGGCACCTGCTTCATTAAATCCTTGATCACTTCCCCTCCCAATGTATCAGGATAGGTAAATCTTAGTGAGCCTTTATTTGCCTTACCACAGGCTGTTCGTTTCGCAGATATTAGATAAGCTGTTTTCATAATTCGTAAATCTAAATTCTTAACTCTCTATTCTTAATTTCTTAGCGGTTTCCCTGTCTTAAGCATGTGTTCGATTCTTGCATGAGTTCCTTCATCTTTAAAGCATTCCAGAATTGCTTCACGCTCTAATTTCAGAAGATAGTCTTCCGGAACTTCCTGTGGTTCACTTAAATCACCACCTGCAAGTACAAAGGCTACTCTTCCGCTCACAACCTTATCGTAATCGGTGGCGTATCTTGCTTCATTCATCACATACAACATGGTTTTCATTACACCGAGAGCCTTAAGGCCCTGAACTTTGATGGGCTCTTTTGCAGGAGGTTGATAGCCTGATTCCAACATCGAAAGAGCTTCTTCTTTAGCGATGGCAAGTTGAAGATTCCGATTCATTACAATTACATCCTCATTCCGTATAAACCCTAGCTCTCTTGCTTTGTGAGCACTATCTGATACTTTTGCCAGCCCAATAGTTTTGAAAGCTTCTTTGATAAATGGAAGCGGGTCAGCTTCTGGTTCCAGCTTGTTCATTGCTCTTTTAAGTAACTCCGTTGTTCCTCCACCTGCGGGAATCAATCCAACCCCAACTTCAACTAAACCCATATATAACTCGTGATGGGCTACTACACGGTCGGAGTACAATACAAATTCAGTTCCTCCGCCAAGAGTTCTGCCAAAAGGAGCAGAAATTACCGGAAAAGAAGCATATCTCAATTTAACTGCCGTCCGCTGAAAGTTGGTAACTGCAGCCACTACATCTTCAAACTTACCGTTTTGAACTGCCTGAACAGCTTCCATCAAATTAGCCCCGTAAGCAAAATTATCTCCATCGTGACTTATAACCAGTGCTTTGAAATGCTTTTCTACTGATTCGAGACAATTTTCAAGAGATTTAACTAACTCAAAACCCAGAGTAGCATTCTTTGTTTTGAACTCGAATAATGCAATTCCATCACCCATATCCAGCAAGGCTGCGGAATCGTTTTCGAAAAACGGAACTTTTGCCTTTCGGACCTGAGCCACGGTAAGTTCGCCATTAGCATTAGGTGCCTGATCCACCATTGACTTAGAAATCGGGTCAAAAACCTTCCCACCTGAATAGAAGGAACTAAAACCAGCTTTTTTCAACTCTGAGACTACGTCCGGAATATCTCTTCCTTTGGCATTCAGTTTCTCAATAACAGCATCAACACCAAGTGCATCCCAACGCTCGAAAGGTCCCATTTCCCAATTGAAACCCCATTTCAGAGCACGATCAACTGATTCGATAGAGTCGGAAATTTCAGGAATCCTGTTCGCCGCATATACCATCAAATCCCTTTGTGTTTCCCACACAAAATTACCGATATCTGAGTTATGAAAACTAAGAAACTGAAGGCGCTTTCCTGTATCTCTGATCTTTTTTGCTTCAGCAATTAGTTCATCACCCAGCTCCTTTTGAGGTCCGTACTCTAACGTTTCCGGATTAATCACGTGGAATTCACGTCCTTTCTCGGTTTGAACTTTTTTGTAGAAACCCTCTCCTCTTTTATTGCCAAGTTTTCCTTCCTCAATCATTTTGCCAAACTGCCCGGGTAGCTTGAAGGTATCTCTCATTTCATCATCAGGAATGAGTGGATGTATGTTGCCGGATACATGGGCCATCACATCTAATCCAACAATATCTCCTGTTCTGAATGTAGCAGACTTAGAATATCCAGTGAGAGTTCCGGTAAGCGCGTCAATTTCTTCCACACGGAATTTCCCATCAAAAAAATGCGGCATGATGGAGGCCATCGAAAATACTCCAATCCTATTGCCAATAAAATTCGGAGTGTCTTTACAAAGCACTACTCCTTTTCCAAGCACTCGTTCACAAAAAGAACTCATGTGAGAAATCACCTTTTCAGAAGTACATTCTGTAGGAATAATCTCCAGCAACTTCATATAACGCGGTGGATTGAAAAAATGAGTTCCAATAAAATACTCTTTAAATTCTTTAGTACAATCCGAACTGATTTCAGAAATGGGGAGTCCAGACGTGTTTGAGCTGACAATAGTTCGTGGAGCTCTGACTTCATCCAGCCTGGACATCATTTTCTTCTTGATGTCCATCCGCTCTATAATTACTTCACAAATCCAGTCTACTTCTTTAAGCCGGTCGAAATCATCCTCAAAATTTCCAACCTCAATCCGATCAGCAAATCCCGGCAAACCGAATGGAGCAGGTTTTAAATTCTTTATCTTTTTTATAGCCTCTTCAGCAATCTTATCAGGTCGTTTGGGATCATCACTCTTAAGATCCAGAAGAAGCACTTCTAGCCCTGCATTTATGCAATTTGCAGCTATCTGACTGCCCATTACACCAGAACCTAAAACTGCAACTTTCCGTATTTTCTTCATATCCCTGCTTTTCTATTCTTCATAAATTGATTTAATCAAATCTGCGTACTTCCTTTTTACTACACTTCTCTTTACACTCATTTTTGGTGTGAGCTCACCCTCATCGATACTAAATGCCCTTTCAAGAAGCACAAATCTTTTAACCTGTTCCCAATGAGGCAGCTTCTTGTTGACCTTATCCACTTCGAGCTGTAGCCGGTTAATTATATCCTGATTTGATGATTTATCTTCAGAAGGAAATGAAATTCCCTTTTGACTGAATCTCTTTTCGATATTATTCCAGTCTGGAACAATTAAGGCGGCGCAAAACTTTTCCTCGCTACCTACCACCATTGCCTGGTCTATAAATCCGCTATTTATCAGAGCATTTTCTATGGGTTGAGGTGCTACATATTTTCCTGTTGAAAGCTTAAACATCGATTTCTTCCGATCAGTAATAAATAACCAACCTTCATCATCGATATAGCCAATATCCCCAGTACAAAACCATCCATCTTCCGTCATCACCTCAGCGGTTTTATCAGGAAGTTTGTAATAGCCTTTCATCAAATTCGGACCTCGGGTTTCGATTTCCCCATCTTTTGCAATCCTGATTTCAACATCTTCAAGTGCTTTCCCCGCAGATCCTATTCTGATCACATCGGGAAGACTGGATGTCATAACTGGAGAGGTCTCTGTAAGCCCGTAACCCATCCCACATTTCAATCCAATTCCGTTGAAGAAACGCATAACAGGAGGAGCCAAAGCTGCTCCACCAACAGTGGTGCCTACCAGATTTCCACCCATTCCCTCACGGATTTTTGAATACACCAGTTTATCAGCAAGCTTCCACTTCATAGCCTCTAATCCTTCAGGTGGGTGCTCAGGATCATATTCTTCGGCAAATTTAACAGCCCAATAGTACAGCCTCTTTTTTATTCCTGAGAGTTCCTGGCCTTTTACCTTTATTCCAGTCATAATTTTCTCAAGAAGTCTCGGGACTGTAGCGAAATAGATAGGCTTTACGGTAACTAAATCAGTCCTGAAATCCTGAACATCTTCCACATAATAAATTGAGCCACCTGAACAAATATATAGATATGAAGCGATTCTCTCCAGCATGTGCGCCAGCGGCAGATAAGAAAGAATTTTGGGAGATTCGAAATCATCTGAATTAAATGGCATTCTTTTCAGCGAAGCCAATGCGTTTGATGCAAGATTCATGTGCGTGAGCATTACTCCTTTTGGAACGCCTGTGGTACCCGAGGTATAATTTATGTTAGCCAAGTCATCGGGTTCAATAGCACTTCTCAACTCTTCAAAAAGACCCGGCTGCCCCTCATCCAACTCCTTCCCAATCTCCAGCACTTCATCAAATCCCTTTAGCTTTTTATGTGATGAAGGTTGTATACAAATAATAGCTTCTATAGAAGTGATCGCTTTTACAAGCGGCTTGGTTTCTTCAAAAAGTTCATCGTTTGATACGATATGAACTTTAGCCTCAGAATTTTCGAGTATATACTTGATTTGATCTGCTGGCTGAGTAGTATAAATAGCTACATTAACTGCTCCAAGAGAAAGCACTGCCTGATCACAAATCAACCATTCTGTGCTGTTTTCTGAATGAATAGAAACGCGATCTCCCTTTCGAACTCCAAGTTGGTATAATCCCAATGAGAGATGTTTAACCCGCCTCTTAAAGTCTTCTACAGACGTTTCAATCCATTGCCCTTTTCTCTTTACAGCAGAAAGAATCCCTAATTTATTTTTTTTCATTCCCTCTTCAAGTAAAAGAGGTACTACTGCTGGCTCATATTTCATACATTCAAAGCTGTTGTTACTAAGTAACTATAAATACACTTTCAGCCAAAAACATGAAAGCGTTTCCAGAAAATAAATACTCAACTTAACAGTGTTAAGCAAGTTTTATGATTATAGAAGATTCAGTAAAAGAAAAAGCAGAAGGCTTCCTTAAAATAAATGAAGCAAATATGGGGACTACGCTTGGCATTAAGTTCCTTAAAATAGCCAAAGAAGAGACGATCGCTGAAATGCCGGTGAATGAGCGAACCGTTCAACCATTCCGGGTTCTACATGGCGGAGCATCCATTTCTCTTGCCGAAACTCTGTGCTCAGTTGGAGCCTGGATGTGCATTCCTGAGAATAAGACCGCTATGGGAATTGAGATTAATGCTAATCATCACAGATCGGTTAAAGAAGGTGGAAAAGTGACCGGAACAGCAACTCCCATTCAAATTGGAAAAACCATTCACGTTTGGGAGATTAAGATAGTAGATGAGCGCGGGAAACTGGTTTGTACTTCAAGGTGTACTTTGGCGATTTTGGATAGAAAGCAAGGATAAAACAAACAGGTCATCTTCGTAGAGATTAGCTAACCTGCCTGTCGGAAGACAGGTTCGTTAGCATAACCCCGTGATTCATCCCGGGGCTAGTCATATTCATCTCCGCTGGAGTTGGAGCACGAATATAAATTCCATCACATAACCTATACACCGACACGCAGGTTAGCTGACATCTACGGGGATTACGATTTACAGCTCACTTATAAACGCAATTCTTAACACACTGTTTTTTTTAATCAAAGAGGCAGATTATTATGCTTCTTCTTCGGCACTGAATCTACTTTATGTTTAGTGACTTCCAGCATTTTAATCAGCTTTTCCCGGGTTTCAGAAGGAAGAATTACAGCATCAATAAATCCACGGGCGGCGGCTTTGTATGGGTGAGCAAATTCTTCTGAGTACTGCGCCTCCAACTCTTTTTGCTTCGTTTCAGGATCATCTGCTTTGGCGATTTCTCTTCTGAAAATAATCTCTACCGCACCTTTGGTTCCCATAACCGCGATCTCAGCGGTTGGCCAGGCCACATTATAATCTGAACGGATGTGCTTTGAATTCATCACATCATAAGCTCCTCCATAAGCTTTACGGGTAATAACCGTCATTTTTGGTACGGTAGCCTCACAGAATGCATACAGTAATTTAGCACCGTGTTTAATGATTCCTCCCCATTCCTGATCGGTTCCCGGTAAAAAGCCAGGCACATCTTCGAACACCACCAGCGGGATATTGAACGCATCACAAAAACGAACAAAACGCGCTCCTTTAAGCGAAGACCGTATTCCTAAAACTCCTGCCATAGATAGTGGCTGATTGGCAACTATTCCCACGCTTCGACCACCAAGCCGGGCAAATCCGACAATGATACTTTCCGCATAATCTTTCTGGACTTCAAAAAATGAATCTTTATCCACTATCCCCTGAATTACGTCATGCATGTCGTAGGGCTTATTTGGATTAAGAGGAACAATAGATTCCAGAGCCTTAGCTTTTGCCGAATCCGGATCTTTTGCAGGAATGTTTGGGACTTTCTCCTCACAGTTTTGAGGGATATAACTCATTAACCTGCGAATTTCCTTCAAACAAACAGCATCGTTCGGGGTTGCAAAATGCGCTACTCCGGATTTCGTATTGTGAGTAACAGCCCCGCCAAGTTCTTCGGAGGTAACTTCTTCGTGAGTAACCGTTTTAACAACATTGGGACCGGTTACAAACATGTAACTGGTATTTTCTACCATAAAAATGAAATCGGTAAGTGCAGGACTATATACTGCTCCACCTGCACATGGACCCATTACCGCAGAAATCTGTGGCACTACTCCTGATGCCATCGTATTTCTCCAGAATACTTCCGCGTAGCCGCCAAGAGAAGTTACCCCTTCCTGAATTCGTGCCCCTCCGGAATCGTTTAATCCAATTACCGGAATGCCATTTTTGATGGCCAAATCCATAATTTTACAAATCTTCTCAGCATGCGTTTCTGACAATGAACCACCGAATACCGTGAAATCCTGGCTAAAAACGTACACCGGCTTTCCATGAATTTTCCCAAAGCCGGTGATTACCCCATCCCCCAAAAACTTTTGCTTCTCTAATCCAAAGGCGGTACTTCGGTGAGTAACGAAAGCATCAATTTCTTCGAAACTGCCTTTGTCGAGAAGTAAATCAACCCTTTCCCGGGCAGTGAGCTTTCCCTTTTCATGTTGCTTTTCGATGCGGGCCTCGCCACCACCCTTCAATGCTTCTTTTCTGAGTTGCAGTAACCGTTCTACTTTTTCATTTGTGTCCATAGTACTCCTCAACTATTCCGTAGTTCATTAAAATATTGGTGCAATCGATCCGTAAAATCGACTGTTGCGCCCGAGAATAAGTCTACCTTATTCTTCTTAAAAACATCTTTTTGGATGTAGTTCGATGTTTCTTTCCAGCTTTCAAATTTCTGAATCTTATCCAGAGCTTTATCAAATTTCTTTTCAGATCCGGAAAAAATCACCTCAATGAATTCCGCTTTTCTATCTGAAAGCAAGTCTGCCAATATTGGCACAGTAACATCTTCTGAGGGGGATTCTAACCCGGTTTCTATTACAGGTTCTTCGGAATAATCATCATCGACCTGAATTTCTTCTTCAGCTTCACCTGAGCCTTCTTTGCTATTCCGTTCCCCGCCCATTAACACATCCATCTGGTCGTCATTCAAAAATTTTGCCCACATCGGCTTTTCTTCACCTTCAGACTCAGGCTCGTCGTCAACAAAAATATCAGCTTCGTATTCATCATCAGTTACTTCTTCCTCATCAACAAAAACATCCGCAATGTCTTCTTCTACTTCAATCTCATCCGTTTCATCTCCACTTTCGATGGTTTCAAACGAATTTTTAGCCTGATCGAGAATGGAAATAAGGTTCTCTCTAAATTCTGCAACGTCTTCTGCATCTTCCTCTTTCATCTCTTTAATTTTCGCAGCAATCTCTTCAGAGGTTTCCGAAGCCTGACTTTCATCATCACTTTCCCCACTTAACGAAAAGAGTTTATTCAGAGAGTCCACCTGATCAAAATCTTCTACTCCAATCACACCATCATTTGCAATATCTGATAATAACTCCGACATCTCGTCATCTGATAAACTTCCATCCGAAAACTGAGCTGCTAATATTTCATCATCACTAGTTTCATCGCTGGGCACATACTCATAATTCCCGAAAAAGCTCTCTATCAATGTTTGTTCTGAATCATCATCCTCTGAAATCTTCTCCACCTCTTCGGTAGCCATCTTTTCTTCTTTTTCATCAGGTTTCCCTGCCTTCGGCTCATCAGAAAATTCCATTAGTTCTTCGGAAGAGATAATCTCAATGAAATCAGGTTTAGTGAGGGGCTCATTCAATGCTTCAAACCTTCCTGCCATCCCGTACAGGCCTTTATCCTCAAAAAATGTAGAAAGCAACATCGGATCAATTTTTCCACCAAAAAGAATAAAAAGCTGTTCCAGTTTTTGTGCCCAATCCTGTGCCGAATAGGATGCCACAAGTTTAGCATCCAGTTTATGAATCAATAATTTGCATCTCTCTTTGGTAAGTGAGTCCAGGCTCCTTTTCTTCATGTACAAAGGAACCGCGGTTCCAAAGTGTTTATAGATTGTTAACCGGGAGCAACGCTCTTCGATTTCTTCGAAAGGAAGCTCTTCATTCTCCCTGAAGAGATACTCAGCCATATTTTTCCTCGGCTCGATGAATACGAAGATGATGTCTTTCACTACGGTATGAATTACTTCATATAATTCATCTTTTGGGATTCTCGAAGTACTTATTGCAGACCGTACAAAGTCATTAAACGCATCCGAGACCAGGCGAGTCTCACCATCAAACCATTTAGGAGTTGAATCTCCGATTTCTTCCCGCACTTTATCCTCAAGATACAAGCGGATACGTTCCACTACGAATGATGGAATGCCTGATTTGAGCAACTCTTTGGGATTATATTCTGCCCGGTCACTCGTTACCAGGCTTACCAAATGATCTGTTATTTGATCGATTACTTTTTGCATAGAGGATTGATGTGCGCAGAAAATAGGATGTCTTTAGTCGCTTTACAACCTAATAACTGTAATAATTATTTAGGTTTGATGAAGAAATTTAACTTCTGTTCTTTTCTTTGTTCTTGCTACCTTCTGGCATGATTTCAGTGCAGGCAGATCAGCTTTCTAAAACATATAATCGCAGAACGGTTTTCAGCGGACTTTCTTTTTCGCATGAAGCAGGAATTCTTGGGGTTTCGGGAGCTAATGGGAGTGGAAAATCTACACTGCTGAAATGTTTAGCTGGTTTATTACGCCCCAAGTCCGGAGAGATCATCTGGAAGCAAGGCTCTGAGATTTTAGCTAAAGATCAAGTTAAACCACTGATTGGTTACTCCGCACCCTACATTAATTTGTATGACGAACTTTCAGCCTCTGAAAACCTTGACTTTATTATGGAAGTAAGCGGAAAATTGAAAAGTGAAACTGACATTTCCTCTATTCTGGAATACGTTCAAATGAAGGAGTACAGCAACCAGCTGTTTAAGGAACTCTCGACTGGTCAACAACAGCGTATAAAACTAGCTTCTGCATTGATTACTGAACCTCAGATTTTATTTCTGGATGAACCTGGTTCGAATCTGGATGAAAAGGGGCATGAGTTAGTTAGGAAAATCGTTTCGGACCAAAAAAGAAAAGGAACACTTTTAATTCTGGCTTCGAATGATCCTAAAGAAATCAGGCTATGTGATCGGGTAGTGGATTTGGTGAATCGTTAATCGTTATTCGTTATTCGTTATTCGTTATTCGTTATTCGTTATTCGTTATTCGTTATTCGTTATTCGTTTAAAAAGAGGTTTTCTTACATTTAAAATTCAAACATTCATCATTTAACATTTCATAAAGTGATTTCACAACACGATCAGGATCTTGCAACGCTAATTCTTGAACATTCTACTCAGCTTCAAAAAGGCGAAAATGTGATGGTTCAACTTATTGGACTCAATGGCATTAATCTTTTACGAGCACTGGTACAACAAATCAGAGATAAAGAAGCCCATCCCTTTGTACAGATTGAAGATGCCGAAACGCAGCGTATCCTCATCGAAAATGGAAATGAAGAATTCTGGAAAAACCAGGCAAAAGTGGATCAGCTTCCTTTGATGGAGCAGATGGATGTATTTATCGGGATTCGCGCCTCTGAGAATATTTATGAAAACTCCCAGGCAGATAAAGCAGCCAATAAAGCCTATTCAGAGCATTTCCTTCATCCGGTGCATTTTGAGGAGCGGGTAAACAACACTAAATGGTGCATCATGCGCTATCCATCCCCGGCTTTTGCGATGAATGCCAAACTCCCAACCAGCGAGTTCACAAAATTCTATTATGATGCCTGCCTGGTGGATTACGCCAAGCTTAAAAAAGCGATGGAGCCGTTGGAAGCCCGACTTAGAAAAACCGATATAATTCATCTTAAAGGAGAAGGAACCGACATTAAGTTTTCTGTAAAAGGCCAGAATTGGGTTCCGTGCTATGGTTCGCATAATATTCCTGATGGAGAACTTTTTACTTCTCCGGTCCGGGATTCAGTAAACGGTCATATTACTTACGCTCCTTCAGTGTATCAGGGTAAGCCTTTTGAGTTTGTGAAGCTTGTGGTAGAAAACGGAGTGGTTGTGGATTTCGATTCCTCCAACAATGAAGCCCTGAAAGACATTTTGGACACTGATGAAGGTGCCCGGAGATTCGGCGAGTTTAGTTTCGGAACCAATCCCGTAATCGAAAAACCGATGTACGATATCCTATTTGATGAAAAGATCTATGGTTCCAATCACTTGACTCTTGGAAAAGATTACGAAATCGCACCCAATGGAAATTCCAGCAACATTCACTGGGATTTGGTCTGCATAGGCGCTGATGTGTACCTCGATGGCGAGCTCATCCGAAAAGGCCGGGAGTTTGTGGTGGATGATTTAAAAAGACTGAATCCGGAAAAACTGTTGGGTTAAGGGGCTTGAAATCTGTCGAACTTAAAAAATATCGAGTACTACTTAGAGGCGAAAACTTCTTATTAGCTTCTGTTGATAAAAAAAGAAAATGCGGGTTTTATTCTACTTTTTGGGTAGAAGCTAAAAATGAAAAAGAAGCTGAGCTGAACGCGGTAGAATTAGTTAGAAGACAAAAAGATCTTCAAATAGACTTACTAAACTCGAAAGAAGACCAACCAATGATATACCTGGATGAGATTTATGAGCTGAATTCAGATGCGGAGATCAAAGAAATTTCAGGTAGAACCTACTTCATAGAATCTGAAGAATTTGATAAAGTAAAATATTCTGTTAGAAAAAAATGGTGGGAATTTTGGAAATAAGTTTACTTTTCTATCTCTATTTTCAATGAAAAAAACCATTCTTATATATGGTCTTGCTCTCGCAGCGCTCGTTTTTCTGCTCGAATATTTTGAGTATCGGTATTTTGTTCGTGACCTGTCTACCGAAGCATTCATTTTTATTATCGCACTTATGTTCGCGGGACTGGGGCTTTGGGTGGGGCAAAAACTAACAGCTCCCAAAAAAGTAGCTACTGAGTTTCAAAAAAATGAAAAAGCGCTCGATTTCCTTGGTATTAGCGAGCGGGAACTGGAGGTGCTTGAACTAGTTGCGGAAGGACTTTCCAACAAAGAAATAGCGGGTAAACTTTTTGTATCCATCAACACGGTAAAAACTCACCTCTCCCGGTTGTATGAAAAACTAGAAGTAAACCGCAGAATGCAGGCAGTAGAAAAGGCGAAGTCGTTGAAGTTGATTAAGTAGTCATCCTCAAGTCATCCCGGACTTGATCCGGGATCTTTGTGAAGAATCTAAGCAGTTATCGTTATAGAAAATAAATCAAAGCCCGATTCATAAGATCCTGAAACAAGTTCAGGATGACGAGCTATTTTTAAAAATTATTCCAAGATTTATGATTCTAAGGCTTTTTAGCCTGCTCTTTTGGATGATTTTGCTTACCGAAGGCATCCCTGTGGGAAAAATCATACTTTCGGGTGACGGAATTAGTCGGGGTATTCCTTTTCTTTGCTGGCAAATTATCATTAAATATGGATTGATATGAGTTCAATGAATAAAATCATTTTGGTTTATGGCTCCATCACGGGGGCAACTATTATTGGGAGTATGATCCTTGGAATTATGGCAGCGAGCTCAGGAGCCAATTCTTTCTTTGCCTCTGAGACCATTGGCTACTCCATTATGCTCATTGGTTTTTCGATGATCTTTGTGGCCACTAAGAAATATCGTGACCAGGAACTGGGAGGAGTAATCAATTTTAAAACTGCGTTAAAAGTAGGTCTTGGCATTTCTCTTGTTGCGGGAATAGTTTATGTAATTACCTGGGAGATTAACCTTTATGTAAATGATTATGCTTTTATTGAAGAATACACCAGTTCTATAATTAATAAAGCAAGGGAATCAGGGGCTACTCAACAAGAACTGAATGCAACAATCCAGAAAATGGAAGAGATGAAATCGCAGTATGATAATCCATTGTACCGACTCCCCGTCACCTTCACAGAAATCTTCCCGGTTGGACTACTTCTCTCTCTGATAAGTGCTGGATTATTCCGAAACCCGAATTTCTGGAGATCTGAAGAATTAACAACTCAATCTTAATACCCATGCAAATTAAAGCTGACACCCCGGAAGAGTATTTGGAAAAAATACCCTCAGAAAGAAAGGAACCAATGGAAAAACTGAGAAAGGTTATTCTTGAGAATCTACCGGAAGGTTTTGAAGAATGTATTAACTACGGAATGATTGGATATGTGGTTCCACACAGCCTATATCCGGGTGGATATCATTGCTCGCCCGAGCTTCCCCTTCCGTTTATAAATATTGCTTCTCAGAAGAACTTCATTGCTCTATATCACTCCGGAATTTACGCCAATGAAGAGTTACTGAACTGGTTTGTTGAGGAATATCCTAAATATGTAAAAACTAAACTGGATATGGGAAAAAGCTGCATCCGTTTCAAAAAGCCAGATCAAATTCCTTATGAACTTATTGCTGAACTCGCTACCAAGATGACGGTTAAGGAGTGGATTAATATCTATGAAAAAGCCATAAAGCGATAATTAAACCCGAAACTGAAGTATAATGAACCACACGCTCGAAACTACTATTGATAAACCCCTTCAGGAAGTGATCTCCTTTTTCAGGGATACCAGTAAATACAGTCTTTGGATGGAAGGGCTGCAGGAGCACAGAATTACAAAAGGTAGCGCAGGTGAAGTGGGAACTGAAGCCATTTTTGTATTTGATATGAAGGGTAGAATTATGGAAATGAAAGAAACCGTACTTATCAGCGATTTACCCAAAAAATATTTGGTCCAATACGATGCCCCGGGAGTTCTTAACAAAGTAGAATTCGGTTTCTCTGAAATCGATGAGAATACGACGAAAGTAATTAACTATAATGAGTTTAAGTTTTCAGGATTTATGAAAATTGTCTCCTTCTTTATGGGAGGTGCTTTTAAAAAGCAAAGCCAAAAGTATCTGGATAGTTTTAAATCAGCTGTAGAAAAAGAATAACCTCAACATTATGTTGTACGATCGCATTGAACCTGAACTTTCTCTTTCCAATTTAATTGATTGCTATTGGGTGATTGAAAGCAACGATCGTACCCCCCGGCAACAGAAGATTGTTCCGGATGGTTTTCCTGAGATTATTTTCCATTATCGCGATCCTTATCGGATTAATCTTTCAGGAGTATGGGAGCTTCAAAGCCGAAAATTGCTTTCGGGGCAAATCCGAAATCACTTTCTGCTTGAGAATACCGGGAGCTCAGGAATGATTGGCATAAAATTCAAACCAGCAGCTATTACTCAGCTTTTTGGCATTGACATGCAAACGTATTCGGATGAAGTAGTAGATCTGGATTACGTCCTGGAACCCGAATTCCAGTTTATTTCTGAAGTGTTGTTATCCCCTACTCCCTATTTCGAAAAAGTAGATACACTGAATCAATTTTTTACTACCAAAAAGAAAGATGACTCTAACAACTCTCGATTAATTGAACAAGCCCTGGAAGTGATTTTCAATGAGAATGGAGTTATTTCAGTTTCTGAGCTTACTTCAGCTTTAAAGATTGGCGAACGAAAACTAGAACGGTTGTTTAACAAATATGTAGGGCTTTCCCCAAAGTTTTATTCCAGGCTTATCCGGTTTAACCACATCTTTAAGCTCATTCAAAAACAAAAATTATCCTGGAGCGAAGTGGCGCATCTAAGCGGGTTTTATGACCAGTCTCATTTCATAAGCAATTTCCAGGAGTTTACGGGAGAAGAACCTTCCACTTACTTTTTTGAAGATGAAAATATGGCGAACTTCTTTCTGAAACGACCTTTGGAAAATTAAAATGTCGGTTTTTTCCAATACATATCGTGTCGCTGATTTTAGTTTTGAGGTTCAATCTCAATTCAAAAATTTACTTATGAAAGCAATTATTATTACATCACTCTTTTTTATTCCAACTTTACTTTCTGCTCAAACGCTTGACGATCTGAGCTGGATGAAAGGTTATTGGGTTCAACAGGGTAATGGAAATTCTGTTGAAGAACTCTGGACTTCCCCAAAAGCAGGAGTAATGCTGGGAGTTAACCGAGGTATATATGCTAATGGAAGTAGCTCGTTCGAATTTATTAGAATTGTGGAGTCGGAAGGCAAGATCGTTTATCTGGCAAGTCCGGGCGGTCAGGCTCCCACCCCTTTCACATTAACTGAGTCAGACAATAAAAAAGCAGTCTTCGAAAATATGGAGAATGACTTCCCTCAAAGAGTTATCTACTCGCGAAATGGAAATACACTTACTGCCCGGATTGAAGACGCTTCCGGCGAAAAAGCAATGCAATGGGCGTGGACTAAAACTAAATTTGATTAACTATGAAAAAACTTGCTCTCATTTTGATTACCGTTTTCTTAAGCATCTCAGGCTACGCTCAAGTTCCTGAATCTTTTCTTGGGAAATGGGAAGGCTCCGGTTCATTATATAACTCGGATGCTTTTTTCAGTATGGAATGGGAGCAAGTATTAAACGGACAATTTTATCGACTGAACTTTGAAAATGCTCTGAACAGTGGAGCTTTCAGCATGGTAGCTCATGGATATTATAACATTGAAGGCGACTCGGTATCTGGCTATTGGCTAGACAGCCGTGGAGTTTCATTCCCACTAACAGGATTAGTTGAAGAACATAGTTTAATAATCAATTGGGGAACACCAGACTTTGAACAAGGAAAAACTGAGTATTCCCTGCTTACTTCTGATGAAATTGTGGTGAAAGATTTTGTACTCAGGAATGGAGAGTACGCACAATTTGGAAATGCAACCTATCAACGAAAACAAGACTAATATGAAAGAAGAATTTGGAATACACTCATTATCGCTGGCAGTAAAAGACATAAAAGCGTCTAAAGAATTTTATGAGAAGCTTGGTTTTGAGGCTTTAACTGAATTCGGATCAGTTGAGGAGAAATGGCTGATTATGCAACGAGGTGATTACAAAATCGGACTGTTTCAGGATATGTTCGAGGAGAATATCATCACTTTTAACCCCCAGGATGCCAGGTCAATCCATGCGGATTTGAAAAAAAAAGAAGTAGAGTTCCTGATGGAATCCCCATCAATACAAGAAGAAAAAGGACCTTGCCATTTCTGTATTGCTGACCCGGATGGTAATCAGATTTTATTTGACCAGCATAACGAGTAATTCTAATTATGCTCAAATACTTTTTAATATGGTTCAGAGTTAATGCAATTGGTCATTAACGAATCTCATCAAACATGAAAAAAATAATTGGTTCCCTTTTTATATCTGTACTCATTTTCGCTGGTTGTAATGTAGTTGGGAATGATGACACTGAAGTTGAAATCCGTGTTCAAAACACCAGCTCTTTTGCTATTGAAAATTTACGGATAAGTACTGGAGGTGGGGATTTCACTTATAAATCTCTGGAACCGGGAGAGTTTTCTGATTATAAAATTTACGATTACTCTTACAGCTACTTTTTCACTTCCTTTTCTATTGATACCAACAATTTTGTACAGCAACCCATCGACTATGTCGGGGAATCAAAAATCAAAAATGGGAAGTATACTTACCGAATCTCGGTACAGACCTTTGAAGACCGACCAGATTATTTTACCGGGGATTTAAAGAAAGACTAACCAACACCAACTATTATGAAACGAAGAGTAACTGGAATCGGAGGAGTTTTCTTTAAAAGTGAAGACCCCGAAGCTACTAAGCAATGGTATCAACAGCATTTAGGAATTGAATCGGGTAAATGGGGAGGTACTTTTGAATGGTACAAGGCAGAAGACCCAACAAAAAAAGGATTTACCGCCTGGGGACCTTTCAGTAACACTACGAAGTATTTCAATCCTAGTGAGAAAGAATCAATGATCAATTACCGGGTTGAGAATCTTGAAGAATTGCTCAAAACCCTGAAAGAAGAAGGGGTGGAAGTGGTCGGCGAAATGGAAAGCTTCGAGTATGGTAAATTCGGCTGGATCATGGATCCAAACGGCTACAAAATCGAACTCTGGGAACCAAATGATGAGGAGTATGAGAAAATGGGAACCGAAGATGCACTGAATTTAATGGGGTAAGAGAATGTGAGGTTTGGTATTATCACCCGAAATTAATCGGATGGAAAAACAACCTCAAAAAATTCAGTTCAAAAACCTCGCATTTACTCTTGCTGTTATTCTAACTGTGATTTGGGCAATGTTATTCCCGCAACATTTCACAAGCTGGGGCGACTTTAAGGTAAGTTCGTTAATTATTCCACTCCTCATGCTCATTATGTTTGGAATGGGTACAACGATGAGCATCCATGACTTTGCCGGAGTTGTTAAAATGCCAAAAGCTATTCTTGCCGGGTTACTTTGCCAATTCACTATCATGCCTTTTGTAGGCGTACTCTTAGTTTTAATGGCCGGATTACCAAATGAAATTGCTGCCGGAGTAATTTTGGTTGGTTCCTCCCCAAGTGGTTTAGCTTCCAATGTCATGAGCTATATTTCCAAATCGAATGTGGCTCTTTCCATCACACTCACAGCATTTGCTACTATTTTTGCTCCCTTCTTAACTCCGGTTTTAATGAAGCTGCTTGCCAGCAGTTATGTACCTATTGATGTTTGGGCCATGCTTTGGAGTATTACTAAAATTGTACTTCTGCCAATTATAGCCGGATTAGCCTTCAACCACTTTTTCTATGAGCGATTTAAAAGACTTGAGAAAATAATGCCTGTAATCTCGATGGGTGGAATCGCTCTTATCATTGCAATAATTACTGCTTCGGGAAGGGATTCTCTCCTTTCTATTGGCTTTTTATTGATTGGAATTGTGACTTTGCACAATATCATTGGATACACGCTCGGTTACTGGATTACTACTTTTTTGGGGATGGATAAAAAATCTGCCAGAACCATAGCATTCGAAGTGGGAATGCAAAACTCTGGATTAGCTTCGGGCATCGCCGTAGAAATGGGTAAACTCGCTACTATGGGACTTGCTCCGGCTCTCTTTAGTATTATTCAGAACATTTCCGGCTCCATCCTCGCCGGTTTTTGGCGCAAAGATGTTAAGAAGATGTAAAATCTCTCAAAAAACTGCCTTTTCTTAAAAATCGCTGTCACTTTTACTTTCCGGGTCTCGTCATACAAGTGGTCATCGAGAAAAAATTAATCCTCAGGTATTACATCATGGAAATTGCAAAGTACATCTTTATCATCGTAGCAAGCGTCACCCTTTTTGGAATTTTAGGCGGCTTATCGCCAGATCTCACCATCGTAGAAATGGCTGTAAAAGCTGTTTTTGTTGGTCTTATTTTCGCAACGGGCTTAGTGTTACGGGAAGCTAAAACAATGCTTCTCGAAAAGATTAGTTAATTAGTTAGTTAAATTCCCAACCTTGGGATTAGGTTTCGCTCTTGACAGGGCGAAACCTTTTTTGTTTGTGTTCGTGACTAACTAGTCTGCTTAACAAACCATCACTACCATGAAAAACTCTAATCCTTTTTTCTTAACCGGAGCTTCCCTTCTTTTTCTGTGGATCATCGGAGGATTTAATCCTTATCTGAGCTGGGAACAGCGTTTATTTAAAATCGCCATCGTGGGAATCTTCGCTTTTATCGCGTGGACATTCAAAAACTCTGAGAAACAAACACGGAGAAAAACCGGGCTTATTGTAGTTTTACTGTTAGCTGCCGGAGTCGCATACGCTGAGCCTTATGCCAGCGATTTGATTTTCGGGCATCATCACCATCACTTTTTCTGTATGAAATAAAAAAGCCGCTCAAAGGAACGGCTTTTAAAAGACTAGTGATTATCCCAATAATCGGTAGGAATCGAGTCTGATTTCAGAGCGTCTTCATCCACCCAATAATAGGGGCCGAATTCTTTTTGTTCGGGCCACACCTCATTGAGTGTTGCAGCCTCATACAGTTTTCCATCCTTCATCACGTACAGCATATCCAAAGTATTTTCGATGTCATCCAGTGGATTTGAGTTGATCAGCAGTAAATCTGCAATCTTTCCAACTTCCAAAGAACCCAAATCATCCTGCATTCCAAGGAAGTAAGCTCCGTGATAGGTTGCTACCCGAATAGCCTGAAGATTGCTCATTCCGGCGGCAGTCATCCAAAGCTCCCAGTGACTCGAAATTCCGTGAATTTGTCCATGAGACCCAATGGCACCGTACCCTCCTGCTTCAATTACATCTTTGAGGGCTTCTGCGATTAAAGGAAATCCATAGTCTGAGACCGGACGAAGCATTCTTCTTCTTGTATGAGGAAGTAATTGTCGCCACGGAAGAAACCTTTGCATTTTCTCATTTTCCCAAACATTCTCACGCTGATAATAAAATTCTTCATTCCATGGACCAGTTCCACCAACCATATACGTTGGCGAATACACCATTTTTGCTTTACCAAAGAACATTGACGCATCTTTATAAATGATCCCATAACTCATTGGATGCTCGAAGGCAGTATGACCATCCATCGTCATTCCCAAGTTGTACATTAAATCACCACCTTCGGTAGTAACCATTAACCCTTCTTTCCGGGCGATATCGGTAACCCATTGTCTTTGATCTCTTCGAGGCTGTAGATACTGTTTTAATGAAACCGCCCCGAAAGATTTCAGACGGTGGATATTTTCTTCAGCTACTTCATAGCTTGTCAGATCATTTTGATTCGTCCCATCTCCACGATACAGTGGATCACCGGTACTGAAGGTTCTGGGACCTAATATTTCCCCGGCATCAATTAGTTCAGCTGTAGGAAATACGTTCTGAGACCACATGGAATTATCAAGATTGGTTGTAACTCCAAAGGCAAGATAGATTGCTGTTTCAAAACTCTTTTTTGGCATAATTCCTTGATACTCACGGTAATGATGAGCGTGCATATCAATGAGTCCCGGCATAATGGTTTTACCGGACGCATCAATCACCTCATCTACATTTGAAATGTCACAATCTCCCACACAGGTTATTCGACCATCAACGGCGACAACACTTCCCGACTCAATCACTTCATCGTTTTCGTTTACTGTGATGATGCGGGCATTGGTTAACGCAATCGATCCCGCTGCCTTATCTTTCTCTACTACCAGATTGATTTTAATGCTGTCGGTTTCTTCAGAACTCAAATTATACTTGTAGAGCATATTTGCACTTCCATAAGTGACCGTATTACCATCTACCCAGGTAGGAAACATTCCACCGGTTTTGGAAAGCTGTTTTACAGGAAACTTTCCATTCTTTTTATTGATGTCGATCGGTTCGCTGTTCGTACGCATGAAAGGAAGAGGCATCAGATAGACATTCATTCCTTCCGTAATCGCTACATTCTTCCCATCAGGAGAGAGCATGATCTCATCTCCATCTTCTATAGAAACGTGGATGACTTCATCAGAACCGTCACTTCGAACTGATTTTAAATTCATTTCATTATCAACGGGCTCCTGAAAGAACACTCTGTTTTCAGGGCCATAGAAAGGGCGAGCCAATTGAGCACGAGTACTTCCATGATTCTCTATCCTCTTTACTGCTCGTTCACTTTTCCCATCTGAACTCAACTCCACAAGATCATACCAAGGATTCCACGCAAGAGTTCTTCCTCTGTACGTTGTTCCTGACCCTTTTATCGCTATAATTTTTGAGCCATCTCTACTCCATGCGGGATGCAGATATTCTCCGAATTCCTTAGTCAATTCAGTAGTCCTGCTATTCCGGACATCAGCTTTCCAGAGTTTACCTCCATTTATGTCTTCCCAGCTTGCAAAAGCAATCGAACGACTATCCGGTGACCAACTTGGCGAAAATTCGAAAGGCTCAAAATTGTCCCTTGTTAGTCTGCGAGGAGTTCCATTCGGAACATCCATCACCCAAATTCTGCCAATTGCCTGAAATGCAGCCTTGCTTCCATCAGGAGAAAGTGCATACCATCGTAAAAACTTTGCTTCAAACTCATCAAAAGGGACTTCGAACTTATGATAAGCCTGCTCCGAAATTACCCGGTGGATATCTGCTTCAAAAGGAATCGTCCTGACTTCACCAGATTCCACTTCCAGTTTTCGGATTTTACCACCTTGTGAAATATAGATGTGTCGTCCATCTTTACTCCAGGTGTATCCCGGCAAATCCCGAAGTACTTTGATGGTTTCCGTCATGTCCCGATCGATAGGGTCCATGATCAATCGCTCTGAACCAGTGTGAAGGTCCCTTAGCCAAAGTGCTGTTCTGGGTCCAAATTCGTGTCCCCGGTAATTGATTGTTCCACTTGGAATCTGACGGGCGAAGGCAATATATCTCCCATCTGGTGAAACCTCTCCTGCATAGCCGCCTCCACTCGAACTTCTTATTTGCTGAGCTGCTACTCCATTGGTAATCTCAATCACGTCTCCCGTTTTCAAGTCTTTACGAAAAAGTTGATTGTAGCCTTTAAGCGCATCATTCAAGCCAATTCCCGGCCGCGACCCCACTGCATCATAGTAATAAAGATATGAGTCCACATCTGAAACTGAAGGCCAGACTCCTTCTGCCACTTCTATGCCTTGGCCGCCATCTTTATGATACATCCATATCCCTGACCCACCACCTGAAAGACTTTGTCTACGCACAAAAATATATTCTCCATCATTACTCCACTCCGGGGTTACCGCTCTCACCATTCCTTCTTTGAACACTTGCTTAGGATCAGAACCATCGGCATTCATTACCCACAAGTTACTTTGCCCACTTCGATCAGAAATGAAGGCGATTTGAGCACCATCAGGAGAAATTGCGGGGTGAAAATTTAATGCAATCCCTGTAGTGTCAGTTAAATTTTCAGCTTTACCTCCTTCTGATGGAAGTCGGTATATATGCCCCATTAAGTCGAAGTAAATCCACTCCTCATCCGGGGAGATATCCAGCGACATCCAGGTTCCTTCATCCGTAGAGAAAGAAATCTCCCGGGTTTCTCCTCTGGGTTCCGTTACCTCCCACTTTTCTTCTTCTTTTTCTTCATCCTGAGCAAATAACATAACTGGTGATAATAGCATAGCAACCAGCATTATCAACGACCCTTTAAAGCATACTTTTTTCATTTTCCCACCCTCACATTTTTTAGATTAGTTGGCGCTATTTACAAAATCTGAATGCAAATGCAAAAAACCGTACACTTTCGAAAAGCTACTATCGAAGATCTTGACTTACTGAAACGATGGGATGAACAGCCTCATGTAATTAACTCGGGTGGCGCTGATGATAACTATGATTGGGAACAAGAATTAGTCAAGAATTCTCCGTATCCAGAGTTTTTGATTGCAACAGTTGATGAAACACACATTGGGGTTGTTCAAATTATTGATCCAAAAAATGAAGAAACCCATTACTGGGGAGAGGTTGAAGAAAACCTTAGAGCCATTGATATTTGGATTGGAGAGAAGGATTATTTGAATAAAGGCTATGGCACACAAATGATGAAACTGGCTATTGAGCGATGTTTTGCTGAACCAAATGTCACGGCCATTCTTATTGATCCACTGGTTTCCAATAAAGATGCCATCCGATTTTACAAAAGGCTTGGCTTTGAATTTGTAGAATACCGAACCTTTGGGAAAGATGAGTGTATTGTGTTGAGGTTGGAGAGGATATGAACATCACTATAAGACAAGAACAATCCAGAGATTTTAATCAGGTTTTTAACCTCATTAAAAGCGCATTTAAAAATGAAAAATACAGTGATCATTCTGAGCATCTTTTGGTAGAAAGGCTCAGAGACTCTGATGCATTTATTCCCGAGCTATCTTTGGTGGCAGAATTTAATGCCAAAATCGTAGGCCATATTCTTTTGTCCAAAATTAAAATTAGAAACAAGAAGCAAGAATTTGAATCACTTGCGCTGGCCCCAGTGTCTGTATTACCTGATTTTCAGGGAAAAGAAATTGGTGGGAAACTGATTATCAAAGCACATGAAGTAGCTAAACAACTCGGAAATGAGTCCGTCATTCTGCTGGGTCATGCAAAATACTATCCAAGATTTGGATATCGCCAACTTGACAAGTTTGGAATCTCACTTCCCTTCGAGGTTCCCAAAGAGAACTGTATGGCTGTTGAGTTAACCGAAGGTGCTCTTAAGAACGTAAGTGGGACAGTAGAGTATCCCAAGGAGTTTTTTTGAGCAAAGTTACTTTTGAGATATTTATTGATTTATAAATTTTAGAACCTACTTATGAACCCCGAATTCTGGCATAATCGGTGGGCAGAAAGAAAAATCGGTTTCGATCAGCCTCAACCAAATCCACTTCTTTTAGAGCGCTTCAACTCCCTCAAACTTGAGCTTGGTTCCAGAATATTCGTTCCATTAACCGGCAAAACGATTGATGTGTCCTGGCTTTTATCTGAAGGTTTCCAAGTGGTTGGTGTGGAGTTGAGTGAAATGGCTGTTCAGGAGTTATTTGAAGGCCTTTCGGCAGAACCTGAAATATCCAAAACCGAAAACTTCCGGATTTACAGTGCAGATAGCATCAGTATTTTCGTTGGGGATTTCTTCAAGCTTAGTTCAGAATCAATTGGCCAAGTGGATGGGATTTACGATCGGGCTGCTTTGGTTGCTTTACCAGAGGATATGAGAAAAGATTACAGCTCTCATTTGATCAACATCACTAAGGCTGCACCTCAATTACTTATCATTTTTGAATACGATCAGAATCAAATGCCAGGGCCTCCTTTTTCTATTCCTGAGCAAGAAATCTATCACCATTTTGATGATCAGTACAATATCCAATTACTCGAAAGTGTAGCTATACCGGGCGGGTTGAAGGGCAAGGTGAAAGCTTTTGAAAATGTTTGGTTGTTGGATTAAGGTTAATCATCGGATTCTGGTACTTTTGAGCGACCAAAAGTACCAGAAATAATGTAGATTTCGCTTTCACGAGACGCTGTTAACAAGAACGATTACGATTCTGACTCCCTCTTAGACCTGGGCTTGCCCATTTTTTCTGATCCTGTTTTGAAGCCACTCTTTAAGTTCCGCATTAGAAATTAGAGTGGGTAAAGTGAATTAAAGTATTTGCGTCCCGCCAGCTGGCGGGGAATAAATCCGCACCGGGAGGAAAGAAAATGTGACTGGATAGTAGATGGACCTTCGGATTTATTCAGCAGATGCTTTATGAACACCACTCGAATTTCGTAGCGGAGAGTTTTTGCTACTTTTGCCGGTGCAAAAGTAGAGGAAAGTAAAATATGTGAATAGTATTGAGAGATCGAAGATTTACTTTAGTTTTGAGATTAATGGATTGAACCTTACACTTCTCGCTAATTCGATCAAACCTATCCCTAGATGAAAAAACTATTTTCCCTACTAATTCTATCCAGCCTGCTATCTTTTAGCATTCCGATAACTGCTCAGGAAGCACAAACTACAGGACCCGAAAATGGATCTCTGGTAGTAGTAGGTGGAGGAAGAATGGATGAAAGTATTGTGAAGAAATTCATCGAACTTGCCGGAGGTGTGGATGCACCAATAGTTGTTATCCCTACAGCTGGGGGAAGAGAGTCTTATACAGAAAACTCAGGCGGAGCCGGAACATTGAGGGAATATGGTGCCACGAATGTGACAGTACTTCATACGTATGACCGAACAGAAGCAGATTCGGAAGAGTTTATTAAGCCTTTGAAGGAAGCAAACGGAGTATTTTTTGGAGGAGGAAGACAATGGAGACTGGTTGATGCTTATGCGGGAACCAAGACCGAAACTGCTTTTTGGGAAGTACTTAATCGAGGTGGTGTAATAGGTGGTTCTTCAGCTGGTGCGACTATTCAAGGTTCGTATTTGGCTCGTGGCGATACTCAAACGAATCAAATTATGATGGGAGATCACGAGGAAGGTTTTGGCTTCATCAAAAACATTGCCATAGACCAACATGTAATTGCCCGAAACCGACATTTTGATATGTTTGATATTCTAAAAAACCGTCCTGAATTACTCGGCATAAGCATCGATGAAAGTACTGCTGTCGTTGTTCAGGGCAATGAATTCGAAGTAATTGGATCCAGTTACGTGATTATTTACGACGGCACTTTTTGGTCTCGTGAAGGGAGCTCCCAGAAGAATCTTCCTTCTGAAGAAAACCTGTTTTACTTTCTTCGATCGGGTGATAGGTATGATATGGAGAGTCGTCAGGTAATTGATTAGAAGCTAGAATTTATTTCCAGCTCAAAACAGATATTGAGTCAACAAGTCATCCAGAGCGGTGCGATGGATCCACACAGCCACAATCTAGCTAGTTTTCTGGTTGGGTAGACTCTTCGCTAGTGCTCTGAGTGACTGAATTAATCAAGTAATTTATATCAACCAACCATTCTGAGGACACTTCCGAAGAATCGACTTAACGCTATTTATCTCATCGAGGGTTGACACAAATCTATCAGAGGTGTTAACACCAGTATTGAATAACCCTTCGGTTAGGTTTTGGAACTCAAAAAGAATAAAGGCTCGGGTTATCGGGGAGGTTTCATTTTTTACCCCGGGATAAATCCCGAGGCTGTACATATTCAACTCCGCTGTAGTTGAGGGAAGGATATAAATCCCGTCATAGATATAGCACAATTAAACAAGCGAAGGGTTTTAACCCTTCGTAGTAAGCTAAGACAACAAAACGCTCCAACGCAGTGCATTGGAGCGAGCTGAAGTTAGAATTAAAAACTATTCCCAATTTTTAATTCTTTTCTTCCGCCCATTCTTTTGCGTCATTCACTACTTCCGCAAAATCGATCCCATCTTTCGTTTTGTTGAGGGTAGCTTCGTACTCCACAGGGGTATCACTGTCTCTCATAAGTAGCTGCGTTGCCAAAGTATTTGTAATACTTTGCTGAATCACCCGCTTAAGAGGTCGGGCTCCATACACCGGGTCGTATCCCCGGGCAGCCAGCCAGTCTTTAACATTATTGGGAATGCTAAGTTTCACGTGATTCTTAGCTAATAACTGATGAACTCGTTTGAGCTGAATATCTACAATTTGACGAATGTGCTCTTTTCCTAACGGATGGAATACAATGATATCGTCCACCCGGTTCAGGAACTCAGGACGAATCGTCATTTTCAACTGATCAATCAATTGCTGCTGAAGGGTATTGTATTGATCTTCATTCAGCTCCCCACCGGATTTTTCCATCTCATTCACAATAAGATGTGAGCCTATGTTACTGGTCATAATAATGATCGTGTTTTTGAAATCGACCGTAGTTCCTTTGTTGTCTGTAAGGCGGCCTTCATCCAGTACCTGAAGCAGAATATTGAATACATCAGGGTGAGCTTTTTCAATTTCATCCAGCAAAATAACTGAATACGGATGTCTGCGAGCAGCTTCGGTCAACTGACCTCCTTCATCATAGCCTACATATCCCGGAGGAGCTCCAACTAATCTACTCACACTATGCTTTTCCATATACTCGCTCATGTCGATGCGAATCATCGCGTTGGAATCATTGAACAGGAATTCTGCCAATGATCGAGCAAGCTCTGTTTTACCCACACCTGTGGATCCAAGAAAGAAAAAGGATCCGATTGGTCTGTCTTCATCCTGTAAACCCGCACGCGAACGCCGAACCGCATTAGCTACGGCTTCAATACCTTTATCCTGACCGATAACCCTTTTGTGCAGCTCCTCTTCAAGTAAAAGTAGTTTTTGTCGCTCACTCTGGAGCATTCGTGTTACCGGAATTCCTGTCCAACGAGCAACAATGTCCGCTATATCTTCAGCATCTACTTCTTCTTTAAGCAAAGCTTTGGAATTCTGCATTTCATCCAGCTGCTTCTTGGCCGATTCGAGGTCCTTTTCCAGCTGGGTTATGGTTCCATATCTGAGCTCTGCCACTTTCTCGTAGTTACCAGATCGCTCGGCTTTATCTGCTTCATTTCGTGTAGTCTCGATGGCTTGTTTGAGCTCCCGGGCTTTCTGGATCAGATCCCGTTCCTGCTCCCATTGAACCCGCATGGAATTCCTTTGCTCTTCCAGATCAGCCAGTTCTTTTTCAATGCCTTTAATCTTGGATTGATCTTTTTCGCGTTTTAGTGCTTCCCGCTCAATTTCAAGCTGACGTATTTGTCGTTCTAATCCATCCAGTTCTTCGGGAAGAGAGTCAATCTGGAGTCGTAGCCTTGAAGCGGATTCATCAATTAAATCGATAGCCTTATCAGGAAGAAAACGATCTGCGATATATCGATGAGAAAGCTCGGCGGCTGCAACTATAGCTGCATCAGTAATTCGAACCCCATGATGGACTTCGTAGCGCTCTTGCAATCCACGCAAAATAGAAACGGTGTCTTCGATAGACGGTTCTCCTACTAAAACAGTTTGGAGTCGGCGTTCCAGCGCTTTATCTTTTTCGATGTATTTTCGGTATTCATCTAATGTGGTTGCTCCAATGGCATGCATCTCTCCACGTGCAAGTGCCGGTTTCAAAATATTGGCCGCATCCATAGAACCTTCTGCTGAACCAGCTCCAACAAGTGTATGAATTTCATCAATAAACAGAATCAGCTCTCCATCCGATTCGGTGACTTCTTTAACCACTGCTTTGAGGCGTTCTTCAAATTCTCCCCGGAATTTGGTTCCTGCCACTAACGCACCCATATCGAGTGCAACAATGCGTTTTGATTTGAGTCCTTCAGGAACATCTCCTCGTACAATTCGGAGTGCCATACCTTCAGCAATGGCTGTTTTACCTACTCCTGGCTCACCGATTAACACCGGGTTATTTTTAGTTCGACGAGTCAGGATTTGCATCACGCGCCGGATTTCCTGATCACGTCCAATTACAGGGTCAAGTTTGTTTTTTTCTGCCAGTTCGTTCAGGTCACGGGCATATCGCTTTAGCGCTCCATACCTACTTTCTGCATTGGGATCGTCTACCGTTTGTCCCCCCCGAACATCATTCAATACTTTCAGGATATTGTCTTTGGTTACTCCCTGATCATTTAACAGATCAGCTATCTCTCCCTTAGTTCGAACAATTCCTAAAAGTACATGCTCGGAACTGATGTATTCATCGCCAAGTGCGGTTGATTCTTTTTGGGCGACATCAAACGCCTCTTTTGTAGTAGCAGACAGATATTGTCCTGAGACTGAAGCTCCCTGAACTTTTGGAAGCTTATTCAAGGCTCCATCGGTACTTACTTCCACCACTTTCATACTTGCGCCAAGCTTGTTCAACAAGGTGATTACAATATTGTCTCCATCAATTAAAAATGCCTTGATTACATGCGCCGGTTCCAGTGCCTGGTTATTCCCGGACTGCGCGAGTTCCAACGCTTTTTGGATAGCTTCCTGAGCTTTGAGTGTAAACTTGTTCAAATTCATAATTCGTATTCCTCCCTGAATGTTTGCCTTAATATTGACCAAAACCATGCCCGAATTGTGGAACTGACGGAATTGCAGGTCTTTTCACAAATTTACTAACATCAATATGTTATACTTACTATGTTTACGAATTAAAATATTCATCCAACTTTTAATCTGAATCTTCCTTAAGAATGAAATTTGTTTATACCCTTCTGTTTCTCTTAATAAGCTCATCTGCCATCGCACAAGAAAGTATCGGATTTACTGACAGCACTGATTTTGAATACCTGATTGATTATCGCTTACCGGACTGGGGGTATGGGTTATTTTCGTTGAATTCATTTAGCACTGGATTTAACGGAAGTAAAAGTGATCGTGATTTAACAAGGAATAATTTTCTTGATCTTCCGGAACAGAATAAAATTGAAAGGAAAAATTTTAATGCCGGTTTTAATATTATGCCTCAATATGAGCTTTTCCGTGAAAACGAGGAGAGAACTTACCTAATTCAAACCAATGTAATTGTTGGGAGTTCATTTGGCAAAAATGAACAGGGTGAACTTCAGGATCAAAATGGAGTAATTGTCACCTCCGATCAATTTTCTAATAATCGGCAATTTCGATTTGATCATGACTTTACTAGTACTGGAAGCTTTTACCTCAATGATAATGTCTTTTTCAATCCCAGTCTTACTTACCGAATGAGTTATAGGACTTCATTTTCGGAAGCACAAAATGACGACATAACCACAAATGAAGTACAACAGTTTTCCAGAAATTTGAGAATTGTTCCCGGTATAGGAATAGGATTTGGAAGAATTCGCAATATAACCCCGATACTACGCAGTCTAAGGCTGAATGAACGCTATAAAGCATTAGGTAATGCTCCTTTAAATAGCCAGGAGATTACAAACGCTTCAGAACAATTTACACGATATAATGCCTATCCCAGAAACTGGGATCGTCCGTTAAAATACTTTTGGGAAGACATGAATTCAGGGTTAAATGGGAAGCTGGACGAATTAAGTTCTTTCGACGCTTTTTTCCTAAATGATATCTTCAATGAAAATCTGGGATCCCGTTTTGAAGGGTATTCCATTTCTATCAGTATTAACTACGATCTGAGAAGTAATTTAAATAGGAATGATAATCAAGTATCTGACATACTAGTTAGGAATTCAGATATAGACAGGGATGTAATTGCCGGAGTTTCGGGGATTTGGTATAAGAATCTGAATCTAAATCATCAATTAAGTGTTCGTTCGAACTGGAATTTAAGGTTACCTGTAAGCAAAGAAAATCCTGAACGATGGAGGCTAGATAGCTTCAATGAGTTTAGCTGGCTTTGGATTTTGGCTGATCGTTTTCTGCTCGAGAATAGTATTTTTAGCAGTTACAGAAGTCTAGATAGAAAGAATCTTGACACATTCCAATTTTACGATATTGACACAAGTCTACGTTCCGATCTTACTTTCTTTGTAGAGAATAAATTCTCTGTTTCAGGAGGTATTTATCTAAGACAGAATTACAGATTTTCTAAAAGTCAGATACAAACAGGTAGTACCTATCAAAGGTATGATTCATCTAGCTGGAATTGGGGTGTGACGGTGAGTTTGCGCTATTACTTCAACCGAAACTTGTTTTAGATAATCATCTTTTCGGGGATTTTGCTATCCTTGGATTATGAACCCAACACTTTCTGAAATCCCCGAGTTATTTCATTCTTCTGAAACCGGAACTCCTATCGATAAATGTCTGGTGTGTGAAAAGTACCTGCTTGATCGGCAAGAGTATATCATCGAAAAAGCATTTACCAATTATCCGGGGGTCAATACAAGAGACCTGGTTTGGGAATTCGCAATTTGTACCGATTGCATGAAAACTCAGATGGATGAATATTCAGCAGAGTCGGAGCGTAAAATGACGGAGTATTTCCAACAAAACATGAATTTCATTCATCAGAATGAGCTCCGTACTGCTCAGCAATTTGATGCCAACAAATGGATATCAAAATGTATTGTTAAAGGTACTCCGATTGAAGAATGTGCGCAGTTTCAAATCAGTGCCCAGTGTGTTGGAAATTTGGTACTGTTTGACCGAACTCCTTTTATGATTTCCGGAGAGGCGATGGATGAAATTATCCAGTTAATGAGTAATGAAACGCTTGATTTTTTTAATGACTTCCGGGGGAAATACTTTCCTCCTCCCGAAGATCTGAGCCCTTTCTTTAGAGAAAAAGATTTTGTGCTGATTTGATATAGCATCCATTAATTAGTTGTCATGCTGAACTCATTAAAGCGCACAAACCAAGACCAGAAAAAATGGGCAAGCCCAGTGCTGAGAGGGAGTCAGGACCGTATTCGTTCTTTTGATCAGCGGCTCGTGAAAACGAAATCTAAATTATTTCTGGCGGATTTTGGGTACTGTCGCCTGTCCCGTTGAAGAACGGGAACCGTTCAAAAGTACCGGAAGATCAAGCCCCTTCAATAAGAGATTCAACCACACCCCTCGATGAGCTAAAAGGCGTTGATCTGTAAAGAGCCTCGGGTTGGTTTCTTTGTTCATTTCAACCCCCGGGATGAATCCCGGGGCTATGGATGTAAAACCTTTTCAGGTTTGTAGCAAGGAACCCGTCCTCCCTACTACAGGCAGGCTGTCGGCAGACGAACTATTTATCTTTTACAAGCACTACAGCTATATAATAATAAAAAAAGCATGGACCGTATCAGGGTCCATGCTTTGGCTTTTTCGGGGTACAATAAATTGGTTTACGATAACTTAAAGTCTGAAAGCGATAAATTGTTTCAAATTATTTCGCTCAATGGTCAATAAAATTGCCTGGTCGCCTTTTTCAGTACTACGCTCAACTTCATCATAAAATTGTTCAACGTTAGAAACTTTTTTTCTCTTAACAGCTGTGATTACATCTCCACGCTGAAGTCCTCGTTCGAACGCGTTACTTGATTCACTTATTTCTTTAACAACAACTCCCTCAACATCATTCATAATGTTAAGTTGTCTTTTAATATCAGAGCTAAGTTCGGCTACTTTAAATCCCAGCCTCTCTACAATGTCCTCTTTTACTGTCTCATCAGAAGCGATTTCGGTGCCGGGACGACTTCCTAAAGTTACAGAAATTTCCAGACCTTCTCCATCTCTGATTACTTCAAGATCTACTTTTTTACCAGGTTTTAAGTTTGCGATTTCAAGCCTGAATGCATCCCAGTCTCTTATCTTTTCTCCATTTATTGAAACGATGATGTCGTCTTCTTTTAACCCGGCTTTATCTGCCGGACCATCTTCTTCAATCTGACCTACGATGATACCTCCAGCGTTATCTAACCCTAATGCAGCCGCCATTGTTTGATCTACTTCTCCGGCATAATACATGCCAAGATAACCGCGAGATACGATCCCGTCTTCAATTAAATCATCCATTATTCTTTTAGCTAGCTTGATTGGGATCGCAAAACCGATACCGTCATTTCCACCAGAACGGGAAGCGATTGCTGAGTTAATTCCAACAAGTTCACCATTCATATCAATAAGTGCTCCACCTGAATTTCCCGGATTAATAGCAGCATCAGTTTGGATGTAATCCCCATAAGCAGTGAGATTATTAAGTGTTCTTCCGCGCGCGCTTACAATTCCAAATGAAACAGTATGCGCAAGGTCTGCACTAAGCGGACTTCCAATCGCAAGGACGAAAGAACCCACTTTAGCTTCATCACTATTTCCTAATGTGATAGCAGGCAGATTGTCCACTTCTACTTTTAATACTGCAATATCTGTTTCAGGATCTGTGCCTATTAATTCAGCATCTATTTCTTCACCATTAAACATACGAACTTTAATTTCGTCTGTATTATCTATTACATGGTTATTGGTGAGGATGTATCCTTCCTCAGACACAATCACTCCTGAACCCAACCCTCGCTGTACATATTCCTCAGTTTGACCATCCCTGCTATTTGGATTTCCAAAAAACATAGAAAATGGATCCATTCTTCTCACTTGTTGAGTCTTTTCTGTAGTAATAGTAACAACAGCAGGATTAGTTTTTTCAGCGATGTCAACAATCGCATCATTTAAATCTTTGAGAGTGGCAACAGAGCGATTTTCAGAAGTGGTTACTTCAGTATCATAGTCTGGGATATTAATCAGGTTATTATTTCCTGAATACACATTCAGTCCGAGCAGTACAATTATTGCAGCTGCGACTCCAAAAAAATTCTTAACAGCAGTATTCATAGTCTTTCAATTTGATGATAGTTTGATTTGTGATGCTACAACGTTATCGCAATCAAAAATTGCACGTCTTTACATTTTGTAACTAAAAATAGTCGGAGCCTCACCAAAGGCTCCGACTTCTATTAACCAATCAATCGAATTCTTATCCGATTTCGATCTGCTTTTTAACTTTCTCTTCACTTTTGTTGATGGTGATATTCAGAATTCCATCCTCGTATTTAGCAGCAATACTTTCTTCATCTATGGAGTCTGGTAAATAGAATGAACGACTGAATTTTCCGTATTGAGTTTCTACTCTGTGGAAGTTTTTGCCTTCTTCTTCATTCTTAAATTTACGTTCGCCGCTAATGGTCAAACGACCTTTCTCAAGATCAACATTGATGTCTTCTTTCTTCAAACCTGGTAGTTCAACAGATACTTCAAACTGTGAGTCAGTTTCGGAAACATCCACACTAGGCATGAAATTATCTTTGCGATAGTTTGATGTCGCGTTGTTAAAGAATTCATCAACGATGTCGTTGAAGTTTCTTGAGAAAACGTCAGTACTTGGTCGGTTATATTTAATAAGTGCCATAATTGAATCCTCTTTTTATTGATTATTCGTTCAAAAATTCAATTTTAATTTTGCAACGGACGTGCCAATTACATCCGGCACGAAAGAACTGACAGCTCGTCAAACCGGGAATGAAGAAATTTCATACTACTTTTTTGTGGATAGAAAAGATGTCAGACACAGTTTGCCGCATAGACAGGCGGGTGACAAAAGTGGCAGGAGAAAAAATTCAAAATGAAAGATTCAAAATTAAAAATTTGGAAGCTACTTGGAGCTGAACCAAATTTTTAATTCAAGAATAGCTCTGCTTCCACTCTTTTGCTACCAGGAAGGCCATTTCCAGAGATTGCTCGTAATTGAGGCGGGGATCACAGAAGGTTTCGTAGTTATGATCCAGGCCATCTTCATTCAATCCTTTAGCACCACCAACGCATTCAGTTACGTTGTCGCCGGTTAGTTCGAGGTGAACACTTCCGAGATAACTTCCTTCAGCTCTATGGATCGCAAATGCTGATTTTATTTCCTCGAGGATATGATCAAAATTACGAGTCTTATAATTATTGGAGGATGAGAAGGTATTGCCGTGCATTGGATCTGAACTCCAAACTACAGGAAAACCCTCACGTCGAACGGCCTGAATCAAACCAGGCAACTCGTCTTCAATTACTGATTTTCCAAAACGGGTTATCAATACAATCTTACCTGCTTCGTGAGTTGGATTAAGCTCCTCAACAAGCTTGAGCGTATCATCAATAGTATATGGCGGGCCGACTTTTATACCAATCGGATTCGCAATTCCTTTCAGATACTCAACATGGGCTCCATCCAAATCACGGGTTCGGTTCCCCAACCAAACCATGTGCGAACTAAGATTATAGAAATCAGTTTTGCGTGGTACTTTTCGGGTTTGAGCGGAATCGTAGTACAGATTTAAAGCTTCGTGAGAGGTATATATATCCACCTTCTGAAAACTGGAAAAACGATCCGGAGAAATGGCATCCACAAACTTTACGGCTTTAGTGATAGATTCCACCATTGCCTCATATTCTTTGTAGTACTCATTATTCTTCATGAAATCGAGCTCCCACTGTTCCGGGTGATGAAGATCAGCGAATCCTTCATCAGCAAGCGCACGAACAAAATTCAACGTAAGCGCTGCTTTATGATAACCTTCAATCAAACGATTGGGGTCAGGAGTTCTCGAATCTTTATTTGGCTCAAATCCATTGATAAGATCTCCACGATAATTGTGAATCATCTCACCATTCACTTCTTCAAAATCTTTGGAACGTGGCTTAGCATACTGTCCTGCTATTCTTCCTAATCGCACTACCGGAACACCCAGTTCATGAATCAAAATAAAACTGGTCTGCAAAAGCACCTTTACGGTGTTTACAATTTTTGGAGAATTCGTAAGACTAAAGCTCTCCGCACAATCTCCTGCCTGTAGTAAAAAAGATTTTCCGGCAGAAACCTGAGCAAGCTTATTCTTAAGGGCCTCAATCTCCCACGAAGTTACAAGTGGTGGCAACTTCTTTAATGTACCAAAGCTAGCCTCCAGTTCCTTCTGATCGGGATATGCGGGTAGCTGCTTAACTGGTTTTTCAAGCCAACTGGTGGGTGTCCAGTTTTTCTGTAACGTGTCTTCCATAATAATGAGTGATTTTAAGGGCGTTAACTTAAGGCTTTTTCAATTAATGCATTTAAAAAATCTAAATACTAATGTTGCCTCGTTTGCTCTATATTTCGGGCTATATATTTTTGAATTATGATTGAAACCAAATCTCGAATTCTGGTAGTAGACGATTACCCAGCACTGGTAACTATTACCCGACATAAACTATTACAACACGGCTACGAAGTTCTTACAGCTCAGAACGGGCAAGATGCACTGGAGTTGGTTGAAACAGAATTTCCCGATTTAGTGATTTCTGATGTTGAAATGCCTCTTATGAATGGCTATGAGCTGTGTAAACGTATCAAACAAAGCTCAAAACTTAGAACTATTCCCGTTATCCTGGTTACATCCCGCATTGAAGCCGGTAGCCTGATGAAAGGCATAGAAGCAGGTGCTGATAATTACCTTACAAAACCCTACGATGATGACACTCTTTTTTCTAAGGTAAGTGAGTTACTTACTAATCCTATTGCTGTTTCCGATACAGAAGAAACCGTACCGGTTACTATTGAAGGTAAACGGTATACCGTAAAAGCAGATTACAGCCACTTAGTAAATCTTTTGATTTCAACCTATAAAAACACGTTAGGGCAAAATTCAAGACTTGAAAAAATGCAATCCGGCCTGAATGCCGCTAATTCGGAACTCGAACTTACCAAGAAAGAGCATGAGGAGCTTCTTCAGAACATCTTCCCAAAAAAAATTGCTGATAGCCTGCTCGCGTATGGCACCGTAACCCCTGAACGTTATGAAGACGCAACTTTTTTATTCACAGATTTCGATGGATTCAGCAAAGTTGTTCCCGATTTATCTCCGGAAGCTCTTATCGAAAGTCTGAGTTTTTACTTCGACAGGTTTGATGAGTTCATGGCTCAACACAACCTTATTAAGATCAAAACCATTGGCGACAGCTATATGGCAGCGGGCGGAATTCCTGAGCGAAATATTACCCATCCTGTTGATACAGCATTAGCAGCTTTAAAAATGAAGTTCTTTGTTTTAAATCTTAAGGATTCTATTCGCGAATCGATTCCATATTTCCCTCTTAGAATTGGAATACACACGGGACATTCTGTAGTTGGTGTTATCGGTAAAAAGAGGTTTGCTTATGATGTTTGGGGAGAAGCAGTGAACCTTGCCTCACGAATGGAGCAAAGTTCTGAATCTAATACCATTAACATATCAGAAGATACCTACCAAAGAATTAAGGACTTCTTTGAATGTGAACCCAGAGGAGAGATTGAGGCAAAAAATATCGGTAAAGTCCCAATGTACTTTCTCAATCGTATCAAACCTGATTTATCGGAAGATGAATTCGGAATTATTCCAAACCGGCTATTTATCAGAGAATATAACTTTTTATCGAAGAGCGTAAATAAAGGGTAATCTTTTTTAGTGAAAGGAATGAAGGATTTGTGGGCTCTGTTTGGTACCTTCCAAGTTGACTTGAATCCCCAAACAAGAGACTATTGCAGCAGAACATCGTCATTAAAGGCGCTCGCGAACACAATCTTAAAAACTTTGATATCGACATCCCTCGGGATCAGCTTGTGGTTATAACCGGACTATCAGGTTCCGGGAAGTCTTCCCTGGCTTTCGATACCATCTACGCAGAAGGACAGCGGCGGTTTCTCGAATCACTTTCAGCTTACGCCCGCCAGTTTTTAGGGATGATGGAGCGCCCTGCCGTAGATTTCATTGACGGCCTCTCGCCTGTTATTTCCATCGACCAGAAAACAACCAATCGAAATCCGCGATCAACCGTTGGCACTGTAACCGAGATTTATGATTTCTTGCGCCTTCTTTATGCCCGGATCGGAGTTCCATATTCTTATGTGAGCGGAAATAAGATGGAAAAGCAAACAGCCGATCAAGTTGTCGCCGCTGTTATGGATATGAAAAAAGGCACTAAAGCTTACTGCCTAGCTCCGGTTGTTCGGGGACGAAAAGGACATTATCGCGAACTCTTTGAGCAAACCATTAAACAAGGATTTGTGAGTGCGAGAATTGATGGTGAGCTGACAGAGCTTACAGATGGCTTGATGGTAGATCGTTACAAAACCCACAATATCGAAGTTGTGGTCGATCGGTTTGTGATCAGCCCAAAGAGTGAGAAACGTATTGCAGACAGTATCAGAATGGCGCTTGAAATGGCAGATGGGAATGTGATACTGGCCGTTCAACAGGAAGATGGCTCTTTCAAAGACCGTTTATTTTCCCAGAAACTTTTTGATCTGGAAAGCGGAATCGCGTATGAAGATCCGGCTCCTAATTTATTTTCATTCAACTCTCCTTATGGGGCCTGCCAGGAATGTGATGGCCTCGGATATACGTATGATGTAAGCTGGAATTTACTTGTTCCCAACAAATCTCAGAGTGTGAATGATGGTGGAATTCGATATCTCGGCCCTCCTCGAGATATCTTTGCCTTTAAGCAGCTTAAAGCCGTTCTGGAAAGCTTTGATTTAGATTTTGATACTCCTTTCAAGAAATACACTGAAGAAGTTCGGGAAATATTGATGTATGGTTCCGGAGAAAAGAAGTTTGCTGTGAGTTACGATTTTAAGGATAACTCCGTCACCTATCAGCATAAGTTTGAAGGGCTGAGAAGAACCATCATCGAGCAATACGAAAACAGCAAATCTCCAAAGCAGCGGGATAAGGCGAAAGCGTATATGAGCAAAGTAGTCTGCCCGGAATGTGATGGCGGACGACTAAACAAAGAAGCGTTGTCTTATAAGATTGATGAGTACAGCATCCACGACTTGGTGAAACTGGATATCCAGGGGTTGCGGGATACACTGTACTCCATCAAACTCACTGAGCGCCAGCAATTGATTGGAAATCAGGTGCTTAAAGAAATTCGCGACCGGCTCGATTTCCTCCTCAACGTAGGCTTGAATTACCTGAATCTGGATCGGGAAGCTCAAACATTAAGTGGAGGTGAAGCTCAAAGAATACGACTGGCCACCCAAATCGGTACTCAACTTGTTGGAGTGCTCTACATTCTAGATGAGCCCAGTATCGGACTTCATCAACGAGACAATATCAAGCTGATTAACTCGCTGGAAACGCTACGGGATTTGGGTAACAGCGTGATCGTTGTGGAACATGACCGGGAAACCATAGAACACGCTGACTTTGTTGTCGATTTAGGACCAGATGCTGGTGTAAACGGGGGACATATTGTTTCCGCGGGAAAGCCTGATGAGCTTACTAAGGATTCGATGACAGCAAAATTCCTTCGGGATGAAGAAGTGATCGAGCTACCGGATGAATACAGAAAAGGAAATAAAAAGAAGATAAAGATCAAAAATGCCCGCGGTCATAATCTTAAGAATGTAAATTTAGAAGTCCCGCTTGGTAAGTTTATCTCAGTAACCGGGGTTAGTGGCAGTGGCAAAAGTTCATTGATCAATCAAACACTCGTGCCAATTCTCTCCAATCACTTCTATAAATCCAAGAGTGTTCCTCTCCCTTACGACACTGTAGACGGACTCGATAATATTGATAAGATTATTTCTATCGACCAAAGTCCGATCGGTCGAACTCCGCGATCTAATCCTGGCACATACACTAAAGTTTTTGATCATGTCCGTAGATTATTTTCAGAACTACCTGAGGCTAAAATCCGGGGTTACGATCAAGGCCGTTTTTCTTTTAATGTGAAGGGTGGACGGTGCGAAACCTGTCAGGGTGATGGTGTTCGAAAAATTGAAATGAACTTCCTTCCCGATGTGTATGTAACCTGCGAAACCTGTAATGGAAAACGTTACAATCGGGAAACTCTCGAAATCTACTACAAGAAAAAGAATATCTCTGACGTGCTGAAAATGCCTATCAGCGAAGCTGCAGATTTTTTTGACGCACAGCCTACCATCTCCCGAATTCTAAGTACACTTACTTCAGTAGGATTAGGATATCTCACTTTAGGACAGTCGAGTACCACGCTTTCGGGTGGAGAAGCTCAACGTATTAAGCTTGCACGCGAGCTTTCAAAAATTGGAACCGGCGACACCTTATACGTGATGGATGAACCCACCACAGGGCTCCATTTTCAGGATGTTCGGATGCTTATCAATGTTATCCAAAAACTGGTCGAAAAAGGAAATACCGTGATGGTGATCGAACATAATCTGGATCTCATCAAAGCTGCCGACTGGATTATTGATCTTGGACCTGAGGGTGGTCGTGGTGGTGGAGAAATTCTTGCACAAGGCACTCCTAAAGAACTGGGAAAGCACAAAAGTTCCGAAACCGGAAAATTCCTGAAGCAAGAGTTTGAGCGGTTGGAGAAAACTACTGTTTAAAACAATCTTATTTTTTTGTTTACAGCCAGAGCTTTTTATTTTCACTGAAAATTAGGCTTTCGGTTTAGGGTATGTATAAAAAAATGATTCTTACAGGAATACTATGTGTATTCCACTTTCAATTATTTGCACAAGAGAACAGAAAATCTCGATTAATACAAAGAGTTGACTCAATAAATGCTACCAGTTTTCAGGCTATTACAAGTAACCCAGCTGCCTTAGAAGCTTCTTTTCTTGAAAACAGACGAATAGCTGATTCACTAAATTATAAAGAGGGTCTTGCCAAAGGATTATCCAATCTATCATTACTGTATTATTATTTAGGAGACTATGATATAAGCCTTGAATATAGTCTAAATGCTATTCGTCTGTTTGAAGAACAGGAAATGATAGTTCAAGCGGGGCGGGAATATACAGAGCTTGGAAATAGGATAAAGAGGAATGACTTAGAAAACGGCGAAAGATATATGCGTACTGGGATTAGAATTCTTAAAACCGTAGGGGATTTAGGTGAATTAAGTAGTGCATATAATAATTATGGCGGTCTCAAAATGGATAAACAAGAATTTGACAGTGCTCTATTTTTTGTAAACAAATCTCTTGATCTAAAAAAAGAACTCCGGGATACCTTAGGTGTAGCTTATTCCTTAGCCTACCTTGGAAATATTTACTCAATGCTTGGAAATGACACTACAGCCTTGGGTTATTTCACCGAAGCTTATACTTCTCATGAGGCGGCAAATGACTCTTCGGGTATGGGAATTGCACTAATAAACATAGGCAGCACTTATACTCTTCTTGAAAACTACGTTGAGGCTCTTCGGTTCATGAAGAAATCTAATTCAATTGCAGAAGCAATCAACTATATAAACCTGGCAGAGTTTAGTTATTCTGCAATTTCTGAGACCTTCGAAAAGATGGGGGTTTATGATTCTGCACTTTATTACAACAAGGTTTTTAATCGCTATTCAGATAGCCTCAGAAATGATCGTACCAATCAACGGATAGCAGAACTACAGGTGCAATTTGAAACTGAAGAAAAAGAGAAGGAATTGGCTCAAAAAACTGCAGAATTAAGTATTGAGCAGTTGCGTGTTAAAAGAAGAAATTGGATTTCAGGAATATTAAGCACACTCTTCATTTCTGTTAGTTTCATTTCTTTTCTGTTCGTTCGAAATCAAAAAATTAAACGCGAGACATTAGAACGTGAAAACAAACTAAAATTTAAACTTGCAGATGCCGAAGCTGAGAATAGGATACACAAAGAACGTGAACGGATTTCCAAAGATTTACACGATAATGTAGGTTCACAAATTACAAATCTGATTACTGGTATTGAGATTAGCAACCTCCATCTTAAAAAAGACCAACAAGATAAGGCTTTATCTTTATTGGAAAATCTGGATGCAGATGCAAGAGGAGCTATGACTGATCTGAGAGAAACAATCTGGCTTCTGGACAAAAAGGCAGTTCATTTCTCTGATTTTCTCGATCACTTAAAAAGCTATCTGAAAAGACAAGAAAACTACCTTAAAGGATTAACTATTGATTTAAATTCTTCGGTTAATTCAGATAGAATTCTAAATCCAACACAATCAGTTAATCTTACCAGAGTAATACAAGAAGTATTGAATAACACAAGAAAATATTCTGAAGCAACCGAATTCAAAATTAACTTCAGTGAAGAAGGAGGGCGCACTCTAATTTCTCTCTGTGACAATGGCATTGGGATGGATTTAGAAAGTTCAGAGAGCAAAGGTAACGGTTTAAAAAATATCAGAAGTAGAATTGTAGAAATCGAAGGAAGTGTATTAATAGACAGTTCACCTGATAATGGTACATCGATTAAAATCTCATTTTGATTTCAAAATAGTATTCTAACAAAGACCTGAAACAACGATGATCAAAAAAATAATTCTTTTGGGGGTATTAGGTCTCATCTACGCTCCATCTTTTGCTCAATCTATTGTAGACTATGAATCTGATTGGGATAATTATCTGATTAGAAATATTGATCGTGAGACCGGATTATACAGGGACGAAGTTTTTGATAGTATTCAAGACACTTCCGGTTTTATTTGGATGACAAATTACTCATATACTTTTGTATACGATGGTATCTCTCTAAAAGAGGTAGGGAACGAAATGGATTTGGGTACAGTAAATGACTTTGGAAAAGACAACCAAGGTAATATTTGGGTCTCTGCTACTGAATCTGGGATTCATAAAATTACAGCTGATAGTATTTATCATTATAACCAATCAAACGGTATTAATGGTTTTTCATCTGGTCCTTTTGACTTCACAAAAAATGACTCCGTTTTTGTTGGCGATTATCTGAATGGGGTGAGCATCTTATACCAGGATTCTGTTATTGCTCACCTTACTACTGAGAATGGATTATCCGGAAACCGCATTGCCCGAATTATGACAGATTCTTACAACAGAGTTTGGATTGGTACAAATGAAGGTTTAGACATTTACTTCAATGGTAAGCTGACATCGCTTTCATCTAATAATGAGCTTCCGGATGTCTCGGTTCGATCTATTTATGAAATGCTAAATGGAGAGGTATGGGTTGGTACCGAAGAAGGTGGCATTGTAGTATTTAATAATTATGAGCTATTCAAATACTACGATCAAAGTAATGGGATGAATGGAATAAAAACTGAATTCATAACTCAGAACCCATTGGACAGCTCAGTTTTTATAGGTTATTACGGTGCTGGTGTAGACCGTCTTAATCAAGAAACGTTTGAGAATTTAAATTCAGAGTCCGGGCTGATCTCTGACTTTGTTAACACTATTCGATTTGTAAACAATGGTCAGATATTAATATCTACTGCCTTTGGATTAAGCATCCTTACTCCTAAAAAAATAGATTTTATCGACTCTTCTACGAAAGGGTTTACGGAAGCAGCACTAGAAGGTGTTTTCCAGGATTCGAATGGTACAATTTGGGTTTCGACCTCTGGTGATGGATTAAAATATTTTGACGGACTGACGTGGAGCTCCTTTAGTGATCCTCTAATATCGAATCAAAGTGGTCGCTCATTTAAACAACTAAAAGATGGAAAAATAGCAGTAGCAACCGAAACCACTGGCGTTGTAATTATTGATGATTATGAAGTAGTAGAACATATTTCAGCAGAAGACGGGCTTCTTGGTGAAGAAGTTTTGTGTATTGAAACAGATATGCAGAATAATTTATGGGTTGGCACATTTAATGGACTTAGTGTAATCGATCAAAATTATAATGTTAGTGCCACTTATAGTATTTCAGATGGTATTCCTGACGATAAATGCCTTAATATGGTTAGTGATTCCAAAGGAAGTATATGGGTTGCCACATTAAATGGTGGTTTATATCAGATGAGCAACGGCAAAACAGTTGCAACTTATGATACTGCTGATGGACTAAGTAGCAATCGTGTATTTGGACTTTTCCGTGATTCTGAAGATGTAATCTGGTTTTCCAGCATAGGGTCTGGAATTTATAATATTAAAAACGGAGAATTGAACAGTTTTCCTGGGCTTCCTAATAATGCGGTATCCATTGTCGAAGATTATCAAAATAATTTTTGGCTCTCATCAAATGGATATTTTATAAAAATAAACAGAAGTAGTTTTGAACGAGTAGAAAAGGGAGAGATTAAAGAAGTAGAATTTGAGGTTTATACTTCAGCTGATGGTTTTCCATTTACACGTTTTGCATATGGTAACAGTTCTACTTCTACTGAAACTACTTCAGGGGATATATTATTTGCATCAAAACGAGGATTGATAGTAATAAACCCTGAGAAAGCTACATTTAAAAGTTCCGGTTTTTTTGCATATGTCGATGGTTTCCTTTTGAATGAGAACTTCGAACAAATAGATAAGCCAATATCTGTTTCATCTGGAAATAATAAGATTCAAATTAATTATTCTGCCTTAAATCTGGAGTCGCCGGAAAAAACTAAGTTTAGAACTATGCTAAAAGGTATAGATACAGAATGGACTTATGTTGATGAGCGCAAAACTACTTTTTATGATTATTTACCCGATGGAAGTTATGAATTTTTGGTCTCTGCTATAGGCCCTGATGGTAAATGGAGTGAAGAAATTGGGAGCTTATCTTTTACAGTTCTTCCTCCTTTTTATAAAACCTGGTGGTTTATTGGTTTATGTTTTCTTGGTTTTATTGGTATTGGAGCTGGTGGGGTTCAGATCAGATCAAATATGAAACTCCGGGCTTTAAACAGAAAACTTGAAACACAGCGCAAAATTCAAAGCGAAAGAGAACGGATTTCCAGAGAACTACATGATAATGTAGGTTCACAAATTACCAATCTGATTACTGGTATTGAGATTAGCAACCTGCACGTTAAAAAAAATCAACAGGACATGGCACTGTCCCTTTTGCAAAACCTGGACTCAGACGCAAGGAGTGCAATGACAGATTTGAGAGAGACAATCTGGTTATTAGATAAAGAAGAAGTACAATTTGAAATTTTTCTTGAACACCTTAAAGGATTTATTAAACGTCAGAAACGGTATCTGAAAGGAATGGAGGTAGAATTTAATGCAGATGTAAATCCTCATAAAATTCTGAATCCTATTCAGTCTATGAACCTGACCAGAATTATTCAGGAGGCTCTCAATAACGCCAGAAAATACGCTGACGCCTCAATGTTCAGCATCTCTTTTAAACAAGAACGCTATAAACTTCAGGTTACGCTTTCTGATAATGGAGTTGGTATGGAAGACAATTCTATTAACAGAGGGAATGGAATTAGAAACATGCATGAAAGAGCAAAAGAAATCGGCGGTTCTCTTGTAATAACCTCTGATAAAAGCTCCGGAACTATACTGAGGTTAGATTTTTAATAATACCCTAATCAGGGTATTCTTTTATTATTCGTTATTCGCTTTTTTTAGACTATGAATATCCAAATTGCAATTGTTGAAGACCAAGAAAAAATCCGGGAAAATCTAATCACCCGACTTGATTTTTTTGAAGATATAAACATTATTTTTGTTGCTGAAAACGCAGAAGTTGCCTTATCAAAGCTGCGCTCACTTTCAGAAAAAAACCTTCCTCAGGTCATACTTATGGATATTGAAATGCCGGGTAAAACTGGTATAGAGGCAACACGGGAAATTAAGTCTGAGTTCTCTGAAATTGATATCCTTATCCAAACGGTTTTCGAAAATGAGGAAAAGATTTTTCAATCTATTCAAGCCGGAGCTTCCGGTTATCTTCTAAAAGATGATCCTATCACAAAATATGTTGAGGCTATCCAGGAACTTGCGATTGGTGGCGCCGCCCTTTCATCAAGTATTGCTCTAAAGCTAATGAGTTTTGTAAAATCTGAGCGAGAACAAAAAGAAACAAAAGCTAAAGCGGCTCAAGTCGAGTTTTCATTAAGTGATAGAGAGATAGACATTCTTAAAGGAATTGTGGATGATTTAACCGAACAACAACTTGGGGAACAACTTTTTATAAGTCCTCATACTGTTCGCACCCACATAAAAAATATTTACAAGAAACTTCACGTCCATTCACGAGCTTCAGCTGTTCGTTTTGCCATTACAAAAGGTTTAGCTTAATATCTGCTCCCCCCTCTCCTAATTGATGGTAACCTATATTTTTTTGTTCCCTCGTCAAAAACATAATTTTTTGGCAGCAGCCTATAGGTTTTTACCTTGCACTACTAAGCATAGAATCGATTTTCTGCGCTTATATATAAAATGAAATCAGCTATTTGGTTCTTTCTTTATTCTCTTCTAACAAGTAGACTTTTACTTTGAGTTCCGTCTGAATTTTAGTTCGTAAATTTACTCAAATGGTATAATTACTACTCTGAGAGAGTATTAAATAGAGTAACATTGTCTTCAAATTTCTACTCTAAATAAAAGAAGAGCTCTTTTGCGTGATATAAGGTGCGTATGTTATTCTAGAGTATTAAAAAAGGCCGCCAACTTTCGCTGACGACCCGTTTTCAAGGTGGCATCTATGTGCCACTTAATTGTGGGTTATTGATCTAGAAGGCCAGACCTGCTCTAAACATAATTCCTGAACCTGCTCCTCCATTTTGAATACCCAAACCTGCAGACAGGAATTTAAATTTAGCTCGTGCCCCAAACTCAAGCCAATGGGGTGCATCGACTACTGCCTGAGGATAAACCTCATTCCCTTCCGTAATTGACTCTGGTTCAGGCTCTACAAAGCTCAGCAGGTTATAATTATACGATGCATAAGGCGAAACTTTAATATCACTCACTTCCAGATTATATCGTAATCTTACCTTTAATGGGACTCCCCAACTTGTAGTGAAAAAGTCATAGTCTTTTCCTCCAAAGGTAGATCGTTCTTCTTTGTTAAAGACCAGATAAGCACTCAATCCATAATCAAGTGAAAGAGGAAGTTTTGTTAGCTTGGTCAAGTCTTTATATCTGATCCAATCTACTCCACCACCTACTGCATTACCTATGAAATAGCCATAAAAATTGCGCTCACCGGTTCCTTTACTACTTTGAAATAAGACTCCTGCTCCGCCTATATTTGCGAATCCATGCTGCCCGTTGCCAGTATGTGACAAGAAATTGATGCTTGATCCTCCAAATGCACTTATATCATTTCCATTTGCATCTATAAACCAGGCTGGTGAATCTGAAACATTCCTGGAAGTATTCGTCCTATTATTGTTGTTTGTATTTGTACTTACATACGTAGTACTTCTTTCGGAATAATTACTGGTATCATAACATGCTGCACCCTCAGGGATACCACCTGCCATTGCAGCCTGACGATAAAGCTCGTATAAATTTTCTGAAGAAAGAGCTTCTTCCTCTAATCGTTGTTGCTCAAGTACCCCACCGGTACCTTCCTGGGCAACACTTCCTAAGACCTTAACTTCAACCCTGCGGTTTTCCTGACGTCCTTCCGTGGTTTCATTGGTCGCTCTTGGATCAGTTTCACCGTACCCTTGTGCTGAGATACGAGTTGATGAAATACCTTTTTCAATCACGTAGTTAACAACAGCTTCGGCACGAGCCTGACTCAAGTCCATATTCGTTTCATCGGAACCAACGTTATCGGTATGCCCTCCAATCTCAATAATAAGATTTGATTGAGCCATTATTTCGTACAAACGATCCAATTCCTGAATGCTTTCCTCTCTCAGGTTATCACTTCCCGTATCGAAATAGATGTTTTCAAGTACAATCCTTGCCCCTTCATTCGCCTCAGTTAAGCTAATGTCTTTTCTTACTTCTTCGTATCCTGAATTATCCTCCAGCCAACTAATTCTGGCTCTTCGGATTGAAGCATTTAAGTCTGCCTGGGCCTGGTTCATTTCTTTACTTAAATCAGAAAGTTCATCAAATTCCTGATCCAGGTTGGTTGAAGTACTGGCGAGTAATCGTTCATATTCGATTCGATTTTCCTCAATTCTGCTTAGGGCAGTTCTCATTCTAAAAAGCTCTGACCCAAGTTTTTCGGAGAAAGCAATAGAATCATCAACCATTGTTTTCAAATCTAACATCTCTGTTTGAAACAGGTATCCTCTTTGATTTGCAGTAATCAGATATCTTCTGCCAAATGGTAGGTTGATAAGATAATCTCCGGTTCTTGGGTTACTTGTAGAATATCCCAACTGCTCTCCGGTATCAAAATCACTCCAGTAAAGTGTTGCTGCTATCAGACTGTCTTCCTGATTGGTTACATTTCCATAGATGGTTACTACCGGATCCGGACGCATATCTGGAGGTAGGATCATTCTAAAAATATCATCGTCCCCAAAACCATCTCCCTCACCCGTTGTTTCTCGGGTAAAGTAAGCTACCGTTCCTGAAGCTGGAATTGTCATATCCTCATCGTCTAATACCGAATTGATATTCTTTCCCAGATTTACGGGTGTTGTCCAATTGTCCCAGCCTTCGCCTATCCTTCTTGTAACGAATAAGTCAGAACCTCCCATACCAGGATGTCCGTCAGAAGAGAAATATAGAGTTCTTCCATCGGCATTAAGAAATGGCCAGGTTTCGGAAGATGTAGTGTTTATGGTAGTTGAAATAGGCTTCGGCTCAGTCCATCTTCCGTTTCTTAGATGTGTTATATAAATATCTGTTTCGTAATCAGCGTCTTCAGCATTTTTACGTCCATGATAAGCTACAAAAATAAGTGTTTTGCCATCTGGTGATAAGTTAGCCATTGATTCCCAGTTACCTGAGTTTACGTCTCCCCCCAAATTACATGGCACGGTCCAACTGTCTCCGATTTTTGCACTATAAAAAAAATCTCCATTTCCAAACCTTCCTTCATAGTTTCCAAATACAATGGCTGTATTGCCATCAGAAGAAAGTGATAAAATGCCTTCATGAGAATCAGTATTTATAATAGATCCCATATTATTGGGTTCACTCCAATTACCGTTACTCTGTTTGCTTGAATACCAAACATCCCCTCCACCAAATCCATTAGATCTATCTGTTGAATAGAAATACATACGACTTCCATCTGAAGAGATTCTGGGCAGAAATTCATCCAGACTAGAATTTACATTAGCTCCTAGATTATCGATATAGACTTCTTCATCAGGTGCTTCTAATAGTTCAATAATCTTTTCAACTTTTGCCTTATCGGCTCCAGAATAACGATTTATATAAAGTCTGTAATTTTCAATCGCTTTATCCCATTCCTGCAGAGCGGTATAACTTTCAGCTGCGTTCTTGAAATATTCAGGATCGGAAACAGCTAATCGTTCGTAAGCGTTTGCTGCGGATTGATACTTTCCACTTTCGAAAAGTTCATTCGCGCCTTGTGCATATAAAAGAAAAGGTATCCCTAAAAAAGCCATTAGAAGAATACCCTTTTTTAAAAGAGTGTACATAGTTACCCCTTGAATTGTGCTGCCATATTCTTATTGAGGCAGCGGTTTATATTAACAAGGGAAATATTCGATAAGCCTCAATCTCTTTACATACCCGATTGAGGGTATTTAAAAATTCTTGAATTCTGATTCATTATACCCTGAATCGGGTATGTTGTAAAATCTCATCTCTTAGTTATTTAAACCGTCTTAAAAGTACATTTAATATTAAATAACCAACATTAAGATGGGGAATTACAGATCTAAACAATTTTTTGGGGTTTTACTTACCGCAATATTATGTATCAGTTTAACATCAACATGGAATGTCCAAGCCCAAGTTGTAGCAGGAATCGATACTGTATCAAAAATATCAGGTGAATGGCAATTCTATGACTTTACCAGTCAAAAAGCTTTCACATCAGCAGAAACCGATACCTATGCACCAGATTTTTGGGGCAGTAGTAATGAGGGAGTCAATTTTGGCAAAGAATTTTCTTCACTTATTCCAGGAAAAAGACTTTACCTGCTTGGAACTGGAAATATTGATACAGTAAAAACAGTACCAACCTGGACCGAAACCGCTCCATGGGTAGATACTAGCTGGGATTTCTCTAATGGAACAGGGGGGCAACCAATATCTCCTGGGCAACTTTGGGTAGTTTACACCAGCGAAGGTTTGTATGCCGTTATGCAAATAGATGAACTCCCGGGAGGCAACTTCGGTGATAGTTTTATTTTTAAATATAAATACATGAGTGAAGGCGGCACTACCTTATCTGAAACTACTTTCAATGAAAATAACAGCGAACAACTAGCAGGTTCAGCTACCAGTACTCTTGGTACCGGGTTTGACTTTTCAAGAGAAGAAACCGGGGATAATAACGACGCAGGAGATTACCAACTCGATTTTGCTTTTGTAAGCAACGAAGGCGTTAATTTTGGAAATGAGGGCAGCAGCTCGCTATCCTCTACAGGGCACAGATTTTTACTTTTAGGGACAGGAGATATTGATACTCTGAAATCTGTCCCCAGCCGAACCGATGCAGCGCCGTGGGTTGATGTATCGTATGATTTTTCTGATGGAACTCAAGGTCAACCAATTTCAGTAGGTCAGCTTTGGGGGGTATTTACCAGAGAAGGACATTATGCGGCGATCGAGATTACCGCTCTTCCTGATGGTAACTTTGGATCTTCTTTCGATTTCAAATACAAATACCAGCCAAACGGAACTCGGTTTTTTGAAGGTAATGAAGTGGTTGATCCAGATCCCGAACTAACTATAGCTATCGAAAGCGGAAACAATCAAACAACAGATCTAAGTTCACAAACTGAAAATCCGATCGTAGTATTAATCACTGATCAGGATGGTGGATTAGTAAATGGTGAAACAGTCAATTTTGAAATTACTAATGATCCAATAGGTGTTGATATCGAAGCAATGGTTACGCCTTCTGCCGTAAGTAATTCTTCAGGACTTGCTGAAGCAATAGTTACAGTTGGTGATAAAGAAGGAGCATATACTATCAAGGCAACTTTGGCTTCAGATAGTACCAAATTTGTTGAATTCACTATAAATGCTGAAGAAGAGGTCACCGGCCCTCAACCAACTACTCTGGTTATTGCAGGCGGGCAAAATCAAGTAACAGTTCTAGGAGATACCATTGCTTCTAGTATGGAGATTATTGTTCTTGATGAGATCGGTGAACCCATGAATGGCATTACCGTTACTTTTGAAGAACTTTCGATTCCTGAAGCCGCTGCCTCCGGAAAATTTTTCACACCGGATGGAATAAATGTGAATCAGGCAACAATGCTTAATAATCGTGCCTATATGGATTACTCGCTTGGCGATAAGCAAGGCGATTATCTTCTAAAAGCGTTCCTAGAAAGCTTTCCTGCAGTAGATTCAGTTGTGTTTACCATTTCCGGAGAATTGGTAAAATCACCTTTAAACTTTATGGTAAACGCAAATGGATCCATTATTAACCTATCGTGGGATAATGTGCAGGGTGCAAAAGAGTATAATGTTTACAGGGCGCTAAATGATGATAACCCAGCAAGTTCTTCTTTACTGGCTACAATTTCTGGAACCGAGTTTATCGACGATAACGTTATTGGTGGAGAAACTTACTTCTATCAAGTATACAGCCTAGACATTTTCGGAAGCGAAAGTGAACAAAGTGCTGGTCCACTTAACGCCACTCCTGTTGAAGCTGGTGATGTAGAAACAGGAACAGCAACAATTAATAAAGAAGATAATGTCTGGCAGTATTTCGATTTCTCAACCGGGACTGTATCCAATGTAGGTCAAACCGATGATTTTTTTGCCGACTTCAGAGGTACCAGTAACGAAGGAGTAAACTTTGGAAGTGAAGGCGCTGCTTTTATTGAAGGAAACCGAATTATCCTGCTATCTGGAGAAGGACTCACAAGTATTAATGAGATTCCAAGTTGGACTAACGAATCCCCTTGGATTGGAACCTCATGGCAGGGAGAAGGCACCAACGGTCAACCACTTTCGGTAGGTCAGCTTTGGGGTGTTTACACCAGCGAGGGACATTATGCAGCTATGGAGATTACGGAAGTCCCGGATACATTCGGCTCTAGCTTTTCTTTTAGTTATAAATATCAACCAAGTGGTTCAAATCAATTTGGTGAAGTAGAACCCATCATTCCGGATACATTAATATTAGTATCAGGAAATGTCCAGATTGGAAATCCAAATACAACATTAGCCCAAGCACTTATAGTAGAAGTTCAGGATGAAAATGGTGCTAAGTTGGAAGGAGTAACTGTTGATTTTGATATTACCGGCCTTCCAAGCGGAGCGATGAATTCCAGTTTAAATGCAAATTCTGTTATCACTAATTCAGAAGGCCAGGCAAGAGTATTTCTTACCTTAGGTAATCTACTTGGTGAATACGAAGTAAGTGCTTCGGTTGAGGGACTAAATCCGGTGGTATTCAATTCTACTGCTATCGAGGTTCAACCTCCTGAATCAGTAACGCTATTAGAAATCAGAGACCGCTCTTCTGAAGCACTTTCATTGGTTTGGACACAAAGTAAAGATCCCGATTTCCTTAGATATCGAATATATATGAGTTTTAATGATGAGCCCTTTGCTTTAGTTGACTCAACTCGCCGAGATGGTTTTTCAGTCGACTCTGGACAGACAGTTATTGGACTTACCGAACTTGTTAACTATTCGTTTAAAGTAACCGTAGTTAACGAAAACTTAATAGAAAGCGAATTTTCAAATGTTCTCACTTCTTTTCCTAAACCTACCCCACCACAACCTGAAAACGTTGTTGCTTTTGCTGGTGATGGTACGGTTCAAATAAGCTGGGATGCCATTGATTCAACCTTCTTTGACTTTTATTACGTGTATTATGGAGAAGATGGGTTTAGCATCAATATGGCGGATACGGTATATGGATATGAGAATACGAGCACGATTATTGGTGGATTGGAAAATGAAACCGCTTATCAGTTCTATGTATTTGCTGTTAACCGTTTTGGTATTCAAAGTGAGTTTCCGGATAAAACACTTGCAACTCCGCAATCCGCCTATGAAGAAGAAGAAATTACTCTTCCAAATTTAATAAATGGAGTTTCTTCCTGGGCCGATGTTGATAATGATGGCGATCTTGATCTTCTGCTTACCGGTCAGGAACAAGCTGATGGAGATCCAATTACCTTACTTTATTTGAACGATGGAGAGGGGAACCTCTCTGATTCAGAAGAATCTTTAGAAGGGGTTATCAACAGTTCTGTTTACTGGTTTGATATAGATCAAAATGGTTTTATAGATCTGATTATCTCCGGAGAGTCTACTCTTGGTCCAATTACAAAAGTATACCTTAATAATGAAGGAAGCATGTCGGACTCAGGTTTTACCCTTCCGGGTTTAGGGGATGGTATGGTTTCTCCTGCTGATTATGACAGCGATGGTGATATTGACTTCTTAGTTGGAGGTACTACAACAGAAGGTCCGCAAACTCTTTTGGTCAAAAATAATGGTATCGGTTCTTTTGAACCTATTGCCTTCTCATTCACAGGTTTTACAAAAGCTTCTGCTGCCTGGGGAGACTCTAACGGAGATGGAAAAATTGACCTTTTAATCTCTGGAGAAGTTGCTGATGGAAGTATTGTAACCCATCTTTACAGTAACTTAGGTGATGATGACTTCCTCTTAGCAGAGTCGAGCTTTCAAGGAGTAATTAACGGTACGCTGGCCTTCACTGATTTTAATCTTGACACTATTCAAGACGTTCTGATAACCGGCTATACTGATGGTGCTCAAACCAATCTCTTCACGGGTTTTTACCAGAATACAGGATTAGATTTTGATTTGTTCTTCTCTTCGAATTCAAATCCTCCAGCAAAAGCTATAACTACTGGTCAAGCGAAAAGTCGTGCAGTAGTTGGCGATTACGATAATGATGGCGACCCTGATGTACTATTAAATGCTAATGGCGAAGCATCTATCTTCAATAATAATAAAGGTGAAATTACTGAAGAAAAACTAGACGTCAACGGAGCAGGCTCTGTAACCTGGGCCGATTATGATGGAGATGGTGATCTCGATATTATAGTAACAGGATCAAACTCAAAAGTACTTTCCAATAATACCGCGATAAAAAATACTGCTCCTACAGTACCTGAAAACCTTATGTTTGAAGTTGCTGGAGACACAGTAAAGTTAAGCTGGACTGCATCTTCCGATGCTCAAACGCCATCTCGTTCTTTAACCTATAATGTTCGAATTGGTACCTCAACAGGAATATCAGATATCCTTTCTGCCAACGCAGATCTTACAACTGGAAAGTTACGTGCTCAGACAAACGGCAATGTTGGTTACAGTACTAATATTCTGATCCAAAGCTTACCAAATGGAACCTATTTTTGGCAGGTTCAGGCCATTGATAACTCCTTCTTGGGGTCAGAGTTCTCAATCGAAGCTCAGTTCGAAATAACTGGTAGCCTGGTAGCCAATGAGATAGATGAAAGTCTGCCTAGCGATATAGCTTTAGAACAAAACTACCCTAACCCGTTCAATCCTAGCACAAATATCTCGTACTCAGTAACAAAAAGTTCAGAGGTAACGCTACAGGTATTTGACATTACCGGGCGGTTGATAGGTACATTGGTTAGAGAACCAAAAACGGTTGGTTCATACAATGTTTCATTCGATGCTTCTAACCTCTCAAGTGGGGTATACATCTATAGGCTGCAAATCGGGAATCAGATACTTACAAAAAAGATGACCCTTATTAAGTAATACTTCTTAATAAACCTACCTTACCCTTAACAGTTGATTCTGTTAAGGGTTTTTTTAATCATTTGAATCCTTTCGTTGATAATTGGGTACAGACTTAAGTATCTTTAACGTTCTGATGAAAATGTTCAGATCACATATCGCCCGCGTTTCAGGTTTTTTGATGCTGATGATTGGTATGGTGCTTCACTATGCCAAACCAGCTGACAGTAAAACAGATTATAGTGCATTTACTTCATGGTTAGAGTCTCACCTTAAAACTCCGGATCATACTGTTCTGGACGAATTAGAGGCTCTTTCCAGCGATAACGGTGAATTGGAAACGGTAATTCGCAAGGCTTCTGAGTTGGTTCATACCCATTCTGATGACTTTAAACTACCCGTTTCTGAAGGTGATGATGAGCGGACTTCAAAAGAAGATGTCTATCAACTTTTACTAACTCAGTGGAATAATTATCAAAATTCCGGAAGTGGTATGGGTAAAGCGGTGTTCATTCAGAACATCAAGCCGCAAACTATACTCCCTTCAGACGGACATCACTTTTCATCAGCCCTGAATAAACGAACATTGCGTTATGATGTGGATGAGGTTTCTGATATTAAAGATTATGAACTCACCTCAGGTAATGCATCCATCCTATCTCCACACAAAAGCGGCACAGCTATAGGTGCTCCGTAACAATTATCAATGTTTCACTGAACAATGTTCAATGAAACCCCCTCTTCTCAAAACTTTACCGGATTAGAAAACTAAATTCTAATCCCATTCTTAATTCTAAAATTTTTAATTCTTAATTGAAAAATCATGCAAGGAAACGGATTTAAAATCGGTGTGATTGTAGCCTTTATGGCTCTCACCTTATATTATTTGTATCCAACGGTCATCTGGAACCTGGAGCAACGACAAATGAGCGAGCTTAACGAAGCCGAATTAGCTCAATATGAAATCGAAAATGCTGAAAAGCTTAACAACCTAAGGGAAAACGCTCTTAAGCTAGGACTTGACCTTCAAGGCGGAATGCACGTAACCCTACAAGTTGGAACTCCTCAACTTATCCTTGAACTGGCTGGAGAAGATCGTGACGATCTTCTCAACGAAGTTGTGGCAGAAGCAAGACAAACTGCAAGGGAGAACGATACCGACTTTATCGATGAAATGGCTGACGCTTTTATAGCTCGTGATGCCAATGCTCGTTTAAGCCGGTACTACAGAAGTGATGCAGATAATATCACACGAAGATCTACTAATGAAGAAGTGATAGTTTATCTTAAGAACCAAAGAACCTCTGCTCTAGACAGAGCTGTTGAGATTATCAGGACTCGTGTTGACAGATACGGTGTTACTGAACCGTCAATCCTGAAGCAAGGAAGTGACCGTATTATTGTTGAGCTTCCGGGTGTGGATGATGAAGATCGTGTTCGAGGATTACTTCGAGGTACTGCTCGCCTGGAGTTCAGAACCGGAGCAGATGCTCAGGACTTCTCAAACTTCAGAAGTCGCGCTATCGAATATTATGAAGTAGCACCTGATACTTCTTCCGACAGCCTGTCAGCGCCGATAGCAACCAACGAACTTGTTGACCTTCTTGGCTTTTTCCAAAATCAAAGCCCATACATCTTTGGGTATGCTGCTACGGAAGATACTGCTGCGGTAATGGATTTACTGGAAGCTCCTGAAGTCAAACGAATGATGCCTCGCAACACTACGGTGCTTTGGGGATCTAATCCTACCGATTTTGGAGACAGTGGCGAGCGCTATGCACTCTTTGGTGTAAGTACCGATGTAGAACTTACCGGTGATGTGATTGAAGAAGCCAGCATCCAGTTCGATCCAACCACCAATGCTCCTGAAGTAGCAATGGGAATGAATGCAGAAGGTGCCCGTACCTGGGGAAGAATTACCGGTGCGAATATTGGTAAGCCTGTTGCTATCGTACTTGATGGATTTGTGGTTTCTTACCCAAACGTAATCAGTAAAATTAACGGCGGCCGTTCTTCCATAACAGGACTTGAGAATACAGCCGAAGCTGAAGATTTGGTGAATATTCTACTTTCAGGTGCTCTTCCTGCTCCACTTGAAATCATTGGTAGCCGAACCGTTGGTGCTACTTTAGGTGAAGCTTCCATTAGTGCTGGGTTGAATTCCATTCTGATTGGACTTGGAATCGTAGCCATCTTTATGATTGTGTACTATCGTACCGGCGGTGGGGTTGCCGATCTCGCACTGATTCTGAATATCATATTTATTCTTGGGATTTTAGCAGGATTCAATGCTACGCTAACGCTTCCCGGTATGGCAGGTATTGTACTTACCATTGGTATGGCGGTAGATGCGAACGTACTTATTTTTGATCGTATTCGTGAAGAACAACGTTCTGGAAAAACGATAAAAGCAGCTATTTCTGCGGGTTATTCCAACGCGATGAGCGCTATTATTGATGCTAACGTAACTACCGGTTTCGTAGCCATTATTCTGATGAGTTTCGGAGTTGGCCCGATTAAAGGTTTTGCGGTAACACTACTTGCCGGTATTGCATGCTCACTTTTCAGTGCAATTGTGATTACCCGCGTGGTTATTGACTACCTCACCCGAAACAACGCCGATGCAGTGAGCTTCGGATAATCTCAAAAGAAATTAAAACGATTTAAAAGGAAAACACTATGAGATGGTTTGAAACTCCAAACATTGATTTTGTCGGCAAACGAAAAATTGCCTACATGATTTCAGGATTCTTATTCCTGACTGCTCTTGCAATTATCATCACAAAAGGATTGCAGTACGGTATTGACTTTAAAGGGGGAAGTGAGTTTGTGTACAAATTCTCTGAACCTGTGAATACTGTACAATTACGAGGAACTCTTACGGAGCCTCTAGGTACTGCACCAGAAGTAAAACTCTTTGGTTCTGATGTAGAAGTTCTTATTCGTACTGATAACCCTACTTCAAAAGAAGAAATAGAAGTTATCATTGAGAATACGTTTAATAGCAGCATGCCTGATATTACGTATGAATCCGAAACGAGTAATTATATCAGTCCACGTTTCGGTGACGAATTGAAATCCAGTGCTGCACAGGCTGTAATCTACGCGATTGCGATTATCTTCCTGTACATTCTGATTAGATTCAGAAATTGGACTTTTTCACTAGGTGCTGTTGCCGCTCTGGTTCACGATGTGGTAATCACGCTCGGAATCTTCACCATTCTGAATGATGTTGTATCATTTAGTTTGTTGATTGATCAGAATATTATCGCAGCTTTCCTTACTATTGTGGGGTATTCGTTGAACGATACCGTGGTTGTATTCGATAGAATCCGTGAAAACAGCATCGTGCATAAAGGGATGGAATATTTCCCTATGGTTAACAAAAGTCTAAATGATACGCTCAGTCGTACCGTTATAACTTCTGTCACCACCTTGTTTGTGGTGTCTGTGCTGTTTATTTTCGGCGGTGAGGTGTTGAAAGGATTATCTTTTGCCCTTATTATCGGTGTGGTTCTTGGTACGTACAGCTCTTTATTTGTAGCGAGTCCGTTGGTACTGGAACTCGATAAACGTACCCGAAAAACTAAATAGTAAATTTTCAAAGAGGAACTTATGAGCTTTAATACTTCAGAACGCTACGGCAGTGTTGTTATCGAATTTAAAGGTAACGTAATGGGTGGACCCGATGCGGTTAGCCTTAACGAAAAACTTCATGAGCTAATTGATGCCGAGAAAACCAATATCGTGGTTAACCTGAGCAAGGTAAAGTTCATGAATTCTTCAGGATTAGGTATGCTGATTGGCGCACTCACAACAATGCGTAAAGCAGGTGGAGATCTTCGTATTGCCAACGCTACCGATAAAATCCAGAGTCTGTTAGTTGTTACCAAACTCATCACGGTATTCAAACACTACGGCTCTGTAGAAGAAGCTGTTGAGTCTTTTAATGAAGACTAACAGTACCCATAAATAAAACTTTAAAGGGGTGTAGATTGCTACACCCCTTTTTTATTGTAAAACGTTAGCTATGTCTGTTCGAGTGATAATTGGTGCCCAGTGGGGCGATGAAGGAAAAGGAAAAATTGTTGACCTTCTAAGTGATAAAGTTGAATACGTTGCACGCTTCCAGGGCGGAGCAAATGCGGGTCACACTCTCAAATTTGATGATAAGGAAGTCGTTCTTCATCTTGTTCCCTCCGGAATATTTAACGGCGATGCAAAATGCATCATTGGCAACGGAGTAGTGATTGATCCCATCGCACTGGTAAAAGAAATTGATAACGTAAAGAAAATGGGGTTCTCACTACAGGATCGTTTCTTTGTGAGTCAAACCGCCCACGTCATTCTTCCCTACCATAAAATTCTGGATAAACTTAAAGAAAAGCGTCGTGCTAAAGACGCGATAGGAACAACCGGACGGGGAATTGGTCCTGCGTATGTGAGTAAAGTCGCGCGCGTAGGAATTCGTATGGTTGATTTGCTGGACAGATCAGTGCTTCGGAAGAAAATTGAACAGAATATCCAGGACATCAACTACGCACTTGAGAATCTTTATAAAGAGCCTGCACTTAACGCTGATGATTTGATGGAAGAGATCGAAGACTCTATTAAAGTGCTGGAACCTTACATCTGTAATACTTCTAATATTCTCCACGAAGCTATTGAGGCAAAAGAAAATATATTATTGGAAGGAGCCCAAGGATGCTTATTGGATGTAGACCATGGAACCTACCCCTTTGTAACTTCTTCCTCTCCAACTTCCGGCGGAGCATGTACAGGAACAGGAGTTCCACCTACTGCGATTACGCACGTAATGGGAATCACCAAAGCCTATTGCACCCGTGTTGGGAACGGACCTTTCCCTACTGAGTTACTCGATGAAACCGGCGAAGAACTCCGCAAAAAAGGTCATGAATTCGGTGCAACTACTGGCCGACCCAGACGATGTGGCTGGCTGGATCTGGTTGCATTGAAATACGCGGTTCGTATTAACGGCATGAACGAACTCACCCTCACCAAAATGGATGTAATGGACGGCTTTGAAGAAATCAATGTCTGTACCAGCTACAAAATTAACGGCGAGGAAACCAAAGTCTTCCCACTCTGCTTAGACGAAGTTGAAAATGTGGAGCCTGTGTATACCAGCCTGCCCGGCTGGGATAAAGATATTTCCGGAATGACCAACTGGGATGAACTTCCTGCTGCTGCTAAATCCTATATTGAATTCGTAGAAGACTACCTCGGTGTCAAATTCACCATTATTTCTACCGGGCCGAAGAGATCTGAGACGATCATTCGGTAAGAACGACGGAAGACCAAGGACCACGATTTGTCATCCCGGACTTTGCCGAAGGCATTCCTTCGGAAGATCCGGGATCTGTAGGGAGTGGCACTTTGATTAATATTTGCCAGAACAACGCTGTTATCTTCAACTCGCTCCAATGCTCTACGTTGGAGCGTTTTTGTTATCTTATCTTACCTTACTACAAAGGATTAAAACCCTTCGCTTGCTTAATTATGCTATATCTACGAAGTTTTTCATCCCTATCTCTGTCAGATAACCTGCAGTCGACAGACGGGAGAGCAGAATAAAAGTGTTTTTAGTATTTCTCATGCTCTCCTTTTTGGTTGCTCGCTAAGGGGAGTTAAAACCCAGGTAATTGAGTGTAATTTTTTGTCTTCTTTTTTTTCGGCGTTATCAAAAATGTCATGTAGCTGATTTAGCAATACATTTATCTCTTCCAATTCCTGATCGTTCAACCAGCCTCTGAGCTGAGCTCCCCATAAATTTCTTTTTTTTCCTTCTACTATCGAGTTTGGGTTGCTAAAGGCAGTTTCAAAATTTTTACCTGTAGACCTAAGAATAGAATTAAATATTTTTGCTATTATTTTAGAATTAGCTGGATTCTTAAGATCGTATTTGATCCTGAGCTTTGGCTTCGGAAGAGAGTAAACTATTTCATCTCTTCTTGATGTTTCCTGAATCCCTTTCTCAATCAATAGACCCGAAGAAACTAACTTTTTTACATGGTAATAAAGCGAATCGGCCGGCACACCTAAATCCAGAGCTACATCAGAAATCGAAGCCGTACTCATTACTGCAATACTATCTATCACTGCTAATCGAATTGGAGATGTAAGTAGTTTAAGTTGATCTGGACTATTAACCCAAAAGATATCCTTCTCCTCATTATTCTCTGAAAAAACCAAACTGTTCAAGTATTTATTTACTGGTTACACAAACATAAATATTATAATATCTAATTGTTGAAATTTTTTATAACTTTTCAACAATTAAACCGTTGATGCAATAGATAATATTTAAATTTCAATAGAATATAATGGCAAAAGATATAATCCTTACCAAAAAACTTATAGTCAGTTTAGGGTTTTTGATACTTACACTAAATGCCTGCTTACATCAGGTCGAATTATCAATTGAACAATTAGCAGAACTAAAAGAAGTATATGAAACAGGTGACTATTTCAGTCTCAGGATAGCATTAAATGAAGTTCCGATAAACGATGAGCGAGAATACCTATACTATAAAGCGGTAGTTAGCAATGCTTTTAATAAGCCATTAGAATCAAATACATTTATTGATAGACTAATTGCAGAAACTGAATCCCCTGATTCACTTGCTTCAGATGCTTTAGTGTTGAAAATCAATAACCTGGTTCGCATAGGCGATTATAATGAAGCCTATCGGGCTGGTAACTTACTGATAGAAAAATATGCTCCGGTAACTGATTCACTTACTATAAAAACTCAAACCAATGAACGTTTAATTTGGGGAGCACTTGCAAAAACACCGGCAATGTCTGTAGAAACAACCGGAAGTTCTTCACTTAAACTTGAACAGGATAAAGCCGGACTCGATCGTATCCCAATAAAAGTAAATGGAACCCAAAGTAATTTCGTTTTGGATACCGGGGCAAATTTTTCTGTGATTCAACGCTCAGTGGCGGAAGAAAACAACGTAGAAGTAATAGACGCAAACTTTGAAGTTGCGGGTTTTACCGGAATGATGGTTGAATCTGATATAGCTGTTGCGAGCGAAATTACTTTAGGGAATCATGTTTTTCGAAATGTAATATTTCTGGTAGTAGAAGATGAGACCTTAACCTTTCCACAATTTGATTATTCAATTGAAGGAATCATTGGGTTCCCTGTACTGGAGGCTGCTAAAGAGATCCACATAAAAACCAAAGAGAATGTGATTGAAATCCCGGAGAAAGTAAATGACTACAGTTTGAATAATCTTGCCATGGATGGATTCACTCCATTAGTTCAGGTTAAGTATAAAGAAGACCAGTTGTTGTGTACATTCGATACCGGAGCTGACAATACAACTTTCTATTCTACTTTTACAAAGAAATATAGCTCAGAATTTAACAGGTCTATTTATGAGGAAAAGGAGCTCAATCAAATGGGTGCAGGGGGAGCTAAAGCCGTAAAAGGGTTCGAGGTACCTTCTTTTAGTTTTGGGATAGGTGGGCAGGAAGTAACTATTACAGATGTCAGACTTTTTGTTGAAGAAATATCAAGTGCCCCCGAAACAAGATATGCGAATATTGGCCAGGATGTTGTAAACCAGTTTGATAAAATGATCCTGAATTTCGAAACCATGACATTAATTTTTGAATAAAGTGAGAACCCTGTTGATTATACGAGCATTCTTGATCTTATCTTTTTTTCTAGTTCAGCTTTCTAGTGTCTCAGTTGCCCAGATAAGATCTTTGGAACAGGATTCCACTCTTAACAATTTAATTCACAGCAGTGATATTAAAACTACTGATTGGGATGAACTAGGCGGAGTTTTAAAAATGGGAAGTGGACCTGATACCATGATATTTATCCCCGGCCTTGGATTTGGTGCTGAAACATATAAAGAGTTTCTTGAAGTTTATAAAAACGACTATACAATTTATGCGGTTACCTTACCAGGCTTTGGAGGAAGCGATCCCTTACCTATTCAAAAACAAAAAATGGATTTTGCTCAAACTCCTTGGATAAACTCAGCAGTAAAGGGCATTGAGAATCTTATACAAAGAGAAAATATTGAGCAAAGTTTATTGATAGCACATTGGTCTGTTGCAACACAGATTGCATTAAAACTTGCCATTAAACATCGGGATAAATTTGAAAATTTAGTATTGATTTCCGGGGTAGCTAAAAGTTATTTCGAGAGCACGCCAGAGATGTTTTCATGGAGTTTAAAACAGAGAGAAGAATACGTGAATCTACTCTCGAATAGATGGTTCAATACGGTTACAGAGAAAACCTGGTACGATAACAACTATATGTCTTATGATTATGCAGTAAATCCAATGAGAGGGCTATTTCTTTGGAGGCAATCTGCTAAAGCTTCATTAACAGTACAGATAAGATACATCCTGGAGTTTTACTCAATGGATATAACCCATGAGCTAAACAATCTTACAGTGCCCACTCTTATTGTACAGCCGGGTTTTAATGATGATAATTTTTATCTGGATCCTGAACGCCCGAATTATATGAAAAATCTTACTTTAGACAGTTGGAAAGGAGTTGAACATGAGCTTATCACGTTCAGGAAAATTGATCACACCCGGCTTTTCCTTATGTATGATAAGCCTAAAGAGCTTAAGTCTGTCATTCAAACTTTTGTCGGGAAGGATGAAAACTAAAATGAAGTTTTTTAAAAAAAATCTCAGTTCAGTTTTTTTTGTAAGTATATAGCTCCATCCCGATTAGTAAAAAACCTAAGCCTAATATCAGATTTCCTAAGATTGCTCCGATTGTTTCTCCAAATAAAAGACTGAAAAGGGGGATAGCAAAAAAGCCTGAGATAACCAGAATAGGAGCAATCCTGGAGTAAACTTTACTCCTTATTAACCATATACAAAACAATATATATCCAAGACTAAATGTTACCAGAGATAACAATGCTGCAATATCAGATTTTGTTGAATTATTTATCTCGGATAGAATTTCAGGTGAAACAGATGCCAACTCGGAAACAAAAAATATCTGGTTCCATTCATGAGCGAATAAAAAAACTGAGCCTGAGAAGGCCAATAAGAATGTAGCCAATCCAAAAAAACCTCCTGAATCAGAGCCTCTCAAGTAAAGCCCGATTATTCCTATAGAAAGCAAGAGCGCAGTTAATGCAGATAAGCTTTGCCGGAGTACGAAAAGAGCTGTAGTTGCGGTTTCGGAATAGTACATGCTTGTATCAAAGAAAGGTGTTAACACTATATTGATTACAATCAAAAGAATAGCAGCCAGAATCATAGAGACTGAACTGACGGGTAATATTTTATTCATAGTTGCGAATTTTTTGAGTTGTTAAACAAGCCATGACTTCTAAAAAAGTTGAATCCATGTCATTGGGTTTTAATTCTAAATATGACCTTAACCTTATCCCCTATTAGTTGGTCCATGGAATCGAAATTCAATCCCGCATTTTTTCGGGATATGATTAATTCGTCTGATTTGAGAAACTTCTCATCTCTTAATAATTCAAAAGTTGTCTCAGTATTCTTCCCCTTCAAGGTCAAAGTACCCTCCATAAAGAATCTTTCTTGTTTCTTACTTCCACTTCCTTCAAAAAATATCTCCGCATACTGCTCTGCATCGAAATACGGTTTAGACCTAAGGGTTTCATCTCTTGATACGTTGTTTGTATTTATAGATTCAACCTGAATGGATCCGGAAAGGAATAACGAATCTTTTTTGATAATCAGCTTACCTTTAAAATCATCAAAAGTACCTTGTACAGATAATACCTTTAAGTGCTTTATTTCGAATTTAAGATCAGTATTCGAAGGAGTAAGTATAATATTCTGAGCCAAAGCGTATTGACCCAGAATAAGAATTAATAAAAACGAACTTTTAGTTTTCAAGAGCGAGAACATAAAACTCTATGACTACTTCGTTTCCAATAATTTCAGTTCCTGATGGCAGTTTCATTTCTGATCCAACACTATAATCAAGCCTGTTTATAGTTAAGGCCCCTGTTATCCCAATTGATTGTTTTCTTGTAGGTAAATCAATCATTGGGCCAGTTATTGAAGCCGGGAAAGTCACTTCCTTCGTTACTCCATGAAGGGTAAGAGTTCCGGTAGTTACATACCCATCATCTGCCTCTTTAAGACCTGTAACTTTAAATTCCATTTCAGGGAATGCTTTTACATTCAAGAACGCTTCGCTCTTTACCGCGTCCTCTCCATCCGGATTATTAGCCACATAACTCTCCGTTTTTATAATAATGGACGCCTCCGTTTGATCTTTTTGTGTAGGATTGTAAGTAATTTCTCCCGATACCTCATTGAATCGGCCTAATACGGGAACTACTCCAAAACGAACTACTTTTGAGGTTATAGCAGTGTGGCCAGGATCAATTGTGTAAGTCTGGCTAATGGCAGAATTACTTGTTAATAATAATAGTAATGCTAAAAGAAGTGTATTTTTCATAATATGTTAGATTAAGTTTTGTGTAATAATTCTATTGCTCGGTAACAAGAAGTTTTGGTAGGTCCATGAAAGCATGAAGCATTCCGCAGGCCATGATTGAGTTCTCTTTTTCCCTGATTAATCCAAAGATCAATCCTCCTATTGTTGTGAAGGTTGCTCTTTGCCATTCAAATGGATTTAGAACCAGAGCGTGAGTCAAACCAAAAAGCAACGCGGTAATAATCAAACCGTAACCAAACTCAATTCCCCGAATTTTGAAAGGTCTTTTCAGGAAAATATTAAGTGAAGTTTGAAGGAAGCCCCTGAATAAAATCTCTTCTCCAAAACCCACTATAAAAATATAGATGAATATGCCAGATAAGATTGGCAAGCTTGGTTTAAGAAATACTGATAGTACCCCAAATAGAATTATGAGGTTTATAAGAACAGTAGATCTATTCTTTTTTTCTAATTCATGATCATAATCCGGGTGCCTGCCTATAATTGGAATAATTATTACCAATGCTACTACATAGCCTATTGTTATTAATAATGAACCACTCCATGAATTAATATCCATCTCTAAAAGAAATAGAACTATTCCAAAAGCTATTGCTCCTATTGGCCCGGTAATAGCCCACCCCTTTAGTGCAAGGCTTAAGCTATTGCCAAAGACTGATGTATTGAATCCTATCCGAAATTTTCTCCCCTCAATCACTTTGAAAATCAGTACCGGAATTAACACAAACATTAGAAGCCTTATCCAGACATCATAGCCGGGAAGCTTTTTAAGAAAGAGTAAACTGTTTTCAGTGTTTACAAGATTGAACACCAGGATTAACACCAACCAATAAAGTATGGGGATAATCAAAAATCCTGGTTTTTCTCTTACGGGCTCAACAATCATATTCAATCAAATAGATTTAATTTAAGGTAATACAAATTATTGATTGTTGTAATTTTTTTATTTATTTCAACAAATGAATATTTTTAATCTGTTCAAATATTCTGAAAAAGAGGCGTTGAGCAACCCTTAGGCAAGGTGTTAGAGCTTAAAGAAACCATAGGTATGGAAAAACAACTATCGTTCTTGTCATTTCGAAGGAGTGAATACGACTGAGAAATCTAAGGTACTCCGAAAAACAACTCTTTAGATTCCTTGCTTCGATCTCACATAATGATACCTTCGGTAGAAATGACAGATAGTTTATTTCTGTCCTAATCCGAAGGGTTGAAACCCTTCGCTGGTTTAATTGAACGAACTTCAATCAAAGAAGTCATCCTGTTCGTCAGCTTACGGATCAGGATCTGTAGGGAGCGATACTTCGATCTAGCATATTACCAAATCAACGCCCACAATCCTGTCCCTCCTCGGGGAGGGACAGGGTCAAAACTTGTTTTGGCTCAGAGAGGACGGTGATAGCTTGAACTTCCGTCCCACCACCGTCCTCCCTCTGAAATCCCGCATGCGTGATTTCTGTCTCCCTCCAAAGGGAGACAGTTCTCTACTTCGAAAGAAACTAGTCTTCCCTTGAGGAGCCTGTGCTGAACTTGTTTCAGTAAGGTGTCTTACGCAACGAAGTAAAGTAAGGCGAAGGGCATCCTTCAATTTCTTAGTTGGTTGCCACTCCAACACCCCTCCTCCCCAGTTTTTGGCGCGGTACTCCCTCGAAGGGAGACTTATTACAACCTATAGTTAGATATTGATCCATTCTTGCTTATCGGTTTGACAAAACCTAAGCATCGGTTGAGGAAAACATCACTATGTTTTTACTGATTCGTCTTGATGATTGAATTAAAACGTCAGGGCAATTGAAAAAAATCGTCTAGAGAGAAATAATTTTTTGTCTGGATAAAAACTCTGGTTGCACAAGCGGATGGTTGCGCTATGATAAATCTATCTAGTTGTGAGAAATTAATGATTCCAAAGCCTTCGCACCATACTTTAAGGTTAGTCTATGATAGAAATCAGGTTCAACATCAAGAATAAATGCTAAATACCCACTTAAAGATTTAATCTCATCATCATTTAACTCACCCTTTTTAAAATTATAAACCTTTGATCTGATTTCTTTCTTTTTTGAATTACCAATTGAAACTTGATGGTTATTTGTAATTACTAATCCAGTTACAATCCTTTTTGAACCATTGGACATAAAAACTGTCTTATCTATGTTAATTGACAAACTCGGGTTTTTAATTTTTCTGGTTAACTCGGTTAAACCCTTTAAAAAATGATTACAATTACCTTTTTTATTTGTTGAAAAAATAATGTCATCCGCATATCTGGTCACACATGCATACTCATCAATTTTATCTTTTAACTCTATTAATTCATCGTCAAAATCCAGCATTACTAAGTTACTGATGTATGGGGAGCTAGGAGAGCCTACAGATAGATGATCAAAATCTTTAAACCTATTTTTCATAAAACAAATTGAACTAATTAGTTCAAAATCATCATCATCTATTTCACCAATGTTTTTTTTCTCTTTTATAAGTATTCTTTTTAAATCTTCTGGTTTTATAGAATGGAAAAAATCCTTGAAGTCTATTCTTACTGAATATTTAAAACGAGAATGCAAGAATGCATTTTTTTTAAGTGGAGATTGCAAATTTGGTATAAAAGCATAAGCTATTGAACTTGGCTTTATTTTATAAAATAGCAACTCAAGTAATGCATGCTGTATTGCTTTAGTCTCTTTTGCAGGATGTTCAATTCTTCTCTGACCACCATCTCTTTTGCTTATATGAAATATTTTATAAGATTTTGGAGCTTTATTTATGATTAAATCTAAATCTGTTTCCGAAAATCCAGTATATGAAGATATTTTTCTAAATAGTTGTCTCATTATGTTCTTTGACTAAGTAGACGATATCTTTTTCTAGAATTTTTATAATAATTTTGCAGTATGGAGGCTCTAATTTTTTTTATATCAATAACATTATAAGTGTAAAAAAGCTTAGAGTCTTTAGTTGATCTTATATGATACTTATCAACTGAATGGATAAGATTTAGTGAATTTAAAAATGCCAATATCAAATTTATATCGAATGAATCACCACCATATAAGTAATTCAATAAATTAATTAATTCTTTAGTGGTTATAGGTGAAAATATTGATATTAAATCAAGAATAAACACCAACCTATCTTTTGATTTTGACTTATTATAAGCCTCTAGATTCGTAAAATTTTTAGACTTTCCCTTTTCCCTCTTTATTCCTGATAATCGTTCTTCTATTTCTAAAAAACATCTAGAAAAATTATCAAACTTTACATGAATCACAGGTCTAAACTGTGATTTTTCATCAAGCTTCTTTAATGGCCCATTTTTAATAAATGAGTCTGATTTTCTAAATTTCTCGTCATTTACTACTAAAACATTTTTTACTAAATCCTCATGCATCGTAAAAGCACCAAGCTCACTAAAAGTACTTTCACTTTCTAAAACAATTATTATACAGTCTGAATAATCTGCTAATATTTCTTCAATCGTTAAAAGATCTAACTTATGATCACCCAAGCCTTTAAAAATATCCTCAGCCATAAAAAAGTTATGTGACTTTAGATTTTGAGAGGCATATTCCATAATTCTGTCTCTTCCTTTCGGATTCTTTTCATTTGGCTGAGCACCACATGTAAAGATAAAAGTAGAACCTTTTTTCAGAATTAGATCCTTAATACAGATACTTACTTTTAAAGCACTTATTGCACTTACTGCGAGTTTTGAAGTTCTTTCATTTTCGAAAATCATTATAGATATGCCTGCTTCTACCTAAAAAGAGCGAGAGATCATCTCTCGGCATTTTGTATGAAATGGCGAGAGATGATCTCTCGCGGTAAAACGCAGAAAATGCATTTGAGGATAGTTTACACCATCCTTTCGACTTAACAAGTAAGCCGAAATAAAACTAGAAAAAAGCATATCTATATTGAATTCATTGCGTTGAATTTAAACCATAATTTTAAAAAATCAATTTATTCAGAATAATTCACCATAAAACCCCTCACACTCTTCCAGTAATTCTTTCAACTTCTCAGGAAACGGTTCTGTTTTGGGTTTGTAGGGCTGGAAGCCGGTGGATGTGTGGACGTTGTGGTACCAGTGTTTGGCCCAGACTCCGTCTTCGGGGCGGGCACCGGGTTTCCATTCCAGCATGGCTTCTTCAAAAGGAATACCGGCAAATTCACACAGCTCGGTTAGCTTTTGTTTAGGGTTTATCAGAATCTCTTTGGAGTCCACAATCAAAACCGGAAGATTATGCTTTTCCAGATATTCTTTAAGCTGAAGTTGTTGTTTGTAGCCGGTGTCTTCCAGAGTCGGATTTTCAATCTGGTTCACAAAAGAAGAAAGCATGTCTTTTGGATCTCTTGTAAGAATGATGTTTATCGTATCCTCCAGAAAATCTAAATCCAGTTCTACCAGATGATGGGTCATGTGCTTGAAGAAGACTACCGGAGTTTGATATTCGCCGAATATGATATGACCAATAACTTTCTGCCCATCATTGTTCTGGTCTGCAATCACTTCACTTGCTCCCGGGTGATAATATCGGGCATCGGTTTTTACCAAGTAATGCGCATACAGAGGCTCGTCTACAACTGTAGTATCTTTCCGTTGTGCGAAGGAATACATCAATGCTGTTGAAATATTCCTCGGTCCGCTCCATAAACAGATTCTTTTTGTTGCCACTTCGTGGAATTAAAAATTAAAGATTAAAAATTTAAAATTGGGTTCGAGCCCATCATTTTAAATTTTGAATTTTGAATTCTGTATATCAGTTTCAATTGCTCCTTCATATAGATTCTGTAGTAGTCCAGTTATTGTTTCCGAAACCGTTTCTGAAATTACTCTGCCATCAATCTTGGTTACTGGTGTTAGCCCTCCGAAACTTCCGGTTACAAAGGCTTCATCAGCTCCATATACATCAAAGAGTGAAAAATTCTTCTGGCGGCACGGAATATTATTCTGCTCGCAAACTTCAATCACTTTCCCACGGGTAATCCCATTCATACAATACTGCCCAGTGGAAGTCCAGACTTCTCCGTCTTTCACCATAAAGAAATTAGTTGCATTACAGGTACTTACAAATCCATGTATATCCAGCATGAGCGCTTCATCAGCTCCGGCTTCCAGCGCCTGAATGAGTGCCTGAACCTCGTGTAGTTTACTGTGACAGTTCAATCTTGGATCCAAGTAATCCGGCGAACCACGACGAACGGTACTGGTAAACAGTGTGATTCCCTTATTTCTTGTATCCGGATCAGCTTTTTTGTGCTCGGCAATTATCACCACATTTGGGCCTGAGATCGTAAGTCTTGGGTCCTGACTTGGTGTTTTCTTAATGCCTCTGGTAACCATAATACGGACATGTACACCGTCATCCATTTTGTTGGCATCAATCACGTTCTGAACTTGCTTCCTGAGTTCATTCCGGCTCATTCCCAAATCCATACCAATTGCCTTTGCTCCCTGCCAGAGTCGGTCCAAATGTTCCTCCCAGAAAACAAGCACTCCATGATGAAGCCGAAGCCCTTCCCAAACTCCATCCCCTACCAGATAACCGCTGTCAAATACTGAGATTTTGGCCTCTTTTCGAGGGAATAGCTCCCCGTTTATAGAAATGAGGACTTCTTCATTCCTGGGATCGTCGAGTGCGTTGTGGGTTCCGTGGGTCATTAATAATTTGAATTAAAAATGTTAAGGGTTAAATGGCTTGTCATAATTTAACACTTAACATTGAGCATTGAGCATTTCAAGAATCAAGATACTTCCTTATTGAATCTCTGAGTGTCGTAAAAGTCTTTTTCAGCAACTCCTCATCCTCCTCTAATAGTGTAACTCTGAATCCTAGTAAATCAGAACAAAAGGAAGAAATGGGTACTACACAAATTCCGGTCGCTCCAAGTAGATAGTACACAAAACGAGTATCCAGTGAAACATTTTCCACCCAGTTCTCTACCAATTCTGTCACCTTTTTGTTTGGCAATTCCAGGCACTGATTTTCTTTTAGGGTTCCTTTTTTAAAAACAATGGTATTGTAAAAAGCACCATAAGTCGGATTGAATGTAAGCTCCGGGATTTCCTTCAGTGTTTCTGAGATAAACCGACTCCGCCAGCCGATCTTTTCGTTTAATTCTTTCCGGTATTCTTCGTAGCGCGGATCTCCTAAAATTTTGGGGATTGCCAGCTGTGGTAAAGTCGTAGAACAAACCTCAATCATCTTAGCATCGTCCAAAACCTTACATAATTGATCGAAGTCTACATCTTTGCCCCGATTGTAGCATTCAATCCACCCGCACCGAGCTCCAGGCCAGGGTAGTTCTTTGGAGATACCTTTCATTGCGATTCCCGGTACATCATCAATTACTTCAGAAAGTGCATAAGCTCTTGCTCCGTTATAGGTAATTTGATTATAGATTTCATCCGAAATTAAAAACAGATTGAATTCTTTGGCAAGCTCAACAATGTCTTCCAGTAACTTTTTAGGATAAACCATCCCCGTAGGATTATCGGGGTTAATTAATAAAATGGCTACGATATTCGGATTGTATTTTACCTTATTCCGAAGATCAACCATATCCGGATACCAACTGTTTTCTGGGTCTAGTTTATAGGTTAGTGGGGTATGATTTGCATGTGCCGCTTCCGCAGAAGAATGCGTGGAATAAGCCGGGGAAGGGCCAATTACTCTTGTAGTGGGTTCCAGATAATGATAAAGTGTTGCAATCGCATCACCAAGACCATTAAAGAACAATATATCCTGAGCAGTAATCTGAACACCTCCTAACTTACTTGTTCGATCTGCAAGAAATTCGCGGGTTTCAATTTCTCCTTTCGAATCACAGTATCCATAGGTCTTGTCATCCCAGGCAAGATCTGTAACAATCTTTTTAATCCAGGCTGGAATCTTCGCGTTTTTTTGGATCGGATCCCCAATATTCTCCCATGAAATCTCCACTCCTTCTTTCTGAAGCAGCTTTGCTTTTTTTACAATTTCACGAATCTCATAGCTGAGTTCTTTGGCTCCTTCGCTGAGCAGTTTCTGTCTCATAAATGCCTGCGATTGATCAACCGCCTTTGATATTTATTGATACTCCGGATGAGACGAAATAAAAGCATTTAATGAATTAGCTGCTTGTTCTCTTACTTTATTTTTTATGATGGGAGTCCATCCTAACAGAATACCAGGAAGTCCCAGAGCCTGCCCCGACCATTTCCAAAAGTTGAAGGTGTCTATGTGTTCAACAATTTTCCCATCTTTGAATTTGAACCGTGCATCAATCTTATTATGTACCTTCCTTTTAGTTGCTGAAAAGGTGTATTTCGCTTCCCAATGTGCTGTTACGATGTCTTCGCTTTCTTCTGTTACATCAGAAAACTCTATTTCCAGATCTTTTCCTCTTAAACATAACATGTGCCACATTGCAGCCGGTTCTTTTCCATTTAATTCAAAAGCTTCGTCTTTAAAATATGCCTCAGAATGATACAGTTCTCCCATTGTTTTGTAGTCTTTTTGGGAGAAAGCGGTATAAAAATCGCGAACTATGTCTTGATTGGTTTTCATTACTGAATGAACAAAAATGTACTCTTAAAGTCTATGCTTCTTTTTTAAACAGTCCTGATTTGCTCGAAATCAATCCCACAGAAATAACCACCAGGCTTCCTACCAAAGTATATAGCGGCCATGCAATCACTAGTCCTTCTCCGGGAAGAATATTTTGAACGGGCCCGTTTACCATAAACAATAGGGTGATCAATCCGGTAAAGAATCCTAGCATTGCATCTTTCTTATTGGGTTTTTCTGAAAATATCCCAAGCAAAAAGCTTCCTAATAATCCGCCATAGGTATATGAAGCTATTCCCAGCCCAAGCTCTACTACCGTAGGCCGTTCGCCTGCCTGCAACTGAAGCAATGCAAACAAAAAAGCAGATCCGGTCAAAATAAATCCCCAAACCAAAGTGATGATTTTTGAAATTTGTAGATCTTTCTCAGGATTCTCCTCTTTTCCGAAATAAGGCTTATAAAAATCATAGGTGGTTGCTGAAGCCAGAGAATTAAGCGAGGAACTCAGACTGCTCATAGCTGCGGCAAACAACGCGGCTACTATCAACCCGGAAATACCCGCGGGAAGTTGCTCAACGATAAACTTAGCAAAGATTTCATCGGTGGTTGCCAATCCTAATCCGTCAGGATTTACCCCTTCGTAAAAAGCGTATAGCATCAAGCCAATAACCAAAAATAAAGCAAACTGGAACATCACAACTATTCCACTCCAGGCAAGGGCTTTTTGACCTGATTTCAGGTTTCCCGTAGCTAGCAATCGCTGTACCAATAATTGATCGGTTCCGTGCGAAGCAAGAGAGAAGACGGCTCCCCCAATCAAAGCCGTAAAAAAGGTGTAGGGTTGGGCTATGAACTCTCTAAACGGCAGATCAAACCCTAACCTGAACATCTGAAATTTATTGCCTGGTTCGGCAAATTGCACAACTCCCCGCCATCCGTCCGGAATTTTATTCAAGAGAATAAATAATGCTAAAACAGCGCCTCCAACGTATACTCCCAACTGAATCACATCCATCCAAACCACAGCCTTAATCCCTCCAAAGAAGGTGTATATCAAAGTGATAACAGCAATTACCGAAATGGAAAGCAGATACAATTCCAGATCTCCCCAACCGGTAAAAGCTCCCCCTAATCTGAGAATAATAGCGAGTGGAATTGCAGTAGCGAATAGTCGAACTCCATCTGCTAAAAGACGAGTAATCATAAATGTTGAACTGGCTGCATTCCGCATAGATGGTCCAAATCGTTTCTCCAGAAACTGGTAGGCGGTATACATTTCACCATCGTAATATTTAGGAAGAAAATAGATGGCCACGAAAAACCTACCGACAATATAACCGAGTGTTATTTGAAGAAAGGTAAGGTTGCCTCCGTAAGCAACAGCAGGAATACTAATAAATGTAAGTGTACTGGTTTCTGTGGCGACAACAGAGAATAAAACCGCCCACCAGGGAATACCTTCTCCTCCAAGGAAATAGTCTTTGGTGGATTGTTGTTTACCAGAAACTTTCAACCCAAATATGGCTACCCCGATCAGGTAGAGAACAAGTACGATATAGTCAAGTGTTCCAAAAAGCATGAAGTTATCCTTTTATGAATGAAATGAATTTCTGAATCGCCCTGCCCCGGTGACTAATCTCATTTTTGATCTTCGAATCCAGCTCAGCAAAAGTTTGATCAAACCCTTCCGGAAGAAAAACCGGATCGTAACCAAAACCCTTTTCCCCTCTTTGATGATCAATGATCTCTCCTTTACAAACTCCTTCGAAAGTATGTTCACTTCCAGCCGTGACTAATGCAACTACTGTTCTGAACTGAGCAGTTCTATCTTTCTTTCCGCTCATCTCTCTTAACAGTTTCAGTACATTATCCTGATAGGTGGCGTTTTCCCCTGCATAACGTGCAGAATAAACACCAGGCGCACCATCTAACGCATCCACTTCTAAACCTGTGTCATCTGAAAGTGCTGGTAATCCTGTTTGTTGATGAACATACCTTGCTTTTTTTAAAGCATTTCCTTCCAGCGTATCCTGATCTTCATCTACTTCTTGTAGCTCCGGAAAATCGAGTGCGGAATAAACTTCGATTCCAAGATCATCGACCAGCGCCTTCATCTCTTCGATCTTATTCTTATTTCTGGAAGCAAGTACCAGTTTATCCATCTTGTTTTCTCGGAAAGAATTTGTAGAAGAGATTAATCCCACTTCCGATAGTCAACAAGGCATTTAATGCGATGAATACATGATCGTTTTCAAGAACCGAATATATAGTAAGCAGCAGACTTGAGATAACGTACATCAGAATGAAAGCAATATTCATATCTGTTCTACCCGCTTTAATTGTATCAAGCGTTTGAGGGATCCATGCCATAATTAGAATAGCAAAACCCGACCATCCAAGAATTTCAATCCAGTCCATTATTTCAAGTGATTTAAGATTTCCTGCACTTCATGCCATTTCATCCGGGGTCCATATTGCGATACTACTTTTGAAGAAGCCAAACTCGCAAGCTTCCCCGAACCAGCATAGCCCAATCCGTGGGTAATTCCATACAAAAATGCACCTGCAAACATATCTCCTGCTCCATTCGCATCTACAGCGCTAACCTGGTATGGTTCTATATCAATAAAAGTATCACCATCAAAAATCATCGCTCCGTTTTTTCCCTGGGTGATTACGAAACGCTTAGCATCTTTTTTTAACTCCTCACGAGCTTCAAGAATATCATCTTTTCCGGTGTAGGCTTTCGCTTCTTCTTCATTACAAAAAAGGAGATCTACTGAGGCGCCGATTACCTCCTGAAACTGAGATTTAAAAATCTCAACGATGGATGGGTCCGACAGGGTGATAGATGTTTTTACTCCATATTCTTCTGCGATTTTCTTTGAGAGCTTCATTGCCTCTAAGGCTGATGGTGAAGCAACCAAATATCCCTCAATGTAAATGTATTCGGAATCTTTGATGGCGACTTCGTCTACTTCATCTACCGAAAGATCCGTTGTGATTCCCAAAAAAGTATTCATTGTTCGATCGGCATCTTGTGTGATCATAACCAAACATTTCCCGGTGATTCCCTCTTCTCTTTTGATTCCATCGAGATTGGTATCTACACCTGCTTCTTTCATATCGTGGAGATAGAAATCGCCAAATTCATCGGAGGCTACTTTGCAGGAATAAAACGCTTTTCCTCCAAACTGACTCAACGCGATTACGGTATTGGCCGCCGATCCCCCTGACTTCTTTTTAGTGTTATTATGATCGATGGCCTCAATTAAGCGGGTTTGTTTTTCCTCGTCTACTAAAGTCATCACTCCTTTGTGAACCTGATGATCTTCAAGGAAAGATTCCGAGACTTTGAAGTCGAGATCTACCAAGGCATTCCCAATTCCATAAACATTATATTTCTTCATTCAGTAGTTTTTCTAACTGATTTTTTTGTTCAGATTAATTCGGCGTTAAAGTACGGACACTCCCACTTCTTTAAAAACATTCACTGGTTCTTTTAGATTATTCAGGGTTGATCTATATTATGGCCCATGACAGGATTTCAGGCTTTTTTGGAAAAACGACTGGCGCATTCTTTACCCGGTGAAGTAGCCCAAAACGAAATGCGTCCTCATCCTTCTTCTCAGAAGAACCCCGTATTTAAAACAAACATGCCGGAGCATGATGAATACAGGAACAGTAGTGTGTTGGTACCCATTATTACGTGGGAGGAGGAGCCCGAGATTATTCTAACGCTCAGAACCTCGGGAATTAAACACGGGGGGCAACTAAGTTTTCCGGGTGGTGGAAAAGAGGGAGATGAGACCTATGAGGAGACCGCCTTGAGAGAGGCCCGAGAGGAGATCGGGTTGGTTGAAGAAAAAGTATCCATCGCTGGATTGATGTCACCTCTTTATGTAAATCACTCAAACAATTTGGTAACTCCCGTAGTAGGGTTTATTTCAGAACCTCTAAAATTCACTCCGAATCCCAACGAAGTTGATGAAATATTTACAGTTCCGTTTTCTGAACTAATTGAATCTAAGAATAAGATGCGGGAGGAATGGAACTTAAAAGATACCAAATACACGGTTCCTTTTTGGGATATTCATCACGTTCCACTTTGGGGGGCCACTGCTATGATGATGAGTGAGTTAATGGAGCTTTATAGGGAATTTGAATTACAATCGAATTAAATCACTCTCGTTGTCATCCCGGACTTGATCCGGGATCTTAGTCAGGTTTATAAACTCAATACCCAGATTAAAAAGGGAGCAAAGCTCGAATCATAAGATCCTGAATCAAGTTCAGGATGACCCACTACCTCTATTCTCAAATTTGATGCGCTGCCTTCTTCCCTAACCGCATCCCCAAAGCTACGCCCATTCCACTAAGTCCGGCTACAACCAGACAGTTTTCATCAATCTTTTCAAAGATAGGAGATTTCGATTCTGTAAAGCCCATTATACCTGACCATTCCTGTTCAATCTTCCAATAATCAGGTAGCTCCATGATCTCATTCGCAAAATTAATCAGATATTCTTTAATGGATGTATTTACTCCAAATTCCGAAGTTTCTTCAGACTCTGAATCTATATTTCTTCCACCCCCCAGCAATATTCGTTGCTCTCCAAGATTCCGGAAATAAACATATCCTTTATTAAAGTGGAAGGTACCTTTCCATTCCATTAAATCGATCTCATTGGTCACAAAAACATACCCTCGTCCTGGATTTATTTTTACCTGAGGAAATAATTGATTTGTAAAAGCATTGGTAGCAACTACCATACGATCTGCTGTAAAGGCAGGCCCATTTTCAACAAATGCAGAACAACTTTCTGGTTCAAGTTTGTTAATCGGGGTATTCCAACGAAACTCAATTCCAATATCCCGGTTTAATTCAAACAGCCTTTGGATCATTTTCCCCGGATGGAGCATTCCTTCGGTTTTATTATAAATTGAAGGAATTCCCAAATAGGTTCCAGCCTCGTATACTTCCTTTTCTCCGGTTAATTCTTCTAACCAACTATTAAATTTTCCAATCTGGTCCCTAACTTTAAGAAACTCCTTTGCATCCGGAAATATCTCCCACCCTCCTGACTCTTCATAATCGATTACCTCATCTCCAAGAGTTTCACGAAGTAACAACAATCCTTCGTAACGGGCTTTGATCCGTTCTTTAAGTTGTTCTTCAGAATCGATTTCTAAATCAGCAATGTGTTCGCCAATCGTTCCAATGCAGGCAAATCCTGCGTTTCTTGTGCTCGCACCTATTGGGAAGAATCCCCGATCCAAAATCAATACCCTTGCGTCCGGATATTTTTTTTTGAAAAAGTAAGCCGTCGATTGCCCGGTTAGTCCGGCCCCAATAACAATCAAGTCGTACTTTTGATTGTAGAGCTCAGATTCCCAATAAGACCGCTGGTTGTTCATTTAGAATTCAGTGCAAGTGAAGCCATTAATGGGGCTGCGGTTTGAAAGAACCGGTCATCAACATTGTATTTAGGATGGTGCCACACATAGGTTGATTCAGACTCCTCGCTCCCACTTCCCACAAAGAAAAATGCACCCGAAAAATGCTCCTGATAAAAGGAAAAATCTTCTCCTGCCATAATCGGTCGCTCCATCAAAATCGCTGACTTTTCCCCAAATAACTCCTGCGTGGTTGAAATTATATTTTCTGTTTCTTTAGCCGTATTCATTACCGCCGGATATCCTTTATTGAAATTGAAAGTGTAAGAACCTCCTGCTCCGTCTGTAATTCCTTTCAATACAGATTCTAACCTTTTAGCTATTAAATCCGCTGTTTCTGAATTCAAGGTACGAACCGTTCCCCAAAGCCGTACACTTCCGGGAATCACATTGTGTGCCGTTCCACCTTCAATTCGTCCAATTGTAACTACAGCGGGCTCGGTAGGATCTACGCTCCGGCTTACTACCGTTTGTGCTGCAGTTATAAATTGAGAGGCTAACACAATAGGATCAATTGCTTCATGTGGACGTGCAGCGTGGCCTCCTTTTCCAAAAATTTCGACCTCAAACTCATCCGGACTCCCCATTAAAGGACCTTCTTTAGTAGCAATAGTTCCGGGCTTATGACTTGGGGAAGTGTGAAGTCCATAGATAGCCTGCACATTTCTGGATTGAAGGAATCCGGTTTCACAAAGTAATTTTCCTCCACCCGGAAGTTTCTCTTCTCCGGGCTGGAAAACCAATAATACCGTCCCTTCCAGCTCCTCTTTTAACTCTGTAAGGATTTTGGCAACTCCCAATAAATTTGAGGTGTGAGCATCATGCCCACAGCAATGGGCCGCTCCTGGATTTTTTGAGAAAAACTCTTTCTTCGCATCTCCTTCTTCATCCATAGCCAAGGCATCAATATCGGCTCTTAGTGCAATTACCCGGTCTGATTCCTTGGCTCCTTTCAAAATACCTATGCAACCGGTTTCAAGCGGGCTTTCATAAGGAATGTCCAGTTCGTCCAGCTTTGACTTGATAAATTTAGTGGTTTCGAACTCCTTATAACTCACTTCGGGATGTTGATGGAGGTATCTTCTGTTAGCTACCATTTCCGCCTGATAATGATCGGCCAACTCAATTATTTTTGAACGCAATGACATATTTTCTTCGTTTAACTCTGTAAAATCTGATAATACGGCTTAATTTACTATTGTGTAACTTAGCATTTTGATATGCGTAGCCTCTTCAGTTGTTTATAACTTCGAAAAAGCACTATGAAAAGAATTTCCTGGGAAATAGTTTTAGCAGGTCTGTTTTTTGTCGCGATTGCACTTTATCTGATTGAAATACCTTCGGGTGGCGATGATTCAGGTGGTGCAACTGCAGAAAATGCTCCCCAAGAACCAACACCTCCAACTCCGAATCAGGTTCATGTAATCGATTTGGAAAATTTGGAAGAACTGGCTGCGCTCGAAGAGTTACAAAAGTTGGAAAATCTAAACGAGATAGACAATGCGGAGAGTCTTCAAAAGCTCAAAGCCCTTGCTCATCTTATTCCAACTGAAGCCCGCGATGAGATTCTAACCGAAATCGACAATGTTCTCAGAGAGCTCTCTGATGAAAACATCCATATCAATTTCGAAATGGATGATAAGCTGCTTGTGATTAACCGTGAGTATGAAAATACGGTGCAAGGTGAATGGGAGAATACTTCACCGGGAGTGTATACATTTTTAAATGAATTCGATGCCACATCCATTACAAGTACTTCGGTTAAGATTCCAAGTGGTTCGATTACTGTAATTGGTACCAAAGACAAAATGGCGAAGTTTACGGTTCAGGCATCCGGACAAATTTCTTCCAAAGAAGATCTCATCTCAAAATTGAATACTACCTCTATTATTGATGACGGAGAAGCCAGGTTCGTATTGGAAAATGTGAATGAAAACGGCTGGAACAATATCCAACTTCAGACTACCCTTTATATTCCTGAAAACATGGAGCTAGTTACCAATACCGGAGGCGGACATATTGAGGCCACTAATATAAACGGCGACCAGATATATGAAACCGGGGGTGGACATATAAAAATCAATAAAGTTACCGGAGATATTTTAGCTGTTTCAGGAGGAGGACATGTTAAGGTAGAAGACGCGGACGGAGATGTAACCTTGAAGTCTGAAGGCGGGCATTTAGTGTTAAAAAATTGCACGGGTGATGCTTCTCTGAATACTAAAGGTGGAAATATTGATGCAAAAGAGATTCATGGAGAGGTGATAGCGTCAACACAAGGTGGAAATATCATGCTTATTTATAGAGAGCCTATTACGAACGACGCGACTTTAGAAACCTCTGCAGGTAATATCCAGATCTGGATGCCCAAAATATCTAACGCCACTGTTGAATTACAGGGAAGCAACGCTGTTGAATTGCAAGGATTTACCGTAGAAGGCTCCCGAACCAAAACAAAAGTTACCGGAAAAATCAATCAGGGCGGACCTGAGATTATTGGCTTTTCTAAGTATGGAAAAGTTACCTTAGCGGGTAATGACAACTGATCATTAAAAAAATTAACACTTTTGGAACTTTAGATTTCACTATAGCTCATTGTCTGAATCTTTTCTACGAACAAGTGAATTGGTCTGGCTTTTTGCCTAGAATAGTGATCAATTCCAATTCCACCAATAGAGAGTAGAAGTGAACTTAATGAAAGAGCTAAACCTATACCCCCATCAAAAGGAAAAGTCAGAGCTCCAACGCCAATACTTCCAATTCCTAGCTTTGTCCCAAATCCACCAATTCTTCTAGAAGATTTTGGTTCTTTTACTACGTAATCGTTTAATGACTTTTTAAACTCGATTAGTTCCTTATTTGTAACAAATACTTCACTTTTCTTTCTGGCAAGAACTTCTTTATTATTGTCAATAAGCAACTTATGTATAGCTTCTTTTGCTCTTATAGCTTCCGAGGATTTAGCAATTTCCATAATCTGTTTATCTTCTAACTTATCTAAAAGTGATGTTTTAATGGACAAAGCTTCAAATACTTCAAATAAAACTAAAGAGTTTACAATTTTAGAATTTTCTGAATAATCGTTTAAATCAAAGATACTCGTAGTTTCAATTTCTATTAAGTCTAGTAATTTTTCTACATTCTTTTTAGCTATAGTAGTATTAGCAAGATCATAGATTTTTTTAGCATCAAAAAAACCGATTAACTCTAAAACTTTTCTCACATTAGTTTTAGTCCTTTGAGGAAATAAAGGTGTACTTCCTGTAAGACCTGACCCTACTAAATGATACACTACTACTACTATATCATAAAAAAAAGTCCTTCCGGATTTAATTTTTTTAGCTATATCATAAACTTCATTTCTGCTTACTACTTTTTTATATGATAAATTAATACTAGCCAGTTCTAGTTCTTTCCAAGTAATTGAAATTAAACCTTTTAATTTTGCAATTAATACTAATACAAGAACTCCTTTAATAAATGCTCTTGATGCACCTTTTGAATTATATTCAATTACTCCATAAGTATTCTCGTTTAGAAACGAAGCTATTTCAGATGAATATTTAGCCAACCGGTTATCCGTAATTGAGCTTGTTTCAAACTGCTCATTAAAATCTTTTAGACCACTTCTTAAGTCAGGAATAATCAATCCATTTTGTAAAAGAGGTTCTAAAGACTTTAATGCTTCTCCAACTTGAGGGGAAGAGAGTATTATGGACGAAGGAATTGTTACTACCCCCCCCCAAATAATATTTGCTTTGATTGTTCGTATTAAACCCTTATTTGAGTTAAGTTTATACCCCGAACTTAGCTGTGGGTCAACCATTGTAATTAAAGTTGGTGATTCCTTTAAGGTATTTGGCTTATAATGATCCAAAGCTAACTGCTAATTATATATTAACTTAAAGAAATATACCTGATATTCTGTATTCCATCCAGTTCCTGGATAACAGAACGGTCTGCTTCATCAAGATGCTTGTCTACCGAGACAGCAGTAATTGCGTAAGAACCTTTTCCGGACCGACCAAGGCTTAATGCCCCGATGTTTATTCCATTTTCGGCCAGTGCGCCACTCACCGAGGCAAGCATACCGGGTTTATCTTCATTTTGATATAAAATGAGATCGCCATCAAGTCTTAGCTCAATTCCATAGTTATCAATGGCTACAATTCGATAATCGCCCTCTCCGAATACTACGGCAGAAATACTGGTATAATCAGCGCCTTTTGGAAGCCGGATAGTAACAAGATCACTATACGTTTTAGTTCTGCTGGATGTCACTTCTTTGATGGTAAACCCACGCTCATCGGCATAAACACGAGCATTAATCAGGTTAATGGCATCATCTACATATTCTGAGAGCATTCCCTTAAGGATACCATCTGTTAGCACCTCAGCATATTTAGCGGAATCGCCTGCATATTCAAACTCGAAATTATTAGCGTGATCAGGAGAGAGCTGAACGATCATTCTACCAAGCTTTTCAGCCAGTTGCAGATATGGTTGTACTTCTTTGTTGGTGAGCAATGAAATCGACTTGCCGTTCAGGCTGCCTTTGTAATTTTTGTTCTCCAGAGCATCAGACATCTGAGCCGCTATTTGCTCAGCCACTTTTTCCTGTGCTTCCTCAGTTGAAGCCCCAAGGTGTGGGGTACAAATTATATTTGGATGGGCTAGCACTTTATAAAGTTCTTCGGTTGGAGGTTCCGTAGTGTACACATCAAGCGCCACTGAACCCACAATACCGTCGTCAATAAGCTTAGGTAAATCTGCTTCTTCGTAAATCCCTCCACGGGCCACATTTACAAGACGAATACCTTTTTTTAGTTTGACCGCATTTTTAAGTGAAACAAGTCCCTTTGTCTTCTCCGTCAACGGGGTGTGAACAGATAAGTAATCTGAAGTACCCAATAATTCATCCAGCTCAACCAGCTTAACTCCAATCGACTGAGCATGTTCTTCTGTTGAAAATGGATCGTAAGCCTGAACCTCCATTCCAAAAGCAATCATTCTCTTCGCAACTTCTGATCCAATTTTACCCAAGCCTACAATTCCTAAAATTTTACCGTGAACCTCAGTTCCCATGTAGGCTTTTCGGTCCCAGCCTCCACCTTTTACAGTGGCAACAGAGGTCGGAATATTTCTTGAGAGGGCGATCAACATTCCACAGGTATGCTCTGCCGTAGAAATGGTGTTCCCATCCGGAGTATTCATCACTAATACTCCCTTTGCAGTAGATGCGGGGATGTCAATATTATCAACTCCGACACCGGCACGACCAATAACCTTCATTTTGGTTGCTTTCTCGAGTAGCTCAGGAGTTACCGTGGTTGCACTGCGAACCACCATTCCGTCATACTCACCGATTCTTGAAAAGAGTTCTTCTTCGGTTAGTTTACCAGGTTGGTCGGCCTGAATTCCGCGCTGTTTAAAAATTTCCCCGCAAACAGGGTCTACATTATCGAGTAGTAAAACTTTAAATGACATGAGAGTGATAGAGTGAGTGAGTTTAGTCGTTAATCTTCTACAAATTCGCTTAACAGGTTCTGTACTTCTTCCATCGCTTGTTTATTGTCGGATGAATAAGCCAGAATAGGTACTACGATATTCATTTCGGCCAATATTTTCTTTACCTCAGATTTAGCCTGCGAAACTTTATTCTTAGATAGCTTATCAGCTTTTGAAAGTAATACACAAAACGGCATTTGATTTGATGCCATCCAGTAAAAAAAGTCCTCGTCAAGATCAGTAGGTTTATGCCTGCAATCTACAATATGTGCGATCAGATTCAGCGTTTTCCGGTTTAGCAGATATTCTCTGATATTCCTGCCCCAACGCTCGCGTTCCTTAACAGGCACTTTTGCATAGCCATATCCGGGTAAATCCACAAAATAGCATGCATCAGCAATGTTATAATAATTCATTTGCTGAGTTTTACCGGGCACATTTGAAGTTCTTGCCAATCTCTTCCGGTTCACTAAACTATTAATCAGAGATGATTTACCTACATTTGACCTGCCTGCAAAACAAATCTCAGGTAATGATTCGGGAGGGCAGTCTTCTAATCTGGGTGCGCTGGTTACAAAAGTGGTCGGACCGTTATACATCAAACAAGTTCGTTTTCTTCTTTTTCTACTCCAAAATTCACCGGTACAGGATACTTTCCAGTGAAGCATGCGGTGCAATACTCGTGACTTGAAGGATTGGCTTCTTTCACTGCATTTACTAATCCATCGGGTGACAGATACCTTAAACTGTCAACCCCGATTTCCTCAGCCATCCTTTCAATATTTTTATCAAACCGGTTGGCTATTAATTCTTCCGGAGTTGGAAAGTCCATCCCATAATAACATGGACTAATTATCGGTGGTGAGCTTACAATGAAATGTATTTCTGAAGGATTACAAGCTCTGATCATGTCTACTAATAACTGCGAAGTAGTACCCCGAACAATAGAATCATCCACAATGATCACACTTCTGCCTTCAATTACTCCACGTACAGGATTGAACTTTGTTCGTACTTTCTGCTCCCTGGATTTCTGTCCCGGCGAAATAAATGTTCTTCCCACATAGTGGTTTCTGATCAGTCCGATATCGTATTTACAATCGTTTCCCAGCTTTTGATTTTCGCTGGCGTAACCCAGAGCCGCGGTATTACTGGAATCAGGCACAGAAATAACCACTGGTTTTCTTCCTGAAGGATTGTTTTTTACAACCTCATTTAAAGGATGTTCCTTAGCAAGCACCTTCCCAAGGTTTCTCCGGATTTTATCGACCATCTCTCCGAAAATCATACTGTCTGGTCGGGAGAAGTACACATACTCAAAGATACATTGGCTGGTGCTGGTACCAATTTCCGGTTCTATAAAATAGGATTTAGGCTCTCCGTTTTCTGTAGCCTCCTTGTCAATCACTATAACTTCACCCGGCTGAACATCCCGTATGTATTCTGCATTGTTTATATCAAAAGCGCAGGTCTCACTAGCAACGCAAAACTTTCCATCTATCTTACCAAGTGCAAGAGGGCGGAATCCATTTGGGTCGCGAACAGCAATGAGTTTATCATCTGTGAGCATTACCAGACAATAGGCGCCTTCAATCTGCTGAAGTGCATCCATAATCTGATCCATCTGATCCTCGTACTGGCTTTGAGCAATCAAGTGAAGAATAAGTTCCGTATCAGAAGTGCTCTGAAAAATAATTCCTTCATCTCTGAATCTCGACCGGATTTGTTTGGCGTTAGAGAGATTCCCATTATGGCCAATCGCAATATTTCCGCTTCTGTAGTGAACCCTGAACGGCTGTATATTCGCGGGATTTTTGGATGAGCCGGAAGTAGAATACCGGTTATGACCAATTGCCGAGCTGCCTTTTAGAATCTTCTTAAAGATCTTTGGTTTGTCAAATACACTTAAAACCAATCCAAAATCTTTATACATCGGCATTACTGCGCGATGTTTTTCTTCATCGAAATGTGAGGTAACAATACCGGCTGATTCCTGACCACGGTGCTGAAGTGAGTGCAGCCCGTAATAGGTTAAAAGGGCTGCATCGGGATGATCAAAAACGCCAAAAATGCCACAATACTCGCGTGGTTTATCACTCATTAAATGTGCTCCAAAACTGAGGTTTTCCAGAGAAAAACAAAGATACTAAATGATACGCGGAAGTGGGAATTAGAAGTGAGTTATATTCTGCCGGGATAATTTTTTTTGATATCACAAATTTCTCTTTGTCCCGCCTGTTAATTGTTATAATTTTGGGGCTTGTTATTCATCCGGATAAATATTAGAAATGGCTACACTCGCACCTGCTGCAAATAATTGGTACACATCGAATTGGATTGTTGATAAACGCACTGATTTAATCTGGTTTATTGGAGGCGCATTAGGTGGGTATCTGCTCATGTTCATGTATGCCGGGCTCGGCTGGGACATGGTAACCATTTGGTTCTTTTGGGTGGCCTTTATCGACACCCCTCACTTTTTTGGCACTTACAGCCGTACTTATCTCGATAAACAGGAGTTTAAACAACGAAAAAAACTATTGTTGTGGAGTCTCCTTTGGTTTTTAGCCGGTCCTGTTGTAATCACTCTTTCATATCTAATGTACCAATCAGGATCTAGTGGGTATAATATCCCCTGGATTATCTTTACCTCCTTTTTTGGGCTGTGGGCTTACTGGCATGTGGTTCGTCAGCATTATGGCTTTTTAGCCTTGTACAAGAAAAAGAATAAAGAGCAGGTGAAGTGGGATTACTACCTCGACTCCAGTTTACTTTATGGCGGGTTAATGCTTCCCTTTGTTGTGTTCATTGTTCGTTTTCCGGAAACCAATGCTTTACTCGCTCCGGTTTTATCATCGGTACAGTCTGCGGTAGGAATATCTGCTGTCAGCCTGGTTTCCTGGTTTACATTGGGGATAATTGGCTTGCTATGCCTGACTTACATTGCACGTCAGGTCTACCTTGTTCGACAGGGTGAAGGAGTAAACTTACCCAAAGCTCTTTTTCTGTTCGCAGTAATTCCGCTTCACATTTATATCTGTTTTTCTGACGCTGTTCTTGAAGCCGGCTTACTCGGGTTTGGCGCTTTTGTAACTATTTTTCATGATCTGCAATACCATGCAATTGTATGGTTTCATCATAAAAACCGATATCGGAAGGCAAAGGATAAAACTAAATTTGGTTTGTCTGCAAAGCTTACGAAATCCCTTCCCCGTTATATTCTTACTGCGGTATTGATGGGAGTGATCTTCCGTTTGATCGGATGCACCTTCGAAGTACATCCCGGATGTATTCCTTTTATGGTTACCAGCGAAAAAATGCTCTTCGCTGATTTTGGGACTGATAAACTCCTACAGGGAATATTACTTGGATTAGCTTTGCATCACTACTTCCTCGACCAATTCATCTGGAAAACAAGTAAGGATAAAGAGTTGGCCAAAGACCTTAAGCTTGATGAGGTAAAATAAAAAAGCCATGTGTTTAAGCATGGCTTGTAAATCCTGGATGTGATACCGAATTAAGCTAAAGAAGCATCTAATTCAATATCTGCATTTAGTACACGTGACACCGGGCACGCATTTTTTGTTGCTTCTGCAATCTTCTGAAATTCCGAATCGTCTAATCCCGGCACATCTGCAACAGCAACCAGTTTAATAGTTGAAATAGTCGGAGCTCCATCAATCATTTCAAGAGTAACGGTTGCTTTGGTATCAACACTGTTAGATTCGTGTCCGGCTTTATGCAGTTCATTGGAAAGTGCCATAGAATAACACCCCGCGTGAGCTGCGCCAAGCAATTCTTCCGGATTACTTTTCCCTTCATCTTCAAACCGTGAAGCAAAGGAATAAGCTGCGTCGTTCAACACTCCACTTTCTGAATTCATTGTTCCACTTCCACCTTTCAAATCTCCGTTCCAAACGGCTGATGCTTTTTTATCTGGCATAATTAATTTCTTTATGTTGTTGGTTGATTGGATAACAGAGGTAAAACATAATGCATTCCGATTTTAGAGAATAACTAAAAAATGCAAAGAATCCTGAATAACTATTTCGGCAGGTCAATACAAAATTTTGTTCCCTTACCCTCTTCACTTTCTATTGTGATAGAGCCCCCAAGTTTTTTTGTAAATTCTTTGATCAGGCTAAGCCCGAATCCGGTTCCTTTTTCTCCTCTGGTTCCTTCAGTCGAGAATGAAATACTGGTATTAGAAAACACTTTTTCCTGAATTTTCTTAGACATACCAACTCCGGTGTCCGCAACACAAAGCTGAACTTTATCTCCTAAATCACTACTTGTAAAACGTATCGAGCCACCGGATTTAGTAAATTTAATACTATTCGAAAGCAGGTTTCTCATAATCAGTTTGAGAGCATTTCCATCAGAATTAATTAATAAGCTTCTATCAACCTCATTCTTGATATTCAACTCTTTGATTCCAAATCTATACTCTTGTTTAGAAATTACTGTATCTATAAGCTCAGAAACGTGTACTTCTTCTTTTACAAAAGTAATACCGGTCATCTGACCTTTAGCCCATATCAATAAATCCTCCATTACGTCAATATTATTCTGAACAGTATCTTCAATCTGGTTAGCAAAAGAATCTATTTCGTCTTTTGATAATTCGTCATTCTTTAACAGAAATAATATGCCTTGCATAGAAGAAAGTGGCGCTCTTAAATCATGGGCTATAATTGCAAACAGTTTGTTGAGTTCCTCTCTCTGCCTTTCTAATTGATTATAAGCTGCAGTCTTTTCTTTATTGATTTTCCTTGTTGAATAGAGCAGATACAAAATAAGAACAATAATGATGCCCGCGATAAAAATAAAAGCATACTGAATCTGAAGCAGAAACTCCTGATGTTCTTGCTTTTCAATTAGTAGTTCATTGATCTCCTCTTGCCGTTTAAGCTCGAACTCGTTTTCCAATTCAGCAATTTCTTTTTCCTTCTCTAAATCAAACAAGCTGTCAGAAAGTGCTTCATAATCTTCTAAATATGAAAGAGCTCTTTCATATTCTCCTTTAAGTTTGTGTAAGCTGTATAATTTTTGACGAGTATCCTGTATAAAAGGATTACTATTAATTTCTAATGCTACTTTATAAGCATTTTCATGCCAATCTATCGCCCCTTTAATATCACCTTTTTGTTCTGCCACATTACCTAGACCTCCTGAATTATAATACAAACCCGGAGGAAGGTTTAGCTCCTCACTAAATTCGAGAGATTCTTCGAAATATTTTTTAGCCTTATCTGGCTCTTCCATCTTTAAAGCTAAATTCCCCATATTATAAAGCACAATTACAGGCGGAGAATCAGGTCTGTATTCCCGGTTAAGTGCCAATGCTTCTTCATATAGTTCTAACGACTCGTCGAATTCATTTGCATTACTTTTAGTAGTTGCAAGGTTAGTTAATGCTTTTGTAAGGTCAGGAATCATATTCTTCTCCCTTGCTAACTGAACTGACTTTTCAAGATAGAATTCAGCTTCCTCATGGTTTCCTAAGGTATTGTAACTATCTCCTAAATTATTCAAAGCTATAATCAGGAAGTTTGTGTCTTTTTCTGCCTCAGCATACTCAATGGAAAGCAAATAGCTATTTAATCCTTCCAAACTTTTACCAAGGTCCATATAAGCTACACCCATATTTTGGTGGGCAACTGCAACCATTCTGCCATCGTTAGTTTCCTCCGCCAGTTTTAACAACTCCTCGTAGGTCGCTATCGCATTTTTATAGTTATTTTGATATCGATAGGTAGTTGCTAGCAGATTTAGGATACTCGCTTTATTTTTTGCTTCCGGATACTCTTCAAGTAGTTCTTTGAGTACTATTTCAGAAGAATCATATTTTTGTTCATATAAAAAAATATCCGACTTACGAACTCCTGCCATTTCTAATCCCTCTTGAAAATCAAGCTCTAACGACCACCTTTCAATTTCCTTGATCTTAGATCGTGCTTCATTAAACTCCCCTGTGTAAATATTCTGCAAAGACTCTTTTACCCAGCTATTAATCTGGGTAGTATCTGGTTGTACTTGCGAGTTAATAGTGAAAAAGTCAGCGTTTCCCGCACTATACTCGAAACCAGATAAAAGTAACAGGATGATAATATTGCATAGCATAGAGACAGTACTTCCTAAACCTAAAGACCTATTTAGTATACAAATAAAAAAACAGCTTCTCTTAACTATAATATAAATAGCTTAAATCTCATACCTATTTATTCATGGTATAATGTTCATTCTTTGATGTACTTAGAAAAAATAAACCTGATACCTGGCTTGAAAATAAAAAAGCCTGTCAGAAAATCTGACAGGCTTTTCAAGAGCGAGAAACCGGATTCGAACCGGCGACCCCAACCTTGGCAAGGTTGTGCTCTACCAGCTGAGCTATTCTCGCGTTTCAATAAATCCTTCCGTTTCCCGAAGGGAAATAAATATACGAGGCTTTAAGGATAGATATCAACATTTATTTCAATGAATTGAATAGATTAATTACGAATTAGGAATAATTTTAATCCAAATTATTCCTAATTCAGCTATTCCTAATTCTAAAGTGAAATCTCTTTTACCGATCCAAGAAGCTTCCCTAGAAATTTCTTTCCATATATCCGGTTTACGTGATTCATATCTGCAATCACCACTAGTAATTCTTTGCTTCGGGAGAATGCAACATTCAGCAATCTTGGCACACTTAATCCGTTTTTAGTTTCATCAAAAGGGCGGACTGAGTAATGCCGAAGCTGACCGTATTGAAGTTCACCGCTCATTACTGTATCAAAAATTATGACCTCTTTTTCTCTTCCCTGAAAAGTGTGAATAGTCCCGACTTCAATTCCTCTAAAGTTCTTTTCTCTCAGGTAATTCCGAACCTGATATACGCTACTCCGGAACGGCACAATAATGCCTATTTCTTCTGGTATATGTTTCATTTTGAGCTTTTTCACACTCTCTTCAATGAGTCTCAGATGAACCTCATTTACAGGCTTAAATCCTCTTTCTGATTTCTCCTGTTCAATGGAGGGCCCATATTTTGAGGAGTCCACCAAGGCAACGGAACTACTTGATTTTCTGGTTTTCTTTTCTTCTTTACCAGACTTCAATCTCCCTTCATAAAAAACAGAACTGATCACACCTGCCAAATCTGACTTTAGTCGGTATTGAGTATCAAAGAAACAGGTAAACTTCGGGTTTTCATCGTGCCACTGGAAAAGAGATTCCGTGGAATCAGAGCCAGATACATAAGTAAATACATCCTGCTCCAGAAAAAATCGTGCTTTTGGGTCATTAGTAATAGAAATTGGAGGTAGCTGCATGGGATCTCCGGCAACTACTAAATGTTTTTTACTTTTCGCCGCCATCAGCAACATGTAGGGAATTCCTGCCATCGAGGCTTCATCCACCACCACCGCATCATAACTTATTCCAAAAAATAATTCCGAAGTGCACACCTTAGCCATAGTAGTCGCCACAAGTTGCTTTTTCTTGAGCTCATACCGCTCATTGATATTCAACAATTTCTCAATTTTCTCTTCAACTTCTTCCCTTCCCCCAAGTCGGTCTATCTTTTCCCCAATGAGTTGGATTTGTAAATCCATAGCTTCCGGAACCTTTTCATCACTGGTCATAAGCTCATCAATCTGATCCTGAAGTGCATTATAATTGTCCATCATGGTTTGAAGCTCAATGGCATCGGCTTTCTTCCCATCCAGTTTTATCTTCACCTGATTCTCAAATAGCACTTGCTCTAAACGCTCATCGTCTAACCAGGCCTCACCGAAACGAGTGGTTTGATGTAAATCAAATTCGGGTTGAACTTCATACAGGGCATCCATCACACTTAACAATCCAACGTCCACTGCCCGGTTTGTATTCGAGACAAACAGCACTCGTTTACCCTGTTTCAAAAGGTTGGCGATGATAAATCCGAGCGTTGCTGTTTTTCCGGTTCCTGGAGGTCCCCATACATACAACACATTATTGATCAGTGCTTTTTCGATGGCTTCAATCTGAGCTTCGTTTCTCAACTCATCGAGATTTGGCGGTGCTGCAAACTCGGCTGTTTTAAATGCTGAAGCTGGATTTAGCAGTGCATCAAGTTGAGGAACCTCTTTCCACTTATCTTTTAGCGTATGAAGGTGATCTTCCATTTTACGAAGCACAAAATCATTCTCCCATTCCAGATAGACTTCTTCTATTTTCTTTCCTTCATCTTTATCAAACTCCAGCCAGACTTTCCCATCCTTGAAATCTACTTCTTCGACTTTTTGTTCTTTATCAAGTCCGATTCGTGCTTTTATTTCTTCGGCGAACCGTAATCCTTGATTATTGCTTTCAAACACATAGATATAATGTCCGGCTCTCTTTTCCTTTATTCCGTTCATCAGAACATCACTTGAAGGAGTCTCCCGAACCGCTTCAATTTCTTTTTCAATCGCCGCAATGGCTTTCTGAATAGTCTCTTTTATTACCAATGTTAAATGTTAAGTTTTAAATGCTCAATGAAACTTAACATTTAACATTGAGCATTTAACATTCATAATTTTATTGATCCCAAAGTTCTGATCTGATCATTTCTGCACTTCGGTCTGTGAGTTTATACTCCAGTCGAATCCGGTTTTTCTGTGGGACTTTTTGCTCCACTAATCTGGCACTGTCAGGAGTGTAGATGATTAAATCTGTTTCCCGAACAAATAACGGTAGCGACTTCCCATATATACTTCCGGCTACAAAAGATCCTTCAAAAGGAATCGAATTTTTTAATTCATCGATAATTTTGGGGATGGATTCTTCGTCCGAAGTTACTAACCCGATCGTCTGGATTCCAAATTGGTCCACCACCGAAAGCAGTACTTCCGGATCATAATTATAGATAATCGGGATGATCATTATGGTTTCACTCAGCGAACGAAATTTGTGTACAAACCGAATCGGCACAAACAGAGCATCATAAGTAGCTGCACTCTCGTATTGATTGATGTCGATGACCTTGCTTTTTACCCCTACCTGCTTCTTGATAGCACTTGCCAGCATGCCTCCCAGTTCCAGGTTCTCGCCTACACTGGCACATGTCTGAATTCTGTTTGGCCATTCCATATAATCCAGCTGCTCCTGGAATAAAAACTCTATTTCAGCATCATCAAGGCCATGCCCTACCAATTCTTCTATTAATGCCTGGATTTTCTCGCCACCGATTTCCAGGCGGGCTTCTTTGTCCATGAGCGAAGTCTGGCGATTAACAATAAATCCACGCCCTTTTTCTCCGGTAACCATTCCTTCGTCTGCAAGAATGTGGTATGCCTTCCTCACGGTATGAAAACTCGCCTCCAGTTGTTGGCCCAGTTCCCGGGTAGAAGGAAGTACCTCTCCCACCTGAAATTGCTTGGTGGAAATCATCAATCGAATGCGGTCAGCGATATGTTTTGCGGAGGTTTTCATTTTTTGGACAACTGACGAGTGACAGAAGACAAATGTTGGTCATTAGTCCTTGGTCTTCCGTCATTCAAAATTCCTTGTTCTTTACTCGTCATTCTTTACTTCCCCAACACCTTCTTTAATTCTGTAACCAACATCAACGCTTCAATTGGTGTCATTCGATTAGGATCGGTAGCTTCGAGTTTATTCATGAGGGTTTCCACTCTGGGGTCGATGTGCGTATTGAATAAAGTCATTTGTTCAATCTCTTCCTGTTTATCTACTTTTTGGGAGAGATTTTTAGCCGCTTCTTTCTGCTTCGTCGCTTTACCTTCGATACTTCCGTTTTTGTTGGTAATGTCAAGGCTGTGGTTTTCGAGATTGCTTAAAATCTCTTTCGCTCTGTTGATTACTATCTCTGGGAGTCCGGCCATGTTTGCCACCTGAATTCCATAACTATGATCTGCTCCACCCCGAATCAGCTTTCTTAGGAAAATCACTTTCCCATCATGCTCTTTCACCTGAACATTGAAATTCTTGATGCGCTCATACATCTGTTCTAACTCGTTCAATTCGTGATAGTGTGTCGCAAATAATGTTTTCGCAGCAACCGGAGCATGATTGTGCAAATATTCTGCCAGTGACCAGGCTATACTCAATCCATCAAATGTACTGGTTCCACGCCCGACTTCATCCAGCAAAATAAGTGATCTTGGAGTGGCATTATTGAGAATGTTTGCCGCTTCATTCATTTCAACCAGGAAAGTACTTTCTCCAGCAGCTAGATTATCGGAAGCACCAACCCGGGTAAAAATCTTATCGACTAAACCGATACTCGCCGATTCTGCTGGAACAAAACCCCCAACCTGGGCAAGTAATACAATCAATCCGGTTTGACGAAGTATGATACTCTTACCCGCCATATTCGGTCCGGTAATAATCATAATCTGCTGTTCGGCGTTATTCAGCTCAATATCATTCGGGATGAAAGGTTCCCCGAGCGGCAATGATTGTTCTACCACCGGGTGTCGACCCTTCTTGATAGTAATTTCTTCAGAATCTCTGATTTCGGGTTTGGCGTAGTTATTTCGGAACGCAACCTCTGCAAATCCCTGAATACAATCCAACTGTGCCATCGCGAACGCGATCTGCTGGATGTCATCGGCGTACTCGGCAACAAACAACCGAACTTCTTCAAAAAGCTCGTATTCTAACGTTTTACTACGTTCTTCTGCCGAAAGAATTTTCTCTTCGATTTCCTTCAGCTCAGGAGTAATATATCGCTCGGCATTAACCAGTGTTTGCTTTCGAATGAATGTCTCCGGCACCTTGTCTTTATGGGCATTGGTGACTTCAATGTAATAGCCAAATACTTTGTTGTAGCCAATCTTCAGAGAAGTAATGCCTGTCTCCTTAGAAAGCTGGTCTTTGATTTTAGCGATATAGCTTTTACCATTCCTGGCAATATCCCGAAGTTCATCCAGCTCTTCATTAAACCCTTCCCGAATCATATTCCCATCACGAATACTGGCAGGTGGATCATCTGCCAGAGCCGTTCCTATTCTTTCCTGAACCTCAATCAACAACTTCATTCGCTTACCGATATCCTGTAACAATGGATTATCAATTGCCGCGAACTGACTCTTAATTCTGGGAATCTGGGCCAGAGATAATTTGATCTGAACAATATCACGGGCGTTGGTTCTGCCTACACAAATCCGGGAAATGAGCCTCTCTAAATCCCCAACCTGCTCTAGTTCCTCCCTCAATGTATTTCTGATGTCGTGGGAGTTAAACAGCTCTTCCACCGCATCCAATCTCTGCTGAATAGGCTTATGCCTTTTCAATGGACGCATAATCCATCTACGAAGTAACCGACCTCCCATAGCGGTGGAGGTTTTATCCATGATTGAAATGAGTGTTCCCTCGGTGCCTCCTTCCTGCAAACTCGCTGTTAATTCGAGGTTTCGCTTGGTTGCCGGATCCAGCGACATATACTCATTGCTCTCATAGGCATACAATCGACGAAGATGTCTGAGATACGCCTTTTGGGTTTCCTGCATGTAATGGAGCAACGATCCGGCTGCAAAATGAGCGGTCTTTAACTCTTCCACTCCAAAACCCTTCAAAGAATGTGTTTTAAAATGCTCGGTTAAAATCTTGTAGCCATAATCTCCTTCATACACCCAGTCTTCAATGTAGGTGATGTTAAACTTCAGAAATTCCTGTTCAAGCTTATTCTTCTTTTTAGCCTGAACTAACACCTCCGATGGTTGTATCGCAGCCAGTAGACTGTCTAACTGTGATTCCGTCACCTCGCTCAATCCAAATTCGCCCGTAGAAATGTCTGAGAAAGCCACTCCAACTTTATCTTTATCCCAAAACAAAGAAATAATGTAGTTATTCCTTTTATGCTCCAACAGTTTGTCAGACATCGTAACACCAGGTGTAGTGATCTCTGTCACTTCCCGCTCAACTATTTTGCGCCCTGCTTTCTTCGCTTCATCAGGATTTTCTGTCTGTTCACATACTGCGACTTTATGACCTTTTTTTACCAACTTCGGCAGGTAGGAATCCAGAGCGTGAAATGGAAAACCGGCTAAGGGAGTTTGATCTCCCCCATTATTTCTCTTTGTTAGAGTGATGCCGAGCTCTTTACTCACAAGGATTGCATCATCCGAGAAAGTCTCATAAAAATCCCCGACCCGAAATAACAGAATAGTTCCCGGGTTCTGCTCTTTAATCTCGTTGTATTGCCTCATCAAAGGCGTTTGCTTGCGAGCGACCATCGGCAGTAATATGCTTTGCTAACTTTATTTTGTGGATTTAACTGAGCATCAAACATACCAATGAATAGAGTTAAAAACTAAGCGTGCCGCATGTTTTGAATTAAAGGGGGAACGCGTGTATTTTAGAGTCAACTAAACTCACTCTGTGGAACACATCAAGGATTTTTGGAAGAAGGCGTTTTCTCTGATGGGAGACAAAGACATTTTTTTTAATGCCTCTGCGATCACCTTCAATCTGTTTATTTGTGCCATCCCATTTACCCTTATCCTGGTTTCAATCATTGGGTATATCCTTTCCTATGATACCGCTTTTGATGAAATCGTACGATATGGTTCCGAACTCATCCCTGTGTTTACATTTGAAGCAACGGAATCGGATATTATCCAGGGAGAACAAACCCTTAGAAATATTTTAAGTCCCTTGGTTGGGGCCAGAACCATTTTTGGGATTGCAGGTTTGATAATTCTCATGCTTTTCACGCAAGGTCTCCTCCATAGTTTTAAACATGTGATCTTTGAAGTGTTTGATATCAAAGACAAAAAGCATCCCTTTAAAGATATTCTATACAATTTTCTCGGTTTTGGAGTGATCGGCTCTGTCTTCCTCTTCTTCAGTCTGGCAATTTCTGTTATCTCTTTGCTGGATTTAAGCGTGATTCGGGTTCCGTATACTGAGATTGAAATCCGTTTACCATGGATTTATGACGTACTTGATTTCGCCCTGCCTATTATTTTTACCTTCTTTTTGATGTATGCCATTTTCCGCTTTGTAAGTGAGCGACGTATATCCCCAAAAGTAGCCATGACAGGTGCGGCTATTTACACTACTTTGTTTGAGCTTGCTAAGTTAATTGTAAGCACCTACCTCAATTACGCCTTTTCGACCTATCAATATTTTTATCAGGGATACGCTATTTTTGTGATTATTGGCATTTGGGCTTTTTACACTTCTATGCTTTTTGTGATCTCAGTAATTCTTACCCGCGCCTTCAGGGAAACTTACTTTATGGATAAATCCTCCTACGAGGACAATCCTTATTCTGCATTGGATTGATGAAACCGACTAAGATCTCCCGTACGTTCTACGAAAGAGAAGATGTAGTTCTCATCGCTAAAGAGCTTCTTGGCAAAGTCCTCTGCACTCAGTTTAATGGAATCGAAACTTCTGGAATCATTGTAGAAACCGAAGCCTACAACGGTAGAACCGACAAAGCTTGCCACTCTCATGTTCATGGTAGAACCAAACGCACTAAAATCATGTTTGGTAAACCTGGTTATGCTTATGTCTATCTCTGCTACGGAATCCATCACCTGTTCAATGTGGTTACCAATAAAGAAGGTTTTGCTGATGCGGTGTTGATTCGTGCAATCGAACCTCTGGATGGAATAGATGAAATCCTTCAACGAAGAAAGAAAACCAACTTGGAGCGATCTGTCGGTGGCGGGCCTGGAATTGCTTCTCAGGCGTTGGGTATTACTACCAAAAACTATGGCGTTGACTTACTTGGGGATGAAATTTGGATAGAGGATCATGGAAAAACAATTTCACCCTCTCAGTTATTTGCATCTCCCCGTGTTGGCGTTGACTACGCAGGTGAAGATGCCAAACTCCCCTGGCGATTCAGAATAAAAGGAAATCGCTTTACAAGTTCTGCTAAATAGCCAAATTATTCTCTATCAGGGTTATAGCGAAAACGAATTTTATGACTGAATAAAAATAGTTTAATATTGAACGAATTAGTATTTCTTGTAGTTGATTAACCAACTATTTAATCAAAATTAAATTATTACTGATATGAAACTCTCTCAAAAATTATTCTCGCTGTTTGCACTGGCTATATTTACAGTAGCTTCTGTAGCTATGGTTAGGATGGAAGCCACATCCTGGTCTGTAGATAAAACGCACAGCTCAATTAACTTCGAAGTAAGACACTTTTTTGCTAAAGTACCCGGTGCCTTTGAAGATTACTCAGCTAATGTGAACTTCTCACCTGATAATCTGGAAGAAAGCAGTCTTGATGTAACGATACAGGTTGCGAGTATTAACACAAAAAATGAACGAAGAGACGGTCACCTTCAATCCGCAGATTTTTTCAATGCTTCTGAATACCCAACAATTACGTTTACAAGCGATCGTATTGAAGCTGCTGATGGGGATAACAACTTTGTAGCTTATGGAACGCTGACAATTAAAGATGAAAGCAAAGACTTTGAATTACCATTTACACTTCTTGGTGTGCAAGATCATCCATTCCGTGAAAATGCTTTAGTAGCAGGTATTTCTTCAGAATTCCAGCTTTTGCGTAATGACTTTGGAGTTGGAACCGGCGATTGGGTATCTGATGCCGTTGTTGGTAACGAAGTGGATATCACTTTAAACGTAGAACTGAATGCAACAGCCCAATAAATAGTAAATATATTCTGTTTATCGAAAAGCATCGTTTCTTTGGAGCGATGCTTTTTTTATTTTAGAGCAACTTTAAAAAATCACATTATGAATAAACGATTTATTATTCTTTCCGGGTTAATCCTCGCAGCTGCAATATCAAGGTTAATCCCTCATCCTTACAATTTTGCGCCGATTGGTGCCATGTCGTTAATGGGGGCAGCTTATTTTTCGGATAAGAAACTCTCGTTCATTCTCCCTTTACTGGCTATGTTTTTAAGTGATTTGCTCATCAATAATATTTTGTACGCCAGCTATTATCAGGGCTTTACACTCTTTACTCCCGGCTTTGCATGGGTATATGGAGCAATAGCACTCATCGTTATTGCCGGTATCTTTCTGCTTAAGAAAGTTACATTGCCGCGAGTTCTTGTTGGAAGCTTAAGCGCATCTGTCATCTTTTTTGTGGTTTCTAATTTTGGTGTATGGCTGAGTGATCCTGATTATCCGCTTAATGCCGCCGGGTTAATACTATGCTACGAAATGGCGATTCCCTTTTTCCATAATACTGTGCTTGGTGATCTGGTGTACTCAGGCGTTCTTTTTGGTGGATTTGAATATGCTAAAACCCGTATGCCGGAACTTTCAAAAGCCTGACAGTACCCCTTTTCTTATCGTAAAAAGTATAGTATAATTGATGTTGGTTTTAAGACTTGATCAGCAGCCTCTTTGCGTGCATTAATTATATACTATGTTTGAACTTTTTCCGGATCAACCGGTTTACGATTACCCCACATTTCTGAATGTTTTTTATTCTTTGTTGTGGGCGTTTGTTTTATCGTCTCTGATTGCGATTACTCATAAGCTTACATTTTCGGGGCATCAATACCCTAAAAACTTTTTCCAGGCTATGTCTTTAGGCTCTATTGTAGCGGCTATGGTAATGATGGCCATTGGTGACAGCCTTGCCCGTGGACTTGGCGCTTTTGGTGCTCTCGCTATTATCCGATTCAGAACCCGAATAACCGATGCCCGAAATATTATCTTTCTCTTTGCTTCATTAAGTGTTGGTTTGGCTATTGGTGTGTTTGGTTATACCATCGCGTTCGTGGGAACCATCTTGTTTTGTATTATGGCTCTTGTTTTAAACATGACTCCTTTCTCATCCAAAGAAAGAGTACGGGGTAAACTTGAATTCCGGCTTGCTGATAAGGAGCACCTTTCATACGCAATCTCAATTATTGAAAAATTCTGCCAGGAATTTAAAGATGTGCAGGTAAGAACAAGAGCTTCGGGACGATTTGATTTTGAATACTCCATTGAGCTTAAACCTGAGGTTGATAACACATTATTTTTATCTGAACTGCAAAAAGTAGAAGGCATTGACCGTATCAGAGCTGATTACCGTGCATTCCAGGAAGAAAATTAGGAGATTGATATGAAAAAGGGACCTAACTCATTTTACATATTCATTGCAGTTCTTTTTGTGAGCCTTCTCACAATTAACAACCGGTACTTCAAAGGAAGTAGTTCATTTCTTGGAATAACATATTCAAAAGATTATAAGATCAATGCGGAAAAATCTGCAGTGATTGATGGAGTTTATGTCGTGCCCGGACAAACCATTCAGCCCGGAGATTTACTGGTCACGCTTTCGAGCCAGGAATTAACTCTTGAAATCCAGAAACTTGAAAAAAAGGTCGAACTCCTAAAGTCTGAGAAACTCGAAAAACAAAAGCTTCTGGAATCTGAAATTAAGCTTCTCGATTCTGAGAAAAGAATCATCCGAAATGACACACAGAGTGAAGTTGCACTTATCCAAAATCGGATCAATTTAAACCGATCATTAACCAATGAAATTCTAAATGATCGAACTACGCCAATATCTGAGGACAGTCTTACTGCTCTGGAATTGCAAATCAGATCAATTCGTGCTAAAGGTCTTTTAGAAATTGAAGCCGTGAATATCAAAGAGCAGGACTTGCGACAGGATCACGAATTTGATCAATCACAGATGCAGGCTGAAATTGATCTTGCCCAGCAGGAATTAGACTGGAAACTTGAAGAAGATGAGCGGCTTAATAAATATGCCACCTTCGCCGGAGTCATCGAAAATGTATATGTGAAGGAAGGAGAGCAAATAGAAGCATTTACTTCGGTAGTATCTGTTAACCCATTGCACCCAACTTCCGCAGTAGGGTATTTGGTAGGAAAAAAGGACCGTGATAAGTCCCTCGGAGAATCGGTTACCATTCAGGCACTTGAACATACTGAGTTATTTGCAACGGGAAGAATAATTGGCTTTGGATCAGTGGTAGAACTTCCACAGATTCTACAAAAATCGACCAGTGTTAAAGCTTTTGGTCTGGAAGTTTTTATTGAAATACCCGATCAAAATGGGTTACCAGTAGGAGAGAAAATCATCATAAGATGAAGCATTTTGTTCTAAAAATAACCCTGGTTTTAGGAGCTCTATTTTTATCAGTTACGAGTTTAGACGCTCAGGAAACCGTTTCCGATTACCTACTTACTGCATTCGAAGACCTTAATCTTGAACGCTATGATGCTCAACGGAATTTTCTTAGTCCACAAAACTACCGGCTTCCCATAATTGACGAACTTGAGTTACGCGCCGGCAATGATGAACTTAATTATGAGGATCTTCAGTACGCGGTTCGGATCAGACCTGGAAATCCATGGAAAATTCGCCGGAACAATGCTTTCTTCAATGCTACAAAAAAAGAACTGGACCTTAGAAAAGAGGTTGAGTTCAAAGAGAACCTCCTTTCCCGTTACGAAGATGTGCTTGATTATCTTTTTGAGCAGCAATTCTATGAACTGATTTTGAAGCAATCTTCCTTAACTACTCATATGGCAACTATTTTTCAGCAGAACATGGAAAGCGATCTTTTTGATGCCCGTGACTTTGCTGAAACGAAAATTGATCAGGTAGAAAAACTCGAAACTCTTGATGATGCTCTTACCGAATGGAATCGAATACGAAAAACAATTTCAGTGATTTTTGGAATATCTGATTTTGATTGGACTAACTTTGAACTTGTTTCAGTTTCCACCATCGACAGCATGGCAACTAAGCTGGCAAACTCATCCATCAGCTCTAAAGAACTGGAGTTAATAGCACAACAAATTGAAGTGGCCAGACAGGAAGTACGCGTTGAAAAAGCAGATTTTGATATTGGTTACATTCAAGGAGAGTACTTCCCTTTTACAAATCGCGATTCTGAAATTGGATATTCAGTAGGAATTACTATTCCCATTTTTCAAAACAACAGAGCCCAGATTGCCGAACGAAGGTTGGATGAAATTGAACTGAGAAATGAATTTGAAAGTGAACAATTTCAGGACTCTGTAAACCGGGTTCTCGAATACGAGTATCTTAAAAACCTGATTGCTCATCATAATCAGATTGTTAAACAAACCGAGGAAATTGATCTTGAAAACCTCGTTCAAAATTTAGCCAGAGTTGAAGATTATGATCCTATTGCTATACTTGAGATGAAAGAGGGAATTTTAAAGCTTGAAGAAGTATTGTTAAAGTCGAAGCAACGAGTGATTGAACAATATCTGGAATTTCTGTTTACCTTTGATGTACTCACTCAACAACCATTGATTAATTATTTGTCAGAGAATCTCGAACCAATAAAATGAAGAACGTAATTATTACGGGTGCTACCTCAGGAATAGGAAGAGAATTGGCCATTCAATTTTCACAAAAAGGATATAAAGTAGGTTTAATTGGTCGAAGAGCTGAGCGACTTACAGAGATAAAAGAAGAAATCGGTGAGCTTGCTTTCATCAAGCCATTAGATGTAACTGATATTAAAAAAGCAGAATCTGTCTATCAGGAACTAATCAAAGATATGGGCGGTCTGGATATCATGATCTTAAATGCGGGAGTTGGTCGCGATTCCCGAAAGCTAACCTGGGGCTCCGACAAACAAACTATTGATGTAAATGTTACTGCGTTTGCTCATGGGATGAATGTAGCCTTTCAGCACTTTCTGGATGAGAAAAAGTCCGGACAAATTGTGGGAATGTCATCCATTGCCTCTACTCTTGCTTCAGGCCGGGCAGCGGCTTATACCGCTTCTAAACACTTCATTTCAAATTATATGATCGGTTTTCGCCAGAAAGCAAACCGAATGGGCGTTGATATTACCATTACTGATATAAAACCGGGTTTCATCCACACCGAGATGACCGAAAATAATAAAGGCATGTTTTGGGTAGCTTCGGTGGAAAAGGCTACAAAACAAATGATCAAGGGGATTGAAGCTAAAAAAAACCATGTATACATAACGAAACGCTGGAGATTAATAGCATGGGTTGCTAAGTCTGTGCCTCAATTTATTTGGGATCGATTAAGTTTTTGAATTTCTACGACAACGTTCGCTGCAGTATTTAACGGAATCCCAATCTCTTTCCCATTTTTTTCTCCAACTAAATGGCCGATTACATACAGCACATAGTTTAGTCGGAAGCTCCGACTTCTTCCTCATTCTGCGCACTTGAACTTAATCTACAAGAGATAACCGGACAGGGCCGTTAGAGCTATCAATTTTTGAGTCTTTAGATTTTTTCATTTTTACAGATACCATGTTTACCTCATCAAGGTATACTCTCCATGTTTCTGAAAATAAAGATCGTGCCACTTCTGAAGAACGTTTAATCTCTTTGACACTTCTCTTTTGAGCGAGTTGCAGAATATTAGACTTACTCTCTGTTTTTGATTTCTTCATAGCTTTGCTCCAAATCTATCATAGGTTCAGGATAATCAATTCCTACCTCTAAATCATATAACTTTTGTTGGTCGGCTGATATTGTATGGGGTGTATGGATAAACTCGGATGGAACACATTTTAGTTCCTTCAGCCAATAACGTACATACTCACCTTTTTTATCATAGCGATCAGCTTGATGTAAAATGTTGAAATACCGGTTTCTGGGATCGTGACCAACGGTAGCATTATACATCCAGTTCCCATAATTAGAACACGGATCGTAATCCAGCAACAATGATTCAAAATATTCAGCTCCCATCCGCCAGTCTATATTCAGATTTTGTGCAAGAAAACTTGCCACGTTCTGCCTTCCACGATTGCTCATGAATCCTGTTTCATTAAGTTCACGCATATTTGCGTCGATAAATGGAATACCGGTTTTACCATCAGCCCACTTTTGAAAAATTGATTTATTCTGATTCCAGTTTCTTTCCTTTCCCTGAATGCCTCCCTTTAAGAAAAATTTAGTCTTGTGTTTCCATGCAGAGAACCTGAAATAATCTCTCCAAATAAGCTCAAAGATCATCCAATAGGTGGAGACGTTCTTTTTACGCTCTTCTTCATAGCGTTTAACTTCCCAATAAATCATTCTTGGTGAAAGAGTTCCGTTTGCAAGCCAAGGAGAGAATTTTGAAGAGTAATCCGCTCCCAATAACCCATTTCTGGTATACTTATAATTTTTGAGCTGATCCTCTTTCCAGAAGTAGTTTTCTATTCGCTGCAAAGCTTCATCTTCTCCTCCTCTAAAAGAAAGTACAGCACGCTCATCAATCGCTTGTTTTTGTATCCCCAATTCTTCTATTGATGGGATTTCTCCAGGGGCTATATTTTCTAATAACCTTATTGAATCTGGTGCTTGAATCAATGCCCTTACTTCAGCTTTTTTTTCTGCTTTCTTTCTGAAGGAAGTAAAGATATCCGGAAGCTCCTCTTTGGTAAATGGAATATCATCAATATGATAAAGCGTGCTTCCCCAGATAAACTCTACCGATATTTCAAGGGATGATGTGACCGCCACTTCAACATCTGTTTCTTCTTTAGTGACTTCCTTATGAGCCAGAACTTTTTCAATGTGATGGGTGTGTACCAATTCGGGAATAAGTTCTTCAGGCTTCCCAGCTTTAATGACTAAATCTCCACCAATCTTACGCAAGTTATCCTGTAAGTTCTTTACGGATTCAATCAGAAACCGAGCTCTGTATGATCCCGTTTTAGGAAACCCAAAGGAAGTCTCACCAAAGTGTCTTGGGTCAAAAATATAGAGGGGTAAAACTTCTCCCTCTTTTGAGGCTTTAAAAAGAACTTCATTGTCATGAATTCTCAGATCGTTTCTAAACCAAACAAGTGTTTTCTTCATTGTTATCTCTGCAACGGAAAGATGAAGCCACATCATTCCTTTTCAAAGCTTCTCAAATTTTAACAGAATATTAGCCGATGAAAACACATCTTAAAATTGTAACTAACCTAAAATGGATGAGACTAATATTTCTAACTTTTTTTGTGCTATATCTTTGGGCTTGCTCTTCCTCAGAACAAGAAACCAACGCTCCCGATAATAAAACCACACAAATTTCTTTAGGCTTTCTGGAGGCGCCAGAGGGCTTTTCTGTTGAAGAATTTTCAGATCATGTTCCCGGAGCTCGGCAGCTTGCTGTGAGCCCTTCGGGAGTTGTTTATGTTGGCACCCGAAAAACAGGCGAAGATGGTAAAGTGTATGCGGTAGTTGATTCAGACAGAGACTTCAAAGCAGATACTGTTTACACTATTATTTCCGGTTTACGAATGCCGAATGGTGTTGCGTTCAAAGATGGTGATCTATATGTCGCAGAAATAAGTAACATCTGGCGTTTCGAGGACATTGAGTCTGATTTGGGAAATCCCCCTGAACCTGTTTTAGTTAGGGATGACTACCCTAGAGAAACTAGCCATGGCTGGAAGTATATTGCTTTTGGTCCGGATGGAAAACTGTATGTTCCTGTTGGCGCACCATGCAATATTTGTAATAATGAAGAAGAAAACCCGATCTTCGCCTCTCTCACCCGGATTAATCCCGATGGTAGTAATCGCGAAATTATTGCTCATGGAGTCAGAAATACGGTTGGCTTTACATGGCATCCCGAAACACAAAACATCTGGTTTACCGATAATGGTCGTGACTGGCTTGGGGATAACACTCCTGCCTGTGAATTAAATGAACTAACGGAAGAAGGTCAGCATTTTGGCTTTCCATTTCTTCATGCTTCATCCGTCTGGGATCCCGAATATGGAGATGCAGGAAAAAACCGTGAAAATGAATTTAAGAAACCTGTTCAGGAGCTGGGGCCACATGTAGCCCCTCTTGGACTTATTTTCTACACAGGAGAAATGTTTCCCGCATCTTACAAGAATCAGGCATTGATAGCCGAACATGGAAGCTGGAACCGAAGTGAAAAGATAGGATACCGAATTACAATGGTAACTTTCGATGATGCAGGAAACCCTACTTCTTATACACCTTTCATTACCGGCTGGCTCCAAAGTGAAGAAGATATTCGGGGAAGACCTGTTTCTATTGTTCAGCTTCAGGATGGATCCATACTTATCTCAGACGACCACTCAGGGAAAATATACCGGGTAACATATCAATCCTGATATCTTTAACAACCCAAAACTGAACTGTAAGGTCAAATCCCGGGTTCCTTTTTTTGTATATTCAAGCCCGTAAGAATTTGAAACTGAAAAATACCACATGAAGAAAGTTGTATTGATTCCCGGAGATGGAATCGGAACAGAAATCACAAGCTCAGTAACTACCATTTTAGAAAAGGCCGGAGCAGAAATCGACTGGGTTGAACAAACCGCAGGTCTTACTGCTTATAAGGAAAAAGGCAACCCACTCCCAGATGAAGTAATCGCTGCCCTTGAAGAACACCGTGTTGCTCTCAAAGGTCCACTTACCACCCCTGTTGGCACCGGATTCCGTTCAGTAAATGTTGCATTGCGCCAAAAATTCAATCTCTATAGCAATATCCGTCCCGCTCGTACTTTGCCTAGTATTGACAGTCCATTTAAGAATGTGAATATGGTAATTTTTCGTGAAAACACTCAAGGATTATATATTGGTAAAGAGCATTGGGTTGAGGAAGATGACAATAAGAAACACGCTGAAAGCATCGCGGTAGTTACAGAAGAAGCCAGCAAAAAAATAATTATTGCTGCGTTTGAATATGCCAGAGCTAATGGAAGGAAAAAAGTTACGCTTGTTCATAAAGCGAACATTCTAAAACTTACAACAGGATTATTTTTAGAAGTAGGCCGTAAGATTGCTGAAGATTACTCTGATATAGAATTCGAAGATTTAATTGTAGACAATATGGCCATGCAAATGGTGATGCGACCTCAACGATTTGATGTTGTTGTAACAACGAATCTTTTCGGGGATATCCTATCAGATTTAGCTTCCGGACTTGTGGGAGGACTTGGAGTAACTGGTGCTGCGAATATTGGCGATGATGCTGCAATGTTTGAAGCGGTACATGGTTCAGCCCCAGATATTGCCGGACAAAATAAAGCAAATCCTCTCGCGCTTCTATTTTCTGCTTTGATGATGCTCGAGCATATAGACCAGAAACAAGTAGCAGAAAACATTCGAAAAGCGATCTACAAAACGCTCGTGGAAAGAAAAGTATATTGTACACCAGACATTGGAGGCGAGGGCACTACTTCCACTTTTACACAAGCTGTATGTGATAATATTTAAAAGTTCACTGGCACAAAAAAAGCTGCCCTGGTTTCAAGGCAGCTTTTTTTATAAAGAATTAAATCAGCTAAAAACTCTCATCAATACTGAGCTGATAATGGTCATTATAATTGTAAAGGCTATCGCCCATCCAAAATTCTTAATCTTGAACCCATCAACAAATTCATCGACAAGCTTTACCAAAAGTGCATTAACAACCAATGCGAACAATCCAAAGGTGATAATGGTAAACGGTAGAGCAAGAAAGTGAAGAATGGGGCCTAGCAGAAAATTTGCCAGCGAAATGCCTGCTGCCACCCAAACGGCACTCCAGAAGTTTTTTATCTCAACTCCGCTCAATACCTTTGCAGTTATAAATACGGATACGCTGTTTATTAGCCAAGCCCAAATCATAATGGTGGAATTTTGTTAAATGTCAGTTGCCCGTTACGTAGAATTTTTGATTTTGTTTACTTTCAATCAAAAAAAGATGACAACTATTTTTTGTGAATTCCCGGAGCTGAATCTGGTTCAGCTATATGATGTGCTAAAACTGAGGCAAGATGTTTTCATTATTGAGCAGAATTGCCTTTACGAGGATATGGATGACTCAGATCAAAAAGCGCAACATTTGTTAATGTATGATGAGAAATCACTTGCCGGATATTTACGAGTATTTGCGCCGGGTATCAAATTCAGAGAAGCTTCCCTGGGAAGAATAGTTTTGCCTGTAAAGTATCGTCAAGGTACGGTAGGAAAAGAACTAATTAAGTCAGCAGTAAAGAAAACATTCGAGCTATACCCAGGCACCGATATTAGAATTGAAGCTCAGGCTGGACTAAAAGATTACTACAATTCCCTGGGCTTTATTGAGGAAGGAGAAATATATGTTTCAGATAAGATTGATCATTTGCAAATGGTGCTGAAGAATATCACTTAAATTTTTCAGCTGTGGCTTCGAGGAAAGGTAAACTTATCTTCTGGTTATTTACTAACTCCTGAACTAGCCTGTCAACCTCATTCGAATATTCACCAGATTTCCCAAGTGCCTCCAGTTTTTTGATAAGATTATACATCTCATTTAAACCAACATACTGAAGAGTGGGCTTTAATTTATGACTTTCGGTTCCGAGGGATTTCATATCCTTCTCCTCTGCTGCCTCCCTTATTCTTTCAACCTGATAAGGAATATCCTCAATAAACAAATTGAGCATTTCAAGCATCATCTCTTTGTCGCCACCGGTAATATCTTCTAAATATGAAAGATCGATCTTCAAAATTCTTGACTTATCTTTAATTAATAAACAAAAGTAAGATTATTCCTATCAAACTTCTGTAAAATTTAATACATACAATCCGATAGTCAGGGTTAAAAAAATAACCTTAATCTAACCCTTTTTTTAACTTAAGAGGTGGTTTTTACCCAGTAAAAATTACTATTGTTAACAAAACCAATACTACAATCTTAAAGATAATGGTCTTCCAGTTTTTCATTGTTTCCTTGCACAGAGAGAGGTTTACATAGAGAAACAATGGAACTAAATTTTTTGCTCAAATACAAGTTATCCACATTCTTTTTTAATAAGAAAAGGACTTTTTTCTAGTTAAGCGGAGTTCATGTAATTAATTTTACTGAACTAGAACCAAAAAATTTAATTCTATGATTTTACTCCACCGTTACGCTTTTGGCAAGATTTCTCGGCTGGTCAACATCGCAACCTCTGTTAACTGCTATATAATATGAGAGTAACTGAAGAGGAATTACGCTCAAAAGAGGAGAAAGAACATCTTCTGTTTCTGGAATTCTACAACTAAATTCTGCAAGCTCTTTTACTTCCTCGTTAGAAGGTGAGGTTATAGCTATGATTCTCCCTTTTCTGGCCTTCACTTCCTCAACATTACTTACCATCTTATCATTAGTATGTTGTGTAGATGCTATTACTACTACGGGCATCATCTCATCAATTAATGCAATTGGTCCGTGCTTCATTTCTGCTGCCGGGTAACCCTCAGCGTGGATGTAAGAAATTTCTTTAAGCTTCAAAGCACCTTCTAATGCAACTGGAAAACTGTAGGATCTTCCCAGATATAAAAAGTTTGGAGCATAGGTAAATAAGTTTGCAATCTTTTCAATTTCATCACTTTGCTTTAGAATCTCACTGACCTGCTCCGGAATTATGGAAAGTGCTTTAATTATTCGTTTGGCATATTCTTTACTAATTGTACCTTTATGTTGAGCTAAACTTAGTGCTATAAGAGTTAATACAGTAACCTGGCTGGTAAAAGCTTTTGTTGAAGCTACCCCAATTTCCGGTCCGGCATGTAAGTATACTCCTCCGTCTGTTTCTCTGGCAATAGTAGAGCCTACAACATTCACAATTCCAAGTACCGTTGCTCCTTTCTTTTTTGCTTCACGAAGTGCCGCTAAGGTATCAGCTGTTTCGCCACTTTGCGAAATCACTAACAATACATCTCCTTCACCAATTAAAGGATCTTTATACCTGAATTCTGAAGCGTATTCAACTTCAACAGAAGTTTTTGCCAGCCATTCAAACAAGTATTCACCTACTAGCCCGGAATGCCAACTGGTTCCACATGCTGCAATAATAATTCTATTAGCATCAACAAGCTTATCCATAACCTGCGAAAGACCGCCTAAAGTAATCGTGCCTTCTTCTACATTCAATCGACCTCGCAAACTATCCGAAATAGTTTTTGGCTGCTCGAAAATCTCTTTCAGCATAAAGAAAGGAAAACCACTTTTTTCAATCTCTTCAAGACTCATTGCCAATTCATGTACTTCTTTCGAAAGTTCAACATCTTCTGCATTTAAAACCTGATAGCTGTCTTTTTTTATTACAGCTAACTCTCCATCATCTAGATATACTACTTTGTCAGTATACTCAGCTACAGCAGAAGCATCAGATGCAACTAACATTTCTCCTTCTCCAACACCAATCAAAAGCGGCGATCCTTTTCTGGCAACTACGATTGTCTCAGGATAATCGGAGTGTAAAATTGCTAATCCATAAGTTCCTTTTATTTGAGCGAGAGATAGTTTTACAGCCTTAACAAATTCAATAGATGGATCTTTATCAATAAAACTTTCGATAAGCTTCGCTACAATTTCAGTATCCGTTTGTGAATAGAACTCATATCCATCTTCCTGGAGCTTTTGCTTTAAAACATTATAGTTTTCAATAATCCCATTATGTACTACTGCAAGTTTGCCAGATGAACTTACATGAGGGTGTGAATTAGTATCATTTGGTTCTCCGTGAGTAGCCCAACGTGTATGACCAATTGCAATTATCCCGTCTTGATCTTTAGCAATAAGCTTCTCTAACGATGCTACCTTTCCTTTACATTTCTTAACCGATAAAGTCCCATTAATTATTGCAATCCCGGCAGAATCATATCCCCTGTATTCAAGTCTTTTCAGTCCTTTGATGACTACATCTTTGGCGTGGTTTTTACCCACGTAACCTACTATTCCACACATATTTATTTATTTAATACTATTATGTTAATCAGACCCACAAAATATAAATATTAACAACGGCATTTCGGCCTAATTTCGATTTAAATGCAACTTCATTTTTTTGATGATTCTTTAGCTCGCCATTTTAAACCGCTAACCCTTACAAGACCTGTATGGGATTTAAGAATAGGTGTGCTCACTGTTAAAGAAAAATGGGAACGAACGTTAAAACCTGAAATATGCAGTTGGTATACTGATGATCATCTGGAGAAAGTTTTCCCTTCACCTCAACCCAATGATACGGCATTGACCTATTGCTTGAATTCCAGAGTTTTACCTTCTGATGAACTCAACAGTGCATTTAAAAAACTAAGTCCCGGAGACGCTCTCTACTTTGAAGATATCTTAATTGGTTCTTGTTTTATAGGTTGCATAGACTCTCCTGATGAGATAGAGTCTAAAATCGAGTCAAAAAAAGTGATTTCTTTCAAGCCGGTATTACTAACCTATATATGGGACCTGCTTGAAATTAACAGTGATGAGATAGTAAAAGATATTGAGCTTCTCGACCTTCAGCCTATCTCTAATAAGAAGTATAAACACGTAACTATCTCAACACCGGAAAACGTTTTTATAGCTGAAAGTGCCACAATAGAACCCGGTGTAATTATAATGGGAGATACTGGCTCTGTTTATATTGGAGAAAATGCAACCCTTGAGGCTGGGAGTATCATTAAAGGTCCGGTTGCAGTATGTAATCAATCTACTATTAAAATGAGCGCAAGGATTTACAATGCGACAACCATAGGGCCTGTTTGTAAGGTAGGCGGGGAAGTTTCCCATTCCATTTTTCATTCATTTTCGAATAAGGCGCACGATGGATTTGTTGGTAATTCCATTTTAGGGCAATGGTGTAATATGGGAGCTGACTCGAATACTTCAAACCTAAAAAATAATTACGGTTTTGTGCGTATACAGGATTGGGAAACAAAAAAGCCCTATAACGTAGGGTTTCAGTTTTTCGGAACAGTTATGGGAGATCATTCAAAAACTTCTATTAATTCTATGTTGAGTACCGGAACCACATGTGGAGTTTCATCCAACATCTTCACATCTGACTTCCCAAAAAAGTACATTCCCTCTTTTACATGGCTTGATGGGAAAGAAAATCCTGTATTTCGATTCAATAAAGCTTTAGAAGTAATGAAAGCAATGATGTCAAGAAGAGGCGTGGTGTTAACTGAAGAATATGAAAATATGATGCGGCGGATTTTTGAGGAGAAAATCTAGACTACACATCAATTGTATTGCTTGGCCCTCTTATACTTTTATCGGCAAATGTAATTCGGAAAACCTTGCCTCCCGGAAGTATGCTCAATTCAGCGCCAATTTGTTTAGCAAGAACTTCGATCACTTCGGTAAATTTATCTTCTTTCTTTAGCCTTAGTAAAACTTTTGCCAATTTAGGTTCTTCAATAGTAATGCTCTTCGCTCCATTTTTTTCTGAAACAGACACCTTAATCCTGTTAGACAACGAAAGCTTGTTAGCATCTAAAGTATTTAACACTTGAAACATTACTTCACTAACTAATAGTGAAAATGGCACCGCAGTATTTATATTAAAATGAACACGGGCTTCAGGTTTATCTATTGCCACTAGCGAAACCATATTTTTTTCAGAAAATGTAGAATGAACTATTTCTTTGAATACCTCAAGTACATCAATTTTTGTAAAAGACCCTTGCTTATATACTGTTTCATGAACAATTCCAATCGACCTGACCCTAATGATATTTGCTTCGATTAATTGTTCCATAGAGTCAGACTTACTAATACCAAACTTTTCCAGCTGCAAAAAACTAGAAATAAGTGCCAAATTATTTTTCACTCTGTGATGCACTTCTCCAACAAGTAGTTCTTTTTCTTTTAGCAGGTTGCTTAACCTTTTGTTACTCGCCCTTAGCTGGTCTTTTGCTTTTTTTTCACTCAAAATATTAGAAACTATACCCGAAACAGATTTCAAGAGTTTATCCTCCGAATTTTTCCACTTTCGGTTATTTCTTACTTCATCAAACCCTATAAAACCGATATACTTATTTTTTAAATAAATTGGGTAAACAATAACCGCTTTAATTTCCTGATACTCCAGAAGATCTCTCATGTCTTCATCCAATTCGGTTATATCAAAGCAAAAAATTCTTCCTTTTTTTATAAGATGAGGCTTCCAGGAAGGAATATCATTATCGTAAGATACTCTTTGAAGCGACTCTATTTGTGGAGAAACGTCATCTGCGCACCATTCGAATGTATTCCTGGTAAATTTTCCATCTTCAAAATCCTCAAAAAGATATACCCTGGAAACATTTGTAACCTTTCCAAGAATTTCAAACGCATAGTTAATTTTGGAATCCAAGCTCTCCGTTGAATTAAATCTTATCGAAATTTCAGATAACGCCCCATGAAATTTAAGATTCTCTTCGAGTTCCAGCAGAGTAGTATTTAGTTTTTCCTTCTCTACTCTTTCGTTTAGCACTCTATTAACCGCAAAGGGCAGCCGCTTTAAATTATTTTTTGTAAGTACATCATTTGCATAATTTTCGAGTAGTTTAACTTCCATGGTTTTAGTAATTGAGCCTGAAAGGGTTATGAAAGGAATTTCCGGATTCACTTTCTTTGCGAAAGCCAGGGCTTCATCCCCATTAAAGTATTGCAGTTTAAAATCAGAAATAATTATGTCAGGAGACCAATATTTAACAGCTTGCTCATACTCATTTTTTTCAGAAACTAGTTTTGTTTCGAACTCTTGATCTAATTCTCTTAACTCACGAAGTATAAGCTGCGCATCAAGATCATTATCTTCAAGTAGTAATAGTTTTATAGCGCTCATAATCTTTTAGTGGTTACCATAGCTATTCCGGTCTTTGATTTAGAAGTACCCAATACCTTCCAATTTTACGTACTGTTTTTGCAAAGCTGGCAAATTCAACGGGTTTAACAACATAGCTATTGGCTCCCAATCTATAACTTCTGGCAACGTCATTTTCTTCTTTAGAAGAGGTTAATATTACTATTGGCAGATTTCTGGTCTCTTCTTGAGCTCTTACGGCTTCTAAAACCTCGAGCCCATCTACCTTGGGCATTTTAAGATCCAGGAAAACTACTTTGGGTTGATTTCCAGTACTTCGGTACTTGTACTTTCCTTCACCAAAGATAAACTCCAGCGCCTCTTCTCCATTAGTTAAACGAACAATATCATTTGCAACATTACTTTTCATTAATGAGCGAATAGCTAATTCTGCGTCCTGATCATTATCTTCAACCAATAAAATTTCTACTGTTTTATTATCCTTTATACTCATTTATCAATCCTTTTATTCTAACGGAAAAGAAAAGTAAAAAACTGAACCTTTTCCAAGCTCACTTTCTGCCCAAATCTCGCCACCATGTCTCATTATGATTCGCTTAACTATTGCCAGACCTACTCCGGTTCCTTCAAACTCGTTTGCCGAATGTAGTCTTTCGAACACCCCAAATAGTTTATCATGGTATTTAATGTCAAAACCCACGCCATTGTCTTTTACCTCAAACACTATATATCCATCTTTTTTTGTTGAAGAAACATGGATATCAATTCGTTCTTTTTTAGATGAATATTTAACCGCGTTTGATATCAGGTTAGTTACTACTTGTTTGATTAAAGTTAGATCTCCTTTTATATGGGGCAATTCTTTCTTTTCAAAATTAATGTTCAACGCGGGGTAAGACCTGCTGCTCTCTCTAGCTACCTCACTAAAAATCATATCCATATCAATATCCCCTTTTTTCAACTCTTTTCTGCCCAATCGGGCAAATTCTAAAATATCGTCAATCAAAGCCCCCATTCTAATTCCACTAGATTTTATAATTCCAACCAATCTCTGCCCCTCTTCACCTAACTTATCATGAAAATCTTCTTCTAAAATATCAGCGAACCCGTTTATAGACCTAAGCGGAGCCCTTAAATCATGAGAAACTGAATAACTAAATGCTTCGAGTTCTTCATTAGCCTTGTTTAGTTCCTCAGTTCGTATCTGAACCTGGTGTTCAAGTACTTCATTAAGGTTTTGAAGTTGTTCCTGATATTTAACCTCATTGGTCCTATCGGCGGTATACATAATCATCCCGCCTACTTCATCTGGCTCATCGTACCATGGTAAAAGTTTCCAGCTTATCCATTGCACAGCGCCACCCTCTCTAACAAACCTATCTTTGTGGTTTGATAACTCTTCTCCGGAAAGCACCTTGTTGTGATCTTCCAGCCACTTAGGCATTTTTCGGATTTCAGGAAAAACATCATAGTGAGATTTTCCTATGATATCAGCCTCCTTAATTCCATATTCCTCAAACCATTTGTTACTTACAGCTATATAATTCATTTTTTTGTCCAGCATGGCAACTGCTACAGGGGCTTGGCTAATAAAAGTTTTTAACTGCCGCTCACTTAACTCTAGTTGTTTTGATAATTTTTTTCTATCAGTTATATCTCTTCCTTCCGAAACCAGATATATCACATTTCCTTCTTCATCAAAAATTGGCGACATCGAGAAATCTATCGTAATAACTTTTTCACCTACTCCAACTATATCTACATCATAACGAACAAACTTCCCTGAGGCTGCTTTTTTGATCGATTCTCTCAAGCGCTTATTAATCTCTTCACTTAATGTCCACCATAGAACCTCTGCAAAGTTTCGCCCTTTAGCCTCTTCCAAAGTAAAACCTCCAAAATCAAGAGCGGATTTATTGGTTTCAATAAGAGTGCCGTCCGGTTTTAACAAGCTGGTAAAATTAAATGTATTGTTGAAAATACTTCGAAATATCAGCTCTGATTTCTGCTTCTCTTCTACGGCTCTCCGTTCGCTATCTACATCCATAAAAAGACCTTTAAGCGCCTTTAACTCACCATTTTCAAAAACAGGAAAGCCTATTGCTCTAACCCAGAGTTCATTACCCTCTGCAGTTACTAAAACGGACTCTACATTCCAGGATTCATTATTATCAATGGCGTTCTCAATAGCATTTTGGATAACAGGTCTGTAATCTTCACGGTAATAGTTAATTCCATCTTCAACCTTGATTTCAGCACCAACAGGTAGTTCATGAATCCTGTAGACCTCATCGGACCAATGCACGGTCTTCGAATTTAAATCAACTTCCCAGGTTCCAATTTTTGCTGCTTTCTGAATCTGAGATAATTCGGTTAACACTTCTTCAAGTTCAGCTTTTTGAATTCGCAGTATTTGTTCATCACTGGTTAGTTGAGCTTCAAACTGCTTTTTCTCTTCAATATCTATAATAGAACCCACCATTCTAACGGGTTCTTTGTTGTGTGCCCAACTTGCCTGCCCTACAGTCTCATACCACCGGTAATTTCCATTTTTGTTTTTCATCCTGATTTCGAGTTTGTATTTCTTCTTTTCCTCAAGATGTGCTTTAACTGCTTTTTCAACCTTTTCTCTATCATCGGGGTGAAGTAAATCATTCAAAAATGTATCATAAGAAGCTGTTATTTCTCCTCGCTTGTACCCCAAAAGGTTATGAAACTTGTCCGACCACCACTCGGAACCATTCGGTATATACCAATCCCAGATTCCTGCATTGATTGCTTCAATTGAAAGGTCAAACCGCTGCGTTTCATTAGATAGTGTGCCCTTAGAATGTGTTAGTTCTTTTATCCTTTCTTTAAGTTCTTCATTCTCTTCTTCTAATTTGTTATATAACGGCTTAAATATAAACCTAACCTCTCCCACCAAAATTAAAAGCGAACCGATAGCTAATAAAATCTCAAGTAGAATCAGGCGACGGATCTGATCCCTGGAATCAATTCTTAAAGCAGATACGATTCTATCCATTTTAGCCAGAAACTCTTTCTCATTTTCCAGAATTGATGGGATCGAAGCTTCTAAATCCTGAAAGGAGGCCGCTTCCAAAATTAGATGTACAATTGCATTAAGATTGGGTGTTATCTCATCAAAAAGAAGTTGAATATCCTGATTTGAAAGCGGGGGCAACCTTAATAACTCATTTCCCTGTTGTAGCCCCTCATGTACTCTCTGCCAAAAAGCCACATCATTTTTAACCTCATTAATAGGGAAACTCTCCCTTTGCGCCAGCAATACTTCTTTCGTTATCTTTTGGCTTAGCAGCAGCTGACTGCCTGCAAGATTTATAACTGTGGCATCAATTTTTTGCTTACTTAATATCTTTTGAATCAAAACTTGATTGCAAAGTATTAGCACAGTTATGGTCAATAACCCAATCAGATATGCGATCTTCTTAGAGAGTTCTATTTCGAACTTAGTACTCATTTAACCGACTTACTTCCCGAGCCAACTTTTATTTCGATTCACAAATTTAAGAACGTATCTACTTAATTTTAATGAGACATCAAAATCTTTTAGGAGAAGAATAACTTTAGGATATTTAGGGTTCTGTAAGTTGTTGGATGCCAGTTAATAGCAGATATGCGTGTTGCTATTTATTGTCAGAAATATCTTATCCAGATATAACAAAAGCTATGTTAAGCAAAGTTTCCTACATTTAGCAGAGTTTCGTTTTTACTAACTATCAACCCTACAAAATCCTTCTTGTAGTTAGGTATGCATCTGCCCAATATCGTTCCTGCAGACCGGAAATCATCACACCCGAGCTAGTAGAAGCATGTAGAAATTGCTCGTTGTTAATCATTACCCCAACATGATAGGAATCTCTTCCGGTTTTGAAGAATACCATATCTCCCAACTTGATTTTATTTCTCTTAACTGAAGAGCCTTCTTTCATTTGCTCACGAGTATTTCGGGGTAAATCAATTTCAAAGTAATCGGAAAACACAATTTGCATAAATGAAGAGCAATCCACCCCATTGTATCCTGTTCCTCCTAATACATACGGTACTCCTTTCCAGTCTTTATAAGCTAAATCCAAAGAAGATTTAATCTCTTTTTCCCCTTTTGAAAGCCGAGCATTATTGGTATTGACAGGCTCATTCGATGCACTTGTTGCTGCAATTGCAGCTTCTATGGCTTCGTTCTTTTTTCTCTCTTCCCAGGGAATAGTCCCCCTCTTCACCATTCCACATGAGGACGCTAAAATTCCGAATAATAGTACCAGCGTAAAGTTGCGAATCATGCAATTAATTTGTTTCTAAAAAATAACGCACCGAATGCCTATTTTCAAAGAAATACTTTAGAAAGATAGGAAAGACAATCAAAAAGAATGAACCTACTTGTTAATATAGATCATGTAGCTACACTCAGAAATGCTCGCGGAGAAGGATACCCTGTTCCTGCTGAAGCAGCAAAAGTTTGTGAAGAAGCTGGTGCCAATGGCATTGTATTTCACTTACGTGGCGACCGAAGACATATCCTGGATCAGGATGTTGAGGCTCTGAAAAATAGCGTAAAGGGCACGCTGGATTTCGAAATGGCTGCGACCGATGAAATGCTCACAATCCTGAAAAAAACGAACCCGGATTTGTGTACTCTGGTTCCAGAAGGGCGTGAAGAACTCACAACAGAAGGGGGGCTGAATATGTCCGTAGTGTTTGATGATTTTAAGGAACGTGTGTTTCCATTTATTCGGGAAACTGATATTAATATTTCTCTCTTTCTTGATCCTAATCCTGAGGATATCAATATGGCTTTTGAACTTGGAAGTGATGCTGTTGAACTGCATACCGGAACTTTTGCAAATGCTTCTTCAAATGAGGAAAAGGGGAATGAATTAAAACGACTTAAAAAAGCCGCTGTTCAAATTCATCAACTGGGTATGAAAGTTAATGCCGGGCATGGTCTCAATCTCGATAATCTTCCTGTTTTTCTGGATGTGGTCCCTCACCTAAATGAAGTAAGTATTGGTCATGCTCTAATCAGTAAATCGCTATTCTGGGGCCTCCCAAAAACAGTGAAAGCTTATTTAGAAATCATAAGTATTTATAAGGATATTAAATGAGTGATACCCAACACAAATCAGGATACATAGCCATTGTTGGTAAACCCAATGCGGGTAAATCAACACTTATGAACAAGATTCTGGGTACGAAACTTTCCATCACTACTCATAAAGCTCAAACCACGCGCCATCAAATTGTGGGTATTCATTCCGAAGAAAACGCTCAGGTTATTTTTCTGGATACTCCCGGTATCATCAACCCTAAATATGAGCTTCAAAAAGCTATGATGCGGTTTGTGGAGAAGGCAGAAAAAGATGCCGACGCCATCCTCTTTATTGTTGAAGCAGATGAAAACAACATTCCGGATTATGCATTTGACCAGCTAAAAAACCTCAGAAAACCCGTACTGCTGGTAATCAACAAGATTGATACTAAAAGTCAGGATATGGTTGAAAAACTTAAGGAAGAGCTAAATAAGAAATTTAAATTCGTAGAAACTATTTTCGTATCTGCCTTGGAAGGAATTGGTATGGAAGGGTTGATGAAATCCATCATTGATACTTTAAAACCCGGCCCTCCCTTCTATCCAAAAGATGAACTCAGTGAACATCCACTTCGATTTTTTGCCTCCGAACTGATTCGTGAACAGCTTTTTTTACAGTTCCATGAAGAACTTCCATATTCTGCTACCGTTGAAGTAATCCAGTATCAGGAAAGAGAAGATTTGGATTACATCAATGCCGAAGTGATTGTAAACCGAAAATCTCAGAAAGGTATGATCATTGGTAAAGGCGGACGTGCTATAAAGAAATTAGGAACCGAGGCCCGAAAATCTATTGAGGAATTTGTTGACCGGAAAGTCTTTCTGGATCTACATGTGAAAGTCCGCGAAAAGTGGAGAGACAATCCAAATATGGTTAAAAATTTCGGGTATTGAATTTACATTTTTTTTTGACCTTCCACTTTGGGTTTTAATTCCTATTTGATACTCTGTGATAATTTTAATTAACAGGTATTATGAGTTTCAAAAGGATTTTCACTTCTGCTTTATTTAGCTTTTTCCTAATCGTGTTCGGCTACTCCCAAAGTCCCCGTTTTACAACTGCTCCTTCCATTTCCCCAGATGCTTCCACTATAATTTTTTCCTATGAAAGCGATCTTTGGAAAGTCCCCGCTGAGGGAGGAACTGCTGTACGCTTAACTGGAATGGATGGCCATGAATCCTCTCCAAGTATATCTCCCGATGGAAAATGGCTCGCTTTCTCATCTGATCAATATGGAAATAATGATATTTACATAATGCCTGTTAACGGGGGAAAGATTACTCAGCTTACTTTTCACCAAAGTAGTGATGTTGTTTCTTCTTGGAATTGGGACTCAAAAACTCTCTTCTTTAACTCCAATCGCTATAACAGAACCAGCACCTATTCGATCTCTGTTGAAGGGGGGACTCCAAAGCGCCTGTTTGATCATTATCACAATAACGTACATAACCTTGTCAAGCATCCATCAAGAAACGAGTTCTATTTTAATGAGTCCTGGGAAAGTTTCAACTTTCCTCAAAGAAAGGGGTATAAAGGGGCATTCAATCCTGATATCAAGTCTTATAATTCTGATACGGAAACTTATACAGAGCTCACGAGTTGGGAAGGAAAAGACTTGTGGCCCAGTTTAGATAAAAGCGGAAACCTATACTTTGTTTCGGATGAATTTAACGAGGAGTATAACCTGTATACGTTGAAGAACGGAGAGAAAGAGCAACTCACTTCTTTTACAACCTCGGTAAGATATCCAAAGGTTAGCGCAAATGGCCAAACCATAGTATTCGAAAAAGAATACCAAATTTATACTTATGACATAGCTTCGGGCGAAAGTCGCCTTGTCCCGATTTCGATATTTCAGAATAATACATTAACCAAAAGCCAAAGTTTTGATGTAAGTGGGAATGTAACCGGTTTGGATGTTTCTCCTGATGGCAAAAAAATGGCGTTTATCTCCCGTGGAGAATTATTTGTATCTGATCTGGATGGAAAATTTATTAATCAGATAAAAACTTCGAGCATGGGTAGGGTTCTTGAGGTTAAATGGCTTAACGACAATAAAACCCTTCTTTTCAATCAGACGTTAAACGGATATCAGAACCTGTTCACCATCTCTGCGGATGGTTCCGGAGAAGAAAAACAACATACTTCGGATGATCAGAATAATCGAAATATTGAAGTGAACTCTGACCGATCGAAAGCAGTGTATCATAGCGGGAGAGACGAATTAAGAATCATTGATCTGGAATCTTTCGAAAGCGAAACGGTTGTAAAAGATGAATTCTGGGGGTTCCAGAACACACAGCCTTATTTCTCTCCCAATGATGAGTACCTTCTTTACAACGCGAAAAGAGATTTTGAACAGGATATATTTGTCTATCATATTGAGAGTAAAGAGATAACTAATCTGACCAGAACCGGTGTTTCTGAGCTTGCCCCTTTTTGGTCACCGGATGGTAAATACATTTATTATTCTACAACCCGAACAACTCCCACTTATCCCCGTGGATCAAGTAATTTTGACTTGTTCAGGCTACCCTTAGATAGATTTGAAGATCCTTTCAAATCCCAAAAATTTGATGAGCTTTTTGAAGAACCAGACGAATCAGAAGAAAAAGATGACTTGGGTGAAGAGCCGCTTGAAATCACCATTAATACCGATCGGATTATGGAAAGGGCTGAACCGGTTGGCGAACGATTTGGGAATCAGTTTGTAAGCGTTGTTTTGCAGGATGGTGATAAAACTATGGTTTTATATTCAAGTAATCATGACGAAGGAAATACAGCGCTCTACGTAACTACTCACCAACCCTTTGAACAACCAAAAACCTCCAAAATAGAAGGCATTAATCAGGTTCGGTTTGTGACCGTCTCCGAAGGTAAAGCTTATGCGATTGGAAGAGGTTCAATTTATAAAATTGATGCTGCATCAGCGAAAGCGACCAAAATTGAAACAGAGTATTCTTTCCAGCGAAATTTGAACGATGAGTTTCACCAGATGTTTGAAGAGTTCTGGGCAAATATGGAGGAAAACTTCTACAATGAAACGTTTCACGGCATAGATTGGGAAAATATCAGAGATCGGTATCGCTCTTATCTAGCATACGTTACCAACAGAGCGGATTTCAGAAGAATGAATAACGATATGCTTGGAGAGCTGAATTCTTCACATCTAGGGTTCAATTCTAATGGGGCCGAGGAAAATGAATTTCACTCCACCACTACTCTTTCAGTAGGGTTGCTTTTTGAGAATGATGATCCTTTTAAAGTTGCATCAATTGTGAGAAGAGGGCCTCTTGATGTCTCAGGAAAAAACATCCAAGCCGGAGACGAATTAGTAGCTGTTGAAGGAGTAGCTATTGACAAGAACGGAAACAGAGAATCATATTTCTCTTTCCCAACTATGCAGGAAGAATTAATGCTCACATTTAAACGCGGACGTGATACATTTGATGTGAATGTTCACCCTGTATCCTATTTTTCTACCCGGACGGATCTTTACGACGAATGGGTGGACACCAATCAACGTATGGTTGATGAGCAAACTGACAAACGTGTGGCTTATGTGCACATGAAAAATATGGGCGGTGGACAACTACAAAGCTTCCTCCTTGAAATGACATCCGAAGCTTACAACAGAGACGCCTTGATCTTCGATCTGAGATACAATACCGGTGGGAATGTACATGACGATGTGTTACGCTTCCTTTCTCAAAGAAAGTACGCCCAGTGGAAATACAGAGAAGGAAAAATGACCGGACAGTCTAACTTTAATCCAGCAGATAAGCCCATAATTTTGATGATCAATGAGCAAACGCTTAGTGATGCTGAGGTTACTACCGCAGGATTTAAAGAACTTGGCCTTGGTACGGTAGTTGGAACAGAAACCTATCGCTGGATCATTTTTACTTCAGGGAAAAGTTTAGTAGATGGTTCATTTTATCGTCTTCCTAAAGTGGGTGTTTATTCCCTAGACGGTGCTAATCTGGAAAGAACTGGAGTTGCCCCTGATGTTGAAATACATAATAACTTTAAAGATCGGCTAGAAGGAAGCGACCCTCAGTTGACTAAAGCGATAGAACTGGCATTGCAGCAATTACAGGAGTAATAGAAAAACCTAAAAACTTGAGCAGTGAGATTTCATATCAGTCATCCCTGCGAAATAGAGGATATGGAGCTTTTTAGTAACTCTGGATTCCTGCCTTCGCAGGAATGACTTTATTAGGAACCTATCTCAAACAAGCAGAAACCGATCGGTCGGCTGACGGGAAAAGACGCAAATGGTCGAAGAGAATCATTAGACTTACTCGCAGAATTATATACTTTAGATCTTGAAAATTTTATTAATTAATTCTTTTTTTACAGACTATTTTAAAAAAATCAGAATAAAATCATGTGTTGAAAATTTTGAACTTAACCTGTCATAATTGCTTTTTTGTTATCAAGCTTAAAAAAAATTAGTACTCCTCTTGTTTGACAGTTCAACAAACCGTAAGCTTTAAGCAATGAAATTTTCAATCCGACATACCAATTGTAAGCCCGCATGCTGTTGCATGTGTATGTGCATGATGTGCACCTGAAGGGCTTTGGTATATCCAGTTTTTAAGTAAACACGAAAAAGCCCTTTTGAATGCAATATCAGAAGGGCTTTTTTGTTGGGCGAAAATCTCAGACGTTCTTTAACATCCTATTGCATTCTCATTAAGAAAGGTGGAGGGATCAGGTCCTTTGAAGCCTTGGCAACCGCTCCGGTAAAAACCGGGGAAAGGTGCTACATCCTGCTCAATGTTCGATAAGCCGACATTGGGGAAAATGAGTTCGAAAGATATTTGGTATAAAAGCCTCGTTCGAATTCATTTTGAACGAGGCTTTTTTGTTTTAATCATCAACTAAAATTACATGCCAAAAAAGCACCAAAACACTGAAAATTATATACATCGAAGTCTAATTTTAGATAAAGCGACAATGATACTTTTTCTTTTGTGATTTAGTGTTTCCGTGGCTAAAAACTTTTACCACTCACGAAAAACCAACCAATATCATGAGCAACGAATTAACCAAACGATCACTCAAATTTGAAACTCTGCAACTTCATGCAGGCCAGCAACCCGACCCAACCACCGGATCGCGTGCAGTACCAATCTACCAAACTACTTCCTACAATTTTAATGATTCTGAGCACGCAGCAAATCTTTTTGCCCTTCGTGAATTTGGAAATATCTATACCCGAATCATGAACCCAACCACGGATGTATTCGAGCAGCGTATTGCAGCGCTTGAAGGAGGAGTAGCTGCATTAGCGACTTCATCAGGACAAGCAGCTCAGTTTCTGGCAATTTCGAACCTTGCTCAAAAAGGTGACAACATCGTTTCTACCCAGAACTTATATGGTGGAACATACAATCAGTTCAAAGTTACTATTCCACGTTTGGGAATTGATGTTCGTTTTGCCGCTGAAGACACCGTAGAGGAATTCGAAAAACTGATTGATGAAAATACAAAAGCGTTCTATGTAGAATCTATTGGCAACCCGAGAGGTAACGTAGCCGATTTCGAAGGACTTGCTACACTTGGCAAGAAGCATGGCATCGCATTAGTTGTTGATAATACTTTTGGTGCGGGCGGAGCTGTAGTACAACCTATTAAACACGGAGCAAATGTAGTTACTGCCTCTGCTACCAAATGGATCGGCGGTCATGGAACCTCTATTGGCGGGATTATTGTTGATGCCGGAAACTTTAACTGGGGCAACGGCCGATACCCTCTGTTCACTGAGCCTTCCCCTTCCTATCACGGATTAAATTTCTGGGAAGTGTTTGGAACCGATGGGCCGTTCGGAAACATTGCGTTTGCTATCCGTGCTAGAGTTGAGGGGCTTCGTGACTTTGGTTCTTCTCAATCACCGTTTAACAGCTTTCTTCTACTTCAGGGATTAGAAACTCTTTCGTTAAGAATAGAGCGTCACAATCAAAACGCGTTAAAACTTGCTGAATGGTTGAAAGAACAGGATGCGGTTGAATGGGTAAACTTCACCGGACTTCCGGAGCATGAATACCATGAACGAGCAAAAAAATATCTTACTCCGGGACATTTTGGATCGGTACTTACCTTTGGCGTGAAAGGTGGATATGATAATGCAAAGTCTTTCATCAACAACGTTAAACTTGGAAGCCATCTGGCGAATGTAGGAGATGCAAAAACACTGGTTATTCATCCTGCATCAACCACCCATCAGCAATTGAATGATGAGGAGCAGGCTGCCAGTGGAGTTAAACCCGACCTGATCAGAGTCTCTGTTGGTATCGAGCATATCGATGATATCATCGAGGACTTTGAAAAAGCTTTTGAAGCTGCTGCGGTATTAGCCTGAAAATTTCACATAAATGATAATTAACAGAAACTCACTCACTCATTGAAACATCAATGAGCGACACAACAAAGTTCGGCAAGACCCTCACTCCGGTTTTGTCGTTCTTTGTTTCTTTTGGGATAATTTCTTTCCAGTCATTCTGAGCAAAAGCGAAGAATCTGCACAATTCTATAGTTTAGCGGATCCTTCGGAAGTATCCTCAGGATGACTTTCTGATATTATTTCTCAAGACAAATAATTTAATAACCCATGAGCAAACTTAAGAAGCACTCATTTTCAAAAAGCTTTACAACCGAATCTGGCTTTACCTTTGAAAGCCCAGAAGTTGCATACCATACCTGGGGCACTCTTAATGAAGACCACAACAATGTAATCCTGGTGATTCATGCCCTTACCGGAAACTCAAACATTGAAGATTGGTTTTCCGGTTTTTTTGCAGAAACTAGTCCGATCGATCTCGATAAACATTTCGTAGTCTGCATGAACATTCCAGGAAGTTGTTATGGCTCGCTTAATCCCTGGAGTATCAATCCAAAAACCAAGGAACCTTACCGTGGAGATTTCCCTGTTTTTACTGTACGCGACGTTGTTCGCTTTCAGCTACAGCTTCTTGATCACCTTGAGATCAAAGGTATCGAGCTTGTACTTGGGGGCTCTTATGGCGGAATGATCGCTCTTGAATTTATTTTGATAGATGATCGAATCAGAAGTGCTTGTTTGGTAGCTATGGGCAAGTCTCATTCTCCATGGGCTATCGGAATCAGTCATGCCCAGCGAATGGCTTTGTATGCCGATCCAAAATGGAATAATGGTTTTTATGAGAAAAATAATCCTCCAGCCGATGGACTTGCAGCTGCCCGTGCTATGGCTATGATCACTTATCGAACTCCCCAAAACTACTCAAAAAAATTCGGGAGAGATTCCAATCCTGAGAAAGAACTTTTTGAGGTAGAATCTTATCTCGAATACCAGGGGCAAAAGCTGGTCGACCGATTTGATGCCCTTACCTACGACCGCCTCACCAAATCAATGGACACTCATGATGTTGCCAAAGAAAGAGGTTCTTTTGAAGAAGTTTTGGGGAAAATTGAAATTCCTGTTTTAGTAATCGGTATTGATTCGGATAGGCTTTACCCAACACCAGAACAAAAAGAGTTAGCAAAACTAATACCCAATGCCGTTTACCGGGAAATTAACTCAGACTATGGGCACGACGCCTTTTTGATTGAATTCGAACAGATTAATGAACACTTAAATGGGTTTCTCAAGAAATAAAATCGAGAGCTATTTCTCAATACCAAGAAAGAATAGCATACCCACTAAATCCACCGCCATCTTCTACCTCTAGTTCAGGTAAATCAGAAGTTAGTGCTTGCGAAAATTCTACTCTACCCGCACCACTAGCTGAGAAACTATTGGCAACAATTGCTCCTCGGATGCTTCCGGATCCTGAAACATTTACATGGGCATTAGGTGCGTATAAAATTCGTGTATTAGCGACAGCTGCACCCGAAACGTTTACATTATCTCCTCCGGTAATAATATGTCCCTGAATTCCTCCGGAACCTCCAATACTAACATCTGCAGTCTCCGCGTACACGCTTCCATTAAAAGTAGTTGCACCGGAGAAGTTCAAAGCATCTTCGCCACCATAATAGGTAAACAGTTTATCCTGAGTGCCGCCATTATTCATTGTACTGCTTCCGGAAACAACTAAATCGTCTTCTACAATCAATGTAAGATTTCCGGAACCAACTATATTCACGCGACCTTGTGTTAAATTAAAATCACCAACATGCATAACGCGATCTTCTGTACCAGTATTTATCGTTAGTTCATAGTTACTTTGCACTGTAATTGAGGGTATATAAGCTCCATCGTAGTCAGAAGGATTAAGGGTGATATTAGTAAAAGGCCAAACCGTGAGTATAGGAGAACGAATAGTGGTTTTGGCAGGATAATCTATAAAATCTGGTAATTCATATTCCCCTGGAGATGGTAAATTTTCTACTCCAAGTCCTACATTATGTCCTGAAGCCTGAATTACTGTTGTTGAAGGATCCCCACCTGGGCCGATAGATAATGAGCTATCGATTGATGTTGCCCATGACAAACTAACATCTCCTGCTCCAACTGCATTTGTACCGGCATGTCCAATTATTCTTGCGCTACCTGTTAACTGCATATCCGATCCTGCAAATACTGCATACGGAAGATTAGGATTCCAAATGGGACTCGTATTTTGCGAAAGTAATTTTAACTCCTGTTTATACTCTATATCATTAACCTTTCCCCAACTCTCTACTAAAGTGGTATCGCCCATTTCTGTAACTGTATACTTATAGCTTCCACCCATAGCACCCCAATCGATATAGGATGTTACATCAGAAACATCTTCCTCATCATTCAATTGATTGGATATACCCAGGATTACTGCCTGGGAAATATTCTTTGCCTGATTTGCATTAAAAGCCTGTATCGATTCCAGTTGAGCTCTATAAAGATTACGTCTTGTCATATCGCCAAATACTGTTAATGCCAGTGTCATTGATAAAACTAACCAAATTGCATAATTACCCATAATTAGCTCCCTGAGCTATAAAAAATGTCTGAAGCATGCAGGTTTTTTAAGTAAATACTTCTCTCTGCAGATGCTTTATAATTTCTGTTTTCATTTAATTGTTCGTGGCTTGAGGAAGTGGTAACTACACTCACTTTCAAAAAAGGAGCAGATGTAGTTCCGTGTACTGTTTCCTGAAACGTTATGGAGTCAAGTCTTAAGAAGTATTCTGTGGTATCAGTACTCCCCCCTCGTGGAGTTCGGGCTACTTTCAAATACTCATTATCTTTATAAATTATTACGTCTACCGAATCTGAAGCTTCGGATACTTTTTCTACAAATTCCAAGGTAGATCCATTAGCACTTTCTACCCTTTGCAAATATCTGATTTGCTCTGAGACAAGCAAAACCGTGTTATTAGCATTAGTTTGTAAATGATAGGCAGACTGATTCTCTACTGTAGAATCCATCATAACCACATTTGCTCCGGTAATCATGGTTATCAGTATTCCCAAAATGATTGGGGGTATTATTAACTCGAAAGAAATATTCATGGTTTAATTAGGGTTATATGGTACGATGGATGCATTTTGCTGTGCTAATTGCTTAGGCTCTCCTTTTTCAATTCTATAAATGGTTACAGTAGCAACTCTTCCTGTAGCTCCAACAACAATCTCTTGCTCCGTTGATAACTCTATTGTTGCTGCTAATGTATCACCGGATGCAGTTACTAAGTTTTTTCTGGTGCTTACATCATTAATATTATCCAAGTGCCCGTAATTTGTCTCTAAAGAGTCATAGTTAAATGATTGGGAATACAATTCATCTGTAATCGAAACACCAAAATTTACAGCATCTACTTCTTGCTGACTATCTACGGTTTGTTTTGTAGCATTCAGATAGCCTCGATGAATATTCATAGACAGAAACATGAAAATTGCTATTGCACCCAGTGATAAAAACGTCTGATTCATTTCAGATTAATTATTGGTAAATTTTAATATTAGAATATTTTAATGAAAATACTGAATCTTACACTTTTTTGCCAGTTAAGACTACTCTGAATAAGATATCCTCGATTTTTCATTACTAAATTCTGGTTAAGGAAGTAGTTTTTTTAAGATTTCAGGCATGAATAAATACCTCTCCGCAGATATCTATTCTTCTCAATAGTTAGTACGAACAATTCTTGTGATTGGATTGCTACTTAATTAATCTATTTTTAGCCTACTTTCTTTCCTCAACAAATAAAGCCATAGCCATGTTGCGCTCCATTTACACTTTGATTCTGATCCTCATATTAACAGATGTCAGCCAGGCACAAGATCGGATGCGCGCAAGAGACTATGGCATCACACCAGGAATCTTAACTCCTGGCGCTCTTAACGCCATTACAGATGTTGACGGGCTACTGGTTGGCCACTCTACCATAATTAAGGAAGACAACGTCAGAACGGGAGTCACTATGATTCTACCTCACGATGGCAACTTATTCCGAGAACGGGTACCTGCCGCTGTGTATGTAGGTAACGGATTTGGAAAGGCAGTTGGTTTTACCCAAATCGAGGAACTGGGAGAAATAGAAACTCCGATTGGGCTTACAAATACATTAAGCATACACACTGCTGCAAACGCAATTACCGATTACACCCTTAATCTTCCAGGGAATGAAAATGTGAGATCAGTAAACCCAACAGTTGGTGAAACCAATGATGGCTATTTAAACGATATTCGTGCCAGATCCGTAGAGTTTGATCATGTTTTTGAAGCATTAGAAAATGCTTCCTCAGGATTAGTGGAAGAAGGTTCGGTTGGAGCGGGCACTGGTACAAGGGCTTTAGGATTTAAAGGAGGAATTGGAACTTCATCCCGTATACTTCCCGAAGAATATGGCGGTTATACGGTTGGAGTTTTAGTTCAATCTAATTTTGGAGGAGTACTTACTATTGATGGAGCGCCGGTTGGGGAGGAGCTTGATAATCACTACTTATCAGATATTGTTCCATATAATGTGGATGGATCTGTTATGATTATTGTCGCCACAGATGCACCTCTCACCTCAAGGAATTTAAAACGCCTTGCTAAGCGAGCCTTTCTTGGAATAAGCCGAGTTGGGGGTTTTGCCTCAAATGGCAGTGGCGATTACATCATTGCATTCTCAACTCATGAATCCGTCCGGAATAATCTGAACGATAGAAATCCAATCCGTGAAATTTCAGAATTAGACAATAACAGAATGACTCCCCTCTTTCTTGCAGCAGTTGAAGCTACCGAAGAAGCCATCCTCAACTCCTTATTTATGGCAACTACTACTTCGGGGCACCGTGGAGAACAACAAGCACTTCCCATTGATAAAGTTCTACCAATTCTAAAGAAGTACTCAGTGATTGATTAATCTTTTCCAGCTTTTTGAGTTTTCACCTTTTTGAACTCTAAAAGTATAAAGAGCTTCGTCTTGTACAATAATTATTCAGATGCTTCATGTTGTTCCACATTACAAAACATGAACTCTAAAATCCCCGCTCCCTTGCCCCGCTCCCTTGCCCCGCTCCCTTGCCCCGCTCCCTTGCCCCGCTCCCAAAAGGAAAATCATACCAATTTAGCCTGAAAAATTAATTTTGCATTCAAAGTGGAAAGTTCTTGACACATTGTGGCAAATTAGGGTACATTGTGGAGTGATGTGGGAGATAGTGGGGACTTTCTCTTTTCTGATCAAATTAGCAATCTAAATTCACGTAGCGGGAATCGTGTATAGTTTTAAAGGCCAATACGAGCATAGTGTAGATGAGAAAGGACGTATTTCTTTCCCTGCCAAGATGCGCAAAGTGCTTAGCCCATCCGCACAAGATCGGTTCGTTGTAGTACGTGGATTAGAAGGTTGCCTCTATTTGTACCCCGAAAATGAATGGCAAAATGTAGAAGACGCCCTGTCTCAGGCCAATAACTTTACCCGCGCCGGCCGCATTGCCAAACGTAATTTCCTCCGTTACGCAGAAGATATAGCACTCGATAAACAAAATCGTATAGCCATTCCCTCCGACCATTCTACTTTTGCTGGCATCAGCTCTAAAGCTGTTTTTATTGGAATGGGACAATACATCGAAATCTGGTCCCCTGAAAAATTAAACGAGGCTGACGAAAACCTCGATCCTGATGCATTTGAAGAAATTTTTGAACAAGTGATGGGAGGCGGCTCACAAACCGATGCTGATTAACATGACTACATATTATGAGCATATCCCCGTAATGCTTCAGGAATGCATGAATGGTCTTGCTATCGAAAAAGGTGGCATATATATAGATGGAACCCTTGGCGGTGGCGGTCATTCAAAAGAAATTTTATTTCATTTAGGTGAGAATGGACAACTTTTTGCTATAGATCAGGACGATGAAGCAATCGCCGCCGCTTCTGCCCGGATCGGAAATGATCCCAGATTTAACATATTAAAAGGAAACTTTGGCTACCTGACTACCCTTCTACCTCCCCAAGTACAAGGTCAGGTAGCCGGAATCCTTTTAGATCTTGGAGTTTCCACCCATCAGATAAAAGAAGCCGAACGTGGTTTCAGTTTTCAGGAAGATGGTCCATTGGATATGCGCATGGGAAACCTTACCGGGGTTTCTGCATATCAGGTGGTTAATAATTATGAGTACGAGCAGCTCCGTGATGTAATCTTCCATTATGGAGAAGAACGAGCCAGCCGACAGATTGCTAAAGCCATCATCAATGCCCGCCCGATTGAAACTACCGGAGAACTTAAAGCTGCTGTAGGTGAAGTAATTAAAGGTAGATTTCAGGTTAAATCACTCGCCCGGGTATTCCAGGGAATCCGCATTGAGGTAAACCGGGAGCTGGAAATGCTGAAAGATGTACTTACCCAATCTCTTGAAGTTCTTAAACCGGGCGGTCGATTGGTTGTGATGTCTTATCACTCTCTGGAAGACCGCATCGTTAAGCGATTTTTTAAAGCCGGTAATTTAGACGGTAAGATCGAAAAAGATTTTTATGGAAACGTCATTTCCCCACTTCAACCGATAAACCGACAGGTTATCACCCCTTCTGAAGATGAGGTTTCCAAAAACCCCGCAGCCCGAAGCGCTAAACTCCGGGTCGCAGAAAAAACCAACGGAGGAGGCTCATGATGGTTCAATCCCCGCTTAAGCGCCAACAAGTGAAGCCAAACCTCCGAAAAGTCCCTAAACCTGACATAACACCCTCACCCCCTTCAGCGAAAAAAGCCAGAAGGAAAAATGTCAGCAAGACTTCATCCGGAAGATCCGGTTTTCCAAAGATTAAACCCGGAAAAGTAATTCTTGCTGCAATCGTTATCGGGATATTTGGCTTTGCCTACCTGACACATGTTTTTGCTACTCAAAAACTGTTACAGGAAGTTCAGGCTTTGGAACAGGAATACAATAAAGCCCGTCAAATGCATGATGAATTAAAGCTCAGGTACGATCGAATGGTTGGTCCTGCTGAGATTTATCAAAAAGCAAAAGAGCAGGGTTTCATAAATGGCGGACCAGTCGACAAAGTGATCAAGGTAGAGAAATGATTGAACATCGAACCGCCATATTAAGCCGGATGTTCATTGTACTTGGATTGCTTTTCCTCTTACCATGTGCATTAGCCTTTCAATTATTTCGCATTAACTATGTGGAAGGTGAAGGCTTGCGTGAACTTTGGAGTCAGCAAGCTATTGATTATATCCCCATCCCCGCTCAACGAGGGAATATTTATGATAAGAACGGAACCCTCTTAGCTACTAATGCAACTGATTATCAAATCGCGCTCGATCCTAAGATTAAAGGGCTGACCCGTGATCAGATTGTCCAGTTAACAAAGAAACTGGCTGAAGTTACCAACCAACCTTCTTCTTATTATTTAAATAAGATCGATTCAGCTCCTTCCCGTTCACGCTATGTAGTACTTGGCAAAAATCTTTCCGGAATAGCTAAAGATGAAATCAAAGCATTAGGTATTCGGGGAGTAATTATTGAAGAGAATTTCCGTCGTAAATATACCTTTGGAACACTTGCGGCTCACTCGCTCGGTTTTGTAAATCATACTATGAGTGGCCGAACCGGCATCGAATCATTCTATAATACAGAATTAAAAGGTGAAGATGGTGTTCGTCAGGTTCGTAAAGATCCATTCAACAGAGTGTTTGAATATGTTGGGGCTCCCAAAAAATTACCTACGGATGGTTACTCCCTCCATACAACCATTGATGCCTATATCCAGGCTATTCTTGAAGACGAATTAAAAACGGGGGTTGAAAAGCATCAGGCTAATTATGGAACCGGGATCATTCTGGATCCCAAAACCGGTGCTATCAAGGCATTGGCTAATTATCCTACCTTCGATCCAAACTTCCCGGGAAATGAAGATGATATCAACCGGCGTAATTTTGCGGTTTCCGATATGGTAGAGCCGGGATCAACGTTTAAGTTGGTAACCGCAATCGCTGCAGTGGAACAGCGCAAAGTAGATTTTGAAGAGATTTTTGAAACTCCTGATAACGGAGAAGTGGTTATTCATGGTTTAACGCTCCGCGATCATGATCCACTTGGTAATATGGATTTTGCCAGCGTGATGAGGCAATCATCGAATGTGGCTACCGCTGAAATTGCCATGCGCCTCGATAAAGACAAGTTTTATCAATACGCGCGAAATATGGGGTTCGGAACGCCTACTTATGTAGACATAGCCGGTGAAGAAAGTGGTCGTATGGCCAAACCTTACGAATGGAGCTTGGTAAGTCTTCCATGGATGTCTCATGGATATGAACTTCTTGCAACTCCCATTCAGGTTGCCCAGGCTTATGCAGCTTTTGCAAATGATGGTTTGATGATGAGACCTTACATAGTTGAGCGAATTGAAGACAAACAAGGGAATATAATTAGTGAGCATGATCCGGTTGAAATTCGCCGAATTGCTAAAAAGAAAACGCTGGACGCACTACTCCCTGTTTTTGAAAGTGTTGTTTCCGATTCAGGTACAGGAGAATTTGCACAGGTTAAAGGGTTAAAAATTGCTGGAAAAACCGGAACGGCCAAAAAAGTGGTAAATGGTCGATATACCAATAATTACAGAGGCTCATTTGTAGGCTTCTTCCCTGTTGAAGATCCAAAATATGTATGCCTGATTCTTCTTGATGAGCCTAAACCTGTTGGTTACGGTGGTTATACAGCTGGACCAATTTTCCGACAAGTTGCCACTCGTATTGCCGGGTTAGACAGCGATCTTCAGCATGACTTCAAATTGGATGAGACTGAAACGGAGCTATTTGCTCTTACCCCTTTTGTGGAAGGGTTACCAGTTAATCAGGCTGAAAAGATTCTTTCAGAGTTAAATATTGAGTTCAAAACATCCGGGAAAAATGGAATTGTTTTATCTCAGGAACCAGAAGCCGGAACGGAGCTTATGGCTGGACAAGAAATTTTACTCACTCTTTCGGAAACCTATGTCCCGATTGATAGTGCAAGCATTAAAGAAGGTCTTGCAGAAATTCCCAATCTGAAAGGTATGAGCATGCGAAGTGCTTCGAGCCTACTTACCTCTCTCGGATTAAAATCCACGATGATTGGTTCAGGAACTGTATTCGCTCAGTTTCCAAAAGCCGGTGAATTGATGAGAGAAGGAAGTGAGGTTACCATCAGAGGAAAAGCCAGATCACTTGAAATTATAACCAAAGCCCGGAAAGAGAAATAAGTTGTACATCAAAGAACTCATAGAGTTAGTTAATCCACTACATGTTTCGAGAACGAAGCCTGAAGAAGATTTGCATTCGATTGTACAAGACTCACGTCAAGTAAAAGAGAATTCTGTTTTTATTGCCATAGAAGGTCACGAAGTGGATGGACACATGTTTCTTGAAGATGCCATCTCGCTTGGAGCTAAGGTTTTGATTACCGAAGAAAGCTATTATACCGATGCTGAAGGTGTTTGTGTGATGGAAGTTGAAAATACCAGAGCTCTGCTCGGTAAACTCGCACAGGCTTTTGCTGGAAATCCCGCAGAAAAATTAAAAATCGTAGGAATAACCGGAACCAATGGCAAAACTACCACTGCTACCTTAGTTCATCAGGTACTTTCTTCGCTTGGAGAAAAAACCTCGTTACTAGGTACAGTCTCAAAAAAGATTTTAGAAGAAGAACTGGATAGTTCTCTAACCACCTCAGACCCTATCGAACTGGCTAACGATATGAAGAAAATGGTGGAAGCAGGATCTGAGTATTTAGTGATGGAAGTATCCTCTCACGCGCTTGACCAATCTCGTGTTTCGGGTTTCGATTTTGAAACTGCTGCTTTTACAAACCTGAGCCACGATCATCTGGACTATCATGTTACCATTGAAGAGTACGCTAAAGCCAAAAAAATTCTTTTTGATGGACTCCCGTCTTCTTCGACTGCGGTAGTTAACACCGATGACCAGTACGGAGCTTTCATGCTTGCTGACTGTAAAGCAAAAAACTCTTTGCTTTCATTTGGTACAGATCAAAACTACATCCAGTCCAATACATCCTCGGGTTTAACCCTGATGGTAGATGGAACTTTGATCAACTCTCCCCTAATTGGGAAATTTAACGCTTACAATGTTGGTCAGGCATTCCTGATCTGCAAGGCACTTGGGTTAAAGACTGATTCTATTACCAACGCGTTAAAGAATGCAAACGGTGCGACAGGGCGTATGGAGAAAGTTGAACTCGATTCAGCACCTCTTGCCATTGTAGATTATGCACACACTCCCGATGCACTTAAGAATGTACTATCAACCTTGCATCAGGTAAAAGAACCTTCTCAAAAACTGACCGTTGTTTTTGGCGCAGGCGGAGATCGTGATACCTCAAAACGCCCCGAAATGGCAAAGGCTGCTGAACAGTATGCCGATCATATTTTTGTAACCAGTGATAACCCTCGTTTTGAAAATCCTGAGAAGATCATTGAAGACATTCTGAAAGGGTTTGATAAGAAGAAAGGTGTCACAAGTATTACGAATCGGAAAGAAGCTATTCAAAAAGCAATTTCAGTAGCCGATAAGAACGATATAGTTTTAATCGCCGGAAAAGGTCATGAAGATTATCAGGATGTAGAAGGTATAAAACACCCTTTTGATGATCGTTTGGTAGCCAAAAATGCTCTTGAACTTTATGTTAAAGGAGGCATCTGATGTTATACGAACTATTTGCCTGGCTTGAGACCACCTATGAATTTCCCGGAGCTTCGGCTATGGAGTTTATCTCTACCCGAACAGGACTTGCTGCAGTTACATCACTTATAATCAGCCTGATTATCGGGCGACGGATTATCAAATGGTTAAGCAAAATGCAGCTCGGTGAGGTTATCAGGGATGATGTTGGGCTTGATCATCACGCCAGTAAACGAGGCACTCCTTCAATGGGAGGGGTGATTATACTACTCGCAACACTTATTCCCACACTTCTCTTTGTAAAAATGGACAGTATTTATGGCTGGCTGATCTTTTTTGTGATGCTTGCTCTGGGTATTGTTGGTTTTATTGATGATTACATCAAAGTGGTTAAGAAAGACAAAAGCGGGCTAGCCGGTCGATTTAAGGTTGCTGGCCAGGTTACCGTAGGATTGGTTCTGGGATCGGTACTTTATTTCCATTCGGATTTTGAGCTATTCAACACGCTCTCTACCGTTCCTTTTGCTAAAGACTTAAATATAGATTACGCTTTCTTCGGCGAGCAGTGGGGTTGGGTGATTTATCTCCCGGTTTCGGTGTTCATTATTACAGCGGTAAGTAATGCCACTAATCTAACTGATGGGCTAGACGGGCTGGCTTCGGGAGTTTCTGCTATCTGTGGATTCGTTTTTGCCATTTTCGCCTATGTTTCCGGTCGTGTGGATTTTTCGGGCTTCCTCGACATTATGTATCTCCCTGGCGCCGGCGAGCTCACTATTTTTTGTGCTTCTTTGATTGGTGCCTGCATGGGATTCCTTTGGTATAACACCAATCCCGCTTCTGTGTTTATGGGTGATACCGGTTCACTGGCAATCGGTGGGGCATTTGGTGCTTTGGCATTAATGCTGCATAAAGAATTACTCCTTCCTTTTATTTGCGGAGTATTCTTTTTCGAAACTCTTTCTGTGATCATTCAAACCACCTATTTCAAATACACCAAGCGTAAGTATGGAGAAGGTCGTCGAGTGTTTTTAATGACTCCAATTCATCACCACTTTGAAAAGAAAGGGTGGTCGGAACAGAAAATTGTGGTTCGTTTCTGGATTATCACCATTCTGCTCGCACTTATCAGTTTATTAACCCTCAAAATCCGATGAAAGACGTAAAAGGAACACATATCGTCGTTATCGGAGCTGCCAGAAGTGGTATTGCAGTCGCTTTACTTCTTCAACGGAAAGGAGCGAACGTATTTGTCACAGATTCCAATGCCATTTCGGTTTCTTGTAAGGCAAAGCTAATTCATGCGGGAGTCGCATTTGAAGAAAACGGACATTCAGACAAAGCCAAAGAAGCTGGTTTTGCAGTCCTAAGTCCTGGGGTTCCTACCAAAGCGCCAATTGTTCAATACTATCTGAATGAAGGGAAAGAAGTCTTTTCAGAAATTGAAGTAGCAAGCTGGTTTACCAAAGAACGAATTCTTGCAGTCACAGGAAGCAACGGAAAAACTACAGTTACCACTTGGCTCAGTCATATCTGGAAAACTGCCAATGTCGATTTCAGCCTTTCGGGGAATATTGGCTATGCTTTTTCTGAAAAAGTTGATGAGGCTACGAATGATCAAATTTTAGAAGTAAGCAGTTTCCAACTCGATCATATAACTACTTTTAAACCAGATATAAGCGTTCTTTTGAATATCACTCCCGATCATCTGGATAGATATGAAAATAGCTTAGAAAAATACGCTGCATCCAAATTCAGAATTACAGAAAACCAGACAGCAGGTAACTGGTTTATCTTCAACTACGATGACCCGCTCATCAAGCACCATGTTGAAGCACTACAACAGAAAGACAGCCCCCCTCAGGTATGGGGATTTTCAAATAAACATGAAGTCCCTGAAGGCGCTTTCATTCGAAACGATAATATCATCTTCAGATTAAATAATAAGGAAGAAACCCTTATGTCAGTGTTCGAACTCGGCCTCAAAGGCCAACATAATCTACAAAATGGCCTCGCTGCTGCACTTGCAGCCCGCGCCGCTGAAATTAAAAATGAAGCTATTCGGGAAAGCCTGAAAACTTTTACCGGGGTTGAGCACCGACTTGAGATCGCTCGCGAAGTTGATGGGGTTAAATACATCAACGACAGCAAAGCTACCAATGTTAATGCTGTTTGGTTTGCCCTTGATAGCTACAACGTTCCAATGACACTCATCCTAGGCGGTCGTGACAAAGGCAACGATTACTCAGAGCTGATTGATCAGATTAAAGAGAAAGTTCATACCGTGATTGGTATTGGTGAATCTAAAGAAAGGGTAAAAGAACAGTTGGAAGCTGTATCACCGAATTTTGAAATGGCTGAGACTATGCGGGAAGCTGTCAGAATTGCCAAAAAAGTAGCAAAACGAGGTGAAGTTGTTTTACTAAGCCCGGCGTGTTCGTCTTTCGATATGTTTGATGATTACGAACATCGCGGAAAAGTTTTTAAAGAAGAAGTAAATAAGCTGTGAAAAGAATAAAGGCACATAGGAACAAAGGCACAAAGTTTAGTAAAACTTACTCTGTCAGTTTGCCTCTTTGTTACTCTGAGACCAATAAATGACAAATATCAAAACCCAAATGACAAACAAAGCCTCGAATTTCAAACTCCAAATACCAAATTTCCTGAAAGGAAGTATGGAATTTGATAATTGGAATTTGGGATTTATCACGAAGTGATCTATACATCTCCACATAGCAATTTATCCAGTGTTTTGGGCACCAGCCCGGAAGACATCGATACCAGAAAACAAGGTAGTGACCGGATTCTGCTTATGGCCATCATCATACTTATGATGTTTGGGGTGCTGGCGGTGTATTCTTCCATCGCCTTCTTTGCCGCCTCGAATGAAACTTCTGCATTTGCACTGGTTACCCGACATGTGGTTAAACTGGGAATTGCTTTCTTTGTAATGCTGATTGCTTCCAAAATAAACTATCACACGCTCGCTAAATTCAGCCGGCTTGGGATGGTTGTAAGCCTTTTCTTACTGGTAGCTGTTCTGATATTCGGAGTAGAACAATTTGGAGCAAAACGCTGGCTTAACCTGGGTGGATTTAGTTTTCAGCCCTCTACCGTGGCTACCGTCGCACTTCTTCTTCATGTAAGCGTTCTTCTAAGTGAAAAGCAGGAATACATAAAAGACTTCAAAAAGTCGTTCCTACCGATCATGGTATGGGTAGTTCTTACCTGCGGGCTTATCGGCATCGAAGACTTCAGTAGCGCCGGTATTCTCATGAGTATCTGCCTGGTAATGATGTTCATTGGAAGAGTTAGTGTTATACAGCTCGGATCTATGATTACGGTGGCTGTGCTGGGCGGAATGCTTTTGGTCAGCCAATCAACCAACCGTCAGGATCGAATTGAGCAATACGTTCAGCAAATCAAAAATATTGAAACTCAGGAATTCTTAACAGGAAGTGGCTATCAGGCACAGCAGGCTCATATCGCTATCGCTAAAGGGGAGTTTTTGGGCGTTGGAATAGGAAAAAGTACCCAGCGCGATTTCCTGCCTGCACCTTATAACGATTTTATTTTTGCCATTATAGCCGAAGAATATGGTATCGCCGGGGCAATGGCGTTGATTGTCCTATTCAGCTTAATTCTAATCCGCGGTGTTGTGTTCATTGCCAGAAAAGCTGAAGATACTCTGGGTTCACTTTTAGCAGTTGGATGCACGCTCACCATTGTACTGTATGGATTTGTGAATGCCAGCGTTGCAAGCGGTTTACTTCCAGTAACTGGTTTGCCTATGCCTTTTGTGAGTTATGGCGGAACCAGTATGATGTTCGCCGGACTGATGGTTGGCATTCTCCTCAACATCTCGAAACATAGCCGGGATCAGGGGGCCTTCTACTATGGTTAATCCAAAGATTTTGATAGCAGCAGGTGGAACCGGTGGACATGTGTACCCCGCCATCGCGATAGCCAATGCATTAAAAGCAGAGAACTCAGCAACTGAGATTTTATTCGTGGGAACTAAAAACCACATGGAGTGGAAAGCGGTGCCTAAAGCAGGTTATGAAATTATGAATGTCTGGATCAGTGGATTTCATAGAAAATTTACTTTGAAAAACCTCTTGTTCCCTATTAAGCTGCTTACTGCGTTAACCCAAAGCCTGAAAATAATCTCCTCTTTTAAACCACACATAGTGGTTTCCTGCGGTGGGTATGTAGCCGGGCCAATTGGATGGGTTGCCGGAAAAAAAGGTATTCCTGTTGTAATTCAGGAGCAAAATGGATTACCCGGTATCACAAACCGACTGTTAGCGAAGTTCGCGAGTAAGATTTTCACTGCATTCAAAGAAGCGGAAAATTTCCTTCCGGCTGATAAAATCACTGTCTCAGGAAATCCAACAAGAAACACGTTAACTACTGTTGAAAAGGTTGTTGGATTGAAAGCTTTCAATTTTGATGAAACTAAACCTGTAATAATGATTATGGGCGGAAGTGGTGGCGCAAAATCTATTAATGAAGCTGTGAAAAAGAATCTTGACAGGCTGCACAACAAAGCCGGGCTCCAAATCATCTGGCAATGCGGGTCAAGATATTATGGTGCTCTTTCTACAGAAATTTATGAGGCAAAATATCCGAATCTCAGGCTCACAGAATTCATTGATAACATGCCTGAAGCCTATGCAGCAGCTGATCTGGTGATTAGCCGCGCCGGAGCTAGTTCTTGTTCCGAGTTTATGCTCACCGGCATTCCTAGTGTTTTGATTCCCTCCCCTAATGTAGCGGGAGATCATCAAACCGAAAATGCTAGGTCGATGACTGATGCTGGTGCTTCTGAACTTTTGAAAGATGAAGATGCCATCAATGCTCTTCCTGAATTGGTAGAAAAGCTAATCACCGATCAGGAGAGACTGAAGAAAATGAATCAGGCTGCTTTAGGCCTTGCTAAGCCAAATGCGGCAAAAGAAATCGCACAGGAAATTTTAGAACTCGCTAAATCCCGAATGAATTGATGGAGAACAGAATCGAAACACAACCCATTTTTGGCCGAACCAAACATATCCACATGGTAGGGATTGGTGGAATTGGTATGAGCGGAATGGCCGAGATTCTTATCCATCGTGGATATAAAGTAACTGGTTCGGATGGAGCACTTGGAGAAACCACCAAGCGCCTCGAAGAAATTGGCGCAACTATTTATGAAGGTCACAGTCCCGGGAATATTGAAGGTGCTGATGTAGTAGTGTATACCAGTGCAGTTAAAGCTGATGAGAACGAAGAAACTAAAGCCGCTATTGAACAACGCATTCCAACCATCAAAAGAGCCGAAATGCTCGCTGAATTGATGAAAATGAAATATGGAATTGGAGTAGCTGGCACGCATGGGAAGACCACAACAACAACCATGGTCGGTTTAGTTACCCAGAAAGGAAATTATGATCCTACTATTATCGTAGGCGGAAAGGTTCACAGCTTTGATAAGACGAATGCTGTAGTTGGTAAAGGTGATGTGATTGTTGTTGAAGCCGATGAATTTGATCGTACTTTCCTTCGCCTCACTCCTTCCATCGCGATAATCACAAATATTGAAGCGGAACATCTGGATATCTATGACGATCTTGAAGATGTGAAACAGGCGTTTGTGGATTACGCTAACAAAGTCCCTTTTTACGGCGCTGTGATTGTTTGTCTGGATGACCCGAATGTGAGAAGTATACTGCCTGATCTAAAGCGACGTGTTTTCTCTTATGGTCTTACTCCACAGGCCCAGCTCAGAGCTACGGATATCATACTTTCTGAATTCACCTCCACTTTCACCGTGACAAATAATGGTGAAAAACTGGGAGTTATTACGCTAAAATCTCCCGGAGAACACAACGTACTAAATGCATTGGCATCGATTGCAACAGGTATTGAGCTGGGAATTGATTTCAAGTTGATCAAAGCCGGGATCGAGAGCTTCCAGGGAGTATACCGACGCTTCCAGATGAAGTATAACAACGGAATGATGGTGATTGATGATTATGCCCATCACCCAACCGAAGTACAGGCGACCTTGAATGCCGCTCACAAAGGATGGCCGGATCGAAGAGTGGTTGCTGTATTTCAACCTCATTTATACTCCAGAACTCAGGAATTATATAAAGAATTTGGGCTCTCTTTCTTCGATGCAGAAGTGCTTATTGTCACCGATGTGTATCCATCCCGCGAAAAACCTATCGAGGGAGTAACCGGAAAGTTGATTGCAGACACCGCAGAGCAATACGGACATAAAAATGTGATTTATGTGGAAGACAAGGATGATGTGACTGAAACGCTAAAAGAGATTACTAAAACCGGCGATATCATCATCACCATGGGAGCCGGAGATATTTACCGATCCGGGGAAAGTTTTGTGGCTGAAATCGAATCAGGGAATTTTAAAGTAAGTGCAAACTAAGTGAGTAAGAAGGCAACAGATACCAAAGCTCAAAAAGGGAAACTACTTCCCTGGGGTACCGCTATCCTGATGGTACTTGGAATCGCTGTGCTTGCTGCCATGTATTGGAACCGAAATGTGACCATTAATGAAGTTGAGGTTACTGGAACTTATTTCAATACTCCCGAAGAAGTTCTTACAGCAGCGGATGTGCCCTTGGGTATTAAACCCGATAGTCTGGATTTAACAACCATGATCGCCCGGATTGAGGTTTTGAACTATGTAAAATCGGTCACTCCTTATGTAGAACCCAATGGCGATTTGAATATTACTATTTCTGAAAGAACTCCAATTGCGGTACTGGTAGAAGGCTCAAACAGAATGTATGTAGATCAGCATGGTGTACGGCTTCCAATCCTTGAAGGAAAAACACTAGACCTGCCTTTAGTATATGGATTCCGAGCTACTTCGGGAATCGATACCTTAAAATCAGATGAGTTTAAGCAAATAAGAGAATTTCTGGTAGGTGCCAAAACTAATGAGTTTGGCTGGGCAACCATCAGCGAAGTTGCCTTCAGCGCCGAAGAAGGGGTTGTAGCTTTAAGTCATGAGAATGGCGTTAAGCTGATCTTCGGAACCAATGATTTCGGAACTAAACTTCGGAATTGGGAAGCCTTTTATGTGGATGTAATTCGCACAAAAGGAATTCAGGCAATGCAACAGGTAGATCTCAGATTCAAAAACCAGGTGGTAACCCGGGAGGTAGAGTCGTGATTACATTTCAACTACTTGAACACACCCCTATATCTCCTCTCAAGAGGGGACTTATTTGTGGATGGAAAGAACAACTTGAGCTTCCCCTCCAACGGAGGGGATTGAGGGGTGGGTCATTACGGCTTATTGACTTTTGTGGAGAACTAAATTTTAGCAATCATTTAAACAAGCGGAACTGACATGTCAGAACAAGAAAACATCATGGTCGGTCTCGACATCGGGACAACAAAAATATGTGCAATAGTAGCCTCTATTGATGAGCAGGAACGGATTAACATCCTTGGGGTAGGAAAAGCGCCAAGCGATGGTTTAAACCGTGGCGTAGTCGTTAACATCGACAAAACGGTTAACGCCATCAAAGATGCTGTTGCTCAGGCGGAACTTGCATCCGGAATTCAGGTGAATTCTGTAAACGTGGGTATTGCGGGAGACCATATCCGCAGCATGCGCAGTAAGGGTGTAATCACTATTAACAATAAAGACAACGAAATTACCGGTCAGGATGTGGAGCGCCTGTTAGAGGATTGTCAGCGTATTATGCTTCCTACAGACCAGCAGATTCTGCATGTAATTCCCCAGGAGTTTGTGGTTGATGGTCAGGATGGAATCAGCGATCCGGTTGGGATGAGTGGTATGCGAATGGAAGCGGAAGTACACATCATCACAGGACTCGTTTCAGCGGCGAAAAACATCTACCGCTGTGTGGAAAGAGCAGGGTATCAGGTAGCAGACATTATTCTTGAACCTCTGGCCTCTTCCTATGCCGTTCTGGACCAGGAAGAAAAAGAAGCCGGTGTGGTTTTAGTGGATATCGGCGGTGGAACCACCGATGTGGCCATTTTCCAGGATAACACCATCAGACATACCGCAGTGATTGCAATCGCAGGACAAAAAGTAACGGACGATATCAGACTGGGTCTCAGTGTACTGGATGATCAGGCAGAGACGCTCAAAAGAAATCATGGTGAAAGCTACGCGGATATGATTCAGAATGACGAAGTGATTACCGTTCCGGGTATTGCGGGTCGTCCTCCGAAAGAAATTACTAAAAGCATCCTCGCTAAAATTATCCAGGCAAGGATGGAAGAAATTTTAGAAATCGTGAGTATCGAGATTAAACGAAGCGGTTATTCCGAGTCCTTAAGCGCCGGAGTTGTATTAACCGGTGGCGGATCTCTGATTAAGAATATTACCTCCCTCGGATCAGAAATTCTGGGAATGGATGCCAAAGTTGGTATCCCTCTCGGTATTACCGGTGGATTGGTTGAAGAAGTAAACAGCCCTATTTACGCAACCGGCGTTGGGCTGGTGGTACATGCCCTTCAAACCGGCACAAATACCAGTAAAACGATGATTCCTTCTTCAGCAAAAGCAACCAGTGTGGAACAAGTGATGGCAAAAATCGCCGAACGCATGAAAAGCTGGTTCAAAGAACTTTAAACAGCAATCATCTACAGAAACAGAATAATTCAGTAAACAAACATAAACAGGAGTAATCATGGCTACTTTCTTCTTTGATGAACAAAGCCAGGAAAACGCTAAAATTAAAGTAATTGGCGTTGGTGGTGGTGGCGGAAACGCTATCAATAATATGATAAATATGGGGCTCGACAGCGTAGAGTATATCGCGTTGAATACCGATGCCCAGGCACTTAAAAACAGCATGGCTGACCTTAAGGTTCAGGTTGGATCTGCCTTGACCAGTGGTCTTGGAGCAGGCGCTCGTCCTGAAATCGGTCGTGAGGCGGTTGAAGAAAACCGACATGAGATCGAAGAATCTATAGAAAGTGCAGATATGGTTTTTGTAACCGCCGGAATGGGCGGTGGAACTGGAACCGGAGGCGCTCCCGTAGTTGCCGGAATGGCTAAACGAAAAGGAATTCTTACCGTGGGGATTATTACCACTCCATTTGAGTGCGAAGGTAAAATTCGAAAGAAATATGCCCTTGAAGGTATCAACGAGCTAAAGAAAAACTGTGATACCGTCATAGTAATCCCAAATGAGCGGTTACTGGATATCGCTGATGAAAACACTTCGTTGATGGAGGCTTTCGCCTTGGCAAATGAAGTGCTTTATAGCGCAACCCGTGGAATCAGCGATTTAATCCTGATGCCTGGCCTGATCAACCTTGATTTTGCAGACGTTCGTACAACCATGACCGATGGTGGCGCTGCAATTATGGGTTCATCAACCGCACAAGGTAACGACCGAGCTGAAATTGCCGCACGTGAAGCAATCAACTCCCCTCTTCTTGATGGAGTAAGCATCCGCGGAGCAAGAAATGTATTGGTTAATATTTCAGCAGGATCTAATCTTGGAATGAAAGAAACCACTACTGCAACCAGTATTATCCAGCAGGAAGCTGGTGATGAGGCAGAAATCATCTTAGGAACTGTACTTGATGAAGAATTCGGTGATGAAATCCGGGTTACAGTTATAGCTACCGGGTTTGATTTAGCCGAAGACCGAACTTCTGCTAAAGTTGCCCCGAACAAGCCCTTGAATGCAGTTGCTGAAAATGCCATCAAGAATCAGGGTCAGCCTAAAAAAGAAATTGCAACTAAGTTCACAAGAACTACAGGTGATTTCTACAAAGGTGAAGGAAACCTGAAGCGATTGGACACTCCTTCGTATTTACGTCGAGACCTTAACGTGAAGAAAGAAGAGCCAACAACTGCACAGGAAGAAAACCCCGCTGAAACAGAACAAAATACCAATGTAGCTCCTTTCCAAAGCAGAACGGAGCGCATTAGAAAAGACGATTCTGATCAACCCGCATTTTTGCGAAAGATCATGGATTAATTCTCCAAGGAAACCGGCTTTTCCCCGGGATTCCATGGGAATGGTATCTCTAAGCCGGATTAGTTTACTGGATGAATATAGCCGCGGTTGCCATTGAGCAACCAGGCCTACAGACGGCAGGCCTCCCTTCGGGGGCTTCGCTTCCTTCGGGAAAGGCAGGCTATAGATTGCTAACAATAAAAGAAGCTCCTTGATAGGGAGCTTCTTTTTTTATTCATCTATTACATCTGTTTATAAATGGTGGTTGCGACATATTTTATAAGTAGATCATTTCGCTGATTTACTTTATTCAGAGTAAGTAAGCATTTGGCTATACGGGTTTACCTCCCACTTATCAGTATTGAGTGCCGTTTAAGAGCTATTAATTCCGCACAATAAAAGACACAAGTAAAACCTATCTGGCTCGATTACTTTGTGAGACAACAGGAATAGAAAGCACAACAGTATCATGCAGAATCTCAAAAAACTTCCATTACTCATACTCTTCTGTTTTATATCAACACTTGTTTTTTCTCAAAACAAGTACGGCTTAACATCTACGGTTCACGGTATCGGTGAGCCAATTATATTAATACCGGGACTTACCTCAAGTGGCTCTGTTTGGCATGAAACTATTTCATCTATGAGTGGCAATTATCAATATCATGTAATAGAATTACCTGGATTTGCAGGAAATAAACCTATGGATGACCATGAGGGTAAGTATCTCGAAAAAATAAGAGATGGTATTATTCAATACATTCAAAAAAATAATATTAAGAAACCAGCGATCATAGGTCATAGCCTGGGAGGGTTTTTAGCATTAACCATCGCAATTGAAGAACCTAACTTGTTGTCTAAGCTCGTAATCGTAGATGCTCTGCCATTCTTGCCAGCAATCCGTGACTCCTCTTTAACAGAAGAATCTGCTACTGAAAATGCAACTCATTACAGAGCAGGCATGATGAGACAAGCTACTCGTCCGGATGATGAAAAAAGAGCTGGTCAAAAAGAATTTTTAAAGTGGATGATTACCAGTTCGTCAAATATTGATATTGCCACAGAATGGTATATGGCCAGTGATAATGAGACCATAGCTCAGGCAATGTATGAAATGAATACAACAGACATCAGGGATGATTTGGAAAAAATAAATGTCCCTGCTCTGGTACTGGGTTCGTGGATTGCTGGCAAAGAATATGGAGCAACCAGAGAGGGTGCTTTAAGAAGTTATAAACTTCAGTACGCTAATCTTGAAAACCTTCAGATAGATATGAGTGACAAAGGAAAGCACTTTATTATGTGGGATGACCCTGACTTCTTTATTGGTTGGTTGAAGAAGTTTTTATAAAATCACATAGTTGTTAAACTGATTTTTTCTTTTAAAAGCTCTTTATGTCGAACAAAATATCTTATTGGTTATGTCAATTATTGGGATGGGGCGCTTATACCATTTTTCTATTTATCCTCATAATGGTTTTCACAATTAACAACCCCGTTTCAATACTTACAACCATTGTACTACCCATTATTTTTGTTTCCTTAATTCTTTTCTCTCATCTTTTTAAACTTTTTTTGCAATATAAAAAATGGCCTCAATTACCCCTTACTAAATTAATTCCAAGGATAATTTTAGGTGTGCTATTAACCGCAATAGCTAGTCAGGCATTTATAAGCTTTATCATATATATTTTTATTCCGCTTGAAGAAAACATCGTCTTCAATTGGACAAGGTTTACAGGCATTGTACTACACACGTTCTTTATATTAACCATATGGACATCCATTTATTTGGGAGTGATATTTTTCAGAAATAAAAGAAGAGAAGAAATTGAAAGACTTGAATTACTTACTTCACTCCAGGAGGCTGAGTTGGCTATTTTAAAGAACCAAATAAACCCTCACTTTTTATTTAATGCCCTTAACAATATACGTGCGCTCATTTTAAACCACCCGGAAAAAGCGCGCAATATGATAACACATATCTCTGAATTACTACGATATTCAATTCAATTCAACAGCTCAGAAAAAGTTAGTCTATCACAAGAACTTGAAATTGTAGAAAACTACCTTCAATTAGAGTCGATGCAATTTGAAGAAAGACTTAGTTATGAATTTAGGATAGAAAAGGGAACCTTGAACGTACAGATCCCCCCTATGTCTATTCAATTGCTAGTTGAAAACGCAATAAAGCATGGGATTTCTCAACTTACAACAACTGGAGTTATTGTTATATCAAGTATACTGAATAACAATCAAATGAGTATCTCGGTCACAAATTCCGGTCAGCTTAAAAAAGAAAACAAACCCGAAGGAATTGGGTTGAGAAACCTGATGGATAGGATGAAGATTATATTTGGTCAATTTGCAGAAGTGAGCCTTGAAAATTCGTCCAACAATACTGTTACAGCGTCTCTAAAGATTCCAATTTCATGAATGCAATAATAGTTGATGATTCAAGCTTAGCCCGTCAGGAACTTCGGTACTTGTTAAATGATAATCCGAATGTAGAAATTATAGGTGAAGCGGCTAATTCGGAAAGTGCTCAGGAACAAATTGAACATCATAAGCCAGAATTAATTTTTTTAGATATACAAATGCCTGGAAAAGACGGGTTCGAGCTTCTTTCGGGGCTAAATCACGTACCAGAAGTTATCTTTGTCACTGCGTATAATCATTATGCCATAAAAGCTTTCGATCATAATGCCCTTGATTATCTGCAAAAACCAATTAAAAAAAGCAGATTGGAAGAGGCCATTAATCGAGCCAAGCTAAGAATTGATAATCGAACAAATAATAAGAATGAAAGCTTAAAGCTGAGGCTTGATAATCAAGTTTTTGTAAAGGATGGCGAGAAATGCTGGTTTGTTAGTTTAGCAGATATTCGATTGCTGGAGACTTGCGGAAGCTACACCCGTTTATTTTTCAACAACGAAAAACCCATGATTCCAAAATCTTTAACCTATTTGGAAAAAAGGTTAGATCCGGAAATATTTTACAGAACAAATCGCCAGCAAATTGTAAATCTTAAGTACATAAACAGAATAGAACCCTGGTTTAATAGTTCTTTTAAGCTCTTTTTAAAAGATGGGAAAGAAATAGAGGTTTCCCGGAGGCAAAGCATTCGTTTTAAGGAATTAATGAGTCTTTAAAAAACGACTGAACCGTTTCTTATAATACAGTTTTTGATTGATCCCTTCTACATTATGAATTCATGCCCTATTTTACTTACATAACGACAAATTCTTCTAAAAGCACATTGTATGTAGGCATGACTAATGACATACCCTCAAGAATCTTAGAACATTGTTTACATGCAGGAACTAATAAGTCATTTGCCGGGAAATATCATTGCCATAATCTTATCTATTATGAAGAGTTCAACTACGTAAATGATGCGATTCAACGAGAGAAAGAAATCAAAAAATGGAGACGTACAAAGAAAGAAAAATTGATTGAATCAATAAATCCAGAATGGAGATTTCTAAATGAAGAACTTGGGCTTTATCCATTTGGAGATTATACAGATGAAAGAAATATCAAAAACCGTAGAGGTAACACTTAAAACTTGTCATTTCGACCAAAGGCAGAAATGGCAATTAAAGTTGAGTATATTTTCGAATGATCAAAAGGTTAGTCCAGTCACTTATCCCTTCTTTTATTCTTAACCGATATAAAAAGAACCAGTACTATAAAATTCTAAAAGATTTTAACATCAAGGATCAGCCTGACCTTTTAATTGCTGAAAAACTGATCGAAGAAAATAGCGTCTTCATTGATATCGGCGCTAATATTGGTTTATATACAAAACATCTTTCTCCCTTAGTAAATCAGGTTTATGCTTTTGAACCTGTCCCTTTCACTTTTAGTATGCTTTTTAAAAATATTGAGAAATTTAAATTGGTTAATGTTGAACTAAGCCAAATTGCAATTTCTTCCAGAGATGGAGAAGCGCCGATAGAGGTTCCAATTCAGGGAGGTGCAAGAAACTACTACAGAGCATCACTTGAAGTAAATGATTCTACTACTTCTTCTCAGATGAAAATTACCGTTCCTACAAAAACAATAGACTCTCTATTTACAGGTAAAACCAACGAGATTTCATTCATCAAAATTGATGTCGAAGGTCATGAACTTTCTGTTATTAATGGAGCGAAAGAATTTTTAACGAACACTAGATGTGCTTGGTTAATCGAAATTGCTGGAAACCCTGATGAAGAGAATGATTCAGCTTTTGAAGTATTCAAAAAAATGAAAGTAGCAGGATTTACAGGTTACTTTTTTGATGGTGAAGTGCTTCAACAAAGAAAAAAAGGAGATACCAGTGTAAACTATTTTTTTCTGAAGAAGCATCATCTAAATAAACTTTCAGCTGGCGGGGTTGTAATCAACAACTAACCAAAAACCCCCCAAAGCAGCCTGCCAGCCATAACAACAGCTAATAAAGCAAAACCCCATTGCAAATATTTCCGCTTTATTTTGTGATTGAGGAAAGCCCCTCCAAATCCACCGATTAATCCCCCGATTGCCAGTGGTAAAGCAGCGCCGAAGTCTACGAAACCAAGCGTTAACTCTGTGAGTCCGGGTGTATTTACCTCTGTAAAGACCAATTGTATTAAGCCCGAAAAAATCAAAATAGTCATTCCCAATTGAGATACACTTACTGCTTTACGGAAGGGTTGTTTGTAAAAAAGATTCATGATCGGAACCATAACCCCGCCTCCTCCAACTCCGGCCAGGGATGCAACGAATCCGCCTACCCCGCCGGTAACAAATAAGTGAGGAAATTTAAGAACCGTAAACTCTCTTTCCACCTCTTTCGAAATATCCTGTCCCCTTCGAAACATCATGTAGGCTGCGTAAAATAAGATAAGGCTGAAAAAAACTACGAATTGCTCTTGGTTGTAATAAGAAGATGTCAGAAGCAACTTCCCTAAAGTAATTCCAATCGCACCCAAAATTCCGAGCTTGATTCCCTCACCCCAAAAGATGTTGTTTTGGAGGTACTGCCGAACGGTACTACTTCCCGCTGCAAACCAGGTGCAAAGTAGTCCCGAGGCTACTGACCATTGTACGGAGCTCTCAATACCTGCATCCTCGAACAAAAAGAACAGAACAGGTGTAAAGATTATACCCCCTCCGATCCCCATTAAACCTGCAATTAAACCAGCTATCAATCCGATGATAAGCAGAATAAAGAGTTCCACTAAACGATGACCTCCCCTTTCAGATAAGTGACAGCTTTACCCAAAATCTCAACTCGTTCTCCTCTATCCCGAACCGTTAAAATTCCCACTCGTTCTGAGATTTGCCGGGCTTCCATTTCTGCTTTACCTAATTGTACAGACCAATAGGGAGTCAGTTTCGTATGTGCTGATCCTGTTACCGGGTCCTCGTCTATTCCATATTGAGGTGCAAAAAAGCGGGATACAAAATCAACTTCGTTTCCCAGAGCTGTAACAATCACCCCTCTGGCATTTACTTCAGCGAGCATTCTGAAATCAGGAAGTAGTTTTGCTACTTCTTTTTCCGATTCCAGCACAACCATGTAGTCATCTGTTTTATAGGTATGTGAAGTTGGCCTGATTCCCAACGCCTGAAAAAGGATTGGTGGCGCTTCAACCTGAGGCATTTTGTCAGAAGGGAAATCCATCATTAAACGATCTTCTTCTTTCTTTATAACTAACCTTCCGCTTTTAGTTTCGAAGTTGATTTCTTCTTTATCATAACCGAGCTCTTCAAACAAAATATGCGCCGTAGCCAAAGTAGCGTGACCGCACAAATCAACCTCTGCTGCAGGGGTAAACCATCTCAATCCGTATACATCACCTTCCTTTACAAAAAATGCGGTTTCTGAAAGGTTGTTCTCTGAGGCGATTTTTTGCATCAACTCATCACTGATCCATTCTTTCAGTGGGCAAACAGCGGCCGGATTCCCTCCGAATAATGACTCGGTAAATGCATCAGCCTGATAGATCGGAATTTTCATGTTACCCTCCTTTTTAAAATCTCAGGATAAAGTAGAAGCATTTTGTGCGGGAATCAAAGTTCAAATTTCATAGTTCTACGACTAGTTAGGGCGAATGGCCATCCGCCCTAACAGGTATAATCTCATTTAAAACTCTTCCCTAAATCCGACATTAGAATTATTGGCGAAAACAGTGAGAAGATTTGATTGCATATCCGAAGGATGAATAATTCCACACAGGCTCGTTTCCTATCATTTGGGACGAGAAAAAGAAGACCTTTGGAATTATTCAGCAAGCTAATCATCGAACTCGCCAAGAATTCATAGTCGGGAGTTTTTGGTTCTGGCGCCTGTGCTGATGAAGATCAGCATCGGTACAAAAGTACAGAGAACACACCCCTTAATCCCCTCTCAAGAGGGGACTTTTTTAGTGATCGAATTCCTTCCTAATTCAGGTTATCTTTACCTATTCAAAATGTGCACATGCAATTATATCCATCTACCATATTAGAAAAACTGGGCTTCGAACAGCTTCGTAAAGCTACTCTTGATACAGCCCAATCCGAACGTTCGTTCGAGATGATAGAAGAACTACATCCTACCAGTAGTATGGAACGTGTTAAGGTTCTGCTTGCTCAAACGCGAGAGATGATGGATATCCTCAACGATCCGGATCCCTTTCCTCTGGGTGAGTTGCCGGATGTAAGAGACTATTTGTCCACCTCAAAAGCCGAAGGAAGTATCATCCCGCTTTCTGCTTTCCCATATATTTTAGGGATTTGCAGCACCGCCCGACTGATTAAGAAATTCCTGAAAGCCCGGGCTGAACATAAACCTAATCTCTATTCAATTGCTGAACAGCTCATTCCACTAAAGGAGCTCGAAGCTTCCATCAAACAAAAAGTGACCGATGGCGGGCAACTTAAAGATGATGCCAGTCCGGAATTAAAATCCATTCGAAAAAGACTGAATGGAAAACGAAATGAGCTTCGTACTACCATCAATAAATTGATGAGGAACGCGAATAAAGACGGAATGACTTCGGATGAAGGTGCAACAATCCGAAATGGACGAATGGTGATTCCTGTTCTGGCTGAATTCAAGCGTAAAATTCCCGGCTTTATACACGATGTTTCTTCAACAGGACAAACGGTCTATTTAGAACCAGCTGAAGCGCTCCATTTAAATAACGAAATCCGTCAGTTTGAAATTGAAGAACAACGTGAAATAGAACGAATATTGAGAGAGCTTACCAATCATGTTCGGCATAACTCGAAGTATATCTCTCAAAATGTTGAAGCTCTCGCTGAGCTTGATGTGATCGCTGCAAAGGCTAAAGTTTCCATCAAGCTGGAAGGTGAAATCCCAATAACTGCAGAGAATGGCAGGTTAAAGTTGAAAGAAGCCTTTAATGCGAATCTAAAGCTGAAAAATCTGTCTCTTAAAAAAGATGAGCGAGAAAAGATTATCCCCCTTTTTATGGATTTGGATGAGGAAGAACGATGCCTGATGATCACCGGACCAAACGCCGGAGGGAAATCTGTTGCGATGAAAACAGTGGGTATTTCTGCTCTCATGAATCAAACCGGATATGCTATACCTGCTGATCCTACTTCTGAATTACCTGTCTTTTCTGGGGTTTTTGTGGATTTAGGTGATGATCAATCCATCGAAAATGACTTAAGTACGTTTTCATCCCGATTGCAATGGATGCGAGAGACTCAAAAACAGCTCAAACCCGGAAGTCTCGTTTTGATTGATGAAGCTGCTGCAGGAACTGATCCCGAAGAAGGTGGCTCCTTATTTCAGGCGTTTATTGAATACTTGCTGGACAAAGATTGCAAAGTGCTGGTTACAACCCATCACGGTTCACTTAAAGTATTTGCGCATGAACACACTCTGGCGATAAATGGCTCCATGGAATTTAATCAGGCTACACTATCTCCAACCTATAAATTTAAAAAAGGAATTCCGGGAAGTAGTTACGCTTTTGAAATTGCTCAACGAATGAATCTGGATTCAACTATTCTGAAACGATCCCGGGAGTTGCTTGGAGAACAAAAGAATAAGATGGAATCTCTTATCACCGAGCTGGAAACCAAAACCCAGCAAGCGGAAGAGCTCAAAGCAAAATTTGAGAACCTTAAATCCAAAGCTGAAACCGATCGTAACCGCTACCTCAATAAATTGGATGGAATCAACCGTGAGAAAGATAAAATCCGTGAAAAGGCCTTAGTAGAGGCTAAATCTATAATGGATAAAGCGAATCAAAAAGTAGAGCAAGCGGTTGCGCAGATTATCGTAAAAAATCAAGCTGACAAAGATCAAATCAAGGATATCCGTAAGAATATTGATCAGGAAAAATCAGCTATTGAGGGAAGTCTGGAGGCAGTAAAAGAAAAGCGAGAATCCAAATTCAAAAAGAGTAAGTACCCTCCAAAAGTAGGAGACTATGTTCGTTTTCTGGATGGGAATACTACCGGAAAGTTGATCGAACATAAAGGAAATAACGCAACTGTTCAGGCAGATGGACTCCGACTCCGAACCAAATATAAAAATCTCGTCAAGGTTGATCCTCCCAAAAAGAAGGAAAAGAAAAAAGCACGTTCAGCGGTTATGGTTGGAGATTCAGACTTCATGAAAGGAACCATTTCCCCACGGCTTGATCTAAGAGGAAAACGAGCGGATGAAGCATTGAATGAAGTCACTCATTATTTAGACAAAGCCGTGTTTCGGGGACTCAATCAGGTTGAAATCGTTCACGGCAAAGGTGACGGAATCCTGAAAGACCAAATCCATAAATACCTGAAAGACCGCTCTGAAGTAAAAAGCTATGAGTTAGCTAGTGAGGATTTTGGTGGGGCGGGATGTACGGTGATCAATCTGCAATAATCATTACTCAACACTCAATGTACATTGATATTAGCTATTGAGTATGGAATGTCCCTTCCTCTTCCAAAATCTCCATAGTCTCAACTGCATGACGTAAATGAGGAATTACGATACTTCCCCCAACCATTAATGCTACATTAAGAGAATCAACAATCTCTGCTTTAGTGGAGCCTGTTTTAGCGCATTGTTCGATGTGGTAATCAATACAGTCATTACAGCGAAGTACTGTTGAAGCAACCAAGCCTAGTAACTCTTTCGTTTTAGAATCTAATGCTCCATCCCGGTAAGTATTGGCATCCATATTAAAGAATCGTTTGATTCCCAGATGTTCCAGATCAAATACTTTTTCGTTTTGTGCTGCTCTTCTTTCACGAAATTGCTGGAGTCGATTCTTTTTATCTGAATTCATTTAAATATTGGTTAACCACTAAAGCACGGAAACACAAAACTTTTTTGGAAGTGCTATATCGAAAATAAGATTTTATTTCTTCTAAATAGAACCTAAATAAACCTCGTAAGTTCTCATTCCGGGCTTGACACGGAATCTGTACTTAAGCCAACTTGATTCCTACACAGATTATGAAACATCCGAAAGAATGCCTTCCGCAAAGTTCCGAATGACAGCCTTTTATTTTTTAGTGCTTTCGTGATTTAGTGGCTCAAAATTATTTTGTGCTTTCGTGATTTAGTGGCAAATTTCAGTTAATTAACACGCACCTAAATCCCCTGCCTGTCCGGCAGGCAGGTCTTAAGAGGGGCCATTTTTGATGTTCGGAAAAAAAGAGCCTAAACATAAACTTGTTGTTGTTGGAGACAGTCTCTCTCAGGGATTCAATAATGGCGGTATTTATCGTACCGATATCAATTTCCCTTCGTTTATTCACCGCTGTCTTGATCCGCTTCCGCCATTCGATCAACCTTCCTTTACTGCCCAGGCGGGCATCCCTTTAAATCTGGAGGTTTTACTTCGCGGACTTTCAGACGAATTTGGTTCGGATATCAACTGGAGTGAATATGCGGGAGCTGCTTCACATACCTTCAAAACCCTGAAGCGTATTAAAAAGTACTGGGAAGGCGGGTTGAAAGAATTGAGTGTAAACCAACCTACTCCCTACCATAATCAAGCGATCTGGGGACTGGCGGTGAATGACTCCTGGATGGTGAATGAGAAAAACAGCAGGGAGTTTATTGAAAACCATAAAGAGCGTTATTCTGTCTTTGGCTTTCTGCCTGAACATGCCAAATTTATTACATCGAGGCTGGTGCTTAATCCCCGACTAACTCCTAAACTTGAAGAAAACTCCCAGCTCGACAATGTAGAGTTATTGCAACAGGATGGTGGGATTGAAAATCTGATCGTTTGCCTCGGGCATAATAACGCATTGGGAGCGGTTGTAAATCTGAACCTGACCTGGTCGGAGAAAGAAGATCTGGATTCTTTTATGGCATTCCGAAAACATTCCATTTACCGACCTGAGCATTTTGAACTGGAATATCGAAAGCTGGCCGAAAAGGTATCAAAGATTGGGGCGCAGCGAGTATTTGTTCCAACTATTCCGTACCCAACCATTCCTCCTGTTTGTCGTGGGGTGAATTCTAAGTTCTCCAGTAATCACCTTGGTTACTTTGATTACTACACCCGTTTCTGGATTTGGGATGAAGACTTCGATCCTCAAAAACATCCTCACTTAACCAAAGATGAAGCCATTCAGGTCGATTTTGCGGTGGATGAATTTAATTCGATCATTCGAAAAGTGTCCCGTGAATATGGCTGGCATGTGGTTCCAATGGCTAAAAATGTAGCCAGTATGGCTCGCAGACGTTTAGGAGGTGAATTACTCCGCAGTTATCCTGACGATTTTGTCGCGGCCTTAAAAAGAAATCCGAAGACTGAACATCTGGTGGATGAACATAATGAAGCCTTGTTGTCAACGGATTTTGTCCGGGTTAATAAAGAAACGGGCAAACTGTATAAAGGTGGCATTTTCAGTCTGGATGGTCTCCATCCCACTACCATCGGTTATGGATTAATGGCAAATGTGTATCGCGAAGTAATGCGTAAGGCCGGAGTTAAATTTCAGAAATCGATGGATTGGGATTATATCATTCAGGAAGATTCCCTCATTACAAATCCACCGGCATTACTTGCTGAACTAAGACTGGTGCTCAGATATCTTGCGATGGGAAGTCAGGAGCGATTCCTTAAAGTCGGAAAAGGGATGTTTACCCAGTTGATGGAATTGGTTTCGACCGGGAAAAGCCAACAATAGAATCTATCCTGTCTTTAAACCATCTAAGAAGGTGTTGAATTCCGTTTTAAACACATCCATACTTTCTGTAAACGATTCCCTTGTCATCTCCCAGTTTTCCTGAGAAATATTTTTTAAAGCACCGATCTGAGATTCAAGCTTTGTTCGTTCTTTTTTCAAATCTTCCAAATTCGTACGGATATCCGTGCTTAACTCTTCTGACTTTTTTTTGATTTCATTCTCAAGCTCTGTAAGCAATACTTCAGCTCTTTTTAAGTCTTCTGTCACCAGAGAAAGAAATTCATCTTTAGTTTCGTCTATCAGTTGAGATACATTATTTGATGAAAGCTCATTTAGGTTATTCCGCATTTCTTTGGTGCAAGCACTAAACATTACTGCGAATACAACGACGAAATTTAAAACTGCATATTTCTTCATTATTCAAATGTTTGCTTTGGTTTACTTATTTGAGATTGAGACCTTATCTTTGTTTCAATTTTCTAATTTAGAGTGCATGAAAGCCTTACTACTTCTTCTAATTGCGATCTTATTTATTCCCTCCTTTGCTTCAAGTCAATCACGCTATTTGGACTCTAAGCAAGATGCATTCTCGGTCAATGCATCTATTCTTTCTACAAATAGTTCTTCTAAAAAAGGTCAACTTACCCTAGCCCATACATTAAATAGTTCGTTAACTTTTAGTGCATCCTACAGTAGGATAAATACATTTTTTAATGGTGAACTGGATAAAAACCTTACAGGAAATAGAGTCAGTGGTTCAATAAGTACACTATTGATAAACGAGCTTGAAAACCATCCTCTGAGTGTTGAGTTAGGATTAATATTCGAACACTCAAATTATAATTTTAAAGAAACTGAGAACTCGCTTTATAACAACTCAATAGGTTTCGATTTAAATCTTTCCAAAAGATTAGCCTCGTACAGTTCAGATAATTCTATTCAGAATCCTTTTTTAATTACTTTTGGTCTTAGCGCTTATCCATATTCAGAATCAAAATTAGATATGGGCTATCGCAATCGATTCAATAGCCAATATGCTAAAGTCTATGTTGCTCCTTCTTTTATTCTTGGCAGAAGTTCTCAAAAAGTATTTCTGGAACCTACTCTTGGCTACAATTTTGTAGATGAAATATTTCAATTTAGTATATCATTGTTAAAGATCATTTAATCTTACTTTATTTATTCTATAGAATTACTTTCTTCATAAAATCTTCACATTAGAACACGATCATCACGCCAACTTTTTATAAAACACTATTCATGAAATTTCTCTCTCTTTTTTTAATTCCTCTTTTCTTTATAGGTTGCTCATCAGAACCCAAAGAAGCACCCTACAATCCGGAAGCAGACACGCTAAAATATCCTGAAGAAGTGCACTTCCGAAACATAAAACAGCTTACGTTTGGAGCAAATAACGCCGAAGCGTACTGGGGATTTGAGGACACCAAGTTAATTTTCCAATCAGACAATGCAGCTTGGGGAGCTGATTGCGATCAAATCTATTATATGGATGCAACCACTCCTAAAGATGAAAATTTCATGCCTAAGATGATTAGTACAGGAAATGGTCGTACAACTTGTTCATTTTTTCTTCCCGGAGATACCACCTTTGTTTATGGGTCTACTCATTTAGGTAATAAAGAGTGTCCACCAGTACCAGAACGTGGCCCTAATGGTGCTTATGTATGGCCTATTTATGAAGATTATGATATTTTCAAAGCTAATCTTGAAGGTGAGATTATTGCCAACTTAACTCCGGACTCACCAGGTTACGACGCCGAAGCAACTCTTTCACCCGATGGAACCAAAATCGTATTTACTTCCATGAGAACTGGTGATCTGGAACTGTTCATTATGAATACCGATGGTTCGGATGTGGTTCAGATTACCGATGAATTGGGATATGACGGAGGAGCTTTTTTCTCTCCTGATGGTTCGCAACTGGTATTCCGTTCATCCCGACCAAAAACTCCGGAAGAAATTGAAAAATATACTTCTCTCTTAGAAGAAGGCCTTGTAGAGCCCACTGATATGGAGCTTTATGTTGTGAATGTGGATGGTACAGGACTTCGGCAAATAACCGATTTAGGCAACGCTAACTGGGCACCATACTTCCACCCTTCCGGTGAGAAAATCCTTTTTGCGTCTAATCACGCTTCCGAGCGAGGCTTCCCATTCAACCTTTATATGATCAATGTGGATGGTACAGGACTTAAGCAGGTTTCCTTTGATCCAACCTTCGACTCCTTTCCAATGTTTTCTTATGATGGCAAGAAAGTGGTCTTCGCTTCAAACCGATTCAATGGTGGTGACCGCTCTACAAATGTATTCATCGCCGACTGGGTAGATTAGTCCACTTCCCCTTTCCTTCTTAAGAAAGCCTCCCCTCCGCCGGAGGGGATTGAGGGGTGGGTCCGGGTTAACTGTTCCGTGGGTACTCAGTCAAATATTATCGTTTTGTGATAATTGAATAAGCTAAATTAATGATGTTATTTAAATACATCATCCATTTTCTACAATGAAGGTCATCTTAGCATTTATAATTCTCCTTGGAGGAATCTCTTATTCTCCTCCGAAAGTGAATAACTTCCGCCTTAAAAACCTCGATAACCGAACCACATCGTATCAGGATATAAAAGGCGAGCAGTTTACGGTGATTGATTTCTGGGCTACCTGGTGCAAACCCTGCATCAAATCCATGCCAAAGCTTGTTGAAATATCAGAAGAAGTCGAAGAGCTTGGAGTTAATTTTGTAGGAATAAGTATTGATGGTCCACGCAATCTAGCCAAAGTAAAACCTTTTGCCCGATCCTTAGGGGTAACCTATCCAATATTGCTTGATACCAACAGCGAAGTAATGGCAAAGTTGGGAGTGAGAGCGGTACCTTCTTTACTGATCATAAACAGTGATGATGAAATCGTGTATTTCCATGAAGGGTATAAACCGGGAGAAGAAATTGAAATCCATAAAAAAATTCTTGAGCTACTCGAAGAATGAGGAAAACCGGGTTCATACTATTTCTGGCTTCCATTTCGGTTTTTGAGATGAAGACTTCCAACGCACAGGTATATGGCTCTAATACGGTTGAATTGCAGTTTGGTAACCTTCCATTTGGAAGTAAAAGCTTTGGTTCTTCCTACGATCAGGTAAATCTTTTCTATGACCATAATAACCTAAGTTTTTATGGACGTGTTGAGTATTTCCTGACCCCTTATGAAGAACGAAATTATCAGGATCTTACTCAGAAACGTATTCAATACCGGGATGACATCTTCAGAATTCGATTGGGAAATTTCTACGAAACCATTGGTCGGGGATTACTCCTTCGAAGCTATGATATTCCCGGATCTGTTTATGAGGACGAATTTGAACGTACACGTTATTCTTTCTTCAGGGATTTAGAAGGGGTCGCCGTTGATGCAACTACCGGATGGCTGGAAGTTAAAGCTCTTCATGCCAAGCCTTTGTTCAACATCTTACCGCCTAACTTTAAACCCGATACACTACGCCGACCCGATTTAGTTGAAGCTATTGAGGCGAATGTATTTTTGAGTGACAAGATTAGTATTGGCGGAGCTTTTATGAGATCGCACCCCAATTTTTCGAATTCTGTCCGTGAATACGGCTCCTTTATGTTTTCTTCCACTCCCGTACAAAACATCAGTTTCTTTGGAGAGTATGCTTTTGAAACCGATGCCCGTACGCTGGCTTTTGAGGAGGAAGATGCTTTTGCTCTCTATCTTGGCTCCAACTTTTATATCGATTCTTGGGGAGGAAGCCTGGAGTATAAAAACTACAACAACTTTCGGCTTGGCCAGGGTTACAATGATCCGCCTTCCCTCATCAAAGAGCATACATATCCCGTTTTGAACAGAAGTACCCATGTTCTTGAAACCTCGAATGAAACCGGTTTTCAATTCGAAACATATTATAATTTCGAAGAAGGTCACGCTATTACTTTTAATTTCACTACCGCAAAGAATGACTTGTTTCGTGAATTCAATTACATGGAATTCTTTTTAGAAGGCTACTATGAGGTAGACGATTTCCTGTCGATAAAAACTTTCTTCGACTATGCAGATGACGAACCCAAAAGCGAGGAGAACAGAATTTCAGTTGGGTTTATCACAGATAAATCATTTAACTATGAATGGGGATTAAATCTGGATCTTCAGTACCAAACTTTCGAACGCTCTTTTGATCCCGATCCGAGCTCAAATTATTACGGTGCCATTACATTCACTTATTTACCTGATTTATCTGCCGGTATTGTATTCGAAGCGAGTACCGATCCCCAACAAACAGATAATCCCGATTCTTTTGCGGTAGAAACTGAAACAAGAACCTGGCTGGGAACGAATTTTTCATATCGCTTCTCATCGAATAACCGAATCGATGTTTTTGCCGGAAAGCGCAGAGGCGGTCCGGCTTGCACATCAGGAATTTGCTATGAAATTTTAGATTTTGAAGGTGTTGAAGTCCGATTTTCAACCCGGTTTTAATAGAATCACATATCTTTATGAGAACTTTTATTTATATCGCTTTCATTCTTTTTCTTGGTTGTTCTGCTTCCTCCGACAGCGGGGGATTTGAGGAGGCTGTGGGCACAGTAGCTCCCGAGTTTATGTACACCAGCATAGATGGCCAAGAAATCGCATTATCCGATTTCAGAGGAAAAGTGGTTTACATTTTCTTTTATGGAGCCGGTTGCCCTCATTGCAGATCAAATGGTTCGGTTACAGAGAATATCAATCAACGGTTTATTTCTGATCCTGACTTTGTGGCTCTTGGTCTGGATACCTGGAATACTTCCGTTTCGCAGAATATATCCTTTCAGAATGCAACGGGCATCACTTATTCTTTACTGCTGAATGCCCGACAGAGTTTGATTGATTATTATGGAAATTCGGGAGCTTATGATCGGTCTGTTGTTGTAGATCCCACCGGAAGAATAGCCTACAAAGGCTCCGGTTTTGTGAATACAGATTCTGAAAAAGTAATTTCGGTCATCCAGCAGCAACTAAACTCATTGAACCAATAATTATACTGTTATGAAAACATCTCTTCTTCCCATTCTTATTTCCCTTTTCTTAACCGGAGTTGTTTCTGCTCAGATTTCGGTAGGAGAAGAAGCCACCGATTTTTCGCACCCTTACCTTGATGGAGCTCAGGGAGCTACAATAAGTCTCTCAGACCATGAAGGACAGGTTGTTTATATTTTTTTTTATGGAGCAGGATGCCCACATTGCCGGACAAATGGTCCTGTAACTGAAACTGAGATCTATCAGATATTTAAAGATGACACCAACTTTGTAGCTTTTGGCCTGGATACCTGGGATGACCCCGTTTCAACGAATCAAAACTTCAGAAATGTAACTGGCATCACATATCCGTTATTACTTAATGCCGGGCAAACGCTCGTTGACTATTACGGAGGCTCTGGATTTTATGACCGTTCCGTAGTTATTGGAGCAGATGGATTTCTAAAGTATAAAGGAACCACATTTGTAGATTCGGATTATGAAGATGTAGTAGATGTGATCACAGCCGAACTAGCAGTTATAAATACCTCTTCTGAGATAGATAATGACTCTCCAAAATCTATTCGTTTAGATCAGAACTATCCAAACCCGTTTAACCCATCTACCACTATTTCATATCAACTGGCCTCTCCGGGTGAGGTAAAACTGCAGGTTTTTAATGCTCTCGGTCAACAAGTTGCTACTCTGGTTGATGAATTTCAGGCTTCAGGTAATCAAACATTGAGTTGGGATGCCAGCTCTGTTCCTTCAGGCATCTACATATACAGGCTAATAACCGGCGGCGAAGTTCTTACAAAGAAAATGATGTTTATTAAATAACTTTTCACAGATTTATAGAACCTGATCTAATTCTAAATTTAGTCTTGACTAAATTTAGAATTAACCTGATATTTACTCTCAAAATTAAAGTTTTCCATGAAGAGAGTATTTATTCTGATTTTTACATTCATCGCACTTAATCTGAGCGCACAAGAGACCGGGATTTTGACTGGTGTAGTGCAGTCTGAAACTGGTGCTGTTGAAAATGCTACCATTGGTGTGAAAAGCCTTGGAATTGGAAGTTATACCAAAAAAGATGGAAGCTTCATTATTAAATCACTGCCCGTAGGCGAACAAATTCTTACGGTTCGTGCCATCGGTTTTCTGGAGAAAGAAGTCCCCGTTCGAATACAAAAAGACACCACTTTTATTACGATTTATCTGGATGAGTCAATGCTACAGCTAGATGAAATGGTAGTAACGGGTACAATGAAAGAAATTTCAATCTCAGACTCACCGGTTAAGGTTAACCTGATTTCGCAGAATTTTCTGAATAAGACGGGCAGTAATAACATAATGGATGCCATCCAATACGTAAACGGGCTCTACAATCAGGTTGATTGTGCGGTCTGTGGAACGAATAACATCCGCATAAATGGAATGGAAGGTCCGTATACATCTGTGCTTATTGATGGGATGCCGGTGATGGGGGCTCTTGCATCGGTGTATGGTTTGAACGGTATCAGTCCGTCTATTATCCGCAATCTGGAAGTTATCAAAGGACCAAATTCAACGCTTTATGGAAGCCAGGCAATGGGTGGTGTAATTAACATCATCACCGAAAACCCCTCTATTGCACCCGTTTTTGATTTTTCCTCAACAACCAGTACTCATAGCGAACATAATTTAGATTTTTCTTTGGTTCCTAAAGTGGGTAAATCGCCAACTATGTTTAGCGGAAGTGTCTATGTACAGGATCGGTTTATTGATGAAAACGGAGACAATTTCGGGGATATAACCCAAAATATTCGGGTCTCATTATTTAATAAGTGGGAAATTTATCGTCCCAGTGGCAAGAAGTTTAATTTAGCCGGTAAGTATTATTTCGAAGACCGAATGGGCGGAACTTCCAATTTCGACCGGGACCTGAGAGGAAGCACCTCGGTCTATGGAGAATCAATTTATACCAATCGTTTTGAACTTTTTGGTAGCTATGAATTTCCTTTCGAAAATGAAACTGTTCGGCTGGATGCTTCCTACAGCTACCATGATCAGGATAGTTATTATGGAGAATATCATTACATAGCAGACCAACAAACAACTTTCGCCAACCTGATCTGGGACAAACCGGTTTCTAAGAATAATGGGTTTGTTACCGGGCTGAGTGCCAGATATGATGAGCTCCATCAGCTATTTAACGGCACGCGATTGAATGGTGGTTCTGAAGACACCCGATTTGTTCCGGGTATTTTCACACAATATGACCATAAGTTCTCCAACAAATTCAGAGGGTTGGCAGGTCTCCGTGCCGATCATCATCAGGATCATGGGATAATTCTCTCACCCCGGATTAACCTCAAAGCAGATCCTTTCTCCCATTCAACCGTGCGGCTTAATGTTGGAACAGGTTTTCGAATAGTGAACCTGTTTACCGAAGAACATGAATCTCTGACGGGATCCAGACAGGTAGAAATTGCGGAAGCTCTTAACCCGGAACGCTCCTTAAATCTGGCTTTAAACTGGAATCAGATTATTGATATCGGCCCTTCCGTTTTAAATGTTGATTTTGATGTGTATCAAACCAGATTCTCGAATCAAATTATACCAGACTATGATACACCTGATAAAATTATCTATTCGAACCTGGATGGATATTCTGTGTCAAGAGGGTTGGCAATCAGTATGGCACACAACTTTCTTATCCCCCTGACCTATTCAATCGGTATTACTTTTCAGGATGTTTTTTTTGTTGAAAATGATATCAAAGAAGACCTCCCATTTTCCCCTGATTTCAATTCTGTATTAAGCCTGACTTATCGTTTTACAGAAGCGGGGATTAATGTAGACTACACAGGTAGAATTATCGGTATAATGAAGCTGCCTGAATACCCCGGGCGTGACCGATATTCCAAAGCATTTAGTGAACACAATTTAAAGTTCACGAAGATATTTTCCGACAGATTTGAAATGTTTGTTGCCGGAAAAAACCTCTTTGATTACATCCAGGGTGATGCAATTATTGCACCCGATCAGCCTTTCAGCAATGACTTTGCTACTGATTATGTTTACGGTCCTTTACAGGGAAGGCGTTTTATAGCGGGAATCAGCTATAATATGAATTAAAAAAAGGCCACAAACGATTGCAGCCTTAGTTAAATAATTATTCAGATTTAAGAGTCCGTATCGTCTTCTTTTTCAGAATAAACGCCGGAAATAAAAAATGCTGCACCAGCCATAGCTAAATCTTTAAGCAAGTTTCCCATAGAAATCTGCATGCTCATATCATTTTCAGCACCTATTACTCCGGGCAAGTGTATTGATAATGCAAAAACCACAAGCATAATCCCTAGCAACATAGAAACGAGCTTTACGCGGTTTTGTATAAGAATTGAAATACTTGCACCTAACAAAGCAACTCCGGTTAAATATACCCAGAATACTCCTCCTGGTAATGGCACCATTCCTGCCATATCATTTGCTCCCATAAAGTGAAAAGAAGAAAAAACTAAAATAGTTATTCCATATAGTATTCTTCCTGTTTTTCCAATCATTGTGTCCATAAGACTCCTTAATTAATTAATAATAGAAATATATTCTAATAAATTAGTAGGTCTTATTCCAATACTAAGCCTTTTTTTAAAAGAACTTACACGGTGTCTACCAGATAGATTTGCTTGGCAACTGCATAGCCAAGTGTCTTTTCTTTATCCTCAAGCAAGACTTTGATCGGACCTTCGAAGGGAGCTTTTTCGAGAATAGTGAGCTTGACGCCGGGTATTACACCCGTTTTTTCCAGATATCTAAGCAGTTCCGGGTCCTGATCTTTAACCCGGCCAATAATGTAGGAAGTTTCTTCCTCAGCATCACAAACAGAAAGAGAAGCAATATCCGGCATTACCCCATCTTTGGTAGGAATCGGATCTCCATGAGGATCGTGAGTTGGATGGTTCAGCAGTTCTGCAATTTTATCTTCAAATTGTTCGGAAATATGATGTTCCAGTTTTTCCGCTTCATCGTGTACTTCATCCCAGGAATATCCCATCACTTCTTTAAGGTATAACTCCAAAAGTCTGTGATGCCTCAGAATTTCCAGGGCTATCTTTCTTCCTGCGTCGGTTAGTGTTGCACCTTTGTAAGATTGATGATCAATAAAATTCATTCCTGCGAGGCGCTTCAGCATATTGGTAACCGATGCTGATGATACTTCAAGCATTCCGGCTATATTCGTGGTGCTTGCACCTTCTCCTTCCGTTTCTAAAACGTAAATTACCTTAAGATAATCTTCAACTGACTGACTTAAACTCATTCTCCTTCCTGCAGTTTACCTTCCTGTTCCAGCCATTCCTCAAAACCCATTTTTGCAAAAGCGCCTGAACCTACATAATCAAGTAAGGGTGAATACACTTCCGGTTCGATATACCCCGGTTGAGCTCCCAAAATCTCTCCTTCCGAATTTATGAAGTAATGCGTAGGAAACGAGGATAATCTAAGGTATCTCGCAAGCTCTTTTGAAGGCATTTTTTTTCCATTATATGTCACTCTCTCTTCTGATTCGCCGTTCAATTGAACCGGGTAATAATAATCAGCGATTGATTGTTGAACGGATGAATCTGGGAATGATTCTTTTCTCATTTTAAGGCAATATGTACACCATTCTGCGTAACCAAAAAGTAAAATACTTTTCCCTGTTTCTTTGGCTTTTTCCTGAGCCTCATCTAAGGTATACCACTTAAATCCTGAATTTATCTCAGATTGTGATTGAGCGTAGCTGCTCTGCATTCCAAACACAGCCAGAAATAGCGTAATAAATATTGTTCGAGTTTTCATGTCTGCCCTATATTAACCTTTTATCACAACGAGCGTCATGTCGTCATATTGGAGTGCTCCACCGATAAAGGTACGAACATCCTCGATAATTAAATCGCGAAGTTCTTTAGATGAATTGGTTTTTTCACGTTTTATCAACTTGAACAATCTTTTCTCATCATAAAATTCCCCTTCTTCATTCTGCGCTTCGGTAATGCCATCCGTATACAGCACCAGAACGTCTCCCTTTTTGAGCTGGATGGTTTCTTCCTCCATAACTTCATTAAAAGCTTCTCCTTTGCTCATTCCAATGGCCACCCCGCGGGGCTGCATCCATTTAACTTCTCCGTTAGTTTTATATAACATTGGATTGTGACCCGCACGAATGTAGGTGAACGTTTTATCAGTGGAATTGAGAACGCCGTAAATCATAGAAATAAATGTGCCACGGGTCGCATGTTGGTTAAACAGCTTATTAACCCGGAATAGCATCATTTTCGGGGAGGGGAAAATTGAGCACAGGCTATGAATCACTCCCTTGATAAAAGTCATATAAAAAGCAGCCTGAATACCTTTACCACTTACGTCTCCAATGGCTATGGCAGCCCGCTCGTCGTCTAAACAAATTATGTCGTAGTAGTCCCCCCCGGTTTCATGTGCAGGATAACACACTGCTGCTGAATCAAAATCCGTTAAATCCGGAGTAGTATTCGGAAGAAACGCAGTTTGAACATTCCTGGCGATATCTAACTCCTGCTTCACACGCTCTTCCTTCGCGAGATCTTCGATATACTCAGGAACGTAATCCGGTAAATGATCTTTTTCGTCTCCTACAATCAAAAAGTACAGCGCTGTTCCGGAGAGCGTAATCATTGTAAGTACAAACCCTAAAAAAATTGGAGCATCTGGAGATCCGGAAACCAACCAGCCTTTTGAGGTTGTTATGAAGTTCAGAAAGATGAAAAAACCCAACGCGATGGTCAGAAAATCAAAATGGATGTAAAAGACTCCAATTAATAAACCAAGTATGAAATTCAGAAAGAATTCGATTAATGGAGGTTCTATTCCCATAGGTACTATGTCTATCACAGCAAAAATCAACCCGCTTACAAAGGGGATAATCCATTTTTTGGAGGTGAGTGCATATAATTGATTTCCAACAATCAGGAAACAAACTAACACAAAAGACAATCCGAGCAGCAATGTAATTATTATGTTTGCTAGGGGGGAAATGGAGTAAGTGCCTTCAAAAAAAAGGATGTCGCTCCGGATATAAAGTGTTGGAAAGAAATTAATAAGTATTGAAAACACTCCGGCCAAAATTGCTCCAATTGAAACCGCCCTGACTATAGCCCAACCAACGGGTTTATTCTTAAACATTCCGCGGCGAATCAAATCCCAGGTTTTTAACTGACTTGGCCAGTACTGCCGGGTAACAGAATCACTCACAGCGGTAGTAACAAAAAAACCAGTTGCGGTAAATGCTCCCGCAACTCCAAAAGAAAACATTACGCTTAAAAAAGATGATAATTCACCGGTTTCCAGGCTAAGTGCAAACTCTCTTGAATATTGAAGAACCAATAGAAGTGGAACCAGAAACCCACAAACTACTGCCACAATTAATGCCGGACGAGTATCTACTGCACGGGATTTAATTCTCAGATAAAAAGAGATAAGGAGCCAGACTCCAAAGAAGAGAAGAGCCCCCAAAACCAGATTCTGCCTTTTATTTTCAATATTTCTTGCAGGAGGAACTCCTTCATCCAGCTCAACATTAAAGCTTTTAATTACTCCTGCGGGAAGCATTTCAATAGTTAGTTTTGGAGTAATCCCCATCACAGTATCTTCGGACGTCAAATACGCTGTTGCATAGCGAAACATCCCATTTTCATCAAAACTCATAGAGTCTTTGCTAAATGAAAAATGTTTCCAATAAGTGCTTTGTATGTAATAGTCAATTCCCGTCCAGATATAACTTGTATGATAATCTTCCTCGCTGTCAAGCTGCTCTCTTATAAACTCCATTGAACTACTCAAGTCATCTCTCATATGCTGGAAGTTCACCAACCTTGTAATTATCGAATCTTCAAATGCCTTTGTAAATTCTCTTCCACGGGCATAAGAATAGCGGATCATTCCGCGGTGAAAAGGAGTTTGTTCCCGAATCAGTTCGTCATCAACATCAAAAGAGATGAGTTCTCCCTGTTTACTTAAACGAGCTTCGTAAGACTTCTTTCTGTCTCCATCCACTACTGAGAACTCTTCGATAGTCCAGTTATAGGTTGGAAGCTTGATACGGCTTGTATCTCCCATCATTTTTACAAACTCTAATCGACCATATTCTCTCTGAAGGTGATCTATTACATTGGAATAAGAAGTAACGCGGGCTCTTTTTTTAAGATTAACAGGCTGGTATTGCCAATTCAAAAAGATAGAGTCGGCATACTCAATAGCTTCTTCATCTGATATCTTAATATCTACCGGTCCCAATGGATGGTGATTCCCCAGATCGAAGAAAAACCAAATGGCCCCAAAAAAACCCAGAATAAGAAGCAGTATATCCCTAAAGCGTTGATCGTGCATTGAAAACATAAAAATTCTATACGGAAATCTTTAATTAGGTTGCAGGAATATGCTTAGATTACTTCGTTTTTAAAACCTTTGTTTATTCCATTTTATGTGCCTGATTACTTTTGCTTACAAGGTTCATCCAAAATACAAGTTAATTCTGGCCGCCAACCGAGATGAATTCTACGAACGCCCAACCCGAAAGGCACAATTTTGGGAAGAAGAAGACCTTCCCGGCTTACTTGCCGGTAAAGATCTGAAAGCCGGAGGCACATGGATGGGAACTCATACCTCGGGTAGATGGGGGGCACTTACGAATTATAGAGACCCTTCCTTAGTTCGGGAAAACCCACCAAGTAGAGGCGAGCTTGTAGTTAACTTTTTGATGAGCAATGATGCAGCACAGGAACATCTGGAGGAAAGAAAATCCGGAACTGAGGAATATAATGGCTATAACCTGCTTTTAGGAGATAGAAACAAGGCATTTCACTACTCGAATGTGAGTAATAAAATAACAGAACTTGCGCCGGGAATTCATGGTGTAAGCAACGCCCTGCTGGATACTTCCTGGCCAAAACTGAATCAGGCTAAACGAGATTTACAATCGGCTATTGAAAAAGAGGAACTTGAACTAGAGAGTTTATTCCAATTACTTAAGAACGAGCATAAACCTCCAGAGGACCAGTTACCGGATACCGGAATCCCAAAAGAATGGGAAAAAGCGGTGTCTTCGGTATTTATTAAAACGGAGACCTATGGCACTCGTTGTTCCACCCTACTGTTAATCGATCACAATGAGCAAGCCACTTTTGTAGAACGTAGATATAATCCCAAGACTTCTGAGATTATGGAAGAGAACCTCTTTAATTTTGCTTATTGAACAAATATGAATAACAATCTGAGCAAGAATCACCAATGATTAACTCATCTTCACTAATTCTTATCACTTCTTTAGGTATAATATACTGGTCATTATTTTTGGGTTTTGGTTTCAAAAAAAGGCCTGATTCTGTGTCTTCATTTTTTTCGATCTCATATTCATGATCAAAAGAATCATTAAGAAACCAAGTCACATTTGTTCCTTTTACGATAAGGCTTATTTCATAGTCAACTGAGTCAGAATTTATCTCCCATCCTCCAATACCCCCAATACTTCTTTCCCAAAGCCATACCCCTTGTAGTTCAGAAACATCGAGCTGTTCATTTTCAAAAACATCACAGTTAGTCAGAATGGGAATACTTAACAGAACTATTAATACTCTTATAATTCTCATGTTGACCTAATCTTTTTTATCTATCGAATCATGTTAACAATTACAGAACTACTTTTAAACTGGTTTTTAGTTAAAAAAGAACGTTTATTCATTCGATTTATTATTTCCAATTATTGATCCGTTTTAATGACTTATAAATACGACAAACCCACTCTTCTTCAATCGTTTATTCCTATTATTTTCCTCATTATTGTCTTGTTCATAAACGTTCGGATTTTTGGGGATGCTTCTCTCGATGGTTCGAATCAAATCATCCTGATGCTTTCAGCAGGGGTTGCTGCTATAGTCGCGCTTAGACTGGGGATTAACTGGAAAGAAATTCGGGAGGGAATTGTAGATAGCATTAGTTCTGCGATGTCGTCTATGATTATTCTTTTGTTGATTGGTACCCTCGCTGGTACCTGGCTTCTGAGCGGAATTGTACCAGCAATGATTTATTACGGACTCCAGATTCTGAATCCTACTATTTTCTTATTCGCTGCCTGTATAGTCTGTGCTATTGTTTCTGTGGCTACGGGCTCATCGTGGACTACCTCAGCAACGGTGGGAATTGCTTTGGTTGGAATCGGAAAGGCGCTGGGACTACCTGTTGGAATGGTTGCCGGAGCTATTATTTCCGGAGCTTATTTCGGAGATAAACTCTCGCCACTTTCTGACACCACCAATCTGGCTCCAGCTATGGCCGGTACCGACTTATTTACCCATATCCGGTACATGCTTTATACTACCGTTCCATCTATTTCTATTTCGCTGGTGCTATTTTTGATTCTTGGATTCATGTATGGTGGAAATACCGAAATTGCCGATACACAAGTAATTCTGGACGCTATAGACGGCAAGTACAACATCAACTTCTTTCTGTTTGTAGTACCTGTGGTTATGGTGATTCTGATCACCAAAAAAATGCCTGCCATTCCCGCCATAACTATCGGTGGATTATTGGGAGCTATATTTGCTTTGATTTTTCAGCCAGCGCTTGTTCAGGAAGTCGCTCAGTTTGGGGAAACCACCTTAGAAAAAGGCTTTGTAGGAATTATGACATCCATGTATGGGGACATCAGCATAGCTACAGGTGTTCCAATTGTTGACGATCTCCTCACCTCCGGCGGAATGTATGGCATGCTTGGTACGGTATGGCTCATTCTTTCAGCAATGATTTTTGGTGGCGTGATGGAAAGAAGCGGTATGCTGAAACGAATCGCGGAAGGTGTTATCTCAGGAATTAACTCAGCGGGAGCATTGGTAGCTACAACAGCGGGTACGTGTATTTTCTTCAACGTTACTGCTTCCGATCAATATTTAGCCATTGTAGTTCCCGGTCGTATGTACGCTGATATCTACAAAGACAAAGGGCTTGCCCCTGAAAACCTCAGCCGAACGCTTGAAGATTCAGGAACAGTAACATCTGCGCTGATCCCCTGGAACACCTGTGGAGCTTTCCATTCAAACGTTCTTGGTGTAAGCACTTTCGCTTATTTCCCGTTCGCTTTCTTTAACCTGATCAGTCCATTTATGACGGTCATCTTCGCCATCTTTAAGATAAAAGTACGAATGTTGAAGGACGCTAAAGGTGACGGAGCGTAAGTAGATCTTAGAAAATGAAATCCAAATCCTCCTTTGAAGGAGGTGGATCGTTGAACAGTAGTGAAACGAGACGGAGGATGTTCTCTTGCTATGAAGTTGAGTTCCAAATACCAACACCCCTCCCGCTTTGCGGCACTCCCTTCAAGAGAAGAGTTATTCTTTAATCAATAATTCTTGTAGATTAACCAGAGCACTTCATCCATCTGTGCCTGAACCTGGCGGGTGGGAATCACATAATTATTGTTCATAAAACTGAAGAGCAGTTTCTTGCCAGATTCTGTAACTACATAACCACTCAGACAGTGATTGTTACTCAGTGTTCCCGTTTTAGCAAAAACATACGGCTCTCCACCTTCTTTATGTGCATATAGTCTTCTGATGGTTCCTTGTTTACCGCCCTGAGGAAGTGCATCAAAGAGCTGTGCGTCATTATCTACTACATCATCAAGCTTGTTGAGGAGTGCAATTATGCTCCTTGGAGTAAATAAATTATAGCGCGATAAACCTGAACCATCTCTCCAATTGGGCTCATCCGGCAAATCGCTCAGGTAAGTATCCGACACATAGTTGATCGCAGCCCGGGAATTTAATTTCATTCCCAACTCAGAAGCCACCATCAGCATTATTTGCTCAGCAGCCTGATTATCACTCGGAAGCATCATAAACTTGAAAAGTGAGTCTGATTCCATCCCATATACTGTTTCATGTTCTTCAGGGAGATCAAAATCAGCAACGTATTCCACTTGTTTTTTTAACGTATCTGAGAGTAACTCAACCAAAAAATCAGGGGTGTAGTGGAATGGTTTATCCGTTTCATATCTGGAGGTATCAGAAGTGTAGGCATACTCAAATTCGTTGCCAACGCGTTCTCTTTCCAAAACCAGTCTGCCGTCTTCACTGTTTCCTGTCTCGCTTAAATAATCATTAAAAATAGTCGGACTTATCAAATACTTTCCATCCTCTTTGGCTATACGGTACTGTTCAATGTGCTCGATGGTAACACGGGCCACATTCCCATAAACTGGAAACGGACTTTTTTCGGCAGAATAGTACGAATTGTAATCTGCCCAGGACCAACCCGGTCCCAGATTTTCATCATCGAAATTGGAGTCTGAGAAGTACAGGTTTCCATCAAAATTTGATAACAGATCAAACGCTTCACGAGTGCCAAAATCAGGATGAAGAAACGAAGGATCTCCGGTTCCCCAAAAAATAAGAGAATCGCCCGAAACGATGTATTTCAGAGAAGGAACCTGATCTCCCAATACATTTACTCCGGCAAAATAGGTGAAGAGTTTAGTGTTTGATGCCGGATTCATGTACTTGGTTTCGTTTACGGCATAAATCGTGGAATCTCCCTCAGGATCATACAACATAAAACCGGTTATGGTTTTCTGAAAAGTATCAGATTCTTCAAAAATGGAAGCGAGTGTTTTCTCTTCCAATTCCTTTTTCTCTTCAACCGGCTTGATGGTTGGTATCTCAGCTGTCTTGCAGCCAAAGAGTGCTGTTAAAATAACCCCGAAAATTAAAATCCTGATTTTCATACCTGTACTAGTTTAGTCGTTCAAGTGCTTTATCTATTCGATTTAGTGTTTCTTGTTTGCCAAGAAGTTCAAGCGATGCAAATAAATCCGGACCGAATCCCTGCCCGGTTGTTGCAATCCGAACCGGCATCATCACTTTTCCGAATCCTACTTCGTTTTCAGAAACAGTTTCTTCCAGCGCCGATTTCAGTTTCGCTGCCACAAAATCTTCTTCAGAAAGCCCTTCTATTTTGGTTTGATATGCTTTCACAAAACCTGCACTGTCATCCTTCCACTTTTTTAAAGCGTTTTCATCGTATTCCTCAGGGGCCTGATAAAAGAATGCTCCCATCGACACAAACTCATCTACTTTGGAAACCCTATCGTGCAGTAATTCGATTACCGTTTTTAGATAACTGTCATCAGCCACTTCAAAACCTGCATCCTTCATCAATACTTTTACGCGTACAAGCAAATCTTCTACAGAACTTTCACGAATATAATGCTCATTGTACCACATTAGTTTTTTGTGATTGAAAACTGCGCCACCCTTACTCACCCGATCTAAAGTAAAAAGCTCACAAAGTTCTTCCATGCTGTGGATTTCAGAATCATCACCCGGACTCCATCCCAGATAAGCCAAAAAATTAATCAGCGCCTCAGGCTCATAATTGCCAACAATGTAATCTTTTGTGTTGATTGGAATGCCTTCACTTTCTGCTTTACGCTTGGAAAGCTTTCCTCCACTCGGGCTCATTATCAGTGGTAAATGTGCCATCGTAGGCGGTTCCCACCCAAACGCTTTGTATAATAACATGTGCTTAGGTGCCGAACTCAACCATTCTTCCCCGCGAATTACATGTGTAATTCCCATGGTATGATCATCAACTACATTCGCGAGATGATAGGTCGGCATTCCATCTGATTTCATCAGCACCTGATCATCTAAGCCAGCCGTTTCAAAAGAGACAATCCCACACACTAAATCCTCAAACTTCACGGTTTCTCTTCGAGGCACTTTCAATCGTATTACGTATTCATCTCCGGCGGCGAGCTTTTTCCCGACTTCATCCTGAGGCAGCGTAAGGCTGTTCTTCATCGATTGTCTTGTAATGGAATCATAGCTAGGAGAAGGATTCCCCGACTTCTTGAGTCGCTCACGCATTTCGTCTATTTCTTCTGTGGTATCAAAGGCGTAATAAGCATGACCATCATTCACCAACTGCTTCGCATAGTTGTGATACATCTCCTTTCGCTCGCTTTGGCGGTATGGACCAACATCTCCGGGTTTATGCGGACCTTCATCAATTGTCATTCCTGCCCACTCCAATGAAGTAATAATATCATGCTCCGCTCCTTCCACATACCGGGTCTGATCGGTGTCTTCTATTCGAAGAACAAAGGTGCCCCCATGATGACGTGCAAAAAAATAATTGTAAAGTGCGGTTCTAAGTCCGCCAATGTGTAAAAATCCGGTTGGTGAAGGTGCGAATCGTACGCGAACGCTCATTTATGATCTAGCTTTTAATTTGAAATTTCAGAGCTCCAAAGGTACGAAATTTTGACGACGGCTTTTGACGGTATTAATTATGAATTTTAAATTCTAAATGTTAAATGGGGATATCACATTTAACATTTAGAATTAATCATTGAGCATTTAATTGAAATTAGCGATTCTTACCCCCCAATTTGCTCCGAACCTGTATGATTTGGCATCCATGCTGAAGTCAGACCGGATTATTTTTCAGGATGTAGAGAAGTGGTCACGAAAAGGGAGAACGCACCGTGCTGAAATCCGGAATGAGGCAGGTACCCAATGGATTAATCTCCCGGTTCTTCAGGAAGACCGAAAGAAAGCAATTAAAGATGTCCGGCTGGACCACTCCCAGCGGTGGTTTGAGCCCTTCTGGAACGCGATAGCCCATAACTACCAAAATGCCACATGGTTCGATTTTTATGAAGATGAACTCAAGTCAGATATTTTGAAAATAAATGATTTCGAATACCTTCTGGAATTTAATCTTTACTTCTTTGAACGAATGCTTCAGTTTTTGGAATTGGACATTGAGTTTGAACTCTCCAGTGAAGTAGATGGGTACAGCACCTTTCCTGATGAAACAGCCTCAACCGTAGGTGCGGATGTTTTATACATGGAGCATAAATCAAAAAATTACCAGCGACAGAGTACAAGTGCTGAAGTTGCCCTTAAAGAACATCCGGTTTACGAACAGGCTTATCCGGGGTTTGAACCAAAATGCTCAGTTTTGGACTTGTTGTTGAATGAAGGACGGGAGAGTTTTCGGGTAATTGAAAAGATCACCTAATCATCTGTTCTTTCCGATAACTCCACCTCAATATCATGGTTATTAAATCCTGCAAAAATGCCAAAGCCATTGGTTATATTCGTAAACACATTCACCGGCTCAGCGAATACATCGTTTTCAAGTCTACTTTGCAATCCAGATGATTGTCTGTATTGAAAGTATTCTTTACTTAAAGATCGTACCGTGATATATACTTTATAATCAAAACAATCTTCTCTGCTACATTTTCCTTGTAATTGCCACAGGGTATTTATTTTCAAATCAATTTCCTGATTTTGAAAAAGCTCATCACTCAAATAAATACTATGCGCACTAGTTGCATTTTCATCAATATAAAGTTCATCAGAAACAAGCGGTGACGGGTCAACAACTTTTATTGCATCACCATCATAAACAATATTGGCTTCTTCCCATGACTGAATTTCATAATAGTTTTCACCCGGCAAATCATTAATCTTAATTTCGAACTCATAATCATATCCTCTTAGATAATTAATTGTAAGAACCTCAAAGGATGCCAGATTGTTAGGAATGCTACCTGTTGACGAAATAGTTTTAAAGCCTTCTTTTTTAGCTCTGATTAAATATTCTTCGCCTCTCGCGGGTATAAAATCAGAACGATACTCCCCCTTTGAACGATATTCAAAGTTAGTTACAAGGTTTCCTTCTGAATCAAAGAGTTCAATTGTAGCATCCATTACTTCTGTTTGAGTTCCCTCATAGAAATCTTCTTCATCTAAAATGTATAAGTCTCTGTGTAGAAATACTTTAAAAGTACTATCAGGATTAAAGAAACTATTCAGTACCATTTTGGTGTCTTTCCGGGGCACATCCAGATCAATAATCGTCTCGCACGAAACTACTGAGACAACAAGTATCAATAACAAGCTTTTGAAATAGTTCATTTGAACTTAAAGCTATAGGTTACAGAAGGTATTATTGGGAACAGACTATACTGAACGAATTTTTTTTCAGATTCTCCCTGCCTGTTTTCTCTGGTTGTTATATCAATAAAAAACGGGTTTTTTCGATTATAAGAGTTGTATGCCCCGATAGACCAGGTTCTTTCTCCCCATCGTTTCGGTTTGGTCCAGCTGGCATTCAAATCCAGTCTATGATAAGAAGGCATTCTAAACCCATTTCTTCCATCGTAGAAGCTTATTGGAATATAGTTCTGTGATCTGGGATAATCTCTCTCTCCCGGATATTGACTGACTGGTATCGAAACTGCATTACCGGTTCCGTAGACCCAACCAAGTGAATATTCTACTCCGCTACGTGGCGAATGGATAAGTACAAGATTAATATCGTGTCTTCGATCATACCTATAGGGAAATTTTTCTCCAAAATTCACTTCTTTAAATTCCCGGGAATTCCATGCCAAAGTATATCCCAACCAGCCATTCCAACGTCCCTTCTTCTTCTGAAAAAAGAGTTCTAACCCATAGCTTTCACCTTTCCCGGAAACTACTTTATCCTGCCAATTATCTTCTATTGAAAGGTATGTAGCTCCCTCGGCATATTCGATCAGATTACTCATCCGTTTGTAATACCCCTCTAAACTAACCTCTATGTTTGAATAATTTTTAGCCAGTCCCAACGCATACTGATGTGCAACCTGAGGCTCCACTTTTTTGGTGGCAGGAACCCACAAGTCGGTTGGCAAACCAATTCCGCTATTCGTTAACAAGTGGATGTATTGAGTCATGCTGGTAAATGAACCTTTCAACGCAATATCAGAAGGCAGCCTGTAATTAAACGCTAAACGAGGCTCTACTGAATTATAAAATTCATTTTCTACTAAAAAACCGGAAAAGTGTACTCCTAAATTCAGCGCCAACTTCTCTCCAACTGAAAGGTCATCTTCCAAATATATAAAAAACTCATTTCCGGTAACCTTATCCTGCCCCAGGGTAGTATCAGATTCAATATTTGAGTTATATGAAAAAGCCCCGGGGTTAAATTCATGATTAGTAATTGCACCTCCAAACCGGATGCTATGATTCGGATTTGGATTGAACTGATAGTCTAGTTTTGCCGCCAGATCATTTATCCCGGAAAAGTATCTCAGCTTTGATTCCTCTTCATACACACTATCAGGATATTGTTCAAAATCATAGATATCGTCAAATACATCAAACAAGTACCTGCTGTAAGTAAGGGTTACATTCCCAAACATTCTTGGTCCGTAAATATGATTCCATCGCAACGCTGTTGTAATGTTTCCCCATTGTAATCCGAATTCTTCTTCAGACCTTGTATTTACCGTATATCGCTGTCCCTGATCATTTGATTCCTGATAGCTGTATTCATTGCTATCACGGCTGTAGGCTTTGTCATTTCCCAGGTAAGCACTCAGATATACCCGATCTTTTTTTGAAAACCGGTGATTTATCTTTGCATTTACATCATAAAAATAATATCCCGCTACTCCATCTCCGTTAGTTTCTTTTCGGATAAAAGGCCGGGCGATAAGATCCAGATAGGTTCTTCTTCCTGAGAGCAGAAAGGCTGTTTTATCATTAATTGGTCCATCAACAGTGAGTTTAGATGAGATAATACCTATTGAGCCCTCCCCTTTTACCCGTTCGGTATTTCCTTCTTTCAAAGTGATGTCTATAACCGAAGAAAGCCGCCCGCCGAAACGAGCAGGGAATCCCCCTTTAATCAAATCTACATTATTGATTGCATCGGCATTAAAAACCGAGAAAAAGCCGAACAAGTGAGAGGCATTATAAACAGGTACTCCATCCAGCAAAATCAAGTTTTGGTCAGGCCCTCCTCCCCTCACATATAAACCGCTTGTGCCTTCTGTACCTGATTGCACCCCCGGAATCATTTGGAGCGCCTTCATTACATCAACTTCTCCCAACAATCGTGGCATCGATTTGATCTGCTCCACCGGTACAGAAACACGACTCATTTGGGTTTCTTCTACAATGTTTTGCTCAGCAGTAACCACAACTTCTTCTAATGCACCACCTGGTACTAGCTGGATATCCAGTTCTATATCTTCACCCAGGTACAAGTAAATACGCTCCGGTGAATACCCGATATAGCTCACTATCAGTTCAACGCTATCTTCTTTTGTGGTATAACTAAAAAAACCATAGCTATTTGTGGCTGTCCCATTTTGCAATTTCGGATTATAAAGATTAGCTCCAATTAGCACTTCCCCAGTCTCACTATCTTTCACAAATCCACTAATAGTATGGTTCTGTGCAGAAATACTTCCAATAAATAATACTTTTAAAAAAAGGATGTATAGTATTTTCAAAGTGATGAGATATTATATCAAGGACTAAAACATGACTTTAAAGTAAATATTGTTTCATTAATTACTTAGGTAAAAATCTTTAAGAAGTATCTGCCTATCTGTGATAGCTAGGGTAGCTTCGCTGAAAAAACTAATAAGTTTACCTCAACTCCAGAGGAGTTGAATATGAGTCCCGGGATTCATCCCTGGGCTATTAATGTTAAACCCTTTCAGGGTTATGGCAACGAACCTGTTTTATTTTTTTAGATCAGAATTGATAAGATGAGCCTGATACTAACTTGAGTGCGAGATTGGAATTAGCAGTTTGGATACCTGAAAAAATTAAAAGTTGTACTGCCTGACTGCAGTAAATCTACGTTGGTAGGCGGGCGCAAGCGAAACCAAAAGTAATGTCTTCGGAGGAATCTGCTTTCAGCTTTTAATTCAGGAAAGAGTTTTAGAATCATTGAAAAGCTCTGAACTTTCCTGCCTTTATTATTTAGCCCACTCCGGAATTACTCCCAAATCTATTCCAAAGACCCAGCTAATTATTGTGAAAGAAGCGACCGACAGCAAACCAATAAAAATGACATTCAACCACAGTCCTGCTTTAGCCATTTCAGGTATTGTGATTTTACCACTTCCATAAACAATAGCATTCGGTGGAGTTGCAACCGGAAGCATAAAGGCACAGCTTGCACCAAATACTGTTGGAATCGCTAATAATAGTGGGTTCTGACCAAGTCCGATTGCTACCGAGGCAAGTATGGGTAAGAAAGCCGCTGTTGAAGCAGTATTACTCGTCATTTCTGTTAAAAACACTATAAGTGCTATTACAATAATAATGATCAAAACTATCGGCCAGGCATTCAATCCTCCAATTCCTGCGCCAATCCAGGTAGCTAAGCCTGTATTGCTAATTGCTGAAGCCATACTCAGACCACCACCGAAAAGTAATAATACTCCCCAGGGAAGCTTATTTGTATCAGACCAGATCAATATTCCCTCGCTATCTTTCTTTCCGGATGGGATCATAAATAATATTACGGCTGCCAGAATCGCTATGCCCGCGTCAGAAAGACCCGGAATAATATTCCCAATCAACGGCCTGAATATCCACAGGAGAGCTGCAGATACGAATACAATTGCGACTTTTTTTTCCTGATTTGAAATTTTCCCAAGACTTTCCAGCTGATTCTTTATCAGGTCTTTTCCGCCTTTTAGCTCTTTAAGTTTTATTGGGTAAGCAACTTTGGTTAATACAAAATACATGATTGGTAATGAGATAATCATTAGCGGCACACCAACCATCATCCATTGTAAAAAGCTAATCTCTATGCCATAATTCTCATTCAAAAAACCTGCGAGTAAAGCGTTTGGGGGAGTTCCGATAAGAGTTCCCATTCCGCCGATATTACATGCATAAGCAATGCTTAAAATGAGCGCGATTTCGAAATTCAGCTTCCCTTTTTTGTCGTCGGAATCCACTAAATCAAGGATAGAAACTGCAATTGGAAGCATCATTATAGCGGTAGCTGTATTGCTTACCCACATACTCAGAAAAGCGGATGCTATTATAAAGCCAAATATTATTGATGAGGGTTTTACACCTACCACATTTAAAATACTAATAGCGATTCTCCGGTGGAGCTGCCATTTCTCCATTGCAATAGCAATTACAAAGCCGCCCATAAATAGAAATATAAGTGGGTTTGCATACGGAGTTGTAGCTGCAGATATGGAGGTTACACCTAACGTTGGAAATAAGACAATGGGAAGAAGTGAGGTAGCAGAAATTGGAATAGCTTCAGTAATCCACCAAACTCCCATAAGTATTGTAACCGCAGCTGTTTTCCAGGCTTCTTCAGATAGTCCTTCAGGCTCGGGAACTAATAACAGAGTAAAAAAAATAGCAAGCCCACCGAAAAATCCGATGTGCCTGCTATGAGAAAAAATATTGGTCATAGATTCAATTAGTTTTCAGCTGAGTATCCTTCTTGTTCCATCCAGTATACCAGAGAAGGAACATTATAAATACTTGTCCAGCCAAATACACGTAGCCCATTGGTTATTTGCCAAATCGCGGGTCTTCTGGAACTCGGCGGACTTTTTGGTAAATTACTAACCGCTTCAAGAGCTTCTGCAAGCGCTCGTTGGTTATCGTATGATTCAAAGTCTTTGGGCAATTTACCCGTTTTCAGATATTCGGCTCGCTTTACAGCTTCATCCAATAAGCTTTTTTCGCCGGAATATTCGTATCCAAGAAGTAAGCTGCTAATGGACGACAGGAACGACTCCATCTCGTGATTCAAAGGAGGAACATCTCTCACTCTGCGGGCATGATCAACGGATGCTTGTTTAATTCTTTCGTCGTTCGTTAGTTGGTAATATTTACGGTACCCGTTTGCTTGATAAACCTGAGTGTACCCATACCGATTAATAATCGCAGATCCTCCCTGATCCGGAGAATATTGTAATTCCAGCATTGTATTAATCCGGTCATCAAGTTCAACTTTATATTTTTCCATTTTTGTGGCATCGTATATCTCACCCAAATTCCATACAGAAAGATATAATCTGCGACCTCTTAATCCATGCTCACCGAATACTCTTCGGATATAGTAATTACCAGATTCCATCGCTACTTCCAGTCCACGGTGATTTCCATCCATGTAATACGAGGTGATCCAGCCCATAGTCCATATGTGTGCACTTAGGAGTGATGTATAATGTTGAGAAGCATGGCGTCTTCCCATTCCCACATAAGGAGAACCTTTCGGCATATCTTCTGCCTGAAAAGCATGTAAAGACTCGTTTGTATCCCCAATATAAACCGGGTCTTTTGGCCAGTGAATATTGTCAACATCCATGGTATGCATAGTAGCCGCCTTTGCAGCTTTATAGTACATTGGGTTACCCGTTCTGGCAAACTGAAGCCACCACATATAATCGTTACCAGGCTCGTTATTGGTCCATTGAAACCACTCATTTCCGAAATAGTAGGTTAGATTGTCACCATAATTAAGCATACCGTACCATGGCTCCCAATCCTGGTTAAATTTAATCCAGTGGAATTTATAATCTAATCCTCTTTCATAAGACTCGAATTTATTACTTCCGCTCAACATTTTTCCGAATGCATCTGAGGAAGCATACCACTCAGGTGCAGCATGAGTGACCGGAGAATCAATAAACATATTGGCTTCGCTCTCTACTTTTTCAGTACTACTACTTTTATGAAAGTTGATTACCATCTCGGTAGTTTTAGCCAAACCCTGAGCGAAATTTGCAATCATCCCACTGTCATTATCATTGTCTTTTTTGGCAAAGCTCATTGGCTCAACAGAAGGGCTCCAGAAATAAGCGGTAATTTTATCCTGATCGTCTTCTATTTTAATTTCTTTTGGATACTCCTCAAAGAAACTTTGGAAGCCGATAGTCACTCCCCACTTCTCATCTGAGATATCTACCCAGCCTGGTGCTCGTTCCTTTGTAATATCTTCGGTATCACTACCTGAAATTTTTGCCGAGAAAACTCCATCCATAGGTTCATCGGGTGATGAATTCGCTAATGGGGGAATTTGAGATGGATTTGGACCTGTTTGTAACACTGAGTATTCAGAACCCGGGTTTAACATCGAGCTGATAATTCTACGATCTCCGGGCTCGTACCAACTTCCATCATAATAGGCGGTAGTTACTTTTGTTTCATCGGATAAATTGTACTTCAGGGATACCCCAGTTGCAGCTATCTGATCATTTGGAATCATAAATCCCGGATCTTCTGACAATTTCGATTCATCTATGAGTTCGCCATTTTCGGTGGCTATAGCTTCGTATTCTCCCGGAAGCTTTACATGCATATCCGGCTCTCCCGTGTATACAAAGGTATGCTGAACCTTAATGAAGCTTTTCCCGGCATAAGCATGGATTCTAATTACAAAAGGTGCCTTATTATTATCTTCTCTGGAATAAGTATACTCTCCCTCAACACGAATAATGGCATGTAAAGGACCTGTCCCTTTTTCCTTTACCGTTCTTATTACCTCTGCCCGGGACTGATCCAGCCCTGCTTTGTCCAAAATATCGAGGAAAGATGCTCTTCCGGCTTCTCCGGTGGCTATTACATCTTCTTCATCAAAACCATCGCCATCGAGATCTAATTCTACTTTATCGAGAAAACCACTCCCTGCCGGGGATCGCTGAAATCCTCCTCCAAGCCCTTTTTCAACGGTAAAACGCATGGGTCCGGTATTTACAATTACTTCTCCATTTGACCTCTGGTTATTCATAATTGTAATTGATTCCTCGTACAGTCTCCCATTCCTGATGTCTTCACCGTATTCTACCGTATAAGAGTCCTCTTCTTCAGTAAAAAAGAATACCCAAATCCACTTTATACTTTTATCTGCGGGTTCCCAGGTATTTACTTTGGTAATTTGAGAGGGGATCTCTTCTCCATCACTATTCAGTACCCGAACATGATCAGGAGAATACAATTCTCCCTGTGGAATTGGGATGCCAAATATCTGAGGAGTACCCGGGATATTATTCTTAACAGTAATAGGGATCTGAGTAGCTGCAAAGGCAGTTCCTGATACCAAAAAAGTAAGTAAAATAACTAAAAGTTTAACATGACTTACATAACCATTACCTGAGAAGCTTTTCATGATATTCTCGCTTATGAGTTGAGTATTGAATTTTCATCGAGTGTTAGAGCAGCGGCTCCGAGCACGGCTACATGCTCCAGCTCTGATACACTTATTTTTATTTTTTTAAGTGATTCAGGATAGGCGAAGTCTTTCATCGACTTGTACATTTCATCCTTAAAAAACCGAAAAGCCTTTGAAACAGATCCCCCCAGAATGATCATTGCAGGGTCATAGGCATACATAACCACTTTAATTGCGTTGCCTAAGTGTTTTCCAAACTCTTTATATATTGAAACGGAGCCGGCATCACCCTGCAATGCTTTATCAAATATATCCTTTCCATTTCTCTGCTTATGTTTTTCGAAAAACTGCCCCGAGCAATAATGCTCAAAAATGGAATCTAAGTACGGTATCATTCCTACTTCACCAGCTCCACAGTTTTCTCCTGAAACTAATTTTCCATTCATAATGATACCTGCGCCAAATCCAGTTCCCAAAATCAGGCCTACAATCGATTTTTCTCCCAGTCCTTTGCCGTAATATTTTTCCCCCAGCGCGTAGCAGTTTGCATCATTATTGATATATACTGGGATATTAAAATCTTTTTCCAGAATTGATTTAAGTGGAACTTCTTTCCATGCCGGTATATTCTGAACATCGTAGACGATACCTTTTTCAACATCTACCACGCTTGGCACTCCAATGCCTATGCCTTGTACCTGATCAGTAATAACTTCCTGAATTAGATTCCTGATCTGATCTATTAAATCTTCCGGATTTTCTGAGTTTATTATCGGCTCGGCTTTCAAATCCAGAATCTCTCTATTCTCAATCCGGGCAACTCTTATATTTGTAGCCCCCAGATCGATTCCTATAAGACAAGAGTGTTTCACTTATACCTCTTTTAACTAGCTTCTTTTTTACCGAACTCGATCGTTTTATTACTAATCAGGGGTTTCGCCCAGAACCCAATACTTAAGATATACCCAAAGGTGATGTAGAGAAAAATCATGCCGAATCTAAGACCAAGAAGATCGCCTAATGAACCTACAACTAAAGGTACGATGGCACCGCCTGCTATACCTGTTACAAGAATACCCGAGAACGAACCGTGGTGTTCTGACACAGAGTTCAGAGCCAAAGAAAAGATAATTGGCCACATCACTGCTATAAAAAAACCGATCGCAGGGAACATAAAAAGTGCTACCGGACCTGAAGAGAACAGGGAGAACGTAAAACAAATGAGAACTGCTGATGTAAACAGAATCAACACTTTTTTGCTATCCATGATTTTCAGAAGCAACAATCCCAATACTGTTCCGGCAGTCATCATGCCCCAAAACCAGGAAACCGTGCTTGCACCAACTGTTTGTGGGTCGTATCCATGATAGGTAGATAGAAATTCTGAAATCCAATTTGCAACTCCTTGCTCTGAGCCCACATAGCAGAATATCCCAAAGAAAAACAGTAGTACTTTTTTATCCTTGAGTAATTCGATATGAGTTTCAAGTGCTCCAACAAGCTCATCTTCCTTTTTCTCAACAATTGGGAATTTTGAGGCAGAAATTACAACCACCATTATTATCGAAACAAAGGCAAACAACCAATAAAGTGACACCCACGGCAGGTTTTCCGGTACAAGACTACTCAGGGTGGAAAGAATAAAACTTGAGTCATCTGTACCTACATTGAGAACTAAATAGGTATATACTAATGGGCTTAAAAATGAGGCTAATCCAAAAAATAGTTGTGCTACCACAGAATTAAAGGCAAAATTCTCCTCTCCTCCGGCAACACGCAATAATGGATTTATAGCAACCTGAAGCATTGCCATTCCAGTACCAATCAGAAATAACGAAATTACCGCAATGTGATAAACCGGAAACAAACCAAACAATAAGGCTCCCAGCGTGGCGACCACAAAGGCTTGAATCATCACATTCTTTTCACCAAATCGTTCTATCAGCATTCCCGCAGGAATTGACATTACCCCGTATGCTATAAAAAAGGCGAAGGGAAGTAATGCAACTAATGTCAGACTCAAATCAAAGTCTTCAATGATTTGAGGAACTAACGGACCTATTATGTTGGTGAGAAATGAGATAACAAAGAATGTTAAAACAATAAGCCCTACTAAATAATAATTTCGTTTCATGATTTATGTGTGTTTAAGCTTTTGTTTAGTTTTTCTTTAGCATAGGAAACAGCTCTCTTATTTCTTCTTCTGTAGGCTGCTTTCCATATTCACATATTTCAAATGATTCGGCATATTTAAATTTTGAAGCCTGCTCTTTACCATACCACTTTTCCATAGTCGCTCTTTGCTCATCAGAAACACCCATTCTCCCTATAAATCCGTTTCGAAGAAATTCTTTTCTTTCTTCAGGATCCTCTGGTACCATGTCTAAGTTTCCTGATACCCAGGGAAGCCATTCGTAAACCTGTGATTCATGAGCATCGAATGCGTTTACTTTCTTTTCAAATGTTTCATCAATACCAACCACTATATCATGGCTGAACGGGTTTGGTTTCTGGAACCCATCAGACATATATAAAAATACCGGGTTTTTTCGTAGTGGTGGAGTATCAGGAGTAACATTTGGTACAACAACCATATACGCGGCATCCTGAACTAACACTCCCGCATATCTGTGATCAGGATGGTAATCGTTAGGACGTAACCCTAATACGATATCGGCATTCCAATTACGAATCTCTCGTATAACCTGCTGCCTGATATGTAAGTGTGGTAATAATTCACCATCATGATTATCCAAAACTTTGTACTCATCAATTCCCAATCTTCTTCCTGCTTCGGCTGCCTCTGCTCTTCTTCGTTTTGCAAGCATTCCACCACCCTCTTCGTGATGTCCGGCATCGCCATTAGTGATTGATACAAATTTTACTGCATAGCCCATTTCGGCTAGCATGGCAGCAGTCCCGCCCATTTTTGCATCGCCATCATCAGGATGTGCAAAAATTGCTATTACACGGATTCTGTCATCCTGTTCTTCTTGTGCAAAAATGCTTCCTGTTAATAACAGGCTTAGGACGAGTAGGAAAGAAAATTTTGTTTTCATGAGAGTTAATTAAGGTGAGTTTAAAAAAACCGGGATGATATGGCGATCATCCCGATTAAGGTCATCGTGCTTAATAATTAATTGTATTCCGGATTTTGAGTCATCTCATCAGGAGCTACATCAATTTGTTCCTGAGGAATAGGGAAAAGTAATTTAACCTGACTTTCAGGAATGCCCAGGTGTGCGGACATTACTGGTTTAGCTACCCCAAAACGGAGCAGATCCGGCCATCTTTTATTTTCGAATGCTAATTCAACTCTACGCTCCTGAAGTAATTTATCTTCAAAAGTACCCGGAGTTGCCGCACTGATGTCAGCAAGTCCGACTCTGTTTCTTACTTCGTTAATGTAGCCATACGCAGGAGCGCCTTCGCCTAATGCTTCAGCCAGGTTCAGAAGAACTTCGGCATAACGAATTTCAATCCAGTTAACTTCAGAATCAAATGGTGCACCAGGGGTGTCATTAAACTTAGTAACATTATTCGCACCGGCTACGGTATCAACATTAACTGCAAATCTGACACTATCTTCAGCTTCAAAGGCGCTATCGATGAACTCCTGAGCTACGTTTTGAGGAGCTCCACCACCACCGATACCTCCGGCTAGTCCCATGTTAGTATACATGTCGGTATAAGAACTACCTTCTCCTACGTTGCCACCGGTGAATTCTATCTCAAATATGATTTCCTGATTTCCTTCGTTCGCGGGACCCCAGATATTTCCGTAATCCGCTACGAGATCATATTGATTTGAGTCTACTACTCGTTGAAGTGGCGCTACAGCTGCTGAGGGGTTTCCTGCCTGAAGATGAACACGCCCAAGAAGCGCTGCTGCCGCGTAGCTGGAAATTCTGCCCGAAGATGGAAGTAAACCTTCTGCTTCGGTTAAATCGGATACAATCTGAGCAAAAACCTCAGATGCTCCAACTTGCTCAGGCTTATAGCTTGCCGGATTTGTTACTTCAGTAACTTCAAGAGGAATATTTCCAAAAATCACGGCTAAATGATAATAAAGTAGAGATCTTACAAATAAGGCCTCTCCTTTTATCTGATCTTTTACAGCATCAGTATTAAAATTTACTCCATCAATTCTTGAAAGCAAGGTATTTGCTGCTCCAATTGTTCTGTAAGAGTCAATCCAACTTCTTTCAATCTCACCAGCATCGGCTTGATCGGCAAAAGTATCTAGATTTTCTAAGCTCTGGGCAAGACCGGTAGCACCACCACCGTTTGCTCCGTTATCGCCTCGCATTTCCATAAACAGAACATAGTTTACACCAAAAGTTCCGTTTGCCTGAAGTCCATCCAGGACTCCGTTCATTGCAACTTCAAAATCTGTCTGTGTTTGATAGAAGTTTTGAACATTTCTTTCTGATATTGGTCCAAGTGTAGTAAAATCATCTCCACAAGAGATAAACAGCATTGGAACCAACAGTATTAATAATCGCTTTTTCATAATTAAATTCCTTTTAATAGTTGGCATTAAAATGACAGATCAATTCCGAACTGTATTGTTCTGGATAATGGATAAGCACCATAATCCTCACCTGGAGTTAAACTACTACCTGCTTGTAAACTAACTTCCGGGTTAAACCCAATGTAGTTTGTAAACATAGCCAGGTTAGTGACTGAGGCATATAAACGCGCTCTTCTAAAAGCACCCTGCATGAAGTCTACGGGTAACGTGTAACCCATAGTCACGTTTTTAATTTTCAGGTATGCTCCATCCTGAACCTGATAGGAAGAAGGCCGGTTATTATTTCCATGAGTTCCCGTTGAACGGTCTGCTCTTGGATGCTCTCCATTACCCGGCTCACTTTGCGATCTCCATCTATCGTTTAGTGCAGCATAGGAGTTAAAATTAGCTTCACCATTAAGCATGTGCCGTGAGGTGAGATTTAATACTTCTCTGCCACCAACACCCTGAATAAATACACTAAGATCTACCCCTTTAAAAGAAAAGCGGTTTGTAATTCCGTAGGTATAATCAGGGTTATAGTTCCCAATTACAGTACGGTCATCGGTAGTTATTCTGCCATCGCCGTCAACGTCTTTGAACCTAAAGTCACCAGGACGAGCGCCACCTGGTCCAACCAGCTCATCTACAGGAGCACTATTAATCTCCGCCTGTGTTTGGTAGATTCCTTCAACTACATACCCATAATAGCTACCAACTGCGTCTCCGATTCTTGTAATATGGCGCGTTCCAGCCGCTCCACTACTAAGAATTGGGTCTCCTTCAGGACCTAATTTGGTCACCTCGTTTTGATTGGATGCAATATTGAAATCGGTAGCCCATGTGAAGTCACCAACCATGTTTCTGGTAGTGATTGAAAACTCAACACCGGTATTTTCTATTTCTCCAATATTTGTTAATGCACTGGCATAACCAGAAGATGCTGGCAGATTCACAGCCAAAAGAAGATCTTTGGTTGTGGTAGTATACCAATCAAGAGAACCATAGATCCTGTCTTGATACAGAGCATAATCAACACCAATATTTGTCTGGTAAGAAGTCTCCCAGGTTAGCTCTTCATTACTTGGAGAGATTGGAGCTACCCCGTTAACCTGATTACCATTTTCGTCTATGTAATTAGCGCCTCCCAGTAACCCAATTGCTCCATAATTTGGAATCTCAAAGTTACCTGTTACACCATAACTGGCACGCAGTTTTAACTCGTTAAAAGCATTAACATCCTCTAGGAATGATTCCTGATTTACTCTCCAACCAAGAGATAAAGAAGGGAAAACCCCTGTTTGATTGTCGAACCCAAACCTTGAAGACTTATCTGTTCGAATGGTAGCTGTAACCAAGTACCTGTCCTTAAATACATAGTTAGCTCTGGCTAATGACGAAACAAGGCTCCATTCTTCAGCTATTTCACTACCACCTGCAATGATACCGCCATTTACAGTTTGAACCTGATCGTCAGAGAAATCAGTAGCGCGAATTGAACTTCTTTCTATTCGCTCTTTTTGAGCTGTATAACCTACTATTACATTTAGCTTATGGTCGGTGCCAAATGCAGTGTTATAGTTAAGAGTATTTTCCCATAACCAGTTAAACAGGTTCCCTGAACTTGATTGTGCATAAGGTTGAGGAGAAGTCTGGTTCCTGTACAGGAATTGAGTTCCTCTGTAAAAAGACTGTTGAAGACCTTCTACATTATATCCTACTAAAGATTTAAATGTTAGTTCATCTGTAATGGATACATCTCCATATACATTACCAAATATTCTGGTGTTCGAAATATCCTCACTTATAAACTCCATAATTGCCAATGGATTACTAGCTGTTGTAGTACCACCGCCTAAATAGGATTGGTTATCTAATTGGTTGATTGTTCCATCCGCATTGTAAGGCTTAACAACAGGTGAGTGAACCATTGCAGAGTATATAATTCCAGGAGGCTGACCGAAATACGGAGCATTTGCAGGTAAACGATCATGCTGAGTTAAAGCAGAATTGATATTTGCTCCTACATTTATTCTGTCTGAAGCTTTGTGAGTTAAGCCAAGACGTAAACTGAATCGATCGAATGCTGAGCCATCAATAATTCCTTCCTGATTTAGATATCCACTAGAAAAAGAATATGTGGTTGTCTGGTTTCCGCCACTAATTGAAAGGTCATAATTTTGCATTGTAGCAGGGCTTAATACCAGATCTAACCAGTCTGTATCGGTTCCATCCCAATTAACATATTGTTCCGGAATTAAAAAGTTTCCTACATCAGGGCGACCGGCATTCGTTGTTGGATCGAAGCTTGGATTTGCCGGTTGATTTCCTAATTCAATCTCCTGAAGATAATTGTTGTTTCTCGCATCCTGAGTAAACTCAATCAACTCCTGTGCATTCATCATGTCTGGCTGATTAAATACCGTAGAGACACCGGTATAAGCATTGAACTCAATATTGGTTCTTCCAGCTGCCCCTGACCTTGTAGTAATAAGAATCACTCCGTTAGAACCACGCGAACCATAAATAGCTGCTGCCGATGCATCTTTTAACACCTCAATTGATTCAATATCCTTTGGGTTAATTGTTGCTAACGGGTTAGCACTTGGAGGCTGAAAAGAAGCTCTCTGAGTACCCACTGCTGATTGCAGATTTGAAGTAGCAGATATCGGAACTCCATCAATTACATAAAGAGGAGTATTTCCCGCGCCAATTGATCCTGTACCTCTGATCAATATTTGTGGTGAAGATCCTGGCTCTCCTGTTGATTCAGCTACATTCACACCAGCCATTCTACCCTGGAGAGCATTTTCAAAACTGGAAACTGGTACATTCTGAATGTCTTCAGATCTTATTGAGGAGATAGAACCCGTCACTTCAGTCCTCTGCTGAGTACCGTAACCAACTACAACTACGTCATTAAAAGCTAACACATCAGGTACAAGAAGGACATCGATTTGCGTTCGACCCTCAACTAACACCTCCTGTGTGATATATCCCAAATATTGAAACACAAGAATCTCAGAATCATCTGGCACACTCAGTCCATAACTCCCATCTGCTTCAGAAGAAGTACCAACGGTTGTGCCTTTTACAAATATACTAACTGCTGGTAACGGTTCACCGGTTTCCGAATCTGTAACTGTACCTTGTATTGTAAAATTATCTGGTACTAAATTATCCTCAGATGGTTTTTTCTTAATTAATACGATTTCACGATTCTTTGAAATTGCCGCCTCATAGTCGGTACCTAAAAGAACTGTTTGTAATGCATAACCAACTGTGGCAGATTTTAGCATCACATTAATATTCTTCTTCAGAATAGAAAGCTCTGAGTTAAAGGCAATGCCTAGCTTTGCTTTTTTTGCGATTTCTTTAAGTACATCTCCAAGTAAGACATCCTTTTTCTCAAGTGTGATTATACTTCTTAATTCCGGGATTGTACCTGAATAGTCAACAACCGAATAGTACGGACTTGACTGAAGGTTATTCGAGACCGAAGTAATTAGCTGTGCATTTGCACTTATACTACTCGTTTGAAACGCAAAAACCGCGAGAATGAAGTATAGAAAATTCATCCTGATCGGTTTTGTAGCTGTTTTTTTCATGTGTTTCCTCGTTAGCTGGTTAATATTAAGCTTATTGAATAGCCCTAAAAAAGCGCTACCAATCGTAATTATGTGCTGAATAAATTTTTTCATTTTTTACTTTATTAATTCTCTTTTGAGAAGCGAACCACTTCTTCATCAATTTCATACTGCAGATCTAATGACATAGAAATAGTTTCCAGAACGTTTTTTAGCATTCTGCTTTTAAATTCCGCTGTTAATTGAAGCTCCTCTATTTCAGACGTGTCAAACTCAACCTGAATATCATATTTTCTTTCCAGTGCTAACTTTACTTTTTCCATGGACGCATCCTGAAAAAACAAGTATCCATTTTTCCAACCCAGATAAATCTCCAAATTCTCTATTTCTTCTGTGGTAATAGACTCCTCTTCAATATTAAATGTACCCAGGTTACCTGCAGTTAATATCACTCCATTGTCATTATTCTCGGTACTACCCCTAAATGAGACCACCCCTTCTTCTACCGCGGTTGTTACAACTTTTTCTTCCGGGAATGAACGGATTGAAAATGATGTGCCTAATACTTCTACAATAGTACTTCTGGTTTGAATGATGAATGGTTTTTGAGGGTTTTTTACTACGTCGAAGTACGCTTCCCCTTCCAGATAAACAGTTCTTACATCCTCTTCAAAAACATTTGGTAATGATATCTTACTTTCCGAATTGAGGAAAACTTTAGTTCCATCAGATAAGGTAACTGAGCCTCTTTGTCCTTTATCCATAGATATCTCTTTTAGCATCGGAGTAGCATCAGGTACTTCGGTGAAGAGAAGCTGATTAGCGTAAACACCGATAAGCATGGCAACGATAAAAATTGCGGCAACCTTAGCAAAAACAAACCATCGTGATGATTCTAGTCGATTCGAATTGCGCATATATAATCTATGTGAATGACTGGTTTCTTCCTCAATCCGACTTTGCAGAACTGCCCAATCCAGTTCTACATCAAAATTCTCGTCATCTTTCCTGATGTCAGGAGATATGTTCCAAATTTTTTCGAATTCTTTCATTAACACGAGGTTATTAGCGTCTTCATCTAACCAGCTTTCAACAATTTTTACTTCTGTTTCTGTACAATTATTGACCAGATACCTGGCCAAAAGCTTACTTTTCAATTTGATTTATTTTTTTAGTTACTACTTTAGTGAATAAGACAGAGCAAGCTTAGGATACCCCCAAAGAAAATTTAAAAATCTTCGGGAGTAATTTTATCTCTTATATATTTAACTGCTTGCCCAATATGATTTTCAACTGTTTTTCTGGATATATCCAGAACTTTTGAAATTTCTTTATAGCTTAGACCGTGACGCCGATTTAAATGAAAAGCCAGCTTTCTTCTTTCGGGCATTTCTTCCACAATCTCCCATATCCTTTCCAGCTGTTTGATTTCCTTTTTACTTAAATGCTTATCCCCTTCTTTATAATCTTCGGCATCATCGAATTGTTCTGATTCTCTTCGGTAATTCTCTTTTAACCTGTATCTGGCGTTTTGCTTCTCAAGTAAATTTAAAGACTGATTTCTCACTGATTGGTAGAGATATGCTTTAAGAGAGTATTGTATCTCCCAGTCTTCTCTATTCCTCCATATTTTCAGGAATACATCCTGTACACAATCTCTTGCCAGCTCTCTGGACTTTGTAAGTGTTATTGCAAAACGTATTAAAGGATTGTGATACTCAAAGAACAGATCTTCAAAAGCGGATTTATCGCCGGAACGAACTTTACCCACTCTTTCAACTTCATCATTGCTAAAATCTTTTTTACCCTTATCAATATGCGCGAAAAGCAGCATTGTTTTTTACTACTCCCAAACTCAACAGCTTTTTATGTCCTTCTTATTAATAAAAACTATCGATGCTAATTGTGAATCAAACTCAAACTTACCAGAGGTGTTTCTTAAAATGATTTTTATAAACAAAAAAAACAACAAGTATATACTTGCTGTTTTTTTAATAAATAAGTGAATAACTATTTAATTGTCATTTCCTGTGTCTCCAAGCGCAGGCCCACTTCCTGCCCCATCTGGAGCTCCTCTGCGATACCTGAACTGCTCCGTTGGACCTGTACTGTTTCTTATCCGTTCCATAAACCTCTTTCGTTCTTCTTCGGGAAGATCGTCTAGAGTCGCAAATCTGTCATCGCTATTACCGGGATAATCCCCAGACAGAGAAGTAAACTGACTTAAATAAGACATCCTTGACTCAATCTTATTTTCGACATAATCAGAGATGTCAACGGTCATATTCGGAGCTTCCGATCCCCAGTACATGTATTCCCGAATACTAACTGGCTCCAAACCTTCCTGAATAATTTGTTCAGGGAAAATAAGGTGCCACTCTGCTGCTCTGGCTGCATCAACTGCTAAATATGCAGCTGCACGGTGATCATTTTTATGCCATCTTACGTAACGATAACCCGGCTCGAAAGCTATAAGTACATCTGGTTGAATCTTTCGATACCACCTTACCATACGTTTTACTAATTCTTCCCTATCAGCAAATTCGACCATTCCATCAGTATATCCGAGATTGATATAGTTTTCCGCAGGTAGTCCAATAGCTTCCATCGCGTTTAATTGCTCATGTCTTCGGATCTTTTCCAGTCGTTGGCGAGTCATCGTGCGGTCTCTGGTTCCAACATTCCCATTTGTCAGAAGCATTATATACACATCATTTCCATTTTCCTGAAGCATTGCTAATGTACCATGCCTCCCGGCGTCATCATCGGGGTGTGCTCCTACTAAAAGTATGGTTCGTCCGGTCCATTCCTCAATAGGAATCTCCGGCTCAGATCCTCCGCCCGGCTGGGCATAGATCATCGTTGGAACCAATACAAATATTGCTAATAATAAGGTGCTGTATTTGTTCATATCTTTCCTTTTTTATTGGTTAATACCATAGTTGTACTATGATTATTTTGTTAGTTAACTGTCTTATCCGGGATTAACATACCCGCTTTTTTATCGAGTATTACTTCCACATTCTTTTCTTTTTGCAAATATGATGCAGGTTTGTCGCTGGTTCTTTCCCCAAACAGGCATTCATTAATAATCTCTGCTTTTCTTTCTCCAAAGGATAGCAGATATATCTTTTTTGAATTTAGTATAGTATCAATACCCATTGAGATTGCCATTTTTGGAACATTTCCCGGCTCTTCGAATTGTTTCACTGCATCCTTTCTGGTTAGTTCATCCAGATGAACCAACCGGGTCTTCGAATCCCTTGAAGATCCGGGCTCATTAAAACCAATATGCCCATTCCGGCCTATCCCCAATACCTGAATATCGATCCCACTAACTTCTTTGATTTTATTTTCATACTCCAGACAGTAAGACTTAACGTAATCACCAGGTAACTCTCCATCCGGGATATGTATATTTTCTTCAGGTATATCTACATAATCAAAAAAGTGCTCATTCATAAAAGTGTGATAACTTTCTTTTCTGGAAGCATTTATCGGGTAATATTCATCCAGATTAAAAGTAACCACCTGTTTAAAACTTAACCCTTCTTCATGATATTCAATCAGTTTTTTGTACAATTGCTTAGGTGTATTTCCTGTAGCCAGACCTAGTACTGTTTGCTCGCCTTTACTATTATTCACAGCTATAAAATCAGCGATTTGTTTAGCTACATAATCGGAGGCTTTTTTTGAATCAGAAAAAGTTTTTATTCGCATTACAGGTTAGTTCCTACTCAGGATTTATCGATATTCGATACAAAAAAAAGAAATCTTACTTATAAGACTGGTCAAACTGGCAGAACCCCTATAGAAACTCTATAAATTTGAATTAAATCATTTAAAATGTAGCTTTCCATTATCTTTACAATATGCATCTGTGCTAGTTCACTCAAATTATTAAATGGAAAACACCACCGACAAAACCAACTGGAAGAAAATCTACATTGATGTCTTTTGCTGGGGCATCGCCTGCGTGCTTCTTTTCTGGTTATTCACCCACTACTTCAATCTGCCCTGAATTATGCATTGGATAGATTGGACGGTCTTAATCGCTTTTCTGGCTTACACTATTTGGGATGGAACCCGCCGTGGTAAAGATGCTGAAAATATTGAAGGCTATTTATTAGCCGGTCGTGGGATGCCCTGGTGGGCAGCTGGCTTATCTATTATGGCAACCCAGGCTTCCGCTATTACTTTTATCGGAACAACAGGGATTGCTTATGTAGAAGACATGCGCTTCGTTCAGGTGTATCTCGCTATTCCCTTCGCGATGATTCTGATTTGTATATTTTTGGTGCCTTTTTTTAGTAAGATGAAAGCTTTTACCGCTTATGAAGTGCTTGAAGAGCGATTCGGATTAAAAACAAGACTTACTACTAGTGGTCTATTCCTTATTTCACGCGGACTTGCACTGGGAGCAGTTATAGCAGCTCCTTCCTACGTACTGGCACTTCTTCTTGGACTTCCCCTTTCTGCAACTATCATTGTTATTGGGTTAATTGCCACTGCTTATACAATGATTGGTGGAGTAGCCGGTGTAATTACTACCGATGTAAAACAAATGACAGTGATGATGTTCGGACTGATATTCTGCTTCTTCATCATTCTGTTTAATATGCCGGAAGAGATAGATTTTGGAGATGCTTTATATCTCGCCGGAAGTCTTGACAAGCTCACAGCACTCGACCTCAATTTTGATTTAAGTGAAAAATACAATGTCTGGAGTGGTGTTTTTGCTGCTTTGTTCCTGATGCTCTCTTATTTCGGAACCGATCAAACCCAGGTGCAACGGTATTTAACAACTTCATCCGTTAAAGAAGCACGAAAATCTTTACTGATGACGGCCTATGCAAAAGTGCCTATGCAGTTTTTCATCCTGTTACTTGGGGTGATGATGTACGTGTTTTTTATTTTTAATGATGCTCCAATTTCTTTCCGTTCAACTGAGCCTGTTGCTCAAACGGAAGAACAAATTTCCAGGGAACAACGCATCGACCGGGAATATAGTCAGGCTCGTGAATACAGAGAGGCTATGGCTGTACAGGCAGCTAAAAAAAGAGATCTGGTTTCACAACAAGCTTTTCTGGAAGCGGATGCAGATCTCAATAAAGCCAGACAAGAAGAGCTTACCCTTCAGGCTGAAATAAGACAAGCTGATGTAAACGATACAAATTACATCTTCCCCTATTTCATACTAAAGTTCATTCCCATTGGGGTTGTTGGACTGATTATAGCGGGGATTTTTGCCGCCGCTTTAAGCTCCATAGACAGTGAATTGAATGCCCTCACTACCGTTTCCATCGTAGATTGGTATCAGCGGCTTGATCCCGGAAATCATGGTGAAACCCATTATCTGAAATCATCCAGAGGAGTAACTGTGCTTTGGGGATTAATAGCTACGGGCTCAGCCTTGGTTCTTGGTGAAACCCAATCCATTATTGAGTTGATTAACCAAATTGGAAGTTATTTTTATGGGTCTATTCTTGGTGTTTTCATCCTACTACTTTGGGTAAAGAAAGCCAACGGAACAGGAGCGCTAACCGGACTCCTTTCCGGAATGCTGGCCGTTTTCACCTTTGATCGACTGTTCTATTCTGAAACTTTGGGAGATTATTCTTTCTTCCTCCCGTGGACGCAAGTCCCTGAAAGCTACACCAAAGCCATCGAGTTTTTGTGGTTAAATCCGCTTGGGGCTTTTGTGGTGGTTGGTGTTGGGGTTTTGGTAAGTTTAAGCTTCCCTAGAAAATAATTGGCATTTAATACCTCCTCGAAGATTGTCACCTTAGAGTGGGTTTCGATAACATTTCTATATCATGCTCATCTTCCCTTTATACAAGCTCGCCTTTCTTATTCGCACATTGATCTGGATTAAGTTTTAAGCCGATTCAGGCCCAACTATTTTTGAATCAGCATTTAAGCTTAACAATAACTTTTAAACACAGAACAATGAAAACAAAAGAATTAGTAGCAATAACCCTGTTCAGTCTTTTTGCTTTAAATAGCTTTGCTCAACCACAACAATCAAGATTCAGTTTTGAACTTAACTCAGGTCCATCTATTGCGAATAAAGATCTGGGAGGAGCGGATCTTAATATCGGCGCAGGTTTTGAAGGTATTCTCCATTACCGGGTTATGCCCCATGTAAGTGCTCATCTTGGCTGGGGTTGGAATAAATTTTCAGCTGACCAGTCATTTGCCGGACCGGATATGGACTTCGAAGAGACTGGGTATATTTTCGGATTACAGTTCAAACATCCATTTAAGAACAACTCACTTTCGTGGTTTGTAAGGGCCAGTGGACTATATAACCATATTGAAATCGAAAATGAGGATGGTGATATCATAGAAGACACCGGACATGGTTTAGGACTTCAGTTTGCGGGTGGCCTTGATATCCTTCTAACCAATACCTGGAGTTTTACTCCAAGCCTGAAACTCAATTCACTTTCTAGGGATTTAGAATCTGGAGAAACCGAAAGAAACCTAAATCTAAACTATGATTGCCTAAGACTCGGGTTTACTGCCCGGTTCTGATTGAGCTGTATTCCATGCAACTGGTACTTTGTGATTAGGGCTAAGCCTTTTCACAAAGTACCTTTTTATAAGTTGTTAATGTGTCGTTGTAACTAAATATTTCTTTCACATTCACAGCTTATATTCATTAGGATTAGATTCTTAAATATTCTTCACAAAATGAACGTTCGTGGCATCCATATCCTGATCTCTTTTCAAAACCTTTTCAAGCTTCTGGTTGGAATATCTGTTTCCATACAACTGGTGGTAATTACTTTCAATCACTTTAGCGGATATTATATTCTTGAAAGCTCTATTGAATTTATAACACGGCTTCTTCTAGGTACTTTTCTTTCTCTTATAGCGAGCTTTATGATTGCTTACCCAGATTTGATGATTATTAATAGAATGAATCACCATTTTTCATGGGAAAAGAGCACATTTAAACGCATTGTTATACAACTTGGTTTGAGCGTGTTAGTTGCCGCCGTTGTCGCTATTCTTATCACCATTTTATCAAACTCAATAAACCCTTATAAAGAAGGTCTTCATCCCAATGTTATTTATAACGTTTTAATCTTTTGCGTTGTAAATATCATCTTAGTTTTGATCCTTGAAGCCTGGATTTTTTTTATTGAAAGGGACAACTCTAAAGAAAAATCAAAAGAGTTAGAGGGAAGGTTATCTCAGCTTCGATTTGAAGTCCTCAAAAGCCAGATTGATTCACATTTCATGTTTAATAGTTTGAATGTTCTTTCTGGTCTGATTGAAAAAGACACAAGAAAAGCTCAGGATTTTATCGATGAATTCTCAAGCATCTATCGATACGTTCTTGACACAATAGAAAAACCGGTAGTATCAGTAGATGAAGAAATCAATTTTGCGCGATCTTATATGTTTCTTCAGCAAATAAGATATGGAGAGCAGCTTAAATTCAGCATCGATTTGCCAACAAAGATTCTTTCAGCATTGCTTCCACCCCTTTCTTTGCAAGTAGTTCTGGAAAATGCTTGTAAGCATAATTTAATTGATGAAGAAAAGCCTTTACAAATTGCTATTAGGAACGAAAATGATTCACTCGTTATCACCAATAATATTCAGCTTAAAATCTCTTCCCGAACTTCTAAAGGAACCGGACAACTGAACTTGAGAAAGAGGTACGAATTATTGAGCGATGATCTACCTGAGTTCCGGGTAGGTACTAACGAATATAAGGTGATCTTACCCTTAATCTATGATGAGCTATTATGAACTATCTTATAATTGAAGATGAAAAAGTAGCGGCTGTTCGACTTGAAGAAATGCTCCGGGAGCTACAACCGGAGTGTACTATTCTTGCTAAAATTGGCTCTATAAAAAAATCTGTTAAATGGTTTATGAGAAATGAAGCGGATTTAGTTTTTTTAGATATCCAGCTATCGGATGGATTAAGTTTCAATATTTTTGAACAGCTTTCCATCTCTACTCCTGTTATTTTTACAACTGCTTTTGACCAGTATGCTATAAAAGCGTTCGAATTGAATAGCGTATCATATTTATTAAAACCCATCAAAAAGCAGGAGCTAAAGAAGAGCCTGGATAAGTTTGAAAAGAGCAAAATCATAAATACTGCAAACTTTAAGTCACTCCTTTTAGCTTATCGACACGATAAACCTCAGTATAAAAAGAGATTCCTGATTTCAATTGGGAATACCTTAAAAAAGCTTGAAGTAGAGGATATCGCCTTCTTCTATGCTCTGGATAAAAGTGTTTATTCAAAAACGTTCACCGGTAAAGTTTTACCCATTGAACATTCTTTGGATAACCTGGAAACAATGGTCGATCCAAAAACTTTTTTTCGAATCAACAGAAAGTACCTAGTAAATATTAATGCTATTAAAAGGATGGAAACCTGGTCAAGGAGCCGGATAAAATTACATCTCGAGCCCAATGTACAAGAGGAACTTGGATCTGTTGTAAGTATCAGCCGTACGGCTGGATTTAAAAAATGGCTTGGGAGTTGAGGCCTACATATTATATTCTCTGATTAAGCTCTCAAGTGCTTCCTCAAATGTAACCTCTCCATTTACATAATCCGGCATGTATTTAAAAATGACAGGATGATACTCATCAAATACTTTGTACCGTACCATATATAACTCATACTCAGCTCCCTCTTTTTTAAAAGCCTCCTGAACACTAACGCCTGAAAAATAGAAAAGAAGAGCGTGCCAAAGACTTTCTGGGGGTTCAACACCAAGTTGTTCAGAAACCATTGCAATAAGTTCTGCTGCTTTGAAACTCCTTGATGACATTATAGAATGACTTGGTTCATGAAAAATAAGCTCCTGCCAATCTCCCTTACCTTCGTCTTGGGAGGTAATAGTTACATGTACCTGTGGATTGTTAGAAGTATAAGCACCAGCCCAATTCGCATAATATGTTACATCTACTCTTATTTTCTCTTCTCTCCAAGGTTGCTGCGCCAGCCCTGAGATTCGATCGAATATTTCATTTTCGTGGGTTGTTATAAAATCCAGATGCTTTTCTACCACTTCTAAATTAGATCTGTCATGCTCTTCCCAAAAATATTTTCGATAAACGGGCTTTACCTTATTGAGATGTTCAATCAATTCATCATGGAAGTCGTCCATTTCAAAGACATCATCTTCATCGAAATTAATTAATGTTCGTTTAAGTGTTGTAAGTCCTCTGTTAAACGTCAAACTATATGAGATCACAGAATCCCGATAGAAAGCTATGCCCTCTTTAAGAGCTTGCGCCTCGCTTGTACTCAAGTTATGTAACTCGCTTTCGGTGAAACCATCATCCCAATTCCCTTTAGCGGCCGAGTTCGCTTTAGCATACAAAAAGTGATGCTGATTAATCCAGAAGTTACTGTAAAACTCATATTTCTCTGTTACAGCGATTGGCTCTAAAGAATCGGGATTGCCACAAGCAGACATTGAGAAACCCGTAGTTACGATCAGTAAGGTAATATGCTTTATACTCATTGCTCTTAATTATTTCTGAATTTGAGCTAAGCTAGTAAAAATTTTCTGAATCCTATTGGAAAAAACGGAACCTGTTGATCAGATAATTTCTTCTCTGTTAGTCCGATTTATAAAAACTTCCGGACTTTCTCCCAGTAAATTATTGAAGTCATCAACCATGTGTGACTGATCAAAATAGCCTGATGACAAAGCCAGATCTGTCCAATCTCTTGCTCTTCCCTCATCAACACCTTTAACGACATGGGTAACTCTTGTAATCATTGAATATCGTTTGGGACTTAACCCTACTTCAAGTGAAAATACCTTTCGTAGATACCGGTCTGAGAAACCCATCTCATCGGCTACTTTCCTTATGGAAATTAAACCACGGTTGATAGAAATCAGCTTTGAAATACGTTCCATTTTCGGATTCGATTTCTTACCAGCCAGATGCTCTTGCATAAAGCCTTCAACTTCTTTCAAGCAGTTCCTGATATCTCCTGCCCGTGCCAGCTCTTCTAAGTTGTACTTAAGATTAATTGACCGATATCCAAATATTTGCGAAAGAGGAATTGAGATGTCTTTAAGCTCACTTACAGGAAATGAAAGAATATCGAACAAACCCCATGGCTTAAATTTCACAATTAGTGTAAGAACCCGGTTGGTTCTATTAATATTTTTGAAAACTGATCTGGGACCAACCAGAGAAAGGACCGAATGATCAGTGAGTAAATGGAATATCAAATATCCGGTACAATCGGGCATAATTGTCCACGGAAGGGCCTCTTTAATGCCATCTTTTCTATGCTGAAGTACGATGTATGAATCAACCCAGGGCTGTAAAACCTCACTCGGGAAATAAATATTGGTTTTGGGCTGACCAGCTCGCATTGTTATTCTCTTCTCCTCTAAACTTAGAACCAACTGAAAGTTGAATACCTTGGTACTGAAAAAAAAGAATATACAGACCTGTCTACCTTTCAGAAACTTTATTCACAATATTTCTATAAAGCTTATCAGCTTTAGTACCGCTAAAGGAAAATGTCCCGGCCCCTTTTAACTCAATATCAATTGAATTTTTTAGCTTTCTATAACTTTTCACTTTCTCGAGATTTAAAATATAAGACCTGCCAACTCTTTTAAAGGTATCGGGCAGTATATTTTCCATTTCTTTTAAAGAAACTCTGATCATTTTTTTTGGTTCTGAATCTGAAACAAAATTGCAATGATATCCATCCGCCTGAATATATATTAGCGAAGTATAGTCAATAAAATGCGTAGTCTTTCCTTCATTAACTTCGATCACCGGCTTCTTATCACTAATTGCCAGCAGTTTGCTATACATCCCTTTAATTAAAGAAACCTCTCCATCTTTGAAACGTTTGATAATACGCTTTAAAGCATCTTCGAATCTATGCACTTTGTACGGTTTAAGGAGATAATCAACAGCACCTTTTTCGAAAGCGCGAATTGCAAATTTATCGTATGCAGTAATAAAAACAACTTCCATAGCAACAGCTTGTATTTGCTTTAACACATCGAAACCAGTCATATCTTTAAGCTGGATATCCAATATCAAGAAATCAGGTTGAATTGCATTGATTAAATCAATAGCCTGATTTCCACTATCTGCTTCTCCAACTAATTCGAATTCTTCATGTTTTGCCAATAAGCTTTTTATTCGCCTTCTTGCGGGAGCTTCATCGTCAACTATTACTGTTTTAATTTTCATTTTGATGGAAACTCAATTGTATTTATTACTCTTTCATTTTCTTGATGCAAACTGAAATAATATGTATCCCCGTATGTATTCTCTAGTCTCTCTTTTAAGTTCTGTAACCCTATTCCATTGTTGTAATTCTTAAGTGGTGCCCCATCATTACTCACTTTAATAATAATTCTGCCATCGTTTATGGCTACATCAATTTCCAAATTCAGTATACCAACTTCTCCTTTATATCCGTGCTTTATCGCATTCTCAGCAAGCGGTTGAAACAAAAAGGGAAGTACTTTTACTTTTTCCAGATTTTTTTGAACTTCAATTCTATAGTTTAATTGATATTCGAATCTTTTTTTTTCAATACTCAGATAATTCTCTAGTATTTCTATCTCTTTTTTTAATGGAATTAGTTTGCCAAAATCAGTCTCAAGTGAATTTCTGAGTAGTTCACTTAAATCTAATAACATTTCCTGGGCAGATTTTTTCTTCTCATCCATAATAGTAATTGCACTATTTAACGTATTGAAGAGAAAATGAGGTTGTAATTGCCTTTGAAGAACAGTGAATTTTGTTTCTGTTAGCTCCTTTTCCAACTGCTCCCTCTTAATTATGGCGGTGGTCTTTTCATCGTAGTACCCTTTACTTGCACAAATAAATAATAAGAAGAAATAATATGCAGCAATATGATGTAAGTCTGTCATCATCGTTTCGAATACTCCTGCTACAAACAATTCAAAATTAATCCCCATAAAAATAAGCTGGAATTGACCAACTGAGAATATCAAATAAACCAACACGAACAGAATTAGTACAAATAAGTAACCCAAAATCTGATTGAGTATACTTTTACTTCTCAGCCATTTATAACCGGGATATAATACCAGAGTAATAGCTGCGTAACCGTTTAATACTCTCATAATTGGAAACCAATACACCTTTGATGATTGTATAACTTCCGGTTTAAAAAGAAAAACCATCAATGTTTCCAACCCCCCCAGAAGGCATAGAAAAAGCCACGCAATGAGTAATAAATTGTAGGTAGATATCTTCTGGGTATTAATCATCCCTTCTGGTTATGTAGCGTATTTAAATTCGTAAACATTAATATAGCCTGATATTTCGTTTTTGATAATTCAAAATCATTCATATTGGTAGCAATAAGCTACGTTTTCATATCATATGTCCCCTTTTTTTGAGAGCTGGAATTAGCTTCGGATAAAAAGATAAAATTTTGAAAACTTACTTTTTAGTTTCGGTAGTCTACATCCTGTCATTCGCAAGCAACACCTTTGCACAAAATCATCAGGAGATTTCTTTTTTATCTGATGAGGATCTTACAATAACTGCAGATTTATACCATGCCGATAAAGAAGCTCCGACTATTATTCTTTTCCATCAATCTGTTTCAAGCAGAGGAGAATTCAGAACTATCGCTCCTAAACTCCAGGAGTACGGGTTTAACTGTCTGGCAGTAGATCTTAGGTGGGGTAAGCAAGACTTTTGGAATGACGTTCCTAATAAGACCGCTGAAAGAAATGGCACCTATGAAGTTGTAGAAAATTATGAAAGAACAGAGGAGTACCAACTTAATGAAGTCTGGCCTGTAATCTGGAAAGCATACGATGATATGAAAGCCGCGGTAAGCTATATTTCTGATGCAGGTTACAAAGGTAAAACAATAGTTCTTGGCTCTTCTTTTTCAGCTATGCTGGTTTTTAAACTAGCATACGATGGTTATCCAATTGATGGTATTACCGCTTATTCTCCCGGCGAATACCATCCTACCGACACAACCCTTCTTTCTAACTGGGCTCAAAAGATCAGTCAACCTGTTTACTTATCGGCTGGTAGCACAGAACTTGATATGGTTAAAGAAATAGCCGGCTTTCTTCCTGACGGATTAGAACCTACAATTCATCATTCTAAGGGACGGCACGGGGCTTCCGTGCTTATTCAAGAAGAACAAGACTGGGCTCCACTTCTTCGATTTCTTGATTCTTTTAAAGGTAGAGAACGTAACATTGGGTTCAGAGTATTTGAACTTAACAGACCTTCAGAAGAATGGGATTCTTTACAGCAACATAAACCAGTCAGAGCCTGGTATTGGTATCCTCAACAAAGTACTTCAGTTGGTTCAGGGATTACGAAGGAAGAGTATATACGCCAAATCAATCCTGAAAAAACAATACAGGAAAATCTAACTACTTTTACAAGGATATTAACAAGTTTTGGTTCAGAACAAATTTCGGAAGAAGCACTAAGTACTTTTTTGAATGAAGAAACTACTATTCATCCTAATGAATACTCTTCGCGGAATAAATCTAACCTTATCGTTTTATCCGGTGCGCACCCCATTTATTTTACCTCATTAGCAGAAAAAATTGCAGGAGCAGGGTTCTCGGTTTTATCGGTTCCAAGAACTGGTCTTAAGAAAGGTGAACGCCTTCCCTTTAATTCCGATGGTGTACGAGAATACAAACTGGATTTGCTGAGGGCTATCAGTTATTTGCAGGAGAAAGAACTTGTTGACACCGTTGGAATTTCATTTATCTCGTGGAGTTTCGAAGGGGTTCCCACTTTAGAGATAGCTTCAAACCTAAACCCCAAGGCTTTTATTAGCCTTGATTCTTCCATCGGCTACGAATATGGTGAAGCTCTCTTATCAGATTCTGTTTTAAGTGGTATCTCCTTCCCGGTAACTCACTACACAGGACCTGAATCCGGATATGGGAAAAGCACAGATCTTATCAGCAGATATAGTAATCATATAAAGATTGTAGCTGATTACACATTAACTCACGGTGAGTTCACTTCTGTTCGTTCACTTACAATTCCAGAGTTAAAAAAGGAAGAAGCCGGGTTGACATATATAAACCTCATTGAAGAAATCATAGAAAAAATAAAGGAGTGAAAACGATGAAAAGCTTAATCATAATCCTTCTAACCAGTATTACGCTTGTTTTAAATAATAACGTAGAAATACACCCCGATTCTGACACATACACATTTGACTTTAAACCTTTCCGGGCTGAATATTCACAGATGGGAAATAAATTAGATATATCAACAAGTTTTTCGCCGGATGAAAGTGTGTACAACATTATAATGAGCATGCCTGATTTATCGAACCCTTCTCAAAAAATTACTGATGTTATAGGTATTTCTTCCTTAAATGGAGCTTTTGTTTATAGAAACTTCCAACTGCCAATACCAAGCTGGACATATAACAAAGCAACCTATTTGGATGGTAAAGTAGAACTTAGAGAATATTCGGAAGTGGAAATGAAAGAGCAGGCTATTGAAAGTATGAATCCTGTTTTTGATGGAACATTTGCTTACTGGCAGCTATCAGGAATAGACCATTCTGAAACATCATTTAGCCTCAATCGTTGGAGGAAAACACCAACCGGACTTGAGGTTGGGCCTTCAGCTGTTTTCGAATATGATCGTAAAGAAGTTGTTACAGTAAATGATGGTGAATTTAGTTGCCGGGTGTTTGTTGTTGAACTAGAAAGTGGTGACACACTTACAAGTTTTGTGACTGATCAACCTCCATATCTTATCAAACAAGATTATTCTACTAAGGGGCAAGTAATTAGTGTGATAACTCTGCTAAAAGTTTCAAAAGATTAATGTACCGACTGTTAATAGTCTTATTATTTATCCTATTCAATTATTCTGTTCAAGGTCAGGAAAGAAGAGTAAGTGTTACAATAGACGACCTTCCCGGGACTGATGATTCCTATGATTATACCATGACCAGGCTAACTGCTTTTTTTGAGGAAAGTGGTATACCTGTTACCGGGTTTGTTAATGAAGGCAAACTTTATGATCAGAATAAACTTATAAAAGAAAGAGTAGAACTTTTACAAGATTGGGTGAGTAAAGATCTTGATTTGGGTAATCATACATACTCTCATGTTTTTATTAATGAAACAGATCTTTCTGCATATAAAACCGACATTTTAAAAGGAGAGAAGGTTATCCGCTCATTGCTCGAAAATGAACAAAAGAAGCTCAAGTACTTTCGCCATACGCAATTAAGAACGGGACCCACAGAAAACTACCGTTTAGCTTTAGACAAATTCCTGATTGAAAATTCTTATATAACTGCTCCGGTAACTATTGATAATGATGAATACATCTATGCTTTCTGTTATAAAAAAGCAGACACGGAGTTAAAAAAACGAATAGCTCAAGATTATCTGAGTTACATGGAAGAGGTGGTTCTGTATTATGAAAATTTATCCCTCAATTATCTCGGATATGAATTGCCTCAGGTTTTATTGATACATGCCAACGAGCTAAATGCGGATCACATTGATAAATTGATAGCTGTCTTCAAAACCAGAAACTATGACTTTATCACTCTTGATGAAGCACTCTCCGATGAAGCTTATTTGTTGCCGGAAGGCACGCATCAGAGAGGAATATCTTGGATTCAAAGATGGATGATTGAAGATGGAATAAACCCTCCACCTCAACCAAAAGTGTCAGATTCTATTTTAGAACTATATCAAGAACACCTTTCACGTAATTAGGGTTCGATCGATGAATAATCCCATATTGAAAATAAATCTTCTAATTGCTTGCATCAATATTCTGGCAATAAGCATCCTGCAAGCTCAAACCGAAAAAAATCGGGCGTTTGATTTTTGGATTGGTGAGTGGGATGTGAATTTGAGAGTGTATCAGCAGGGTAATACCTGGAAAGATCAACATCTATCGAGCGCAAGAATTTATTCTCTATTAGATGGCAATGCCATTTTAGAGCTCTGGGAAGAAAAAGACAAACCCAATGGGATTATAGGGTATAGTTTAAGACACTTTGATAAAGATGAAAATAAATGGACTATTTGGCTAAACTGGCCTGGTAAAAACAGGTCCGGGACGACCTCTTTAAAAGGGAATTTTCGACATGGAAGAGGTGAGTTTTTTAGTAGCAGGGCTATTGATGATTCAACTACTTTACTAAGTCGGTATACTTTTTCAGATATAACAACTAATAGTCTGAGATGGGACGATGCTTATTCCAAAGATTCTGGAAAAACCTGGACAAATAATTGGATTATGGAGTTTTCAAGAAGCAAGGGAGTGGCACCTCAACTTTTGCCGGGAAATGAAAATCATACTAACCATGCACTTACAAGATGTGATTTAAGCCAGTTCAATTTGATTAAGAAATTAAGTGAATATGAATCTATTAACGCTCAGGATAGTTTGGTGTTTTTTTACGGTATTCTTGATGGCTGCTCAGTAATTACGCTACTCAAGTCAGTAAATTACGACCAGCTTTCAGTGCTTACTTTCAATACCTATGCGCAAGTTTACGAAGAGTTAGTATTTGATAATATTTCTCAAAAAGCAGAAATCTATTATGGCAAAATAACTGATGGTACACTTCGATTATCTAACCGGAATAATTCTAGAAGCAGAAAAGTTATTATTGAGAGAAATAGCTATCAGTTAGATGAGTTTTCTCAGGGTGAAAAGACTCATAATATTCTGATAAAAGAGCATTGAAATTATGAGTTTGAACGCTAAAAGAGTTTTTAAAGGAATAGGAATAACATTGGTGGTTTATATCCTCTCAGTTTTACTCTTGTTCTATACCAATGTTTTATGGATGTCCCCTCCCTATTTTAATGTGGAGGAGTATGATGTACTCGAAGTATCAATTATGTCGATGGACCAATATGATGATATCGTTAACACCCACAGGCGACCTTATTACTTTTCTATATCTAACTTGGAAGGCTCCGCACATATCATAGGTGTTGACCATACAAATGATCTTGAACACCATCATTTAGACTCAATAAAAGTTAAATGGAATCAGGTTAAACCTTCGGTGGCATTAGTTGAAAGCAGATTGGGGTTTTTGTTTGCGTTGACCCAAAATCCGATTGAAAAATATGGTGAACGAGGGTTAACAGCTGCACTTGCAAAAAAAGATGATGCGCGTGTTTATACGTGGGAACCTGAACGGGAAAAGGAAGTGTCCTTTCTTCTAAATAAATATTCAGGACAACAACTGGCTTTGTTTTATGTACTCAGACCTTACTTCTCTTATTCTATAAATTATCGTGAGAATAACAGTGAAGCATTGTTGGATAAACTCATTGAGGAGAGAACAGCCTACCAAGGGCTTCAAAATCTAATTCGATCAAGTAAAGATATTGAAGACATCCTGAATAGAGATTATCCTGATTTCGATTGGAAGGCACATCTAAGTGCCAAAGGGTGGCCTGAAGGGTATCTCCGGGAAATTTGGAATGATTCGAATCTTTTTCGAGATAAACATATGGTTCAAATTATTATTGAACTCGTGGCAAAAGGGGAAACTGTGTTTGTAACTATGGGTACGAGCCATGCTCCAAGAATTGAAAAAACGCTCGCTCACGAACTGCTTAATTAATCTGACTCATTATCTACAGATTCATCCTCTCCTCCAAACTTAGAGCCAACCGGAGGTCGGTATTTCTGAAAGGGAATCTTTAAAAGGTTTCCGAGATTATCGTTTTCCTTAGGGTCAAGATGAGTATCGATTCCATATTTTAGTTCCTTCATGTCATCCACCTGAGCAAAGGTGCCAAATAAGCGATCCCAAACCGCAAAAATGTTCCCGTAATTGGTATCCGTTAAAGGCTGAGTATAGTGGTGGTGCACTTTATGCATTAAAGGAGTAATGAAGATCCACGATAAAGCTCGGTCTATTTTTCTTGGCATTTTGATATTCGCGTGGGTAAGGTGAGCAAAGAGTGCTGAAATACTTTGATACAAGAATATGATCCAAATAGGAGCGCCGACTACAATCACTCCGATAATAGTAAACACCATTCTGAAAACCGCTTCTCCGGGATGGTGACGAAGCCCTGTAGTGACATCCACATTTGTATCGCTATGGTGTACCAAATGGAATCTCCACATGAACTTTACTTTATGCTCTATCCAGTGAATCAGATAGGCACCAAAGAAATCCAATAACAATACTCCAACAACAGCCTGCACCCAAAACGGCATTTCAATCCATTGTAGAATACCAAAACCTTCTTCGGTTACCAGATTTGAAGACCAGACCAGAACACCAGCAAAACCCAATCCGATTATCACGAAAAGTCCGTTGAGAAAAAGATTGATGCCTGCATGACGAACTTTTTTATACCCAAACTCAAATAGTGGAAACACACCCTCAATAACCCAGAAAATGAAAATACCGCCAATCAATATTCCTGCCCTGAATGCTGTTGGGATATCTTCAAAAAATTCTATAAATGACTCCATAGCACAACTTTTATATTGATTTAAATTAAGCCACAAAATCACTAAAACACAAAGCCTGATAAGGAAGAAACAAGATGGGCGTTATGAATTTTGCCAAAGGCATTCCTTTGGAAATTTCTTCAACCATGGATTCGAGATTCAACTCGCTCCAATGCTCTGCGTTGGAGCGTTTTTGTTGTCTTACTTTAAGGCGAAGGATTAAAACCCTCGATTGTTTAATTGCGCTGTATCTATAAAGTAGCTTGTCATCCCTGTGGATGTATTTCAAAGATAAAAAAAGCCCGCTTCAAGATTGAAACGGGCTTTCATATTGCTTAAGTAACTAATCTAATTGTCTTCTCCGAGTGTTTTGAACGGACTCAAATCAGTAGCTTCAATAGCAGTTTGATACGCTGCCCAGTCTGTACCTACGAAGTGTTCGATTTCAGAAATAGCTTCGTCAACTGCTTCTTTCGCTAATCGAAGTAGGTTTTCTTCCGTTGCTCCCGGGCCATCGAAATCACCTCCCAGATAACGCAGAGGACCAAATAATCGGTTCATTACAGTAACTGTTGGATTACTGGTAATTCCCTGACGCTCGTCAGGCTCTCCAAATACGTGATTCATTAATTCCTCTACACGTTCTTTCGTAGCTTTGGTGATTTCATTCACCTCTTCAAGCTCTTCTTTTGAACGTGAATCAGATTTGATAAGCCGCTCATTCAATTCAATGATTTCTTTTGCTTCCCGAAGCTTAGAAACTGCATCACTCAAACTTTGCCGAACCTCATTAACCCGATCGATAAAGTCTGATGTTGCCTGAAGTGCATTCATTGGCATCTCAATTCTTGGGTCAGTATGAACCGTTACCATAGTTGAATCTGATGATTCCATATAAGTGAATTTCACTTTGTATGTGCCAGGAAGTACATTTGCTCCACCCGGCTCGGAAGCATTTGTTCCGGGAGCATTTCTGCTTGGGTTACGCACACCTTTACGATCTAATCCCCACCTTGTGCGATTGATCCCGTTGTGATCTGGTGTATCTTCAAGAGTCCGGATTTTTTCGCCGGAAGCATCAAACACTTCGATCTTAACTTTTTCCTCTTTCTTCTCCTCACCTTCTTCCGGTTCTGGTATGTTAACTGAATAAGTAAGCATGGCTCCACTTGGGCGGTTATCACCCATAAAGAAACCATCTGCAGTAAACCTGGTACCCATAGCCTGCCTCCATTCTGCGAGATAGGCATCTGGTGAAGGGAACGCTTTGATCGCTTTCTCGAGCTCATCAGCGCCATTAGCAGCCAATTCTCTAAGCGGGCGGATATCGTCCATTACCCAGAAAGAACGCCCGAAGGTTCCGATCACTAAATCGTGCTCACGTGGATGGATTACCATGTCGTAGGTAGAAACCGTAGGATACTCATTTGTCCACTTGGTCCAGGTTGACCCTTCATCGATTGTTACATACAATCCGAGTTCAGTTCCTACAAACATCAGGTTCGGTTCCTCTAAATCCTGTACGAAAGAAAGTGCATAACCATTTAACCCTTTGTCCTGAACGATATTCCTCCAACGTCGGCCATAATCGGTGGTATGCATTACGTACGGAGTCCAGTTCCCCCTGCGGTAGTCGTTAATTACAGCCACAGCTTCTCCAGCATTAAATTTTGATGCTTTTACCTGTGCTACATAACTACCTTCTGGAACACCTCTCAGGTTTCCGGAAACATCGCTCCACGTTTCGCCACCATCTCTGGTGATTTGAACTTTACCATCATCAGTTCCTGCCCAAATCACTCCTTCTTCTACCGGACTTGGGTCGATGGCCAGAATAGTTGTGTAATTTTCTGCGCCTGTGGCATCCATGGTTAATCCACCACTATTATATTGCTTTTGCTTAGTGGTATCGTTTGTAGTTAAATCCGGTGAAATGATCTCCCAGGTTTCACCTCGGTCTGTACTTTTGTGCACATATTGGCTTCCGAAGTAAATGGTTTCCTCATCAAAGGGATCGAAATTAAGAGCTGCGTTCCAGTTGAAACGAAGGTTTTCTCCTTCAGGATGTGTCGGTTTTACGAAACGGGCACTCCCAGTCTCTCTGTCAACGCGCCCAATATTTCCCTGTTGAGACATTGCATATGCATATCGGGAATCACTTGGGTCGATTAGCACATCAAATCCATCCCCAAAAAAGAGCTCATCCCAATAGGCATTTCGGATTCCTCCGGCTCTCCAAACGTAAGCCGGACCTTCCCAGGAGCCATTATCCTGCATTCCACCATACACGTTGTATGGGATTTCCATGTCTACATTCACATGATAGAACTGCCCGACAGGAATATTCTCAATAAAACGCCAGGTTTCTCCTCCATCAAAGGTGATATTTAGTCCACCATCGTTTCCATCAATCATAAAGCCGGGGCTGGTTTTACTTAACCAAAAAGCATGGTGATCTGGGTGTACCCAATTATAGTATGGATATAAACTTTCAAATGATCGAGCTCCATCTTCACTTTTGGAAATAAATGTATAGATACTATAGACTCGGTTTTCGTTGAATGGATCTACATAAATTTCATGGTAGTAGAAAGGCCGGTTCCCAACCTGAGGATCATCTTCTACCGTTTGGCGAAGTTCCCACGTGTACCCACCGTCATCACTTCTGTAAATCGCATTCTTTTTCGCCTCTACTAATGCATAGACTACATTAGGCTTATTTGGAGCAATTGCTACCCCGATCTTTCCTAATTCACCTTCAGGAAGACCATCTTCAGAGGTTAACTCTTTCCATGTATCTCCGCCATCAACGGTCATGTATAATCCAGAACCTTCTCCACCTGATTCAAAAAACCATGGCCATCTTCGGTATTCCCACATCGCCGCAAACATTTTATTTGGGTTGATGGGATCCATCACCAAATCAGCGATACCAGTACGGGTATTTGTATATAGAATCTTTTCCCAGGTCTTACCGCCATCAGTGGTTTTATATACTCCACGGTCTTCGGTATCAGCCCAGGCATTTCCTTGTGCACCTACATATACTGTATTTGGATCATCAGGATGGATAATTACACGATGAATATTGCGGGTTCCTTCCAACCCCATAAGTTCCCAGGAACGTCCCCCGTCTAAACTTTTATACACACCCGCTCCAGCTGATGCACTATTTCGCGGGTTTCCTTCACCGGTTCCTACCCAAATTATACTCGGGCTTTTTTGATAGATTTCGATCGCTCCTATCGAAGCTGCTTCATAATCATCAAAAATTGGTTCCCAGGCTATTCCCCCGCTTTCAGATTTCCAGATTCCCCCAGAAGCTGAGCCTACATACATGATATCGGGATTCATCTCTACGACATCAATAGCTGTGATTCGGCCACTCATTCCAGCCGGACCAATATTACGAGGTTCGATTCCCTTCATTAAGTCCATATCCAGTTGTTGGGCACTTAATGGCATCGTTATCACAATCCCCAGTAACACCAAAAGCATTTTTTTCATATCTCCTCCATTAGTTGTCAAAAAAAAGAAAAGGGCGATATGTACGTACCACCCTTTAGAAATTACATTATTTAGTCGTTATCTCTGTCAAATATATCATCGATTCGTGCCCTTGCATCTTCAAGATGAACTCTTGTTGCACGATCAATATTTCCGGCATTAATTCTGTTATTGATATCTCTTCGCAGAATACTCAGCTCATTCCGTACTACCGGACGTATATCTGATTGACTTACATCATAACGCGACCCGAAGAAACCTCCCCGAGGTGGTTCAGTAGTCATCAGGTATTCTGCCCGCTCTAAGTACGCTCTTTGAAGATGTCTTCGGTGAACGTTGATGTTTCTGTTTGCCCTAAGCTCGCTCCAAACACCGCCACGAAGTTCGTCCATCATCTCAAACACAGTATAGGTTTCCCCATCAGTCCTTGTTTCGTTATCAACTAATCGTGCGATTCTATCCGGGCTCATCAGATTGTTAAGTACTCCCGCCTGGGCAGATCGGAATGTTTCTACAGCGGTAGACTGATTAACCCTGTCCAGTATTTCCTTGTTAAAAGCCCATGATGGAGCTGTAAAAGCATGCCGGTTAAGAAATGCAAGCGCTCTCCGTTGATCCGCTTTCGGTACAACTTCATAGACTTCACCATCCTGATCATAGGTCTTATAAGTCTGGTAAACACCTCCAACATACATGCTAACGTGTCCCATATACCTTCTCCACTGCCCCAGAACATTCGAATAAAGCTCGGAAAGATCACTGAAGTCTTCTCCGGGGGCTTCTACCCAGTCAATTAAGTTGTCGGTAATAACCTGTAAATTGGCTAAACCGAGTTCACTGGCCCGTATCGCATCATCACCAATAGCTTCTGTTTGCGAACGAGGATCGATTCCATTGCGGTATCCGAACCAATACAAAGGATCATCTCCATTTGCTACGATCCATTCGTTTAACATTTCGTTTTCATCATCCGCTTCTTCGATATCAGGGAACCATGTATATCCCCATTTTATCGACCATTTGTCATACTCTCCAATCTGTGGGTAGAAGTTCGTTACACCATCGCCTGGTTGAGCAACGTAGTTGAATCTGGCGTAATCCATAATTGATGGTGCAGTTCCATGTGTGGAAGTGAACTCAGGGTCTCGCAGCTGGTCCACGGTATATCCCACACTTGAACCCATATTATGAGGAAGCCCAAGAGTATGACCAACCTCATGCGCCATTACGAATCGAAGCATCTCACCCATAATCTCATCAGACATCTTTGCATTCCTTGCATCAGGATTAGCTGCTGCTGTTTGGATAAAAAACCAGTTCCTTAACAGATTCTGAATGTTGTGATACCAAAGAATATCACTTTCTAATATCTGTCCTGTTCTTGGATCATGCACATGTGGCCCTTGTGCATTTTGAATTGGATTAGTGATGTACCGCATTACAGAGTAACGCGCATCTTCTGGTGAAAACTCCGGGTCTTCTTCTGATGTAGGAGCAGCCTTACCAATTATGGCATTTTTGAAACCTGCCTCTTCAAAAGCAACCTGCCAGTCTTCAATTCCTTGCAGCAAATAAGGAATCCATTTTTCAGGGGTTGCAGGGTCCAGGTAATAAACAATTGGATCAACAGGCTCAACTAACTCACCTCTCAGATATGCTTCTCTATCTTTAGGAACAAGCTTATATCTTGTGATAAATCGGTTTGTGGCAGCTCTGTGCTCATCCGAACTATAATCATATTGTCCGATAGAAAAGAATCCTACTCTCTGGTCCCAGTTTCTTGGCGTAGCGGGCTCCTCAGGTAGTAACACCATCGACTGGTTAACTTCCAGGGAAATAGTTCCTGTTACTCCGTCATCAGGAGGAGAACCGGCATCATAAGTAAGAACATGGCGGGTCTCAATATTTTTTGGATAGCTGGTAATACGCTCTACAAAGCTTCTGCTTCCGTCTAATCTTCGCACCTGAAATCTACTTCGCTGCGAACTGCTTAACCCACTTAAAAGAGGAACGTCTGAGGTATAGAGCTTTGTAGCTTCAAATACAATACCAGTGCTATCTGTTTTGTCTGCTTCTATCGAAAACGTATAAATAACCGGCTCGAAGTTGTTATTCCGAACAGATTTATAAACCGGATCATCTTCATCGGCAACACTTGAGTATGAAACATGTCTAAGCAGGATGTTATTATCCTTACGTTGCCATCTTACAACCTGCTGACCTCTTGCTTTCTGGCCTGCACCACCAAAGCTTAAGTTTTGAGTAGAACCGGCTACACGAGTTACCAGCAGCATCTCACGCTCCAGTAAATCTTCAGGCACTTCATAATAAAATTTACCGTCCACTTTATGAACATTAAACAGACCTTCATCTGATTCTGCCTTGTCCGTGATTACCTCACTATACTTTTTCACATCTCCACTGCTCGGACCAGATCTACCTGAACGAGAAGGCTCAGAAGAAGATGTTGAAGATGTAGATTGAGTGGTTTTACAACCGGAAAGAATTAGGAACCCGCTTAAAAGGAAAGTTAAAAGCCATTCCTTTCGTAATAGACCATTTTTCATACTGATAGGTTATGTTAGTTTTAGAATAAATTCAGACCTATAAAGTCTGACAACCTGATCAGTCAATCAAGGAAAAAGTTTTTTTAGGCTGTAAAAAATAATAAAACAAAAAAACCCCGGCTCGAATGAGCCGGGGTTTAAATTTTGTACTTACTAAGTAAACTTAGTTAGCGCTATAGCCTGGATTCTGAGTAAGATTTGAATTCACATCCATTTCTCGCTGAGGTATTGGCCATACTGTTTCATTAGCATCGTAAGCAAAAGAACCAATATTTTCCTGTGTTCTTCTGAGATCATGTAAAAGCTGTCCTTCAAATGCCAGTTCAAGCTTTCTTTCAGCCAGTATAGATGCCACTGTTGCAGGAGTAGAGGCTAATCCAACTCTTGCTCTAATTGCATCTAAATCAGCTTGTGGAGTAGCTCCAACAACAGTCGTCAATCTTGCATTGGCTTCTGCTCTTGTGAGGTGAAGTTCTGCAAGTCTGATTACAGGAATATTCGCTGTAAAATCATCCCATTTTTCAGTAGCAGTACTGTCACTTCTCATTGCATCAATTCTTTCATCACCAGCTTCATAAAATGCAAGGTGGGTAGGAGAAATGGTAATATCACCACGGCCACCAGCATCTGGGTGAGCAAAGAATGTATTCAATGAATGAGCACCGTCCTGTGCATCAACTTGGATTGCAAATACATCTTCTGTTGAATTTCCCTGATTGTTGAAAGCATCAACATAAGTTGCGGTTAGAGAAAATGCACCAGAGCTAATAACTCTGTTTGCAGCATCTCTTGCACCTGCATAATTACCTTGTTGTAAATATACACGAGATAAGAACGCTGCTGCTGCATGAGAAGTAGCATACCCACCGTTGGAAGCTGGAAGACCTGCTTCTGCATCAGTAAGGTCAGACAGAATCTGGGCATACACTTCAGCTACAGTATTTCTAGAAACATTTGATGATTCATCAATACCAGAAGTTGGCGTTAATACCAATGGAACACCAGGATTAGAAGCAGCATTGCCATCGCTAAATGGCTTTGCAAAGAACTGAATCAGGTAGAAATATGAAACTCCACGAATGAATTTAGCTTCGGCTTCAACTTGATTTCTGGTAGTCGCATCTTCGATAACATCGAGTGCGGAAAGCACGTTGTTAGCACGGTTGATCGCATCATAAGACTCCGTCCAAGTTTGAGAAACCTGAGTGTTCTCTAACAGGATTTGCTTTCTCCAGATTTGTTCAGGCTCTTCAAATGTACCAACCCATCGTAATTCAGGATCGCTATTATCATTAGCCATTAGATCAGCTTCCATCTGTATTTGTCCACCGAACATATCATCATCACTAAAGCCGTCATAGGCTCCGTTTAACACGGTAAGCACATTGGCTTCAGTTTCCAGCGCTACAGCCCCATCAATAGATTGGGCAGGCTCTGTATCCAGCAGGCTGTCGCAGCTAACCGCGAGTAGTCCTATAGCCAGAACAGTTAACATTGATTTATTAAGAAATCTCATATTTAATTTATTTAAATCGTTTTGAGTGTTTTGCATTGTTGGCCTCATGATTAAAATCCAATATTGATACCAACGGTATATGTCTTAGCCTGTGGAGCTGCATAAAAATCAGTTCCCAAAGTAATGTTACTAGCAGCGAAATCAGTATTTACTTCTGGATCCCAACCACCGTAATTGGTAAACGTTAAGAGATTAAGACCTGTAAAATATAGTCTGGCACTTCTTAAACCAATATTACTTAAAGCACTAGCAGGAAGGTTGTATCCAAGTGTAAGTGTTTTAAGTCTAAGGTAACTTCCGTCATCAATATATCTTGAAGACTCACTAGTACCGTTTCCATCAAGTAGTCTAGCTTCTGGTACATTTGTTACATCACCAGGGCTTTGCCATCTGTTTAACTGATCTCGGGATTGATTATCAAAGAAGTCAGCATTAGCAGACTGGAATGTACCACCACCATTGTAGATTTCATTGCCATATACATACTGGAAGAATACACTTAGGTCGAATCCTTTGTAGCTTAGGTTATTTGTAATACCACCCTGGAAATCCGGATTTGGATTACCAACTGCAACACGATTAGCAGCGTTAGGATTATTGGTTGTTCCTGTACTACGATCTTTGCCATCAGGGCTATTCACATAGTAAAGAGCATCACCGTTATCAGGATCTACACCAGCATACTCCCTAGTAAAGAAAACACCAATTGGCTGTCCTTCACGTGCAAAACTAATAAAGTTTCCTTCGATTACCTGACCGTCAAGATTGGTAATCTCATTGTCATTCTTACCGAAGTTTAAGGTAGTTGTCCAGCTAAGATCCCCAGTAGTATTTATTGTGGTTACTAAGAATTCAAATCCTGTGTTCTCAAGTTCACCAACGTTCTGAAGTTGAGTTAAGAACCCAGTTGTACCTGGAATATTTACGTTAAGTAATAAGTCTTCGGTTTTCTTTTGATAGTAATCAACTTCAGCTGTAATTCGATCTGAAAATAATCCAAGTTCAAGACCAATATTAAATTGCTGAGTAGACTCCCATTTTAAATCTGGGTTTGGAACCTGTGTAGGAGTAAGTGCAGAACCACCAGCATAAGAACCAGCGCCAAAAAGGAATCTTGATCCAAAGTTATTAGCAGGTGTATTTCCTGTAAGACCAAAACTAGCTTTCGCTTTAAGGAAACTGATCTGATCAATGTCTTCCATAAATGATTCGTTAGATAGAATCCAACCAGCAGAAGCTGCAGGGAAGAATCCATATTGGCTGTCAGCACCGAATCTCGATGATCCATCAACACGTCCACTTACAGAAAGAAGGTACTTGCCATTGAATACATAATTAGCACGAGCAAAATACCCAACCAATGACCATACAGTAGTCGTTGCTGTACCAGCATCAATAGTAGCTGTACTTGCAACTTGTCTGAATAAATCATTCGGGAAATCAATTCCAGACACATTGAGTACATCTGTAGTCTGTTCCTGTGCAGAAAGACCAACAGTAAGGTCTAACTCATGATCTTCTCCAAGTACCGGCTGGTATTGTGCAAAAGCTTGAGATGTCCAATTTACAGATCGAACAAATCTGTTGTCCGCTGTACCGTTATTAAATCCTGTAAACTGAGCTACAGAAGAACCAAACCATCTTTCTTCATTTTGATCTAATACATCTACACCAAACTCTGCTCTTACAGAAAGTTCCGGTAGTATATCATATGAAGCATATGCTCTGGCTAAAGATCTAAAAACAATCGTTTCAAAAGTTGCACCATCTCTATAGAGAAGACCATTATCATATACTGTTTCTCTCGAAGGAGTCCCATCATCATTAAAAGCACGCTGAACTGGAGGTAAAGCCACCAACTGAATAGGAGTAGAGAATGCGTTATCAGTAGATAAACGATCGTTAACTGTTCTTGCTAAACTAAGATTAAGTCCCAGATCTAGTTTCTCACTAGCACTATGATCTAAATTAAGACGCCCACTAATTCTTTCGAACGCGTTATCGATGATAATACCTTCCTGATCATCAACCTGACCACTTATAAAGAATCTTGTTTTAGCATCACCACCGCTTGCAGAGATATCTAACTTTTGAGAGGTATTATCCTGAAATGCCAATTCTTGCCAATCGGTGTCATAACCCTGATCCCAACCTGGGATAAAAGTATCGTATAGACTCTGTCTGGTGAATCCAAATATAGTACCAGAAAGATCACCTGTTGTGTTGGAAGATGAGCGTTCAAAAGCTTCGTCAAAAAGCTCAAGATACTCAGGACCATTTAACCAGTCTCTTTTGTTAGTAGGCTCGCTGGTCGCAACTGCGTAATTCACATTAATTTGTGTATCTCCTGCACCACCACTTTTAGTAGTAATAAGAACAACACCATTAGATCCTCTTGATCCATAAATAGCTGCTGCAGAAGCATCCTTAAGAATATCAATAGATTCGATATCTGCCGGATTTAAATCCGCTAGTGGATTTGTTTCAGCTGCATTTCTAGAAAAATCATCCGTAGTTACCGGGATTCCATCTACAACGTAAAGAGGCTGATTACTACCATTAATAGAAGAGGATCCACGAACACGAACCTGGATACCTTGACCTAGTTTACCATTGTTTGTCTGAATAAATACACCAGATGCACGTCCTTGAACGGCTTGCTCAAAGCTATTTACTGGTACGGTCTCAAAATCACTGGCTTTAATAGTAGAAATATTACCTGTAACTTTTTCTTTAATTTGAGAACCATATCCCACTACAACCACATCATCAAGAAGGGCTACATCAAGGCTAAGTTCTACGTTAATAGTTGTATTTCCGTTTATGGCCACTTCTCTGGCAATATAACCAACAGAAGAAAATAACAGGATTCCATTATTGAGCTCTTCTTGTGTTAATGTCAGTTCATATCTACCATCAACATCAGAAGCCACCCCTTTAACAGTTCCCTGTAAAAGCACCGTTACACTCGGTATAGGTTCCTGGGTGTCGGCGTCTACAACGACCCCGCTTACAACCCGGTTTTGTGCAAATGCAGAAGCAGTTATGACCAAAGTCATAATGAATGCAAACACACTATTCCTTATTAATATTAGTTTTCTCATAGAAACGTCGTTAATTAGTTTGAAAGTTATTGTCTTTAAAAAACCCACCAGTTAATAAAGCATTGACCTAGAACTTACAGATTTCGGTAACAAAAGTTAACTTTTTTTCACATTTTCCTCTTTAATCGCCGTGAAAGGGGTTTTTTTTAGTTTAGATGGGCAGTGTAAACAAATTATTTACCGAAGATGCTCCCTGAACCAGCCGATAGTCCATTCTAAAACCTCCGAAAATGGTGCCGGGAAGTCCATTTCTTCAAATGGATGTGCTGCCCCAAAGGTATGACCTGTATTAGCGATAAGGCGCAGCTCTTTATCTTTTGCTGCACATTCAATATGTAATTCTTCTGAGTCTGTATAAGGGACTGTTTCGTCTTCTCTGGCATGAATAAAAAGAGAGGGGATTCGAACATCACTAACTCTTTTCATTGCCATTAATTGATCCGCATTAGAAACGGCATCCTCATAAACAGCTAACCCCACTTTCATAACCTGACCAGTTCGGGTGTTTTCTACTTCTATAAACCCTTTTGATTTCCAATCTTCGATTTTCTCTTTTGCCCAACGTTGTATGTAATTTCCAACAGCCGACCATGTAACCAGGCATTGTATTGATTCAAACTCAGCCGCTGCGACTACCGCGGTATGTCCACCACGAGAATGCCCCACAATTCCTATCATATCTGTATTAAGATGGGAATGGCTGTCATGAATATCACCTTTTTGAAGAGCATGGATAATCGTGCCAATATCATCTAAATCCTGAGAAAGCGTTTCCCGCTCGAAAAGATCTAATCGATCGAGTTCGGTTTTATTATCTCCAATACCATTAAGTGAAAAATTCATTGCAAGAACTCCGAATCCACTTCTTGCCAGATCCTGGCATGCATCCGGGAATGGACCCCAGTCTTTAAACCCTTTGAAACCGTGAAGAAATAATATCACCGGAAACTCTCTGGAAGTACCACTGATCGGAGTATATAAATCCCAGCGAATGGGTAACCCTTCTGATGACTGTGTTTGTCCTGATGAAATAGAAATGTTATCGAATTCCATGTTAGTCTTTCTTAAAGTCTAGCGTATCTAATTTAACAAGTTTCCGAAGGTCATTAATTTCATTTTGTTTTAAGTACCGCCATCTCCCTACCGACACATCTTTCAAATTAAGACCTGCATATTCGGTTCGTTTTAGTTTGGCTACTTCGGTACCATGAAATTCCACCATTCTGCGAATTAAGCGATTCCTTCCTTCAAATACTGAAATCAAAAAAGTATTCTTTACATCTGCAAATGAGCGAATATTGTAACCGGTAGCTATTCCATCTTCCAGCTCAACTCCTTTTGCATAAGCATCCAACTCATCCTGAGTAAGAGTTCGCTTTGTCTGAACCTCATAGGTTTTTTTAACTTTGTAGCTAGGATGCATCAACCGGTGTGCTAAATCTCCATCATTGGTCAAAATTAAAAGTCCGGTAGTATTTCGGTCCAATCTTCCAACAGGATATACGCGATACCCGGTTGCATTTTCAACTTCATCTAATACGGTGTTCCTGCCGCGGTCATCATCTGTTGTAGTGATGGTATTCTTAGGCTTATTCAGTAATAAATAAACAAAAGGTTCCAACGTAATTTTCTGTTCATCTACGACTACATCGTCTTTACGGCGGACTTTAAAGCCCATTTCTGTGATAACCTTTCCATTTACTTTGACCTTCCCATCAGCTATGTAGGTATCTGCCTCTCTTCTGGAACACAAACCGGCATGCGCGATAAATTTGTTTAATCGTATTTCTTCCGTTTTCGAGTAGTTCTGATCTACTTCGTTTGTTTTCTTTTTTTTGGGATATGACTTCCCCTTCGTATTTCTACCCGGTTTTCCTTTTCTCTTTTTCATTCTTCTTCTCCAGACTCCTTTTCTTCTTCATGTTCTTCACTTTCATCATCCGGAATTTCTTCCTCATTTCCCTCACCAGGCTCCTCATCCAATTCTTCCATCATCAATTGGCGTTCGAGCAAAAGCTGCCGATGCTCTGCCATATCATCATCTTTGAGGATTTCTTCAATCTCTCTTGGTTTTGGAAGATCCTGAACAGAATTCAATCCGAAGTGGCGCAAAAAGTGTTTTGTTGTCCTGTATAATAGAGGCTTGCCCGGGCTGTCTGCTCTTCCACTTACTTCAATAAGAGCTTTTTCCATTAGCTGGCGGATGATATAGCCCGAATCTACCCCTCTGATCTGATCTACTTCAGGTTTTGTGATCGGTTGCCGATATGCAACTATCGCCAAGCTTTCAATAGCCGATTGAGATAATTTTCGAAATGCATTTTCGTGTTGAGACACACTCAGCCAGTAATGATACTTCGATTGTGTTACAAAAGTATAACCACCTGCAAGGCGCTCAATCCTGAAACTTAGTCCATTTTCATCATAACGCTGATTTAGCTTTTCCACAAAGTCAGCTACGGTATTTTCATCAATTTCAATTTGTTCTTCATTCTCCACGATAATAGAACGAATCTTTTCACTGGAAATAGGCTCTTCACTGGCAAAAATCAATGCTTCGATAACCGAAGAAAGTCGGCTACCGTCAATAAACTGATAATCGTTTAGCGTCTTTTTTTTAGTCACAATCCCTCACAATAAAAAAACCATCGTTGCCCTGCTTCTGGTAAAGAGGCATTAGAAGATATCCGTCTGCCTGTGCCTTGATTTTACCATTCCGATCATTCGCCAGCCAGTCTCCTTTTTCAACTTGATCGAAATTCTGAAAGCCCGGCCTCATTTCAAATTCATCACCATCTTCAATAATGTGCTTATACAAAAAGTCTACTTCAGAAGGGTAGCCACTTACTCTGCTCATCAGGTAATCGTGCCGGATATCAAAATCTGGAATATCATCTTTATTTATCATTCCAACACTTTCAAGAAGAACAAGTAATCCCGCGTACGCATTATCTTCTGCCTCTCTTGATCCATGAGTTCCTGTTTCGAAAGCAAAACCAATATGCCCGGCATCTTCAACATATTCCATGGATGTTCCCGGCAGGGAGTGGTGAATTCCTAAAATTCTCGGAACTCCCAGTTTTGAAATTATCTTGATATGCCTCTCGTCATCGGGTGTTATGGTGAAAAGCCCCCCTGAGCCTGAGAACGTATGCAAATCAACATAAATAACTTCTCCTTCATTAGAATCCAGAACAATCGGATCCAGAATTTGCAGCATCTTCTTCACTTCAACCCGATCGATAGAGCTCAAATCTCTGGATTTTGTTCTTCTGATTTTATCTAAGATCGAGGTTGTCCATAGCCGGTTCATATCTTCGTTTACAAAGCGTACACCGGCAGCCAGCGCCGGAATATTTCCCTTTAATCCCAGAAAACGACCTTTAAGTTTCGACTTAACCGGTTCAATTTCTTCAATAACTCGTTTAATGGCTGTTATCCCGGTAGCTTCGTTGCCATGTATTCCGGCAACCGCAATAATTGTTGGTCCTTCGAGTCCTCCAATAATATCCGCAATATAATGCTGTGCTTTTGAGCCAGGTTTTAAATTGTGTTCTATTTTTGCAAGCTGCATCTACTCCTTGTCGTCATTTTCCTTGTCCAGTGCCCTCAATAATCTCCGCGTAATATTCATAAAATTTCCCTCTGTAATAATACCAACTAATCGGCTATTCTTCACTACGGGAAGGCACCCGATTTGCATTTCCTGCATTATGTTCATCACTTCAATAATAGAGGCCTCAGGGTGAATTGTAATAGGGTTTTGAATCATAAAATCACTCACAGGTAAATTTACAATATCTTTTCCTTCGTTCACCATTTGAGAGTATTTACGAAGTACCATTCGCATAGAAATCAACCCAACCAAATGTTTCTGATCATCCTCTATTGGTATATATCGAATTTTTCTCCAATCCATCAGGTTTGAAGTGAATTCAATCAAATCTTCTTTGCGGGCAGTAAAAAGATCTGTAGTCATAAACTCTTCAACTAATAAACTAGAGGGTTTCCAGTTCTCCATATCATGAACCTTCGCTAATCCCCACTTATGAACAGGCTCTCCTTTCTTTTGATTCTTGAGCATAGAAGCGGTAATTGCAGAAACGGCCTGTTCCCTGTTATTATCTTTTATAAGATTGGAATATGATCTCACTACCCAATAGGAACCTGTTTGTGCAGATTCAACTCTGTCTTGAATAACCCCCAAATAAGTATCAATATCTGATTTATCAATATTGGCTTTATCAAGTCCGGCTTTTGCAATGGGAAGGAGCTCATCAATGATCAGGTCTTTAGCAGTTACTTTCTTTCCTTTTGTCCATTCAAATTTAGTATCCAGACCCATTTTAGATGCCGCAAAGAAGTTCATTCGTGCATCATCAAACTCCAACTCTTTGGTAATGTCGGAATATTCATCTTCGAATCCGTTTAGTAGACCCAGCCAAAATGCGGTATTAGCCATTTCATCGATAACAGTTGGGCCAGAAGGAAGTACCCGATTCTCTATTCTCAAATGCGGCTTACCTCCTCCTACACCATAACAAGGTCTGTTCCATCGATAAACCGTCCCATTATGTACATTTAATGCCATTAGTTTAGGAGGTGTTCCATTTTTCAACATCTCTTCGACATCTTCTTCTACGTTCGAGCTTAGTAGTACTCTGAAACGGGAAATATCTTCTTTATAAATATCCAGAATGGAGTCTTTCAGCCAGCTTGTCCCAAACATTACACGCGGGCTGCTCTCCCTTATATGATCTCCTACTCCTCTTGTATCTACCGATTGATGAAAAAGAGCAATCCGTGTTTCTGCCCAAAGTCTCTTACCAAGAAACAGAGGTGAATTTACTGCTCCTGCCAGAACCGGGGCTGTTATAGCCTGGGCCACATTATATTTTGATACAAACTCATCTGGTTTAATTTGTAGATGAACCTGAAAGCCGGTATTACATCCCTCCAGTAAAGGAGTATCAAACTTCATTAGCAATTCATCCATTCCCTGAATACGAAGCTCGTATTCTTTCCCTCTCATGTTATCAATTGCATCACAAAGCGCCTTGTAACGAGGAATAGGTGTGAGACTGTCTATGGTAACATCCGCTTTCCTGATGGTAGGAAGTATACCAGTTAGTAAAACCTCAGAATCAATTTCTTCTGCTGCTGCCCTTACCTGCTCTACTCTTTTTTGGAGATTATGCTCCATTTGAGAAAGCGCATTGCCTTTAAATTCTAATGGTGGATTGACATTTACTTCCAGATTAAATTTGGCAAACTCGGTAGTGAAATGTTCACTTTCCCCACCTAATTTTTCTAAAACTTCGCCTGCATTCAGGAATGGCTTACCATTTCTATCTATCAAACAAAGCTCTTGTTCAGCCCCGATTCGAATGATATCTGTTTCAAACCAATCGTCATCCAGCATTTTTTCTAATGCGCGAAGATCTTTAAGCACGTTCTTCATGAAGTTCTGAACCTGCTCATTTGTTTTCGCTAGTTTTACTCTTTGTTCGCCCATAGTTTGTGTTATGATCTTAGCAGATAGGAAATACTAACTTTCTGATGCCTATTGCAAATTTTTAGCGAATTGCATCCACATTAATATTGATGCGCACAACAGAAGTGCTAATTTTTGAATATTGCTCGTACACTTCCATGATTTTCGACAGTATCGCTTCTATATAGTTAGCACCTTTTTCGGAATCTATTTTAACTATTAATTCCCAGTAAAAATTTCGGTTCATCCAGCCAATTGCAGCCGCTGATGGCCCAAGAATTTCCACTCCTGGTATAACTCTGTGCACTACACTCCTCAACATCATCGCTGCTTTGCTCACTTTATGTTCATCTTTTCCTTTACACGCAAATTTGATCAATCTTGAATAGGGCGGGTAATTCAATGGTTTTCGAAACCCCATTTCTTCTTTTGCAAACCCTTCGTGGTCGTGTTTTCTGGCAAACTGGATCGCCGTGTTTTCTGGTTGACGAGTTTGGATAAATACTTTTCCAGGTTTAGACCCCCGACCTGATCTACCCGAAACCTGACTTAATAATTGATACGTTCTTTCATTGGATTGAAAAGACGGGAAAGCCTGCTCTGTATCTGCATCCACTACCCCTACTACGGTTACATTAGGGAAATCGAGCCCTTTAGCAACAAGTTGAGTACCAACCAGAATATCGGCTTCTCCTTTCCCGAAGGAACTCAAAATACGCTCATGTGCTCCTTTTCTTGATGTAGAGTCTTTATCAAACCGAAGAATATTGGCCTTTGGAAATAGCTCTCCGAGACTCTCTTCAATTTTTTGAGTCCCTGATCCTTGAATAGCTAACTTTTCTGACCCGCAAACCTCGCATTGAGCATCAGCTCTTCTTGAATAACCTGAATAGTGGCACATCAACATATTTTTGTGTTTGTGATAAGTCAGGCTTACTGAGCACTCAGGACTTTGAGGAATATGTCCACAAGTTTCACATTGCATATAGCTTGCAAAGCCCCGACGGTTATATAAGAAAATAACCTGGTTTTGTTTTTCGAGAGCTTCCTCAACCGCATTAAATAAAGGAACTGAAAGTTCACCTCTCATAGCTCCTGTGTACTGTTTGAGGTCTATAATATTTACTTCCGGAAGAACCGCTTCGGCATGTCGTTCTTTCAATTCCAGTAAGCTTGCCTTACTCTTAGCCGCCATATTAAGTGCTTGCATGCTTGGTGTTGCCGATCCCATTATCACTACTGCTTTATTTATGTTCGCTCTCATAATGGCTGTTTCACGAGCATGATATCTTGGCGAAGGATCTATTTGTTTATAGGAGGCGTCATGCTCCTCATCCAGTATGATAAGTCCCAAATCCTGAACGGGCGCAAATACCGCCGAACGCGGTCCTATGGCAATATTTTTGGCTCCACTTTTGAGCTCTTTCCAGGCTTGTAGTCTCTCCCGATTGGTCATCCGGCTATGCAAAACTGCGATTTCCTCCCCGAAAATCTGATAAAACCGGGCCACGGTTTGAGGGGTAAGAGCTATTTCAGGAACCAGGACAATCCCGCCTTTCTTTTGTTCTCTAACTTCTTTTAAAGCATGAATATATACTTCAGTTTTTCCACTCCCGGTGATTCCATACAACAAAAAGTTTGCGAAAGAGCCTCTTTTTAATGAATCTAAAATTTTTGTGAAAATCTGTTGCTGAGATTTATTGAGCGATTTTATCTTTTTGGGCTCGTACTCAATATTTGGTTCAAGGCTGCCTGCCTCAACTTCTTTAAAAGTAATCCATCCTGAGTCCTGAAGTTTTCGCTTCGAATACCCATTGAATTCCTTCAGTTGTTTAAGTGATGATTGTCTTTTGGGCAACCCAAATTTAACAAGTTCTTCTAACGAAGTTTGCCACTTATTTAATTTCCCATCAATCTCAGAGAGAAAATCATTAGCCTTTTGGGCTGATTTATCTTTTCCCCAATGCCACTCCCGTTCAGTTTTAACGGAAACCTTTAAATCGGGTTCTTCCCAGATTTGGAGCACTTCCTTTTTTATAAGTTGATTTAAGACCTTATTTAATCCTGTCCCTTTCCATCTTTTTTTTGCTTCATCGTAAAGCAATTTCTCCTGATCGCTGATTTCAGAGTAAATTTCCTGTTCTTTATCTGATAGCTCTTTTGACGAACTTTCTTCATTAACCCGGACATATTTCCTTGAAATAAAATTTAGCCCTGCAGGCAGTGCCGCCTGTATCACCTCTCCCCAACTGCTGAAATAGAATTGATGAACCCACTTTGTGAGTTGGAGTAACTCTCCTTCAATGATGGATTCTTTATCAAGGAGTTTTTTTATCGGGCGGGTGTTAAAGCCAGGGGTATCATCATGTACCTTTACCACTACTCCTATTGCAAAATAATTTCGGAGAGGTACCCAGGCTCTTACTCCTATCTGGATATCCTGTTCCAGCCTGTCCGGGATGCGATAGGTAAATTCCTGTCGTACGGCGGTTGGAAATACTATGTCGGCGTATTTAGGCAATATTTATTTTCTGGATTAAAGCTCAAAAGCTTATCCAATTAATACGCTGAAATCAACTCTTATAATGTCAAAGCCAAGTATATAATAAGGATGATTATTGGTAGCGCAAATACCAAACTCCCCTGCCAATATGTTGTTTCTTTTCTCATAGCCATCTCCAAACTTTATGATTTAAAACTTCTTTCAAGAAGACTAGTTCCCACTCATAAATAACTTTTCAAAAACCATAAATTTCACCGCATGATGATGCTAACTTAATAATTGAAGAATGAAGAACAGAGATATAAGATTTAAGAAGTCTTTTTATTATTCCTTATCGCTGTATTAATGCTGGAAGTTATTATCGCAATAAGTTGATCACATTCGGAAATAGCATCATCAATATTATTTCCAATTAATAGCGGCTTCTTTTTGATCATTCTTAAGCAAACGTGAGTTTCTCTAAGCTCTTTTAGCCCAATCTTTAACTTATGTACAAAATCCTTTCTAGACTCTGCTCCTCTTGCTTCAGCATATTGGAAAGCGGGTGAGCTTGCAGATCTTATAAGCTGTTTTGATAAATGTTGACCTGCATAAGTTCGAGGTAATTTTTCAGCGATATCAATTGCTGACAACGAAAAATCTATTAATCGTTCTTCCAAATCGTATTTCATACCCGGACTCCTTTTTTAACAATCTTCATTCTAAAATTCTTGTTGCCTATTCTTACTTATTCAAAGTTCAATGTTCCTTGTTCAATATTCGTCAATCTTCACCCCAACCACCCCTCTCTATCCAGGCTTCTATACTGTATAGCTTCGGCAATATGATGAGATTTGATGTTTTCGGATTTATCAAGATCTGCGATGGTTCTTCCGACTTTCAGAATTCGATCGTACGCACGGGCGGAGAGTCCTAACGAGGTAATTGCTTTCTTCAGAATTTCAGAACTCGTTTCATCTAACTCACACACTTTTCTAACCTGGCGTGTATTCATTTGGGCGTTTGAGTACACTCCTTTTAAACCCAGAAACCGCCTGGATTGAATTTCCCGAGCCTCTATAACGCGCGCACTTATCTCTTTTGATGATTCTCCCTTGGCTTTACCGGAAAGTTCGTCGTAACTGACTTTATTCACTTCAATATGAAGATCAATCCGATCCAATAATGGCCCACTTATTTTACTTAAATAGCGCTGCATCTGCATTGAAGATGTACCGCTCATTTCCTGTGGGTTGTACCAATCGCCGGATGGAGATGGATTCATCGACGCAACCAACATCACCCTGCTTGGATATGTTACACTCATCCTGGCCCTCGAAATTGAAACAAAACCGTCCTCAAGAGGCTGACGCATAACTTCAAGTGCACTTCGTTTGAATTCCGGCAGTTCATCTAAAAAAAGAACACCATTGTGTGCCATGGATATTTCTCCCGGCATCGGAATACCTCCTCCACCAACAAGAGCAACATCCGAAACGGTATGATGTGGTGCCCGAAATGGGCGTGATGTGATGAGTGCCCTTCCTGATTTCATCAAACCAGATACAGAATGTACTTTAGTTGTTTCGAGTGCTTCATTCAGTGAAAGTGGAGGAAGAATTGTCGGGATACGGCGAGCCATCATTGTTTTTCCTGATCCCGGAGGGCCGACCATCACCACATTATGCCCACCCGCTGCTGCTATTTCTAGAGCTCGTTTCACATTTTCCTGCCCTCTTACATCACTGAAATCCAATAAGTCTGCCTGACCGTTTTGGTTGAACACATTCGCAACATCAATATTAAACGGCTCCATACTCCCCCGATTCTCCAGCCAATCTTTGACCTGATTAAGATGCTCGAAGGGAAAAATCTCAATTCCTTCCACTACTGCTGCTTCCGCTCCATTTTCTTTTGGGACTATCAGATATTTAAATCCACGCTTTTTTGCTTCAACAGCAACAGGGAGCACACCTTTTATGGGACGAATTTTACCATCAAGTGCTAATTCGCCAAGCATTACCGTTTCTTCGAGCTTTTCTGTGTGAATTTGACCGGACATACGAAGCAGACCGATCGCGATTGGTAAATCGAAAGCGTTTCCTTCTTTGGGTAAATCAGCAGGCGCAAGATTTACCGTTATTCGACCCAAAGGGTAATATGAACCCGTATTTCTAATGGCCGCTTCTACCCTGTCCCGAGACTCGGAAACGGCACGGTCAGGTAATCCTACAAGGAAGAATTTTACCATTCCATTGGTGTGATGGGTTTCTACATCGATGATTTTTGCATCAACACCTACCGTTGATGCACAATAAACTCTGGCTAGCATGGGAACTCCGAATCTTTTTATTTTGCTTTGCGTAGTTAGACCCTGCTGGAGGAAACTCCTTACAAAAAATTTCATAAATTGCACATATCATGAATAAAGACGAGGCAAAATCAAAAGCAAAACGCATCTACGAAGAAGTTCAGGGTGGCGTTAATGAGGTGATCGCGAAGATCAGAGAATTTATAAAGGAAGGCAGTGCCCGACGACTAATTATCAAGAATAAAGAGGGAGAAGTAGTTTTTCAAACACAACTGGCATTTGGAGTTGGTGGTGCAGCATTGGTTGGAGCAATGGCTCCGGTTATTTCTGCAATAGGCATGTTTGCCATGTTTATCAACGACTATCAGATTTTGGTTGAGAGAGAAGTAGACGAAGACAGCGATGAATATTCTATCGATGCTGAAATCATCGAGATTACCGAAGATGAAGAAGAAGCTTCCAAAGAAACTAAGAACGAAGCTGAATCTGAAGAAGAAAAAGCAGAAGAGAAAGAAGAAAAAACGGTCGGCAAGAAAAAGAAGAAGTGATTTTTGAAAGGTGATCAATTGATAGAGTGATAATTCAAAATCATTCTATCAACTCTCAACTTTCGTTTATTTCCAATGCTCTTCAGCTATTGCTTCCTTGCTGAGTTCATTACTTAGATAATGCTCCGCATCTAACGCTGCTTTACAGCCTGTTCCTGCAGCAGTTACCGCCTGACGATAAAATGAATCCATGGCATCCCCACAGGCAAAAATTCCGGGTAAATCAGTTTTAGTAGATTGACCTTTTGTCTGGATATAACCCACATCATCCATAGTAAGCACTCCCTTAAACAAATCCGTATTTGGCTTGTGACCAATGGCGATAAATACACCTGTTACATCATCAAGTGTAGTTGATTCACCGGTTTTTCGGTTTTTAATTTTAACCCCTTCTACAACCTGTTCTCCAAGAACTTCTTCGACTTCGCTGTCCCATATAAATTCGATCTTTTCATTTTCGAATGCCCGGGTTTGCATTGCTTTAGAGGCACGAAGTTCATCACGGCGGTGAACCACCGTTACTTTACTTGCAAATTTGGTGAGGAAAGTGGCTTCTTCCATAGCTGTATCTCCACCACCAACAATAATCACATGTTGATTTCTGAAAAAGGCTCCATCACAAGTAGCACAAGCAGAAACCCCTTTACCACGTAGGCGGGTTTCGCTTTCAAGACCTAACCACATAGCAGAAGCGCCGGTAGAAATAATAATAGTATGTGCTTTGATCTCGGTTTTTTCGTCTACGGTAAGCTTATATGGCCGCTCTTCAAAATCAATATCTGTTACATATCCATAACGACAATCGGCTCCGAATTTTGTGGCTTGTTCACGGAAATCCTGCATCATTTGAGGTCCCATTACTCCATCCGGATACCCGGGGAAATTCTCTACATCGGTGGTAGTCATAAGCTGACCACCAGGCTCAGGTCCTTCGAAAACGATTGGGCTTAAATCTGCCCGGGCTGCATAAAGGGCAGCGGTTAATCCGGCAGGTCCGCTTCCAATAATTACCACTTTAAATGTTTTGCCTGCAATATCTTCCATAATAATAGCTTTTAATTTTTTAGACAGGCAATGATAAGAAAAACAACTATCAATTTGGTTTGAATATCTCTATGAACACGATAGTTATTAAAAGATTTGTGTTGCCGGAGTCACTGAAAAGGAACATTGATTATTGATATAACCGTGATCAATATCGGTAGGGAAAAAAGTAAGTATATCCAACGTATCATCTACATATAACAACCCTTCTTCTTCACGGAACTCGATGAGAAGTTCTATTTCCTGAAACGGTTCTACCGGCTCTCTGATCGTGAGAGTTCCATTACCCCTTGAAACTATCTCAAATTGTTGAATCTCAAAGCAAACGTCTTCAGGTGCATTTATTGGATCGCCGATTCTGAAATGAAACGTAAAATGATCCTGATCAATGGTTAGATAAAATTCGATATCCCCTTCTTCTGCTTTAGCATTGTATTGCCAGGTAGTTTCTTCTAATCCCTGAAAACCAAATGAGCAAATTGGCTCGAATGCAGAAAAGTCGGCATCACTTTGAACAAATAGTTCATTAACAACTTGTCCATCTTCCATTCTCTCAATTTCCAGCCCCTGATTGGTTCTGGTAACAGTTACTTCCTGTGTTCCTGTCTTTGACGCCGGATCATTATCAGAAAGAGTAAATACATTTCCATTAATTTCTATCACCTCTAAGGCTGAAAGAATGAAGCAGTTCTCTTCCTGAATTTGATCATACACTTTAACGGAATCTTCCTGAATAGAAAGATATACATGATCACCGTCTTCAAGCTCTAACTCCCAGTTGCCAAACACATCGGTTGGGTCAACACATATCGGAGCAAGTGTATTGATATCTACTTCACTTGGCGAGTATTTATCCAATTCGCTTTGCGTTTCTTCAATATCACGAACATGAATTCTTTCTCCATTTTTTGAAATTGCAAGCACCCGGTTTTCCTCTAAACCCTCCTGATCCAGAATATAAAATCCTGTACCGTCTATTCTCACAACCTGGTAAGCGTCTACCGTTATACAATTTTCGACCGCATCATAAAAATAAAAGATAACCTCAGTATCAGATATTTGTAGATAGGTAATACTATTTACTGATTGCCGAAGCTCCCAAAACCCCTGGACACTACCTGCTTCATCATTATCCAAATCCAAGTCTTCACATGCAGTAGTGGCAAGGAAAGTACATGTGATCAGGATTAAACTGTATTTAAAGAGAGACTTCATAGTGTGACCCCAACTTCTTTTATGGAGTTAATTATACATGATCCGAAGGAAAAAAACCTCAAATACTTAATGCAATCAACTTATCTGAATAATCCATCAGACGAAATTGAAACTACACATACCCAAAAAGAACCCATCTTTTTTCTTCAGGTACCTTAATAAAACAAAAAAACGCTTCCACTTTTATTTGTCTAAAACTTCTATTTCATTAAGTTGACACAAACTAAAGCTGGAGGATACCATTGATTATTGCTGTTCCAAAAGAAATGGCTGAACTCGAACGGCGGGTTGCACTTACTCCCGATGTCGCTGCTCAGCTAATCAAAAAAGAACTGGAAGTATGGATTGAGTCGGGGGCTGGCTCTGAGGCTAATTTTCCGGACGCTGCCTATGCAGAGATCGGAGCCAAAATCATCTCCGATCGAGCAGAACTCTTCCAAAAAACGGATGTACTACTTTCCGTTCAAACTCCGCCTCAGGAAGACTTAAGAACCCTGAAAAAGGATGCCCTTTTAATCTGCTTCTTGTGGGCGCTGCAACACCCCGACCTTGTTGAGACTCTGAAATCTTCCGGGATTTCGGCCATGGGAATGGATGCTGTTCCAAGGATCTCAAGGGCTCAGAATATGGACGCTTTGTCTTCGATGAGTTCCATAGCGGGGTATAAAGCATCACTTATCGCTGCGAATACCCTCGATAAGTATTTCCCAATGATGATGACCGCGGCTGGCACCATTCCTCCTTCCAAAGCCCTGATTTTAGGTGCGGGTGTGGCCGGACTTCAAGCCATTGCAACCTGCAGAAAGCTGGGTGCCGTAGTTGAGGCTTATGATGTTCGCCCGGTAGTAAAAGAACAAGTGGAAAGTTTGGGCGCTAAATTTGTGGAGGTTCCTTTAGAGAATGAAGACACCGAAACCAAAGGAGGATATGCTAAAGAACTTTCCAAAGACAGCCAGGAACGGCAAAAGCAAGTAATTGCTGAGCATGTAAAGAAATCGGATATCGTAATTACAACAGCGTTAATACCAGGGCGACCTGCTCCTCTTTTAGTAACAAAAGAAACAGTAGCAGGTATGAAACCCGGCTCTGTAATTGTTGATCTGGCAGCTGAAAACGGCGGGAACTGTGAGCTAACTGAGGCCGGAAAAACTGTGGTTAAATATGATGTAAATATTGTCGGACCAATTAACCTTCCCAGTCAGCTCTCTAATCACGCCAGTCTTTTGTATGCTAAAAACATGCTGAATCTACTGAACCTCTTAATTAAGGAGGGCAAAGCAAATTTTGATTTTGAAGATGAAATTTTGTTGAACACCACGATTACTCATCAAGGGGAAATCATTAGCCCAATGCTAAAAAAGTAACCATCGAACTTAGAACAAGGAACATCAAACTTCGATGTTCAAAGTTCCTTGTTGGATGTTCCTAATTAATTACACTATGTCAGTTTTAATATTTTCGTTATTCATATTTGTGCTCGCCTGTTTTATCGGGTTTGAGCTCATCTCAAAAGTTCCTCCCACACTTCATACTCCTCTGATGAGCGGGGCCAATGCCATTTCCGGAATCACGATTGTTGGAGCGTTAATCGTAGCCGGTTCTTTAGGCGAAGAAATGGGGAAATGGATTGGATTCGCCGCTATCATTCTCGCAACCATTAATGTAGTCGGCGGATTTATGGTTACCGACCGCATGCTGGAGATGTTCAAGAAAAAGGAGGATGACAAATGATTAGTGAACTTCTTCCCGAATCTATCGCAGCCTATTTACCCGATACCATACAACTTATTTATCTTATTGCCACGGCATTCTTTATCCGTGGACTGAAACTCCTTAATTCTCCTGCAACAGCCCGAAAGGGGAATCAACTCGCTGCGATAGGAATGATGATAGGCGTGGTTGTTACCTTATTTGATCAACAAATTGTCTCTTTTGAATTGATTGTAGCCGGAGTGGTTATTGGGGGCTTGATTGGTCTTGTACTCGCCAAAAAGGTAGAAATGACAGCCATGCCAGAGCTCGTTGCTGTATTCAATGGATTTGGAGGGGCTGCATCTGCATTAGTAGCCTGGGGGGAGTTCGCCCGAACTTCAGATGTACTGAGCTTCGAAGCTACCATTCTTGTTACAACCGGACTAAGTATTTTCATCGGAGCCATCACATTTACCGGTAGTTTTGTAGCCTTTGGAAAACTCAAAGGATTCATTTCTGGAAACGCGATCACCTTCCCGGGACTCAATTTCATCAATATTGGCTCCATGATTGGAGTGCTCGTTTTGATTGGAATCTTTACCTACGACCCGGCTAACATGACCATATTCTGGGTAATTATGGGTGTTTCTCTATTGATTGGGATCACTTCCGTTATTCCGATTGGTGGCGCGGATATGCCGGTAGTCATTTCACTTTTAAATTCATATTCAGGTATTGCAGCTTCTATGGCAGGATTTGTACTCGGAAATAATCTACTCATTGTTTCCGGAGCGTTAGTTGGTGCAGCAGGGCTCATTCTTACCAATATTATGTGTAAGGCCATGAACCGATCCCTCTTTAATGTAATCTTTGGTTCTTTCGGTGGCGATGGAGGAAGTTCAGGCGGAGGAGGCGCTACAGGCGATAAATCTGTAAACGAAACCTCTGCTGAAGATCTTGCTATTCAGGTTGCATATGCTTCTAAAGTAATTATTGTTCCCGGATATGGGTTAGCAGTAGCGCAAGCTCAACACGTTGTAAAAGAAGTAGCTTCAAAGCTGGAAGCTAAAGGTGTTCAGGTTAAATATGGAATTCATCCCGTAGCCGGACGTATGCCAGGTCACATGAACGTACTGCTTGCGGAAGCTGATGTTCCTTATGATTTACTTTATGATATGGATCAGATTAATCCGGAATTTGCTTCAACAGATGTGGTTATGATTATAGGGGCGAACGATGTGGTGAACCCAATGGCTAAAACCTCGCCGGGCAGCCCAATTTATGGAATGCCTATTCTGGATGTAGATGAAGCTAAGCGAACAGTCGTGTTTAAACGAAGTTTAAGCGTGGGATACGCAGGAATTGATAACCCGTTATTCTATGAACAAAAAAACCAGATGTTCTTTGGTGATGCCAAGAAAAGTCTACAGGCGCTAAATGAAGCTTTGAATGAGGTTTAGTGAACACCCAACATCCAACACCCAACATCCAACATCCAACAAACTGAATAAATTTAAAAGATGAGCAAAACATTTTGGACCTTGTTCTCCATTATCATAATTGGAACGTTAACATCCTGCGATAATGAATGTAAGTTCGAGCCTAATCTTGATGTAAATCAGAGCCAACTCGCTGAAGATATCGCTGAAATAGATGCCTTTCTGGAAGAGAATGAAATTGAGGCTGTATCCCACCCATCCGGAATACGTTATGTACTCAAGCGAGCAGGAGATGGAAACAAGCCAGGAAATTGTAGTCAGGTACGAGTCTCTTATGAAGGTAAGCTAATAAGCGATGGCTCTGTATTTGATGACGGCACCGAGACTATCAGAGTCTTTGATTTGCAATCATTAATCACAGGCTGGCAAATAGGAATCCCAATAATGAAAGACGGAGGCCGCATCACTTTGTACATTCCTTCGGTATATGCCTATGGTGCTAATGGAAGGCCTAATAATGGTATTCCGGCAAACGCTAATCTCCAATTTGAGATTATTCTTTACGAATCTTTCTAGCTCATCAACAATACCTATTACCGGTTAAAGCTTTATTGATTGGAGAACGATTCATCTAATCTTTTTCTTTAGATGATATCAAGTTAACCACTCCAGTTGGGCGCTGGTACGAAATTAAATCGAAAATAAACTCGGTCTTACAATGAAAGAATTAGCTAATGGAAATGGCGATGCAATTATGTGTCCATTCGTAAACGTTAAAGATAAATATGCAGCAGGAGCCGGTACTAAAAATGAGGATTGGTGGCCAAATGCGCTGAATTTGAATATTCTCAGGCAGCATTCTTCTCTATCTGATCCAATGGATGAAGATTTCAACTATGCTGAAGAATTTAACTCTCTCGATTTCGATGGGCTTAAAAAAGATCTCACAGATTTAATGACCGATTCTAAAGATTGGTGGCCTGCAGATTATGGCCATTACGGTCCTCTTATGATTCGCTTAGCATGGCATGCTGCAGGAACTTACAGAGTAATGGATGGTAGAGGAGGAACAATCGGTGGACAACAACGTTTTGCTCCACTGAATAGCTGGCCAGATAATACCAACCTTGACAAAGCCAGACGACTGCTTTGGCCAATAAAGCAGAAATATGGTAAAAAAATCTCGTGGGCAGATTTGTTAATTCTGGCAGGTAATGTAGCGCTAGAGTCCATGGGCTTCGAAACATTTGGATTTGCCGGAGGCCGAAGAGATGACTGGGAAGCGGATCAATCTGTAAATTGGGGGCCGGAAAAAGTTTGGGTATCAAGCGAGCGGCATGATGAAGACGGGGAGCTTCAGGGAGCTCTTGCAGCCGACCACATGGGATTGATTTATGTAAATCCACAAGGTCCTAACGGTGAACCAGATCCTGCTAAATCTGCGAAATATATTCGTAATGCATTTGCACGGATGGCAATGAATGATGAAGAAACCGTTGCTTTGATTGCCGGTGGACACACATTCGGTAAAGCTCACGGTGCAGGGTCAACTGATCACAAAGGTGTTGAACCCGAAGGAGCTGGCATGGCAGAACAAGGATTTGGTTGGGCTAGTAGTTTTGGCTCTGGAAAAGGCGCTGATACCATCACCGATGGGGAAGAAGGTGCCTGGACAGAAAATCCAATACAATGGGATAAAAACTTCTTTGAGAATCTGTTCCGGTACGAATGGGAACTCACCAAAAGCCCTGCCGGTGCTTATCAATGGCAACCAAAAGATGGAGCTGGTGCCGGAACCGTAATTGATGCACACGATCCAAATAACAAAGAAGCTCCTATGATGCTTACCACAGACCTTGCACTTCGGATTGATCCTGAGTACGAGAAAATCTCAAGACGTTTTCTTGAAAATCCTGATGAATTCGCAGATGCTTTTGCACGTGCCTGGTATAAATTAACCCACCGGGATATGGGTCCTAAGTCTTTATTTGTTGGACCAGAAGTTCCTCAAGAAGAGCTGCTTTGGCAGGATCCGATTCCGCAAGCAACATATGAAATCATCAATAAAAATGATGTCGCTGTTCTTAAAGATAAAATCCTGGGTTCCGGACTTTCTGTTTCTGAATTAGTATCTGCCGCGTGGGCTTCCGCTTCTACTTTTCGGGGGTCTGATAAACGAGGTGGTGCAAATGGTGGACGTGTCAGATTAGCTCCACAGAAAGACTGGGAAGTGAATAATCCTGAACAACTCAATAAAGTGCTAAACACCTTAGAATCTGTCCAACAATGGTTTAATGGTGAACAGTCTGGTAACAAGCAGGTTTCGATGGCTGACTTAATTGTTTTAGGTGGATGCGCTGCGGTTGAAAAAGCTGCAAAAGATGCCGGGCATAATATTACTGTCCCTTTCGCACCCGGAAGAACAGATGCTTCTCAAGCACAAACTGATGTTGAATCTTTCGAATGGATGAAGCCCGTAGCCGATGGATTCCGAAACTATTACGCGCCGGACTTCGAGACTACACCTGAAGAAATGTTAATTGACCGAGCTCAATTATTAACACTAACAGCTCCGGAAATGACCGTTCTTCTTGGAGGACTGAGAGTGCTTGACACCAACTATGATGGCTCCGATTGCGGAGTTTTCACTGATACTCCCGGAAAACTGACTAATGATTTCTTTAAAAATTTGACGGACATTAATATAAAATGGGAAGCAACTTCGGAAAAAGAAGAGTTTTTTGAAGGGAAAAATCGCGACTCAGGAGAAGTAAAATGGCAAGGATGCCGGACCGACCTTGTATTTGGCTCAAATTCTGAGCTCCGTGCACTCGCCGAGTTGTATGCTTACAACGACTCTGAAGAGAAGTTCGTAAAAGACTTTGCTAATGCATGGGATAAAGTGATGAATCTGGATCGCTTTGATCTGGACTGATATACAGCCTTATTAAAAAACATCCTTCGTAAGGGTAGCTCCCTTACTAAATCGTACAGGCAATTCATGAATTGCCTGTACTTATTTATAAACAATTACTTAACTATGTATTTTTTTGATTTGATACGCGCCGGAAACCTCGAAGAGGTTAAAAAACAGGCAGAAGAAGATTCTTCCTTACTTTCGAAAACTGATGATAAGGGCTTCCCTCCACTTATCATGGCAAGCTATGTAGACCAAAGTGATATAGTTACTTATTTATTAGATGCCGGAGCAGACATCAACTCGAAAGACGCTGCCGGTAATACAGCTTTAATGGGAGTTTCGTTTAAAGGTAATCGAGAGATAGCTGATTTACTCCTTAAGCAAGGAGCAGACATAAATGCTCAAAACTCTCAAGGGGCTACAGCGTTGATCTATGCTGCAATGTTTAATCAGCCTGAAATTGCAACTTTGCTCATCAAGAATGGAGCTGATACATCAATGAAAGATGAACACGGAAAGACAGCTGCTGAGCACGCAAAGTTTAAGGGGTTCGATGAGGTCATTCGCCTGCTTAGTTAAACCGGTACATCATTCTTCTCAAACCATTTCTTCAAAATTTCCTGCATTGCTTCAAGCTTAACGGGCTTTGGAAGAAAGTCATGCATTCCTGCTTCCAGACATTTCTTTCTGTCTTCTTCCATAGCATTAGCCGTCATAGCAATAATGACCGGAAACTTGCCCAAATCATCCTGAATTTTAATGAGCATTTTGGTGGCTTCAATACCATCCATTTCAGGCATTTCCATATCCATTAGAACCAAATCATAATTTATGAGACGGCACATTTGAACCGCTTCAATTCCATTACCCGCTACGTCGCAGGATTGGTTGAGTCGTTCCAACATTTTACTGGCTACTTTTTGATTGATTGCATTGTCTTCAGCTAATAATATTTTGAGCTTTTTACCCAGATTAAAGGAACCGAGATTTTCTTTTTCTCCGGAACGTAATATGCCTTCTACATCGCCAAATACTCTTTCAAGATTGTGATGTAAATGTGTTTGTTTAATTGGCTTGGTTAGATAGAGGTTGAATTTCTTACGTTGTTCAATATTTCCTAAATCCATAATGGAACTTAATAAAACCAATGGAAGCTGTGTTTTGGTAAACTCCTCCCGAATTGCCTCTGCTACCTGCACTCCGCTTTTATCTGGCATATGCATATCCAGAATACCTATATCAAATTTCTTCAACTCTTCTACAGAGTTATATATATCCATTGGATCTTGATAAGTTTTGGCTTTCATCCCTGCCTTTTCACATTGAGCTTTAAGAATAAACAGGTTGGTATCATTATCATCCAGAATGAAGATGCTTTTTCCTTTAAGGTGCTCAGGATTTCGCAGCCCAAGCTTTTTGTCGGTGCCTGTTACCTTCAAGTTGAACGTAAATATGCTGCCCACTCCCACCTCACTTTTCACTGAGATTTCACCATTCATCAATTCAACTAATCTTTTACAGATTGCAAGTCCTAGTCCTGTTCCACCAAACTTACGGGTGGTACTTGCATCAACCTGCGAAAATGATTGAAACAGTTTCTGCTGCTTTTCTTTTGGAATCCCGATACCCGTATCCTTGACCTCAAACATGAATTTTACTGAGTCATCTTTCATTTTTTTAGATTGAACAAAGATGACAACTTCTCCTTCTTCGGTAAATTTAATCGCGTTTCGAACAAGATTCACCAGTACTTGTTGTATTCGGGTTGAATCTCCGATCACATAATCCGGTACATTCTCATCAATGTTATAAAGCAGCTCGATATTCTTGTCCATCTCGGTTGCAGATACAAGATCCAATACATCTTCAATTAAATAGGCCACTGAAAACTCTACTTCTTCCAAATCTAATTTGCCAGACTCAATCTTAGCGTAATCTAGAATATTGTTGATGATTCCAAGCAGATTCTCACCACTTTTATTAATGGTTCGTACAAAATCATATTGCTCTCGATCTAACTCAGTATCTGAAAGTAAACCCGACATACCTATAACCGCGTTTAACGGGGTTCTGATTTCATGACTCATTGTAGAAAGGAACTGCGTTTTAGCTCTGGCTCCGGCTTCTGCCTGCTCTTTTGCTTCTACGAGTTCTTTTTCTGTTTTTTTACGGTTTTCAATCTCTGCTTTTAACAATGCGTTTTTCTTTTCCAGCCGAACCGTTCTTTCGGCAACCATGCCTTCCAAGTCCTGGTTTAAGTGTTCTGTTTGATCTTTTCGGTATCCAGCTAAAGCCGAAAGTGATGCCAGGAAAAAGGGTGCAGTGTCAATAATCCAATGAAGATGATTACCACTTTGCACTTTTACAACAGAATCTATAGAAAGCGAGAGTCCCTGTATACTTATATCTAACAACGTAGCAATAATCGGAAAAGCTAAGCCAAATGCCATCCCATACAGAGTATAACTTGTTGTATTTTGGAATGATTTTTCTTCTTTTTCAGATGTCATAGTTAACAAAGTATTTTAATTCCTAACCTCAAAAAAGTTTCCTGAATTCTATAGAAGACATGAAGTTACCCAGAAAGACAAAACAACAAAAAGAACGCGCACAGGAAATTTTAAATGAATTGTATCAATTTTACCCTAACCCGCACTGTGAACTAAATCATCGAAATCCTTTTGAGCTCTTAATAGCTACAATTTTAAGTGCCCAATGTACGGATGTTCGCGTAAATAAAGTGACCCCTGAATTATTTGAGACTTACCCTACTCCGGAACTAATGGCAGAAGCTCCATTAGAAGAGTTAGAGGAGCTGGTTCGCACAACCGGGTTTTACAGAAATAAAGCCAAATCACTAAAAGAGACTTCTAAAACCTTAGTTGATAATTTTGATGGTGAAGTCCCAAAAAATATGGATGACCTGCTCACTCTCCGTGGCGCTGCAAGAAAGACTGCTAATGTTGTACTGGGAAATGCTTTTGGCATCAATCATGGAGTAGTTGTTGATACGCACGTAAAAAGATTTTCAAACCGGTACGGGCTAACTAAACATAAATCCAACACCGATAAAATTGAGAAAGATTTGATGGCATTATTCCCACAAGAAAGCTGGACAGATTTATCTCACTTGATGATTCATCATGGTCGTGGTCCCTGCAAGGCACGTATCTCAAAGGCTCCCGATCATCCTTTATGTGTTAAATATGGGAAGAACTGTGAATGCCAGAAGATGCGGGAAAGAAATTCTTAGTGTTAAATGCTAAATTTTAAATGGCGGTTATAAATTCTTTTGGGCTGTTTTTACAATTGAGGTCAAAATTCGAATTATCTCAGTTATATCGTTCAAATAGCTTGTGTAGTCTCCTTTAACTAACTGGCTTTTTTCTAGTAGCTGGAGCCAATACCGGGTTTCTCTTGCCTCTTTCGATGAAATACTCATTTTGTGAGCAAAGTCCTTTTTGGTTTGGGCCGCTGTTGCTTCTTCAATATTTGCTCCTATACTCGTAGCAGAACGGAGTAATTGTTTTGAAATAACAAATTCTCTTTCCTTTTGAAGTATTTTGTACAATTCAATAATACTTAGAGCAAAGCTAAAACTTTTGTTCTGTATAACATTTTTTGAGCGCATAACCACCATTTAAAACTTATCATTGAGCATTTAACATTTAGTAAGACCAAGTAGATGCAAAGTCCTTACAAATTTTCTACTTTTTTGAATGCGTCTCTTATTTAATTCATACACCAAACCCATCCCTCCTGTTCGATACGATGTTCAACAAATACCAATTAATCAGAACGGAGATTCCTTACTTTATTTCTTTGATAGTATGGGATATGCTACTCCCGACTTAGCCCTTCCAATAGAATCTGAGACTATGCTTTCCTTAATCGACGGCACTCGCAGTGTTGAGGATATCCTGAAATTCAGTTCTGAGGATATAAACGAAGATCAGGTTCTGAATTACGTTCGCTTTTTGGATGAGCATGGACTGCTGCAATCTGAATATTTTACTAATCATGCTGAATTGATAGAAACGAAGTATGAAGAATCTACCTCTCATCACACAACAACAGCCGGAGTTTCATACCCCTCAGATCCGAATGAATTAAAAGAGTTCCTCGATAATGCATTCGAAGAGCACGAGCAATCAAATCTCGTAAAATCAGCCAAAGCTTTGTACGCACCTCATATCGATCCCCGGGTTGGGATGAGTAGCTACGTGAAAGCTTTCTCGGCAATCAAAGAACTGACACCTAAAAAGGTCATCATTATAGGTACTTCTCACTACTCAGGGATGTATGGAAAACTCTATGAAGAATTTCCTTTTATCATTTCTGATAAGACTTTTGAGATGCCGAATGGAGCTGTCCCGTCAGATATAACCGAGCTTACACAGATCCTGAATCAAGTTCAGGATGACAGAAAAGAATCCAGAGTAAATAAAAATCGTGATATTGAACTCGATTCAACATCTCTAACGACTTCCAAAAGCGGTATTAGTCTCAATGATCGAGCCCACCGTATCGAACACAGTATCGAACTTCATTTACTGTTTCTGAACTACCTCTGGGATCATGAGTTTGAAATTGCCCCCATTCTTGTTGGGAGCCTGGATGAATTGATGTATTCCGAAAACAGTTTCAGAGAAGAACAGCTAGATGCATTTTCAAACATTCTCAGAACACTAAATGATGAAGAAACTTTTTTTCTTATAAGCGGAGATCTGGCACATTTCGGGTATAAATTCGGAGATGAAAAGGAAGCCTCAACAATGTTTGAGGAAGTTAAACTGAATGACAAACGATTCTTAGATATTGGAGCTTCAGGAAAGCCTGAAAAACTCATTTCTCTTATGAAAGAGACGTACGATCCTTACCGAATTTGTGGCTTCCCACCACTGTTAACTTATCTTAAAGCATTTCCAGAAAGTCGTGGAAGTATTCTTTCCTATGATTTTTGGGACGAAAGAGAACAAGAAAGTGCCGTTAGTTTTGGCTCAATATTATATACCTGATATGAAAATATTTTTTCTACTTTTCTTTTTTATTATTCCATCGATTTGTATCGCTCAGGGAAATACCATCAACCTTTCTGATGACGTAGAACTTATTAAAATCAACGATCAGGTTTATATCCATAAAACGTTAACTGATTCAGAAGTTTATGGGCGGTTTTATTCGAACGGCCTCATCTATATCCAGAATAATGAAGCATTAATTGCCGACACCCCTATCGATACTTCTCATGCAAATCTAATAATTCAATGGCTTACTGATCAAAACATTACCATAAAAGCGCTGGTTGTGAATCATCATCATCAGGATGCTCTTGGTAGTCTTACTTCTTTTCACGCACTGGATATTCCATCTTATGGTCATGTTGAAACATCAGAATTAGCAATTAAAAATAACCTCGCACCTCCGACCTATACTTTTACTGATTCACTTAATATTTCTACAGGCAATACTTTTACAACGGCCTATTTCTTTGGGGAAGGACATACATCCGATAATATTGTACTCTGGATTCCCTCTGAGCGAACTTTATTCGGAGGATGTATGATCAAATCTTTAGGAGCAGGCAAAGGAAACCTCGAAGACGCGAATGTTTCTGAATGGTCAAATACGGTCTCCCGAATAAAAATGTACTTCCCTGATATTCAAACTGTTATTCCTGGTCATGGAAACTATGGCGGTACCAAGCTTCTTGATTACACCGTTAAAATGTTTGGCAATTAAATTCAATGCCCTACATTCTATTTTTTAAATTTACAGGGGTACACTTTGAAGTTCGAATTTCCACATCCACTTGCGATTCTATTAATATTTATTGGGTTAGCAGCCGTGCTTACTCACCTTATTCCAGCTGGTGAATACGAGCGAACATTGGATGAGAACACAGGAAGGGAAGTCGTAGTTGCCAACAGCTACCAGGAAGTGGAATCTGAACCCATTAGTTTTGTAGAAGCCATTGTTAAAGTTCCGGAAGGAATTGTCTTCGGGGCCGATATTGTAGTTTTGATTTTAATAATCGGCGGGGCATTTGTTGTGGTTGATAAAACAGGAGCCTTTAATGAAGGGCTGGCTGTTCTAGTGCAACGATACCACGATAAACCGGAGCGGGTAATTATTTTAGTAGGCTTGGTATTCGTATTGGTTGGTGCACTGAACAATACGTATGAGGAAATTATTGCAATGGTTCCTTTCCTGATTATTATGGCAAGCCGTATTGGGTACTCGAAAGTTGCTGCTATTGCAATAGGTGCCGGCTCAGCTACCATTGGCGCAACTTTTAGCCCAATGAACCCATTTGGAGTGCTCCTTGCTCAAAAAGTTGCTGATGTAGAGCCATTTTCAGGAACTCTTTTCCGGGTTATCATCCTTATTATTGCAACCGCTTTCTGGATTTATTGGGTCATTAGAATGGGAAAATCATCAGACATTCATGAGCCTGAATATTCCGAAACCAGTCAATCACTATCAATACGAACCATCATAATATTGCTACTGGTAGTATTTGCTTTTGCCATTATGGTTTACGGAATTCTGGAATGGGATTGGGATTACAATCAAATGTCTGCCTGCTTCTTAGTTATGGGAATTATTTGTGGCATTATTGGAAAACTTGGGCTTAATGGAACTGCCAGAGCTTACGCAGGAGGGTTTCAGGAAATGGCTTTTGCAGCTGTAGTGGTGGGGCTTGCCAGAAGTATCTACCTGATTCTGGACGAAGGTAAAATCATCGACAGTATCGTTTTTGGACTTTTTAATCCACTAGAGGATATGCCGTTAGCAGTCTCTGCGGTTGGAATGACTGTTTCGCAGGCCATTCTCCATATTCCTGTTCCAAGTAATTCCGGACAGGCAGTATTAACTATGCCTCTGTTAACCCCTCTTTCCGATTTAATTGGTATGTCTCGTCAGGTAATGATTTTATGTTACCAATATGGTGCAATGTTTATGGATTTGCTCACCCCTACAAATGGAGCTTTACTGGCCATGCTAACTGCAGCAAAAGTATCCTATAAAGAATGGTTCACGTTCTGCTGGAAACCGTACTTAATCGTGATGGGAATCAGTCTTTTAGCAATCTTTACAGCTATTTTTATTGGACTTTAGAAGAAGAAACTAAGGTGCAGAGTACAGAGTTTTTTCTCAAAACTCATATCTCACCCCTCAAAACTATTCCGCTTTAATTTCCATCTTTTCAGCGAAATAATCACAGAAGTCCATCATATCGCCTGAAATACGTTCATCGTTTGTGGCGGTTTGTAAGGTACTTGCCATGGTAACCAACGTTTGATGAAAAAAGATTTTCATTTCATCAACGGTCATATCTTTAGTCCAGAGATCGAGCTTTAGTGTATCCTTTTGCTTCGCATCCCAAAGTGATAGTAACATTGCTCGGCATTGAGCTTCACTCTTGCCCTGCATATCATCAGCCTTCCAGATAATATTGGTTGGAATATTTTGCTCGTCCAGTTCTACAGTAATATTGATTTCTTTCTTTTGCATGGAAAATCTGTTTCAAGTTTGTCTAAAGATACAGCGATTCTCTGGAATTCTATAAATGCTTTCTTTTTTGAATGAATTTGGAAAGATTGTACGTTCTTGTAATCTGTTAAAAAAAATAACTGTGACTTCTGAAAAACTTGTTAAAACCTGGTTTAAAAAATGGGCTGAAGGTGACTTTTTGAACCTTCCCATTTCCGAAAATTTTGAACATACCAGTCCATTTGGAACCATTGATGGTAAGAATGCTTACCTCGACCTTGTTAATGAAAATCAGGACAAGTTTCTTGGCTATATTTTTGAAATTCAGGATGGAATCTATAAAAAAGACAAGGCATGTGTTCGCTACACAGCTAAACAGGGAGATGATTTTAGCTTGGATGTGAGCGAGTGGTATTATATAAAAGATGATTTTATCGAAAAGATTATCGCCTATTATCACATAGGTGAAGTAAGAAAAGAAAGGCAGCTAGAGTAGTAATGAGAACATCTTTGGAACAAGCTTTATCAGGACGTATTAAAAAGGAGGAAATGTCTGTTTTCCTTTCAGAACACCCGGATATGTTTGATGAAGCCATAAGACTATCTCTATCCAATCAGGAACCCATTTCGTGGAGAGCAGCCTGGGCAGTTGGAGGGACCATGCCTGAGAACTCAAAAAAGCTAGCACCTTTTATTCCCGATATCCTTGCTAAACTTCCTGAATTGGAAGACGGCCACCAACGGGAGTTCATTAAAATATTGATGCAAGTTGAACTCAGCGAAGATCAGCAAGGGCTCCTTTTCGATATTTGCGTTTCCATTTGGGAACAAGTCCGGAAAAAACCTTCTGTCCGGTATTTTGCCTTTCAGGTGATGGTTGACATGACGAAACAATACCCGGAGTTAGCCCATGAGGTTCTTTCACTAACGCAACCTCAGCATATTAACCCCTTGTCTCCCGGAATCAGAAAGGGAGTTCTTAAACTTGTGAACAGACTAAGCTCATGAGCTTTCCCGAGGCTGAAATCAAAATTGATACTCAGATGGTGAGAAGCTTAGTAAATTCTCAGTTTCCTGAGTTTTCTAAGCACCCTGTTTCATTCCTTTCTGAAGGATATGATAACACTTTGTACAGGCTCGGTGATGCTTATCTCATTCGAGTACCAAGAAGAGGGCTTGGAGCTGAGCTTATCAACCATGAAATTGAATGGTTGCCGAAATTATGTCGTGAACTGCCAATTAAACTGCCTTCACCAATCAAGGTTGGCGCTAACACGAAAAACTATCCCTGGCGCTGGACTATCATTCCTTACTTTGATGGGAACTCTGTTTTGAATAGATCACTTGATGAGTCTGAGATTAATAGACTGGTTCGGTTTCTTAAAAAGCTTCATCAAGTCAATTCCAGAGGTGCCCCTTCGAACCCCTACCGGAATATCCCTCTTTCTGAAAAGGCCGCCTCGGTTGATGAAAAGATTAATCAGCTTGCAACCAGAGGTATTGAAATCTCCAACGAAATCAGGGAGCTTTGGGAACGAGTAATACAAGAACCCATTGATTCTGAATCACGATTAATACATGGGGATCTGCATCCGGATAATATCATCGTCAACAACGGGAAAATTGAAGCTATCATAGACTGGGGAGATATTACGAAAGGTGATCCGGCTACTGATCTCGCTTCACTCTGGATGGTTGCTGATGATCCTGCAGTTCGGAAAAATGCATTAGAGATTTATGAAGCCTCAGATTCTACCATTTTACGATCGAGAGGTTGGGCGATTTTTTATGGAATTACTTTTTTGAGTATTCCTAAATATCAGACTCTTGGGCAGAAAATCTTATCAGTTATTTCTCCATAACTAACTTACTCCGTTTTTAAAGATTCTATCGGGCTTAACAAAGATGCTTTAATAGAATGATAGCTCACTGTCAGCATCGTTACTACAAAACAGGAAATTATTCCGGCTGCATAAATCCACCAGTAAATCTGTATTCGATATTCGAAATCCTGGAGCCAGGTATTCATGGAATAAGAAGCTATAGGTATGGAAACTACGCATGCCAGAAGTACTAATATCCCAAAGTCTTTAGTTAGTAGTGCCCATAAATTTGAAACTGAGGCTCCTAATACTTTTCGAATCCCAATTTCTTTTACTCGTTGGGTTACCATAAATGCGGAAAGACCAAATAATCCTAAGCAACTAATTGCGATAGCTAAAAAACTAAATAGTGTTGCTAAACTACCCGTTTGTTCTTCTGCCCTAAACTTGGTGAGATACTGATTGTCGGCAAAAGCGTACTCAAATGGATGCTCCGGAGCTACTTTGGCAAATGTTTCCTGAACTTCAGTGATAGCTTCGCTTAAAGGCATTTCTCTGTTTAACCGAATAAATAAATACTTCATTGGATATTCAGTAGAGAACAATATTAATGGTTTAGGTTCATCAAAAGGGGACCCTTTGATCATATCCCGAACAACCCCAACAATGGTGAAGCGATTATGTCCGTTAAATTCGTATTTAGCTTCCACTTCCTGACCTATGGGATTTTCTAATCCCATAGCTTGTACAGCAGATTCGCTTACGATAATATTAGCAGATTCATCTCCCAAATCTCTGGAAAAGTCCCTTCCCGCAACTAATTCCCATTGGGTAGTTTCTCCATATTCCGGACTCACAAAAATAGTATTAAAGGTAGTTGACAATTCGGCATTTGCTCCCGGTAATTTAAACCCGTTATTATTACCTAAAGTGGTAGTTAGCGGGTAGTTTGCCAATCCCATTTCTTTTACTCCTCCCTTTTTTTTGAGCTCGGCCCTAAGCAGTTCCAGATTTTGATATACAGATTGACTTCCTGTCATCGTAATCAGCCCTTCTTTTTCATATCCAATCGGCCGATTTTTCGCAAATTGAATTTGTTCATGAATAGTAATCGTACCGATAATCATTACTATGGAAATCACGAATTGAAAAACTACTAATCCTTGTCGCAAGTATTCACTTTTCTTTCCCTTCCTTAACTTTCCTTTTAGCGCCTGAATAGGATTGAATGAAGACAAAAATATCGCCGGGTAACTTCCTGCAATTAAACCCACAAGTAAAATAAACCCAATACTCATCAGCCAAAACAATGGATTCCCCCAATGAAATGATATTCCTTTAGCCGCTATAGAATTAAATGATGGGAGTAGCAGAAAAATCAGGAACAGTGAAATAATAAATGCACCGAATGCATATAAAAAAGATTCAGTCAAAAACTGGTTCATCACTTCTGACCGAGCCGAGCCAATTGCCTTCCGCACACCTACTTCTTTTCCTCTGGTTTGAAACTTGGATGTATTCAGATTCATGAAATTAATACAGGCAATCAGAAGAATAAAAATACCAATCAACCCATATAAGCGGATGAATTGTACTCTCTGGCTAGTCACCTGAACTCCTCCATTAAAGGTAGAGTTTAGATGCCAGTCTTTCATCGGAAGCAATATCAATTCTCTTGTATCATCATCTATATCCTGATATGGCTTCATTAGCTCTTTTATTCCAAGTGAAGCATCTGAAACAGTTGCATTCCCGTTAAGCTTCGCAAATATCTTCATATTGTAGTTATTCCATACATATGGATTATTCTCATTGTAAATCAGTGCCATTGGAGCGAAAAAATTGGCATTTCCAAACGTCGAATTTTCGGGTAAATCCTCGAATATTCCCTGAATAATCAAGTCAGTATCAATATCTAGTGCTATTGTTTTTCCAATCGGGTTTTCATTACCAAATACCTTGCTGGCAAAACTTTCCGAAACAATAATATTGCTTGGGCTCTCAAGTGCGTCTCTCGTTCCCTGTTTCATTTTCAGGCTAAGAATATGAGGGATATCTTTTTGAAAGAAGTAGCCCATTTCCCTGAATGGTTGCTCGTTGTAAATGAGTAGTTCTGATTCCGGACGAAAGAATGTCATTGCTACATATTCAAAATAATGTGAATATTTCTCTTCCAATTCCACACCTATCCCCCCCGTAAGGGAGCTATTAACATAGGTTTCATTGGGCGTAATTTCTTTTCTCATTACCTGAACAATTTGATCATAATGTTCATGATTAGTGTTGTAGGAATACTCATCATAAATCCAGAGCGCAATAAAAATGGCTACGGTCATTCCCAATGCAAGTCCCCCAATATTAATCAATGAGAAGGTTTTATCTTTCAATAACGTACGGTAGCTGATTTTAAGATTATGGCGAAACATGACAGGATAGATATTAGGAGGTGAGAAATTTTTTATAGCAAAAGGCCTCAGGTAATTCAACACCTGGTACCAGTAGAGGAGTTTAGCCGTACTAAGAGAATGCTTTTTTTGATTTGAGTAGAATGCCTCTTCTAAATCACCCAGTACCTCTTCCTGTAACTCCTGCTTAAGGAAAAAAGACAGAAATCGAGCCGCTGATTTGGGAGGCATTGCGTTCATTTAGTTGGCTACCTCTTTTTAAGTAATAACAGATTCAAGATAAAACCAGCAAAAAATATTATCTAAGTCATTCCGCGGCGTATGCCCGGAATCTGGATCATACTTCATAGCCAAAGGTTTACTCTTTGCTTTAGCTCTGGATTCCTGCGAAGGCAGGAATGACAATGTGATGATATTTCTAAGAAAACCAATCACAATCCCATTTTAAATTTCAAATCAGAAAAAGCTGGGAATTGGCTCCATAGCGAGAGTTTGATATCCCGCGAGCTCTTTAACGCTCGCTGTCCGGCGCCGGTTATTTCATAGATGCGTTTACGTCTCCCTCCTCTTTCCGCGGTAGGTTCTCCCATTTCGGAGGTAAGAAATCCTTTATCGCCTAACCGTTTTAAGGTAGAGTGTACTGCTCCAATGGAAACAGCACGATCGAGTTGAGCTTCAAATTCTTCGGCTATTTTAAAGGCATAAGCTTCGTCGTCAAGTATTCCAACTATCAACAGCAATGTCTCCTCAAAATCACCTAGTTTGGTTTCTTTCATAAATTTGTTACTAAATTGTAGAACTAATGTAGCAAAAAAATATATAACCTCTACTTTTTAGAAAGAAATAAGTTTCGAATTAGATTTTTTGATGACGGGGCGCTCTGTGAAAGAGCTCAGTAGTGAGGTATAAATAAGAATTTCTTTTTACCTTTTAAAAAACAACGGACAATGAAATCAATTATCCCTTTCGTATTTGTAATAGTTATTGGAACGCAACTATATGCCCAGAAGTCTGATACCAACAAAAACCAAGGCTTCTTTAATATCACAAAAATAAGCTATATAGATGTTCAGAATATAGTTTTCGATGGTTTTGGTACTGGTGAAACTAACCTGGCAAGCGAATCATCAAGAGCTTTTAGCTTGCAAACGATCAGTGGTTATTTCTTAACTCCACATTTTTCTTTGGGAGCAGGATTTGGATTAGACGGCTATCATGATCCCACCTATAATACCATGCCACTTTTTATTGACCTAAGAGGTTACTTTGTAAACAATAGGAATTCGCTGTTCACTTTTCTGGATATTGGTACCTTACTAAAACCGGGTACATCATTCAGAAAGGGCAGGATGATGGAGATAGGCATTGGATATAAGTTTTTTGCTTCGTCTAATATTGCAATGATTGGGAGTATACAAGGGAGTTTTAAAGGCCTTTCTTTAACTGAAGAATCTTACACATCCTCAAACCGAACCGTAGCATTAAGAGGAATTAGTTTTTCTGTGGGCTTGATATTTTAGAGCCTTCCTCTACCCCGTTTTGATTTCCATCCATAACGCAGTAGGTTAAGGAAATACTATATTTCAATGTATAAGTGATGAATAATTCATCCAACATAACAATCCACATGGTTGCCAGCCTGGATGGGTTTATCGCTAAAAAGAACGGCGACGTTTCGTGGATGCAATCGCAGGATCATTTCGAGAAAGGGGCAATACTTACTGAAGAGCAAATCGAAAGTTTCCTCAATTCTATAGATTGCTATGTAATGGGATCAAAAACCTATGAACATGCACTAGAGTTGGGCTGGCCCTATGGAGACAAACCTGTAATTGTATTAACACACCGAAACCTCTCATCAGAAAAAGAACTCGTAGCGTTCTATTCGGGCGATCTGAACAAACTTGTAAATGATCTTTTAAAACCAAAGTATAAAAACATCTGGCTTGTTGGAGGCGCTGAAACAGCTAAAGACTTCTTACAATTACAACTTGCTGATGAATTAATTGTATCGTTTATGCCTGTTCTTCTTGGTAATGGGATTTTATTCTTCGACTACATTGGTAAGGAGCAAAAACTGCATCTGAAAGATGTGACTGCCTATAAAGATGGCATGGTGGAAATGAGTTATGAAATAATTAATAATTAAAAATTTCGGTTATGCGCATATTAGTTATTGGTGGCAACGGGACAATCGGCAAACCGGTCACTAATCATTTTTTAAAGAATCATGAGGTTTTAGTAGCGGGTCGAACAGCCGGAGATCTTATTATTGATATTGCAGATAGCGGATCTATCAAAAAAGGATTGGAAGAAGCTGGAAAGCTTGACGCCATCGTTTGTATTGCCGGAGAAGCTAAATGGGATGACTTTAAAAATCTTAGCGAAGAAGATTTTTACATCGGAATAAGAAGTAAGCTTATGGGGCAGGTAAACCTGGTACGAATTGGAAAAGATTTCCTAAATCCAAAGGGCTCAATAACTCTTTCTACCGGAATTTTAGCTGATGATCCTGTTGTTAAAACCACAAGTGCTGCAATGGTTAATGGAGCCATTCATAGTTTTACCCAAGCTGTTGCATTGGAAATGAAACAGGGTATTCGTGTAAATTCGGTTTCATTAGGAGTAGTGCAAGACGCTTATGATAAATACAGAGATTATTTCCCGGGGCATAATCCCGTTCCTACAAATATGGTAATCAACGCTTATGTAAGAAGTGTTATGGGCAGTGGGAACGGGGAGATTATAAAGGTCTACAGGTAAGCACTTGGATAGTCAACTTCACTTCCTAAATATTATACGGGGTGCATTAATCTATTTGTATGCCAAAAACTTGATTCAAAAGTTGTAACATCCCACCTTAATTCCCAGTATCGCTTTTCTTTTTGATTCCCGAAATTGTGATCTATGACTTTAGAAAACCAGCTGATTTTTTTGTTTAGCGCTCTGGGTGGAGTAAATGGTCTATTCCTTAGTGTATACTTCGCCTTTTTCATCAAACAAAAAAATGAAACCACTTACTTTCTGTCTGCACTTTTGTTTGTAATTAGTATCAGAGTAACTAAATCTGCTTTTTTTAATTTTTATGGAGGGCTTTCCAGCTTATTTATTCAGATCGGCTTAACAGCCTGTTTGCTAATCGGTCCGTTTTTGTATTTGCATATTCGTTCAACAGTAAACAAAAAATACCGTTTGTGGAATTGGGTAATGCATGTTGTCCCGATTATCGTTGCAATGATTTTTATCGGATACTTTTACCCCTATCAGGAACATCGTTACCTGTGGCAAAGAACTTCTGGCGGATTGCTTGGGTGGTTTATGTACGTACAATGGTTTCTTTATCTGGGTTATGCCACTTACCTGATAAAAGATTCTTTTAAAAAAGTTTTCTCTAAAAAAATGACCTCCGGGAATCGGGACATCTGGTTGGTAAATGTTGTAGCAGGAATCTGGATTGTTTTCATTGCCTACTATTCAAACGGGTATACTTCTTACATAGTAGGAGCCCTTTCTTTTTCCTTTATTTTTTATATCTCCATTTTACTCTGGATATTCAGAAAAGGAAAAATAACTGCCTTTTTTGATGCTCCTGAGAAATATGCCTCAAAACTAATCGCCCCGGAAGAATCTGATCTGATAGCGTCAAAACTGGAGGAGCTTTTCAGGAAACAGGAACCGTATAAAAAACCTGATCTGAAACTTGCTGATGTTGCTGAGCAAATAGACATCGTTCCAAACTACCTTTCGCAATTTCTTAATGACAATCTGGACAAGAGCTTTACCAACTTTGTGAACGAGTACAGAGTACGGGCGGCAGAGGAGATGCTAAGAAATAACAAACTACTTACGGTTGAAGCCATTGGTAATGAATGCGGCTTTAAATCAAACTCCACCTTTTATGCTGCTTTTAAAAAGGTTAAAGGTGTTACTCCCGGAGAGTTCAAAAAAAATATCCACTGATTTCTTCTTCAGATTTGTAAATCCGAAGTCCCTTTTCCGGTTCTTTAGATAGCTATTCTATAGGTTCTTAGAGTAAAATAAACTCCAATAAAATATTTATGAGAAGATTAATACTCCTTTCCACAATCCTCCTGTTATCTCTTTCTTTACAGGCTCAAACCGATGAAGAACTGATTAGGGAAACACTCACCGATTATATAGAAGGGTCTACAGGCGGGCAGCCTGAACGACTTAAAACTGCGTTCCATCCTGAGTTGAATTTATATTATGTCCGAAATAATGAAATCCGAATCTGGAAAGGAACTGATTATATCAAAGATACTAAGGAAGGTGTGCCTACAGGAGAAACCGGGAAAATTCTTTCTATCGATTATGAAAATGATATTGCTGTAGCAAAGGTTGAGATTATCCCATCAAATAATTCGAGATCATTCATCGATTATTTCTTACTGGCAAAAGCGAAAGGAACTTGGACAATTATTCATAAAGCTTATACGGTAAAAACTTCTGGATAAACTCATCCTGTTTCATCTTTAAATGTCTAACATCTTCTTATGATTATTAATCTATCCCGAATATTCCTCGTCCTTTTTTTAGTATATCCATTGATTTCTTTTAGTCAGGAAACAGAAAATGATTCTTACACCATCCAAAGACTATTGATCTTTAACAGTAATGGTGAAATACTTTTGGAAAAACATGTTAATGGATGGATGACTCCTGCTTTGCGTCACAATTCAAAATCAGCAACTAATGAAGCACTGAAACATTTAGCAAGCGAATTTGGATTAGAAATCTCAACACCCAGGCTTGCGGGGATATTTATGTTCATCTCAGAATACAAACCTCAATCTTCATTTAGACAGCATTATATAACCAATGTTACTGGAGGAGAAGTCATAGTACCAGAAGGAAAGTTAGATGTTAAATGGTTTGAACCTCAAAAGGCAATTGAAATGATGTCTTTGCCTGATGCAAAACTTATAGGTGCAGTACGAGAAATGACCGAACAAATTTTGAACTATCCTGACGTTATATGGGGTGGTACATTTACTCTTTGGAAAGAAAATGGAATTACAAATTATAGAACCTCAGAGAATTTCTACTCGATTGCTAATAAGCATTAATAATCACTCATGATGACGAAAATAACGTAGTCCCTGTTTTCACTTTTCCAGGTGGACAAAGATTTCAGTTTCTAGACCCTCCGGGAAGTGAATTAGCGGTTTGGTGTGAAAAATAATTTATTAATACTCCGCCTTACACTTCTCTCTCAATGTGTCCAATACATGTTGGAAATCTTCAGGTAGCTCTGAATTGAATTGAACCATTTCTCCGGTTCCGGGGTGTTCAAATCCGAGTGTTTTAGCGTGAAGTGCTTGTCGTCCTAATCCCGTTATGAGTTTATGGAACATTACTTTTCGCTGACCGGTGTTTGGTCCGTATCGAACGGAGGTTCCGCCATAGGTTGGGTCGCCAAATACATTGTGACCTATATGTGCCATGTGCACTCTGATTTGATGCGTACGCCCGGTTTCAAGCTTTACTTCCACTAAACTCAGATAATCAAAATATTCGAGCACTTTGTAATGTGTTACCGCATGTTTTCCTCTTCCTCCCGGGAGAACCGTCATTAACTTTCGATCGTGTTTAGAGCGCCCAATATCACCTTCAATGGTGCCTTCTTCTTTTGGAGTCCCCCACACTATGGCCCAATAGGTACGCTCTACATCTTTTTCGGCAAACTTAGCGGAAAGAGCTGCCAGTGTTTCGTCATTCTTTGCTACCACTAGTATTCCGCTGGTGTCTTTATCCAGTCGGTGTACTATTCCCGGACGGATATTCTCATCTTCATCCTCTCCGGCCAATTCATCTACATGGTGCATAAGCCCGTTTACCAGAGTACCCGTCCAGTTACCATACGCAGGATGTACTACCATCCCTGCTTCTTTATTTACTATGATCACATCGTCATCTTCGTGGATGATATTGATGTCCAGTTCTTCGGGCTTAGCTTCCGGAGGAGGAGCAATTGGGAGTTCAATATAAATCTCATCTCCGGGAAGCATTTTATAAGACGATTTTTCATGCTTTCCATTCACCCAAACATAGCCGTCTTTTATCGCTTTCTGAACTTTATTCCGCGTAGCGTTCTCCACAAATCCGGTGATATATGCATCCAGCCTGATTGACTCCTGCTGTCCCTGCGGTACTTTGAATTCGTAGATTGTTTTTTCTTTTTCCATTACACGAAGATAGGCAGATTGTAAGGACTTTGCTTCTTCCTGAGCAATTCAAAATTTAAAATTAAAGATTCAAAATTTGTAAGGACTCGGGTTGAGATCGGTCTTATTTATTAAACCAAAAATATGTATACCTAAGTCATGAAGAAAAATATTATCCAGGAAAAAAGCTTTAAGTTTGCGCTATCAATAATTTCACTTTATAAGCATCTTCAAAATGAGCGAGAATACATAATCTCAAAACAGTTATTGCGATCATCTACAAGTATTGGGGCTAATGTTGAGGAAGCAATTGCTGGCCAATCCAGAAAAGATTTTATAAATAAACTCTCGATCTCTTTAAAAGAAGCCCGAGAAACCAGATATTGGTTACGACTTCTACAAGAAAGTGAATTAACCTCAATTGATGTGTCTGAATACCAAAAAGAAGCTCTGGAAATTGTGAATATTCTCTCTGCTATTGTCAAAACAACCAAATCACGATCTTGAGAATTTTGAATCTTTAATTTTAAATTTTGAATTCAATGATCCAATCATTGTACATAAAAGATTTCGCACTTATCGATGAACTTGAAGTTCAGTTTGGGGAAGGGCTTAATATCCTAACAGGGCAAACCGGAGCTGGAAAGTCGATTATCATAGGAGCGTTGAATATGATTCTGGGCGAACGTGCCGATACTGAGGTCATCCGTCGTGGTGCCGACAAAGCTATTTCTGAAGCGACTATTAAAACGGGAGAAAGCCAGGAGTTAAAAAATTTACTCGCAGAGAATGAAGTGGAATTCGGGGAGTACCTGATTCTCCGAAGAGAAATCCGCCAAACCGGAAGCCGTGCTTTTATTAATGATACTCCTGTAAATATTAGCGTACTAAAAGCTGCCGGAGATTTACTGGTTGATTTACATGGCCAACACGATCATCAGCTGTTATTGAAAGAAGAAAATCATCGGGGAGTGATTGATAGTTTTGGAGAAATTGATCCTGTGCTTGAGGCGTACCAAATTGATTTTGTAAAAATGAAAATGCTTCAAAAAGAGCTTTCATCGCTAAAGAAAAGAGAATCGGAACTCCAGGAGAAAACAGAGTTGTATCGATTTCAGGTTAATGAGCTGCAGCAAGCCAAGCTTTCAACGGATGAAGAAGAAGAGCTGAAATCTGAAATGAATTTACTTGATAACGCGGAGGTTCTTGACCAAAAAGCAGCAGCAATTTCGGAGCTTGCCGAAAATGACGATGCTAATATCCTGCAATTGCTCAATAAGTTGAAATTGAATCTCGAAGATCTTGCCCGCATTGAGCCGGAATTCGAAACTTATCTGGAAGAGATTAGTGCTGCGCGTGTTAGTGTGAATGAAGCTGTTCAATTTGCCGAGCGCTATCGTAATAATATAGAATTCAACCCGAATAGATTGGAAGAATTACGACAGCGACAATCAGAGCTGAACCGTCTTCAGAAAAAATATCAACGGGATATTCCGGGCTTAATCTCTTATCTAAATGAAATCCAGCAAGAACTTTCTATCGCAGATAATTTTGATCTGGAAATTGAAAAACTTAAGAAATCAGTATCCGATCAAGGCAAAAGCCTTGCTGAAGCTGCGATCAAACTTCATAACGAACGCATCCGAATTGGTAAGAAATTGGCTTCAAACATCGAAGAAGAACTTTCCAAACTCGGCATTCCTAATTCGAAACTGGCTGTTCGGGTAGATTGGCTTCAAAGCCCAACCGGATGGATTGAAGTGGATGGAATGACCGTAGACTGCACCGATTATGGCTGTGATGAAATCCGCCTTTTTATCTCTACTAATAAAGGGGAAGAGCCTAAGCCTCTGGCTAAAATTGCTTCTGGTGGTGAAATAAGCCGTGTGATGCTGGCTTTGAAATCTATTCTGGCCAAAGAGCAAAGTCTGCCTGTTATGATTTTTGACGAGATTGATACCGGAATCAGCGGAGAAGTTTCAGAAAAAGTAGGTCGCTCAATGAGAGCTCTGTCCAACCGATGCCAGATTGTAGCCATCACGCATCAACCACAAATAGCCAGTCAGGCTCATCATCACTTTAAAGTAGCTAAGGCCGAAGAAGGCGAACGAACCATCACTAAAATCATCCCTCTTTCACAGGAAGATCATATTCGAGAGGTTGCCAGCCTGATGAGCGGAGCCGAAATTTCAGATGCCGCTCTTCATAGTGCCAGAGAATTAATTGAGAGGAATACTTTTAATAATTAAAAATGATCAATTAAGAATGTATGCCTTGAAAGTACCCACATTCTTAATTGGCTCATTTTAATTGAAAATTACTTAATCAGTGTCATTTGCCCGGTACCAATCAAGCGGGTAGCGCCATTCATTTGGGCACTTACTTTATACAAATACATCCCTGATGGGTTTGCCCCAAGATTTACAGAAACCTGAACTCTTCCTGCTGAAGTATTTCCAACCTGTTCTGTAATCAACTGCCCGTTAATAGAATAAATTGAAACGGTATATTGTGTGGCCACAGGTACATCGAACAAGATTTGTGTGCCCGGATTGAATGGGTTTGGATAATTCCCAAGCAGTTTAAATTCTTCTGGGTTTATGGATTCTCCTTCATTCGATGCTGGTACTGCACTTGCGCCTTCACTTATCCATTGGCGAATTAAATCAATATCAGATGGGCTAAGCATCCCACCTTGTGGCATTTGAGTTCCAAACATTGGATCTGGTTCGATTTTATCTACTAATCCACTGGAATCGGGTTCAAAAGCAACTACTACCCGATCTCCATACGCATTCCCAACACTACTCATAAGACTGTTGAAAGAAGAAAGATTGACTCCTCCGCTTGCACCATGACAGCTAGTACAACGGGAATTAAAAATAGTTTGTATCTGAGTGTCATAATCTACCTGAGCAAAAAGTGGTGAGCTTGCAAAAAGGAGCACAATAATAGCATGGTAACTTTTTTTCATAATAATAGCGTTGGTTTGATGAGTAATGCGACCAATCTAGGTTAACAGGAGATATGAGTCAACTTTTAAAAAAAGGATACACAACAGGCAAACATCTTACATTTGTTCGCACTTATCTTAAAAATTAGAACATCTTATGGTGTTTAACTCTTGATATAGCCTTAACTTTCTTTTCTTGATTGTTTCAGATTCTCGTATAAATTCAAGTGTCAATATTTATTAAGAGTACCCCATGTATTCAATAGAACGCCTTTTAGTAGTTTTGGATCTTAACGAACACGATGAAGTGGCTTACGAATATGTAAACCGAATGTCTCGTGTGGTAAGCTTCGATTCCATTCTTTTTCTTCATGTAGCTGATAATCTAGATATCCCGAAACAGCTCGTTGAAAAATACCCGGGCTTAATCCCTCCTATCGATGAGTCCATTAAAGGCGCGGTTGAGAACAATATTGATAAGTATGAAGGCATTAAAAATGTCAAGAATATTGAAATAGATATCCTTGATGGAGTTAAGCTTCAGACAATTTCAAAAGTAGTTCGTGATAATGATATCGATCTTCTGGTGGTTAACCGAAGTAATACTCATGATTCTGAGATTTCATTTCTACAAAAACTAGCGCGTACTATTACTTGCTCCATAGCTTTAGTTCCCCCTACCATTCCAAAAGAGATCAATAAACTTCTTGTGCCTATCGACTTTTCGAAAAATAGTTATATGGCACTTCAATATGCATTACAGATTAGTGCAGATCAGCCCGAGATGGAAATTATTGGTCTTCATATTCTTAAAATGCCAAGTGGTTATTTCAAAACCGGACTCACTTATGATGAATTTGCTGAGGAACTTCAAAAAAATGCGGAACAGGAACTGAAGCTCTTCATGGATGAACAAAACATTGATCCCTCAGCATTTACCATGCATTACCGCCTGAAAAAAAGCGACAGTATTCCATATATGATCAATCGTTTTTCGTTCTCTAATCAGATTGATGCTATTGCAATTGGGTCACGAGGCAGGGATACACTTTCTTCTTTTGTATTGGGAAGTATTACGGAGGCATTAATTGATCGCGACCAGTACCTTCCTCTTATGGTGATAAAAAATAAAGACAAAAACATGAAGCTTTGGGATGCACTCCTTGAACTCTAGAATTCAATCCTATAGCTGAGTACCGGAATAATTATTTTCTGCTCCGGGATTACCGGCTGAGCCAAATTCCCGTCGTAGAAAATATCCAGCACATTATTGTGGCCGGTTACATTTTGAACATCAAGTCTCCATTCAATGGTTCTTCCGGCTAGATTTTTTCTGTAGTTAATTTGTATATCTGTTCTGAAATAGTCGGAGAATCGCTCCGTAAATATACCTTCTGCCAAAGTAATTCCTTTTCCTTCCTGCCTCGATAACTCGATATCAATGGGGGTGTATCTTTTATTCCCGGCATGACTAAGCTTGAGATTAAAGCCCAAAATATTGTCTTTTTCGCTACCTACATAAAACTCTTTTCCTGCAAGTAAGTTATATCCGAAGTTACCATTGTATCTTGTATTTCGGGTGATCCCATCTCTTCCCTGATACTTTGACTCATAAAGCATTCCATTGATCAGGAAATAGTAGTTATCAGAAAATTTTCGCTCTAAACTAACTTCTACCCCATAGTTCCAGCCTTTGCCACCATTTACCAGTGCATTTTCAACATATCCATCGCTGATATTTATTGTTGAAAAGGCCCCAGCATGTTCATTTCCTGGTAGCTCTGAATCAGCGAGAATTGGGACATTAAAAATGTGCTGGTAGTAGAATTCTGTTTTAAAGTAGGTTTTACTGGTAATATTAGCATCAAAGCCGGCAACCCAATGACTTGAACGGGTAACTCCCAAATCTGAATTTTTATCAATCATCGAACCGTCTTCATTAATGTAGTTTGCGAAATAATAATCCAGAGATTCTATGCGGCTATGCAGACCGAAGCCAGCGAAAGCAGCAATACCGGGATGGAACTGCCAGCGTATGTTAGACCTTGGCTCAATTACTGTCTCCTGACTAAGAAAAAAGTGCAGCAAGTGAAGTCCATTTACCATGGTTACTTTTTCGGTTGGGCGAAACTTCCAGGATGTAAATGCCTGGAACGACCCTGAATTCCCTGTGTCATTAAACGGCTTGAAATCATTAAAGGGAGGCTCATTCAGGGTGGCTTTCAGACTGGATTGAAAATCGTATTTCAAAAAACTGGTTGTTAACCCGGATGTTATAAAATGACGGGAATTCACTTTTTTGTTCAGCTCAAAACTCGCTCTTATATACTCTTTTGAGAATGTGCTTTCATCCCGGAATGTGACTGAATCTTCAGCAAATACATAATCATCCACTACTTTTGTACCCGACCAGGAAAGTGTACTCTTAAGTACTGTGCTGTTGTTAATTATATATCGGTTAGAAAGCCCGAAAACCCCCATATTATATATTTCATCATCTTCTATATTGGGATAAATTCCTCGGTACTTGCTTAATCCACCAAGCCCAAACACCGAAAACGTACCAGCTTTCCGGGTTGGGAAATTGAATTTGAAAGATAAATCCTGAAAAATATTTCTTTCTCCCTCATCCTCAATCGGGAGCCCTACCGCAGTTAACATTGAAAGAGTTGAGTAGCGATAATTAAATAAATAAGAAGCTCCGCCTCTGGATGCTAACGGACCTTCTGAGGCAATATCTAAACCAAGGAGGCCAAATTGTATAGTTGATTCCCGCCTTTCGTTATTTCCGCTTCTCAGTTGGATATCAAAAACTCCTGCAGTCGCGTTTCCATATTGGGAAGGGAATGCACTGGTTAAAAAATCTGACCGGGAGATTACCTGTGTACTGAACATGCTAATTCCACCACTGGAAGTTCCTTCGCTTGAAAAATGATTTGGACTTGGGATTTCTACCCCTTCCAGCATCCATAATATCCCTTTTGGTGAATTACCCCGAACCACGATATCATTTGCGCCATCATCGGTAGAAACAACTCCCGCAAAAGATGAGGCTAGTCTTAAAGGATCGCCCACACCAACAGGAAATCTTTTGGTTTCTTCAACGGTAAATGATCGCCCGCTCACCTGAGCCATTTCATTTAATGGCGCGGTAGATATTGAGCTAACCCCAACTTGTATTTCGCCTAATTCCAGCAGAGACTCCTCCAGCTCTATCTCTAGAATAACCTCCTTTCCTGAACCTACCAAAATAGCAGGAATAAGCTCGTCTTTATAGCCAATAAAGCTTGCTTTCACCGTATATCTGCCGGGCTGTACATTCTCTATTCTGAAATATCCTTCATCATTTGTCGCGTTTCCTTTTAAGGGGTTGGAGTCTACAATAATAACAGTAGCCCCGGGAATTGGAATTTGGGTGTGGCTGTCGATGACCTTACCTCTTACCGTTTGTCCTTCTATTTTTTTCTTAAGGATAATTCGATTCTGTATAACCTCATACTTTACACTTGTTTTCTCAAACAACTTCTCAAGTACGTCCTCTATAGTGGTGTCATTAAAAAAAACAGTCACTTTCATATCTGTTTGGATAGATGTGCTACTATAAGAAAACCGATATCCGGTATTTTCCTCAATAGTTTTTAAAACATTTTCCAAAGGTTCGTTTTCGAAATTTTGCCTGATTTGGAAGTTCTGCGAATAACCTGTAGAGGCAACCAAAACAGCGATTACTAAACCTAATACAACTCTTTTTATCATTTTCTTTTTTCTCTTAATTATTTCTGTACTTCTGTACACCCTTCTCCTGTTAAGGTGTATTGGTCACCGACTTGTTGGTATTCTAAATCCAGCGTTAATGAAAGTATCTCAACAACTTCTCTGATAGTTGGTTTGGAAAATGTACTTGTGAAAGTGCAGTTCAGGATTTCTTTATTTGAGGCGGAAATATCTACTTCAAAATAGTCCTCGATATCGCCAAGTACCTTGTCCATTTTCAGGTCATCGAAAACAAGGAGCTCTGTTCTCCAGGCCTGAAAATTCTCATTCTCTGATTCCAGGCTGATCAGTTCTTTACTCTCTGAGTTAAATATTCCTTTCATTCCGATCGTAAGAATTACCTGGTATGATGAATCACCAATCTCAGATAAGGACACACGACCGCTGGTAACATCTACCTCTACTAATTTCTTCTCTTTTCTTGCATCCACATTAAAAGAAGTACCAAGAACACGAATTTGTGATGAGCCCGTCTCAATTATGAATGGTTTTTGCGGATTTTCTGCGACATCAAAGTATGCTTCCCCTTCAAACCTGACCGTTCTGAATTCTTTGTTAAACGCCCGGCTTATTGTTAGCGAGCTGTTTTCGTTCAGGGTTATTAAAGATTGATCGGCCAAGGCTACCTCAAGTTTTTCTCCCTCTTTTGTTATATAGCTTTCTGTATCCCATACATTGAAAAAGGAGATCCCTAATCCCATAGAGATGACAATTACAGCCGCAATTTTGTAGAATGGAGAAAGTGTGAAAACTTTAGTCTGCGGTTTTTCTCTTAGCCTTCTCTGAAAGGAATTCCATGATGCCTCTGCATCTGCTGATACTTTTGGTACAAAATTGTTCGATTTTTCCCAAGTGGATACGGCTTCTTCATACACTTTAAGCAACTCATCATTTTCTGAGATGAGCTCTTCAAGTTCACTTAACTCTTCATTAGTAACAGTCCCGGATAATTGTTTAACGGAGAGATCAATGACTCTTTCAATACTCATAGCAATAAAAGTGAGAGTGTTAGTAAAGCAGCTACTAATACAGTGTTAGAAAAAGAAGACTCCCATTGTTCAACCTTGTCGGGATATTTGCTCATCTCTGAGGCTATGGTCTGTATTATATTCATGCTCTTTTTTAATTGATTTACACTATAGACTGCAAACCAACATGGAACACGTAAAAAAATCTCTTTTTTTATAACTGCTGAAGAAAAAGTGTAAGAAAAGGTATTCCTACACTTGATAGATAGGATTTAAAGATTGGCCGTAAGTCGCCTCTGAAAGCTTTCAGGGCTAAAGAAATCTGAGTTTCAACCGTACGTTTCGAGATTTGCAGATAGTCAGCTATTTCATCGTTAGAAAGACCTTCAAATCGGCTGAGAGAAAAAATAAGCCTGCATTTCGGCGGCAATTCAGAAACTGCCTTTTCCAAAGCTTTTCGAAATTCTTCCTCTTCAACAGACTCGGTTTCTTCTTTTGTTTTCTCCAGTTCAAGAATATGCTCACTTTCCTTTTTTTGAGCTTTTAGTTTATCGAAAGCCAGGTTTTTGGTCATCGAAATGAGGTATGATTTGATATACTCAACCCCGGAAAGTAAAGATGGGTTCTTCCACACCTTAATAAATATTTCCTGAACGGTATCTTCTGCTTCGCCCTCTTCTTTTAAAATATATACCGCTACCTTAAAAATTATCGGATAATAATTCAGATAGAGCTCCCTAAACTCATTTTCGGTAATTTGATTCTCCGATTTACTATGCATGTATGCCCTGAATTTAGTGAAACCATAACGAAATCAGGCATAATTAGTTACAAGCCAAACTCTGCTTTTACTTTCCTCACAATTTCGTCACCAATAGAAAGACTTGCTGTGGCAGCAGGACTTGGGGCATTTAGAATATGAATCTGCTTGCCGGATACTTCGAAATAGAAGTCGTCAAGTATTTCCCCATTTGGTAACAATGCCATTGCTCGCACCCCGGCAGGCGAATGCTTCAGGTGTTCTTCTTTAACTTCGGGGATTAGTTTCTGTAGGCCTTTTACAAATGCTTTCTTGGAGAATGATCGTTTGTACTCATCCAGCCCCATTCGCCAGTGTTTGAACGCCATCTTTCGAAATCCTTTGAAAAAAAGCGCCTCAAATCCTTCCTTTAAATCGAATGCGAATTTATTGTAGCCTTCTCTTTTGAAAACGAATACCGCATTGGGTCCACATTCAATTCCTCCCAAAGCCATTCGTGTAAAATGTACTCCCAAAAATGGAAACTCAGGATTTGGAAGCGGATAAATAAGATGATTCACCAAGTACTCTGCATCCGGCTTTAGCTCATAATATTCCCCCTTAAAAGGCACAATTTGTACCGGGGATTTTACTCCCCCACTTTTAGCAACTTTATCGCTGTACAGGCCTCCACAGCCAATCAAATGTCTGGTTTTGAAGTTACTTACTTCAGTAGAAACCGTAATCTCATCTTCCGTCTCTCTGATATTTGTTACTTTTTGCCCGAATAGCACTTTTCCATTTTGGGCTTCGAGTAATTCCTGCAGCTTTTTACACATTCCGGCATAATCTACAATGCCGGCACAAGGCACTTTGATAGCGGCTATCCCATTTACATGAGGTTCAATTTCTTTAAGCTCTTCAACGCCTATTTTCTCGATGCCTTCAATTTTATTCTCAACCCCACGCTGGTAAATTTTCTCGAGTCTTGGAAGTTCTTCCTCCTCCGTAGCTACGATCACTTTACCACAAATATCGATGGCGATATTGTGTTTGTTACAGAACTCCACCAGCTGATGCCTTCCATCTATACAGTTTCTTGCTTTATAGCTTCCGGGCTTGTAATAGATTCCCGAATGGATTACCCCTGAGTTTTTTCCAGTCTGATGAGCTGCTACCCGATCTTCTTTTTCAAGCACCAGGATTTTATCCTCTGGAAATGCTTGCGAAAGTTTATACGCCGTTGATAGCCCAACTATCCCTGCCCCGACAATAATAAAATCAAAAATAGCGTCTGCCTCTGAAGAATTTTGCATTCCCAAAGATAAGACTCCTCACAAAAAAGAACATTTTTTCTCAATTAAAAAAGTAACACTAAGGTTTAAGTTTACTCTTAGGTAATAAATTAACATTTGATTAAATCCATGATTATGAAAAAAATACTGATTATCACCTTTGTTTCAAGCTTTTTTCTGGCACAATGCAATGAACCAATTACTAATGATCATACCTCTAAAATGGATTTAATAGAGGATATAAAAAAAGAATTTTCGTCTGAACTATTTGGAGGTTCTATTTCTTCTGGATTTAATATCGAATGGAATGATCCTAAAATATATTTGTCTGAGGAATTTGGAGAAGTTTACCAGTTCCCAATCAAAAAAATAGCAAGCAAAACATCCAAGAAAGAATCGAAAACTATTTCTCAAACAACTCGTTTTTTGATAGTGGCAAATTATTTGAGCGACCCAGAATTTTATCTTTTAAAGTTTTTAGAGAATGGTAGTAGTACGATTTCTAAAGAGTTTAGTCTAAATTTTCACTATGGTTTTAGTGGTTTAAATTCATTGATTAATAGTAATGGCGAATTAGTTTTTATGAAAAAAATTAATGATGGCAGCGTAGTAGGTCTTGCCAGCGAAAAAAAAATCAGAGGTGACTTCAAAACAGACGAACCTAACGCTAGATTCCGTAATTATAATGAGTGCGAAATCATTGCTGTTTATGTATATACAGATTGGTACTATTTATATTCTGATGGTAGCGTACAGTATATGGATACTCTTTTTGATGGCATCGATTATTACGAAATATGTTATGAAGGAGAAGAAGGTGATTATGGAGGTGGTAATTGGCCAGGCCAAGGAGGCGGAGGAACTAATAACTCTTATTCAGAATATACACCTAGTTATGCTTCTTATGATGAGTTAGAAGGTTATAAAGATAATATGTCAACAAGTGAATTAGCTCTTTTCGAAGAACTTAGTTTAATAGACCAATACTGGTATTTGCTTAGTGCAAAACAAGCAATTGATGAATCGTCTGACTTGAATTTAATTGGAAGCTGCACTACCTATAATGGGCAGGCAGACGCTTTCAGACATACTCTATGGAATGCATTAAGTGCTTCTCGAATTGGTACAGTAAAGACTGAAGAACTAACCACTGCCCACGAAGATAAACCAACACCTAATGGCTATAACGTCTTGTATTATGAAAAAGAGAAAGACATGGATCTTTTCAATAATCAAAAAGGAAGGAATTTGGCTAATAGCAATTCTGGAAAGGACGAAATTATAGAAGACGTTCTGAATGCATTAAATACTGGTCAACTTCGTTACCTTTCTAATCTTGATAGTTCTAATTGTAGGGCTACTGCAAATTCTGTACTTACTCCTACTAATGGTAACTAGTTAATTTTGATAAACAATCATCCCAAAACTAAAACCATTATGGTTAAATTTATTTCTCTTTTTGGTCTGGTAGCTTTTTTAATTTCTTGTAGTTTTCAGGGAAACGGGATTAAGTACACCATTGCAAATGAAACTTCTCAACAAATTAGGAACATAAAATTTTACACTAGTGAAGAGTTAGAAGTATCAACAATAAGTTTTATTGACTCTCATGAAAAAAGTTCTGGTTTTTTGAGTATGGACCAAAATGAATCCGATGGAATGTATATTTTAGAGTTTGAAAAAGAAGAGAAATTAATCCGATTTCCCTCAGGCTACTATACAAATGGATCCGCCTTAAATAGAACAGTTGAATTTAACATTCTACCTGATACAATTATTGTCAACTATGATAAAGCAGGATTCTAGTCGAGCTTAAAATACTTATCCTATTACAATTTTAAATCTAGGCTTCCTCTCTAAAGGGGGTAAAAGAACAGACTCTCTTTTCCCTGCCCCGACAATTATAAAATCAAAAATAGTGTCTGCCTCTGAAGAATTTTGCATTCCCAAAGATAAGATTCATCTGTAAAAAGGTCAGCCCCAACTTCATAATTATTGTTCTGATTTCCGTTTTTCTCTATCAACCTGTTAAGCATTGCCAATTACGCTTTTCTCTACCATTCTTCTTATCTTTTTTAAAACTATTTGATATACCTCCATGAAAAAAAGACTATTTATCTCAATTACTTTCATCGCACTGTTTGTGATGAGCTCCTGTTCCAAAAAAGCTCAAAACCCGCGGCAATTAAGTGAAGAAGAAGCCCGAATTGAAGCAGTGCTACAACGGGCATCCTTCCAGAATATGGAAGGAGAAGAAGTATACCTCGCCGATTATAAAGGCAAAGTTGTTATGATCGATTTCTGGGAAACCTGGTGTGGTCCCTGCCTGATGGTATTCCCGGCAATGGATTCCCTAAAGAAAGAGTATGGAGATGATTTTGAAGTGCTTGCAGTAAATACACTTACAGCGGATACACAGGAAGATGTGGAAGAATTCATCGCGAATAATGACTATGACTTTGAATTTTCTGTTGACGCGAATGATGTTGGCGGAGAAGTGATTTCATTAGGTATTCCTTTTAAGGTATTCATCGATCCTGAAGGATTTCTGATTAAAGCTGAATTAGGATCAGCAGGAACTGAGGGAGATTACCTTAAAGCCAAAGCAATTATAGAAGACAATAAAAATTAAACATAAGCATGCCACAAGTAGAAGAAAAACTAGCATACAAAGTAAAAGATATCACTCAAGCCAAATACGGCCGACAGGAAATCGAATTAGCCGAAGCTGAAATGCCCGGGTTAATGGCAATCCGCGAAGAATATAAAGCAGAGCAGCCACTTAAAGGCGCTCGCATTGCCGGATGCCTTCACATGACTATCCAAACTGCGGTATTAATTGAAACACTGGTTGACTTAGGAGCAGATGTAACCTGGTCATCGTGTAACATTTATTCTACTCAGGATCATGCTGCAGCTGCAATTGCAGAATCAGGGGTACCTGTGTATGCCTGGAAAGGGATGAGCGAAGAAGAGTTTGACTGGTGTATCGAACAGACCTTGTTTTTTCCTGATGGTCAGCCTCTAAACATGATCCTTGATGATGGTGGTGACTTGACCAATATGGTTCTTGATAAGTATCCGGAGCTGGTTGATGGCATAAATGGGATTTCTGAGGAAACAACTACGGGTGTGCTGAGGTTAATCGAACGCGAGAGAAAAGGGACACTTTCTCTGCCAGCAATTAACGTAAACGATTCTGTAACCAAGTCGAAGTTTGACAATAAATACGGGTGTAAAGAATCTGCAGTAGATGCTATTCGTCGTGCCACTGATGTTATGATGGCTGGCAAAGTAGCTGTTGTTGCTGGCTACGGTGATGTAGGCAAAGGAACAGCTGCATCACTTCGTGGAGCCGGAGCTCGTGTGATTGTAACCGAAATCGATCCTATTTGTGCACTTCAGGCTGCAATGGACGGCTTTGAAGTAAAACGTATGAAAGATGCTGCTCCAAGAGCTGACATCGTGGTTACCGCAACCGGAAATAAAGATATTGTGACCGGAAAGCATTTCGAAAGCATGAAAGACAAAGTGATTGTAGGAAACATTGGTCACTTTGATAATGAGATTGATGTAGCCTGGTTGAAAGCAAATTCAGAAGAGGAAAACATCAAACCACAGGTAGATATTTTCACCCTCAGATCAGGTAAGCAGGTAGTGCTCCTTTCTCAGGGAAGATTGATGAACCTTGGTAACGCTACTGGTCATCCTTCTTTTGTGATGAGTAACAGTTTCACGAATCAAACATTAGCACAAATTGCACTTTGGAATCGCCCTGAAGAATTTGCACCAGGCGTTCATGTACTTCCAAAATCATTGGATGAGAAAGTAGCCCGGCTTCACCTCTCAAAAATTGGTGCAGATCTGGAAACACTTTCTGAAGAACAAGCAGAATATATTGGTGTACCAATTACCGGACCTTATAAGTCTGACGAGTATCGATATTAAACATTATTTGTTTGATGAAAGCCTCACTTATTAATTTAAGTGAGGCTTTTTTTATTCTTCGAAATGCTTTACTGCATCATCAACCGACCGGAAATGGCTGAAAACGTTAATAAGCTGAGTAACCACCAATAAGCTTTCGATTTTTTTATCT